>CAXXWP010000001.1:0-1730 GCA_963676675.2 uncultured Methanoregula sp. | reverse complement strand
TTACTCTACTTGATTAATTTACGGATAATTATCCGTTTAATGCGGAAGTGTCAGAGGTTCATTCACCAATTTCGTGAGTTCATGGATCTGTTCCAATCGTGCACTACGATCAGCCTCCGAGTCCTTCAAACATCTTCGTGAGGGCATTGATCTGGTCCATTCGTGCACCCCGATCAGCCTCTGACTCTTGCAGCAATTTCGTGAGTTCGACGTTTTTTGAGCATATCTGAATTTATCATATTTTTTTTGCATACTCGGATATGTCAAAATATGAAAAATAATAGGGGGGCTTTCCCATATCGAGATGAACTGTTTTAACGAGGGGACAGATTATGAATTTGCTCTTCTCTCTTTAAAAATTTCCATTAATCGCATTTTAGAATAATTTGGAAATATTGATTCCATCAGTGAAAAAATGAAACTGTATTTATTTTTATTTTTTTAAGAATGGGGTTTATATAATAAAAAAATATGATACAAATTTCTAAACAAAATTAAAATCAATGGGAATTAATCCCACTGTACCTTTCCATTTTTTGATCAATGAGAACAAATTCACCAGATGGCGTAACAATAATATTTGAAAATAAGTATTCTATCGCATCTCCTTTTACGAGTTGATATCCCATAAGGTCAATGCTCAGGAGTCCCGAAATTTTTTAAGATTTCTTCTTTCATTCTGATTAAAATTATCTTTAATGCAGATTCCTGAGATTGCGATAGAAGTGCCCGTTCGACAGGACAGTGACAACAATTCACCAAGGAATATATGGATTTTTTTTCAAGAATAACATTAAAATCGTGAAAACAATTTTCCAATTTCCCGGCATTGATCGGTCTGCGAGATACATAATACTCACCGGTTTTTCAATGAATTATTTATAGATTTATTCAAGGTTATGTCATGATGCATATTAGGAGAATAGTTTCTCGAAGTTGTGAAATTTTTTTATCAGCCAGTCAACGCATAAATTGGTCTTTTTTGACTTTGATGCCAATACAATAAATGAATTCGAAAAATGCCACAATAACTTAGCATCGGTGATTTCTTTTAAAAACAATTGTTCCGGAAATAGGTATTGTCGTTCTCCCCAATAATCTTCAAAAGGAAGTCCGTATCCAATTGTAGGGATATAAAATTTAAAAGTTCATTCATTCTCAATAAAAAGTGTCTCTGTATACTTATAATCTGGAAATGCATGATAAAATTGGATATTAGTGTACCCAGAACTCTGTAATATCTCATTCAATTCATTTCGACTGAATGTGACCGCAGATTTTCCTGGATATCCAACAATACTATCAAACTCTCGAGACGTGTGGTCCTCTTTGCACCCTGAAAAAATATTTTGCACCAAATTTGTTCTCTATCGCAATAATTAAAAATCCATCCTCTTCTAAGTTATTTAATAAATTTGAATAGTACTTCGACAGATTTTTTCTTTGGATCATTAATCTCCGGATTATAGAGGGGGTATATACTCTAGTATCCCGATTAATGAGATAATATTATATTTTTTTATCAAATTGTGTTTTCGTTACATCCCCGCAATAAACCGTAACATTTTTCTGGTCTTTACATCGCAACCGCGTAACTCTAGCTCGGGATACATTCCCTTCAAAAGCATCTACCGCAGCAAAAATTCTCCCCAAACCACCGGGTAATTGTTCCGGATCCCGAGCCCAATTCTAGAACCGTTCCCTGTTTATTAAAAAGTGATGAAAGTGCA
>OY781161.1:0-2907369 GCA_963676675.2 uncultured Methanoregula sp. | reverse complement strand
CTTGCCGATGGCACAACCAAGCGCGGCCAGGTGCTCGACACGAGCGACGAACTCGTCGTTGTCCAGATCTTCGAGACCACCGCTGGTATCGGAAGAGACAGCGGTGTCCGGTTCACGGGCGAAACCATTAAGATGCCCGTGGGCAGGGATATGCTCGGACGTATCCTGTCCGGTGGCGGTAAACCCATCGATGGTGGCCCGGATATTGTCCCGGAAAAGCGTCTGGACATCAACGGTGCTGCTATCAATCCGTACGCCCGGGGCATGCCGGCGGATTTCATCCAGACCGGTATCTCTACGATCGACGGGACCAACACTCTTGTCCGTGGCCAGAAGCTCCCGATCTTCTCGGGTGCAGGTCTCCCGCACAACAATGTTGCGCTGCAGATCGCCCGTCAGGCAAAGGTGCCCGGCTCAACCGAGAACTTTGCGGTGGTCTTCGCTGCGATGGGTATCACGAAGGAAGAAGCGAACTACTTCATGCAGGATTTCGAGCGCACTGGAGCGCTGGAACGAGCGGTCGTGTTCCTCAACCTTGCGGATGACCCGGCTGTGGAGCGTATCATCACCCCGCGGCTTGCCCTCACCACTGCCGAATATCTTGCATTCGAGCTCGGTATGCATGTGCTTGTCATCCTTACGGATATGACCAACTATTGTGAAGCGCTCCGTCAGATCGGTGCAGCCCGTGAAGAAGTGCCCGGTCGCCGTGGCTACCCGGGATACATGTACACGGATCTCGCCAATCTCTATGAGCGTGCTGGTATGATCAAGGGCCAGAAGGGCTCTGTCACCCAGATCCCAATCCTGACCATGCCAGGTGATGATATCACTCACCCGATTGCCGACCTGACCGGTTATATTACCGAAGGTCAGATCGTGGTCAACCGTGATCTTCACCGTAAGGGTATCTACCCCCCTATCAACGTACTTCCGTCACTCTCCCGTCTGATGAATCTCGGTATCGGGAAAGGAAAAACCCGTGAGGACCACAAGAAGGTCTCTGACCAGATGTACGCCGGGTACGCAGAAGGTAACGATCTCCGTGGACTCGTTGCTATCGTTGGTAAGGACGCACTATCAGAACGTGACCGGCTACTCCTCGAGTTCGCCGATCTCTTCGAGAACAAGTTTGTCCGCCAGGGATATGACGAGGACCGCAGCATTGAGGATACCTTAAACCTTGCCTGGGACCTCCTAGCTACCCTGCCTGTAGAGCAGCTGACCCGTATCGACCGTGAACTGATCAACAAGTACCACCCGAAGTTCCGCACTGGTGCAAAGAAGGAGTAGAAAGTCCATGGCCCTGCGCGATATCAAGCCAACCCGTTCCGAACTGATCAACTTAAAGAGGAAGATCCAGTTATCGGAGCGTGGCTATAAGATCCTTAAAATGAAGCGCGATGGACTGATCCTTGAATTTTTCAAGATTCTGGCAAATGCAAAGGACACACGGGGTGATCTGCTGAGAAGATATGGAAAAGCTGTCGAGATGATGGCGGTGGCCAATACGGTAGAAGGTGCTATCGGTGTAAAATCCGCAGCATTTTCGGTTAAAGAAGTACCTCAGATTACCTTGAAGAGTAAGAATATCATGGGTGTGGTCGTTCCGCAGATCGAATCATCCAAGGTCAGAAAAAGCCTTGTTGACCGTGGATATGGTGTGCTTGGCACATCAACGGTCATTGATGAAACTGCATCAGCGTTTGAGGAACTGGTAGAATCGATCATCGAAAGTGCTGAGATTGAAACAACGATGAAACGCCTGCTCGATGAGATCGAGAAGACCAAACGCCGTGTCAATGCACTGGAGTATAAGGTTATACCGGAACTCACTGCAGCCCGTGATTTCATCAAGATGCGCCTTGATGAGATGGAAAGAGAAGAGCTCTTCCGGATGAAGAAGATCAAATCCCGGAATACTGCATAATTTTTTTAAGAGGTTATGATGCCGATTGGAACCATCAGGGAACTGGGGTGCGACGGAAAAACAGTCCTCCTCCGGCTCGATCTCAACTCCCCTATCGACCCCACCTCCAATCTGATTCTGGATGACAAGCGCTTCAGGGAACACCTTCCCACTATTCGCGCTCTTTCTGGCAGTCGTGTCGTGATTGTCACCCACCAGAGCAGGCCAGGAAAGAAAGATTTCACCCCCCTTGAAGCCCATGCGGAGAAGCTTGAAAGTCTGCTCGGGAAACCGGTTACCTATGTGGACAGCATCTTCGGTCGGCATGCACGGGAAACCGTGCATGCGATGAAGGTTGGCGAAGTGCTGATGCTCGAAAATGTGAGGTTCAATGCAGAAGAGAACCTGACCTTAAAACCAGAAGACGCCAAAAAGACGCATCTGGTAAAGAAGCTCTCGACAATGGCAGATCTCTTTGTCAATGATGCGTTTGGTACAGCCCACCGTTCGCAACCCACGGTTGTAGGCCTTCCCTTGGTCATGCGTTCAGCCGGGGGACTTCTCATGGAAAAGGAAGTCTCCACTCTTTCAAAGGTATTCTCCGGAGCCCCCCGCCCGGTCTGCATGGTGCTGGGCGGCACCAAAGTGGATGATTCCATTGATGTAGCAAGGCATGTGCTGGACAATGGAATCGCCGATCAGGTTATCGTTATTGGTGTGGTGGCCAATGTCTTTTTGATCGCTGCGGGTTACAATATTGGCAAGCCCTCGACGCAGCTAATCGCCCAGCTCAAATACCAGCCGGAGATCGAAAAAGCAAAAGAGATTCTTGCCCGTTATCGCGACCGGGTCGTGATGCCCGAATCTGTTGCTGTTAGACAAGATAACCGTCGTGTCGAGTATACGATAGATCGAATACCGGATGATGTACCCGTATTAGACCTCGGTATGGACGCGGTCGCAACCCTTGTCCAAGCGATCAAAAAGGCCGGAACCGTGGTGTTCAACGGCCCTGCCGGCGTCTTTGAAGACGCGGACTTTGCCACTGGTACCTATGAACTGCTCAGGGCGGCATCAAAGGTTGAATTCTCTGTAGTCGGTGGTGGGCATACCGCAGTAGTGATAGAAAAACTTGGGATCGAGAAGGATTTCACGCATATCTCTACAGGTGGCGGGGCCTGTATCGAATTCCTTACTGGGAAAAAGCTTCCTGCGGTTGATGCACTGGAGCAGTCAAAAAAGATTTTCGGATGATCCCGCTCTTTTATTTTTTCAGTAATGCATTTATCATTACGTTTGATAGTGGGTTCTCTCTCCGCCTTTGATGAACCGTGGTCTCTTTTACCCTTACGGGTGTCGAAGGGCTTAGCTGGGGAACTGGCTGACCTATCCGAAGCACGGTGTCTCCATATGCATTTTTCCGCCCTTTCATAGCGCTGAGTACGGCAAATGAAAAGACAAGCCCGGTAAACATGAACAGGCAGATCGAAAACAGCAGGGTAATTCCTACAATTCGCGTCACTATCCCTTCCTGCAGTACTGCCCATGCACCAGGAACGAAAAGGATCCAGAACAATAATACAGCGAGTTTAGTAGATTCGACCGGACTTGAAATACCCCTTGTACGGGTTTCCTCATCACCTAAGGGAAAATTGTCGATTATTTTACCAAGAGCGATGAGCGCGACACTACAGGCAATTGAAAAAATCCCTACAACTGCCAAGAGCAACAGGATTACTTCATTCATATGTCTACCTCGGAATGATCTCTTATTGCCCCCCGCGCTATAAAAAGTATTCCATAAGTATGCCTTAAAGGATACACTACAGAAAATGGTGATACTTATGAATTATTGCGGGCGATTAACAGGCTATTTATAGTATTTAGCCCTAGTTTTTAGGGAATGGCAGAGAAAATACCGGCGACTCGTGGGGAACGTGTTGCAATATCCTATAAAATGCCCCCCAATATCTACGAGAAGGTCAATAAACTCGTGTATGAGGAAAAGAAGTTCTCCACGGTCTCGGATTGCATCACGCAAGCTTTATTAAGCTTCGTCGATAATCACCACGATATGGGACAGTTTAAAGAGCTGTTCAAAGACTACATGTCATCAGATGAGGGCCGGGAACTCATGAAAAATATGATGAAAGAAGTGCTCATTGAAGTATTATCTCGCCAGAAAATCGACCCAAAAGAGTCCAAAAGTAATCCATAGGTAACTTACTTCCACCCAGCTTCCTTTTATTCTTTTAGCGTGCCGTATGGTCAAATGTTTAACTTTCTTGCAGGGTAAACCATGCAGATCCGGATCATAGCTGTGGGAAAAATAAAGGAAAAATACCTGCAGGAAGGCATTGCAGAGTACGAGAAACGTTTGCGTCCGTACGTGAAGCTGCATATTGTTGAATTGTCAGAGGAGAGACGCTCCCTGTCCGCATCACCGGCAATTGAATCTGTGGCAAAGGAGAAGGAAGGGGAACGGATCCTTGCTGCAATTCCTGAAAGTTCCTTTGTCATCACCCTTGATGTGAAAGGTCAGATCTGGTCGAGCGAGGAGCTGGCTGGATCATTCCACAAATGGGAACTTTCCGGGCAGAATCAACTGGTATTTTTAATTGGTGGAGACCTTGGGCTCTCCCCGGATGTACTTGCTCGGAGCGACATTCACCTCTCCCTCTCCAGCATGACGTTCACCCACCCTATGGCCCGATTGCTTCTCGTGGAACAGGTGTACCGGGCATTCCGTATCCTCCGTGGTGAGCCGTATCATAAGTAAATTGGCCAATTTATACGGCCAGTTTTTCGGATTATCTAATACTGTATCAGTAGTTGACCTCCGCTTATGATATCAGGATTGATGAGCCTAGAGTGAAGCAATTCTTGTGGAGATTTTCATAAATCCCCAAACACGTAATGGACTAAAAAAATTTTGAGGTATACTGATAAGAAATTCATGATTTTTCTTGAGAAAGAAAATCCATAAGAATGAATCACGGCTTAATCGATCCCATTTATATGCAAGCATGCTGAAATACCGATAGGGATTACCGTGCCTATAGAAATTTTTTCATACAATACCAGTTTTTTAAACCCGCTGATGAAGCTTTTTATTATCGGACTGTTCGGGTTGGGAACCTGGTATTTCTATCAGGCCTCAAAAAAGTACGGGGGAAACTTAGGACAGATAGCTACGATTCTCATGTGGGGAGGCATTGCAGGATGTATTGCTGCAATCTTCCGTTTTCTTGGGGATTTCTTTACCCAGTACAAGTGGATGGAGAGTACCGTCTCATTATTATTTGCCCTGATTTGTGTTCTGGTTGCATATCTTGTCTATACAAAGTTTTCAGAAATCGCAGATGCCTTTGGACTTTCGGGGGACAAATAGATGGATAACCTGTTCAATTATGACACCAGTCCTTTAAACCCCGCACTCAAGATCGTTATACCGTTGGTTTTTTTGGCAGTATTCGGAATCTATCTGTACACCCGGAGGTATTATACTGAAAAGATCAGGACATTTATTGATATACTGCTCCTTTTTGCGTTATTTGCAGTGATTGCGGGAATATTCCGGTATTTTGGTGATGGGACCCAGTTCGGGTTTACGAAAGAGTACTCCTTAAAATGGCTCCAGAGTCTTGCCATGATTGCAGAAGCAGCCTGTTTTGCCCTTGCAGGATATAAACTACTGCACCTTTTTAAGGAGGATAGGAAATGACCGAATACTCTGACAGGATAATGAGTATTCTGGAACCGAAGATCGGACGCGAACTGGCTCGTTCCGCTCTCCGGATAAAGTGCAAGAAACTCGGGATTGTTCCTGAAAATATTATCGCGGCCAACGTCCCGATCCTTGCAAATGACCTGTATGAACCACTCAGGATTTTTGCCGGAGACGAATTCGCAAAAACAATTACAACCGAGATCAAAACAATTTCCTGATTGGGATTTATTACCGAAATTAAAATAAAAAATCCTTTAAACCCCTTAAGGATGTTCAGGGTTCGTTTTGGATTTTTTACCAAGGGTTTCCGGGTTATGTTACGATGGTGGATTTACCGCTCTCTAGCAACCGGTAGATTCCCTTTAGTATGCTCTGTCTGAAACGGGCACATTTTCCCATTACTACCGTCTCACGGATCCTGATACCGGTGATTACGATGAGCTTACCTGAAAGGAACCGGCCTAATCCGGTATTCATCCCGTAATCGCATTTAAAAATTTTCTCTTTTTCATCCTTAACGATGTCAGAGTGGAGGTTAATTTTCCGGTTTGCCAAAAAGCAGATCATCATTAGGAATACAATCAGTAATGTCAAGGGCAGTATACATCATTCCTTCAGAAAGATTCTCCGGTTCAAGCGGGGTCAACTTAAGGATAATCGCAAGGACCGTTCTATCCTTTTTCCTTAACTGTGTCTCTACTGTAATTGTCCCGGATTTTCCATTATTTCCGGTATCCTCACTTTTATTTAACTTTTCATATTTATCATCGTTTTCAAAGACAATACGACTGTCTTTTTGTAAAAGCTCGTCACGGGAATAACCGGTCATGTCACATAGACGCTCATTTACTTCAAGAATGATATGATTCTTGATGAGTACTATACCGGTTGGAATAGAACGGAGAATACTGCTGAGTCGCTCCTGGCTTTTCCGGAGTTCATTTTCCTGGCCACCCAGCTGCTCGTACTGCTGGCGGAGTTCCTCTTCGGTTGCGGCCAGTTCTTCGTACGCGGTTTTCACGTTGTCTTCTGCTTTTTTCCTCTCAGTTATGTCAGTTCCCTGAGCAACAGTAGCGACAAGCGAAGTCCCGTCCTGAGCATAAATATTTGCAGAATTCCATATCACCGTCCGTACTCCCCCATCTGCAGTCCTCACAGGAATTTCAACCGATTCCCACTTTTCTCCAAATAGTGCCCGGACAATGAGATCCAGAGAGTCCGCACGGGATTTTTCAGGAAACAGGATGTCAAAGTCCTGCCCCACTACTTCGGCTTCAGAAAAACCGGTCAGTTTCTCGAATGCCCGGTTGAACCGAGTGATTCTTGAATTGATATCCCAGGTTACGATAGGGCCACTAGCGTAGGTGATAAGGTTGGTGAGGAATACATTTGTCTCCCGGAGAAGCTCATCGGCTTTCCGTTTCCCTACAGCCTGCCTGATCTTGTGGGCCAGTTCTGCAAACTGCGCTTCAGGTTCCCCTCCTTTCTGGAGATAGAAATCCGCACCGTTATTCAGAGCCAGGATCACGACTTCTTCCCTGCCGCGTCCGGTAAAGAGAATAAAAGGTATCGTACTGCCGCGGGAGCGGAGTGTCTTTAACAGGGTGATCCCGTTTATTTCCGGCATCTGGTAGTCACAGATAACAGCATCGTACTTCTTCTTTTCCAGATCCTGTAGTCCTGTGTGTGGTGTTGAAACAATATCGACAATAAAATCTCCGGCCTGCTCAAGATATGCCTTGCCTAAGTCAAGAAGTTCGGGTTCGTCATCGATATACAGGATGTGGAGCATTACATGAGATTTCTTGCGGTTAGAGTTAAAACATTTCGATTATTCTTTCTGTGCTGTAAAATAAGCCCCGGAATATAATACAGGGATGTCCAGTTTCACATTGAATAACTGATGCCGATGACTTCGCAGATAGAATTGCAATAAGTGACTAACCAGAACAATTATTTTTTTTAAATAAGGGAAATCAGGTAAGTGACAAATACTGCAGGAAGTATGAATAAAATATTAATAATCGGATTGTATTACATTATTCCAATGTACCTGTCCATTCCTTTCAGGACCGTCGATATGACGCGTGTACGGGCCGCTCATGGTAAGCGGACGCTTTTCTATCTCTGTTAAAGCCTGCTTTTTTAGTAATCTGGCAGGTTAATGGTAATGTTTTGTGAACATTGGGATAATTTCGGTGGGATATATGAATTTGTGCCTTGAGAAACAGGATGATGAATGGTATAATTCCTTCCCTCAAAAAGGGGAAGTCTATGATTTGGTGTATACTGCCATGTCCGAAACGGATTCGGCAGGCAGACTTCGTGCAGTCATAGCTCTTGGAAAAAGCGATGATCCTCGGGCAGTCCGTCCCCTCATGGATCTGTTAAGCGACAGGGACCCGGAGATACGACTTTCTGCAACAATGGCCCTCGGTCATCTGAAGAGTTGCCGCCCGGTGGATGGACTGATCGGGCGGTTGAGGGATCGAAGCGAGCAGACTGCTACCCGCGAACAGGCTGTAGTGTCCCTTTCGGCAATACGGAGTACCGGTGCGCTTAGGGGACTCAGGGAGTTCGTTGCGGATGAGGATGAAGACCCGGCTCTCCGGTCGTATGCAGATACCCTGATGGGGAACATCGGCCCGTGGTGAGGGGGATACACCCTCATTCCCTCTCTCCCCTTTCTCGATAAAAGAAAGATCTATGACTGCACGATTATTGTGCCTTTCATAGACAGGTGAATCGAACAGTGATATGTGTACGTTCCCGGCTGGGTGAATGTGAATTTGTAGGATGCACCGGTTGAGAGCGAATCGGATGAGAAGGCTGTTGGGGAACCGGTGTCAGAAACAACAATATGCGGAGCCCCGTCCTGGTTTACCCACGTTACAACCGTACCGGCCTTCACCGTCAGCGGGGTAGGATCGAACGCGAAATTTTTAATCGTGATTGAATTTACTCCCCCAGTTGATGCCTGTGATGATGTTGTTGCTGCGGGTGCAGGCGGAGTCTGGCTGGAAGAACAGCCAGCAGCCACGCATGCAAGGATCACCAATGCGATACACACTGAGCAGAGTACTAAGGGAGAATAATTAGGCATACTTCCATAATGGACTGTCATGGTAAAAAACTAGTGCCCGTCCATTATCAGTGACCATTCTGACCCAAGACTCCTTCACGGCGTGAAATCCATGTTCTGAAATTCTCTACGCTGATGTGAAAATAGTGAAAATGTGGGGACATGATAAAAAACTGCATGGTAAATTGTTTGATCCCTTCTCTTTTTGTGCCAGCCCGGTACAATGAACTACTACTATGAATCCACAACCTGTCACGGCAACCGGTACCTGCAACCGTTGCGGCGAATGTTGCCGCTGGCTCCCCATTATCCTTGTCTGGCAGTGCAAACCCCACCAGTTGCATTACCTCCGCGAGCGCGGGCTCAAGGAAGAAGGCGGTTATTTCCTTGCCGATTCCCCCTGTCGGCACCTGCGCGAAGAGAAACTTGATGCCAGCGGAACAAAGAAGTGGGGCTGTACTATCTATGAAACCCGCCCGGCTACTTGTCGGGACTTCTGCGGAAAAGCCTTGAGCGGTGGGAAGCGGTTTTTCGTACCCGAAGGATGTTCTATGGCGGGAGGAAAGGGTAGGGAGCCTGGGGATGATAGGAAAGATCCCATTACTGAAATTAATTAACCAGAACTAAAAAGGGTAATTTTTCATACCCGGTTCCCGGGACCTCCCCCAATTACTGTTAAGGTTCCCCACAATTGCTGGATATCCCTTACAAGAACGATACACATCGATTTGTTGATCATGGATATAATCGGGTTTCCCTCAACCACGGGGAGATCGATACCTTACCTGACGTTGGTTTCGGGTCGTACGGGTCTTTGAAAACCTGATTACGGAATACTAATACCTATGGAGAAACCAAAATCACAAAGATGGTATCCCTTCCATGGTCTGCGAAATCCGATACCGGCAGCCCGGAACCGGAGTCCCCTGATCTCTCCCGAAACCCGCCGCAGGTATTTACCCGGACCGAGAAAGGAATTGTTCTCCTCATAGCAGTTCTCGCAGGATTCCTGACTCCGTTCGACGGAGCAGCGGTAAACATCGCTCTCCCCACGATTGCATCCGAGTTCCATATGGATGTTATCGCTCTCTCATGGATCGCGACTGCATATCTCCTTGCAGCAGCGCTCTTCCTTGTCCCTTTTGGAAAGATTGCAGATATTTACGGCAGAAAAAAGATCTTCCTCTATGGTATCGGTATTTTTGCTGCAGCTTCGCTTGCGATGACCATGGTCCCGTCTACGAATCTGATGATAGCCATCCGGGTCATCCAGGGTCTTGGGAGCGGGATGATCTTTGGGACCACAGTGGCAATTCTCAGCTCAGTCTTTCCCTCCGGAGAGCGGGGGAAAGCACTTGGCATCTATATAACATCCGTGTATTTCGGTCTCTCGATGGGACCTTTCCTTGGGGGTGTCCTGACCCAGTACTTCGGCTGGCGGAGCATCTTTTTTGTGAACGTTCCCATTGGGATCATATGTATTCTGCTGGTCACCTGGAAACTAAAAGGTGACTGGACAGAGTGCCGGGGCGAGCGTTTCGACCTGACCGGGTCGATTATCTACGGGATCGCAATCGTTGCTGTCATGTACGGCCTCTCGGTTGCAACGGAGGGTGCAGGATACACGCTCCTATTAGTTGGAGTTGTGGCAGGGATTATATTCGTCCTTTACGAGCAGAGGATCACTTTCCCGGTTCTCGACATGAAATTGTTCACCGGGAACCGGGCTTTTGCTTTCTCCAATCTTGCTGCCCTGATCAACTACAGTGCAACGTTTGCCGTCACGTTCCTCTTAAGTCTCGATCTCCAGTACACGAAAAGTTTCACTCCCGAGCATGCCGGGCTGATCCTGATCGTGCAGCCGGCAATGCAGGCCATAGTTTCCCCGATTGCCGGTAAACTCTCCGATCGTATTGAACCGGCAATAGTTGCATCGGTGGGTATGGCTCTCACCGCAGCAGGTTTGATTCTCCTGATATTCTTCACAGAAACGATCACGCTGTGGTATCTCATGTTCTGTCTTGTTGTACTCGGGGCCGGGTTCGGTCTTTTCTCCTCGCCGAATACAAATGCCATTATGAGTTCGGTTGAAAAGCGATATTACGGGGTTGCATCAGGAATGGTTGGTACGATGCGTCTCTTAGGGCAGATGTTATCGATGGGTATCGCGATGCTGCTCTTTGCCATTATTATCGGCCCGGTGGAAATTACCCCGGCTTACTATCCCCAGTTCCAGACAAGCCTGCATGTCGGGTTTATCATTTTTGCCATATTCTGTATCGTGGGAATATTCTTCTCGCTTGTTAGGGGTAAAGTGCGCGAGACCGCGTGAGCTGATCGTCCAAAAGGGAAGGGTGGGGGCCGGTCCTCCGCATGAGAGGGGGTACCCCTACCCCCCAGTCTTGGTAAAGACAGGCCCCCACCCCCTCCGGTTGTATCCGTTTTACCTTAGGTTCCTGTGGATCCTCCGTCTGATAAGTCCGGTTTCAGGTCCGGGCCGTGAGGGAGGACCCCCCCACTCCAAAATATAAGAGGGGGATACCCACCCCCCTCTCCAAAAAATGAGTGGGGGTCCCCCTCCCCCCTACATTAGGACCGGACAGGCTCCCACCCCCCTTCGGGTGGATGAACGCATGTTCGGTTTCGTGTGGAGTCTCCGTCGGAACACCATCTTCCCGATATTGTGACGGAAGGGGGGTGGGAGCCTGTCATGTGCATGGAGGGGTACCCACCCCCTCCCCCTCTCCAAAACAAGAGAGGGGGTCCCCCCCCTTTTTTATGGGGGCTCTCCCTTTTTACCGGTCCAGTCGCCCGCAGACAATTGTCGTGCCCTTCTCACCGGCAGGGCTCGTCCCGCCATCCCAGTAGAGGCCGATCGGGTTGCCATCACTGTCTATCATCATCCCGAGGATCCCGGAACCCAGCCCTGTCTTGTATACTGAATCTGTCCGGGAGTCATCGCTGTGAGCTTTTGAGGAGTCAAAGATCCTGACGAGGACCTCGCTACTTCGTTTCGGGTTCAGTGACGGCACCCCGGCAATGATCCACATGTGGCCGGTATCGAGCGTGCTGGGTGTAAGCCAGAGGCAGATATCCCCCGGTTTCAGGTCAACAGGATGTGCCACTCTTGTCCACCTAGCCGCATCTGGTTTTATCGTATCGAGTTTGTTAAAAAAACTGGCGTATGACTCTATAGATGGGTTTACCCCTTTGCCGATCTCTTTATAGCCGCCCGGATCGGCATTCATCAGAACGTGATCAACAAAACCGAGACAGTCGAATTTGTAGATCCCTGCCGGTTCGTCAACGGTATAGGGTGGATGAACGTACTCGGTGGATTTCATGTTTGAGAACATCCGATACGCTTCACGCCAGACAACACTAGTGGATTTCACAGCAGCCAGCTGCTCCGCGACGCTTTGCGTGGATGGTGTATTTGTATAGCTGATTGTTTTCACCTCGGCTGGAACGGTCTTTTCCTGAGTTACAGGTATCGTGCCCTTTGTTATTATCGCACCTTGCTGTGCCGGGGCAGTAGTACATCCGGCAAACGCAGCAAAAAGAACGAGAATCAGGAGAACAGAAATAACAGGGAATCGGCAATCCATAAAAATAATATGCGTCCGGTATTGCTTATATTAGCCGTTAAAGCATGTTGAAAAGAGAGTAATAAGGGGATAAACCGTGAACTCTAGTTCCCCGCTTCCGGTTTTTTCTCGTCTCCCGCTTCCTCTTCAGGCTGTATTGTTTTCATCGAGGGGAACAGGATCACTTCTTTAATGGAATTATTATTCGTGAGCAACATCACGAGCCGGTCGATACCGATGCCCACGCCACCTGTTGGTGGCATACCAAACCCGAGGGCGTTGATGAAATCGTAATCGATCATCTGGGCTTCAACATCACCCATTCTCCGCTTCTCATCCTGCGCTTCGAACCGTGCTTTCTGGTCGACAGGATCATTGAGTTCCGAGAACCCGTTTGCAACTTCCATGCCGTGAATAAAGAGCTCAAACCGCTCGGTGAATCCCTCTTTGGTCCTGTGCCGTTTTGCAAGTGGCGAGTTCTCTACGGGGAAGTCGTACACAAATGTGGGCTGCATGAGTTTCTCTTCGACAAGCCCTTCAAAGAAATAGACGAGGAATTCCCGCTGGGACTGCGGCTTATCCGATTCCGGCAGTTTGTTTTGCAGTGCCAGTGAACGGAGCTCATCGACACTGTGGGCAAAGACATCGATACCTCCGTACTCCTTCACTGCGTCTGCCATGGAGAGTTTCTTCCACGGCTTGGCAAAATTCAGGGAGGTCTCTCCATAGGGAATCTCGAATTTCCCATGTACGGTGTTGACGATCGAAGAGACAATATCTTCGGTGAAGCCCATCATGTCATTGAAGTCATGGTACACCCAGTAGATCTCTACCATCGTGAACTCGGGGTTGTGGTTGGTATCCACACCCTCGTTCCGGAAGTTACGGGCGATCTCAAAGACCTTCTCAAAACCTCCCACTACGAGACGCTTGAGGTAGAGTTCGGGAGCTATTCGCAGGAAGAGTTTCTGGTCGAGGAAGTGGTGGAAGGTAGTGAATGGACGGGCATTTGCACCCCCGTACACCGGCTGGAGAATAGGGGTCTCGAACTCTAAGAACCCGTTATCATCAAGAAACCGGCGTATCAGGGCGACAATTCGGCTTCTATTCCGAAATGTCTGCCGGCTCTCCTCATTTGTGATGAGATCGACATACCGCTGGCGGTAACGTTTCTCCACGTCCGTGAGCCCGTGGAATTTCTCGGGAAGTGAACAGACTGCTTTGCACAGCAGGGTAAAGGTGTCCACCCAGATGGTGATCTCGCCGAGTTTTGTCCGGAAGACATGACCGGAAACCCCGATGATGTCCCCCCGCTCAATGTACTGGTTGAAGAGCTCGAATTGCTCTTCCCCGAGATCGTTCTTCCGTATGTAGAGTTGGATCTTACCCGACTCGTCGCCAAGATCGGCAAAGATTGTCTTGCCGTGGTTCCTGACAATATAGATCCTCCCTGCGGTCGTGACGCTCTCCACACTTTTGTCGTGTGTTATGTCGGCGTACCGGGTTTTGATTTCAGAAATAGTATCTTTACGATCAAACGTGGGGGGAAAGATCGTGATCCCTTTCTCCTGAAGTGAGGTTATTTTATCGAGCCTTGTTATTTCAAATGGAACGTTTTCGAGGGGACCGGTCATCTTGAAAGCACCACGGTGAATAGGATTCTTATTTATCGTAAATATGCGATTCCGGGGGTAATAATACCATCAGCATTTGCGTCGAAAAAAAACGGTCAGTTTTTTCGGTGATAACACCTGATTTGAAAAGATAGGATAAAAAAGGCTGATTATTCGCTTTTGCGCTTGTTGAGCATCCCCGATGCATATTTTGCGAGCCCGTACACGCCATCGGTTGATGGGTGGACTTCAATGAACTCTTCAAAGTCATGGACAGAGAAATGGCGTCTCATAAGAAACGCCATGTATCCTGCAATGAGCCCGCCGCCCGGCCCCGCAACACACACTCCCCCGATCGCACCATCGTCAGGGTCGATCATGAGTTTTGCAAGCCCCGTATCGTTCGAAGGGACTGACCAGAATGTGCCCGGTCCGGCAGGGCCGGGGATCGCAAGGGATGCCATGTCCTCTGTTTTGGTGATGCAGAATGCGAGTTCCTGCGAGAGGTTGATCGATTGCGGGATGAACCGGTAATCCATAGTGCGGGGAATACCGAGGATGTTGTCAGCAGCTACAATACCTTGATGCCGGGCAACCGGTGTGAGGTAAGGGGGTCCGATCACATCCCCGCAGGCGTACACATTTGGCATACTTGTCTGCATATGTTCATCAACGATGACTTCCCCCAACCGTCCTTTTTTTACTCCGTTCAGCAGTTCAGAACGTGGAATGAGCCCTGCGGCAACCAGAACGGCGTCTACTTCAAGCGGGACGTTTGGTCCATCCGTTCCCAGAGTAAGGGATTTTACTCCATTACTACTGCCAATTGACCGAACCTGTGTATCCTCCCGTATCTCCACCGTTTTGAGTTCCTTTATTGCCAGAGTACGGAGGTGTTTGTCAGAATCTTTTAAAAATGTGCTACGGCACAAGAGCGTGACTTCGCTGCCGAACATACTAAAAATATACGCAAATTCTGCAGCCATCACCCCTCCGCCAATAATGGCCAGTTTCTTTGGGATATTTTTCATGCCAGATAAGGTATGGGGTGTATACACTTCCGGCAGATCAATACCCTGTATCTCCGGAATATTGGGCCGGGATCCTGTTGCGGCTATTACGGTATCCGCCTCGATCTTCTCGTCATCCAGAAAGACGTCCTTTCCCTCAAGCCTGCCGGTTTTCCCGTAGATGATCTCTACCCCGGCAGATTTTGTTTCGGAATCAAGTACGGATGCAATCTTTGTCTGGATCGCATGCATCTCGGTAAGCATCTTAGGAAAATTGATGGTGGGAGATTCATCAATCACGCCGAGACGCTTGAATTCACGGATTGAATTTATCGAGCGGGCCACGTCATTCAGGGCACAGACGGGCATGCAGCCAAAATGGAGGCATTGGCCCCCGATACCACTTAGACCCCCGCGTTCGATAAGGCGGACCTCTTCTCCTGCGGATGCGAGCCGGATAGATGCGATCCTGCCTGCCGGGCCACCCCCCAGAACAACGATCATGCGATCTCCTGCATCATAAAAAGAAAAACTGGTTTTTTAAAGGGATTGGGTCTCCTCTATGGAGGCCCGTAAAAATCCTCATGTTCAGAAGACTTCGCAGCCTTCGTCCATCGGTTCAGAGAGCAGTTCGCCGGTGAACGCGTTCACTTCGACAATCTTCTTGCCCCGTATCTGCCAGACCGGGATATAGACCTGCTTAGAGTCAATGGTAATATTTTTCCGGTCGGGTTTTAAGATCTTCTCTTCATAGAAGATCGCATCGCCTTTCTCCTGCTTAATCCGGACTTTCTGGGTGAGCCGTTCAATCAATTCGTTGATGATCCGCTCGGAGGCTTCATCCTTGCGGATATGCGAATCACAGACTTCAGCCCCACCGGGGATCTCTGTTTCTTCAACCAACTTCCCGTCGAGTTCGATTTTTATCCCGTTGATCGCATTGATCGCACCCCAGCCGTCTGCATCAAAAGGAATTCTGCGGTCTTTGTATACCTGCTCCCCGCTGCTCGTGTAATGGAACAGGAAATGGGGGATAAACCGCAGTTTTGCCGCACCCTGCACTCCAGCAGTGCGGATCGCAGCCTGCTCGGTGATTTTTATAGGGAGGTGGGGAATTGTGATACCTGATGGCTCTTCTTCTTTGGCTGCCGCTGCAGCAGCTGCGGTTACTGCTGCTTTTTTGGCTTTTGCCGGTGTGAGATCCAGACCCAGTTCGCGATCAAGAATATCGGCAAGAACTGCCTCTCCGGTGTATCGCACAAACTCATCGACACCCCACTGGATGCAGTTCTCTGTGGCGATCTCTTTGTCAATTGTGAACAACAGTTTCTTGCAGTTCATCTCTTGATCGTCAATCATGAGACTGTAATTGGTCTTGTCAAACTGTCCGATCAGATCTTTGTCGTTCGAACAGAGCACCAGCAGGCAGGTGCTGTCACGCACTGCAGAAAGGTCGAGAGGGTCATCAACCTCTTCAACTTCATACCGTGCCGCTTCAAGAATGAGTCGCATCGCATTCTTGGCTTTTTCCCGCATATCGTGTTCCATCATACATAAATTGCCCTACTCTTATAGAACAATTTTTCTATTGTTATGTCCGAGATTAGTATAATGACTCTCCCGCTGAAGTTTGTCAACCATAATATCGAAGATTTTGCCATTCAGGTTACATTCGATCCGGTTGCGGGAGAAGGAAAGGTTGTGTACAACCTCTCGTTGATAAAAAATGAAGATCTTGATTTTGCGGTATCCATACTCAAAGACGCTAACAAAACCGGTGTAAGTGTCAGTGGGATGGTCAAGTTCTTTTCTTCTGGAGAAAAAGTTGCGGATTTTGTAATCCCCAAGGGCTTAACCGGCATCTGCACGATGTGTAGCATCACCTTTGATGGGCTTTTGATCCGGCGGGGTATCCCGGTCAACCCGATTGGTGGGGGGGTAGTAGAGATTGAGAATCGGACCCCGATCCGCTTCACGCATATCATTCTGTACGAGCACACAACCATCGATCCACTGCAGGTACTCATATCCCAAAAGACAACTTCAGTAACCAATGTTATGCGGAGGGGAAGTGGCAACATTCTTGCAAATATCCGGGAGTTTCATATGGAAGCAGAGCCCCTTGTAGGAAGTGTGCTCGATGAACTCGCAAGCAGCAGTTATACCGGGATCCTTGAAGTGGGGATGCCGAACCTGTCACTTCTGGGTGTACCCGTGAGTCCGCAGTATATTGGCATTGCAGCTGTTGGCGGCACCAATCCGATGGCTGCAATACGGGAGGGAGGACGCTGGGTTCAGACACAGGCAATGAAGGGTCTGATGGATATCCGGGAGATGGATGAGATCAGGGATTATTAAAAACTGAAAAAAATTGGATTTCATTCCGGCTTTTTTGCCCAGTCAACGATAAGGTTGTAATACCGGGAGAAGAACCGGACAAAGCCCTCTGTTTCAGAAAAAAGTGCCACCGCATCCTCATTGCCGGTTCCTAAGATGACCAGTACGCGCTGGCTATCGACAATGCAGATGCCACCGGCCATCATGTCCTTGACTTTGTCAAGTTCGCGAGGCATTTCTGGATGCTTCTTGACATATACTCGCATTTTTCCTTTATCCCCCCCCTCCCACTGGTGGGTGACAATCTCAACATTGGCACGCTCTGCCACAGCATCGAGTATCCCTTTAATTTCCGATGAAATGATCTGGGGGTGAGCAATGATCCGGATATCCTGTCTGGCAGCAGTTATGATATCGGTGAGTTTTCTCTGGATATTTTCGATACCATAGACATTCCAGATAAGTTCCTCGCTGCTCTGTTCATGGCTGATTCGTTCACGGTGGATGGCAGACAGGATCTCGCGGGCATCGGTGGCATCGCGTTCGATCCTGCTCATCATTATTGCAACCCCCTCTTCCGGAGAGAGAGCAGCAAACCGTTTGGGTGTTGAACGTGCTACGGATATGAGTTTTTTTTCCTGGAGTTGATCGAGGACAGGATATACGGATGCGCGCGGGACAGTGGATATTTCATGGATCTCGGTGGCGGTCGCGCTCACCACTTTTAACAAAGCAATATACACCAGCGCTTCATATTTTGTCAAACCGAGTGATTTGAGACATTCAATAACCCTTGTTGAGCCGGGGGAAGCGGGTGTCATTGAAACATGACTTTATATTCTGCAATATTAAATGTTGTTATAACAACAACAACACGTGATTGGCAATGAAATATCCAAAAGCAATCCTTATCCTCCTCCTACTGTCGTTTATCGGTATCATGCCGGTGATTGGTGTGGATACCTATGTGGGATCAGCCCCCCAGATGTCAGCAGCAATCTCGGGTGTCAATGAATTCATCCCGGGACAGGATGTCACTATAAATGTCATTGTTCGGAACAGCGGAGTGAATGATTTAAAATTTCTTACTATCGGGACAATCGATCGCGATGATCTACCGACCACTGCTAAGATGGTTATGGTTGGTCTCGGTGCTGGCAGTGCACCGGTAGTAATCAAATCCGATTCCAAGAATGTCGGGGATATCAAATCGCAGGGGCTCGTGACTGTCCCGATCCTTGCAAAAATCCTGTCAAATGCTTCTATGGGGGAATACCAGATCCCCCTTACGATCCGATACACCTACCTTGAGTCCGCTAACAACGATGCAGGTGAATATCTTCAGAATCATTACCGTGTTGTAAATGAGACAATCCCTCTTACAATAAAGATCAAACCCCAGGTAAAGATAGACGTCATTGAAGCCGTGCCGGAAAACTTGAATGTCGGGAGTGGTGGATATCTCAACCTGAGAATAAAGAATATCGGATTTGAAGACGGGAAGAAAGCAACAGTAAAGATTCTACGTTCCGGTCAGAGTCCAATTATCCCTACCGATAGCAGCGTTTTTATCGGGGACTTCCTGCGCAATGGCACTGTTTCCTGCAGGTATAAGGTGGCAGTATCGGGAGATGCAGCAAAACAGATCTATCCTGTTGATGTTGCTGTCACCTATGAAAACCGGGAGGGGGATATTGTTACATCCGCTACAGACACGGTGGGTATTCCCATTGGGGGGAAACTATCTTTTTCAGTAACCTCAGCACCTGCCCGTGTCATTCCGGGCTCTGATAACGTGATTTCCGTTAATTACAGGAATAATGGTGATACCACGGCCTATCATTCACAGGCACGGATCTCTGCAGTTGATCCGTTTACCAGTTCAGATGATACTGCCTATATCGGGGACATAAAACCCGGAGAAAATGTCACCGCCCGGTACCAGGTACATGCCGGAGATGGAGCAGAGATCAAAACCTATTTGCTGGATGCTGAGATACGATACCGGGATGCACTTGACAACAGCCAAGTATCAGATACCTTCAAAGTACCTGTTTTAGTAGAGCCAAAATCCGCATCTGGTGGTCTGGCATCGATGCTTCCCGTACTCGTTCTCATCGTAATTATCGGCATTGGCGCCGGGTATTATTTACTTGTAATGAGAAAGAAGAAGTGATGCTTGGATGGGATGGGGCTCTCCCTTTGCCTTCGGTACGGACAATTGCGGAGATGCGGTCAGTCCTTGCAGATCCTTCGTGCGAGGGCAGTGCCCCTCTTTATTTTATGTACCGCGATCTGGCAAATTCAGACGTGGACCACCAATGGTTGCGCAGCCATAATCTGCGCTATGATCTCACGGTTATTCCTTCCTGCACCCTCTGCGGTGAATGGGTGAAAACCAAGGGACACTATCACCCGAAAAATCCTGCCGGGATTGGGTATCCGGAAGTCTATGAAGTCTTGGAAGGTGAGGCAAAGTACCTGCTCCAGTCGCGGAAACTGGATGATGTGGTGCTGATCTCTGCACATGCCGGGGATATTGTCATTATTCCGCCGGATTATGGGCATATCTCCATCAATCCTTCTGCGGATAAAACTCTTGCTATGGCCAATATTGTCTCTACAGCATTTGAGAGCGAGTACGGTGAATATGAGACACTTCACGGGGCAGCGTACTATGCGATGAGTAATGAGAGCCTCCGGAAAAACCCCCATTATCCGAAAATACCTGAGGTCAGGTATCCGGGTACACACTGGAGAGCGGCAATGCACCGGTTCTGTAAGGGGCCACTCTACAATCTTATCGGGAATGAGGAAATGCTTACGTTCCTCAATTACCCGGAAAAATATCATCAGATTTTTGCAGAGCTGCTAGAAGATTAGGTGGTGAGAGTCGCTTGTGCTCGCTTTTTTTCACAAGCGAAAGGACTTTTTCTTCTATTGGCTTTGTAGCCTTCCAGTGGTTCAGTTCAAGGGCCCGTAACGATGTATCGATCTCGCCATAGGAAAGCCCGATTTCCCGCTCGTCACTCTGGCCTTCCCATAATCCTGCTGAGGGTGCTTTTTTCAGAATAGGATCCGGTATGTTCAGTTCCCTCGCGGCTTCATAGACTTCATCTTTATAGAGGTGAATGATCGGTTGGATGTCTGCCGCATTATCCCCGAATTTTGTGCAGTAACCAAGCATATACTCGCTCCGGTTGGACGTCCCGCAGACAAGCCGGTGGTCGAGGTTGGCCTGATAATAGACAACTGCCATCCTTATCCGAGCCATAAGGTTCCCAGTCAGGTACTGGGACCCAGTATATCCAGTCATGGCCCGGAATCCGTCAAGCATCGGTTCGATGCTAACCACTTTGTGTTCCATGCCAAGCTGGGCACACAGTGCCGTAGCATCCTTGCAGTCTTCAGGATTATTGATTGCAGAGGGAAGTGAAAGCCCGAGCACTTTTTCCGGGCCAATCGCCCGGCAGCAGAACGCTGCTGCCACAGCCGAGTCAACCCCCCCGCTCACACCGAGGACGATTCCTGTACATCCGCTGTTCCAGTAGGCGTACCGGATCATCTGTTCAATCTGTCCTAACCTGCACCCAAGCTCTGCTGACATGCGCATATCTCTTTGTTATACCAGATGAATGAACTTTTTCAACTGTTCGGTATCTCCCACTGCAATGAGAGCATCCCCTTCAAGAATGATCTCTTCTGCATCCGGGGCTATGATCGAACGGTTCTGGCTCTCGATACCGATGATCCGGACCCCGGTTTTCCGTGTGATCCATTTCAGGGGTTTTGCATAAGATTTATTCGCGTGTTTCAGGATCACAATATCTCCGTTTGGTAGTTCGAGAAGGATGGTGGCAGTTCCCGCCAAAATGATCCTTGCGATCGTCTGCCCACCGATCATGGGCAGGAGGGCTACGTTATCAGCACCTGCCCGATAGAGTTTTTCCACGGTGGCCGGTTCATTGGCACGGGCAAATATTCGTATAGCAGGATTGAGGTTCCGTGCCATGAGCGTAGTAAAAATATTCACATCGTCATCGTTCACGGCAACAATACAGAATCGTGCGTCCTCTATGCGGGCTTTTTTCAATACCGTTTCATCCTCAGCATTGCCAACAACCTGCTCTACGGCTTGTAGTTTTGAATCCACTACTACACATGATACGCCGGATGCCTGGAGTTCCTGGTACGCTCCAGTACCCACATCTCCAAATCCAGCGATCACCGCAAAAGCGTCAGCACATCCATCAGTATTGAACTCTTCCCGGATCGCAGTAACAATGGATTCAGCCTTGCCAAAAAGGAAGAGAGATGTCGTGTTGTCGACAATTATATCATGACCGGGTTCAGGAATGAATTTTCCGGCCTTCCAGAGGAATGGCACAATAATGCCGAATCGTTCGAAAAGCTGGAGATCTGCAAGGGACTTGAATATCGCCCTGCATCCTGAAACCACTGGTATGTTAATGAGCCGGAGTTCCTGTTCTGCCGTATGTTCGAGATTGATATTTATTCTGTCCAGCCCGGGAATATCCGGCTCAGCATCCCCGCTCGGATTGAGAACTGCATGGCGTGCCAGGATCCTCCCGGTTGCATGTTTGGGAGACAGAACGTAATCTGCACCAGCATAATGGAGATACCGTTCAAAGGAGAGCTTATCCACAACGGAAATGATCTTCCCTTTAACCCTTTCCCGAATGCCGAGAACGATACTGGCGGTCTGTCGTTCATCTTTGCAGATAACAATATTCAGGGCTTTATCGATGTGTGCTGCTGCCCATGTTGAGGGATCGTTGTAATCCCCCCAGATCACATAGGCGCGTTTCCGGTAATGCGTAGCAATCTCAAGAGCGATTGCCTTGTCCTGCTCAATGATCACGATATCGTGTTCTGATATTGTGAGACTGTCAATAACCGAACGGGTGAGCTCATCATATCCCATCACAACGGTATGTCCTGACAATACATGGGGTGTTTTTCGCGGGGGGGTAGGTGCAAGAAGAGTGGTGAGGTACGGGGCGAGGAGAAGTGGGATGACGACGAAGATCATGATCACACCAGACAGCATAATCTGGATCGCAAGGAGCATGGTGAGATCATTCGAAAACGGGAGCAGCCAGCCATATCCAACAGTGGTCATCGATTCGACCACAAAAAGGAGCGCCGGAGCCCAATCGAGGGGTTTGTTCTCAAGCACCGGATATACCGTATGGAAGATGTACGTGTAGAGAGCGATGAGCATGGCAAACGCGAAGAAATAGATGGATATCTGGATGCCCGGAGAGTTCCTGATCACCCGCCATACCTGTCCTCGTTTAGTATGTACCATACTTCACTTCCCTCTGCGTCACGTTGTCATTGCTAAACCTCTGCTGGCATTCCCCGTACCATTCACATGCATGGATGAGACCCGCGACCCCTGTTGTAAAACCCGCCAGATTTTCTCCCAGATTAAGGAGTGCATATTTTGTTGCAGGATGATTGTTTGTATAAACGTCAAGCATTCCAATCGTATCCTTATGCAGCATGTCTCTATTTTCAGGATCCGGTGTCTGTTCAGTACCAACTCCACTGAGATCCGCATACAGGGATATTTCCGCTGCTGTGACCGCAATGAACGGACAGATCCGAAGGATCTCATCTTGGCCGGAACCTGTCATGACTAGTTTATCACCATCGCCACGGATGACG
The DNA here is from genome assembly GCA_963676675.2 of uncultured Methanoregula sp. Taxonomy (GTDB): domain Archaea; phylum Halobacteriota; class Methanomicrobia; order Methanomicrobiales; family Methanospirillaceae; genus Methanoregula. The sequence goes on along the minus strand of OY781161.1, from coordinate 2,884,407 downwards.
CATCCGAGTACCACACCAGCCGCTTCATCGAGGCACAATCCCCATGCAATCTTTGTGATCCCGTGTTGTTGTGCAATTTTGTCAAGCAGGATGGAATGAGATTCTGGGAAACCGGGTAGTGATGATATATCCTGTTTTTTCCTGGTAATTGTATCTGTCCCAATTACGGATTCTTCAGTCAATGAAACTTCAATTAAATCCGTATCCAGACCCTCTGCAATACGTTTCGCATGCGAAATGCTGTCGTGGGAACCTGTTCCCTCTACTATAGCAATAGCACTAACCCGTATATCGCGGCGCTGTACCGTGAGTTTTTTTATAAAATAAAGAAGCGCGCTGCTGCTATTGTCCCCGGAAAGAAGCACTGCGATGTGATCACCGGTTCTGAGCCAACTCTGTGCCCGAATAATTTTTTTTGACTTTGCTTCAACATCGGCAATAAGGTGCCGGTCGCAGAGATGCATCCCTGAATAGGACTGGAAAACAACCTCATTCCGGTGACACTTGCTGCACTGCATATTCTGACCTGTTTACCTGTTTTATTCTGGAGGATAAAAGATGTTTAAGGTTGTGATGAAACGGTTTTTTGGTACTGGTAAGGAGTGAATTTATAGTCCGGGACATCACCACTTTAACGATCATGGCTGTCTCTGCGGAACATATCCGCACCCTGCATAAATACGAAAAGACCATTCTTTCGGTGCTCGAGCGCCAGATGTCACGATATGCATGGGTTCCCTTGGAACAGTTAATCACCAGCACCGGGTTTGCAGAATCCGAAGTAAATTACCGGCTTGCACGCTTGATTGAATGGGGCATGGTACGGTTTAACCCGGTACCCTACGATGGGTATGCCCTTGTTTTTGGGGGATATGACACGCTTGCACTCGCAAGTCTTACCAGGAAAGGGACGATCTCTGCCTTGGGGACACAGCTGGGTGAAGGCAAGGAATCGGTTGTCTATGAGGCGCTCGGACTTGGTCCGGTTGCTATCAAATTCCACCGAATTGGAGGGCGGTCTTTCAACTCAGCCCGGGTTAACCGGGAGTATATGGTTGACGGACACTGCCCCTGGCTCGTTGCATCGAAGCTCTCTGCAGAACGGGAATACAAGGCGCTGGTAGCCCTTCACCCGAAGGTCAGTGTTCCGCTCCCCATAGCGCAGAACCGGCATACTGTTGTTATGTCGCTAATCCAGGGTGCAAACCTCAACCGCTGCATTCTTGAGGCTCCGGCTTTAGTGCTCGATGAGATTCTGGAAAATGTCCGCATTGCATACAAGGAAGGTGTGATCCATTCCGACCTCTCTGAATATAACATCCTCATGGAAGATAGTAAGTGCGTTATCATCGACTGGCCCCAGTGGATAGATACCGCTCACCCTAATGCAGATGTTACCCTTGACCGGGATATTGATAACATCCTCACGTATTTTAAACGGAAATACCAACTCAAGTATGACCGTGAGGATGCGATTCAATGCGTGACCGGCTGAACGTCTTTGGCGTCGATATCATCAAAGGATCGGTGAGATCGAGGACCCGCAGGCCGGTCTATGCGCTGGTCCGGATGGATGGCCAGACAATTGTTAACGAATCAGAAGTCTCGCTGTTCCGGCTTTTTCGTATGCTCCGCGAGGAACAACCTGATATCCTTGCCGTCGACAGCCTGCAGGAGATTGCTGCTGACCAACGGGAACTTTACTTCTTTTTGCAGGGTCTCCCCCCGCATACACGACTCGTTCAAGTGACCGGTGGCGAGCGGAAGGAGACGCTTTGCAAGGTTGCCGCACGGTACAATATCAGTTTCAACCGTTTCGATCCCTTTGCTGAAGCCCGGGCCACTGCACAGGTAGCTTCTCTTGGCGCTGGTGCTGAAGTGATCGCGTTTGAGAACGAGAGCGAGATTATTGTGAGCCGACACCGCTCGCCGGGAAAGGGCGGGTGGAGCCAGAACCGTTACGCGCGTAAGATTCACGGGGCGGTCCAGTTCAAGGGGCGGGAGATTGAACAGGCCCTTGTTGCAGCCGGGCTGCGGTATGAGAAGAAAGAGACCAAAGCATTCGGCGGGTGCAGCAGGGTCGTATTTCGTGTCTTTACTACCCGTGACCAGATACCTGTTTCCACCTATCGGGGCTCCGATGTGCAGGTGCGGATCAACGGCAAACGGCTCGAACGGATCCAGTATCGTCCACTCTCGGGTAAGCCACGCTACCTGATCGTTGGGATCGACCCGGGAACAACTACCGCTTTTGCTGCACTGGATCTTGACGGGAACCTCCTGCATCTCCAGAGTTCCCGGCAGATGAACATGGGCGATGTGATCGAGTCGCTCTACAAAATTGGAAAACCCCTCATCATCGCATCCGATGTTCAGGATATGCCTTTTTCTGTTGAGAAGATTCGCCGGGCGTTCAGTGCGATTGCGTACACGCCGAAACAGGACGTTAGTGTTGAGACCAAACTGGAGCTTGCCGCCCCCTTTTCGTATGGAAACGATCACGAGCGGGATGCGCTCTCAGCAGCGCTCGACGCGTACCGCCAGTACAGGCACAAGTTCCAGAACCTGTTAAAACGAATTCCCCCGGGGCACGATCTCGATGAAGTCCGGGCACGAGTGATCCGCGGGCAATCGTTAGAGCACGCGCTTGCAGAGATGAGTGGTGGCGTTACCTCTGCCCCCCAACGGGAAACACCTCCGGCCCGCGTTGATGAAAAACACGATGAACGGGTGAGGGTGCTGGACGGCATGGTCAAACGTCTCCGCACGTTTGTTGCAGAACTGCAGGAAGAGATCAAGGGAAAAGATTACGAAATTCGCCGTATGAAGGCTCGCATCCGGAAGGTCCAGACAAACCGGGACGCCGAACTGGCAAAGGATGCAGAAGTGGTAAAAAAGGATGCAATGATCTCAAGCCTAAAAAAACATTTACGCAAGGAGGAGCGCCATAACCGGAACCTTGCAAAACGATTAGCACGGATCAAACAATTTGCGGAACTCTCTATGGATGGCGATGTGGTTCCGGTGAAAGTGATGGATACGCTGACAAAAGACGGTCTCCGAAAGCTCGCTGATGATGTGGGAATCGATGAGGGAGATATTATCTTTGTGACCAGGATCGATGGCTGGGGCAGGAGCGCTGTAAAGGATCTGGCTGAAATGCGGGTAAAAGCAGTAGTTGTCGGTGCCGGTGTCCTCGCCGGGAGCGATCCACAACTTATCCCTGCATTTCGTCAAGCCGGTATCCCACTTCTCCCGGATAAGGAGGCCGGCATCCAGGTACGGGGTAAGCAGGGACTGTGCGGTAAGGAAACGCTGGATCATGCCCTGCTCCAGTGGCAGGGAGTGCAGGATCAGCACGAACGGGAGAAAAAGACTGAAATGATTGAGCACATCTTCAAGGAGTACAAGAGCGAACGGGGTAAGGAGGTGGAAAAGAGTGGATGATCGCGAGCTCCTGAACGTGGTAATGGGGGTAGTCGGGCGGGATAACTGTCTTGATGACTGCGCAGAGCTGCCGTGTGGTGAACAGATAATGGTGGTGACTACCGACATGCTCCACCGGACCACTGATTTTGTCGAAGGGATGACCGACTGGCAGGCCGGCTGGATGAGTGCCGCAGTTACTCTCTCGGATATCGCGAGCATGGGAGCGTCGCCGAAATACCTCCTGATCGCTGTCGGTCTTGATGACTGGAAATCCTTATCGGGTGTGATGCAGGGTGCACAGGACTGTTGCACGAAATACGGTGCTGCCATCATCGGCGGCGATATCGATCGGCATGGGGAGCTTACCATTGTAACGACCGGGCTGGGACTTGTCAATAAAAATCACATTGTGCGGCGCAGGGGTGCCCAACCCGGAGACCTCGTCTGCATCACCGGAACTCCCGGACAGGCGCAGGCACGGCTTGATGGGTATCTTCAGTTTGAAAAAGCGCTCTTTGAGCCACAGCCACGGGTGGAGGAAGGCCAGCGTCTCGGTCGTGCGGGAGTCAGTGCGATGATGGATGACAGTGACGGGATCGCGCTCTCACTCTATGATCTGGCAAGTGTCAACGGGTATGGATTTGCAATTGATACGAAAAAATTGCCCCTTGCCGCTGGTATTCCTCTTGAGCAGGCACGCGAACTCGCGCTTCACGGAGGCGGGGATTATGAATTGATCTTCATCATACCCCCCGATAAATACCCCGTCACTGGAGTGCCTTCAACGGTGATCGGAATCGTTGTGGCAGAAAAGACGGTCAAAGCTGATGGCATAACGCTCGCAAAGCGCGGGTACCAGCACCGGTGGGAATAATCTGGTTATAATCACCGGCGCATTATATACGATCAACACGAGACATTTCTCTACACATACGCTGGCACTTTATGGAATCACTGGAAAGCAAACTGGAACGATTGTCTCTTGATCAGCGCAGGGAAGTTGAAGACTTTGTTGATTTCCTGCTGTACCGGTCAGGATCTCTTCAAGGAGTACTACCAGGTCCGACCGCAATAAATCCGTCGCTCTTAAGTCCTGTACCCCCGGTAATTCCCGTTATGACACCAATACAACAAGATACCCTGCCAGTCGTAGTGCCCGAACAGAATATCCGGCAGGAAGAATCCTCTTTAACAGGAATGTCAGAAGTGTCTTCTCCCCTTATTCAAGAGATTACGGTAGAGGTGGAGGACCGGATCTCACGAGACTATATGGATTACGGGCAGTTTGAGCAGCAGTCTCCTGCTACCGAAGCGATAAAAAAGGTCAAAGCGAAGTTGATCCAGAAGGGCGAACAGGACAAGTCCCGCCACCTGCTTGACTGGATTGATTGAATAATACATCTATTCCGTGGCATTTTTTCAACCAGAGAACAATCCATCAGTGGATGATACTTCCAATACCCTAGAAAGTATCTTTTTGTCTCTCTCACAAAGTCTCGTCTTGGCACAACCTGCGTTTGTGAAATGAATGAAGATCGCGCTGCAACAACTATCAGAAAAACAATTGAGAGAAAAAGATGGACTCGACGGGATTTGAACCCGTGGCCTTCACGTTGCAAACGTGACGATCTACCCCTGATCTACGAGCCCGCTCTTTGCGGCATACTATTTTTCCGTCTATTCCATATAGTTGTTACTGATCATGAATCCGTAAGGCAGATGAAGAACGAAAATAAAATATTCCTGAATCATTATGGCCAAGCTGATCATTGAACCCAAAAAGGCAAAGGACGGGCAGATTGAGTATATCGTCAACTACCATGACCCAAAGAGTGACAACTCGTTTACCATCACCACAACAAACGATCTTAATGAAGCGGTGGAGAAGCTGAAATCCGCGCTGGAAGGCGAAGTTGCGTCTATGCAACCGAAAAAATAATTTTACGATCGTTTTTGCAATTGTAACATGCTGTTTTATGACAATCTCATGGGGTTCCGGCTTAACCTAAACCTGCTGAACGAAACCCCCCGGCAACGAATCCCCACGTGCATAATACCTGGCAGGTTTTGCACTCATCAGAATATTGATGGAATTATTTGCAGGATAAAAACTTCAGACCGGTCTCAAAAAAGGAAAATGGACCCGGCGGGATTTGAACCCGCGGCCTCTACGTTGCGAACGTAGCGATCTACCCCTGATCTACGAGCCCGCCATTTTGTGGCATACAATTTTCCAGCGCAGGGAATATAGTTGTTGCTATCCCAAATTCCCGTCGTTACAAGGTATAACGGGATTCACGTGAAAAAATGATTGCGTATCAGAGAATGATCTCGATGTCGAGTTTCTCTGCCAGTTCCTTATACCGGTTGCGGATGGTGACTTCAGTAACACCTGCCACTTCTGCGACTTCGCGCTGGGTGCGCCGCTCTCCTCCGAGAATCGAGGAGATGTAAATTGCGGCTGCTGCGACACCGGTCGGACCCCTCCCGCTGGTCAGCTCGCGTTCCCCGGCCTGCCGGAGAATCTCTACTGCACGGCTTTGGACTTCACCCTTAAGAGTCAGTCCCGAGCAGAAGCGCGGCACGTAATCGATAGGGGAAGTCGGGAGGAGCTTTAATCCCAGCTCTCGGGAGATAAAACGGTAGGTTCTGCCGATCTCTTTTCTGGAAACACGCGACACTTCGGCAATCTCATCAAGAGTTCTAGGCACATTGCACTGCCGGCAGGCTGCGTAGAGGGCTGCTGCTGCCACACCTTCGATGCTTCGTCCGCGGATCAGGTTCTTGTCAACCGCATCGCGGTACACGACTGCTGCAGTCTCACGGACGTTTCGCGGGAGTCCGAGAGCCGATGCCATCCGGTCAAGTTCTGATAGAGCAAATGCAAGGTTGCGCTCAGTTGCATTGCTCACACGGATACGGCGCTGCCACTTGCGGAGCCGGTAGAGCTGTGCCCGGTTCTTGGATGAGATTGCCCGGCCGTAGCTGTCACGGTTACGCCAGTCGATCATTGTCGAGAGACCTTTGTCGTGGATCGTAAAGGTCATCGGTGCGCCGACCCTTGAACGCTTCATGCGCTGGTCATGGTCGAATGCACGCCACTCGGGACCCCGGTCGATGAAATCATCATCGAGAACAAGCCCGCAGCTCTGGCAGACCAGTTCAGCCCGTTCGTAGTCGTGGACAAGCTGTCGCCCGCCGCACTCCGGGCAGACCGTCTCGGTATGGTTCTCGGCTTTCTTTTCCGTCTCTTTCTGCTTTGTTCGCGTTTTGAGCGCTTCCCTCTCATTCTGAAGGGTTTTTAACTTCTCAACTTCCGTCATCCACATTCCCCATTACTGCTTTTTTCTGATGGCACAAACCAGTGTATTTGTGTTGTTGCGATCTTATTTTGCGAAGAGTTTCTCATTAGGCAGAATTGCGCATTTTTCCCGGCAGAGAACCGCAGCGTACGGTGCTTTCACATTGCCAAAAAGATCCAGGATCTTTCCCACCGGTTTCATCCGCTTGTCAGTCACTTCGCTGTATAAAGCAGGGAGCTGGCCGGCATCGCACTGGATAATGAGCATCCGACTGCCAACTGTGCTCATCGCTCGACCAACAACCTTCATTCAAACAACCTCACAAACACAATAATACTGAAATAATTTAGTAATCTATATATATCTGACATCGCTGTATTTAAACGTTCCGTGAAAGTATAAATAGAATTTTCAGGAACCAAGGAATTTGTCGATATTTAAAGATATAACCTCTCTGCACTGAGCATCTGTCAGTCCGGCACCTTTTGCCACGACAAATTTTTCACTTTCGCTCAGGATATCATGTGGAGCATGCGCGTCAGAGTCAACCACGAGCTGGCAGCCCGCTTCACGCGCAATCCGGGCGACATACCCATTAGTCCGGTTATGTCCGCCCCTTGAAGTGAGCTCAAGGGCGACACCGTTTTTTGCCGCAATCTGTGCATCCTTAATTGTGACGAGTCCCGGGTGGGCAAGTACATTTACGTACCTGCACCCGCAGGCGGCCTGGTTTGTGCCGGGAGCCACCGGTTCGACCGGTGTTTCACCGTGGACCACAACGATGTCTGCTCCTTGCTCCTTTGCAGATTTCGCAAGATCCGCGATAAGTTCCGGTGGGACATGGGTAAGCTCGACACCGCAGAGTAGTTTCACCCCGTATATCTGTGCAGATCTCCGTACTTTGGCAAGGTTTGCAAGTATCTCTTCAGTATTGGAAGGGTCTGCGTGATCCGTAATTGCAACGGTTGTGTAACCGATCACGGCCATACGCCGGATTAATTCTATAGGTAGCATCTCTCCGTCAGAGAGAATCGTGTGGGTGTGCAGATCGTACATGCTGTTTACCGCCCCTTATCCATCTTCTGGGCTACTTTTTTTATGAGCATCTCTTTTTTATCGGTCCACTCGGCAATAATCCGGCCTTCATGGCGTTCCCAGTGTGCGGGATGGTGTTGCTCTTCCACCCGGAATTTTACTCCCATTTTCCGCAGGGAGCGTTCAATATCCATAAGAACCGGCCCCTTGGCTGCCAGACTGCGCGGAACTCTCCTGCCTTCACCGCGTGAATATCCTGCATTGAAGTAGCAGGGATATAGTATGCACTCCCCTTCCACCATTGCAGGAGGGTTTGTGGGTCAAGGTATAAACAGTGTACGCTCCAACTTTGTTATATGCACCATATCGACGTCAGGATTGAGAAAGATGTATACGACGTCAACAACACTCTGGCCAATCAGAATGCACAGCACTTAAAGGCACACGGGGTCCGGGCGTTTGATCTCCTTGGGGCGATTGGTTCGGGTAAGACCGCGCTCATAGAACGTCTTGTTCCGCTGCTCAACAAAAAAGGGTTAAAAGCGGGTGCAATTGCCGGTGACGTATATGGGGATGATGACTTTAAGCGGATTGTTGCACTGGGAATTCCGGCATTCAATGCGAACACCGGCAAGGAATGTCATCTCGATGCCCATCTGGTTGAACACGCAATTGACCACCTCCCACTCGATGATATCGATGTGCTCTTCATCGAGAACGTGGGTAACATGGTCTGTCCCACTGATTTCCGGCTTGGCGCCGAGAAGCGGATCGTTGTTGTGAGTTCTACAGAAGGAGATGATGTCGTGAATAAACACCCGATGATGTTCCGGGACTGCACGATTGGCGTGATCAATAAAGTTGATCTCGCACCGCTTGTAGGGGCAAACCTGGACAGGATGCAATCGGATATCAAGCGGTACAATCCTTCGATGCCCGTATTCCGGACAAATTTAAAAACCGGTGATGGCGTTGCAGCCTTGCTCGACAGCATCCTTGCGTGAAATACTCAGGTACTAATTGACTGCTGGATTTTATGAGGAAGACCTGTTGTCATCATCAGATTTTCTGGCAGCAGAAAAACATGCCATCGGGAAATACTATAAATAATTCTGAAGGGAACATATAGAGCACCATCTTCGGGAAGACTATTCCGGGAAGATTTTATAGAGAGTGACACCATGCAGTGGCAGGGAGAATCAGTACGTAAGGTAACCGGTGGCAGGCGCCGTCCGGCAGCGATGAAGCGGAGAGCGGAAATCGGTCTTGCACCGGCAGACACCCATATCGGGGAAGATCGCAGGACGATCATCCGCACGTATGGTGGGAACGATAAGGTCCGGGCGCTCCGGGCAGCCTTTGCAAATGTAACCAACCCAACAAACGGTGAAACAAAAAAAGTGAAGATCGAAAAGGTCGAGAAGAATGACGCAAACCCGAACTATGTCCGGCGGAACCTTCTCACAAAGGGTGCAGTTATCAAAACCGAGATCGGAAACGCCCGCATTATGAGTCGTCCGGGCCAGGATGGCGTTATCAACGCAGTGTTGCTCGCATAATCAATATCAGACCAGTAATCTTTTTTCTTTCAGACTTGCATATTCTAGCTATGCGAAGGATCTGTTATCGTTTCCCCCAGAGGGTGGATCTCTCATTTGCGATGGGGATGCCTTTTAACGAGACGCTCAGGTATATTGCCGATCTGGATAATCACGAGTCGACAAAGACGACCGGAAAAGAGCTGGTCCGGGTCAAAACCCGGATAGAAATTGCTCTCGACCGGGCAACGTTTGGCGATATCTCTCCTGATGTTTTACGACCCGGTGTAATCACAGAAGCTGTAGACCTGAAATGTTCTGTGCTTGCGTTAGCCCTGCGCGGTGGGGGGAAGGTTCCCATAGCAAATGACGTCTTCTACCTTCGTCTTACCGATCAGGTGTCTCGCACGGACATAGATATTGCAAAGGAAGGCAGCGGTGAAGGGTTAGATGCGCTCGATATGAAAAATATTCTCTTAGGTACCGCTCAGTGACACTCCGGATCACGGTCGCTGCACCGTTCAAACATACCCGCAAGACCGGGATGCGAAAAAATGAGTTGGTTTACTATTACGCACTCGACCGGAAATGGATGAGCACCGATCAGGCAAATCTGATCCTGCGTCGTGCGGAAGAAGAGGGGCTTATGAGTCTTGAAAACGGGGTGTATACTCCACGTTTTGATCTTGCAGCAATTACAATACCAATCGGGTTCAAGCCCACATCTGCCATTTTTGAGTGCAATGATCCTGCGCAGGTACTAATTGGGCGGATAGTAAAAGCCACAACTATGCAGGAGACCGATATCGTTGCGGAGATGAACCAGACAATCAGAGACGGTTTTGACAGTCACCTTCTGCCACCCGCAGCCCTTGTTCTTCTCGCAAAAAAATACAGAGTCCCCTTTGAGGATTTATCCGATGCCCTTTTACAGGGTGTGAAGAAAGGTTGAACCCTTTCGTTGAAACTCTATTGGCTTGTATCAAATCCCAAATCAGAAGAGCACAAAGTATTTCGCCCATTTATTCAAAATCTATCCTTAATGAAGTCCGGTGATGACTTATGAGGAGAAGAAACGATCCGTGGGATAAGCCGTGGGTATCTATCGCGGCAATTGTAGGGGTCATCGCAGTTGTAATCATAGCGCTCGTGTTTTTTATGGGGGGTGGGAACACTGGCGTGAAGACTGCGCCAGATCAAAGCACTTCAGCGCAGGTAACCCAAGCACCTTCGGGCACTTCTGCCCAGTTAACGGCTGTTTCAGGAACAGGAATAAACACCGTATCGATTAAAGAAGCACCAACTGAAGCCGTTCCGGGCACCGGGGCTTTTGTCAAAGTGAGCTATATTGGTGGATTTGCTGGAACCTATGGGATAAACGGAGAGATGGTGACGGTGAGAAATTCAGGAGAGCGCGTGCTCCCTCTCAATGCTACTACCGGAGCGGTATCTGCAACATTCCACAAGGAAGATAGCTCCACCAATCACGAGATAGTTGTTGAGATCTACAAGGATGGAAAGGCACTCAAGTTTGCCAAGAACTCTTCTGCCTTTGGCGAAGTTAGCGTCAAATCTCAGATATAAATCCCTTTTTTAAACGTTTGATAAAATCTTAAAAAAGAATTGGTATCTTATCTTTTACCGCGGGCTTTTGCCGCAGCTTTCTCAGCCTTCTCCCCTTCAACCTTCGGGAAGAGCTCATCGAGAGTTTTCTCGCCATAGGCAGTCACGCTAGCATTTATCTGCACGAAATCCTGAGTGATCTCACTGGACCGGACAGTCTTTCTCCTGCGTTCTCCGTCCATAGTAGGGTGAAAACCAATTCCGCCTGCAAGGAGCAGGTTCCTGCGCCCTGCGCCGGGTATTCCCTTCTTTGCAGGAATGCCGGTCCTGTCCGATGCACCGGTGATCTTGATCTTGTATCCTGCAAGCCCTATCGGGGCCGCATCTAATTCATCGCCAATACGCTTACCAACGATCGACCCTGCCGCGCCACCACTGGCATCGACATTGTAGGCGCGACCGGTCTTGGGGTCTGATACTACGACTTTTAAGTCCACCATTCAAATCTCTCCTTATTGGTCTTTTTCTGGAAAAAACCCGGTTTCAGGATTTTCACGTCTCGAACTGCCGGCTCGATAGCCTACACATGAGAAGTACCCATTTTATTATACTAATACGCTATTAAACCCTCGTGTCATTTCGGGTAATCGCGTTTTTACTTCGCCCAGAATGGTTCGGTTTTCCTCCGCATCGACGTGTACTCTTCCAGGATTTCCTGGGTACTCGTGTTCAATGACTTGAGCATCTCCTTCTCCAGCACTTTTACGTGCCGCTCAGGAACATCCACAAACAGGTCATCTCCCACGTTTAACTGTCTCCCAATCGTTGCACCTTCAATTGAGATCGCAACTTCAAGTCCGGCATCCGCTTCCCGGATATTTTCCTGACGGAGCTGCATTGACTTGAGATGGCCTACTTTCTTGCCATCCAGCTTGATCAGGTTAACGTCATTGCGTAACTTCCCGCCCAGGACCCGGACCCCAACAACTGCCGGGTTACTCTGCCGGAAGACACAGTCGGGCATAAGCCGGATCTTTGCCGGCATCACTACATGTTCGAACCGCAGTTTGTCCTGGAGACGCTTTTGTTCATCCCGCCATGCAACGTACTGGTCGATGAGTTGGTAGATGACCCGCCCCTCGAAAACTTTCACCTGGGTATATAGCGGGTTTTTGATCATCTCCGCGACATCGGGAAGAAGGGGTGTATTGAATGAGAGCAGGACACGGAATACCGGGTTTTTTATAGTCTCGGTCTCTATCAGATCATGCCGGCTCACCGGCCCAACTGCCGCATGCATAACGCCAATATCTTTTCCTTCCAGCTCTTTGCAGAGTGCCTCCAGTGCCCCGATGGTATCAGCCTTGATGACGATTCCCTCTTCAGCAAGGTTGACATGGATCTCAGTCATCTCCTTTTTGATCCTGGTTTCGATCTTATCTCGGTTGCCCCGGACTACAAAGAACGGAGAACCCGCGATTACTCCTTCCAGATCGGGTGCAGTGACTTTCACTCCCGCTGCTGCAACAACCGTTTTCTCGCGCTCGAACCGGTCCTCAACAAGGATCTCTTTCATGGGTCGTGGTTTTAGGAGCGACCGCACCTTGGTAAAGATCACGTCATCCTGTGTTGCAACAGCAATCTCATCGCCAATCGAGAGCGTACCGTCGTACAGGATCACATCCAGGGTCGTTCCCAGCCCGCGCTCTTCTTTCACTTCAAGAACCGTTCCGGCACCTGGACCTTCTACTGCGAGGGTGAGGGCATCTCCCATGTAGCGCTGGGCAAGCCCTATCATGACCATCAGCAGGTCACAGATTCCCTCTCCCGTGTGTGCGCTAACTGGCACAATGGCAAGGTTGCGCTGGAAATCTGATACCCGGTCGAACCGATCTGCGGAGAAGTCCAATTCTGATAGTTTTCCTACAACTTCGTAGGTCTTCGTCTCTACCGTGTTCTGTACCCTCTCATTCTGCTTGGCAAAGGATGACAGGAACGATTCGTTTTCAAAGATTCTCCAGCCATGGATACGATCGATCTTGGTTGCGGCAACAACAAACGGGGTCTTGCAGGCGCGCAGGATCTGGAGCGCTTCGATTGTCTGCGGCTGGAATCCCTGGTTGATATCAACGACAAGGATTGCCATGTCTGCGAGAGCACCACCGCGGGCTCTGAGCGTGGTGAATGCATGATGACCCGGGGTATCGATGAAAAGCAGACCGGGGATATTGACCGGTACTTTTGCCATCGACCCACTCAAAGCGCGGATTGCATCGATGGGAACGATCGTCGCACCGATGTGCTGGGTGATCGCGCCTACCTCTGAGCTCACGACCGATGAGCCTCGTATCCGGTCAAGGAGCGAAGTTTTGCCGTGATCCACGTGCCCCATAACGCAGACAATCGGCGTCCTAATCTTCGGGTTTCCCGCCATATACCCTCACCTTACTTTTGTCTCTTTCAGCTCTGTACAGGAATAAAATAGATTTCCTGCTTCCTTGTCATACGCGTGGTCGAGTTCTTACACCACACTGTTAAGGAATACCGTTCAGAGCCACCTGATATGTAATGGATGCCCGACCCTATTAATAGTCACCATGATGTACGGGGCGTGTGGACGAACAATCACCATGGATAAAAACCGGGCCAGGACCGGTCTCCGTTCCAAGGCACAATTCTGAATGATCAATAAGGATAGATTAATCAAAGCGAAGTGCAAATTTAAAAGGGCAAATTGCCGGGGTGGGGTAGTTGGTCATCCTAGAGGATTGTGGATCCTCCGACCCGGGTTCGAATCTCGGCCCCGGCCTTGTTACTTTTCATCTGGTTACCCGGTTGTTGGGAATTGAGCTGTTAATTTACAGTTAGGTTTTTCTACTGTCGTTTCTGCGCTTATGGTATTCACGGATCCCTATCCTGCCATCCTTTGTTACAGTACATTTTTGTACAGCGACCAACAAAAAAGTACAATGTTCGGTATGAGGCCCTGCGGTTGCAACAGGCCTCTTGAGGATTTTTAATGGCACATCAAAAGTATGTTCATGGTTATTCAGTACGCGAGTCGGAGCGGCTCGCGGATCAGGCACAGACCCTCACAGGGCTCCTGCATGATGACACCCGCTACCCTGCAGGATCACGGGTTCTCGAAGCCGGCTGCGGAATAGGTGCCCAAACTGTGATCTTAGCACGAAACAGCCCTAGTGCCCAGATTACATCGGTCGATATTTCGGAGGACTCGATAAAACGGGCGGAGGAGAAGATCCGGCAGGAAGGGATAACCAGTGTTTCCTTCCGGCAGGGAGATATCTTCCATCTTCCGTTCCCCCCGGCAAGCTTCGATCATATCTTTATCTGTTTTGTTCTGGAGCATCTGGCGAAGCCTCAAACGGCACTGGAACAGCTTCGCCCGCTCCTCAAAGAAGGTGGGACAATAACCGTGATTGAAGGGGATCACGGGTCCACGTTCTTCCACCCGGAGAACCCGGATGCCCGATGGGCAATTGGCTGCCTTGTAGAACTCCAGCAGAAAGCGGGTGGCAATGCCCTGATCGGGAGACAACTCTACCCGCTGGTGGCTGGTGCGGGATACACAGATGTCAGGGTCTCGCCGCGGATGGTCTATGTCGATGCCTCTCGCCCAGGTCTTGTTGAAGGATTTACAAAACTGACCTTCACCGCCATGGTCGAAGGAGTTGGCCCTGAGGTAATGAAAAATGGATTGATGAACCAAGACGCATGGAACCGTGGAGTAGTGGCACTCTACCGAACTGCCGAACCGGACGGTGTATTCTGCTACACCTTCTTTAAAGCAACCGCACGGAAATGAGGGAAATGATGAAGATCTCCGTTATCCTCGCTCATCCGCACAGTGGTTCCTTTAACTACGCGATTGCGAATACTGCTGCCGACGCGCTTCGCGAGGCCGGTCATACTGTTTTTTTCCATGACCTGTACGCGGAGCAGTTCGATCCTCTCCTGCCTCATGGGGAGATTCCCCGCGATGCTCCACTCCCACCAGCCATTGCTGCCCATTGTTCCGAGATAGCGGTTGCAGATGGTATCGTGATCGTGCACCCCAATTGGTGGGGGATGCCACCCGCTATCCTCAAAGGTTGGATCGACCGGGTGATACGCGCCGGGGTTGCCTACCGGTTTTCCGAAACAGATTCCGGTGAAGGGGTCCCCATCGGGCTCTTAAAGGCAAAAGCAGTCATTGTCTTCAACACATCCAACACCCCAGACCCGCGGGAGCAGGAGGTATTTGGGGACCCGCTCGAACGGATCTGGAAGGATTGTATCTTCTCCCTCTGTGGAGTGTCGGTCTTTTATCGGAAGATGTTTGGTGTTGTTGTTACCAGCACGGAGGAACAGCGGAAGGAGTGGCTCGTTGAAGTACGGGAACGCGTGCAAGAGAAGTTTCCTCCGGAACCCCGTTGACGTTACGCATACTTTCACTCCCTACACCTTTTACTTTTTACCTGTTCTCTTATGCAATTATTCTGGAGCAACTATGGACAACACTGCACGCACCCAGAAAATAGTAGATATCATCAAGGCAATGAACCGTTGCTGGACAGTATCATGGAATGAACAAGCATTCCGGCAGTACATCCATCCAAACGCCATCGCAATAGTCCCGACAATCCCCGGGAGACTCGAAGGGCAGGATGCCTATGTTGCCGGATGGCGGGCATTTTGTGAAGCGGCAGTTATCCATGAATGGCGGGAGACCTATCACAAGGTACAGATCTATAATGGTGGAAAAAGCGCCGTGATTTCGTACTTTTTCTCCATCACCTTTGTGATGGGAGGGCAGAATCTGACACTTCAGGGTAGGGATATGTTATTTCTTGAAAAAGGTGGGCGGAAGTGGCTTGTTGTTGCCGACCAGTTTTCACTAGAACCGGTGTTGGCCTGATACTGTTAGCACTCATTTCACTTCCCCCATCTTTTTGGGTAAGAAAACGCGACCGGTATAAATGGTCGCATGAAAAATACTAGTTGGAGAACAGTTCATGGATACCATTGTAATCGTCGGTTATATCGCAGGTGTCCTCACTACGATCTCGTTTGTACCTCAGGTTATACGGGCATGGAAACTCAAAGAAACCCGGGACATCTCTCTCGCCATGCTCATTCTCTTTGCAGCAGGAATATTTCTCTGGACCTGTTACGGGATTTGGACAGAATCGCCACCCATCATCATGGCAAACGTGATAACGTTTGTTCTGATTCTTGTCTTACTTGGCTTGAAGATCTGGTACAAATAACTCTTTTTAGATGATTTGATCTCATAAATTGCCTAAAACCGTATTAAGTAGAAAAATAAGTGGGAAAAAATGATTGGATACTTTTGGGGAATTATTCAGTCCTCAAGGAGCACGAGGCATCTTCCAATCTTGTCGTGAAGTCCCTGACGTTTTTTCGTAAAACCGATCATCAAAAATCCGATAAAGATAATCAGTGCCGAGATAAATTTCCCGAAGTGGCGGAGCGTAACCCTGGCAAAAGTGGGTTTGTTACCCTCCATGTCGGTTACCATGATGCGCATCAGCACTTTACCGGGCGTTGCCTGGCTGCGGGAGGATTCAAACCCGGCAAAGTACAACCATGGGATTACGATGATGAGCATCCCGAACGCAGCAACTATAGGGGCGAGTGCTGCATCCGGTGTGCCAGCCTCAGTGAGTTGAGAAATCGGCGCTCCCTGGGCCGATAGATAATACGCATATTTTATCCCGTTTGTCAGCGAGAAAAACGTGATCGTTACAATTCCAATAAGAAGGATGAGGATCGCATCGACAATGAACGCGATAAACCTCCGCCCGAGACCTGCATACACTCCGACTTCCGGCCCCTCTTCCTCTTCAGGAACCACGACGGGCTTTACCGGAATAGATGCGATATCAAACCCGCACCACTGGCAGAATTTTCCCGATGCATCGGTCTCTTTTCCACATTTAGGACAGAACATTCCCTGTTACTCCTGATACATAACGTTAATCCGGGTGTCCTTTTTAATTTAACTGTTCTATCTTGTCATTTTGCGTGTTTTTACAAACCCGGAACTGTGTGATAAGGTAAAACAATTCATGGTCATGCAGGTTTGTACCAGCACTATTTACTAGCACAAATCAGAAATATATGCAAATTTAAAGCAATCACCATGAAAAGCACCCTGTTCCTGCTGACTGCACTCGTGCTGGTGCTCTGTGCGCTCTCAGCTGGTTGCACGAGCCCCACACAGGCAGAGATCAAACCCGTGGACATTTTCACCCCCCCGCCATCTCCTGTTATCTCTTCAGTTGCAACTGTCGTATCAACTCCCGTAACCGTCGATACATTGCCCCCGGAACAGTTTGTCGATCTCCAACTCACCAAGGAGCGCCCCGACTTTTCCCTTCACCTGCTCTATAACGGAGGAAAAGGAGAGATATCTGTCCAGAATGTCATGATGAGAGTGACCCTCTCTGACGGGCAGGTTATCGAACAGTACCTGAACGACAAGCAGCGGAAACCCCGGCGCGGAGATGAGCTGGTGATGCAGGGTAGCAGGGGAAATGACCGGGTCGAGGTCTTTGTGACCAGCGCAGGAAAAACCTACAAAGCCATCGATCAGCCGATGGTCACATCATCAGTATAAATATCCTTTTTAAATTTTGTAGAATCGGAGATAAACGCGGAAGAAGGAACTGGCTTGTTTTTCTCGGCATTTAGAGGAAGTTTCTACAAAGCCCTTTTTAATTATCATCCCGAATGGTGTGATTTCCCTACTTTTTCGGCATATTTCTGGGTCAGGTACCCAAGAATGATGATGATACCTCCCGTTGCTGCGAGCACCAGCCATTGTTCGGGACCGGCAGTGCCAACCGCAAGCCGGGTAAGAAGGTTTAGCGGGTTTGATGGTAATGCCAGTACAAAGAGAATCACAACCACCAGTGAAGTGGAGAAGATGAACTGCGCCGCAGTCCTCTCCCGGTAGTGAATGGCGGTAATGGCGCCGAGCAGGATGAGAATGAGTGATGTGACTACAACCTGCAGCAGGATCAGCCCGGCATTTTCGATCACGATGCCATTGACCATCAGCAACAATAACCACGCTCCGGCCTGGATTGGCACCAGCAGTTCGCAGGCAAGCACCTTGCCCCAGACCATTTCTGAGAACGTAACCGGTGTCGAGATCAGGGTCTCTAACGTCTCGTGCTGGTACTCCTCGGTGATCAAGTCGATGACAAGTGCAGATGCAATGATCGCCGGCATGAAGACCAGCAGGGGGATCAGGAGTCCATATACGAACTCGTAGAAGTCCCCACCCCCACTGGTTTTGGGAACCTGAATTGGGATCGGTTGTTCATTGAGCCGGTCTACCCGAATGAGGCGCAGATCCTTTTCGTATTTTAAGAAAATATCCTTGAGTTTCACATCAACAATCGCACTCTGGAGATCATTAGTCAGTGTATAGAGCGTGATCTTGACCGGCTCATCTGCCTCCGGGGAGGTGTCGGGAACGTAGATAACTGCTGAAAGCTTCCGCTCTTTTAATGCGGCAACCCCGGTTGAGAGATCCATCGGGTAGACCCGGAAGTCCGGGCTGCTTTCGAGATATCCGAGCACTGCGGAATCGTTCCCGGCATAAGCGATGTTGTATTTATACCGCGAATACTTCGAAAGAGATGAAGGATCATACATGGAAGTAAGACCGACCATGAGAAACGATGAGAACATGGCTATGAAGAGCTGGAGCAGGACAGCAAGCAGGATCGTGCGTTCATTGAACAGTCCCCGGAATTCTTTCTTTGCGATAATTGACAAGTGACGCGCTTTCATCCGATCCACCCTAGGATAAAGTAGAGGTTATACATGCAGTGAACAGAAGTGGCAAGCACAAGTCCGACAATCAAACCTTTCCGTCCCCAGAACTTCAGCGAACATGCAACGATCAGCACTCCCACAAAATGCAGGAGCAGCGGCATCCAGAGCACTCCTAACGACAGGAAGAGAATACTGCCAAAGATTGATTCGCTGATCTGGGCAAGCGTGATGAAGAGGAGCAGTTTTTCAGCAACCAGAAATCCTATGGCTGTTGCGGCGCACGCAGCGATCAGGTTCTTCCAGGTGAAAAATGACGGATTCTGGGCAAAGAGTGTATAGATGCCGATTGCTTTTGCACATTCCTCAACCAGTGCGGCAAAGATGAGGAGGAGTACTAGCGAATATGGCATAGGCAGGTTGAAAAAGAGCGTAAGGCTCATCAGCTGAACCATAAACACAAACGGTATGGAGAACCCGGTCAGTAAAAAGACTGAAAGAAACGGGTGCCTTCGGCTCATTATCTCGGAAAGGAACTCGCGGATCCGTGGCAGGAGCGATTTTTCTGAAAAGAGCCGCTCTTCTTTGAAATTTTTCATCCCTATGTAAAAGAGCACCGCCCCGGTCAGCCAGAACAGGGATGTGGAGTAGAGGTAGTCAGTGACCGTCCATGGAGCGCCTTGTATTGAGAGGACGATCAATGTCAGTGGGGAGATAAGGGAGATGACGTGAACATTTGCAAATATACTAGGGAAGAATAAGTACGAGGTAGCGACTGTTGAGAAGAAGATGGAGATGAACGAGAGTTCCTTGAAACTGCGCGAGAGCATGCCGATAAGAAGCGCATTTGCAAGGAAGAAGATGATGACCGGTATGAGGGGGAGAATGATTATCAGGGGTGCCCGAACGTAGAGGGTGAGTGCGGTGCAGATAGCAACCATACCGATAAAATAGGGCAGCAGTTTTCCGATGATGATCGAAGAGGATGCCACAGGTGTTGAGAGCAGGACTTCGCCTTTGCGCTCAATGCGCTCGTTCATGATGCTCATCATGAAGAACTGCGAGGTGAAGTAGAGCGGGAAGATGAAGACGAAAACGAGGATAATGGAATCAAAAGGCAGCGGGGGCGAGAGCTGTGATGGTGTTTTGAACCTCCCCATCGTGCTTTCAGAGGAACTAAGGACTTCTGTATAGCGCGAGATCTGGGTGTTCTTTGCATTTGTCTTGACCAGTTCCTTCCGGAGTTCCTCTTTGGTAAAATCCAGTGCTGCGGACGGTGTGGGGACGTTACTTATCTCTCCTTCAGGTACCGGTGCTTTACGGCTTGGTGCAGCCTGCACGTACTGGCCCGACTGGGTGGATAAGAAGGTGAGTTCGCTTTTCACGGTCTGGACATCGATCCAGAGCGGATAAGCGGCGAAGAGATCTGTTTCCCGGTTGTAGACCGTGTTGATGTATTTGGCATAATCGCGTTCGAAAGTCTTCTGTGCCGCTTTTGCCCGGTCGGTCGGGTTGCTATACAGTTGACCCCGAATAATGATCAGGTCAAATGCGTTCCGGTTCTTCTCAAGTGTTGCCGCGTCCGTCTGGTAAACGGAGAACCGGGCATCGCTTGCGATCAGATCTGCGATCTGCGGATTATCCACGCCCACTTCATACATGCCGTCCTGGAGGTGCATGCCCGTCTGGGTGGCAAAGCCCGTTACTGCCACCAGCAACACGAAGAGAATAACGGCAAATGGCAGTACGTCCCGGCTCATCATGGTGAAGGATTTCTTCACTTCCCATCGCGCTATGGTCGAGATGTCGGTAAGCCTGCCCATATGAAATATGGCTCCTGAAAGTTCTCCCGATTTAATAATATCAATTACCCTGCGAAATCTGGAGTACAGAATAGTATTTGGTATCGTTCAAATAGTACTCGGTGCTGACAAGAAACGATCTGTCTACGCTTTTTTAATCAACGTACAATTGCAGGAGAAAATGCTATTGTTCTATTTGTTTTTAACGTCTGTTGATATAGAACGGTGTTCCTCAAAAAAGATCGGTTATTCCCGCACGATATCGTTTACACGTGCAGGTGCCTCCATCCCAATCTATATCTTTGATTCCACCCACATTTGATTGAAAGGCATTTCCCTATGATAACCGCCCGCAATCTCACGAAAAACTTTGATGGTTTTATGGCACTGGATGGTGTCAGTTTCGAGTTTGAAGATGGTGAGATCTTCGGGATAATCGGGCACAACGGGGCTGGCAAGACAACGCTGCTCAAGATTATTTCAGGACTGATTGCCCCGACATCAGGTGAACTTTTCATCAACGATATCGATGTGGTGAAAAATCCGGTTGCGCTCAAAGAGAATCTGGGGTACCTTCCCGAGGAATCCCGGCTCTACGAAACGATGACTGCAGAGAACTATCTCGCGTTCTTTGGAGAAATTTACGGGCTCTCCCCGCAGGAGATCCGGGTCCGGTCCAACCAGCTCTTTGCCGCACTCTCGCTGGAGCCTGAAGGTAAAAAACTCGGTGAGTTCTCAAAAGGGATGAAGCGTAAAACGGCGATCGCCCGGTCGCTCATCCATGAACCAAATTTCCTTGTCTACGATGAAGCGACTAGTGGGCTTGATCCGATGAGCTCACGGTTCATTGCCGATTACCTGCGCACATTAAAAAAGGAGGGCAAGACAATCGTCCTCTCGGCACACAACCTCTACCAGGTCGAGGCGATCTGCGATAAAGTGATGATCTTAAGGCGCGGGAAGATGCTGGCCTTTGGCACCATGAAGGAGCTCCGCGAGCAGTTCGGTACACTTACGTACGCTATCTTCTTCTCGATCGATAATGCGGGTAAACTGATCGGCCATTCCAAGACCTACCGCCAGGAAGAGGGGCTTTTTGTGTGCGATGCGGAGAATATGGCTGAGCTCAACGAATGTACCGGTCTTATCGGGGAAGCGGGGGGTAAGGTCGAGAAGATCGAGTCAAAGTACCCGTCGCTTGAAGAGATGCTTGTCAAGATCGGGAAATAATCAGATCACAACCCATATATTTTTTTGAAGTGCAGGTCTTTTTCATGCACGTTGCTGTCAAGATAGTCCTTGCGCTGGTCGCCATTATTGTTGTCGGAACCATCGGCATGGCCGCTGTCGGGTACTGCCCCCCGGCCGGCCCGTGGCCGCAACCGCCATGGTGTGGCAGCAGTGGTTCGGCAACCGGAATTCCCACAAAAGTATCGGTCTATGTCTCTGTGCCCCCGGGTACTGCCGGTGGGGCGGTCATGTTTTCCAGGGATGGCAGTACACCCGTTCCCATGACCTTGGCCGGTTCTGATGGCTGGACTGCCAGCCTGCAGGCAAAGACCGGCGAAAGGCTCTCGTACCGGTATTCCTCCGGGGGAAAGGATTCTGCCGGAACCTATTCTGCGCTGGTAAGCAGACCGGAGACCCGGCTGAACGATGGGGTCTGGGGCTGGCAGGGATCGCCGTTCAGCCCAGCTTTCAGCAAGGACTTCTCAGTGGGCCTCTACATGAGCGACACGTGGGGGAAGAATTACAACATGATGATGTTTGAGGATACCCGCCAGAACAGCGACTCTTCCTTTTTGGCAGCTGCAAAGATCGGGGCATCTCAAGTGTATGTGACCGACTTCCAGCGTGCGATTTTCAAGAATGTAAGTGCCGACTGGGTGACGGATATGGACTATCATTATGAAGGTGACATCTTCGCCAACGATATGCGTGACGAAGTCATGACGCAGGAAGACATAAACCGTCTTGCGGCAGCAGCCCATAAGAACGGCATGAAGATCGGGTGGAAGACCAGTGTGCATTTCGCTGATATGAGCAAGTATGTTTTATCCGGAATATCAGGTAATATCGGGAAAGATACTGCTGCAGACTGGGACCGCTGGTCTAGAACCCCCCGCACATATGAGTGGACTAAAGACTATTTCACAAAGTACCGGGCAATGCTTCTTGAAAAAGCCGCCATGCTGAATTCAGCGGGGTTCGATGAGATGATCATCACTCCCGGATGGAATACGCCGAATTTCCATCCTACGGAAAAAGAAGCAAACGTCCTTTGGAAAGAGACGATCCGCGATGTGAAATCTGTCTTCAAGGGACGGGTCGGTGTCGTGCTTGATACCTATGGGTTCATGGACGGGAATAATAAGGATGAGGACTGGACACAGTACGATTACTATACGATGGCCGACAACTGCTATTATTTCCTGTACACAATCCCCCCCAGATATGTGACTTCACAGGACACCGACCGGTCAACCCTTACCCGTGAATTCGGTGCATACCTGGACACCCTTGAACAGAATGCAAAGGCCAAGAATATCAAAATCCGTCTGGTCCCCGGGATCCCCTCCTACAAAGGCGGAATAATTGCAAACCGGTTTGATATCGACCCACTCGACATCAATAACCCCGCTGTAAAATCTGCACAACCGGACTGGATCGGGCAGGCGGATGCTTATGATGCCCTGTTCACCGCGGCAGAAGGACGGGAGCGCATCAGCGGGATCATCCCCAACGGGTTTGCATGGGACGAATCCATGGATCCTGACGTACCTGCAAAGATCAGCATCGGAATCCAGTACCGCACCAAACCTGCAGAAGGTGTGATTACCAAGTGGGCACAGGCCGTGAAGGCCAGCACATGAAGAATGATACCCATGATCCTTTTTTAAATGATTATAGTCACGCTACCCGCACAACAGCCCCGCTGTTCCGGGCCATGGTGATGAGGGTGGTGCCCCCGCCCGATTCTTTCATGAACGACTGTGCAGCCTGTTTGATCGCGTTCATACCGGTGTCCCCTACTGCATACACGGTTGGCCCAAACGAACTCATGCCCGCACCGGCTGCCCCGGCACTCCGCATTACATTGAGGAGCCCGGTGATTTCAGGAGATTGGAGGCCGAGTTCTACTTTCTTAAACCCGAGGGACTGAATAGAGTTAATCGATGAGCCGAAGAGGTCGAGATCATGCTCTGCGATCCCAGGCAGCATTCGCATCAATACCTCGTGGCAGAGAGCCTGCACCTCACTGAGGGGCACCGGGCAGTGGCGCCTGAAAATGTCGACCTCCGTCGCACCGTTTGCTCCTGCGGGTAACTCCGGTGTGGCAAGCAGTATCTTCCATTCGGCAGGAAAGTCGTGGCGGGCGATAACCGGGGGAGGAGAGACTCCCCGCGAAGCCGATGACGGCTGGAATTCTGTCTTATCTCCATCAGGTCCGAACCGGTGTCCACCATCGATAATGAAGCCACCCTGTTCAAAGGCCGCAGTACCAATCCCGGATGTACCTCCACGACCGACAAACCGGGCAAGTTCTGTTACCGGTATATTTTTGCCATAGAGTTCGCATAGTGCCCGTGCAGTGGCAAGGGCCAACTGCGAACCACTTCCAAGACCGGTATGAGCTGGATAGTGCGACCGTACGTGAATTGAAGCCCCGGCTCCGGCATGTATCTGCCGGAGTACTTCTGAAGCGATGCCGCTCACCCGTTCCTGTGTGGCGGTGTCGCAACCGGTCACGCGGATATCCGGGTTCTGCTGCACTTCAAGTAATACACTCGGCTCATCGAGCGCGATCCCGATCCCGCCATCTACTCTTCCTGAACCGCCATGCATGTCAATCAGGCTGACATGGATCCGGGATGGCGTGTTTACAATGATCCGCCGCTCGTCAAGAAACTGGTTGTAGGGGAACTGCTCCTCGATAAATATCAGGGGCTTGTCCTTATGGATGATCTGGTACTGCCGGCTGAGCACGGGTTCTTTTGGGCAGAGAGAAAAAATCCGGCCCGTTTCTAGGGTAGCAGCAGTTACGCGGGCTGAAAGGATCTCCCGCCGTGCCTCAATATGGTGTTGTTTTATGATCTTTCCGATGGGGATATCGGCCATCATCAGATCCTGTTTAAATGACGGGGAAAGCCGTTCAACCGGTGTCTCGGATATAGCATAGATCAGCACATCGTTTGTCACGGTATCCCGGAGTTCGACAACCCGGTGATTTACCGGATCGCCCATACTGACATCCACCCGGTCTGCGGTCTGTGCATCTGCGGGGACAATCTCCTGCACGAGTGTTTTTACCGTAACGGGATTTCCCGTGATCGACTCTAACAGTTGCGTAACAGAGCCATCCGTACCGAGCAGGATTTTCTGTATCCGTGACAACCGTCCAACATTCTCTTCAATATCCCTGATATTACCCGAGATATCCATCACAACAACCTTATCGCAGGAACTGATAAGCGTAATGAAATCCCGTTATGAAGGCACCGCACACTCTTTTACCTTGCCGGGCAACCCTTCTCATGGACAAATTATGACAAACCCTGCAATCTTTGACCGGATGACGGATGAAGAGAAACGCAAGTACCTGGAATTCCTTCTCTGGCACTACCGGGTTGTTGATGCATTCTGGTTCATCTATGTTGCAGAACACTATGGCCAACCTGTTGCAGAGAAGATAAACGAGCAGGTGTGGGGAAAAGCAGGCGGGATGGCGGCAAAGGATCTCGTGCAGCGGTTCGGTATTACCGAAAAGGGACTTTCCGGGTTTGTCAAAGCGCTCCGTCTTTTCCCGTGGGCGATCATTGTCGATTATTCTATTGAAGAAAAAGCAGATGAGGTGATCATAACCGTACCGTCATGCCCAACGCAGGAGGCACGGCTCAAACGGGGACAGGAGGAGTATGTCTGCCGTGAGATGCACCGGGCAGAATTTACAAGCTTTGCACGGATGATCGATGAACGCATACGCGTCGAATGCGTGTTTGCACCACCGGATCCCCATCCAAAAGAATTGTTCTGTAAATGGAGATTTTATCTCAGTGAATGAAGCGACCTTTGGTTTTTATTTATGCCTTAGGAATCCCTCAATTTCACCATAGATTATTCCCTGCGAAAAATTTACCGGAACCTCTTCTTTGTATCTGTGCTTTTTACCTTTTGTCCGGGCGTTTGGGCAATAACCAACGCTGTACACTCCGGGCTGAGTCTCCCCCGTTTGCCAACGACATCACCGCTCCGGATGGTGCGGATTCGGGCAGTAAGCACGTAGCTCTCCGCAAAAAGGTCAAGCCCCCCTTCGGAAAAATCATCAAGTGAGATTGGAATGCAGGGCGCATCGGTTGGTGGCCGGCTGCTGACAGGACAGATCTGCACGTCCCCGTTTTCAGCGGCAGAGATCACAATGGCCGGTCGTGTCTTTGCCCCTCCCCGCTCTTCAAAAGCGACAGGCGCAAGTATGACATCGCCCCGCTGGTAACTCCCCATGTGCTAAGTATTCCGGCACCATCGGGCATAAGCCGTTTGATCCCATAAAAACGCAGGGTTTTTCTCCCTGTATGGTTCATTCACCTACAAGAACGATGTATGAGGGAATATAATGGGAGTAACACAACCGACAGCGCATGAGGCCTCGCTGCTTATGGGAGCGACCCTAGCCATATCCATGATCGGGATATTTACCGGCATTTTTTTTCTTTTTATCAACATTGAAATCGCAATCAGGATAGCGGCAGCTGTTCTAGTCGGTGTTGTGGGGATTATCAGTTTTGTCCGGCACTCCATCTATTACGAGTCCGATCAGATCCGAATGGGATGGCGGCAGGAGCATAAGGAGTTCCAGCTCGAAGTAGGATATGCGAACCTTGCGATTGGCATCTGGGGTCTGGTTGCGGCAGTCTTCAACTGGGGGCTTGTCTGTGGCGTGGCGCTTGCCATATATGCTACTTATCTTTTCTTCACTCTCCTCCTCCATCTCTCTGAATCCCATGCATGGGAGGATCTCCATAAGACGGTACACCGCTCGCGTGCGATCAAGAGCGTAGTCTCAACCGGATTTTTTGTTCTGGTCCTGGCCGGTTTTGCATTCATCGCCTTTGCCCATGCGGGTGTGTTGCCATTTATTCATCTGTAACAACCCCCCTCATTTTTTTTGTATCAGGAGTAAGCTACCCGGGCTGTACATGGTCCTCCTGAAGCAGAAATCTTAATGTCCGGGCATCCAACTAAAAACAGTAATGACCCATTGCGATCACTGCGGAAATGAAGTCGTGCTCCCATTCTCCTGCCAGTACTGTGGGGGAAAATATTGCGCAGAGTGCCGGCTGCCGCCCAACCATGATTGTGTCAATATTGCTCTATGGAACAGTAAACCCCGTCCTGCCATTGGAATATCTTATGGAAAAGGTGGCGGGGCAACCCCCACATGTGGCGGTTATATCGCCGATTCGCGATACGCTGTAAAAAAGAAGACCGGACATGGGATCCCGTACCTGAAGATTATGATCGCAATTATTGTCCTGATCTTTATAGGGATTGCCTGGCTGATATTCAGCGGGTATCATTTGAGATGATTTGAACATGCGTCCGCTTCACATACTTTTCATTGCCAGTATCATTGGAATTATCGTAGTACTGGCTGTTGCAATGATCCTTACCAGTCCGGGACACTTCCCTGCATCCCCCAGTCTGGGTTCGGGTGATGTGAAATATGCCCGTGACACCCAGCTGCCCGGGCCACACTATTATACCGGTATCGATTTCGATACGCTGAAATCTGACGGGAACCTCACGATTATACCCCTGAAAAGTTACCGGCAGCAAATGACCAATTATAGCTGCGGGGCGGTATCAGCTATGACCGTTATGTCCTGGTACGGGAATCCCGTGAATAATACTGATGCCGATGAGGAACGGGTTGCCCGGGAAATGTATTACAACGTTTCGGAGAAAACAGGAATCAACCCGGAGCAGATTACGGCGTGGTTCAACCGTCAGGGTATGAACGCCACGTGGGGGACCGGTGGAAACCGCGAGATGCTTCGCGAGAATCTGAAAAATAATATTCCCACGATGGTGGAGTGGATGGACTGGGGGGGTCACTGGGTGGTCGTCGTGGGCTATGATACAAGGGGTACAGAAACCGTCTGGGATGATGTGATCATCTTTGCAGATTCTGTGGATTGCCATGATGACCGGGTGGACGGGATCACCTACTTCAATTATGGCGAATTTGATGCAATGTGGTTCGATGCCCATTACTTCCCGGAGAAGATGAGGGATCGGGCGTACGTGGTTGCGGTTCCGGGCAATCCCAAAAATACTCGGTAAAAATGCATTAGTTTTTCCCTTTTTGAGGTACACAATCGCATCAGGGCAACATCCCATGAAGATCACTCGACACTACACCGGCCGGGACAACCACTCGTATTTTGAAGATATCGATGTACCTTTTGATCCCAAAGGACCGCTGGGACTTTTCTCCGAACCGATAGGTGCAAAGGCAGTTTTCTTCCGGGAGATCCCTCCCGGTTATGTCTATTCATGGCACAATGTGGTGTGCCGGGAGTACGTGGTTACCTTGGATGGACAGGCCGAGATCGAAGTGGGCAGTGGCGAAAAACGCAGGTTTGGCAAGGGAGATGTCCTCCTTGCAGAAGATATTACGGGAAAAGGACACCAGACCCGGGCTATTGGCAGGAAACCCTGGCGGCAGATCTTTGTGACATTGCCCTGCTCAGGATGGGGAGAAACAGTCCCCTTTTTTTAAAACCGGCTGAACATAAATAATTACAGAAAAGTAATGTGGGGCTTATCCCATACGGGTAAGCATACGAATAGTTAATCAGATAATTGATGCTTTCTGGAGCAGAAGACGACCACTCGATGTAAGCCGGAGTACAATTTCACTGCTGGATTTCCCCCCATCGAGATATCGCTTGGACAATAAGATACGAACGTTTGATCTGATACTGCTCTCACCGTGATTAGGGAGAAGCTGCTGAACTACATGGGTTATGTGGCAACCCTGTTTATCGCCAACTGCCTGAAGAATGTGAATATGAATGGGATCAGGCACAAAGACTTGCGGGGCTTCAAATGATATAGCTTCCATAATTCAACCTCGTAATAGGATTAACAGATTACAAAATACCCTGGCTTGCAATGATTTTTTCAAAGACACGGGAATATCCTTGTATGTTTGCGAGTGCAGTATTGGATGTTCGCATGCGTAATGTGCAGTAAACCGGACATTTTTGCATCATCCGTTGGCAGGTATTCTGTGAACGAGTTACCACATATGTATTGGACGTATGACATGAAGTAACCATTCATAAAAACACACTGGGAAAATATTTTTTTTATAAAATTCTGCGTATCGATCGTTCATAAACAAATTTTCAAACCGGTCCGATTCCTCATTCCATTGCTTTATCACCCATGCGGATCGAGATTGGAAGCATGACAAAGAAAGAGCATGTAATGAAAGTAGTAGACGAATCTACAGGACTTATGGAATGTCTTGTGTGTGGGGCAAAGCACAACGCAGTGATGAAACCTGGTGCTGATGGGAAATACCTGCCCGAGAACTGGGAGTGTGTCAACAAGTGCAGATTAATCCATCATGATGAAAAATCATCCAAAAAATAATCTCTCTCTTTCTCATTTCTCGATCTTCTTGTAAACCCGGTAAAGGAAAAAAATCCCGGATGCTGTCGATATACATTCTAAAAATACCGGAAGTTTTTCCCGCCCCCCCCGTTTTTAAAAACATCCTGGGCCTGTCCAACTAATAAGGCCTGGTGTTGCGTGAGCGATGGTTATAGTCTCTCTGTTATCCGGTTCATTTGTAGGAAAATTCGGAACGATTAATACCTAAAACACTATCTATCAGATACAACAGTCCCGGACAGGTGGATACATGAGAAAAGGAATACATCGCCTCCTTGTGATGTGGAAACCAAACCAGAATTGGCTGCTGCTCTCCATCGTACTAACAATTGGCGGTGCGATTGGCACGCTGGCTATTCCTGCACTCTCACAGACTTTGATTGATCAGGGCATCAGCAGCAATAATCTCACCGTTGTCGTCCATTACGGCGGCTACATGCTGCTCCTCACCCTTGTTGCCGCGGCATGCCAGATCGTTAATACCTTCATCGCCGTCAAGTTCTCTGAGAGGACTGCCCATTACCTCAGGACCCAGGCATACGACCGGATCCAGACTCTCTCGTTTGGCAACATCGACCGGATGCGCCCCTCTGACCTGCTCGTCCGGTTGACAAATGATATCCAGAACGTCAAGATCGCCATCCAGCAGGGTATCTTAAACCTCCCGCTCGTTCCTGTCATGCTCGTTATCACTTTCCTGCTTATTGCCGTACGATCCCCGTCACTGATCTGGCTCATGGTCATACTTCTTATCGTGTTCTCTGCACTTCTTGGCGCCTATCTCTGGTTTGTCCTGCCGGTCTTTACTGTGCGGCAGAAGAAGTATGATGCAATGAGCGACACCCTGCAGGAGAGCATGGCAGGAGTCCGCGTGGTCAAGGCATTCGTGCGCCAGACGTATGAGAACGAGCGCTTTTCCTCTGTTGCAGGCAAAGTAAAGGTTGCTTCTTTGCGTGCACAATCCTATATCGCCGTTCTTATCCCAACAATGCTCTTATCCGTCAACCTTGCCCTTGCTGCGATTTTCTATACGGGAGGAATCTCGGTACTCAAGGGAACGGGTTTTTCCACAGGAGAAGTGATTGCAGCAGTCCAGTACATGTTCCTTCTCATCATGCCGTTCATGATCCTCGGGACGGTGCTGCCGGCAATCTCTGCGGCACGCCCTTCTCTAAACCGGATCTTCGAGCTCCTTGATACACCCGCAGACGTACAAGACAGCGATCACCCTGTTGCCGTTGATCCGAAATCTGTGAAAGGTCGGCTTGTTTTTGATCATGTCAGCTTTGGGTATATCGCCTCTGATGGGAAACCCGGCCCGCTGGTCCTGCAGGATATCAGTTTTTCAACAGAACCAGGAGAGACGATAGGTTTCTTAGGTCCCACGGGTTCGGGGAAATCGACGCTCGTTCACCTTATCCCGCGGTTCTATGATGTTACTTCTGGGAAGATCACGATAGACGGGATTGATGTGAGGGAGATCCCGCAGCATATGTTGAGAGGAATTATCGGAATCTGCCTCCAGCAACCCAACCTGTTCTCCGGGACCGTCCGTGATAATCTCCTGTTTGCAACAGAAAACCCATCAGATGATAACATTGTCGCTGCTGCAACCGATGCTGATGCAGACGGATTTATCCGGAACATTCCCCAGCAGTATGATGAATCTGTTGCACGGCACGGGGCGAACTTCTCCGGTGGTCAGCGGCAGCGTCTTGCGATTGCCCGGACGCTTGCAGCAGACCCCCAGATCCTGATTCTCGATGACAGTACGAGTGCCTGCGATGTGGCGACGGAAGCCCGGATCCAGGATGCAATCAACCGGAGGTTTGCCGGTGTCACAAAACTGTTAATCGCACAACGGATCAGCACAGTGATCTCCGCTGACCGGATCATCCTTTTGGAAAACGGCCATATTATTGCAAACGGTCGCCATGAGGATCTGCTCAGGACAAGCCCGCAGTATAAGGAGATCTACGATTCGCAGCTCGGGAAAGGGATTATCGGGGGCGAAGCAGCATGACGGCCCCACAGGTTCCGCAGGATGAAGAAGGTCTGCCGCCGATGATTCACACCGTAAAACGGTTCATGGGGTACATGGCCCCCCATAGGCTGAAGCTGGCTTTAGTTATCATCCTCATGGCAGTATTTGCCTTGCTCGAAGCGATCTTCTCCCTCCTGATGGGGACAGCAACTAACATCATCTCAGCCGGCCCCGGGCCGGTTGAGCCATTATATCAGGTTATCATCTGGCTGGTGATAGGGGGTTTAATCATCTGGATCTCGGGAGCGGTCTCTCAGAAACTGCTTTCGGACATATCACAGCAAGCCCTGTATCAACTCCGTATCGATCTCTTTGCCCACATCCAAAAAATGTCCCTGAGCTTCTTTGACCGGCGTCCGATCGGAGAACTGATGAGCAGGGTGACAAATGACACCCAGGTTATTGAGCAGTTCATCAGCATTGGTTCACTCCAGACCGGCCAGGCTATCATGACGATCATCATCACCAGCGTTGTCATGCTGCTCGTCAATCCATCCTTAACAATCCTTTCTTATATTGTAGTCCTTGCTTTGGTTGGGGTATCGTGGCTGATAACAAAAACGTCCGGCCCGGCATTCGTGTTGTTGCAGGACAAGACCGGGGACTTAAACGGGTTTGCCGAGGAGTGGATCTCTGGCGCAAAGACGGTAATTGCCTGCCGTCAGCAGGAGGCAGCGTCCCGTCGTTTCTCTGTTATGAGCAGGAAGGTTGCTGATATCGGCGAGAAAGCCCAGTTCTCCGCCCTCATCAGCCAGCAGGTATCGAACATTTTTACCACTGTTGTGATTGTCATCCTCCTCATTATCGGGGGCATTATGGTGATGAACGGGATGGCGGAGATTGGAACCCTGATCGCGTTTATCGGTTTCTCATTCAACCTGTTAGGTGCATTTACTACTATCTTCTCATCGTATGCCCAGATCCTGAATGCGGTCGTGGGGGCATCACGCGTCTTTAATGTCCTGGATCAGAAGCCCGGAGTGGATGACCGGAAAAATGCACCCGCGATGCCTGCGGTTGACGGGGACGTTATCTTTGACCATGTGGACTTCTCGTATATCCCGGGCCGGCGGATTCTTACTGATAACACGTTCCATGCCCAACCGGGGCAAGTGTTTGGGCTCTGCGGTCCCACCGGCGCCGGCAAGAGTACTATCATCAACATCTTAACCCGGTATTACGATATCGAGAACGGGGCAATCCGCATTGATAACAATGACGTGCGGGAAGTCCGGCAGGACACGCTGCGGGTTCAGATCGCGCAGGTACAGCAGGAACCGTTCCTCTTCTCTGACACGATTATGGCGAACCTGAAATACGCCCGTGAAGGAGCAACTGACGAGGAATGTGTTCAGGCAGCGCAGCAGGCAAACGCCCATGACTTCATTCTCCAGCAGCCATACGGGTACAACACCCTCCTCGTTGACGGCGGATCAAACTTATCCCAGGGCCAGCGGCAGATGCTCACCATCGCCCGTGCGATTGTTGCAAACCCCCGCATGCTCATTCTCGATGAAGCGACAAGCAACGTGGACACCCGGACAGAGAAACTGATACAGGAGGGTCTGCTCGCGCTCCAGAAAGACAAGACCTCGTTCATTATCGCCCACCGGCTTTCCACGATCCGGCACGCGGATCAGATCCTTGTTATCGATAAAGGGGCGATAATCGAATGCGGCTCGCACATAGATCTGATGAAGAAGAAAGGATTCTACTTTGATCTCTATATGAGCCAGTTTCGCGGCAAACTCTCGGGTATTGTGATAGAGTGATCTCGAATATACTATAGACATAACCCGTGATGTCCGGGAGACGCGGTTGCCCAAAATTAAAACGAGTCAATAATTAAAAAAGAGTTGAAAACAGTATTTGCGGCAAAATGTAATTCACATCATTAACCCGGTCGTAAAAAGATCATCTACTGGCCATAGATCTGTCTCTCATTACCCCTATCCTCATAATCCCCGCTGCCTAACAATCTAAAGCAGGAGTATACTGAAGAATGAAGATCCTCGCAATCAATGGGAGCCCCCACACCACTCGCAGCACAACACGAAAACTTGTTAGTTTCGTCCTTGAAGGAGCAGCAGAAGCCGGAGCGGAGACTGAAATAATCGATCTCTGCGATTTCCGGGTCACACCCTGTACCGCTTGTGAGGGGTGCTCATTCAATGGCATCTGCGTATACGAAGATGATGTCCCGCCCATTGTTGAGCGGATGAAGGAATCTGATGGTGTTGTGTTTGCATCCCCGGTCTACATCGATAACGTATCAGGCCAGATGAAAATATTCTTCGATCGGCTTGCTGATGCAATCCATTACCAGCTGCTCGCAGGGAAATCCGGTTGCTCGGTTGCGACTACCCACACGTCCGGTGGTAACGAGGTGGTTGTATACCAGAATCATGTACTGAATTATCTTGGCGTGATTTCGGTGGGAGGTATCAGTGTCGCTACGTGTGGGAGTATAGAAGCAGTTGATGCCGCGGAAGTTTCCGCACGGGTGCTGGGAAAAAAAATCGTTGATGCGATCAGGAATGGTTTTTCCGATCCACTACAGGAAGAAGAGATTGCCGGTAACCGGGAATTTTTCAAGGATATTGTAATAGAGAACCGGGATTTCCGCACAGACGAGTATGAGCGATGGGTACGGATGGGTTGGATAGGGTAAGCATTTTTAATAATCCAAGCCGGATAATCCCCGGGTTGAATCCTGTATCACAAATAGCACGCATTTGCGTACAGGAATTAAAAATCGAGAACTCTTTTTGTTTCAAAAAAAAATTAGTAGTTATCAGCAGCAATCTCGAAATACGCCTGCGGGTGATCGCAGACCAGGCATTTCGCGGGCGCGGTTTTTCCACTCTCGACATATCCACAGTTCCGGCAGTACCATTTTACAGGAGTTTCTGACTTGAAGACCGTTCCTTTTTCCATGTTCTTGTGCAGTTTTGCATACCGGGCTTCGTGATGCGCCTCAACCTTTGCAACCATTTTGAAGAGGTGAGCGATCTCTTTGAATCCCTCCTTCTCTGCAGTTGCTGCAAAACCCGGATAAAGCGTGCCCCATTCCATATTCTCACCCGCAGCAGCGGCAGCAAGATTTTCTATTGTCTTTCCGATCATTCCTGCCGGGTATGCCGCGGTAATTTCCACATCCCCACCTTTGAGCTGTTTGAAGAAGATCTTCGCATGCTCTTTTTCCTCTTCAGCAGTCTGTAAGAAGATGCTCGCGATCTGTTCGTAACCTTCTTTTTTTGCTGCGCTTGCAAAGAATGTGTAACGGTTCCGTGCCTGAGACTCGCCGGCAAATGCGGCGAGCAGGTTCTTCTCGGTCTTGCTCCCTTTAATGTCCATTATGTGTCTACTCCTTTTTTCAACGGTGACTGTCCGTAATTCAATAACCTTTTACAAAACGGACTGCTACCGGTAATATTTCCGTTCCTGCGGATAATTCTTTCACCCGGCCGTTTTCGGGTGTTTTAAATATCATGCATTTTAGAACATGTTCGAGCAATACGAGCAATGTACACCGTACTTTACGTAGATGATGAACCGGTTCTTCTTGATCTGGCCAGGCTTTTTTTAGAAAAATCACCGGATTTTTGCGTAAAAACCCATAACTCTGCACAAACGGCACTCGACTCTCCGCTCATCACTTCCTGCGATATTATTGTCTCGGATTACCAGATGCCGGAGATGGATGGGATTGCATTCTTAAAAGCTGTCCGCGAGCGGTATAACGATATCCCTTTCATCCTTTTCACCGGGCGCGGGCGCGAGGAGGTTGTGATCGAGGCCATCAATAATGGCGTGGATTTCTACCTCCAGAAAGGTGGCGATCCCAAAAGCCAGTTTGCCGAGTTATCCCACAAGATCCGGATGGCCGTGGAACGCAAGCGGGCTGCAGATTCCCGGCTGGAATCAGAAATACGGCTCGCCACATTCTTCAATGCAAGCCCTATCAACCAGATGATCGTTGATCATTCGACCGGCAAGATTATTGATATCAATGATCGGCTTCTCAAAGAGATCGGCTTGCCTCGCAAGACTATCATTGGAACGACCAGTGATGAACTCGGTATGGTTCTTGATCCCGTCCAGAAATCAGAAATCCTTAAACAACTCGACCATGAGGGAACCATCCAGAATGCCGAGCTGAACATCAGGGCCCCCGATGGCCGGATCTTTTCTACGCTCACTTCCATGACCCGGGTAAAGGTCCATGATAAGGATCTTGTCTATATCCAGTCCATTGACATCACGGCACAGAAAAAAGCACAGCAGACTATTGATGCCCTCCTCAATGCACCCCCGGATGTCTCCCTCATGGTCGACACCAAAGGGATCATTCTTACTGCCAATCATGCAGCCACCATTCGGTTTGGCCTTCCTGTGGAACGCCTCCTTGGAATGGATGCGTTTACACTCATCTCCCCGGACCTTGCCGATATGAGGCGGATGAAAGTAAACGAGGCGATCGCAACCCGGAAACCTTTGGTATTTCTTGACAACCGGACCGGGCGATCCTTTGAGAACCACCTCTACCCGGTTAACGGCCCGGATGGGGATGTAGCTGCTGTTGCGATCTATTCCCGTGATGTTACCGAAGAGCGGCAGGCAAAAGAAGCGTTAAAGGAATCCGAGGAAAAATACCGGCTTGTAGTCGAGCATAGCCATGACTCAATCTACATCTACCGGGACGACCACTTCCTCTTTATCAACCATCAGGCAGAAGAGCTCAGCGGCTTTTCGCATGATGAACTCATGAAACGGGAGCTCTGGGATTTCATCCACCCTGATGACAGGAAGCGATTGAAAGAGGCCGCAGCTAAAAGGTTCGCAGGCGGATACGTCTCCTCCGCATTCCAGGCCCGGATCCTCCGGAAAAACGGTGAGGTGCGTGAGGGGGAATTCTTCGTTGACCTTATTGATTTTCTGGGAAAACCCGCCATCCTTGGTATCGCCCGGGACATTACCGAGAAGAAGCGGGCAGAGGAAGCAATCCGGGAACATGAGGAACAACTCCGTTCGCTTTCCGACAACCTTCCGAGCGGGTTGGTCTACCAGATCGTCATCGAACCTGATGGTAAGCGGCATTTTGTCCATGTCAGTGCCGGAGTCATTCGTGTGCATGAAGTGACTTCCGAAGAAGTGCTGCAAGATCCGTCGGTGCTCTATAACCAGATCAGTGAAGAGGACCGTCTCTTACTCAAAGAGGCAGAGGATAGGGCTCTTGCATCGATGTCCCCCTTAAGTTTCGAAGCCCGTATCCGTACACCTTCAGGCAAAGAGCGTTGGGTTTTGCTGCGCTCGGCCCCCCGCTATCAGTCCGGAGGTGGAACTCTCTGGGATGGAATTGAGCTTGATATTACTGCATTAAAACAGGCTGAAGGCGAACTCAAGGTAGCTTACGATGAGTTGGCCGCCTCAAAGGAGGAGCTACGGGGCCAGTTCGATGCGCTTAAAACCGGCCAGGAGCAGTTGCAGGAGAGCGAGGAGCTTTACCGGAGCCTGTTTATTGCATCTCCGGATGGAATCGCCATGGTTGATACAAAAGGGATTCTGACGTACGTTTCTCCAAAATCTCTTGAGATGTTCGGGCTTTCTGTTCCTGAAGAAGCAATAGGAACGCGTGTCCTTGACTGGATTGTGGATGACGATCGCAGTCTGGCTGGGGAGCGGGTCGCCCAAGTCCTCTCTGACAACGGTTTCACTTCCCAAATCTACCGGGTTCGTCGCAAGGACGGTTCTCAATTCTTTGTAGAAATGCACAGTGCGGCAATCCATAACAGCAACGGTTCGGTACGAGGCCTCATCTCAATACTCCGGGATATCAGTGATCGTAAGCGTGCGGAGAAAGCCCTCAAGGAGAGCGAGGAGAACTATCGCCACATCATTGAGAACATGCAGGACGTCTTCTACCGCACCAACTGGGAAGGTATAATCACGATGATCAGTCCGTATGGCGCACGGCTTGTCGGGTTTGATTCGACTGAGGAGATCATTGGGAAATACCGGGCAACGGATTTTTATGCTGATCCCATACAACGAGACGAGTTCCTTGCCTACCTTGGCCGGGAATGTTTTGTCACCGGGTATTCTTTAACCCTGAAGGATCGATACGGAAAGTTGCATTACGCAACCGCAAGTAGCCGTCTCTTGTATGATACAGACGGAAACATAAACGGTGTCGAGGGAATTCTCCACGACGTCACCGATGAGCGCATGAGAGAAACGGCTCTCGCAGAGAGTGAGGAACTGCACCGGAAGATGGTTGCAGCTATTCCCGATATTGTTGTCCAGGTGGATCTGGACGGGAATATAATATACATCAACGAGAACGGGGTGAAGACGGCCGGCTTTGCTGATGTGGCTGAGGTAGCCGGCAAGTCCGTGTTTTCGTTCTTTGCCCCGGAGAGTCTCCTCTTGGCGCAGGCGAACACCCGGTTGATGTTCGAACGCTCACTTGGCCCCGTTGAATATACCTTCCTTGCAAAGGATGGTACACGACTGTTTCTCGAAGTGAATGGCGATGTCCTCAGGACTCCCGAAGGGATCCCGTTAGGCATGGTTTACATCTGCCGCGATATTACGGAGCGCCGTCGGGCAGAGTCCGCATTGCGCGAGAGCGAGGAGAACTACCGACGAATCATTGAAAACATGCAGGATGTCTTCTACCGCATCAACCGGGAAGGCATAATCACCATGATCAGTACCTACGGGGCCTGGCTCGTCGGCTTTGATTCGGCCGATGAGATCATCGGCAAGTACCGGGCAACAGACTTTTATGCCGATCCCAAAGAGCGGGACGAATTCCTCTCCTATATTGCCCGGGATGGTGTGGTCAGCGGGTATCCTTTAACCCTGAAAGATCGGCACGGAGAGCTGCACTACGCGACCGCGAGCAGCCGTCTCCTCTATGATACCGACGGGAAGGTAACCGGCATTGAAGGCATTCTCCACGATGTCACCCCTCTCAAGCAGGTAGAGAACGCCCTTCGAAAGGCCAACCGGCAGCTCACACTCATGACGAGCATCACCCGCCACGACATTCGCAACCAGTTGATGGCGCTCGGGGGCTGGCTCGAGCTCTCGCGGGCCTCGGTTTCGGACCCGGACCATATGCTGGAACTGATCACCAAAGAACAGCGTATTGCATCGATTATCGAAGAGCAGATTGATTTCACCACGTTTTTTGATGAGATGGGGTTAAAAGAACCGGTCTGGCTGGATCTAATTACTCTTATCCAGAGATTAAAAGCAGCCCTCCCCTTTAAGGTAATCCGGCTGGATCTTGAAGTTACCAGTATTGAGATCTTTACTGACCCGCTCTTTGAGAAGGTCTTTTACAACCTGTTTGACAATGCACTCCGGTATGGCGGGGATGCAATGACGACAATCCGGGTATCTGCACATAAGGAAGAGTCCGTTCTCGTGCTGGTTGTTGAGGATGATGGCATGGGGATATCACTAAATGACAAGAAATTCCTGTTCGAACGTGGGCATGGGAAGAATACCGGCCTCGGCCTCTTTTTAGCAAAAGAGATCCTTGCCATCACCGGTATGACCATCAGAGAAACCGGCATTTATGGAAAAGGGGCACGGTTTGAGATAAGTGTACCCGAAGGGAAGTACCGTTTCAAACCCTGAATAATTATAACCTCTTTTCTCCAGATCCTGTTAAGCAAGGATAAACCTTGAAATATGAATGACGGTCATTCACTGTCATAGCACATGAAAATGTTTGGGGAGATGGAGCATGTCAAGAGCATTGGTTGAGTTGCGGAAGTTTGTTGCCCCTGAGTTCGTTATCGGGGCTGATGCACGGCTGCTTGCCGGGAGGTATGTAAAGAATTTTGGCGCCCAGCATGTTTTCATTGTCACCGGTCCGCACATTATCAGTGCCGGATGGGTGAAGGATGTTACGCAGAGCCTCGATGCAGAAGGAATTGGCCACACCCTTTTTTCCGGTGTTACTCCCAATCCCCGCGACTTGGAAGTTACAACCGGTGCTGCGTTGTACGAGGAGTCCGGCTGCAATGCAATTATCGCAATTGGCGGCGGCAGCCCTATAGACTGCGCCAAGGGTATCGGAATTGTCGTTTCGAATAAGAAAAATATACTAGCGTTCGAAGGGGTGGACAACGTTGCAATCCCCCCGCCACCTATGATTTGTATCCCTACAACGGCCGGCACCGGCGCAGATGTCTCACAGTTTGCCATCATCAACGATACGGAGCGCCGGGTAAAGATCGCCATCATCAGCAAAATGATTGTGCCGGACATTGCGCTCGTCGATCCGGTGCCCCTGACAACACTTTCTCCCGAGCTTACCGCTCATACCGGCATGGACGCGATCACTCACAGCATCGAAGCCTATGTCTCGAATGCCAGTTCTCCTGTTACTGACCTCCATGCAATGGAATCCATACGGCTGATGAAAGAACACCTTCTCGCAGCGTACCGAAACCCGGCGTCAGTTGAGGAGCGGTATCATACAATGCTGGGAAGTCTTCTTGCCGGCCTTGCGTTCTCCAACGCCAGTTTAGGTGCCGTCCATGCAATGGCCCATAGCCTTGGTGGTTATTCCGATCTCCCTCACGGAGAATGCAACGCTCTCCTGCTGGAGCATGTTGCAGAATTCAATTTCGACGCATGCCCAGGACGGTATACTGCTATAGGCGCTGTCCTGCATCCAACGGGAGCACACGCAAAAACGCAGGGTGCACAACAGGATCTTGTCCTGGCTCTCCGCATGCTTCGTGAATCATTGGGTGTGACGGACCGGCTCTCTGATCTCGGGGTGACAAAGAAGGATCTTCCCGAGCTTGCGAGAAAAGCGATACATGACCCCTGCCTTGCGACCAACCCGAAGAAGATGACCGTAAGGGATATTGAGCGGATCTATGAACGAGCATTCTGAAAAATCCCCCGACTGGGAAGCCCAGCGGGACCAGATTATCGGCCTCGGTAAGACCTCCATCCGAAAGAGTTACTTCCCCGAGCTCCAGCAGCGAATATTAGAGCTGGAGAAGAAGAACCGGGAATTGCAGGCAGCTTATGCAGCGCAAACGGGTGTAGAAGAAGAATTGCGCCAGCAGTTTGAGGAAACGAGCAAAAAAGAGCACGAGTTGCGAGAGAGCGAGGAGCGATTGATAATGGCGCAGGGGATCGCTCATTTGGGCAGCTGGGAATATTCCTTTGAGACCAACAAGATCTGGGGTTCTGCCGAGGCACTCCGCATATACGGATTCCCTCCCCGTCAAGGGTACTACCCTATAGAGGATATCGAAGCCCGCGTTGAGGATCGGGAAAGGGTTCAGCAGGCTTTTGTGGATTTCATTAATGGCAGGAGGGAATACGATATTGAGATCACTGTTAATCCCCTTGACGGATCTTCCCAAAGGGTGGTACGTTCCATAGCCCGTTTGGAAAAGGATGCACAGGACCGGCCGCTCAAATTAGTGGGCGTTCTTCAGGATATCACCGAACAAAAGCAGGCAGAGAAAGCTCTCAGGGAGAGCGAGGAGCGGTTCCGGAACCTGATTGAAGCATCGCCGGTTCCCATCGTCCTTGTCCGCGAAGGTGTGTTTCTCTACACAAATTCGGCATTCTGTCGCATGACCGGGTATGACAGCCCGGTTGATGTGACCGGAAAATCGCTGCTGGAGTTTGTTGCACCGGAATACAAAAAGACCGTAGCACAGTATATCAGTGCCCGCAGCCGGGGCGAACCGGCAGAACCTCATTATGAATCCATCGGGTTGAGGAGTGATGGCAGCCGGTTCCCGTACGAGATAAACGTCGCTGTAATCAATCTCTCCGATGGTTCGGTTACCATGGCCTTCATCACTGACATCACCGAGCGGAAACGGGTAGAGGAGGAGCTTGTCCGGAGCAGAACGCGGCTGCAACGAGCCGAACTGGTTGCCGGATTAGGTCACTGGGAATATGATCTTGAGACCCGGAATGTGTATGCATCAGATGGCGCACGCTCACTGTATGGATTTTCCGGATTGCACTGGAGTATAGCGGACGTGCAAAATGTCCCCCTTCCGGAGTACCGTCCGGTGCTTAATGAAGCCCTGCGGGCTTTGATCGAGAATAATCAGCCGTATGATGTTGAATTCAGGATCCAACGCCCTTCAGATGGCAGGATTTTAGATATTCATTCAATTGCAGAGTTCGATCCGAAGTCACGGGTCGTTTTTGGAGTTATCCAGGACGTCAGCGAGCGGAAACGGGCAGAGGAAGCGTTGCGTGAAAGTGAGGAGATGTTTCGGTCGCTGATTCGTGAATCGGCTGATGGCATCTCACTCATGGACGAACGTGGGACGGTGATCGAATGGAACGATGCCATGGTGAAAATATCCGGTATTCCCCGGGAGGAAGCCGTGGGGGCAGCTCAGCTCGATATGATGGTCTCCATGATGATACCGGAACACCGGACGCCGGAACGGATCGAACGGTTTAGGCAAGCCCTTAGCGAAGCACAGCAGACCGGAGAATCGGTTTATTTCTCCCGACCGATTGAGACCAGAATACTTCGGCGTGACGGGAGCCTTTTGATGATTCACCAGTTAGCCTTCCCGATCCGAACCGCTAAAGGCTACCGTATCGGCTCGATTGCGCGGGACATCACAGAAGCGAAAGTAGCACAGATTGCCCTCAAGACCAGCGAGGAACAGTACCGGCGCCTTGTGGAAATCACTGATACCGGGTATCTCGTGCTGGACAGCCGGGGTCTCATCATTGATGCCAATGATGTCTACATCCGGCTTACGGGCAGATCATCGCTCGCAGAACTTGTCGGACGTTCTGTCACCGAATGGACTGCCCCCTATGATCTTGAGCGAAACGCCCGCGAGGTGGAAAAATGTCTGCAGACCGGGTCTGTACGGGGTCTTGAGATCGATTATATCAGACCGGATGGGACCGTGCAACCAATCGAAGTCAATGCCACGGTTTTCCATTCCGGAGATGGGGATGTGGTCCTGACACTCTGTCGTGATATCTCGGACCGGAAACAGACTAATGTCGCCCTTCAGCAGGCACGGAATAAGTTAAACCTTTTAAACGCGGTCACGTTCCAGGATATCCAGACCGCAGCGTTCTCGCTCTCGGCATACCAGGAACTGGTCAAGAATGTAATCACCGATACGAAAGCTAAATCCTACCTTGAAAAACAGCAGATATTCCTCAAAAAAATGGTAGACACCCTGGATTTTGCAAAAAATTACCAGGAGATGGGCATGCACCCGCCCCGGTGGCAGAATGTGCGGCAGGTATTCCTCTACGCGATCTCGCACCTTGATTTCCTCCAAATGAAACAGAACCTGCAGCTGGACAACCTTGAGGTTTTTGCAGATCCGTTGTTGGAAAAATCCCTCTTCAATATCATGGAAAACGTCTTAAAACATGGAGTCCACGCCACCGAAGTCACGCTACGGTATGAAGAGCGGCCGGATGGTCTTTTACTTCTTATTGAGGACAATGGTGTGGGGATTTCCCCGGCAGAAAAGAACATGATCTTCGACCGGGGATATGGGAAAGGTACCGGTCTCGGCCTCTTTCTGGTGCGTGAAGTACTCTCTATCACCGGCATGACCATCCGGGAGACCGGTATAAGTGGGCACGGGACCCGGTTTGAGATTATCGTGCCCAAAGGGGCGTACCGATATACGAAGTGATTACGGTATCTCGTTCCCTTTGGAAATACAAAATTGTGAATTCTGGCTCCAAATAAATTCTCTTTTTCCTGTTATTCGTTTATTCCCTGCGGTAGCCGGGAGGGTAATGCTCTCGTTCCCAAAGATGCTCCTGACTCCCCTCTTCTGCCCACTTCATCACTCATGTTGATACAGTACCAGATCCCAGAATCGCAGAACAGCACCCATCCCACAACGTATGTAGGGGGTCGGGCGGTGTACTTCCGATCTGCAAAGAGCAGGGGAATCGCAGGATTCTCCCCTGTATTTTCTCTTTGTTATCGCAGTTCCCTGACCCGTGTCCGGACAAAAAAAAGTGGTCTGACCCCCTCCCATCCTCTTTGATTTTTTGGCTGAAAATCGCATTTTTTACATCGTGGATTTGAGAAAAACAAGAGATGATTGGTGGGAGGGGGTCAGGCACTTATTTTGGAATCTGCCGTGATCATTAACCCGGAGAGATGCCAAAAGTGCTGTCTTGTATGAACGGGAGTGGTCTCCTTTACAGTTCCGATGAACGTGCTATGATATTTTCAGATGAGTGCTTACGAGGTCCGGTAGTAAAAAGCCGAACTGGGGAATCTCACCCTTTGAAAATACGTCTGGTGAAAAATTTTAGTGAACAGTTTTTTTTTGGACGGGGAGATTTACGTATCGGTTTTTTTAAACCGGAATCCACCTGACGGGATTATCATCTCAAACCGTGCCCCTTTTCCGGGAACTCCGGTTTCGGTTATTGTTATGCCGGTGATAGACAGGATCTCGCGGGAGAGGTAAAGACCAAGGCCGGTGTTCTTTCCGAAACCCTTATCGAAGATCACCTTCTTGTCCCGCTCCGCAATGCCGATGCCATCATCTTCAAAGACCATAACGTGTGAAGTACCCTCAGCATGCGATGTGATACGGATAGTTGTCATTTTATCCCCTCCATAGCGGAGGGAATTATCGATGAGGTTATAGAACACTTTCTCGAGCAATGGATCGGCAAATACCTCAAGGCCGGTCATTTCCCGGTTAATGCGGGTGTTTCTCACGGGAAGTAATTCCATGGCCTTACCTATACTGGCGCTGATATTCTGCCATGACGGAGCCATCAGACCCAGATCTTCATACTCCTTGGTGAACGTGATCTGACTTGCAATGTTCTCGGCGATCTTCTGGTTCTTTTTTAAGAAATCCGCAAGTTCGTCAGGTTTGTCGATAGCCTCCACGCTCAATTCGAGGAATGCCATAAGTGCCATCAGCTGGTTCCGGATATCGTGGCGTGTGATGCTGGAAAGAAGGTTGAGCTTCTTGTTGGCCATGCGGAGGGCGTCTTCAGCCTTCCGCTGCTCTGTGATATCATGGATAACACCTTCTACACCAAGGATCTTTCCTTCTGCATCACGGTAGAAATGGCTGCTCGTTGTCACCTGCAGGATCGTACCATTACGGGTTTTCAGCTTTGCTGGGTATGAATAGACCGAACCCTTCTCCCCAAGCACGGCAAGAAGCTTCTCGCGTTCAGTGGAATCCGCATACACCGAATTTATGTCCTGACCTATCAACTGGTCGATCGAATCATAGCCTGCAAGGTGTACTGCTGATGGACTGAGCATCGTGATTTTCCCCATATTGTCGGTCCGGTAGAACAAGTCCTGCATCTCATCGATGATAGACCGGTACTTCTCCTCGCTCTCGCGGAGGGCCTCTTCTGCCTGTTTTTGCCGGGTGACG
Organism: uncultured Methanoregula sp.; assembly: GCA_963676675.2. Classification (GTDB taxonomy): domain Archaea; phylum Halobacteriota; class Methanomicrobia; order Methanomicrobiales; family Methanospirillaceae; genus Methanoregula. Next base: position 2,839,776 of record OY781161.1, on the reverse strand, counting down.
TCACGGAATACTACGATTATTGCGGGTCGCCCCTCATGCTGTGTAGAGGTTGCCATAACTTCCACAATAACGGAAGTTCCATTGAAGTGCAGGAACCTCTCTTCAGTTAACGGAGCGGATCCATCCGGAGACCTTATCATCTCATGAATCCGGGTTGTCACCATTCCCCGGTAATCGGGATGGACAAGATCGATCACGGGTCTGCCAATTAAATCACCGGTCGATGCGGCACCGATAATCCGGGCAGCACTTTCGTTAGCTAGCACAATTCTGCCGTTTTGATGGATGATAACCGCGTCGAAAGAACCGGAGATAAGCCTTCGAAACCGCTCCTCGCTTTCCCGGAGTGCTTTCTCAGTATTTATCAGGTCGGTGACATCCTGCAGGAAGATGAGGTGCCCCTCAATCTCCCCCTGCCGGGTCTGGAGCGGTTCGCCGGATCCGATATAATAATGCGTAACACCCGCTATGACCCGGACGAGATCACGTTTTTGCGCTGCGCCCTCCCTGCACAACGACAAAAAATCCGGCCAGTCCGGAGTGATATCTTCGATTGGTTTGCCGATGGCAGATGAATAGGTGAAGGAAAAGAGCGCACAGGCCGCCGGGTTCAAGTCGATAACACGCCCCTCCGTATTCAGCACCAGCACTGGTTTGCTCAGGGCTTCGATAAGCCGGCTCCGTGCAATCGGCATGATATCAAGGAACTGGTAGCGGAAGAGTGCTACGGTATACAGAATAGCCGGTATCCAAAGAAGGACCGGGGCCATATTAATGCCAGGGATCAGAGTCAGACCCTCTTGGGATAAGTAATTGATTGCCGTCGGGATTGCAAGGGCAAGAAGCAGGAGGATCGTCTGCGTTTCCCAGAGGGTTCCTTGTTTTCGGGTCTCATAAACCAGAAAAATAATTGCAAGAACGAGCAGGATAAACGAGTAGACAAAATAGAAAGAATAAAATGTACTCTCAGAATACTGGAGCACCGGCACGGGGCCTGACATGTTGATGGAGAAGTTATACCGGAAGAAGGAATGGTATGGGCTCGTTATTGCGAGGATTGCTGCAATGACCGGGATTATCAGGGTAAGAGTTGCCCAATCCTTGCGGAGCCAGTCAGTCTTCCTGACATATGCGAGGACAAGCCAGAGTTCAAGCACGGCGATGAACGGGAGGAAAAGGAACCGGAGGTTATGGAAAAAGACCTTGAGAGAGAGGGATGTCACCAGAAGATCAAGGCCGTATAATGCCGCCCATGCTGCCGCACATAATATCAACAGGACATAGGGCGTTGCGGCAGGAACACGGGCGGTAAAACGGCGGGCGTATAGTCCGATAGCCGCCATACTGATACCGGAGATTAAGAGCATCCCGATGATCAGATCAAAGATAAACGTGCTCATACCTCTTAGCCATTCTTCACATCCTTATCTAATCCGTAAGAAATATGATGACATTCAGTATCCATACAAATTATATTAAAGTACACGTTACCCCATGAGCAGATCCTGCTAGAAGTGCACTTGCGAGAGTAAAACCTCAAAAAGAAGAACGGGCCTGAAGGGATTTGAACCCTTGACCTGCGGATTAAGAGTCCGCCGCTATGCCGAACTAAGCTACAGACCCAGCCTGTTAGACCTAATAAAGTGGTCGATAATGCTGAATAAAGGTTTTGTATCCCTCCCAAAGAATTCCTTAATACCCTAGAATAGTACATCTTCTGTTACATGCCCGAACCAGCCCCGTTTGAACAGCCGGGACCGACAAAATACTGCATTTTCGGCTGTGGCACGAACGGTTACAATATCATTTTAGAACTGTTAAAAGAACAGGAGCGCGTGATGGTTGTGGACAAGGACGAGTCCCGCGTGCGCCATCTCCGCGACCAGAAATACGATGCGTACCAGCGCGACATCGCCTCTTCTGATATGTTAGTCAGTCTGCCCGTCTTCGAGATTGCATTTGTAATGACTGGCGATGGGGATGCAAACCTCGCCGCAGTCCTGACTATCAAGAAGCGATATCCAACCGTGCAGGTAGTTGCCCGTTCAGTTGACCCGGTCAATGGACAGAAACTCACCGCTGCCGGAGCCGAGTTTGTTCTCTACCCGCAGGAAGTGGTTGCCCGCTCCGCGATCCTCCAGATAAAAAAGCAGCATTCCAGTCGTATCTCGCAGCGACTCTTTACCCTGCTCGCTGGATGGGAGGGCACGTTAGGCATTATCACTCACAAAAATCCAGACCCCGATGCGATCTCATCTGCACTGGCACTCGCTGAGATTGCCAAACGGGCCAACCCAAAGACCCTCACGACCCGGATTTTCTATGAAGGCAACATTGGCCATCAGGAGAACCGCACATTTGTAAACCTGCTCGACATCAAAATGGAGCACCTGACTCCGGAAGCAATGCTGCAGTGCAACTTCCTTGCGCTCGTGGACTGTTCAGGGCCCGGTGCCAACAACGATATTCCCCCCCAGACGAAGATCAACATTGTCATCGATCATCATAAGGATGGTAAACATATCGCAACACAGAGCTCGTTTGTCGATATCCGGCCCGGTGTCGGGGCAACCGCAAGCATCCTTACCCAGTATTTACAGGAGCTCGATGTGCCGGTCGACAAACGCGTTGCAACCGCACTCCTCTACGGTATCCGCACGGATACAAAAGAGTTCAAGCGCAACGTGACTCCGCAGGATCTCAACTATGCGGGCTTTTTGTTACCGCTTACCGATGCTGACCTGCTCGACAAGATTATGTCGCCTTCCATGTCGCAGGAGACGCTCGATGTGATCGGAAAAGCGATCCAGGAACGCAGGATCCAGAGCGGGTACCTCTTCTCCTGCGTGGGATTCGTGATGAACCGTGATGCCCTCCCGCAGGCTGCCGATCTCCTCATCACGCTTGAAGGAGTGAATACCGTGCTTGTCTATGGTATCACCGATAACGAGATCGTGATCTCGGCCCGCAACCGCGACATCCGGCTGCATATCGGCAACGCTCTCGCTGAGGCGTTCGGTGATATTGGCGATGCAGGAGGCCATCCGAATATGGCGGCAGCTTCCCTCCCGCTTCACTACTTCGGCCGGGTAGAGAACAAGGAAGAACTTTTGAAGATCGTGATCGAGCCGATCCTCCAGAAATTCAAGAACCTCGTCGGTCTCGAGAACGAGGGCAAGAAGAATGGAGTTTAAGGATTGGGAACCGCATTACTGCGAGATCCTTTCTTACTTCGGGTTCGACCGTGAAGGGGACGAAGAAGCAGCCCGGCTGCTAGCCTCGCTCATGCCCCGCGACAACCTGCTCTCCCTTGCAGCCCTGACGTGCGACAACCCGGTCACGGTCTGCGGTAATGCACCGTGCTTAAAAGACGAACTGGGAAAAATTCAGGGCGTGGTTTTTGCGGCTGATGCAGCATCTGATGTGCTTGACGAACATGGCATTCGCCCGGATGCGGTCTTCACTGACCTCGATGGTGCGAGTGACCGGCTCCTTGCGCTGAATAAGGAGGGTACGATTGTGGTGGTGCATGCGCATGGCGATAATATCGCCTTGTTAAAGCACTGGGTACCACGGTTCGAAGGCCCACTGGTCGGCACAACGCAGAGCACCCCGCTTCCCCATGTCCATAATTTTGGTGGTTTTTCCGATGGCGATCGTGCGGTCTTTGCCGCCGATGAACTCGGTGCTGAACAGATTACGCTTATCGGTTTTGATCTTGATGACAAGGATGTCGAGCCGGTGAAACGCGGAAAACTCATCTGGGCCAGAAAACTCCTCGCCCTGATCGGTCATCACGTATGAGTCCTGTGGCAGTCATCCTTGATGGTTACGTGGATGAACCCGCGTGTCTTGGCGTGCCCCCGTATATCTCGCCATACATCCGTACAGTGGCCGGGGCGATGATCGCTGACGGGTATACTGTGCAGTACCTCACCATTGACCAGCTCCGCCTCGATCCGATGCGGACCGTTGAGCTGAACCGGGCAAACCTGCTGGTCATGATATCCGGTGTGACGGTACCGGGAAAATATCTTGGTGGCACTCCTGCAACCCTCACCGAGATCCAGCAGGTCGGCCATATGGTACGCGGCCCGAAGAAGTTGATCGGCGGGCCGATCGGGTTTGGCTACGCGGCCGAAGGCGGGCAGAAAGCGATACGGCAGGTTATCAGCGGATTCGATGCTTTGCTCACCGGAGAACCGGCCATTGCGCTGGACAACTATCTTGGGGGAAATGATCCGTCAGGTGCACTTGATTACACCCGCACGGATCCGTGGAGTGTGGCAGGAAGCTCGATTATTACACAGCATCCCGACTACCCGTATGTGATGTGCGAGCTGGAGACGGCACGGGGCTGCTCCCACGGGGCATCGGGAGGCTGCTCGTTCTGCACCGAGCCGTTCTACGGCCAGCCGAAGTACCGCAGCATTGCGGGAATCGCAGCGGAAGTTGCCGCACTCTATAACAATGGCGCCCGGCATTTCCGGGTCGGGAGGCAGCCGGATATTCTTGCGTACGGCGCAGGTGCAGGAGAATATCCTGCCCCCCGCCCGGATCTGCTCGACAAACTTTTCTCATCGATTCGGAACGCAGCGCCGGATCTCAAAACCCTGCATATCGACAATACGAACCCGGCAACCATTGCACGGCATGAGGAAGAGAGCCGTGAAGCGCTAAGGGCGATCATCAAGTATCATACATCCGGTGATGTTGCTGCGTTCGGCATGGAAACGGCAGACCCGGCAGTGATCGCGGCTAACAATCTCAAGGCGCAGCCCGATGAAGTATTCCATGCGATTGAAATTGTGAATGAAGAAGGGGGCATGCGAAGGGACAATGTGCCCGAACTGCTACCGGGTCTTAACTTCGTTTGCGGGCTTGCCGGAGAAACCGAAAAGACCTACGATCTGAATGAGCAGTTCCTCGTCAGGGTCCGGGACGCCGGTCTATCTGTCCGGCGGGTAAACATTCGTCAGGTGATGCCCTTTGAGGGAACCCCTGTGTACACGAACAACACCCTTGGGAAACATGAGCAGCGGTTCAGGGCGTTTAAGGAATTTGTCCGGAACAAGATCGATCTCCCGATGCTCCAGCGGCTGTATCCAATAGGGACCGTACTCCGTGATGTGCGGATCGAAGTAACCGGCGATCTCTCATTCGGACGGCAGCTGGGATCCTACCCCATCCTTGTGGGAATTCCATTCTCTCTGCCGAGAAACACCCTCATCGATGTGGTGGTTGTAGACTGGGGAATGCGTTCAATCACTGCCCTTCCGGTACCGGTTGCGATCAACACGCTTCCTGCTTCTGCGATGAGGTGGCTGCCCGGTATCGGGAAGAAAAAAGTGGCGGCGGTGATGGCCAAGCGACCGTTTGCCGGGCTTGAGGCGTACCGTAAGGTGGCGGGAAGTTCAGCAATAGATTCGCTAATGAAATTCTGAATCAGATCATCAGCTCTTAAATCTGTTTTAATTCCGCCACTTTCAGGATATCCGTCCGGGTCACAATCCCGAGGATCTTCCCGTCATGCACGACCGGAATCCTGCCGAAATCCTGTGCTGACATGATACGGAGTGCATCGATCACTGGCGCTTCCGGGGGGAGCGTAACCGGATCCCGGGTCATGATATCTCGCACCTGCATGGCCTCTCGGTCAATGGGCGACGTGCGGTTCACATCTGCAAGGGTGACTATGCCAACCAGTGTATCCCGCTCGACTACGGGAAAACCGAGATGCTTACTGGAATACATCATACCAATGACCGTACTCATCGGCATGGTTGGCGGGACGGTGGTCACCGGGGTACTCATCATATCGCCGACAGTGACATTCTGCAAAAGCTGGCTGTACTTTATGGCTGTGGATTCCGTGTTCGCACCGATATAGATGAAGAGCGCAATGAGGATCAGGAACGGCGAGAAGGTAAAGAGACCGATAATGCCAAAGATAATTGCAAAACCTTTGCCGATATCAGCGGCAATTTTTGTTGCCCGGTGGAGCGGCATCCTCGTTGCCAGCCACGCACGGAGCACCCTGCCCCCGTCCATGGGAAATGCCGGTATGAGATTGAAGGCGCACAGGATGATATTGAGCATGCCGAGATAGCCAAAGACAAAGATCCACACTCCCTGCATACCCGGGTTTGTTGTCACTGACGGCGCAGCGTAAACGAGCCCGCAGCATATGAGCCCGAGAATAAGGCTCGCAAGCGGTCCCACGAGTGCCATCGGGAGCTCAACTTTGGGGTCCGGCGCTCCTTCATCCATCTCTGCGATACCGCCGAAGATCATCAGCGTGATGCTGTTGATCGCGATCCCTTTATGCACCGCGACAATCGAATGGGCAAGTTCGTGCACGAGCACACCCGCAAAAAGCCCGAGTGCGACAATAACTCCCAGGATCCATGGCATATAACCATTAGTGATGACGGAAGAATCGATTGGGACTGCAAAGAGATCCTTGAGCACTCCTGCGGTGAGCAGGATCTCGCTGCCAATGATCCAGGCAAAGAGCGGAATCACTATAAGAAATGTATAATGAATCAGGATCGGAATCCCGAATAAGCGGCCAATCCTGAAAGATCCGTCCATATGAAAGGATTATCTTTTTAACTCTTAAGTATATACTCTCTCTGATAACGATGGAAAGCCAGATTACCGATTTGTTCGGACTCCAGATCTATACCGATAAGGGTATGTTTGTCGGTGAAGTAGAGGACGTTGTCATCGATGTGGACAACAAGAAGATGGAAGGTATCGTGGTCGGCAAGGTCAACGACCAGCTCTTTGAGCTCAAGAACTTCAAGGGACTCAAGATCCCGTACCGCATTATCAGTGCTATCGATGATATTGTCTTAATCCGCCACCTTCCCGGCGCATTTGCCGGCTCGGGTAGCGGGGAAGAGTAACGAACGGATAAAAACTGCGGGATGATCCGCATCTCATATTTTATCTCAATCCTCACGGCCTTTTTATGGAAAACCGGGAACTATTTTCAAATCTTACGACTATTCCCCCGATTTTCGTCCGGCTCGATGGGCGGGCATTTCACAAGCTGACTGAAACGCTCGGTCTCGAAAAACCATTCGATGATTTTTTCAACACGTCGATGTGTATGGTCTGTTCATCCCTGTTATCAGAGAGCGGCCTGAATCCTGATTTTGCGTTCACGTTCTCCGATGAGATCAGCCTGTATTTCACCCAACTTCCGTTCAGTGGGAGGGTTGAGAAGATCGACTCCGTGGCGGCATCGTTTGCTGCAAGCTCGCTTACCCTCGCGTTGGGAGGCACAACCTTACTCTCATTCGATGCACGGGTAATTCCGGCAACGCCGGCATTTGCAATGGAATACCTTGCCAACCGGCAAAACGAAGCATGGCGTAACCACATCAATGGCTACTGCCAGCAGGTGCTGATCGAAGAAGGGATGACGGGAAAGAAAGCCGCTGAGCATCTCAAGGGTCTGCCCTCAAAAGATCTTCACGAGATGATGCATGTGCGGGGTTTCAATCTCGCCATGACACCAGCCTGGCAGCGCCGTGGCGTGCTGGTACACAAGAAACTCACTGAGAAAGAGGGGTTCAACCCGATCACGCAGGAGACGGTGGTTGTCGAACGGAGCGCCGTTACTGTTGATAAGGATCTTCCGCTTTTCACGAGCGATGAAGGAAAAGAGTTTTTGGGGAACTTATTGGGGTGCTTATGAGCGGGGATTATTTTTCCCGTAGTTCCTTGTAGTTGTGCAACAGCGTTTCCGTATAATTTTTATTTTAAAATTTGCTGCACAATCATCAGGATCGAATGTATTGATGATGGGCAATACGATATGGATGCCTGTCTGGTAAGGAAATCTTCTTTTTTACAAAAGGTCCTCGTGGCTTCTGGGATCATACTATTGAAATTGATCTTATACTCCCCTTTCGTAGTTGGGGATTATTGTTCCCGGGGTCAATGCACTGACTAAAATGCCCGGCTTGCGTAACATTGCGTTTTTCGTTAATATTTTTTCTTAAAATATAATTATTCCAACAATGCTTTGATATTTCAAAATCGAAATGCATAAATACAATTATAGTACACTAACAAATATCCCTCTAAAGGAGGTGATGTTTTGTTTGACTGGGCAATATTCCTAAAAATCATCATTGCAGTCCTCCAGGCCATTATACAGAATCTGCCCCCCATGTAACCGGGCAATCCTGGACCTTTAAAACAAATTTCCTCATTTTCAGCAAGGAAAAATTTTCAAAAAAGAATTAAAAAAAAGGTTTTTCATCCCGTCTTTGATATGCCGATTGTCATTGCAACGCCTTCGACATCCCAGTCTTTTATCATCTCGTACGTTTTTGGCGCTGCACCGGTATTGTGAATCGCGAGTTCCCGTGCCCGCACCTCTTCCATAATTCCCGTACGCCATGTATCCTGTATCAGCGCACAGATCCGTTCATCCGCAACGGTGGCATCGGCAATAATGAAATCTTCGACTGCGAGATCGAGCTGCTTGCGCATCTCGTTGATTCTGCGGATTACTTCGCGGGCATAGCCCTCTGCTTCCAGCTCAGGAGTCAGCTGGACATCCACGTACACCGTGGCATCCGGCATCGGTGCTGAGAACACTTCGGGTGGAAGCTGTTCAGTGAATGTTACATGATCTGTGCCAATATCGAAGACTGCGTTACCTTCACCAAGTTTCACGGTCCGCCCGGCACTGATCTCTGCATTGAGCAGGTTGCCATCAGCTGCTTCGATGAGTGTTTTTACGGCAAAGGAATTCTTCCCAAACCCTTTCCCGAGTGCTTTCATGATTGGTTCGGCTTTCCACCCAATCCGTTCCCAACGACCCATCACGACCCGGACGGTCTTTGCATTCGCCCGGTCCTTGCAGACCGCGTTGAGACGCTGCCCGATCGCTTCCCGGACCGGCTCTGATTCTGTCACCACAACAACTTCAGAGACCGGCCACCGGAGTTTGCGCTTGCCAGCTTGACGGGCATTGGCACAGGCCTCGTCAAATGAGCGGACGATCCCGACCGCCTGTTCAAGTTCTGCATTCACGAGTCCCGGTTCGCCTTTGTTCCAGTCGAGCAGGTGCACGCTTACCGGATCGTTTTTGCATCGCAGGTTCTGGTAAATCTCTTCGGTGATATGCGGGCAGACCGGGGCGAGCAGCCCGATGAGCTTTCGCATCACGTAATATATCGTCTCGTAAGCAAAGTGCTTGCTTTCGGATTCGCCTTCGATCCACATCCGTTCGCGGACAAGCTGGACATACCAGCGTGAGAGGTCTTCTAAAATGAAGTTGATAAGTTCCCGGGTAGCCCTGTGGAGCTGGCATTCCTTGATTGCAGCATCAACCGTGGCGGCAACCGAGTTGATCCGGGAGATGATGAACCGGTCCTCGTCGGGCATCTGTTTGAGGTGTGCCCGGATGAATGCATCGTCCCATACCCCACCTTTGTTTGCCGGCTCGAACTTGTCGAGGATCATGTATGGTACCGGGAAACGGTACACGTTCCAGAGGATATTGGCCGTACGATTGACCGTGCCAACCCCCTCCCAGTTGAATTTCAGATCGTCCCACGGGGCAGAAGAGGAGAGGATGTAAAGCCGAAGCACATCGACACCCACTTTTGCAATCACTTCTTCGGGAGTGACTACGTTGCCGAGGCTTTTTGACATCTTCTTTCCCTCGGCATCGAGCGCAAACCCGTGCATGCAGACGCTCTTGTAGGGAGCCTTGCCAAACGCAATCGTGCTGGCACCGAGCTGGGAGTAGAACCAGCCCCGGGTCTGGTCCTGGCCTTCGGTGATGAAGTCCGCGGGCCACAAGGCGTCAAAGTCCTGTGTTTTTCCTGGGAACCCAATCGTAGCCCACGATGCCACGGCCGAGTCGAACCAGACATCGAAAATATCTTCGACTCGTTTCATGGTGCCGCCGCAGCTGCACGGGATCGTGACCTCATCCACATAGGGGCGGTGCGGGTCTGCAAGGGGCTTACCGCTGCGCTCTTCGAGTTCCGCAATAGTACCGATAACGCGGTACGCATCGCATTTCGGGCAGACCCAGACCGGGATCGGAATGCCCCAGTAGCGCTGGCGCGAGATGCACCAGTCACGGGCATCCTTGATCCAGTCATAGAAGCGGGCACTTCCCGCCCATTCGGGATACCAGGTGACCTTCTCGACTTCCTTGAGCATCAGCTCCCGCATCTCGGAGATCTTTAGGAACCACTGTGAGGTGGCCCGGAAGATGATCGGGGTCTTGCAGCGCCAGCAGTGGCCATAGCGGTGACTGACGGTCTCTTTTGCAAACAGGTGATCGCCGAGTGCAATGAGCACGTTCTCGTTGGAATCCCGGACATACTGGCCGGCAAAGATCCCGGCCTCTTCCTTGAAGTTCCCGGCTCCGTCAACAGGACATACAATGGGAAGCCCTTCCTTTGTCCCGAGCACGAAATCGTCCCAGCCATGACCGGGAGCGATATGCACCATGCCGGTATTTTCAAGCGCAACAAAATCCGCTTCAACGACTTTGTGCGAAATTTCGCGTTGAAGTGGCACACAGGATGCGAGCGGGGATTCGTATTCCCATCCTATGAGCTCGGCACCTTTCTTTTTCTCGATGATGGCGTAGTCCTTGCAGCGCCCTTTCTTGAGTACCGCCTTTACGAGTGGTTCGGCAATCCAGAGGAGCGTCTCTTTATCGTCTTTTTTGGCGAGCACTTTCGCGTACTCGAAATCCTTTGCAATTGCTACTGCAACGTTGGCCGGTAGCGTCCACGGCGTTGTCGTCCAGATAACGAGGAACTCATTGGTCCTGCCTTTGAGAGGAAACTTGACGAAAACCGAGGGGTCGTTCTCGTCTGCGTATTCCACTTCAGCATCGGCAATAGCGGTCTCGCAACGGGGACACCAGTTCACAACCCGGTGCCCGCGTTCGAGCATGCCCTTGTCTTCTGCCTTGGCAAGTGTCCACCATGCCGCTTCAATGTATTCAGGCATGACGGTCTTATACGCGCCGGGGAAATCGAGCCAGACCCCGAGATTGATGAACTGGTCATCCATCAGGAGTTTGTTTTTGATTGCAAACTCCCTGCACTCTTCGATGAACTTCTGGATACCGTATTTTTCGATATCTTTTTTAGATTTGAAACCGAGCGCCTGTTCGACTTTTACTTCGATCGGCAGACCGTGCATATCATAGCCGGCACGGTCAATCACATGACGGCCGTTCATCCGGTGGTAGCGCAGGATCGAGTCTTTTAAGATCTTGTTCCACGCTGTTCCGAGATGGATGGTGCCCGTTGTATAGGGTGGTCCATCGACAAAGAAGAACAGTTTGCCCTGACTGTGATGCTGTTTTACGGTTGCGTATGTATCGTTGGTGCGCCAGTATTCCTGCACCGCGATTTCTATACCTTTTGCATTGAAATTTGCAGCGACTTCCTTCACAAAACCCCTCTTGAAGTAGTATCGGACGCGAATATTCGCGAGCGTTAAGGAATGTTGGCTTCCCTGCACAAAGTAATTATCGTGCACCACTACTGCACTTTGCCGAGAACTCTTTATGGATGTCGTATAATGCTGTACAAAGAAAATGTGCAGGGATATGGATGCACAGCAGTTACGGGAGTGATACATGATGGAGACGTTCCCCATAATCCTCGGTGGAGTGAAAAAGCAGACCGAAGAGATCGTAAGCGTGCGGTTCCCCTATACGGGTGAAGTGTACGCGCAGGTCTGCCAGGCAAGTACATTGGATCTCAAAGCGGCAGTAACTGAAGCAGTTAAGGGTTTTGAAACAACGAAAAAACTCTCGTCCGGTACCCGGGCCCAGATCCTTACCCGGCTTGCCGATGAGATTCACAAGCGGGCTGACGAACTCTCCGAAGTGCTGGTGATGGAAGGGGGAAAGACCCGTAAATTTGCCATCAGCGAAGTTGCCCGGGCGGAAGTAACGGTCCGAACGTCTGCGGAGGAAGCAAAGCGGATCTATGGCGAGATCCTCCCGCTGGACTGGAGCGACGACACTGCAGGTCGCACCGGTTTTCTCCAGCGTTTCCCCCTAGGCCCGGTTGTCGGGATTGTGCCGTTCAACTTCCCGCTCAACCTCGCGTGCCACAAACTGGCGCCTGCAATCGCAGCGGGCAATTCCATCATCCTCAAACCTGCGTCATCTACCCCGGTTTCCAGCCTGCTGCTGGGCGAGATGGTGCTCGCGGCAGGTATGCCGCCCGCAGCGGTCAGCGTTGTACCCTGTGCCGGTGGACGTGCAGAAATACTGGCGAAGGATCCCCGGGTTGCCTATCTCTCGTTCACCGGCAGCTGTACGGTAGGCTGGCACCTGCGGGAGATTGCAGGAAGGACAAAGATCGGGCTTGAACTCGGCGGGAACGCAGCAGTGATCGTACATGAGGATGCGAATCTCGACTATGCCGCACAGCGGATTGCCACCGGCGGGTTCATCAACGCTGGGCAGGTCTGTATCTCTGTGCAGCGGGTGCTCATCCATCGTCCGGTCTACGAACGTGCCGCAGGAAAGATCCTTGCTGCGGTAAAAACGCTCAACGTGGGAGACCCGCGGGACCCGGCCACGGATGTCGGGCCGATGATCGACCGGATCAAGGCAGAGGAGGCGTACCGGAAAGTGCAGGAAGCGGTTAAGCAGGGCGCACATATCCTTACCGGTGGAACGCTTGAAGAGACAATGTTCGCACCGACCATCCTTACGGATACCACTCCTGCGATGCGGGTGAACAAAGAAGAAGTATTTGCGCCGGTCCTGTCCCTTACCCCGTACGATGATTTCCCTGAAGCGATCCGGATCGCAAACTCGGGTGAGTTCGGCCTGCAGGTTGGCATCTTCACACAGAACATCAACAGGGCGATGCGGGCATTTTCAGAGATGGATGTCGGGGGTGTGATCGTGAACGATATCCCGACCTTCCGGGTCGATCAGATGCCGTATGGCGGGGCGAAGGGTTCCGGGCTTGGCCGTGAAGGCCCCCGTTACGCGATTGAAGAGATGAGCGAGCTCCGGCTGATGGTGATCGACCGGAACGGCGGGATGGAGTAGGGTGCAATTGCGACAACAAAAAAATATCAGTTTGAATTAAAATCACCGACTGCTCTGATAACTCAGACAATCGGGACCCCGTAAAAAGATAATTATTTGAAGCAGTCTATCTGGCAACCGCTGATCCTGATCCCGTGAGCTTCGCAGTAATCCCGGATCTCCTTTTTGGTGATGCCATACCGTGTCGCGAGGGAGAACGCATCCTCGCAGGTGACCGTAGTTCCGATGCCGGCGCTCTGAAACGCTTGTGCGATCTTGTCCGTGTCCATGTTACCCGGTCTCCTGTCTTCCCTGCATAGTGGTTACCGTGGCACCACCATGAACCTTATGGGTTCAGCCTTACCTATATAACGGTAATGAAAGTCGCGCTCGTGAACTCCCGGCAGGACAAGGCGGGAGTGAACATCCGGCACCATATCGAACAGCTGCTGACCGCTGATCCTGACGGGCAATGGCAGGAGAGGGGGCGGACCTATGAATTTTTTGAAACAGAGGGGCGGTTGATCCATGCTGAAGATGTGGATGAACGGATCGATGCCGATCTGGTGATCTTTCTCTCGCGGCATTCAAGCGTCAACCCGGTCCCGGTCCTCACGGTTCATGTCACTGGCAATTTCGGCGTTGCAGCACTCGGGGGTTCTGACCGGACACTCGCCCCTGCTGCTCCCGCGATGATGCAGGCAACCCTGCGGGCGCTCGCAAAACATTGTCCCGAAGGCTACCGGGTCTCCTATGAAGTGACGCATCATGGTCCTACGGGTCTGCATCACCCCTCGTTCTTTGTTGAGATCGGGAGTACCGAGAAGGAATGGACCGATCCCCATGCCGGCAGGGCAGTGGCCGAAGCTGTACTGGACGCAGTTTTGTTAAACGCTGTCCCACTGATCGGGTTCGGGGGAACTCATTATGCCGTCCGCCAGACCGAGATTGCGCTTTCTTCCCGCGGGGCGTTCGGACATATCGCCCACACCCGGGAGATCGCAGGGCTTGACAACGAAATGATCCGCCGGATGCAGGAAGAGAGCGGGGCGGTTGCTGCCTATATCGACCGCAAAGCACTTGACCGTGACACCCTTGATCGTCTGTCATGGATGCTGGACCAGCTTTCTATCCCCCGTCTTTCGGAAAGCGAGATCTCTGCTATGGGATATCTCTCATGGGAAACGTACCAGTCTGTGCGGGCAATGGCTGAGGCAGTATCACCGGGTGCCCGATGCTATATCCATGATCTTAAAGGGGACGGATCACTCAGCCTGTTCCGGGCAAATCCTGTTTTAATTGCCGAAACTGCCAAATCGGACGAGCCGGGGCTGATAAAGGATCTCGGCAAATTACCGGTCGTTCACTTATCCACGCGTGATAATCGCCTGCTTCCCGATTTTATCACGTATGAGGAGCATTCTTCACGAATAATAAATGATTTAAATACCTTGTGCGTAAAAATCATACGTAATAAAGAGATCACTGCAACAGAGAGCGATCACCTGATCATTACTAAGGTACGGTTCGATCCCCAAAAAGCGCGTGAAATGGGGGTACCGCCCGGACCGGCCTACAAAAAACTGGCAGCAGGCCAGTCTATAGAGATCAACGGTCGGATGATCACGCCAGCAATGGTGTCTCTGCGCAGTGAGACTGACATCCACATCCCGGGGTTGGAGAAGTTTTCATGAGGTCCATTGTAGAAGAGGCACTAACCAAAGCGAGGGACGAAACCGTCACCCCCTCGAAAAATAATGAAGACCTCGACCAGATTCTGGCCGAGATGAAGACCGAGATCGCTGTGATTGGTTGCGGAGGTGGCGGATCAAATACGATCTCCCGCATGATGGAAGAGGGTATCCACGGTGCAAAACTTATCGCTATCAACACCGATGCCCAGCACCTGATCCGCACCCATGCCGACCAGCGCATCCTTGTCGGCAGGCAGCGGACCCGGGGTCTTGGCGCCGGCTCTATCCCCCAGATCGGTGAGGAAGCAGCCCTTGAAAATGAACAGGAGATCCGGGCAGTTGTCTCGGGTTGTGACATGGTCTTTATAACCGTCGGTCTCGGTGGCGGTACCGGAACCGGTGTAGCTCCTGTAGTGGCAAAGGCCGCCCGGGAAGAAGGAGCTCTCACGATCGCGGTCGTAACCCTGCCGTTCGCTGCGGAAGGTGCCATCCGCATGGAGAACGCAGAGGCAGGCCTCGAGCGCCTCAGGGAAGTTGCGGACACCGTCATTGTTGTGCCCAATGACCGGCTGCTTGAAGTAGTACCCAAACTCCCGCTATCAGCAGCGTTCAAGATAGCCGATGAAGTCCTGATGCGTGCGGTCAAGGGTATCACGGAACTGATCACCATGCCCGGTCTCGTCAACCTCGACTTTGCCGATGTACGCACGGTGATGGAACGCGGCGGCGTTGCCATGATCGGTATGGGTGAGAGTGACAGCGAGGACAAGGCAGCAGACTCGGTGAAGAAAGCGATCCGCTCCCCGCTGCTCGATGTGGATATATCCGGGGCAACCGCCGCGCTCGTCAATGTGGTCGGCGGTCCGGACATGACCATGGAAGAAGCAGAAGGTGTGGTGCAGGAAGTCTACAGCCGTGTCGATCCGAATGCACGTATCATCTGGGGTGCCCAGATCGATCCCGCCATGCAGAATAAGATGCGAACCCTGCTTGTGGTCACGGGCGTACGGTCGTCACAAATATATGGTCGGAGCGAGAAACTTACCCCCAAAGTACAGAAACAGTTTGAGATCGATTTTCTCAAGTGAGTCAATATGGAAATTTCAAAACCTGATTTCAAAACAAGCGTGTTACATGAGGAATTGTTCCGTAAGTACCTCCGGGTCTTAAAACTCGCGCGCACACCCACACGGGAAGAATTTGGAAAGATTGCAACGGTCGCTGCCGCAGGTGTGCTCCTCATCGGATTGATCGGGTTTCTCATCTACGTACTCTTTGAACACAAGAAACTGCTGGGATTCTGATCCTGATGTCTATGACTCCCCAGGCTCCTCCCGCAGCTCCATTGGTTCCCGCAGCCCCGGAAGTCTATGTCAACCGGATCTTTGCGATAAAGACCACGTCCAAACAGGAGCGGACGGTAGCGGATAATATCTTAAAATCCATCGAGACCAAGGCGACTGATGTCAAGGTGACTGCGATCATTGTGCCCAATGAACTCAAAGGGTACGTGCTCGTAGAAACGCCGGAGAAGATGAACCGTATCGAGCAGCTCGTGGAGCTTATCGCCCACGCGCGCACGGTCATCAAAGGCGAGACCAGCCTTGCTGAAGTAGGTCACTTCCTGATCCCGAAACCGGTTGTTGCCGGTATCGAAGAAGGCACGATTGTCGAACTGATTGCCGGACCGTTCAAAGGCGAGAAAGCAGTCGTCAAGCGGGTGGATGCTGCAAAGGAAGAGATCACCGTCGAACTCTACGAGAGCGTTGTTCCGATCCCGATTACGGTTCGTGGCGACAATGTCCGTGTGGTCGAGAAGTTCTCTGACCGGTAAATTTTTAATTCTTTTTTTTATTTCCCGGTGAAGGTTGACCGTGAAGGTTATTTTTTCCAGCATGGCCTGTTAAAATATTGACATAGTTTATGTCCCCTTTCGAAGAGCCCTATACCGGTGCTTGCGGGTGAAAAGCGGGTAACCCCTCTGTCAACAAAATGGACATTCTTTATGGCACTCTCCGGCCCGCAGGGAATATATGATCTCATAGCAATTCCACTCTATGAACCGACGGATCCTATCCTGTATTATGATGGTAAGCCTTGCAGTATTCATTGCTCTGTCAGGCTGTACTACCTCTTCAGGCACCCCTGTTGCCACTCAAACATCTATACCGACAACGATTCAGACACTCCCGCTTGCAACAACTGTACCGGTTGTTACTAATACGGTAAAAGAGACCATGACTGTAGTAAAGACCCAGACTGATGTTGAAAAAGTCATTCTCCATGATAAGGGTTTAATCTCGCCAACAATCTACAAGGTGTACGATTTCAAGGCGATGGGAGAGGAATTTTCCCAGATAGGTGTAAAGTATAAAATTACCCTTAAAGCAGAAAAGCCGGTCATCGGGTACGCGGTTACTACATTACAGTCTGATCAACTGACAGGTAGTGAATTAACACCACAGTATGTTCCATCTTCTGAAAAGATCCAGTGGGGGCTGATCATTCCATACATGGAGATGGGAAAAGTTACGGATGCCACGAAGACCTTCACCGTTGACAAGATAACCGCTTACGCATACGTTGTTGACGGCAGATGGATGGGATTTGACGATTTGTACAAGTCCACTCCACCGTTTAACTATGAAATTACCATCACCAAGATCTACAACCCGCATCCAACTCCGGTTGTACTCTACAACTAATTTTTTTTAGACAGAAACTCTGGCACGCTACACTTAACATTTCCTGGTGACCCGGTGCCCTCAGAGTATTACCCAATCCATTGGCGTGGCGGGAATGATGATACAACGATTACGGGTATAGTTCTGAAAACGGGTCAGAGCCGGGATCTTCGTCCCATTCGTATTCTATCTCCTGGCTCACCTGTTTTGCTGCAGGATGCCCCAGCAGGTCTGACACGAATCCCAATGCCATGTCCATACCGGCACTGACCCCCGAACTGGTATAGATGCGCTCGTCTTTTACCCACCGGGCTTTTTTAATCCAGTTCACACCGGGTGCAGTCTTTGTCCAGGCAAATACCCGTTTGTTCGAAGTGGCGCATCTCCCATCAAGAATCCCTGTCCGGGATAAGAGTATTGAACCGGTGCATACCGTGAGAATGAATTCGGCATTTCCTGCCAGTGATCGGAGTGTGGCAATAAACTCATCATCGTTTACCTGTTCTCTGGCACCCATACCTCCGGGAATGAATAGAATATACTGGGTGGATTTCAGTTCGGACAGGGGCCGGGTCATCACGGGGACATTCTGGGTGCTGGTGATGATTCCACCGTTGAGTGAATAAAAAAGCGGATTGAAATGTTCAGATAATCTCCCCAAAACTTCTATCGGTCCGAACACATCGAGCGTTTCAAAATCATTGTAGAGAATTGTAATAACATCTCTCATGAGAGTACTCCTGAAGGCAGTAATGGAATTGAAAGATATTTTTCCCCCCCCTTCGCTTTATTTTTTGTTGTGCAGAAAAACACATATCCCCGCGTTAATATTTTCCCTTATGCAGGGGGTCTTCCCACTGCATTTCTGTGAAATAATCCAGCCAGACTGCTTTAGTCCATGAGATTTCATGGAATACCCGGAAAAATCACAGCCTGTTTTTAACCATTATCCAGGAGAATGCTCCTATCCATGCAAGGGATGTAAAGACTGCAGTCCATTCGAGGCCCGGTACCGGTATCGTGGGGGTGAACTGCCCGAGGATGTCCTTGAACCGGAACAGGATCCAGACAAAGGAAAGGTCAATAAAAATCACGAGCACTCCGTAGTACGCCAGAGCCCGCATATATACCGAATGTCGGAATAAGGTGATATTGAAGATGATCATCAGGATAAACAGGGACTTGAAGAGCAGACCGGCGGCAAGCATGTGTTCAGCGATATGCGCCTCTGAGAAGATCCCGACTCCGATCAGTGCAATGGCAGTGAAGATCCCGGCAACCTGCCCGATGACGATCAGTGCTTTTCTGCATCTGACATTCTGATACAATGATTTCAGGCTGATAAAAAAAGGTACGAGCACGATGCCGGTGAGGATGCACCCGATGTTGAAAAAATATGCTCCCACAGGGTTGAATTTCACGTTACCGAGATTGCTGAGCCAGTCATATAGGGGATTGTAGGGTGTCGGGTAAAGGGCGACGGTGGTGAGAGTGCATACCGTAAAGATAACAAACGCAGCCAGACCCGATGCGGGATTCAGGAACCATCTCTGCACGGGAATTTTCATAGGTATCGATCTATGGAAGGTGGAACTTTATATTTTCAGCTTTCCGGAAAAAGCGGCTTCCGCTCACCCCCCCCCTCTAACAGGTAACTTCAGTGAGCCCCTCCCGTATGTCATTGATTGACGTTATGGTTCAGTTACAAGATGAGATTGCTTTCACAGTAAAAATGTGCGTGGTTGATACATATGGCTGGGAACCCTGTTTTTCAGGTATGGGTCCGGGAAATATTTGTGGGATGGAGTGGCCCTCGTTCATAATCGCTGACCTTCAGAAGATTCAAAAATGTGGATTACTCTAATACTACGCTCTTGCATCCCGATACCTCATACAAGGTTAATTCGGTTGGTGCCGCCATCCACTCAGCACATTTTAAAAAATGATCCTGCATATGGGAAGTGGCGATATGATCGTCCAGATGTTTCTGGCTCTCCCACTCTTCGCAGAAGACAAACAGCCCTTCTTCAAAGACGTTTGCATGGAGTTCGTACCGGGAACACCCGGGTTCGGCACGGACAAGGGGAATAATTCGTTCAACCTGAAGAGCAAAATCCTCGCAATGTTCCCGGTGAACACGACACCTGGCTGCAACAAGTAACATACGTACTCATCGGAATATTATGGGAAAAAGTACCCGATTTCTCCTGAATTGCAATGATTTGTGAATGGATGAGTTCATTTGTCATCCAGAAATAACCGTTTAAAAAAAATGCCCGGCGATATACTGTGCCAGGATGCACCAAAGAGCGTTTAAGGATCTTATTATGGGGCGGACTCTTCACGGTTTTTTCGTGTAATTATCGTATATTTTCCGGGAATGAAATATGGGTGGATTACCGGATAAGGAGATTTTATGGACACGATTTGCTGCAATTAAGAAATTATCCTTAGCATCCCGTGTCTTTTTAGGTAAATTTCGTTTCTGCCGTGATAACTGGAAATTCTATACTGATCTTCGTACCCTTCTGACTGGTAATTGTAAGTGTTCCCTTCAACTGGTGCTGCACAAGTGTCCTGATCAGTTTAAGTCCCAGACTGGTGGAATTGCCGATATCAAAATTGTCGGGTAATCCGATTCCATTATCCTGGATTGTGATTCTGATCCTGTCGTTCTCCTGTACTGCATAAATCTCGATTTTTCCCTGTGTTCTCCCTTTGAAAGCATGTTTATACGCATTCGATAAAATTTCATTTACAACGAGTGCACAGGGAAGGGCCTGGTCTACCGGGAGACATACTTCGCGGGGATCAATCTCACAGATGATCTCGTTTCCCTTACGGGAATAAATACTTGATAATGCCATTACCTGGTCCCTGAACTGTCCCGTCATACTGATCATCCCAAACTGTTTGCTTTCATAGAGCCGGGTATGGATCTGCCCCATAGTCTGGATTTTGAGCATTATATCGGTCAGTATGCTTTTTGTTGATTCATCACTCGTTCGCATCCGGGTCATATCGAGCAGGCCGGATATCAGCTGGAGATTATTCTTGACCCGGTGATGCACTTCTCTTAAGAGCACTTCTTTATCGGCAAGGGCAATCTTGATCAAGTCTTCTGCCCGTTTGTGCTCGGTAAGATCAATGTCAATACAGAATAACTCCATCCCGTAGGGAGACCGTTTAACAACCGCGTGGCTGGAAAAAACATCTACCCGCGTTCCATCCTTTTTCATGAGGGACAGTTCTGATGCCGGGATGGGTTGGCCAGTCTCTGCCATATATGCTATTGCTTTCCTGACTTCTTCGCGCATTTCCGGCGGGATGATCAGGTCGAGAAGGTTTTTTCCCATGGCTTCTTCTGCAGTATATCCATAAATCCTCTCGGACGCATCATTCCAGTAATCCGTTGTGCCATCAACACGATATCCCTGAACCGCTATGGATGGGACATGCTGGAACAGCAATCGGAACCGTTTCTCGTTCTCCTGCAGTGCAGCTACCATCCGCGAACGTTCGATCTCTGCTGCCGCTTTCACCGCTATAATGTTTATGATTTCCTGCACCGCAGGCAGAGGTTTGACAGGCTTCCGGAAAAGTGCACAGAGAATCCCAATAACCTCTCCAGAGGAATTCCGCAGGGGGGTTCCTATGTATCCCCGGATATTGATCTCTACAAGATCCCTGCTTTCCGGGAAGAGTTCAATGACGTTATCCGGATACAGGCAGAATCCTTTTTCCCTGACATTCTCGCAGGGGGTTCCTCTGAGGGTATAGGAAAAATGAGGGATATCCTTTCCGTCAAGGAGCATGGCCAACACCCTGACCGTTTCCCGGTCGGGTTGGATCTCACCAACCATGACACAATCGGCCCCCAGCCAGGAACTGATATTTTCTGTTATTTTCCGGAGTGAATCAAGCCCGGTTGTTCCCACCATGCTCCGAACCAGGGTCTGGAAGGAATACTCCGTTGCTTTTCGTTCGGTAACATCCTTGAATATTCCCCGGGTATACTTCGGCTGCCCATCCACTATCTTACATTCAAAAATTCCCTCGACATATACTCTCATCCCGTTGCGGGTCTTAAATACTGCATTGATAATTCCCACGTTATCCCCGGAGATAACCCGTTGGAATGTTTCTTTGCAGGGCTTGAGACTTTCTTCATGAATGATATCGAAAATGGTAAGATTGGGGATGTCCTGTTCTCCGTAACCAAGTGTTTCTTGCCATTTTTTATTGACAAACAGGAAATGACCATCCGGTGCAACACTCTGGATCAGGTCATTTGCATTCTGGAGATCGTGATAGCGCTGCTCCTGTTCAGCAAGGGTCATGAGGGTCTGATTCAACAGGACGGATTGCCGGATGAAATGAACGAGCTCCTGAAAGCGAGCCTCCGGGTCCCCCTCTTTGTTAAGAAAAAAATTTGCCCCGTTGTTTAAGGCATCAATGACAATCTGTTCATGTCTACGTTCAGTGAAAACGATAAACGGGATGGTTTTATCAGTGGCCCTGACTCTTTTTAAAAATTCTATACCATCCATTTTCGGCATTCTGTAGTCAGAGACGATTGCATCATAGTTTTTTTTATTGAGGATATCGAGTGCAGCAGTGGCTGATATTGCCGTATCTACTGAGAATTCCCCGCTCTGCTCAAGAAAAATCTTTCCCAAGTCGAGCATGGCTTCATCATCATCAACGTAGATGACTCGTATCCTGTCTGCCATGATACATCCATCACCGCTTCACCGAATATCCTTTTCGATGGTATGAGAGAACTCTCAATGCCTTTGTAAACAGAACGCTGTTTTTTATACCCCGGGTTTGGGTGACAAGATTACCCTTGAATGGGTGAGCGGGTTGATTTTTTAAAGGAAGTCTCACCCCGGTTCTTTTCTTTACATCGGATTTGTCATGTTGAGTCCGCAAACCGGTACGCACCTTTAGGCACCGAAATCTCGAACTGTGCCCCCTTCCCCGGCTCGCCGTCCCCGGTGATGGTAATTCCGGTGATCCCAAGAATCTCCCGTGAGAGAAAAAGCCCGAGTCCGGTGTTTTTCCCAAACCCCTTCTCAAAGAGGTGGGCTTTGTCCTGAATGGCAATTCCTGCACCGTCATCTTCGAATACAATTACCAGCCCATTCCCGCTCACGTGCGACGATATACGAATGGAAGTCATACGATCCCCGCCGTACCGCAGGGCATTGTCGATAAGATTGTAGAACACTTTTTCCAGCAGCGGATCCGCAAACACCTCAAGGGTGGGATCCCCGGGATCAACACGGATGTCCCGCATCGGAAGCAGGGTGACGATGTTGCCAATAATCGTATGGATGTTCTTCCACTCGGGAACATTCACGCCCAATTCCTCGTAGTCCTTGGTGAAATTGATCAGTCTGGCGATCGTATCTGCGATATGCATCTCCTTATCGGTGTATTCGGATATGCGGGCCGGATCGGCCAGAGACTCTTTTGACAGTTCAAGAAATCCTGAGAGGGCAAGGAGCTGGTTCTTGATATCATGGCGCGTGATGCCCGACAGGAGATTCAGTTTCTTGTTGGCCAGTTTCACGGCATCCTGTGCACGGGCCTGAGAGGTGATATCCATTAAGGAGGCTACCGATTTTTTCGTACCGGGAATTACATCAATGGTTAAGAAGATATTACGGATCTCACCGTTTTTTGTGACGAACCTGAATTCGTAATGCCTGAGTGCTTTTTCATGTCTCTCCCGCCGCAGGTTGTGCTGGGCGAGCATCCTCTCGAGATCTTCTTTTACCACAAATTCCGTCCATCTCTTTTTGCCTTCAATTTCCTCCCTTGAATATCCCGAAAGTCTCACAAATTCGGCATTGGCAAGGGATATAATTGTATTATCCTCTAAAAGGACCGTGGCAGCGCCGGTGTTCTCAAATATCGTCCGGTACCTGTTCTCCGACTCAACGAGTTCTTCATGAGCCCGTTTTAGTTCGGTGATATCGGAAATCGTTTCAATGGCACCGGCAACGTTTCCGGCTTCGTCATAAATGGGAGCGGCAATAGCTCTTAAAATCGCAGGTTTCCCCATGAGGGTTGGATTGGGAGTCTCGGCAGAAAGGATCTCCCCGGTCCGGTTTATTTCTACATAATCTCCTTTTTTCAACTCATCTTCAGATGCAAAGATGAGATCGATCAGGATCGGTCGCCGGTTTTTGTAAAACGGGATGGCATATTCGTAATCTCCCTTGCCGATAATATCATTAGCCTTTACCCCGGTCATCACTTCAATTGCCCGGTTCCATGCAATAACCGAACCTTTCCGGTCGATGATGAAAGTGGCATCCGGCAAATAATCGATCGCTCTTGACATTTCGAACTGGTAACGCCGGCTCCTCTCTTCTGCATCTTTCAAAGCGCTGATATCGTCACAAATTCCGTCAATCCACGCAATTTTTCCATCCGGGTTCTTCTTTGCCTGTGCAGTGATTGAAACCCAGATGAGCGTACCGTCTTTCTTTTTCAGTTGCAGTTCATTATTCTTAACAAAGCCATCGGTTTTTAGTTTCAGGATAACGTTTGTCCGCTCTTCCGGATTGACATAATTATCCATGACCGGGTAGTTGAGACAATCTTCTAAAGAATCATACCCGAGCATCCTGATAAATGCCGGGTTTGCCCAGAGAGTCCTGCCGGGAAATTCGGCTGTGTTCCGGTAGACTCCCACGTTGAGATTATCGACAAGAGAGCGGTATTTCTCTTCATTTGCTTTAAGCAAATTTTCCATCTTTTTGCGTTCTGTGATGTCCTGGAAGATTCCCTCAACCCCACGGAAATTCCCGGATTGATCAAAGTACCTATGGCTGCTTGTAGAAACAATTACCGGAGTCCCATCCTGTTTTTTCAACGTTACTTCGTAATTGGTGACCGATCCTCTGCTGGATATTTCAGCAAGGAGTTTTTTGCGTTCTTCCGGATTGTAATACAGAGTTTGTGCAATATTCTTCCCGATCAGTTCTGACACCGAGGCGAACCCGAGCAGCTGTGCTACCGAGGGGCTTGCCAGAATGAGATTTCCGGCAGCATCGCTCCGGTAGTAAGCATCCTGGATATCTTCAAGGATGCTGCGGTAATTCTTCTCACTCTCGCTGAGCGCATCTTCACTATTTTTCAGCTCATCGTATTTTTCACGCAGTTCTTCTTCTGTTGCAGCGATCTGTTCATACGCACCCCTTCGTTCATTCTCTGCCGTCTTCCAGTCGGTAATGTCCCGGATGGATTCGATTGCCCCGGTGATATTTCCGTGTGTGTCATAGAGCGGGGATGCGATAAACCAGAGGTAGGCTCCTTTTCCACCGTAGAGGATGGGGATGTAGATCTCCGAGATCAGTTTTTTCTCATTTCTGGTGATCTGCGGATATTTTTTCCAAATCTCACCATCATCCTTTAAAACAAGGTCGAGGAGAATGGGGCGCCTTGTTCCGTAAAACGGGATGGCATAGGAATGGTCTCCTGTCCCGAGGATCTTCTCTTTATTTACCCCGGTCATTTCCTCCATTGCCCGGTTCCATACGATCACTTTCCCATCAAGGTCGATTGCAAAGGTGGCGTCCGGCAGATGGTCGATGATGCCAGTCATCCGCTGGCGGGATTCCAGAAGTTCATCATCAGTACGTCGGCGTTCTATGGCGAGTTTGATCTTATGCTCCAGTTCTACGAACTGAGATATGGGATCTCCTCCTTTCTGGAGGTAGTAATCGACACCATTGTTCACCGCATCGATGACCACTTCCTCGCGTCCCCGGCCGGTGAAGAGGATAAACGGAATCAAGTTGTTCTCTTTCCTTAAGTGTTTGAGAAAAGCAAGTCCGTTCATTTCCGGCATCTGGTAATCCGAGATGATGCAGTCAAAGGCTTTTTTGTTCAGTGCCTCGATGCCCTCTTTTGCAGAGAGAGCGGTCTCTAAGGTGATGGAACCTGACTGTTCGAGAAATATTTTTCCCAGTTCCAGTAGTGCCTGTTCGTCATCAACATAGAGGACGGTGTACATGGCCCGATCTCCGCATAGGTTAACTGGATATTGCTGCACAGGTTGTTTATAAGTGTATTTACGTTTCGACTCTGGTGAAAAAATATACCGAAAAAAATATCCTTCCAGCATAGGTAAATATGAATGAGAATCTGGTATGGGAAACGACGCAGTAAAAAAACATGAAATGCCGAATTTCAGGATTTCAGTCTATCTTTTCATAATTGTGATCCTTTCGGTTATATTGATCGTTATTGCAAAAATAACGAACCAGGGAGAAGCGTTGTTCCGGTATCTTCAGATGATAGATCCTATTCATCTCGACACCGCTCTTGTTGTTCTTGTATTCCTCTTTTTTGCCCTGGCATTTCTGACTATCTGGCTGTGGCGTGAGCAAAAACAGGTGATACATGATTGCAATAATGCTGAAATGTCGTTATACCGGGCCACTACAAAACTCACTTTCCTCAATACCATCATTCGCGAAGATATTCTCAATGAGCTGACACAACTCCACGCGGACCTCAATCCTGTCGGGCATAGCCCTGAAAATGAAAAATTGAGAACAACAATAAACCGGATCCGCCGACAGATCAAATTCACTAAAGAGTACCAGGATATCGGGGCAAACGCGCCGGAATGGCAGAATGTTGCTGATACCGTTATGAGAGCAAAGGTTGGTGTGGATTTAGGTAAGGTTACCTTTGAAGTCGAGATACGGGATGTAGAAATTTATGCGGATCGTCTTTTGGAAAAGGCGTTTTTTTACTTAATAGACAATGCCCTGAAACATGGCGGTGAAAAATTATCGAAAATTCGGTTTTATAGTAAAAAATCAGAAAATTCGTTTGTCATTGTCTGCCATGATGACGGTGTCGGGATACCTGCCGATAAGAACAGTTTCCTCTTCCCGAAGGTATCCGGTAAATCCGTTGGGTATGGGCTTTTCCTCATCAAAGAAATTCTTGCAACAACGGGAATCAGTATCAGGGAAACCGGGATAACCGGTACGGGGGCACGGTTGGAAATGCTGGTTCCACCGGGAAAGTATCGTGAAAATAAAAGTGGCAAGATCTAAAAAAAATTTCAAAACAGCAGCCCCTTTCATTCCCTACATTTATTTATATAGACTCCCGGTGAGATCCTTTAACGCCATCCCCCCACTCACTCAACTCTGATTATTTATCAGAATTTTTATTTTCTGTATATTCATTCCTCTTTTAGAACCCTGCATTGACATCAAACTCTGTGGCCTTTGCGCTCAGTGATATCGCGGATTACCGACAGCATTGTCGGGCGTCCATTGAGATCGAAAAGGCTGACACTTATGTCAATGATTTTTTCCCGGTTGTCTTTTGTCCGATAATTAGTCTGGAAAACAGCGTGATTGTTTCTCACTATCTCCCGGAAAATCTCATGAGATTGTTTTTTCATTTGAGGAGTGTCGAGATCGACAAGGCATATATTCTGCATCTCTTTACGGGTCATGCCAAGGATTCGGCATGCCTGGTCATTTACATCAATAAATTTTCCCGGTCCCTTCGGTGTCATTTCATTGACCAGTATCCCATCATTCACATTTTCCAGGATCAGGCGGTAGCGCTCCCCGATTTCCCGCACTGCATCCTCCGCACGCCGCCTTCTGAGAGAAACGGCAACAATATGAGCAAAAGATTCGAGAACTTCGGTTGACGGATCCGGCTGGCCGGCTTTCATTGCCAGCATCGATGTACCGTACAATTGGCCCTCGATAACACACGCAATCCCGATGAATCGATCGATGCCAACCAACTTCTGGATACTGTTACTGACAAGTGGCGGGATCTGCCCAAAACTGATCTCGGTCAGTGTCTTTTTCTTCCCTATGATATCCCGGGTAATTTCCCGGTACATCTCATCGCTCAGCGGTATCCGCATATCAAAAGGTCGTTTCCCCAGAATCTTGACGACTTTTTCAAGCATGCCCGGCGCCATCTCCATATTTGTAACCCGAAGTGTCCGGTCAACAGGATCGTAGTCGGAGAACAATGTCACAACAGCGCCAGACATCTTCATGAGTGTTTCCAAAATTACCTTTTCAACCGGTTTACCTGATGGCATCGATGCCAGCTCTATTGCCAGTGTATTGAGCGTTGCAAGTGCCCGGGTTTGTTGCTGCCGGGCATCCTCTGCTTTTTTTTGTTCCGTGATATCTTCTACGGTCGACAGAATGTGAGGCTTTCCGCTCATGATAATAATATTGGATGAAAACCGGCAGGTCCGGAGATCGCCGGATTTTATCCGGCACTGTAATTCCATATCCTGAATGTTACCCTGTTTTTGGATAAGGGAGACCATCTGTGCATATTTATTATTATCAGCAAAAATTCCCAGTTCCTCTGATGTTTTGCCGATTATTTCTTCCCGGGTATATCCGGTATGAATCGAAAATGTATCATTAACCTCGACAAATACACCATCGATTGCTGATACGAGAGTAAGTGCAACCGGATTGCTCTGAAAAACGGTAGAAAATTTGTGTTCAGATTCGCGTAATTCTGTTTCAGCCCGTTTGAGATCGGTAATATCCCGGATGGATTCTATAGCCCCGACAATTCTGCCTTCCTTGTCATACAAAGGAGATGCTTTCAGCCAGACGAGCAGTTCTCCGGCACCGGGAGGAGTCAGGGTAGTTTCTGCGGTAAAAGTATTGCCTTTTTTCCGGAGTCGCCGGTAGTTCTTCCTCACATTCGGATCATCATAGAAGATAAGATCCAGAAGAAATGGCCGATGTTCCCCGTACATGGCATTTGCATAGGCGTAATCCGCCTTTCCCACAATATCGCAGGCTTTGACCCCGGTCATATCTTCAATGGCGCGATTCCATGCAATAACCGTGCCCTCACGGTTCACAACAAGTGTAGCATCCGGGAGAAACGCGATGATATCAGCAAACTTGCGTTCACTTTCCTTAAGTGCACTTTCCGCCTGTTTCCGTTCAGATATATCTGTGGCAATACTGATGATCACATTCTTGTCTCCCCACGTGGCGACTTTGGCATGGACCTCGAGCGGGATTTGATTGCCATCTTTCCGGAAATGGGCGACTTCAAATGATGCTTCCCCGGTTTCCTTAAGTTCCTTCATACGCCGGGCAATGCGTTTTGCAGACTCCGGTACGTCAAGGTGAGAAAGCTCCAGATTACGGAACTCGCTCAGCGAGTACCCGTGAAGATCGAGATTTTTTTTATTTGAATACAGGAAATTTCCCTGTAAATCGTGAACGGTAATAGCTACCGGGGAGGCGTTGAGCAGATCGGCAAGAAGAGCGTTTTCTTCCTGTGCCAGAATCTCTGCCGTCCGGTCTTCAAGCATAACCGCAATTCCCTTATCGCCCCATCCGAATGCAAGCGGGATAATGCGGATACGGAATGCTCTCGTTTCCTTTTGTATTGGTATCCATGCATTAACGATGGATTCTTTCCCTGCCATTGCCTGTTTTACCGGGTCACGGATCCGATCTATCAGGTCGGGACCGATAAACGTTGTACTGATCTTCTGATTTTCCACCTCATCTTTACGGATCCCAAATGCTAATAGAAAGGATTCGCTGACTTCCCTGATAACGTAAGATTCGTCAAGAATGAGGATCAGATCGGATGATTGGCTGAGGATCTGTTCGGCAGGGAGTCTTGTTGAGAGGGTAAATACTTTAGCCGGACCGAGTTTTCTCATATTAACCTGGCCGGAAACGAAGAGGGAATTGAGATATTTTGTCGTGGTTATTCTGCTCAGGTTTAAGTTTTTTGAAATTTCTTCGATAGTCAACCCTTCATGCGCATCTCGTAAAAGGCCAATTATATTCCGGTAATGTTCCTCGTCCAGAATACTCCCCCCATCAATGATCAAGTCCTTTAGATGCTGGATAAATAATAGGAGTAATCCCCCGTTCCTGAAATAATCATCGTAATCCGAAGGTTCTTTGTCTGTGCTTTTGATAATCAAATGTATAAAAATTTATATAGTGAATAGACCTATTTTGTTAAATGGAGAATAATCACGATTAAAAATCAAACAAAAATCGATAAATCATCTGAAGAATATAGAGAATTATCAGGTTTCAAATCATCCAGGCACTCCGATTGGCACGGGATGAATTGAGGGTTTCGTAGCATTTCCTTAGGTGTTCAACGTGCCAGTGCCCCGCAATCGCATTTCTGTTCTTTACGTTGATGATGAACCAGCCCTTCTGGACGTGGGAAAAACATTCCTTGAACGCGGGGGTGCTTTTGATGTTGAAACCACACTCTCTTCTGTCGAAGTACTTGTTTTATTAAAAAAGAAGGATTACGATGGGGTAATTTCCGATTACCAGATGCCGGAAATGGATGGTATTGCGCTGCTTAAAAAAATCCGTTCCCATCATCCCGATCTCCCGTTCATTCTCTTTACCGGCAAGGGGCGGGAAGATATTGTTATCCAGGCATTCGATGCCGGTGCGGATTATTATGTCCAGAAAGGGGGAGAGACCCGTTCACAATTCCGGGAACTCAGTCATAAAATTATCCTGGCCGTTGAAAAACGACGTGCAGAGAGAGCGTTGAAGGAGAGTGAAGAACGGTACCGGAATGTTGTCGAGGACCAGAGTGAATTCATCTGCCGGTTCAAACCGGATGGAACCCACCATTTTGTGAACGATGCCTATTGCCGGCATTTTGGAGTGCAGGGGGAGAGTACCATCAGTCACCGGTTTACTCCCCATATTCCGGAAGAGGATGCCCGGCTTATCCGCTCGCATTTCGCATCACTGACCCGGGACAATCCATTAGGCACCATGGAACACCGGGCTATTTTGCCGGACGGTTCTTTACGGTACCACCAGTGGAATGACCGGGCAATTTTCGATGAGCACGGAACTCTTATTGAATACCAGTCTGTGGGCAGGGACATCACCGATCGGAAAGATGCAGAACTGAAACTGGAGAAAATGAATGAAGAGCTATGCGCTGCGTATGAACAGATGGCAGCAGTAGAAGAAGAGCTCCGGTACAGTTACGATGATCTTGCAACAAGCCAGCGAATTCTTGAAGAAAAGGAGATGACCTTAAACGCAATCATTGAGGAATCCCCGATACCGCAATTTGTGATCAACCACGATCATAAGATTCTCTACTGGAATCGTGCGCTTGCCGTGTTTAGCGGTATTGTGGCCGATGAGGTTGTCGGAACTGATGAACACTGGAGGGCATTCTATCCTACCAGGCGTCCATGCCTGGCTGATCTTCTCATGGAGAATGCAATGGATAAGATTCCGGAATGCTACCGGGACAAATATGCGAAATCGGTTCTTATTGAAGGCGCATACGAAGCAACGGATTTCTTCCCCCATATCGGAAAGGCGGGGAGATGGCTCCATTTTACAGCAGGGGTCATTAAAAACCGGAATGGAAAAATCATCGGAGCCGTTGAGTCACTCGAAGATATCACGGATCGAAAAACTGCAGATATTGAACTTAAGCAAAAGAGTGAAGAGTTGTGCGCCGCGTATCAACAGTTGACCGCAATAGAAAAGGAAGTGCGGACGAATTTCAAAAATTTAGTAATTAAACCGCCTGTTATTAAGGGAAAGTGAAGGCCGGTATGGGAATGGGACCCGGAAATTCTTAACAAAAATTATACGTGGTTCTTTTTCCCGCACAGGTTCGTACGGTGACTGCCAATAACTTTCATAGGTAGTCATAAGAGGAATTTTTTTTAGAAAAATGTTTCAATGTTTCCGGGCAAACATCTCTGCCTGAGTAAACCCGCGGGGAATGGAATTTTGAGTTTTTGCATAACAACTGAGCGGCTGATCTTAGAGGATTTGACCGGGCAGGACCTTGTTAACATCCAGCGTATTGCCCGTGACTCCAATGTAATGAAGTACGTGCTCATCTGGCTTGAGAATGATGAGCAGGTTGTCGGGTTCCTGCAGCACGCAATCGATGAATCGCAGCGGGCAGACCGGATGGACTACGTGCTCGCCGCCCGGATACCGGCAACTGGGGAATTTGCCGGCCTTGCGTTTATCGAGATCGATCCCGATCAAAAGAGCACAGCGGAAGTTGGATATGTCCTGCTCCCGGAATTCTGGAAAGCCGGGTATGCATCGGAAATTCTCCGGGCGCTTCTTGCATTCGGGTTTGGCAAACTTTCCCTGCACCGGATTTACGGGAAATGCGATGAGCTGAATCATGCCTCGGCCCATGTCCTTGAGAAAGGCGGGCTGCTGTACGAAGGCACGCTCCGCGAGCATGTCTGGCTGCGGGATCACTGGCGTTCGACCCGGTATTACGGGATGCTGGCCGGGGAATATTCCCCTCATATTCCCTGATCTTCGATAGAGACATCCCATCTGCCGGTGTCTGACACTTTTCTTGACCTCATTCTCCGACGTAACATTGGGGGAATCCCCTCACGCCCATTTCCTCCAGCATGACCGTCCAGCCTATCGCGGGCTTCTGTAATCGCCCCGTCAAAGGCTGCTAAGTGCGGATTTTTGCCGGGTGAATTTCTGCGGTTTTCCCGATCGTCCAACCTATCGTATAGTCTGGCGATCGCCCATTCAAACTGCACGGTACTGGCCGGTTCATTCTCTCGCAAAATCGCCCGTTTTGTAATCCGGCCCGATATGTTGGGAATTCAATTTTAACCGTGCGTAAAATCGCCGGAACTGGCCGGTCGGGTGTGTCCGGAAGGGGAATCGGGGGCTGGGATGGGGCCGGAATTGCTTAGATGGGGTACTACTCATGGACGTAGCGAGTTTACCCACCCCCTGATGGGGGTCGCTCGGCCGCCTCGTCGGGGCCTCGCTGGGCCGGATTATCAAAGAAGCAAGAGTTATCGAGGTTGCTGTGTGAAGCATCTCCCGATAGCCGGGTTTTCATGATTGATAATTTTTCTGAATTGACAACCGAATTGACAACCCAATTGACAACCACTACTTCAGAATGTAATGAGCTCCCCGGCGGATATTTCCCGTCTAAATGTATTTGACACTTGCTTGAACACCTTTCTCCGACATGAAAACAGGGGTGACTCAAAACCCCCCGTTCGCTCATGCCCGACCGTCCAGCCCATCGCGGGCTTCTGTAATCGCCCTTTCAATGGCTGCTATATGCGGATTTTTGCTGGGTGAATTTCTGCAGTTTTCCCTACCGTCCATTCCATCGCGTGGTCTGGCGATCGCCCATTCAAACTGCACGGTACTGGCCGGTTCATTCTCTCGCAAAATCGCTCGTTTGGTAATTGGGCGCGATATGTTGGGAATCTATTTTTTACAGTGCGTAAAATCGCCGGAACTGGCCGGTCGGGAGTATCCGGAAGGGGAATCGGGGGCTGGGATGGGGCCGGATTTCCGATGGTGGGATGATGTTCTCATGTGCTTAGGGTGTTTGCTCCCCCTCAGCCCAAGATCACCTTTATGTCCCTTGGCATCAATATTTACAGACCCAAGCTCGGAGCCCGCTAATACGGGACGGCATGGTGCAAAGACTATGGCAGAAGTGGTCGAGGTTTTAGTACCCGGCGGAAAGGCAACCGCAGGTCCCCCATTAGGACCTTCGCTCGGACCACTCGGTATCAACGTGAAAGCTGTCGTCGATGAGATCAACGCAAAGACCGCGTCATTCAATGGAATGCAGGTCCCGGTTGTTATCACCGTTGACGACAAAAAGAAATTCACGATCACCGTGGGTATCCCCCCGGTGACGGCACTCATCAAGAAAGAGGCCAATATCGAGAAAGGATCCGCAGAGCCCAACGTCAAAGTGGTAGGCAATCTACCATTCGAGGCCGCTATCAGAATTGCCAACATGAAACTCGAAAACATGCTCTCGTACGAGCTCAAGACTGCCGTAAAGGAAGTCATCGGCACGTGTGTCAGCATGGGAGTTACCGTTGACGGCAAGAAGGCAAAAGATGTCTTCGCCCTCATCAATGAAGGCAAGTATGATAGTGTTCTCGTGAAGTAACATGAGAAAACCATAGGAGATCGAAAAAGGTCGGTCGCAGAACTATGGAGGAATCTGATGGTTGATAGGGCCAAAATTTTGGAAGCCGTGAATGCGGCTATTGAAAAAGCGCCAGAGCGTAAGTTCTCTGAGAGCATCGATATTACCATCAATCTCAAGAATATCGATATGGCGCAGCCGAAAAATCGTATCGACGAGACGATAATGCTCCCCCACGGCACCGGAGAACCAATCCGTATCTGTGTCATCGGGAAGGGCGACATCGTCACGCAGGCTAAAGAAGCCAAGGTTGATCTGATTATCGGCCCTGAAGAAGTAGAGCGGCTCGGCGGTCAGCCCCGCGAAGCACGGAAAGTTGCCAGTACATACCGGTACTTCCTTGCAGAGATGGGTGTCATGGCCGGCGTTGGCCGGTATTTAGGTCCCCGGCTCGGTCCGCGGGGCAGAATGCCGATGCCGATTCCTGCACAGCAGGATATCCGCCCGATTGTCGCGCGTCTTCGCAACTCTGTGAAGATCCGTACCAAAGACAAGACGGTCTTCTCTTCAAAGGTCGGTACAACGGCTATGAAGCCGGAACAGGTCGCCGAGAACATTGAAACGATCGTAAAAAGGATCGAGTCTGTCCTTGCACAGGGTCCGTTGAACGTTCGTTCCATCTTTGTCAAGACCACGATGGGTCCCGCAGTGAGGCTGGAATAATGGCGTTGTATACCCACCACCTGCCCACCTGGAAAAAGGACGAAGTCGCAGAGATTAAGAAGAACGCAAAACAGTTCTCCTTAATCGGGCTCGTGGACATGTACGGTATCCCGGCACAGCAGGTGCAGCAGATCCGCAGGAACCTGCGGGGAAAAGCTGTCATCAAAGTGACCAGGAACACGCTCATCAAGCACGCGTTTGAGGATATTGGCGGCGACGTCAAAGGCCTCACACAGTACATATCCGGTCACTCGGCGATCATCTTCACCAACGACAACCCGTTCAAGCTCTTCAAGCAGCTGGAAAAGACCAAAACCAAGATGGCGGCAAAAGCCGGTGAGAAAGCACCGGAGGATATCGTCATCGAGAAGGGTCCGACCAGTTTCAAACCGGGTCCGATTGTTGGAGAACTCCAGCAGGCAGGCATACCCGCAGCGATTGAAGGCGGCAAGGTCAAGATAAGAGAGACCAAGACGGTTGTCAAGAAAGGCGCAGTCATCTCGGCAAAACTTGCCGTGGTCCTGGCCAAGCTTGACATCAAGCCGATGGACGTTGGACTTGCACTTCAGGCCGCGTACTCCGAAGGCAGTATCTTTGAGCCGTCGGTTCTCTCGGTAGATGAGACCGTCATCCTCGGACAGATCCAGCTCGCAAGCCTGCAGGCATTCAACCTGTCGGTCAATGCAGCGATCCCGACGAAAGACACGATGGGTGCTATCCTGACAAAGGCAGTCAGGGATGCCCGCGGTCTTGCCGTTGAGGCAGCGATCTACGAGAAAGACGTTATCGATGCGATTATTGGTAAAGCGTACAGAGAAAGCCAGGCAATCAACGGCCTGGTAAAATAATAATTTGAGATATTTGAGGTAGTTTAAGATGGAGTATATCTATGCAGCACTTCTCCTGCACAAAGCAGGCAAGAAAGTCGATGAGAATGGCGTAAAGGCAGTCCTTACTGCCGCCGGTGTAGCAGCAAATGAATCACGGATCAAGGCACTCGTTGCAGCCCTCGATGGCGTAAACATTGAAGAGGCAATCAGCAAGGCAGC
The DNA here is from genome assembly GCA_963676675.2 of uncultured Methanoregula sp. GTDB lineage: Archaea > Halobacteriota > Methanomicrobia > Methanomicrobiales > Methanospirillaceae > Methanoregula. Next base: position 2,804,588 of record OY781161.1, on the reverse strand, counting down.
AGTCGCCCCGGTTGCAGCAGCAGCAGCACCCGCAGCAGCAGGCCACGCAGCACCAGCCAAGGAAGAGCACAAGGAAGAGGACAAGAAAGGCGAAGAAGAGAGCGGTATGGCAGGGCTCGGTGCCCTGTTCGGCTAATCTCTTTTTTTCTTTCTCTCGTTCGTTGATTATTGCATTTCTGTTTTCATTCTCGATTATTCAGGATCTCCGGGTTTCTCCCGTGTTTTTGGATTTTTACCTATCGCCATTTGGCGGCCGGAGGGAATCCTATCGGAAAAAACCACGGGCTGCAGCGTTTGATCCCGTCCATCCATCCTGCACGGTACCGGAGGCATAGCCGGGAAAGCACGACTTTATCTGTTAACAAAAAAAAGACAATTCAATCATATCTGCGCATTGCAAACGTGGCCATCATGAACACACACCAGATCGGGTATATCCTTCTCGCCGTCCTCCTCTGCTCGCTGATCGTTGTTATTCCCGCATCTGCGGTGAAGAGTATCGAGCAGTCCCTCAGCGAATCGCTGACGCGGGGTGGACGGTTTACCGCCACCATCACCGGCCTGCCCAACACGTCTTATTACGTCTGGCTGCCACGGACATTTTCCATGACCGGGAAACCCTATGACCAGCCACCGGTCATTACGGATTACCAGATGAATATACAAAAAGATCCCACCGGCGGACCCTACACGATAGGCTCGTACCAGTACAACAACGGCAACGGGCGGACCATACGCGACGATATCCCCCCCTCAACCCCCGAGATGTCCAATACCCAGTACTATGCACTGGTCACGACGGACTCCCGTGGTGTGGCAGTGGTCGAGTTCCAGACATCCATCTATACCGGGCTCCGGTCGTATTCGGTGAAAGTCGAAAACCCGCAGTCCGTGGACCGCGATATCCTGCAGGTGCAGATACAGGTCTTCTCCCGGAAACCCCCGGCCACGGTGCAGGTTGTCACACCGGTCATCACGAGGACCATAGTATGGGAACCGACAACGGTGCCAACACCGCTGCCCACAACAACCGTACCCCTTACCACAACCCCCGTGCCGGAACCCCTGCCCACCGAAACTACCCGGCCGCGGTTACCCCTTGAGAGCGTGTTGTGCCCTGCCGCACTGGGGATTGCAGTAATGATCCTTGCACGTCGGTAATTCAGAACTTAAAAAAAGGGGCTGCCTGCGAAAACGGGATGAAAAAACCGCCCGGGTCCCCGACCATCCCGCGGATCCCCTGTCCCCCGGGGTCTGTGGTACGGTTACGGTGCATCACGAATTTCTGCGGGTTGCTGCCGGTACCGGGGTGTGTCCCATCTGCCCTGTTCGGCTAATCTCTTTTTCCTTTTCTCATTGATTGTTATTTATCGAACTGTTCTGTTATCGCACTTTTTTTAAGATTATCTCAAGACCGTACCGATAGAAAATATGTCCAAAACAGACATAACCTCTGTCACTAAAACTAATGTGAACTGTGGTACTTTCCAATTACGTAAAACACCCACCTGCGGCATCGTTTTACCTGCTCCTCGTAGCTCTTATGTTAATTGTTGGTACTGTAAGCGCTGCAACAACCTTCACTCCTTTTGTAGCATATGGCGATGCCTGGAAATCTACGAATGACACCTATACCGTCATAAAATGGAATGCTACCACAAATCTTGGAGTAAGATCCCCGTGGATTGCCAAAAATAACGTCACACCCGACACAATTATTGAATATGTTGTTGTTGGTGGCGGGGGCGGGGGGGGCAGTTATCCGGGTGGCGGAGGTGGTGGTGCCGGGGCATATTGGGAAGGCACAATTTCTGGATTAACGGGAGCTAATAGTATAACCGTAGGTGCCGGGGGGACTAACGGCACAACACTCCAGTCGGGAAAATCAGGTAATAACTCAATATTGTTCGGGAATCGGTTAGACAATATAACGGCAAACGGCGGATCGGGCGGCGGTTCACGGGCTGTTGGCGGGACTCTTGTTTTACAAGGCGGTTCTGCAGGAGGCGGGGGCTCACCTGCGGGGGCTGCGGGAACCGGTCAAACAAATACTTCGAACCAGGCAGGTCATGGCAATGGGGGCGGTCTCGGGTTGAATGTAACCATCACCAATTATCAGGGAGGTGGTGGCGGGAGTATTATTGGTGCAGGAAAAGACGCAGCATCAAATAAAGGGGGAAATGCCGGGGACGCTACGTACACTATGATTACCGGAACCCCATTGGTTCTTGCAGGTGGTGGCGGTGGCGGGACGTATAGTAATACTATCACCTCTAAAGGCATTGGGGGTATGAATGGATCGGTTCTTGTTGGGGGTAACGGGTCATACTATACTACTGTTGGGACCGCCGCGGTAGTCAATACCGGGTCAGGAGGTGGCGGTGGGGGAGCTACTCGTGGTGCCACAGCCGGTAGTGGCGGCGTGATTATTATACGGTATTTCACACCCCCGGCGGTCAACAACATTGTACCTCCGACCGGTCCGATAGGGGGGGGTACGAATGTAAAAATCAACGGGACCCACTTTACCGGAGCAACTGCAGTAACCTTTGGTAGCAATGCGGCAACCAGTTTTTCGGTTGAAAACGATACTTCAATTAATGCAGTCACGTGTGCGAATCTAACCCCCGGCCTCGTCTACGTCAATGTCAGCACCCCGAATGGCACGGCAATCGGGGTGAGCAAATATACGTATGTAGCCCTGCCGACGGTCACCAGCATAGCACCCCCGACCGGCCCGGTTGCCGGGGGTACCCCAATAATCATTACCGGTACGAACCTAATCGGAGCCAATATCGGGGGTATCTACAACGTATCCATTAACGGCACAGCATTGACCAATATATCAGTTGTCAGCGCCACATCGATCAGAGGGAGCACACTTACTGGTATCGCAGGGCTGGTGAACATTAACATCACCACCCCGAATGGCACCTCAGTAACCGGGACGAAAAAATATACGTATGTGGATCTCCCAAAGGTCATCAACATCACACCATCGACCGGCTCGACAGCAGGTGGCACCCCAATAACTATCTACGGGGAAAACTTAATCGGAGCGACTAAGTTAGCCGGTTCCATGTGGAATGTATCGATTGGTGGTATCAATTTAACCAATATGACGGTTGTCAGTTCTACGAAGATAACGGGGAGTACACTTGCTCATGGATCCGGACTTGTTGATGTTTTTATCAGTACGCCAAATGGCACTTCCGTAACCGGGACCGGCGTCTATACGTATGTAGGTACCCCGACGTTATCGAGCGTTTCCCCGATGACAGGTCCGATAGCCGGCGGAACATGGGTCAACATTACCGGCACGAACGTTATCGGAGCGACAGCAATAACGTTTGGCGGCACAGCGTCAACCGGCATCTCGATAGAGAACAGTACAGCGCTCATAGCAAAAACGCCAGCCCATGCAGCCGGCTTGGTTTATGTCAACGTCACGACCCCGAACGGTACTGCCGCAGGGCCGGGTGCCTATACGTATGTATCACTGCCGACGGTTGCCAGCGTATTACCTCCGACCGGTCCGCTAGCTGGTGGCACAAGTGTCACCATCACCGGAACGAACTTAACCGGGGCGACAGCAGTAACGTTCGGGGGTACTGCGGTAACCAGTTTCTCGGTTGAGAACGTGACATCGATCATAGCGATCACCCCGGTCCATTCAGCCGGTCTCGTTTACGTTAATGTCAGCACCCCGAATGGTACAGCAATCGGGACAAGCAAATATACGTATGTAGCTTTGCCGACGGTTGTCAGTGTAGCACCGGCAACCGGCCCGATAACCGGCATTACCAATGTAACCATTACGGGGACGAACTTAACCGGCGCGAGTACCGTTACCTTTGACAACATAGCGGCCACCAACGTCACGGTTTTCAGCTCTACGATAATCAATGCGAGCACCCCGGCCCATGCAGCCGGACTCGTTAACATTAACGTCACCACCCCGAACGGGACGTCAGTAACCGGGTCGAACAAGTATGCGTATGTGGCCGTGCCGTCGTTTACGAGCATCACGCCGGTGACGGGTTCAACCGCGGGCGGTACCAATGTAACCCTCAAAGGGACGAACCTGATCGGTGCGACTGCAATAACCTTTGACGGTTTAGCGGCACCGTATGTCAAGATTGTTAACGCTACGACGGTCAATGCGAGCACACCCGCTCATGGATCCGGACTTGTTGATGTTATTATCACGACCCCAAATGGCACGGCACCTGGAGTGAGTGCCTTTACGTATGTAGGTACCCCGACGTTATCGAGCGTTTCCCCGATGACAGGTCCGATAGCCGGCGGAACGTGGGTCAACATCACCGGCATGAACGTCATCGGAGCGACCGCAGTAACGTTTGGGGGTACTGCAGCAACCGGCATCTCGATAGAGAACGATACTGCGCTCATAGCAAAAACGCCAGCCCATGCAGCCGGTCTCGTTTATGTCAATGTCACGACCCCGAACGGTACAGCCGCAGGGCCGGGTGCCTATACGTATGTATCACTGCCGACGGTTGCCAGCGTATTACCTCCGACCGGTCCGCTAGCTGGTGGCACAAGTGTCAACATCACCGGAACGAACTTAACCGGGGCGACAGCAGTAACGTTCGGGGGTACTGCGGTAACCAGTTTCTCGGTTGAGAACGTGACATCGATCATAGCGATCACCCCGGTCCATTCAGCCGGTCTCGTTTACGTTAATGTCAGCACCCCGAATGGTACAGCAATCGGGACAAGCAAATATACGTATGTAGCTTTGCCGACGGTTGTCAGTGTAGCACCGGCAACCGGCCCGATAACCGGCATTACCAATCTAACCATCACCGGAACGAACTTAACCGGCGCGAGTACAGTTACCTTTGACAACATAGCGGCCACCAACGTCACGGTCTTCAGCTCAACGATAATCAACGTGAGCACCCCGGTTCATGCAGCCGGCCTCGTTAACATCAACGTCACCACCCCGAACGGCACATCCGTAACCGGGACGAACAAGTATACGTATGTGGCCGTGCCGATGTTTACGAGCATAACGCCGGTGACGGGTTCAACCGCGGGCGGTACCAATGTAACCATCAAAGGGACGAACCTGATCGGTGCGACTGCAGTAACCTTTGACGGTCTAATAGCACCGTATGTCAAGGTCGTTAACGCTACGACGGTCAATGCGAGTACACCCGCTCATGGATCCGGACTTGTTGATGTTATTATAACCACGCCGAACGGCACGGCACTTGAGGGGACAGGTGCGTATACGTATGGGTTTCCGCCTACGGTCGCCAGCGTCGCACCCCCGACCGCTCCAATATCGGGCATCACCAATGTAACGATTACCGGTACAAACTTAACCGGAGCGACAGCAGTAACATTTGGCGGGACACTGGCAACCAACATCACGGTCATTGATGATACAACGATCAAAGCGAGCGCCCCTGCCCATTCAGCCGGACTCGTTAATGTGAATGTCACGACGCCTAACGGCATCTCAGTAACCGGGACGGGTGTATACCTCTATGTATCGTTGCCGACGGTGACCAGTGTCGCCCCGCCGACCGGGCCACTCGTTGGCGGTACGGGTGTAACCATAATCGGTACGAACTTAACCGGAGCGACAGCAGTAACGTTTGGTGGGACACTCGCAACCGATGTATCGGTAGTCAATGTGACTGCGATAACCGCGACCACGCCTGCCCATTCAGCCGGACTCGTTTACGTTAATGTCAGCACCCCGAATGGTACAGCAATCGGGACAAGCAAATATACGTATGTAACTTTGCCGACTGTTGTCAGCGTAGCACCGGCAACCGGCCCGATAACCGGCATTACCAATGTAACCATCACCGGAACGAACTTAACCGGCGCGAGTGCAGTTACCTTTGACAACATAGCGGCCACCAACATCACGGTCTTCAGCTCAACGATAATCAACGCGAGCACCCCGGTTCATGCAGCCGGACTCGTTAACATTAACGTCACCACGCCGAACGGCACCTCAGTAACCGGGACGAACAAGTATACGTATGTGGCCGTGCCGTCGTTTACGAGCATCACGCCGGTGACGGGTTCAACCGCGGGCGGTACCAATGTAACCCTCAAAGGGACGAACCTGATCGGTGCGACTGCAATAACCTTTGGCGGTTTAGCGGCACCGTATGTCAAGGTTGTTAACGCTACAACGGTTAATGCGAGCACCCCGGCTCATGCAGCCGGACTTGTTGACGTTCTGATCACCACGCCGAACGGCACTGCAACCGGGGGGACTGGGACATATACCTATGTAGGTCCCCCAACGTTCACCAGCATCATGCCGGCATCCGGCACGACAGCGGGCGGTACCACGGTAACGATTAGCGGTACGAACCTGATTGGAGCGAATGCTGGCGGAGTGAACGGCAATGTAACCATTGGCGGTTCACTTGCAACCATAGTCTCGGTAGTCAGCGGTTCGATAACAGCGACAACGCCAGCTCATGCAGCCGGAGCGGTTAACGTAGTCATTACCACACCGAACGGTACGGCAACCGGCACGGGAGTATATTCCTATGGAGCCCCCCCGACGTTCACCAGCATTACCCCGGCAACCGGCACGACAGCGGGCGGTACCACGGTAACGATTAGCGGTACGAACCTGATTGGAGCGAACGCTGGCGGAGTGAACGGCAATGTAACCATTGGCGGTTCACTTGCAACCATAGTCTCGGTGATCAGCGGTTCGATCACAGCAACTACACCCGCTCATGCAGCCGGATCCGTTGATGTAGTCATTACCACACCGAACGGCACTGCAACCGGCACAGGAGTATATTCCTACAAAGCACCCCCGACGTTCACCAGCATCACCCCGGCATCCGGCACGACAGCGGGCGGTACCCCGGTAACGATTAACGGTACGAACCTGATTGGAGCGAATGCTGGTGGGGTGAACGGCAATGTAACTATTGGCGGCTCACTTGCAACCATAGTTTCTGTAGTCAACGGTTCTATCACAGCGACAACGCCAGCTCATGCAGCCGGAGCTGTTGACATAATCATCACCACACCGAACGGCACTGCAACCGGGGGGGCCGGTGCATATACCTATGTGAGTGGCCCGACGGTTACCAACATTGCACCTCCAACCGGCCAGAACACGACAACGATTAGCATCGCGAACCTTAAGGGAACCGGGTTCTTTGGAACCCCAACAGTCAACCTGACGAAGACGGGAGAAAATAATATCACCGCAACCGATGTGACGGTCGCGTCTGCAACCAAGATCACCTGTACATTCGATCTATCCGGTAAAACCGTTGGAGCCTGGAACGTAACCGTGATCAATCCAGACGGTCAACTCGGCTCACTAATCGAGGGTTTTACGGTAACAAACTCAACACCCTCCCCTACCGTTAGTAGTATCACTCCCAGTACCGGCCAGAACACGACAAGTGTCACAATCACCAACCTCGCGGGAACCGGCTTCCTTTCCGGTGCAACGGTGAAACTGACGAAGTCCGGCCAGACAGATGTCGTGGCAACCGGAGTAACAGTCGTTTCTGCAACCAGGATCAACTGCACGTTTGATTTGACCGGTAAAGCAGCGGGACCCTGGAATATTGTCGTCACTAACACGGATACAAAGACCGGGACGCTCCCCAACGGGTTCACCGTAACCGGCCTCACTCCCGCACCCACAATCACCAGTATTTCTCCTGCGACCGGTATTGATACGACAAGTGTCACAATCACCGATCTCGCGGGAACCGGGTTCCTATCCGGTGCAACGGTGAATCTGACAAAGACCGGTGAACCAAATATTGTGGCAACCGGAGTAACAGTCGTTTCTGCAACCAGGATCACCTGCACATTTAATTTGACCGGAAAAGCAGCCGGACCCTAGAACATTGTCGTCACCAACACGGATACCCAGACCGGTACGCTCCTCAACGGGTTCACGGTAACAAAACCAGTCCCGGTTGCATCCTTTACCCAGAGCCCGGTTACCGGTCCCGCCCCGCTGACAGTGACCTTTACGGACACTTCAACCTATAATCCGACCAGCTGGAACTGGAATTTCGGTGAAGGAACCACGAGTACGAGCCAGAACCCAAGCCACACGTATACAGGTACCGGGGTCTACAATGTAACCCTGATCGCGACAAACAATTTTGGTAGCAGTTCTCCGTACACTGCGGTGAAAATTATCACGGTTACGACACCCGTAACCCAGAGCAATACGACTTATCCGGGAGTTACCGTCAGTAATGTTACTGATAATAATTTCCAGTTCAACATCACCAGCATTGTGAATTCGGGAGGATCTGTTGTTAACGCATCCTCGACCCAGGTTGACTATCAGCCGTCTGGCTGGCAGAATGTTGTTCTGACCGGTACAAACATCTCCACCAGTAACGGGAATATCTTTGTTGACAGGGTGACTTCCGTTAAGATGGCAACTCTTCCGCTTGCCTATACATTCGATAGTGTTGGAACTGCCCAGTCGCAGTTTGTCCTTGACCAGAAGACCCTGACGCAAGGGGCTGCATTTGAAAGAGCTGTTGTTCCTGGTGCCAATAACTCGGTTACTTCCCAGTTCCAGCAGGCCGCTCAGGGACAGGGTACTACCCTGGGTGCTATCGGGTACACTGTTGAAGTAACCGGATCGGCTCCGTTCAATGCCAATATTACTGGCCCGAATCCGGTTTCTATCAACCTGAGTGTGAGCCATTCGTGGGTAATAGCGAACGGAGGTACGGGAGCGATAAGGATCCTGCACCTGCCCGAAAGCGGATCCGCAGAAGTCCTGACAACAACGTATACCGTTGGTGACGGTACAACTGATTACTTCACGTCACATTCGAACGGATTATCCATCTTTGGTCTTGCGAGTGTGACAACTAATCCCACACCGGCCCCGGCTCCAGGTCCCGCTGGAGATAGTGGTACCATTCAGTCCGGGCAATCCAGCATTACAACGGCAATCGCAAATCCAGCCCAAGCGGGTCAGACCGTCAGTTATTCGTTTGGGTCCCCTTCTGCCACGTATGCTGCCTCGATCCAATCGGTATCCTTCGTACCCAACATAGCAATCCCCCAATCCCAGTGTGTGGTCCAGCAGCAAGGTCCGTCAGCTGCATTTGGTCTCAAGGACAGACCTGCGGCATACGAGGACATTGAGATCACGTGGATAAACCCGAATGCGATTACATCCGGGACGATTCATTTCAGCGTACTCGGGTCATGGGTGAGAGAGAACCATATCGATCCTGCCAATGTAGTCCTGCTGCGGAGCCACGATCTCGTCTGGACTGAACTCCCGACAACGCTTGATCACACGGATGGAGATATCCATTATTATTCCTCCAATACTCCCGGTTTCTCGTACTTCGCAATCTCTAAGAAACTACCGACTCCCACTGCAAAAGCCACCCCTGAGGCAACGGTACCCCTGGCAGGTAAAGTTCAACCAGCATCGCCGTCTGTTACGATAACTGCAAACATTACTCCCGTTCAAACGAATCTGGCTCCAGACGTCGGGGGAGGTACTACCGTGTTATCTCCCGCTTCTGAACCCTCAATTATTCCGGATCCTGCAAATATTCTGCTCGCTTTCGGAATTGTCCTGATTTGTGCAGCCGGAGTCATATATTTCATCTTCAGGAAAAAACCGCAAAAGACCCCTCATAAGCCACCACGCAAGACCCGTATCCTTATCGTTGATGATGAACAACGGACCCTCGATCTCATCTCATTCGTTCTGGAGCTGGAAGGATACGAGCCAATAAAAGCTTCCAGCGGAAAGGAATGCCTTTCGCTGCTTACAGATAAGAAAAATTCCCCGGATGTCATCCTTCTTGATGTCTTAATGTCTCCTATGGATGGGTGGGAGACACTGGAATGGATAAAGAAAGATCCGGCGCTCCGGGACATTCCGGTGCTGATGCTTACGGGAAAACAACTGCTTCCTGAAGATGTAAAACAGTGCGGGATATGCATTGAGGATTATCTCCTCAAACCCGTCATGCCCCACGATCTCCATAACGCAATCGAGTATGTCCTCACCCGGAAGAAGACGATTGATGCTGAGATCCAGATGGCAATCAAAGCAGGGCACGACAAAGCCATTGTTTGCGAGTATGCAAAACTTGTCAAACGGGTTGATGTAGACAAAAAACTCCTTGGAATCCTCAGAAAAAAATATAACCCGGATAAAAAGACAGACCCTGGAATAATTCGGACAATTGAGGATCTGGCTGATGATATGTTGCGGAGGGAAGAGAATCTCATGCAGATCCGGGAAAGAATTTCCGTATCCCCGGTACTTTTTATCTGCCTCGAATCCCAAAATTAAAACTAATTTAGAAGATGAAAGCTATAATCCGTAATTGTAGCGTGCCAGCACTTATGTCCTAAAATAAAAAAAATCCCGGTTTTTTGATGCCTTGACAAAACCGCTCATTCCTAAATGGTGCGGAGCCGGTAGCCGATCCAGTTCCCGCGTTCACATGCGGGTTTTGGATTCTCCATATGCTCAAAAACAAACTCGAAGGCTTCCTGCGGCATCACGCTCCTCCCGTTCTTTATGCAGAACTCTACAAATGCCGCGTACATCTTTTCGCAGGGAACCTGAGCCATGGTATCTGCGACCAGGACTTCTTCGTGAAAACTCCAGATGCTCTCGAATTCGAGTTCATCTTCCATAAGAGGTTTGACAATCTTTTCATCGAGTTCTAATGATGCGACCTGTGTTTTTGTGGTGGACTCCAGATCTTTATAGAAGTCCCTGACTACGGCAAGCCCCTGGCGGAGATCATTGAGGTCCTGCTCAAGATCTTTTATCTTATGCCCTTTGTCCGTGGCTGGTTCAGATGGTTCCATGAAGAATTACTTTCCCTGTTTTTAGTCTCCCGCAAGATAAAGTGCTCGACTCATGGTTAGAGAACTGCATCTTTTTCACGTCCGCTTTCCTAAGACTTTTCCCGCGTACACGCACTGGCCGTAAGAAACACAGCCATCGCCCAGCGGGTAATCGGCGTTGATGACGCAGGTGAGCCCTGCTTTGATAATCTCATTTCGTATCGTCTCGCGAATCGCGTGGTTGATGGCAACTCCCCCGCTGATCGCAATGTTCTGCATGCCGTCATGTTCTGCTGCCCGGATGGCAAGCGTGGCAATGCCCCGCGAGAGATTGTACTGGAACGATGCGGCGATATCCTTCACTGCCCGGCGATCTCCCGGTGCTTTTTGCATCCGGGTATATGCCGTTTCCATAAGCGAGCGGGTGGAGAGGATGTCGCAGTCGGCATGGGAACCATACACCAGTTCCCACGGCTCAGCATGTCCGCCATACGCCGCAGCTTCGAGTTTCATGGCCGGCTCGCCATCGTAGGTCTTCTCCCGGCAGATGCCGAGCAGTGCAGCAGCAGCATCGAGCACCCTGCCGGTGCTGCTCGTCTGGGTAACGTTGAATCCCGATGCCACCTGTTTTCTCATCACGCCGAGTTCGATATCCGACCACCCGCGTCTGGCCAGCAATGCGAGAATCCGCTCATCGGGCAGGATGCCGTAGAGCATCCGCTCGGGGAACCGGGTGGCAATATCCCCGCCGGGCATCGGCACCGGTTCGAGATGGGCCACGCGCCGGAGATCCGGCACCGCCCCGCTGAAGATCTCGCCGCCCCATACGGTACCGTCATCGCCGTACCCGACCCCGTCTATCGCGATGCCAATGCAGGGCTCCGTTGTCGCTGCTGCGATATGCGCCCGGTGGTGCTGCACCGGGATGAGTTCGAGGGAATGTTCCGTCGCCAGCTCGCGGGCGAACCGGGTCGAGAGGAACTGCGGGTGAAGATCGTGGGCAATCACGTCGAACGTTGCGCCCAGAACCCGCTGGAGGTTCCGGACGGTCTCCTGCAGGTACTCGAGCGTTGCCGGGTTCCGTACATTTCCCACATGAGGCGAGGTGACGGCAAACCCGTTGCGGTAGATAGTCGCATTCGAATTCAGTTCCGGGCCAACCGCAAGAATGCAGTGCTTACCGAGATCGATTGCGGTCCGCTTCGGGGCAATCCCCCGCGAGAGCCGGATGATGTATCCGTCCCGCATCACCGAATCGTCGCACCGGTTCACAATTGTCCGGTTGTGCGTTAAGAAGAAATCCACGTCCCGGTTCAGCTTCGCCATTGCCTGGTCGATATTGGTTATCATCGGGTAGCCGGGCATGTTGGCGCTTGTCATGATCAGGAGCGGGTTTTTGAGATAGCTGAAGAGGAGATGGTGAAGCCCGGTATAGGGGAGCATACAGCCGATGGTATGGACGTTGCTGATCGTTTCGTGAGCCGTGGGATCGCGCTTGGTAAGGACGACGATCGGGTGGACCGGGCTGTTCAACAGTTCCTTGTCCTGTTCGGTTACGACCGCCATCTGTTCGAGATAATCCGGGCGGACCATAATTGCAAACGGCTGCTCGATCCTGCCGAGCCGGTGCTTCAGTTCACCCGCTGAACTTTCACTACAGACAAGGTGGAACCCGCCAATGCCCCGCACCGCCAGGATCTTTCCTGCATCGAGCAGACCTGCTGCTTCCTTGACGGGATCGCAGCAGTCCACCTGCCGGCCTTCCGTATCGAAGAGTTCGATCTTTGGCCCGCACGCAGGGCAGGCGATCGTCTGGGCGTGGTGGCGCCGGGAATGAGGATCGTTGTATTCCCGTGCACAGGCAGGACACATCGGGAACTCTTCCATGGATGTGCGTTCGCGATCGTAGGGGATTTCATTGATGATGCTGTACCGTGGGCCACAGTTCACGCAGGATGTGGCCCAGTAAAGTTCGTACCGCCCACCCCGCTGAAAAATATCGGTGATGCACTCATCGCAGCACGCAATGTCGGGCGGGATCATGCCGCTGAATGATCCGGTGGCACTCGGTACTATGGAAAATCCGTCAGGAATGGTTTTTTGCGTGTCAGAAATTGTGACTGAATCGATACGCGAGAGCGGGGGACCGCGGGTGACTGCTGCAACAAACTCTAAAAAATTGTCACCCCGGGCAAAAATCTCGACTTCGCTGCCGAGATTCTGGACCGTGCCGGCTATCTTCAGCCTCGTTGCCTGTGCGTACACAAACGGGCGGAACCCGACCCCCTGAACAATTCCGCATACTGTGATTCTGCCCGTCTTTCGCATGGAACTGCCGTAAAACTTATTGAATCGCACAACGATATAATATTAGGGATTTTACCGTGCCGGGCCATATTCGAATTGTAAATGATCCAGTGGACCTCGTTCCGCTCCTTATGACGTTCAATGATCCATCTTTTAAAAAGGTCTATGAACTGCTCAATAAATCGTGGTTGACAGAAGATGAAATAAAAGCGCAGGTTGGCCCGGAGAACGTGGAGGTCTGTCTCCAGCTCTTGAAGAAAGGAAATCTTGTCGAAGAGCAGTGGCGGATGCCAAAACCCGGTGCAAACCCGGAAAAGGAGTTCCGTGCCACCTACAATAAGTTCCGGGCTAATTTCCAGTGCAATCTTTCCGACCTTGCCGATATCATCTACATCTCGCTTTCCAATGATGGAAATCTCCGGGATGTTGTGGACAATATTGAAGGAGAACTGACAAAGGGCAACAGCTCGATAAACGAACTCTCCCGCAAATTTACCGTCAGTCCTGTTTTTATCAAAGGCATTGCGAAACGGATTCCCCATATGGATGTCAAAGGGCAGGGACTGGTGCTTCTTGACACTGGGCGCTAAGGATCCCCTCTACTCTATTCTCCGCAGCAAACGTGAAGTCTCGCGCCTCCAGATCCTCGTGGAGATCGCCGAGCACCAGCCTGCCGTCCGCCAGCAGGAGATCGCTGAAAAGATGGGCGTGACCCCGCAGGCGATCTCGGAATATATCCGGGAACTGGTCGATGAAGGTATGGTCTCTGCGATCGGCAGGGGCAATTACGAAGTAACGAAGTCCGGTATCGAGTGGGTGCTTGCCAATGCCGAGTCGCTCGAATCCTATGCCCGGCATATCCGGCGCGACATTATCCAGCAGGTTTCTGTCTGGGCAGCCATTGCCGGAGAGAACCTGTCAAAGGGCGATGAAGTCGGCGTGTACATGAAGGACGGTTTTCTCTATGCGGGAAAATCTCCGTTAACCGCGACCGGCACGGTTGTTGCCGATGCAAAGAAGGGCCAGGACGTTGGCGTTGCCCGGCTCAACGGCATCATCGATCACAAGGAGGGCATGATCCATGTCTGCAAGGTGCCCCGGATCCAGCACGGGGGTTCAAAGAAAGTCAAGCGGGCCGAAATGTTAGCCATCACCGGAACGGTTGGCATGGTTGCGGCTGTCGGGCTTGAAGCCTATATCGCGCTCGAAGCGGCAGGCCGGAAACCCGATATGTTCTTTGGCGCCCGCGAAGGTGTGATCGAGGCGGCTTTCCACGGGATTGACTGTGCGATTGTGATCGTGGACGAGGAGTTCACGGATTTTTTGAAACGGTTAGAGAGCGTGGAACTCGCGTACGTGATCCATGACCTGATTGCGCCATGAAGATCATTGTCCAGCTCCAGCGGAGCGGTAATTACAAGCTGTTCTTTTATGACGGCAAAGGTGTGCGGGGCGCAGCATACGTTGAGCTGAATGATACGCCCCGCGGTCCCCGCCCGACAAAATACCGGGTGAAGTGGGGCTCGAAGAAAGATTACATTCACACGCCGAGCAAGGAGCTCATCGCCCAGCTCCGCGAGTCCGATGTGCGGATGGTGAAAAAGGACCATATCTTCGAAGAGTTCTTAGAAGCGTTCCAGGTCAAGGCCGGGACGGTTAATCTCTGCCGCATGTGCTTAATGGACGAGCGGTACACGCCAATCAGTGACGAGACGGCGATCACGTTTGGCAAGAACGAGAAGATCTGTCTTGACTGCGGGAGAAAGGAGCTGCGCCGGGAAGTATCCCATATCGGCCGGCTGGGCAGGGACGGGATTGTCCATCTCGAAAAACTCCTCGCGAGTTACCGCAACCTTGACCGGGTGTTAGCCACCCTCTCGCCGGACAAGATCTCGATGGAGTCGGCGATCTTCGATAAGCTCGAAGCCCACCCGGTGATGACGACCGCGTCGATCGATGAGCTGCCCCTGCCCCGCCAGTTTGTGGAAGCGAGCGGGGTCAAGCAGCTCATGCCGGCGCAGCACCTCGCTGTTGAGGCCGGTCTGCTTCGCGGAAAAGACCTGCTCGTGGTTGCGGCAACGGCGAGCGGCAAAACCTTCATTGGCGAGATGGCGGGGATCAAGAACTATATGGAAGGCCGGGGCCGGACACTCTTTTTAGTCCCGCTCGTGGCGTTAGCGAACCAGAAGTACGAGCGGTTCACGGACCGGTACGCAAAGTTTGCAAAGACCGGCCTGCTCACGGGCACGAGCCGCCTCAACCTTCCCGAGACCCGGAAGGTCGGGGACCGGGACCCCCGGGCCCCGATCATTGTCGGGACGTACGAAGGCGTGGACAACATGATCCGCTGCGGCCAGAAGATGGCAAATATCGGGACCGTGGTGATCGACGAGGTGCAGATGCTCGAGGACAAGGACCGGGGCCACCGGCTCGACGGGATGATTGCCCGGCTCAAGTATCTCGCCCCGCAGGCCCAGTTCCTGTACCTGTCGGCAACCATCGGCTCTCCGAAGATCCTGGCAAAGAAACTGAACTGCACGCTCGTGGTGTACGCCGACCGCCCGGTGGGGCTGGAACGCTACCTCCTCTTTACCGAGCGCAAGATGAAGATCCCGATGATCAAGCAGATGACGACCGAGGAGTACAAGCGAACGTCATCGAAAGGCTTCCGGGGCCAGACGATCATCTTCACGAACGCCCGGGCCCGGTGCCACACGATCGCTGATGCGCTCGGCATCCGGGCGGCCGCATACCATGCGGGCCTCAGCTCCGTGGAACGCCGGGATGTGGAGACCCGGTTCTTAACCGGCAAACTCATGGCGGTTGTCACGACCGCAGCGCTCGGGGCCGGGGTGGATTTCCCGGCATCGCAGGTGATCTTCGATGCCCTTGCGATGGGCCGCGACTGGCTCTCGGTGCAGGAGTTCAACCAGATGGGAGGCCGGGCGGGACGGCCCGACTTCCACGATCTCGGGCGTGTCGTGATCCTCGCAGAACCCGGCGGCAGTTATTCGCGGGAGAACCCGGGCACGGAAGAAGAGATCGCGATCAAGCTGCTCAAGGGCCAGATGGAAGAAGTCGCCCCCGTGCATGAGTTCGAGGCAAGCTCGGAAGAATACGTGGCGAACGCGATCTGCTGCGATGGCGAAGAGGCGGATCTCAACCGGATCAATACCCTGATGGTCGGGAGCATGGAGCCCGTGCTGCCGGACCTCATCACGCACAAGTTAGTCGAGAAGCACGGCACGAGGCTCGTGATGACGCCGCTCGCCCGCGTGATGGCGGAGCATTTCATCGGCATGGAGCGGCTGCTCGAGATCATCCGGCTGACGAAGTGCAACACCGAGCCGCTCGATATCATCGGGGAGCTGGAGAGCGAGGATATCCACAAGGACAAGCGGCCGGAGAAGAAGCGGGGGCCGGGCGGCGGGAAACCCGGGGAGCGGCTGCGGGAGCCGGAGAAGCGGGAGCACCAGCAGTCACCGAGGGGAAAGTATCAGGCTAGCCAGTCTGGGGAGAAGCCGAAGCATGTGCAGTCGGCGGCAACGAAGATGCACGTGGGGCATGAACTTGCGCCGCCGAAGCATCAGAAGGTCCGGAGGAAGAGGTAGTGTCCGTGGCTGGAAAATAGGTTGTTTACGAAGCCAAGATATCAGAAGTGTGTGAAAAAACGGATATTATTTTTTATCGATCCAAAAAATCTAATAAAAGATCTTTGTCATGAAAAATTTGAAAATTTCTGATGATAGAGCAGGCAAATG
Source organism: uncultured Methanoregula sp. (assembly GCA_963676675.2). GTDB lineage: Archaea > Halobacteriota > Methanomicrobia > Methanomicrobiales > Methanospirillaceae > Methanoregula. Next base: position 2,787,681 of record OY781161.1, on the reverse strand, counting down.
AAAATTGAATTCGAAGTGCAAAAATTTCATTGCTTTGGTGCGAAGTCTTTGACTTCATACAGGTTTTTTTAGATAAATTTATAAATTTAAAGTTTAATTTAATCGTATAGCTTGAATCTATAACATCAAGGTATAGCTTGAATCTATCATTTCGAAGTATGAGGCACTCGGATGAAGAAATTAAATGAGAAAGAACAAGTAATTCTTCAGGCAATAGAGAAATTAGGTGGCCGTTCATTTTCCAAAAAAATTGCGGAAACTGCGGAAATGAACCCAGCAACGGCTTCTAAGTATCTCATGTCCCTTGAAGGAAAAGGTGTCGTTAATAAGGATGATTCTCAACGCCCCCATATTTATTGGGAAATTCCAAAGAAGGCAAAAATATGACCTCACAATATCAATTAAACGAATTAACTGTTGAAATTACAAGAAAATGTCCAATGCGTTGCACGATCTGTTCCTCAGAAGGTGGGGAATGCGATCCGAACGAAATGTCATTGGCTGAATTATACAAAATCATCGACGATGCAATCCAATTAGGGGCCAAAATAATTTCATTGTCCGGTGGGGAGCCCCTGGAGAGTCCTCATGCTCTTGATTTTATTCGATACGTGAAAAAGAATGGCCTTCAATTATTTTTGTATACTTGTGGAAACATCGAATCTGATAATGGAATAGTCTCAATTGATATAGAAAAATTCCAATTTTTTAAAGAATTAGATGTAGATAAAATAATTTTTAGTATTCATGGACCAAATGCAGAAATCCATGAAAAAGTTACAACAATAAAAGGCAGTTACGATAATTTAATCGCCTCAATAAAGCATGCACAAAAAACCGGACATATTGTAGAATTGCATTTTGTCCCGGTTTTGCTCAATTATCAATATCTTCCCCAAGTGATTCAATTAGCAGAAGATCTAGGAGTTCATCAAGTCAGTATTTTGCGATTCGTGCCTCAAGGGCGAGGTGCAATAAATCGTAATGAACTAGAAATTTCGGGTGAAAAAATTCCTGACTTTAAAGACATTCTGCAACAAGTGTATTCTGCATCATCTCTTAATATCAGGCTCGGAGCTCCGTTTAATTGTTTTAATATCAATAATCAAGCAAAATGCACAGCAGGAATCGATAAAGCGATAATTCGACCAGATGGTTTTGTATTTCCCTGTGTGAGCATGAAAAGGATTATTAAAGAAAATATTAAGGATTATATCCGAGAAGTCTCCATTGGGAACATATGGGAAAACTCCGAAATTTTTAATAAAATTCGGTTATATCAAAAATCAGATCGACAATCACAATGTAAGGAATGCCAAAATGTTTTTTCATGTCAAGGCAGCTGTATTACTCAAAAAAGGCTAATTATTCAAAGGACTCCCGTTCCTAATGTAGATCCATATTGCTCACAAAAGATCAATAAAAAAAACATCAACACGGGTTTACAACAGGATATAAACAGGGATGGGGGGATTGCGTTTGAGTCCGCCGAATCCTGAAGCATCGGATTCCCCATTAATTATCGATGACAAAAGGCTAATAACTTGGTTCAAAGGTAATTATGATAAATTCCAATATCTTAATTTTAAGCTTGATGGAGTTGAACCTCCGCAATTAATTCATTTAAAAAAGAGTATAGACAAATTAGAGCCCGACACGAAATTACATTTGCAAAAGAAAATCCTATTAGATTTGTGGAAGAATCTAATCGGCCTCGCAATTGTGTATTTAAAATCAAAAGATAAACGGGAAAAATACAACGATGATGAAGATTATGGTGTAGAGAAATTATCTGATTTTTTTAAAACGTTTTCAGAATTTGAAACTGTATTCTATGGGGCGGATCAGTATTATCGCGATCATGTAACCCATATGTTCAAAGTCTACTTATTGGGCGAATATTTGCTTAGAAATAGAAAAATCTATGGACAAATTAAGATTGGTACGAAATATCTTGATGATAGATTCGCGATCCTAGATGATGAAAAGGAAGCAATGTGGTGCATCATATCCTTAACCCATGATGTTGGTTATGGTCTGGGAATGATTAAAAAAATTAACAAAAAAACCCGCACCATGCTTGAGCAAATTGGGATCACAAATATCCAAGACATATCTTTTTCCTTCACAAGACAACCGTTGTATGATTTTATTCTAGAATTTGTTAGTTCTGATCTGACAGAAATTACCGACAAAGAGATAACAACTCTGATAGCAGAAGGAAAAAAACCGGATTATTCTGCTGAGGAAAAAGAAGAGGGAAAAACACGACAGTTTGTTAATCATATCCAATCGAAATATTTTTTAAAATTTTCCGGTTCATTTGAAAGATTCGGTCATGGAATTTTTAGCTGTATTTTACTAATGAGAAATTTGGTATACTTTTTAGAGAGTGATTTTAGTTTTGATTTAAAACGGCCTCTTAATCAACATGACGCACACCATTTTTTGATTCGTCAAACAATTTTGCGATCGATTGCATCTCACGATTGCGATGATATCTATTATCTCAAAGTTTTAGAATTTCCGTTCTTACTAACGTTAGTTGATGAAATGCAGGATTGGGAAAGACCTGGTCTTTCAGATCTCTTCGAGAAAAAACCCAAAAAAACTTTGATAATTAACAAAATAGATGAAAAACTTGTGGATTTCAAAATTGAATTTACAAAAGATGATAACGTCGGCGCCTTAAAACCAGAAGAGGTGAAAGAAATTTCTTATAATATATTGGTGGAATTTGAAAATAAATGCAAAAAAATACGAAAGATTTTAAGAAGTGCTGTTGATGGGAAAGCACGAGACTTTGTTCTTAAATTTGAAATTGAAGATAAAATGGGTGATACTGTGATAAAATATGAAATAATTCACACTTTGCCTAATGATATTAAACTAAAAGCCGGTACTGATGAAATGACGTGGATAAAATTTATCGATTATGCAAAGACACGTAAGGAATTACTTAAATCTGGATAATCAGTATGGAAATTAATTTGAAAAAAACAAATTGCGATAAATGTCCAGATTTGAAAAAATCCCGGTCGAAAATTGTTTTAGGCTACGGAGATTCCAATGCTCAAATAATGTTTGTTGGTATGGCTCCAGGAAGAAATGGAGCCGATAGGACAGGAGTTCCGTTTACTCGGGATCCATCTGGGATATTATTTCAAGAAAGCCTAATTGCTGCGGGTTTTTCTTTGGAACAAAATCCAAGAAATGAACTCCCTCGTTTGAAAAATGTTTATGTCACAAATCTCGTAAAATGTAATCCTAAAGAAGAAGATGGACGCAATCGGACTCCTTCATTGAATGAGATAAAAAATTGTGCTACATTTTTTGATCAAGAAATTATCGATATTAATCCTAAAATGATCGTATTATTTGGAAAAGTCGTCACAGAATATGTATTAAAACAAAAAATTTCCAAATTTACAGACATCCACAATAAACCTCGACAATTCAATAATCGAATTATTTTACCATTTATCCATCCATCTTTTGTTATTCGAGGAGCCTACAACCGGCAGCAATATATCGATGAAATGGTTGGTTTAAAAAAATATCTTAACGAATGAATCTAATTGGCCGATTATTATTTGTGTTTAACCACTCGTTTTAACTCAAGATTTTTTTTCGAGTTTTCTTTTTCCACTCATCGAAGTCACTTCGATTTACTTTAGGACAAAATTCCGGTTCTAATGGACTTTTATAATTATTCTGTTTAAGCCATTCTTCATAGCCGTCTAGTTCAGGCCCTCCCATATTTAAACAATATTCGACACCCATTATGCAAACAACAATGTAAAGTTCGAGGGAATCTGTATATAACAAAGTCATTTCATGAAGCATCTGAAAATCTAAATCCTCTTCGGTGAATCTTTTATCTTCATCATATAATCGCCGCAGGTGATAAGGCCAAATAATATCCGGTTTGCGATATCGGACAAAATCTCGTAAGTAATCCAATCGATTGTCATTCACAAGCTCATCAAGTAATTCATGAGAAAATGAAAATCTACTAGCCAACTCCTCTAATCCGAGTTTTCCTAAAAATCTTGATATTATTTGATTATTTTTTTCTGGTAGATCATAAGCGGGAATAATGAATGCCCCACTTTTTACAGATGGAATCTTTCTAGCAGCCTCGTCATTTTTAATAAAAACTTGAGTAACATGATCTTTACTTATGTGAAGTTCAATCTCACTAAGCGGATTTAGTAGTACCCCTTTTTCAACTGGATATTTCCCCTTTTTACTTTCGATTTTTTGTCTGAAACGCAAACTAGTAAAATAAGGTTGCTCAAGTATTTTTTTCTCGATTTTCAACGAGAAATAATTGTTACATTTATCACATACGATACCTGGAGATAGTATATGTTCGACATTTCCTAGGGATTCAGGAATAATATGTTCGCAACTTTTAGATTCTGAAGAATCATTTTTACAAAAAATACATTTCATTTATGAGAAACAAATTTGTTATCCTACGGCAAGTTCATCGAAATAACAATACGATTGTGGAGGAATAAAATTTGAAAGTTTTTGCCACGGATCATAAGGATTTTTGAACTCATCAAAATCTTTTATTTCGATAGCATAACCCCTTGTTTTTCCCTCGAAATATTGAAAAAAATCTTTATCACTAAGTCCGGCATGATCTTTTACATTTTCCCATAAGGATGTTGGATTGTCTTCGATGATAGTTCCAATTTTGAATGACGCAACGATTTTTTTCACCGGTGAAGAAGAATAAATGTAAACATAATTGATATTTTCAGCTTTGAATATTGTTTTTCGAAATTCATAGCGTTTATCTCCACTGATGATTGCTTTCACATATTTCGGTTTAATTGAAAGCAAAACGTTCATCCAACCCTCCTAATTCCTTGATTTTCCTATAACTCTCTTCGTTTAATTCGTTTACGGACAAAGGTGCTGTTTTTATTAGATTCATCTTAATTAATTCACTATAAGGGATATGCCGTGGGAAGTGAAAGTGATATTTGAATGAGATAACTGATACGGGTTTAGGCATTTCTTCGATCTCCTTCCTTGAATATACAGTTCTCCTAAACACTTTTTCCATAATACTATCATTGTCAGAAAGATCAGGATAAAAACCATCGACTACTCCAAGAGAAGTAATTGCCTGATTGTGATGTGACCGATAAAACAAAATTACATCATTTTGTTTTAGCTTTTTCGATTTCGTCCGTGAGATATAGATTTTATTGATAGCATTTCCTTCTGAGTAAAAATCGCCATGATGTTCAAAAATACTAGATTGTCTGTCCGGTAAATCAGTAAAAAGTCTTTCAAGAAAAACAGGTTTTATTGGGATTATAAATTTTTTAACTTTTTCACCATCATAGTAGCTAGGATAAAATTTCTTATTGAATTCATTTGGAGTCAATAGGGTAGCATCTTTTTGGGTACCCAAGATATTCTTTAAGTAAATTGCTTCTCCGTTTGGTTTTTTCCCAAAATAATAGAAACCAAAATTAAGAAGTAAATTTACCAATGAATCATTTTCCTCAATAAAATGAGTTAAATAAATTTCAGAAATCTTATTTTTTATTGCAATTTGAATTGATAATTTGATTAACAATTCCCCAATTTTTTGTCCATTATTGGATACTTTAAATGTGCATAATTTTAATCTTCGGTTATTTGGGAGAGGTGGATTAGAATCCTTAATTCCGTCATTTTCCTCGATGTTATAAATTAGTAAAGCCCCAATTCGATTGCCTTGAAAATTGACGAAACATCTTCTTGGTTCACTGCATATTTTAGGAAACCAAATCCCTTCAAAACCCGGATATTGTGGTTTTAGACTATCAAAAAAAGGATCTTTAACGTCTAATTTGTATACATATTCAGATACGAGTGCCGGAGGAGAAATTACATCATGGTCTTGTAAATCTCGTTTGAAAAAATCGATAGCTTCATCGATTGTTAATACTTTATCTTCAATTTGCAATCGGCTAGCTTTTCGATGAATTCCTAAATCTTCAGTGATAAGGAAATTCACTGCATTCCGATATACTGTGTATAATATCGCATTATCAGTGAGATCATTTCTCCGTGATGAAGATTGTATTGTTTTTAAAAAAAATTCATCATTTGAAGGATCAAGTATGGATTCAATGGGGGGATATGATAAAATTTTAGAGACCATGACATTTTTTTGAATTCTGTTTGGATTTCGTTCCAATTCTTGAAGAGATAGTGGGTGTACTAAAATAGTAATTTTAAGGTGATTCAAAAGTCTAGTAAGTTTTTGAATACTTTCGGAAATAATTTGAGCGTCTTCACGATAAATCACAATATTTGTATCGATAAGAACACGCATTGTTTAATTAGATAATGTGAACATTATTAAATTAACCATTTATTCGTTGTTCTCATACAATTAAAAGAAATATTCTTCGTTTAAGGAATTATAACAAGAATAGTTTTCTCTCACAATCATAGAATTCCTTCAATCTTTTTTATCATCAATATCTCCCCAGCCCCGGATTTCAGCGGGGGCGGGCCGGGCCTTACGGTACCGGAGTGGCCGAAGCCCTTTCTGGTACCGCCCACTTTCCCAAAAGGTCCGGCAAGTGAATTTCTCCGAGCTCAAAAACGCCGGCACCTGCCAGACCCGGTGCTGCATGGAAATATGCAAATTGTTCCGGGCATTTACTCAGGGCACTAGGGCACATTGTACCCATTTTCCGTAAAGTCCTACGAGAAATTTGTACATAAAAAAGATCCCGGAAATGACCCTCAATGTGCCCTAGTGCCCTACATTCATCCGGTATCCTCCGGTTCCGGAGGAGCTGAGCCATTTCCGGTACCGCTCACTTTTCCAAAATCTCCGGTACACGCCCGGCCCGGTGCCCGTTCATGTACCGCTCAATAGTCAAACGGCATGCGATGACCGGCTCAAGGCTGGGCCGTTACGTGAGAGCCGGCCAGCCCCCGGGTTTCGGAGGGGACGGGTGGGGCCCAAGGCTTCCGGTACCGCTCACTTTTCCAGAAAGTCTGGTAAGTGAATTTCTCCGAGCCCCAAAAACGTAGAGAGCGGCCAGACCCGGTGCTGCATAGGCAATATGCAAAGTGCTCCGGGTTTTTACTCAGGGCACTAAGGGCACATGTACCCCTTTTTCGGAAAAGTCTTACGAGAAATCTGTACAGAAAAAAGATTACCGAAAATACCCTTCATGTGCCCTAAGTGCCCTGAGGTGATCGTTCCGGGCGACCCGGGCAGATATGGCACCGTCCCTCAGACAAAACGGTAAAAATCATCGATCTCGATCTTTGCCAACCTGAGTGCACCCCGGAGCGTTCCCGGTTTTAACTCATCATGCAGAGGAACAACGGTTCCGGTCTTTCCGTCAGCACTTATCTTAGAAAGCCGCACATGACTGCCGGAACGACCCGATATGGAAAAACCAAATTTATTACAGAGAATTCTGATAGTATCTTCACCAGAGACCGGCTTATGATGTGGCAACCGATGACACCTCAAAGGTTGTCAGGATTGCCCGTTTCTTTTTTGTCAGAGGAAACTCTTCCAGATACAGTTCGGTCGCCTCTTTCAGGTTACTGACTGCCTCTTCCACTGTTTTGCCCTGGCTTACTGTACCTACCTCGGGACATTCTGCCACATAGGTGTCATCCTCTTTGTGAAGCACAGCGGTAAATGTTGACATATTATTATCCTGAATCACAATGGGTTGTCTCTTCCTAAAATCTTTGTTGAGGATCTGAATGATTCCAATACCTTCCGGTTCCGGAGATGCTCAGCCCTTTCCAGTACCACTCACTCTCCCAAACGCTCCGGTACCTGCCAGTCCCGGTGCCCGTTCCTGTACCGCTCAATTATCAAACGGCATGCGATGACCGGTTCAGGGCTGGGCCGTTACGTCGAGGCCGGCCAGCCGCCGGGTTTCGGAGGGGATGGGTGGGGCCCGGGCCTTCCGGTATCGGAAGCAGCGGTCACTTTACGTGCTTCAGGAACTCTTCCTTTTCAATATTAGCCTGCTTGAGAATCGAGAGCAATGTACCCGTGGCGATCTCCGGATGGTTTGGAACTGTGACGAGTCGCCGGGTTTCCGGATGCAGGAGATGAATATGGCTGCCGGTCTGGCGTACCGGTTTGAAACTAAAAAATCGCGAGAATCTTAATTATTTCAAGAGCTGACAGCAGAGGAATTTTTGACAAGATTATCCACTTCAATGTCCAGGTAGGTCAGCTTGTGGTCCCGGGGAGTCAGTTCAATTAACAGCTGGTAATGCTCCTCAAGTCCTTTCTTGAGGTTCTGCACAGCTACCTCTTCTGACAAGCCCTGGTCGGCAACATTCGTGAGGAGATCGACGGCCACGAAATATTTTCCTTCCTTGTGGACTTCAATGAGGGTTTTCATACTCAGGTACGATCTTTTTGGATTTTGTGATGATAATAGTATGTAAAACCGGATATGCCGGTACCTGCCCGGTCCGGTGCCCGTTCCTGTACCGCTCAATCGTCAAACGGCATGCGATCACCGGCTCAAGGCTGGGCCGTTACGCGGAGAGCCGGCCAGCCCCCGGGTTCCGGAGGGTACGGGTGGGGGACGGGCCTTCCGGTTCCGGAGTGGTTGGAGCCCTTTCTGGTACCGTTCCTACTATCAAAAGGTCCGGTAAGTGAATTTCTCCGAGCCCAAAAAACACCGGCATCAGAACCGGCTTTTTGCATTCTTAATATCCCGGGCCTGGATCTTTATCGCCTTCCACCGTTTTCTCTCGACCCGGACAAGCCCGATATCTGATTTTTCCTGTTCGAATGCAAGCTCCCGCATAAGCCGGTGATAATTCTCAAGCCGGGATGCAGGGAGAATCCCCTTGCTTGTGGCCTCCTGCACGGCACAGCCCGGCTCCCGTTCGTGCCGGCAGTCCGAGAACCGGCAGCCTTCAGCCAGTTCGAGAATATCAAAAAACGTTTCGGCAATGCCGGCAGAAGCCGTGCCGATGCCAACTTCCCGCAACCCGGGGTTGTCGATCATAAGTGCCCCGTCCTTTAAGATGAAGAGCTGGCGGACGGTCGTTGTATGCCGCCCTTTCCCGTCATTCTCCCGGATGCCGCTTGTCTGCTGCATTGGCTGGTCGAGCAGCCGGTTGATCAGCGTCGATTTGCCGACACCCGAGGAACCGATGAGGACGATCGTTGTGCCGGGTGCAAGATAGGGTTCAAGCTTATCGATCCCCTCACCACTGATTGCACTAACAGGAATAACCGGAATCCCGGATGCGACCGGAATAATATCCCCCGTAAGCAACGCAGGGTCGTCCGCAAGATCGGATTTGTTGATCACGATCACCGGCCGTGCACCGGATGCGTGGGCGATGGCAAGGTACCGCTCGATCCTGCGGGCGTTGAGGTCATGACCGGCTGCAGTTACAATAAAAACCGTATCGATGTTCGCCGCGATGACCTGGTCGGTTCCCTCCCTCCCTGATGCTCCCCGCGTGAACACGGTCTTCTGTGGGAGGATGTCAACGATCGTAGAGGAGCCAGCCTCGGGCTGGTGGAGCAGCACGACAAAATCGCCAACCGCAGGAAAACGATCGAGACGTCGCAAAGCCCCGGAGATCCCGGCTATAACTGATCCGTTATCGATGAATACTTCCCATACTGTTTTTTGCCGGCAGGCCACTCGCCCGGGAATATAGGGGCCGGAGTATTTCGAGAATGCCTGGGAGAATTCGTCAGTCCAGCCAAGTTGTTTCAGTGTATGGGGATGCGGCTGTCTGCATCCCGAAGAGGATTTGTTCATGAAAAAAACCTGAACCTTTGATAAGAAGCGTGACATTCAAGGCGCCAAGTATTTTGTGGTCGTGATCTTTAACCGGTCATTCCCCTCGCCCCCTCCTTATCTCACCCCCCAAAACCCCCTTTTCAAAGTACTTCACAACCTCCCCAATCCGGGCACGTAACGGCCACCGTTCCCCCAAAAAGTCCAAACAACGCCCGAAATGAGCCCCATTTTGGTGAAGATCACCCCCTGTTCGATCGAAAACTCCTGGATATATTGCATGAACAGGGGGTCCGGAAGGATGCGTGAAAACAGGAGTTCTTTTGGCCGTCTTCTCTTGAAGTCACCTGCACTCAAGGGTTATCAGAGTTCCTCAATCCAAACTGCACGGTACTGGCCGGTTTCTCTCTCTAAAAAACGCTCCATTTCCGTATCCGGAGTTATATTGCAGTATCCTCAAAAGAACTGGCCGGAAAATCCTCTGAACAGGCCGGTCGGGTGCCGGAAACGATGCAATCCGGGGTCATTCTGAGCCCGGATGGAGTGGACGCAGGAGCTGTCCTTGAAGAGATTATGCAGTGATGGCTAAGACGCCCGGCACCCTCAAAACAGCCCTTTCTGGATCTTCTGTTAATCAGACACTTTTTCAAGGATCTGTTCGATGCGATCAATTTTTTTGTGCAAGATGTCAACGGTCTGCCTGATTTGTGAAATCTCCGATCGTATTCCAGCAATATCAGATTTTATGTCAGACCTGGATCCCATCAGGTTCTCAATCCGTTCCATAAATTCACGGGTGTCTCCTTCATTAATAATTCCGGTTAGTTTTGTGTTCATTCGATTCACTCCATTTTTTTAAAATGTTCATAGCAATGAATCCTGACAATGTATCAGGCACATCGGATACCGTTTCTTTGCAGAATTTTCATTCGTGAATCTCTTGTTCCAGGTTACTGATTATCTTCAAGTTCACGGTCAGTTCGAATGAGGTTGCCCGGTAATACCGCTTAAGGTATGGTGGCTCCTCCGATACATGATTAATTCCAACGACCAGTCCCCTTTTTTCAAATTGTTTAAGATAGATATTCACGAGAGGTCGCGAGATCCCCACTTCTTCAGAGATCTCCCTTGCAAATTTCTCTTGGTTGCTAATGGCTTTCAGAATTTTAATCCGCTGTTCATTTCCTAAAAAGCTGAGTAATTCTGCAAGCTTCTGGATCGTTGCAACCTCAACCATGACATATGTTTAATTATTTTTACACATGATAAATTTTTTTATTTCATAGCAGAACCGGAAAAAAATGGCCTGCCTTCCGGTATCGCTCGCTCTCCCAAAATCTCCGGTACCTGCCCGGTCCGGTGCCCGTTCATGTTCCGGGCAATTGTCAAACGGCATGCGATGACCGGCCCCCACCGCACACCCCACCGGAAAGCAACCGCATTTGCCGTAAAAATTCCCTGTTAAAATAAAGTTTTAAAAAAGAGGATTATTGCACAACCGGGGAAGCATGGGCATTAAAGGGATTTGTCCGCATTTCAAGGGAATAGAGGTAAGGATAGTTGTTCTTTAAGTATTCCATATAGTCAAGCCACTGGATGATAAGTTTTTCGTACACGCGACTGACGTCACTGGAAAGATGGGCGCAATCGGTTTTGGGAAGGCAACTTAAATCCTCCCGGCGTTTGAGTTCTTCGGTGAGATGAAACACGGCCCGTAACAGATCGGTAAATGATTCATGCTCAAGCAAAACAGGATTTTCCAGCAGCCGGAGCATGAAGTCCCGGTGCGAGGATAAAAATTCATGGAGTGGGACCATTTCAATTGCTGAAGTATTAACCCGGTAATCGTAACCTGCGATCTTTTTCCGGACCTTTGCAAATGCCGGAGCATCCCACTCATCCCCCACGATAAGGGATTCTTTGAGCTGGCCGATACCCGGATCATTTGCTGCAATTTTCTTTATCAGCAGGTTTCCGACCTCAGAAAAGAAGGTCCCGATCACCATATTCATCTTTTCCATTCTTTCACGCCGCGAACGTATTGCCAGGAGTTTATTGAGGACTATTGTTACAAGAAGGACATTTATCGGCAGAAATCCAAGAGAATTTAAGATATAATTTAGCGTATCTGACGGGTTTTTCAGGAAAAAAAACTTGGTTGAAAAGATACAAATGCTTATCGTCACCAGGACGATTGCCAGTTTTCCCTCCCAGTTGACTTTTATCATGAACCGGGATATGGTGTTTAATCAGATAAATATAGGCAGAATCAACAACGTTTCCGGTTTCAGTCCTTTCATTTTCACGGCCAGCACAACTCATAGCTGACCTTCCACATACTCCCCGGCTGCCCCTGTTACGTGAGAGCCGGCCACCCCCCGGATCCCGTGCCGGAATTAACCTTCCTGAAAACCGGGGCTCTTTTTCCCGTTCTGCCTCACAATCTCCTGCCCTCAAGGGCTATCGGTTATCCTCAATCCAAACTGCACAGTACTGGCCGGTTTATCTCCTTTCAAAATGCCCCGTTTCCCCATCTGGAGTTAAAATGAGATTTCCTGAAAAGAACTGGCCGGGAAATCGCCGGAACTGGCCGGTCGGGTGCCGGAAATGATGCAATCCGGGGTTAATCTGAACCCGGATGGGGGAGATATGGGAGCAGCCCGGGTCTATCTCCTAAGCTGAGCCCCCGGGTTTATAGAGGAGACGGGTGGGGACCGGGCCTTCCGGTACCTGCAAAAGAAGCCCTGATAGGGAAAAAGTGGTAAATGGGGGTATATCTGATCCCGGAATGTTCCCCCGGGATTATACTCTTACACCATTCCAGAACTGGGAAGTATTTTTCAAGGCCCCGACACCATCAACTGCGTCAACCCAATGGCCATGGAACGATCTTCCATTCTCTGACAGCTCAAATGTGAACCATCCTGTATACGTCCCGGTGTTGTCAGTGTCGGACCAGATGCCGGTAAGCTTGTTTCCATCTGCGGTACCGTTGAGTGTTCCATAGCAGTTGCCGGTAAAAACGGTCCTGTCTGCGGTATTGTTGATCGTGCCTTCGCATTCGTCGCCGCTGCTATAGGTCCCGGTCACAGAAGAACCCGTCTGAGTAATTGAAAAAACCTCGACGAAAAGTCCGGTTGCCCCGAAATTATATGTCGTAGCCCAGGTTCCGGACCAGGGCGTGGCGGTAGAAGCAGTCGCGTTTGTTCGCACCGCTGGTGGGGCAGATGGCATCGGGGCAACGGTCTTGGCAGCGGTCTTGGCAGCGGTTGTTGTTGCAGGTACTGTACCGGAAGAGCTCGTGCAACCGGCAGCAATCACCATGACACAAACAAGACTGGCCAGAATAATCGCAAGTGATATTTTCATAAAACGCTCTCACAGAATTCTTTTCTCTCCGATAATTAACTCTGCTGATAAAAAACTGTACGTTTCTGGCGGTCCTGGTTTTCTGTCCACTTCCGTTAACTCCGCGATCTTCTTCCATGGAGCCCTGTCCCGTACTATGCCTAAATAGAGCCCCCGGGTTTTGGAGGGGACGGGTGGGGGCCGGGCTTTCCGGTACCGGTGGAGCTGAGCCCCTCCCCTTCGCTTACCCAGCACCCCCCACTAAAAAACACGCCCCTCCACTCCGCGGGACTTTCATAAATCCCACGCTCTCTTCCGGATGTTTCCCCCTCTCCAGCTGACAGATGATCCCCTGGATCTTTTTTTTGGTTAATTTCCTCCCAAGAGGTATTGAAAAGTTTTGTGAAATTATTTCTGGATAGGACACAGAGCATTTTTTCATTTTTTTTAAAAATCTCTAAAAAAGAAAATTGATAATGATTTTTTTCATAAACTGATAACCTTCATTGTTATCTGATTTGCTTGATTTACTACACTGCAGGTTGCGTTACTTGCACTGCCTTCTCTTCATTCGAAGAAGATGTTGGTTGCACGCCTTTGACAACACTCTTGATTATCGAAGAATCTTGAGTATCAAGCGTGAAAGTAAGGAGCGAGCTGTCTTTTTTGGATTGTTCCATTAAACCGATATATGTCTTGTAGCCGGGAATATTTTTTCCAAGGGTGTAAATGCGTGCAGATGGAGTAAGCCAGACCGTAGCATATTCAGCATGTGCATTTTCGTCCACCATGATAACCTGCATCGTTATCTGATGATCAAATGTGCTGTTATTGGGGGTCTGATTCGTTGCAGTACCTGGCGAAACCGCAGTCCCCGGAACGGTATTCTGTATGCCAAAAAATGCACCGGTACATCCGGCACTCAGCAGTACAACAAAGAGTATCCCCACGCAAGGGAGAATTCCGGATCGTATACGGGATTGTGATTGTTTTTTATCGGACATTATATACCTCCGGAACGATTATATCGTCCCTTCTCTCTTTCGTCACTTTGATAAAATTTTCATTTTTCATACAATCCATCCCCTTTTTAAAATCGCATTAAAAACACAAATAGATCTCCCTTTCAGGTCAAATGATGTCCCCCACTTAGTGAATCGCCTAAGTCAAGTTCCGTCCGGTACTTTACCTAAACTAAACCCCCTCAAACCAATTGCAGCCCGGCCAAACGACTTGCGATCACCGGTTCCCAGCTGCCCCCCGTCCCGCGAGACCGGCCAGCCCCCGGGTTTCGGAGGGGATGGGTGGGGCCCGGGCCTTCCGGTACCGCTCACTTTTCCAAAAAGTCCGGTAAGTGCATTTCTCCGAGCCCCTAAAACACCGGCACCGGACAGACCCGGTGTAGCGATCTATGCCGGTTTTTTACCGGATCGGGCAAAAACCTTATCAACAGATCTCAAAGACATTATTCGTATGGAACAAATATCCCGGGCCGTTGCTGCCAAAGCCGGTTCTTTCCGGGATATACCCATTGACATTCTCCGTGGTCTTGCTATTGTTCTCATGATCATGGCAAACCTGACCCCCGCACTCTTCCTGCCCCCGGCACCCAGCTGGTTCCGTTTTTTCTCCTCTCTCGCAGCTCCGTTGTTCGTTATCGCGGCAGGCACAATGGTCGCGTTATCACGGACCGGCAAAGGCCGGTCATTTGAGTATATTGCCCTCCGTGGCGGCCTGGTGATCCTCGTGGCGGCTCTCCTCCAGCTGCTGATGTTACAGTTCATCCCGTTCCTCGATATGGATGTCCTGTACCTTATCGGGCTTTCGCTCCCGGTCGCCTGGCTTTATCTCGGTCTGCCGGAGCGGAAACGCTGGATCATCATTGCTGCAATTCTCCTTCTGACACCCGTTCTCTGGGCTGGATTCGGATACAACACGGCTATCATCGATCCCGGGTTCTCGCTCTTTTCCCCGGCAATTCCCGGCACCTCTGTCCCTGGGCCGGCGGATATCGTGAAGTTATGGTTCGTTGACGGCTGGTTCCCGCTCTTCCCCTGGATTGCCTTCTCGCTGTTCGGTGCCGAGGTTGGTATGTACCGTTGGGGCAAGGGTGATGTACGCTCGTTCCGGTTCAATAGAGAGGGACTGTATGCTGCGGGTCTCCTTATCGGAGGTGGGATCCTCTGGGTCCTCTTCCCCGGCGCCCAGGCTCTGCGGCATGGATATATCGAGCTCTTCTATCCCCCGGTCATCGGCTTTTTACTCTTCAGTGCCGGGTTCTTCCTCATTGTATTGACCGTTCTCGATCACATCCCGGCATACTACTCCCTCATGGACCCCCTGCGTGCAGCCGGTGAATGTTCGCTTGCCATCTACCTTATCCACTATACCATCATCCAGAAGGTCATCGCCCCGTTCGATATCAGGTTGCCGATGCTCCCGTACCTTGGAGTATATCTCGTCTTCCTTGTCGGTATGATCCTCGTCGCATACCTGCTTCGGCATATCCGGAAAACCTGGCGTAACCAGCCCTTTTTGGTACGCTTCCTGATCGGGGGATAAGGGAAAGGATTGCTCGCCCCGGTTCAAAATTTATTGCGGGTAAACATGGGATCCCCACCTCTTCATTTTTTCCTGAACTCATTTTAGCCCATAACCGTTCTCGCTTGTCTCCCAAACGCTCCGGTACCTGCCCGGTCCGGTGCCCGTTCATGTTCCGGGCAATTATCAAACGGCATGCGATGACCGGCTCAAGGCTGGGCCGTTACGCGGAGACCCGGCCAGCCCCCGGGTTTCTGAAACAATGGGTTGGGCTTATCTGAATGTATCCAGACAGAGTTCATTTTTTTTAAAAACGGCGGTTATCGAATTGTTTATTTGCATATCAAATTGATAGTGAATCATGGAGAAACGGCAGATATCAGGATATATAATGGCAGGTGTTGGATTTGTCATGATCCTGATCAATGCGATGAGCTATCTTCTCGGCTGGGACCTGAAATCTCCCGCGTTCACAATATTGGGTCTTGTTCTCATTGTCATTGGTGCGAGGATTGCCGGGAAATCATCATGGATCTAGGTACACTCCCCTGTTGGCGATTACCCTAAGCTGAGCCCGCCGGTTTTCAGGGGGGATGGATGGGTCCCGGGCCTTCCGGTACCGGAGAAGATGAGCCCTCTGGCACTTCCAGCACATTGTACCTGTTTTCCGGGATCTCTTACGAGAAAATGTACATAAAAAAGATCCCGGAAAATGCTGGCAATGTGCCGGATGTGCCGGTACCTGCCCGGTCCGGTGCCCGTTCATGTTCCGGGCAATTGTCAAACGGCCTGCGATGACCGGTTCATGGCTGGGCCGTACACAAACCCTATAATAATTCCCGACAAAGATCCCATAACACGTAAGAGCAACGTATAATAGGCAAGGCAAATTAAAAAACTGGTGAATATATGAGGAAAATATCATCCCCCCGACAGACCGAGATTGAGGAGATCGTCAACCGGATCGTAGACGCTGCACATCCGGAACAGGTCCTCCTCTTCGGTTCTACTGCGAGGGGCACGACCGGGCCGGACAGTGATCTGGATTTCCTCGTAATAAAGGCCGGCAGGTACAACGCACGTAAAGTCGCCGGTGTAATCTACCAGCAGATGCGGGGAATCGCCCGGTCGATGGACCTTGTCATCGTCACACCGCAGCAGGTCAAGGACTACCGGGACTCACCCTTTAGTGTAGTATATCCCGCAGTGCGGGAAGGCAGGGTCGTGTATGAGAGGACAAAGACGGTCGCCTGACAACCCGGCAGAATGGCTTGGGCGTGCGAAAAGTTCTCTTACCCTGTCAGCCGCAAAAACACCGGGCGTTCTCTATGAAGATCTCTGCTTCCAGGCCCAGCAGGCAGCAGAAAAAGCGCTCAAAGCTGTTTTTGTAAGCCGGAAAATCCCGTACCCTTATACTCATGATATCAACGCTCTCCTCTCGGGACTCGAACAGAATGGTATTACCATTCCCGAACCGTTGTGGCGTGCTGTCACTCTCACTTCGTATGCATCCAATACGCGGTACCCGGGAACTACGACGCCGGTAACCAAAGAGGAATATACCGAGGCGGTCCGTCTCGCACAGGACGTTCTGTTGTGGGCCGAAGAACAGGTCGGCTGATTACCGGATGCAAAGTGAGAACCGCGATCCGGAAATCAGCATAACCAACCGTCACATCCCCATATCGGAGGATCGTATCCGGGCGTTCTGCATGAAATGGAAGATTCGGAATTTCCGGTTCTATGGTTCCATTATGCGGGATGATTTCCGGCCGGATAGTGATATCGATGTGATGGTGGAATTTACTCCCGATGCCCCCACCACATTTTTTGATTTGAGCTCCATGCAAGCCGAGCTTGAGACACTCCTTGACCGCAAAGTCGATCTCGCGGATCGCTGTTCAGTAGACAAGAGCCAGAACTACATCCGCAGGAAGGGGGTGCTATCAGGCAAACCCCCATTACTCCGCCAGATGTCGTACCTTCTCGACATGCTTATCTGGGCACGGTCGATTGAAAAGATCACCGGCAATAATTTACCGGGACTTATCGATGAGGATAAGATGGCCTTCCATGCACTGAGTTTCAATGTCTTCCAGCTGGCAGTCTCGGCCGGGAGGGTCGATGGTGCCACACGTGAAAAATTACCGGGTATCCCTTGGGATCTTCTGGACGAAACAAACCGGAGATTTGAAGATGATCCGTTTGGCCGGGACAAACATGTGATCAAGGATATTGGATGGGATATCGTCCCACGGCTCATTCCTCTCCTCGCTGTCGTCATCCCGGCAGAGAATGAAGTATAATTTTTGAAGCCCAGCCCTTTCCGGTACCACTCACATTCCGAAAATTCCCGGTAACTGCCCATACCGTTGCCCGTTCCTGTATCGCTCAATTGTCAAACGGCCTGCGATGACCGGCTCAAGGCTGGGCCGTTACGCGAAGACTTGGCCAACCCCCGGGTTTCGGAGGGGACGGGTGGGGCCCGGGCCCGGAAATAATGAACAGATCCTGCATAAAAATTTTCTATCGTACCGTCTAAAAAAAAGTGATTTTTGTTAACCGCCCATCACGGAGGAGGTACTATTGATATCGAAATACCGGCCCTTCTCCCGGGTATAGTTCGGCCAGGTCACATTCATTCCGCCGTTCGGGTTCCCCGTTTTTGCAAACCGGGTCCAGAGATCCACGACATTGGCAGCCACAACCGGATCCGCGGGAACCGGCACACCGAATAACAGGAGGGTTTCACTGCCATGGAACGCCCCGTTTAACTGCCCGGGCAGGATATAGCTGTACCGGTACATGTATGTGTCAGGGCTGATGTCTCCCATCGAGCCTGCGGCAAACTTTACTGAGTCGGAAAAGTCGTAGTCCGTCATGATCTGCGCCAGGCGGAGCTGGACCTCATCAGTCGAGTTGGCAGGATATTTCATTAAGACAGCATCAGCATCCTTCCCGAACCTGCCCTTAATGAAGCTCAAGTACTCTGAGACGGTCATGTTAGCGCCGGCTGAGAGCGTGGTCCCGTCATTAGCATTGTTCCCGATCATGAGAGGGACCGGGTTCTCCTTGTGGGAAAGGTACAGGTTGTCCATGGAGTCGGGGAGGATCCACCCGTCGACCGTTGGCTCGAACTGGACCGTGTGGGTTGTCCAGAACCCTGGTGACGGCGCTGGCGTTGCATTGATCAGGGTCTCGGGACTTAAACGTCGCATCCCGGCAATCGCATCCGGGCCGGAGTACCCGAGGCTTGTAGCGTACTTCACACCAAACGATTCGGCGTACGCTTTCGGGTGCGTGGCATCTATGATCGCCCCGTGCGCCCAGAAGGGACCACTCTCGACAATTGCCTGCTGGAAGAGGCCTTTGCTCGTGGGGCTGGCAACGTGGATGAGGACGCTCTCGGCTCCTGCCGACTGCCCGAAGATAGTTACCCGGGACGGGTCCCCTCCGAAGGCACCGATATTTTTCTGCACCCACTTCAGGGCAGCCTGCTGGTCCATAAGTCCGTAATTGCCTGATGCATTGTGCGGTGATTCGGTGTCAAGCTGGGGGTGGGCGAGGAATCCGAGGGCGCCGAGCCGGTAGTTCGGCGTGACAACGATAACTCCCTTCTCTGCAAGGGTGGTCCCGTTATACGTTGACATGTTGAAGGCCACCTCCTTGAATCCTCCTCCAAAGAAAAAGACCATAACCGGCAGTTTCTCGTCAGCACTTTTTGCCGGGGTCCAGACATTGAGGTACAGGCAGTCCTCGCTCATGTTCATAGGAGCCGAAGATCCCGGCTGGGAGCAGGTCGCGGAATACTCCTTCGTCTCCTTTACGCCATCCCAGGGCTTGACCGGCGCCGGAGGTTTCCAGCGCAGGTCACCGGTCGGGGGAGCCGCGAACGGGATCCCGTGAAAGACCCGAAGGTTGTCCTGCTGTAACCCCAAAACCGAGCCGGCATCAGTCTTCACAACACCGGAATCAGTTTTCACTACGCCGGCGTCCGGTCCCTTCTGGGTGCATCCTGCCAGGAAAGAAAATCCGAAAAGGATCAGGCAGATTACCAGAACACAACTTGTTACTTTACACGATTGCATATGATTTCATCCCCCTCTGCTTTCAGACAAAAAGTGCCGGGGTTCCGCTGAATGGCAGATTGTTAAAAGACCTGCTTTCTCTTTGTCATCTGGATCAGACCCGAGTACTTTTGTGAATATTACGCTACAATATTTTTAACGGTATGTGTCTGCGATATTCCCTGCCGCCTTTCCTTTCTGGTATTGCTCCGTCGTTTCGGATATCCGCTCCACCATAAGCTCCGGTACATACAGATTCCGGTGCCCGTTCCTGTTCCGGGCAATTGTCAAAATGCGTGCGATGACCGGCTCAAGGCTGGGCCGTTACGCGGAGACCTAGCCGGCCCCCGGGTTTCGGCGGGGACGGGTGGGGGCCGGGCCTTCCGGTCTCAGAAAAGAAAAATTGCATCTCTATTTAGGTGAGAACATGTGGAGGTATAATAATAGAAATAAAAAATGATTATCACAAAATAAAACGTATCGTCAAGCTATTGGAACACGAGATTTAGTCGCCAGAATGGGACTATACCCATAAAAAAATCAGAGAATCTCACTAATAAAGGTGATCCGTGAACAAACAGATACATTTCATTTTAACGTTCATTGCCATCTCGGCTGTACTGATTGCCGGATGTACCCAGCCGCAGCAGATGGCGGCCCAGACCCCCCAGCCAACAGCGGTAACACCAGGATCCCACGGGCTGTCCGGCAGTAATAGCAGTGTCGTCTCCCCGGCACCCGTGCCAATATATGTTATCGGTCATCGGCAACCGGACACAGATAGCATTGCCAGTGCAGTTGCGTATGCCGCGTTGCTGAACCGAATATATCCCGGCTCTCTCTATATTCCTGCACGGTGTGGTGATCTGAATGCCGAATCTCAATATGCTCTCCAGACTGCGGGCCTGGAATCACCGGTGCTGATAGAAAACGCTCACAACAAATCTGTCATACTTGTTGATCATAACGAATATGACCAGGCAGTTAAAGGAATAGAAACTGCGGAAATTAAAGAGATTATGGATCATCACCGGCTCGGGGGAATTACAACATTGAACCCGATACGGTTCAGAAATGAACCGGTTGGATCTACCGCTACGATTATTACGATGCGATACCGCGAAGAACAGGTTACTCCAGCCCCGAAAATTGCATCAATTCTCCTCGCAGGTATTCTTTCTGATACCCTGGGGCTCAGGATGTCAACAACGACAGACCAGGACAAAAAAGCTGTAGCCTATCTGTCGAACATGACGGGAATTGATCCGGGAAGTTTTGGAAAAACCCTGATTAACAAGGGCATGCTTCTTGACGGAATCCCCATCAGGGAACTGATTGTTCGTGACGTGAAAGAGTATACCCTGCAGGGCAGGAATGTGTCAATTGCCCAGATTATGACCGATTCAGACCAATTTCCTCAGAAAAACAAAAAAGAAATTCACGAGGCCCTCGACAAATTTCAGACCGAACATGGATATGTGGTGAGTATTGTTCTCGTAACGGATGTTATCGATCAGCGGACGTATCTGTTCGCTGCAGGTACGCCTGATATGCTGGAAAAACTCGAGTATGCAGAACAACCGGTTCTGCTTGAGGGTGTTATGTCAAGAAAATTGGATTATTTCCCTTCGTTTGCCCAGAAGTTCGACCAAATTGTTCAGGGTTAAATACATTTTTCTTTCTCTCCGATAATTTACTCTGCTGAGAAAATCCTGTACGCTTCTTACGGTCTTGGTTTTCTGTCCATTCTCATCCATCCGCGTTCTTCCACGATGGAGCCCCGTGCCGTACTATGCCTAAGTAGAGCCCCCGGGTTTCAGCGGGGACGGAGTGGGGCCTCCCCCGCGATAGTGACGGGACGATAACGATGTCGGGATCAAAACGAAAATATCCCATCCCAACCGTTATCCCCTCCGGCACAAACCATCATATATGCCCCGGGTTGCCTGGACACTCGTAGTTATTGCCCTCCTCCTTATCCTCCCGGCACAAGCCGCAGAGCTCAGCATCACCCAGCCGAGCGCGAATGAAACCCGCATTGCCGAACTCCGCGACTTCTACGTGTACGGGATCTTCACCGGCACGGTCACCAATCCGGGCGACATCCGGATAGAAGTTTACAAAGGTGACTCCCCCGCCGGGTTCCCGGTACGGATCATCCGGAGCCATGTCGACCCGGTCTCGGGCATCACCAACGCAAGCATGATGAACCAGAGCTACTGCACCGTAACCGGGTACTGCACCCGGAACAACGGTGCCATGGTGCCGGACCTGGTTGAATCGCCGGGCGGACTTTTCGACCCGGTTAACAAGCTGGTCGTGACGAACCGGTATTACCTCGGCATGATCCAGGGTGGCGTGACGAAGGGTTTCGGGACGAAATACACGGATGGCGCCGGTGCCCCGCTCGCGGACCTGACTGCGGGTAACTACACGATCCGTGTCACCGGGCTCTCCGGGAGTTTTGCCGGGCAGAGCGTGAACGAAACGATCACCCTCGGGCTGACCCGGACCGCTCTCGGGAGATTCAGCCCGGCATCGAACAGGGACGCCATCACCCGGTACGCGATAACCCATGACCGCCACGTTTACTATGACTGGTTCCCCGGGTACTTCACCGACCCCGACAATACAAGCGTCTTCTGGGAATCCCCCCGGCGCTGGACCCCGAACAACGGGATCGAAGTGGTCAATGACCGGCCGGGAACTCTCATCGATACGCCGGCTGTAGCTGACAATGCGATGTTCATCTACAACATCAACAGCGTGAGCACTTCCAGCGGGGTCGAGCTTGCCGGGATCCTGAAGTATGGCCTTGCGGACAGCCCCAACACCACGTTCCTTCATTATGATACCGGCGAACCCGTGATGAAGTATAACGATACCTCCTCCGGGCTCCGTATCCTTACCGGGAATCCGGTCCCCTTCCCGTCGAGCCGGCGGCTGGTCCTGTACCGGGCGGAGATCGTCACCCCGGGCGCCACGAGCCGGGAGAACCTGTACGATCCCAGCGATGTGACTACGCAAAAGACCGTGGACTTCCATCCCGCGAACGGCATCACCGTCCCGGCGGGGAAGGAGTTCATCCTCTATGGTGCAACGAAACCGATCGCGTCGGCCGTTACCCCTACGGCTGTCCCTTACCGGTTCACCATTGACAATCGCATTGCGGGGATCACCAGCACGATGACCGATACCGCAGGACATACGTTCAGTACCGGCATCCATGAAGTGAACCTGTCCCGGCTCTCAACAGCCGGCAGACCGCAGAACTCGCTCTGGGAGTTCGGGGTCGAGGTTACAGGGCTGAAGGTTCCCGGCACCTACACTATCCATCTCGCGGGGGTCGATGTCTCCGGGAATCCGGTTGCACAGACCGATGAGACGATCACCGTGACTGTAGTCCCGCAGATGTTCGGCACCTCCTGGTCTGAAATTGCCGGGTATGTCCGGGCACAATTCATGGTACTATCAGCGGGACAATCGTCAACCTGAAACCTTCCGGGAGGTATGTACGGAGCGATGAGACGCTTACAGATTCCAGAAATTCAATCGTATTGCGATTCTGGTGCCCGGTTCCTGGTTGCATTATCAGGAAGCACGGTTCGTAAAGGGCAAATGCGGATACAAAAAAAATTATTGTGATTTCTGACGGTGAAACGTCATAGTCATGGCAAATGCATTTCCACCCGTATCCTTGCCCCCTGTATGAGTGAGCACAAGGAACATGGTATCCGGGCCAACAATCGTACCTTTTGCCCATCCACCCGGCTGATCGATCATGTAGACAGACTTCCCATCAGGATCAAAAATACCAACCAGAGTCTGGTTTGCGAAGCTGCCATCCGGCTGTTTGAAAACCTTGTACCCCTCGGCGATATGGCCATGCTGTGAGGTGAAGATCCAGGTATTCTTACCAAGAGCGACCGGCTGGATCGTGGTATTCAGATAATACCCAGCCTCTTCATCGGATATCCAAACGCCGGTAATATTGGGATATTCAGTCATGGATGCCAGAGCATTCCCGGGTGTGGCGCTAGTTGTCGTGACTTGAGTTGTCGTGAGCGGGATAGTCTGTGGGGAATTGCTTGTACATCCCGCTACGAACAGGGTCACAATAAGGATGGCGAAAAGGAGAATTGAACGCTGAAATGACTTCATATCTTCAGTAATCCTGTTATACCAATAAATAATTTCTTTTTTACATATATGGCAAGGTAGCCCAATAGCTGGGCTCGTACTGTTCATGTTCTGCTATTACGTTGCTGTAGATTTCCTCGACCCATTACCGTACTGCTCACTCTCCCAAAATCTCCGGTACCCGCCCGTCCCGGTGCCCGTTCATATTCCGGGCAATTGCCAAACGGCATACGATCACCGGCTCACGATTGCACCGTTACGCGAGACCCGGCCAACCCCCCGACCACGAATACCCGGATCACTATCTTTATTATTAGGTAAACCCTAACTAACGAAGGAGCGGAGTAGAATGGAGAGAGACGAGCATCTGTTGAAAGTGTTTGAACACCTTCTCCGGATGAAGAATGAATGCTCCTGTTCAATCTTCTCTGAATGCGGACTTGCGGATATGACGGTCAAACAGATCGCGTACCTGAAAGTCATCAATGAACAAGGTGATGTCACGTTCAGCAGGCTGGCTGAGATCACCAGGAACTCAAAACCCACGATCACCGAGATGATTAACCGGTTTGTCCGGATGGAGTGTGTATACCGGGAACCCTGCCCCGAAGATGGCAGAATCCTGTACATCCGCCTGACCGATAAAGGGAAAAAAATTGCACAGGCCGAACACGATGCATTGCGCCGGGTGATTGAACGAATGGTAAATTCACTGGATGAACACGAACAGGAACTCTTACTTGAGATCCTGAAGAAAGTCGGATAATTTTTTTGTCCCCGACTTTAGTTAGGTAAATTCGAACTAAATAAAAAATGAGGAACTCATGCAACAGGAAAAAACAGATCATACGCAGGAAAAACTGGTGATACCGCTCTTTGAGATCGTTGTCTTCCCGGACAGCCGGACAAAATTCCCGGTCAACCAGGCAACGGGAGTGCTCCTGCTCGATGCGATGAAGGATAGTAAAGGTGCACATGCGATCGGTCTCACGCTGAAGAGCGGTACCCGGCCATCGGATCTGACCGCCGAGTCGCTCTACCGGACCGGCAACCTGTTCCGGATCTCGCACGTGCAGCCGGCTGATGACGGCTACCTGATCTGTGCTGAGGTTGTGCAGCGGGTAAAGGTAGTATCCCTGTCCGAAAAAGAGGGGCGGTTCTATGCCTCTTATGTGACGGTTCTTGATCTGCTGGATCTTGAAGAGGAATTACAGGAGCGGATTCTTGCAGATATCAAGCTCACCATCCACGAGATCAGCAGCCGTTTCTCCGGCTCCGAACAGTTCACCGAGCCGATCGACCGGATGAAGTCCATAGACCAGATCATGGGATTTGTTATGCCCTTCCTGCCGGTTCACCTTGCCGAGAAGCAGGCGCTTTTGGAGATTGTCTCGGTCCGGCAGCGATACATCTCGTTCTTAGAAACCCTCGTAAAGACCCGCGAAGAGATCAACATGCGCATCGAGATGGCAAAGAAAGTCTCCGACCGGGTGAGCAAGTCGAACCGGGAAGCAATGCTGCGGGAGCAGCTCCGGGTCATCCAGGACGAACTGGGTGAGGGCGAAGGTGTCGGGGGTGAAGGGGGATACCGCGAACGGATCGAGAATGCAAAGATGCCGGAGGAAGTGCGGAAAAAAGCCTTTGCGGAAGCAAAGAAACTCGAGACCGGTGGTCCCCATAATCATGAGAGCTCGGTTATCCGGAACTATCTTGATCTCCTGCTCGATCTCCCGTGGGTCACTGAAGAGAAGAAAAACATCGATATCAAGGAAGCCCGCCGCGTGCTTGAGAGCCACCACAACGGTCTCGAAAAAGTCAAGGAACGGATCGTCCAGCACCTTGCGGTCATGAAACTAAAAAGCGAGAAACAGGGTTCGATCCTTCTCTTTGCCGGCCCACCGGGTACCGGTAAGACAAGTCTTGGCAAGAGTATTGCCGAGGCGCTCGGACGGAAGTACGTCCGGATCAGCCTTGGCGGTGTCCGGGACGAAGCCGAGATAAGGGGACACCGGAGAACCTATGTCGGGGCCCTGCCCGGGAGGATCATCCAGGGTATACAGAAAGCCGGCACGAAAAACCCGGTTTTCATCCTTGACGAGATCGATAAGCTGGCTACGTCATATGCGGGAGATCCGGCGAGCGCTCTCTTGGAAGTCCTTGACCCGGAACAGAACAACACATTCTCGGATCACTACCTGGAAGTTCCCTACGATCTCTCCGATGTATTGTTCATCGCAACCGCTAACTCCCTCTCAACAATCCCGGCCCCGCTCCTTGACCGGATGGAACTCATCGAGATCTCAGGTTACACAAAGAACGAGAAGTTTGCGATTGCAAAAGATCACCTTATTCCTGAAACACTCAAAGAGCATGGCCTCGATGCCGGCACGTTCCAGGTGGAGGATGAGGCCTTAAAGGTAATTATCGAGAAATACACCCGGGAGGCGGGGGTCCGGTGGCTGGGAAAGCAGCTTGCAAAAGCGGCAAGGCACGTATCAGAAAAGATTGTCTCGGGCACCGCAGAACAGCCGTTTATTGTAACTTCGGAAAAGCTTGACACGATACTGGGAAAGGAACTGATTCGGCAGGAAGTGGCCCGGAAAGAACCGGTTCCCGGTGTTGTCACCGGTCTCGCATGGACTCCGGTTGGTGGGGAGATCCTCTTCATCGAGGGAACCTTCATGCCCGGTACCGGCAAGCTCACCCTTACCGGCCAGCTCGGCGACGTGATGAAGGAATCGGCAACAATCTCGTTGAGCCTTATACGGTCCCGGCTTGCAAACACGCAGAACGGGTTCAATTTCATGACGAGCGACATCCACGTCCACGTGCCCTCGGGTGCAACCCCAAAAGACGGCCCTTCAGCGGGAGTCACGCTCTTTACCGCCCTTTCATCGCTGATCACCGGGAAAACCGTTGATCCGAACCTGGCGATGACCGGCGAGATTACACTGAGCGGAGCGGTCCTGCCGGTGGGTGGGATCAAGGAAAAAGTCCTTGCCGCACACCGTGCAGGAATCCGGAAAGTGATCCTGCCAAAAGAGAACGAGCGGGATTTGTCAGATGTACCTGATGACGTCAGGAGCGAGCTGACATTTGTGCCGGTGGAGACGATAGAAGAGGTCCTGAAAGAGGCGCTGGGCATCGAACTCCCCCGGACTATGATGATGTATGCGGACAACAGTTTTGTTCCCGTGCAGAATCTCTAAATGGTGAAAGATTGGCGATGACCAGCAATCGTTAATGTGGATTGTTATTAAGGGGGAATACTCTAATCTTTTTTCCCACGTGCCCAATTCCATTTCTGTGTTAATGTGAAAAACCAATTTCGCCCCCCCTTTTTTCTCTGGCTCCCCCAGCTCTTTCAACGATTGCACACTCTCCCAAAATCTCCGGTACGTGCACGTTCCGTTACTCGTCATATTCCGGCAATTTTCAAACGGCATGCGATTACCGGCTTACGGCTGCCCTTTACGTGAGACTGGTGATCCTACACTCCCCTCCCGATATGATTTCTCACTCCTTTGATAGTTTTTTGTGCTCTCGCATGATTTTAAAATAGGGCCGTGTTCAGAAACAACCAAAAAGATTATCCTTTGTCATTTCAATTACGAACCATTGGATAGTTCGTATGCCTGCACGAAAAAAATCTCATAATAATATCTGTGGCTTCATACCCGTTCTCGTAATGTTTGTCGTCCTGTTGGCCAGCCTCCTTATATCCGGTTGCGTTCAGACGGCACAACAAAATATCACTACAACGCAGCCCCCTTCTCCAGCAGTGACACCTGCATTAGGTTTTGTTACGGTATCCACCACCGCTGCCCAGGCGAATGTACCAACCAGTTCCCCGGTGAATGTCGAGCAACCTCGTGGGATTGCAGACCCTGCTTTTGTTGTAGATATTATTAATCCCGAGAAGATTGCTCCCGGCACAACACTGGTAGGGGATCTCCATGATCTTACCCAGCCGAGAATCGTCGAAGTAAACAGGTTGGGCGAAATCGTGTGGAAATATGATATTCCGGGGGAATTGAAAGAGTATACAAATCCCGGATTTTCCGCGGTGCCGCCGCAAAATGGCAACATCCTTGCTGCATTCCCACGCAACGGGGTGTATGAAATTAACCGCACAACAAAAGCCATTGTGTGGAAATTTATCGATTCAAAAGCCTCCCATGACGCCGAGCGGCTCGGGAATGGAAATACACTAGTGGTAGACGGGGGGTACGGGCGCGATACAATGGAAGACGCCCAGGTCCGAGAGATCAACCCGCAGGGACAGGTTGTCTGGTCATGGTATGCAAAGGACGAGTTCAACCGTGCCCCCTATAATGTTATCACCAATAATGAATGGACACACACCAATGCTGCGAGCCGGCTGGAGAATGGCAATACCCTCGTCAGCCTGAGAAATTTCAATCTTGTCGCTGAAGTTGACAAGAATGGCAAGCTTGTGCGGACCATAGGTGAGGGTGTCATGAGACAGCAACATGATCCTGAGCAATTACCAAACGGGAATATCCTTTTTGCAAATCCGGGAAGGCCTCCACAGGCAGTTGAGATCGACTCCTCGGGTAAAATCGTGTGGAGCTATCTTATTCCGCAAGACACACCTTTTGCTTCGGCATCCACCCGGGATGCAGACCGGTTACAAAACGGTAATACATTGATTACCGCGGCAAACCGGCTCATTGAGGTGACGCCGCAGGGTGATATTGTCTGGCAGTTCAGGCTGAAAGATGTCCAGTTTATCAGTGAAGATGACGCGAAATCCCGAGGATTTTACAAGGCAATCAGGATTCCTGTATGATATAGGTAAAATTGCCCAGTTAATTCAAGCCATCGGTCTTGCACCCCCTTTACGATCCCGGTAAGATGGATACCTTCCCAAAACACTCCTAAACCGGGACATCCCCCCGTTAACCCGTTTACGGTTGCCTCCGTTACGCGGAGACCGGCCAGCCCCCGGGTTTCGGAGAGGACAGAGTGGAGCCTGAAGAAAAAAAGCGGGGAACTCCCGGCCCTTCACTTAACACTGCCCGGTGCTGCAGAGCGACTGGATATATCCTGACCACGCGATCACTTCGGAAAAACCGGTCGCCGCTCTGCCGAGCGCAACTGCCCGGGCCGTGCGATCCGTTTCAAGCAGTCCACGATCATGCCACCAGACGGCTTCCCAGTACCGGTCCTCACTTGCCGCATAGAGCCGGGCGACCTCACTGCCCGGGTGCTTCCCCATACCCTGCATGGTCTTCCACATGATAGTATCCGCATCCGACCTGAGCTGGTATACCATCGTCGCGGGTGTTTTGCCTACGGTATAATTGACATAGGTGCCCGTCTGGCCGGATGCACGGGTACCCCAGTACGGCATACCGGGGTTTCCGGAACAGATCGAAACCACGCCGTCGCCCGGAACCGCGATGAAGGAATAGAGCGTTGCCGCATCCGGCCGGAAATGGTTAATCGTGTTTGTACTGAAGGATCCATTTCGGTGCCACTCCTTTCCATCCCACCAGTCAGTCATCGAGAGGATGTCACGGGCAGTCGCATAATCGACATTTCCAGAGTGGTCCGTAAGTTCCTTATCAGCGGTGATATAGCGGTAGTAACTTGACGGGTTATACTGGAGGGGATCCCAGATCCGCTGGGAGGATTTCATGGCAGTATTCAGGTAATGGTTGGTGGCGATGATATACCCAGAATTCCCCGTATCGCCCGGGTACCGGATTGCATACCGTGACCGGCCTGCCTCGATCACCTCCGCATTGCCGGATTCGTCGGCAAGCATATGATTTAAGGCAAAGGCCCGGGTCGAATTGAGCAGGAACTGCCGGGCCTCATCGACAGATCCGGCAGTCATGCCCACATAGGGAAGTTCTAAAAAGCCGGTGATTCCCGGCCCACTGTCTCCGGGCCCCTGTGACGGTGCGGAAGTTACGATATACACCAGCCCCTGGTCATTGATCACGGCACCGCTGCCAGTCCGTCCTGCCCCCGAAGGAACGATGGCAGCATGTCCCTTATCCGGGTACAGCGCCAGCAGGACTGCATAGGAATTTGCGGGAATCTCAAAGTAATCGAAGTTTTCTGCAACGATCATCTTCCCGTTTGTAGTATTGCCAAATGCGGCAAAGGATGTGCAGTGTTCTTCAGGGCCAGGCCCCTGCCTTCCGCCATAGTACAGCATCACCAGCGGATCGACCGGGCTGAATGAGATCCCCTGGTCGTTCATGGCATCTGACATACCGTCAAAAAATGCGGGGAAGTCAAAGCCGGTGAGTTCTGTTGTAATGTACTGCCGGGAGATGCCGCAGTTGTTTAAAATCTCCTCCCGGGAATTTTTGGAAAGTGCACTGGCCCACGCGGCATCCCGCACAATCGCAATATATTCCGGCGCCTGAAGACCATACTGGTACCCCATCTCGTACGGGCTTCCGGTAAGAACTACCACGGGCATTACACCGGGTGGAGGCAGGTATTGGGCTGAAACCGGACCCCTTTGTGGAGCCGCTGGGGACGGGTGCCCAAAAAGGGAATATATACCCGATGATGTACCGGGAGGATACATCACCGTCCGTTCATATGAAACCGGACTTGCTGCAGTAGCAGAAGGTACCAGGAAAAGGATGAGGAGAAGAATGCATACAAAAAAGGCAAATCCCTTCTGGATGCTGTGCATGATTATCATATTCCATTGTTCCGAATATGTTTTTTGTTAAATGATACCCCGGGGATACTCTGGCCGCTCTTGGCGTTTTTCCCAGGTGCCTGCTTTACTGACATTCCACCCGGCTCTATGACAGACAGGCGCCCCCCGTTCACCGGCCCGGTTGCATTGCCATCCTCGAGACCCTCAAGACCGGTTCAGATGCGTCCCATCAGTACACCGATTCCCAGCCCGATGAACAGGATACAGGTAAAGTAATCAAAACCCCGCTGGATTTTTGGATTGTCCCGAAATGTATCTGCTATAGCCGATGCACTGACGGCGATAAACAGGCACCAGATTGTCCCGGTGCAGAGAAAGATGAGCCCGAGAAAGAGAAAGGAGAGCCATCCAAGGTTCGATACGGGATCGATGAACTGCGGAAGGAATGCCAGGAAGAAGAGTGCCACTTTCGGGTTTAAGAGATTCGTAAGTACGCCCTGCCGGTAGATCTGCCATTTTGATTCGGGCGTATTCCCAAACGTGAAGGCCGGCACAGTCTTCTTCCTGCCAACAACGGTCATGATGCCCAGGTAGATCAGGTAAATCCCTCCCGCGAGGCAGATCGCCGTGAACGTGAACGGTGAGAGGGCCAGCAGGGAATAGAGCCCGATAGTCGCGGCAAGGATATGGATGACGCAACCGGAACCGATGCCGATAACAGAAACGATGCCGGCCACCCGTCCCTGCGCAATGCTGCGGCCGAGAATGTACAGCGTGTCCTGCCCGGGAATCAGGTTCAGTGCGATCCCGGCGAAGAGAAAAATCTCTAAATTATGTGTTCCGAACATGATGCAGCCTTTCGTGATGAAGAAATTGCACTACCTGGTACTGGTCAGAGAATGTTTCTTTGCGCTGTTTCCCCAAAAAAAATATCTGGGACGTCTGCAATCCGTACTCACGGGACTTCGCAGTGTTCCTCTCGTATGGGATCACCGGGCTCCCGGGATATACAAGAGTATGACCGGTACTTACATAACGCTGGTGATGAGTGAAAAAACGGCTGCGGTAAATCCCGCTCCCTTCCCCATTGCACTCTGAACCATCAGGGATTTTTCTTTTCCGGATTTGATAAAATTCTATCAAGGCCAAGGATCAACCCGGACGCAATTGATGCGGTAATGAGGTCTTTGATTACCGGAACTATCGATTCCCATGCGATATTCCGGGCCCCCTCCAGTCTCACGTCTCCCTGCATTGCACCCAATGTAATAATAAAAACCATCGAGATGAACGCGGTGAGGGACACTGCATACATAACAGGAATCCGATTCAGGTATTTTTGCATGATGATGATGGGAGGAAGGATCAGGAGCGGATGAATGAGCATACCGGTAAAAAACTGGACAAGACCGTATCCCCCGAGAACCGGAATACCCATCGATGTATACGCTACAGTAAAAACGATTCCTGCAACCAGGGGGATCAGGCATTGCGCCAGCCATGAGGGGATCTGCCTGACAACAAAAAAAATGGCGACAGTCAGAATGGACAGAGGAATTCCAATTACCGTGCAAAGCATGAGCACAAGTAAAAAATTACCGGGATCAAAAATCGGAACCATATTTTCTTGTATAAATGTTAATGTATACATGGTATTTTAATCGTCTCCTGCACCATAACCCCAGTCCTTTCCTGTACTGCTCCCTCTCTAAAAAGCCCCCATCTTCAAATTTCTCCGGGCCCCAAAAATGCCGGTACCGGCCAGACCTGGTCCGCGTATTGTCTCTTACAAAAAAAAGGGTGGCTTACTATCCGCTCTTAACGCTCGGGACTGCACCAATATCGAGATACCGGCCACTCTCCCGGGTGTACCGCGGCCACGTAACATTCATCCCGCCGTTGGGATCACCCGTCTTTGCAAACCGGGTCCAGAGATCGATCAGGTTATCTGAGACTGCATTATTCACCGGGTCCGGAGGAATCGGGACTTTGAATAACAGTATGGTCTCGCTCCCGTGGAATGCCCCGTAAGGTTGCCTGGGCAGGACATAGGAATACTGGTACCGGTAGGTGCTCTGGTTCAGGTCTGCCATTGAACCCGCAACAAATTTTGCAGCATCCGTGAAGTCAAAGTCCGTCATGATTCGCTCAAGCCGGAGCTGGACATCAGCAGTCGAATTGGCTGGATATTTTAAGAGAACCGCATCTGCACCCTTCCCGAACCGGTTCTTGATAAATATCCTATACTCCGGAACGGTCATGTTGGCATCTGCGGCGAGCGTGGTCCCGTCATCCGCATTGGTCCCGATGATGAGGGGGACCGGGTTCTCACGGTGGAGGCGGAAAAGGGTGTCCGGCGAATCGGGGATGAGCCAACCGTCAATCGTTGGCTCGAAATGCCGGGAGTTTACCATCTGGAACGGAGAGGCCGGCCAGGGTGTGGCATTGGTGAGATCCTGGTAACTCAGCTTCCGCATCTGTGCAATCGCATCCGGACCGGAATACCCGAGGCTTTGTGCGTACGTTTCACCGAGCTGCTCTGCATTGGCTTTGGAATTGAGGGCATCAATCTCCGCTCCCCTCGTCCAGAACGTGCCGCTCTCGATAATAGCCTGCTGGTACAGCCCTTTGCTCTGCGGGCTGACCAGATGGATGAGGATACTCTCCCCTCCCGCCGATTGCCCGAATATAGTCACCCGTGACGGGTCGCCGCCGAACTGCCCGATATTCCGCTGGACCCATTGCATAGCGGCGATCTGGTCAAGGAGCCCGTAATTGCCCGAGACATTATACGGGGACTCGTTATCGAGCTGGGGATGGGCGAGGAACCCGAGAGCACCAACCCGGTAATTTGTTGTAACGACAATAACTCCCTTCTCTGCAAGGGCTGTGCCGTTATACAGCGGCATGGAGCCGGCAATCTTTCCGAATGCCCCGCCATAGAAAAAGACCATGACTGGCAGTTTCTCTTCGGTATTCTTTGCAGGAGTCCAGACATTGAGGTACAAGCAGTCCTCGCTCATATTCAGCGTTGGATCCGCTGCGGCCGGTTGGGGACAGGCCGGTGAAAATATCTTCGTTTCCTTCACGCCGTCCCAGGGCTTGACCGGCGCTGGCGGTTTCCACCGAAGATCACCGGTTGGGGGAGCTGCGAACGGGATGCCGGTATAAACCCGGAGCCCGCCCTGCGGTAACCCCAAAACCGGGCCGGCGTCTGTCTTCACCACACCGGAATCAGTTTTCACCACGCCGGCATCTGGTCCCTTCTGTGTGCATCCTGCCAGGAAAAAAAATCCGGAAAGGATCAGGCAGATTACCAGAACACAACTTGTCACTTTACACGATTGCATACGATTCCATCCCCCTCTGCTTTCAGACAAAAAGTGCCAGGGTTCTGCTAAAATGGCAGATTGTTAAGGGACCCGCCTTCTCTTTGTCATCTGGATCAGACCCGAGAACTTTTGTGAATATTACGCTACAATATTTTTAACGCTATGTATCTGCAGTTTTACCAACCCCCCAGTCTGCTTTCCGTATGCCGGCAATACCTGGAACCTGCTCCTGCAAAAAAAAAATTAAAAAAAGTGGGAAAGATACCGGCTGCACCGGTTACCAGCTTCTTCCATTCACTCCGTTTTCATCAGTAACCGTAAGGTGGATCGGGTATGCTCCCGCGGTCTGGAATGTATGCACCGGGTTCTGGAGTGTTGAGGTTGAGCCATCGCCAAAGTCCCAGAACCAGCTGGTGATGGGGACCGCGGATGACGATATATCCGTGAACGTTACTGTCAGCGGCATTGTTCCACCGGCAGGAGCGAGCGTGAATTTTGCAACCGGCCCGGCAGACGCGCCAACAGAAACCTCATTGAGTACAACCGTTGTATTCCGTGCTCCGTAGCCATCAGTTACGGTCAGCCGTACCGTGTACGATCCTGCTGAAACGTATGTGTGCACCGGGCTCCGGATACTACTCTGGGCTCCGTCACCAAAGTCCCACACCCAGTTCGCCAGAGGAATCGCGAATAATGAAGTGTCGGTAAAGGTCACGTCAAGCGGAGCCGGCCCTGATGCCGGACTCACCGTGAACGCTGCAACCGGAGGGGGGGAGACCGAGACGGCATTGATTACACTCTTGGAATTGCGTGCCCCATAAATGTCCGTTACGGTCAGGTTCACCGTGTAGAGCCCTCCCGAAATGTACGTGTGTACCGGGTTCTGCAGAGTAGAGGGAGCACCATAGCCAAAGTCCCATGACCAGCTGGTGATCGAAGATGAAGATGTGGATAGATCATTGAAGGTCACATCCAGCGGTGCTGTCCCGGTAGCAGGAGATGAGATGAAATCTGCAACCGGTGGAGTGTTGGCAAAAACAGATATTGCATTGGCAATACTCCTGGTATTTGCTGCACCGTTTCCATCAGTGACTGTCAGCTTTACGGTGTACATTCCCGGCAAAGAGTATGTGTGTACAGGAGGGCTTTGCAGGGTCGATGTTGTCCCGTCGCCAAAGTCCCACGCCCAGCCGGTGATAGGAACTGCCGATTGAGATGCATCCGTAAAGGTCACTTTCAGGGGCGCTGCCCCTGTGGAAGGGGTAATAGAAAATTTCGCAACCGGGGGGGAGTGGACAGAGACCGAGATCGCATTGATTGCACTTTTGGTATTTGTCCCCCTGGGCCCATCATCAGTGACTGTCAGCTTTACGGTGTACATTCCCGGCATTGAGTATGTGTGAACGGGAGGGCTTTGCAGGGTCGATGTTGTCCCGTCGCCAAAGTCCCACGCCCAACTTGTGATGGGAAGCGCTGATGTTGAGGTATCGGTAAATGTCACTTTCAGCGGTACAGCCCCGGAGGATGGAGTAATTGCGAAATTTGCGACTGGGGGGGAGTAGACAACGACAACATTGGTTCCGGCAGGAGTTCCGGGTAGTGTTGTCACCGGAATCGTTACCGGTGCGGTAGTAGTTACCGGAACTATTGTTGTGACCGGCACCACTGTGGTGACAGGAATCGTCACGGTATTTGCACTCATGGTGATAGCAGTCTGAGCCAGTGCTCTTCCATGTAATACTGCACCCGCACCGATTGTCATTGCGGTCTTGTCAAGAATCGTGCCACTGAAATCGGAATTTGCTCCCAGCGTGGTCGCGCCTCCGACAACCCAGAAAACGTTCTTTGCCTGCGCACCGCCACTGAGCCAAACGTGCTGTCCGGCAGCGACATTAAGAGCTCCGGGTATCTGGAATATCCATACATCATTCGCTCCACCCGTGAGGGTAAGATCCGTAGGGATTGAAACGGCCGTTGTAAACTTATACAGGCCAGGGGCGAGCCTCATCCCTCCGATAACGCCACCGCCCACATTGGTATAATCCGGTGGGGATATCCGGGAGGCATGCGTATATGCATCCTCCATGTCAGATACCGCTTGGGCCAGTAAGGCTGGGTTTGTCACCCGGCATGCGGGGCCCGTGGCATCGACCGAGTATATGGTGCCTTTCACTTCTGCACAGGTTAACCCGGTGATGGCTGCACCGGTGATTGGACTTGTTCCGAGATCTCCGGTAATAACTGACGGGGGGACATCGACAATCGCGGTCTTAGCCAGGACTGCAAAATTGCCGGCAGACCCTAGATCCACGGGCGAAGGCCCCGTAAAGGAGGCTCCGTTCACAACGGGGATTACCACGCCAATCATCAGGCAGATCAATGCTATCGTGATAACAAAGGAAAATCTTTTTCCTGCTCTTTTTATTGTTCTGGTCATAGTACTCACAGTTATGGTCACACTCCAAGATTGTCCGGGATATATAGCCTCCTTGTGAATGCAAATACTGCAACAACGAATAATGATAGTAAAGGAACTATTCGTGTCTCCATCTCATTCTATCGTGATTCACAGAAAAGTCTGACAGAGTGGAATCTGACAGGATTTTTTTGTGGGGAAACACTGGGCACCACTGCCGAGAGATCAGGACCGCTTCTTCCTTCTCATGACGACCAGCAGAACAATGCCGAGTATCGCAATTATCACAAACGCACCTTCAGCAAATTCCCGGCATGGCAGGTCCGTTGAGGTTTCGGGTGGTATCATTTCTGTCGGAACTATTACGGGAGCCCGCAGGCCTGGCGCAATACTGGTAAGGGTGATACTGTCCGTGAAGATTGAGCTGGACCCCTTGGCATCGGCCACAATCAGTTGTATGGTATAGGTGCCTGCTGCAGAGTACGAATGTACCGGGTTCTGCATAGTGGAGGTAGTTTTGTCGCCAAAGTCCCATACCCGGCTGGTAAGAGGAACCGATGATCGGGAGGTATCCGTAAACATCACAGCCAGCGGAACAGTCCCTGCGGATGGAGTAAATGTGAAACCTGCAACCGGGGGGAAATAGACAGGGACTACATTGGTTACTGCAGGAGTAACCGTGATGGTGGTTTCCGGTACCACCGCACGGCTCACGTTCACTGCCGAGAGCAACGTCTTTATATTCACTGCCCCGTAACCGTCCGTAACTGTCAGGGTCACCGTATAAAATCCCGGCAAAGTGTACGTATGTACCGGGTTCTGCGTGGTGGAGGTAGTTTGGTCGCCAAAGTCCCATACCCGGCTGGTAAGAGGAACCGATGATCGGGATGTATCCGCAAACATCACCTCCAGCGGCATTGTGCCGGTGGACGGAGTAAATGTGAAACCTGCAACCGGAGGGAAATAGGCCGGGACTACTTTGGTTACTGCAGGAGTAACCGTGATGGTGGTTTCCGGTACTCCCGCCAGGCTCACATTCACTGCCGAGAGCAACGTCTTTGTATTCACTGCTCCGTAACTGTCCGTAATCGTCAGGGTTACTGTATATACCCCCGGCAAAGTATACGTGTGTACCGGATTCTGCTGGTCAGACGTAGTCCCGTCACCAAATTCCCACATCCGAAGGGTGAGCGGAACCGCTGATGTGGATGTATCTAAAAACGTTACAGCCAGTGGAACAGTCCCGACGGACGGAGAAAAAGTAAAATCTGCGAACGGGGGGGAGTAAACATAAACAACCATAATTTCTGCTGGAGTGACCGGGGGGGTTGTTACCGGTATCACCGCCCGGCTCACGTTCACCGCCGAGAGCAATATCTTTGTATCCTGTGCCCCGTAGATGTCAGTAGCCGTCATGGTTACTGTAAATAATCCCGGCAAAGAGTACGTGTGAACCGGGTTCTGCTGGGCAGAGGTTGTCCCATCACCAAAGTTCCAGGCCCGGCTGGCGATCAGAACTGATGATGTGGTTGAATCCGTAAAAGTCACGTCAAGCGGCATTGTGCCGGTGGACGGAGTAAATGTGAAACCTGCAATCGGAGGGGAGAAAACATGGACCACCGGAGTTGCACCACTCATGGCAGGGATTATCGCGGCACTCATAAGACACATCAATGCTGCGATAAAAAGAATGGAAAAAATTTTTCCTGATCTTTTCGTTGTGCTGCTCATATGATTTTCATTGATGGTCCATTTTTTACGCGGGTCTGAATGATATACATTCCCGGGCCTTGCAATTATTGCAACCAAGTGGTGCAGGTGATTACAAATCTTCAGGGAGGATCATAAAATGCCATTCATTGACCGTAAGCGATGACCCTCGCGCGAGACCCGGTCAGCCCCCGGGTTTCAGCAGGAGAGGAGGGAAAGGCTCGGTATAATTCCCCATCGACTAGCCGATTCCGTATGATTTAGTAAAAAAATTGCGTATTTCATAAGACTTTACGATATATCGTAACCTTTTTCCCTCATCGTTCTGTTTATTCTCTCATCGGAAAGTATGTCATCCCGCATATCGTACTGAGGAAAACAAACCATGGCTCAAAAGATATCGCCCAATCTCACCAATGTAACGTATCACAGATTATATGCGGACGCACAGGGTGGTTCGCATTTTGATACGGTAACGGTCGAACAGAATCTCGCGACAGGAGCGCCTCCCGCTCCCCCGTTCTACATCTCCGTGGACAAACCCGCGTCGAAGTATCGCTTCTATTCATTTCAGCCCGGCTGGATCGGTGACTGGCACCCGTGTCCCACCCGGCAGTTCCTGGCCCTCATGTCGGGTGCCGTGGAAATGGAGACGACCGATGGCACGGTCAGGAGGTTAGGGCCGGGGGACCTCGTCCTGCTCGAGGATACCACGGGCAAGGGCCACGTTACGAGGAACATCGGTAACGGGTACGCTATATTCTTCGTGGTCCCCGTCCCCGTGGCCTGATTAGAAACCGGGACAGGCTCCACTGCCGCAATTGTTAAAGTCCTGTGGCATAAGCAGTTTTATTCATTTTTATTCTCACGCCTCCCCCAGACCAATAAATGCCAGTCCCGGTGTCCATCGTGTCCCGGCAATTCCCAAACGGCATGCGATCACTATCCCCGATCTTCACCCACCGTTACCTTTAAACATTTTTTTACGAATATTCCATTACATGCCCGTGATGCTGGAAGAGATCACCCGAGAACACCGTATAGCCCTTCTTATCATCTCGTTTGCTGCCTTTATGGCATCCCTTGATTCAACTATTGTCAATATCTCGCTTCCCACGATTGCCTCTTCCTTTCATGTTGATATCAGCATAGTCTCATGGGTCTCTCTTGCGTACCTTCTTGTCCTGGCCAGCCTCCTGCTTGTTTTTGGCAAACTGGGGGATCTTTATGGTTTCCGGCGGGTTTTTATTGCCGGTTTTGCCGTATTTGCTTTCGGGTCACTCCTCTGCGGGTTATCCGCTTCCATCTACCAGCTCATCGCGTTCAGGGCATTGCAGGGAATAGGCGGCGCTGCACTCGAGGCTCTTGCCCCGGCAATGGTCCTGATCTACCTGCCGGCAAGCCGGCGGGGGTGGGCGCTCGGCATGCTTGCAACGGTTGTCTCCTTAGGGATTGCAGCAGGTCCCATCCTTGGCGGAGTCATCACGGAGCACATAAGCTGGCACTGGATCTTCCTCATCAACGTGCCTGTCGGCATTATTGCTGTGCTGCTCGCAGCCCGGTACCTTCCGGCAGATGTGCCGTCTGCATCGAAAGCAGCGTTTGATACTGCCGGCGCGGCATTGATCCTCCTTGCCCTCACCACCCTGCTCTTTCCGCTCAACCAGGGGCTCGACCTCGGCTGGACATCACCTGTTATTCTCGGCAGCTTTTTTGCTTCCCTGATTTTCTGGGCCCTGTTTTTTATTCATGAAAAACGTTGTAAAGCCCCATTGGTCGATATGCGCCTGTTCTCCTCACAAAACTACCTTCTCGGCAATGCAGCCGGACTCCTGATCATGATGGTCTATAACGGCCTGATCTTTTTACTCCCCTTCTTCTTTGAGATCGTACAGGGAAGGTCAGCGGAGTCTGCCGGGTTCCTTCTTGCTATCCCGGCTGTTGCCCTGATGCTGGTAGGCCCGGTCTCTGGTAGTTTTTCGGATCGTTACGGATCACGTCTGCCAACAATATGCGCCTGTATCCTTGCCGCTGCTGCGATGTACCTTTTCTCGCGCTTGACACCGAACACCGATCTTCTCTTCATCATCGGGGCCATGGCGCTCATCGGGATTGCCATAGGGTTTTTCTTCCCCCCGAATATGAGCCAGATCCTCGGTTCCGGGGGAAAAGAGGGAGAAGGAGTAGCCTCCAGCGTCATGATGACCATCCGTAATACCGGGTCGGTCTTCGGTGTTGCAATCTTTGGCACCATTGTTGTCCAGGTGGTCATAGGGATGATGGCCTACCGGCATGTTGTCGCTGCATCGCCCGACGTTATCTCTACCGGCTTTTCCTTTGCCTTTTCCATTGGCATTATTCTCTGCCTTGCCGGTTCTTGCATATCGGCAGCAGTCCGGGATGAGCGGATAGTGGTGGGATAGGAAAGGTCTCCTTTTTTATTTTACATAAAACCCGGAAATGCTCTGGGATGTAATCGTGACCGTTACGGGCCACACACACTCTGAAAAAAAAATTATTTTAGGGGGAGCGACGCCGACTCCAAACTGCGATTCCTGCCATCAGAATGATCGCGCCTATGGGTGCATAC
Organism: uncultured Methanoregula sp.; assembly: GCA_963676675.2. Taxonomy (GTDB): domain Archaea; phylum Halobacteriota; class Methanomicrobia; order Methanomicrobiales; family Methanospirillaceae; genus Methanoregula. The sequence goes on along the minus strand of OY781161.1, from coordinate 2,747,103 downwards.
GTAAGCGGGGTGGATTCGGCCTGACTTTGTTTTTCGAGTGCCAATTGCCGATTACTTCTCGCCACGGCGTCATTTGGGTTGAGGGCAATCGCCCTGTCATACGATGAAATAGCTTCTGAATACCGACCGAGTTTAACTAACGCGGTCCCGCGGTTACCCCATGCCTCGAAATAATTTGGGTTGAGAGCAACCGCCCTGTCTAATGAGTTGAGTGCTTCTGAATACCGACCGAGATTAGAGAGTGTGGTTCCACGGTTGTACCATGCCTCGGAGAAACTTGGGTCGATGGCAAGCGCCTGGTCAAATGCGGCTATTGCTTCCGAATACCGACCGGCATTCACTAAATCAACACCGTCATTGTAATACTGCACTGCACTACTATCATAGGCTGTCACTATTGGACATACGATCAGCACAAGCAGAAACAATCCACAGAAAATGGTAATCTTATTCATCGCTTTCATTATTTCAAATATGCAATTGAAATGTTCAATGTTGTGATTTGAATTGCATAGTGAAAACCTGCAAATAACGCTGCTTACCGGGATACTCCCCGGATGGCGAGAAGACCGGGGAACTCTGCGATCCCGCCCTCTTCTTACGTCCGGAATAATTTGCTGATCCGGGGGACCCGGGAAGCGTTTGCCTAGTCGACCGTTGCCTGCCTGCTCCCTTTCAGGCCGGGCTTGATAACCGGGCTTCCGGACACTCCGGCCATGACAATCCCCTCCCGCGATACAGTCTTTGAGGAGAATGCTCACGGGTGCTGGGGAGATTACGGGACCTCCCGCCCCTACCTTACAAAAAGGATCCCTTTGTTATTTTTGGATTGACAATAGATCTTCAATCGCATCTCCCATGTATTTGTGAGCATCATAAACGCCCTGGTTGTAAAATTCCGGTGCGATTTTCTCCAGTATGAAATCCAAAATCAGTCCCGCAGCCAAATCACCGATTTCTTCTTCCCTCTCTTTTAAAAAATAATTTTTGATATCAGAGATTATGTCGTCCCTTCTCTCTTTCGTTACTTTGACAGAATTATCCTTTTTCATACAATCCATCCCTTTTTAAAATCGCATCAAAAACAAAAATAGATCTCCCTTTTAAGATCTAATGATCTCTCCTTCTTCGTGATCTTGTGAGGGGCTTGTTTACGGTTCATGAGCCCAGATCCATTCCGGTACCGCTCACTCTCCCAAAAGCTCCGGTACCTGCAGGATACGGTGCCCGTCATGTACCGGCAATTGCGAAACTAAATGCGTTCACCGGTCCCGGCTGCACCGCCCGCGAGACCCGTGTCCCCTTGTTTCAGCGGGGACGGATGGGACCTTCCTTCTGGTTCCGCACGCCATAACTGCCGTTCAGCAGCAAAAAATAAATTTATCCGGTGATGCGCTTTGCCATGGCCTTGCCAGCATCAAATGCAGTATCAAGCTCGGATGCGTCCGGTACGTACAGGACTTCCTGCGAGCCGACTATCGTGAACCCTGCAGTCTTTAATTCATCGGCAACCATCTTCACGGCTCCGCCTTTGCCACCCATAGATCCAAAGGTCAGCGCAAACCGTTCGCAGGTCCGGTTGAAATGCAGTCCCTTGAGATAGTACAGGAGATCCCCGATACTCGGATACGGCATGTCGTTGATGGTCGGGACACCCACCATGATCGCTTTCGAATCGAGGATGTGCTTGACAATCTCGGATCGCTCATCGTCATGCAGGTTGAAGACCTTTACATCGCAGCCCCCCGCAATAACTCCTTCAGCGAGACCATGGGCGAGCATCCTTGTTGACCCGTGCATGGTGTCGTAGATGATCGTTACCTTGTTCTTCCGTGACGTACCCGATGCCCATCCCACATAAGCGCCGATCACACTCATGGGATTGGTCCAGATCTGGCCATGGGCCGGTGCGATCATCTTCACCTTTTCGATCAGGCCAAGGCCGGTCAGCTCTTCTGCTTTCTTTAAAAAGAGCGGGGTCAATGGCACAATGAGATTCGCATAGAACTTCTGTGTTGCATCCATCAGGACGTGTTCGGGAATGTCGGTATCGAGCCGCTTTGCGCAGCAGAGGTGCTGGCCGAACGCATCGTTCGGGAAGAGAATACCTTTCTCCGCGTACAGGGTAAACATCGAGTCAGGCCAGTGGAGGAGTGGTGCCTGGACAAACGCGAGCGTCTTTCCGCCGAGATCGAGTGTCTCTCCGGTTGTTACATGTTTGAAGCTCGCACCCTTGAGCGCCGGGAAATGCCGGAGAAGCCCTTTCTCTGCGATCTCGGTACAATAGATCGGTGCAGCCGGGAACTTTTTGTGGATCTCAACTATCGCGCCCGAGTGGTCCTTTTCCACGTGATTCTGCACGATGATATCGATCTGTTCTTTCCTGCCTTCCTTTGCAAATGCGTCGGCAATGCGTCCCCACATCTGGGCCGAGTGGCCCGGGTAGACATTGTCGATGAGTGCGGTCTTCTTGCCAAAGACGAGGTAGCAGTTGTATGACGTTCCATCGAGCGTGTAACCGTGGTATGTTCGCAGGTCCCAGTCCAGTGACCCGACCCAGTACACGCCTTCAGATATCTTGTAGGATTCTGCTTTCATGATAATCACATTGTTCGTAACAATACGAATGTTCTATTGTATGCGAACAATCTTTATGAACATTGCGATGCACATTGTATGTGTGAAAAACAAGCGGGGGCCGGTACCGGGAGTACATGATGAGGATGTCCGGCTCTTCTCTACACCGGATACTGTTGTAGCGGTGGACAGTCCGATCAAATTGCGAATCCTTGAACTGGCAGCAGCCGGCCCGGTTCCGTTTGACCTGATCGTGGAACGCACGCAGAAAGCAAAGTCAACAATATCGGTACACATCCGGGACCTTGAGCGTTCAGGGCTCATTACCTCGCTCCCGGATCCGCACGACAGCCGCAAACGAACGATCACACTCTCATCCAATGCGATCGGCAGGCTGACCAATACTGACCGGGATGTAAAGATCCCGGTCCATCATCGCCACGGTGCCGGGGGAGACCAGCCTTTTTCTGATGATGACATAGTCTCTTTTTTCCGCTACTGCGTGCTGACGTTCCGGACCCAGGCAATGGTTATGGGGATCAATATGGATCCGGTGCTGGGTCGTACCGGTGAGCAGGTGGGAACGGTTCTTGCCCCGCGGGTTGCCGGCAACAGGGTGGAAGAAGTGGTAAAAAAGATGGATATGTTCTGGCAGGCCCATGGTCTTGGGGCGATCACACTTGCCGGTACTGACCCGCTCACGCTGGAGGTCCATGGCTGTTTTGAATGCGAGGATCTCCCGGTAACCGGCCACGGCGCATGTGTGTTTGATATCGGCGTGCTCACCGCAATATTTTCGTCTCACCTGAAATGCCCGGTCACCGTGGTGGAGGAACGCTGTTATTCATCCGGGGATGGTCGGTGCATCTTTGTGATCGCTCCCCGGCCTACGGCAGCATCGCCACAAAGTGACACGCCCACTTCTATTGAAAAATAATCAAAACGAAAAGGGGTACTCCTCTCATAAATTTTTAGTGGGGGTTTACTCAGATACGTTACGAATATTCATAACCCCAGAAGGAATATAATCTCCACTTATAACTCTATAATAATGTCCGGCAAGGTAACCCCGGGCGAAGTGTGTGACCATGTGGACACCCGATATCATAACCCTTTTTCTGATCCTATTCCTCGTCAACGTAGTCCTCACGCTGATGCTCTTTACCTTCTGGAGGTCCCAAAAGACCCATGACGGGTTCAGGACATGGATGCTTTCCCTGTTGGTCACGTCCTGCGGGTATTTTCTGTTCGTGATCGGTGGATCCCTGCCCGTCCTGCTCTACTCAACGGTGGCAGATCTTCTGATCGTGCTGTCGGTCATGATGCGGCTGGACAGTACCGGGAGATATTTCCGGTCACGGGCGCTCCCCCGGATCATTTACTGCACCCTTATACCGGCCGCTCTGGTGTTACTCTGGTTTACGTTCCGTGTCGATTCGCCTGTCATGCGTGGCGTGATCATAGGATTACTTATTGTCCCCAGCTTTGTTGCGACATCCCTTATCGCGATACGGTTCAGGGAACCGGAAACCCGGTCGCTCAGGTACAGCTTTGCGGTGGCCCTCCTGGTCACGGCATTCTTCTGGACCCTGTTAACCGTTAACGCGATCATCACCCCCGGCGACCATTCGCTTGGGGGTCCGGATCCGATAAACCCGATCTTCTTTATCGTCACGATCCTCATGGATATCGTCTCCACGGGTTCCTTCCTGATGCTCAATATGGCCCGGTCCCAGACCGAGCTCCGGAAAAGCGAGGAGCAGTATCGGAACCTTGCGGATAACCTCCCTGATTACATTCTCGTCCATGACAGGGAGTTCATACGGTACGCCAACCCGGCAGCGGCCCGGCTCATGGAACCGTCCGAGAAAACCCTTGTGGGAAAATCCATCTATTCATTCCTGACAGCAGCGAGTGCTGAAGCTTCCCGGTCGTACATCAATGCACTTCGTAGTGGAGATGTACGGGCCCCCTTCAACACGATTGATATCCAGCTTCGGGACGGCACTATCAGGCACTGCCTTATCAAAACCGTGCCGATTGAAGACAAAGGGATGCCGGCACTCTTATCCGTGATAACTGATATCACCGATCGGAAGGCAGCAGAGGATGCACTCTGTCGGGTAAATAAAAAACTCACGATTCTCTCATCAATAACCCGGCACGACATCAAGAACCAGCTCATGGCCCTGTCGACATATCTTACGCTTTCTAAAGAAGAACTCGATACGATCCCCACCGCATCAGAATATCTTAAAAAAGAGATGAAGATTGCTGAAACAATGGGTCACCAGATCGATTTCACAAAAATCTACGAGGATATGGGAACAACCGCCCCTGTCTGGCAGAACATCAATGCAAGTGTAAAGCGGGCAGTTGCCACCCTGCCCATACGGGATGTGGGAGTGGAGGTTGACCGGTTGGATCTTGAAATCTATGCCGATTCCCTGTTCGAAAAGGTCTTTTATAATCTGATCGATAATGCCCTGAGATATGGCGGTCAGGCAATGACGACCATCCACATAACCTCCCATGAAACCGGCTCGGGGCTCGTGATTGCCTGCGAGGATGACGGAGTGGGGATCCCGGGCGACGACAAAAAACGCATGTTTGACCAGGGCTATGGGAAAAATACCGGTCTCGGCCTTTTCCTCACCCGGGAGATCCTCTCGATTACCGGTATCACCATCACCGAGACTGGTGAACCGGGAAAAGGGGCACGCTTCGAGATCCTGGTGCCGAAAGACTGTTACAGGATGATACCAGATACCAGGTAATAATGCGTCCGGTATCAGTCCGGATTTCCCGGCCAAACTCCGCCCGCAAGACATCACATTGAGATGTTGTATCCATTTTCTGGTCAGAACCCCGGATCCATTTCCCGGGATCCTATGAGAATCCTTAAAATGTCTTCATCCAAACAGAGATACTACGGTGAAGTTTTTATGATTCACAGGTATCGGCACTCCTTATGTCTTCTCATGATAGGATTTCTTCTTGCCGGGTCCGTCCTTCTCATGGGATGTACAAGTACGGCACCGGATTCCGGTATCGTCCGGACAGAATCCGGCCCGGTCTCCGGAACCTCCTCTGATGGTATCCGGGCGTACCTCGGCATACCCTACGCAGCGCCCCCAACCGGTGACCTGCGGTGGAGACCTCCGGTACCGGTCCAGCCGTGGCAGGGTACCCGCCCGGCAACCGCATATGGGCCGGCATGCCCGCAGGTTGTCCAGTCAGATAGATCTGCAGAGGGCCAGCCGGGGAATATGAGCGAGGACTGCCTGTACCTGAACCTCTGGACCCCCGCCCGGAACCCGGATGAAAAACTTCCGGTCATGGTGTTCATCCACGGCGGCTCGTTCCTGCAGGGAGCAGGCTCCATACCTCTCTATAACGGGACAAGCCTTGCAAAGAAAGGCGTTGTTCTCGTCAACCTGAATTATCGCCTTGGACCGCTTGGCTTCCTGGCCCATCCTGCTCTTGCGAACGAGTCCCCAAATAACTCTTCGGGCAACTATGGATTGCGGGATCAGGCCGCGGCCCTCCAGTGGGTAAAGAAAAATATCGCGGGATTCGGCGGGGATCCGGATCGTATCACGATCTTCGGGGAATCTGCCGGTGCTGCAAGTGTTCTTGTCCATCTCGCGGCCAATGATACGAGGGGACTTTACCGGCAGGCGATTGTCGAGAGCGGACCCCTGTGGACAAACGGATCAACGGTAAATATCATCAGCTCGAAGGCAGAAGCCGAACAGTATGGCATAGAATATGCAAAAAGCCTCGGGTATGAAGGCCCGGACGCTATCAGGAATATGCGGAGCCTGGATGCATGGACCCTTGTCAATGCAACACCCGATCCGGCATCGGCATTCTGGAAGGTCCATACGCTCCAGTTCAAACCTAATGTTGATGGGTGGCTGATCCCTGAGGACCCGGAGAAGATCTTCTTTGAGAAACGACAGAACCCGGTTCCCCTTATTATCGGGACCAACACTAATGAAGATTCTACGCTCGCCGCAAATACCGGGATGAATGTTACCCAATACAACACCTATATCCGGTCTCGATTCGGTGAGTATGCCCCGGAAGTCCTAAAAAAATACCCGGCTACAACTACAGAAGAGGTCCAGCACCAGATGGGGCGGATCATGACGGATATTGATTTCAGCGCTTCGGCTAAGTTTGTTGCCGGGTCGCAATCGCAGCTGAACCCGAACACGTACCTGTACCGGTTCTCGTATGTGATGCTGCCGGACAGTTCGCTTGGCGCATTCCATGGCGAAGAACTCTTCTTCCTCTTCCGCCCTGCCGCGATTGTGCCGGATTCCACAAGCGCCCGGGTCTCCGATACGATGAAGGATTCATGGGTGCGGTTTGCAAAGAATGGCGATCCGTCCAGCGGCAATGTTACATGGCCACAATACACCCGGGAAAAAGGCCAATATCTTGATATCGGGGTAAATCCGGTCGTGAAGACCGGGTATTGATTCTTTTTTGAATCTCACGGTTCCCTGTTGAAAAATATCCCTCACCGTGTTGGGAATGGAAAAAAGAATTGATTTTTGCAGGATACTTTCTTAGCGTGCCGAGATTTTAAAAAACCAATCTGTAGCCAAGTGAAGAATCTTCATCACGATTCCAATCTTAACATAATCATGGAATTTGCACTGCTCATGGACCCGGGGATTAATGTGGTAGTCCAGACCTTCTCACCGCCGGTCACCGTGTTCTTCACCAAAGGGGAATTTTTGGATTCGATGCCATGGTACATCCTTATCATTTCTTTAATCACGTTCGGATTGCATCCACGGTACGGGGTCCGGCTTGCTACACTTTTCGGGTTGAACGCCGGACTCAATGAAGCAGTCAAACTGGCCTGTCACCTGCCCCGACCCTACTGGGTTTCGACGGCAGTCAAGGCATTTTCCGCCCATTCATCGTTTGGGTTCCCTTCAGGTGCCGCCATGTCCGGCATGGTCATATACGGGTACATCGCGGTGATAGTCCGGCGCTACTGGGTTGTTATTATCTGCGGCATCCTGCTCCTCGCTACAAGCCTTGTGCGGATATTCTCCGGTATTCATTTTCTCTTCGACATTCTCGGGGGCTGGCTTCTCGGCCTCCTCCTACTCGCAGGATTCCTGCTCGCAGCGCCCAAGGCTGAAGAGTACGCCGGCCGGCTGTCCCGGCCCGCCCGTCTTGTCCTGTTCGTTATTGTTGCTGCCATCCCTATCCTGCTCGTAGTCCCGGCTTACCTCTCCCTTGGTGGATGGGAGGTACCGGGTCCGTGGATCGAGCTTGCCCGCCAGCAGACCGGCTCAGTGATTAATCCTGTCCGTATCCAGTTCGCGTGGGGTGCTGCCGGAATTATTCTCGGGAGTCTTACCGGTTACGAGTATCTCCTCTCCCGTGGCGGGTGGAACCCCCCGGCAGAGTGGAAGCGGCGGGCGGGCGTCATCGTTGCCGGAACAATATCAGTCCTTATCTTAAACGCAGCGATCCCCGGTGTCTGGGTGTTCCTTGGCATCACAGCCCTGTCGCCTCCGCTTGCTGTGTTCCTCAGCATGGCAGGAGTAACCTTCTGGCTCGTGGCTGGTGTACCTTCCCTTGCTGCAAAGGCAGGGTACACATAACGGTATTTTTTTAAATCGTGGCAATGGGATCTGTTGTTATTAAAAAAAGCAGCCGGAATAACACCGTGATATGCAGTTCTTCTTACTTCTCGCAACGTTTCCCGTCATTGGCCTCAAAAAGAATTGGAGCTGGTTCAGCCCTTTTCACATCAGCAAAAAAACAATGGGGTGAAATTATCTCATATAAGTCCCGTTCTTCAGATACGCTAAAAGTGCCGTTCGGACCAGTTTGAGGTTGTCTGCTGAAAAATCGGCTGAATTCAGGTTGAGGGTAATGTAGGTATCTTTTTCCGGCAGGTAATCCCAGAGCGTGAACGAACCCGGGTATCCACCGCCATGACCCTGCAGGGTCAGGTTCGAGGCTGCATTGAATCCGGTCATATACCCGAGACCATAACCTTGCTCGCGGGATTGTGGCGAGGGTTTTTCCATTGCGGCAAACGACGATTTGCTGATAAGTTTCCCTTCGCGCAGAGCTCGGTGGAAGCGGTTGAGATCGGCAGGTGTGCTCACAATGTCTCCAGCCCCGCGATCGAACTGTACATACAGGTTGGAGAAATCTACGTACGTGCCATTCTCTCCGCGCTGGGTAGCAGTCATGTGCGGTCCGGGGATAAGATTGGTCTCCATGATGAATGTGTCATTCATGCCTGCAGGGACAAAGATGTTCCGGGTTACGTAATTCTCGTAGGGGACCCCTGCTGCGTTATCGATAATAAGCGTGAGGAGTATGTAATTCACGTTCGAGTAGGTGTAATTCGTTCCCGGCGGGTAGAGCGGGCTTTCGTTGATGCCTTGCTCCATGGCAGCCTGGTACGTTACCGGGATAACCGGGTTCTGGTATTCCTTGAGTACGATGGAGATCTCGTTATAATCCGCGATACCGCTGGTATGGTCGAGGAGCTGGCGGACCGTGATAATCCTGCCGTTTGGGATCTTCTTCACGAGATCGGCCGGCAGCCAGCGTTCTATGGGATCATCGAGCGAGAGTTTCTTTTCTTCTGCAAGTTTCTGGACCGCAACGCTCGTGAAAGTCTTCGAGACACTGGCAATCAAGAAACGCATATTGGGCTGTGCGTTTTCTCCGGTTATAGGAGATGCGTTCCCGGCAGCAGAGTTCCAGGTCCATCCCGGGGTTGCGATATCCACTACCGCGCCGGGAATGCCTGCTGTTTGGATACTGGTGTCCAGGATGTGCTGGAGGGCGGCTCTGGTTTCTTCGGGCGGTGGATTTGGCCCCTTGCCCCCCGCTTGTTGCGGTGGTGCTGTGGGTTGCGTGCACCCGGAAGAAACGATTGCTGCGATAATGACGAGGAGGATGAGAATACGCATGATGTCAGACATAGGTGTGCCACTTCTGTTGTTGGTGTGACAGATAATAAAAAATGGCGTTCTTGATCTTCAGACAGATTTTCCGAGAAAAAAGTGAGAGAAGAACCGGGTCTGATTCTGTAGACAAAATACCCTAAAACCTAAATATGATTTGAAATACATCACTGGCCATGGCAAACATTGCTTTCTTCCAGATCCCTGCAGACAACGTTGACCGTGCAAAACACTTCTACTACTCCCTGCTCGGGTGGATGATCGCACCGACAAGGACCCCGATGGACCCGGCCATGATGGCCTCGGTGCAGTTTCAGGATATCATCACCGGGGATGCAAAGGAAGGAACAATGAATATGGGACTGTTATACAAACGGCAGATGACCGAGCCCATCATCAACTTCGTCGCGGTCGATGACATCGATAAAATACTCGTAAAAGTGGAGAAGCTGGGTGGCAAGATCGTGCGGCCTAAAGAGGAGATAAAAACCGTCGGGCAGGTTGCGATCATTCAGGACACCGAAGGAAATGCGATCGGTCTCTGGCAACCGGAGTCGTTATAATCCGGTATGCAGGGAAAATATGATGAACATACGGGAAAGAATGAGGAAGAAGTCATGAAAATTGTTGTATTGAACGGCAGCCCGAAAGGTGACGTGAGTGTCACGATGCAGTATGTTGCCTATATCCGGAAAAAATTCGCGGACCCTGCCTATGAAATTATTGCTCTGTAGAAAACCTCAATCCATACAAATTGTATGAATCGGTCAAGGTTCGCGAGAATGATCTTACATGAAATTTCCTTCTTCTGGATCTGATATATACGGGATTTGAGGTCAGCTCCGAACCTCCTTTTCAGGATAGAGAATTTGGTTTCAACCAGGAACCGTTTGCGATACCGGACAAAGTCAAAATTGTCGGTCATTTCCTTTCGATATTTCCCCCAGACATTCTTGGTGCCCTGATGGGTCCGAGCTGGAATGATCGAATCCGCTTTAAGAGTTTCACGGATAAACCGGTGCATTTTCTCGGAGTCATAACCTCTGTCCATGACATAGCACTGAGATTTATGGTGTTTGCAAAATTTCTTCAGAAGTATGAATGCGTGTTTTGAGTCGTGAACCCGGCTTTTAGATATCGTGAATCCGGTAATTACCTGCATATCGATATCAATAGAAATCGATGTTTTCAGGAAGTGTTTTCGGATTTTTCCGGTTCTTTCAGAGTAATAATGACTACAGTATCCGCTGGTAAAACCGGATGAATCGATGGCGGTTATGGCGATCATACCGTCTTCCGAATAGAATAGTTTTAGGGTTTTTTTCAAAAGGAGATTGAAGTAGATGGGTTTGATACGACAAAGAAATTTTTGGAGGGTTGTGAAATGAGGAATTGTTGTGAGACCCAGTACTGCCCTGATACGATCCATTTCTTCAAGGTTCCAGATGACAGTGCGATAGTCTTCTTTTCGATATTCTTTGAAAAGAAGGAGGGTCAAAAGCTGATGTTGAGTGTAATCTTTTCTCGAATATTTACAGGAATACGGAGTGAGTTGGGTGGACTGTACAAGTGAATATGCGTGTTTGATAAAACTGATAAACCGGCCTGACGATTTATTAATTGTCTCCTTATTCGTTACTAGCATAACATTGTAAGGAGACACCGTACCTTAGATCTTTCGGTCGTTTTTCACTCGGTTTTTCTTCGTTAGGAAATCATTTCTACAGAGCAGAAAAATTTATCCGACTCATATTTTCCTCAGTACAGGAAAAACGGCCAGTTCAGCGGGAGAACCCGCCTCTTGTGTGGCCATCGTTGTCGTATATCCCGGGCACAGGACAAAAACCTGTGAGGACCGATACAAAAAAAGTTGTCATTCTTACGGATGATGATGGAAGATCAACAAATCTTACGGCAATGACCGGCCGGCTCATGAAAGCTTTTTCGGGTCCAGTTGAAGTGATCAACCTCCATGACGTGGATATCCGGGGCGGTTGTCTCGGATGCCTCCATTGCGGCTATGACAATACCTGTGTTTATACCGATGGTTACAGAGATTTTTTCCAAAACAGACTGGTACCGGCAGATATCATTATCATGGCCGGTTCAGTTCATGACCCGTACCTCTCATCGACCTGGAAGCAGTTCTTTGACCGGAGTTTTTTCCTGGGACATACCCCCACGCTCAAAGGCAAACAGTTAGGCTTTGTAATCACAGGTCCCGTCCACCAGATCCCGCACCTTCAAGAAGCACTCGTGGCATTGGCGGACAACGACGGTTGCCATGCACAGTTTGTCACAGATGAGGTTTCAGGTGCCGGAGAGCTCGATACCCTGCTCGATGCCATGGCTGGATATCTTGTGCAGGGTGCAGAAACCGGGTATATTCCCCCGCACACCTTCTACGCAGTTGGCGGCCACAAGGTATTCCGTGATGGTATTTTCGGGGGAATGAGACTGGCTTTTCAAGCAGACTACCGGTATTACCGGAAGCATAAGATGTTTGATTTCCCGCAGGCCGACCTCAGGACACGGTTGTTTAATGCAGTCCTCATCCCGTTAACAAGGATCCCCGGGTTCCGGAAAAAAGTGTTTGCTGAAATGAAACACCATATGGTAGCGCCATTCGAGCGAGTGCTCAGGGATAGCTGATTTTTTTAAGCGTAAGTTGAGCCTCCTCATACGACACCGTTCCACGGTTGCACAACCGCTCGTAGACCCGGCAGGATTTCGTTATAAACGATTTAACAACAAAACCTAATGACAACCTCTTGAGTCTCCTTGACGTTCTTCATCATCTGCCAACCGGAGATCCTAGGGAGATTATCACGTCATTAAATACCATAACTTTCCAATCGTAATTTCATCCAGATTATGCGTATTATCACCCCAAGCTCTACCCTCCGTGACTGGAACCTGCACGATGCCGGGTCCTTAACGAAGCATGCAAACAATCCCCGCATTGCTGCGTCGATGCGTGATGCATTTCCCTCTCCCTATACGCTGGATGATGCAAACCGGTTTATCCGTATGGCTACAGGTAGCGACACGAACCTTTTCCTTGCAATAGAGGTCGATGGTAAAGCGGTTGGGGGCATAGGCATTCACCCGTTTGACGATGTCAAACACCGATCCGCCGAGATAGGCTATTGGCTGTCAGAGTCCTTTTGGGGGCACGGTATCGTAACCGACGCAGTACGCTCTCTTGTTCCTGTCGCTTTTGAAAAGTATGGTATCGTCCGGCTCCAGGCAGGAATTTTTTCTAACAATCCGGCATCAATGAGGGTTCTGGAGAAATGTGGTTTTCTTAAGGAAGCAATTCATAAAAATGCCATTACGAAAAATGGTGTCCTTCTCGATGAAGTTCTGTATGTGCATTTTGGATAACCCCCCGCAAGGCCCGGCCAACTCCCGGATCATACCATCTCATTGGGAATACCCGGCCCGAAAAAAATCATGGGTGGTTGAATTTTTTATGATATCCTTTATTGAACAGCCTCTAGTAGGATCAAAAAATAAATCCTCATGAGATTATCAGATTATGAGAGTTTCAATATGGCAACGTACGTTCTCGTTCATGGCGGCAACATGTCGACAGATACATGGAACAGACTAACGATTGGAGATCCTGTTCATACGAAAGACGGTTATCTGGGAGCCGGATATTGGGACGGGACCGTTTCTGCGCTCAGGTCACACCATCATCGTGTTTTTGCACCAACTCTCATGGACGAGAACAGCTGCCACCTGACCGATCATATCGGGCAGGTCTGCTCGTTGATAACCGAAAATAACTTACGGGATGTTATTCTTGTCGGGCACAGTTATGGCGGGATGGTTATCACCGGTGTCGCCGATAAAATGGCTGATAGGATAAACCGTCTCGTGTACCTCGATGCCGCATTGCCTGATCCGGGAGAATCACTCTATGACCTCCTTAACCAGGGACTGCCTGTCTCATCTGGCATTCGGCCGTTTTTGCCGGAACCGGCTCTGCCGTACGTAGAAAAACTGCAGTTTGATGAATCGACCATAGACCCGCTGCCTAAAATCTATATTCTCTGCACAAAAAGCGAATTTAAAGATGTGACAATTGTAGCCCGGCAAAAAATTGCTGCTGCAAAAAAAGGTTGGACCTACATTGAGTTGCCGTCATCCCACGTGCCTATGGCTGATATGCCGGATGAGTTTTACCATTTAATGCTGGACGCTGCAAAAAATAATCTCTAAATAATTTCTTTTAGCGGCCGTTATGCTGTCCTCTATTGACTCCAGCCAAACGGGGTGCTACGACTAATCCCCGGCCCGGCTGTGCAGGAGAACGCGGAACCTTATGTGATTTTGTTGAGTTCGCTCCCTCATGTAACTACGTATTTGGCCCGGTAGTCAGCCCCACTGCTGGATAAATTTTCCGGATAAAATATTCACAAAATTCTTTATCCTCCCAAATAGATCAGTACTAACTATGGAACGTAAAGAGCAGGAATATCAGGTTAAAAAGGATCTGCACAACCTGACCCGGACACTTACGGGAGACAATCTCAATCCGGATGAGATGTTCTCTAAGAAACGGGGAATCCGTTCATGCACCCCCCCGTTCAAAAGTGTTGATGAGACCGGGAATTCAGTCAGCAAGCAGTTAAAGCGCGTCCATACCCCGGAATAATTTTTTTTAAAAAAGTTTTTACGCAATATGCGCTTCGCACACCCAGAGATCGTAGATGGGATCCTTGGGATTCTCTGTCACATCAACCGTTCGCCCCATCTCCTCGCCCCATGCGGCCACGAGCCGCGCCTCGGGCTCTGTCCCTACCGTTATCAAAGTTTCTTTGGTTGCAGTGAAGAGTTCCTTCACGATGGCTTCCCACATCTCCTGTGAGAAACTGTTAAACTCTCCCATCATGATCCCGATACCCTTGGGTGAGGGTTCTACGTACTGCGAAGCGATCATCGCGTTAATGCACATCGTCTCTGCGGGCAGGAGCCTTCCCGTAAAAAGTCCCCTTGACAGGAGCGATGCATCGTTGTCATACGAGAGAGGAGAGTACGAGAGATCCCGGAGCACCAGCGAGCCGACACCCGACCCACAACAACAGTCAACGCAGGTCTCGCCACTGCCGCTACCCCAGATATTTTCAATCAGGGTTCCGAGAATTCCGCGGCGGGTGGGATTGAGATCTTCGATTGATGGGGGGACTTCAGCGGCCAGGACATTGCTGAAATATTCCCGCACCGCTGCAGCAAAGACCGCCCGGTTCTCCTGGAAGATCTCGCCGTTTACGCTTTCGAACAGGTCGATGAGGGGGACAGAGGGGTTCCGGCAGAGAAATGATCCGGCAACCCAGCCATCCGCACCCTGGAATGCGAGGGCTAACGGCTCTTCTGCTTCATCCAGCAGGAGGCGGCCTTCCCTGGCATCATGTTCTGCAAGCAGGGCATTGTACCTGCTGTCCGTAAGATCTGCAAACGATGGCTCGACGAACCGAAGGTCTTCGAGTTCAAAAATTTCTGCAATGTTCATGATCCCCTCTCGATCCGCATCCCGTGCGGTGCCTGAATTGTTCCGTCAATTTTTGCATCCTCGTGGAGTACAATTGCTTTTGCGATTACATTGCCTAGTATGTGGGCCCCCTTTTTCACATAGACCGTACTGCCACTCTCTACATTGCCGTGTATGGTTACACCTTCAACCACGCTGATCTGGCTTCTTGCCCGCAGGCTTCCGAAGATGACCGTGTTCTGCTGGACATCGATCGAACCCGCCCGGATATTCCCGTGAAGCCGGCAGTTCTTCCCGATCTTCATGGTGGAGGGCACGGAAAACACCTTCATGTTAAGTCTCGAGCGGGCAGGGATCATGAGCGGGATCTCTTTCTTCTCCTTATCTTCTGATAAGAGATTGTCGATGATCCGGTCGAGTTCTTTCTCGTTCTGGATCTTTAACATCGTCATGAAATAGATAAGGATGAACATAAAGACCGGCATCGGGTTTCTTACTTCGATGGCACCGGTTGCCTCAAACCCTTCTTTGATCTCGACTTTCTCACCGATATCAAGGGTGCCTGCAACGACAAGCCTGCCGTTGATTATCACTCCTTCACCAATATACGCATCCTGTTTTGCGATGACATCGCTGCCAATTTCGCAGAGGTTGCCGATCCGTGCGTCACCATTTGCCCAGACATACTCGCTGATCTTTGAAGATTCGCCTACGTAGACGTCTGCTCCCCTCAGGCCATAGTCAATCTGGCAGAACTCCCCGATCACAATATCCCGGTCGGTTTTTATGCTGTGCTCCTGCAGCTCGGTGCCATCAGGAAGCAGGCAGTGTTTATGCCAGTTTTTTACGGCTCGGTCTCTCATCCATCCTCTCTAAAAATGCCCTTCAGGCTCCGAATTTGTGTGATTTATTGATAAGGTCGAGTGCGATTGGTAACAGGTCGGTTCCCCGGATCCGGTTGAGACCGCCTTTCACACACGAGTATTCATCGTAGCGGAATACGTCATCCATCCTGACACCGTCGCCCCGTATCAGGACCGGGACCGGATCGGCGCTGTGGTCCTTGATAGTGCACGGTGTCGAGTGGTCCCCGCAGATAATAATGATCGTATCTTTAAGACCCAGTAATGGTTCGAGCAGCGGGTCAACCTTCTCGATAAAATCCCGCTTCTGGTCCGCGAGCCCGTCATGGCCGGACTCATCTGCACCTTTGATGTTCAGGAGCACGAACTCTTTGGTCTTTAACTCATTGAGTGCAGCCGAGATCTTGCCGGCCACGTTGCTGTTCTGCGAGCCGGTGGCACCTGCAACCTCAATATGCGGGAGGCCGACTGCCCGGCCGATGCCGGTGATGAGGCTTGCTGCGGAGATGACGGATCCCGAGAGGCCGTATTTTGTGGAGAACGGTTCGTATGTTCCCATCTCCCCGGCACCCCGCATCAGAACAATGTTTGCCGGGCTGAGATTCTTTGCCAGCCGGTCTTTGTTCATTGCATGCTCAAAGAGGATCTTTGTTGACTGTCGGACGAACTCATTGCAGACAGCGGCGGTCTTTTCATGGGCCGGCGTCTTCTTGATCGCAGCGACAGTAAGTGGCTTTACTCCCTCTTTCTTCGGATCATTGGAGGTGACACAGTGGCCGATTCCTTCTCCTTTGAGGGCGAGGGCGGCACGGTGTCCGGCACCTGAGCGGAATATGAATTCCACACCGAACTTCGAGAGGTCAACCCCGTCCTGTATGGCCGCACTTAAAAGCGCGGTATCGTGGATTCGCCCGGCGCGGCGATCGATGACAAGCCCCTCTTTTGATATCGTGGCGTAGTTACACCGGAAACCGATCATGCCCGGTTCCATATGGATACCCGAACCCTCGCATTCGAGCGGTCCCCTGCCGGTGTAGTACTTGTAGGGATCATACCCGAGGAGTGCTAAATGTGCGGTGTCAGAACCCGGGCGGATGCCCGGCGCAATCGTATCCATAATGCCGCAGCAGCCTTCCTGCGCAAGTTTGTCAAGAACTGGTGTTTTTGCTGCTGCGAGCGGGGTGGTACCCCCGAGCGCGGGACAGGGGCGATCGGAGATTCCATCGAGAACGATAAAAAGAATCCTGCTCGCGGTCATGAGTATGGAATGGTTGGACGGGCGGATTAATTATGTTTCCCGGTGGTGGAGGAAAAACCGGATGAATTTTTTACTCTCATTTTTTAGGACTCTCCTAAGACTTCGCCTTGGTGATGTAGTGTCCATTGAGAGTTATACGGCTTTCTTCTCATCCGGTACGATTGCCGAGAGCACCAGCGGAACCACCGAAAGCAGGAGTCCTGCTACCATCGTGATGTGGAAACCTGTCAGGAATGTTGCAGAATCGAGATCGGTAAAGGCAACAATTCCACCGGTATTCGCGGTTGAAAACGTGAAGAGCATCGCATAGATCGCCGTCCCGAGCACGCCGCCGAAATAGATGGTAGTCACCATCAGTGAGGACCCGGTTCCCCCCTCGCCCTTGGGGGCGCTCTCGATGATCCTGCTTGAAGCCGGCCCGGCCGCGATCCCAAAGGCCACCCCCATCAGGATGAGGCCGGCAAGCAGGGGAAGAAGCCCGGATTCCGGGGACAGGACTGCAAAGATGGCGCTGAAGAGGACGAACAGTCCGCAGGCTGCGACTGCAAACGCACGACGGCCGTGCCGGTCCGACCACTGCCCGAACGGGATGCTGATTATGGCCACAACCGCCGGAGGAATCAGGAGGTACAGGCCGCTTGTCGCCATATCGAAGTGCATCTCCATAGTCAGATAGAACGGGAGCAGGTAGATGATGCCCATGAAAATGATATTGACCAGCAGGTACGCGACGAGAACTGCGGTGAACTGCCACTTCAAAAAGATCCGGATATTGAGAAACGGCTCCCGGGCGTTAAGTTCCCTGATGACAAAGAGTCCCGAGCACAGCAGGCAGAGTGCAACACAGGAAAGGATCAATATGTCCGTTGCGCCACGGGCGGCAATCTCTTCTAACACAAATGTACCGAAGACCATGGCGCCAAAGAGCGTGACAGCGCCCGGGTAATCGAAGGACTCTGTGTGGTCTTCCGGTTCATCACTTGGGATCACCCGGGCCGCAAAGAGGATCCCGATGATACCGATCGGGATATTGACTAAGAAGATCCAGTGCCACGACAGGTACTGGGTGAGGATACCCCCGATTGCCGGCCCGGCCGCAAACCCGATAGATGCGGTCGCGGCGATTACCCCAAGGGCTGTGCCGAGCATTTCCTTGGGGAGGTAACGTATACAGAGCAGTGGGGCAACGGCAGCGATCATCGCAGCCCCGAGTCCCTGCACGAGCCGTGCAGCGAGCAGGATGTCAAGCGTGGGGGCGATCCCGCAGGCTGCAGAACCGAGCGTGAAAATGACAAACCCCAGAAGGAAGAGTTTTTTTGTATACCCCCGGTCCGCAAGTTTCCCGAAAACGAGGAGGAGTCCTGCCATCATGAGCAGGTAGGTGATGATGACCCACGCGATCGTTCCTGTGTCCGTATCGAAGTACGCAGCCATCGTCGGGAGGGCTACGTTTACTATAGATCCGTCGATACCGTCCATTACCACACCAAGAGCTATTGCACAGAGCAGGAGTTTCTGGCGAAGGGGATCGGTGATGATGGATGTCACAAGGATACCATTTTGGGCGGGGAATTTTATTAACGTTCGGACCCTGGGCACCGTGTTACGGCACTCCTCCATCAGCCGGTCATTACCGGTCGGGCCGGGAATTAAAAAAAGGATTAAAAAAATTATGCAGTTGAGATCCGAGCTGCGATGGGCTCAACCTTTGACTTGACTACCTCAACCCTGCGGGTGGGGTAGATGATCTTGACTGCCTTGAAGAGATCCCGTGAGATCTCTCCTGATACAATCACGTTGACGAGCGTGGTTAAATCCCACGCAGATGCCTGTGCGGTGACTGCTTCAGTGATGATCTTGCGGATTGCGTGCTCCTGCGAGATATTGGCACGGGCAAACGTGTAGCAGCTGATGGTCAGGTGGACTTTCTTGCCATCCTTGGTGACCAGCGGGACATGGCAGTCGATGCGGGAGCTGCGGCGCTTGACGAGCGAGCGGAGGTAATCCCTTGTTACATCGTGGCCAACAAACTCGGTATATGCCGAGTCGCCTGCAACTGAGTTGATCTTAAAGCTCATCTTCATGTGCTGCTTGGCGTAATCATTGGTGATCTCGCCGAGCGTTGACGTCATGATCCTGCCGATAACGTTATCAGCATCGTTTGCAATGGTATCGCCGATGAACACTTTCCCGAGGTTGTCGGGGGTGTGCACCTTGTACCAGCTCTTGGCCTTCCAGCCTTCTACTCTTCTTCCAACCTGTTTCTTCTTTGCCATACTTACATCACCTGGTGATTGTTGTTGGGGGCGGAGACGTTGTTCGCGTCTTCCGCTATTGCCAGATTCATCAGATAATCATCCACCGATGCAATGACCGACCGGATCTGTGTGCCGGTGATCATCGTCGTTACCCTGTCGCCTTCTGCGGTAGTGCTCATGGTTTGCATGTTGTCCGGGATTAATGCCGCTGCAACAGCACCTGCATTCCTGTGTTGGGTTGCGATCATGCCAACGATCTGCATCATGATGCCACCGCTTCCTGCCACGCTTTCGTGAACGCACCGATCTGATCGCAGGGAATTGTCGCACCTGCTCTCCGGTTGTGTCCTCCGCCGTACCCGTTGTTTGCCGAGGCAAGTGCCTTGAGCAGGGGGCCGAGTTCATGTTCAACTCCGGCGGGACATCGAGCCGAGATACGGCAGGACTTTCCATCCCGTGCATAGACCAGCACTGGCTGAGCGTTTGCCCGGTAACGGGCAAACACATCGGCAACATCGCTTGCGAGCGTGACATTCGTGATCTCAAAGACACCAGGTGCTCCTTCTGTGGGATGAGCCGTGTGGATCGCATCGATCACACCGATGCGGTGCTTTCGTGCAATCTCCCATGCCCGGTCAATGTCGTGAGACGAACGAAGGCAGAGGGACGCGCCAAGATCGCCGCGCCCAGCTTTACCGCAGGCATCAATGACTGCGGTGAGTGCGTGGGCATCCTCGATCACTTCGCGCTGGAGGTGGTACGTGTCGCCATAGATCGCATTCAGACCGGCCAGCGTTGTGCCCGGTGCAGACGTGATCACTACCTGCGAGAGCAGGGTGTCGAGTTTGACACCGTCAGTACTAGCGGACTGGTTGATGAGCGTCGAGACGATTTCTTCTGCGCCACTCACACCTTCAAGGTAGGGGCTGATCGCGGTATAGAACCGTTCGGTCATATCCCTGCCCGGCAGGGTGAGTCCCCGGTCCGGTACGATGATGCCGTTGGTAATCGCCTCGTTGAATATCTCGAGGTTTTTACCGGTCATCTCCTGTCCGTCACCAAGTATGCCCGGTATCACGAGCCCGGCGAGGTCGCGGTTATCCCCCATCTTCTGGGCGACAAGGTACGCAGTGCCTGCTGCCGAGAGTTCGCGATCGCCGTCTATACTGGCAAGCCGCGGGTTTGCGTGGAACTCTCCTTCGAATGCCGGAAGGTGGTGATCCACCACGATTGCATCGTTGGGGAGATCCTTGATGCCCGCACCGAGATCGCAGAGCAGGTAGGAATCGTCACCGGTCAGGTCCTTGACAGTAATCTCCTGTCGGACGCGGAGCCGGAAACGGATTCCTGAACGCAGCATCGCATGGCAGAGAATCGAGGCAGCGGCTATGCCGTCTGCATCATGGTGTGCAAACACCTCGATGAACTCCTGCCGGGAAATCTGTTCGGCCACGGTTTCTGCTGCGGTATTGAGCGACATAGGCATTGTGGATAATTATGAGATGGATTATCTGGACAGCAGGATCTCTGCAGTCTCCGGCTTGTACACAAACTCTTTGGGCAGTTTCTTGCTTCCCGTGTAATACTTCACGAGACGGCGAACCTTGGATTCAACCAGCTGTAACTGCCGTTTGTTGTGCAGATCTTTCTTGTTCTCACTCAGGTGCTTGCGCAGACCGAGCGCCTTTGTCATGAGGTCCCGGAGATCTTCGGGGATCTCAGTCGCGACATTGTTCTCCTTTAGGATATCCCCGAGACGCTTGCCGGTGGCAAGTTTAATATCGGGAACTCCGTAGCTGTCCCTGAGTACCAGTCCAATCTTGCTGCTCGACGCGCCTTCCTTCCGAAGTTCAAGGATAACTTTTGTGATCCCTGCTACGTCCTTGTTGGACCATGCGGGGACTTCCTTGCGGTAGGGGCGGACTGAGCATGACTTGCCTCTTCTTCGAGCATGCATTCGTGCCATAGTGTAGCCTCCTTATAGACTAAACGTAAGTCCAGAAAAGTACAGTTTATTTACTGACTCTCTGTAATCCCAAAGCCATGTTTGAGGCCATGCGTTTGTATCGCACGTCGGACTTACATCTGCCAGCACATTGTTAAAAGTGCTTACCATCATTCGATGTGAGGTATAATAAGGGTAACTGAGCCGGACCCCCTAGGCTTATCACACGATTTTAGTGAGATGAAACCCGGGGACGGGTGAAATCTGGTCAACATTCTCCCCCAAAGAAACCGGCAAACCTGTTGGATCGGCCCTCACTATTCGTAAATACTCCTTCTCACCAATCACTCTTAACGATGACTTCCCAACCCATAGTGATTCACCCAATAGGATACGTCCGATCACCCTACAAAATAAAGGGTGATGCCCCGCGACAGGGGCGGTTCTCGGATACCGTTTCTGAGATCGTGATTGATGAACAATACCGCCCCGCTCTCTGGCAGATGGAAGACAGGAAGCATCTGTGGGTTCTCTGCTGGTTTGACCGGGTGGACCGGACAGTGCTCCGGGCAATCCCGCCCGATACCTCAACAGAGAAAGGCGTTTTTGTCATACGATCCCCGGATCGGCCGAACCCCGTATCGCTCTGCATGGTGGATCTTCTCGAAGTCAATGATGGCGTGTTAAAAGTCCGGGGACTGGATGCATTTGACGGGACACCGGTCATTGATATCAAGATGTATTCGGCTGATATTGACTGCACCCGGGATAACTGACTGGTTGCATATTTTTCAAAAAAAAGTCAGTATCACTGGTTTGCGATCAGCCGCGAGATGTAGGCCCGGGCCCAGATGAAAGCAACAGTCCCGCCGATAATATCCCCGGCGACAATTCCCCACCAGATGCCGTGTTCGCCAAACCCGAGAACAATCCCGAACAGGTAGGCAAAGACCGCGATGAAGACAAGGTTTCGCAGTACTGAGATAATGAGCGATGTCATCCCCTTGCCGGTTGCCTGGAAGATCGATCCCGACATGATGCCCGGCGGGATGAACGGGTAGAAAAAGCACATAGTGGCCAGGAACGCGGCAATCTCCGGTGCGAGATGGGCGCTGTCAGGAGAATAGGTGAAGATGACAGCGATCTGCCTGGCAAAAAGGAACGTAACAGCACTGATGACAAGCGAGATCGCGATCCCGAGCGAAATCGAAAAGGTATGGACAGTACGGATCTTTGCAAATTGCCGTGCACCATACGCCGCCCCGGCAACTGATATTACCGACGTACTGATAGCGATAAGGGGGATGACCGCGAAAAATACAACCCGCCACCCTGCGGTATAGATCGCGACAGCATCCGTTCCCGCAGTCGCAACCAAGAGGCCGTTAATAAAGATCGCAAGGATCGCCATGAGAAAGAACTCAAAGCTGGCTGGCAGGCCCACCCCGAGAATGTCCCGAATTGTCTTCTTGTCCCACGAGAATGCAGTGTACGAGATGGTAACGTAGGTATCCTTCTTCATAAAGAACCAGTAGCTGAGCACGATAGATACTATGACAAGGGAGATTACCATACCCCACGCAGCCCCGGCGATGCCCATACCGGCAGTATAGATCAGCAGCGGGTCGAGGATCATGTTCAGGATCGAAGAAGCTGCCATGACATACATCGCCCTTTTGGCATCTCCTTCTGCACGGAGGATTGCATACGCTACATTGGTAAAGAGGATGAGAACCATCCCGAGGAAGATTACCTGCCCGTATTCGGTTGCAAGCCCGGAGACCTCTCCTGCACCAAAGAGCTGTACGATCGGGCCGGTAAAGAGGATTAACGGGACGGTGAGGATTACCGAAAGGATCAGGGTGATGAGTATCGCATGGACTGCTGCGTTGTCAGCCGCGATCTTATCTTTTGCACCGATGCGGCGGGAGATGACGGATGCGACGCCGGCACCGAGCCCGCTGCCGGTCCCAATCAGGATCATGAAGATCGGGGTGATGAATCCGACAGCTGCCAGTGCATCGGAGCCAAGGCCGGCAACCCAGATCGCATTGACGATATTATAGGTTGACATCAGGAACATCGCGATGATCATGGGCCCGGACAGCTTCACGATGGCTTTTTTCGGGTCGCCCATCAGGAGCGCGATACCTTCGGTGTTATCTTTCCCGGTCGGCGTATTTTGTGCCCTTTCGGGGAAATCAGTTATCTGCATTGGGAAGTGCTCCGGTATTCTGCATATTCCTGTGGCAGTTCTCTGCTACTGTCCGCATCAGTGTGTTGAGGATTTCTCTCTCTTTTATGGAAATTCCGGTACAGACCAGTTCTTCCCACTCGTGATTTATTGCCTGCAACACGGGGGCAACCCGTTCACCTTTTTCCGTGAGAAAGAGGCGCACAGCCCTGCGATTTTCGGGATCGACGATCCGCCGGATATACCGGGCATCTTCGAGTTTTTTAACTGCCCGGGCTATTGTGCCTTTATCGAGATGGTAGTGCCGGACAAGCGTCTCCTGCATGATGTTCTGTTCCTTGTATAACAGCATCAGGACCGGATACTGGCCGGCAGAGAGGCCCAGCGGCCGGAGCCGGTCGTTCAAAAAGATGAACCGGCTGCGACTGGTGATGGAGACTACTGCTCCAAAAGGGATCTCTCCGGTAATCGGGGATTTCATGTGCACCACTAATTGTTGCCGGTCCGGGAGATAACTGTTGTCAATGCAACAATAGCACAACCATCTGCTCCCCTCACTCTTTTTACCTCACAAAGAGAACGGGATAGTACAGATGGACAAGATCCCGCTTGAAACGAGTGAAGATGAATCTCCGATCCAGTTCAGGGACTGCTTCTCGGTACGGTATATTCAGTCGGCAGCACTTCTCTGCCAGCTCGCGTTTGCGATCGAGCAGGAATACCGTGAAGTAAAAGAGATCTCTGCTGAACTCCAGCTCCGGCACGAAGTCTTTGTTTTAAACTCGGTCCTGTCCTCCGTTTCGTTTCTCGAGTCCACAATCAATGAGCTCTATGCCGATGCTGCTGATGAGGCCTACTATTTTGCTGATGAGAAGCATGAAACTCTCTTAAGGCTGATTAGCGAGAAGTGGAAGAACGAGAAGAACTTCGATCGTGCCCCGCTGTTATCAAAATACCAAAAAATCCTTCTTATCGCGGGAATGCCCTCGTTTGATGAGGGTGACCAGGCATTTGCAAACCTGCGGATTCTTATCGAGATCCGCAATCACCTCATGCACTATACGCGGGAATGGGTAGTCCTCGGAGACGGAGGTTTCCACGGTTCTGGCGAAGAAACAACCGGTGGGAAATTTGAAAAAATCCTACGGCAGAAATTTGCATCAAACCCGCTTGCTCTCAAAAATCAGCCGTTTTTCCCCAATAAATGCTTAGGACACGGGTGCGCGGAATGGGCAGTAGTCAACAGCCTGATCTTCACTGATGAGTTCTTCCGGCGACTGGAATTGCCGGCTCCGTATGAGGGGATACGGTGCGAGATGAGGACGCGGTAAGTCAAAAGTGCTGCTTCATTTTGGTTTTTACTCTTATAACTCACATGCCTTCCATCCGATTGCATAGCATCTGGAGTGGAGTAAAAGCACCCGGTATTTATGGATCATTTTTTTAGGATAGTCACATTTATACGACAAAATGTCCTATATCCTATACAAGAAAGCACATGAAAAAGAATACTTTCTATCTGCTCATTGGTTGTATTGCCATCGCCCTTGTCTGCACTTTCTGGTACTCAGATGAGATCCATTCTCCCCTGTTGATCATGGGGGCATTCATCGCCGCAGTTGTCCTTATTTTCTATGCACGATCCAAGGTGACGGATCTCATACAGGATGAGCGGGACATTAAGATAACCGAACTGGCAATGACACGGACAATGCTGGTGTTCTGGGTAATATTCTGTACTTTTTCCATTGGAGCGGTGGCACAGATGCTGCAGGTGCCGTCTTTTCCCCGATCGCCCTCGGGACAGCGCACGGTTACCCTGCTTTCTCCCCGTTTGATGGGTTTTGTACAGCTGGGATTTCTTTGCCTGATGATCTTCCTGTACGTCGGGTTCAGGATATATTACGCCCGGAAGTATGGGGAATGGGACACCGATGAAGAATAAGATCAAGGTATTCCGGGCCATGAATGATCTGACCCAGGACAGCCTCGCCCATGCAATCGGGGTAAATCGCCAGACCATTCTCGCGATTGAAAAGGGGAAATATGTCCCGTCCCTTGATCTTGCTTTTAGAATTGCGCGGTATTTCAAGGTAAATGTCGAAGAGGTGTTTGTCTACGATGATGAGAATCCTGTAAAATAGAAAAATATTCCATTCATTACCTGTACCAAAGGGAGAAACCATGAAGAAAAATTCCGCCATTATCAGCATATTTCTCGTGTTACTGATGGTATCAGTAATACCTGTTGCAAGCGCAGCCACGACAACAGCATCGATGTTGTATGTATCATCCGTCACTCTGGACCCGGCAGTTCTCTATCCTTATGAGCAGGGGACGATTTCAATAACGTTGGGGAACTCCGGCAATCAGTCAATCGGGCTTTCAAATCCAAACATCTTTAGCGAAAGTGTCACTGTTGTTAAAAAGGATACCTGGAGGACGATGAGCTATATCGCATCCGGCTCCACGATAAAGTATTCGTTCCTTATTACTGCACCTCCCCCAGAAGGCAGTCATTTCGGTATTTTTTCAGTAGAAACGAAAGATGGCGATCTTTTCCATTATCCGCTTCTTATTCCGGTGGATTCAACGGATATCATAGCGAGCATCTCTGATGCACCTTCGGTATTTCCCCTTGCTATAGAAAAAACCGTCAACCTGAGTATCATTAATCCCCGTGATGGAGTGATTGATAATATCCATGTCACTGCATCCGGCACTGGAACGAAAGTCAGCCCTTCAGAAAAATACGTCAGTTCGCTTGCTGCACAAAGTTCTGCCGATGTTCCTTTTACCGTAACGCCCAGCCAGAACTCAAACCTGACCTTCCATATCAGTTACCAGAGCGGAGACACCTATCACTCAAAAGATGTATTCCTTCCCATCACCATCGGGAACGACAAGACTGCAGCGGTACCGGTTGTGAACAATGTTGCCTTGACCACCAAAGGTTCGTACTATGATCTTACCGGAGATATCACCAACACCGGAATCACTGATGCCAAAGGTCTCACAGTCACGGTTGGATCCCCGGCAAAAGCAACGGGAACATACGCTGAATATGCAATTGGTAGTCTCTCCTCCGATGATTCCGGGAGTTTTGAAGTGACATTCACCAGTCAGGATCTCTCATCGGTCCCCCTTGTCATACTCTGGAAAGATGCAGTGGGGAATGATTACCGTGTCATCAAGACGCTCAATCTCGGATCTGATTTAGGTACCGGTGGTAACAGCTCCGCATCGAGGATTTCAGGAAGCACAAGTGCGGGCGCAGGAAGGACCGGCGGTAATATGGGAGGCGTCGCTCTCTTTTCCGGCAGTAGAGGTGGCGGTATCAGTTCGTTCTACCCGGTTATTGCGGCAGGAATTCTCGTAGTTGTCGGTATCGTTCTGTATATCAAACGCAAGTGGCTCATTGCAAAATTCAGGAAACAGTAGGGGGATCAATTATGATCGATACCCCACTTATCCGTTTTGCGGATGTCAGCAAGGTATACCCCCTGGAAAGTGGCGACTTTACAGCGCTCGACCATATCTCCCTCGATATACAGGATAACGAATTTGTCGCAATCATGGGACCTTCAGGTTCTGGTAAATCGACAATGATGAACCAGCTCGGTATCTTAGATGTCCCGACATCGGGAGAGTTGTTTATTTCGGGGCGGAACATGGCCCTCCTGACCGCACTTGAGCGGACGCACATGCGCAGGGATATAATTGGATATGTTTTCCAGAAATTCTACTTAATCCCCCTGCTCTCTGCGTATGAGAACGTGGAATACCCGCTCATCCTGAAGCACAAGAAACGGGATGAGTCCGGAAAAGCCACCGCCATGCTCAAAGCCGTAGGATTTGATGAGGCTATGAGTGCCCACCGCCCCAACCAGCTCTCCGGCGGTCAGCAACAACGTGTGGCAATAGCCCGGGCACTGGTCAATGACCCGAAGATCCTGCTATGCGATGAGCCGACCGGAAATCTTGACCGGAAGACCGGCTTCCAGATAATGGATATTCTTACCGGCCTCCACAGTGAAGGAAAGACTGTCATCATTGTTACTCATGATCCGAAGATCGCTGAGTACGCAAACCGGGTAATCACTCTTGATGATGGGAGGATAGCAGCATGAAGGATATCTTCTTCGATCTCTCCGTAAGGAGTGTTCGCCTGAATTTCCTGCGCTCTCTCCTGGCCTCGATTGGTATCGTGATCGGTGTGGTGGCAATTTCTTCGATGGGAATGCTGGGGACCAATATGCAGCTCCAGGTAAAAGATCAGCTCTCTTCGGGTGCAGACACCATCGTCATCAGCGCAGACGCGGTCCGGATGGGACCCATCGGATCCAGTTCAACGTCATCAACGTCATCAGCGACGGGGATAACAAAAACGCAGCTTAATAAGATCAAACTGGCTGCGGGAACGGCGAATAAGATAGTGCCGATATATTCGACAAATACTCAATTTACGTTGGCGTCTGTTCCCGGCCGGAGTACGGTCTACGGGATTGATCCGGATGATATCACAAAGTTCCTCACGATATCGAACGGGACAAATATCGATGGTATAAATGATGCCCTTGTTGGATCCACCTTCGCCACCAATTTTAATTTGAAGATTGGTAACAGGATAAGAATCGGGAAGGATACTGATGCTTCCCGTCCGGTGCTCAGGATTGTCGGGATTCTCGCTCCGCGAGGGATGTCATCGGATAACGTCAATACCGATAATGCAATCGTCGTATCCAGTGACTGGTATACGAACCAGTATGGCGGGAAGGACGTATATAAACAAGTGAATGTGATTGTTAAGAATATTGATACTATCCCGGATGTGGAGGCCGTCATTGACGCGAAATTGAATACCGATAAGAAAACCCCGGTGGTGAGAATTTCAGATGCCAGTACCCGGCTTGCCGGCATAACGTCAACCCTGTCTTCGATAACCACGTTCATCCTTGCGATAGGGGGCATCTCGCTCCTCGTCGCTGCCACGAGTATTTTCAATGTGATGATGATGTCGGTGAATGAACGGATTCAGGAGATCGGGATCCTTCTTTCCATCGGTACCGAGAAAGGGGAAGTACGCAGAATGTTCCTGTATGAAGCAGTCATCCTGGGGATACTTGGTGCAGGTGTAGGTGGGGTAGGGAGTCTGATCATCGGCTATTCTGTGGTGAGTTTCATGATCGGCACGACGAAGTATTTTTTCCTCCCAGCAAGTATCATATATATCCCCGTGGGTATGACGATTGGTCTTGTGGTCTGTGTCCTTTCCGGGATGTACCCTGCATGGAAAGCATCCAACATGGATCCGATAGATGCGCTGAGGGCGGAATAAATCACTTTTTTAATAATGAATGTCCTGGCGGACCAATACAATCGTGATGTCAGGAATGCATGCTTGTGATATGTGATGCAGGACGTTGCCAGGCACATATTTCCAGTTTTTCGCTCCCTGGAATGGTGTCTTATCGCCATTCAAACAGGTAATCCGGAACATCCGCTCAACGAAGGACTGGTAAAATGAACCTGTAGGCCCCCCTTCATTCATGCGGGATGATATGGTACGTAAAAAAAGTGTGGTACCTCAGTAAAAAAACAGGAACCGGAAATCAGATGAAAAATATTATTTCTTCTTTGCTCTCTTCTTCTTGGGTTCTTCTTTTGCCATGGACATGAGATCGATAATATAACTGCCTTCTTTTCCCACACTTACGATCCGCTCATCGCTTTTTGCCATCTTCTCAAGATTGAGCTCGTAAGAGCCGGGTGAAACGATCCTTATGGTCTCGACCCGGTCGTACATCTCCACTTCCCTCTTTTTAGAGACAGTGGGCTCGACAACCTCAAGTACCTCTTCATGTGACTCATCAGCTATTTCTTCGATGGATTTCTCTTCAAGTACATCCTTGTTGATCTCTTCTTCTTTGACGTAGAGGAACTTTTTACCGCCGCAGCTCGCGCACCCTCGTAAGATCTCGGTTGACCCGTCCTTGTATTCCCGCCCGCATTTCGTACACTTGTGCGGCATGGTCTTCACCCGAAGTATTCGAGCATGGTTTCGTAGAGATCCTCAACGTTCCTGCCTTCAAGACCGGAGATGGCGACAACCGGGTGCTGGGGGAACGCGCTGCGGATACGTGCCGGTGCGGCATCGGGGAGATCGATCTTGTTTGCGACGATGATGACCGGGAGATTCCTGCTCTCGATGATCCCGATCATCATGATGTTTACCTGCATGAACGGATCGAGCGTCGAGTCGAGCATGTAGATCACACCATCGATATCCTCGCGCAACCAGTGCATTGCTTCCGCAACACCCTCGGTGGCTTCCCGGGCACGGATGATCGCTTCATCCTTTTCCATACCGAACTCTAAAAATTCGTGGTAATCGATTTTTGTAGTGACACCTGGCGTATCTACGATATCCATCGTTACCGTACTGCCGTTAGCGCCTGAAATGATGATATCTTCTTTCTTTCGCGCCCTGCGGGTCTCGTGCGGGATCTCGCTTACCGGGCCAATCGCATCGCCGGTCCAGTCACGGGCAATGCGGTTTGCCAGTGTAGTCTTTCCTGCATTGGGGGGGCCGTAAATACCAATCCGGGTCCGTTTCTTCTTGAAAAATGAGTTGAGGAAATTGGAAAATTTCTTCTTTGCCGTACCAAACGTCTGTAAAAATATTTTCACTATGCACCTCGTTGGCTACGCATCGTACGTATGTACAAATAATTCACCATGATTCGTTAGTAGTGTATAGAATACGCAGTTTATTAGGTTTCTCGTATTTTATGAACAGGGTCGCCGTAGGATATCATGGGTCCTCCGCGTTCACCATTCCCGTTATTACTGCCGTGCATTGTTGTTTGCCCCTGCCACAATGGATTTATACAAGGGGATGGGAGTATGCTAATTGTAAAAACATCAGAACAAAACGCACCCAAGGAGGTGACTCATGAAAAAGACATCCGACGCAATCCGGTTTGAAACCCGCGTCCCCATTGGGGAATTGATGAAACGCAATCCGACCATGATCGACATGACCGCCACGGTAGCCAAGGCCGCAAAGGTGATGTGCCAGGAAGGAGTCGGTAGCGTAATCATCCTTGATCATAACAAGCCCATTGGTATTGTTACCGAGGAAGACATCAACTGCAAAGTGGTGGCAAAGGATCTCAAACCGAGCAAAGTACACGTGAATGAAATCATGAGCACGCCACTCATCACGGTGAGTGTTGATAAAACATCAGGCGATGCAGCCCATATGATGGTCAAGCATAAGGTAAGGAGACTCCCTGTTGTGGATGAACACCACAAAGTGATCGGTATTGTTACGGTCAGGGATCTCCTTACCGTCTCCACCGAACTCAATGATCTGCTGGAAGATCTTATCGAGATCAACCGCGAGGAGGTCATTGAGCAGGGTGTCTGCGACCGCTGCAACCAGATGTCTGATGACCTTAAGCGGGTAGATGGCATAATGATCTGTCCAGGCTGCCGTGACGAGGACAAAATCACATGAAAACAGCACAGGATTTCATCTTAGAGATCCCTGTGCTGAAAAACAGTGACCAGATAACAAAGGCACGGCAGATCCTCAGGGATGGCCGCTTCCGTGAAGTCTATGTCGTGGACGGGAAAAAAACCCTCCTCGGTTATATTGACCTTACGGACGGATTGCGGGTAACTGCAACAAAGTCAAATGTAACGGTTGAGGGATTTGTTAAGGACGCACCGATGGTAAATCCTGAAGACTCAATCGAACAGGTGGCAAAAACAATGCGAAGCTTCCATACGGATAGTGTTGCAGTGGTTGACTCCACGCATCACATACGGGGAGGGATTCTCCTTTCGAATCTCTTCCCTGTTATCATCTCGCGCAATGAACTGCACGGGATGGTCGCCTCACGCATGAACAAAAACGTTGTCGCAGCGGACCCTGCAGACGAACTCCAGAAAATCCAGTCATTGATCATCGAGAGCGGGTTCACTGCATTCCCGGTTATCAAGAAGAAGCGGCTCGCAGGCATCATCTCAAGGCGTGACCTGATCAGTACCAAGCGGGTACGGTCAGCAGTTGCCCAGCATGCCCATACAACGATCGAGGAC
The DNA here is from genome assembly GCA_963676675.2 of uncultured Methanoregula sp. Lineage (GTDB taxonomy): Archaea > Halobacteriota > Methanomicrobia > Methanomicrobiales > Methanospirillaceae > Methanoregula. The sequence continues at coordinate 2,715,437 of OY781161.1, read as the reverse complement.
GTGATGACCCGTGACGTGGTCACGATCGCGCCCGATGAGCCGGTAAGGTATGCAGCAGAACTGCTGGTAAAACATGATATCAGCCGACTTCCCGTTCTTGAAGGAGAGACTCTTGTCGGGATTGTTGACCGGCACGATATCCTTGCTGCACTTGCGTGAACTGCGCTTATCGTCAGCAGGATCAAAATTGACCGTATATATCTGGAAGAATAAAGTCCAGGAATAATTAGGGAAAGTGGGTTTTTTGACCCGCATGAGGTGAGAATGCACCAGAACGATCGGGGCATCAAACAGGGCGACCGGCTCTTAAAGATGCAGGGAAAACTCGACCGCGGGCCGGTTGAGTTTAAATCACATATTGCAGAGCAGGAAGGCGAAATCATGGCGATCGCAACCCGCGACGTCATTTCTGTTCCCCCTACTACGAGTATTATGGGGGCCGTAGAACAGATGACAAAGTGCGGCTTCCGGAGACTCCCCGTTACCGATGCCGGTACAAAGAAACTGCGGGGAATTGTCACTTCCGGTGACGTGATCAATTTCATGGGCGGGGGTGACAAGTACAAGCTTGTCCAGGTCAAACACAGCGGCAACCTGCTCTCTGCGGTTAACGAGAACGTTCGGACAATCATGACACAGCAGATTGTCAAGCTCTCACACGACGCAACCATCCACGAGGCTGTAGCAGAGATTGTAGGAAAGAAGATCGGCGGGCTCCCCATTGTTGATAACGATGGGGTGCTGGAGGGAATTGTTACCGAACGGGATGTGATGCGGGTGCTGGGAGCACAACAGAGCCCGCTCAAAGTAGAAGATATTATGAGTACATCCCTGCGGGTTACTGCTCCGGACTGCCCGATTGCAACCGTTACCCACGATATGACGAAATACCGTTTCCGCCGGCTGCCTGTAGTGAGCGATGATGTACTGTATGGCATTGTCACGGCAACAGACCTGATGAGCTATCTCGGCAGCCGGGAAGTCTTCACCCGGCTTACTACCGGGAATGTCTCTGAGGTGATGGCACTGCCAATACGGACACTCATCAACGGCAATCTCTGGACTACTACACCAGACCGGAGTATCAATGAGGCAGCCCGCGAGATGCTGGAAAAGAATATCGGGGCACTACCGGTTATAGAAGATTCCCGGCTGATCGGGCTCGTGACTGAGTTCGATCTGGTCCGGGCATTTGCGAGGGGATGAATGCCATGTTTGCACGTGACGTAATGACCGCACCGGTCTTTTTTGTTTCTCCCGATGCAACCGTAGCGCATGCCCGGAACCTGATGGTGAGGCACAAGATCTCACGTATCCTAGTTATGGAAGATGAAAAACTGACAGGAATTCTCACAAAAAAGGATATTGCCTATCGCCTTAAACAAGGTGAACCGGCATGGAGGCGGCGCCCGCTCGACCGGATCCCGGTGGGCGCCCTTGCCACTGAAAACCCCGTGACCGTTAATCCCGATACCGGGATTAAGACGATTGCAAAGATGTTTTCTGAGAAGAACATCAGCAGCGTTCCGGTGGTTGAAGGAGGATCCGTTGTGGGGATCATCACCAAGACCGATCTGATGAAATCCGCCTTTGTCCGTGGCATGAACCCCCCGGTCCGGGACGTGATGGAGGATGTGGTGACGGTCAGCCGCTACCATTCGCTCGATCATGTGATCAGCGTGATGCGTGAACGCAATGACAAGGTGCTGGTGATGGATGATGATGGAGAGCCTGCCGGAATCATCACAGAAACGAACCTTGCATTCTATGAAGATGAGCCCAAGATATCGGGTGTGGTTGGAAAAGACGTAGCCATAATGAGACGTGAAAAGGCAGACGGGGCACGCGGCACATGTTCGCTTATGGTCGCATCGGTGATTGCAGAAGACGTGATGACGAGTCCCGTTATCATGGTTCCTGCAACGACCCTGCTCCCCGACGCTATCGCACTAATGGACAGACATCATGTCAACAGTCTTGTTGTCATGGAGAACAGCACGATTTCCGGGATCATAAAACGCGATGATATCATAAAGGAAGTGGCGAAATGACAAAAGAAGTTTTTATCAAAGATGTAATGGTAAAACCGACTACAATAGCCAAATCGGCCAAGATCACCGAAGCGCTCGATAAGATGCTATCAGAAGGTATCGACCCTCTCATAGCGGTTCATAATAACTCTGTAATTGGCACGGTCTCAAGACAGGCGATTGCAGAGAAGCTGGGGAGCAAGCAGAACTCCGATATCGCCCCGACTTCAATCCATGTATCAAGTGTAATTGAGGAGGATTTCACCAGCGTCTATCCGGATGAGAGCATCAATGTGCTCATCCCGCTGCTCCAGCGCTACAAGCTGGTAGTGGTGTATGACGGGGATCACAACCTCATCGGCCAGGTAAGTGCCGTTGACCTGCTCAAAAAGGTCAGGCCGGAGAACAGTATGGATGGTGTGGTAGAAAAGGCAGTCACCATCGAAGCTAACGAACGGGTTGTCCACCTTCGGCGCCGGATGCTCGATGACAACATCACCCGGTTTGTCGTAACCGAGCATGAAAAGTTCACGGGTATCGTAACCGAGACTGATGTAGCTGTGGCGATGCGGAAGTTCCGCGAATCGGTCGGTGACAACCACCAGGATCACCGTATCCGGAACCTGCTCGTCAAGGATATCATGAGTGCTCCCCTCATATTTGTGGAACACTCGGCCCCCGTTTCAGGTGTGATAGATACGATGGTAAAAAAGAATATCAGTTCGATTGCGGTGATGGACAAGGGAAAACTTTTCGGTCTCATCACCCGCAGCTCGCTCGTCAATGCGATGTAGGGCCAGTATCCCCCCTTTTTTCTTTGGTTTTTCCCTCCTCTGTTTTTTTAACAAAATTTTTTTGACGTTCTTGGAAGTAATGGTGTTTTGTGCCCCCCAGTCACATAAAAACCGTCACGTGTATGTAGCTATTCTGCCAATAACCGTACAAGGAGATCAGGATATATGAAGGACATCCAGTTCCGGACGATGATACGAGAAGATGTCTCAACTGCGGTGGCATGGGCCGCCAGTGAGGGCTGGAACCCCGGGCTTGCGGATGCGGAATGTTTCTTTACTGCTGATCCGGAAGGATTCTTTTGTGCGGAAACGGACGGGAAGATCGTAGGCACGATCTCGGTGGTCAATTATGATAAACGGTTCTCGTTTTACGGCTTTTTTGTTGTCAATCCGGCTTACCGTGCCAAGGGGATAGGGATGCAGCTCTACCGGTTTGCGATGGAACATGCCGGCACCCGGGTGGTGGGTTGTGATGGCGTTGTCGCGATGGTGGATAAGTACCAGAAAGACGGCGGGATGTTCCTGCACTACAATAATGCCCGGTACGAGGGCATTGGCGGGGGAACGATGCCAGATGGTCTGGTACCGATCCGTGATGTGAATTTCGACCTGCTGGCATCCTACGACGCAGCGCATTTCCCGGCCCGCCGCGAGCAGTTCCTCCGGTGCTGGATCGGGCAGAAAGGGCATTACGGTCTTGCACAGGTTGACCCCGATGGCAAGATAACCGGGTATGGTGTTCGGAGGGTCTGCCATACGGGCCACAAGATCGGCCCGCTCTTTGCCCGTGACCGGGCGACTGCAGAACGGATTCTTAATGGTCTCGTTGCAGGAATACCCGGCGAGCAATTCTATCTCGATATCCCGGTCCCGAATGCGGCTGCGGTCGCCCTTGTGCAGGACCGTAAGATGACCCCGGTCTTTTATACAGCCCGGCTCTATACGACACGGGATCCCGTCCCACTCCCACTGGATGAGATATTCGGTGTCACTACGTTTGAGCTGGGATAGGCTGCGGAGCGGTGAGCAGAAAACTCACCGCACTTTTTTTCTGAAGTCCGGGTGTATTGTTCATCTTTGTGCTCTGTAGAAATGATTTCCTAACGAAGAAAAACCGAGTGAAAAACGACCGAAAGATCTAAGGTACGGTGTCTCCTTACAATGTTATGCTAGTAACGAATAAGGAGACAATTAATAAATCGTCAGGCCGGTTTATCAGTTTTATCAAACACGCATATTCACTTGTACAGTCCACCCGACTCACTCCGTATTCCTGTAAATATTCGAGAAAAGATTACACTCAACATCAGCTTTTGACCCTCCTTCTTTTCAAAGAATATCGAAAAGAAGACTATCGCACTGTCATCTGGAACCTTGAAGAAATGGATCGTATCAGGGCAGTACTGGGTCTCACAACAATTCCTCATTTCACAACCCTCCAAAAATTTCTTTGTCGTATCAAACCCATCTACTTCAATCTCCTTTTGAAAAAAACCCTAAAACTATTCTATTCGGAAGACGGTATGATCGCCATAACCGCCATCGATTCATCCGGTTTTACCAGCGGATACTGTAGTCATTATTACTCTGAAAGAACCGGAAAAATCCGAAAACACTTCCTGAAAACATCGATTTCTATTGATATCGATATGCAGGTAATTACCGGATTCACGATATCTAAAAGCCGGGTTCACGACTCAAAACACGCATTCATACTTCTGAAGAAATTTTGCAAACACCATAAATCTCAGTGCTATGTCATGGACAGAGGTTATGACTCCGAGAAAATGCACCGGTTTATCCGTGAAACTCTTAAAGCGGATTCGATCATTCCAGCTCGGACCCATCAGGGCACCAAGAATGTCTGGGGGAAATATCGAAAGGAAATGACCGACAATTTTGACTTTGTCCGGTATCGCAAACGGTTCCTGGTTGAAACCAAATTCTCTATCCTGAAAAGGAGGTTCGGAGCTGACCTCAAATCCCGTATATATCAGATCCAGAAGAAGGAAATTTCATGTAAGATCATTCTCGCGAACCTTGACCGATTCATACAATTTGTATGGATTGAGGTTTTCTACAGAGCACATCTTTGTAACAGAGCGCGAGAAAAACCCGGCTATATTTTCGCTTGTTAAACCCGCGGGATAATCGGAGGGGGGTGAGAGCCTGTCCTGCTGAGGACAGGGGGGTAGGGGGACCCCCACTCATTTTTTGGAGAGGGGGAGGGGGTACCCCCTGTCATGCTGAGGGAGGGGTACCCGCCCCCCACTTTTGTTTTGGGTGTTGGGATGGTCTTTCCGTCGTATTTCCGTATGAAGCGGTGCGTGTGTGGGTGCAACCGGAGGGGGGGCCTGTCTTGTGAAGGAGAGGGGGGTCCCCTCATGTACCGGAGGGGTACCCTCCTCCCATGAAAAAAATTGACGCAATTTAAAAGAAAAGGAAGTCAATCGTGTTTTCTTGCACACATATTTAGTGTGTGCAACTTCATGCTTGCGAATTGTCGCACTTAGATATGGATGATAAAAAAGCAAGGACGGAGCCACCGCCCCCGATGGGGCGCCCCCGCGGCGGATGAGGGAATGCAGCTCCATTAGCGAATATCCGAACCCGGATTTTTTGAAATAGAATGCACACATACTAAGGTACTAAGAACACAACGTCCCGGAAATCCGACATACCTAATAGGGAAAAATAATGGGCAATAACAAAAGATCCCTAACCCCATTTATTCTCTACCGGGCGTCTATAAGCCGGACTGCCCGCAACGCTTATTACCCAACTATGCGCATATTATAAAGCACCATTCATGGAGCAGTGACTATCCACTGCGAGTGTCTGTAAAAGATGCGAGATTCCTCTGTTGAGGTAGCCAAGCCTGGTATGGCGCAGGTTTGCTAAACCTGTGTTCGAAAGGACTCGGGAGTTCAAATCTCCCCCTCAGCGCTAAAAGAGACAATCTCACCAATCGAGGGGATTGGATGGCTCAGGAAAACGATATAAAATACTTTGTAAGGGTTGGAACCACCGATCTCGATGGTACCAAATCCGTGAGAGTTGCGCTCACCGGCATCAAGGGTGTCGGCAGGCATACTTCCACGGTTGTTTCCCGAATGGCGAAAGTTGATGAGTACGCATTACTCGGTCGCCTTGACGAGGAGTCGGTAAACCGGCTCCGGACCGCTATTGAGGAGTACACCACGAAGATTCCGGCATGGATGTCAAACCGGCCGAAAGATGTGTACACTGGCGAAACAAAGCACCTCTTAGGTGCTGATGTCACTCTCGCAAACGACGAAGACATCAACCTCATGAGAAAGATCCGGTGCTACAAGGGCATCCGCCATGAGACCGGCCAGAAAGTCCGTGGTCAGCGCACCAAGTCTACTGGCAGAACCGGTAAGACCGTCGGCGTGAGCAAGAAGAAGGCAGGTAACTAATCATGGGATACCCCGGAAAGAACCACAAGTCTTACCAGACTCCTAAGCGCCCCTTTGAAAAGACGCGCATCGAATCAGAAACGCGCCTTGTCATCGAATACGGTCTGCGCAACAAGCGCGAAGTCTGGAAGGCACAGGCAGACCTGCGTAAATACCGCAAGGGTGCCCGTAACCTTCTCGTGCTCGCATCCAGCGCCATGGATAAGAAAATCTTCGAGGCAAAGAAAGACGAGCTTATCAGCCACCTTCAGCGTGCAGGACTTCTCGGTGTCGATGCAGATATCGAAGCTGTGCTCTCCTTAAAGGTGCAGGCCCAGCTCGACCGCCGGCTCCAGACCATGGTCCACCGCAAGGGACTCGCCCGCTCGCCGAAACAGGCGCGCCAGATGGTCACCCATGGTCATATTGCAATCGCCGGAAGGCGTACCACCATCCCCAGCTACCATGTCGGTCGGATTGAAGAAGGACAGATCACCTACTATGGGGCGTCCTCATTCGTCAGCGAATCAAATGCAGAGCGGACCCGTATTGCCAAACCGGCAAGCAACCCCAAAGCCGCTCCCCAGCAGGGATACCAGCGGGGAGGTAGATAATGGCAGCAAATGACAAGGAAAAATGGGGCGTAGCTCACATCTTCGCATCCTTCAACAACACCATCATCACGGTAACTGACCTCTCCGGTGCAGAGACGGTCACAAAAAGCAGTGGTGGCATGGTCGTCAAGCAGGACCGGAACGAGAGCTCCCCGTATGCAGCCATGCAGATGGCAGGAAATGTTGCCCAGGCAGCCCGTGAAAAGGGCATTGTCGGAGTCCATGTCAAGGTGCGTGCACCCGGACAGGGCAAGCAGCGCAGCCCCGGGCCAGGTGCCCAGGCAGCCATCCGTGCACTCGCTCGTGCAGGCATGCGCATAGGGCGCATTGAAGATGTTACACCGATTCCCCACGACTCATGCCGCGCTAAAGGCGGCAGACGTGGCAGGAGAGTGTGATGCAGATAGAATTCGCCAGTCTGGATGACTCCTTGGCGCGATTCACTCTCTCGGGAGCAAGCCCGGCATTTGCCAACGCCTTCAGGCGGGCAATGATCGGCGAAGTGCCAACCCTCGCAATTGAAGATGTGCGCATCTATGACAATACCAGTGCGCTCTTCGACGAGATGCTGGCCCACCGCCTTGGGCTCATACCCATCAAAACCGATCTCTCATCTTATTCGACACAAGAGAAATGCACGTGCGGCGGGGTAGGATGCCCGGGCTGCACGGTCACTTACACGTTAAGCGCCGAAGGTCCCCGCACGGTCAGTTCAAGTGATCTGATCCCGCAGGATCCAAAAGCGGTACCGGTGTACGATAATGTGCCCATCGTGAAACTCACGAAGGGGCAGAAACTTGTCCTTGAAGCAAAAGCAATCCTCAATACCGGCAGGGAACACGCAAAATGGCAGCCGACCCTTGTCTGCGGGTATAAAAATCACCCCGTAGTCTCGATCAGCGAAGCCTGTGATGCCTGTGGTATGTGCGTGGAAGAATGTCCCCGCAAGGTACTTGCAATTCGCGGCAAGAAAGTCGAAGTAGTCAATGGTAAACTTCCCGACTGCTCCATGTGCAAGCTCTGTGAAAAGGCATGCATTGCGAGCGGTATCGGAGATGAACCGGCAATTCGTGTATCCGCCGAAGCAGACCGCTATATTTTCGTGGTCGAGGGCGACGGTTCACTGCCAGTAAGAGAGATCATGAATCGGGCACTTCTGTATGTCAAGGAGCAGGCAGACGAGCTGGAACAGCAGCTAGGCGAAATATCAGGGGATGAAAAGAAATGACAAGAATTGTGGAAAAGACGAACCCCCGTCTTACCAGTCTTATCTTACTCTTGAAGAACAAGTCACGTGAGAATGAGGCTAAAATCTGGCGCGAGATTGCAAGCAGGTTAGAGACCCCCAACAGGAATTACGCTGAGGTCAACCTGTCGAAGATCAACCGCTATGCCCAGAATGGTGAGACGATCATCGTCCCCGGCAAAGTGCTCGGCAGCGGTCTGCTTGAGCAGTCCGTCAAGGTTGCAGCGCTGAATTTTTCAGCATCAGCCACCAGCAAGATCAAGGACGCAAAGGGACAGTGTATGACAATTGAGCAGCTCCTGCAGGACAACCCGAAAGGCAGCGGTGTCCGGATCCTGAGGTGAAAAAAATATGGTAACAATTATCAACGGTGACGGACTGCTTCTCGGGCGTCTTGCAAGCCTTGTCGCACAACGCGGGCTTGCCGGCGAAACGATTGCAATTGTCAACGCAGAAAAAGTAATCATCTCCGGTAGCCGTGCACGTGTGCTTGGCAACTACAAGCACAAGGTTGAACGCGGTGCCAGCGGTAATCGCTGGGGTCCGTTCGTCCCACGCCGACCCGACCATCTCATGAAGCGGACGATCCGCGGCATGCTCCCGTACAAACGCCCCCGTGGTGTTGAAGCGATGAAGCGCATCAAGTGCTACGTCGGTGTTCCGGTAGAGTTTGTCGGCAAAGAGATGGAAGTGCTCGAAGACGCACACATGAACCGTCTGAATAACCCGGCCCACATCACCCTCGGTGCTGTGAGCACGTTCCTCGGAGCAAAGTTCTAGAGGCTGGTTCCCATGGTAAAGATCATTAACACAAGCGGAAAACGCAAGACTGCGATTGCACGGGCAACCTTAAAGGCAGGCAAAGGCGTTATCCGGGTCAACTCCGTACCGCTCGAACAGTACGGCTCGGATGTTACCCGGATGAAGATCTCTGAGCCCCTCCTCCTGGTACCCAATGCGGTAAACGGCATCGATGTAACCATCAATGTCGCAGGTGGCGGAGTGATGGGACAGGCAGAGGCGGTCAGGACCGCACTTGCCCGTGGCATCCTCCAGTGGCATAACGAACCCCAGATCAAGGATATTTACCTGACCTATGACAGGACACTCCTTGTCAACGATTCGCGACAGAAAGAAGCGAAGAAGCCGCACGGTTCCGGCGCAAGGGCGAAGTTCCAAAAGTCTTATCGTTAAGATAAAAGAAATGAAGAAAGGTTAAAATTTATGATACCCGTACGATGTTTCACCTGTGGAAAACCGATTTCCACCGCGTGGGAAGAGTTCAGGCAGAGGCGGGAGAAAGGCGAGGATCCCAAACAGATCCTCACCGATCTTAATATTACCCGGTACTGCTGCAGGCGCATGCTGCTGACACACAAAGTGATCATAGACGAGCTCAACCCTTACCAGTAGATTGACTAGATGAACGAGGGGTCGTAGGGTAGCCTGGACCATCCTATTGCGTTCGGGACGCAGTGACCTGAGTTCGAATCTCAGCGACCCCATTATCAAAACAAAAAAAACATCATTTTGAGGAAGAACAAATGCAGACGCAAACATATTCCCGGTATGAACGGGCAAGGATCATTGGAGCAAGGGCTCTGCAGATATCAATGGGTGCTCCGTTACTTGTAACAACGACACGGATCGATCCGCTTGAGATCGCCATCGAGGAATTCAACAACCACACCATCCCCATTACGGTAAAGAGGAAGTAGAATACGTATGACGACCATTGAGGTTATCGAACTGCGGACAATCCTGGACAGCCGGGGCAACGCGACCGTTGAAGCGGACGTTTACACGGCGAATGGTTATGGAAGGTCTGCAGCGCCCAGCGGTGCCAGCACCGGGGCCTTTGAGGCAAAAGTCAAACCGCCCCGCGAAGCGGTTGACTATGCCTACCAGAATGTGCTACCCGCACTCATCGGCATGGATGCCTGTGACCAGGAAGCATTCGATGAGCAACTTCGTGATATCGACGGAACTGCTGATTTCTCTGAGATAGGGGCAAATATTGCAGTAGCACTCTCGCTTGCAAATGCAAAGGCAGCAGCATCAGCAAGCGACATGCCGCTCTTCCGCTATCTTGGCGGGGCATTTGTAAAAGAGATGCCGCTACCCTTAGGTAATATTATTGGTGGCGGGGCACATGCGGCAAATGCAACAGAAATTCAGGAATTCCTTGTCGTGCCCGGGGGCGCAGCCGATACCGAAGAGGCAGTATTTGCCAATGCGGCAGTTCACCGGCATGTCAAGGAACTCTTAAAGAAGAACGGGAAATCCTGCGGCAAGGGTGATGAGGGTGCGTGGGCACCGCAGATTGACGATGCCCTCGCATTTGAGCTCATTGCCGAGGCAACCGGACTTGTTGCCGACGAAATGAATGTAGAAGTCGACATGGGTATCGATGTTGCGGCAAGCCAGATGTGGACCGGGGAAGGGTACAAGTACCGCAACCAGACACGCTCTACCGAAGAGCAAATTGCATACATTGCCGAGCTTGTCGACACCTACAATCTTGTTTATGTTGAAGATCCCCTCTTTGAGGATGACTTCGACGCTTTTTCAGAACTCAACCGTCAGATTGGTGATCGTTGCCTGCTCTGTGGGGATGACATCTTTGTGACACAGGTTGACCGCATTGCGCAGGGCATCGAGAAGGATGCCGCAAACTGCGTGCTTATCAAGCCCAATCAGGTGGGAACCCTCACTGAAACATATGACGCAGTGCGGCTCGCCCATACCCATGGTCTGGACACGGTGATGAGCCACCGGTCCGGAGAAACTACCGATACGACGATCGCCCACCTCGCAACTGCGTTCTCCTGTGTTTTCTTAAAATGCGGAGCCGTTGGCGGAGAACGCATTGCCAAATTAAACGAACTGATACGCATAGAGGAACAGCTATGAACCCTGTAAACGAAATGGAAATTGAATTAAAAGAGCCACTCATCCCCGTCGAAGAGTACCTTGCAGCCGGTGTCCACATCGGCACCCAGCAGAAGAGCAAAGATATGAAGAAGTTCATCTACCGCGTTCGCGGCGATGGATTGTATATTCTTGATATCCGCGAGACCGATGCCCGGATTAAGACCACGGCCAAATTCTTAAACCAGTTTGAGGCACCCAATATTCTCGTGGTTACATCCCGTCAGTACGGCCAGTACCCGGCAAAGAAGTTCGCTGACACTCTCGGTGCAATGTCTGCCACCGGCCGGTTCATCCCGGGCCTCCTGACCAACCCTGTCCTGTCTGAATATATCGAACCTTCAGTGATTATTGTAACTGACCCGATAGGCGATGCACAGGTTATCAACGAGGCTGTCCAGTGCGGTATCCCCGTTGTTGCGCTCTGCGACACCAACAACATGACCAAGTATGTTGATCTGGTCATCCCGACCAACAACAAGGGCAGAAAGGCGCTCTCCATGATCTACTTCCTGCTCACCCGTGAGATGCTCCGGCTCCGCGGTATCTCGACGGCACTCACCTCCGAGGACTTCGAAACTGAGTTCTGATCAGTTCACCTTTTTTAAGGTGACCGATCGTTAGATATATTAGTTCGACCAGAGGGTTGATCCGATGAAGATGCGTACATGCGCAGTAGCCGGCATGTTTTACCCGCGTGACCCCTCGCATCTGGAACAACTGCTGGAGAAATTTTTCTCCGGCACCAGAGTAGAGGGAGCACCTCTGGGTATCGTATCCCCCCATGCAGGATATATCTATTCAGGACAGGTAGCCGCCCATGCATTTGGGACTATAGACCCGGGTTTTTCCGGCACTTTTGTGGTGATTGGTCCCTCCCATCGCGGATATATCAGCTGTGTTTCTGCCGTTCCCTGGGAGACCCCGCTTGGTGTGATTGATACCGACACCGAGTTTGTCGAGTCGCTTGATATGGAGACCGATGAACTGTCCCAGCGTGACGAGCATTCACTGGAAGTGCAGATGCCGTTGATTAAGTACCGGTTCCCGCGAGCCCGGATTGCCCCGATCATGATGGGTCAGCAGGATTATGCAAGCGCGATACGGCTTGCAGAGAAGATTAGTGCTGCGGTAAAGCGGACAAAACGGGATATCAGGATCGTGGCATCCAGTGACTTCTCACACTATGTGTCCGATCAGAAAGCAAAATCTGATGATCTCTATGCGATTGAACCGTTGGCAACTCTTGATACGGTGGAATTCTACCGGCGGATTGAGGAGCGACGTGTCACAGCCTGCGGGTATGGCCCAATCACCGCCATGGTGACTGCCTGCAAAGGGCTTGGGGCGAAAACGGCAAAGCTTATCCGGTATGCGACGAGCGGGGATGTCACCGGTGACACCCGTGAAGTCGTAGGGTACGCAGCCATTACGGTGATATAAAGTTGGCAACGTGGAGTGCACCGGGCAAGGTATTCTTGTTCGGTGAGCATGCAGTGGTCTATGGAAAGCCCGGCATAGCTATGGCCATAAAGCCCCGGGTGTTTGTCACCGTAAGAAACACCCGGCGTTCCCAACGGGCGAAATCTGCATACATTGACGGGTGTTTCGAGGCTCTTGGTGTCACGGGCAGCGTCTACATCAACTCCCAGATCCCGAGTTCTTCCGGCCTCGGATCATCTGCAGCAGTCACGGTTGCCACCCTGTCTGCCATCAACGATGAATTTTCCCTGCATAAAACCCGGGAAGATATTGCTGATATGGCCTTTGAGATCGAAAAGACCGTGCAGAAAGGGCGGGCAAGCCCCACAGACACGACTGTCTCTGCATATGGGGGGATCGTTCTTATCAGTGGCGGTTCCCGCAGAAGACTGCCTCCGCAGAACATTCACCTGGTGATTGGGGATTCTTTAGTCTCCCACAGCACCTCAAAGATGGTGGAACAGGTGAGCGAACTCAAGAAAAAGCATCCCAATATCGTTGACCCCGTTCTCGATGCAATTGAAGGGGTGAGCATGAGCGCGATCCATCATCTCAGTAATCCCAAGGAATTAGGGAAATATATGAACATGAACCATGCACTGCTCGAAGTGCTGGGTGTCGGGCACCCGCAGCTCGGAAAGATGGTGCTTGCTGCACGCTCTGCCGGGGCATTCGGGGCAAAGATCACGGGTGCCGGCGGGGGGGGCTGTATGGTTGCGCTCTGTCCCAAACCCATCAAACACCGGATAGCCAATGCCATTGAAGCGTGTGATGCACGGGCGATCATTACCGGTATAGATACAGAAGGCGCACGCAAGGAGAAGAATGTCTGACCGCTTGATTTTGAAACTTGGCGGAAGCGTAATCACTGATAAGAGTGCGGACTGTGCAATCAACCATGCACAGCTGGCATCCATTGCAGGGGCAATTGCCCGTGCACGAACGGATGGTATCGTGGTCATCCACGGTGCCGGTTCCTGCGGGCATCCTGAAGCGAAGCGGTATAAGCTGGATGTCGGTGCCGTAAAAGGGCAGACCGAGGGGATCTATGTTACCCACCGGGCTGTCAGCCGGCTAAATGAGGAGGTTGTTGCCACCCTCCGGGAACAGGGAGTTGCCGCGATAGGGGTCCATCCTCTTCATACCGCGATTGCGGATAATGGTAGGCTTGTTTCATTTGAATGCAGGCATCTTGAAACGATGCTTGGTCTCGGGATGGTCCCTGTGATCCACGGCGATGTGGTGATGGACCTTTCAAAAGGAGCCTGTATTGTCTCGGGCGATCAGCTCGTGCGGTATCTCGCGGTTGGACTGTGTATCAGCCGCGTGGGGCTCGCCACCGATGTACCGGGAGTGCTGGATGGAGAGAGGGTTGTTCCTGGAATTACCCGGGATACAATGCCAACTCTCCGCATCGGCAACTCGATACATACCGATGTCACCGGTGGAATGAGAGGCAAGATTAATGAATTGCTCGAACTCGCTGATGCGGGTATCGGGTCAGATATCTTTCATGTCTCGCGGGTGGCAGACTTCCTTGCAGGATCTGCCCACGGCGGGACAACAGTTAAGGGGAAGTCAAAATGAGTGATAAAAAGAGGTTTACCTCCTCGCGGAAGCTTGATCACCTGCGCATTTGTGCAGAAGAGGCAGTCGAGAGCGGGGATGCCGGGTTTTCGGGCATCAGGTTTGTGCACAATGCGCTGCCGGAATGTGATATGGGATCCATCGATCTCTCGACCCGGTTCCTGAACCACTCGTTTTCATCTCCCCTTTTCATCTCGGCCATGACCGGTGGTCACCCGGGAACAAAAGACGTGAACGCCCGGCTTGCACGGGCAGCAGAGCACTTTGGGGCCGGCATGGGTGTCGGTTCCCAGCGTGCGGCGCTGGAGAATCCCAAACTCGAGGATACCTTCTCGATTGTGCGGGATGAGGCGCCTCATGCATTCCTGGTTGCAAACCTTGGAGCAGTCCAGCTCCGTGACCATGGGATTGAATGGGCAGAGCGTGCTGTCTCGATGATCGAAGCGGATGCACTGGCGATTCACTTAAATTTCCTGCAAGAAGCAATCCAGCCGGAAGGCGATCATAATGCCATCGGCTGTTTTGCGGCAATTGAAGCACTCTGCCGGGAATTCAAGACGCCGGTCATTGTAAAAGAGACCGGTTGCGGGATCTCTGCACCAGTCGCCCGGCAGTGCTGGGGTGCGGGAGTCAGTGCGATCGATATCGGCGGCTGGGGCGGTACGTCCTGGGCCGCGGTCGAGAGTGTACGTGCAGACGAGAGCAAGAATGCAAAAGACCATTCCCTCAAGTCATTAGGGCAGGATTTCGCCTGCTGGGGTATTCCCACGGTAGTGAGTCTTGCAGAAGTGCTCGCAACCGGTAGCCCGGTGATTGCGTCCGGCGGTATCCGGAGCGGCATTGATATGGCAAAGGCGCTCGCATTCGGATCGGATCTCTGTGGGATGGCTCTTCCCCTGCTCAAACCCGCGATGGAAAACGACGAGGCACTTAGTAACGCGATTGATGTGATACACCAGCAGCTTAAGGTCACAATGTTTTTGACCGGCTCTGCACGGGTATCTTCACTTAAGAAAGCCCCGATGTATCTTACCGGCTCGACACGCCAGATGATCGATAAAGACAATCCTGCACGTATCGAGCGATAACCTCATCAAACCGGGGAATTCTTCAGGCAGAATAACATACAGAACAGTAAGGAGATAAAAAAATGGATATAGAAATTATTGCAGTGGGCGGTTACGACGAGGTCGGGCGGAATATGACCGCCGTCCGCTGCGGAAAGGAAATTGTCATCTTTGACATGGGACTCCGGCTGGACCAGATAATGATCCACGAGGATGCTGAAATTGAGAATATGCATTCCCTTGATTTGATCAAGATCAAGGCAATACCGGACGATACCATGATGAATGGGATCGAAGGGACGGTCAAAGCGATCGTCTGCTCGCACGGCCACCTCGACCACATCGGGGCCATCCCGAAACTGGCACACCGGTACAATGCCCCGATTATTGCATCACCGTATGCGACGGAACTGATACGTCAGCAGATCTCAGGTGAGCAGAAGTTCGGCGTGAACAACAAGCTCTTTGCACTCAGGGCAGGCCAGCGTTATACGCTTTCCCAGAACCTGGTACTTGAATTCGTCCGCACGCAGCACTCGATTATCGACACTGTGACCCCGGTGTTACACACCCCCCACGGTGCGATCGTCTATGCGTGTGATTTCAAGCTTGACCGGACACCGGTCATTGGCGAACCGCCGGACTTTGCCCGGTTCCGCCAGATTGGAAAGGAAGGCGTGCTCGCCCTTATCGTTGAGAGCACGTATATCGACCGGCCTGGCAGATGCCCGAGCGAACGTATTGCCCGTGATCTCGTCAGGAACGTCATCACCAGTTACGAGGATGACAAGAATGCGATCATCGTCTCTACCTTCTCTTCCCACATTGCCCGTGTCAAAACGATCGCAGAATGTGCGCATGAGATCGGCAGGAAGCCTGTGCTTCTTGGCAGATCCATGGAAAAATACTCCGTCACCGCAGAACAGATGAAGCTCTGCTCGTTTCCCGAGACCACCAGTGTCTTTGGGAACCGGCGAACCGTTGACCGGCAGATGCGCCGGATGATGAAGGATGGAAAAGAACAGTTCCTCCCCATCGTTACCGGGCACCAGGGCGAACCGGGCTCCATTCTCACCCGCGTTGCGGTCGGGGATACGCCCTACCAGCTTGCGAAGGGGGACAAGGTAGTCTTCTCGGCAAATGTCATTCCCAACCCCATGAACTTCGGCCAGCGTTATATGATTGAACAACATCTCCGGCATGCCGGTGCACGTATATTTGAAGACCTGCACGTATCCGGTCATGCGTACCGTGAGGATCATTATGAGTTCATCCAGCTCCTAAATCCGCAGCACATCATCCCCGCTCACGGGCACCTGAAGATGACGGCCGGGTATACGGACTTTGCCACCGAAATGGGGTACACCGCCCAGTCCACCGTTCATATGCTGAAGAACGGGCAGCGGGTCAAGCTCAATTAAACATACGAGGTATCACAATGTCGGAACTATCCCCGTACCTGGAATCGGTTGCAGCACAGATTGACCGCATGATCGACCGGTATTTCGTTGATACGGTAGGTGAACTGAACAAAGCGTCAGCCCACCTTCTCGCTGCCGGCGGTAAACGACTCCGCCCCGCAGTCGTCATGCTGGCGGCAGATTCTGTGAATCACGGAAGCTCCGATGATATCATGCACGCGGCACTGGCACTCGAGATCACGCACACGTTCACCCTCATCCACGATGATATCATGGATGACGACAACCTGCGCCGGGGTGTTCAGACCGTGCACACAAAATGGGACATGCCGACCGGTATCCTCGCCGGCGATGTGCTCTATGCCCGGGCGTTTGAGTATATCTGTCTGGCAACCGCCACTGATGCGGCAAAAGTGCGTTCGGTCACCATGCTCGCCAAGGCCTGCGCCGACATCTGTGCGGGTCAGCACATGGATATGTCCTTCGAGCACCGCAATGACGTGAGCGAGTTCGAGTACATCGAGATGGTCAGGAAAAAGACCGGTGTGCTGTACGCAGCTGCAGCCGGAATCGGTGGCGTTCTTGCCGGGGGCACTGCCCCGCAGGTAAAAGCCCTCTATAACTTCGGGCTGAACACCGGTATTGCCTTCCAGATCCAGGATGACTTAATCGACCTGTTAACCCCTTCCGAGAAGAGTGGCAAGGATCAGGCTTCCGATCTCCGGGAAGGCAAGCAGACAATCATCATGATCAAGGCCCGGGAGAAGGGTATCGACCTGCAGAAATACCGGCGCGAGCTCTCGAAAACTGATATCGATGCGGCAATAAAAGAACTCACTGATGCCGGGATAATCGACGAGGTCAAACAGATGGCAGCGGATCTTGTGACTGCGAGCAACAAGCATCTCTCTCTCCTCCCCGCATCAAAAGAACGCCAGCTTTTAATGGACATCGGCGAATTTTTTGTTACCCGGAGTTATTAAAAATGGCAGGGGACGATCCAAAAGAGCTCCTCTTTTTGTGTGCACTCCAGAATGCCGTGAAGCATGGCGGTATTCCCCAGACCGGGGCCGTTATCGGTATGGTTATGGGTGCACACCCGGAACTGCGGAGCAGAGCAAAGGAAGTATCAGCGTTTGCAAAGGAAGCTATCGCTGATGTCGCTGCGTTATCTCCTGAAGAACGGGTGACGACCCTGCAGACCCGGGCGCCCGAAATGTTTGCGGCGCTTTCCGAGAAGCACGAGCACAAGAAAGTGCTGCCGGATCTCGAAGGAGCCGAAAACGGCGTAGTGATGCGGTTTGCCCCCAATCCTTCCGGGCCGCTCCATATCGGGCATGCCCGGGCTGCAGCGCTTAACGACGCGTACATCAAACAGTATGGCGGGCGCTATATCCTGC
This sequence comes from uncultured Methanoregula sp., assembly GCA_963676675.2. Classification (GTDB taxonomy): domain Archaea; phylum Halobacteriota; class Methanomicrobia; order Methanomicrobiales; family Methanospirillaceae; genus Methanoregula. The sequence goes on along the minus strand of OY781161.1, from coordinate 2,697,446 downwards.
GCATCGAGGATACCGATCCCAAGCGGGTCGATCCCGAAGCCTACGAGATGGTGGTCGAGGACCTCAAATGGCTGGGTCTCGCCATCACGGACACCGTGACCCAGAGCGATCGCCTTCATCTGTACTATCTGCTCTGCACGCAACTGATCGAGCGGGGTGGCGCCTATGTCTGCACCTGCGACAACGAAGTCTTCAAAGAGCTCAAGAACAAGAAGACCGCCTGCCCCTGCCGGGAACAGTCCGTTGATACGAACCTCGTGCTCTGGGATAAGATGCTCACCCACGGGTTTAAGGAAGGCGAGGCATCGGTCAGGATAAAGACCGATCTCAACAACCCGGATCCGGCTATGCGGGACTTCCCGGCATTCCGTATCCTTGACGCCCCGGCCCACCCGAAAGTAATCGCTCATGTGTACCCGCTGATGAACTTCTCGGTAGTTGCGGACGATCACCTGCTCGGGGTCACCCACGTGATACGGGGCAAGGATCATATCGCCAATACAAGACGCCAGCGATATATCTATGATCATTTTGGCTGGAAGGTGCCGGTATACCGGCACTATGGCCGGATGGGTATTGAAGGCGTCGTGCTCTCCACTTCCCAGATGCGGCTCGGTATCAATGAAGGGACCTATACCGGCTGGGATGATATCCACCTTGGCACCTTAAGGGCGCTCGCCCGCAGGGGGATCAGCCCCGACGCGGTCAAGAATGCGATGCTTGCCATTGGTATCGGGGATACGGATATCTCGTTCTCGTGGGACAATCTCTATGCCGAGAACAAGAAGATTGTTGACCCGGTGGCGAACCGGTACTTCTTTGTCCCTGACCCAATGACTGTAAAGATTGAGGGTGCACAACCTCACACTGCTCATGCGATGCTCCACCCGAGCGATGCGTCACGCGGCACCCGGACACTTGAGTTTACCGGAACTGTTCTCATTCCGAAGAACGAGGTCTCACCGGATGTAACGATGCTCCGGCTTAAGGATCTCTTCAATGTGAAGATCAGCTGGGACAACGGGACGCCTACCTTTACCTACGCGGGGGATTCTCTTGCGGATGCCCGGGCGGCTAAGGCACATATTGTCCAGTGGCTGCCGGCGCAGGCAACCATTCCCTGCACGATCCTTACGCAGGAAGGTGAGATGGTCGGGGCGTGTGAGCCTGCGGTCCGGTCGGAACTCGGGAAGGTTATCCAGTTCGAGCGGGTCGGGTTTGTGAAGATTGATGCGGTTGGGGATGCCGGCATTGTGGCGTACTTTACGCACAAATGAAGGGTAACCCGGGTCGCGGGCTCTTTTTTTTTAAAGAAACTTAAAGTTAAATGTTCTAAACTTTGTCTTTTTGTATCAACGTCTGGAAACACGTTTATCAACATTTTTAATTAATAACACATTGTTGACTGTGATATAATAAGAAATTATTAAAAAATAGAATTGTTTTTTTGTTTGATTTTCTGTAGCGATGGTTCTTATTGGTATGGTATTTGGAATAAATTGAGATTTTTTTTATTTTTTAATTTACAATACTTTATTTTCATAATGTTTTTAAATCTCAAACAGAACCCCGGTTTTATCGTTACGCTTCAACCGAACATTATATTACACTTCCAGAACCGCCATTCATTAAACCCATTAAACTTTCATAGTACTTACAATAGATATGGGGTTTAAAGTGGGAACATGAATTAGAGTTCGACCATGCGCGGTTCCCATCAGAGAACAAACACTCACTAACATCGTCCGTATATTTACAGCGTTTCATCGTTATGCCTTCATACTGCCATTTTTCATTTCTCCTATGATATATTTTCGTATTTTGTAAAAAAAAATAATTAAAGCAAAACCCGACCGAGGCGTACTGTTTTTCAAGTTCAAATCTCTTTTCAATTAGATGATTTTCATTCTAAGGTCCTTTTTAAATAACACATCGTTAACTGTAAAAAAATTTAAAAAAAAAATTATTTTATGAAGGTAGTGATGAGGTCAATACCATAAATAGTGCTGCAATTATTACTGCACCAACACAAGTAACAAGTAACGTACTATCATTTTCCTTTTGGAATTGCCGAATGGTATAAACAAGTGCAATAAAAGTTAGTGCAACTAAAAACGCATTTGTAAACAGTTGCTGCGTAATCATGTTCAAGTATCACCTCCTCTAGCCAATCAATCGACAAACGAAGATTTAATCTATTGCTTAACTAACTTTTCCGATTTGCCTGTGACTTATTCTATATGAGCATATGAGCCTAGATTTTTTTTATTTTTTTCATAATTCGGATACCAAGGCTCAAATTTCACTCACTCTTTAATCCCAGTCGGGGTTCACGCACTTCGCTCTGCTTATCAGCATCCGTCACCTTCTGCAAAACCTCCCCCGCGCCATATTAATTGCAAAAACAGGATTGCGGTATTGCATGATATAAGGGGAATCATTGACGAAGTACAAAGTTGGGGGCTCCTCATGCCCCCAGATGCGATGAACGCCGCCGCCACCGAAGGGACGCCCCCGCGGCGGTTCAGGGACTGCATTTTTCTGATTCCGTGCTCAGATCCCATGTCCTTTATGAATGTTTTTCAGTGGACTTTGGCTGGAAATCTTTCATCAAACCCAGCTTGGAAATTTCTCATCGCGATCACGATCGCGTTTGAAAAGTTGATCCGGATCAAACGGACCTTGCCTGAAATTTTTTGCTCTGTAGAAATGATTTCCTAACGAAGAAAAACCGAGTGAAAAACGACCGAAAGATCTAAGGTACGGTGTCTCCTTACAATGTTATGCTAGTAACGAATAAGGAGACAATTAATAAATCGTCAGGCCGGTTTATCAGTTTTATCAAACACGCATATTCACTTGTACAGTCCACCCAACTCACTCCGTATTCCTGTAAATATTCGAGAAAAGATTACACTCAACATCAGCTTTTGACCCTCCTTCTTTTCAAAGAATATCGAAAAGAAGACTATCGCACTGTCATCTGGAACCTTGAAGAAATGGATCGTATCAGGGCAGTACTGGGTCTCACAACAATTCCTCATTTCACAACCCTCCAAAAATTTCTTTGTCGTATCAAACCCATCTACTTCAATCTCCTTTTGAAAAAAACCCTAAAACTATTCTATTCGGAAGACGGTATGATCGCCATAACCGCCATCGATTCATCCGGTTTTACCAGCGGATACTGTAGTCATTATTACTCTGAAAGAACCGGAAAAATCCGAAAACACTTCCTGAAAACATCGATTTCTATTGATATCGATATGCAGGTAATTACCGGATTCACGATATCTAAAAGCCGGGTTCACGACTCAAAACACGCATTCATACTTCTGAAGAAATTTTGCAAACACCATAAATCTCAGTGCTATGCCATGGACAGAGGTTATGACTCCGAGAAAATGCACCGGTTTATCCGTGAAACTCTTAAAGCGGATTCGATCATTCCAGCTCGGACCCATCAGGGCACCAAGAATGTCTGGGGGAAATATCGAAAGGAAATGACCGACAATTTTGACTTTGTCCGGTATCGCAAACGGTTCCTGGTTGAAACCAAATTCTCTATCCTGAAAAGGAGGTTCGGAGCTGACCTCAAATCCCGTATATATCAGATCCAGAAGAAGGAAATTTCATGTAAGATCATTCTCGCGAACCTTGACCGATTCATACAATTTGTATGGATTGAGGTTTTCTACAGAGCAAAATTTTTCAATCGGATCTTGATTGAAAATTTTTAGGCAGACTTTGATTGAAAAAAAGTAACCGGACCTTGATTGAAAAATGGATCTGATGCTATCCTTCCGATGTAAACGTTATCCCGGCAATGTAATCAAACCCTGATTGAAATATTTCAACCGGACTTTGATTTGAAATTTTTAAGCAGACTTCGATTGAAAAAAAATAACCGGACCTTGCTCGAAAAAATTTCATCGCGATCTCGATCGCGTTTGAAAAATCGATCTGGATCAATAAGACTCTGATTAAAAAAGTTCAACCAGACTTTGATTGAGAATTTTTGAGCAGATCCTGATTGAAAACAACGGGTGACAGGACACCTCTCCATACGGAATGTCCTGCCGCAGTTTAACTGATTACCATTGATGAAACCCCCTGGCCCCGCTGTGCCTCGGAGAGGCCCTGAGGCGGAGGACCCTCACAAACATCACTATCGTATTCTTTTTCCGTTACGTGTTTCTGGTGTCCCTAAAGGTTTTTTTAGTAATCCTGTCATCATGTATTGACATACATGGCAAGTGATGAGATCATTGACGGAGAGGGCGAAGTGAGAGAGTCCCGCCAGAAGCTGGTCTTTACCGGGCTCTGCATAGATCTCCTCGTCCTGATCCCGGAGTCCATCGCGGTTATCCTGTCCGGCTCCATGACCCTGTTTGCCGATATCATCAAGGGTGCAAATGAGATCCTTGCCACAACCTTTGCCCTCATTATCATACGCCGTGTTACGATTGGCGGGAAGTTCACGTACGATTACGGGATGGGAAAGTTTGAGTCCTTAACACGGATCATCACGGGCGGCGTGATGTTCGTATCCATCGTGATCCTGCTCTTATTTACCTTTAACCGGATTCTCCATCCCGAACATTTCGATATGAATGCTGCGTTAATCGGGATCCCTCTCATGATCCTTGTCAGTATCACGGACTCGTACCACTGGAAGAAAAACTATAGTCTCGCGCAGAAAGAGCCCACCCCCATTATGGAGGCCCAGTGGCGGCTCCGGCGGGCCAAGACGTTCTCCGATCTCCTGATCCTCTTTGCGCTGGTGCTCTCGGTGCTCCTCGTCCAGTACAGCTGGTCGGAGTATATCGATCCGATTGCCTCTTTGGTTATTATCGGGTTCCTGCTGTTCGCTGGATACCGGGAGATCTCCTCCTCACTTCCGGATCTCTTTGACAAGACCCTGGAAGAAGAGCTCCAGATTATCATTTTAAAGGAACTGGTCGGCTCGTTTGACAAGTTTCATGAATTCCACGGAGTCCGGTCGCGGCGGTCCGGGACAAGGATCTATATCGACATCTACCTTGGGTTTGATCCGGAGCAGAAGGTGGGCGATATGCAGGAGTCCATCGATTCCTTAAAAGGATCTCTTGAAGCCCTGATTCCCGGTAGTGTTGTCTGCATTATTCCTACGAGCGAAAAGGATGAACAGCAGGCATCATCGTAACGGTCATGGCGTTGCATCGCTGGTTGCACCCCAACCCTTATTTTTTCTGGATGATGACGGTATTTTGTAATACGATAATTTTCTGAATGATAGACAAACCTCCAAGCATTCCTGAATGATCGCAAACTATCCGATAATGGCCGCTCCGGCCGGGAACTTTTTATACCAATTAACCAAAGTAATAGTAGGTATCTTGTAATGCAAGATACTGTGTTAAACACTGTGGCCTGCGTACCCGGAAAACTTACCCTCTGTCAAACCCCCTGGATTGGGGCGGATCGAAGTGACATGATTGCTTCCGCTCCAAACATCCGGGGTCCGGGTACGCAGGTTCCCAGGGAGATGCCATGAATATTCAGTTTAAAAAAGGCGTACTTGAGATCTGTGTCCTTGCCGTTCTGGCCCGGAAGGATTGCTACGGGTACGAACTTGTCAATGAGATCTCAAAAAGAATTGATATCTCGGAAGGCACCATCTACCCGTTGTTAAGGCGTCTTAAGGATGAGGGGTATGTCACCACGTACCTGCAGGAATCCGGCGAAGGCCCTCCAAGAAAATATTACCGGTTAACGGAAAGTGGAAGGAAGGAAGAACATGAACTCAAGGATGAATGGATGCGGTTTGCAACAGCGGTGAACGCGCTTCTCGTGGGGAAAAAAGATGCTGCAGAATGAACAGGAATACATTCGGATATTAACCGACCGGCTCAAAGGAACGCTTCCGTCAGAAGATCTTGAAGACCTTCTCTCAGATTACCGGGAGCATTTCAGGATCGGAAAAGCGGAGGGAAGATCCGAAGATGAGCTCTTCAGCTCCCTTGGCTCTCCAGATGAGGTTGCAAAAGAAATCAAAGCAACGCATCTCGTGAAAAAAGCCGAGCACACCTGTTCCTGCAAAAATATCTTCCATGCCATCATGGCCACTCTTGGGCTTGGCCTGTTCAACCTGGTATTCGTACTGGTGCCTTTCATCATTCTTGTCGTCCTGCTTATGGCGGTATTTTTCGTGGGTGTCGCGTTTACTATATTCGGGCCGGTCGCTTTTGTCTATGCGATCCTGCAGATGCTGGGATTCCCGTCGTTTTCCATCTGGTTGTATCCTGCCGCAGGGATATTCTTCTCAATTGGGATGACTGCAGTCGGACTTCTCCTCATAATTGGTGATTTCTACCTTGCCCGGTTCTTCTACCACATGGGCATCCGCTACCTGAAATGGAATATTCATATCATTACCGGGACGGAGGGTGCTGTATGAGCTTGGATCTCCCAAAAGAAGAAAAAAAATGTGGCATCAGATGCTTCCCGACAGGTTCAGGAACAACGCCGAAACGGGTAATCCTGTGGCTGGTTGCCATTGCTATCGTATCATTGGCAATCGGTTTTTGCATCACCGCTGTATCCGGAGGGTTTTCTTCTATCTCGAATCACCAGAATTCTCCGTTTACCCACACTGCATGGATTACCTCAAATACAACCGGTTTCCCGTTAGATGGTGCTACCTCCGGAAATATTTCAATCATCATGGGCGCAGGGGAGATCACAGTCGATGGTGGTACACGTGATCATGCGCTGATGGAAACAACCGTCTTTTCAAAAGCTCCTGAATGGCAACCGGCTTTTTCATCATCCCTTGATAATATGACAAAAACAGTCAGGATGACTGACAAAGGTCATACCGGAAAAGCCTGGTTTGCCGTGCATTCTCCGAACAGCTGGGAAATCCGTATTACGGATAATGTTCCGGTTGCACTCGATGTCAATATCGGTGCCGGGGACTGCCGGCTGAATCTCGGTGCGATTAATCTCAACAATCTCAACGTCCATTCTGGAGCAGGAGATACCAAGATCGATCTTGGCCGGTATCGTGGGGGAAGGTTTGATGCAACAATAACGAGCGGAATAGGTGACCTTACCTTAAAAGTTCCTGGTACGAGTAATACCCGTATTACTGCTCACCAGGGTGTTGGTGATATCACCGGCTCCGGGTTAACCCTGAACAATGGAGCTTATGTAACTGCGGGTTATAATCCAGCCCTTCCCGTCAATGAGATAGCAGTAAGGCAGGGTGTAGGATCTGTTCGCCTTGAGATGGTATAATTATGAAAAACTACCAGAATTATTTAGCACATGATAATAAAAAGGAAGTAAAAATCTCTCCTTTCAGCAGAGCGATCTTTATGAAATGGAAAATCTCAATTCTCGTCATCATCGCGCTTATGAGCGCAATTGTGGTTCCTGTATCAGCAGCAGGAGCTCCAACTGTAACGATTACCGATTATAACGTGAACCCTTCCGTGCTCATGCCCGACAGCTTCGGAACGATCACCATCACGATAAAAAATACAGCCACCAGTGCTTCAGTTGTTCAGAAGATTGGGCAACAATCGGATACGGCTTATGATACTACGAAAACGATGGATATCAACGTCAATATTGAAAATGTGAAACTCGAAGGAAATGGCATTCAAATCCTGAGCAAGGATTATGACCGTGTCGGAGAGATCGGGCCGGGACAGTCGATCCCCATCACATTTTCGATCCGTGCCCCTTCACAGAGCGGGATGTATTATCCTGAGGTCTGGATCGATACTACCGATGGAAAGAGCACACGGTACCCGATACCGGTGAATGTCAATACTGCAGTAGGAATCAAAAGACAGGCAATCCTGATTATGGATACATCACTTGGTGGTTCTGCAAACCCCGGTGAAGAGATTCCGGTAACACTAACCCTCCGGAATTCGGGGCAGACACTTGCAGATGATGTGACCGTAAAAATCGAGAATATGAGCGCTGTAGTAGCGCCGAAGAACGCTGATCTGTACCACTTGGGAGTTATCATTCCCGGGGGACAAAAAACGGTACAACTGGTATTGCTCTCTGACAAGAAGGCAAATGCCGGTCTTGTCCGGATACCCGTGACCATCAGCTACAACGCAATCGATGGCGTCCTCCAGACACAGAAAACCGGGATTGACCTGATGCTGAAAGGTAAAGCTGAACTGGGTTTTGTATCCGTGGATACCAATCCGCCACGTCTTACCGAAAATACCCCTTTTGATCTCACTATCCGTATCGAGAATACCGGAACCGGTGATGCAAAACAGGTATCAGCAAAGATTGATCTCCCGTCAGAAGGTAACAAAGAGGCCTTTATCGGGAAGATTAAGCCGGGAAATGATGCCCCCGCAGTTTACCTTCTTGAGGGGGCAAAAGCGGGCAACCATCCCTATAACCTTACGATCACCTATACCGATGACATGGGTGTGCATACGATGATCCGGCAGATGAATATCCGGGTGCCGGCAGCAGACAATTCGGGGAGCATCATCCTCGGTCTCATTGTCCTTGCCATCCTCGGGTTTGTTGCTTACCGGTACTGGTACCTGCCAAAAAAGAACGGGGATGGAAAACTTCCATGGGTAAAAAGGAACTAAAGGTCGCCTTCCTGCTGGCGTTGCGCTCGCTCCAGCGGGGAAGTCGCTCAAGTGTAATCTTAACCATCCTGATTATCGGGATGTGCTTTACCAACATGATCTTCTTACCCTCCATGTTCAACGGGATTGGTCAGAGCATCACTAAGCAGGTCGTGGATTACGAGGTCGGAAACGTCCTTGTCAGCCCCAAATCCGGCGACAAGTATGTTGCCGATATTCGTGCAACTCTCGACCTCATCAACGGTATGCCCGGTGTGGAACGGGCCACTCCCCATTTCTCCAAGGGAGCGACCCTCAAGTACCGCCAGCGTGTTCTCGGGGTTACAGTGCGGGCGATATCGCCCAATAACGAGAAATCCGTATCCCCTCTCTATACCAAGATGGTTGCAGGCAGTTACCTTGGCGAAGCCGATACCGGGGAAGTCATTATTGGCAGGCCGGTAGCGGGAGACTCATCGATCCGGCAGGAGGATGAGTTCCAGGCTTCTCTTGGGGGAGTACGGGTTGGCGATTCAATCAATATTGATTACGGCAACGGGTACGTGAAGGACTACCGGGTAAAAGGGATCTATTTCACTGGTTGGAGTCAGGCAGACAGCGCAGTTTACGTTACCTCAACGGACATGGCACTGGTTGACCCAAAGGCGCTTGATAATGCGGATTATATCACGGTAAAGGCAAAGCCCGGCTATTCCGAGAAGTTCATCAAGAACGAACTTCTCGCGTACGGGGTAGGGGGTAACGGGAAGGTCCAGACCACCGCAGACCTGCTGAGTAAGAGCATGGGACGGGCACTCCAGAGTTTTGCCATCATCAACATGGTGTCGCTCGTTGTCAGTATCATCATTACGACAGTCGTTCTGTTCATCGTCATCACCATCAAGACCATCAGCAGCCGCAAACAGATTGGGATCTTAAAGGCTATCGGGGTGGATAAGGAAGTCATCATGCATAACTATGGGTTCCAGGTCATCATTCTCGGGATCCTCGGTATTATCCTGGGGATTTTCTTAACCCTGGTTCTCGCAGCGTACATGGCGTATCACCCCATCGTTACACCGGAATGGTCTGCAACCCTGTATATCACGCCGATGGATCTTCTCATGAACTCCGTGATTCTCTTTATCGCTGCAATTGTTGCCGGTTATGTTCCCGCTTACCAGATCTCCCGTGAAGATATCCAGACTGCCATGAGGACCTGATGCCATGATCATAATCGAAGATTTAAAGAAGATCTATCGTATGGGAGATGTCGAAGTCAACGCCCTAGACGGGGTAACTCTCGATATCGCCAAAGGCGAGTTTCTTGGTATCATGGGTGCAAGCGGCAGCGGCAAGACAACCCTGCTCCACATGCTGGGATTATTAGACGAACCTACCTCAGGGAAGATCACGATTGACGGTGTCGATGTTGGCCGGCTCAATGATTATGAGAAGACCCAGTTCCGGCTCTATAAGCTCGGGTACGTGTTTCAGGACTACGCACTCGTTCCCGATCTCACGGTTATGGAGAATGTCTCACTGCCCGCAATGCTGCGGTTGGACCGTACCGAGGAGCAGACTCAGGCAGGCAGTTTTGAGGTGCTGCAAAAGATTGGCTTGTGTGATCGCAGGGATCATCTCCCGCGTGAGCTGTCCGGTGGTCAGCAGCAGCGGGTCTCGATTGCCCGGGCCATGGTCAACAAGCCGGATATCCTGTTCGCTGATGAACCCTGCGCCAATCTTGATTCAGAAAATTCCCGTCTGGTTCTTGAACTATTCAAAGAGATCAATGAAGAGTTCCACCAGACCATTGTGATGGTCTCGCACGAGGATTGGCACAAAGACTACTTCCACCGGATCATCCGGCTTAAAGATGGGAAAATTGTCAGCGACGGAACGAATGGAAAAACGGCACATTAGTTTTAGTGAATGCAGAATCCTGCTCTTTTTTTTGTTCCCGGTCCAAAAGTACTCTTCATATCACTGCTGTCATGGATGATATCCCTGTTGAAAAAATAATCCGCTCCCGTCGCCGGAGTATTGCTCTAGTCATCACACCGGATGGGGACCTTATCGTGCGGGCACCTCTTAAGGCGCCGGCTGCTTTGATCAATAAATTCGTACAGGAAAAGAGTGGCTGGATTAAAAAGAAGATCGGGGAGATAAAAAAGCGGCCTGCAGCAACGGTGCATGAGTACGTGGAGGGCGAGACCTTCCTCTATCTCGGGCGATCGTACCCGTTGCATATCGTGGAAAGCGGCAACAACCCCATTGAACGGACGGACCGGCTGTGCGTATGCCGGACCCTTCTCCCCGATATCAGGCACCGGCTGAAATGCTGGTATGTGCAGGAGGCACAGCGGGAGATCCATGCCCGCTGCATGTGGTTCTCTATGACGACCGGGTATACCCCGAAATCGATCCGCATCACGGATGCCCGGCAGCGCTGGGGTTCCTGCACCAGCACCGGTGGAATCAACTTCAGCTGGAGGCTCATCCAGGCTCCGTTAGAAATAGTGGATTACGTGATCGTCCACGAACTTGTTCATCTACGGCAGCCTGACCACTCGAAGAAGTTCTGGGCAAAGGTAAAGGAGATCATGCCGGACTATGAGCAACGGAGGCAGTGGCTTCGGGAGAATGAGCGGCTGCTGAGGATTTAATATCTCTTTTCCCAACCACTCCTCTCAAAGTGTCAGGAGAGATTCCCCCGGGAATCTTACAAATAGTATAAAATGTTTCAGGTCAATTTGAACATGTAGGTTATCATGACAGAAACAACTGACGTATCTGACAATATGATGAGCTGGACGAGCCTTTTGCCATGGTGGCTTGTGCTCCTGTGGGGATTGCTCTCTTTAATTATCGGAATCATGTTCCTGACAACCCCGGGTATTACCACTATGATTATGATCACCTTCATGGGGGCATACTGGCTGGTTGGTGGTTTCTTCACCCTTGGCAGTCTCGCTGTCGATAAAACCAACATGGGATGGAAGATCTTCTTATCTATCGTGAACATTCTTGCCGGATTTATCATCCTTCTGTACCCGCTGTACAGCACCTTGTTCATTCTTTCATTCTTTGCAATCTTCGTCGGGTTCTGGGGAGTGTTTATCGGGGCTGCCCATTTGTTCCAGGCATTCAAAACAAAAGATGGCGGAAATGGCGTGCTCGGGGTAATCAGCATGATCTTTGGTATCATTATCCTGATCTTCCCGCTTTTTGCCGCAGCACTCATACCCTTTATCGTGGGTATCCTTGCTATCGTGTGCGGTATTGGTGCGGTTATTGTATCATTCCAGGTAAAGAAGGCATTGGCCGCCCCAGCGAATTAAGGAGCGGTATTAACCCATTTTTTCTTTTTTAAGACCATAACCCACGGCATGAATTCGTGGCATACCATGAGTATACCAGGTACTACCATCCATGATTTATCCTCAAGACTCCTATAGGAAATGATGGGATCTTTTTTTATCCGCACGGAAACACCGTTCGATATAACGGATATTTTCGCAATGCATAACGATGCCTTTGCGCAGGATGGCGAAGCCCGGCTCGTCAATGCCCTGCGCAATGATGGTGATTTTACCGCGGATCTTTCCCTTGTGGCAGTTCATGATCATCGTATTATCGGGCATGTGCTCTTCCCCCCGATAACCATAGAGTCTCTTGATAAAAACCAGGATAGTGTTCCTGCCCTTGCACTGGCACCGCTTGGTGTGGATCCGGCGTTCCAGTGCCAGGGTGTCGGGGCGGCACTTATGGAAGAAGGTCTCAACACCTGCCGACAGCTTGGGCACCGCGCCGTGATCGTTGTAGGTCATCCGGGCTATTATCCCCGGTTTGGTTTCTCTACTGCACGGGCCTTTGGTATCACCGCACCATTTCCCTGCCCGGATGAGGCGTTCATGGCGATCGAACTGGTGCCCGGTGCTCTCGATGGTGTGCACGGAACCGTCCGGTACCCTCCTGCATTCGATGCAGAGGGTGCCCACACGGGATAAGGTAAAAAATCCTTTTGATAATCGATGAATCAATCAGACTAACCATTTTTCCCATTTCAACCAGAGCTGATATACCCTTCACCACACAACCTGTACAGTACGATGGGATGGGAAACAAGAGGGCCTGTCAGCACAGGATTTGGCAATACTCTTGCCGCATTCACCAGTGATAGCGGTATTCCGACTCAGATTGAACCACTGGACCCAGCGGAACCAGCAATCAGGAAATACACCAATGAGTTCTGGACCTCCCGCCAGCGCCAGGCATCCTCCATCCACGAGATTTCATACCGTGCCTGTTTCAAACCCCAGCTCCCCCGGTTTTTCATCAATCTCCTGACAAAAAAAGGTGATATTGTATATGATCCCTTCAGCGGCAGGGGAACCACAGTAATAGAAGCAGGGCTCCTGGGGCGCAATGCGATTGCCAACGATACAAATCCCTTATCCCGCATCATGACCGAGCCCCGGTTCTTTCCGCCAGACTATCAGGCAGTAGAGAAACGACTGGCATCAATCCCTCGTGAGTGCGGTACTGCGGATATTGATCTGTCGATGTTCTATCATCCTGATACCGAGAAGGAGATCATTACCCTGCGGCAGTACCTGCTGGCACGACACACCGCCTCGAGGGATGATATGATCGATCGCTGGATTGCGATGGTTGCAACCAACCGCTTAACCGGGCATTCGTCCGGTTTCTTCTCGGTCTATACCCTTCCTCCTAACCAGGCGGTATCCCAACTGAGCCAGCAGCGAATCAACATAAAACGGAATCAGGTGCCGGAGTACCGCGACACCCACCGGATCATCCTGAATAAGACAAAAAGTCTGTTGCGCAACGTCACCTCCGACGAGCAGAAATACCTTAACCATGCCGGCAAAAACGCCCGGCTCATGACCGGGGATTCCCGGGCTACCCCGGAAATTCCTGCCGATTCCGTGCAGCTTACCGTCACTTCACCGCCATTTCTCGATATTGTGCAGTATAAGGATGACAACTGGCTTCGCTGCTGGTTTAATGGCCTTGATGACAAGGAAATTGGAAAGCGGATCACGATGGCAAGAACGGTTGTGACGTGGTCTGAGGTGATGGGTGCGGTGTTTAAAGAACTCTACCGTATTACGAGCCCCGGAGGATATGTCGCTTTTGAAGTAGGGGAGGTGCGAAAGCGGTCAATCCGTCTGGAAGAGCATGTTGTACCTCTGGGAATTTCAGCGGGATTTGTGTGCGAATGTGTGCTTATCAACCAGCAGAAATTTACCAAAACATCCAACATCTGGGGAGTGGATAACATGGCATCCGGTACCAATACCAACAGGATCGTCATTTTCAGAAAAATAAAATAAAAACATTTATTCCCTGTTCAGGGTAGACAGGTCAGATTTCAGAATCGGATCCCGGGAATTTTCCCTGTGCCGTATTATTTTTATACGGTTCCCCATTCAACGGCGTAAAAAAAAGCACGCCTTAAGTATGACCACTACCAATAGATATGCATGATTAACCGTATCAGGCGGTATGCGCAGATCGCGGATGTGCTGGGCCAGTACGGCTTCAGCATCGGGCTTGAAAAATTATTCCCCGGCAGAGCCCGGTTCCGGCTCCCCACCGCAGGGAAAGCCCCGGAGTCATCCACCATCTACGAGCGGATGCGGCTCACACTCGAGGATCTGGGACCGACCTTTGTAAAATTCGGCCAGATTATGAGTACAAGGACGGAACTGCTGCCACCCGAGCTGATTGAACAGCTCAAAAAACTGCAGGACCATGCAAAACCCATCCCGTTTTCTGAAGTGCGGGCGGTGCTTGAACAGAACTGCCCTGATGTTTTCGATGTGTTCAGTGAGATCGATGAGACGCCTGTTGCCTCCGCTTCAATAGGACAGGTCCATCGTGCCGTTCTCAAAGACGGAACCAAAGTTGCCATCAAGATCCAGCGCCCGGGTATTGGCGAGATCATAGAGACTGATATCGCTATCCTGAAGTCCATGGCAGAACGGGTAGAGACGGTTTTTCCCGAGACCCGGATCTATAACCCATCCGGCATGGTGGAGGACTTCGCCCACCAGATCGTAAAGGAACTTGATTATACCCGTGAAGCCCGCAATGTCGAGCGGATGGCCCGGAACTTCCGGGATGTCCCCGGCATACGGTTCCCGAAAATTTACTGGGAATTTGTAACCCCTCAATTGATGGTGATGGAATTTATCGAGGGTGTCAGGATCGATAACCCTGAAGCAATCACCGAAATGGGACTGGATCCTCACGAAATCGGCGTGCGGGGATTCCATGCCTATCTTAAGATGATCTTCGAAGACGGTTTCTTCCACGGGGATCCTCACCCCGGGAATCTGTTTGTCACTGCGGATGGAAACATCGTCTTTCTGGATTTTGGAATTGTGGGAATCCTGCGGCCCGAGAAAAGGCAGAATTTTATTAACCTCCTCTTTGCACTTGTCAGCGACGATATCGAGATGATGCTCCGGTCACTTGAGGGTTTTGGGATCGTCATTGCCGAAGAAGACCGGGAATCATTAAGAGACGATCTCTATATCATGATGCATGATTTTGGTGGCGGGGATGAGGTCTCGCAACTGAACTTCAAACTTGTTGTCACCGAGCTCACTGAAGCGATGCGCCGCTACCGGCTTAAAGTTCCCTTAAACCTGATGCTGCTCTTAAAGGTCTTTATGATGGTGCTCGACATCGGCGTCCGGCTTGACCCGACGTTCAACTTAGGAAAAGAGGTCACCCCCTACTTAACGAAACTTGCCGATACCAACACCTTCTCTGCCGGGTATGTTAAACGGGCATCCATGTCGCTTCTCGATGGTGTCGACGCCCTGCTGGATATGCCCCGTAATCTCAACCTGATGCTGCGGCGTTTGTCGACGGGAACGTTCAAACTTGAGATCGTGGACACTGATATCCAGAAACTCCAGATGGCACTCGATAAGGCCAGCGATAAATTGATGATCGGCATGGTTGTTGCCTCGCTTGTCGTCGGGTCTTCCCTGGTCCTCCAGTCCTCCTCGTTCACCCTGCCAAAGGAGGTTTCATGGATTGCGATCCTGGGGTATACCGCTGCAGTGCTGGTTGGATTCTATGCCATCTACCATGTCATCTTCTTAAAATTCCGCATGGAACGGTAACCTTCCGGTTACTTTTTCTTATTCGCAGGTTGCCCGGACAATCTCCCATTCTTTTACTTTTTCTGCAAGGGTATACCGGGTATTTGCAGGGCTTGTTGATGGCAGGATGCGATTCTCTATTGTGGGTGTTATATTCATCCGGTGGTAGTATCGGCCGGCTGCAGTCCCGTTCAGTATGATGAGCCCGACCGTGGGATGAGCGGTGAGAAACCCGCTGATATCATTGAAGACCGGCTCCCGGATCTTTTCATCTGCACTCCCTTTCCTTGTACATGTCCGGACTACATCCCAGAGTGCGATGTGGTGCCCGGTAAGGCAGGTTATCCGTTCATGGTACGGGAGACGATGATCGATGGCAAACAGCGATTCTATGATCTTCCAGAAATGGTTCTGCGGATTGCCGTAATACTCGCAGTGCCGGAGTGATTGGATACTGGGAAAACTGCCAAGAATGAGGACTTTTGGCATGTCACCAGTAACCGGAAGAAAACCCGCCGGGGTAGTTGCAGGAGAACTTGTTTTGCACTGATCTGTCATAAAATGGATATTTGGAAAAATGGAAAAAATCAGGGTTCTTTAAAATACAGATGACAGTGACAGTGACCCTGCTTTGAAACTTCTTCTTTATGATAGATACAGGGACACTCAATTGCCCGGTCTTTCTCCTCGTCCCCGCTCCTGATACGGCATGGGCAGTAGGGTCGGCCGAACTTTGTCTTATTTCGCACCAGCCCTTTGATCACGGTTGTGAGTTGCTTCTCATCTGTATTGAGTGTCCAGCCATGTTTATGCGCATAGCCTTTTGCCCATTTGAGCATATCCGCCTGCTCTGCACTTTCGTCTGTCATGGTATCTGACCGCACTTTTATCCTGTATCGATAGTTTATGTATTCGAGACGTTAGTCTTTGCGCTCTTTTGACCGGAACATTGGGTCAAGGGCCTGAACGGATTCTCCCCCTTACCGCTTCTTTGCTGACGTTGTAATCCGTTGTGCCACCCGGTTGTAGGTAGCCATCACATCGCCTTTTTCGAAGCGGTACACGTCCTTATCCAGTGACTCCCCGCTCTTCTTGTCCCAGAGCCGCATCGAGTCCATACTGATCTCATCCCCGAGACAGATCGTTTTTCCCTGCCTGCCGAACTCGATCTTGAAGTCCACAAGAGTGATGCCCTGCGCTGCAAGAAGATCGAATAGGAGCCGGTTCACTTCAAGGGCTGCCTTTTTGATCTTTTTGAGTTCGGCCGCTGTGGCGAGTTTGAGGGCAATAATCAGATCGTCATTGAGCATGGGATCGTGTCGTGAATCATCTTTATAATCGATAACAATGACGGGGGGATCCAGTTTTGTCCCTTCTTTGAACGGGTAATTCCGTACAATCGAACCGGCAGCAACATTGCGCACGATCACTTCGAGCGGGATCATTTCGAGTTCGCGCACTACCATGTGGCGGGGATCGATCATGCTGACAAAATGGGTTTTCACGCCATTCTTCCCAAGATATTCAAACAGGAATGCCGACACTTCCGCATTGTAACTGCCCTTGTTCTTGAGTACATCTTTTTTCCCGCCGTCAAATGCGGTGATGTCGTCACGGAACTCAACAATGAGTTTCCCAGCCACATCGGTACGATATACCGATTTTGCCTTTCCGGCGTACAGGAGTTTTTTCTGTTTCACGGTCAACTGCTCCTTAGCTTAACTGTTTGTGCGAGCCGGTTTATTAGAGGTTGCAAATCAGCATGGTACCAGCCCCGCTCAATATATTGCGGGTAGATACAAAGCCGTTCTTTCAGTTCGGCCTCACCGGCAATTTTTTTGAGTTCTTCGAACGCAGGCCATGGATGTTCAGGATTCACGTAATCGATGGTGAGCGGCGAGACGCCCCCCAGATCATCCACGCCGCACGGGATGAGGGATGCGGCATCGATCAGGTTTGGGGGGATCTGGATCGCGATGTCACGGGGCAGAATCTCTCGCGCCAACCGGATCGTTTTACAAATCTCATCGGTTGTGGGAATTGGCTGACCCGCCATGGGGGTGCCGGGTTTGGGACAGAAGTTCTGGATGATAATCTCCTGGATGTGCTTAAAGCGCCGGTGGATATCCCGGATTGCATAGAGAGACTCCTCCCGGTCCGTCATAGTCTCACCAATACCGAGAAGCAGGCCGGTGGTGAACGGGATTTTGAGCTTGCCGGCATCTTCCATCATCGCGAGCCTCACTTCCGGCTCCTTACCCTTTGAGGTTGCATGAGCCGGGATCCGCGCAGTTGTCTCGAGCATGAGTCCCATGCTGGCATTCACGGTGCGCAGGTGCTCCATCTCATCGAATGTAAGTATACCCGCGTTCGTGTGCGGAAGAACCCCGTATTCGATACTCTTCCTGCACATCGCCTCACAGTACTCGAGGATAGTGGTATAGCCGAGTGGTTCGAGATATTTTTCGAACCCGGGTTCTTCTTCCGGGCGCTCACCAAAGGTAAAAAGTGCTTCAGTACACCCCATCGCGGCGCCATGACGGAGTGTTGTTTCGACTTTGTTGTTTGCCATCAGGCACCCGTCCATGACAGGAGTCCTGAAACAACAATACCCGCACCGGTTCCTGCACACGGTGGTCAAGGGTAAAAAAACGTTTTTTGAGAAGGTGATGACCCGGTGCTGCATGAACAATGATGTTTTTATTAGCTATTGAAAGTTAATGCCAGGTATCCTGAAAACCGGGTTGTCTTGAATAAAAAATGGGTAAGCATAAAGACTGCACAGTGCATAGTTGACAATACTTGTAAAACAGGCAATATACAATCAATATCGTTGGAGTGGGGATGTCGGAACAAGATATCAAATCTGGTGAGGCCAAACACGCGGCTGAATGTGATAGCGGAATAAGCCCCCCGTATGAACAGACACCGGCCGACTTGAAAAAGTCACTTGAGTTTGCGTTAAAGAAACTCCAGATTGTCGGCAGTGTGACCCGGCATGATGTGCTGAACCAGCTGACCGCGATTGTAGGTTACAACGAACTACTTGGGATGATGGTGGAAGACTCGAAACAACTGTCGTTTATTGAAAAGGAGAAACAGTCAATCGATAAGATCCGGCGCCAGTTTAAATTTGCCAAGGAGTACCAGAATATAGGTGTTGAACCTCCCCGCTGGCAGGTGTTGAAGAACGTAATACACCGGGCAATTGAGGAAGCTGATCTAAAAGGGGTTCGGGTTATTGATCTGACCGGGGGCGCATCGGTATACGCTGATCCTCTCTTTGAAAAAGTCTTCTCAAACCTGTTCGAAAATACCCTGCGTCACAGCGACACTGCAACCGAAATCCGTATTTCCGTGAGCCGTAACGATCCCGATGTCGTACTGGTTGTAGAAGATAATGGAACGGGCATCCCCGTGGACAACAAGAATAAGGTTTTCGAGCGTGGTTATGGGAAAGGAACCGGATGGGGATTATTCCTTGCCATGGAGATCCTCCTGTTCACCGACATGACAATAAAAGAGACCGGAGAGCCCGGAAAAGGGACCCGGTTTGAGATACTTATTCCAAAGGATCATTACCGGTTTGAGGGCGGGGAGCCGCAGTCACCGGCACCCTGTCATTGATAAACAAGAACGAATAGTTGCCGTTTCTCTTCTCCTTATTCGCCCGGCAAGCCGATATCATGTAATGGGCCAGATAGTCCGGTAACCATTCTTAAAAAAAAGAGAAATAATGAAGGAACGTACTATTGCATCTTTTCAATCTGTTCTTCATCAACCGCTATATACACATCAATCTCCTTATTCTCGGGGCGGGTGAACCGGGCATCGTACTGCTCAAAATCGCAGGTATAGGTACGGGGAAGGTTAGTCCCCCAGACTGACATCCAGACCGCAAGGAGCGCATCCGGCATGGGTCCGGCAGCTTTAAAGACCGCATAGGTCTGGGCTGGAATTTTTGTGACTGCGAGCCCTTCAGGAATAGTATCTGCCTTTGTCACTTCACTGCCGATCATGTAGGAATATTCCCCGGTCCAGTCACTATCGTATTCAGAGTATACAGCAAACATTGCCGGGGTCTTTGAGCGGTTGGTGATCTTTGAAGCCATGTTTTGTGAAAGAAATTCCTGCCAGCAGGCAGGAATATCGGCAACACTCCGGCCATCCGCGTTTGAGGTCCGGCGTTTGATGCCCATCACAATCTTTGCGGGCATCTTCTTTACTGCAAATAGGGGTCCGTCCATTCCGGAATTATCAGCGGCCGGGATGTTAAACCTGCGGGATTTTTAATCGCGGGAAAAACAATATCAGCATCTTTTTTTCCCTACCCCGCGTACATCGTTACGCAATGTGTCCGCATGCTCTTATCCCGTATAAACCCATAAACCCGAAGACACGTCTTTCCTGTATCCTCGACCAGGCAGAACGGGAAGCATTTGCCCGCGCCATGCTGCAGGATGTCATCACCACAACCATTGATTCCCTCTGCACCCCCGTTATCGTCAGCACTGAGCTCTATGACAGCGAGGATGTCCAGATCACGATAAAAGATGCCGATCTCAGCAGTTCGTTAAACCAGATACTTCCGGATTGTGCAGGTCCGGTTCTCATCCTCATGGCGGATCTTCCTCTTGCCGATCGGGCCTCCATCCAGCGGGTTACCAGTACAACGAGCGATATGGCGATAGTACCCGGGCGTGGCGGGGGCACGAATGTGATCTTTATAAAAGACACGAAACGCTTCCATTTCGATTATTATGGGATGAGTTTTTTAAAGCACATGAAAATTGCACAGGATGAAGGTCTCTCCTGTGAAGTGATCGACTCGTTCCGGCTTCACACGGACATAGATGAGAAAGAGGATCTCGCAGAGCTGCTGATCCATGGAACTGGCAAGAGCCGGGCATATCTTGAAGGACTTGGCATCTCGTTAGTTGTTGAGAAGGGCCGGGTCGGGGTTGAGCGGAAGCAATAGTTATATCCAACCGCTCATTAAAACCTCCTATATGAACGGGCAGTCCGGTCCATCGCTCATAGAACTCCTGTGTAGTCCCGACCCTGATGTCAACCGGATTATTGACACTTTTGTCACCCGGTTCAATGCAGCCTATGGAATTCCGGGCACTGACCGGTGGGACATCACGAAAGAGGACTGGCAGCGGTATGAGTTTCTTGGCGACCGCGTCCTGAGTCTTATCATCGCCCAGTCACTGTTTACCCAGCGCAATGCAGTGTTGAACGAAGGGGAGATGACCAAGCGATTAAGTGACATGGTCTCGAACCGTGCCCTTGATGCCCTGACGCGCCAGCATCGGAAGCAGACCTTTACGCGCCTGATCCCAAGATCCATCGGAGAACAGAACACGTATGGTGAACGGATCACCGGAGGTGCTTTCGAGGCGTTCATCGGTGCTCTGTACTGCGAAGTCGGGCTTGATGATGTAGCCTTTTTTGTCAATGCGATCATGGAAGACGCGTTGAATTGTTACAACCCGAACCAGAACGCAAAAGGTATCCTGCAGGAATATTTCCAGAAAAAGGATAAATCCGCAGTTCCGGAATATCGGGAAACTATGAAGACAGGTCCCGATCACAAACCCGTCTACACCTGCCAGGTTTTTTACCAGAATGATCTTCTGGGTGAGGGAACCGGAGCAAGTAAGCCCTTGGCAGAGCAGGCAGCTGCCAGGAGGGCGCTCGAAACGCTCGAAACTCGTGGGTTGATTCACCAGTGAACACCCGCCCGGGGTTCTCAGATAATCAGTAATATTGTTTTATTTTTAATGGTTGCATGACTATTGCCCTACAAGAATCATATCTGCGAAGTGGCAGAACCTGAATTTACCGTTCCCTGCCCTCTGTGCAGACGTACCAGTCACTTTACAACAAGGACCTTGCAGGATGCCGATCGGACGACCTGTTCTGCAACACTGCCGAGAAGTAATCGTTCAAAACCGCGTTTTCCCTGCGTCCCGATAACGATGAGATCGATCCCATTTTCCGTTGCGAACTTCACGATCTCGGCAGCAGGCTTTCCCTCAAGGATTACAGTCTCAAGGTTTACCCCTTCTGCTATCGTGCGGACACGGTCAAGTGCGGCATCCGCCTCCCGCTGGATTACGGTCCAGGTATCGCGTATTACCGCCCCGTCTGTGGACGCGGATTCGAATACTCCGATATCCATCACATAGGCTGCAAATACTTTCGAACCACATACGCGACCGATCTGCAGGGCTTCTTCAACGGCGGCCTTGTTTTTTTCCGACCCGTCTGTTGCGATCAGGATTTTCTCAAATAACTGGTTGGTCATGTAAGTTACCTCTCATATGTTCGTTCTATGTTCATTTTTCCTTTATCTCCGGATACCTCTTGTGTGCCGGACTCCTCATTGGATTCCGTTCCCCTGGCCCCGTGGATCTCATGTACGTATTTCTCGCCTCCCCGTGCGCACATCGTGGCAGCGATAAGCGAGAGAATGGCATCGATGATAAACGTTGAAGCGAGGGATGGCATAAACGCATGGGCGACCCATTTGGAGAGAAGGCCACTACCGGAAGTCCTTTTTTCCGGGAACTACCCTTGCGTCCGGGTCTTTGCAAATACACCCATGAACAGGCACTCGTCTGCGGCGATTGAATCAATGCCCACCTGATCCCCTATAGGGAGCCCGATGCCGCGGACGATCGCTGCCGGTGTGCACTCATCTGCCTCGCCCATCACCAGTTCGGCAGCAGATACGATATTGTCCCCGACTGCTCTTTTTGTTACTTCGAGTTTGCGCCCGAAGAGATCGCTCCTGCCCCGGTCATCGATGACCGCAGTAATTCCTGCGCAGCCGATCGCAACCCCGCTGCACCCGAGGCGCATCGCGTGCGTCCGGCTGTCGGCGATGATGACTCCCACCTTCACGCCATACCTGCGTTCGATTAAAGCTTTGATGGCAAGGGCACTTCCATCAGGGTCTTTGGGAAGGGGCGTTACGCATCCCGGGGGTGCATTGGACGCATCGACACCAGCGTTGGGTAAGAGGGTGCCGGCTTTCATGCACAACAGGAAGCCGGGTATCCCGCCAACAATAGAATCGCTCTCTTGCAGCACAACTTCCGCAGTGCACGGATCCATCTGGTATTTTTTCCCCAGCTCTATTGCCCGGGGAGATGGGGTAATGGTGGAGAGATCGATGATATTTCCTTCAGCGGATGCAACTGCAGTCTCGGCAAACACCAGGATGTCTCCCTCGTGGATGCCCCCGCATTGTCGGTCTGCTGCATCGGCAGCACGCTCCGCAATGGAGTCGCCGCTGCGGATGATTCCGGTAGAAAGCCCGAACACCTCGAAAGAGGTGTTCACGGCCGTTTCACCAGCCGTTCAAAAACGGAGATGAGATCCCGGGTCTGGGGCACATCATGGGTACGGACAATGGATGCCCCTTTCTGGAGCAGCACCATGGTCACTGCCAGGCTGCCGGCAAGCCGGCCTTCGGGCTCCCTGTTCACGAGATTTCCGATAAAGCTCTTGCGCGAGATTGCGGCAAGGACCGGGCGACCGAACTCTGAAAATCGCTCATAATTCTGGCAGAGTTCCCAGTCATTGTCGAGTGATCGCAGGGGACTCCAGTAGCCGACACCAGGATCGAGTACATAATTGTCAATCCCCGCAGACTCACATCGCTGGACAACGGTTTTGAGCGTTGTCATCGTTGCGTCCAGCCCGACAGCATCTCCCGGGTTGTAATTGGCAGCCATCAGGATAGCCGGTAGCCCGGCATCGGCTACCTTCTTTGCATACGCTGGTGACGACAAACCTGAGATATCATTTGCGGCATGGATGCCATGCTTGAGACAGATATCGAGTACCCACGGGTTCATGGTATCGACCGAGATGGTAAAACCGGTACCGTCAAGCTCCTTGAGCGCAGCATCGATCCGGGATGCCTCTTCCGCTCCACTGATTGCCTGCGCATTGGGAGCTGTGCTGCGGGCACCGAGATCGATAAGATCTGCGCCCTGCTCGATCATCTCCACGGCTTTTTTGTGGACCTCGTTGGTGGGAATGTAGGAGTCGTGATAAAATGACTCATAACTGCAGTTGATGACTCCCATCAGCCTGACAGGAGCGTCACCTCCAATCGTGAGTTTGTTGATTACACACGGGTGCATGCCTTCTCCTTTGCTGCCCGGAACGTGTTCTCCATTAAGGTTGCAATCGTCATCGGGCCAACGCCGCCCGGGACCGGGGTGATGGCAGATGCAATCTCACTCACCTGTACATAGTCCACATCGCCAACCAGTTTTCCGTCAAGCTGGTTGATACCTACATCGATCACGACTGCACCCGGCTTTACCATTGCCGGCTGGATGAAATGGGCTTTGCCAATTGCAGAAACAAGAATGTCGGCCCGCTTCAGTTCTTCGGCGAGATCCTTTGTTTTACTGTGGCAGATCGTTACCGTTGCATCAGCGTTCAGCAGCAACGCGGCCATGGGGCGCCCCACATCGATACTGCGCCCGACCACGACTGCACGGGCACCCGCGAGCGGAATCTTATATTCTTTTAAGAGGGTCATTATCCCCGTGGGTGTGCACGAGGTAAAACGGGGCCTGCCCGAAAAAAGGAGCCCCATATTCTCGGGATGATACCCGTCTACATCTTTTTCGGGTTTTATGGCTTCAATCACGCGTTCTGCATCCACCTGTTTTGGGAGGGGGAGTTGAACGAGGATTCCATCAATATTGGTATCCCGGTTCAGTTGCAGGACGGATTCCAGCACCTTATCCGTAGTTGAATCTTCAGGCAGTTCAATACCCGCCGATCCGATCCCAACCTGCTCACAGGCACGGTGCTTCATCCGAACATACATCTTGGAAGCCGGGTCGCTGCCAACGATCACCGTGGCGAGCCGGGGATTGAGCCCATAGTTCTTAATCTCCTCTTTGAGAAGTTCAAGACGCATCTCCGAGCACTTTTTTCCATCGAGGATAATGACCATAGAGATTCCTTAAAAAATGGAGGTGAATTATTCCGGATAGATCGGGAATTTGCTGGACATTGCATGGACTTTTGCATGGACGTCCTTGATTGCCGCTTCGTTGTGGACGTCCTTGACAATGGTTGCAATCCAGTTACCGATGTTGCGCATCTCTGCCTCTTTCATGCCGCGGGAAGTGACAGCAGGTGTGCCGACACGAAGACCGCTGGTGACGAACGGGCTCTTGGTCTCATTGGGAATCGTATTCTTGTTCACCGTTATGCCGGCTTTCCCGAGTGCAACTTCAGCTTCAAGACCGGTAATGCCCTGAGCGGTCAGGTCAAGGAGCATGAGGTGATTGTCAGTACCCCCGGAAACGAGCCGGAGGCCATTGTTCATCAACGTCTCGGCCAGCACTTTTGCATTCTTGACTATCTGCTGACTGTAGACTTTGAATGAAGGTTTGAGCGCTTCTTCGAAACAGACTGCCTTGGCTGTGATGGTATGCATGAGAGGGCCGCCCTGCATACCGGGGAAGATTGCCTTATCGATTGCCTGTGCATACTCGTTGTTGCACATGATCGCGCCGCCACGAGGGCCCCGGAGGGTCTTGTGGGTGGTGGTGGTGGTGAAGTTTACCACACCAACCGAGTTCGGGTGAACACCGGTTGCACAGAGCCCGGCGATATGGGCGATATCGGCCATACAGTATGCGCCCACACCGTCAGCAATCGACTGGAATGCCTTGAAGTCGATGGTTCTTGGGTATGCAGACGCACCGCAGACCAGCATCTTTGGCTTTTCCTTCTTTGCCAGTTCCTCGACTGCACCATAATCGATAGTCTCGGTCTTCGGGTCAACCCCGTACTGGGCAACCTTGTAAAATTTCCCGGTAAAGCTGACCGGCGAACCGTGGGACAGGTGACCGCCCTGCTGGAGCTTCATGCTCATCAGGGTATCTCCCAGACCCATGAACGCAAAATAGACCGCCATGTTTGCCTGGGTGCCGGAATGCGGCTGCACATTGGCATGCTCTGCCCCGAACAGTTTCTTCAACCGGTCGCGTGCGAGGTTTTCAGCCATATCGTGGAACTCACAACCACCGTAATATCGCTTTCCGGGGTACCCTTCGGCATATTTGTTGGTCATGATCGAGCCCATTGCCTCAAGTACCGCATGGGATACGAGGTTCTCAGATGCAATGAGTTCGAGCCCGTTGGTCTGGCGGAGCCGTTCTTTCTCAATTATATCTGCTATTTCTGGATCAGTTTTAGACAGATAAGACATATGGACTAGGGTTCGCTTGGATCAGGTAATACCTTTTCTTAGAAACCGGTTAATCCGGATCATAATGAGGATGGTTGAAGGATTGCTGAACGTGCTCCTGAACATGGCAGGATATTACTGTCGTGAACTGTCTCACGGAGTAACAGGTCCCTGTCCACTGCGGAATATGAGATTTAATTGAGGTTGATGCAAAAAGATGAAACACGGTGGAGTTTAGTGAGCGGATGTTACCCGATTTTTACCGAAATAAAGCACAAACCTTTTTTCCTAATCAGGCGTTCAATAGTATTATTTATTAGGTTAGCGCCTGTATAACACTGTACAGGCTCATTAAAACGCTAATTCATGCAAAGATCAGGTATCCTAAACGAGGAAACCAGTAACCGGGAGAACATGACAATCATGATGGAAAATTCAGGAAGCGGGGCTGTAACCGAGGATCGGATCGCAGCACTGGAAAAGAAGGTGAGAGATATGGAGGCACTGGTCAAGGGTTTGACCGGGGAGCTTCTGGATCTTAAATCAATCGCCATGAAAATGTCCAAGCAGAGCGATGACCGTATCAAGCAGGAACTCCGGCGCGGATCTCCTGTTGTGCAGGGTTCGCAGCCATCTCCGGCTGCCAATGTTGCAACCCCCTCGTCCGGAGGGAGCACGGTTGTCATGCGCAAGGGTGCACGCCAGCCCGAAGTTCCGGAAGCACCCGCAGAGCCCGTGATGG
The DNA here is from genome assembly GCA_963676675.2 of uncultured Methanoregula sp. Classification (GTDB taxonomy): domain Archaea; phylum Halobacteriota; class Methanomicrobia; order Methanomicrobiales; family Methanospirillaceae; genus Methanoregula. Next base: position 2,670,722 of record OY781161.1, on the reverse strand, counting down.
ACCTGATCATGCAGCAGGACGGGACCATGAAACTTGAGCCCCGGAGAGGAGACAAGGATTACATTGTGGCACGTGCCGGCTATGGCCAGAAGAAAGGTGTAGCAGGAAAGCCCAAACAGGCTGACCTTATCTACGCTGCAGAAGAAGACAAAAAGGATCCTGCAAAGAAGTAAGGAGCCGGATCTTTGCATATCACAGAACTCGAGATAGATAATTTCAAGTCTTTTTCCAAAAAGACAAAAATCCCTTTTTTAGAAGGGTTCACGGTGATATCCGGGCCAAACGGGTCCGGGAAAAGTAACATCATCGACTCTGTTCTTTTTGTACTGGCACTTTCGAGTTCCCGCAATCTCCGGGCCGAGAAGCTTACCGATCTGATCAACCTGAATTCCGGGCGCAACATTGCTGAGGTCGCCCTCCAGTTCTCGGATGGCACAAAGATCCGGCGAAGGATCAAGCGAACCGGCAACGGGTATTACAGCTATAATTACCTCAATGACCGGCTCTGCAAGCAAAGCGATATTGTCGACCATCTCGCAAAGCACGGGATCAAACCGCATGGGTATAATGTGGTGATGCAGGGTGATGTGACCCGCATCATGGAAATGAGCGATTTCGAGCGGCGCAAGATAATCGATGAGATTGCCGGGGTTTCTGAGTTCGATACCAAGAAACAGCAGGCACTCTCGGAGCTCGATATCGTGCGGGAGCGTATCGAACGTGAGGAACTTCTGCTCATCGAGCTGAGCAAACGGGCAAACGAACTCAGGCGCGAACGCGAGCATGCTCTTGAGTACCAGAAATGGCAGAAAGATCTTGCGTATTTCCAGAATTGCCGTTCAGCTGCCCAACTGCATGACCGGGAAAAAGAACTCAATTCACTCCTTCGCTCAACCGAAGAGCATAAGATCCACCTGACCCGGATTGCGTCAGACCGGAGCCTTGAGGAGAATGAACTTGCCTACTTAAAGGCGGATTTAAAGGATATTGACGATCTGATCAACAAGAAGAGCGGATCGGATTATCTCAAACTGATAGCAGAATTAGAAGAAGCAAAGAGCGGGATCAAGCTTGCCGAACAGACGATTGTCCGCCTCAAAAAGGAAAAGGAAACCAATCTTGAGGCAATCAACCGTACGTACATGGATACGAAACGGGCTGAGGCACGGGTAGCCGAATGCACCGACCAGATCCGTTCCCTGACGATCGATCGTGCGAATGTTGGTATGGAAGTGGCAACGTTCAAGGCCCAGCTGGAAAAAGTTGAGACCGAACTCAAAGCCCATTCCGAGGATACAGAAGGTTCAAGGGAGAAACTGTTTGCTCTCCTCAAGGAAAGTGAGGAGAAGAAGGGGCAGCGTTCAGAGATCCTGCACCAGCAGGACATGCTCATAGAGAAGAGCCGGATGCGCACCACCGAGCTGGAACGCTTAACCCTGCTCCTGAAACAACTCGATGAGGAATATTCTGCAAAACAGGCCCAGCTCACGGACAGCGAGAAGAGTGTCGGGGACCTTGCAGCCGAGAAGAAAGAGCTGGATCGCAATCTCTCGGAACTCGAAGGATCGATGTTTGCCCAGCGCTCAACCCTAGAGCGGCTGAAAAATGAGATCCGGTCCGCTGAACAGGACGCCTTCCGGCTTGAAGCTGCCCAGCAGGCACGCGGGGAATCGGGTGGCAAGGCGATCGAGGCGATCATGGCAATGGACGGTGTGCACGGCACCATTGCTGACCTCGGAAAAGCGCCTCCCGAATACGCGATGGCACTCAATATCGCTGCAGGAAACAAGCTCCAGTTCGTGGTTTGCGATGACGACCAGATCGCCGCGGATGCCATCCGGTACCTCAAGGAAGAACGGCTTGGGCGGGCCACGTTCCTTCCCCTCAATAAATTAAAACCTCCCCAGCTCCCGCCGCTTAAGGAGCCGGGTGTGATCGATTATGCGGTCAACCTGATCGATTATGACCCGAAATTTGACCGGGCATTTGCGGTTGCACTTGGTGGTACCGTAGTAGTCGATACGCTTGACCGGGCACGCAAGCTGATCGGTAAATACCGGATGGTTACACTCGAAGGAGAAATACTCGAAAAGAGTGGGGCTATGACTGGCGGGTCAGCAAAGAAGCAGGCAATCCGGGGCTTTGGTGCTGCAGTTGACGACGAGATCATGAGGATCCGGTCGCACCTTGGGGAATTACAGGGTGAGGCAGCAACTCTGGAAGCCGGAGTGAAGCGTCTTGTCGAAGAAGTAGATGCCCGTCGTGCAACACGAAACGATATCGACCAGAAAGTTGCCCGGTTTGGGATGTTCACCGAAGAGTTCTCGCGACGGTTTGAGGCAATAACGGTCGAGAAGCAGACCATTGAAGCAGCGGTAGCCCGGCAGCAGGAAGAGACCCGGAATGGCGGTGCAGAGCTTAGTGCACTCGAAGGTAAGCTGGACCAGACCACAGAAGATCTCAATGCGATCAATGTCCGGATCGAGGAGATCAAAAAGCGTCTCGATGATACCAATATTCCGGCTCTCACCGACCAGATGGAACGGAAACGAAAAGAGATCGAGGAATCCGAACGCCGGCTTCGCAACAAGGAAGGGGACATCAATGACGCCCAGCGTGAACGCCAGCATTTCAATGCCCGGCTCATCGAACTGGGCGAAGACCGTGCCCGGCAGGATGAGCGCAATCGCCAGATCGATACCGATATTGCAGGCTCCAACGAGCAGATCGTTACTCACAAGTCCCAGATTGCTGCCCTTGAAGAACGACAGAAGGAGTTTTCCGGAGTACTCGACGAGCTACGTGCAAAGCGGGGTGAAGCTTCGCAGCATATCCAGGACTCTGAACTCAAGCTCATGAAGTTCGATGCCGATAAGGAGCGGATAACCATCCAGCTGGGGGCAATCGATGAACGTGCCAAAACCCTTGCAATTGAAGTCGAGATGCTCAAACAACAGGTGGGAGATATGGATGTTACCCTCTCGCTCAAGGATATAGAAGGCAAGATTGCGGAAGCGGATGGGGCACTGCGGAAAATAGGTGCCGTGAACATGCTCGCAATCGAAGAGTATGAGAAGGTGCAGCGGCAGGTAGGCGAACGGACAGAACGCAAGGAGACGCTTTCGAGCGAGCGGACCAGCCTGATCGAGCGGATAGAGCAGTTCGAGCAGATGAAATTCGAGGCATTTACTGCTGCATTCAAGGCGATTGACACCAACTTCCGTGAGATCTTTGCCCGTCTTACCAGCGGCAGCGGGAATCTTGTATTAGAGAACGAAGAGGACCCGTTTGCCGGGGGAATGACGTTTGCCGTCAAGCCCCGGGATAAGAAAGTGCATCTCCTGTCATCACTTTCCGGCGGAGAAAAGTCCCTCACTACTCTCGCGTTCATCTTCTCTATTCAGCGTTACATCCCCGCCCCCTTCTACGCATTCGATGAAGTGGATATGTCCCTCGATGGTTCGAACGTGGAACGGATCTCATCCATGGTCACCGAACTTGCTCCCAACTCGCAGTTCGTTATCGTCTCGCTGCGTAAGCCGATGATCGATGCAGCGCAGCGGATTATGGGTGTAACCCTGCGTTCTGACAAGAGCACGCTGGTTACCGGGGTCAAGGCACATGGCGGCGCCTGAAGGTTCCGGTCATCGGCCGGATCCGGAACTGGTCCCTTCAGAGTCCGTGCAGATCCCTCCGGATGTGACCGTAAATGAGATGCCGGCTGTTGGGGAGAAAAACCCGGGAGCCGGGGAAAATACGTCCCCCGCTGTTGAGGAACCCTTAGCAGAAGAACCGGTGTCCCTTGAAGCAGAAAATGGCGGAGTACTGGAAGATCCTATCGAGATCCTGGTGGGGCTTGCTGAGCGGGGAGAGATCGATCCGTGGAATATCAATATCATCGAAGTGACTGACCGCTTCTTATCCGAGCTTGAGCGTCGGCGTGAACTCAATCTCAAACTCTCGGGACGCACGCTTTTTTATGCAGCCACGCTCCTGCGCATGAAGTCTGAGCAGCTCCTGATCCTTGCCTCACCGGAAGACGGTGAGGGTGAGGATGATGGGGACCTGGGTGAAGACTATGAGGGATTTCCGGATGGGGAGATTGAATATACCGGCCGTCTGGGAATAATCGAACGGCTCGAACACGAGATCCAGCGACGGCTCGATCGCAAGCATATGAGACAGAGCCCGATCACGCTGTTCGAGCTGATCACCGAGCTCAAGAATATCGAAAAAGAAGAGCGGCGGCGCCGGAGGATGGCTGCTGATCCCACGGAAGCCTTCCTCATCGATGCGGATGACGTTGTTAGCATTGCCCATGATGAAGGCTACCAGGCATCATCATCGGATGTATTAGAGGAGTGCCTTTCCCTCCTTGAGATTGACGGGGAGATGACCTTAAACGAACTCTGCGAGAAACTGGGGTGGGGTATGCCGGAAGTGTATATTCCGCTGTTGTTCCTGGCACACGAAGGGCGGTGTACTCTTAGGCAGGAGGAGTTTTTTGGCGATATCTGGGTGCAGATATGTCGGGTGGAAGGGGAAGAACCGGTTACCGGGTCTAGTGCTGAATAAGTAAGAGCACGATATTTTGAATGCACTCTTTAATGAGTGGGATTTGATCCGGGTATCCTGTGCTTATGCGGTAAGATTACCCGATTAGGCTAGTGTGCATCCAGCCTTTGACAAGGAAGGCTGGGGTTTCATCCCAGGTAGTGCACAATTGTCTTGTCATCACGCCAATGCCGGCATCGTGTCCGCCCATGTCTCGATCTTTGTCCGGATCGCATCATCACTATAGGATGACACGGTCACCAGGTCCCGGGCAATGCTCAGGAAGTATATTTCGCCATTCGGATCATGGCATTTCAGGATCACAGTGTAGTGGTCGGCATCAGGAAGGTGCCTGACCTTTCCACGATGGGCTGCGATGTTTGCCATATTGGTAATAACCGCGGCGATGCCGTACTGGTAGCCTTCGACAGAGTCGTACGTTTCGTGACCCACCCCAATCCGCTTCTGCATCGTATCTTCATACACGAACTTCGCGGTGTACATCTCGCGAACCTTGATGACCGGGGGATTGTTCTTTTTCTTCGTCCAGTAGGATGTGCATCCGAGCGGATTCTTCATGAGTGACTGGACGACGGCGTTGAACATGGCGATGTCCGTAAGCGGTCTCTTCAGGATATGTACTGCACTCTTTGTTCCGGGTTTCTGGTGGAATTGTTTCATAGCTCTTCACCGGGTTCCTGCGAATTCTCACCCGGTCCCCTTCTCGCGTGAAGTTCCCAACCCGGCCAAAATGGCGAAGTTGGGGGGTACGTCATCACGGATTCTTATCTGGTGGTTTTGCGATGGGCCGCTAAATTGTTGGTGGTCTCTAGTATGTGAGCATCTGGGGTATGGTGGGGGCATATTGTATTGCACCCTGCTATCCCGAGTTTCAGGTCTCCTGTAGGATATTATCCTTTTCTCTGTCGTTGCATAACAGATATTTTGTATATTGATTGTGTTATTTTTCTTGTTTACCCGGGGAGGGTCCGACCGTATCTGCCCCCTCTGACCCACTCAACCCCCGCCCGTTTTGACGGGTATTTTTCGCAGAAAATGGTGTATTTTTATGATAGTGAGTCGGTTGATTAGTCTCAATCAGGATACCTTTTTTGTGATGGTGTGTCAGTGGGGGCACTTTGATACGTGCAGTTCACGGTCTCGGATTTTTTGTACCAGACCGGTCAGATTTCCCCAAGATGAAATAGGGGGCAACGGGCCCAATGAACGATGTACCGGAAACGGGGGATTGTCACTTAGAGAATGACACCCTTTGGCAGGTGTTCCGCTTCTTTTTATCAGGGATCCATAAAAAATGTTGAATCAGGATCCTACAACCGTGGGAAAACTACTCGGGAAAAATGCCAGCAAGATCATCTGCCTGATACCCGATCCAAGGGGATATATAACAAATTCCTGGGCACCTGCGATCACCAGCGTCCCAATCAGGGTCCAGAAAAGTGCCATGATGATCGCGGTAATTATCGGGGTTTTTGTCAGCGCACGGATCCCGTATCCGGCAATGACGACGGTAAAAATGATGCCGGCAAGGAAAAAACCGAGTCCCATTCCCTCGGAAAATGCTGAGGGGATCCACCCGGGAACCTGCACAAAGGCCAATACCGTGAACAGGAACATGGGGACCGGGAGGCAATATGCACCTATCGTGAACGCGGGGTTCCACGAAATGATGCCGGTGATCAGCCACAACCCGAGAGCCAGGATAATCACCGATATTCCCAGGAACATGAACGAATAGATGGTACGTTCTAATGGCCAGGTAATGAACTGCAGGGAACTGGCTGAGAAGGAGAAAAACAGGGAAAGGATGTCAGATATACCGGGTTGAGTGTACGCTGGCTGACTGGACGTAAATGCCACTGCCAGTTGCAGGTTGTTGGCAAGGTTTTGTAAAAATGCAAGGATGAACGTGAAGAAGATGAAGAACAAGAATGGAATTTTGTAATATGCGGCCCCGAATTCACCAATTGCCAGCTTCGGCCGGGAGAGGAGGATATACATCCGTTTTACCATAACGCCAGGAAACGCTTGGATGGACTGCCATGACATCTTTTTCTTATCAGGCGCCTCCCTTTTAGGACATCCGGCTAAAAATTCTTCTAGTTTTCCCATTGTGAAACATTTCTTTTCTTATTGTATATAGGCAAAATCGATCTGCTTGCCAAATCCGGAATCATTTAGAATGTCCTCCTAAATGTGCAAGTAGGAGTCAAGGGATGTTTGGTAGCTTTTGCATGCAACACTCCCATTGTGGGTGATCCCTCAGAATAATTGCGGCACCCAAACCACTTTTTGTAATACCACAGGGAAAAAAATGCGCGATTGTGCGGAAAATGCCACATATTATAGTAGTGCAAAACCAGCCGGGATGTCCACCGTCCGGAGTATTTCGGCAATGCGCGATTGCGGCAAGGGGCCGGTCAAAATTGTGACAATCGGTTCAACTACTGACGTAAAACAGCATTTGCCCCAAAATGCGCTCATGATATTTCGGGCGGAAAAAAAGGTATCCCAAAAAAATTACAGCTCGTTCGCGCAGCTGAGAAAAAGGTGCTAGAAAAACCAGAATACAGTGCAGAAATCAGGTTCCAGAGCAGTTTTGTCTTTATGGTACTAAAAAATAGTTTTCTGGAAATAAAATACGGCGAAGAAATTGGTTTTGGATCGTGGAATATCTTTAAATGGTTGACTGTGTTATATGTAGATCCACAAAATCTGATGACAAACCGACGAAACCCTTCCTTCGGGAACGGGTGTCGGTTCCGAGGGAAAAACAATGAAGGCAACAAGGTATAAATAATACCGCACCCTACATTGTAAGCCCGTGAACGCGTGAAAAATCACGACGATGTTCACAACATCAGGCACCCTTAATGAAGGGCCAAGGAAACCGGTTTTACCGGTGTTGGCCCCGATGGGAAAAACTGCGTGTAATAAGGTATAAATAACCTTGAAACATACAGTAATAGCCCGTGTTCAATCAAGCAACACGACGAATAACATACAATTTCTTTGATGGAGATCCAACGATACCCGGCTAGACCGGAGTTGGTTCTGACGTTGGTACTGGCAATGCGGAAATTTGTTTAATAACCGCTAATTCCTTAAAACAAGTTCAGATAACGTGTGCGTACAATGTACAAATTAATTCTGGTTGATCCTGCCAGAGGCCACTGCTATCGGAGTTCGATTAAGCCATGCGAGTCGAGAGGTGTAAGACCTCGGCATACTGCTCAGTAACACGTGGACAATCTACCCTAAGGTGGGGGATAACCCCGGGAAACTGGGGATAATACCCCATAGACTATGAATGCTGGAATGCTTTGTAGTCGAAAGGTCAGCCGCCATAGGATGGGTCTGCGGCCGATTAGGTAGTTGTTGGGGTAACGGCCCAACAAGCCTGTAATCGGTACGGGTTGTGGGAGCAAGAGCCCGGAGATGGATTCTGAGACACGAATCCAGGCCCTACGGGGCGCAGCAGGCGCGAAAACTTTACAATGCGGGAAACCGTGATAAGGGAACTCCGAGTGCCCGTTAAATCGGGCTGTCCATCAGTTTAAAAAACTGGTGAAGAAAGGGCCGGGCAAGACCGGTGCCAGCCGCCGCGGTAATACCGGCGGCTCGAGTGGTGGCCACTATTACTGGGCTTAAAGCGTTCGTAGCTGGTTTGTTAAGTCTCTGGGGAAATCTTCCGGCTTAACCGGAAGGCGTCTCAGGGATACTGGCAGACTAGGGACCGGAAGAGGTGAGGGGTACTCCAGGGGTAGGAGTGAAATCCTGTAATCCTTGGGGGACCACCTGTGGCGAAGGCGCCTCACCAGGACGGCTCCGACAGTGAGGGACGAAAGCTGGGGGAGCAAACCGGATTAGATACCCGGGTAGTCCCAGCCGTAAACGATGTGCGTTAGGTGTATCGGTGACCACGAGTCACCGAGGTGCCGAAGAGAAATCGTGAAACGTACCGCCTGGGAAGTACGGTCGCAAGGCTGAAACTTAAAGGAATTGGCGGGGGAGCACCACAACAGGTGGAGCCTGCGGTTTAATCGGACTCAACGCCGGAAAACTCACCAGATAAGACAGCTGAATGATAGTCGGGCTGAAGACTCTACTTGACTAGCTGAGAGGAGGTGCATGGCCGTCGTCAGTTCGTACTGTGAAGCATCCTGTTAAGTCAGGCAACGAGCGAGACCCACGCCAACAGTTGCTAGCTCGTCCCCCGGGATGGAGAGGACACTGTTGGGACCGCCTCTGCTAAAGAGGAGGAAGGAATGGGCAACGGTAGGTCAGCATGCCCCGAATTATCTGGGCTACACGCGGGCTACAATGGGTGGGACAATGGGTATCGACACCGAAAGGTGAAGGCAATCTCCTAAACCCATCCTTAGTTCGGATTGTGGGCTGCAACTCGCCCACATGAAGCTGGAATCTGTAGTAATCGTGTCTCAAAATGGCACGGTGAATATGTCCCTGCTCCTTGCACACACCGCCCGTCAAACCACCCGAGTGAGGTCTTGATGAGGCCGTAGCATACGCTGCGGTCGAATCTAGGTTTTGCAAGGGGGGTTAAGTCGTAACAAGGTAGCCGTAGGGGAATCTGCGGCTGGATCACCTCCTAACGAAATTGATTTTTCGGGATTCTGCGGTTATTAAACAAACTGTAAAGTTGCCAGTGTCAACACAAATAGGTTCAATCGCCATAATGGGGCGAATGAATTCGGGTTCGAATCCCGATGAGCCGTTTTAGATGCACCTCGAGATGCGAATCACGAGGGAAGGGCTGAGAGTCAAACCAATGACTTTGCGAGGCCGTGTAAAGGTTTGCACTAAGGACGTTAAATGGGTTTAGCGGAGCATTAGTATAATCCTACCATTGGATGGCTCGGTTCAAGTGCCGATGAAGGGCGTGCCAAGCTGCGATAAGCTCCGGGTAGACGCAAGGAATCTATGATCCGGAGATACCCTAATGGGACATCCTAATACTTAGGTATTTATCCGTTGAGGATAGGGAACGCCCCGAATTGAAACATCTTAGTAGGGGCAGGAAAAGAAATCAACCGAGATGTCGTTAGTAACGGCGAGCGAACACGACAGAGCTCAAACCGAATCCCGCAAGGGAGATGTGGTGTAATAAGCCCCCTGTTCGGCCCTGGATGCGAAGCGGAAGTTGCCTGGAACGGCACACTACAGAGGGTGATAGTCCCGTACGCAGAAGCAGACAGGGTTAAGGGGAGTCTTGAGTACCGCGGGCTGGAATTCTCGCGGGAATTCGGGGGTCATCAACCTCCAAAGCTAAATACAACTTGAAACCGATAGCGAAGTAGTAGCGTGAGCGAAAGCTGAAAAGTAACCCTGAAAAGGTGGTTAAAAGCGCCTGAAATTGGTAGGAGATCGCGAGTTGCGGCCTGAAAGGATCTTGCATGTGAAGGAACCCGTCGCGAGGCGGTAGTACGGGCATGCCTGCCAAGGTCGTAACGTACGTTTTGAAGAACGGGCCAGAGAGTTTATTCTATTGGCGAAGGTTAACCCAAAAGGGGAGCCACAGGGAAACCAACAAGTTCGTAGCAGCAATGCATGGAACGGCGTATTAAAAGTGCGCGGAGTCAGTAGGATAAGACCCGAAGCCGGGCGATCTATGCGTGGGCAGGTTGAAGTGTGACGAAAGTTGCATGGAGGACCGCAAGCGGTATTGATATGCAAATCATTCGTGTGACCTGCGTATAGGAGTGAAAGATTAATCGAGCCCGGCATCAGCTGGTTCCTCCCTAAACATGTCGCAGCATGACCTAACCGGAGGTCGTTCGTGAGGTAGAGCACTGATTGGGGGAGCTGGGCGGGAAACTGCTCACCCCCCTGTCAAACTCCAAACTCCCGGACACCCTAGATGGTTGGAAGTCCGCATTACGGGGTAAGCTTGTAATACGTAAGGGAAACAACCCAGACCGTGGTTAATGTCCCTCAATGTAGGTTAAGTGTAAACACTGAAATTGGTCCTAGGTCAAAGACAACTGGAAGGTGAGCTCAGAAGCAGCTATCCTTTAAAAAGTGCGTAACAGCTTACCAGTCAAGATTTAGGGCGGTGAAAATGGACGGGGCTAAAACCTACTACAGAGACCACGGAGCACCGAAAGGTGATCTGGTAGGGAGGCGCTCTGCATGGGTAGAAGCTGGGGCGTGAGTTCCAGTGGACCGTGTAGTGTTGAGAATTCTGGCACTAGTAGAAGCATAGATGGGTGAGAATCCCATCCGCCGCAGGGGCTAGGTTTCCTCGGCAATGATCGTCAGCCGAGGGTTAGTCGGTCCTAAGGTGCGTCGTAACTCGAACGTACCGACAGGGAAACAGGTTAATATTCCTGTACTGTATGATTTTTAGCGTAAGCCCTGACGCTTCGGGGTATGCCAAGCGGGACCGTCGTCCCGTTCAAGCGTATAATTCCGTGGAGTACCGTAATGGTGAGAAAGGGAAGAAAGCGTGATGAGGAAACATGGCAAATTCCTGGAGCCCATGAAAAGGGAGTCATACATCCGTACCGAGAACCGACACAGGTGCCCCTCGCTGAAGAGGTGAAGGCGTGTCGGATTTAATCGTAGTTAAGGGAACTCGGCAAATTGGCCCCGTAACTTTGGGATAAGGGGTGCCTGCCTGGAGATCAGGCAGGTCGCAGTGACCGGGTCGCACTAACTGTCTAATAACAACATAGGTGACTGCAACTCCGAAAGGACTAGTATAGTCACTGATTCCTGCCCAGTGCGAGTATCTGAACACCGGGTTCAACCGGACGAAGGACTCGTAAACGGCGGGGGTAACTATGACCCTCTTAAGGTAGCGTAGTACCTTGTCGCTTAATTGGCGACTTGCATGAATGGATTAATGAGTGCGATACTGTCCCTAACACGAATCCGTTGAACTTTTTGTCCTAGTGCAGAGACTAGGGACTCCTGATGGGAAGTGAAGACCCCGTGGAGCTTTACTGCAGCCTGTCGCTGAATTACGATAATCCTTGCGCAGGGTAGATGGGAGGCGTTATATCCGTTTCTTTCGGGGAACGGGGAGCCAACGATGAGACACCATCCTAGTTTTGTTGTAGTTCTCACTCTTACGAGGACAACGGTAGGTAGGCAGTTTGGGTGGGGCGCCACACCCTCGAAAAAATATCAAGGGTGCCCCAAGGTCAACTCATGTGGGTCAGAAACCCACAGAAGAGTGTCAAGAGCATAAGTTGGCCTGACGCGATTATGCAAAGCAAATAATCGCGAGAGGAAACTCGGGTCTAACGAACCAATATAGCCTTTTGGTGAGGCTTATTGACTACAGAAAAGCTACCCCGGGGATAACAGAGTCGTCGCCGGCAAGAGCACATATCGACCCGGCGGCTTGCTACCTCGATGTCGGTTCTTTCCATCCTGGCCGTGCAGCAGCGGCCAAGGGTGAGGTTGTTCGCCTATTAAAGGGGATCGTGAGCTGGGTTTAGACCGTCGTGAGACAGGTCGGTTACTATCTATCAGGAGTGTTTGGAGTCTGAGGGTAAGAATGAAATAGTACGAGAGGAACTTTCATTCGGCGCCTCTGGTCGATCGGTTGTCTGACAAGGCAGTGCCGAGCAGCTACGCGCCAAGGGATAAAAGCTGAAAGCATCTAAGCTTGAAACCCGGCCTAAAAAGAGACTCCGTTACAGGACATGGATAAAAGATCCGTTTGATAGGCTCCGGATGTACGCACGAAGGCAACGACGTGTTCAGTCCGGGAGTACTAACGTCCGAACACTAGTGCTCACCACGTTAAACCCAGACGAAATTCTTAGTGCAAACCTTATATTATATCCCATCCTATTGGATGGGGTATCATCCTACACGGCTGCCAAGGTGGCGGAGCGGCCACGCGGTTGCCTGCAGAGCAACTACACTCCGGTTCAAATCCGGACCTTGGCTTACGCTGTATTCCTTAGTTGGAGTATGGCGTGGAGAAGAATGTAATGTTCTTCGCCTGCATCTAAAAAAGCAAACAACATGTGGTGATAGCGGCCATAGCTTTCGGGAAACACCTGGTCTCATTCCGAACCCAGCAGTTAAGCCGGAACACGTAGTATACTGTACTGAGGTACGCGAGTCCTCGGGAACTATACCAAGCTGCTATCACCTTTCCTTCTTACACGGTATCTTGTAGTATTTCTTACCCTAGAGCGAAGCATTTCGTTCATTTGTCATCTGTCCATTACGGGACACCTTATGGGTTCATGACCCTGATGATGCCTTTATTGGTGATAGCGGCCATAGCTTTCGGGAAACACCTGGTCTCATTCCGAACCCAGCAGTTAAGCCGGAACACGTAGTATACTGTACTGAGGTACGCGAGTCCTCGGGAACTATACCAAGCTGCTATCACTTTCCTTCTTTACACGGTATCTTGTTCTTATGATTTTTTATTGAAGAGCGAAGCCTTTCGTTAAATTATCATCCTGTTCATTCAGGAACAGCACAAGGTTCACGACCTGCATGATATGTTTTTTCATACCACGAGAAATCTGCACAATCAACCCTCATCGTTTCAATTATTACGGAGAATTTTTAACATCATTTTTACAAAGGTGAAGTGATGAAGCACCAGTATCTTTTATTAGTTATTCTGGGAATGGCAGCATTCCTCTGCTTCCCTCTGGCATCTGCCGAAGAGATCGGTGGCGATCAGGGATGGTATGTGATCCACTGTGATGTGTACGGGGCAAATATCTATCTCGATGACAAATTTATTGGCACAGTACCGCAAGGTCCCATGACCGTACCGGTAAATATCACCAGTCCATATAAAAAATTGACCGTCAAGAAAACCGGGTATTCAACATTTATCGATTCGATTACAAAAGTTCCCGTCAAGGGAGATATGGTTGACCTGTATGCAACCTTAAGAGAGCTGCCTTCGACAACCCCGGCTGCAATCATCGGGGATGTAGGATGGTATGTTGTCCATTGCAATGTCGACGGTGCAACGGTAGTGTTCGATGCGACGGAAAAGGGCGAGATCTCACAAGGTGTTGTCTATGTGCCCGTCTATTCGACTACCACTCCGTTTCATTCTTATACGGTAAAAAAGGATGGCTACACTTCCTTTACAGGAACTATCGATCGTGTTCCCCTGAGGGGAGAAAGTGTTGATCTCTATGGATCCATCAACCCGGCTGACACTCCCACAGTAAATCCAACGATTGATGGCGGCGATATCGGGTGGTACAAAGTCCATACCAATGTTGACGGTGCAACAGTGGCGTTTGATAACGTTATCAAAGGAAAAATTGCCAAAGGAACACTCAGTGTCGAGGTGTATGTTACCGGGACCCCCTATCGGGCATTTACCGTTTCAAAAGCCGGATATGAACCGTATACCGGAACTATAGCACGGTACCCGGCAAAAGGACAGACTGTCGATCTGTATGCAACCCTGAACGCGAAACCTGAAACAACAACCCCCATTCCAACCACAAAAGCCCCATTACCCCCGGCAATCGCCTTTGCGGCGCTCATCTTTGGGGGAGCAGGTATCGTGATCTCGGCAAGGACCCGGAAATAATCTTTTTTTAGGTGCGAAATTATTGTCCGTTATCCTGTTTATCCTGTGACTGCACAGGGTGCACCCCCTTACTTTATTTCCCTGTCGCACCAAATCCAGAGATAATGATCGTTGATCCAATCGGAGATCTCCTCTCCGCACTCAAAGCGGGTATCCCGGACCCAAAAATACTGCCAACCCGTGCCCGTGAGGAGTTCTCTGCTTTGTATGTGGAGTTCCAGGAGATTGAACAGCCGAAACTGGAACGCGTGGTGATCCGTGACGGGCTGGACGGGTTCTGGATCACCGTTCCTGAATCCCTGCCGGAACGCACCATCCTCTTTTTCCATGGCGGGGGATTTTCCGTGGGCTCGACCCGCGATCATATCGGCATCTGCACGAATCTTGCCCGCGCCTGCTGTGCACAGATATTCTCGGTGGACTACCGGTTGGCCCCTGAACATGTGTTTCCTGCAGCAGCGAATGACGCACTTTGTGCCTACAAATACCTGATAGCTCATGGAGTCCTGCCTCATCACATTGTCCCGATAGGTATCTCATCAGGAGGGACGCTCGTGCTCGATCTCCTCATCTCTGCACGGGATGAAAAGCTTCCTCTCCCCATTGCAGCAGTCTGCCTGTCACCCTTGACCGATATGCAGTTTACCGGAGAATCCGTTGAGAGAAACACGGGACTTGACTGGATCACCCCGGCCCGGCTCCACGCCATCCGCACGGTGTACCTTGCGGGAAAGGATCCAAGCGATCCCCTCGCATCACCGGTACATGCAAAACTGCAAAAGCTCCCCCGGCTCTATATCCAGATCGGGACACACGAGCTCTTACTCTCGGATGTGGCAGCGTTTGTTCAGAAAGCGCGCTGGGCTGGATCACCGGTCCAGCTGGAGCTCTGGGAAGGGATGTTCCACTGCTGGCAGGTATTTTCCCGTGATGTGCCGGAAGCCAAACGGGCGATCGAGCATATCGGTTCATTCGTGCAGGATGCACTGAACCGGTAACCTGCGAATCTTAAACGATACATCTATCTTTTTTACAGCAGACATCCCTTGGTTGAACCGTATGATCCGCAGAATTACCCTCCTCTCTCTTGCGATGGCTCTGGTCCTGTTTCTCGTTACTCCGGTAGCGGCGACCTACACACTCTCCTCTGTCTCCTATGTGCCCAACCCTCCCCTTGTGATTGGCGGGCAGCAGCAGGTGACAGCGACATTCTACATCGGTCCTTCTGGTGCCACCACATTTATCAAAGGTCACGAACTCCAGATGCAGACTGATCTTACGAATGCCCGGTGGAACATTCAGGTTCTTCAGAATGGCCGGAATGCCGCTCAGCAGAGTGCATCGGGCTCGGCCGCGTTTGTGAACGGGGCACTCCTCTCCTACTCCAACAACAACGATATCTCTCTTCAAGTCACCGTTAATGGTGTCGTCCCGCAGACGCAGAGTGGTCAGGTTATGGTGCTGAATGTAGAAGAGATTGATAATTCCAATAACGTTGTTCCGGGCAGCGTGATCACGCTCAGCCA
Organism: uncultured Methanoregula sp.; assembly: GCA_963676675.2. Lineage (GTDB taxonomy): Archaea > Halobacteriota > Methanomicrobia > Methanomicrobiales > Methanospirillaceae > Methanoregula. The sequence goes on along the minus strand of OY781161.1, from coordinate 2,655,062 downwards.
ACCGGTTGCCGGACAACCGGTGACTGCTGTACAGTCTGCACTTCCCACCCTTACACCCCCAATCATCACCCTCCCATCTCAGACAAAAACATCAGGTTTTACCATGACTGCGGGAATTTTAGCCTTGGGTCTTGCAATAATAGTCATGGCAAGGCGCGACGGGTAACCAGAACGGTGTCATCATCTTGTTTCTCCCTTTCTTTTCATCTCCCGTCTCGTAACATTCATCATATGAAACATCCCACCTTTCGTTCCTATGTTTGAAAGTATTGGCAGAAGTTTCGCTCTTGTAAAAACGAGCTGGAACATTCTTATGGATGACAAAAAACTTCTGGTATTCCCCATTCTCTCGGGTATCGTGTCGCTGATTGTCCTCCTCACCTTTGCGCTTCCGCTCCTGTTTACGGACAGTTTCATGAGCAACAGCGATGTTGGCCCGATTATGTTCTACGGGCTCCTGTTTGTTTTCTACGTGGTCAGCTATTTTGTGGTGATCTTCTTTAACACCGCCCTGATCACCTGTGTCAATGCACGGCTCAATGGGAAGGAAGCAACGATTGGCGATGGTCTCTCGAACGCTATGCGGCACTTCGGTTCGATCCTTGCATGGGCCCTGATCTCTGCAACAGTCGGGTTGATCCTCCAGGCTCTTGAGGAAAAGTTTGGTTTTATCGGCCAGATCGCAGCAGTACTGGTTGGCGGAGCATGGGGGCTTGTCACGTACTTTGTGGTCCCGATCCTCATCCTTGAAGACAAAGGGGTTGTCGACTCGGTAAAAGACTCAGTTTCCCTGATCAAGAAGACCTGGGGTGAGAGTATCGTTGGCAGTGGTTCAATCACCCTTGTATTTTTGGCGATTGGGATTGTTGCCTGTATTGGTATCTTTGTAATCTGGGTACTCAGTTCAAGTACTCTTCTTGCCGCCGCGCTGTTCGTAATCGTTGTTGCCATTCTCGCAATTGTGGCGTTGGCCATGCAGGGCATCTTTGTTACTGCTCTCTACACTTACGCACGGACGGGTACAGTCCCCTCATCCTTTAACAAAGACCTCATCGCGAACGCCTTTGTGCCAAAACAGGGATCACAGCAGGGGAATATCTGAACCGGGATATCCCGGTTCATACACCCGTATCGCAGAGTGTATAATCGTAAACGATCAATTAACGGAGTGATATACCATGGCAGATGAGTTCACAAAAACCAAAGGCGAGAAGAAATGGTGGTACCAGATAGCCGTCATGCTCATGTTCTGTGTCTTTTTTGTCGCCATTGATGTCTACCAGAACGGGAAAATCACCTGGTCGGTCTGGCCGGTTGCAGCAGTCCTGTTCTTTGGCGTTGGCTTCTCCCTGCTCAACAAATTTGGCAGAGAATAATTCTTTTTTTTATGCGCCCCTATCCATAGCTTTACACCTGTCGCCCACCCACCATTTTTATGGAAAAGATGAAAGCCTGGTCTGCCCTTGGCGGGACTACACCTGCAGAAAAACTGGGATCCCTTGGTGTAACTGAAGGAAGAACCCTCGATGTCCGCTTTCTCGACGAGATTGCCCGGACCTATGGAGTCACCGTCATCCTTTTTTTCGAAGAAGATCTTGCCCGCACCCGCACTTTTGAGTCAGTTGTGCAGGAATTTTCTCCCGTGGGGGAATTTGAGCGACCGTATATTGCCGTAGGGAGTTTTTTGAAATTTACCCGGGAGAACGATCCCTCGTTTGAACAGACAATGCGTGAATTTCCCCTTATTATCGAAATAGTAACCGTGGGAGAAACCTGGATGAAAGAAGGTGGGAAAACCGTACCGTATATTGCCGGGTTGATGCCATTTCTGGATGAACTGGACGTGGATGCCCCGCCCCCGCAGTCTGGTTTTCAATAATACGATTCCCTTTCTTCTATCCGCAGGGAGACCGGCACATGAAAACAGCGAGCCTGTTTCATAGTACAAAAGTCTGACATCAAACACGGGGTACGTTTACATAGCCTTGCTAAAATTCACGGCAAAATTCCCCACCCTCCCTTTATAAAACACTATAAATTTCAGAAAAACCAATGCATAAAGACATGAGCCTCCTTCCTAAGAAGCACCTGTTCAGTGCAGTTGATTCCATACTGCCAAGCAGACATCTTCTCAAATTCCGTAAATTCGTTTTTTTTGAACCATTTATGGGAAACGATATCGCAAACCGGGGCAGGTTCTCTCACTATGGATGTTCAGATCGCAAAGAGTTTGCACAGATTTTAAAGAAGATCCGTTCTGAAACTGAACTGCTGTTAGAGGACATTGAGGCATTTCATATCTATATGTCCGTGAAACGGACGCACAAATTACCGGGAGATATTGCGGAAGTCGGGGTGTTCAAAGGCGGTTCGGCAAAGATCATCTGCTCGGCAAAGGGCAATAAATCCCTCCACCTTTTTGATACGTTCGAAGGATTGCCAAAAGTAGAAGATATCGATATGGTCTGGCCGTTTTACGAAGGAAAATTTGCGGCTTCGTACGATTCAGTAAAAGACTATCTCAAAGACTACAATAATGTGTTTTTCTATAAGGGGATCTTTCCCGGCACGTCAGAACCGGTGAAGGACAAGACCTTCTCTATGGTGAATCTTGACGTTGACACCTACGAGAGCACAAAGATGTGTCTTGAGTTCTTCCATTCCCGTATGACCCCGGGAGGTGTTATCCTCTCCCATGACTATGTCACTGCACCCGGTGTGAAAAAGGCATTTGATGACTTTTTTGAAGATAAGAGAGAGCCGGTGCTCGAAACTGCCGGTTCACAATGCCTTGTTGTCAAGGTTTAAAAAAGAAATTTTTTGTTCTCTTTTAAAAGCAGTATTATCTTATCAGTCCTTGACAATCAGGATGCCGAAGATAACCAGCATGAGTCCTATACAGACGGCTGCTATCCCGATCAACCCTTTCACGGCGATAATGACCTGAGGAAGGAACGCCCAGATCCCATAACATCCCAGTGCACACAGAACAATTCCAACGATTAATGCAATAATTCCTGTCTTGTCCATAGTAAATCCTCAATTATCTCATTTTCCATCTGACTTTATAATTATACTGGCTTTCATTGCGGTGTTGTGTTTATATGCCCCTGCCGGAGCGTCTTCCATGGGTACGGCAGCACGCACATCAGGAGAATAGCTCCGGCAATCGGGATGGGAATTGTCCCGAGCGCTGCAGCAAGCGAGTAATGGTCGGCAATTATACCGTTGACAGCGACCCCCAGCCCCCCAAACCCGATCGCAAGCCCGAGCATGATGCCGGATGCGAGCCCAACGTTTCCGGGAAGGAGTTCGTGAGACATGGCGACGGCAACGGCAAAGGTGGACCAGAGAAAGAATCCGAAAAGGAGCAAGCCAATGATCGACAGGATCCCGCTGGTCAGCATGAAGAAGCAGAACGGGGGAATTGAGAGTACAAGCCCGAAGATCATAAACTCTTTTCTCCCGTACCTGTCCGAGAAATGTCCTCCGACAACCTGCCCGGCTACCCCAGTGAGCAGCATCAGGGTGACTATCATGCTCGCCATAACAAGGTCATACCCCTGGGAGACCAGGTACATTGGCAGGAACGTGATGGCGGCAAAGATCGCCCATGCCCGGAGGATGGATGCGATCATCAGGATAATGAACGGTTTTTTTGACGTGACCGGATGATGAGTTTCAACCGCGCCGGTCCTGGATGCACAGGTTCGTGTGATTCCCCCGGGCAGGATGTATTTTAAAGCAAATACCATGGCGATTGCGGGCAGGACCAAAAGGAGGAGTCCGGGCAGTCCCAGCCACCATACAATGCCACCGGCCAGCACCGGGCCTATGGCGTACCCCAGATTTCCCCCTACGACAAAAAACGATGTGAGCCTTCCCCGGTTTTCACTGGTGCAGAGCCTGCTCACCATGCTGAGCGCTGACGGGTGGAAACAGGCATGCCCGAGTGCAGCGAGCACGGCTAAGAGCATGATGAGGTAATAGTTCTGGGCAATACCCATCAGCCCGACAAATACCGCCGACATGAGCAGGCTGATGCTGATATTGATCGTTAAGCCTTTGGTGTCGGATAGCCAGCCGATTACCGGCTGGGTGAATGACGATGTGACATTGTAGGCCGTGATTAAGAGACCCGCGGTAAAATACGAGTACCCGTTGTTTAAGATGAGCAGGGGAAGTATCGCAGGCAATACCGGCATGTAGATGTCGGTGACCATGTGTGCAGCGGCAAGTCCGGTGATGGTCTTTGTTGCACTGCGGGGCGGGGTTATTGTTTCCGAATCAGTCGTAGGATCTCGACCTCGAACTCCAGCACGTCCCGGGTGTGGAAGGCAAAGGTGCGTTTGATGGCAAATGCACTGCCGACCTGTTCGGCAACTTCGGCCCGTTTACGGATGAAGGCTTTTACAAATTGGGTGGAACCCGCATTAAATATGCTGTAGACCACGGGGGCGGTCCTGACCGCGAGGTCGATGAACGGTCGATCGGCATGAACCTTCTGCGCCCCGAACGGCGGGTTCATGACGATGGTATCGCAGGAGCCGATCTTCTCCGGCAGCGTTGTGTCAAGGATATCTGCGGTGATGAACTCCACGTCTGCCCCAAAGAGTGCTGCGTTCTCCATTGCAACGGCAACGGCGTTGGGATCTTTTTCCACCCCTTTTACTGATTCGGCGCCAAGGAGTGCAGCGCCAATAGCCAGCACCCCGGTACCACTCCCGAGATCACAGACGTTCTTCCCCTCGATATCGCCTTTCATGAGCGCGTGGTAGAGCATGCGGGCGGCAAGTGGTGCGGGGGTCATGTATTGTTCGAGCGAATGACGGGGCTTCTCATACCCTTTCGCCTTCTGGAGTGTCATCTCAAGTTGTTTTAGTTTCATACAATCTCGTCAATGGCATAGTCGTCCCATGTCCGCACACCGCAGAGAATCTCGAATTCCTGCGGTGAGAGGACGGGTGCGGGAAAGCGTACCTGGTCGTCGTAGGCAAGCCGGGGACAGGCCGTGTTCACGTAGCAGGCAAACCCGAGATTGAGCAGTTCATCCGGGCTCACCTCCCGCATAGTAACGATCACTGCTTTTGGCGAGAGAGCAGATAAGCGCTGTGCGAGTGCCATACGCTCCTGCCCGCTCTTTGAGCTCACGATGATGCCAATGTTTTTTGCATCCCGCGCCTTTTCCATCACCGCAAAACGCCGGCGCAGGAGTGCATCTCCGCTCACTTCCTGGGCAATGCCGGTCAATGGATCAAGTGCGATCACCCGTGCTCGTGTGGAAAGGGCAATGCCGATTGGGTGAAAGATACCGGTGCCAATAAAGAGAATTTCCGGAGCATGTGTTGATCGTGCTGCGGCAAAGCTGCACCCGAGCACCTGCCCACGGTTCGGTGTCCGTTTTCCTCCGTCTGCGACCCTCACATCGATCCCCTTCTCCCGGAGGAATGATTCCATCGCGGGAATCAGGTGAATGTGCTGCACGGTGGTGACGAGCCCAACTATCTTTTCTTTCAGGAGCGGGAGTGCATTTGCCAGTACGGCGACATCAAAATCTACCGGGTAGGGTTCGAAGATCACATTCTCTTGTTCATCAACCGGTGTATGACCGATATGCACGAGTACATCTGCATGGGCAAGGGTATCGAGTGCGAGATCGCAGGCACCGTAACACGGATCGCCACTTATGATCACCTCAAAACCGGCAGTCCTGAGCTGAGCAGCATACTCCGCTGCCCCTCGTTTCAGCCCGGCGGGGAACTGGAGGGCCACCTTCCGTGCCCCCCGCTGTTTTAACCGATTGACCAGATCAGAGATATCGTTCAACCACACGCACCTTTTCAGTGACCTCAATTTTTACCAGTGATTTGTATGGCCTTCCGATATCCGGATTGCCACGCTGGATCGCAATGCAGACATCGACTACCTCGGCTCCGGCAATCTCGAGAGCCTTTAAGAGTGCAACCATCGTGCCTCCCGTGCTCACCACATCATCGATGATCACGACACGGTCGCCCTTGTATACACCGTTTAAGTAGAGTTCGCCCTTTGAGTAGCCGGTCGTCTGGTGGACCGGGACTTCGTGGGGGAGGTTGTATACACGCTTGCGCATAACGACCATCGGGATATCGGTCATTGTGGAGAGAACTGCACCAATGTGGATGCCCATTGCTTCAACAACCACGATCTTGTCCACGTTGTTTAAGTCCATTACTTTGATCATGGCAGTGCAGACATCGCGGAGCAGTGCGGGTTCAACGATCGGTACGCCATCGGTGATCGGGTGGATGAAATAGTTATATTCCCCCCGTTTCACCATGGGACAGGTTTCTAAGGATTCTACCAGTCGGTCAAGCATGTAATTCACCAATATCGGTTAAAAATGCCTCAATGCGATCGGCATGCACATGAGGCATGCAGACGATCCGCAGGTGGCCCGGTCTTGTCCATGAGACTTTCCATGGCACCGGGATATCTTCTTTCTTTGCGATAAATGTTGCAACGTTCACGTCCGGTGTTGCCGCCCGCGGGAAACCGAACGTTTCCATGCCGGCAATAAGACGGTGCGTGTTCTTCATGCATCCTGATACGATCGCCCGCATCCCCTCAACCCCGAGATAGTCCATTACAGCGAGCGCCCCGGCAACCGGTGCCCCCGGGCGGGTACCGGCGAGCGTGAACTCCTGTTTTACCGTAAGGTACGGAGTGTCTATGTTGAGAGCGTTAAGCATATCCGGTTCCCGGGTGAGCAGGCAACCGGCTGGGATAGTGCTCATACCCATCTTATGCGGATCGACTGCGATTGTTGTTACGCCGGGCAGTGAGAAATCAAACGGGATTGGTTTGTCCAGGAACGGGATCACCATTCCGCCAAATGCCGCATCCACGTGGAAGAAAACGTTGTGCTGGTACGCGATCTTTGCGAGATCTGCAATAGGGTCTACCATTCCATACTCGGTAGTGCCGGCAATCCCCACAATCGTGATCGTGTTGCTGTCTATCTGCTCTGCGGCTGCATTAGCATCCATACGGAGATCATCAGAGAGTGGCACTCCCCGCATCTCAATGCCCAGAATATCGCAGGATTTCTTAAACGAGAAATGCGCTGATTCCGGGACTACTGCATTCGGGTAGGTGCATTCTTTCCTCTGCACCTTTGCAAGCCGGAGTGCCTGGAGGTTGGATTCGGTGCCCCCGCTGGTGGCATATCCCCCAGCCTCCGGGCAGTGATAAAGGACGCCGAATCTTTTAATTAAGAGTTGTTCAAGGGATGCAGTGCCGGGAAAAAGACCCGGGTCGCCGAGGTTGGTCTCCATGAACATGCAGTGCGCCCGCACCGCAACCGGGTGGGGGAGTGTGCACATTGAGCTCAGGATGTAATCATAATCAAGATCCTCCCGTTTTTTTTTGGAGAAAAAAGAGAAGAGTTCTTCTTCAGAACAACCCTTATTCAGCATCTTTTGATCTCGCGGCTTCGAGGATAATGCGCTTTTCTGTGCGGGCAACTGCTTCCCGGATCTTTGCGATTGCATCGATGTTGGCCGAGATACTGGTAATGCCGTGTTCGACCAGCCACGTTGCCATCTTCGGGTCGGAACCGGCCTGGCCGCAGATGGAGCATTCAATGTTATAGGCCCTGCACACCTGGATTGCATTGTGGATCAAGTGAAGGACTGCCGGGTGCTGTGGCTGGTACATGTCTGCAACGTTTTCGTTGTTGCGGTCGATGGCGAGGGTGTACTGGATCAGGTCGTTGGTCCCGAATGAGGCGAATTTGATCCCTGCTTTGCAGAAATCCTCGATCATGATTGCGCTCGATGGGATCTCGATCATGATACCGAGCGTGGTGTTTTCGACATCGACACCGTATGACCGCATCATCTCTTTTGCTTTCAGGAACTGGTCGGGATGGGAGACCATCGGGAACATAATGCCGAGATTCTCGTATCCCTCTTTCCAGAGACGTTTGAATGATTCTACCTGGAGCCGGAACTGCTCCGGGCTCTGGAGATCGCGCCGGATGCCTCTCCAGCCGAGCATCGGATTGTGTTCATGGGGTTCGCTCTCCCCGCCCTGCATATTCCGGAACTCGTCGGTGGGTGCATCCAGCGTCCGGACCCAGACGGTTTTTCCCGGGAATGCGTCCATGACGATTTTTATGCCGTCGTGGAGCTCCTTGATGAATTCCTCTTCTTTGTTGTTGGCAATAAACCAGCCCGGTGTCTTGTTCAGGCCGAGAATCAGGTGCTCGATCCGGAGCAGGCCAACGCCATCGGCACCGGTTGCCGCTGCCCGTGCAGCTGCTTCAGGAATAGAGACGTTCACTTTGACACTGGTTGCGGTGATGATTGAGGATGACTGGGCAACCAGCCTCTGGGGAGCTGCACCCTGCACCGGGGCTGCTGCCTGCGGGAGTAACCCTTCGTAGATGAGTCCCATCTCACCATCGACAGTGATCAGCTGCCCGTTCGTGAGTATTTTCGTAGCCGTCTTGGTGCCAACAATCGCCGGTGTGCCGAGTTCCCGGCTCACAATCGCTGCGTGGCAGGTCATACCGCCTTCATCGGTGATAATTGCAGCCACTTTGCGCATGGCTGGTACCATGTCCGGGTTGGTCATTTTGGTGACAAGGATGTCGCCTTCACGGACTGACCCCGTGTCCTTGACATCCCGGATAACGACGACTTTTCCTGAAGCGATACCAGGTGCTGCACCCTGACCCTTTAAGATGATCTTTGCTTCCGATTTCTGTCCGGACATACTCTTATTCTCCTTTTTTGCACCAATGGTGGTGATCGGCCGGGACTGGAGGATATAGATAGTCCCCTTCACAATTCCCCATTCAACGTCCTGCGGAATGCCGTAATGGTTCTCGGCAATCTTGCCGTACATTCCCAACTTGGCAACTTCTGCGTCCGAGAGCACCTGTAAGTCCTGTCGGGCTGGTGGAACATCCACCAGTTTTGTCCCATGATCGCCATCGGCGATAATTTCGACTTTTTTGTTTGAGATGAGCGTGTCAATGATTTTTTCGGTTTTCTGGTCAAAGACATACTTATCAGGAGAAACAGAGCCTGATACTACTGCTTCGCCGAGTCCCCACGAACCTTCGATAATAGTATTTTTTTCACCCGTGATCGGGTGAGAGGTGAACATGACTCCTGCTTTTTCGGAATGGACAAGCTGCTGGACGACAACAGCGATATTGACCGTGTGGTCATCGAATCCCTGTTTTGACCGGTAATAGATCGCCCGTGCCCCATAGAGCGAAGCCCAGCATTTCTGGACCGAGTCAAGAAGGTTTGCTTCTCCTTTGATATTGAGATAGGTCTCCTGCTGGCCAGCAAAACTGGCATCCGGGAGATCTTCTGCGGTTGCGCTGGACCGTACTGCGACAATGAGATCTTCGGCAGACATCTTCTTGTATGCCTTCTTGATCTCATCATGGATGATTGCGGGCATCTTTGCCTTCATCACCAGATCTTTTGCATGATCTGCTGCCTTCTCCAGCGCCGCGTTGTCTTCGACATCGAGCTTATCGAACGATGAAAATATCTTTTCTTCAAGATCGGTCTCAACTAAAAACCTGCGGAAGGCCTGAGCAGTGACAACGAAAGCTCTCGGTACGGGAAGGCCGATAGAGGCCATTTCCCCAAGAGATGCTCCTTTACCTCCGACAGAAATGATATCTTCCTTCCTGATCTCCTCTAACCAGAGAATATTAGGGACATTTTTCATGTTCGCACCACTTATGATCTCATCGCCACCCTGTTTAATAATTATCATCGCCCGTCACCATGCCGGCTTGCAGTTCCAGCCATTACGGTACTTTTTATTTTCTGTGCACGAGTGCTGCCGGCACGTAAAGAATAACCCTGATTAAGTATGGCGCAGATATTGTATGGGTTTTTATGGCAAACGCAAAGGTGCTCGTCAGTGATCCGCTGGCGGAAGAAGGGCTTGTTATCCTGCGGGCGGCAGTTGACGTGGACGTCAAGACTGACCTCAAGGAAGAAGAGCTCATCAAGATCATCGGGGACTACGATGCCCTGCTTGTGCGGAGCAGCACGGATGTCAACGCAAAGGTGATTGAGGCAGGAAAAAAGCTGAAATTCATCGGGCGTGCCGGTGTCGGTGTGGACAATATTGATATGGACGCGGCGACCCGCAAAGGAATTATCGTCGCCAATGCGCCCGAGGGAAATACCCTTGCCGCAACCGAGCACACGATGGCCATGATGCAGTCCCTTGCCCGCAACATCCCGCAGGCGAATGCGAGCCTCAAAAAGAAGGAGTGGAAGCGTTCGAAGTTTATGGGTGTTGAACTCAACGAGAAGACTCTTGGTATAGTCGGGTTCGGACGCATCGGGCGTGAAGTGGCAAAGCGGGCAAATGCAATGGACATGAAATGCGTTGCCTACGACCCGTTCATAACAAAGGAGCGGGCAGCCCAGCTCGGTGTCGAGATGATGTCGATGGCCGATCTTTTCAAGGTCGCGGACGTCATCACCGTCCACACCCCCCTGATCGCCGAGACAAAACATGTCATCAACGAAAAGAGCATCGCGACGATGAAAGACGGTGTGCGGATCATCAACTGTGCCCGTGGTGGCATCATCGATGAGAAGGCGCTCTACGATGCAGTCAAGAGCGGTAAGGTAGCCGGCGCGGCACTCGATGTCTTTGAGACCGAACCCCCAACAGAATCCCCCCTCCTGACGCTTGACCAGATCATCGTCACCCCGCATCTCGGGGCAAGCACGGTCGAGGCACAGGTTAATGTCGCCGTTTCCGTTGCAAAGCAATGCGTGGAAGTCTTGAAAGGCGGATCTGCGAAATATGTGGTTAACGCACCCATGGTCCCTCCGGAACTGGCAGATGTGCTCGCACCCTTTGCCCAGCTCGCCGAGAAGATGGGACGCTTCGTCACCCAGATCGCGGGTGGCAGGCTCTCCTCCGTGGAACTTATCTACGGGGGGGAACTCTCCGCCTATGCCGGCAGCATGAAGTATGTAACCCGTCTTGCCCTCAAGGGCCTTCTCGACCCGGTGCTCCAGGCCCCCGTCAATATCGTGAACGCGGATTTCATTGCAAAGGAACGCGGGATTGCCGTCAGCGAGACCGTTACGCAGGAATCCAGCGGGTTCAAGAACTTAATCACCATCCGGGTCAAGACCGACAAGGGAGAAGAGACGGTCAGCGGCACGGTATTCTTCAAGGGCCGCAGCCGTATTGTCGCGGTCGGTGGCTACACGATGGATATGATCCCCGAAGGCTACGTCATTGTATCACGCCACCTGGACAAGCCGGGCGTTATCGGGCGTGCCTCCACCATCCTCGGGAAATCCAATATCAATATTGCCGGCATGCAGGTCGGCCGGATTAATCCTGGTGAGCACGCCATCATGGTCCTGAACGTGGACAGTGAAGTGCCAGAAAGCGTGATGGAAGAGATACGCGGGATGCCCGGGATCTTTACCGCAACATGTGCCAGGATATCGAACGAGAAGATTTAGGGATTCTCTTTTTTTTTATTTCAGGTTGGTGCACGTGCATCACGATGATCCGGGTGTGTCATCGTCTTCCTGTTTAACTGCGGAAAATCGTGACGTAATGTAATGCGTGCCTGTTCATCCGAATGAAATTATTGCAATTGACAAAAGAGTCGAATCTGATTTAGGATTTCACGGCAAAACGTCTTCGTTTCGACTTATCAAAGATCAAAAATCAACTCGCACACAAAGAAATCATCGTTTTTAAAAAATCAAAAAAAGAGAATAATTTCTGATGCTCTTTACCCGTATGCTCAATTTACCGCAGTCGGGAAGGCATTCATCTGGGGTAACGGGACTGCCGTAGTTGTCATATAGGAGGTTATAAAGTAGGCTCCAATGAGAATGACGATAATCAATGGAATAATAATGGCAATGACAACGGCAAGGATCGCTTTACCGGTACTGATTTCCTGAAGTTCGCGGATTCCTAAAATCCCAAGGACCAGTGACCAGAGCATGAAAATGAACCCGATGAAGGGAATCCACCCGAGAAGCAGGCGGGGTGTGTGTCCGTAAATGATCGCTTTGAAGGTCTGCATGATCCCCTTGCGCCCGCCCAAAAGGTACACCCACAGGTGAAGCCATGCGGCAAAGATGAGCGTTAAGATAAACCCGCCAGCCAGCGCCATTAAAAAGACTATGACCGGAACTGCAATCCCCACCGGGATTCCAGGATACGTCGGCATTTTCTCGATCCCAAATGTGGCGATAAGAGCGACGAGGATTGCATGGAACAGGAGAAGTGCGGCAAAATACGTAAATACAACGCCCGGTTCATCGTTTCTGGATTGCTGGAATGTCTCAACCGGACTCAGCAGGAATCCTTTCACTTTGGCAATGATAGCATCAATCATACAGATCAATGGTTGTCACGAGTGGAATATAAAGAGGAGCCAGCACCCATCCTCTTCCGTGAAATCGCCACAGCATGATGATCAATTGCAAAAAATGGTTTGTGGTGTCGAATCACTGCAGAAAGGCCCGGTGATTTCTTGAGGTGTTACCCGCTGTTTTCCTGACATGGGCATTAAACACTTATTTCCTTACAAACAGGTTCCCTGCTTTACTTTCCACGGTTGTACCTTCTGATGTCGAGGTTTTCTTCCATTCGCTGATATTTTTACAGTCATGCTCGCAGGGAAGGCGGTGTTTGCCGCAAAAATACTGGTTGCAGTAATCGCAATGGAACGGAAGATATACCCGCTCTCCACAGAAGGAACAGTTATCATAGACCGGGGGCTTTTTCTTTCCGAAAAATTTCGAAAAGAATGAAACAATTGTATCGAGAATTCCCACAAATCTGTTATTGCCTTTACTTGGTTAAAAACTTTAAACCCGTTGTCGATTCGGGAGATGGATTTTTATCGTCGAGAAATCAATGTGGGAGAAATAAACCAGCATGATGGTTACGTTACATGATCACCCATGATGCGATTTCAACCGGGTATCTTCGCTGAAAGAAAAAAAGGTAGACCGGTTCCGGTCAGGATTTGTCTCACTCTTTAAAAATCTTCACGGCAACCGGGAAGATCTCCGGACGTGCATCGGTCATGATATACGTGTAGCTCATGACGTTCACCAGGTATTCGAGATATCCTTTGGCAACATTCGAGAGCCATTCGTTCCTGCTGCCCAGAATCAGGATGTGGAACCACTGGATGAACAGGCAGATGAACGCGACGATGCCATAGACCCAGAGGACGATACCGATCAGGATCCAGTAGATGATGCGGATGAACAGTTCAAGACGGCCTGCGTCATGCTCGTACGTAAAGAGTTGTTTTGTATCAATGCCTTCGGACATACAATCACCAGTTCAACATGTGCGGGTTTGCGTAATATAGTTCACGGGCACCCGTTCTTGGCACAGTTTTTGACCATTGATTGCACTAATTTTTAATAATACCAGCACAGATGTTATAGAGCATCATATTTTAGAGGGCTCGTGGTCTAGTTGGCTATGACGTCGCCTTGACATGGCGGAGGTCCTGAGTTCGAATCTCAGCGGGCCCATCTTTCCTTTTATTTTTCCTCAATCATCAGCCACACAGCGATCAGCATCACGATATTTGCAGCAACGAACACAGAACGTATCAACCCCGGCAACCGACGGGATCATTTTCATTCGAGAGATCGAATATTACAAAAAAGGCCAAATGTGGCAGCAATTGCCCAGCCAAAACGTTTCTGCTTTTTTACTGCGATACACTCTGCACCAACCGCGATGTTTATCTCTATTAGAATGGAGAGCCGCTGGATGAGATCTACCCTAATCATTATGCAACGGGATTTGTCCAATGGCACAAATGAATATGCCCGATCTTTTTCAACAACCGGGCATTCAATTCCCCCATTATCTGAATTTGTGCCTCGGCCAATCACTTTTAATGGAGCAGACTTCCAAAAGTAATGGTATGAAACGGCTGTACCGCTTGAAAAACCAGCGCATGCTCGGTGGAGTATGCAGCGGGATTGGGGAACATTTTGATGTCGATCCCACAGTCATCAGGCTTGTCTGGGCAGTGTTAACCCTGTTGTCGGTGGGGATCGGCATAATTGCCTATATTATTGCATGGATCATTATCCCGGAAGAAGGTTCGTCTGATGAAGGGAATTCCTCCCTAGCGTGATATAAAGAACCTGTAATTATCCATCAACTGTAATTTTTTGTGGAAGTTTTATGAAGATCCTCTTTGTCGTCTGCGGTGAAGGACTCGGGCATGCATCCCGTTGTCTCCATCTCGGGCATTATATGCAGCAGCAGGGACACACTATCCATTTTGCCAGCTATGGCAAATCCTACGACTTCATGCAGCAACATGGATGTACCAACCTGCACAAAACCCAGCGTGAAGTCTATCTCGAAGGAGATGAAGGGTTCTTCAGCCTCAAAAAAACACTCATGTTCTCTAAATGGATCCCGTATAACCTGCTGAAATCAGCAGTCAGGGTTCGCCGGCTATTGAAAGTTCATTCATTTGACTGCGTGGTGTGTGATACTATGTTCGGGGGAGTAATGTCTGCCAGATTCCGGAAAGTCCCGTGCATTTTTATCACAAACCAGAATCACTTCAGCGGGCGGGACGGAGCAACAAACCCGGTCTGGATAATCTTAAACCTCCTGCTCAGTCTTTACTTGCGATTCGCAACCCACATTATCATCCCGGATTATCCGGCACCGGATACGATAAGCGAGTATAATCTCCGGATCCCCCCCCGGGATAAAGGCCGTTTTAGTTTTACCGGCCCGTTCTATGAATTTGATCCCACCCGGTACAGGAATGAGAAGACAACGATCTTTACCAGTTTTGGGGGTGAACCGTACAAACTCCATTTATATGCGATGTTAAAAACCATCGCTGACCAGCGCAAAGATCTGATCTTCGATGCGTTTTATACAGGACCGGATCTTCCGGACTCCTCTGATAATTTTTTCTCGCATGGATTTGTTCCCAATATCTATGAACACCTTGCAAAGGCACGGATTGCCATAGTGCACGGCGGTCTTACCACGCTTCATGAAGCAATGTTGTTTGAAAAACCTGTGCTGATCATTATGGACCCGAATCACCCGGAACAGCAGAACAATGCACGGAAGATTGTTAACATGGGCGCAGGCACGTTTGTGGATGGAAAGACCGTTACTAAAGAGGAACTTGAGCAGAAAATTGTTACAACTGCGGCCCTCACACCACGCCCCTTCCAAAAGGTTCATGCTGCGATCAACGGGAGGAAAAATGCCGCGGATATTATTATCGCAGCAGCGAACCGCAGGAAATTATAATATCATATCCAGATCGTAATGCTCTAATAAGATTTTTTATGACGGACCTTGGCAAAATAACATTCCTGACCGTTGAAGATGAGCTCCATGTCTGCCCGAGCTGCGGCTATGATCGCGGGTTTCATACCTCGGTTCTCAACTCAAATACAATCAAAGACAATCCTGTCAAATCCACACGGGAAGTTTACCGGGTGATCCTCATCTGCCCGGAGTGCGGAGCCCGGTATGACGTGGGCTGGCGCGTATCATTTACCGGGCCTGAAGCCAAGGTTGTAAAGACCGTGCTCATTTAATTATTTTAACGAATGATCCGGTTTAACGGGAGAGCATGTGCGATTGTTGACTGACCGGAAAAGATGCATATGATGCGCTGCGCCGAGTGCAAGGGAAAAGGCCTGTGCGGTCTGCCACGCTGCCCGATTATGAGCCGCTTCCATGCCCCGCTCGCAATAAAACCCAGCATGGATTACCAGGGCAGTTCACCATCGGTTTTCATCGGCAGTTACGGGTATCCGGATCTGCAGGGCGGACCCCTTTTGATCAATGATTCCGATAATCCTCCCGACTGGATCAACCGCAATCTCGGGATGGAGGATATTGTTGGTATCCGTGCCCGTACTATCCGCGGTAATGCGGGACTGCACTTGGTTGCCGGTAACCTGCAGGAAATTGCCATCTCATCCATCCCGCTTGATGTCGATGTATCGTTTGTTAAACCGGTTGCGTTCAACCTGAACTTCGATGGCACGGTCGCCCCGGTCGGACTTTGCGGCCCGGTGAAACATATGGATGTGATCGGTAGTGCCCGGGTGGAACGGGCAGTTGACCGGATCACGTCAGACACCGATGTGATGGCAACCGATGCCTGCGTTGCCCTCATGGATGCTGATATCGATGTGTACCAGATAACTAAACTGATGACTGCCGGGCTGCTCGGCAAGCGGCGGAAGTTTGTTCCCACACGCTGGGCGATCACGGCAGTTGATGATACCCTGTCGATACAGTTGAAAAAAGAGATTGCCCGCTTCCCCCCGCTGGAAGAGATTCGTCTGTTTGACGGGGAAATCTACGGCAACCGGATCCTTTGCATTCTTGTCCCGGGCGACTGGAAGTACGAGATGATCGAGTGCTGGGGGAAACGGACCCTGTGGGCAGGAGATGAGGAGGTGATTGTGCAGGACCGGGAGGGTCTGAACAAGAAAGGGTACTCGCCGATATCCGGAGCATACTATTCTGCACGACTTGCGGCGTGTGAATATCTTAAAAGCATCCGGCGCTGCGCGAGGGTGATTGTCATTCGCAGCATATCGAGCGATTACTGGGCGCCGCTTGGTACATGGGTGATACGCGAGGCAACAAGAAAAGCGATGAATACGCCCCCTATGGTCTGTCCGTCACTCGATGTGGCCGTCAGTCAGGTATCCGCCCGGCTCGGATCAGGGTCGTGGTTCGGGCACAGTACACTCATTCCGGAACTTAAAACCCAGAGAACGCTCTTTTAAGCCTTGTAAGCCTGTGCGGAATTTGCCTGCCGCTTGTACCGGTCTTGGATACTGTCGAGCGTTTCGATATCGGTGAGATCCTTGTCATCACGGATCCGGATAAACCGGGGGAACCTCAGGGCAAACCCGCCCTCATAATTGGTACTGGCCTGCAACTCTGCATACCCCACCTCAAAGACCAGCGACGGTTCAAATGTCACTTCCTTGCCGCTCTTTGCGATCACGGTGTCCTTGAGCATTTCGTATACTTCGGCCAGCTGCTCATCGGAAAAGCCGGTAGCAACCCTGCTCAACGGAATGAGTTTTCCGTCGTTCTGGCAGGCTACAAGGAACGAACCGAACGCATGTGCCCGCTTCCCTTCACCCCATTCGGCACCAATCACCGCGAGATCGAGCGTGTCCACTTCAGGCTTGATCTTGATCCAGTTCTTACCTCGCTGGCCTGGTGAATATGGTGAAGCGGGGACCTTGATCATAATCCCTTCGTGCCCGGCAGCGAGAGCATCGGTATAGGTCTTTTCAATCACTGCAGCATCGCTGCTCACCACCTGCGGGGCGATGAACATCTTCACAACGCTCTCTAATTTTTTCCTTCGTTCTGTAAGCGGGAGATCGATCAGTGTCTCGCCATCAAGCCAGAGGATATCAAAGACATTAGGCACCAGCTCGATTGCCACAGTTGCCTCTGCCACATCGTGGCGGCGCCGGAAGCGGCGGAGCACGGACTGGAACGGCATGGGCTTTCCGTCCTTGATCGCAATGACTTCTCCATCAAGGATCACGTCATGATCTGTTGAACTGAGCAGTTGCTCTATCACATCCGGCAGTGCCCCCGTCACATCCTCAAGCCGCCGCGAGTACATCCGTGCCCAGTTGCCTTTTTTATGGAACTGAAAACGTGATCCGTCGTATTTGTACTCTGCTGCAATCTGTCCATACCCGGTGATCATATCGGCGATAGCGCCCTGCTGGGCGAGCATCATTCGTACCGGGTGGAACGGAGTTATATGGACATCTTTGAGTGCATCAGGCCCGATCTTTGCGAGCCGGGCAACTTCTCCTGAATCGTTTAATGCCTGCGTGGCATGTTCGACAAGGGCTGACTCAACAGAAAATGCCTTTGCAATCGCTTCCCGCACGCTTCCTTCCCCGACACCGATGCGGAGCTCTTCGAGCATGATTCGTGCAAGATACCTGCCTTCGAGCGGGTGGGCATTGCCCAGCAGCCGGCGGACTGCGAGAAGTTTCTCCCGCTGGGATTTTTTCCCCTCCATCTCTGCTATGCTGACAAGTTCATGGTACACCCGGACAAGGTCCAGTTCCTCGTGGAAGAACGTGGTCATTGACTTTTCCATTAAGAGTTCCTCAACAGCCTGCCCGACATCACCGGTCCGGTTGATCTTCTCGATCACCTGCTCTTTTTTAATACCCGCTACATACCCGATTGCCTCGGAGAGAAGGTTAGGTCCGATCCCCAGTTTCTGTGCACTCCAGTCAGGAAAGATCCTCCCCATGACAAACCGTACAAAGATCGGTAGCTCTTCAGGAGCCAGGTTGGGCAGCACGGTGCTGATGATATCGATCATCTCCAATCGGCCGGAGATACCCTCCAGTTTCTCGCAGGTCTTGGAAAATTCCATGAAGAGCATGTGCGTTTCTCGTCCTGATGTTTGGCCGGGACAGGGATTAAGATTGTGTTTTTTAAAATTGAATGCGAGGTGGATTATGGTTAGAAAAAATTCAACGTGCTTTGTTCGGAGAAATTACCTATGTGGCATCACTGGTCATTTGTCCCGCGTTTTATCGTTGAAGCACTTCTTCACTACTCCCCGTCCTGTTTGAAGTTCCGTACATGCCGGATCTCACGTTTTACCTAATTCCTTTCATTACAAACTGGAATTTCGTCCCCGGTACCAGCACAAGACAGAGAGGGTAAAAAGCAGGTTCTTTTGAAATATTGGACCCCACAAGGCAGGATTTTTGCCAGGACTAAAAGCCCTGTGAGGTGTCCATATCCTGATTATATACCAGTTGCCAGTATCCCCGGGTTTGACGTTCCAGAATCCTTTTTTAGATTTAACGGTACTTTTTCATGGGTATTCCCTCAACATTTTTGATCCTGCGGGTCGTCTTTTTTCACATGGTTTCCGGTTCCCCCTTTTGTAGTGGCGTCTCTTCCCTGGTCAAGCGGTCCAGTTGTGAAAGGTACATTCGCACCCAGGCAAATGCCAGCAAACCGCCGAGCATTTCACCAGCAACCAGCCCCCACCAGACACCCCGTTCTCCCATACCCATTGGGATTGCGAGAATGAACGCAAAAACTGCGGCAAACACAAGACTCCTCATGAACGTGAGAAACAGGGAGGTCGGTCCTTTACCGACTCCCTGAAACACGGAAGACGAAAGCAGACCCAGCGGTACAAATGGATAAAACAGGCACATGACACCGATGAATGCGGCAATACCCGGGTAGAGGTGGGCGCTTTCCTGTGAATAAGAGAAAATGGAGGCAATCGGATATGCAAACACCCAGGTTAAGAGACTGACGCAGAGAGCAAGAGCAATCCCGAGGAATATCGAGAACGTATGTGCAACCCGGATCTTCTCATAATGCCGGGCCCCATATGCCGCACCGACAACCGATACGACCGACATACCGATGGCAACAACGGGAACGATTCCGTAGGATACAACCCTGAATCCGGTTGAAAAAACCGCTACAGCATCAGTGTTGGCTACAATAACGAGGATCAGGTTGAGAATTATACACAGTACCGACATCAGCAGGTACTCGACACTGGCAGGGATTCCCACGTTCAGGATATCAGAAACCACGCTCCGGCACGGGGTGAAAACCTGCCGGGAGAAGCATACGTACATATTTTTTTTGATAAAGAACCAGTAAAGGAGGACAACCGTTACCGCTGCAAGGGAGATGATTGTGCCCCATGCGGCTCCTGCAATCCCGAGGCCCAGACCATAGATCAGGATAGGGTCAAGGACCATATTCAGAAGAGTTGCAGCCACCATAGCATACATCGTTCTTTTTGCATCCCCTTCCGCACGGAGAATGCCGTACGCGATGTTGACAAATAGGATGAAGAATGAACCAGCGAAAAGAACCTGCCCATATGCTGCAGCAAGACCTGCAGTTTCCCCGGCACCAAAAAGGATGGCTATCGGTTCTGCAAAGATAACAAGCGGCACGGTAATGATCGCTGACAGGATGAGGGAGATGAAGAGTGCATGTACTGCACCGTTACTAGCACCATTACGGTCGCCAGCGCCGATCCTCCGCGCAATAGCCGATGTCGCCCCCGCTCCGATACCGCTCCCCAGACCAATGAGAACCATGAAGATAGGAGAAATGAACCCGATGGCAGCCAGAGCATCAGAACCAAGACCTACAACCCAGATCGCGTTCACGACGTTATAACTGGACATCAGGAGCATTGCGATGATCATCGGTCCTGATAGGGAGATAATTGCGTTTTTCGGATCACCGGTCAGGACAGTGACACCCTGAGTATTCTCTGCGGTGCAGACATTTTTTTGATCGCGAGAAGAAAAAAGTTTCATTGTGGCACTGTTCTCACTCGTGCCTCAGTGCATCGATGGGGTTTAAGTTCGCTGCCTGCCATGCCGGGTAGATACCACAGGCAAGACAGATCACAATCCCAAAGCAGACCCCTTCCCCGACAGAGAGCGCATTTGCTGTGGTAATCAGGTACTTGGTCGTACCCAGCATCAGGGCGCTGATGACATACCCCGCCAAAATGCTCAGTATGCCCCCGACAACACTTCCGATAACCCCGATGATCGCCGCTTCGTAGATGAACATGCTCATCACTTCCTTTTTCTGGGTGCCGATGCTGCGCATGATGCCGATCTCCTTGATCCGCTCACTGACCGACATCATCATGATGTTGAAGATTGAGACCCCGGCAACGACCATCGAAATTCCCCCGATGGCAGAGACAAATGTCGTGATGGTGCCAAACGTCGCGTAGATGGAAGACAGCGTTGCCTTGCTGTCCGTTACACTGACAATCTTGTCCCGCTTGTTCATCTGTTTTTCAATAGTGGTTTTAACCACTGCCGTATCCTGCCCCTCTTTTACCTTGACGACAATCTGATCGTAATCGTTGCGGTTGTAGGTATTATCGAACCATTCCTGGGTAGCCACAATAGCAGAATCGGTACTGAGATCGAAGCTCATCCCCCGTTCCTCGATGATACCGGTGACGCGGAGTGTACCCTTCCCGCCATCACTACCGATGGAAATACGAGAGCCGACTTTGATATTATGGTCCTTGGCAAACGTGGAACCCACAAGGCAGCCGGAGTTGCCGTTGTTGTAATCACCTGCGGTTAACTTCAGGTTAAGATCCGGGATATACTGTGGATCCACACCATAGATGGTTGCAACAATATCATCACTGCCGACACCCACTTTCATGCGTTCCGATGTCGAGAGCACCGGAATCGCCACATTGGGAGCTACGGCTCGTTTGATCTGCTGGTAATTCTGGTCGGAGAGTTTCAGGTTCACTGAGCTCCCCCCACCACCACCTCCCCCGGGTCCCATCCCTCCTCCCCCTCCAGAATACGGGGTGACGATAACACTGTCTCCTACCGAGGAGAGGCTTTCAGAGACGGTTGCAACCATACTGTTCCCCAGGATCCCCATCGAGGCGATCGCAACAACCCCGATTACGATGCCGAGCATCGCAAGGGACGAGCGGAGCATATGGATCCGGAGATTGCGCTTTGCAATTTCCCAGAATATCATGAGGCAATGCACCCGTCAACAATCCGGATCGTCCGGTTCGTGTAATTCGCCACATTGGGATCGTGCGTCACTACGATTATCGTGGCGCCGTTTTTGTTGAGTTCCGTCATGAGCTCCATGATACTGGCCCCCGTTTTTGAATCGAGGTTTCCCGTAGGTTCATCGCACAGGAGGATGTCGGGATCGTTGATGAGGGCGCGGGCGACCGCTACCCGCTGCTGCTGGCCCCCGGACAATTCCATGGGGGTATGCGAGTAGAGTTTTTCGTCCAGCTGGACTGCCCGGAGTACTTCCCGCGCCCGTGCCTCGTTAACTCCGGCCTTGAGCATCTGGGGAAAACTGACGTTCTCGATGATGTTTAAGAGCGGGAAGAGGTTGAAGTACTGGAAAATGAAACCGATCCGGTCCCTGCGCAGGGAGGTCAGTTCCATATCGGACATATCCCTGATTGGGACCCCGCCCATAGATATACTACCAGAGGTGGGTTTGTCAAGACATCCCATGAGGGTGAGGAGGGTTGATTTACCTGATCCTGATGGTCCCATGATCGAGATGAATTCCCCCCGCTGTACCTCAAATGAGATATGATTGAGTGCCGTTACATCCCCCGACTTAAGGGGGTAGATTTTCACCACATCCTCGAACTGGATGGCCGGTTGCATGATATCTCCCTCCTACTCGGCTTTTCGTTTCCGCATGTAGAGGTACCCGCCACCAACAAGCGTAATGACGATGATTACCCCCACGATGGGGAGCATTGAAGGTTGAGCCGTACTCTGGTCGGACGATGTGGCAGTTGCGAGATTGATATTCTGTTGTGAAGTGATCACGTTGCCATCGGTATCCTTGTATGACATCTGGAGGGGGATGCTAGTTGTACTCTCGGTAGAGAACGAAACTTCAAAACTCCCGAAGTCATCCGGTTTCAGAACCCCTACTACATAGGCCTTGTACGGGTCCTGGGCTGTTGCAGGAGAGCCAGATGTAATCGTGACCGCATTTGCGTTTTCCAGTCCTGCATTCGTTACATCACCGGTCACGTGATAGACCGTTCCCACCTTCGTGATCTTGATATTATTCACTTTTGGATCGGCCTGCTTCTTGTTCTCTCCAAAGATGATCGGAAGAGTTCCTGACATTGTATGTGTATTATCACCATTATCATAGGTCACTTTCAGGGAGAGAGTCGTCTGCTGCTGAGGTGTTACTGAGAAATTCGCCAGGACATTTCCACCTGCTTTGATTGTACCGAGGGATATCTTAGACGGGTTCACCGTTGCACCCGTTCCGGTTATTTCAACAACAACATTCTTCACTTCATAATCGCGCGGGTTGGATATCTTTGCAGTAATTTTATCTTTTTTCCCAGCGGAGAATGTGTCAGGTTTGTCGACGAATGTCATCTCGGGGAGATCATTATCGATCTCGGCGAATGTCCGGTAATACAGGCTGTCAGCTTCCATGAAACTCATGGAAAACGTTGGGTAATAGTAACCTTCCTTTCCATTTGCAATTACTTCGAAGAAATAATCCCGTGACTTACCGGGCCCGATATTTGAGGATGTGTCATAGGATCTGCTGACGGTCTGAATGGTATTATCTGTAAGTTGTGCATGGTTTACAACAATTGCTGTATCAGTGTTCCCATTGGTGACAGTGATATGAACTATGCCCTTATCTCCATCGTACATTGATCCAGGATCATAGGTAACGTTCGAAACATACACTTTAGCTGCGGCAGCAACAGATTCGGTCGTTGCTATTGCACTGACTGTACCTATTAAGGTACAAATCGCCAGCAGGGTCCCTGCAAATAACAGGATCTGCATCGATCCCGTTCTGTTCTTATGCGCAATACTACCGTATGTGAAAACAGGTTTTTTTATTCCTGTTCGTCCCGGTTTTCGGTGATTATTGTCGTAACGTTCAACTGTGAACATAAATTTTCCTCATATTTTTTAGATTAGTGTAGTATATTTTTTTACTACTCTCTTTGTATAGTTTAACGTACATTGATAAAAAGGTTATTGTTCTGGTAGTAAATTTTTTAACAACTAAACTTGTACATTATGTGTATGGAGGACATTCCCGCAGCTCTCATAAAATCGCTCAATAATCTCGGGCTATCCAACAACGAAGCGAATGTATACGCCGCGCTGGTCCTGTACGATAATGCGGAAGCAAAGGAGATCATCGATTATCTCTCCCTGTCAAAACCGAGCGTATACGAGGCATTGGATCATCTCGCGGAAATGGGGCTTGCCGTAAAGAGAGTTACAAAACCGGCCAGGTACAGTGCAATCTCGCCAGAAATGGCGATCGATCTGCTCATGGACAAGCACCGGAGCGCAGCTGATCAGGCACTGGCAGCACTTAGGGCACTGGAGAAAAAAAAGGTACGTACTGATAAGGAGGACGCTCTCTGGACGATTTACGGGGATGCCAACATTGAGTATAAAATCCGAGACCTCTTCGGGAAAGCGAAACGCCAGATCAGCGGTATGATAGGTGAACGATATCTTCCATTCATTGAGAATGTTAAAATAAAAGATGTTTCACTGCGTCTTATTGTAATTTCAGATGATCCGGCTCTTCAGGAAAAAATGCAGAAATTATTTCCGGGAAAAAAAGCCGATATCCATGTCATCTCTTCGGAACAATTCAGAGTCCCGCCACCCTTTGCCCCTCCGGAATTTATTGAAATGACCAAATTCATGAATTTTGAAAATACCCTTGAATTGATCATCGATGATGAGGAACTTCTCATGATCCCGCCGTTTATTTCGAGCAGTGTTTCAGTTCTCAATACTCGCAACAAGGGAGCGATCCTCCAGATGAAAATGCTCAGCCAGCTCAACTGGAACCGGTTTATCAATGGCGGCGAAATGCCCTTTCCCATGCCCCCCGCTCAAAAGAATAAACGTTTGTAATCTGATCGCTCTGCTCGTCCCCGCCCTCCCCGTTCCCTGAAATCTCTACCGAATGATAATCAATTGAAAAAAACATGTTTACGGTACTGCATGACGTACGGAAGACCATGCGATTTTTGGAGAAGCGTAAGCCATATTTCTTGGATTGGAGCATCGATCACATCCCCCCATGAAAAATTTTCAGCGGACTTTGACTGGAATTTTTTCATCAAGCCCTGATTGAAATTTTTCTATCGCGATCATGATCGTGATTGAAAAACTGATCCGGATCAATCGAATCTTGGTTGAAAATTTTCAGGCAAACCCTGATTGGAACTTTTTGAGCAGACTTTGATTGCAATTTTTGCATCAAACTTTGATTTGGAATTTTCAACCGGACCCTGATTGAAAAATTCCGGGCAGACTTTGATTCAAAATTCTTAACCAGACCTTGATTTGAAATAGAGATTTGCGAATATGGTTCCGATGGGAAATTTGCAGCGGACCTATTGTCCTTTTTTAAACCGGATCCCGATTGAAACATTTTGAGCAGACTTCGATTGAAAAATTTTCATCAAACCTTGATTTGGAATTTTCAACCGGACCTTGATTGAAAAATTCCGGGCAGACTTTGATTGAATTTTTTTCATCGCGATCATGATCGTGATTGAAAAACTGATCCGGATCGATCGAACCTTGATTTAAAATTTTCAAGCAGACTTTGATTGGATATTTTTGAGCAAACCTTGATTGAAAAAACAAGCGCAGTATGGTTAGTTCAACGTATTTTTGCGTGCCCGGAATAGTTACATTGTTTTTTAATAGGGGTGGTCACTTTCTTTTAGAAATACCAGATCGCGTACTATATTTCCCAGTGAAGACAGATCAACCATGTGACACGTTATGACGGGAAAAAAGGAAACTGATATCTCGTGGCGTCATACGTCTGTTGTTGTACGGGCGGATATTTTTTTAAAGGCACACGAACAGGGAATCGATATCTCCAATGTATGCAACAAGGCACTTGCTGATCTGCTGGGTGTGGATTACCACCCGCTGCATATCGATAACGTGCCGGTAGCCCGGCCTGTGATTATTGCACAGAACGCTCCTCCCGCTGAAGGAAAAGATCACGCAACGGAGATTCATCCAGCCAGTCACTCCCCGGTCATAAATGCCGATGACCCTTCCGCCAGTCTGACTGTGAGGAGCGCAAAACAGCAGCCAAAATCCCGGCCCGCCCGAAAAGAAACGGATCATGCGACTGCTCCGTCAGAGAAAAAGGAGGTCGGGGTCCAGACCCCGGCAGCAAACGCAGTTCCAGCAGAGAATGCTAAAAAACCCGCAGTCGGAAAAGCGCACAAAGATGACGGATTGAAAAGATTTGTCAGCACAAAAATCACCCGCAGTGATGCTGGTGATGCAGTGATCTCAAAAGATGACATGTACCAGGCATTTACCAGGTTCTGCAGGGAACACAATATCGCAAAAATTCCGGATCGTAAGTCATTTACCATTGCCTTAAAAAACAAATTCGCCTTCTTTGATAAGACGATAACCGGCACTCCCAGCTGGGTGAATGTCCGGTTGAAATAATTCAATCTACTTGCCAAAACGGCGTATCCGCGACTGGTAATCCCGTAATATCCTTAAAAAATCCACTTTCCGGAAATATTTCCAGTTCACATCGGAAAAGAAGAGCTCTGAGTAAACCGATTGCCAGATGAGGAAATCGGTGAGGTGATCGCCCCCGCTCTTGATCACCACATCGGGCGTGTATTTGAACGTCAGGTAGGATTCAAGGAGTTTTTCGTCTACATCTTCAGGAAGGATATGTTCCTGCGCCATCTTCCTGATGCATGCAGTGATCTCTTCCCTGCCGCTTTTTCCTATCGCCACTACCACATCCATCCCCTTCCCAATCACCTCTTCTTTGTCTCCCACATGAAGGATTAAGCGGGCGATGGTGCCGATCTTCCTGATCTCCGATAAGCATTTCCCCATGTTATCAGGAGATGGTGTTGAGATATGGAACGTAAGACCATGAATCACCGGCTGGTCCACGGGATTGTGTTTTGAGACATATGCAGAGATATCATTGCACCATGCAGTAGCCTGGTAGAGCTTATCGGGTGTATCTGCCATATCCCTGCCGCTGATCATAAAACAGACATGCCCCGGCAACACCGTGATCTGCCGTTTGAGCATGTGCTCATAAAGCCAGTACATTTTGTCCTTCTCATTATTGGACAGTCAAAGGTAAAGAGACTTGAGGGTTGCGAAGTGCAATGACCGTAGTTATACCCGGTCTTCCTCTACCCAAATCAATAAAGTCGCACGACACACAGATATGAAAAGAGCTTATCATGCAGCCATCCCTGCGGGAAGATTACCTGGAAGCAATCCAGCTCTTCTCGGAAAAAAATACCCGGTTTCCCCTTACTGACGAGCTTGCCGCAGCGCTTTCAAAGCCCGTGCCCGTAGTGAACTCTGACATAGCAGAATTGGTATCCGGTGGGGATGTGATCGTTTCTCCTGAAGGTATGATCGCTCTGACTGTGCGGGGAAAACAGACCGGAACCTGTGTCATGAAAAAACACGAGACCCTCCAGTGTTTTTTATCTGAAATCCTTGGCATGGACAAATCCTCGGCATCCGATGAAGCATGCACCCTTGAACATTCGGTATCCGATGAGACCATCGACCGGCTGGGAAAACTGATAGTAACCCATGATCATCACCGGCACCATGGGAAGGGAAAACACAAACAACCTGATGAAAGGGCATGCAAAGTGGAAACAGATGAGTTCTGCCAGTCACCCAGCATCTCTGACTTCTCTGAAGGTGAAGAAGTAATCATCCAGTGTATTCATGGGAGGGCATGTGCCCAGCGTCTTCTCGATCTTGGCCTTGTACCCGGTGAACGTGCTACAATTAAGAGAAAATTGTCCAATGGTGCACTTGTCGTGCAGGTCAAAGGATGTGATGTGGCAGTGAGCCCGGAGATTGCCTCTGCGATCGGTGTGGAGCGATTGCCATGAAAATTGCGCTCCTAGGAAACCCGGGGGTGGGTAAATCCCTCATCTTCAACCAGCTCACCGGTCTTGGTGTTGAGGTAAACCGGTATCCGGGTTCTTCTGTTGCGCTCGAAAGTGGCAATGTCTGCTACAAGCAGGAGAAGACCGAGATTGTTGACCTGCCGGGCATCTACTCTCTTGATGGCAATTCGGAAGAAGAGACGCTGGTGCGAACGTTTTTGACGAGCGGTGGGGCGGATGTAATTGTCGCAGTCCTCGATGCCACCAAACTCGAAAGAAATCTCTACCTCTTTGTGCAGGCGGCAGAGTTCTCACCAAAGATGATTGCGGTCATCAATATGATCGATGAAGCCGACCGACAGGGCCTGCGCATCGATGCCAACAACCTTTCCTCACACCTCGGGGTTCCGGTAATTCTGGCAGCTGCATCGGAAGGCAGGAATATCGACAGGATTCTTCCGGTGGTATTGGAAGAGGCAACACCTGCACGAGTACATGTTCCGTACGATCATCATATCGAAGCCGCCTTAAAAAGCCTAGAAAAGACGATCGGGACTCCCATGCATACGAACCTGCTTGCCCTGCAAGGTACCGGTAATGATCCGGTACTGCTCGATGCCGCAGGGGCGATCGCACAGGAGATCGCGATGCGCCACCGGATGTCTGTGGGCCAGATCATCGCAACAAACCGGCACAACTTTGCCCGGGAGATCACAGCAGCTGTCGTAAAGCGCACTGCCCAGAAGAAACCCTATGATCTTGACAGCCTGCTCACCCGTTCATTCCCAGGTATCCCAATCCTCTGTGCAATTCTTTTCCTGCTTCTCTTGTCCGTGTTCATGATCGGTTCATGGATGGAGGAGATCATAGTTTCAGCATTTACTGCATCAGTCATCACCCCGTTTACTGCACTTGCATTGCCACCCTTGTGGAATCAGATCGGTTTTTCCCTCCTTATTGCCCTTCAGGCAGGTCTTGGAATTGCATTTCCTTTCATCTTTACCTTCTATATCGGCCTCTCCCTTCTCGAAGATACCGGGTATATGACGCGGGCTGCCTTCCTTGCAGACCGGGCCATGCACAGGATCGGGCTTCACGGGGAGGCAATAATTCCTATGGTGATTGGTTTCGGGTGCACGGTTCCTGCGGTTATGAGCCTGCGCCTGCTTAAGACACGCCGGGAACAGACAATTGCAGCGGTCCTCGTCACCATGATCCCCTGCTCTGCCCGGACGGTGGTTATTGCCGGTATCGTGGCGGCTTTTGTAGGCATTCTATGGGCATTCTCTATCTACCTGATTGTTTTTGTCCTGCTCATCCTCACAGCAATTGTGCTCAGCCGCATCACCCCGGGAGAACAGTTTGGTATGATTGTCGAGATGTCAACACTCAGAAGACCGCAGGCACGACTCGTGCTGGCGAAATCCTGGTTAAGGATCAAAGAGTTCCTTTTCATTGCAATGCCAGTCCTGATTGTCACCAGTATTCTTCTGGGGCTCTTCCAGTTTCTCGGATTGACCGAATTGTTCGAGCAGATCGTGGCTCCGGTTACCGTTACCCTGCTCGGGTTACCTGTCTATGCGTCCACTGCACTCCTGTTCGGTGTATTCAGAAAGGAACTCGCCTTTGAGACGCTAGCTGTGCTTGCCGGTACCGCAAATCTGGGTTCAGTAATGACCAGTGTCCAGCTGTACACATTTGCTATCGTGAGCGTGCTCTTTGTACCTTGTGTATCTACCATTGCTGTCCTGTACCGGCAATTGGGAGCGAGAATTGCCATAATTACTTCAATTTACACGGTTTTCCTCGGCCTTTTCATAGGAGCAATTATAAGCATTCTCATGAAATAATCAAATCATAAATGTACTCTTATAAGACAGGGATCGAACAGATCGATCGGTTGTCCGGCGGGTTCGAGGCAGGGACCAACATCCTCATACTTGCACCTCCTATGAGCTTTGCCGACCAGCTTGCCTATGCCCTGACAAAACCCGTTACGGGTGAATATGCCATAACTCTCTCAACCAACGAACGGGCAGCGGAGGTTGTGGATTTTTTCAAAGTCGCGGGATCGGATAAGCGGTTTATCGGAGTCATTGATGCTATTACCAAGAGTTCAACCCCCAGTATTGTCGATACCCCACGACTCCGGTTTGTCTCGAGCCCCACCGATCTCACGGGGATCGGAATCAAATTTTCCAATATGATTGAGGCTATTTTTGAAGGTGATTTTTCTGATGGTGAAGCCGGGCTCTTCCCGCCCCCGATCCGGTTCTGCGTGAATTCCGTATCCACCCTTCTCATGTACCGCAAACTTGAGGTGCTATACCAGTTCCTTCATGTGCTCACGGCGAAATTAAAAAAGATTGAGGGTGTGGGCATCTACATCTTAAACAGTGAATCGTTCGATGACAAGACACTGTCCTTAATCAAGCAGCTGATGAACTGTGTTATTGAGATCAAGATCGAACAGAACATAAGTTACCTGCGTATTCAGGGAATACGGGGAGTAAATTCAGACTGGCAGAAGTTTTCAGTCAATAAAGGCCAGGTGAGCATACTCCCATGATTTCCACCGGTATGAACAGTGTAGATGACATGCTTGGCGGTGGAATTCCAAAAGGCAGCCGTGTGCTGTACAGCATGGAACCGGGGGTCAATGGCCAGCTTTTCATGATCTCATCGCTGTGCAGTGCCATTGCAAAGGATCTTTCCTGCCTGGTGATCTTGCCCCATACCACATTTGAGACGTTCAGTAACGATGTCAGTACAATGAAGGCGGGGTTGATCGACATCTCTTCAGAGAAGATTTTTTTTATCGATGCCATTGACCGTGAGCGTATCCAGAAGAGTTCTAATAGCCTTGATTCAGCAAAACATGAATGGAAAACCCGAATCGCAAAGATCTGCAAGGAGAAAAAGATCGATGTCATCTTTGCCTATTTTGATCTCCTGTCTGACGAATTTGGGATAGATGATGGGCTTGAAATCCTGGAACCGGAAGGCGACGGTTTGAAGCCGACCCGGATCCTGGAACTGCTCAATCTCGAGGGAGAGCCACTTCTCCTTAGGTTTATCCAGGATTTTTCGTTCGATGTCGTAATCTCCATAAAATCTTCATACTTAACAGTGCCGAATTTCAATTATTTTACCCTTGTCCACACATCATGGTCTTCTCAACCCCAGCAGTCCGTGCCATTTGCTACCGTAAACGGCAGGATCGTCCCGTACATACCACGGATTGTGGTTACAGGGCCGGCAAAATCCGGGAAATCCACGTTTGTAACCAATGCGTCCATTGAGGGGATATCGGTGGACAGAGTGGGACTTGACGGGGATTCGACTACCGTGGTTATGGATTTAGGGTTGCTGAACTGGAAAGGCTTTGATATCACCCTTTACGGGACTCCTGGGCAGCCACGGTTCGATCCGTTGATTCCGGGAATGTTCAAACATACGATGGGGGTAATCCTGATAGTCGATGCAACAAAACCCCAGTATCTTCCCCGGGCAAAAGAGATGATCGGTATGCTTACTGAACGCAGTGTGCCTATAGTTATTGCAGCAAATAAAAAGGATCTGCCCGGCGGGATGGAGGAAAAAGAGATCCGGTCGGCACTGGAGATTAAGACTGATATACCTCTCTTTTTTATATCGGCGACAAATAAGGCCGATGTCCGGTACGTACTTGAATCTCTCGTGAACTCTATTACACAGTTTCCCTATTGAAGAGTGAACTTATGCGATTTTTCTATTCCAGGTCCGGGGTCTACTTATGCTGACGTTTGTCGGGCTCGGGCTCTATGATAAGACCGATGTTTCGGAAAAAGGGCTTGCATGCATACGAAATGCCGACCATGTCTATCTCGAATGCTATACATCACGTCTCATGGGTACGACAATAGAAGAACTCGAAGACTATTACGGCAAACCCGTTCACCCGCTATTCAGAGAAGACGTAGAACAACATCCGGAAGTGATGCTTGACCAAGCTGAAAAAAGTACCGTAGTGTTTCTCTGTGCAGGAGACCCGATGGTCTCAACAACCCATGCAGATCTCCGGATGCGTGCGGCGAAACGGGGAATCAGGACTGCAATCGTGCATGCAGCATCAATAGTAAGCGCCGTCTGCGGGGTATCCGGGCTCCAGAATTACCGGTTTGGCAAGTCCTGCTCAGTGCCCTTCCCACAGAAGAACTGGTCGCCGACTACAGCAATCGATGTGATTGCACAGAACCTGTCCCTGCGATTGCATACCCTTGTGTACCTTGATATCCAGAACGAGCGGTATATGACAGTGCAGGACGCCGTAGCTCTTTTAGAAGAGATGGCAGAAAAAAAAGGGTGCCGGATCCCCCTCTATGTCGGCATTGCCCGGGTGGGATCGGATGAGCCGGTAATTATTGCCGGTCCGCCAGAGAAGATCCGTACCGGTGATTTCGGGCCCCCGCTTCATATTCTCATTGTCCCGGCTGAACTGCACGACATGGAGCGCGAATACCTGGAGATGTTTGCCGGCCTATGAAGATCGCAGAATGCCGGGATAATCTTGCTGCTGCTCTTGCCTGCACTCATTGTTCGGCACAACCGTACACTCCTCTTGAGCGCAAAGCCTTTGCAGTCATTGAGATGGCACAGGCATACCAGAAAGATGGGGCCACTTTTTACAACAAAGGAGATCTCGTCAACGCTCTTGCAGCGTTCTGGTATGGAGCCGGCTGGCTGCATTTCGGTATTTCATCCGGACTCCTGATTCGCGACAGTCAGAACCAGGTCTGCCCGTTTGCCGGACCATTTGAGAAACTTCCCGTATCGTTTTCAGAAAAACTTCAGGAAAAGACCCATCGCTACGAACAGTTGCTGAACGCAGCCCGGTCATCGGTGGAATGTGCAGGAGAAATAAAAACGATCAGCAATGATTTCGCTGGTAAGGTTCTTTTCATCACTGCGCAGTATGCTGCCCAAGGCTCCAGGTACCTTGATCTTGGGGCGTGTGAAGACGCACTTGCCTGTTTCAGTTACGGGCATGGCTGGCTGGATGCTGGTGTTACGTGCGGATACTTCCGCATCCTGGCACACCGGGATATCTTCACGGTGTAAGGAAACGTAAACCCCCTTGAGGGGGAATATCCACTACACATTTTTTCAGGTTATAAAACGTTTATACTATGTATCATAACCCGTTTAGGTAGCAGGCAATATTCTCATCATTACCGGTTATTCAGGAGTTTTCATGGAGAAGTCGCAGGTCAGATGGCTCTATATTTCAGTAGGATTCTCGCTTGCCATCCTGATCATAATCCTGTATTTTACCATCAATGAAAATACCCTGACCTATCTTCAGCAGGTCAATATCTGGTTTTTACTCCTCGCATTTTTGACACACCTCCTAACGATGTGCTTCTGGGCATTGCGTGTCCAGAAGATGACCGGGTCCCTCGGGTACAGGATCGGTTTTTTTTACAGCCTGAACCTGGTCTTTGCAAACCTGCTCGCAGCAGCAGTCACCCCCGCACAGACGGGAGGAGAGCCCGTCCGGATTCACGAGCTCTATAAGGCAGATGTCCCCTTGGGGGATGCAACCGCGATTGTTATAATGGAACGGGTACTTGACGGTATTGCCCTTGCGGCTCTTGCCGCATTTGCAATGATTGTCCTGACCAAAGAATGGAAGAGCCTTGGCGCAGTGTCAGAGATTATGGTCTATATCACTTGGATCTTTGTCGTAGGCTGCCTCTTCCTGTTTTACCTTGCCATCCGCAGACCGGATCTGGTAAAAAAAGTTGTCAACCTTCTGACATACCGGTTCACAAAGAAATGGGATCGCAACCGTGTCGAGGAACTGATCGTGCGGGCTGACAAGGAGATCGATAATTTCCAGGTAGCAGTGATCAAGTTTGTAAAGAGTGCCAAAGGAGGGCTTGCATGGGGTTTTCTCTTCACCCTGCTCTACTGGGTATCCGAGATCGTGACTGCCTCCCTCATCCTTCTTGGGCTCGGGCAGCCCCCCTTATTCTTAGAGTCTTTTGTGATCCAGCTCATCCTGTGCATCCTCATGATGCTGCCCTTAACCCCAGGAAGCTCAGGCATCGCAGAGTTGGGTGCTACCACTATGTATGCCCTGTTCATACCGGCATCGATCGTCGGAATCTTTGTAGTTATCTGGCGTGTTGTGTTGTACTACTTCAACATCGCACTGGGTATCGGTTCAAGTCTCATTATCGTCCGCCGTGAAGCCAACCAGCGCGAGTGAGTAAAGCGCGGTTCACCTTAACTCTTATCATCGATCACGGCAATCTCTCTGCACAGAAATGACGCAGGTGAAGTGCGAGGTCAAAGGGGTATTTGTTGCGATTGGTGATGCTGCTACTGTGCCTCTTGTGGTACTCACTGACGGGAACGACCGTCTCCTGCCGATATTCATCGGGATCTGGGAAGCGGTGTCGATAAACAGTGCACAGATCAAAGAAGTGCTGCCACGACCGTTCACTCACGATCTCTTCATCGATCTCTGTGTGAAGTTTTCCATCACGCTGCGATACCTTCAGATCGACAGTATTGAAAACGGGGTGTATTATGCCCAGCTGGTGATGAGTTCAGGACAACAGGATGAATATCTCGACTGCCGTCCGAGCGATGGCATCGCAATTGCACTACGGGGCGATGTCCCAATCTTTGTAGATGAGTGCGTGCTCGCAACGGCAGGGCAAAAATCCACAGAACTGCCGGATATAGTCGATCTCTTGACGTTCCTGCAGAAATAAAAAAGCTATTTGCGCCGGTGTTCGAGTTCTCTCATCACATCGTTAAGATCGATCTCTGCTGCCCGGAGTGCAACGAGAATATGGAACAGGAGATCTGCGGTCTCTTCCACCGTGCGTTCGTTCACCCCGTTTTTTATCGCCAGAATGAACTCAGTGGACTCCTCTCCCACTTTCTCCAGTACTTTGTCGATACCTTTGGGATCCGTCAGCAGTCGGGTTGTGTAGGATTCGGGTTTGGGTGTGTCTGCCCGTTCGCATATCACAGCCCAGATCTCTGCAACTACTCGGGGATCAACCGTGCGGATCATGTTGTCTCCATGGTGAGGAGCACTTCGCCCACTTCAAGCCCAAAAAACCTGCGGCAGAGGGTGCGCGCCTTCTCAATATTGCAGCCTGCCTTTCCGATTGCAATTCCAAGATCGCTTCGCTGTCTGACAAAGACGTTGACCGGGCCGTTATCCGGCCCGCGTTCGATTCCTACAACTTCAGCGGGTTTGAAGATATTGGCAATGAATTCCTCAACAGTATCAGCATACTCAACCATCTCGATCCGTTTGCCGAGCACATTCTGCAGGCGTTTTATATTGTCACCCTTTTTACCGATTGCAAGGCCCATGTCACCAGGGCGGATCACATAGATGACCCGGTCGAACCGGTCATCAATAACACAGTCGTTTGCCGTGGATTTTGTTAAAATTCTCAATTCTTCGATGTACCGTCGCTCTTTAAAGCCAATATTGCGTTCCATAGTAAAATCAATCCTATTGTATCCGCTGATTAAGGATATTCGAAATTTTTTCTTTGCTGATATTTTCCGGAGAATCCGGTTGATGCATGTTTGCTTTAAGATATCATCACACGCTGCTTATGTAAAAAAGTTTTGAAGAGATCTTAAAAAAGTATAAGTCCCGTGATCTCAGTGAGTTTCTGTAAAAAAATCACGTTTGGGTTTTTCATACGTAGTCTTAGCGGATCAGATAGGCAATGGATACCGTTGCACTGACCGTGATATCACCGGGTTGGATAGGGGTTGGTGCTGCCGATTTCATCATCGCATTGCCGGCTTGGTATTGGTAATTATCAAACAATACAGGGGAATACCCGCCGCTGATATCGGCGCTCTGCACTACGGTAATGACGGTACCCATCGCACCTGCAACGGTGTCAGCATCAGCTCGTGCGCGTGCTACTGCCTTTTTTAACGCCTCGGTACGGAGAACCTGCGATTGTTCGTCGGATAAGAGGAACTGGATGGAGCTTGCCTGGTTGATGCCGCTTGCAACTGCTACATCAATGACATCGCCGGTTTTACTCACATCATGGAGAGTGACGGTGAGGGTATTGGTGACCTGGTAGGTACGGACCTTCTGATTCAGGATGGATTTGGTTGTGTCTTCGTACACCGGATAAATATTGTAACCGGTCGTTTTGAGTGCGTCACGGGGAATACCAATGGCTACGAGTGCGTCAATGACCTTTGCCATTTGCACGGCATTTTCCTGCTGCGCAATTTTCACATCGGCATTTTCAGTCTGCACAGAGAACGTAACCTGGGCTCTATCCGGAGTGCCGATCACATTGCCGGTGCCGGATGCCTGGATCACTTTGTTGTTACTGGTGTCTAATGGAGCTGCAGCAGCAAATCCGACACATGCCATCGCCATGATGACGAGGGCGATCATAAAGAGAGAACGTTTTTCGATCATATGTTATCACATAATCATTACCGGAAAGGGGATTAAAGATTACTTTGACTGCGAAAAAACCCGCAGTTATGGCTCAAATGATTTTTTATTATGGGGGCCGACAGGAAAAGACTGTTATTGACTACCCGTTTCCCTTAAAGAAAATCATTGTGAAGAATCCTACCCGGGTTCTTCACCAGCCGGTCTTTGCTGAGGGAATAACAGTCTCCCCCAAACTACAATATAATTGACGACTAATAGTACCCCGATTCAGCATGGGAGCAACAATCGTAGAGAAAATATTTTCTAAAAAATGTGGCAGTGATATACGAGCCGGTGAAGTGGTCATGGCGCCGATTGACGGGGCGATGATTCATGATATTACCGGGCCACTTGCCATCCAGAAGTTCTACGAGATGGGTGGATCCAAAGTCTTTGACCCGGAACAGGTTATCCTTCTCTTTGACCACCAGATTCCGGCAGATTCCATTCCTGCTGCGGAAAACCATGTCTACATGCGGAAGTTTGCCGCTGAACAGGGGATATATAATTACGACATCAATGAAGGTGTCTGCCATCAGGTGGTACTAGAGAAGGGAAGAGCAGCACCGGGCGAGATCGTTGTCGGGGCTGATTCCCATACCTGCATGTATGGTGCTGTAGGAGCGTTTGCTACCGGTATCGGTTCGACTGATATGGGTTTTGTCCTGAAGTACGGTGCCCTGTACTTCAAAGTACCCGAGACCATTCGTGCTGAGGTGTCGGGAAAGTTCCCGCAGCGGGTCGGGGCAAAAGACCTGATCCTGTCGATTGCGGCAGATGTCGGGGCCGATGGTGCAACCTACCAGGCCATCGAGTTTGCTGGAAAAACAATTTCAAAACTCGATATGCCAGGCCGGATGACGCTGTGCAATATGGCCATTGAGATGGGCGGAAAAGCAGGCATTGTCGCACCCGACAAGATCACCTGGGAATACATGAAAGGCCGGCGCAAGATGAAGACGTTCGAACTCGGTAGCGATGAAGATGCAAAATACACCAGCAAACGCACCTACACTGTTTCGGATATGGAACCGCAGGTTGCCGTGCCCCACAACGTTGATACCGGAGTGCCCGTCAGCAAGGTTGCCGGAACACACGTAGACCAGGTGTTCATAGGTTCGTGCACGAACGGGCGGTTTGAGGATCTTAAGGAAGCAGCAGAAGTACTGGGTAAGAAGAAGTTCAGCCGGAATGTCCGGGTCATTATCATCCCGGCATCCCGGGACGAGTACTTAAAGACCTTAAAGGCCGGGCTAATCGAGAAGTTTGTTAATGCCGGAGCCCTCGTAGAAGCGCCGTGCTGCGGTCCCTGCATGGGCGGGGCATTTGGGCTATTAGCCCCCGGAGAGGTATCACTGTCTACATCGAACAGGAATTTCAAGGGCCGTCAGGGTAGTACCGAGGGTAAGGTATACCTCTGCTCCCCGGCAACTGCGGCGGCAAGTGCGATCACGGGTGTTATCACCGACCCAAGGGAGGTATGATCATGGCAGCGAAAAAGTCAGTACCGGTAAAAAAGGTAGTCATGAACCCGCCGCAGGCAGCACAGAATATGCGAGTCTGGAAATTTGGGGACGATATCGATACGGATGCCATCATCCCGGGCCGGTTCCTGACAATCTATGATCCCAAGGAACTTTCAAAGCATGCCTTTGAAGGCACGAGGGATGAGTTTGCAAAGAAAGTGAAGGCGGGAGATATTGTAGTCGGTGGCCGTAACTTCGGTTGCGGCTCTTCCCGCGAACATGCCCCGCTCGCCCTCATTGGCGGGGGGGTAAACGTGGTAGTAGCCCAGTCATTTGCCCGGATTTTCTTCCGGAACTCGGTAAATGTCGGGGTACTTCCCGTGGTCTGTAAGGATGCAGACAAGATCGCAGACGGGGCAAAGATTTCCCTGAATATCAAGAAGGGCATCATAGAAGCGGATGGGATGCAGTTCAAGACCGAGCCGGTGCCGGAGTTCATGCAGGGCATCATCGATGCCGGCGGGCTTGTTGAGTATGCAAAGAAGTTAAAGGAGGTTCCGGTATGTACAAAATCGCGAGCATAGGTGGAGACGGGATCGGCCCGGAGATCGTAGCCGAGGGGAAGAAAGTATTAGAGGCAGCAGGAGAGCGGTTCAACTTCGATATCCAGTGGACGGATTTCGATATCGGAGCAGACCGGTACATCAATTCACGAAAACTCGTCACCGAGGATGAACTCAAGGAACTCTCGAATTTCAAGGCGATCTATTTCGGTGCGATTGGCGATGAGCGGGTCAAGCCGGGTATCCTTGAAAAAGGCATCCTGTTAGCGCTTCGCTTTCATTTCGACATGTACGTCAACCTCCGGCCCATCAAATTGTTAAACGGTGTTGAGACTCCGCTGGCAGGAAAGACCCCTGCGGACATCGACTTTGTCGTCGTCCGTGAGAATACTGAGGACTTCTATGTGGGGATCGGTTCCCGTTTTAAGAAGCGCGAGAAGAAGGAACTCAACGTAATCCGTGATATGTACAGCGTGAAGTTTGGTCTTGACGTGGAGAGCGATGCCGAGGAGATTGCCTACCAGATCGGTGTCATCACCCGCGAGGGTTCACGCCGCGTCCAGACTTATGCCTTTGACCTTGCCATGCAGCGCGAGAAAAAACTCACGTCAGTGGACAAAGCAAATGTCCTCTCGGATGTGTACGGTCTCTGGCGGGATGTGTTCACCGAGACCGCAAAGTCATATCCCGATGTCAAGACTGATTTCAACTTCGTCGATGCTGTCACCATGTGGTTTGTCAAGAACCCCGAGTGGTTTGATGTCGTGGTCACGCCCAATATGTTTGGCGATATCATCACCGACCTCGGCGCAATGATTCAGGGAGGACTTGGCCTCGCACCCGGTGGCAACATTAACCCGAAAGGCACTTCGATGTTCGAACCGATTCACGGTTCCGCTCCGAAATATAAGGGCATGGGTGTTGCAAACCCGATTGCCACTATCTGGGCAGGATCGTTGCTGCTCGATCATATCGGGGAGCATAAGGCTGCTGCTGCTGTTGTCTCTGCTATCGAGCAAAGCATCAAGGATGGCGTCGTTACCAAGGATATGGGCGGCTCGGCCCGGACAACAAAGGCCGGGTCGTATATTGCGGATTGCGTGAAGAAAGGGCACTAATTCTTTTTCGATCATTTCACAGACTAACCTTTGGCAATTTACCAATTAACGAAATAATAATAAACGTGATTCTCTATTGTTCCTGACTGTCATTTCACCCCCTTCATCAGGTACATTGATGAAATAATTTACGAGCAGAACTATACTACTCCGTAACCAT
This sequence comes from uncultured Methanoregula sp., assembly GCA_963676675.2. Taxonomy (GTDB): domain Archaea; phylum Halobacteriota; class Methanomicrobia; order Methanomicrobiales; family Methanospirillaceae; genus Methanoregula. The sequence continues at coordinate 2,615,684 of OY781161.1, read as the reverse complement.
CACCGGCATAAAGGCGGGATCCGCATTTCTCAAAATAAAACAACAAATTCTTGGAACGAAAAACCTGAGATCACTATCGATACTCTGTTAGCGCGAATCAAATCGCGGAGAAAGCAACCGCTCTGTATCGGAATCGACCTCACCGGTTCAGAACGACGCCCATCCGGAGTCTGTGTCTTTCGCGGCAGGGATGCCTACCTTTCACTAGTCTCTACGGATGAGGATATCATCAGGATTGTTGAAGCAGACGGGAGCGGGCTCATTTCTATTGATTCCTCGCTTGGCCTGCCGGAGGGCAGGTGCTGTGTCCACGACTCCTGCGAATGCCGGAAATACGGGATCATGCGGCAGTGTGAACGGATTCTTCGTAAGAGAGGGATCCGGGTATATCCCACGCTGATCCAGAGCATGCAGAATCTCACCGTGCGGGGTATGGGGCTGGCTCGTAGATTACGGGATGCCGGATATACCGTAATTGAGAGTTATCCGGGAGCGGCGCAGGATATCTTACAGTTCCCGAGAAAGAAGATCAATCTCCAGCAGCTTGAAACGGATCTTATGGCAATGGGAATTATCCCTCATGCAGAAAAAGAACCGGTTACCCACGACCAGCTCGATGCCCTCACCTCTGCCCTGGTTGGTTATTTCTACTTGGCTGGTATGTACGAGGCGATTGGGAATGAGGCTGAAGGTTACCTGATACTACCGGAACCGGGGGGTCTGGATACCGGATAAAACGGATCGTATCCATACCCTGCTCTTCAGCGGAAGTGCTCTTTGAGTGACTTGTCTTAGTCCAGTTCTTGAATTATACTGTGTAAGGTATCCTTTTTTATTCATGTCCAGTCCCCATGAAATATACACTGGTACCAATTGCCCAGATGATGAGTGGATAGGCAATGATACGTTCCATCCCCCCGGCGCCAAGACCTAAATAACTCTTTGTCCCAAGCAATACCACGGCAATAAGCGTGATGAACCCAAGAATGGGTGAGATCCATGACCATGGTCCGGAGAATACCCGGTATCCAAGGATCGCACACAACCCTCCGCATATAAAAACCATGATTGCACTGATCGCGTGTGGGATGACAATATTCTCGGGAAAGACTCCGACACCCGCAGCCCCAAAACCGGTTAAGGCCATAAATACGAAAAACCAGCGGTTGGCGGCTCCTTCTGTATGAAGCAGGTATGCAGCTGCTATGAGCAGGAGGCCAAAGCCAAAGATCGCGGAGTTGAAGATCGTGGCTGTGGTTCCAACTCCGAGATCACTTATCATCCTTGTAACCTGATAGTTAGGAAATAGCGCCTCTGCGACGATGATCCCCATCAGGAACCACGCGGTCCCGATGAACATGAGTACGCCGGCTCGGGTTCTGTTTGGATATGTCATGATGCCTGCGATCTGATTATGTCAAAGTTGGATTTTATTGGGATAAGGGTTGTGGGTGAGAAAGTGAGACGAAAAATGAATACATCCGTTCCTTTTTTAGATATAAGGAATGGGGGATTTCCTCTAGTGCTATCTTTTTCCTGATCCCTGATGGGTGCCATAAGGCCGGATACAACGGACGGGATTTTTCGGGAGTATAAAATAGAATCTCTTCGGTGGATGTGCCTTCATGCCGTATTTATTTCGATGCTAGCAGGTAGTAGATAAACCGGAACTGGCTGTCTCTTAAAAGAACCGTAATGCAAATAGAGAAACCTATTTCTTGCCAAAATAAATAGTCACAAACAATGCTGAAATTTTGTCCCGAATGTGGGTCATCAGTACAAGAAAATATGCGGTTCTGCACAAACTGCGGTTCTGCAATTGACGATGATGGCACGCAGGAGGTGAAACCAGTAAATCCTGAGCCGAACTCGTTAAAAAAAGTCGACCGGAAAACACAGTACCTGCTTATTACAGTGGCATTCATAATTTTCCTTGTAGCTGGCCTCGGTTATCTCTTCACTCAAAGTTCCCTATCCGTTCAGTCCGATCCCATGGGAGCAGGAGTGTACCTGGATTCAGAATTCCGGGGAGTAACCCCGTGTGTAATTCATTCACTCCTTCCGGGAGAGCATCGCCTGGAATTCCGTCATGAAGGATATCCCCCATGGAAAAAGAATATAACTGTCATGCTGGGTCAGGCAGGAACTATCAATGCTGACTTATCCGATAACCTCTTCCCTGAGGTAAAGATTGCTTGTTCTTCTGGAGAAAATATTCAAAATACAACGGGACCTGCGAGCTGTGTATATAAAAAAGGAGGATTGGTTACCCTATCGGGTACCGCTGTCAGACCTCATCCTAAAGAGAATCCTAATGTAACGATCTCTGTCTATACGCAGGGAACTGCGTTGCCTTTCAAAACTCAATCGGTGGCCATTCGTTCGGATAATGCCTATAATCTTACTCTCGATGGCAGCACATTATCAAGTGGAAACTACACGCTTGTAGCATCACTTCCCTCAGGTCAGAACTCAAAGGTTGCATTTATTATCGAAAGCCAGGAGGATACCAATATCCGTATTTTACAACAGATCGTAGAAGATTACCATAAAATCCACACTTACACCCTGGAGGATTACTTTGTCTGTGCAGATATGGCGCAGGATGTCTGGAATATCGTGGATACACAAGGTATGCGGGCATTGCTGGTAGCAGGAAATATCCAGAACCCGGATGCAGGGTGGAAAGAATACAATCATGTCTGGGTTATCGTGGAAGCAGCTCCGCGGCAATGGGTTGCTTTAGAGACTACGGGGGGTTTTCTCGTGAATAAAAAAGACAATCCGAATTACTATCGCGGCATTTTCTTTGAGAATCCCAAAGACCTAAAAACAAATATGGACCTAAGACGTGACTATAATAACGAAATTGAACGGTCTGCAACGATTGTCAGCCAGTACAATGCAAAAGTGAGTGAATATAATACTAAACTGGACTATTACCGTTCTATCTTAGCTTCCTACAATAGCAAATATACTGGCCGTGGCCTGACTGCCGCAGAATATCAGGAGTCGCTGGGGGTAAAGCAAACGGTCGATTCCGAAGAGCTGAAACTGGTTCAGTTAAAAGCTGAACTGGATCAAATGACCATCACCTACACTAATGAAAAACAGATAATGGACAGAATTACCGCACAGATGAATGATCTGGCCGCAAAAGGTGCGGTCCTCATGACCTCCTGATTTTTCTCCCCCTTAAAAAACGGTTCATGAAACACCTTTTATCCTATCCTCCCCCCATTTCTTTTCAGCAGGTGTCATGCACATGGTCAGGGCTCTCACGATAGAAGGATGCATTATCGGACTTTTTGTGATCGCAAATGGGATCTACGTAGTCGCATTTCCTCCCGTGAATGACGAGCCGCAGGGTTATGCCATCATCGCCATTGGGATTTTCATTATCCTAATCACCCTCCATCTCACCCGGACTCAGGGAAATGATGGCAAGTGCTTCCCGCCGCAATGAGAAATCTCCCGGCCACCAACGGGAGCATCACCCCATAGAAGTTTTTTTAAAATTCCGGTGACGCTCAGGAAAATCGTCATCTTTTTCTCTCATCCGATTTTCGCGAAAATAGGGACTGGAGAAAGCCACGCGGCTTTTTCGGAGGTGAAACTGGATACACGACCTGCCCCGCGATGCGTGTTTTGGAGACCGCAAGTTCAGGAATTAAAATCTCGGCTTCGGCAAGCCCTTCTTCGACATGCACTTTCTCGGTAATATCCGTAACACAACCCGCTATTGAAACTGTTTTTCCGTTCTTTACCAACGGGATCTCATTTACTTCGAGCCGTATGGTATTCCCGTCCCGCGAGCTCATCTCAATCCGGTAGGGGGGCTCGCGTCTGCCGGATGCGATCGCCCTAATCGTCCGTTCAAGACCAGAAGCGTTCATCGGATTGTCGGTGAGGTAATCCGTCCAGGTACGTTTTCCCTCTTTCGGGCGGCATCCGAGGAGTGCACGCAATCGTGGGCTCACATACATCATAGTATGATCAGGAGTGTGGGTGTAATACATCTGGTTTCCGCTCTCAATGGCGAGTATCAGTTCCTCATCCTTCTTTTTTATTGCTCTCTGCTCGCTCTTGATCCGGGTGATATCATGACCGGTGGCTACGATTGATTCGACAGTAGAAGATCCGTTCAGCACAGATTTTGCCGACCAACTGAAGCACCGCATCCCTTTAGGTGTCTGTATCCACTGTTCAACCGTGCAGGCAAAGGGAGGGCGGAATAGCTTAGTCATCTGGGTGGCAACGACATCGGCATACCGCTCATCGGAAACTGGCATGAACACACTCCCGGCCAGTGCCTCTTTGGATTTCCCTACCGCTTCGCAGTACGCGGAGTTCACGAAGAGAAGGTGGCCTTCCAGGTTGAATTTAACAATCAGGTCCTGCTGGCATTCCACCAGATCTCGGTACATAGTATCCGTGGTATCCATCATCATGACCTCAGATTCCTGTGCCGGCTCACTTCGGAATTTCCGGATAAAAAAGGAGTGTTCTGCTCCACACATGATCATCTGTCACGGAACTATTAATGTTGCACGATTTCTCAAAAAAAGGGGAATGACCCAAGAAACAACTAGTACGGAAAAACCTTCCATTGAGGGGGCAATCGCTCAATAAATTTCATTCATATTTTCTGAAATGTGTTTTTGAGTTATATCCTGTGACACTAGAGAAAAAAGAGAGGTTCGTTGATGGACGGTCCGTGATCATGACACGTGGAATTCAGCCCGTTGTGCAATCCGCCCATCATTCACACTACTGCACTGATCTGCTGCTGCCCGTAAACTCCCCGGCGGGCGCTGATAGCAGACGGTGCCGGTATCTTTACAATGGTTGCCATACGCTCTTTTCCATACATTACGCCACGGAGTGAGTTTAAAGAGACCGTAAAACTCCCCGTCTCGAACAATTCGATGTTCAGGGCTTTTCCTGAAACTGAAACCTGTGCCAGTCCTTTTACTGCTCCAAGGTAGTATTGCCACTGGTGGGTAAGCTCCTCCAGCTGCACAAAAACGTGACCGGAGACTGCCTTTGAGAGATCTGAACGTCGTATTGCATACCGTGTTCCAAGGATATGAAGTTCAATCACTGCATGTACATTTCCTTCGCTGTCAAATGCGCTGTACCCGGTCCGCTGGAGATATCCTGCTTTTTCCATCATACCCGACCACCTTTCTGTCGTAGTATGGCATTGCAATGCCGGCTATATAACCAGTGACCGCGCGCAGGGTGAAAGTGAAAAAATCTTCAATCAACGAGAGAGAATTCGTTGGTCCCAAAGAAACAAAACTAATGAAAAGAAGGGGAAGTGAACTGATATCTCGCTCATAAAAACAAATGTTATCAGGATCTGCCGGGTTTTTTGTCCATGCAGGTATTGAGTACTTGCTCTACGAGAGACAAGGTGCCGTTTATTCCTGCAAATGGGGTGGGGGCAAGCCGGACCGTTCCCCGCAACGGAGGGGTGATGCCGGTAAAGGCCCGGGCTTCACAGAGAGAACGCTCAAAGGATGATCCCATCACCAGATCAGGATTATATTGTCCGATAAGGGATCTTACTCCCTCAAGCCCGGTCACCTGTTCAACTGGATATTTCGATTCGCCCGAAGCATTACGCGAACCTATACATTTGATATCTGCATCCAGGTACTTTTCGAGGGTTCCTGCGGCATGCTCTGCATAGGAAAAACCGGAAAAAATTACAACCGAGGGGGGATCAAACCGGAGCAGATACTTGTCACACACCCTGATTAATCGTTCCTCCTGCTGTTCAATCTCTAAAAAGACCCGGTCGACATTTGCGTCCGGAAATATCTCACCCAATCTTTTGAATGTAGTCCCTATCGCCCGGAACCCGAGTGTCCCGCCACAATACTCACCTATGCTGCTCCCGAAATCCTCGTTTGTGCCGATCGTATATGGTGAAGTTTGCTGTACCTTTTCGAGATGGTCATGGGAAAAAATGGTCCCCATGGGAATATCGGCTATTGCCAGAAGTCGCATAATCTCCTGCATATTGCCCGCACAGAATGGATCGAAGAGGCAGATACCATCTATATTCACACCCCGGACTTCCGGATCAATCCGGGGTTCCAGAATCGAGAGGGCATTTTTATATCCAGCCTCCACATCCCCGGAAAAACCCGGGCTGTCCACGAGGATCACATCGTGCTTTTCGAGCATCGACCGGATATCCTCACCAAGAATTGCCGGTACACAGGTGGTGATTACTGCTATGCGTTTTCCTCTGCCTGATAATCCCCCGATCACTTCGTTGAGCCGGTTCTCGGAGCCAAAGATGATCTCGTGCTCGAGAATAAATGTTCCATGCAGGGGAGCGTGAAGGAGCGTGGTAGGATAGTAGTAACAGCCACTCGAACCATGGATTACCACGGTCATTCCTTCGAATCCTGCAAGGCATGCGGCAGCCCCGGTCATCGCACAGGGCCAGAGGGGGTTGGTGCATTCAGGCATGAAGCTGGCGCCTCCAGCGATGGAGCATCCGCCGTACACCGGTAGTTCCAACCGGAGTGCCGGGACAGAGCGAAATGCTGCTCGTGCCCGGGTTTTTCATATGGATTCGTAATGCCTTTGCCACTTCAGTGGATGAATCCACGCCTTCCGAATCACTCATGGCTGGGTCAAACGATGCAGCCATCCCTTTGAGATCGGTAAACCCGGCAAGGGTATCCTGCTGGTACTGTAGTTCCTTTTCTAATACCGTACTACTGTCAATTCCAAAAGCAGCGGCAACAGCTTCCACAAATGAGAGGGTGCCGGAGAGCCCAAATGGGAAAGAGGGGATGAACGGCGTGCCAAAACGTTGCATCAGGTAATCCCCCACCGGCTTGAGCGCAGGTTCTCTGAGGATATTGAGCCGGGCCGCACCCAGCGTCCCGATCTCATCAAACGTGAGATCATGCACGTACCGTATATTTACCTGAATATCGAGCAGGTCAAGGAGGCGGGTCACTTCTATATAGTTTTCCTCAACCTCATATTCCAGATTTTTCTCACCAATGATATTTACGCAGTCATTTACCAGACCGGGTGCAGTGACATCAGCAATCGCGCAGAGGGCATTTGATACCCCATTCTGGAAAGTGCCCCCGAGGAAGCCTGCGGTTGGCACAATAACAACGGGCACATCATAATCCCTGCTGCAAATGGCTGCTACATCGTCGCCGATGGTGTCAACAATGCATGTTGAGAGAACAAATATCGCATTCACACCCCGCTCTGCCACGGACTCAAGTGTCCGTTTTAGTGCTTCTTCCCCCCCAAATACAATATCACTTTCGCACAGGGTAGTAGAGACCAGATCCGGCAACGTGACTGTTTCATTGTCAAGACCGGTAGCGTGCAACAGGGAGAAATTATGATGCGTGCATCCCTTTGGCCCGTGTATAATACTGGATGTATTACGGACATGGGTTGTCACCGAGAGGGCCCCGGTGAGGGTGCAACCCCCGAATCTAGATGTATGAATAGGCAAGGGATTCAAGTTCATCAATCTCTAACGGGGTTGGGATAGTAAAATGGGTATTCTCCATCACGCGAGTGGCAAGAGTACGGTAACATTCAGCCTGTGCAGATGCAGGTTCATACTCAATAACTGTTTTCCGGTTGAGTTCGGCAAGCTGCACGACGCGATCCCGGGGAATGAACTGGATAAGCGAGCTGTTCACCTGCTTTGCAAATTCTGCTACAAGTTCTTCTTCATTTGGCTGGTTCTTGGCGTTGCAGATCACCCCGGCCAACCGGCATGTGCTTTTTGTCCTCGATGAAAGGCGTTGTATTGCCTTGCAGATGTTGTTGGCTGCATACAAAGACATCAGTTCCCCGGAAGTAACGAGATAGATATCCTGCGCATACCCCTCGCGCATCGGCATGGCAAATCCGCCGCAGACGACATCCCCAAGCACATCGTACACAATAACATCGCCTTTCAAGGCACCGAACTTCTCAAGCAGCTGGAATGTGGCGATGATTCCCCGCCCGGCACACCCGACACCGGGTTCCGGTCCTCCCGCCTCCACGCAGCGGACACCATTAAAACCGGTAAACTCGACCTCTGACAGGGTAATGGGTGCTTCTCCCCGAACCCGGACAAGGTCCATAACGGTTGGGATAAAGTTCCCGTGCATCAGCATCCGGGTACTATCCCGTTTTGGATCGCACCCTATTTGGAGAATGTCAAGCCCCATACCTGATAGAGCAGCAGAGAGATTGGCCGAGGTGGTAGACTTGCCGATACCCCCCTTGCCGTACAGGGCGATCTGTTTCATTACCGTACTATGGAGTGGCAATTTATATTAGATCTTCTGATGTTAAGAAAAGTAAAGTTGTGTTGGAAGGTGTCCAGAAAATTGTTGTCCGTTTATTCTCGTCTCCCAAAAAGGGCTATAATAAGCATCACCACCGGGATCACTTCAAGCCTGCCTACCCACATCACGCAGATAAAGATCCATTTTGAGATGACGGGCATCTCTGGAGATACATAGCCCGAACCAAGGCCGCACGTCGAGAACGCTGAGACCACATCGAGGACAATTTCTGTCAATGAAAATGATGTGAGATAGAACTGGATAACGGCGAGCGTGGCAACAAAGATGACGACTACCGAGAGGATAATAATGAGCATGTTCTTTGAGACTTCAAGCTCTGCGGTTGCCTTTGGAATCACCCGTCCTTCGAGCTTGAACGGCAGGAGCACCTTTCCACTTACAAAGAGACGACGGAACCACCAGAGCAGGGCACGGACTGCCAGTGTGACCCGGTGCAATTTAATCCCCCCGGCAGTACTGCCGCTCGATCCACCGATAAAGACAAGCATCGCGAGAAAGAGGATGGATACACTTGCCCATGCATGGATGTTTGCGATAGAAAATCCTGTAGTAGTTATGGCAGATACAGCCATGAAGAAACCTTGGTGAAGTGCTGGCAGATACTCAAGATTGTTAAAAAAGACCAGATCATAGGTAAGGACGGCAGTTCCCAATGCAACAAAAACAAAGAACAGTTTGATCTGCTCATCACCAAATAGGCTCCAGCGCCGGTTTTCTGTTATGAGATAATAGAGTTTGAATGGGAGGGCTCCTGCGATCATAATCGGGATGAGAATGAGTTCGAGTATAACGCTGTGATAATACAGGATCCCCCCTTCGTGCAGGGTAAACCCCCCTGTGGATATTGCAGCAAGCGCAAGGTTGAGCGATTCCCATAAGGAAAGACCAGCGAACAGGATAAGACCCAGTGCAAAAAAGGTAAGGATCACGTAGATCTTCCAGAGTGCCCGCCCGGTGGAGATTACCCCCTGCATCAACGGTTCGTCCCTACTGTCCGTGCGGAAGATCTTTGACCGTGATAGTCCGGTACTGCTGGCCATCGCAATCGCGAATGAGATTATTCCAATCCCGCTGACCCACTGCATATAGGATCGCCAGAAGAGAAGCGTATGGGGGGCAGTCTCCAATGACCGCATCATGGAAAATGCTGTCCCGGTCCAGCCCGCCATCCCTTCGAAGAGTGCATCGGTAAATCCCATATGCAGCCCGAGCATGAACGGCAGGCCGCTCACCATCGCACTGGCAAGCCAGAAGAGGGCAACCGAGCACAAGGAAGTCGAAAGTCTCACGACCCGTTCAGTGCGGGGCAGTCTTCTTATGAGCATACCAACGACGTAGAATGTAAGGGGCACGGCAAGCATGGGCAGGAGCATATTCCACTCGGAGAAAATGATCGCAACAATGAGCGGGACACAGGTGATCGGGGCGATAAAGATAAAAATATCCCCGAGATCTGCAATGATTGTGGAAAGATGCTCAAACCGGTGCATCGCTAAAGAATTGCCACTGAGGCTCTATTAGTGTTTGCCTCTCGTAAGCATGAAAAAAAGAAGAATGAGGAATTACCGCTTGTTTGTCCAGAGTCCGTGCACATTACAGTATGCCCGTACCTTGGCACTCGTGTCAGCAGTGCAGAACTCAGCTTCAGGCTTTTCTCCGGGTTTTAATCCAACGACTGAAAGATTTTTTCCCGATGTTACTTCGATCCATTCAATGTAATGTTTCTCTTCCATGGGATGAGAGACTGATCCGACTTTCACCAATACGCCGGTTGCAGATTTCTCAATAACCGGCACATGTTTCTCCTTGCCCGTGTCATCGGTTTTTTCCATCTGTAATTCCATGGGTTTGCCGCAGCAAACGAGAGTTCCACCGGAAGCGTGGACAACCATGGTAATATTTCCGCAAACACTGCATTTGTAGATTTCAAGTTTTTTTGTCATACAGATCTCTCCCTACACAATGTTGATCTCGCGATGCTTCATTAATATATCGTCAGCAAGACGATCGAGCTGTTTTAATGTAGATTCATCCGGTTGGCCTTTTACCATAACCGGCTCAAGGATTTCTACCTTGACATGATCTAACATCTTTACAATCGTTTCGACAGTTTTGCCTCCCCAGCCGAACGATCCGATCACGGATACAAACCGGGCTTTTGGTTTGAGCAGGTTGGCCAGGTAGGTGGCGTATACTACTTGTGGATGGGGTCCAAAGAGCACAGTGGGTGTCGCTACCACTATAGTTGCAGTATCCACCAGTGAAAGCGCCAGTTCTCCTATATCTGTCCTGATCAGGTTGAATGGTTTTACCGTGATCCCACGGGCGATGAGGGCATTTGTTAAGTGCTCTACCATCTTCTCTGTGCTGCCATGCATCGAAATGTACGGGATCACGACTTCATTTTTCACGGTATCCGATGTCCAGTCAGAATAAGCATCGAGAATGAACTGCGGGTGCTTGTGGATCGGACCGTGACTGGGTGCAATCATCCGGAGCGGGAGTGTCTTTACCCGTTCAAGATGCCCTTTGATGCTGGTCTTAAAAGGCATCATTATCTCGGCATAATACTTTTTTGCGGACCGTAAGCACACGGATTCATCAGTCACATACAGGTCAGAAGAGGCTATATGGAACCCGAAGAGATCGCAGGAGAAGAGGATCTGGTCTTCTTTTAAGTAGGTTATCTGTGTCTCGGGCCAGTGAGTCCACGGGGTGAGATGGAATTCAAGGCTACGATCGCCCAGCGATAAGGTTTCTTTGTCCTTAATGATCTGGAACCGGTTTTCCGGGAGCTGGAGCAATGTAATAAGAAATTCTTTACACTTCTCGTTGGTCACAACCATAGCATCAGGATAAAATTCGAGGATCATCGGCAACGAACCCGAATGATCCTGCTCCGCATGGTTGATGACAACGTAATCGATCCTTTCTACGCCTAGTTTTAGCAGGTTAGATACCAGCTCAAATTCCTTTGAAGGGTCAACCGTATCGATAAGAGCGGTCTTCTCACTCCCCTTGATTAAGTAGGCATTGTAGCTCGTACCCTCAGGGAGTGGGATCAGGGCATCGAAAAGACGCCGGTCAAAATCAAGTGCTCCGACCCAGAAAATTCCTTTAGTAATTTCACGTGAGACCATAACGATCAGGTTCAACACCGGTTAAAGAATTTCTTTGCTGCCCCGCAGACAGGACAGGTCCAGTCTTCTGCAAGAGCCGCAAATTCCCTGCCCGGGGGGATATTCTGCAACGGTTCTCCCATTTCAGGATTGTATTCGTGCCCACAGATGGCACACTGGTATTTTTCTGTCAAAAATAAAAACCTCCGATAGTTTTTAGTTGTTACGTTAATAGTGTGGAGATTTGAAATAATTATTTCGATGGTACTAAAAACATTACTAATTTCATACATCGGGGCTGTGTATGTGAGGGATATTGTCAGTGAGATGGTACCGTTCAACAAAGAACATAAACGAACGGTTTTTTAAAACTGCAGTTTCGAGCGAGAAAGATTTGAGGATCTCAAACATGAAATCGATTCGTGAGTCAAAGCGTCGTGGCATGAGCTGGTTGAATTCTTCTTTGAACATTTCATCGGTTGCCAGACGCTCTTCAATCCCGAGATCCCGGGCAGAGATGGCAGACAACCCGGCATAATACCAGCTCTCGATCTCTTTGATCACAATGACGATGCAGTGGCCGGATATATTATTGAAATGAAAGTACAGGAGCTGCTTTTTATCCCTGACCGAGCGTTCGGAATCAATATCGGCAACAAAGATATAATCATTGTTCATCTGTCGGACACTTTTCAAAAAATTGTTCACCTTCACCCGCTTGATGGACGCATAGGGTATGATCTCAATGGATTCATACCGTGAAACGAACAGGGGTTTTATGATACGGCCAAAGAACCTGACATCATCTTCTCCTTCGACAAGGATAAAAAGCCGCTTTTTCATGCTCACAATCCCAGCAGGTTCTGGACATACAGCTCTTCAATCCCAATCTCGTTTTCAAGAAACGTCCTGACCTCTTCTTTATCTGCCGGGCGGGAAATTACCGAAAAACCCTCGCTATCCCGTGATATGAGCAGTATATCTTCAATACTGACATGCTTGACCACTTCCGTGGAGTGGGTGGTGATCATTAGCTGTTTTCTCTCAGATGACTCCTTCATCATCGCCATGAGACGAGCCACTAAAAACGGGTGGATATGCCGTACCGGTTCTTCAATGACCACAAATGGTTTGTCTTCGAAATAGAGGGCAATTATAAGGGCAAAGATGGTGATGGTTCCATCAGACATGGAGGAGGCAGGAAGATCGTGGCTTTTTGCGTATCGTTCGCGGAGCGTGAGAATCAGAGAGACGTCCATGAACTTCTTTACGGTGAAATCCTCTACAAAAGGCATAACATCCCGTAGCAGGTTTGAGAATTTGCGTTTCTTCTCGGGATCTTCGATGATGGTTTTTATCACAAGGGCAAGATTGCTGGCATCTTCCTCCAGATCCCGTTTTCCAGTTATGATTGCTCCCCGTTTCGAGAGTTTTGGATCGATATCATACACTGCTATCCGGTCAAAGAATTTCTCTACGTGCGGAAGCGGATAGGCATACGAGCTCTCCAGGAGAAGGGCATGTTTCTTGAGATGTACCCCGCGGAAAAAAACCGGGATGATATCGTTTTCAGACAGAGGGCATCCTTCAGGGATCTGCACGGAAAACTTCACATTGCCCTCTTCATTGGTTACCTGTATCTCCCCGCGTCCCATGGTATTTTTTTTCGTTACACTCGTTCCCTTTCGTTCACATGAGGAGACCTCGCACCCGATTACGAGACGATCCCGCGTAATCGCAAATCCATCCCCCTCAGCATCGAACTGTATCGCAAACTCGTAGGAAGATTCGCACGACTGGATCCCCAGAAGTGTATTCTCACCGGTCTTATGATCGATAATATCCAGTTTCTGATCAGGAATATAGGAAACCCGCATAACCAGATCCCGTTTATTTCCGATCTTCGCATTCCGGATATACTCTGAACCCCCCTGCATGGCGATTGCATTTGCCAGTCCATGGCGTGCAATATCCCTCATGAACTTAAAAATACTGATGAAATTGGATTTCCCCGCCGCATTCGATCCTATTACCACATTGAAACGGGAGAGATCAATATCGAGTTCTGAAAAACTCTTGAAATTTTCCACATGGACCTGTTGTATGGGCATGAATACTCCGTTTATGTTCTCGTTACCCTGCAACAAAAAGAAGGTATTGGTTCTGATATTGGACCGGGTATAGTGAGTTTGGTGCCCCTTTTCCCGGATGTTCTCCCGTTATCGGTTCAGAATTAGGATTGCATTGACTATCTTGAGTTAAAAACTAAAAAAACAGAAAAAATGAAGATTTGAGATCAGGAACTGGAGCTTGTTGAATTGGTAACCGTGAATTTCCCGGTCAAGGTACCTGTCTGCTGGCCATCGATATTCAGTACTTTTACATCCCAAAGACCGGATTTGCCACCGTTGGACGTCCTCAGATCAAGGACACAGGAAATCTTTTTGGTATCAAGAGATGCCGGATTGGCACAAATAAGTTCGGTTGTTCCCTGAACAAAGGTTACTTTTACCCCCTCTTTGAAATTCTGGCCATTGATGACAATTGCAAGCTGGGTAGCATTCAGTTCAGCCGTGTAGAGGTTAAGTCCTGTAATAATCGGGGGTGCCTGACCAATTGAAAACACACCCGTTTTGGTATCCGATTGCCCACCGGGATTGGTAACCATGACATTCCAGCTGCCCTCATCTGCACCACTGAGACCGAAAGTACAGCCAATTGAAGTCGAAGAAGATACGGATACGCCAGTTGCCGTAATTGACGGGTATCCGGCCCTCATCAACTTCGCTGTCGCACCGTTCTCGAAATTAGTGCCCGTGATTGTTACACCCACCGTTGCATCCTTCGCACCGCTCGCAGGAGATATGCCGGTCACTGTTGGAGCGCTACCGGAAAGGGTTGTCGGCACGGTTGTAGGAATGGTTGTCGTTACAATCTGTATAGACGAGATGGTCACATGAGCGATTTTCACTGGATAGACTTTCTCGACCAGAGTTCTTTCAACTTTTTCCGTCTTGTTATCACTGAAGTGTCCCCATGATCCGTCAGCATTTTTGTGGATCCAGGCACGGGTGTACATCCCACTCGTCGCATCGTACTTGGTGATAACATACAATGTCTGGTCCGTTGATGATGCGGATTTGGCGATGATATCACCGACTGCAAACTTAGCTTCTGGCAATGCTGTTGTAGGCACTGGTGTAGTTGATCCAGCAGATGACTGATCGGAGCACCCGGCAATCAGTACCGCAAAAACAAGAAGTGCACAAATTAAAAGTCCGTTCCTGACTTTGTTCTCCATACCGGTAACTTTCGGGAGCCATGCGTATAAGATTTTTTATCCATACGTCCGGCTGAAATGTGCATGCTCATGCCGGCAACTTAACGGTCTTGAAATTCCGTACGAAATACAGGTGTATCCCCATGAGAGTGATGACTACAAGGATTGCGGAACCATACACTCCGGGCATCATTGCCTGCGTGCTATATACCCCGATACAGTCTGCCATTACAAATGTCAGCCCGAACGCAACAAAGATACTTGCGGCATAAACGTCCCTGACTGCAAAGAAGAAGAGCGCTGCTGCAAGTCCGAGCACGAGAAACAACGTCATTGCAGACTGCTGGTGGACTGGTGGGCTGTGTGCAAATGAGATAATACAGAAGAGCCATGCAGTGACCAGGCTACCGGCAACTATCGAGAGCACGGTTCCCCTGTTCCGCACAAATGCCTGAACGTGAGTCCCAAGAAGCACCCAGCAGACCATCACCGATGCGATTGCGGTCGGAAGCAGGAGAAGGAAAGCATATCCGAATGCGGATTCATCCGTCCCAAATGGTGAGAGTAGCACCATAGCTATGTACCCAAAAACAGTTGTCAGGGCGCATGCGTAAAACGTCCGACGCACGGGCATAAATCCCAGCTGAAACATATTCACCGCTCCTGTGATGAACGATTCCCGTATGCAGTAAACAGGTATTATCATTCCCGTAATGATGCATGAAAAAACCGTGTAAACAATGATACCCTGGGAATCAGCATTCAGGAATAACCGGAGATCTCCTTCAAACAGAGCGGTCACAACTATCCAGATGCAATAGATAACTAATGGGATCACCAGCAACCGGAACAGACCCGAACGTGATGCTGGATTGTCAGAAGGTCTGATCATTATATGCACTGATGACTGTTCCTTGCTCATTCGTTCCGCCCCCCTCCATAATTGGATCAATATTCACAGGTATATTCCTTTTTTTATTGCACCTCGTATGTAGATAATTCCCTAAAACATTCAAAGAACAAACATCAGGTCCGGGCTTCAAGCAGCTCCTGTATAGCACGCTCACGCTCTGCTTTTCCTACGGGAACAGGGTTTATCCGCTCGTCAAATGTGGGAGATATGCATGTAAAAAAAGTGCCAAGCGCAATCCGTGCATTACTGTTGTAATCCCATTCCCGGGAGAGAGCACATGCAGCTTCAAAATCCCTGCTGTCCGTTACCGGCAACTCGTACACATGGGAATCGTAGTAATCAGAGGCGGGAAAGAACGTGGCGCAGATCTGGAGCACATCAATAAATGCAAACCCCTTATGTGCGATACCCGCCCGGATCAGCTCCTTTAACAGGTCCATCTTCCGGGTATATCCCCGCGCGATGAACCCGGCTCCACTCGCGAGCATGAGTTCAACCGGATTAAGGGGATATTCCGCGGTACCTGAAGGCGTTGACTTTCCTTTGAAGCCCAGAGGTGAAGTAGGTGTGTACTGCCCTGTAGTGAGTCCGTAGACCCGGTTATTGTGCACTATCACCGTGATATCGATATTGCGCTTTGCTGCAAAGATCAGGTGGTCAAGCCCCTCCGCATACGCATCCCCGTCTCCTACGCAGCAGATCACGTTCAGAGCGGGATTGGCAAGTTTTATTCCCGTAGCTGTCGGAATTGTCCTCCCGTGAAGCGAGTAGAAACTGTTGATATTAAGATAATCAGCGATCTTTGCATGGCACCCTATCCCTGAGACAAGGACAACATCATCGAGAGATTTTCCTTCCTTTTCCCGGTCTGACAACAGGTTTTTTAATGTATGCTGGATGGCAAAGTTCCCGCAGCCCGGGCACCATGTATTCTGGGCATCGGTAATAAGGGAGCGTGTCATCAGATCTCCGCCTCCTTCACCCGGGATACCAGATCATCAATGGTAAATGGTCTGCCATCATACCGCAGAATCTTCTCATGGACAATGATTCCATGCCGTTCTGCAAGCGCAGCAAGCTGGGCGGTGGCATTCTCTTCAACAGCGATCAACCGATTTACACCCGATAGAGCTTTTTGGATCTGATCGACCGGGAATGGGGCAAGCACTACAGGGCGGACTACCCGGAGACCGAATTTGATTGCTGCCTCTTCGCAGACTCCTTTTGTGGATCCCCAACAGAGCAGAGCGGTGGATGCATCGGGTTTTCCCGATTGGATCACACACGGGTAGCCCTGCATTATGTCGATTAAGGTCTCCCATTTTTTCAACCGCTTTTCTGTTATCGAATTTGAGATACCGGCATCTTCTGTGGTGATTCCCGCTTCGTCATGCAGGTAACTGTTCACCTTCACCACGGCGTCTTTTGTACCGGGAAATGCCAGAGAAGAGATGCCGGATTCTGCTTTCTCATAGCGGCGATAGGGGATCTTGCCTTCCCATAAGGATGTCCCTTCACCGGAACTATTCCTGACTGAACCTCGATCGAGGCTGTAGATTCCTTCCGAGAGTGTCTTGTCGGCAAGAATGAATGCCGGGCACTGGCATTTCCATGCGATATCCATTGCTTTTTCCGACCAGTACAGGGCTTCCTGTGCATCCCCCGGAGCAACGATCATACGGGGGAACTCACCCTGCCCGGCATGCAGGACGAACTGGAGATCCGATTGCCCGGTATATGTAGGGAGTCCGGTTGAGGGGCCGGTTCTCTGGGAGACAACGAGCACGAGAGGAATTTCTGCCATCCCGGAAAGTGAGAGTCCTTCGGTCATCAAGCAGAATCCTCCACCGGACGTACCGATTGCAGACTTTTTTCCTGCATAGGCGAACCCGAGCGCCATCAGGATCACGGCAATCTCGTTCTCCGGATGCACAACGGCAATTCCAAATCGATCTTTCTGCTCGGCAAGAAAATGGAGAATGCCAGATGAAGGGGTCATAGGATACGAAACATAGGCATCCATACCGCCTCGGACCAATCCCAGCCCAATCGCTTCATTTCCTGATACTAGGGACTGCGGCGTGTTTTGACATCTCTGGATGGGCTGGATTGGATCGAACAGATTGAACCCTTTTTTTGCCACAGCAAGGTTTAGATCTGCACCTTTGGGGATATGCCGGTGAAACACTGCATCAACCACATCCCATTCGATTCCTGCCGTTTTGGCAAATCCCCCGATAAGAGCTGAATTGCCCATGATAACGGGAGCTTTTTCCTCTGCAAGGATGGCCTTTATTGGGATACCATAAGCGCCATTCTTTACCAGATCCTTATTGGAGATGATAACGGTTTTTTGCGTGCATTTTTCTTTGTGCCGCTCTATGGTTTCCTCATTGAGTGCTAGAACAAAATCAACCTGGTTGCGACAGGCACCTATATCCCGTTCTGAACCCCGTATGATGGCAAAGTTGTGCCCCCCACGGATCAAGGATGGGTAATCGAAATAAAGATATATGCGATAGCCAAGATGGTTTAACAACTGTGCAACCATTACCCCGGCACTGTTGATACCATCACCTGCCTTTCCCCCAATCAGAACAGATACTTCATTCATTTTAGATTCCCGTATGTTCTGATGCTGCCAGAGCTGCTAAATAATTTGGCATATACATAACCGATTTTTTGTAATCAAGTGACTAACAACATCATCCATGTCCACATCGTCGCTGCAATAATCTGGCTGATATGTCTACTTGGGCGTAACAAACACACTCGGCAATATCGGTGTTGTGAAGACATTTGTACCCCATGCAACAATAACATCAGGAAAATGATGATTACGTGAAATGGGCAGCAGAGGACACGATCAATAAATTCACATAAAAAAGAAAAACGGCAAAAATTCGATTTATCTTCATTATTTTGCTACTAACTGTTCAAGGATATTTTTCAGATCATTGATCTTGTAGGGTTTTGTGAGTTTGCCGGAAAAACCATAGCTGGAAAAATCCAGCACAACGGGATCACTTGAAAAACCTGTTGATACCACCGCTTTTACCTCAGGATCAAACGCCTTCAGCAGCCCAATTGTCTCTTTTCCCCCCATCCCTTCAGGAACAGAAAGATCAATGATGACCACATCAAAGGGGACACCGGCGGCTTTTTCCTTTTTATACAGTTCGATTGCTGCTGCACCTTCACGGGCAAACATCACATCATAGCCAAGGAACTTAAGAACTTCTAACGTGACATCAAGAATGATCTGCTCATCATCCATCAGAAGCACTTTTCCCTTGCTGGTCATAAAAAAACCTGAATTGTTATTTCATTATTTATTACCGTCATCTTATTATACTTAATCTCGCCAGAATCGACGGATATTCATTTCTTAAGGGCCCTTAGTCGTGCAGCCTCTCCCTTGTCCTCAACCCTCAGGAGGAACGTGCCATGACAGGGTTTGGTGAAGGGGAAGATAACAAAGTCCCCATCAAGCGCGATGGCGATCGGGGGCAATCCGATAACATGAGTGTCAAAGACCTTAAATCCGGGCTGGACATCAAGATATTCCTTAAACTGGTTTTTGATATATTCGCGTGACTCCTTGAACGTAGCATCCCGAAGCACTATCTCGTAATTCATCGACTCTACGCAACCCATGGTGTCACCTCATCAAGCGCTTTTTTCAAGGGAAGGGGATTATGCACCGCTTTTGCTGCAATAGTGGTGCAGGGGAAGTCGATCTGTTTAACCAGATCTTCATAATGCTCCCCATAGATAATGGCGTAAACCTTCGCCTTTGAGATTGCACTCATTGTTCCGGCATATGTAACCCCAGCATCGTTATGGATAAAGACAAAACACCGGTCAAAGTCCCGCTTTTTCTCGGTAATCATGACAACCGCCCGGTCGAGATCCATGACTTCTCCCAGGTAATGCCGGTCCGGATCTGCAACTATGAGAAGTGTGTTTGCTGCCTTGTTGCCGGCAACAGTAGGTACAATACCCGCTTTTTTAAGCCGGTTGATCAGGTACAGTGCAATACTTGTCTGTACCGGCACTTGTGGGCACCCGAGCACGAGGAGTGCAGTTGCCGGTTGTGTTGTTGTTTCCCCTGTCACGCTTTGCGCCATCCCTGCTGATTGGTACAACTTCATTATTCACAACAGGCAATAATCTTGCGCATTCCGCCATAAAAAAGGAGAGAAAATGTTTCAGACCTCATCCTTTGTTTCGGCATGCACCCATGCAAGATAAGGAGCATACCCGGCAATGACCGGCACAGCAATGATCTCCGGCACATCGTAACTGTGCAATTGCTTAATCGCAATGATAACTTCATCTGCCATCGATTTCCTGGTTTTAAGAATGAGCAGATGTTCAGGGTCCGAGCAGAACTCCCCTTTCCATTGATAGTAAGAATGTACAGGAGCGACATTGACACAGGCAACAAGCCTGCGCTCTAAGAGTGCACGGGCCATTGCTTCTGATTCACAAGCAGGTATCGTGCAGAAAATTACCACAATATCAGATGCTTCGTCCATATTTCCCTCCTTAAAATGTCGGCTGGTCGAGTGTATTCCATTTCACAAAACTTTGCCGGACAAACAGCCCTCCCGGCAGGAAGAGCAGCACAGATGCAAGCGAGTAATAGGGATTCACAAACGCGAGTGCAATGAGCACGATCAGGGCAACCCCCAGCACAAAAAGATAGGTGATGAGGACTTTTACATCATAGGCCAGTACGCTTGGGGAGAGTCCGGAAAGCCAGACCGTTACCGCAAGCGAGAAGAATGATACGGAAAGGCAGAGCACGAGCGCCGGAATGAGGTATGCAACGCCATTTGAGAGAACGCTGACGATGATGATCAGGGCAACCGGAATCAGCTGGAGCACGGTAAAACTACACATCTTGCTGGTCAGGAGCGCCCGCACGCTGATCGGGAGGGTAGTATACGTGCTGTAGGAATCAAATGCCGTTATCCATGTATACATGGTTGAGGCAATGACCCCGGTTAAGATGGCAAACAGCAGAAGAACTCCTCCCGGAGGAAGCAAACGGGTGAGCACTGATAACAGGAACCAGAGGAGTCCAAGCGGGATGAGAAACGAGAATATTGTCTGACCGATGAAGCTGCCGCTCCGGCTCAGATCGATAAGATCCTTTGCGGCAAGAGGGGGGTAAGGGAAAAATGATAATCGTTGTACAAGCGGAGCTATCGCGCTGCTGTAGCGCTTTGTGGTATCCGCATATTCTGAAGTGAAAAGGAGGATGGCAACTGCTGACAGGATCAGGATCACTGCACAAGTCAGGGCGAGCGTAATCCACGAGAAGGAGTAAAACAGCATGAGCGGGGGAAAGAACAGGGCGATATTGATGCCGGCAATCAGATAGAGTCCTGCTCCGGTAATGAGGATAAGTGCCAATAGCACACCAAGGGCTGGCCTGGAGCGGGAATAAACGGTGGAGAGGAAGAATACAACGGAGAGCCCTGAGAGAAATGCGAGCGTGAGTGTGAGGAGCAGAAGTGCGGGCAGGGCCAATGGTACGCCAATAAACGGTGAGGCGATGGCAAAACCCCCGACAAATGGCAGCACCCAGAGGAAGAAATAATAGACCGTATCCTTTACAACAAATGTGCAGAAGATCTCCTGCACGGATATCGGCAGGCTTCTTGCGGAATACGCAAGCAGGCTTGCCTGCCCGAAACGCCGGTTCATTGCCTCCTGCCCGATGAGGCCGAATGCTCCGACCATGATGCCGAGCAGGAGGAATAGTGCATGGATGATCGTTGCCAGATCCCCTCCAGGAATAACTGCCCGGAATAACGGAAGGAGAAATGAGCCCATAAACGCGATACCGAAGATCATCACCGGAAACAAGGCAAAACTCAGGCTCCCAAATATTGTGGAATGGATCCGCCACTCCTCTTTCATCATATTGGTGAAAAGCTTAAACATGACGGTCCTTCTGCACCAGTGAAAGGAAAAAATCATCGAGGTGCTGGTCTCTCGTTTTTAGTTCGGCAACCCTACCGGTATGGAGCAGTTTTCCTTTGTGGAGGATGGCAAAACCTGTGCAAATTTCTTCAGCAATCTCAAGAATGTGAGTGGAGATGAAGATCGTATTACCCGCTTTGGCATACTCTGCCAGATAACCCTTGACTTTGTGCTGCATGATGGGATCAAAGTTGATCAGGGGTTCATCAATAAGAGCGAGCACCGGTTTGTGGAGAAATGCCTGGGTAAACATCAGTTTCTGCCGCGTGCCGCGCGAAAGATCCTTGCAGAGCACATCGCGCTTATCGGAAAAATCCAAGAAATCAAACCACCAGTCGGCCTTCTTCTGCACATCCTCAATATGGCGCACTTCACCGACAAAATCGAGATATTCAGTTGCGGTAAGAAAACTTGGCGGGGTTTCCTGCTCCGGAATAATTCCCACCCGCCCGCGTACTCCGATGGGATCTTTTTCCGCATCCAGACCAAGCGCTGTTGCAGATCCCCCCGTTGGTCGGGTCTGCCCGGTCAGCATCTTGATCATCGTTGTTTTACCGGATCCATTAGGCCCGAGCAGACCGAAAAGTTCTCCTTTTTTTACGGTTAACGAAACCGCGTCTACCGCAGTTACATCCCCGTATTTCTTGGATATGGCCTGTGCCTCTATAACGGGCGGACTATTTTCCATAGCGCTCTATTTTTATTGTTGTGTATTAAGGGTATGCCAGTTCTTTTTATGGGCTGACAAAGGGACACTGCGGTTTTTAGCGTTAATTACTATACGTCAAACTTACAAAATCTAGTACTTATGTACGCATCACGCATGAGCAATCTTCCGCCGTATCTTTTTGCACGGATCGACGAGATGAAAGCCGAACAACAGAAAAAAGGCGTAGATATTATCGACCTAGGTGTAGGAGATCCTGATCTCCCCACGCCGCCTCATATCGTAGCATCGCTCTGCGAGGCAGCAAAGAACCCGGAGAACCACCACTATCCCTCATACGTGGGTATGCCCGCGTACCGGAGCGCAGTTGCTGACTGGTATAAGCAGCGGTTCGGCGTCACGCTCGATGCAGGTAAAGAAGTTGTCGCGCTTATGGGTTCTAAGGATGGTATCGCCCACATTGCTGAGGCATTTGTCAATCCCGGCGATTACGTGCTCGCCCCGAGCCCCGGCTACCCGGTATACCGGACCGGTACCCTTTTTGCCGAGGGACGGGTACACGAGATGCCGCTCACCCGGCAGAACAACTTCGTGCCCGTGCTTGCAGATATCCCGAAAGATGTGGCCAAAGAAGCGAAGATCATCTACATCAATTACCCCAACAACCCGACAGCCGCAGTAGCCCCGGATGGGTTTTACCGCGAGGTCGTAGACTTTGCCACCGATAACAATATCGTGGTGGTCTCGGACAATGCGTACTCCGAGATCGCATTTGACGGTTACCGGGCCCCCTCGTTCCTTGAAACGAAGGGAGCTATGGATGTAGGTATCGAGATGCATTCACTGTCGAAGACCTACAATATGACCGGCTGGCGCATAGGTATGGCAGTCGGCAATGCCGAGATCCTTGCCGGGCTTGGCCGGGTCAAGACCAATGTGGACTCCGGAGTCTTCAACGCGGTACAGCACGCGGCAATCACTGCGCTCCGCGGATCGCAGGACTGCGTGAAAGAAGCCTGCGCCATCTACCAGGAACGCCGGGATGTGCTGATTGCAGGAATGAGAAGTCTTGGATTTGATGTACCCACACCAAAGGCGACCTTCTACGTCTGGCTCCCGGTCAATGACTGCATGGCATTTTCGGCAAAACTGCTCAATGAAGCCGGTATTGTTGCAACCCCCGGTGTGGGTTTTGGTGCCAGCGGCGAAGGCTATGTACGGTTTGCCATCACCCGTCCGGTAGCACGGATCAACGAGGCAATCGAACGCATGCGGAGGCTGAACTTGTGAAACTCGCTCACCATCTCACCGTGCAGAACGGACATCTGAAGATCAACGGGCAGGACTGCGTTGCCCTTGCAGAAAAATACGGGACGCCACTCTATGTCACGAGTGAGGACCGGGTTGTCGAGCAGTTCGAGAGTTACAAAAAAGCCTTCGGTGCCCGCTACCCCAAGGTCCAGGTGCTCTTTGCGGCAAAAGCCAATGGCAACCTCGCGATAATGCGGGCACTTGCCAAACTCGGTGCGGGAGCAGACATCTTCTCATCCGGGGAACTACATCTCGCGCTTGAAGCGGGCATGGCACCGGAAAAACTGCTTTTCAATGGGAGTTCAAAGACCCCGGCCGATCTGAAACTAGCGGTTGAAAAAGGGGTGAAAGTCTCGGTGGATTCACTTGACGAACTTCACCAGCTCGATGCAGTGGCACGGGCTGCAGGAAAGACGGTCAAGATTGCGTTCCGGGTCAACCCGGCACTCGAAGTCCCCACCCATCCGAAGATCGCCACCGGACTTGCAACAAGTAAATTCGGCATCCCCCACAAGGAAATCCCTGCCGCGTACAAAGAAGCCCTTGCATGCAAAAACATTCAGCCAGTGGGGATTCACTGCCATATTGGTTCACAAATCCTGGATGTGGAACCCTTCGTCCATGCAGCCGAAGTGATGGTGCGGATTGCAAAAGAGCTCACCAATCTGGGTGTGAAACTTGAGTTCATCGATCTCGGCGGCGGTCTCGGAATTCCGTATCATCATGACACCGATCCGTCACCATCCCCGGAAGACTATGCGGCAAAGGTTCTCCCGGTCTTCAAAGCGGGTGTTGAGGCATGTGGTATCACCCCGGAACTCTGGATCGAGCCCGGCCGTTCTCTCGTTGCCGATTCGACAATCCTCCTTACCCGGGTCAACTCTACAAAGTCAGCGCACAAGCGGTTTGCCAATGTTGATGCTGGTTTTAACCTGCTCATCCGTCCCGCAATGTACGATTCATATCATGAGATTATTGTCGCAAACAAGGCAGATGCCTCCCTCACCACGGAATACACCGTGACCGGTCCGATCTGCGAGACTGGCGATATCCTTGCTCCCGACCGGAAACTCCCGGAACTGACAGCCGGTGACATCATTGCGGTGCTCGATGGCGGTGCCTATGGATTTGCGATGTCATCGCAGTACAACAGCCGCCCGCGTTGCCCCGAAGTTCTGATCAAGGGAACACAGGAAGGACTCATGCGCAGGGGTGAGACAGTGACAGATATCACTGCCCCCATGGTACGCCCTACCTGGCAGAGGTAGGCGGAGATTCCTGTGGTTCTCTTTCACTACGCGCTGGTCGATGACCTGATCACGACCGAGGAATTTCAACGGCGCGTAGATGCAAAGATTGAGGAGTGCGGTGATCTGGTTGATGAACCAACCGCCGCCATGATGGTAATCGGCGAACTGGGCCGGCAGCATGTGAAGATCAAGGGGCTCAGCGGAAAGTCCAGCCTCTTTTCTTTTTTCGGAAAAGTCGTTGACAAAACAGAGCCCAAAGAGTTTGACCGGGCTGATGGCGAGAAAGGCTGGGTTGCCACCCTGTTGTTAGGTGATGAGACGGGAACAACACGGGTAGTGCTCTGGGATGAGAAAGCCGGAGCAGCACTCGATGTTGTTATTGGGGATGTGCTGGAGATTATCGGTCGGCATCCGGGAAAGAGCACAAAAGAGATCTATGCTCTTGCCCTGCGCCAGGCAAACTGCGAGATCTCATGTTCCCTGCCAGTACAGGGTGCCGGTGCGGGCAGCCTTTCCGATGATCCGGTGGATCTCGATGCAATTGTGATCAGCGTAAATGAACCCCGCTCGTTTACCCGAAGGGACGGGACCATCAGCGAGATGGTTGAAGCGGTCATTGGCGATGACAAGGGTTCGGCACGGCTCGTTGCATGGATGCCGGAACTGTTGTGCGATATTGCTCCCGGTACTACCGTACATATCAGCGGGGCTAAACCCAATCATAAAAATGAGGGACGGGATTACAGTCTCGATGAAAAGAGCACAATTACCGTAACAGATACGGTGGTCTCTATTCCGTTCACCCCTCTGGGATCTGTTAGCGACCACGGAATTTATTCGGTAAAGGGGCAGGTGAAACAGATGCAGCAGCCCCGCTCCTTCACGACAAAGAACGGTACTGCTTCCTGGGTAAGAAATATCCTCATCAGTGAAGGAGGTGAGGAACTCAAACTGGTTCTCTGGGGGGATTTCGCTCTCGTCCCCTTAAAAACGGGCGACCGGGTTGAGGCCTATCATGCATCCGCTAAACCCGGGCGATTCGGGGGCATTGAACTTGGTGTGGGACGAGGTAGCGCATTCAGGGTTCCGGATGAAGTGGCACAACCCATTGTATTTTCCGGAACCATCATTCAGGGTCAAGGCTGCACATTCATTGATAATGGCACTGATCGCTACCTGATTGAGGGGGGTTATCCACACGGTACCGGGCTTTTAGTGTCCGGTCTTCTCAAAGGGAGCCGGATAATTCCAACACAGACAGAGCCGGTCGTTCTCAAACCTGATGAGGTGCTGATACATCTCCAGAAATTCAAAGATGGTCTCAAAGGGTAATATCACACTTTCACACCACGCACTCCGCGGGGTTATATGCGAGTGTATAACATCTTGTTGTGCCATAGGAGTTGTAAAGAAATGGCTGAAGGACCATTAAGCATTGAAGATTTACCGGGCGTCGGCCCGAGCACCGCAGACAAGCTCCGCGAAGCTGGTTACCTCTCGGTGGAAAGTATCGCTACCGCATCGCCGGCAGAACTCTCTGAAGTATCGGAAATCTCCGAGTCAACCGCAAAAAAGATCATCAAAGCAGCCCGTGAAGCTGCAGATATTGGCGGGTTCAAAACAGGAAAAGATATTTTTGAACAGAGGAAAGATATCAAAAAACTATCATTCCGCGTTCCTGAACTCGATGCCTTGCTTGGCGGCGGTATGGAAACACAGGCAATCACCGAGATGTACGGTGAGTTTGGTTCCGGTAAGAGTCAGATTGTCCACCAGATGGCAGTCAACGTGCAGCTTCCCACAGAGTTGGGAGGATTGGGTGGGAGTGCTATCTACATCGATACAGAGAATACTTTCCGTCCCGAGCGTATAGAGCAGATGGTGAACGGCCTGGGGCTGGATAATATTCCGGATGTTGATGAATTTTTACAAAATATCCATATTGCCCGTGCTCACACATCTGACCACCAGATGCTGCTTGTGGAGAACTCCCGAGATCTTGCGTCAGAACTTAAAGACAGCGACAAACCGGTTAAACTCTTCATCATCGACTCACTTACTGCCCATTTCCGGGCAGAATATGCCGGCAGGGGCACCCTTGCCACCCGCCAGCAGAAACTGAACCGGCACATGCACGAACTCTTCAAGCTCATCGATGAGCACAATGGTGTAGGGCTCGTAACCAACCAGGTCATGTCCAACCCGGCAGTCTTCTTTGGGGATCCGACAAAGCCTATAGGCGGCAACATTGTTGGACACACGGCTACTTTCCGTCTCTACCTGCGCAAGAGCAAAGGAGGCAAACGTATTGCACGTCTCGTGGATAGTCCCAACCTTCCCGAGGGAGAAGCTCCGTTCATTGTCGAAGAGGCAGGTCTCAAGTCGTGCTAAAAGCAGTCCTGACAGATATTGACGGGACGATCACGGATTCGTCCCGCCGGATAAATACCGGTGCAATCGATACTATCAGGTATCTGGTTGACGATGGAATTGAAGTGGTACTTGCAAGTGGGAATACTTCCTGCTTTATGGATGCTCTCTGCAAAATGATCGGAACTCGCGGGACATTCATTGCAGAAAACGGAGGTGTGTTCCGGGTCGGATTTACCGGCACACCTCACATCAGAGGCAATCAGAAGGTATGTCGTGCTGCACTGGAATTATTGCAAACTCATTATCGCACACAGGGAATCGAACTGGATCTCTATAGTCCTGCCTATCGCTATGCCGATCTGGCTTTTGGCAGGACGGTACCCGTAAATGAAGTAAAAACACTCCTGAAGGATTACCCGGTACAGGTGCTCGATACCGGGTATGCTATCCATCTTCAGGCTCCCGGGGTAAATAAGGGCACTGCCCTTATTGCACTGGCACAAGAGATGCAGCTTTTACCTTCTGATTTCCTTGCCATAGGCGATTCTCTCAACGACATCCAGATGTTGACTACCGCCGGCATCGGTGCGACCGTTGCAAATGGTCATCAGGATACCAAGGCAGCGGCACAGTATGTAGCAGAAAAAGAATATGGGGATGGATTTGTAGAAATAGTGAAAAAATATGAGTCCTATCTTCGCGCTGCAAAGCGATCGACGACAATATAATCCTTGATATCCTTGACTGATTCAAAGGAAATTTTTAAGATCTTGTCATCTTCCATATCATAATTTGCAGTGTCGAATGTCTGATCAGGGTGGACGAGCATCTCGACAACCTGTCCGGAATCAAAATCCACCCTGATGTTTTTCAAGGTACCGATGAGCTTCCCATCGTTGCTCATAATCTTCTTTCGCGAAAGGGTGCGGGCAAATACACGTGTCATTAAAAAAATGACGACGTATAAATATTTAAACTGTTCTAAAATGACGGGACAAAAAGAGTTTTTTTAAGATTAATCGCGTTATTATTGTCATTTGAAGAGATCGGCAGCCATTCTGATATCTGAACCACGCATGGTTTTCCTGCCTGCGTGATCTGACATCTTCTTTGCCTCTTTTGCAAGGAATGTCCCATAATTTTCCATTAGTTCCGCTAGTGTTTCGCAGGCGTCAGCACTGACACGCTCGGCACCGGTCTTTTTAATAATTCGTTCAACTGCAGCCTGTGATAATTCTGTCATGGATACTTCTCCATCCATACAATTTCATTTGAAATATCTAAAGATGTTGTTTTAGAGCGCGGGAAATACCCGTATAATATCGGACTGGGTGATAATGCCTACGGGCGTCCCGTTCTCGACAACGATCAGTCGGCCAATCTCGCGCTCCTTGAATCTGCTGATCACATCAAAAAGCCGGGTATCCGCAGGAGCTTCGACAACATCAGTTGTCATCACCTCAGTAACGTTTGTGGTCAGCGACAGGTTCTTTTCTATGGATTTTGCGATATCGCTCATCGTAATAATTCCGGCCAGCTTCCCATTTTTCAGGATAGGGGCACCATGTATGTGTTCATGGTTAAAAAGGACAAGCGCATCATGGAGGGTATTTGCGGGAGTAAGGGTTTTGAGCGGGCTGCTCATGTAATTCCTGATCGGTTTTTTAGGAAGCGAGATGATCTCTGATGTGGCGATGAGAAGCGATTGACTGGATTCGTCTTTCCCGAAAACTTCGCCACGAATCAGGAGCTTGTTGACGGGAGTGGGGCCAACGGTAACCTGGTCCCCAACCTCAAAAAGTTTCGCACTCCCGACAAGCTTGATGACTGCATGACAAATATCAGGATGACAGAGTGTGGTAAAAGCGATCTCCTGGACATTTGCCCCATTGACCAGATTCCCATTCCTGCTGATTGCGACATCATAATCGCCCTCTTCTGACAGATTCAGATTGAGTTCCTTGTAGGCAAGACCCGTGGGGATGTACCCCCCTTTAGGGCCCGGTACCCCATCTACAAGCCCGATCGTTTTTAATGCCTGCATCTGGTTGCGCACGGTCCCCGGGTTGCGCTGGATAAGGTTGGCGATCTCTTCGCCTTTAATGGAGTGGGACTGCCGGTGGTAGAGGGTGATTAAGGTGATGAGAATATCTTTCTGGATCAGGGACAGGTCCATAACGATAAACCGTATGACTGTCCATAAATATATAGGTAGGCGATTTATGGAATTTGAAA
Source organism: uncultured Methanoregula sp. (assembly GCA_963676675.2). Classification (GTDB taxonomy): domain Archaea; phylum Halobacteriota; class Methanomicrobia; order Methanomicrobiales; family Methanospirillaceae; genus Methanoregula. The sequence continues at coordinate 2,586,176 of OY781161.1, read as the reverse complement.
AGATGCCGACGGTCCCAACTGCGGATGAAATACTTGACCGGAGTTTCCGCCGTGCAGCAAAGAAGATGAAAGAGAAGACCAACAAGGAACGCGCGAATGAAGAGTTTGTCCGGGCCGTTGGTGCAGCGGTTCATGATCGCCTTGTCTATATCATACGGGGTTTCCCTGAGTTTGATAAAATCCCCCCGTTTTACCGGGAACTGGCCGATATCCTCTATGGGATTGAAAAAATTAAGATGTCCCTTGGGGCAGTGGGTTGGGCAGCCAAGCACACGAAGATGGTGGGAAACCAGCTGGCAGTGCAGTCCAGAAAGGCAGCAGATACCCTGATTGTGCGTAAACGCGCAGTGGCCCGGCTCGCTTCCATGGTGCACCAGATCGATAAGGATCTGCATTTCTTAAACGAAGTGAGAAATGTCCTGCGTCATCTCCCCCACGTGGAGGAAGGATATACTATTGTGATTGCAGGCTACCCCAACGTGGGGAAATCCTCGTTTATCAAGCGAGTCTCATCAGCTGCCCCGGAAGTGGCAGCGTACCCATTCACCACCAAAGGTGTTATTGTCGGTCACCGTGATCTCCCACGCGAGCGGATCCAGTTTGTGGATACGCCGGGTATTCTTGACCGCCCGGCAGAGGAACGCAACCAGATCGAGCGACAGGCTCTCTCTGCGATGATGAATGTCGCAGATATTGTGCTCTTCATTCTCGATCCGTCTGAACACTGCGGTTATTCCATGAAAGCCCAACTCCACCTGCGCGATGAAGTAAAGGGTATGGTTGACGTACCAATGATTATCGTTGCCAATAAGTCCGATCTCATGGAGGCGGAAGGCTATATGACGATGTCAACCCAGACGGGAGAGGGGGTTGACGCAGTGCTCGCGGAGATCCTGATACACAAGCCGGAACCGGTGGAAAAGAAGAGGACGGTTGTCGATATCCGGTCGCCCATCCGGCATGAAACCGAAGAGATGGAGATGGATGAAGATGACGAAACAGGCGAGATTAAAAAAGTTAAACGAAAACCGAAACTCCGGAAACCTCGTACCACCCGTGCGGGAATGAATCCTGAGACTATCTGATTCAACTTTTTTTTAGCTTTTTAAGATATCAAAAAGCGATGTATTTTTAAAGTTGATGCTTTTGAGTTTGCTCCTTATCCCATCCACGTCATTGCTGCCAGTCCGACCAGGAATCCCAAGATAGTCCCGCCGTTCAATGGCGGGAGACCTGCCTGGGGTTTTCCCGACATGACGAAATGCATCAGCACGCAGAGACCGGCCAGCGATCCGATGATTGCACCAAGTGCAGGAAGATTGATGATCCCTCCCAGTCTCGACCCTTTTAAGAATACATTGGCCGAAACTACCAGTATGGAAGGCATGATCAGGTCACCCATACCGATGATGAACGCAGCCCGCTCCCCGCCATCGCCCAGTTTTCCGATACCATCCTTGATAAACGAGTAGTCCCGGCGCTTGGGGATAACAAAAAGGATCGGGGTCTTGAGATCGATGACACCTTCAGCAAGGGTGATCATGTGTTTTGTCTTGTAGACCGAGATCGCATCATATGCCGCGAGCAGGATGAGAAGAATGACAACCGGCAAAACATCCAATGAAACCCCGAAGATCGATGCTACCCCGGCGCCTATCAGGATCCCGAGCGCATCGATTACATACCATTCAGGGAATTTATAAAGGAGTGCAGTCGCGAGTATCGACAGTACCAGGACCGCCATGTTTGCAATATCCGAAGCTCCTATTGTCGCGTAGATGAGGGCTGCAAAGATATACACAAACGTAAAAAACAGCGAGAGTCCTATGACTGCTGCGATCACTTTTTTCATATCGTATTTAATCAAAACGAGTAAAAATCCTGTAAAGACCAGCAGGATCACGATAAAGATGAGCGGGTTTTCAAGTGAGGTGGGATCTTCAAATGCAACAATACCGGATGCCTTCACTGGCAGGGAGATCAGGAGAGCCCCAATCTCTACTGCGAGGAGCAGGAGCGGCATTGCAAGAAGGGGGATGAGGTTTTTTATATTCATGCGGGTGCTCCGTAAACGTAAAGTTAGTAATTACTGTGCTCTCATCATCTAAAAGCATGGATATACGTAATTGCCCGGTCGATATCCTGCATACGACTCTCTGGGTCATCGTCATCCATAGAACTCAATGCCGAATATACTAAACGTGCATACAAATAACGTATGTACCAGAAGGTGAAATGGGATGGGTGTTGCACTACGGGATATTCTGGCAGAGTATAAGACACCGGTCACGTTGGAGACCATTCCCGGTATCGCTGCGATCGATGCAAACAATACACTCTACCAGTTCTTAACCATCATCCGGCAGCCGGATGGAACTCCTTTGATGGACGGGCGCGGGCGTGTCACCTCCCATCTCTCCGGCATCCTGTTCCGGATAGCGAATTTCCTGGACAAAGGGATCAAGCCTGTTCTGGTCTTTGATGGAAAACCCGGCGAACTCAAGCAGGCAACGGTCGACCAGCGCAGGAAGATTCGCGACACTGCGGGTGAACGCTGGAAAGAAGCGATCGATCGCGGTGATGAGGCAGAGGCATACAAGCAGGCGCGTTCCGCAACCCGGGTTGATTCAGCAATTATTGAATCATCAAAAGAACTGCTCGGGCTTCTCGGAATCCCGTATGTGCAGGCACCCGGTGAGGGGGAAGCACAGGCATCCTACATGGTGGCAAAAGGAGAAGCCCGATATGTGGTGTCACAGGATTATGATACCCTGCTATTCGGTGCCCCAACCCTTGTCCGGAATCTTACCGTTAGTGGCAAGCGAAAGATCCGTGGCCGGCAGATAACGGTCAGCCCGGAACGGATGATCCTGTCAGAAGTGCTCGCAGGATTGCATCTCACCCGCGAACAGCTGATCGAGATCAGTATCCTGATCGGGACCGATTTCAATCCGGGCGTTGACGGCGTTGGCGCTAAAACCGGTCTCAAGATCGTGCAGAAAGGGGAATTCCGGCAGAAGCTCAAAGAGAAGCAGCCAGACTTTGATCCGGCTCCGGTGATGGACCTCTTCTTACACCCTCCGGTGACGGACGATTATACCCTTGCATGGGGACACCCCGATACTGCCGGGATAAAAAAGATGCTCTGCGATGGATATGAATTCTCTGAAGAGCGAGTGAACAAGGCGCTTGAGAATTTCACGGTTAAAGCCGGGCAGAAGACCCTGGAAAGCTGGTTTTAGGATTTTTCCTTCCTCTGCCCGTTCAGTACATTCTTACCCAAGAACAGGTTATTGACCAGATTGCTCGTAATCCCTTTGATCATCAAAATGTGCAGTCTCTTTTCTTGAATTTCAACATAACATATCGGTCTTGCCGTTTTTTGGGCAAGATCCACAACAATTACCGGTATCCCAATGCTGCTCCAAGGAGGTTTGCGGTTATGCGTAATGCCTCTATCTCATCTGCTGATCGCGTTCTCTCTGCGAGATCAAAGAACCCGATAAAACCCCAGAGATTGTCATGGATGAATATAGGGAGAAAAATTCCACACTTCACGTCAAGCAGTCCGAGCAGCCGGTTCTCGTCTTTGGGAAGGCCTGACTGGTTTGCCACGACAATCTCGCCTTTCATCAGCAGGTCATGCCAGTGGGAAAGCCCGCAGTCCTTAAATGTGAACCCTTGCAGTTCCGGTTTGTAGAGATTGGAGCGATAGGCTGGCGATCCCCATTCATAGGTCAGGCTCATTATTTCAGAAACCGCGGAATCGGAGTTTGTCTTGAAGATACCGATTGCGCCCGCATCCAGAGCGAGGCCGATGGGTTCAAGGATGTCCCGGATATCTGAGGTATTGAAATCACGGGGCGCGTGGGATTCCACGCGGGAGATCCGGAGCAGCCATTCCACAGCGGAACTGACCGCAAAGAGAACAGCATCCCTTTTCTTGATCTCGCGCTCGATCTTGTGCTTGTAAAGTGCCATCTCAATAACGGAGTGAAGTTCCCTCTCATCGTATGGTTTGATGACATACCCATAGGGTTCGGTGACTTTTGCCCGTTCGAGTAGTGATTTGTCGGCATAGGCAGTAAGGTAAATAACCGGAATTCCGAAGAGTACGTGGATTATTCCTGCAGTTTCGACCCCATCCATCTGTGTAGCGAGGTGGATATCCATGAGTACGAGATCGGGCTTAAATTTTTTAATCATTTCAAGGGCGAGCTCCCCGGATTTCGCGATGCCCGGGACCTGGTATCCCAGGCTTTTCAATGTCTCCTTGATATCATTGGCTACAATCGCCTCGTCTTCCACGATAAATATCGCCGGTTTTTCCATCACGCACCCCTTGTGTAATCGTTCTTCTGATTATCCTGATAATAGTTCCGATATAAAATGTAGTTTTTTCCCAATCGTATCTGTTATCCACATTCATCCGGACGATGAATACAGTAGTTCCTCGTACGTTTGTAACTACCCCTCACTCCATTTTGCCGGGATGGGTCTTTTGTATTTCGATAATAAAGGTCGTTCCTTTTCCAGAGCCAAGGACAATGGTGCCATTCAGCTGATCGACAAGGCTGTTCACCAGCCGGAGGCCAAGAGATTCGGCATTCTTCCAGTCTAACCCGGCAGGTATGCCCGTCCCGTTATCATGGTAGACGAACCGGAGCTTATCTGCTCCCTCTGGGGTACATTCGATGGACACCATTCCTTGCCTACCATCGGGGAAGGCATGTTTGAGTGAGTTGGATACCAGTTCGTTCATGATGAGGCCAATGGGAATTACCGTGTCGATATTGGTCATAATATCGTCCATAGTTACCGTTATCCCGATCTGGTACTGCGGGATGTTGTAGAACGAAAAGATCTGCTTTGTTAGGTAGTTTAAGTATTCTTTGAGGTTTATCTCCGAAATATTGTGGGAGCGGTAAATCCGCTCGTGAACAAGAGCCATTGCCCGCACTCTGCTCTGGCTGTCCTTGATCGATACCAGCACGTTTGGATCGGTGAGGTAACGGGACTGGAGGTTTAAGAGGCTTGCAATGATCTGGAGATTGTTCTTTACCCGGTGGTGAATCTCCCGGAGCAGGAGGTCTTTTTCTTCAAGGGATTGAGTGATCTCCTGCTCTGCACGCACTCGTGCCGATATTTCGGCAGTCAGTTGCACGTTAGCTCTGCTCAGGTCTTCTGTCCGTTCCGCGACCCGTTTTTCCAATTCCTCGTTTGTATGCCGAATCGCTTCTTCAGCCTGTTTTATAGTCGTGATATCCGTAAGTACATTGAGTCTGGCAGGTTTGCCCTCATATTGAATGGTAGCACCATTAACAAGGACGGTACGGTAGGTACCATCACTTGCTACAATTTTAATCTCGTAAGATGGGAATTCCTCTCCCGCCACTCGTTGTGCTATTGCCTTTCGTACGGTGTCATGGTATTCCGGTGCTATGAATGGGAGGAAAGATTTGCCGATGCGAGTTGCCGCTTCGTAGCCGAGGTTTGAAGCTGCCGCCGGGTTGGCATAGAGTAAGATCTCATCGCGGTGGACAATGACATAATCCGGGAGCTTATCGATAAGAGTACGGTACCGTTCCTCACTTTCCTTCAGCTCGATACGTGACGCGGCAAGCTCGGAAAAGACGGGATCGATCTCCAGAGCGAGCCGGGCAAGCTCATCATCTTTGTTGTCTCCATTTGCATCGTTATTGTTCCCGGTCTCCCTGTTCTTCCGCACGGTACTAATGATGGAATTGAGACGGGAGAGGACGATCCGGTCAACGAACAGCAGGACAAAAAGTATGAAGAAAATACCTGCACCTGTCAGGCTTGCGAGAAATATAACAATTGACTCCCGCCCGGCATGGTAGATCGTGCGACGTTCGGTCACTTTTATATAGACCCCCCCGGGGTTACGCAGGTCTGCGATATGCACATATCCGGCAATTATATCATCGCTCTCGGGTACGATCGCTATGGGGGAGTCAGGTGTGATGCGGGATACTACATTCGCCAGCACTGGATTCCCCGCAATTTCCTGTGACGGGATCAGGGTCACGGTGAAACCTGCCCGTTCAGCAAGATCCGCTAAGTACTGACTGTCAATCCTGCGTACGATCTGCAGGCTCCCTGCAGTTGGCTCTTTAAATGTATCATTCATTACCGGATGAGATGAAATGATGAAGAGGCCGGACGGGGATTTGAAGATCCCGTATTTTCCCTCAGTTGATGTAAAAATATTCTCTGCGATATTCAGGTCCTGCATGTCGCTCACGAGAGATGGCGGCACCGGCTCGATCTGCAGTGAACTGGCATTATACCCTTTACCGAACACGAGCTGGTTTGATGGGTTGAACACCAGCACGTAATCGATATCGAACCGTGTAAAAAAAGCATTATCCGTATTCTGGTTGATCCATGCTTGGTTCTTACCTTGTGCAAACTGGTAGGTATCAGACCTGGTTGAATATTCGCTGTTGATTGAATGAGTGTTTTTCATATCGTTACTTAACGAACTGACCCGGTTTTCGATCTCCCTCTGGACTTCCTGGTTTTCCAGCGTGCGGTAACTCTGTTCCAGAGAAATATACGAAAAAATCGCGACAAGAGTAAAAGTGATAATAAGCGCAATGCCGATTCCAAGGAGCAGTTTACTTCGCAGATTCATTGAAACACACGAAAATTCTGTATATAAGAGATAAGTAATGACTTTTTTTATTTGGATTTAAATATATCCATTTTCACTTTTTAACCTCATTCATATGACGAAATACCTCCGATAGATCAGATCCTCCTTGGGACGCATGACAATGAATCCGGGCTTTGCTCCCCGGATGGGTTTTCCTTGTGGTATACCAGTGTCTGCTGCAGTAATCTGCTGGGGCATGGAGGATTGTGCCTGAGTGGAGGGTTGTACCCCTTCAGGAAGGAGCAGGATCCCGCTTATGCTGAATGGTTATGATAAATGTTGTTCCTTCCCCTGAACCGATATCAATTGTCCCGTTCAGCTGACCGACAAGGTTGTTCACCAGACGGAGGCCAAGTGTTTCTGAGTTTTTCCAGTCAAACCCGGCTGGTAAGCCGATCCCGTTGTCATGGTAGACGCACCTGAGCATATCTGCTCCCTCGGGGATACATTCGATGGATGCCGTTCCTTTGCTGCCATCGGGAAAAGCGTGTTTGAGCGAGTTGGATACCAGTTCGTTCATGATGAGACCTATGGGTATGACCGTGTCGATGTCAGTCATGATATCGTCCATAGTCACCATGACATCCATCAGGTTCGGCTGGGTATTGTAGAACGAGATGATCTGCTTTGTCAAGTAGATCAGGTAATCTTTGAGGTTAATCTCTGCAATATTGGGAGAGCGGTAAATCCGCTCGTGGACAAGGGCCATCGCCCGCACTCTGCTCTGGCTGTCCTTGATCGATTCCAGCACCTTTGGGTCGGTGATGTACCGGGACTGGAGGTTCAAGAGGCTTGAGATGATCTGGAGATTGTTCTTCACCCGGTGATGGATCTCCCTGAGCAGGAGGTCCTTTTCTTTGAGGGAGCGGATTATCTCTCCTTCTGCTGTCGTTCGTGCCGCAATCTCAGCGATTAGCTGTTCATTCACATTATGGATTACCTCCGACGCCCGCTTAAGCTCGGTAAGATCAATGTCAATACAGAAAAACTCCATCTCACCTGTTGATCTTTTCACAACAGCATGACTGGAATATACAGCAACCCGCGAACCATCCTTTTTCATGAGGGACAATTCTGATGACGGGATGGGTTGACCGGTCTGTGCCATATACGCCATCGCTTTCCTGACATCTTCACGCATTTCTAAAGGTATAATCAGGTCGACAAGATTCTCACCGACAGCCTCATCAACAGTATATCCATAGAGTTTTTCGGACGCCTCATTCCAGTAGTGCGTTGTGCCATCCATATGGTAGCCCTGAACCGCTACTGAGGGGACATGCTGGAGCAGTAACCGGAACCGTTCTTCACTCTCATGAAGTGCAGACATCATCTGCATGCGTTCGATCTCCGCGGCTGCTTTCACCGCGATAATCTTCATGATCTCCTGCACGGCCGGGGGAGAATTAACAGGGCTCCGGAAAAGTGCACAGAGAATCCCAATCGCCTGTCCTGCGGAGTTCTGCAAGGGGGTACCAATGTATCCCCTGATATTTAGCTCAACGAGATCCTTGCTTTCCGGGAAGAGCGTAATGATGTTATCCGAATACAGGCAGAATCCTTTTTCTGCAACATTGTCACAAGGGGTTCCTTTGAGGGTATAGGAAAAATCAGGGATATTCTTTCCGTCAAGGATCATGGACAACACCCTGACTGTCTTTCCTTCGGGCAGAATTTCGCCGACCATGACGCAATCGGCCCCCAGCCAGGAACTGACATTTTCCGTTATTTTCTGGAGAGAATTGAGCCCGGTTGTTTCCACCATGCTCTTGACCATGGTCTGGAAGGCATACTCCGTAGCCTTGCGTACGGTGATATCTTCAATGGTTGAGAGAACGTAGTGTTTTCCTCCCATATGGATAAGACTGGATGAAAACAGGCAATTTCGGATCTCTCCTGTTTTTATCCGGCATTTAATTTCAATGTCATGAACCGAGCGCTGCTCACAGATGGAAGAGATCATCTGCTTTTGCTCATCACCATCGGCAAAAATTCCCAGCTGCTCAGAAGTTTTACCAATCACTTCATCGGGCCCATAACCGGTATTTTTTAGAAAGGCATCATTGACATCAACAAATATCCCACTTGATGCTGATACAAGGGTGAGCGCAACCGGACTGCTCCGGAAAACGGTGGCAAATTTATTCTCCGATTCGCGCAATGTCTCGTCAGTCCTCCTTTTTTCCGTAACATCCCGCATTGAGATAAGCAGAGCATCGGAGAGACGAAACAAGATCTTCTTCCCGACACACTCAACCCAGATCTCCCGCTGTGTTTCCGTTACGAGTTTGAAGTGAACACGGAACGAGTCGTTACTCTGCGCGATTTTACTGAAACCCGAAAGCACATCGGCTTTTGATTCCGGGGCAACAAACTCCATCACGTTTATCTTCCCAATCTTTGTCTGGTAATCCGGCACGTCAACGATAAGACCGGCTGAACGGTTGGCAAAGAGAAGATTTCCCGAAAAGTCTGTAATCAGGATACCGTCAATCGAGTGTTCGACAAGCACCCGGAACTTCTCCTCGCTCTCCTGTAGCGACTGCTCGTTTATACGGAGTTCATCATAATTCTGCCGGAGCTCTTCAACAGTAGCAGTAAGTTTTTCCTGCGCAGCAACAAGTTCCTCATTTTTTTGCTGTAGTTGTTCTTCAACTCGTTTCAGCTTAGTTATTTCCGCTGTCATAGTCATGATGGCAGGCCGGCCGTTAATGGTGACCGGGAGAGTAGAGAACTGAACGTGAACCGGTTTTCCTCCCTTCCCCATAAGAACCATCGGTACATGTTCAAGTTTCCCTGACAGTAATAAGTGCGAAGTGAGCCTGCCGTAGTCCAGAAGGGATAGCAGTCCCAGCTCGAGAGGGGTCTTTCCCAGGATCTCAGATTCAGAGTATCCGCTACTGTGCAGGAACGCGGGATTAATTGCAATAAATTTTCCATCCGGGATACTGTTAATTGAGATGGGATACGGACTGTTCTCAAAAATTGTCCGTAATTTTTCCTCGCTCTCTTTGAGCACGATATCCGTTTTCCTGCGCTCGGTAATCTCCCGGAAGGAAAGAAGCATGGCGGGTGAGCCCTTATAGGTGATTTTTTTACCCATACACTCGATCCATTTATCCTTTTTATCGAGTGTGATAATCTTATAATTTACTTCATAACTGTCGATCCCGCGGGAAACCTGGAGAAGGTCATAGACTGCTTTCACCCGGGATTCCAGAGAGACTATTTCGAGCACGTTGAACTTTTCGGGCATCTCCTTATCAGGGGGGTATTCAATAATGTCCAAAGCCCTCCGGTTTGCAAAATGAAGAATTCCCAAAAAATTCGTAATAATAATACCCTCGCCCGATTGTTCCACCATAGCCCGGAACGCTTCTTCACTTTCCTTGAGTGATTCTTCTACTTTCTTGCGTCCGGATATATCACGCAGAATACCGGATATTGCAACAACGGATCCCGATTTATCAAAAACGAGTGCCCCGTTATCTTCCATCCAGTGAAGATTCCCGGCTTTATCACGTACCCGTAATGTCGTAACCGTCGATTGCCGGGTCGATACGGTCTTTTGAAAATCAGCCAAAACATTCGGGACATCTTCTTTAGCAATGAATTCAGTAAAATTACGGGAAATGATCTCTTCAGGATTATAGCCATACCGGGTAATACGGGGGCTGATATGGGTGACCTTACCCTGAATATCAATTATATAGATGACATCATCTGTTGCTTCGGCTAAGAAACGGTATTTCTCTTCGCTTTCACGCAACGCCTGCTCTTTCTTACTGATCAGCTCATAATTCTGCCGGAGCTCTTCTTCAGTAGAGGTAAGCTCTTCAAAAGCGGTATTTATCTCTTCATTCTTCACGAGCAATGCGTGCTCGGCTTCTTTGAGATCGGTGATATCGCGCCCTACAGACTGGTATTCCACAACAATGCCATTATTATCAAAAATGGCCCGGTTGCTCCACTGGTGCCACCGGATACTGCCGTCCTCCATAATAACCCGGTTCGAAAATGTGGCAATCGGATGCTCCCGGGTCAGTGAGGCAAGATGCCGGGTGACACCGGCCTGGTCCTCTTTTGGAATGTTTTGAATATACCGCGTCCCGACAATCTCTTCCCGGGTTTTATTGATATACCGGCAATATGCCTCGTTCACAAAGACGTATGTCCCGTCCGGCCGGAACCTTGAGATAAACTCTGTCTGGTCCTCAACGACATTCCGATATCTTTCTTCGCTCTCCTTTAATGCAGCATCCACCTTTTTACGATCGGTGACATCCTTGAATATACCCCGGGTATACTGCGGCTGCCCCTCCACTATCTTGCAGTCTGTTATACCCTCGATATACACTTTCATGCCATTTCTGGTTTTAAATGTCGCATCGATGATACCCACGTTCTCACCGGAGAGTACTCGCTTGAACATTTCCATGCAGTGCTCGAGACTTTCTTCATGGATAATATCGAATATCGTGAGATTCGGGAGATCCGTTTCACTGTACCCAAGTGTATCCTGCCATTTTTTGTTGACGAAGAGAAAATGACCATCCGGTGCAACACTCTGGATCAGGTCATTTGCATTCTGGATATCATGATAGCGCTGCTCCTGCTCGGCAAGGGTCATGAGAGTTCGCCTCATCGTGACGGCCTGACGGATGACATGCATAAGCTCCTGATAGAGGGCTTCGGGATCACCTCCCTTCTGGATATAAAAATTCGCCCCGTTGTTCAGGGCTTCAATAACGACCTCTTCCCGGCCTCGCCCGGTGAAAATAATAAACGGGATTGTTTTATCAGTTGCCCGGACTCTTTTTAAAAATTCGATGCCATCCATCTCCGGCATCTTGTAGTCAGAGACGATGGCATCATAATTTTTCTTATTGAGGATATCGAGAGCTTCAGGGGCTGATAAAACGAGGTCTACAAAAAATTCCCCTCTCTGCTCAAGAAACTCCTTTCCCATCTCAAGCAAGACTGATTCATCATCTACATAGAGGACTCGAATCACGTCTGCCATGGTACATCCATATCCGCTCTACATCATATCCCTTTCGTTCTGGTAATGGTAATTTAAAATATTTTTTGTCAACTGCTTCTTTTTGGACGAGATGTTTTAGGTTTTCACGAATACTCCCCACGGTCCCTCTCAAACTTGGGGAATGGATAGTCACATCCCTCTAACCCATGGTGCGGGCCCGATGCCCTTTCATGCTTCTGTATTCTGATTGCTGCCATTCCGATACATAAGGAAACGGCAATGGCGGTACGATCTATTCCTCTCCATTGTTTATTGGGTTCTTTTTCACGGTTATGGTGAATGTCGTACCATTTTTTCGGTCCAGTTCAATAGTGCCATCAACCTGATCAATGAGGCTGATGACGAGGCGCATGCCCAATGATGATGTATTCCTCCAGTCAAAACCAGGTGGGATCCCAACCCCGTTATCCCGGATGACCAGCAAGATACATTCGCCTTCATACCCCCCACTGATGCTGATTGTCCCGGCCATCCCTTTCGGGAATGCATGTTTAAGGGAATTGGAGATGAGCTCGTTCATGAGCAACCCGAGAGGAACAGCAGTATTGATGTCCACCATGATCGAACTCATTGCAAAATTCAGCCGGACATTCCGCGAATCTGTGCCATAGAACGAGATGAGCTGGGTTGCAAGGTATCGGGTGTATTCTGCAAAATCGATCCTTGAGAGACTATCAGATCGGTAGAGTTTTTCATGGACCAGGGACATTGCCCGGACACGGTTCTGTGTCTCGGACATGATCTGTTTGACCGTAGGATCATCAGTCTGGCGCATCTGGAGATTGACAAGGCTGATGATGATCTGGAGATTGTTTTTCACCCGGTGATGGACTTCTCTCAGGAGGACTACTTTCTCATCCAGTGACGCCCGAATGGCTTCTTCGTCACGCTTCTGGCGGGTGATGTCGTGGGCGGCAACAATGAACCGGTCAAATCCACCCTCCTTTCCCCTGATCCCTATGGCATGTACGGACAATGGCGTAATGTGGCCATCGGTCTTCTTTAACTCGACAAAATTCTCGAGCTTGCCGTCATGGAGAAGGCTTGAAAATTTATTGAAATGGGTGCCGTCCTCGACAAGATAGCCGAAATACGAAGAACCGATCAATTTCTCTTTAGGTGTTCCGGTCAGCAATTCACCTGCAGCATTGACATCCAGAATTATACCCTTCGCATCAAGGACTACCATGAGGTCCGGGTTTGCTTCGATAACCGACCGTGTGTAATCAAGTGCAGTCTGCACATCCTTCTCGGCCTGTTTTCGCTGGGCAACTTCGTCTTCCAGCAACCGGGTCCGATCTTTAACAATCGTTTCAAGGTTCTCATTTAACCGTGCCAGTTCTCCTTCTGTCTCCTTGATACGGGTGATATCCCGGATGGATTCGATAGCCCCGACAAGGTTCCCCTGTACATCGAACAGGGGGGATGCGACAAGGGACAGGACAGTTTTCCGGCCATCAGGTAATACAACATTATACTGGCCGGCGACCATCTGGCCGTCCCACTGGATTCCCGTGTAATTCATCCGGGCATAGTCCTGATCCGGATTGAGGACAAGATCAATAAAAACCGGGCGACGTTTGCCGGTTATCCACAGGCTGTACTCGTGATCTCCTTTACCGATGATATCATGAGCAGGAACCCCGCTGAGTTGTTCGATTGCCCTGTTCCATGCCAATACTTTTCCTTCTTTGTCTATGACAAAGGTGGGATCGGGAAGGAAACTGATGATGTCTGCGAAGAGCTGCCCTGACTCATTGATCTGTTTTTCCATTTGTTTGCGTTCAGTGATATCGCGAGCTATGCCTTCGCCCCCAATGATCCTGTCGGTTTTGTCTTTTATGGGAACAGCACTAGATGTGTGCCAGCGCCACGTTCCATCGATATGTTTTACTCGGTACTCGATACCCGTTTGTTGCTGTCCTGTACCGATCACCATCTGCATGAATGCTATACACCGGGCAATATCATCCGGATGAACGAATTTCTGAAACGATTGTCCCTTCACTTCTGATACCGGGTGTCCCAAAAGCGTTGTCCATGCTGGTGAAACGAAATTAAACACGCCATCTATAGTGAGTGTATAGATGATGTCATGGCTGTTTTCGACTATCAGGCGGAACTTTTCTTCGCTCTCCTGCAATGCTTTTTCTGTCGTCCTGCGCTCGGTGATGTCAATGAGATGGAGAAGAATGGCGGGATTGTTCTTGTATTGAATAGGGGTTGCTTTTACAATCACCGATCTGCGGGGCCCGGTCCTCGGGACCATCTCTATCTCATAGGGAGATGTATCGCTTCCCTCCTTATGGGCGGCCATTTTGGCAATTACTGTTTCGTGGTACTCTTGAGCGATATAGGAAAGCACATGCGTACCGATTAACCTATCTGCATCATACCCGAGTGTCCTTGCCGAGGCCGGGTTTACGTAGAGGAGCTTACCATCCATCCCGTATATCGCGACATAATCTGGCAGGTTCTCCACGAGATTACGATTGAATGACTCGCTCTCTTTAAGCGCCTCTTCAATCCGCTTGCGATCCGTGATATCGAGAAAGGTACCGATTAACCCTCCCAGGGAACCATCCTTATTGAGAAACGGGGCCTTGTAAAAGATGACATCATGACGGGTGCCATCCGCATGCTGTACCTGCGTTTCGTAGCGTTGGGGGACGGGATTGTCAAATATCCGGCGATCAGCTGCGGTATATTTGTCTGCGAGATCCTTTGGCGCGATGTCATATGCGGTCTTTCCGATAAGACTGTCGGATTTGATCCCGATATACTCTTCATACGGGGGGTTACAGCCCAGGTATTTCCCGGCTGCATCCTTAAAGAAGATCGGGGTGGGAATCGTGTTTATCATAGTGGCAAGGAAGCGTGAGCTTTCCACGGCACGGGACTCTGCTGATTTCTGTGCCGTAACGTCACGCCCGATTGTGATATAACTGGTGATGGTTCCGTTTTTATCCCGCAGTCCCCGGGAATTCCAGATAACTGTTTTTTTTGTTCCGTCTGCGCATCGGATATCCGTCTCGAAGTCTTCAAGAATGGTGTCCCGCCCGATGATTTGCCTGATCTCTGCCGTAATCTTTTTCCGGTATTCATTATCCGGGTATAGCTGTTTCCATATCGTCCTTTTACCCAGCACCCCGGTTTTTTTATAACCGCTGATGGTTTCAGCAGCATCATTCCAGATTAGGAGAGTTCCGTCAGGTTCCATTACTGAAATCCAGACATTGGCGTTTGTTATCACGCTCTCCTGGAACTGCTGCATCTCCCGGAGTGTATCCTGCGCCCATTTTTCTTCAGTTATATCCTCCCCAAATCCAAGTGTTCCCGTGATAGTCCCGTTCTCATCGTGCACAACGGTATTATGCCACCGGATGATCTTTTCCGTACCGCCACAGGTTGTTATCGGGTTTTCGAA
This sequence comes from uncultured Methanoregula sp., assembly GCA_963676675.2. Taxonomy (GTDB): domain Archaea; phylum Halobacteriota; class Methanomicrobia; order Methanomicrobiales; family Methanospirillaceae; genus Methanoregula. Next base: position 2,571,026 of record OY781161.1, on the reverse strand, counting down.
AACCCGGTTTGATTCAACCTGTCCGGTTATTAACTCTGAGAATACCCTTTTCACCCGGTCCCGGTCTTTGTCAGGCAGAAACATATCAGCCCAGTTTTTTCCACTAACCTCATCAGGCAGACACTCGATGATTTCGCCACCTTTCTTATTGAGGTAGGTAATCGCACCATTCCGGTCAAGGACCAGGATAATTGCAGGTGCTAAAGAGAGGTAACGATCTTTGATCTCTGCGGACTGTTGCAGGGTGCGCTCGGATGTTGCGAGGTGGTCAGCAAGGTACGCGATGACTGCAGAAATCCCCACAAAGACCAAAAACCTGGCCAATCCCCCGATAATGGCATCTGTCTGACCGGCATTGAAAACGATAACGAGACCTACATAAACAAGGCCAAGGAGAGTGGCAAGGCCGAAACCTTTCCACCGGTACCGGTATGTGAGAAGGACCATGGGGAAATAATAGAGTTGCAGAAAGAGGGATGTAATTTCATGTGTCAGGCTCCAGATCGAAACGAGGATGACAGCACAAGACAGGACAAGGATAATGCCCCTCCACCCGTTTTCCGAAAGGTGCAATTGGGAGCGGACAGCCTGATTCATTTCTCGCTCCGTGGTTCCTTTTCATGCACTATCATGGTAAACAGGGTTCCGGCACTACGATCAAGTTCCACCGTCCCGTTCATCTGGTCAATGAGCGTAATGACCAGCCTGAGCCCCAGCGACGGGGTATTCCTCCAGTCCAGATCCGCGGGAATTCCGATACCGGTGTCCCGGAACAGAACGGTTAAGGTACGGCCTTCTTTGCTCACACTGATGGCAACCTCCCCAGTTTTTCCTTCAGGGAATGCATATTTGAGCGAGTTTGAGATCAGTTCGTTGATGATTAAGCCCAACGGTATTGCCGTGTCGATATCGACCTCGATATCATGGATATCCAGATTGAACTGAATCCCCCGAAGCTTTGCGTCGTAGAAATGGAAGAGACCGGTGCCGAGGAACTTGATGTATTCATGGAGACTGATGTGGGAGATGTCTTCTGACCGGTAGAGTTTTTCATGAACGAGCGCCATGGCCTTGACCCGGTTCTGGCTCTCCCGGATTGCTGCAAGTGTTGGTTCATCCTTGATATACCGGGACTGGAGGTTTAAGAGGCTTGCAATAATCTGGAGATTATTCTTGACGCGATGGTGGATCTCTTTTAAGAGCATCACTTTCTCATCATAGGATGCCTGGAGCATTCTCTCCGCTTCAAGACGCTGGGCATTTTCCTCTTCGAGCTTATCATTTGTCTCTACGAGCGCTTCGGTACGATCTTTCACCCGCTGTTCAAGGACGGTATTTAATGACCGGATCTCCGACTCCATGAGTTTGAAGTCTGTGATATCCTGGTTTGCACCGTATGTCCGGATAACTTTTCCGTCAGGGCCCATGATTGGGGCAAACCGGGAAATAATGGTACGGACACTGCCATCCCGGGGAGTGATACGGTGTTCCATCTGGCCGGAATAGGCCGGATCGGTTGCTGCAACCAGTTTCTGTATCGCTGCCAGCACTGCCGGGCGGTCGTCAGGATATACAAATTCCTGCATATAGGTCTCAGCGGACATCAGGTTTCCCCCCTCGCGGTCGGCAGTTGTTTCTAAGAAGGCATAAAACCGATCATCAAAGGTGAACATGCCGGATGCGACATCATACTCCCAGTTCACGAGACCGGCGATGTCCATTGCCGTGGAAAGCCGGGCCTGGTTCTTCCGCAGGGCCTTTTCGGCCTTTACTTTGTCGGTAATTTCCTGGTTGACGACAATCGCACCGTCGATTGCACCCGTAGCATCATAGAGCGGGGCTGTGTAATTGAGGATGATCTTTTTCTTCCCGTCGAATGCATCAATTTCGATCATCTCGTCCTTGATCGTGACCCCCTCAAGGATAGTATGACCAAGTGCCCAGTCATCCGGTGCGATCTCTTTGCAGGATGGGAGACGGCGTGCCTTAAATGCTCTGTACTTTTCTATCGGAACATGGGGGTCCGCTCCCCAGGTCTTTATCCCGGCAGGGTTCCCATAAAATATTTTTCCGTTTTTGTCCGCCAGCCATAGTCCGATGGGAAGAATATCGTACACTTTGCGCAGCAGGGCTTCGCTCCGCTCCAGCTGGCGGAGCGTTTTGTTGATCTGTTCTTCGGCCTGCTTACGCTGCTGGATTGAACGTGTTGTAATAACAATTCCATTCACGCCGGCAACATCCAGAAGATTGATCCCTATGGAATCGACCCAGAGATATTCACCATCAGCTTTCCTGACCCGGAACTCGGTCGGGATACCGTCATTCTTCTTTTCATACACCCCCCTGAGATCCGTTTTGACTCGCTCGATATCATCCGGGTGGATGAACACAAAAGGATCTTTTCCGATCATGTAGTCAGGTGGATACCCCAGTATCCTTTCAGCAGAAGCGGATTCATAGACTATCAGGCAATGACGATCGAGAATCCTTATGATATCTGATGAGTTCTGGATAAGGGCCTGGAACCGTGTCTCGTTTGTGCGAATTGCTTCTTCTGCCAGCTTGCTGGCCGTAATATCGATAACGATACCCGTGATTGTTGCCGGTGATCCGTCTGCGTGGCGCCTGGTGATGCCGCCGACATCCCGGAACCAGTGGTAGTCCCCGGCCGCAGTCAGGATGCGATAATCGGCATGATAGCGAGACTCCTTCCCCTCAATATGGTTCCGCATTGCCAGCATGGCAGGTTCATAGTCATCAGGATGCAGGAGTGCAGTAAAATCCTGGTAATGATTGAATTGCGAGGGAAGATACCCAAGCATTATTGCTTTACGGTCATCGAACCGCACTGCACCGCCCGGCAGGTCCAACTCCCACCATGCGAGGTTCCCGATCTCCATCGCGGAATTCATCCGGGCTTCGTATGATGTACGGATCTCCTCATTCAGTTTTCGTTCCGTGATGTCCATGGAGAGGACCTGAATTCCTCTCACCGTCCCGTCCGGACCGGTAATACGGGTATATACCGAGAGGTACCAGCCTTTCCCGACAGGCATGCTGATATAATCCTCGTACTCTCTTGGGTCAGGTGATACGGCAGCTTTTTGGATTCGTTCAAGGTACATCTCCGCATCTGCATCCCCAAAAAGATCGCGTATATTTTTACCTGTGAAATCTCCCTCTTTTCCGTTGAGACGTTTCAGGCTGATCTCATTTAAAAACAGCAGGATACCATCAGTACTCCAGTATCCGACTCCTATACCGGCTCCGAACAGGAGAGCACGGTACCGCTCCTCACTTTCACGGAGTTTCTCTTCAGTCTGTTTGATGCTTTCGATATCGGTACACGTGCCGAACCATTTGAGAATCTCCCCGCTCGCATTGCGCAGCGGAACCCCGCGGATCAACCACCAGCGATAGGCGCCATCAGCACGCCGCAGACGGCATTCAATCGAGTAGGTGTCGTTGTGTTGCGTAGCCCGTTGCCAGGCGTCCCAGGCCCGCTGACGGTCGTCCGGGTGGAAAGGAATGTTCCAGCCATGACCGTAACTTTCCTCAAGCGAGAGGCCGGTATAATCCACCCACTGTTGATTGAAATAGATGTTCCAGCCGTCGGCCCGGGTGACCCAGACGATCTGCGGCATGGACTCGGCCAGGGACCGGAACTCCTGCTCGCTCTTCTGCAGGGTATCCTCCATCTGTTTACGATCGGTAATATCCGTGAGAAAGTTCAGTGTGGCCGGCTTGCCGTTCCATATTATCCGGACTGCGGAGATCTGGACCCAGATTACCTTCCCGTTTTTTCCGATGATTCGGAAATCGTAATACGGGGGGACATCCTCTCCCAATATACGGAGCTGGTACCGTTCAAAGACGAGCGCCCGATCGTCCGGGTGGATAAAATCGGTAAATGGCCGGTAGGTAAACTCTTCGGGCCTTACTTGGGTCATTTCCAACAGCCGGGGATTTGCGTACTGTAACTTTCCATCCTGTACAACGGTAATTCCTTCTGCTGCATTCTCGATGACAGAGCGGTATCGCAGTTCACTGTCCCGCAGCGCCTCCTGCACCCGGTTCTGCTCGGTAATATCAAGCGCTGTCCCTATCATCCGTATAGGATTTCCGTCCCCATCATACTGAGTTTCAGCTTGATCCAGGAGAGTGCGTATCCTCCCGTCGGGCAAAACTACACGAAGCAAAAATTCAAATGGTGTCTTATTTTCGATGGCGGTCGTTACCGCTGCCTTCATCGGTTCCAGATCATCCGGATGGACAACCTTATCGAGAGAATCATATTGGGGTGTAAACGATTGGGGGTCATGACCCATAATATGGAATAACTCGTCTGACCATGTTATCGAACCACTCTGCACATCCATTTCCCAGCTTCCCAGATGTGCAACCCGCTGGGCAAGATTGAGCGATGCCTCTCGTTCTTTCACGGCATCTTCCGCTTTTTTCCGGTCCGTGATATCCCGTATTATTTCAATGGCACCGATGCGATTGCCAGCACTGTCATAGAGGGGGGATGCCGTCCCCCAGAGATACGCACCCTTCCCGCCAAAAAGGGTGGGGATATATACCTCTGAGGATATCCGTTCCCCTTCCCGCCGGAGATTGAGATATTTTTTTTCAATCTCCTTATCTTCCCTATGGATGAGATCGATGAGGATCGGTCTCCGTTCACCGTAAAAGGGGATGCTGTATTCATAATCGCCTTTCCCGAGTATCTGTCCTGCGGGAACACCGGTCATCTGTCCTGTTGCATCATTCCATGCAATGACCCTGCCTTCGTTGTCAATAGCGACCACCGCATCAGGAAGGAAACTGATGATATCTGCAAGGCGTTTTTCAGAATCCCACTTCTCCTTCTCTGCACGCTTTCTCTCTGTTATATTTTCCCAGTCACGGAGCGCACGCCGGGCAATGTGGGGCATGTCCCGGAATGTTGTTGCGGATTTGACAATGTAATCGATCGCCCCGGACTTCATGATCTCGACTGCCAGGTGTTCGTCCCCGAAACTGGTCATGATGATCAAGGGAGTTGTTACCAACTCGTCCCTGCGTGGCAGAATCTCAATACCTTTTCCGTCAGGTAAAATCCAGTCGGCGATGATCAGGTCAGGGTGTTCGCGCCCGATTGTTTCCCGGGCCTCGCGAATCGTTCCTGCAACGGATATCCGGAACGGTTCAGGATCGTCACGGAACATACGGAGAATGAGTTCCTGGTGAGCCTTATCATCCTCAAGAAGCAGAATGTGGGTTACTTTTGTTCCCGTTCCGGCGTCCATTGCCCTTCCCCGTTCCTAAAGCCCCTCAGGCCTTTTAGTCTCCCAATGGTTTTGCATTCCAGCCCAGCCAGTAGAACCCGAGATCCTTCATGAGTTTTGTAAAGGTCTTGAAGTCGAGAGGTTTTACCACGTAACTGTTGGCATGGTAATCAAAGGATTTAGCAATATCACTTTCCGCATCGGAGCTGGTGAGAATAACTACCGGAATCCGCATGAGCGATGGCGTGGTCTTTATGGTATGGAGCACTTCAAGTCCGTCAACCCGGGGCAGCCGGAGATCGAGAAGCACAAGGTTAGGCCGGGGATTTTGTTTTGAATCCGTGTATGCCCCTCGCATAAAAAGGTAGTCAAGTGCCTGTTCGCCATCGACAACGTGGTGGATCTTGTTTGCTACCTGTTGGTCACGCATGCCTCGTATTACCAACTCTGCGTGGGCTTCGTTGTCTTCGACAAGAAGGATATGTAAAGGTTCGCCGGTAAGTTCAGCCATAGGAATCTCTCTTTTATTTACCCGTTATTATTGTTATCGGTGTGACCGCCGACAACCGGTAGTGTGAACCGGAACGTAGTGCCCTTTCCCTCGCCTTCCGATTCAGCCCAGATCTTTCCGCCATGCGCCTCGATGATCCGCTTCACAGTTGCAAGGCCTATACCCGTACCGGGAATCTCCGGGTTGAAACGCTCATAGAGCCCGAAAATTTTCGATAGATTCTCTCTCTTAATGCCCATACCGTTATCCTTAACAAAAAAGACCGGATTGCCGGCATCGTCCTGCACCCCAATCTCGATGCGGGGTTCCTTCTGGTCGCCCATAAACTTGACCGCGTTGTCCAGCAGGTTGGTCATTACCTGGACAAGGCGCTGCCGGTCACCGGAAATTATTGGAAGGGAGTCAGGGATCACCCGCGTAACGCAACGTTGCTGTAATGTTGTATCCAGCAATCGCACCGCATCTCTCACAATATCCACAAATGGGATCTGAACCGGTGTGTCAACACTTTTCCCACTCCGGGACAGGGCAAGGAGGGTGGTGATAAGGCGTTCCAGTTTTTCAGCCGATTCCGTTATCCGACGAATGTCTGACTGTGCCCGGTCAGCATTACCGGATTTCATATCCTTTTCTAACAGGGAAAGGAAACCCTGTATACTGAGGAGTGGGCTCTTTAAGTCGTGGGATACGGTATAGGTGAACCGGTCCAGTTCGGCGTTTTTCCGGGCGAGTTCGCTGATGAGACATTCCTGCTGTTCTTCTGCCAGCTTGCGCTCGGTGATGTCCCGTGCCGCGGCAAATACGCCCCTGACATCCCCATTACTGTCATTATAGACCGTCGCATTGTAGAGGACGGGAGTAACAGATCCGTTCCGGTTGTTGAATTCAAGCGGGTAATCAAGAACTTTTCCTTCACTGAAAACCCGGTTATACCCCTCACGGGCCTTATCAGGATCCGTGAAGTACTCAGAGAAATCAGTGCCGATCAGGTCGGCCCTTGTCAGGCCGGTCGCTTTTTCCGTTGCCGTATTTACGTCCTGTATCTTTCCGTTTTTGCTGATTGTTACAAGAGGATCGATACTCGCTTCTATGAGGCTGCGGTTGTATGCGCTAAGCTCTTTGAGTGCATCCACAGCCTGTTTGCGCTCAGTGATTTCCTCGATCTGGGCGACAAAGTGGCGCATAGTGCCGTGCTCGTCACGGATCGCGGTGACCCGGATAAACCCCCAGAGGATGCTGCCATCTTTCCGGATATAACGCTTCTCTGTCTGATATACCGGAATTTTCCCTGCCACCAGTTCACGTATGTGTTCCATATCCCCGGCAATATAATCCGGATGGGTGATGTCCCTAAAGGACATCTTTAAAAGTTCCTGTTCGGAATAACCGGTCATGGATACCCACGTGGGGTTAACAGAAAAAAACCGGAAATCCGGTGTCACAAGGGCCATGCCGAGCGGGCTGTTATCGAAGATCTTCCGGAACAGTTCTTCGCTTTTCTTAAGTGCTTCATTGGCCTGTTTGCGCCCGGTGATATTTTCATGCATTAAAACGAACCGTTCTGGTTTGCCAAACTTATCTTTTAATGAAAAAATAATCGCTCTGACCCAGACCGGAACATCCGGGCACTCGGGATACGTATCATGAACATTGAAATATATCTCTGGGAAATTTACAACTTCTCCGCTTTTAGCAAGCAGGATCAATTTCTCAAGTGCGGGTTGTTTCTTCTGAAGATCAGCAAAAATTGAAAAATCCGGTGGGGGTATAGAACCAAAAAGCAGGGTGTGTGCATGGTTTACTTTAAGCGTGAACCCCTCCGTATCCACAATTTGAATTGACATTGGATTTTTTTCAATGATATCTGCTAATATTTTCTCGCTCTCTTTGAGGGCATCTTCTGCTGCTTTGCGCCCGGTGATATCTGAGAAGCTGATAACAACTGCGTAGGGTTTTGATTCCCCGTGCTTCACCAAAGGGGTGGTATTGATCGAGATCCAGGAAAATGCACCCGTGCTGCTCGTCACTCCCATTATGACATCCCGCAGAGGTTTTCCGGTAGACAGGGTTATCATTGACGGGTGTTCTGATGCGGGGAACGGTGAACCATCTTCCCTGACAGAACTCCACTTGAGATCTGTCGAGACATGTTCCAGCACATTTTCTGCAGATACACCAAATACCCGTTCAGCTGCAGAATTCCAAGTCAAGATCTTACCAGAAGCACTCTGGAGGATGATGCCTGCGTCAACCGATGAGACAAGGGTCCGGTACTTTTCCTCGCTCTCGCGGAGTGCTTCTGCAGCTGCCCTATCCATCGATATATCCCGGAATACGCAATGGGTCTGCCGGAAAGATCCATCGGGATAATGCCCGATCTTGCCGTCAAACGCAACCAGCAGCAGAGTCCCATCCTTTTTTTTCATGTTAAATTCAACATGGGTCTCCCCGGCAGCCTTGAACTTTAAGAAATTGGTCCGGAATATCGAAGAGAAGTCCGGGTCAATGAAATCCCCGAACCATTGGCCTACCACTTCATCACGGGTATAGTCGAGTGCTGCAAGCCAAGCATCGTTGACCTCGAGGAAATGGCCTGAGTCATCGAGTGACTGGTAGGGGACCGGTGACCGCTCAAACAGGAGCCGGAACCGGTTTTCCGTCTCATGCACCATCTCCTCTGCCTGTTTTGTTTGCGTGATATCCGTGGCAATGTGGATGATTGCGCTGATGGTTCCCTTGTCCTCGAAAACCGGCGTACAGGAGACCAGATAGACCCGGCCGTTCAGTGAGACTTCTATCTCCCCGATCTCGTGTTTTTTAGAAGAGAGCAGTTGTTCCATAGGGCAGTTTTGCGGGGGATGCGTTGCTTCCTTTGCATGGAAAATCTCCCAGCACTTCCTGCCTTTAAGTTCTGTTTCTGATTTCCCGGTAAGGAGACAGGTAATGTTATTTGCTGAAAGAATCGTGTGGTCGGGTGCAAGAATAAATGCAGGGGTTCCCAGCAAACGGAAGATTGATTCCCAATTCACATCCGGGTCAGCGGGCGTGTGTTTGGCAACATCCCGCATAGGACGGTTGCCACGAACAGGTTTTACATCCTTCTTCTCAGGGCCCTCATTCTTATGTGCTGCCAATCATCCCGCCTTCTTTGTCCCAAGTGCCGGGTTTTTTGTGCTGCTTTGTGTATTGGCTGTAAATGATGAATGTGGGTACTCATGCTTAATGATTATGATTGAGGGGTCTCCTTGGGAGGATCCCTGCTACTGAGGGAGGGGAGGGTATGGGGGGACCCCTCCCGATCCTGCAGGAGTACCCTCACCAAAATATCACATGAGAACTGATCTATTACGTCGTATAGTAATGGCCGGTCACGTACAAAAAGAAAGGCCGGGATGATCCCTCGTGATCCGGGAGGGGAAATAATCCCCTCTTCAACATTTTTTGTAATTTCAATGAAAAATCGCTGGTTTGTAATCATTATCCCCAAGTTTTAGAAATTTTCATTGAATACTGGCGCCCGGTAAGGTGAACCGGAACGTAGTCCCTTTCCCCGTTCCCTTGGATTCTGCCCAGATCTTACCGCCATGCACTTCTATGATCCTCCGCACGATGGTGAGACCGATCCCGGTACCATGCGTTGATATATCCAGACGCTCGAACAGGTTGAAGATCCGTTCGAGATACCGGGGATCGATACCGATGCCGTTGTCCTGCACGAAGAAGACCGGTGTTGTCCCATCCATCTCTACGCCAATATGGATTACCGGTTCCTGTTGGTTGCCGAGGAACTTGGTAGCGTTCTCGATAAGGTTGACCATGACTTCCCTGATACGGGCATGGTCGACATTGACGAGAGGAAGATCGGGTTCAATTTTAACCATGACACCCCGTTCAGCGAGTGGGCCTGCAAGGAGTTCCACCGCTTCATAGGCAATGGTGCCAAACGAGGTTTTTTCCGGTGGGGAGATAATTCTCCCGATTCTCGAAAGTTCAAGGACATCTGCCAGGAGTTCCTGCATAGTATCGGCAGCTGCGGTAATACGGTTGATATCCTTTTTCAGCTGGACTAGATCTCCTTTTACAGCATCGTTCTCAATCAACCCGGCAAACCCCTTGATGGTGATGAGTGGGCTCTTGAGATCGTGCGAAACCGTGTAGGTGAAGCGTTCAAGCTCGGCATTCTTCTGTTCAAGTTCTTTGATAAAGTGCTCCCGGAGTTCCTCTGCCCGCTTGCGGTCCGTGATATCTTCAAATATGGTTGCAAATCTCCCTTTCTTAGTAGAATATGCCGATATTGCGAAGTGTTTTTTCATTGGTGCAAAGTATACTTCAAACCATTCCGGTTGGCCGGTTCCGGCAACCCGGGCATAGAGATCGAGATACGGGGGGACATCAACCCCATACGCTTCGCGGCTGGTTTTTCCAATAACCTCCTCGCGCTTGATCCCCAGAGTGGCCTCAAAGGCCGGGTTCACATCAACGATGCGGTAATCGATGGGGTTTCCGGAGGTGTCATATACCATGTCGTGGAGCGCACTTCCTTCGACCATCCTGGTGAAGAGAACCCGGTATTTTTCCTCGCTCTGGCGCAGCTCATCTTGTACCGTTTTGCGATCACTGATGTCCCGGATGCTACACTGGATTACCATGGTATTGCCAACCGGATAGACATTACTGATAAATTCAACCTCTCGTACTTGTCCGTCCTTTGTCTGGAGTGGCAGGTCTTCGTACCGGAGATATTCCTTTGCCTGTAACTCCTGAAAGGCAACTTTTGATAAAATCTGATCCTTAAAAAGACCAATCTCCCAAAGATATTTTCCTGATATCTCTGTATGTGAATAGCCCACAAGAGATTCGATAAACGGATTGGCATCGAGGATCATACCGGTGTCCCGGTTCAGGATAAGGATCCCGTCCTGTGCCGATTCGAATAGACGACGGTACCTCAACTCGGATATTTTTATCTTATCTTCTGCCAGTTTACGTTCGGTGATGTCCTGCCCCTGCGCAATCGTAGCGGTCATGGTTGTCCCGTCATCATCAAAGATCGTTGCCGAATTCCAGAGCACAATCCGCCGTGTTCCGTCTCTGCGGATAATGGGGATCTCGACTGTCTCCCACCGCTCACCTTTTATCGCTTGCCTCAGGTATCCCATGGAGTGTTCACGCGTATCTTCCGGGAACAGGATCTCAACAGGTTTTCCGATGACAACGTCCGACATGCACCCCGTGAGTCGTTCGAATGCATGATTGAAACGGTTTATCTTAAACTCACGGTCCCAGACAATGATTGGAGCATTGGCATAATCGAAAAGGCTGGTGAGGTACTCGTTGACCTCCTTTAGGTGTGCTTCCGCATCCTTCTGCGAGGAAATATCAATAATTGATCCTTCCGCAACCTCCCGTTCGAAATTAAACCGGGCGGAGAACTGTGCCCAGAAGATCTTTCCGGTACTATGGTTTCGTAACTTGAGCGTCTGGTTCTCGATGAACCCCTTCTCATGGAGGACACGCCCTACATCAGTGCGATCTTCCGGGTTGACATAGAGATGGAGAATGTCCTTTCCCATAGCTTCTTCAACTGATTCATACCCGGCGAGATCAGCGTACCGCTTGTTGCAGGCAACGATGGTAGCATCCTTAAAGCTCGTCTCAAAGAGTCCGACCTGTGCAAACAGGTACAGGTTCCGGTATTTTCGCTCGCTGTCTGCAAGTGCCTGCTTGCTGTTAACCAGTTCGTCATAGTTCGCCTTCAGTTCCTCTTCGTTTGCCGTGATCTCCATATACGCGGCTTCAAGATCGGTTGTTTTCTGGCGGAGCGCATCATCCGCAGAACGTTTACGGAGATGATTCCAGACCCCCTGCAACAGGAGGGTGAGATTATCCACATCCAGATCGGAATAGTTTGTCTCCTTGTTGGCAACGGCACAGACCATCACGATTCGCGCCCCGTCAAAGATCGGCACCGAGGTGAAGCGTGAGATGGGAACGTGTCCCGGGGGAAGACCTTTCTTTCCCGTCTGGAGTGCAGGATAGTTATTCACGATAAGGGGCATTCGTTTCCGCACCGCTTCAGCCCAGATACCCGCTTTTTCTATAGGAAAATGGATTGGGGATGCGGCAACGGTACAGTCCTTCATTGCGGATTTCGACCATGCCGTGATATCAAATACGGTCTCGTCCGGCGACATCATCCCCATGAAAGCAAGCGAACTATTCGTGAGCCTGCATCCGGCATCGAGAACATAGTCCATAAGTTCCTGTTCACTGGCTGACCCCATCTCAGAAAGCCGCAGCAGCGTTTCTAACCTCTCGCGGTTCCGCTGCTCTTCCCCTCTCCGTTCTGCTTCAGCTGTATACAGGGACCGGTAATAGGATTTTTGCCTGCGTTGCCAGAGGAGACCGATGATGATGAAAGCGCCAACAAGTGTTCCGGTGACAAGGACGATGATGAGGACAGAACGGCTCCGCCATGAAGTGTACGCTTCTGCTGCATCGACTTTTGCCACAATGAACCAGGGCGAGCCGGAGACCGGTCCCAATACTGAGATCACATCAACCCCCCGGTAATCTTTTCCGACAAATGCCCCGGTCGTTCCTAAGATAACCTTGACTGAGGGAACATCTGCCTGGCTGATGGGAATCGTTAAGTTAAGTGCAGTATTTGGCTGGTGCCGGAGTTCGTTTAAGAACAGGACATGGTCGCCTTCGCGCTCAACTAACAGAGTCTCCGCACTCCTGCTGGGTACCGGCCATGACTGGATGAGGGGGTACAGAAAATCGTCCGGGTTAATCGTTAAGACAACAGCACCAACCGGGGTGTTGGGATCACCCTTCTTTGCATGAAGTGGCGCAATCACGTTCATGCGGATGTCCTGTGTTCCGGGAACCCGGTAAAAATCAGTCAGAATCGCATCGCCACGTTTCAGGGATGCATTAACCTGTGCTTTGATGGAAGGACTGATCGATGTAATTGTGGGATCGAGGCTTAAACGCACGTTTCCCTGAGGATCGACCAGCATTGCATTATCATAATGCAGTGATGCATTCATTTCATGGAAACGGCTGAGGATATTATCCCGGCTCTCATCATCCCCATAGGTCATGTAGTGATCAGCACCGTTGGAAAAAAAGGCTCCAGCCGATATGATCCGTGCATCGTATAGCCGATCCTCCCGCCACGCTGCAATCTGGTTTGCTTTGAGTGTTGAGATCGAAGTGAGATCTGTGGTTACCTGATCTTTGATCTGCTGCTCCTGCGACTGGTAGAAGAAAAATCCTGATGCGATGATGGCAAGAAAGACAATGATAAAAGCAATAATCATGCCCCGGGGAATGGCATCCATTGATTCACCCGTAGGCGGCATAACGTTCACTTATGCCGGGCGGTTTAAATACCTTGTTGTAAAAATTCCCAAGATATTCACGGGGAAAATATAGGTAAGTGCCGAATTGTGATGGAATAAGGACCATCAAAAAAATACAGCGTCTGCTTTTTTTCATCCAATATCGGAAAATCGCAGAAAATGAATGCAGCAATCCTCGGACGGGTAACTGCTTTTGATCATACGGGCAGAATACGTATATATAGAAGTTCCCTATATGAAGAATTATTATAAATTAACCCGGACCGTACCCGCTGAGGTCATTCCAAACGGCGGTATTAAGGAAGACAAACCCGGGTTGGAAGTCTGTCTATTGCCTGCATAATAAGGGGGATATAATGCCTGATATTGCCGATTTTACGTTAAAAGATATGGTCGAAGTTTCAGCTGCACTTCGTTCTATGGGATCCGGTGCCGCCAGTATGGAAGACGTGGCTGACAAAATCGTTCATTACCTGCACGATCATCTCACAGAAAAAGACGGTAAAGGAAATGCATGTGTCCTTGTCCGCCTTTTCAAAACCCACCCCTATACAGAACTTGACGATAACCTTCAGACATTTGCCTCTGGCATCATGAAGACCTCACCGGTATCATATGAAATGAAATGCCTTATCCTACTGGCAACTGCCGGAATGCTACCGGAGTGGAACTCACGCAAACTATCCGCGGGGCACAAGGCAATCCCCCTTCCCAGCGAACATTTCATTGAAGCATTCCCGATGGTCAGGCAGCTCATCCAGCAACTGGGACTCGAGGTCAATACAGTATTACAACCTGATCCGGCAGTTGTCGTGGATATGGCACAGACAACCTACAATGTTTTCCTGATACCTGATGCGGTTGGCAGCCGGTACGTGCCGGCACAAAACGAATTTGTAATACCATATAAAGTCCAGTCTGTCCTTGGCTTTGGCGGGATTCTCCCTTCAGGAAATCTCTTTGCCGTGATCCTGTTTTCCAAAGTGAAGCTCTCCCGCCAGACTGCAGATATGTTCCGATCGCTTGCCTTGAGCGTAAAGATCGCCATCCTGCCCTTTGAGGGCAAGGCGGTATTTTCTCATACCCATAAACAGAGGAAGGACTGACGGAGGATGAACTGATGGATACCGTTATCACAACCGACAAGATACATGGCCTTGAGTCCATGGTGGCTTCACTGACCGAACTGCTTTCCGTTCAGGAGACCGTAGTCAGCGAGCAGTCCGAACGGCTCAGGCAGAACGAATCCCGGTTCAGGGCAATTTTTAATGGTTCGAACGATGCAATCATGCTTTTGACCGAAGAAGGTTTCTTTGACTGCAATCCCCGTACTTTGAAAATATTTGGTATTGCTACAAAAGAGGAACTGGTGAAATTCAATCCCGCTCAATTATCTCCCCCCATACAGCCTGATGGGCGTCCGTCTTCTGAGGCTGCCATGGAACATATCCAGACCGCATACCGGACAGGAACTGATCGGTTCGAATGGATTCACCTCCGTTATGACGGCACAGCATTTCCGGCAGAAGTACTACTCTCTGCATTTGACTGGGGAGAAAAACGAGTCCTGCAGGCAACCGTCCGCGACATCTCTGAACGGAAACATGCAGAGGAAGCACTCAAAGAAAGCAATGAACGATTCCTCACGTTCATCAAGGAAGCCGCCATGCGATCAAAGACCCCGCTTGATGTGGTAGAGGAAAATATTGCCGGGATTGTTAATGATATTGAACGGGGCGGATGTGACATGGCGGATGTAGCCCTCCAGTTGAAAATCCAGATGAAGAACGTAGGACAGATCCGACGGAACATCATTGAACTGAATAAGGTAATTACTGAGCACGGCGATGAATTGTCTGATGCAACCAGGGAATTCCTCATGGAATAGGTGTGATTTAATGACAATGTGCTTATCGAGTATCAATGATGAGGAGATCTACCTGGTCATGGCATCTGCCGCGGAGATCAGGAACAAGAACATCGAACTGATTAAAATGCTGCTGGCAAAGGATTACCACGTTCTTGTTATTGCAACAAACCAGCCTTTTGATGTACTGAAAAAGAATTTTGAAAAAAGTGGTATCCCCCTTGAGAAAATTTCTGTTGTTGATACTGTTACAAAATATGCCCTGGGGCGTGATCATGATCCGGAGCGTAACTGCAGGTTTGTCAGCAATCCTGCCGATCTGACCGGTATCGGGATTGCAGTCACGGAGTCTCTTGCTGGACTTAAAGGGAAGAAAGTATCGCTGCTGTTTGATTCAGTCAATTCCATGTTGATCTACATTTCCTCGCAGAATATAACCCGGTTCATTCATTTTGTAACCAACAAACTGCGACTCATGCATTTTGCCGGAATTTTTATCGCCGTAGAAAAGGGGCTCGATCCGGATGTGCTCATCCAGCTGACAATGTTTGTGGATACTATTATCGATATGGATAAAAATTTCTGTCAGGAGCCGGAACCGGCTGGTGACCTGAAGGTCTGAATATTGTAGTATTCGTCGTCTCCTGAGCCGGAAACGTGCTGGCAGGAATGGTGTCACACTCTTAAATGAGAAAACTGATCGGGCCGTGCGTGATCCTTCTCCCTCATTTCAGCCACCTTTTTCAGGCAGAGAAATATATACCGAACCAATAGATACACATCCACATGGAGTTTGCTATCCCGCAAAAATGGTCCGGCACACCGGTAAAAATTATTGTGCTGGCGATATTCACTCTTTTCATTGCAATACTTACCGTTTTTTCTCTGGCCAATAATATCCAGATTGTCTTCACCCACTTGTATTATGTACCTATTATCATCGCAGCGTACTGGTTTGGCCGAAACGGCGTCCTCTATGCCGTCATCATGAGTGCATTCTACCTCAGTGCCGTGATGATCATCGGCCCGTACGATATGCAGGTGATCCTTGCTGCGGTTATGAGGGCAGTTGTCTTTATCGGAATCTCACTAGTCATTGCGATCCTTGCCATAACCATCCAGAAGCAGCAGGAGAAGATCTCGCAGTCGGAAGAGCGATTCCATGGGATATGGGAGAGCATCCAGGCTGGGATTATTCTTGTTGATGCAAATACACACACTATTAAAGCAGCAAATCCGCAAGCCCAGAGGATGACCGGTTTTTCAGAGGGCGAGATGACCGGCCGCCTTTGCCATAAATTCATCTGCCCGGCAGAGGAGGGGAAATGCCCGATCGGGGATTTGGGACTCAAAGTAGACCGGGCGGAACGCCTTATCCTGTCCCGGGATGGAACCAAGGTGCCGGTCTTAAAGACCGTAACCGCAATGCAGGTCGGTGATGAAAAATACTATATTGAAAATTTCATTGATATTACCCCGCTCAAGGAGGCAGAGAACACTCTCCTTGCCTATCTCCGCGAGGCAACTCTCCGCATAAGGAATCCTATCGAACTGGTGAGGGACAATTTACAGGAACTCAAGGATGAACTCAAAGGGCGGGATACGAACCCGGCCTATCTCAGCACCGCGCTTGCCATTCAGGAAAAGAATATGGATGAAATCCTCAACAATTTGCAGGGACTTGAGCGGGCAGTTGCAGAGAAAAGGACAGAGATACCCGATGCACTCAGGGAATATCTGAAGAGGTGATGGGAACCGATGACGGAATTCACGATTCATGAAGACGACAAGCGCATCATCCTTGCCCTCTCGCCTTCACGTACTTACCGGGAAAACACCCTCCAGATGATCAAAGAGATCCAGAAATCGAGCAGCCTGCGTATCATTGTCATCTGTGTCAACCAGCCAGCAGCATTTCTCATGGATTCCTATGGGCGGAACGGTATTGATACGGGCCGCATTTTCTTTATTGATGCTATTACCCTGTATGCAACCGGGACTGCCCCGGAAAATCTTATGAACTGCAAGTTTGTCTCAAAGCCAAACGACTTAACGGCAATGGGTATTGCCGTCACCACTATCCTAAAAAAGTTTGAAGGGGAAAAAACCATGATCTTTCTGGACTCGGTTAATGCCATGCTCATCCATTCGAGTTCTTCCGATCTCACAAAATTTATCCATTTTATCATAAGCAAGCTTCGGATCATGAACATCGCGGGGATCTTACTTGCGGTGGAAAAAGGGCTCGACCCGGTGCTCCTTTCCCAACTCACGACATTTGCCGATGATCTGGTCGAGTTCCCGGAGGAGAAGGTAGGATAATACTTTTACAAACGATCTCTGGTACACGGTTCTAAGACCTGGATCCGTCAGCGTTCATCCAATCAACCGGTATCCACCCTTTGGCACGAGAATCTCAAACCGAGCGCTTTTCCCGGGTGTACCTGTTTCAGTGATTGTTATGCCCGTAATCGATAGGATCTCGCGGGAGAGGAAGAGACCAAGACCGGTGTGGTGCCCGAAACCGCGTTCGAAGAGGTGCTTTTTGTCCTCTGCCGATATTCCCACACCATCGTCATCAACAGAAATGACCAGCCCCTTTTCAGATTCCTGCGAGGTGGTCCGGATCACCGTCATCTTATCTCCGCCATATTTCAGGGAGTTGTCAATTAAGTTATTGAACACCTTTTCAAGCAGCGGATCTGCAAAAATTTCAAGGCCATGACAAGTGTTCTCGACCACGATTTCCCGCAGCGAATGCCCTGATACCGCTTTGTTGACAATCTCCTCTACGTTCTGCCAAACGGGAGATTTGATACCCATATCTTCGTAATCACCGGTGAGATTAATTTCGCGTTCGATAGTGTCAGCAATCAATTCCTGCTTCTTTAAATATTCCCCGAGTTGGGCAGGATTGTCCATTGTGTCCTCGCTCAGCTGGATGTACGTCTTAAGGGCCATGAGCTGGTTCCGGATATCGTGCCGGGTGATACTGGAGAGGAGGCTGAGTTTTTTATTTGCAACCTGCAGGGCATCTGTTGCCTGCCGGAGTTCCGTCATATCATGGATGATCCCCTCCACTCCAAGGACTGTCCCCTGTGCATCGCGATAGAAATGGCTGCTTGTGGTGACATACCGGAGAGATCCATCGCGGATCTTTAAGGTGATGGGGTAGTTGGACACTTCCCCTTTCTCTGCAAGGGCAGAAAGGAGCTGTTTGCGTTTTTCGGGTTCCGCATAGAGAGAAGCAGCATCCATTCCTATCAGCTCGTCTGTAGAATCATACCCGGCAAGACGTGCACCAGATGGGCTCAGCATAGTGATCTTTCCCTGAATATCCGTCCGGTAGAACAGGTCCTGCATATTCTCTAAAATACTGCGGTACTTCTCCTCGCTCTCTTTTAAGGCTGCATTTGTCCGGGCGAGCTCATCCGTCCGTTCATGTACCCGCTGCTCAAGACCGGCGTATTCCTGTAAGAAGTCCTGATCAAGCGCGAATTTATGGAGAGCGATCTCGATCTCGGTCCGGATGCCCCTCTCATCGTAGGGTTTGATAATATAGCCATAAGGTCGGGTCCGCTTTGCCCGTTCTACCAGTTCAGGATCAGCATACGCGGTGAGATAGATGATGGGAACGGCATGGTGGAGGAGGATCTGCTCTGCAGCTTCAATGCCGGATAGTTTACCGGACAGACGGATATCCATCAGGATAAGGTCGGGGGTATCCTCATCTACTAGCTCAATTGCCCGTTCACCTGATGGTGCGATGCCCGTGACCTGGTAACCGAGCGATATGAGAGTATCTTTGAGATCTATCGCCGGTATTTGCTCATCTTCGACTATCAGGATAGATTTCTTTTCCATGCCCACTCTCTTAGTGGAAGATTGGGATAGAGTATTTAAATAGTTTATTTAAAGGCCAAATTCTGTTCCGGGACAGAAAATAAAAGATCCATTTTGAATGCACGATAGTACACGGTGCAGATCACCGTAACGCTAAATCCGGTATCCACCTTTTGGTACAAGGATCTTAAACCGGGCTCCTTTCCCGGGTTCCCCGGTCTCGGCAATAGTTATACCGGTGATCGAAAGTATCTCGCGGGAGAGGAAGAGGCCAAGGCCGGTGTGGTGCCCGAACCCTCGTTCGAAAAGGCGCTTCTTGTCGTCTGCCGGGATTCCCTCACCGTCATCCTGAACGAAGATAATCAACCCGGTTTCTGACTCCTGCGAGGAGATGCGGATTGCAGTCATCTTCTGCCCCCCATACCGCAGGGCGTTGTCGATTAAGTTGTAGAACACTTTCTCAAGAAGTGGATCTGCATACACCTCGAGATTATTGACCTCTGCAAATACCCTGACATCCCGCATAGGCAATACGGTCAGCACCTTTTTTACACTCGCTTCTACGTTCTGCCAGACCGGGGCTTTTACACCCAGATCCTGGTACTCTTTTGTAAAGATAATCTGGCGTTCGATGGCATTTGCAGCCCGCTCTTCTTTTATGATATACTCCGAAGTCTTGGCAACATCCCCGAGGGATTCTTTTGAGAGTTCGAGGTATGCCATTAGGGAGAGGAGCTGGTTGTTGATGTCGTGCCGTGTGATACTGGAGAGCAGGTTTAACTTGATGTTAACCTGCTTCAGTGCCTCTTCTGCCTGCCTCCGGCCCTGGATATCATAACAAGAGCCGATATAACCGGAAAACTCGCCGGTGGAATTGTAGAATGGTTTCCCGCTGTCATTCAGCCAGTGGTACGTGCCATCATGGAACCGGAGCCGGTATTCCATCTCAAAGGGTGTTCGTGCATTAAAATTATCCCGGAATATTTTCAGGCACCGGTCGAGATCGTCCTTATGAACCCCCTCCGCCCATCCATCGCCGAGCTCCTGTTCGAGGGTGCGCCCGGTAAATTCCAGCCAGTCCTTATTGAAATAGTCGCATTTGGCATGGATGTCCGCCCGCCAGATTGGATTGGGGAAGTCATCTAATATCTTTAAGTAGAAGTCCCGGGCTCTTTTCATTTCGTCTTCTGCCTGCTTGCGCAGGGTAATATCCCGTGCTGCTGCGTAGATCAGGTTTCCGTAGGGGTATGACCGCCACTCAATCCACCGGTACGTGCCATCGCTGCAACGGTACCGGTTCACAAAACCGAGTACCTCGCTCTGGTCTTTCAGAGCACCGATCGCTCCTAGCGTGCTCTCCAGATCCTCGGGATGGACGAGGTCAAGGAACCGGTGCGCCATGAGTTCTTCTTTAGAATATCCGAGCGTGGTCTCCCATGCAGGATTCAGCTTGTGGAAATAGCCGTCAGTATCTGCAATACAGAGCAGGTCAAGAGCAACCGAGAAGAAACGGTCAAGTTCCTCAGTTTTTTCCCGCAAAGATAACTCTATGGTTTTACGCTGGGTGATATCCACCAGCGTTTCCATTGCACCGATTATCCTGCCATCGATACCCCTGATCAACGCAGCAGTGTAATACAACCATACTCCGGATTGCCCCATTTGCGGGAAAAAATCTGTACCTTCATAGGCGCCTTCAATAAGAGTGGATTTCGCAAATTTCCCTTCATACAATTCGGGGATCTTCTCAATCGCGCCATCAATAAGGAGATCGGTCATGCAGGGGCGTTCGTTGGGGTAGAATGCACGCCAATGCTGTTTCGTCCCGATGATATCTTCTGCTTTGATCCCGCTGTATTTCTCAAGGGCCTCGTTCCAGTGGGTAACCCGGTGATTGCTATCTATCACAAACTGCGGGATGGGTGATCCCCGGATAATTGCATCTAATTTGTTCTCGCTCTCCCGCAGAGTGTTCTCGTTTACCTTGAGTTCGCGGAGAATAAGATCATAGGGCCGGGTCAGGCTGATAACGACAAATGCCCGGTAGAAGAGGTAGATCGAGATGAGCCGGAGAAGATGGCCGAGCATGTTCATGAACCCGAACACCGAGATGTAGGAAGTGAACGCAAGCTCCCCGAGGATGAGGAATAATTGTGCAGCGATGAGGAATTTCCAGACCGTGGGATCGAAGTGCTCCCGTTTCAGGTACAGGATGACAATGGTCGCAATGAGGATGAGCGAGATGACATATTCGCTCACTATTTTGAACGACGTAAGCCCGCTGCCTTCGATAAAGCAGTGCGGGAAGTTCTGCCATACAAAGATACTGGCAAAGAGCAGGGCACAGGCTGCGGTGCAGGCTCCGATGATAATAGCTACATCATATTTCCGGTCTTTAGTAATCGTTCTCCCGATAAAGAGGGTTGCGATAAGGAACGTGATGCTCTGGAAATACCGGGCTGCGATCCAGAGCTGGGTGGGGAGGTCAGAACTATTGCCGGGAAATATTCCCATCCCTTTGTATGCGAGCATGTGGACGAGATCGATGCTGCCAAAGAAGAGGAACGAGATGCCTATAATTAAGAAAAATCCGTCTGTTATTACTTTTCGGGTATTCCAGATAATGATAAAAATCGAAAAGGCCACAGCAATGCCGGCGACTTCAACGATACCGTGAAAGAGGAGGTAATTTACGGTGCTGATGAGATAGAGTGCGATGAGGATAACTGCGACGAAGATAACCTGGGTGAGGTTAGCAGGTCTCGTGAGTGTTTTCAAATTTTCCTGAAGAATGGTGTGAATATCCGTCATTGCATCTTACGGTCCTTTCCCGATATGCTTTTCTTGGGCTATTAGGTTATAATGCTATTTCCTGACGGACAAATATTAGACGCTATAGTTGTTTCTTTGAGATTATCCATTAATTTCCCTGTTCATCACGTATGAGCATGTATAAACCCAAAAAGTGCCCACCTACTACTTAAGAGATATACCCATGCAGCTCCACTCCTGCAAAAAGACCTATAACAACGAGACGCAGCGGGCTACTCCCCTCGATGAAACCCTCGCCCGCATCGAACCTAAGGTACCCGCCGCAGGAATAACCCGTGTCGCGGACATCACGAACCTTGACCGGATCGGGATCCCGGTCTTCTCCTGCATCCGCCCGACCGCAGAGGATGGAGCGATCACTGTGTACAACGGGAAGGGAGCAACCATTGAAGAGTCACGGATATCGGCGATCATGGAAGGGATCGAGCGATATTCGGCCGAAGTGCACGACCGGGACATCAGGGTCGCCCTGTACCAGGAGCTGGAAGGTCGCGAGCCCGTCGTCAATCCAGAGGATCTAATCCTGCCGGAAGGTGCGTCAATGGATAGGTTCATGTCCTGGTGCCATGGGTATGACATTGTCAATAACGAGACGGTATGGGTTCCCGCATTTGCTGTATATCACCCGGTCCCTCCACGGCACCGGGGTGTATTCCGTACGAATTCAAACGGGCTTGCTTCGGGAAACACCATTGAAGAAGCGATCTTTCACGCCCTGTCAGAAGTTATTGAGCGGGACGCATGGTCACTCGTAGAATCCACGCGGAACACCGGCCCTGCGGTTGTCGGCATTGATGACCCGGTGATTATGGATATGCAGAAGAAGTTTGCCGATGCACAGGTCGAGGTCACGATACGGGACATTACGAGTGACATAGGTATCCCGACTATCGCCGCAGTAGCAGATGATGTGCTCTTAAAAGACCCCAGTCTCCTCACTATCGGTATAGGCACCCATACCAGTGCTCGGATCGCAGTCATGCGGGCACTCACTGAAGTAGCCCAGAGCCGGCTTACCCAGATCCACGGGGCACGGGAAGACACAACCATCGCCGATCTCCGCAAGAAGATGGGCTACGAGCGGGCTAAGCGAATCAACGGGTACTGGTACCGGGATAATGGGACGGTGGATTATGCAAAGATCCCCTCATCAGACACCGATGATTTCTTAAAAGATATCAATAATGTCATCGCTGCACTGGAGAAGCAGGGACTCGACCGGGTCATTATCGTTGACCTGACCCGAGAAGAGATAGGCATTCCCGTTGTGCGGGTGATCGTACCGGGCCTTGAAGTCTTTGCAATGGACCCCGAACGCCGGGGTGAACGGGTGAAGCATGCCAAAGATCATCGTCTTTCTCGGGCCAAGTCTTGATACAGGATCGGCAGAAAAAATCCTCCCTGCCGAGTACCGCCCTCCTGCAAAACGAGGCGATCTTATCACCGCAGCACGCGATGGTGCTGAAATCATCGGCCTGATCGATGGCGTCTTTCACCAGGAATCGGCAGTCGCCCACCGCGAGATCCTTGCAGCGCTGAAAGGCGGCATCCGGGTCATTGGGTCGTCGAGCATGGGAGCACTCCGTGCAGCCGAGATGGATACCCTGGGGATGGTGGGCATCGGTAAAATCTACCAGATGTATAAGAGCGGTGAACTGGAGTCGGATGATGAGGTGGCACTCGTATTCGATCCGAACTCAGGGTTGTCGCTCTCTGAACCATTGATCAATATCCGGTTTACTTTAAAGCATGCGAAGGAGACCGGCATTATTGATACTACGATGTATGACGCACTGCTCGCTTCGGCCCGGTCCCTGTTCTATCCAAAACGTACATACCCGGCGATTGTATCCGGTTCAGGGGATGCAGTTGATATGATCTCCCGCAAACGGTTCCTTGCATGGGTTGATACCAATGCGTGCGATCAGAAACGCAATGATGCGGTTGAAGCCCTCCGGTATATCGTGGATCTCTGTTAACTGTATAGCACCTTTAACAGCGGTATGGCTGATCCGCCCGGACATAATCCTTTATAACCAACCCGAACTAAGCCCTCATCATTCATGACCCAGTCATCCAGCCTGCCGGGAATCAACGGGATGGTACCGTTCCGGATGCCCAATACCGACATGGTCAGATTCTGGGTAATCGCCTCGATTACTATCTCGATTATTGGTATAACCTATCTCTCGATGGCTGCCGGGTACGGCACTATAGTTCCCCAGCTCTTCTATTTTCCCATCCTTTATGCCACGTACTTTTTCCCGGAACGAGGTTTGTATGTTGCCTGTATCTGTGCTGCTGCCTACCTGATAATTGCCTTATCTGTTGTCATTCTGAATCCTGTGATTATAGGGGGAATCATCTTCCAGGCACTACTTTTTGTAGGTATTGCAGCAGGTTCCGGGTTTGTACTCAGGTCCCGGGAACTCTCCTCATATCCTGTACCAGAAGAGGATGCCCATGCAATACAGGCAATGATCAGAACCGGAGAGAATGACCATGTTGAGTTCAAGCTTCAGTGTCTCTGGAGTATCGATCTTACAAAAGAGCAGATCAGTGCAAGCGAATCAGCGGAGGTCAGGAAATACCGGACCAATGCCTCGAAGTTCATTCTCGCACGCTCGATTGCCGGGTTTTTAAATACCGATGGCGGGGATATCGTTGTCGGGATACGAGAAGACCGTATCCAAAATGCCATCACGGTTGTCGGGATCGAGAACGATTATCCCAAACTGAATGAGACGGACCGGAACCCTGACGGGTACCGCAGGATGCTGGTGGATGCAGTAATCCGGAAATACCTTCCGGAGGTCTATGATACGGCAAGCAGGTTTATCCACATCTCGTTTCCGGTGGTATCCGGAAAAACCCTCTGTCATTTGCATATTACCCCATCGGACAAGCCGGTCTTTGTCGATTCCGGTACCGAAGAAATTTTCTTTATCAGGATTGATGCATCCACCCGCGCTATTACCGGAAAAAACCTGACCCGCTATACGCTCACGCGATTCTCGAGCTCTTGATCAATGTCTCGTCCTTACGGGGATACGGGGGTCCAATGGATAAAATGAGCCCCTTCATGAAAGTATGGGGATGTAAAGATCATGTCAATAATCGATGTTCCGGGTAACTGAATAATCGCAGCGTGACCTCAGCTGGGGTGGAGCCGTCCGCGTCAATAAAAAAGAGAAGGGGGAGAGCCGTTGTATAGGGACAGAACTCCCGTGAGTTGTTATGTCATAGACTTCCAATTCCCTATTTTGTATCCGTTACCATAACCGCATTGTCCCCATCCCATACCAGGACCACTTTCGAGCTTCCATAGAGACGGCCGGTGGCAGAATCTGTTGCCGTGACGGTAATTACCACCGGTTCAAGGATTGATGCAGGTTTTTGGGTAAATGACCAGTAGAGTTTCTCTCCATGGTTAGTGACAGGGTTTCCAACATCATTTACCGTATAATTAACCGGGCCCCATGTGTAGAAAGTCCCGTATGTGGCGTTCCATGCAAACTTGGATCTGATGGCCTCAAAACCATTGCCATCTGCTGTAATCCCGATCCCGGGTGTTGAAGACATTATGGGTGAGTACCGTTGGGGGCTGGCGGTCAGCGTTACTGAAGTTTTGGTTACAACTGATAATGTAGTGGGCCGTGCCTGTATTACCGAGCATCGTCCGTTTGTGCACCCGCAGCTGCCGGCACCGCAGTCAAGGGGCCCCTCACAGCTCATGGTGCACATGATATCAGTGCTGGCAGATTTTGCAGCTGCCAGCTTGACACAGCTGGTGGGATGACATCCCTGGACCGGCACGCAGTCTGCATCAGTTGTACAGGTCTGTGCATCAACAGGAAACGTCGTTACGGTCGCTGGGGGGATGGTAGTTGTCACTGCTGCAGCCGGTGGAGTAGTATTTTGTGTGCAGCCGGCAAGAAAAACCGCTGCTATGCAGAGAAGAAAGATGACGAGTGTGTTTTTATCCATAATAAAAAATCAGTTCTGATACTGATAAACCAAACGGAGAGTTTGAAAATTATCCTGGGAAAAAACCGGATCTAAAAAAGTAAACGGTCTTTCTTTTAGTGCATACTCCTGATACGGGAAGAAAAAATTCACTCAACTTTCGCCCATACATAAGCGAACCGCTGGAACGCCGTTATATGACCGAAAATTCCAAAGAGTAACAACAACCAGCCGAACCAGCCGAGCCAGTAGAACGTAATGGGAGCGATGAGATCAACGATACCGACAACCATGATCAGCACAAGCCGGTCCGCCCTGCCTAAAAGCCCGCCATAGTAGCGTCCGACACCCACTGCCTGCGCCTGCGTGCCAAGGTAAGATGACATCAGTACCCCGGTGAGTGCCAGCACACCGATCTGCCACGGCACCATACCCCCGGCAAAGATACCGGTGATGATGAAGATATCTGCGTACCGGTCCACCGCGTGATCGAGAAAATCACCACGTTTGCTCTGGCACTTCATCTCACGGGCGACAGCACCGTCCATAGAATCACAGAATGCATTGAGGGCAACGGCCAAGACTCCCCAGAGTTCGAGACGAAGATAAAACAGGATCCCGGCTGCGGCAGAGGCGAACAAAGCGGCGATCGTAAAGAAATTCGGCGTCAACCGGCACCGGATCGCAATCGCAACCAGCGGATCGAAATACACTTTCACATGCGAGCGGTACTGGTCGAGCGTCATTTAGTGCACCTCTAAAAAGCCAGACCAGTCGAGAGTACCGAACTGTGCAGGAATCTTCCCTGCAACAAACCCTTCGATCTGGTCAGCACAATAAACCGGGTCGTGACCGGTGGTATCCAGTTCGAAGATATTTCCGGCATTGTGCAGGTCCACCGTCTCGATCAGGCAATCATCGAGGGCTTCTGCATCTGCATTTTCCTGAACCTTACTGGCTGGATATTTACGCTGTTCCAAGCGTTTTTTCAGTTCATCCGGGCGGCAGCGGAGTACTACAATGCGATCGCAGGGAAGCAGGTGCGCAAAGTGTCCTTCCACAAACCCGTCGACCGGTACAAACTCTGCTGCCCAGCGCTCATCATCGAAGATTTCCGTGTCGCGCTGCTCATCATCGCCCGTAACGTAGGGGCGTATGGTATCAGTAAGGTGGATAACCTTGTGCCCCCTTCGGGCAAGCTCATCGCTTATCAGTGATTTGCCTGTTCCCGGGGTGCCGGTGATACCACACATCATAATTTGTTAATCTCCTGCACGAACAACTCGTTTTCCCAGTCCTCACCGAAGCTCACCCGGATGTAATGGTCAGGCAACCCGGCAAAACTCCTGCACGAGCGGACCACAACTCCTTTGCGGGCAAGGTTTTCGACTATTGCATCGCTCTTGTGCGGGGCAACATCGATCATGACAAAGTTTGCGTCAGAAGGTAGTACAGGGAATTTTATCTCGTCGGTAAACCGTTTGCGCCATCGTTTCACCTGATCGATATACCGCTCTGCCCGTTCCTTGTCCGGTAATGCTGCTGCCGCCGCTGCCGCCGAGACCGAATTCACCGTAAACGGCGTACCGGCCCGGTGATACCACGGGGGAAGCCATCGCGGGGTGAAGGCATACCCGATGCGAAGACCTGCAAGGGAGTATACTTTGGAAAATGTTCTTCCCAGGACAAGGTTCTCGTGTTTTTTCATGAGAGGGAGATAGTTGAAGCCCGAGAACTCGACATAGGCATTATCGAGAAAGAGCAGACCTTCAATTCCTTCGAGAATCTCGGCAACCGCGTCAACCGGTGTTGCATTTCCTGTGGGATTATTGGGAGAACAGAGAACGGTGATCTTTGCCTCTTTGGCCGCCTCGATGAGTTTTCCGCAATCAACCGAGAAATCTGCTTCCCGCGGTACAGTGATTACTTCAGCACCCTGGCCCATTGCTGCAAGCGCATAGAAGGAGAAGGTAGGAGTAGAGATTGCCACGGTCTCACCGGGCTCGACAAGTGTGCGGATGATAGTCTCGATCACACCGTCCATTCCTACGCCGGTGACAAAATGATAATCGCCGTAATATGCCCGCAGGGCATTCATGAGGACATTGACCCGCTCATCCGGGTACCGGTTCACGGTCCGCAATACCTCTTCGGCTGCGGCTAACGCGGCGGGAGAGAGTGACTCGGGGTTTTCATTGCTGGCAAGCCGTGCAATCTTACGGATGCCGTACTCGCGGGCGATATCCTCCGCTTTTTTGGCAAAGAGATAGCCGCTCTTTTTTTTATAGCAGGACCTAACCAAGTGCTCCATTGATCACTCCGACCACGCGGTCGATCTCGGCATCCGAAATAACCAGCGGTGGTACCAGGCGCAGGTTCCCATCCGCTGCACAGTTGACCAGAACACCTTGGCTGGCGCATTTCTTCTGGACTTCCGGGCACTTGTCCCCAATAGTCATTCCAATCATCAGCCCGCGGACACGGGGGTTCAGAGGGGCAAGACCCTTGCCGAACCGTTCGCCTTTCCGGGCTACATCCGGGAGGATCTTCTCGATCACATCAATCGTGGCAAGTGCTGCTGCACAGGCAAGAGGACCCCCGGCAAACGTGCTCCCGTGCTCGCTCTTTTTAAATTCCAGGTCTTCCCGGGCAACCAGTGCGCCCATGGGAAACCCGCTGGCGATCCCTTTTGCAAGGGTGACAATGTCGGGCATAACCTTCGTGTGCTGCATGGCCAACCATTTCCCGGTACGTCCCATACCGGTCTGGACTTCATCGGCGATCATGAGAGCGCCGGAATCATCGCAGATTTCACGGATCCCTTCAATGAAACTGTCGGGAGGAATGATCACACCCGCTTCACCCTGGATCGGTTCGAAGATAACCCCTGCAGTATCCGTATCCACAACTTTTTTCAGCCCGTCAAGATCCCCATATTCAACAAAGGTCTTTACCATCCCAAGGGGTTCAAACGGCTCGCGGATTGCTGGTTTATGAGTGACGGCCAGTGAACCGACGGTACGGCCGTGAAACCCGTGGGTGAAAGCAACAAATTTTTTCCTCCCGGTCCGGACCCGGGCAAGTTTGAGTGCCCCGTCCGTGGCTTCCGCTCCTGAATTGGAAAAGAAAGCCTTATGCATGCCGGTAATCTCTACGAGTTTCTTTGCCAGATCTCCCTGGTGAGGCACGTAATAGAGATTGGAGCAGTGGATGAGCTGGTGTGCCTGATCGCAGATTGCTTTTACTACCGCCGGGTGGCAGTGCCCTGTGCTACAGACGGCTATCCCTGCGACACAGTCGAGATATTGTTTTCCTTCCGCATCCCAGACGGTTGATCCCTCACCCTTTACAATCGCCATATCGCGCGAGAACGCGGGCATAACGTATCGTTCATCGAGGGTTTTGAAATGGCTTGTTTTTTCCATGTTGATCACTGTATTTTGTTGTTGTGTTGTTTGGTTGTTTTCAGATGTTATTCGTATTCAATGGTTGCCGGTGGTTTTGCAGTAATATCGTAAACCACTCTGGCAACACGGGGAATGTCGGCAGTAATTCTTGAGCCGATTCTAGTCAGGTGTTCAAACGGGATATCGAGTGGATCTGCAGTCATACCGTCACGGGAGTTCACTGCCCGTATAGCAACAATCCACCCGTGGATCCGGTTGTCTCCTTTGACCCCGGTGCCAAGACCCAGCAGAGCTGCGAAACACTGCCATGGCCGGTACTTCTCCACCAGTTCGTCTTCCACGATCCAGTTCGCTTCGCGGATAATGTCAACTTTCTCTTTTGTGATTTCTCCAATGATACGAACCGCAAGTCCGGGGCCGGGAAATGGCATCCGGTGCTGGATCTCCTTGGGCATTCCGAGAGCTCCGGCAACTTCCCTCACTTCATCCTTGTAGAGGTCACGTATGGGTTCAATTACTTTGGTGAACTCCATGTGGAGCGGCATGCCCCCAACGTTATGGTGGCTCTTGATCCCACCTTCACTCTCAATTCGGTCCGGGTATATGGTACCCTGTAACAGGCATTTTGCTCCCTGTTTTTTCGCTTCGCGCTCGAAAACCCGGATGAACCGTTCACCAATTGCCTTGCGCTTGTCCTCGGGATCGGTAATCCCCTTAAGCGATGCGAGGAACTCATCCCCGGCATCGACTATCTGGAGGTGAATGTTGCTAAAGAGTGTCCGGATCCGCTCGGTCTCACCTTTGCGCATCAGGCCGGTATCGATATAGATCGGGATGAGATTGTCACCGATCGCACGGGCCGCGAGTACAGCACAGACCGAGCTGTCAACGCCTCCCGACAGAGCCATGACCACCTTATCGTCACCAGCGGCGGTTTTGATCTCTGCAATGGATTTGGCAATGAATTTCTCCGTATTGACCATAATATTTTACTCCTATGTTGTCCTCTTGTTCGCCCTGCATGCTTCAACAAACCCAAGATACGGGGGAGACGGGTGGGTTGGCCGGGATCGGAACTCCGGGTGGAACTGCGTGGCAAAATAAAACGGGTGACCGGGAAGTTCGAGGCACTCCATCCGGTTCTTATTGGTAGCAGAAAAAACGAGTCCCGCCTTCTCCAGATCCCCGATATATTGCGGGTTCACCTCGTACCGGTGCCGGTGTCGCTCGATAATCTGCTTTTCTCCATAGAGTTTCGACGCTAGTGTACCATCGCGGATATCTGCGGTATAGTTGCCAAGCCGCATCGTCCCGCCGAGTTCATTGACACCTTCCTGTTCGGGAAGAAGCCCGATCACATGGGTCCCTTCACCGAATTCCTCACTTGTAGCATCGGCAAAACCGGCTTTGTGGCGGGCGTACTCAACGGTGGCCAGCTGGAATCCAAGGCATAGACCGAGGAAAGGTACATTGTTTTCGCGGGCAAATTTTATTGCCTCGATCTTGCCTTCAATCCCCCGTTTCCCGAATCCGCCGGGAATCAGGATCCCGTCGTAGTCCTTGAGCTGGCACCTCTCGTAGCGTTCTGCATCCAGCCAGGCAATCTTCACTTCTGTGGAGAGTGCACGTCCCGCATGCTTGAGCGATTCCTTGATGCTGATATAGACATCCTCGATACCGTACTTGCTCACGATTGCAACGGTCACCCGGTTGGTGTACTCCTTGTTCACCACCCGGTACCACGCCGTGTCAGGCTCTTTCTTATCCAACCCTAAATGAGCGGAGAGCACATCGGCAATGCCTTCTTTTTCCATCTCCATGGGGACCGCGTAGGTATCAGGAGCTGTGGCGGCAGAGATGACCGCACTCTGGGGAAGATCGCAGAATGCAGAGATCTTGCGTTTTGTACCGGCACTGATCGGGTTCTCGCTCCTGCCGACAATGATGTCTGCATGGAGCCCGAGTTCCCGCAGGGCCTTTACCGAGTGCTGGGTGGGCTTGGTCTTCATGTCCCCCATAGTGTCTTCGGGTATCAGGGTGACATGGATCAGCACAATGTCATGCTCGGGCAGTTCGCCATGCATCTGGCGCACAGCTTCTAAAAATGGCATGCTCTCGATATCGCCAACGGTGCCGCCGACTTCAACGAGACAAATGTCCGCTTTTGTCCCGTTGGGGAATTCCTCTTCAGCTGCATTCCGGATGCAGGTCTTGATCTGGTCGGTGATGTGGGGAATGATCTGTACCGTCTCTCCAAGGAAATCGCCGCGGCGCTCCTTATCGATGACCGTCCGGTATACCTTGCCGGTGGTGATGTTGTGAGCTGCTGTCAGTTCGATGTCAAGGAACCGCTCGTAGTTGCCGAGATCGAGATCAACTTCGCTCCCATCCTTGAGTACGAAGACTTCACCATGCTGGGCCGGGTTCATCGTGCCTGCATCGATATTTAAGTAAGGATCGATCTTGACTGCCGTGACCCGGTAGCCACGGTTCTGTAAAATCCGTCCTACGGATGCAGCGGTGATGCCCTTGCCCAAACCGCTCATCACACCGCCGGTAATTATGATGTACTTCAAAAGAATCTCCCCGATTGCATTATATTTGGCTCACAATCCCTAATAGTGTTATCTTCCTTAAAGTAACGGTATAAAACAGGCCATTTACCTCAGAAGTATCTGCACGGGAATCTGAAAGACAATGATCCAAATCGATGGAGTGTGACAAAGCAAAGTAAAATTCATGTAGGAAAACCTCTCACTTAGTGGGTATGAAATTCAGGCAGATTATTCAAATTCTGGCAATTATCGCAATAATTGCCTGCTTTGTTCCACCGGTGTTTGCGGCGGATGAAGCACCAAAAGATGAGGCAACTGCTTATTATAACCGGGCTGAACTGCTCCTCAATACGAATGATTATGAGCGGGCGATTGCCGCCTTCGATCAGGCTCTTGCCTCCAACACAACCATAATCAAAATGTCCGATGGCCTGCTGTATACTTACCGGGACAAAGGATATGCACAAATCCAACTCAAGAAGTACGATGATGCCATACAGACTCTTGATCAAGGACTTGCACTCTATCCCAAGGACAAAATGCTTTGGAACAATAAGGGCTATGCAAACTACAACCTTGGAAAATACCAGGATGCACTCAATGCGTATAACAATGCCATCAAGTATGAACAGAACTACACAATTGCCCTGATCAACAAAGGGGACACTCTCTCAAAGATGGGACAATTCCAAGGTGCTGTTGATGCTTACACCAAAGCTATCGAATCCGATCCCGGCAACCGGGATGCAACAACCGGTCTTGCTGCCGCACAACAGGGTGCTGCATCTGCCATGAATACGACAATGATTGTGATCGTCATACTCATTATCATAGTCGCTGGTGGTGCAGTCTGGTACTTCAAATTCAGAAAACCTGAAGTGAAACCCGAAGAAAAGAAGTCCAAGGGAACGAAAAAATAATTTTTTATCTTTTTTATTCTTTTACAGTAACAGCAAATGCTGCTGACGTGCGGGAGAGCATTGTTTTTTCACCAATATCCAAAAAGACTTCGGCTTCAGCAAATGCAACGCGCCGTCCTTTCTTGATAACTTTTGCCTCGGCAGTGATAACACCCTCCCGTACACCTTTGACAAAACTAGTGGATTCTGAGATGGTCGCAATCCCTTCATTTTCCTTTAACAGGGTGTAAAGGGCCAACGCAATCGCCTCATCAGCGAGTGCGACGAGCATCCCCCCCTGAAGCCAGCCGACACCGTTGTGCATGTCAGAACGGACCTGCATTTTCAGTACAGCCGTTCCCGCCTCATAGCTTACAATATCGATTCCCATTGTACAGAAGAACGGGTTGGCATTCCTGCCTTGCTGCCGGATATTTTCAAGATAGGACATGTTCACTATTGAGGTTTTATCCGGACACAGATTAAGAATATGCTTTGCCGCAATGCCGGTTGTTTAATTATGATAATCTGACGAACTATTCACTATGCAGGATTCTGAAACAAAAGAGATGCTCGCTGATCTCATCTGGCTCAATGCGGTGATCGCGACCGAACTCATCCAGATAACAGAGAATACATCGGCAATTCTTCGCAAATCCCCGCCTCCGGAAAGTTGCCTTGCTGAACACCATGAGCTTAAAAAAACCGCGCTCCATATGGCAGAGAAGTACCGTCCCGCAACGGTGCTCGGCCAGCACCTGCTTAAACACCAGTAACGTTATTGGGGCACTCTGCCCACGAATATAGTACAATACTCCCTGACATTATGGAAGCGTTCGCACAGTATCTCTCACGCCGCGTGAAACTCTTCGTCAGTTTATCTTTGTAAAAGGAGCAACCCTGTCATGACAACCCCCGGCATATCGTTGAGTCTCGTCATTCCC
This sequence comes from uncultured Methanoregula sp., assembly GCA_963676675.2. GTDB lineage: Archaea > Halobacteriota > Methanomicrobia > Methanomicrobiales > Methanospirillaceae > Methanoregula. Next base: position 2,537,562 of record OY781161.1, on the reverse strand, counting down.
GCATATAATGAGGAGAACCGGATCCAGTTGCTCTTTGATGAGATAACGACGTTTGATGGGGAACTAATTGTAGTTTGTGACGGAACAGACAGGACTGCGGATTGTGTCAGGCAGATTGCAGCCCGCAGGCAGGATCTCATGATCCACTGCCTTGAATTTGATCACCGTCTGGGCAAAGGGGGTGGTGTGATAGAGGGACTCAAAGCAGCCCAGGCACCGCTCGTCGGGTACTTTGATGCTGATGGATCAACGAGCGTTAGTGAGATGCAGCGGCTCTTTTCCCACCTTTCCCATTCTGACGGTGCGATTGGTTCGCGCTGGGTTTCGGGCTCGATGCTTCGGGTGAGACAGGGAATTCTGCGTCGGATGGAGAGCCGGGCGTTTAATCTCCTGATCCGGCTGCTCTTCGGTCTTACTTTCAACGATACGCAGTGCGGGGCTAAAGTGTTCAAAAAATCTGCAATCGATACCGTGCTTCCGCAGATGACATCACGGGGATTCGAGTTCGATGTCGAACTGCTCTGGCGGCTGCAGCAGGCAGGGTATCTCGTAACTGAAGTTCCCATCATCTGGCAGAACAAGGGGGATTCGAGGGTGCAGAAGCGGGACATGATCCGGATGCTCAATGGTCTTTTTGCAATCCGGTTTGGTTCAGGAAAGGTATGATCCTTACTTCGCGGGAAGAACAGAAGAAAGAGGCTTTCCGGCTCTTTGAAGACGGGCGATATATCGAATCTGGCCAGCTCTGCACCATTCTCTTAGAGTCCGGCAAGGACTCTGCGATCGATGTGCTTGCAGCAACCAACCTTTACTACATGGGTAAACTTGATGACGCAGAGGTCTTCTTTCGCGATCTCGAAAAGAAGATGCCGGACTCATCATATGTGCACAGTTACCTTGCAAAAGTGCTCGAAGCCCGGGGTGACGAAGGGGCGATTGCAGAGTACGCAACTGCGGTCCACTTAGATCCTTCCAACCAGGATGCACTGCGGAGTTATGCAGAATATCTTCTCGCTCACCGGGATTACCGGGCAGCACTGCCCGTCTTTAAACGGCTTGTGCAGATGGGAAAGAAACCCGCAGACGTTAAGCACCTGATGCAGACGCTCTTGGGGATTGGCGATACAGATGAGGCACTCTCAACGCATGCAGTACTTGGTGGGGGTACTGCGTCGGGTCATGAATATGTCGATGCACTGGTAAAGACCGGTAAATTCCCGGCCGCTGCTGAATCAGCAAACCGGATCTACAAAGAGACCCGTGATCCCGCAGTGCTGAGGAAATATCTTTCTGCCCTTTCTTTCTACGATATGCCAGCTTCACTCGAAGCCTACACCGATCATATTCAGTCCGATACCGATTGCGATATTCTCTTTGATTATGTACTGCTCCTGCATGTAAACGGGAGATCGGAAGTGGCGCTGAGCAACGCACGGGCATTAGTCAAACGCTCGTTCAAGCCGGTTTATCGCCTTCTTGTCTGTGATCTGCTCGCTGCCCTGGCTAAATCTGAAGATGTAAGAAAAGAAGCTCTTGCCGCATATGAGCAGTTGGTACACGATGAACTCGGCACAAAAAATGATCTGGAACTGCTCCGGACGATCATCAGCAGGTATCGCCAGTTCCTTAAAACCTGTATGTCACCAGATGATGTTACACGCAGGTTTCTTGGTATTGTATCACTGGATGTAAACGTAGCAAGTCTGCTCGAAACTGCCGTATTGTACCAAGAAGCAGGAGATGCCTCAGAGGCGCGGTCATGGTATTACCGGGCATACCGGGCAGATTTTCTCAACGGTGGGCTTTCTTATGCACAGTTCCTCGATGCACATGGCGAAGGGCGCGAATGCGAAAAGGTGATGCTCTACATCCTCTCAAATGTGAAAAAGGGTGCAGATCTCATCCGGGTGGCAGCCGTGATCGTGGACAAACATGGTACGATGCATCTCCTGAAACGGCTGATGGAGCAATTACTCGCCAAACTCGAAGCCCGTAGAGCGACGTTGAATTCGGAAGGTCTCGAACTGCTCGCGATGGCTTTTTTCATTGCAGGAACCAATGCACATGAAAAGCAGGACTATGCAGGCTGCAAGTATTACTGCCTGAGCGGGATGGATGTGGTGCCGGCTTACACCCGGGCCATTCACCTTGAGGATTTTCTCAACCTGATCCGGTCTTGTAAGGAGAAATCGGTTGCCGATCGTCCGATCCTGAACGTGCATCAAGTAAAAAAACGGGCAGCTACCACTCCCCCGGCACAGGTAATCACCGACCAGCTCGGGCTTACCGAACAGGAAGCAAAAATCCTCGAGTTCATCCGTCTGCACAGGACCGCAAACGAGATGGAACTGCGAAAAGTGCTCGGAACCCGCCGGGTTGTCGGGATTGTCAACCGTTTGATCCAGAAAGCGACGGCACAGGGATTGTTACTGATCGCAAAGAAAGGAGTTGGGGAGGAGGGAGAAGCTTATGAATATACCGGAACCTGAACGGATGGACCAGCGCCGGCTTGAGAGTATGAACATCATCAATGCACTACGCCGGGGGACGGTTCCTGCGAGCGGACTTGAACGGATAGCAGTCGGGCTCGATGTCGAAGAGGGTGTCATCAGCAGACAACTGGATTACGTGGCCCAGAGCGGCGGGGATCTCAAGTTTATCCGGGGTGAGTACGGGAGCGGCAAGACGTTTTTAGTTGCACGGGCACTTGAGATCGCCCGAACCAAGGGTTTTGTCACCTCGCACGTGATTATCTCGTCATCTACTCCGCTCTACAAGATCAAAGGGATCTACCAGCAGATTTGTGCAAACCTCCGTACCGGCGGGGAAGAGCACGCGATCAAGACGATTCTCGATAACTGGCTCTTTGCAATCGAAGAGCGGTTGCTATCCGTGAGCGGGACTGGTCTTGAGGATGCTCTTCTCGAAGAGGCCACCGAGCGGGAGATTGAAACTGCTATCAGTGGTATTAGCGAAGTGAACACTGCACTTGCGGCTGCGCTTCGCACATATTACCGTGCGAACAATTCTGGCGATTTCCAGCTGGCACAAGCTGCATTGGGATGGATTGCCGGCGAACCGAATATCGGGCGTGACTTCAAGCAGAAGGCGGGGATCAAAGGCGAGATCGATGACACCATTGCATTTGTCTTCCTGCGGGGTCTTGTGTCTATTATCCACGGGGCCGGTTATAGCGGAATTGCCATTGCAGTCGATGAGATGGAGACCACGCAGGGACTCCAGCGCAACCAGAGGGAAAAGGGGTACAATACGCTCGTACGGATTATCGATGCGCTCGACCGGGGCGATATGCCGCGCTGTTTCTTCCTCTTCACGGGTACTCCTGCCATGTATGACGGTTCACGCGGCATTCGTTCCGTCCCTCCGCTCTATGATCGTATCAGCGTTGTGCAGAATGATGCATATCGCAACCCCCGCCAGCCGCAAATCATGCTGGAGAAGTTTGATACTTCAAAACTCGAACTGGTAGCACTCAAGGTTGTAGATGTCTATGCACAGGCCTATACAGAACCTGATCGTGAACGTGTCTCGCACCGGTTCATACGGGCGATGATCAAAAAGATCACTACACGTTTTGGGGGACGTATTGATGTAATTCCCCGCATTTTCTTAAAAGAATTTGTCGATGTGCTGGACAAGTGTGAGCTTTATGAGGAGTATACTCCCGGTGATGGTTACGATTTTGATGCCGAGCACCTTAAAGGCGAACTTAAAAAAGAGGAAGAAGCGGTGATGGTTGTCCGATTTTAAAACCTGCTACTTTTTAAAAAAAGACAATGTTTTACATTCCAACAGCACACCCTTCCTGCATGCGCCGGGCAAAGTTCCTGTCCATTCTTGCCGTAGTCCTGCTGTGCGTTCTCATCCCCGCAGCAGGCGCTGTGACTCTCACCCTCAATGCCTCAGAGAACAAGGCGCATGTCGGTGATACGATCACGTTCAGCGGCACCGTGACCGGGATAAAGACTATTGCTGTTTATCTTTTTGTGATCGGACCTGGCCTTGATAACCGCGGCGTGACACTCGACAACCTCAACATCCCGGCCGGGCGTGGATTGTTCACCACCGCACCAGTACACATGGAGAACGGCACATGGTCCTATACCTGGGACACCGCTGTCATCCTTGGCAATCTTAAGCCAGGCACCTATACGATATATGTTGTCAGTTCGCCAGTCGACAGGGTGCGTTTTGTCAAAGGCGAGTTCACTAAAACCGAAATTGTATTTCTTCCCTCTGAAGCACCGACCAATGAAGTCCCGCTCAAATCCGTCCTCCCGGTTACTGCACTCGTTATCACCGCCGTAGTTATCTTAGGATATGGCGGGATGAGGCAAAAAAAGATATAAAAAGTGCTTTTGATTTTTTTGTTTTTAAAAAAATTATTTCCTGCCGTGCTGCCGGCGTACCCGCACGGATTCTGCATGGGCGTGCAGACCTTCTGCATCCGCAATGGTCTCGACAATATCCCCAATCGTCTCAAGACCGTCACGGTCGATGATCTCAACCGATGCCGTCTTGCAGAAATGATTCACATCAAGTCCCGAGTAGGTCTTGGCATACCCTGCAGTCGGGAGTACATGGTTGGTTCCTACCGCATAGTCTCCACAGGCAACGGCTGAGTAGCGCCCGACAAAGATTGCTCCCGCGTTCTTTACCCGGGTTACCACAGATAAAGGATCTGCAACCTGTATCGAGAGATGTTCCGGGGCGACAGCATCCGATGCAAGAATTGCTTCTTCCATTGTGCTGACAACCGTGTAGCCGGAGTTCTTGAGCGACTGCTCGATGATCTCCCTCCGCGGGGCGACCTTTGTCATTGCTTCTACTTCACGGCCGACTTTTGCCGGGAGCGATTTGTCGGTGGTAATCAGGATACAGGCAGCGTTGGGGTCATGCTCGGACTGGGCCAGGATATCAGCAGCAATAATGCGGGGGTCGGCGGTCTCATCAGCAATGATCCCAATCTCGCTTGGACCTGCCGGGAAATCGATCTCCACCTTTTCACGGAGCATCATCTTTGCGAGTGTGACATACACATTGCCGGGCCCTACGATCTTCTGCACGGGCCTGATGGATTCAGTGCCCAGTGCCATTGCGGCAACGGCCTGTGCGCCACCGGCATTGTAAATCTCAGTTACCCCGGCAATGTCCAGTGCAACAAGGGTTAACGGTTTGATTGGAGGAGGTGAGCAGGCGCAGATCTCCTTTACTCCTGCAACACGGGCGGGTACCGCACACATGAGAGCGGATGACGGGTACGCAGCCCGCCCCCCGGGGATATAGAGTCCGACACGGTTTAAGGGCGTGGTCTTGACGCCGAGTACGATACCGGGCTCCATCTCCTGCAGCCAGAGATCCCGTGGCTTCTGGAGTTCGTGGAAGCGCTCGATGCGGGCATGTGCCTCAATCAGGCTTTCGATAATCTTCGCATCGACTTTCTCGTAGGCATCCTCGCGCTCGTCATCTGATACGGCAATATCGGTAAGCACACAGTGCTTCTTTGCCAGATCAATAAGTGCAGCATCCCCCTCCGTCTGCACACGGCCGATGATCTCTGTTACGGTGGCCCGGACGTCTTCGAGGCTCGACTGCCTCCCCGCGATCCACGCATCGATCTCTACTGCCTTCCACATAGTGCCAATATTTTCGGCAGGAGAGTTTGTTAAGGTTTCGTCAGGTTTTGAAGAAACAGATGGAATGGATGGATCAAAAAGAGATTGGCAAAAACATGGCTTTCTGTTTTGTGGGTGAATGAGGTAGAAAGAACAGGGCATGGCATTTTAATTTCGTTTGGGCCTCTGGTGTATCTCGATAGTACAGGAAGAGAAATGAGACGTAACAGAATCTCTAATAAAAAAAGGAAAAATTGTATTAATAGCCACCCATGCCGGGCGGCATTCCACCCATTCCGCCGGGGGGCATCCCGCCGGGAGCAGCGGATTTTGAGGATGCAATGACATCGTCGATGCGGAGGATCATGACTGCTGCCTCTGCCGCGCTGGAGATTGCCTGTGTCTTCACACGCAGCGGTTCGACAACCCCTGCCTTGAGCATGTCAGCCGGTTTGCCGGCCACGACATCAAGCCCGAACGTCTTCTTCCCCGATTCATGGGCAGCCCGGAGGTTGACCAGCATATCAATAGGGTCAAGCCCTGAATTTTCAGCAAGAACGCGGGGGACGATCTCCATTGCACTTGCGAACGCTTCGATGGCAAGCTGGTTGCGGCCGCCAACTGATGCGGCATACTCGCGGAGCCTTAATGAGAGCTCTGTCTCGGGGGCCCCTCCTCCGGGAACAATCTTCTTCCCTGAAACAACAACACTGACGACCATGAGGGCGTCGTGGATAGCCCGTTCGAGTTCGTCAACCACGTGTTCAGTTCCGCCGCGGACGATGATGGAGACCGCTTTGGGGTTTTTGCACTTGGAGACATAGATCATCTCGTCGCCAGAGACTGTCTTCTGCTCAACAAGACCGGCTGTGCCGAGATCTTTTGCCGCGATTGTGTCCACATTGTTGACGATTTTTGCGTCAGTTGCACGGGCGAGATTCTCGATATCGCTCTTTTTTATCCTGCGGACTGCAAGGATGCCGGCTTTTGTAAGGTAGTGCAGTGCAACATCATCAATGCCTTTCTGGCAGAAGACGACCGTTGCTTTGCTCTTGATGACCTTTTCTACCATTGCGTGGACCATGTGTTCCTCCCCATCGAGGAAAGCCTGAGCTTGTCCGGGCGAAGAGATATTGATCTTTGCATTCACTTCGGTCTTTTTGAATTCGAGCGCAGCATTCAGGAGCAGGATCTTCGCATCCTTGACGATTTTGGGCATGTTCGGGTGCCCGCGTTCCTTGTCGATGACCATGCCTTCAATGAGGGCCGAGTCATCCACCGAGCCGCCAACCTTCTTCTCCACGTTGATGTGGGCGAGGTCTGCGGTTCCATCAGCATCAGTAACGAACGTGATCGCTTTCACGATGATATCGCAGAGGTGTTCTTTTGCTACTTCCGAATTCTTGCCGGTAAGTGCAGTCTCTGCAATCTTCTTGAGCATCGCGGTGTCGGTCGGCTTTACCGTTATGGCGTACTTGTCGAGCAGCACAAGCGCTTTTTCCGCTGCCATACGGTAACCCTCAGCGATACTGGTTGGGTGGATCTTCTGTTTGAGAAGCACTTCTGCATTTTTTAAGAGTTCGCCCGCTAAGATTACGGCAGTTGTCGTGCCATCGCCGACTTCAGCGTCCTGGGTCTTTGCGATCTCGACCATCATCTTTGCAGCCGGGTGCTCGATATCCATCTCCTTTAAGATGGTGACACCGTCGTTGGTGATAGTGATATCCCCAATACCATCAACGAGCATCTTGTCCATACCCCTGGGACCAAGGGTTGACTGGACCGCTGTCGCAACGGCACGTGCAGCGGCAAAATTGCTGTCCTGGGCTTCCTGTCCATGGCTTGTCGTTGATCCTTCCCTCATAATAATTATGGGTTGTCCCCCGAGTTGTTGTGACATTGTATACCTCGTTAAATTGTTCCATCCATTGTGTTTTACCGGTACCGGTTATTATTCCTGCATGACTGCAATTGGCCATTACGGGTTACCCCGGCAAATCCACAGACTACAATAGCACGCATTTGATGGGATCAAAACGGCTGGTGCGGATACCGGTGCCGGTAAAACAGAAGTCACCATCCCTGTTCGGACGATTATTGGTGGACTTCATCACCAGATGATAAAACAGATTGTCCTGCATCGGTTTTATGTGTATCCATCTTTGTCATGGTTTACCGTAAGATACACTCTTTTGAATCGGAGCTGAACTAACAGGAGCTGCTACGTCATTTCATTGGTGATCTGCCACATTTTCTGTTTTTTGTCTACTCTCCGAACATTGATTACATTTTTTGTCTTTTTAGGATACACATCATCCGGCGTCAGTAATTGTCTATGAATGATCGTTCAGACTCTACCCTGTAACGGATTACAATGGTGATCGCGTATGAATGACAGGTCCATGTCAACACCCCATCCTTAATTACCCGTTTTTACCTATTATTGATCAATGCGCACGGATTTTGGCATTCATATGAAAGGGGGCGTCATCACCGAACGGGATGCAGACTACTGTACCATTCGCATAAGGGCCCCTGCGGGTATTTTTTCTATTGAACAGTTACGGGGTATTGCAAACATTGCGAAAAAATATGGGACGGGTACCGTTCACTGCACAACCCGCCAGACATTGGAAATCCCGCATGTCAAGCCGGTACTGCTCAAAAAAATCGAAAAAGCTCTTGCAAAGAATGAGACACCGGTTGGCTCGGAAAAAGATGAGATCGTAAATATCATCGCATGTCCCGGCGTTGAACGCTGCAAATTTGCAAATATCGACACTATTAGTCTGGCAAAAAAATTAGACGAAAAATTGTTCGGAAAGAATATGCCCGTAAAGATGCGCATCGCTCTGTCGGGTTGCCCGAATGCCTGTACAAGCCCCATGCTCAATGAGATCGGTGTCATTGGGAGAGTCCGCCCCCTCCGGACTCCCGGTCTCTGCACAGGGTGTGGTTCCTGTGTCGAATATTGTAAAGAGAAAGCCATCAGGATCCGGAACGGCATATCAGAACTCACAGACGACAAGTGCGTCCAGTGCGGGGTATGCATCCAGTCCTGCCATTTTGATCTCCTTAAAGCAGAACACCGGCATTTTCTTATTACCGTTGGAGGAAGGCGGGGGAGACATCCCCAGATCGGCAGACCATTGCTCACCGTTGAAACCGAAGAGCAGGTTATTTTTGCCATACAAAAAATCGTCGATTGGGTTTACCGCCGCGCATGGAGCGGGAGACTCCTGTCCGAGCAGCTGGATGAACTCCATTTCGAAAAATTCCGGCAGGATATTGCAAAATTAATACCGGGTACAAACGATACCTTAGCAAAATCCCCGTCCCCGTGAAGATTTCACCTCCCCCTTTTTTTTATTGAGACCATTTGGGTAATTAAGAAAAATTATTCTAAGTTCGCCGTACTCCTCCCAGAATTTTTACAATCCTTGGATGTTCATGGTTGCAGCCAGAAAACGTGAAACGCCTTTTTATCAGGGTTTTTTAAAACGAAAAAAGAATTCGCCGGGATCAACGTCCCCGCTTGATAGAAATTATACCTGCAATACCCAGCCCTATGAGTATGATAGTGATTGGGAGGGGGGATTTAGTGGGTACCGGTACTGATGGGATTGCAGTAGGCGCCGGGTTGAGGGTAGCATAGAGTTGGACACTCTGTCCCGGGGCAGGGACGCTGGTCAAGGCTGCAGTATAGGGCAGGTAACCATTCATTGAAACGGTATAGGTCTGATAGGGTGTGCCGGTAGTATAGACCGGGACGGTCAATGTTCCCTGGTTAATCACACCCACAACCTGGTTATCGAATGAGACGGTCGCCCCATTCACATTACAGTTGACAACATACCATCCCTGGCCTCCCCCGATAACTGCAGGTGTTGGTGGAACGGTGGGTGCGGCCGCATTTAAGGTAGCATAAACTGTTATGGTCTCTCCCTTACCCGGCATGGCCGGGATCGTGCCGGTATAGGTAGTGTAGCCGGATTTACTTACCGTGAATGATTTTATGGGAGTACCTGTGCTATAGACCGGGACCGTAAGTACACCGCCGGATATTACCCCTTCATACGTACCATCGAAATAGACCTGTGCTCCATTCACATTGCAGTTCACGGCAATCCAGCCCTGGTTTCCACCAATTGGCTCAGCAGCAGATACTACCGAAAAGCTTGCAAGCGTAAGCACAACAGCAATTAATGCCAGATAAATACGGTTGATCTTCATCACAATTCCTCGTATACAGGATAATGGGAAAACAGGTATAAAAAAGAATCTTTCCACTATCGGATAAACCAGTATTTCGGGAAATATTTCACCGGTAATTCCGCACGGTAAAAATCCACATTATCGTCCATTATGATATATGGCAACCATTCGGTGAAATCAGCAATCATATTACAGGTCTATAAAAGATATTCCGGGATTACCTGAAACTAAAACCTGCATACGGAAGTATGTGACGAAAGAGATTTCTTTTCGTCATAGCAGAGTATGAATGGCGATACAATTACCGTTCCTGTCCAGAAAAGATAAAGATACGGAGAATCCTTCAACTGTTAAAGAATACTCAAATGTTAAAATGGTAAATTCACCCTTAATGATGGTTTACGACATACATTTGTCCGTCAAATGATCCCCGAAGAAGATGTGACCTCTCTTTCATGAGTCAGGATCCTGATACCGATGTCCCACACAGCCCTCCCCCCACTACGATTCAATCTCTCCGAGCTTGCGGGATCGCTTGGTGATTTCGGGACGATCATCCCCCTCATCCTTGCCGTGGCACTGGTTTCGGATGTCAATGCCCGGTATATCCTCCTCTTCTTTGGGATCTGGTTCATCCTCACCGGTCTGTATTACCGGCTGCCTATCCCGCTCGAACCAATGAAAGCAGTGGCGGTGATCGTTATAGCGGGTTCGATTGGAAGTGGAGAGATCGCAGCTGCGGGTCTCATCCTCGGGGTCATCTTCCTTGTGCTCGGTTATGGCAGATTTTTCGCCATCATTGAAAAATGGGTGCCGCAAAGTGTGGTGCGGGGGATCCAACTTGGGCTTGCCCTGCTCCTGTTCCGCTCATCGCTGGGATTTGTTGTAAAAGATCCCACGTTCTTTCTTATTGGCATTGCCATCATTGCGGCTTTTTACATTCTAGCACGCTACCGGTCGATCCCTGACCTCTCCACGATCGTGGTCATTGGTGTTGGCCTTGTCGCGGGAATTGCACTGTATGGGATCCCCCCCCTCAGCCTGATTCCTGCACCGCAACTCGTAATCCCCCTGCCAACAGATTTCTCGTCCGCCTTCGCAACGCTCGTGCTCCCGCAGGTAGTTCTCACCATCACCAATGCAATCCTGGCAACGGCGCTCCTGACAAAAGATCTTTTTGCATATGATGTGCCGCCAAAGAAATTCTCAACAAGTATTGGTCTCATGAATATCTTTTCCGTCCCGTTCGGGGGATTCCCGATGTGTCACGGAGCCGGGGGCCTGGCCGGACAGTACCGATACGGTGCACGGACCGGCGGGGCAAATATCTACGCGGGCTTGATCTTTATTTTCCTCGCCCTTTTCTTTTCCTCCCCGCAGGTTCTTTCTATTATCGCTGTCGGTGTTCTGGGTGCGCTTCTCGTCTTTGTCGGGATCGAGATGAGCCGGCACAGTCTCAAGACAGATTCCCTCATTATCACCGGGATCATCGGTGTGCTCGCGCTGGTCAGCTCTATGACAGTTGCGTTTATTGTGGGAATGGTTCTTGCGTATCTTCTGGACTGGATTAAGAAGAAGTCCAGACAGGATACTCGTTAAAAATATTTAGTTCTGCATTCTGGTTGCGAAAATTATTCAGGGCATCGTTTTTCCTGAATGAAAAAGAGGGGGGATTAATTTGTCCCGGGTGCCCGGACTAACGTAGTTACCGGTGCCGTTGTTGCAGCGGCAGATACAGCAGGTGCTGGTGCAACTGCTGTTGCTGACGCAATCGCTGTTGCCGGTGTGCTGTAATCCCCTACCCAACCCGCAGTTGCAGTCGGGACTTCGACGCTCATGGGGATGAACAGGGACTTTCCATACTTATCGACACCAAAGGAACCGATATCCTTCTGGGTTTGCGGGTCAATGAGGAAGTTGATGAAGTTGTTGGCCATCTGGATCTTATCAGCCGGCTGCTTGTCGTTGTAGACCGCCATCACGCTGTAGATATTGAGCAGGCTTGGGCCCTTGGTGATAATCGGCACCAGATTGAGGTTGCTCTTGTATGCAAGATATGTTCCTTCATCGGTGAGTGCATATGCGCCTTTCTCACTAGCCATCTGGAGTGTCTCTCCCATGCCCTTGCCCGCTCCTACATACCAGGTGCCGGATTTCTCGACTTGTGTAGTGTAGTTGTACTTGGCATTGGACCAGATCTTCTGCTCGGCAGTGTGGGTTCCGGAACCGTCACCGCGGGAGATGAAAGCGACGTTAGCGGTCTTGTTGGTCCCCTTGAGGAGAATGGTCGTTAATGCGTTCTCCGGGGTCATATTGGCAATACCTGCGGGATCATTCTTCGGGCCGACTATCATGAACGAGTTTGAGGCAAACGAGCGCCGGTTCAGGCCATAGCCATCTTTCATGAAGGCAAGTTCCTGGCTTGGCGAGTGGACGAGCAGGACATCTGCATCTCCGCGTTTGGCCAGTTCGATCGCTTTGCCGGTTCCCTGGGAGGTTATTTTGAGGGTGACATTGTACTTCTTCTCGAATATCGGCTGGAGATAGTCGAGAAGCTTGGTGTCGTACAGACTTGTGGTCGTTGCGATGAGGAGCGTTTGTGGTGCAGCCGTCTTCACAACCGCGGCTTGTGTAGCCGCAGGAGCGGTCGGTGTCTGGCTCGTACACCCTGCAAAGCAGGTCGCAAGGAACAGCAGTACAAAAACTGCTGCAATTAAGGTTACATGCACATTTTTTGTCATAATTAAACCGGATTACCGGTAGGTAGGATCACTATTGAATGTTTCTTTTTAATATGAGTTAAAAAATTCTGGTTACCAATTGGTTATCAAATGGTTTCAATGATTTATTATTGATATTTTAGATTTGTTAATAGTAATTAAAAAAAGTATATGCTTTCTCTTCAGCATTTTTTAAGCAGTTCTTCAAAAATTGCCGCGCCGAGAATCTCATTGCATTCTTTCCGGTATTGTTCCTGCATAAGATCGATCATTTTTCTACTGCCTTTTGCGGTAGTAATAATCCCCACCCGCTCAGCCCGGCTGACCAGTTCCTCCTGCTCCATCATGGCAAAATAAGGTAATACGTAATAGTGCTGAACATCGAGAAACTCTGCAAGCCTCCGCGTTGTCGGGAACTTCATCCGGATGGTATTATCAGCAAATACGATCGTGATCGAACGTTCCAGCAGCTGGATGCGGACAGCGGCATCAAAGAGGATATCAACAGAAAGTGCGGCCATGGATCATCTTCATGAAATAATTGTACATGCATCCATAAAGAGACTTCACCGGATATTTTTCCGGAGCGTATGAGTGCAGGATTCAATGCTGAACTTGTAAAATAAAAAAAGGATTAGTGTTTCTTCTTGTGCTCATCAGCCACCGGCTTCATGAACACGACTTCTGCGCCGACATCTTTTGCGATCTGTTCGACTTCAAACTTCCGGAAATGGGTTGCCTCTACCTGGAGTTGTCCACCGGTTACGGCAATGATGCGGTACTTGGGCGACTCGACACCCTCTCCGACTTTCTGGCGTTCACGTACATAGATCTTCATGGTCTTTTCCTCCATGCCAGTACTCAAATGCGCTGCATAGAAAACGTATGCTCCGGTTTGAGTTCCGACTCTGATATACCAACTGGTTTACATGGACTTATAACTTTCCATAGTGATAGGCTAGTTAGTTGATTACTTATGAAAACGCGGTTTGAACTTGAGAGCGGACTCCAAGGTGAAACGCTCGTCCGGAAAGGAATGATGAAGAAGCGGCGGAACGTATCAGAACAGATTCGCATTGCCCCGGATATCAATGTCATCAAAATCGGGGGACATGGTGCAATCGATTACGGGCGCGAAGTCATGCACCCGCTCTGCGAAGAGATCGGAGGCGTATCCAAAAAGCATAAACTTCTCGTGGTCACAGGCGGTGGTGGACGGGTTCGCCATATCATGGACATCGGCATGGATCTCGGTATGCCCACCGGTGTGCTCGCAGAACTCTCGGCAAAGATTTCCGAGCAGAACGCGATCATGGTTTCCATTCTCCTCTCAAAATTCAACGGTCAGCGGATCCATACCGGCGATCTCCTCGAACTTCCCATGCTCCTGAAACTCGGTATCCTGCCGGTCATTCATGGCACGCCCCCGTATGGCCTGTACGAGCACCCGGCCAGGAATGATATGGTCCCCCCTCACCGCACGGACACCGGCGCATTCCTTATTGCTGAAGTACTTGGGGCAAATAGTTGTATTATCGGCAAGAACGTAGACGGGCTGTATAATGAGGATCCCCGGAAAAATCCCGACGCCGAGCTGATCCGGGATATCACGGCCAAAGAACTGATCAAAATGGATCTTAATGACATGGTTCTCGAGCCCATGGTAGTCCAGCTTCTCAAAAATGCCGTACATATTCGGGAAGTACGGATCATCAACTGCCACAAGCGCGGAAATATCGAGAAAGCGATTAACGGGAAAAATGTCGGAACAATAATACGGGCAGATTAACCTGCCTCTCTTTTTAATTGCCGGTGCGGTCGCATAAGGTGTGATACGATGACTGGCAGCCGCACCGGGAAATGGTCATAAAGTTCAGACATCGTGGCATGATGCTGTATACCGTGAACCGGTACCTAATAAACCTGACCCGCCCGTTCTCCTGGGCAAAGTAAAATTAATTTCTTATTAATAAAAGGATTTTGTTAACTTTATTATTTTAACAAAATCGTATCCCGCTCTTGATTGCAGCGGGTCGTTCTTCCGTTCCGTGAAAAATCATCTCTTTCCGTGAAATACTATCCTCGATGAGCATGACAAATGAACATAAATTATTAGTTAAAAATGTTTAACACAGTATTTTTATTTTTTAACAAAGTAACTTAATTGATCATATATGGGTATCTGCACTGACATCATGCACGATTTTGTATTACAGGAGATAAAACACATCTACTCCTCCTATGATGGATGGAAAATCACCCTGAAAAAGAAGGGGACTGGATATGATACGATTGTTCTTGTAAAACGCATGAACAACGGGTACTTAGAGATCGTCCGGCTTTTAGTTACGTTTAAAAAAGAAGTTACCCTCGATATGATTAACGAGCTGATCCGCCCGGAACCGGTATTCGACGGGACCAGTCCGCGTTATGATTACGCAATTATCGTGCCTGAGCATGCGGATACATCGAAAATGCCAAAAGATCTGAAGATTTTTGTCATGAAATCCTTTGCATTTGACGGAAAGGAATTAATCTGGGTGAAAAAACCGGTCCGGAAAACAGAAACCCCCGATGTTAAAGCCTGATACCCTACTTTTTTTCATCCAGCACCGGCAGGAATTTTTTTGTGGTCCCACGGGCTCTGGCTATATTCTGAAAGTAAAAAAAAGAACGTGTTATGATACGTAAGAGATTCCGGTAATCTGCCTCATATCTTCTCATAATATTTCATTGAACCACAGGCACCACATCGATCTCCTTCGATCAGATAATCGGGGACCGTTTCACCGCAGCAGGGACAGGTAACCGATGACCATTTTTTCTTTTTTTTCACCGTGACCCGAACCCGTTCAAAAGAGAGGATCTGTCGTCCGGCACGGAAGATCTCGTCTTGCAATAACCCTTTCATGGTATGTTTGTCATATGCCGGGCTGTTGGCATACCAGACATCTATCATTGGATAATTTTTGAGTTTATCCAGATCCACAAAAACCCGTACAGCCTCTGCGGTCTCGCCATCGGACGGTGCATTCAGGGTGATGGCAAATTTCCCGATGGGTACGACCTTGAGCCGGTTGTTGCCGGTTGTGCAGCGGGCTAGTACCTGTAATGCATCCGGAAGGCACTTGGGCGTCTCGCAGACACCGTAGAGTTTTTGATCCGCGGTAACCCCAAGCAGTGCCAGCGCATAGTCCACCATGAATGCTCCGATGAGTACGCCGGGTGCAGGGTAGGTATGGAATTCTGATAACCGTATGATCTCTTGCTGGAGTTCTGGTTGTACCCCACCTTTGTCCATACTGGCTTTCAGTGCACCGGGGGTTTCTTCAGGGGAACCTGCTTGCATGATCCTACATTGCGTATCAAATGATAAACATGTTATGAAAAGTAACTGCTTGTAATAAACACAAAATCGCACGATGAGACACTATTCACTTTCTTCCCGCAGGTTTCCCTTTGCAGGTGAGTCCTGAAGTTGCGATCGGTCACGGGAGGGATAATTACATGCAGAGAGTATATCCTCGCCACGGGAACGATCATTTTCACGCGGTGTTCCGGCAAGTCCTGACAGAGAAATTATTGAAACCGGGACATTCATGCCGAATGCTGCAACTGTAGGTGGCGGGGAATGAGGAATACAGCAATAGGAACGCACGCTCCAGCGGTCGACCTTAATCCCCATCTGGCCGAGCCGCCGGGCTACCTGCCCACAGGGCATCGTAGTGGAGAAGGCCCGGCAGAGGTCCACGATCGGTGAACCCACCCGGGTTCCGGGATAGAACGGTTCGTCCGGCATCCAGATTCGCCCGCAGGTACGGCAATACGCCCGGTGGAGGCTCACCTCAATAGTGCGATCGCCTTCATCGTCACAGAGTAGTGCAAACCGTTTTATCCGCGTGTCATAGCCCGACAGGGTTCCACCGCAGGTTCCACATGTCCCTTTCACAGGGTATTCCGTTTTGTCACATACCTGGAGGGCCATTTGCACAACATTGGTAAGCATGGGAGGCAGGGGGCGCAATCTCAATTTGATCTCCCCGGAGGACACTGAACGGATCTGCGCGGAGACACTCCCCTCATATTGTTCATACCAGGTAATCGTCGCAGATTTGTAGCTGGAAACTAAAAAACCCCCAAATAATCTCCAATAATGGATGGATTTTCAGAACGTATAAATATAGACTTTACTGAGATCAATAATCAAGCAAAATTGATTAACCGATTTTGCAGGTATTCCAATAAAGTGTGTGCACGGGCGCCACGGTCATTTTCTGGCCTGAACGATCCGTGAAACTATGGTGATAGAAGATGAGCGAACTCAATTCGAATTCTCTTAAATACACAGCAACGACCTGTCCCTACTGCGGGGTTGGCTGCGGCCTTAACCTCGTCTCCAATGGGAATGAGCTCGTTGGTGTCGAACCGTACAAGCGGTCCCCGATCAACGAAGGCAAGCTCTGCCCGAAAGGTACGACCTGCTGGGAAACGGTCCAGAAGCCCGGCCGGTTGACCAAGCCCCTGATCAAGAAGGGTGACAAGTTCGAGGAAGCCTCCTGGGACGAAGCCATTGACCTGATCACGAAGAAATTCACCGAGGCTCACAAACAGGGTGGCCCCAAGGCCCTCGGGTTCCATACCTCGTGCCGTACCGTCAATGAAGACTGCTATGCCCTGCAGAAATGGGCCCGTGTTGCCTTCCAGACCAACAACGTTGACAACTGTGCCCGTATCTGCCACGGCCCGTCCGTTGCCGGTCTCTCACTCTCGTTCGGTTCCGGTGCAGCCACCAACCCATTCGAAGATGTCCTGAACGCTGACCTCATCGTCATGTGGGGTTCCAACGCCGTTGAGGCCCACCCCCTTGCCGGCCGCCGCGTCATGCAGGCCAAGAAGAAGGGGATCCCAATCGTTGTCGTTGACCCACGGTTCAGCCCAACTGCACGGCTTGCTGACAAGTGGATCCGGTTCACCCCTTCGACCCACATTGCGCTCGCCAACAACATGATGTACTACATCATCAAGGAAGGTCTCGAGGACAAGGAGTACATCAAGGAACGCACGAAAGGCTTTGAGGATCTCAAAAAGACTGTCGAGAATTATGCAGACGCTACGAAAATCCACGGTGTCCCACAAGAGACGGTCAAGGAGTTTGCCCGCCAGTATGCGAATGCAAAGAACGCGGTCATCATTTATTGCCTTGGCATCACCGAGTTAACCACCGGTACCGACAACGTCCGGTCCATGGGTAACCTCGCGCTGCTCACCGGCAATGTCGGACGCCCCGGTGTCGGTGTCAACCCGCTTCGTGGACAGAACAACGTTCAGGGTGCCTGCGACATGGGTGCATACCCGAACGTCTTCTCTGGCTACCAGGCAGTTGCAGTCCCCGAGAACCGTGCCAAGATGGAGAAGGCATGGGGCATGAAAGAAGGCTCCCTGCCAGACTGGTATGGTGTCACCTTAACCGAGCAGATCACCCAGTGCGGCGATCCGATCAAGGCGATGTACATTCTCGGCCTGAACCCCGTGGTTTCCTACCCCGACTCGAACCATGTCAGGAGATCCCTTGACAAGCTCGACTTCCTCGTTATTCAGGATATTTACTGGACCGAGAGCTGCGAATATGCAGATGTAGTCCTGCCCGGCACCTGCTTTGCCGAGAAGGATGGTACGTTCACCAGCGGCGAGCGCCGTGTCAACCGTGTAAGGAAAGCCGTCGACGGTCCCGGCGAATCGAAGTACGACTGGGAAATCATCGGTATGCTCGGAAAGAAGATGGGCCTTAAGGGCTTTGACTGGAAGACCGCAAAGGATGTCTGGGACGACATGCGCTCAGTCACCCCCGGCCAGTTCGGTGTAACCTACGAGAAGATGGAAAAGCCTGAATCTGTTCACTGGCCCTGCCCGACTGTCGAGCACCCGGGAACTCCGATCCTCCACATTGGGAAGTTCTCCGCTGCAGATGGCAAGGGCACCATGTTCGGCCTCGAGTACCGCCCGCCCGCAGAAGTTGCTGACGCAGAGTACCCGTTCACCATGATGACCGGCCGTATCATCTTCCACTATCACACCAGAACCCAGACCGACCGGAGCCCGACCCTGCACAACGATGTGCCGGAAAACTACATGCAGATGAACACGCTGGATGCAAAGGAACTTGGGATCAAGCCATACGAGAAGGTCAAGGTAACAAGCCGCCGTGGCGAATCCATCGCCATAGCTCGCGTGACCGACGATGTGGCCCCGAAAGTGATCTTCATGCCCATGCACTTTGAGCATGGCGCAAACGACCTCACCAACACAGCACTCGACCCGCTCTCCAAGATGCCGGAACTCAAGCACTGTGCTGTCAAGATTGAGAAGATCACGGAGGCCTGAACATGACAAAGAAAGGCGATATGCTCTACGCATGGACCAACGACGCTGAGATCCAGAAGAAGGCCGAGCTTGGGGGCGCAGTAACTTCCCTCTGGAAGTATGCCCTTGAATCCAAGATGGTTGACGCAGTCCTTGCAGTAACCAAGGGTGTTGACCTCTATGATGCAAAGCCGGTAATCATTACCGATCCCAAGGATCTTGTCAAGACTGCCGGTTCACTTCACTGCGGAACGCTTCTTCTGCCAAAGCTAGTCAAGAAATATCTTGACGGGGCAGCGGACAAGAAGATCGGGGTTACCGTCAAAGGCTGCGATGCAATGGCATTCTACGAACTTGCCAAGCGCAAGCAGATCAACCTTGACAACATCATCATGATCGGTGTCAACTGCGGAGGATCGGTCAGCCCGGTCACTGCCCGCAAGATGATCGCTGAAAAGTATGGCGTTGACCCGGAAAAGGTTCACAAGGAAGAGATCGACAAGGGCCAGTTCATCATCGAGTTCGAAGGAGGCCACAAGGGTATCTCCGTTGACGAGCTCGAAGAAGCAGGCTATGGCCGGCGCAGCAACTGCCGCCGCTGCAAGATGAAGATCCCACGCCAGGCAGACCTTGCCTGCGGTAACTGGGGAGTCATCGGCGACAAGGCCGGAAAAGCTACCTTTGTTGAAGTCTGCTCCGAGAAGGGAGCGAACCTTGTTGACGGTGCCGTCAAGAAAGGCATCATGACAACCGCACCCGCCAACCCCAAGGGTCTCGAAATCCGGGGAAAGGTCGAAGGTGCAATGTTCAAGCTCGGCGACAAGTGGCGAAAGCACGACTTCGAAGCACTCGGTGAAGGCAAGGATCGCTTAAAGAAGATCATGAGCGAGACTGCACGCTGCATCAAGTGCTACGGATGTATCGAAGCATGCCCGATCTGTTACTGTGTTGACTGCACAACCAAGAACCCGGCCTATGTCCCGCCCGGCGAGTTGCCCGTCAACTTCATGTTCCACCTGATCCGGTACGCCCATATCGCAGATTCATGCGTGAACTGCGGTCAGTGCGAGGAAATCTGTCCCGCGGAAATCCCCAATGCACTCTTCATGCACGCCCAGCAGGTCGAGCTTGAGAAGATGTTCGGCCATGTCCCGGGTGTCGACATGGAACTCCCACTCCTTGCATTTGCCGAGGAGAAGACAGAGCGTGGCCGGCTCCACAACACCGGCAGCGACATGATCTACGAGAACGTGTTCAACCCGTTCGTCAAGAAGTGAAGAATCACTTCTTAAACGAATCTCTTTTTTTTAATAATTCACAAAAAGCGATTGTATCTCCGGGTCCACACATGTCGAAGGGGATTAAAGAAGAGTTCAGATATACCCGGCCGGCAGGTTTCCCTGGGATAACGGGGTTAAGATATTCTCGCCGTTCAGTCCCCGGATAGTGCCGGTAAGGCTGACATCATAGCCCCCGGTCTTTGCAAGGATCGCACGATACCTGGGAGACTGGATGAGCGATACCAGCGTGCGGATGCGGGAGTCTTCCAACATCTCCCGCCGTACTGCCAATTCATAATCTTCATGGGCAACCGGCACGAACTGAAGCCCGGCGGCGCTGGCAATACTGGACGTGCACATCCCGGCATCGGCAAACCCGTTCCTGACGGCAGCTGCAACGGCGGGGGGACCATGCACTTCCTGCAGGTACCCGTTCACCTGTGACGGATCGATACCTTCTGCAGCCAGTACTGCGTCAAGGACCATCCTTGCCGGGGATTCTTTCCGTGTATTAATAAAACGGGCATGGGTGAGATCTTTTACTCCCAGCCCATTGTTAGAGACAATACCCAGTTCAATGGTAGCAATATGGATAAAGGCCAGATCACCGGCCTCAAGGAATTTGATAAAGGGCTGGTATGAGCTCAGCAGGGACCGGGTTGGAAGGCTGAGTGGGGCTGCATGACAGGTGTTGTTACGGAGGGCGAGGAGTGCCCCGGTATTGCCGGGGTTGGTGGCATGGATATACAATCCCTCGTCATGGGCAAGGCTTGCAAGCTCCTCTAACGTGGGATCCAAAGAGCCGGTCAGGATGACCGTGCGTTCGATACTCCCCGGGTCTGTAGTGAGGAGGACTTCAAGCTCGGTACCGGTCTCATAGCCTTCAACCGGAGCCGGGATGTGGGTATAACCGTTAGCCTTGACCGTCGCCATCTGGACGCCGGCCTTTTTTATATGCGGTGTCGCAATGAGCGAAGAGCCAATACGACCGACAAAAACCGGGATGAACTCATCAAACCCGGGATCTGATACCAGCTGCTGTGCGAGCCGGGCCGTGACCGGGGACTGGGGGGCCGGGGGAAAACCCCATGATTCCAACAGGGGTGCAGCAAATTCCCGGAGAGCAGTCTGGGCGGCAAGCGGGTAGCCTGGCAGCCCGAGGACAGGTTTTCCCCCAATCTTTCCGAGCATTACCGGTTTACCGGGCCTGACTGCGACGCCATGGAAGATCAGTTCACCGAGCGATCGTATGACACTCTCAGTAAAATCGCGTGTGCCGGCTGAAGAGCCTGCAGAGATGATAACCAGATCATTTTCTTTCACAGCCCTGCGGAGCGCCTCTCTGATAAGGTCGGGTTCATCTGTCACGATTGGCAGGCGGGTGCAGTGCGCTCCCATCTGGTCGAGAAAGACCTGTGCCATGATCGTGTTGCTCTCCACCACCTGCCCCGGTCCGGGTCGGACCCCCAGCGGAACCAGCTCGCTACCGGTGGGGATAATCCCGACCCTGACGGCAAGTACTTCAATAGAGGTAATCCCGTAGGTCGCCAGCGCCCCGATATCGAATGGCCGGATCAGGTGACCGCGGGGCATTACAAGCCGGTTCTCTTTAATATCTTCACCTGCAGGGCGGACATGCTGCCAGGGTGCAGCAGTCCGGCGGATCTGGAAACAGTCGCCGGACTCCCAGACATCCTCGATCATGATGACTGCATCGAACTCCGGAGGGACGATGTTGCCGGTATTGACCCGTGCGAAGTGATCCAGGGTTACCGGGTTCCGGTCACTGGCACCAATAGTGTCCCGGCTCCTGACCGCAATGCCGTCCATGGCGGAGAGGTTTACCTCCGGTACGGAATATTTTGCATAGACCGGTTCTGCTACAACCCGCCCGGTTGATTGCATGACCGGGACTTTCTCGGTTCTTTGGGGAGCGACAAAAGAAGTGGTGAGCAGTTCGAGCGCTTTGTCAAGAGAGCGGAGCTCAAGGTAACGTTTTACCATGTCTTGTTACCTCTTACGCTCAATCCCGTTACAAGGTCTCGCCTGTCCATATCCGGTTCCTCATCGAATGGTTATCGTTAACAATCTGCTTTTGTAAAGGTAAAAAAATGTCGTAATGTCTCTTTGATGTGACGAATCGTTTGAGAGCATAAATTTCTGATAACCTTCGAATCTGTATTCTGGCAAATGTTAACTCCCTTCACAATTAGATAGAATGAGTATTTACCAAATTATTTTAACTAACCGATCAAATAAATTTATTGTGTTAACTATCATGAACCTGAACAACATTGATACCAAGCAGGTCAAGGACTACAAAGAAGTGATCAGGAAAGATCCAAAAGAAGCAAAGTTCACTGCGAAGATCGAAGGGGACTGGCTTTTTGAGAACGGCGGTCCGCAGTTCCGCTCCACGGTCAAGGTAAAGGATGGCACCTACACCATGGAGGCAAGCCATCCGAACTTCGCAGGTCCCGGCAGCCGGCCCGGCCCCATGGCGTTCGGCCTCTTCTGGTTTGCCGCATGCTACTCCAGCACATTCGTGACCGAAGCTGCCATGAGAAACATCCGGCTTACATCCGTCAAGACAAAAGTCGAAGCAGATCTCGACTATACCGCCCAGTTCGACCTTGGTGAAAGCCCGCTTATCAGCGAGTACCGGGTCATCATGGATGTGAAGGGTGATGCAACTGATGCACAGGTTAAGGACCTGAAAGAGTATGCTCTTGGAAAGTGCATGGGCATGTTCACTATCAAGCATGCGATTGCACTGAAAGCTGAAGTACGGCTCTTAAAATAACCGGTGCCCGGAGAATCGTCACATGCAGGAACTACGTGAGCCAGTAGACCCAGCCCGGGTCAGGGAGATCGCTGAAGCGTATTACCGGTCCGGGCAGTTTTACTGCTCAGAAGCGATCGTAAAGACCATCAACGACGAATTCAGGCTCAATTATCCCGATGACGTAGTCCGGATGGCGTCCGGGTTTCCTATCGGTATCGGGAGTGCAGGTTGTGCCTGTGGCGCCGTTACCGGGGGCGTAATGGCACTCGGGATGGTCTTCGGCCGCAAGGAGCCCGGTGATCCCTCCATTGATCGGTGCCTCGCCCTTTCCCGGGAACTGCATGCACTCTTTATGCGCAGGCATGGCTGCGTCTGCTGCCGTACCTTAACCCATGGCATGGTACTAAAATCCCCTGAACACCTCCGGCAGTGCATTGCATTCACCGGGGAAGTTGCAGAAGAAACCGCAAAGATCATTCTCCGGGAAACCGAGTTGAGACCCCGGGAATAAATCAGGAATATTCATACAAAAACAGACGAGGAGAAAACTATGAGAGCAGAAAAGATGACCTATTTCGATTCGGTGATCCCGAATGCATCGGCAGCGATCAAGAGCGTACGCGACCAGGGCAAAAAATTTGTCGGATTCTATTGTGTTTTTGCACCGCAGGAACTCATCGTTGCCGCAGGTGCCGTACCGGTAACCCTGTGTGCCACCAAGGAAGAACCCATAGCTGACGGGGAAAAATACCTGCCCCGGAATTTCTGTCCATTGATCAAATCCTCCTACGGGTTTGCAATAACCGAGAAGTGTGCATTTTTCAATAACTCCGAATTTATTATCGGCGAGACAACCTGCGATGGCAAGAAGAAGATGTTCGAGCTCATGGAGAAGTTCAAACCCATGGTTGTCCTCGAAGTCCCGCAGAGTGCAAAGGGAGAGACCCAGAAGCAGTACTGGCGTTCGGAAGTAGCCCGCTGCAAGCAGGAGATTGAAAAAAGGCTTGGCGTCACTATCACGGATGAGAAGATGAAAGCTGCCATAAAGGAACTCAATGAACAGCGGGCGCTCATGCGGGAACTGGCTTTACAAAACACCGCAAACCCGGCACCGCTGTCAGGGATGGATCTCCTCAAAGTGATGTGGGCACGAAACTTTACCTTCGACCGGGCAGCCTTCAACCAGCAGCTCAAAGACCTCATTGATGAGATCAAAACCATGAAGGCAGCAGGTAAGGGAGCCGCACCCGCAACAGCAAAACGCATCATCGTCACTGGAGTGCCGACCGGTGTCGGTGCAGAGAAAGTGATTAAGATTATCGAGGAGTCCGGAGCCGCTGTGGTCTATATCGAGAACTGTGCCGGCATGAAGCAGTACCTGCACGACGTTGAAACCAGCAACTCACCACTCAATGCGATTGCCGACAAGTACCTTGCCACACCGTGTTCCTGCATGAGCCCGAACACCGGGCGGCTCGAACTCCTGGCAGAACTTGCAAAGGAATACCATGCTGATGGGGTTGTTGATATCACCTGGGTTGGCTGCCACACCTACAATGTTGAGTCACGCGTCCTCAAGGAGTATCTGGCACAGCACGGAAAGGTTCCGCTCCTCCAGATAGAGACTGATTATTCGCAGGGAGATAATGCCCAGATCAAGACCCGTATCGAGGCATTCCTTGAGATGATAAAAAAACACTAATACTCTTTTTTCTCTGTTTCCAAACGGTGCTCCCATGCAAGAAGCGCAGCACCGATTGCCCCGGCATAAACCGCATCGTGGGGTACATTAACCGGATGGCCGAGTTCCAGACCCAGACGATTCACGATATCTGCGTTCTGCGAAACACCCCCCGTGAAGGCTATCGGGGGCTCCGGGTGGAGAGAGGCAACCATAGATGCAGTCCGGCGTGCGATGGATGCATGTAGACCGGCGATGATCGCGTTTCTTGGAATGCCCTGGTGGAGCAGGCTGATCACTTCCGATTCAGCAAAGACCGTACACATTGCATTGATCCGGTGCGGTTCTGCACCGGCAGCATAAGCGCTAAGACTGTCAACAGGAATTCCAAGTGCCTGCCCCATGGTTGAGAGGAACCTGCCCGTCCCCGCCGCACACTTGTCGTTCATCACAAAGTCTTCCACCCGGCCATCTGGTGAAAGTAAGATACCCTTGGCATCCTGCCCCCCGATATCCACGACGAACCGACACCCCGGCTGAAGGTTGAATGCTCCCTTTGCATGGGTCGCGATCTCGGTGAATGTGAGTGTTGCAGTCGTAAGACAACGGCGCCCGTACCCGGTTGTTGCGATGATATGAGGAGGTGCGGATAGTCCGGCAGCATTACTCGTTTCAGTGAGAAGGGCAAGGGCCGTTTCCTCCGGATCCCACGAAGCATCAGTCATCCTCGCGACATAAGAAGACCCGTTGTAGATCACGACCTTAATGCGTGTCGAGCCCAGGTCAATGCCGGCAACCGCTTCTGCATCATTCTGTTTTGGAGTGAGGAATTGTGACATGAAATCCGCGTCCCCTATTTAGAACATTTTTATCCATTGCCCCTCATCATCCAGTCTGTCCTTGAGTCCTTTAAGTATGTGGTTTGCTTCCCCGATTGTACAATGCCATGCTATTCTGTCACCGTTATCCAGGGCAACACCGCCAGTCACTGACAATCCCAATCCGCACTCGATACAGAGATCCTCTTTTTCCATGAGTCGGGGCAGCTGGTCGAGAAAATTCCTGCCGAACATGAGCGAACGGAGCGGGCGGGATATATGGGAATAATAAAGAAATTCCTCGTTCCTGCCGGCGACCGAGAAGATGCAGTACTGCCGGTCATGCCGGGAAAAGGTCTGGTGAATGGCCTCAATCATGGGCGGGGATGCCATCAGGGATTTTGCCCCTGCTTCTTTTTCATGCTCACCCGGTAAAGGTTATTATCTACTTTCCGTATCTTCACATCATACCCGGAATGGGAGAACGGCACATCGATCGTGTCCCGCTGGTCCCGGCGGACAATGCATTCCACGGGAGCATCTGATCCTGCTTTTTTTAAGAGTATCTTTAAGCGGATCATCAGGTTCGTGCAGGTAAGGTTAGAAAAATCCGGAATCTCTGCTGGTACTGCTGTCATACGTTACCATCCCTCATCAGAAGAAGATGACCCGCTGGTGGTTTGCCGAAATGCCGCTGGGGGGATAGAAGAGGAGCTGTCCCAGTTCGTGAGGACCGATATCAAGCACCGCGTTCAGCTTCTTATTCTTTGCAATTCCCCGCTGGCTAAGTGAAGGTAAGAACCCGAAGAACTGGAGGTTTTCACTTCCTGCAACGGCATCGATTACCTCCTGCAGGTTGAAAAAATGTGTGCCCTTCTCCAGCTTGTGTTCGCCCATAAGGGCATACACACCATCTTCGATGAAGATGACCCGGGTCCGGATACCCTCAAAGGCACAGGCAACAGCAAACGAGATGGCACCGAATGCCTCTTCAGTCCCATACGGGCGCCGGGTAACGAGGATAGTAATCGGAGGTTTCCTTCCGTTGTCAGGGAGTGGTAATGAGGAGGACTGCCCATCTTTTTTCAGCTGTATGGAGGCGCTGTCCTTTGCAAGGATGATATGGTTGCGTTTGAACTGATCGATGATGTCCTTGAGGTTCCGGATCTTAAACGGCTTGATCGCACAGGTCGAGATCACAACACCGTGCCCATCGTCCCATGTACTGTAACCACGGGCCGCAGCACATCGACCGCAGGCAATCATCTGGCAGGAGAGCCCCTTCTTCTGTGCTTTCTCGTTCACTACCTCAAGACCATTACCAATATTCTCACATTCCGAGGGATTCTGTCCGAGATGTCCAAGATGAACCCCGTCAAGATATGCGTAAAGATCTACTGATGCATGGGCTTCCACCCCGGCAGCGAGAAACAGGAGGGCGGCATGGGCTGACTGGTGCATGTAAGGCGATTCCATCTGGAGATAGCCAACAGTACTCGGTACCGGTTGTTCATGCTGCCTCGCATACTTCATCACATCCTTCCAGAACGAGGGCTGGCCATTTAATGCAAGACTGTTCCGGTCAATCACCTGGTCGGGATTTTTCATCTTTAAGCGTTCGATCGATATGCCCCGGAGTTCCAGTTCATTGCAGTCGCAGACGATCTTCACCGAAGGCATGGAGAGGATGATCTCCCATATAGAAAGAGTCTGTGGATTCTGGAGACTGTAAAGTGCATCACCGGTTAAAAAAAACGAAAAGACAGCATCCTTGGGTTTTGAACTGTGCAGGAGATTCTCCGGGTTCAGCTTGACGAAGAAAAATTTTAAGCTCTCCTCAATCCAGGAGAGACGTTCCTGGGTCAGTGGACTACCGAGCAGGAAAAAATGTGAGGTCATGGGAAATTTCTCTTATACTGTTTCTTAAAATCTGGTTATATATCGGTTTTGTTAAGTATAACCAGTTATTTTTTTATGAGCCGTATCTCCCACAAGCCTGAAGAGACCTTCTTCGTTTGGATTGTCATACCTGCATCCTGTGCAAACTGTGGGATGGAGGTAGTTGCAGCAGAGGGATGGTCACAGGTAATGACCAGTTCATCCGAGGGGTTCAGTGCCGTTGTGGCTTTCTGTACAGCCATAAGGCAGTACGGGCAGACTTTTCCGGTAATGTCAAGGTTTTTTGTTGTCATCATGTTCACCGTTATCCGTTACGCAATCCCCAGTCCTTTTAGGAGAGATACGCCCCATCCGGATACCCAAGCTGCGAATACGACAGCCCCGATGCACATACCAATGACAAAGCAGAGCGATTTGATATTGCCTTCCGATGTCATGACTACCTGTCGGAGCGGGCAGCCCCCGAGAAGGACGCCGATGATCCCGACCGCAATTCCACTGATCACCGCAAGGACAATATACGCAACAACGGTCAGGTTTGCCGGTGCACCGGGCACGGGCATAAGCCCTTTTCCTACCAGCCAGAAGAAATTCTCAAATGCTGACGGCGTTATGAGCCAGAAGACAAGGTACCCGACAAATGCCCCGCCAATAAGGGCGAGATACCCGTACAGGAGCCGGGTGTGTTTGAACATGAAGAAGTCACGGAATCCGCCAACCGAACAGAACCCGGACCTCTGTCCGAGCCACCCAATGAGGAGGCCGAGTAAGAGTGTGACTATGGGAACGGCAATAATTGCAACATTCTTTGAGAGCCAGCCTGCAACTACCATGGTTATCCCTCACGCTCCGCCATCGCTGTGGCAATTTTTATTCCTACAAGGACACCGGCAACAATAGCCACAAGCCCGATCAACGCGACCACATCGCCGTACCCGATACGGAGTCCGATGCGGTAGGGGCAACCTCCCATGAAGAGGGCAAAGATCATGAAAAAGATCCCGCCCAGCAGGTACCAGATATAGGATGCCGCGCTTCCGGTCTTGGTCTTGAATTCCGTATAATATTTTGCCGAAACAAACGCCCCAATCAGGACACCAATGACCGTCATTACCGGCAGAATTGCGTTCTGCGAGATTGCGGCAATGGCGAGTTTGGTCCCGGCAACCACATTGACGCCATCGTTGACAACATCACGGGTGTGGCAGGCAACACAGAACCCGTAGGCTTCCGGTCCTCCGGCACTGATCAATAAAACCTGTACAAATGCGGCAAGGATACCGATTGCGAGCCCGACTAACAACGGGTTTCGTGCAAGAGTATCCAGACATGAGGAATGTTCTTCTTTTCCTGCCTTGGTTTCGGCCATGATCATACGTTACGGGCAATGGTAAATAAATTTAATGAAATTAATCAGTAAGTTAACTTTAAAAAATTAATACTGGCATTTCATATTGCAAGAAACACTAACCGTCGCGCGGATCATTCAAAGTAATATCATCACAATCTGTCGCGATGCTGCACCAAAAAACCGGGGAATTTCATCCTTATGTATAAAAAAAAGAATGGACGCAGGGATTAAAGAAAAAGCAAAATTATTCTGATGAATTCTCGGCCATCTTTTCCCGCACTTCATCGATGTGCATGACCATATCGAAAGCAGGGCCGGTAAGGCAGTAGCCCTGCCGGTCGAAGGCATAGACTGGGAACTTCATGAGCTCATCTGGTACTGGCTGGGCGGTGAGCTTTTTGAAATTGATCAGGTCGCGGGGATTCAGGCCGATCTTTTCGCAGAGTTCCTTGAGCTCCTTGATCCAGCGCTTTAAGTCCCGTACATCTGAGCCATCCCACTTGAAGATCTGGTAGATCTTCATGTAGGTATCCCGCTCGAGAATTATATGAGTAGAGGCTTTGTCTGACTTTAAATAGAAGTCAAGGAAGGTCCGGACATCCTTAATCTGCTGGGCGTTCTCGTATGCAATCGCCCGGCATTCCTTGTTGAGCTCCTTTGCCTCATCAGGTCCAAGGTTCGGGCCCAGTTTCCC
The DNA here is from genome assembly GCA_963676675.2 of uncultured Methanoregula sp. Lineage (GTDB taxonomy): Archaea > Halobacteriota > Methanomicrobia > Methanomicrobiales > Methanospirillaceae > Methanoregula. The sequence goes on along the minus strand of OY781161.1, from coordinate 2,508,123 downwards.
GATGTCTCTTGAAAGTTCCTTGAGGCTCTCTTCAGCATCCTTGAGCTCGTTGATCATGTCCTCGAATTTCTGGTTAAGCTCAACCCCGAAAAAAGCCTCCATGTATTCGGACTGCTTCGTCATAGGTACATATTGGTAACTAAATGCTATAATCGTTAGTACATTGACAATATCTATCCATTAACAAGCCCCATATCTGATTGTTATGGCACGCCCACCCAAGTCCATCAACCAGGATCTCTTTACCCGCGGCGGGATCATCACCGAACGCGACCCCGATTTCTGTATCGTCCGCCTTCGGATGCCAGCCGGTATGATCACCCCTGCCCAGATGAAAGAAGTGGGGGAGATTGCCGGCCGGTATGGCGTTGAACGACTCCACCTCACCACCCGCCAGACCATAGAGTTACCGCATGTGGATCCTTGTGTCCTTGCAGGGCTCCTTGGCGAACTGGAAGCGAACGGCACACCCCTTGGAGCAGAACGGGAAGAAGTGGTGAACATCACTGCCTGTCTTGGCACCCGCAACTGTAAGTTCGGCATCATCGACAGTGTTGGTCTCGCAGAGAAGATTGACAAGAAATTTTTCGGAAAAGAGCTCCCGGTCAAAGTACGGATTGCCATCTCCTCGTGCCCGAACGGCTGCGAGAGCGAGCGACTCAACGAGATCGGTATCACCGGCATACAGAAACCTATCCGTGACCCCGGGCTTTGTACCGGCTGCGGCACCTGCGCCCACTATTGCCGGGAGAAAGCGATTCATGTCCAGGATGGGATTATTGTTCTCGAAGAGAATAAGTGTATGGAGTGCGGGTTCTGTATCATGCCCTGCCCGTTCCATCTCATCCGGGGTGCTGATCCGGAGTACCGGATTACCGTGGGTGGCCACCGCGGACGTCACCCGAAACTTGGACGAAACCTCGTAACGGTCAAGACACAGGATGATGTGATCAAAGTCGTTGATAAGATCATTTACTGGATCTACCGGCAGGCTTCTATGGGCTCAATGTTACCGGAGCAGCTGGATGAACTCGAATTCGATGAGTTCAAGAAGACGATCATCACGATGATCGAAGGATAGGCTTTTTATCGGGCTGATCATGGTAACATTCTTTTTTTAACATTGCACCGGATTCCCGCAACTTTTATCGTGTCCCCCGTTCTAATGCCGCGTGAGGCACCCTGAAGTGCCCGGGAGATTACAAACCATGAACATGGTCTGGGACAGGTACGTATCCAGCGGTATCCGTGAACTTGGATACGATGTAACGACACGGACAATGGCAGTGGTATTTGCAGACAAGACAACACGGTATCACGCACCGGTACCCTATCCGCTCTATGCGTCAATCTTCCACGCAACCTTCCCTGAGCGGCTCTACAAGCAGGCCGTTGCCGGAATTATCCCGACAGTCAGCGGGTCGTGAGTCCGGAACTTTGATTAGTCTTAACGAAAGGATGCACGTTTCCTGTACGTTACGATCCGTTTTTCTTCCGGTATTCTGGTGCCCTGTACAGGTATGAAACACACCGGATTCCGGCATCAGGTAATTTTTTAGAGACTAAAAAAGGTTTCGTGAACGATTGGTTCACTTCAGTAGCTGATTGTCCGCATCGCAGAAAGCGTATCGGGCATCATTTTGCGATAATATGACTTGGGGTGACCGCACGTCGGGCACTTCCAGTCTGCCGGAATGGCGGAGAAGTCCGTACCCGCCTTAATCGGTGCTGCCGACATGATCTTGCAATCGTACTTCTCCATGGTGGAAGTGTTGCACAGGATCGTGGTGAATGCCTTTGTCTCTCCGACTGCCGGGTCATAGATATGACCGCACATCATGCACACGTATTTGTCCATTGTGATAACCTCATGTATGCCCTGTTAACAGGTAACATAATCCTATTATCTTTAACCCCTTATTAGGGTATTGAAATTGACGGGGGATTTAAAAAGAGCGACCCGCTTTTTAGGTACCGGTAAAAAGAACCAAGTCAGACCATGACCAAATCTACAGCAATGGCAGACCCCCAGAAAGCGGGTGACACCCCGCTCATCTACCTCAACAATGCGGCGAGCAGCTGGCCCAAACCACCGGAAGTCCTTGCAGAAGTTGCCCGGTGCCTGCAAACTCCTTTTTTCGAGCACGGGCGGTCAACTGCCGGGGGAGCAACGGATTATCCCTCTGCAACCCGTGATGCGCTTTCTGTTTTTTTCCATGCAGAGGAGCCGGACCATTTCATCTTCACGCAGAGCGCCACGGATGCACTTAACCTGCTCATCCACGGGTTTGTGAAAAACCAGAACACACCTTTCCATGCAATCACGACCGAACTGGAGCATAACTCCGTTCTCCGCCCCCTGCATACCCTTAAAGGTGAAGGGCGGCTCACCCTCTCAATAATCCCATTCGATGACGGTCGCGTCACCCTGCAGGAGATCAAAAAAGCCATACTTCCGGATACCCGCCTTGTCGTTATGACCCATGGCAGTAACGTACTCGGCACCTTACAAAACATACGGCCGGTAGCAGAATACTGTGCATCAAACGATATCTTCCTCATCGTTGACGGGGCCCAGACTGTAGGCCAGATACCCATCAACCTGTCGGAGATCCCTGCGGGTGCATTCGTTTTCACCGGGCACAAGGCACTCTTCGGGCTTCCCGGTATCGGGGGATTCTACATCCAGGAGCCGGAGGTTATCGCACCCATCCGTCAGGGAGGCACCGGTACGGATTCCCGTACACTTGCTCACCCGGGGGATATGCCGCAGAAGTTTGAGGCCGGCACCCCGAACTATCCTGGCATTGCCTCGCTCCTTGCCGGCGTCCGCTCCATCGAGCGGCAGGGACAGGACGCAATCACCCATAAATGCAGGGGCCTTACCGCGCTTTTCACCAGGGAACTTAGCCGGGATCCGGCTATCACCCTCTACACCCCGGCTCCCGATCTCCCGGTTGTCTCTTTTAACATGCAGAATCTTGACAATGATGAAGCCGGCTACATCCTTGCAAAAGCGTACAACATAATCACGCGGACCGGCCTCCACTGCGCACCGCTCGTTCACGACCGTATCGATAACGGGAAAGGATGTATCCGGGTGAGTTTCTCCCATCTTAACACGCCAGAGGAATGCCGTCTGGCTGCTGAGGCTGTGCGGGAGGTGGCAGAACACGCGAATCGTTAAGTCTCTTCAGACCAAGGTCTGCGTTGACGGGTCGCTCATGAAGGAGTTCGTGCTCGATGAACCCCTCTCTCCTGATTTTCTCCGGTTCCTTGAATCGTTTGGTACGGTGAAACAGTACCCGCACCTCCGGCGCCCGTACTTCTCGTTCGAACAAGAGCACTTCATTTCGGTCAAGGGATTTGAGGGAGATGCAAACATCGAGGTGAGGTACCGGAAGGAGAACGCCGACCTTATCGCCGATTATTTTCATCTCCTGCTCTACTATGCCGGTCAGGGTAACCCGGGGATCCTTACGATGCAGGATATCACCGAATCAATCCGGACAAAGATGAAGATCCGTGTTCCGGAAACGGGGGACCATGCGTGAACCCTGTGGTCAATATCTTCGACAGTTATGCCGATGATTACGACGAATGGTTTGATGCACATAACGAGATCTATGCAGCCCAGACCAAGCTCCTCCTCAGGTATATCCCCCTCACTGACCGGAGTCTGGAGATCGGTGTCGGTTCCGGCAGGTTCGCATCCCGGCTCGGGATCCGTCACGGCCTCGATATATCGCCCCGGCTGCTCGCGATAGCCCGGCAGCGAGGGGTGGAAACGGTTCAGGGCAAGGGAGAATTCCTGCCGTACCGGGCCGGAACATTCAACCGCGTCCTTATGATGACGGTCATCTGCTTTCTGGATGATGTTGCCCGATCATTTATGGAGGCCTTCCGGGTGATCCAGTCCGGGGGAATGCTTGTTGTTGCCTTTATGGAAAAAGACAGGGAAGTTGCCCTGCGGGAACGGGCCCGCAAGCCTGCTGGCCGTTTCTTGCACTATGCGGAGTTCCTTACGGCGGAACAGGTGATGGCAGCACTCACCAATGCAGGCTTTTCCGCAATTTCTGTCAGGGAAAACCTGCACGGTTTCTGTATAGTAACTGCACGAAAAGAGTAACGCACACAAAATCCGGTGAGAGGGAAGAATTCCTTCACCGTGTATGTGACATGTGCGATAAAAAAATTATTGTTTCATGTAGAGATGGCCGTAGACGGTCTCTCCCTTGCGCTTGGGGTGGCGTTCCCCGAGGTCCCCGATATAATCGGTGAACTTTGCCTTGGTACCATCGACTTCGAGCTCGACGTCCCTGACCGGCTTGTAGCCGGGCATCATGACATTGATCGAGCCAAAGACATAGATCTCTCCCTTGACCAGCTGGCCGCCGACACGGCGGTTCGCATTGCCCTTGAGGATGATCTTGCCACCTTCCATGTGGGTGCCGAGGTGGATATCGACATCGCCCTCGATGATCATCTCGCCACCAGTCATGAAGGTCGCAACATCTGAGCCGGCATTACCCTTCACACGAAGGACACCGCCGCTCATGCCTCTCCAGTCGCCACGGTATGCAGCGCCGAGGTAGTTGCCGGCATTGCCGTTGATGGTGAACTCGCCGCCCGCCATTGCAAGGCCACAGAACGAGTGGACATCCCCATTGACAACGAGTTTGCCGCCCTTCATCCAGCTGCCGGTGTACATATCGCAGGCAGAGTTGACAACCACTTCACCGGCAGTCATCTTCGCGCCGATGTACTTCATCTTCGTGCAGTCGCCGTTGATGACAATCTTCGTCTCTGCTGCCGTTGCACCTGCTTCTCCCGTGATGGTGAAGTAGTCACCCAGGGTCGTGATTTCCTTACCCTGGAAAGCACCGAGTTTTGCTATCTGGTCGGCCTTCTTGCCGGCGAATACATCCGGGTTGACATTCTCGCATTCAAGGAAAAGTTCCGGTGCGTTCTTTACAGTCAGTGTAACAGTGTTCATTTTTTTTCACCTCACTGGGTTGCATCCACGCTGATGATGTGCTGGTGCGGTGCATAGCTCTCGGGAACCGAGTAGTTGTTCTCATTAATGCTGTAGTAGCGGAGGAACTTCTCGCGGATATCATGAGCAACCTGCTTGTTCTCCTTGACTTTCGCATCCACCCAGAAGGTTTGCTTCTTGCCCATGTCGACAACCTTGCCTTCCTCGACACAGATCTTTCCATCCTTGAACAGGTAGGCAACATTGGCAAATGCCTTCTCGATCTCTGGGCCGGTTGACGGGAACTTGTCCGGGTTGATGTTGTAGATGGCGATATCGGCGTTCATGCCGGGCTTTAAGCCACCGTAGTCCTTTGAAAGGCCGAGCGCCTTTGCGGGACCTGCACGGGTCATAGCTGCCAGCTCGTAGAGCGTGATCTCACGGTCGATGTTTGCGAGCGTGGTTGCGCCGATAACCTTGTCGGCTTTCTTAAAGCCGTTGAGGAGCTCGTCACGGACCTTCTTGCTCATGAGCCACGAGTAGACACGCGGGTAGCGGGTGAACGGTCCTGCGTTCGGGTGGTCGGTGGTGATGAAACAGCGCATCGGGTCCTTTGCATAGAGCGGAATCTCAAGACCTACTGCCCACTGGCTGCAGAAGACGGCGTTGCTCGGATCATAGATGAACGGTACGATACCTGCGGCGGTCTCGAGTTCCACATCCACGTTGAACCACTTCAGGTGATTGAGACCGTGGAGGTGGTGCTCGAACGGACCATCGGCAGTCATTGTGGTGGTCTCGTCAAGAGTGACGTTACCGGTATCAATGGTAAGGTTCTTTTGCTTGTTGACGTAATCCATGACTTCCTTTGCCTTGGACTCGAAGTCGCCCCAGTTGGTTCCACCATAGGAGTGGAACTGGAGGTGCGTGGAGTGCAGGACCTGCTCACGGCCGAAGTTGTTCTTGGCCTTGAAGCCTTCTGCAAGTTTCAGGGAGTCGATGGTGGTCTTGTAGTTGCCGGGGTTGCCGAGATCGTTCTGGTGGAGGTGCATCGAGTGCGGGAGACCGAGGTACTCGTTTGCCTCGATCAGGCCCTTGATGATCTCTGCCGGGGTGATCTCGAAGTACGGGACCGGGTCATGGATGGTGAGACAGTTCAGTCCCCATGCCCAGGCTTCCGTGCCGCCGGGGTTGACGCATTTGATACCATAGCCCTTGGTCTGGCGGAGGATCCATGCAATGTAGGCAGCGGTGTTCTCGACCTCATGGTTCTTGAGGTACTCAAGAATGAACCAGTTGTTACCAAAGACCGGAAGCGCGGCTTCATCGATGATGGGGGTGTCATGAATCTCTTCGTGGACATGCCGGGCATACAGCGGGGGCATGGCTGCTTCCATGGCGAACGTGAATCCCATGCGGGCATATTCGTAGCCGGTCTTGAAGACGGTCGGGATGGACTTGCCGCCTTCGATCCGGGTGATGCCTGCCTTCTTGTGGGAGTCGAAATGCTTGTCCTCGGGACGGTACCAGCGGCCTGCGTTGACCTTGGGGCCTGCCACGTGGGCATGGATCTCAAGGGCGCCTGCCATCACGGACTTGCCAGCGGCATTGATAACCCTTGCACCAGAGCTTACTGATTCGACAATCTTGCCATCCTTGACGGCGATATCCTTCTTGTCGCCCTTGATTCCCTGGACCGGGTCAAAGACGTGGCCGTTCTTGATGATAAATTCTGACATTTAAGCGCCTCCCTTGGCCAGGAGTTCGTCAACACGGTGGTTGATCTTTGTCAACAGTTCCTCGTCAGTCAGCACACCTTCCGGCGGGTCGACAACCTTGCGGGTCTCGATCGGAACGTTGTCCATACGATAGGCACAGCCGCCGACTTCGACACCGACCATCGCAACGGGGATGTGGATATCCGAGATTTCGGTGGTGCAGTTGATGTGCGGGTCGATCGTTACCGTCGGCTTTCTTGAGCTGCTGATCATTGCATCGACCGGGAAGTGTGCACCGGGGTCGGTTGCGATATAGAAACAGGCCTCGACTTCACTGCGGTTGAGGAGATCAACAGAGGTCGTCTCACCGGTCTGGTGGCGTGCCTGGTCACGGCGGGAGAGGTCCACTGCGTACGGGAACCCGTACTGCCAGCCGAGTACCTGGCCGGAGCCGGTAACGTTCCAGTGACCACGCATTGCCATGATCGCGAATTTCGTGAAGTCGTTCAGGTCACGGGTCAGGTTGATGGCGATATCGATATTGTGGTTCCTGCCCATGGTGTGGGTAAGACCCATACCGAAGAAGATGATACCGAAGCGGGCTGATTTCAAGTCCTCAACGATCTCGATGATCTTCTCTTTCGGGACGCCACCAACGGTGTCCGGGAGTGCCTCGCCGCGGGCTGCTGTCCTGAAGGCGTTTAAGAGTTCGTAGTCATAGCCCTGCTGGACCTGGATGAATTCATCGGCGCACTTTGCAGTGTCCGTGTACCGGCAGTCAACGCAGTAGATCTTGCGGCCCTTGTGACCCTTAACCGTGAAGAAACCACGGGGGAAGATCGAGTACCGGGACATGTGACGGGGGTGGGCGTGAGCCGGGTTGCAGCCCCAGAAAATGACGCGATCGGCACGGTTCTTGACTTCTCCGAGCGTACAGCTCGGGACACCGACATCTTCAATGGCGATAAGAGACGAGCCGTGGCAGACCGTTGCACAGTTGTCGACAATACCGCCGACCTTCTCTGCAATTTCGTGGCCAATGCTCATGGCCTGGCAGCTGGTGGATGCCCAGCCGTACATCAGGGTCTTTCTCGATTTGACGAGCATCTTTGCGGTCCAGTCGATCGCCTCATCGTAGGAGATATTCTTATAGGTACCATCGGCCTGTCTCATCCGGGGCAGCTTGACACGGCCGGGGAGCCTCTGGTGGTTGAACTTTTCGGCGCCGATAGCGCAGGCGTTCTTGACCCCAAGGATTGTCTTGTTGTCATCGGATACAGTGACGACAAGGTCATCGCACAGCGTACCGCAGAACGGACAGATTACATCAGTTACATCTTTTGGCATTGCTCGTCACTTCCTTATAAGTCCGCAGGCGTCTTGTAATACTTCAACAGCGCCCATGATGCGTTCGTTTGCGGCTATCTCGACATCGACCGGGAATCCCTTGAAGCAGGGTTCTCCGGTTGAGAACGTATATGCCGGGACAATCCGGTTTGCCCAAGGTCCCATCGGGATGTGGGCAAGGCCCGGGACAAGGTCCTCGCGGGTCTCTACAGCTTTGACAATAACGCTGCCGACTGAGCTGGTAACCTTGACATTGGTATTCTTCCATACCCCGAGTTTCTTCATGTCTTCAGGGTGCATATGCATAATCGTGCAGGCGTCGAAGTATTTCTGGGTCGTCTTGCCTGCTTCCATACCGACACCCTGCTGGATGGTCCGGCACGTGATCATGTTGAGGGTAATTTTCTTTTCCATACTATCTCCTCGAAAAATCTGGTCAGGCCCTGACCGGGAACTCGCCACCGGTACCTTTACCGGAGAGGCTGATCACTTCGTACGGACACGCTTCTACGCACACACCGCATCCTGCACAGAGTTCAGCCTTGAAATCAAGGCTGACTGCAATACCATCCTGTACCTGGTAGATTTTTTCCTTGGTAACAGGGTCGAGCGAAAAGAGCTCGAGAGCATTAACCGGGCAGGCAACAACACAGTTGTTACACCCGGTACAGCGTTCCATGTTTACATGAACTGCAAAAGCCATGCACATCACACACAAATTTATGATAAAATTTGCCTAATTTAGAGGTAGACCCAGAACAGTAATTAAAGATTGTTAATTTCACAGGCGATATAATGGTATTAGTTAACGTATTCATCAATATTTTGCATCTGGTTAACATGCAGACTTGATATTTCCAACACGTTGACATACGGCGAAAGCAAAAACCCGTTCAGGATTGTTTTTACTGCAGGTTTGGTTGTATAAAATCAATCTGAATATTTTCTCACATTTTTTAGTGCCGGGATTTTACTTTCCGCGCAGGATGGAGTGATCGGTAATATTCCGCAAACCGGAATAAATCTCATCTTAGGTAAGTTTACGAAACCGGCTCATTTTTCATTATAGTATAGATCGATTATTCATTGTCATTCTCACAGAGTCATCCAGAGGGGGGACTGAGATACGGAGAAATAAGCCTGAATTGGGCTCCTTTTCCCATTCCGATATCTTGGACTCTATCGGAAAAGCCCGTAAAACCGCCCGTTTCCAGTCCAGTAGAAAATACGCCCTATATTAGCCCTGATTGCTGAAATGCGACAGGAAATGCCCTCACCTAACGGCTACCAAAGGCCCTGGAACTGAGGTTTTTTTCGCCACGTAGTTCAGCCAACCCGGATCCTGTAAACCCTGCCGGAATGGGCATAGGAGGGTTGATTTTTTCGGACCGGGGTTTAAAAAAAGGACACCGGGAAAAGAACAATTCCCAACGTTCACTTACCATCCCCGCAGAACCGCTCGTCCGCCCTAACATTGACAACTCTTTCCCGGCACCCGGCAAACCATCCCGACTTCTCGTCAGGAAAGCAATCGAACTCCGGTACATACGGCTTGATGTCAAGGAGCGGGGTCCCGTCAACCACATCAACACCCTCAATCACCAGTTCGCAACCGTTCACTGCTATGAGCCGCACGATTGAGAGGCCGATCGCATTCGGGCGTCGGGGTGCCCGCGTTGCAAAGACACCGTGCGGTACCGTATCCAGGAATGGGATAACATCGAGCGCATAACCCTGCGAACGGTGGAGATGATAAATCAGGATGATCCGGGAAAATCCGCACAGGTCTCGCAGACCCTCCCGGAATTGTTCATCGATCACGATCGTTCCCCGTATCCCGACTGCTCCCGCAGGCTGGATAGGCATACCGGCAGGTTCAGTGAATGGCGAGTGGATGGTCCCCAGGGGAGTAAAGGAAATTACAGATTCGGCATGTGGATTCATTGCGAGTCACCTTGATTCGGGTATCCGGAAGAAGAGTGAAAGCCGGACTACTTCTTAGTATAATCAAAGCTCATCATTCGTTTTTATTAAAATAGTACACACCCATCATGAGTCGTGAAGAGGAACCACCATGATTTTCCTGAACAATTAACGGGTCCAACCGGATAGGTGTGCGTACCTCTGCTGTCCAGTCCCTGATGATATGTTCAGCCGATATGCTCACGTCAGATGACCAGATCATCATTCCCAGGCACGAGCCCAGCGCAAACAGGCAGACAGGTATCGATGAGACACCCTGCCAGCTGCCAAGGAACTGGAACCCGATGATGATACCCGCCACCGAGCAATGATAGAAATGGAACTGTGCGATCCGCCGGTCGGCTGTATCACAGGGCCGGATCGAACCGGATATTCTCGCAGTGCTGAACGGGAAGAGAGGTGTGATCCCCTTCCGCGTACACAGGTCCTCGACAAGGTGCAGGACCATCCCGAGCATCACGCCGCAGAAGAGGGCGACGGGAAGATACAGGGTAGTGCTCATTAGGATGAATGCAGGAATGAGCAGGAATACTGCAAAGATGGCCCCCATGAATAGTATGCCGGGGAAAGAGTGAGTCAACCGCTTGTCCCCGGCATGAATGGTGTGCCCGGACAGGGCATGATACGACCAGCAGATCATAGGTGTGCATACGATACTGCTGAACCGGGTGAACATCCACGCGACCGTCCGGATCTGAAAGCCCTGCGGCTTTTTCATCTGGATGTCCGGCAGTATGGCACCTATACAGGCACCACAGCAGATCACCATGATGAGGATCGGATCTAAAGGCACCAAGGCACCGCACAGTATCAGGGTACATAGGATTGCTAGTGCAACATGGTGCCGGGTGATCATGAGGTTATTCTCCGGTAAATTTACGGGGGATATGGTTAAGATCCCCGCTCGCTCATAGCTTTTCTTGTTGTGTGCATGTGTCCACGGTGTGTGCAAAGGTTTGTGGACATCAAATAGATTGGGCCTTGGTAATTATAACGTTTTGCTTTTAACTTATTAGATTTGTTAATTTAATTTATTTGATTCAACTCGGAGATCGTGATGCGATGGTTTCTTATCCCAAAAATGCGCTTGCACTTTGACCGGGATCAGGAATGGGAAGCAGCGGACTGGAAAAACTCCAGGGTACTAATCTGATATCTACTAAAAAAATACATCCAATCGGAGATGATCACACGACACGAACGGGAAATAATTCCCATCATTTGCTATCCATAGGACAACTCTGTGCACTGGAATAACCCGTCTGTTTTATACCCTGACTGAAACTATAGGAATATCTGAAAAAGAAAACTCACTTCAGGTAAACTAAAAATAATTTACAAATTTGAAAAATAACGAAAGGTATTTTACACATTTCCCGTAAAATTACTATACAATGGAACGATCCATCATGAAAAGACCCTTAAAAACCAGCCAGATCATCATCATTGGTATCGTATGCGGACTGCTTATGCTCGCGACACTCTTTGCAGGGTGCACTTCATCGCCAGCAGTGAAGCCAGTAACCACCGTTGTATCAACAACGGCGGCTCCTGCAACGCCGGCACCAACACCCCTGTCGACTCCGCAGGCAGTCAGCACAACAAAAGCACCGGTCGTCAGTGCAACAACCAGCACACCCGTACCGGTCTACACATACTCTGAAGGCAATGTTGTTGCGTTTACCGCAGCCTCGCTCAAAGGTGTGTCCCCCAAACTGGCGGCAGACTTTGAGAAGATGTATCCCGGCCACAAGGTTGTCTTCAATCTTGACGGTACGCAGGCACTCAGGACACAGGTAATGAACGGTGCTTACGCGGATGTGTTCATCTCCGCAAGCAACGCGTATACCACGGAACTCACCAATGGCGGATACTTTATTGATGGGACCGTCAAACCACTCACGTCAAATTACGTGATTGTCATCCTGCCGGCAAACAATCCCGCAAATATCAAATCACTTGCGGATCTTGCAAAACCCGGCGTGAAGATCGCTGTAGGTGATAAGAGCGTTCCTGTTGGCACTGCAACTATCGCTGCCATTGGCAATCTCGCGAAATCCACATACGGTCAGAACTGGAATACATCGGTGATGAAAAACGTAGTGACCTACGAGACCTCAGAACCAAGTGTGGCAACCAAGGTTGCACTCGGTGAAGTAGATGCCGGATTCGTGTATGAGTCCACCTACACTGCATCACCCAAGGGCACCTACACGGCGATTACCATCCCAAAGACCGACAACTATCTCCAGACCTATACTATCGGTATCATGAAACAGTCCACAAGCAAGGGAGCAGCATACGATTTCGAAACCTTCATGCTGTCAACGGTCGGCCAGCAGGATCTCAAGGACTACGGATTCAGGCCAATCTCATAAATTTCCTACCTTTTTAAAAATCCCGGAAACATAGTATGCGTAACAAAATCAGGTCCGGAACAGTTACTGCATGAATACCCCACCCATCGTTTCAGCGAAGATCAAGAGAACAATCACCTGCATAGGAGCAGCAGTCCTGGTTGCTTCCGTTACGCTCTATCTTGCACTGCCGATTGTGGCACTGTTCTTCCGGACAACTCCTGAACTCTTCTTCACTTCCCTCTCCAACCCCGAAGTTATCAGCGCACTGCTCCTCAGCCTGTTCACCGCGACAGTTTCGTTGGGAGTTGTGATTCTTGTCGGTACTCCGTTTGCCTATGTTCACTGCCGGAACAATTACCCGGGAAAAGTGATTGTCGATACCCTCATTGACCTCCCGCTCGTGCTCCCCCCTGCCGTTGCCGGACTCGCTCTCCTTGTTCTCTGGGGACGGGTAGGAATTCTGGGACAGTACCTTTCCCTGTTTGGTATCAACATCGCGTTTACGACACTCGCCGTCATCATGGCCCAGATTTTTGTAGCTTCCCCCTTCTACGTGCGCCAGGCAAAATCCCTCTTCGAACAACTCGACCCGGCCTACGAACAGACCGCACGGACGCTTGGGGCATCCCCCCTGCGGATCTTTGCCCTGATCACCCTGCCCCTGACAGCAAACGGTCTTGTTTCCGGAGCGGTTATGACATTCGGGCGGGCACTTGGAGAGTTTGGGGCAACAATCATGTTTGCCGGGAACGTCCCCGGGGTAACCCAGACCATGCCACTTGCGGTATATCTGGGGATGGGAGGGAATTTTATGGTCGGACTTACGATCTCCATCCTGCTCGTTATCATCTCGTTTGCGATTATGATCGCAGTCCGGCTCCTTGCCCACAGGGAGGTGCCCCATGCTTGATGCAACAATCGAGAAAAAACTGAGGGATTTTTCACTCGATGTCACCATCCATGCCGGACCGGGTGAGATTGTTGTTCTCATGGGGGAGAATGGTGCCGGGAAATCTACGTTACTCAATTGTATTTCGGGTCTTGTATCCCCACAAAAAGGATCAATCCGACTTGATGGTTCTGTACTCTTTGATTCAGGGACGGGGATCGATGTACCGGTTGAAACCCGCCGCATCGGGTACGTATTCCAGAACTCCGTGGTCTTTCCCCATCTAACTGTCAGGGATAATATCGCATTTGGTCTTCGCGCCATGCATAAACCGTCGGTATTTATCAAAGAACGTGTAGGTCACTGGATGCGTGCGACAGATATCGAAGAACTCGCTGATGTAAAAGCAGGAAACCTGTCGGGAGGCCAGAAGCAACGGGTTGCCCTTGCCCGGGCTCTTGCTACAGAACCTGCACTTCTTATGCTCGACGAGCCGTTCACTGCGCTGGATGCGGACAACATCCGTCTCGTGAAAGAGTTGACACGGACATTTGTGACAGAGATGGCAATACCCTGTCTTATCGTTACCCACCGGATTAGTGATAGCAGGGATGTCGGGGACAAGGTCTGCACGATCTGTCAGGGAAAAAAGGAGTGGGAGGGGAAACCGGAGCATGTACCCGGGGGCACATCACAAAGCGAAGAATAGTGACATCCGTATTTCATGAGAATAATTGTGCAATTTCCTGTACCAGATTCTGTACCTAAGATAGACACCAGACGGGGCGCGATAACAATCCGGATTAAAATCTGCGGGAATGCGGTTGTGGCAACAAAATCAGATTGAAAGTTCCTTTAAATGGGTATACTACACTAGAATAAAATACCCGATCGGATAACCCATTTTAATTTACCTTGAAAAATTTTTTAAAAAGTTTTTTAATATATGAAACGGGATGTTGATTGAGTGATCATGGGCAACAACACTGACATCATGAACGAGTTTGCATTGCAGGAGCTCAAGCGCGTCTATTCAACTTACGATGGATGGAAATTTACCCCGCAAATTCAGGGAAGCGGTTATGACACCCTCGTAAAGCTCGAGCGCATGAGCGAGGGACACCGCGATATCGTGAAAGTTCTGGTCACGTTCAATAAAGCGATCCCGGTAAAGATGGTGGAAGAACTGACAAAAAAAGAAAAAACAACTGATGGTTCCGTACCTCGCTATGATGCAGCGGTAATTGCTCCGGGGAATGCTGATACATCTGCACTCCCGGCAGGCATGAAAATTTTCACCATGAACTCATTTGCATTCAAGGGAAATGAGTTAACGTGGGTAAAAAAGAAAGTTGCAAAGAACCCGGCACCGGTAAAAACTGCTGCCTGAATTATCTTTTATCCCCTTTTTCTATTATCCATTCGATTGTTTCCTGTATGTGTATGTCCATCCCGCACCCTACCATTCACAACTAATGGGGTTGCCAGCAGCACAGAACCCCGATAAGTTCCCTTATTTTTATTTAAAACAACAGCACCCGCTGGTGTTCCGCATCAACGTGTCCAGGCGGATAGAAGAAGATCTTTCCGAGGCCCGGGTACCCGATATCCAGCACAGCATTGAGGGACTTGTCTTTTGTGATTCCCCGCCTTTGGAATGATGGAGTGAACGCGAAGAATTGGAGGTTAGGACTCCCCGCCACTGCGTTGATCACTTCCTGGATGCTATAAACCGCCGAATCATGAGGCACCCGGTGGTTTCCCGTCACAGCATAAATCCCATCCTCCATAAAAATTACCCGGGTCAGGATGCCTGCATGAGCACATGCTACCGCAAAGGATACTGCGCCGGATACGACCTCAGTGCTGTAGGGACGTTTCGTGATGAGGATCACTATCGGTAGTGCTTTACTCGTCTTTTCTGTACGGTCAAATGAGGGAGTAGCGCCCTGCTTCCTGAGTTGGATAACCCCGGAATCTGAAGATAGGATGGTGTGCGGGTGCATAAACCGGTCGATCAACTGATCGAGATCCCGTATCTTGAACGGCTTGATGGTGCACGTCGAGATTACTGAGCCATGTCCGTCATCCCATGTGCTGTAGCCCCGGGTCGTGGCTGAGCGACCACAGCCAAGGGCCTGGAAGTCGAGCACGGCAGCCATGGCCTTCTCGTGTAAAGTAGTAAGTCCATCGCCAATATTCTCCGCATCAGTCGGGCGCTGGCTGTGGTGACCGATATGAATACCGTCGAGGTACGCGTAGAGTTCAACGGATAGTCGCTCCTCAAGAGCAGATGCGAGGAAGCAGAGACCCTGCCCTGCAGAGTTGTGCATGTACGGTGATTCAGTCTGGAACCAGCCTGCTGTACCGGGCAATGGCGGTTTGCTCTGCCGGGCTGCCTGGGCTAAATCCTTCCAGAATGAGGGCTTCCCGTCAGGACCAATACTGTTGGTGTCAATCACCTGGTCCGGGTATTTCATTCGCAGCGGTCCGATTGCAATCCCCCGGAGATCCAACTCCTGCCGGTCGCATACGATCTTGACCGGGCTAAATGAGAGAATGATGTTCCAGACCTGCAGGGACTCAGGATCTGCGAGACTGTAAAGCGCATCACCGGTTAGAAAAAAGGTAAAGATTGAGCTCTCAGTAGTTTTCCGGTGCATCAGGGTTTCCGGGAACAGCTGAACAAAAAAGAACTTAAGAGACTCCTCTATCCACGAGAGGCGCTCGACCGGCACAGGACTTGAGAGAAGGAAAAAATGTGCATTCATGGGTCTTTGTCCTGTTTTATTCCGACTTTAGATTTATTTTTCCGGGTGTGATACCCGGGGATATCCGTAAAGATTCTGTGCAAATCCATGATCATATCCACATAACGGGTGATTATGAGGGTGATTGTTGTTGCGGGATAGTATCGCAGGTAATGATTAATTCATTGGAGGGTTCTAAAACCTTTGCATTTTTTATGGACCGCCAGAAGAAAATCAGGGCTGACTGTGCTCGTAATGTCACGTTGTTTTTCAGGTTAATACCCGTACGATTCTGATGTCCCGGGGATTTCCGGGTCCTGGTTATCCTGTCCCCAAATGACGGGATACTCACCTGCGAGGTCAAATCATCTTTGGCCAGTCTGCCATTACCGGTTGCAGCAGGTTACTGCGATCATTCCGGTCCAACCATAAGGGATAGCAAATGTATGTTCCACAACAGGTATACCCAAGAAAGAAGTAAACAGAATATAGGTTACCATGACAGACGAAAAGATCAAAAAAGCAATCCAGGAAGCCGGCATTGAAGAAAAGATTACCTGCCCACAGGCATTTGCGATCGCAGAGAAAGCGAAAGTCTCCCGGAGTGCAGTCGGTGAATACTGCACGAAAAACCGGATCAAGATCCGGGATTGCCAGCTGGGCTGCTTCAAATGAGCAGGTTCTTAAACGTTATTCCGGTTGCAGATGCAGTAGCTGCGGTTATTCGCATCTCTCCCGCATCGGTCACTGAGACCATTCCCCTGGAGTCATCGGTCGGCAGGATCCTTGCTGCGGCAGTAAATGCAGATACCGATATCCCGGGGTTTGACCGCTCCGTAGTGGACGGGTACGCGGTCCGGGCTGCAGATACCGCAGGAGCCGGCGATGCAATCCCTGCTCTCCTCCATTGTAACGGTCGGATCACCATGGGCCGGCAGAATGCCTCGGGCATCCTTGCACCAGGGTCCTGTACCTATATTCCCACGGGGGGTGTCCTGCCGGAAGGCGCGGACGCAGTAGTGATGGTGGAATACGCTGAAGAAGCGGGCGATACAGTTCTCGTGAAAAAAGCAGTCTCCCATGGAGAGAATGTTCTCCTCCGCGATGAAGATTTTAAACAAGGGGAACTGGTCTTTTCTGCAGGTCGGCGAATCTCACCTCAGGATGCTGGGGTACTGGCTGCATGTGGCTGTGCTACTGTTCCGGTAACAAAAAAACCGGTGGTTGGAATCATATCAACCGGTAATGAGCTGGTTCCGGTGACCGTGGTTCCCGGCCCGGGGCAGGTGCGGGACGCAAACGCTTCCATGCTCGCTGCATACCTCACGGAATATGGTTGCATTCCCCGGCTCTAC
The DNA here is from genome assembly GCA_963676675.2 of uncultured Methanoregula sp. GTDB lineage: Archaea > Halobacteriota > Methanomicrobia > Methanomicrobiales > Methanospirillaceae > Methanoregula. Next base: position 2,490,746 of record OY781161.1, on the reverse strand, counting down.
GGAATAATTGCTGATGAGCGGGAAGCCTTTGAGTCGATCCTTGCCCAAGCTTTACCGGAATGTGATGTTGTTCTTCTCTCAGGAGGGAGTTCAAAGGATGACCGGGATATGACTGCAGCAGTCATTGCGTCTATGGGCGAAGTACTCGTCCACGGGATCGCAATTGCCCCGGGAAAACCGACCATCATCGGCCGGATTGCGGGAAAACCGGTCTTTGGCCTCCCGGGCCACCCGGCATCCGCGTTTGTCGTGCTCATCGCCATTGTCCGCCCGCTCATCGACCGTATGCTCGGGATCCCCAAGCCAATCCAGCGAACGGAAAGAGCGATCCTGGCGGTGAACATCCCCTCCCAACGCGGGAGGGAAGAGTACGTCCGTGTCAGGATGGAGAACGGAATTGCAACGCCGCTCTTTGGTAAATCCGGGCTTCTTAATACCCTCATCAGGAGCGATGGACTCATCTGTATCCCGGCAGGTGCCGAGGGGCTCGAGCAGGGGAGTGTAGTTGAGGTGATCCGTTGGTAAAGCGCTACCTCTCCGTAATACCTCTTGATGACGCCCTCGCCCTTCTCGCCCGGGAATTTCCCTGCATCCCGTCATCCGTGCAGATCCCTCTGGCAGAAGCTGCCGGCAGGATCACGACAGGTCCAATATTCGCCCGGTACTCAGTACCGGAGATTCATCTTGCGGCTATGGACGGTATCGCGGTCCGGAGCGGGGACACGAAGGGAGCTTCGGAGCAGCACCCGGTCACTCTTCCCCAGGCTGCACGGGTGAACACCGGTAACGTGGTACCGTCCGAATACGATGCGGTCATCATGATCGAGGATGTCTGGGAAACCAATGGCAGCTACACGATTCGGAAGGCCGCCGCACCCTGGCAGCACGTCCGCCCGGCCGGAGAAGACCTGGCCGAGTCCGAGATGGTGATACCCTCTGCCCACCGTATACGGGCGCACGAGATTGGAGCGCTTGCTACCTATGGGATTACCCACCCGGAAGTGATCGCAGTACGGATAGGTCTCGTTCCCACCGGTAGCGAACTCGTTCCTGCCGGCACACGGCCGGCGCCGGGTCAGGTAGTGGAAAGTAACACCGTCATGGCCAAAGCCATGCTCGAAGAGGCAGGCGCTACGTGTACCCGGTATCCATTTGTTGAGGATAAACCGGAGAAGATCCGGGACGCAATTGCATCAGCCTGCAGGGAAAATGATATTGTTATCGTATCTGCAGGTTCTTCAGCGGGAACAAAGGACTATACCGCTGACGTGATCGCAGAACTGGGCGAAGTACTCGTCCACGGGGTTGCAATCAAGCCTGGCAAACCCGTTATCATCGGCAGGATCGATAAAAAACCGGTCATCGGGCTGCCGGGTTATCCGCTCTCAGCTCTCACGGTAATCCGGGAGATTGTCCTACCCTTCCTCCGGAATTATGGACTGATCATAAAGGAACCCGAGTGTATCCGGGCTCATATCACTACTGCGATAGCAAAGGAGATCGGTTCGGATGAGTTCGTGCTCTGCACGCTCGGGCAGGTGGGTAACCGTTGGATTCTCTCCCCACAATCCAAGGGTTCCGGCGTCCAGATGAGCGGTGTGCGGGCTAACGCATACATCCGGATCCCCCGGGCATCGGAAGGCTTCGATGCGGGAGGGGAAGTAGAAGCAAAACTGATGGTGCCGGCCTCTGAAGCGACAAACGCTCTCCTCCTTACGGGCAGCCATGACCCGGTCATCGACTATCTTGCTAACCTTATCCGTCCGCAGGGTATCACTCTCCTCTCCACGCATGCAGGGAGCATGGGTGGGATCCTGGCCTTAAAAAAAGATGAGTGCCACGGGGCGCCGACTCACCTGCTCGCAGATGACGGGACATACAATACAGCCTACCTCCAAAAGTACCTGCCGGGTACTGAAATCGATCTCATCTGCGTAGCTGGCAGGCAGCAGGGGATAGTCTCGCGGGACGGTATTGCATTTAAGGACCTTGCCGGCCGCCAGTTCATCAACCGTCAGAGAGGCTCAGGCACACGGATGCTTCTCGATTATGAACTGAAAAAGGCAGGCATTGAGCCCTCATCCTTACCCGGCTACGAGCGAGAAGTAACTACCCATATCGCAGTCGCCCTTGCGGTAAAGTGCGGGGAGGCAGACGCTGGTATGTGCGTATACAGCGCTGCAAAAGCACTCGGACTCTCCTTTGTTACGGTGGCAGACGAACGGTATGAACTCGCTATCCGCAGGGAACATGCTGATGACCCACGGATAAAAGCGCTCGTTTATGCAATACGGTCACCGGAATTCGAAGCGATTCTTAACCGTCTTGGCGGATACGATACCCGTGAGACGGGTAAGATCCGATCATCCGGATAAATCCTCGGGGATATCCAATTTTTTATGGTTTAATATGTAAATTGATGTAAGTTGATGGTGTAATATATTATACATATATTATAATAATATTGAAAAATTCACGGCCGGTAATCCCCCATAAAAACAACGACAGAGCGTTTGCCCCCACCAAAACCTGTATATATAAAAAACGCCTATTTTGTGCCTGGTTACAAAAAATTCCCGGTAATCGTGGGTATCTTCTGGTTAATATATCCCTCAAACGCCCAAAAACCCGCATAATGTAAACTCTTTTGTTCAAACTTTTGGGGGCTAGTTAACTATTTTTAATTAACCCGTTGTTAATTTCGGAATCTTTAATTAACTTGCAGATTAACCATAGCAATTACGACGACAAGTGTTGTGATACGCATGGCGTTTTCTGTACATATTAACATGGAGCAATGCACTGGTTGTGGCAACTGTGTCATTGCATGCCCGGTTGATGCTCTCGAGCTACATACTGTGGAACCGGCCAGCAAGGAGAAAATTTACGCGGTCAGGAACGGCAAGTCTGTTCACCTTGATGTCAAGGCTGAACTCTGTGCCGGCTGCGGGGTCTGTGTCAATGCCTGCCCCTACGATGTGATCCGCCTCTCAGGAAGAGGAGAGACGGGAGCCCTTATCCAGGCCTGATGTGAGGAGTACCATGACAAAGAACATTACCCTTAACCTGATCTCGGGAAGGACTATCCAGCAGGGCGTTGCAATCGAGGGCGGCAAGGAAAAGCCCCTGTATCGTACTGCCTGCGGGATCATCGAGATGGACCACGACGATTTAAAGAAACTCGGCGCATGGAAGAACACCAATGTCAAGGTCACCAGCGACCATGGCAGTGTTATTGTAAAAGCGATTGAAGCCACGCAGGGTCCTCACCCGGGCGTTGCATTCATCCCCATGGGACCATGGGCGAACTCAATTGTCGACCCCAACACCTACTCAACCGGTATGCCCACCTTCAAGGGAACCCCGGTCACCGTAGAGGTTGCAATTAACGAACCCATTCTCCTCGGCATCGAACTGGTGCAGAAACAATGCGGGGTGAAAGTAGGATGACAAAGACAGTCACTGATGTAATCTGCCCGTTCTGCGGAACCCTCTGCGATGACCTTGAGGTCGTTGTATCCGATGATGGAAAACAGCTTCTCGAAGTCTACAATGCCTGCGTGATCGGGACCGAAAAGTTCCTGCACTCCCAGGCAAAAGACCGCGTGACCCGCCCACGGCTTCGCCAGGAAGACGGCTCGTGGAAAGAGATCAGCTACGATGAGGCAGCTGACTATACTGCCGCAATGCTGGCAAAAGCGAAAAAACCCCTGATGTACGGCTGGAGCTCCACCAACTGCGAGGCGCAGAGCGTGGGCAACGAGATCGCCGAGATCAGCAAGGCCTGCTGTGACAACACCGCAGCCGTCTGCCACGGCACGACCCTTATCGCCGTCCAGGATATCGGTCTCCCGACCTGTACTCTTGGGGAAGTCAAGAACCGTGCGGACCGTGTCATCTTCTGGGGATGCAACCCGGCTCACGCCCACCCCCGGCACATGTCCCGGTACTCAATCTTCCCCCGCGGGTTCTTTACCGGCAAGGGACAGATGAGCCGCAAGATGATTGTAGTTGACCCCCGCTGCACCGACACCGCCAAGATGGCAGATGTCCACCTCCAGCTCGAGCAGGGTAAGGACTTCGAACTCTTAAACGCACTCCGTGTTGCGTTCAAGGGCGAATGGCTCCCTGACGTTGTTGCAGGAATCCCCAAAGAGAAGATCCGTGAAGCCGCAGACATGATGAAGAGCGGCCGCTTCGGTATCATCTTCTTCGGTATGGGTGTCACCCAGTCAATCGGAAAGAACCACAACATTGACGAAGCCATCGCCGTCACCAAGGACTTGAACGAGTACACAAAATTCTCGATCATGCCGATGCGGGGCCACTACAATGTGACCGGCTCCGGAGAAGTTTTCGCATGGCAGTTCGGGTTCCCCTACTCGGTTGACCTTACCCGCGGCTTTGCCCGCTACAACCCCGGCGACACCAGCTCGATCGACCTGCTGAACCGCGGCGAAGTGGATGCAATGTTCACCATCGGAAGCGACCCCGGTGCACATTTCCCCATCAGTGCTGTCAAGCACATTGCAAATGTCCCATCGGTATGCATTGATCCCCACCTCACCCCGACAAGCGGTGTCTCGAAGCTCCATGTCCCGGTAGCATTCAACGGTGTTGAGACCGGTGGCAACTGCTATCGTATGGACAACGTGCCAATCGACTGCCGCAAGGTTGTTGAACCACCGGCGGGCATGCTCACCGATGAGCAGTTCCTCGTGATGGTTCGTGACCGGTTGAAGAAGCTCAAGGGGGCCGCATAATCATGTCAGAATATATCATCAAGAACGGAAACGTCTTTGACCCGGTCCAGGGAATAAAAGGCGACAAGAAAGATATCGCTATCAAGGATGGCAAGATTGCTGACAAGGTATCCTCATCAGCAAAGGTCATCGATGCAAAGGGTATGACCGTCATGGCCGGCGCTGTTGAGATCCACGCTCACATCGCAGGCCCGAAAGTGAACCTTGGCAGGATCTACCGGCCAGAAGACAAGCTCTTCAGCTGCACCCCGACAAAGGGTATGGAGCGGATGGGCGGCGGAGCTTCAATCCCCACGACATTCAAGACCGGTTACGAGTATGCCAAGATGGGATACACCACCGCGATGGAAGCAGCAATGCCCCCCATGTTCTCCCGGCACGTGCACGAGGAGATCCGCGACACCCCGATTATTGACGAGGGTGCATTCCCGGTTTTTGGCAACAACTGGTTTGTCTTAGAGTACCTCAAGAACCACGAAATCGAGAACACAGCAGCATACATTGCATGGATGCTCCGCGTCACCAAGGGTTACGCAGTCAAGGTCGTCAATCCCGGCGGCACGGAAGCCTGGGCATGGGGACTGAACTGTCTCTCGGTTAATGATCCGGTCCCGTACTTCGACATCACTCCCGCAGAGATCGTCAAGGGACTCATCGAAGCAAACGAGTACCTCGGTCTCCCGCACTCGATGCACATCCACCCCAACAACCTCGGGAACCCCGGTTGTTACCAGACCACGCTCGACACGCTGGCACTTGCTGAAGGCATGAAGGCCAAGAACAAGTTCGGCCGTGAATCGGTCATGCACCTGACCCACTCCCAGTTCCACTCCTATAAGGGGACCAACTGGGGAGATTTCGAGTCAGGTGCCAAGGAAATCACCGACTACGTCAACAAGAACAAGAACATCACCATCGATACCGGTAACGTCACCCTTGACGAGACCACCACGATGACTGCCGACGGCCCGTTCGAGCACCACTTAACCGGGCTCAACCACCTGAAGTGGGCAAACTGTGATGTCGAACTTGAGACCGCAGCCGGTGTCGTGCCGTACATCTACAGCCCGAGCATCTCGGTCTGTGCCATCCAGTGGGCAATTGGTCTTGAAATCCCCTTGATGATGAAAGACCCGATGCGCTGCTATATCACCACCGACCACCCGAATGCAGGACCGTTCACCCGGTACCCCCGCGTCATCAAGTGGCTCATGAGCAAGAAGGCACGTGACACCCAGATAAACGCGTTCAAGCACAAGGACAAGGTCCTTTCCCAGACCAGCATCGGCAGCCTCGACAAGGAGCTCTCGCTCTACGAGCTAGCCCAGATGACCCGTGCAGGCCCGGCAAAAACCCTCGGTCTTGGCGGCATGTGCGGTGGCTTAAAGCCCGGCATGGATGCTGATGTTGCAGTCTATAACTTCAACCCGGACAAGCCGGTTGCAGATCCTGAAGATATCGAAAAGGCGTTCTCACGCTGTGCACACGTCTTCAAGTGCGGTGTCGAAGTCGTCAAGAATGGCGAGATTGTCGGGACCGGCAACAAGAGGACCCTCTGGGTCAATGTCAAGGTCAATGACAACCCGCAGGTTATGCGTGATATCAACGAGAAGTTCCTCAAGTATTACAGCATGACCCAGAACAACTACGAAGCGCTCGGGCACCACTTTGTCCCGAACCCGTTTGCCTTAGAGGTTGATGCAACACACGTGTAGGTGAGGAAAAAATGGAAACTGTAACCATAACCATGAAAAACCCGCCCGCACTGTATCTCGAGGCGGACAATGTAACTCCCGATGCATTCGCAGGCAAGACCGCAGCCCAGATCGCTGAACTCAGTGTACATGAAGGAAACACCACTACAACACTGGGTAAATATTTTGAGGTCAGTGGCAATGCCGGTGCAACCGCTGCTGACACAAAGATCGTTGTCAAAGGCGATGTCAAGAAGGTCAAGTATCTCGGCATGAAGATGAGTGCCGGAGAGATGGTCATCGAAGGCAGCACCGACCAGTATGTCGGAGCCTGGATGACCGGCGGCAAGCTCCTCGCGAAGGGCAATGTCGAGGCATTCGCGGCAACCGCCATGAAGGGTGGCGAGCTCATCATTGAAGGCAATGCCGGTAACTATCTCGGTGCAGCATACCGGGGCGACTGGCGAGGCATGTCCGGCGGAAAGATCCTTGTCAAGGGAAATGCCGGCAGTGACATTGGTATGTACATGACCGGTGGCGAGATGGTGATCAACGGTAATGTTGATGTTCACCTTATGACCCACGCAGAAGGCGGCAAGACCATCGTTAAGGGCAATGCCCCGAGCAAGGTTGGCGGCCAGATGGTCGAAGGCACGATCTACATCTTCGGGTCCATCGAGACCATGATGCCCGGCTTCAAGCCCAATGGCGAAATCGAGCTCGAAGTTGAGGGTGTAAAGGCAACCTTTGCCCACTTCATTGGTGATATGGGCGAGCGCCACAAGAAGAAGAAAGGTGCGATCGTCTACGCCAACCTTTACAAAAAGATTTAATCCTTTTTTAATTACTTTTTTTATTATACTTTCGTACTCATCACCATAGACATCGATTGAAGAATTAAATTCATTATAAAAAGATCCCCCATCATCAGCTCTGTACAAATCTTGAAAGATGCCCTGAGGTCCATGATTCCTTATGTCAATTAAAACACAATTATGCGCGGATGAATCGTTTACTTTTTTTTGATAAACAGTATAAAGTTAATAAATTTTCAATGGTTAACAGATCCAGTACGGAAGGATGATGTCCCCAACGGATGTGGCCCACCATTATTAATCAATTTTTAGACATTTTTCATTATCTTTAAATATCGAAAATTAAGATTTTCACGTGTTATAAGGTGTGAATATATGGAATTCAAATACGTACCAACCACGTGTCCGTACTGCGGAACCGGGTGCGGCTTCAACCTTGTTGTTGTAGACAAGAAGGTTGTCGGCGTCCAGCCCTGGCATCGCAATCCTGTCAACGAAGGCAAGCTCTGCCCCAAGGGGAACTATGCATGGGAGTTCATCAATTCTCCCGACCGTCTGACCAAGCCGCTCATCAAGAAGGATGGCAAGTTCGAGGAAGCCAGCTGGGACGAAGCATACAAGCTGATCGCGTCCAAGTTCAAGTCCTACAAGCCTGAAGAGATGGCATGCCTTGCTTCTGCCCGTGTCTCCAATGAAGAGAACTACCTGATGCAGAAGTTTGCCCGGGCTGTTTTAAAGACGCCTAACATCGACCACTGCGCCCGGCTCTGCCACGCTTCAACGGTCGTCGGGCTCGCCGGTGCATTCGGCTCCGGTGCAATGACCCAGTCAATTGAGGATATTGCCCAATCAAAGTGCCTCCTTGTAATCGGAACCAACACATTCGAGCAGCACCCGCTTATCGGGCGCCGCATTATGCAGGCACGGGCGAATGGTGCAAAGGTCATTTACGCCGACCCGCGGCTCACGCCAACAGGAAAACAGGCAGACTTGTTCTTACAGTTCTACTCCGGTACCGATGTATCATTATTGAACTGTTTTATGCAGCTGATCCTCAAGAACGGCTGGGAGAACAAGGACTTCGTCAAGAACCGGACCAAGGATTTCGAGAAGGTCAAAGAAGTCGTGATGAAGGATATCTACTCTCCGGAGAACGTCTCGAAGGTCACCGGTATTCCTGCAAAGGACATCATCACTGCGGCAGAGTGGTTTGGCAAATCCGGCCAGTCTGCGGTACTTTACTCGATGGGTATCACCCAGCATACAACCGGTGTCGACAACGTCAAATCGGTTGCAAATCTCCAGATGCTGACCGGCAACCTCGGAAGACCCGGCACGGGTATCTGTGCACTGCGTGGCCAGAACAATGTGCAGGGCGCCTGCGACATGGGAGCGCTTGCAAACGTGTACTCCGGCTACCAGTCAGTGCTTGTCCCCGAGATGAAGAAGAAGATGGAAGACGCTTGGGGCTGTGAGATTGCCGAGGGCAAAGTAGGTCTGACGGTTACCACGCTGGTCAATACTCTGGCCGATGAGCCCGGGAAGGTCAAGTGCGTGTACATCATGGGTGAGAACCCGATGCTTTCTGACCCTGACCTCCACCACGTGGAAAAGGGCCTGAAGAATGCTGAATTCATTGTCGTGCAGGATATCTTCTTAACCGAGACCGCCCAGTTCGCCAATGTTGTCCTGCCGGCAGCTTGTTATGCCGAGAAAGACGGCACCCAGACCAACACCGAGCGCCGCGTCCAGAAATGGAGAAAGGCACAGGATCCACCCGGTGAGGCAAAGGCAGACTGGCAGATCTTCTGCGAACTCGCCAAGCACATGGGATACGAGAAACAGTTCCCCTACAAGAGTGCTGAAGAGATATTTACGGAGATTTCAAAGGTCACCCCATCCTATGGCGGGATGGATTATGCACGCCTCGAGAAGCCAGAAGCCCTTCACTGGCCCTGCCCCACCAAGGAGCACCCGGGAACCCCGATCCTTCACAAGGAAAAGTTCACCCACCCGGACGGGCTTGGTATCTTTACCCCTATCGAGTGGAAAGCCCCGGCAGAAGTTCCGGACAAGGATTACCCCCTCCTCCTGACCACAGGCCGCTGCATCTGGCACTGGCACACCGGTTCAATGACCCGTCGCTCTGTTGATCTCGAACGCGAGGAGCCCGCGGGCTGGGTAGAAATTAATCCTGAGGACGCAAAGGCACTGGGCATCAAGGACAAGGAAATGGTCAAGGCTACCTCCCGCAGGGGAGAGATTACGATTGGCGCCCGTGTGACGAATACTATCAAGAAGGGTGTCGTCTTCATGCCGTTCCATTACGTTGAGTGTGCAGCAAACATCTTAACGAACAATGCACTCGACCCCGTTGCAAAGATCCCCGAGTTCAAGGCCTGTGCTTGTAAATTAGAGAAGATTAAGGAGGCCTGATCATGGCAAAGAAAGGCGATATGCTCTACGCGTGGACCAATGACGCAGATATCAAGAAGAAAGCCGAACTCGGTGGTGCAGTCACTGCTCTCTGGAAATACGCACTCGAGTCAAAAGCAGTGGATGCAGTCCTTGTTATCACCAAGGGAACTGACCTCTACGATGCACAGCCGGTCCTGATCAAGGACCCCAAGGACCTTGCCAAGACAGCCGGTTCACTCCACTGCGGTACACTCCTATTGCCCAAACTCGTCAAGAAATACCTTGAGGGTGCAGCGAATGTGAAGCTCGGTGTGACGGTCAAGGGCTGTGATGCGATGGCGTTTTACGAACTCGCCAAGCGCAAACAGATCAACCTCGACAACGTCGTCATGATCGGTGTCAACTGCGGTGGCTCGGTCAGCCCGGTGCTCGCCCGTAAGATGATTGCCGACAAGTACGGCATCGACCCCAATCTCGTCCACAAGGAAGAGATCGACAAGGGCCAGTTCATCATCGAGTACGAAGGTGGACACAAGGGAATCTCCGTTGACGAACTCGAAGAGGCAGGCTATGGCCGGCGCAGCAACTGCCGCCGCTGCAAGATGAAGATCCCAAGGCAGGCAGACCTTGCCTGCGGTAACTGGGGAGTCATCGGAGATAAGGCTGGAAAAGCAACCTTTGTTGAGGTCTGCTCCGAGAAGGGTGCAAACCTTGTCAGTGGTGCGGTAAAGAATGGCATCCTCGCAACCGAAGCTGCCAACCCCAAGGGTCTTGAGATCCGCGGAAAGGTCGAAGGTGCAATGCTCAAGCTTGGCGACAAGTGGCGCAAGCACGACTTCGAATCACTCGGTGAGGGCAAAGACCGGTTAAAGAAGATCATGAGCGAGACTGCACGCTGCATCAAGTGCTACTCATGCATTGAAGCCTGCCCAATCTGCTACTGTGTGGATTGCACAACCAAGAACCCGGCATATGTCAAGCCCGGTGAACTACCCCCGAACTTCATGTTCCACCTCATCCGGTTTGCCCACATTGCAGACTCCTGTGTGAACTGCGGTCAGTGCCAGGAACTCTGCCCGGCTGAGATCCCGAACGCGCTCTTCATGCACGCCCAGCAGGTTGAACTCGAAAAGATGTTCGGCCATGTCCCAGGTGTCAGCATGGAGCTCCCGCTTCTTGCCTTTGCTGAGGAGAAGACCGAGCGTGGCCGGCTCCATAACACCGGCAGCGACATGATCTACGAGAACGTGTTCAATCCATTCGTGAAGAAGTGAAATACTTCTTCCTGAAAATGTATGGGGAAGGAGACACGATCATTAAACCGAAGCTGGGGAAATCAGCCTCTACCAATTATTTTTTTAAGAACTGTTAAGGGTCAGGGAGTTACTTTCTCTCATGATGAGTCGTAGCAGGTTAAGGCCAATATAAAATTCGCCTCTCGGCTGAACCGTACGAACCCTGTCACGCCCCATTACCTCAGGGAAATCAGAACAAAATAATTTGTCCTATGTATTGTAAAATTTTCTGAAAAAGAATTTGCCAGCTCTTATTCATCGGCTGTATTGAATCGTTCGAAGTAACATTCACCATACACCTGCTTTTCACCGGGTTTGAGCGCGAGAAGCAGATTGTCAGCATGGTCCCGACAGACGTAGGCAATACAGCAACCGAATCCCTGGATCCCGATTGCGTCCTTCTCACAGTGTTCACATTTTTGTTTTTCTGCCATCGTTACCTTACTTGGAATCTTTCCATTGATACATCTTTTTGGCCTCTTTGGCTCTGGCCAGGTAATCCTCGGATGAGACGCAGGTTTCGGTGAAATGATCAGGTATCACGTATACCGTTCAAGAACACAAACACCGTAAACTTTTTTCTCACCGGGTTTGAGTGCGAGCAGGAGGCCGTCAGCATGGTCCTTACAGACATAGGCAAAAGCGCCCTCTAATGATTGGAAACCGATTGCATCCTTCCCACAGTATTCACACTTTTGTTTTTCCGCCATGATCATTGTTTTTAGTCTTTTCATTAATACACCTTTTTAATTTACCGATATCGTCACTATATCCCAGAAAATCAGGTTCCACTTTATCCGGTTTGCCCACATTGCAGACTCCTGCGTGAACTGCGACCAGTGGCATGAAATCTATCACGCAGAGATCCCGAACACGCTCTTCATGCACACCCAGCAGGTTGAACTCGTGAAGAGGTCTGGCAACGTCCCGGGTGTCAACATAGAACATCCACTCCATGCATATGTCAGGAAGATGACCGAGCGAGGCAGGCTCCACAACTCCGGTAGCGATATTATCTTCGAGAGGGTTTTCAACCCCTTTACCAAACACTAAAACAACCTATTTCATTTTTCGTGTTACCAGAGAATCATTCAAGCCCCATCGCTTGCGAATATTCAACAAAAGTAAAGGCAGAGATTTTTTTTTACAATTTTTTATAGCAATTCGTAAGGTAATTTTTTCCTCTTTAAAAACAATTTGTGAATCCGTCAATAAAGGAAGGCGAAGGAAAAACAGCTCTCTATTAGAACGCCTTATTACCGCTCCTCACCTACTATTTTTAAACATGAGGTGATCTGGATGGATGAGATTGTTACAGGAATCACACAGGCAATCGATCTGATCGTCACCCTCAATCCCGAGGTCCTGCATATTGCAGCTCTCTCAATATACGTTTCGCTTGCGGCAACAATTCTTGCTGCATGCATTTCTATACCCCTTGGAGGATTGATCCATTTCCGTGAATTCCAAGGTAAACAAACGCTCAAACTGATCATCCAGACGCTCTATTCAGTCCCAACCGTAGTAGTTGGTCTTATTTTGTATCTCCTGCTTTCGCGGAGTGGGCCGCTTGGTTTTCTGGGTCTTCTTTTCACACCGGAAGGAATGATCCTCGGACAGATGGTACTCATTATCCCCATCACAACAGGCCTTGTAATTTCTGCGCTCAGCGGAGTTGACCGGAATATCAGCGACACCCTGGTATCTCTCGGTGCAACTGAGTTCCAGGGTATATTCCAGATCGTAAAAGAAGCACGGCTGGCGATCCTCAGTGCGGTGATCCTTGCATTCGGCAGAGCGATCTCGGAAGTCGGGGTTGCGATGATGATAGGGGGAAACATCGCAGGCCAGACCCGGGTGCTGACTACGGCAATCGCCCTCCAGACGGGGATGGGGGCTTTTGGATTTTCGATCGCTCTGGGAATTATCCTGCTCGCTATTGCTCTTGTTATTGTCGTGGCCATGAATCTCATCACTTCCGGCCTGTCATATGAACATCAAAAAGTGCTGGGTGGGCCGCGTTCATGATCAGGATAACTGCTCTTACACGCCAGGTTGGTGAACAAAAGATCTTAGATGAGATTGATCTGGAGATTAGGCGCGGGGAGATCTTTACCCTCATAGGTCCCTCCGGTAGCGGCAAGACTACCCTGCTGCGGCTGATTGATCTCCTTGACCGGCCAACCTCGGGGAAGATCTTGTTTGACGGGCAGGATACTGCCGGCACAGAAAAAGAACGCCTTTCAATTCGCCGGCGCATGGGCATGGTCTTCCAAAAACCCGCGGTACTCAATGTCACCGTAGGGGAAAATGTGGCATTTGGCCTTAAGTTCCGCGGCACAGACCGGACGCAGATCCCAAAACGCGTCACTTCAGCTCTGGACCTGGTCGGTCTTACTGGCTTTGAAGAGCGCAGGGCAATCACCCTTTCCGGCGGAGAGATGCAGCGAGTAGCAATCGCACGGGCAATGGTTACCGACCCCGAAGTGCTGTTGCTGGATGAGCCCACCGCAAACCTTGACCCGGTCTCATCTGAGATTATCGAAGACCTGCTCATTAAGATCAACAACGATCTGCACACAACCATCATCCTCGCCACACATGATATGGTCCAGGGTCAGCGTCTTGCACATCGCATGGGTGTCATCATGGACGGGCGCTTAGCACAAGTGGGCACGCTTCACGATATCTTCTACCAGCCCAAAGGAAAAAAAGTGGCACGATTTGTCGGTATAGATACTATCCTTAGAGGCGTGGTGCAGTCCAATGAGCGGGGGCTGGCAATGATAGCACTTGACAATGCCAGTTTCGAAGTGGTCACACCCTGCCCCCCGGGAAAAACAGTAGCACTTTATATACGGCCTGAAGAAGTTACGATCTCAATTCCCGAATCAGAAGTCCGTAAGACCAGCGCCCGCAACCAGCTTGTCGGGACAATCACAAAACTGGTGTCGCTCGGGCCGTTCATCAGGGTCACCGTTGATTGCGGAACGCCCATCACTGCCCTTATTACGACCCGTTCCTGTGGGGAACTGGGGCTTTCAGTCGGTACTACCATTATTGCAAGCGTTAAAGCATCCGCGATTCATGTACGTGCAGAGCCTGTATGAGAACCAGTCAATATATTTATCTGGTTGCCCCCGTAACAGTCAATGAGATGCGTTATGGCTGAAATCTTGACAGATCTTATTATTTACATCAGTATCGGGATCCTTACTTTTCTCATCGGATTGGTTCTCGGGTACCAGTTACTGATGATGTATTATACAAAACGGTTTATGGTGATCGCTGCACAGTGTTCTGATGCAGATTCCGTTGTCCCGATGGTAGATGAACTCGCAAAGGAGACATAAATTCGGAGGGAAAAAGATGGTTGATGTCTTAAGTTACACCCTGATCAGCGTCACCTGCTTCTGTTTCGGACTCATCGTCAGCTTTCAGGTTGCACATATCACTTACTGCCGCAAGCTTACCACCCTGGTGCGCCGCTCAATATCCACAAAAACAATTGCTCCGGTGCTGGCAGAATACGAAGCGCTAAAATCCAAAAAATAACAACAATTCATCTTTTTTCAGGATCACAATTATTGGTGTCACATTGACCCGTATTGCGTGTTCAAATGCTGTTAATACCTGTATCAATCTCATCAATTTTTAGAAATCGTTTTCTTTCCATTTCCCGGTTGATCGATAATCCCGGTCTGCTGTCAGGTACTACGGCAGGAAAACAGGTAACACGCACTGCCATATACAGGAATGAACAATCATAGTAAAAAAGAGAATGGGTATAAATCAGTTGTTTTTGTTAATCGATACTACACGGAAATCAATAGCAGGATAGCCGAAGTTCACCGTTGCACCATCCGCTGTTTTCTGTGATACTTCCCCTATACGCACATACGACGTGCTGGACTGGTTGGTGGCCATTGCCTCGGGATTATCCGATACTCCCATCGGAATTATATCCCCGACTTTAATATCGCTTAAATTCACGCCATTGCGCATGAGCAGTTCCGGGGTCCAGAGTTGGGTCATTGATGCAGATTGCGGAATGTTAACCCGTTTCTGTTCATTCACTTTCATACCAACGATCCCTGAACTCATGGCATCGTATTCAGGTTTGAAAATTGCAAACTTGTCAACCCAGCCAGAACTGGTTGAGTACACTTGCACTGGTATAAGCGTCTGTGTCAGTGACTGGTTGGTGGTTATCGAGAGCTGTTTTGAGAAAAGCATGAATTTTCCCTGAGATACTGCCTGTTTAAAAATCGTCTGGTCAGTGGTAACAATGGGATTTCCCCCGGCATCGTACAGGGTGTAATCAATTACTGCAACATCCCCGGGCTTGGCAACCGCAAAAGCGCTTATCCAGCTGGAACCCATGCCCGATACTATCATAAGTACAACAAAAAGCACACAGGCGCCGACAACGACTATCTTTTTCCACTGTGCTACCTTTTTTTCTTTTTGTTTCTTTTCGCCCATTGTTTTTGATCCTCCTTATTAAATCATAATCAAACCGTCATAAACTATTCCGCAGTTTTTTTTTTAAATGGGTATTACGGATACTTTTTTTATAAACACATCCTCCCAATTATCCGGTGTCTTTTTTATACTCTCTCACCAGAACCTGTAGTGATGGACAAGAAAAAGGTCAAGGATTACATGACCTACGATGTTGTCAGCGTCAACATCCACAGTACGGCAAAAGATGTCATTAACGAGATCCAGAAAACCCACCATGACGGATTCCCGGTGATAGATGGTGACGTTGTTGTAGGGTATATCGCAGCCCGTGATCTCCTCTTTATCCAGCCGGATGCAATGGTTGAAGAGGTCATGTCGGATAACCTGATCGTGGCTGACCCGGAGATGGACATCAACGATGCAGCCCGGGTAATCTTCAGATCCGGTATCCAGAAGCTGCCTGTGGTTGATGAGAAAAATCACCTGCTGGGCATCATCTCCAATTCTGATGTAATACGATCCCAGATAGAACACGTATCTCCCGAAAAAGTTTTTAATTTTATAACCACATTGAAAAAACTCTACGGTGTGGACCCATCCCTGGACCGTGGAACGGTGCCGGTCAAGGAGCTCCTGCCAACCCAGTCAAAAATCTATGAGGATGAACTGGAAGGAAGAATATACGAGATCCAAAAAGGTCTGGCCGAACCGATTATCGTGGTAAGACGCCCGGGAAAAATCATCCTTGTTGACGGTCATCACCGGGCGATAGCAGCAAAACGGCTGGGGATTACGGCCCTGGATGCATATATTATCGAGATCAAAGAGGATATCGAACTCGGTATGGAACGGACTGCACATGCAATGAACTTAAAGACATTAGACGATGTACAAGTGCTCGATTATGCCCGCCACCCGCTGGTTGCAATTACCCACCGGCTGGTAAGGAGAGTTTAATTTAAAAATAAAGCATCCCCCCACAGTAAAAAAGGGGGCGATCATACCTTATTGAATCTTGCAGGACCGTTCGGATTTTTCTTATGACCCATCATACCGCAGGTCATACTTGTCATTGAGCACATGCTCTTTTACGATCATCCCATCCGGAACAACGACTTCAGGCCAGAGACGTGTCTTGGAGTGGACAACCACGCGATCCCGCAGCACTACGCGGGGACCGATAACGGTATCGTTTTCGATGCTGCAGTGTTCCCCAATGTGCGTGTCATTATCGATGATACTTCCGGATATCGTGCTGTTCGCCCCAACAATCACCCGGTTGTAAAGTGATGATGAAAAGATCCGGGAATTATTGCGGATGATACACTTGTCACCGATGCTCGTATAGGGGCCGATAAGCACATTATCGCCGATGGTTGTTCCCGGACCAATGGAGACCGGACCAATAACTTTGGTGTTTTTACCCAGTGTTATCGAATCCCCAAGCTGTACCGGTCCCTGGACCTCAGCACCATGCATGGAGAGATTACCGATAATATCAGAGAACGTGAGATCCTGGAGTTTCCAGCGCTCGGCCTGTCGGAGGGAATGCGGGCTTCCCACATCTGTCCAGTTTCCGCGTGCAAGCCAGCCTTTGATCACATGCCCTTCCTCCATCAGTGAGGGGAAGAGATCCCGGGCGAAATCATACCGGGTTCCTGACGGGATATGATCGAATATTTCCGGGCTGCACACGTACATTCCGGTACTTGCAAGGTTTGAGAAGATCTCACCGGGCGCTGGTTTTTCCTTGAACCTTTTTATCTCATAGCTCACATCAATCTCGGCGATACCATATTCTCCGGGATCGTCAATCGAGATCAGGCCAATCGATGTTGTAGCTTTCTGTTTCTGGTGCGAGCGGTAAAATTCAAGCACGTTTAAGTCAGTGACATGGTCTCCGCCAACAACAAGGAAATCCTGTCCATCAAGATACTTCTGGGCGTTTTTAACACTCCCGGCAGTACCCAGCTTGGACTGCTCGTGAACGTATGTGATCTCAACGCCGAAAAGTGAACCATCCCCGAGCGCATCTTCTATGGCACTACCCAGGTAACCGAGGGTCAGCACAACTTCCCGAAAGCCCAGGTTCGAAAGGTGTGAGACAAGATGGTGAATCGACGGCCGATTAACAATCGGAATACAGGGTTTTGGTCGTTCAAATGTGAGCGGGCGGAGCCGGGTTCCTTCCCCTCCGCACATAATACACACCTTCATAGCACATTTTTGGCGCTTGAGCGTTTTAAGGATAGTGATGAATCGGGTATTATTCCCGGGTTTGGCCGCTAAACTTATTCAGAAGTTTTTACTTTCCAGAGGACTGTTGTGTTCATGACGCTGTGAAAATATCTTTTTTTAGTAAAACATGATGTTATTCAGAAATTAAAAAACGGTCTTCTGTGTTTTCTATCGTATTATATCTACAGGGAACAATACACATAATTCACGGAGATATATTTTCATGACTGATGGAGAATACCGGATCATTCCGGTGATAAAAGGAAAAGTGCAGTGTCTTGCAGACAAGAAAGAGCCGGTGGAGAACTGTGGATTCTGTGTGCACAGTCGGGAGTTTAAAGTGCAGGACAGATCTATTACATCCCCGGCACTCGCGTACTGCACAAAGTGCAGGGTAACAGAGAGAGTTGATTATAGCAAGGCGGAATCCGTCAAATGTGCTGACCGACAGGGCGGGGGATTTCACAGCATAACCAATATCATCAGTTGATTTTTGATTGTTACGCCAGCAATTATCCACTCAACAGTGCCTGGACTGCATCCATATCAACATATTTTTCGAACAGGTCGGCCAGCACCTCATAAGGATCCTCACTGCAGAGGGGTATCGGCTCAAATGGTATATTCTTCTTTTTGTGGAGAAATAGAAGGAGCGCATTGGCAGCAGATGGATTCTGGAACAACCCGTGCAGGTAGGTGCCAAAGACAAGGCCGTCCTCACTAACCCGGCCATCGCCATGCAATGCTTCCTTATCCCCGCCGGGCTCGGTCATTCCCATATGAATCTCGTAACCCGTCACTTCTCCCATGGCTGAAAGGATGGGAGGCACAGTACAGGCAGTGCGGGTTACCTGTGTGGTGGTCTTTTCATAGGAAGTAAAGCGCGTGATCCCGTCTAGCAAACCGAGACCTTCATATGTCCCGGCTGATGACTCAAACCCGTCATCCACGAGTTGTCGGCCCAGCATCTGGTATCCCCCACAGATCCCAATCACCGGAACACCACGTTTCCGGGCTTTTTTGATCTCATGATCCATACCGGTCTTAAAAATGTCCGCAAGATCTTCAATCGTGTTCTTTGTGCCGGGGATGATGATGCAGTCGTACCCGGCGAGAGATACACCGGGCGTTACATAATCAACTCCCGCATACTGTTCAAGCAGCTCGAAATCGGTAAAGTTTGAGATACGGGGGAGTCGTATTACAGCAATCCGTACACCTTTTTGCCCGGGTTTCTTGTCCCCAATCGAGAGCGAGTCCTCGCTTGGAAGGGGCAGGCTGAAGTACGGGACAACCCCGAGCACCGGCACGCCCGTCAATTCTTCAATTTTTTTCACACCGGGCTCAAAAATTGTTTTGTCTCCGCGGAATTTATTGATAATAATGCCTTTTACCAGCGGTTTGAGTTCTTTTGGCAGGAGCATGAGTGTCCCATAGACCTGGGCAAATACTCCTCCCCTCTCAATATCGGCAACAAGGATAATCGGGACCCGGAGGTCTTTTGCAAGCAGGGTATTTGCAATATCCCGGTCATAGAGATTGAGTTCAGCAGCTCCCCCTGCTCCTTCAATGACAACTTCCCTGTACGTGGATTTCAACCGGTGATAGGATTCAAGTGCGGTTTTAAGAAGTTCCGGTGTCTCTTTGTAATACTCCGTGATCGCAACATCCTTGTAGGGACGACCATTGAGTACAACCTGTGAAATGCAATCGCCTTTTGGCTTGAGAAGGACCGGGTTCATATCGGTATGAGGGGACTGTCGTGCTGCAATTGCCTGCATTGCCTGGGCCATACCAATCTCACCCCCATCGGGAGTTACATACGAGTTGAGACTCATGTTCTGCGATTTGAACGGGGCAACGGTAATCCCCCTTCTCACAAGACAGCGGCAAATCGCAGCAACGGTTATGCTCTTTCCCACATGGGACGCTGATCCCATCACAAACAATGACATTTCCGTACGTGTACGTATGCCTGCGCAGGTCATAAAAACAGAGGCTGTTTATGGGTGTTTTTAGTTTAGTTCAGGCTAAAAACCTATAAGTTTTAGGAAACCGGGCGCAATTTTTCTTTCAATGCCAAGTAATAAATAAACAGAGACGTAAATTTAGGTGTAATGATTGGTGGGATTTGCCCGACGTGTGGACTACCTAAGGAACTCTGTATCTGTGAAGAGGTAGCAAAGGAACAGCAAAGGATCAATGTCAAAGTGAACAAACGGCGCTATGGAAAAGAAGTGACCGTTATTGAAGGACTTGATCCAACTGATATCGATCTTGAAGATCTTTCAAAATATATGAAAGGAAAACTGGCCTGCGGTGGAACGGTCAAGGGCAACTCCATCGAACTCCAGGGAAACCACCGTGACCGGGTCAAAGAGCTGCTGTCCTTAAAAGGATACAGCACCGAAAATATCTCCTGATTTTTTTTTATTTTTTTTAAAAGACTCTGCATTTTTCGTTTAGCTGTTGCCCTGTAGATCTTTTTTGATTGAGAATTTTCATTTTTTTTTTAAAAAAACCGGAAATAGCAAAAACTGGATCACTGGCAAGCTCATATTCAAAAACCCGAACGAAGTCAAAAGGCCTGGTACAATCGCAATGAAAATATTGCACTCGATGATCAATTTCCCTTTGTCTGATATGTCTTCAGGAAATTAAAAAAAATTCTTTAAAAAAAGTTCAGATAAAGAACCGGAACGTAATCCACGCTACCAGCAGCATGATTGCAGAGTACTTCAGACCGGAGATAAATCGCGCTTCACCCATCTGGCCGGCCACAAGTCCTGAGAAGAATCCCTGGAGCATTGCAGCATGCGAAAAGAGTCGCTTGTAGATGAAGAGATCGATAACCCCTCCGAATCCCTGTGCCCCTGAAGCCACAGCGGTAGCACCTGCCGTTGCCATCGTAGTAAGAAACGATGTGACAAGAATTGCAATGACAAACAGGAAAACGGCAAACGAGACGAGGACGATAACGACGTAAATCAGCATATTATTACTGCGTTCCTGCTGGAGATTGACCACTTCAAAGGTATCCTTTGCTGCAGCACGCAGCACTTCACTCACGTCTCCTCCGGCCTTGCTAGCTTTTGCGATAAGGTCAACGCTCCGATCAGCAAGCGGGGTTCCCAGGCTTTTACCAAACCGGTACAGTGCCTCGACAAAACCTATACCCCATGACATCTCGTTGTCAAGTTTTCTGATATGGGGAGTAAGCGTGCCATATTCTGCAGCAGACACCAGATGAACCGCATTGGGCAGCGTCATCCCGGAATCGTTCATACCGGCAAGGTCCCGGAAAAAGTTCGGAAGAGCATTTTCCAGGTTTGAAACCCGCCACTGCTCCTTAAAATCGAGAAGAGCCAGGGGTACAATAGCAATGAGTACAGCAAAGACGACAAAATCATCCACTATCGTGGAATTGAAGATTACCTGGATGCCGTAGGTTCTCACACTGAAGATAAATCCCCCGATAAAGACAATCAACGCCAGCGGTATACAGACAACCAGGATGTTAACCGGTTTTTCTAAAAGCACCTGAACCGGGTGTTTGAGAAATTTCCCGATCCCCGCCCGTGTCTGGCGTTCATGCTCCAGTTTTTTTGTAATTTCCTGGAATTCTGCCTCTACCGAATTCAATTCCGTGGATTTTACCGGCGTAGGGGTATCAGTGCCACGGTTCAAGAGATTTTTTACCCGATCTGTGATGCTTGTTCCCGTATTCACATCAGTGAGTGTAACCGGTGGGGAGATGTCAGTGCCACGATGAACGATAGTGTTGATGCGATCTTTGATCCCCATTTCAGGACTCCGGGGTCATGGAACTTATCATAATCACAAACGCGACACTCCCAAGTGGTATCATAATATAGATGATTGCATACAGGAACATCGGCTTATTGTCCCCGGAAAGCACTGACATGATCGATTGCAGGATGATCAAAAACAGTGTGCCTGCAACCATTGCCGTAACATATGATTCTGCGATCAGCCCGAGCGTATCTAAAAACAGTTTCTGCGTCTGCCGGTTCTCGAGCGCATACTGGTCAGATTTTGTCCGGAAATACTGTGTCAGGTTACCCCCGCTCGAGATACTCGCCATAGCTCCTTGTAAGAATTCTTTCATCCGTTTACTGGGAGTAGTGGCTGATACCAGCCGGAGTGCATCGATCAGGTCACGCCCGAAAATATCGATCTCCCGAGCAACATACCGTGCCTCAACCGAACACTGGCCATAGATAGGACTGTCTCCCAGTAGCCGGAACACTTCGGCAGGAGTGATCCCTGCAGTAGACATTGACGTAACATAATTGATTGCATAGGGCAGGCCGGCATCGATATTTCTTCGCCTGTTTGCAGCCTCAATACCGGGATACATGATGAATACTGCATACGTAAGTCCTCCAAACACCAGCAGGGAGAAGATCGTGACGAATATGGTTCCAAGGATAAGGCTGTGAGCGTACAGCATAAGCAGCGGATCGGGACCGGCACCCCTGTACCTGATCAGGGTAGGCAATTTCAAAATCCAGGTAAAGAGACCCGCTACTATAGCAGCAGAAAGCCCGACTAAAATGGAGCTCACAAAGGCGGTGGAAAGATATGCCTCAAATGAGGTCTTGAACCGCGCGGATATGAGATCACTTCGTAGTTGTGCGTACTCATCGCGCTTGCCCTTCATCCGGTTGCCGAGCAGGTTGAAGCAGAACCGCTCATAACTATTCATAGAGATCCTTCCTCACGGTCTCGATGACTGCTTCAGGATCACGGTGAAAGGAGATGAGGATTTTTGCTACATCCTTGTAATGCCGAATCTTTTTAATCCTCATCCATTCGAGCACTTCCTGTCGGCGCTTCAGTTCTTCGCGCATCCGGGATTCACTCCACCCTTTAGCCTCCATGATCTCTTCGAGAAGATAGGATTTCCCGGAGTAGGTGTGCTCGTCGGTCGCTGACCGCCACTTGAATACCTCGTTTGTGATCAGCTCGTTGGTTCTCGGATCGATATCGAGAATCTCAACGATCTGCTTGTTCCGCCGGATGCGTTTTCCGCCGACCCGTGCCTGCACCTGGATGGCGATGAAGTCTAGCGCAGAGAGCATGTTTCGCGGGACATCCATGGGTGGGTTTTCGATACGGTGTACTACACTTGCCACGGAATCGGCGTGTGTTGTGGAATAGGTGATATGGCCGGTGCTCATTGCCTGGAAAAGGGTTAAGCATTCCTTGCCACGAACTTCACCCACAATGATATATTCCGGACGTTGCCGCATCGCAGCCCGCAACAGTTCATACATGTTGATCTCGCCCCTGCCTGCGGTGTCAAACGAATCCCGGGTCACGCTGGGGATCCAGTTCGGGTGGGGCAGTTTCAATTCACGGGTATCTTCCAGCGAAATGATCTTTGACATGGGCGGGATGAACAGGGAAATAGCGTTGAGGGCAGTAGTCTTACCGGATGCAGTTCCTCCGGCTAATATGCCTGATTTACCGTTCTCAACACACAGCCAGATGTACGCGATCGCGAGCGGCGAGAACGTGCCCCATTCAATGAGGTCCGTCGGGGTGATTGGTTCATCCTTGAACTTTCGGATGGTAAATGTTGAACCGTGGGCAGTGACTTCCTTTCCCAGTGTCATCTGGATACGGGAACCATCCTGCATGGTCGCATCCAGGATGGGTTCTGCAATCGATATGTACTTGCCAGCCCGCTGGGCGAGCTTGGTGACAAAGGAATCCAGTTCATCTGCTTTTTGATAGGAAAGCGTTGTCTTCATTGATTCATAGCTGGCATGGAATGCAAAGAGAGGGGTATTGATACCATCGCACGAAATATCCTCGATATATTTATCGTGCATGATGGGATCGATCAGACCATCGCCTAAGAAGTCCTTGTACATGTTGTAGTGAATCTTCTCACGCTGTTCCGGCGTGAGTTTGATCCCGAAGTCGGCAATAATATCATCAGCAGACGTCCTGAGTTTGTGCCGGGCTTCCTCTTTCGATATGTCTTTGGTATTGATATCGAGCGTATCGAAGAGGCGCTCTTTAAGTTCGACTAATAATTCTTTTTCAGCCTCAGTGAGTACCGGTTCGAGTACATGATAGGTGTACTCATGGGTTGAGTGATCGTAGGTGATCCGGATATAAGCAAAGGGCTCATTGACCGGATACATCTCCATCTCTTCAATACCGGTTTCCGGCTGGAAAACGAGATCAACAAGCGGTCCGTGTTTATGGGGATCGTACGCCTCCTGCTCTGAAATGATGGCCTTGAAAAGGGAAGATATACTAAACTTTTTGAGTCCGGCCTTGAGTTTTTCCTTTTCAATCTCACCGTCTATGTCGAGATCCTTGAAGCCGGCCCGGGAGAATTCCCGTTTCCAGATCTCGTTCAACTCCTCCGGCAGGGTACCGGACCCGGTACTCTCAAACGCATTGATGCGCCCGTGCAGATTGATCTCTTCAACATTAAATGTGGTGCCTTTTGGCAGAATAAGCCCGGATAAATCAGTTATCTGGTCAACGGAGATGATCATTTCATCGTATTCTGTTTCCACCGAAGAATCAGTAGAGGCAGCATCGTGGCTGGTTTGTGGAATGTCTTCAAACAGGTCTTCTATTTTAAACGAGGACCAGTCCTCTGTTGATTGCGTATCGGGCGGAATGTTCAGGGCAGGTTGTTCAGGAGAAAGGACTATTTTTTCAGGTGTCTCTTTTTTTGTCACACCCAGTTTTTTTAACAGTGCTGAAAAATCACCCGCTTCTGCCGTCTCTTCTTCCACAGCAGGAGAGAAGGATGGGAGTCCAAGATCTTTTTCTAAGGGGAAATCCTCCTTTTTCTTACTCCCACCAATCATCTTTAAAAGCGAGTTGGTATCCTCGAGGATTTCGTCGGTATCCTTGGTCAATCCAGACATCCCCTTGGTTGACGGATTATCAGAGCAGTGTGCATAGAGCAGGCTAAAGGATAATTTTGCCTGTAAGTATATCTATCCTGTGGATCGTTACGGTACATAATTTAAGACTAAAAAAGTAAAATGAGCGGTATTTTATGCTTTTTCTGCCAAAATAATCAAATACAAATGCCCCGCACCCTAATAATAATCATGAAAAAGGTTGGCAGATACAAAAGTTATTTTACACGGGTAGATCTAAATGAAAAAAACAGGATGAAATGGTAATCTTATATAAATTCAATAGAAATACCTAGCTCCATAAGGTGTTCGATGGTCAAGGTTTATACAATCGCTTCGGGAAAAGGAGGAACGGGAAAAACAACCGTTTCTATCAATCTCGGAACCGTGCTTGCCCAACTCGGTAAAGAAACCTACCTCATGGATGCCGATATCGGGATGGCAAATGTAGGTCTTCTCCTTGGCCTGCAGGATGTCCCCGTTACCCTGCATGAAATTCTTGCAGGTAAATGCACTATCAACGATGCAATATACGAAGGTCCGGCCGGACTCAAGGTAATCCCGAGCGGGATCTCCCTCCAGGGATTCCAGCAGGCTGACCAGGACAAAATGCGGGAGGTGATGGGCGAAATAATCAAGCGCTGCGAGTTCCTGCTGATGGATGCACCTGCCGGTATCAGCAAGGACGGTGTTGTTCCTCTTGCAGTTTCCGATGAAGTAATTCTTGTCGTTAATCCCGAGCTCGCTTCTATTGTTGATGCACTCAAGATCAAAATCCTGACCGAAGTTGTAGGCGGGCATGTGCTCGGTTCAATTATCAATCGTGTCGATCAGGATGATATCGATACTATCACGAAAAAGATGGAGAAAGTGCTCGGCGTTAAAGTGCTGGGCATCATTCCAGAAGACGCGAATGTGCGCCGGGCTTCCTCTGCAAAGGTCCCGATCGTCATCAAGTTCCCCACATCCCCGGCATCGATTGCAATCAAACGCATTGCATCCGATCTGGTCGGTGTACCCTACATAGAAGAGCCCGTTGCAGGAAAGAGAGAAGGTTTCATCGACCGGTTATCAAAAGCCCTCTTTAAGAAAAAATCCTAGATTTTCGTGTTAATCCATCTCGTTAATAGCAATGAAAAATTTCAAAACAAAATGATTTTTTATTATATCTGCAGGAACTTGTGCGAGCTGGACTCTTCAAACTGTACAGGGAACGTAGTGATCTGCTGGTTACGGTCCTGCACAATAACCTCGTACCTGCCGTGCATCAGCTTAAAGCCCACGCTGCCATCCCGTGTGGTTACATCACTTCCTACAACCTTGCCTTCCTTTCTGATGGATACCCGGACTCCGTTCTGGGGTTCATTATTCCTCCGGATGGTGAGCGTGAACACCCCTAATCCGGCATTTTTTTTGCCGAATTCAGGAATTTCTTTGATGTTCCCCTTTTTCATGCGGGACTTTTCAAATATACGACATCCGGCAACTATCGCATTGACCTGTTCGGTATTTACTCCATAGAGCGTAAACGACTTGACACCCGTAATCAGCATCACGGCATTATCGCCAAAGAGCGTTCCTTTTTCATCAATGAAAATGGCACCTTCCACTTCACCGGCAAGGATTGCAAAATATTGTTGCTTGTCGTTCTCCCTGGATGCAGCTATGCCGTTAATTCTGCCCTTTTCTGCAAAACTGATCAGTTCAGGGAGTGGGAATGTTCCCAAGAGTTGAGACTCCGTAAGGATTGTATCGATCATGTTCTGGATTTTCAAAAAAAATCATCTCCTGAAATGTATACTTACGGCAAACGGCAGGTCGGGTTCTGCTCCGATTCTCGTATGGCAGTTATTTGCAATACGGATATTAGAGAGTTGTGGATTGCCTGCCGCTGCCAGCGCCATACATAAGTGTTCCAAAAAAAAAGCATGTACTGGATTTATGGAACTACTGTACCCGATGGTGATCTCGGCGATTGCGGTTTTTATCACCCTGATCTATGCCTCGTATCTCGATATTAAGGACCGGCGTGTGCCGTTTAAGACCTGGTATCCCATGCTCATTATTGGGATTCCCGCATCTGTCTGGCTCCTGTATACAAAGACCGGAAATTTCAGTCTCATCGCAGGTTACCTGTCGCTGATCGTAAGTTTCTTTTATGCCAATTATCTCGACAGTCATGAGCCCGGTGAACCGTTCAGGTTTGAATATCTTGCAGTCACCCTTATCTTCCCCATACTGGCATGGCTGATTCTTCCTGCAACATTCAGCATGACCCTCGTGCCATGGTATGCGATGTTTGCCGGAATTTTTGCGTATATTTCGTATATTACGTTCAAACAGAAACCTGAAGGAAAAACCAAACCGAAGAAAAAGAAACAGGAGTCCAATATCGAAGAAGCACTCAGCCGCTGGTACTTCATCTTAATTGTCATGATATTTGCAATCACATCCCTGATTCTCTTTTTTGGTAACTGGGGGACACCTGCTCTCTTTGTCCTGTTTCCTGCTGTTTTCTGTGGGGTGTTCTACCTGTTTGGAAGGATGCGCTTATTCGGGGGGGCAGATGCATGGGCGCTCATTTTCATCTCGTTCTGTGTCCCGACATTTCCGTTCACCCCGTTGCTGGGGGATACACCGATTGGATTTTTGGCGTTCTCGGTCCTGATTAATGCCCTGCTGCTCAATCTTGTGGCCCCATTAGGAATATTTGCCATTAACATTGTGCGGGGAAACCGTGCCCCGCTCATGTATATGTTCTTTGGATTCCCGGTTAAGGGCGACACTATCCAGCAGGAATGGGGTTTTGTAATGGAGGATTTTGAGGAGAAGAAAGGGATAATGAACCGTAAGTTTATCGGGTTTTGGGATTCCATTAAGAGAATGTACGGGGGCGAAGGTCGGGTCTATACCAAGGATCTCCGGGAACATCCAGAAGAGTTCACCGAAGAACTCTCAATCTACAAAAAAGCTGGCACCGTCTGGATCTCCTATGCAGTCCCGTTCATCATCCCGATCACTGCCGGACTTGTCACTGCAATAATCTTTGGGGATTTCCTCCTTGCAATCATGAAATTATTTGTATCGGGAGCTTAAACCATGCTGAACCTGAAATTTGTTGATGGACTGATTCCGGTCATTGTGCAGGATAAAAAAAGCTTAAAAGTGCTGATGATGGCCTACGCCAACGAAGAGGCGGTCCGGCTCACGGAAGAGACCGGCTATGCACATTATTACAGCCGGAGCCGGAAAAAACTCTGGAAAAAGGGTGAAGAGAGCGGGCACTTCCAGAAAGTGAAACGGGTCTTGACTGACTGCGATGAGGACTGCCTGATCTATGAAGTGGTGCAGACCGGTGCTGCATGCCACACGGGATATGAATCCTGTTTTTACCGGACACTTGACGGTAAGGTTATCGGGACAAAGATTTTTGATCCGGAAACAGTGTACGGGAAGAAATAATTCCGGTTCTTTTTTTTAGATTTTCCAGCCAGGTATCAATTAGTTCAATAGAAAATACCTTCACTAGCGATTTCAACCGACATTTCGTACGTTTTTTATTTTAACAAGAAGAGCCGCTACCCCCATTCGGTTGCGGGATGCTGATTATGGAAGGGTTGTTCTCGCTGGCTCTGTGTTTTTACCCCTTTCATCTTCTGAATTCAGGAGAAGTGTTCCTGTTTTAGTCCCGTTAATACGGGAAATGACTACTGCCCCCTCTGGTATGGAACGGGTCATCATAAAATTGCCACCATAAAATTTCTACGGATAGCCGGAATCGATTAAAAAAAGAGATTGATGGGATTATGCACCGGCAGCGTCGTAGACCTGGCAGAGGTAGCGTGCCTCAAAGAGCGTAACAGGTGCGATGAAGATGATATTAATGATGAATCCAAGAAAGGGGATCATGCCAATGATCGAGAGAACGATCTCGAAGATAATCAGGACAACAAACAGGACTATCAGTGAGATGATGTAGCTGCCCCACCCGATCTTCCCGATAGTTGCTGAAATTTCACCGAAGTTGAACGCTTCGCCCATGCTGCCGGTACGGGCAAACCGTATGGTACCGATGGTGGCAAAGATCATCGTGAGGATGGCAACAATCGCAACAACTATGAAACCAAAGAGCATGCCCATGACGGCACCCATTACCTCAGCGGGGTTCTGTCCGACCGTTGCCAGTATTCCTGCACCGATCGTAACAAAGAAGATGATGATCGTGGGGATGAGGTAGATTAATGTAATGATCGCGTACTTGATCCCGTCAATGAAGAGCGTGCCCCAGTCTTTGACTTCCGGAGCGGGTTTATCCCCGCGGAGGACTTTTAATGAATATCCAAGAAGCGGGAGACAGAGAAGAATCGTTGCAATAACGAGTAATAACCACTGCATCCACTTTCCAATAATTGCCTCCTTTGCGTACGCAAAAGAGTCACCAACCATGTTTCCAAAATCCATTCAAATCACCAATCTGTAAGTGTTTTTAAGATTTATTTACATTTTAACGGCATATTATTAAAAACGTGCAGACCTGCTCTTCAGGATTTTACTAGAAAATAAGCAGAAAAAAACCGGGTTTTAAGACCGATACAGAACTATTAATCTCTCTTTAAAGACTATCTTTTTCCCATGTCGGGGTGTTCCTGATGGAGGATGTGAAGGCGATCAGGATGCCCCCGTTGCGACCGTACGAGATGCAGGATTTTCCGGCAACTGCTCTGGATATTGAACCGGAACCCGAAGAGTTTGCAATTCCTGATGAGAAGATGACCGATGATGAGATCGCGTATCTGGAACGATCCGTTGTCATGCCTCCGCTGCGCCCGGACGAACTGCCGGATTCGGCTGTTTTCACGCTTGAGGCTGAGGCTGACCCCTCGCTTGATGAACCTTCGTGGGGCATGGGCATAAAAGCGCCCGATATTGTGATTCGCAAAGGAAAACTGCTGCACCCGTGGGATGATGATCCTGGGGAGAAGAAATAAAAAAGGCAGGGACTCTACCGTTTATAATTCTATATTTTTTATCGAATCGTATTTCCGGCAACCGGTTCACGCATCTTTCGGGTCGGCAATATCTTCTTCCTCATCCTTTTTTACTTCAGGGAGTGTCTCTTTTGCAATGACCCCATAAATAAAAAGGCTAGCCGGAATAACCAGTGCATAGAATAAATATGGTTTATTGACTCCCTGAGCAATGATAAAAAGTGCCAATGCAATGGAAAGACCAACATATGCAAGTCGCATGGTATCAGCTCAGGTATTTTTGATTTTACTTTATCTTCCTTTTTAATGGACACGAAAATTTTAATAGCAAAATTCACGGGAAAAACAAATTAAGCGCGAACATAAACCGGAGGTGAAAAAGAAGTTATCTGATCACGCCCGGATCAACCGCCCACGCAACATGATAATCCGGTACCATGCTGGTCTGATTATTTGTCCTTTCCATGAAGTATACATCCAGTAATGCACCTTTGGACAAGGTGGCAAAAGAATCATCGGAATGGATTTCAATGTAATCACGTGGTATTTCTGCCATACCCGGGGGAATCTTTCCGCTCCGTGCTCCGCTGCCCCTGTGGGATATCCCGATTCCACCAAAGGAATTCCCGTTCATATTGGTAAGTTTACTGAACCAGACTAACTGGCGGGGGGTTGTTCCGTTGTTTCCTGCAACTATGTTGATGGTTATGGTATGGGTACTGTTGTCGGCCGGAGGATCAACTTCAATCTTATAGAGTGATACTACCATCGTATTGTTACCGCTTCCGAGTGTAATCGTTCCATTCATGGGTAACACCGGATCCAGCGATGTCTTTCCCGGAAATGTCAGGATTGGAGTGACCTGTCCTGATGGAGTTGTCGTTGCCGGGGTTGTTGTACATCCGGCAATAAGCAGTACACAAACCGTAATAGCAAGGAATGCAATGTTTCTCATTATCTCATCCTCTTAGACAATATAATCGTGCTAATAAGGTAAAACACTCCGGTAAAAAATCTTTGTGATTTTTTTTTAGGTGAAGTGCCAGAAGATTATTGTTCTGTTTTTGTTTTCATCAGTTCAATTAAGCAGAAGAATGCTGCAGCTTCTACCGGATCTTTGAAATGAACCAGTTCTGCATCGGTCCGCGTCTCTAAACAATCCGTGAGATTTTTCCCATATTCCTGTTCGTAGATCTTTAACGCCCGCGTGGTCTTCTTCCACCGCAGGATTACCTCATCCAGTTGCATCTGTCTCAAAAAAAGTTCACCCGGATCCACATGGCTGGTACCGGAATATGAGAGCGTGGTTGGCGGGGGGTGAAAGTGAGCGTGAGGGAAGTCATGAGTTATCCGTAGGAGGAGATCTGGCTTGCCTGGCACGATCCCGTTTAAGAGATGCTTTTTTGATCATTTCTGCAATCTCTGATAAATCATGTGAGACTGTCGTAAGATCTGTTTCTTTGCCTGCAATAAAAGCGGGTTTATATTCAATAGATCCGGCAGCGGAGAAATCATCTTCCGATACAAGAATCCCAAACTTCCGCCCGATTTCAGGTTCGATCACGTCATCGAGTGAGTGGTCGAGCCGCTCTTTTACATCTATATCCAGCCCGGCCATGAACTGGTCGAGTTCGGTTTCCACAAACCCGATGACAATAATTTCCCGCGGGTCGGCTGCGTTGATCATGGTATAGAGCTTGCTCGGTGTCCCGAAACCCACGGTATGAAACCAGGCTTTCCGGAAATCCTCATATGTTTTTCCTTCTTTAAGTCTGCGGGTGACAATCGCAATAGTGATCATGTAAGTATCAGATCCTGAATATTTTTTATTGAGATAGATTGGTTAAAAGATGTATCCAACAGGGGGCAGTGAGGAGGGTTGTTTACGATATCATTTGATCCTTATTACCCAGATCATTATGTTTAATACGATCACCGTACACAATGCTCCTCATGGCACTCAAAGAGCAAATTATGGAAGTGATCGGCGGGCCTCATGTTCACGCTGTTGCGACATTGGATGGAAAGTTACCGGCAGTCCGGTTCATGGTGCTTGCAGGCTTTCCCGACATGACATTTGTCGGGGCGACCATGAAGTCCTCACAGAAGGTTGAGCAGCTGAAGAAAAACCCTGATACCGCCCTCTCGGTCTGGTCGGGAAAGGAATTCTCCGACCCGTATGTCGAGATACAGGCAAAAGGAAAGATCCACGAGGATGTTGCGACAAAGAAGAAGTACTGGAACCCGATGTTCGAGCAGTATTTCAAAACGCCCGAGAACCCCGACTTTGTCGTGCTTGTGTTCACCGCGAGTGAGATCACGTATCACGGGAAAAACATGTCAAGCATGGAAGTCTGGAAACGCTAAAACCTTTTTTTATTTTAGGGTGAGGGAGTTTGAGAAACTTTTATTATATTTTTAATTCGTCTATTCCTGTATGCAGGAAACGGGATGCTATGAAAATTATCCAACCCAAATTGTAATCGTTTCAAATCTGCTATCATTCCTGATCTATGTTATTGGGGCATTTATTCTCTATCAGTATAGTTTCATCTGGGTCATCTGTTATGTCCTTTTCATTCTTCTTCTTGAATTCCGCGTATTGAGCCGGCATTGCGTGGACTGTTATTATTTTGGCAAAACCTGTGCTTTTGGTAAAGGCCGGTTGAGCTCCAAACTTTTTCACAAGGGCCAACCGGAGCGGTTCAACCAGGTGAATATCACATGGAAAGATATTGTTCCGGATTTTCTTGTGTTTATTGTCCCTGTTCTCGCAGGAATAATTCTCCTTATACAGGGGTTTTCCTTAACGATCCTTATTCTCACCATCGCCCTCATCATCCTGGGATTTTTTGGAAATGCCTTTGTGAGAAAACAACTGGCCTGTCGGTATTGTAAGCAGAGAGCGTTCGGTTGTCCGGCGGCGCAATTATTCGATAAAATGAAAAAATAAGAACCATTCAAAAGACCATAATCCCCCGGCACTGGATGGGAACACGGGAGTTCACATGAGCTTGCGGGATTGCCGGCGTCTCGTTCGAGAAAACCCCGCAATCCGGAACAAAATGTAAAACCATAAATATAACCGGGCTAAAATTTTAAATTCGGTAAAATTGTGAGTTGTACCATGAAGAACCACCACGTATTCATCATTCTCTGTATCGTCTGCCTGATTGCAGCATTCAGTGCAGGCTGCACAAGTCCAAGCACACCGGCGACCCCCGCAAAGACCACTACCGCAGTATCAACCGCTGCCGCAACTCCGGTATCACCTGCTGCTGCAACTCCGGTACCAACTGCTGTTGTCACTAAGCCGGCAACCCCGGTCCCGCAAGTAGCTTCGGCAAATGGCTCCTATACACTCAACGAGAGCGATAACAAATTTTATTACTCTGTGCCAAAGAACAGCCAGGTATATGTCGTTCTCGATGAGAACCCCACGACCGGGTGGTCCTGGAACCTGACCACTACGCCAGGCCTCACCATTGTCAAAGACGAGTTCTACCCCCCGTCAACAAGCCAGGGATTCGGAGCAAGCGGTATGCATGAATGGGAACTCAAGGCTGTCACCAGTGGAGACCAGAAGATCTCGGGTGTGCTGAAACACGTCTCTGACCCGCTAACCGGAAAGGAAACAACCTACACGGTATTTTTATCGGTTGACTAGGTGAAGGGCTAGTTCCCTTTTCTTCTTTTTTCTTTTTTGTTTGTGTGGGCATTTCTTTAGTGCTCAATTCCTTAAAAATGAAAAATAATTGCGGGTTGTTGTAAAAATCCGCACACAGATTCGCTGTAGGGGCTGGATTAATTCTTGAAATCTAGGCTGTTGGAAAACTTCCATGAACTCACCTCGTGAGTTCTGTCCCATACTGCTTCTGCCGCTAAACGCTGTCGATCCCCGGACCTCAGTGGGCCGAAAACAGGAATGTTTCAGAGGGAAAGATTGTCTTTCACCAGACGGAATGAATCCCCGTAATTAAACCTTTTACTGTACATCATGCTGATTGCAAGCCAATCCGTGGTGCTGATATTTGCGGATTTGGCACGGATGTAGAAGAAACTGGATGGGTCTCCTGAATAGCCCTCGAAACCAAGTTCATACAGAAGACTCCGCAGGAGCAGGTATTTCCGTTCCTCACCTGTAAACCGGGAATTGATATACACCGTATCGGAGGGCTCCCATTGGTTTCTGAGTGTCCGTTCAATAAATATAATCTCCCCTGTATCTCCATCACGGAATATCCTGTTTGTCTCATCATCCTGCATTGTGTTGAGAAACGAGAGCGGCATGATATGAATGGTGATGTCCTCATTCATACCTTCCATAATCCGGGTAAGTTTTGAGGTAGCGGATACGTTGTTAAACCGGGTGATGAAATTGTTCAAGACCCCGATATCTTCCCTGGTGTATTCTCCAAAAATACTTACTTTAATTAAACGATCACTCCACCGGTTGAGAAAAGCATTCTCGTTCCCGAATGCAATATCCATAAAACGCTGGTTTACTTCCGATTTCTTGAAAGAGACTGCAGGTGCAGGTGTTGATGCTGGCGTGGCGGGTAGCACCGTGGGTGTCGTTGTAATTGCGGCGGGGATTATCTCAAGGGTCGGCTTAGGCGAGGTCACCGGGGCCGGTGTCGTTACCGATGGATTCGCATTTACGTTTGGATTTATACACCCTGCAGTCGTGATGAAGAGCAGCATTAAAAAAATGACCCCAATACCAATTACCCTATAATCCATATCACAAACTTGTTCACGTACTACTTCAGTTTTGGTATTTTGTGGAACACAAAAAAAACGGGTGAATGATATTCCGCTGATTGGATCCATTTACCCATGCGAATCCTAACGCATGGCCTTTCCCGCTTCCGCATAGTCCGGATGGATCTCTTCTTTGATGGCGATAGCAATTATCAGGATCACAACCCCGAGCACGACCGAGAGGATGAACGCGAGATCGAATCCTGCCGAGAGTGTCTCCATCTTGAGACCGGCCGGCGATATCTTAGTGACATCATAGTTTTTTGCAATGAGAATGGCCCCTGCGATGAAGATCGCGTTGAAGGTTGCGATGCCGATGGGGGAGGGAGCGTTCCGCTCAAGGCTCGTAAGGCTCGAGACCATTCCGGCCCTGCCACGTGCAACCGACATCATGACCATGGTCGTGGCCGGAGTGACGATCAGGCCCAGCCCGAGGCCGATTAGGGCAAGGGCGATCACGACAAAACCGGTTGACGTGTGGAAGGCGAGACGGGTCATCATGACGTACCCGAGGATGAGGGGGATGGCCGCAAGGATGCAGAGCCGGCGCGGCCCTATCCGGTTGTAGCTCACGCCCGCGACGAGACCCGCGATCATCATGGTAAATGAGAGGGAGGTCATGATCATGCCGGCAGTCGAGGTATTGTAACTGTGGACATATTCGAGGTAGAACGGTAGGAGGTAATTGATCCCGGAATAACTGAAGAAGACTAAGAAGAGGAGAAGGTTTGCCAAAAAGAAGTTCCGGTTCCGGAAGAGGCCGATATCGAGGATAGGGTTGGGGGTCAGGAGCTCGTTGCGGACGAACCAGAGCAGGGTGACTGCTGCAAGGAGAGCGACTCCGATGATGACGGGGGATGTCCACCCAAGGGTTGCACCTTCCGATACCACGAAAACGAGTGACGCGAGCCCAACAAAGACAAGGCCGGAGCCTGCCTTGTCGAATGTGCCGGACGTTGCCTGAGGCTGCGACTCCGGGATGACTTTTGCCCCGAGAAGGAGAGCAAAGATCCCGATCGGCACGTTGACGAGAAAGATCCAGTGCCAGGAGAGGTACTGGGTCAGGATTCCCCCGATGGTAGGCCCGGTTGCTGTACCGAGAGCGGCAAAGAGCGTGACGATGCTCATCGCTTTCGCTTTCTTGTCTGCCGGGGTATATGCGATGATCATGGCAGTGGCAACCGATATCATCATCGCTCCGCCCACGGCCTGGAACATCCGGGATGCGACAAGCGAGGGATAACCGAGGGCGAACTCCGGCAGGATGCCGCAGCACAATGATCCGAGGGTGAAGACTAAAAAACCCGTAAGGAAGATCTTTTTGTACCCGATCGTATCTGCGACTTTGCCAAAGACGAGCATGCAGCCCACCATCACGAGCAGGTACGAGGTGGTAACCCAGCTTACGGACGTTGTTGTGAGATTGAATGTTTCAGAGATTGCCGGCAGCGCAATATTGACGATAGTGCCGTCAAGGCTTGACATGAACGTGGCAAGCGAGATGGAGAGGATGAGGAGGCCGTAGCCCTTCTTCGCCCCGTGGGAATCCGGAGTGTCCATGTGATGCGGTTGTTGGTGATGCTACATGAGGATTGCGGAACGGGGGGCGGGCGTGTTGTAGTGGAGAGATCGGCTGATGAAAAATCCCTTTAGCCGGAAATCGTCGCCGTGCCCGAAATTCTGGATGCTAATAGGTATTAACGGCAGACCGATCCCAAGGCCCCGTTATCGGCTGGACCTTCAGGAGATCCCCGGGGGAATACAGGAAATCCTCTAAAATTTCAGGTTCTCATTACTGCGAATAATTCAATCTGCAAACCCAAAAAAAGGGTCTATTCTTTTTTACCGGGATTTCTGTACGGGCGCGGGCACCGGAGGAACAATGCTTATCGATTTGTACATATCCATGACTTCTGCTGAATACGGTGACGGGTTCTGGAATGAGAAAATGTAAATTGTCCCATCTACGTTTGTAAAAATATATGTACCTCTCATATTGTCCGTATCAAAGTCCAACTGGTAGGATCTATACCCCTCAAAGGTACGGGTAGATGAAATTTTTAACTGGTAATTGTGTTTCGTGATTTCAAAATGACCATATTTATTCTGGAGGGCAAGGGTTGCCAGATTGAAATAATTTTCAAAATCCGTTACGGGATTGGGATCCACATCAATACTCATTGTCGTATGCTTGGAAGTATCGACATTCTGATATGACGGGAGAACCCGTTCACCGGTGATATACGGTGAATAGAAATTGGCAATATTGGTAGTGCTACGTCCATAATCTCTCATAGATGTTTCAGAGGTCACTTCCTTTTGCCAGTCGCTGGGATACCTGATAGTGATACCGTTTGAGAGAGTTGTTGTGATTACTGCAAGCTGGCTGCTGGTCGTGACGGGAGGGGCCGACTGGTATGTTGGGACCGGTGAAGAAGAAGCAGGCTGAGATGGATTGGCGGATGAATTTGATGATGAACAACCGGCGCATATAATCGCACATACAAGGACCAGAGCTATACTCACGGTTCCGATCAAAAAATGGGTATCAGACTTCATGTTACTCACGGAAGCGAGAACGGTTTTATGCCTTTAAAAATATACCGCCCAATGTCAAAAATAATAATGATATAAATAAACCCCATTTAACAAAAATCAGGATGAGAATATTGGCGTACTCTGTTTAACCGGCTCAAAATTATCGCCATAGATCTCATATTTTATCTGGGTGAGTTCGTCCGGAGGAATCCTCAACGTTGCTTCGGCATATCCCGTTGCACCTTCAGGATAATCACTAAGGGGAATGGTCTGATCCGGTTCCCATACCATACCCGTTCCCTTACTCAGGGCCATGGCAGTAAACTGCATTTTTGGATTTTTTGCAGTCCCGACACCGATATTTTCGATAATACATCGCTGGTGGAAATAGATAAAAAGCCCGTCTGCATTTTCCATGGTGGAAGAACATTCCATATTCATCAGCGGTACCTGGACCAGGGGGACAATTTCTGCTTCAAGATTTTTGTATTGGTCCGGAATATCGCCGATTCCCCATCCCTTTCCCGTTGTTTCAAGATAATAATATTTTTCACCCTGGAATTCGTACGAGGCTCCACGAAGATTTTCCGATCCTTTTATTCCAACAGCCATATGACCGGGCAGGTGAATCAGGACAACCCCGTATCCCATCTCATGAAGCAGAGCAACCATGAGGATTGCTGTATCTTCACAATCTCCCCCATCATCAATGAGCGTTTCCATGGGGTAACGGGGGTATTCGTCATACCCGGTTGTCACTCTATCGGAAGTATAGGGAAGAGACTGGACAAATGCCACGATATTCAGGACATTATCGTTTTGGGTATACCCCTTCTGGATTCTTCCAACCTTAAATTTTTGAACGATCTGTTGCAAAATAGTCCTGTCATAGCTGGATAATGCATATTCCGCGTAATTATTTTCCCGGCTGTGAGATTTGCTCTTATAATAATCATACCCGGCTTTTGGAAACCCGACATTCCACCTCCAGTCGGTGCCTTTATAATTCCAGGTATATTCGCGATAAATCCCGTCAGAAGTATCCGTGGGTGTGACAACAGGAGCCAGCTGCACTATAGGTGGAGTAGGCCGCGGGGTGGGGACCTGATACCGTTCTTCGCAACGCTGGGTTGTGGGATTATACGATGTGCCGGGATAGGTTTTTGCGCAGTATTCATTAAGAGAACCGGTAACCGAGGTTGTCGCCAAAGTGGGTTCCAGAGTAATACCAGCGGATTGTGGCAACTGTGTGACCGGAGCAGTTGAAACCTTGGTGATTGTTAACGTGGGTTGGAGAGGAATTCCTATGAGTTTTGATTCAGCGGTTTGACTAAGGTTTGAGAGCGGGATATCTCTGCTCATCCCCCCTACAAGTATCCCTATGGTGGAGAAAACCTGAATTCCTACGATGATGAGGATCCCAACAGCCAGAATCTGAAAAATGGTTGTTCTTTTTATTTTTTTGTGTTCTATCCGGTTCTCTTTTATTATGTCGCCAGATCCCGGGCTTTCCTTGTTATTAACTGCATTTTGTCTATGCAGGGGATACCATTCAATATCCTCTCCGCATTCCGTGCAAAATTTTCCATCCTTTCGGATTTCCTTTTTGCAGTAAGGACAAAAAACAGGCATTTTGCTTGAATCGTTCTGTCATAATGATAGTTCTTGTCATGAGTTATAAAAAATGAAATTATCCCAGTCATTCCGGGACACATTATCAGTAAAGGACCGGCTGTCGCCGGAATCGCTTGTCTCCCCATGGCAAGTTTACGGAACGAACTTTATACCAGAGTAGACGGGACCCCGGAAGCCATTATAGTTGGCAACCTTTATGCCATAATTATCCGTGATGACTTCACGGAACACTTTTTCAAGGATCAGTTTCGGATACCCGGGAGTCTGGTGCCTGACGGTCCGAACCCATTCACTCCAGAGCATCATGCACTGCACATCACAGGTCCTGTTCGCCAGTACATGGCTCCCAAGAAACTCCTCTAATACCTTGAGTTCGCTAAACTCCTCACTACCGATATCAATTCCTGTCGAACGGAACTTTTCGGCAAACTGGTCTAGCAGATCGGGCTTCGTCGTTTCCATGAAACCCGGAGAGAGGTTGTCTCGCATGTTCCCCATTCTGCTCGCGATCTGGCGGAACTGCCGGGGTTGGGGGGTCATGTATACGATACCGGCTCCTGGACTTTTTGTTGTGGACATGGTACATTTCCTACACAACATGCGAAGGGTGGACTTATAGGGGGTTTCTTGAAAACCAAAAATTGGAACACCCTCTGATATTACCGGGAACGTTTTTCTGATGGCGTAGTAACAGTGCGTACGTAAAATTCAGGTGTTTAATCAGGACAATGCTCTTCCATTATTTCGTTCACTTATTCTTTTCATGGTTGGTAAGATCATGCCAAAAAAACTGTCATTGATAATAAAATTCAAATCGTACGTTGACCATGCAGATTCCGCAACACAACAAAAATATTGTTTAACAAACCTTTATGATTGTATTACAATAACTTCGAGAATATCAATAAAATCAGAAATTTAGTCGTTATTACCAAAACGGGGGGAGTATTTTTCATGAAAAAAATGGTTTACATTGCGGGTCCTTTATTTTCCCAGGCTGAGTTGGATTTTAATGAAAAAGTTGACGGGTTCTTAAGAGAACTGGGGTACGATACATTTCTTCCCCAGTGGGATGGGAATAAATTATCCGATTTAATTGCAGGTGGGAAATCAAAAAATGACGCCATAAAAACAATATTTGATTTAGATATTGAAAAAATCCAGAAATCAGATATTCTGCTCCTGATTCTTGAGGGGAGAGTCCCGGATGAAGGAGCCTGTGTTGAACTTGGAATTGCATATGCATTGAAAAAAGAATGCGTTGGACTAAAAACCGATTCGAGATCTTTAATGGAAAATCTTGATAATCCGCTTATTCTTGGAGCACTTGAAGGAAAAATTGCAAAGAGCATCAACGATCTTCGTAATTATTTTTAATTTTTTACTTGGCGTGGATGGGGGTCACCAGTCAGCCGTGTACCGGCCATGTTTTGTCTTCATGAAGGGTATGATGGGTAATGGTACTTCACAAATCTCAATCCGGCCCCATTCCAGCCTCCGATTACCCTATCCATACATGCCCGACCGGCCAGTTCGGAGCATTTTCCTGACAGTATTCCGGCAATTCCTTGGATAGCGTCCCGGATTGCCAAACGAGCCGTTTTGCTGGAAGAAGAACCGGCCTGTATGGTGCAGTTTGGATTGACAATCCCGGAGGCCCGCGATGGACTGGACGGTCAGGGAGAGCCGGGGGTCGTGACCGGGTTGCAATGGGCAATTTCGTTAATTGAAGGGATGCAGGTGAGCGTGAGGGTGGGCGCCCGGTCTGATTTGTACCGGTCATGTTTTATCTCCAGGGAAGGTGTGATGGGGAGGTGTACTCTAAAAATCCCAATCCAACCCCATTCCAGCCTCCGATTATCCGTTCCATACCTCCCGACCGGCCAGTTCGGAGCATTTTCCTGACAGTATTCCGGCAATTCCTTGTATATTGTCCCGGATTGCCAAACGGGCCGTTTTGCTGGAAGCAGAACCGGCCTGTACGATGCCGTTTGGATTGACAATTCCGGAGGCCCGCGATGGGCTGGACGGTCGGGGAAAGCTGGAGGTCGTGAACGGGCTGCCAGTGGCAATTCAGTTAGTTGAGGGTCGCCATGAGCTCGCAAAAAAGTTATCAGACCTCTCACTCAATGATGCTGCGGACAACTCCCTCGATGGGGCACGGAAGCTTGGGGTAAGAAAATGTGTGGGAAACTCTTTAGAGGTTATGGTGGAATCTTAGATTGAGTGCAAATAAAAATTCACTCATCGCTGACCTTTTTTAATTTCATTCCAAATGGCTGTTATAAAACCAGAAATCCCGATTGCGTTTTTTATCGCGTAACTTTAGTCGGGAAATGCTTTCAAAGAAAAAAAAGGAGTGGAAAAAATTCTATGGTGAAGATCAAGTCAATTATCTTTCCCTTGTTGGTGTGCCTGATAGTAATTCCGGTCTTGGCGTCAGGAATGTCTAACGGAGAGAGCTGGATGCAGGCCACTGACCATGCAGCATTTCCGCACAAACAGGGGCATTCAACCGTTGTATTTAACGATACAATGTGGGTTATCGCCGGATTTCCCGGTGATTATGCATGCCCGGGTGATTCGTGTAACGATGCGATCTGGAATTCATCCAATGGCGTGAACTGGACTCTGGCAACAGAACATGCAGGTTTTGGGGGTCGTGTCGCTCACAGGTCTGTAGTTTTCGATAACAAGATCTGGGTCATCGGTGGCCGGAATACTACATCATTGGATTCCCAGAATGATGTATGGTACTCTTCCAATGGGGTGAACTGGAGGTTGGCGACAAAGGAAGCCCCCTTTGATCCACGGTGGGATTTCGGCCTAACCGTACTCAACAATGAGATTTGGGTTATTGGGGGTTCAGAGAACGGACAGATTCATAACGATGTATGGCACTCACCCGATGGCGTAAACTGGATTCAGGCAACGGATCATGCCGGGTTTTCACCACGCATGGACCTGACAGCAACAACATTTGATGGAAAAATATGGGTGACCGGTGGTTTTGACTGGAGTTCTCACTTTAATGATATCTGGTCTTCGAATGACGGTGTGAACTGGACGCAGGTTGCAAAGCATGCACCCTTTCCGGCACGGAGATACCATACAACTGCAGTTGCAGATGATAAGATGTGGGTTATTGGAGGGATAGGTGGAGAAAATCCCAATAACTGGAAGTATCTGTACGATGTTTGGTACACATCCAATGGTGTGAACTGGACTGAAGCAACCGCACATGCGGAGTTCCCGGGACGTTATGGATTCTCGACAGCAGTATTTGATAATAAAATCTGGGTTATTGCAGGCACAACCGGCAATGATGTATGGTATTCGGAAATCGGATAAAAAATCATTTTTTTATAACGCAATCCCTTTGTAGGCGAGATGGGGGGTGAGAGATTCGCCGTACTTTCGCAAAATGGTGGCCCGACCCCCCAATATCGGAGTTTGGGGCTACGGGCAGCTCCCTTAGTTAAAAAGAGGTGAGAGTTGGGGGGACCCATCGCTCAGTACACGCGAATCTCGCCAATAATCGAAATGTCCCCTTCCCACTCGGGATAATGCTCCGTCCTTTTCACAGCACCGGCAGGAACAACCCGACAACGGAGGTCACGATCCAGATGACAACCGCAATGAGCAGCGCTCTCAACCAGCCGATAGTGTAGAGTTTCTGCAACACCAGCAGCCATACGATTCCTGCAATGAATGCCGGCAGCAGACCCTGGCCCAGCACGTAATAAAAGATCGTGTACACGGCAGTGCCAATCAGTGCAGCGAGAACGGCCGTGGATAAACTATCCTTTGCACCAAAGAACTTTGCAATATAGTAAATTATTACCGTTGAAATGATCAGCGCGACAACGAAGGTCAGCAGAGTCGAAAGATACGATACCATAGTAAACCGCTTGTATGTTTGTTCGAATTAATCTTGTTATTTCGACAGATTGTGTTGATGCGGCTACTGGTTTGCGATATTAAGCACCGGGAGATGGAGGCGCCGACATGCCGAAGCGACGGGATTACCCGGCCCGAGATGTACCCGCCGAAGCTACCGTGATATCAATTATAACAAAAAATCAACAAAAATCCTCGGTCACATATACTTTATTATCTGAGGAAATTGCAACCCCGATCCCTTCCCGATCATAAGTAGCTGTCAAAATATTTTTCCTATGCCCGGGACTATTCATCCAACCATTAACCGTCGATTGTGCTATCTCTTCCATGGGAATTAAATCATACACGATTCGTTCATTATATGAAGTCGTATGACTGGTTTTAAAGATATTTTCTGCAATGCCTTGGGTGTAATAAGAGCCATAATTTTTGTAACAGGAATATCCTTCACGGCTCCCCCTTCCTGTAGGATCAAGACCTTGAAGATTAACATGTTCAAAATAATTATTCAGTGCCATATCCGCACTATGTTTTCGTGCGATAGATGCAAGAGATGGATCGTAACTCAAAGATGAAAGTCCATTACTGTTCCGTTGTTGATTGATCAATTCATGAATTTGCTTTTCTAATATTGGGATATCCATGACAGGAGCCGGGTTCCCAACAGTGTTTTCAATACGTTTTACGATTTCTGGTTGAAGGGTTGGAACGATTTGGGAATTTATGGAAGCGGCCTGTGTTGGAACTACGTTCGAAGCTGAAGTTGCGTAAGCAGGGGAATTTATTTTTTGAAGCGATTGAGAAATTGTATTTGTATTATCTGAAAGAAGTGCGATGCTTCCATAGTTTAGTGCCAATAAAGATACGACAACAACACCGGCAAACACGTAAGATAATTTGGGAATGAAATAATGGTGTGATCTACGGGTTCTTCTGAATAAGTGCATCACAATTCCCATTTTCACTTTATCGCTGATGTAGAGCAAAATTACTGCGAGAATACCATAGAAACAGAATTGGATGAAAAGATAAAACAGAATATTTGTTGTCAATTCCGGAATTTTTGAGGTTGCAAAAAAATAGACCAACAGAGGAATCGTAACCATGAAAAATGCATAACCGTGATCGTTTTCACTCCAACACTTCACCGCATAAAGGAAATACGCGATGATGAAACAGAAAACGCCGATTTCAAAAAATTTTTCGAATACACCAAAAAAAATATTCTGAGGATCGATGAGGGGTATAAGTCCGATAAGAATGAAAACAATTGAAACAATAGTAAAATTCTTTAGCGTTAGTAGTTCCCTGATTTTTCTCCAATCATAATTCTGTTTCGGGTTTTTCTTTGGAGGGAGAAACGGAGTTTGACCTAAAACGTTTGTAGGCACCCTGCATCCATGATTCTCCGGCAGTCGGCAATGATCACAGAAAGCCACACCACACCGGTGACAAGTGTAGGGCATCCCCGACAGTTCACGCCCGCAATTTCCGCAAAATTTGTGGTGGGGCTTGTGATCATGGTGATGATGCCGTGAGCAGTGGTGATTTTCGGGCAGGTGATGATCCGAGCAGAAAATGTTCCCGCACCGCTGGCATGTATAGGGGAGTTCGTGGAGAATTTTCCCGCAATAGTGGCAACGGTGCATTATGTTTGAATCTGGGGTTGGGGACGAAATAGGTTGTGATGGGAGTGCAGGAGGCTCGCCAGACTCTCGCAAAATAGTGGCCCGACCCTCCACTTTCCGGGTTTGGGGCAGCGGGGAATTCCCTTAGTGAAGGGGTATGCCCATATTCTAATATCCCGGTAGAGCGCCCTCACTTTTTCAAGAGTGATAACCCCCGCCGCCCCCAAAGGGATGGCCCCGCGGCGTTTCTGGTACCTGACTAAAATGTAGTCTCTCTGCCCCACCGTACCTTGGGAGTGGCCCTGAAGCAGGGAAGCCTCCTTAACCACAATTCCAACGATCCTGTAGATTTCATCATAGATCAAATACTATCAGAGCCAAGACTACCCCAATCTAATCTAATAGGGAACACCCCTCCAAGATTTCTCCAGAGCAAAAAAGAAAAAGAAAATTTTGGGTATTGCCTACTTACCGGTAGCTTCTTTCAGGCCATATATCGTCCCATGACCTGCCGATAATCGAGCCGGTCTGAGCATCAACTATAGCCATCTCGGACTCTTCGTACTGGCTGTT
The DNA here is from genome assembly GCA_963676675.2 of uncultured Methanoregula sp. Classification (GTDB taxonomy): domain Archaea; phylum Halobacteriota; class Methanomicrobia; order Methanomicrobiales; family Methanospirillaceae; genus Methanoregula. The sequence continues at coordinate 2,446,107 of OY781161.1, read as the reverse complement.
CCCCTTGTAGGTCCCCTTGACGGTTACTACCCATACGAGGTTCTCGACATTCTGGGAACGGATAACAACAGCTAAATAACTATCGATACGGTCGATGTTAATGTAGCCTGAATAATACTCTTCAGCGACTTTTGTTGCATTTGAAAGGGAAGTTGTAGGTGTCAAGGATACCGTTATCATCCTGCTGACCCCGGTCCATTCCGATACCATCCCGGTCGCCGGGTTGATATGGACATGGATGAGATTGGGGGTGAGGACACGGCTCTTTTTTTCTCGGAGAGTGAATTCATACACTTTCACGATATATTTTTCACTCTGCTTGGATGTTTCATTGAACCTCCAGTAGGTATTTTCGTTGAGCTTGTCGGTGATCAAATCCCAGGTGACCGAAGAAAAGCCGTCATACTTTTTCTCGGCATACTCCGTTGCTTTTGCGTAAGCCTGGTCCCGGTTAAAGTTGACTACGTCAGAATCCGCCGCGATATCTGGAAAATAGGCAAACTCTACAATCCCGGAATTCTGGTTTACATAGAAGATCGATTTGTTGTAGGTGAAGTAGTAGTAGTTGCCAATCGGCATAGAACCGGTTCCATACAGGGTCGGATCAATGGCAAGGTTGCCAACAAAAAGCCGGATACTGTTTTTTGCCTGATCTACGGAGATCGGGTAGTTGTCGTTCGCTGATGAGGATACTAAAGTCACATCACCAGTACTTGCTGATACTGTCTTGAAGTTCTCCAGCGGAACGAGAGCTGCACTTGCTACAGATACGCTGAGAAGGACGCAGAGAACTGCGAGGAGTCCGAATTTAAATCCTGAGTATTTCATAATAATTCTCCTTGGCACACAGAAAATTTCGATGCCTGTTCTATGGCCATATGGGCTTGAAGAATTGTTTTTTTAAAAACGTTTATAGTGAGTGTTAACTGAAAAAAAATTTTCAGTAAAGGTATATTTGGGCAGGTAAGAACACAAATTCGGCTGCACCCTGACATATTTATTCAGTGTAAACGGTTTGTTACTTTTAGCATTCTTTTTCGTGTAATTCATGCCACTCTTGAAGAATTTACATTTCTTCATTTTAGACGATCTGACAAGAAATCTCTCCCCCCGCCTCACATCCCGAACCCCTTATAAACCTATCAGTAATATATCTATCGTATCAACGATCTTTACAGTCGTTGAACCAGATAACCGGCGCGGGCGGCTTGTAAGGCGCTCGTACTGGTTCACGGGAAATGGCGAGCGCTCGCTGAATTTCTCGTTAAAAAATCCGAAGAGAATAGCATAGCATACGAACACCATACCATAGAAGACAATACGAGAGGAATACAATTATGATATTAGTACCTGATACAAGCGTCCTCATCGACGGGCGCATAACCTCAATGATAAAAGCCGGAGAATACAAGGGTGCAACAATAATCGTCCCGGAAGCAGTGATCGCAGAACTCGAAGCCCAGGCAAATAACGGGCGTGAAATCGGGTTCGCGGGGCTCAACGAGCTCCAGTCGCTGTGCAAAATGGCCGAGGAAAAAACCATTGAACTCAAGTTCACCGGTATCCGACCATCCCTCGAACAGGTCAAGCTCGCAAGTGGCGGCGAGATCGACTCAATTATACGGGGGGTCGCCTGCGAAAACAATGCACGCTTCATCACCAGCGATTTCGTGCAGGCTGAAGTGGCACGGGCAAAAGGGCTCGATGTCATTTACCTAAAACCACAGGCAGGGAACTTCGGGCCGCTTGCCATTGACCAGTTCTTTGACGAGCACACCATCGCTGTGTACTTAAAAGAACGGATCGCTCCAACCGCAAAGCGGGGCTCGATCAACGATATGAAACTCGTGCAGATCCGCGAGCAGCCTACTTCTGAATACGAACTCCGGGCCATGTCGCAGGAGATTCTCGAACGTGCCAAGCGGGATCCCGACGGATTCATCGAAGTCGAGAAGCGGGGCATCACGGTTGTGCAGATCGGTTCCATGCGGATCGCCATTGCCCGCCGCCCGTTCTCAGACGGCATGGAGATCACCGCAGTCCGCCCGATTGTGGACGTGACCTTAAAGGACTACACCAAAGCCGAAGTGATCACAAAACGTATCACCGGCGAAAAACGCGGGCTTATTATCGCAGGCTCACCCGGCTCAGGAAAGACCACGCTCGCCCAGAGCGTAGCAACATTCCTGTCAGACTCGGGGTTTGTCGTCAAGACCATGGAAGCACCCCGCGAACTCCAGGTACCGGACCAGATCACCCAGTACACCGCGCTCGACGGAAGCATGGCCAACACCGCTGACGTGCTCCTGCTCGTCCGGCCGGATTTCGTGATCTTCGATGAACTCCGGAAGAACGAGGACTTCAATGTCTTTGGCGACATGCGGCTCGCAGGCTTAGGCATGGTCGGCGTCATCCACGCAAACGGCGTGCGGGATGCAATCCAGCGGTTCTCGAACCGCGTAGACTTCTCGGTGCTCTCACAGGTTATCAACACGATAATTTTTGTCAAGCAGGGCGTAATCTCCAAAATCTACGATGTCGATTTCACCATCAAGGTGCCCACGGGAATGGCAGGCGAGATGAACATCCGCCCGGTAACAACGATTACCGACAACGAAAGCGGCCAGCTCGTGCTCGATGTCTTCCGGTACGATGGCGAAACCATCGTCATGCCGGTCATTGCCGGTGCAGCAACTCCTGCTCCAGCCCCCGTCCCTTCAGTAAAAACCCCGCAGGTACAGCAGATCGGCCAGCCGGTTAATTCACCACAGCTGACGCGAACACCCACTCCCGTTGCACCACAGCAGGAAGCAAAGAGGGAAATTGACGAACACCCCGGCTGGAAACTCACCGAAAAGGATATCCAGCGCGAGATTGGGCGCTACACCGAGGGCTTTATCGATGTCCAGATGGTCACCGATACAAAAGCTATCGTGTATATCGATGACAAGGATGTTCCCGCAGCAATAGGAAAAGGCGGTAAGAACATTTCTGCGATTGTCAACAAGATCGGGATCGGTATCGACATCAAGCCCCGCTCGGAGTTCGACCGCCAGCAGATGCAGAATCACCCGCAGAAAGCTGAAGAGGAGATGAACCTCGGTGGCGGTGTGAAGATCCAGACCGACAAGAAGCAGCTGACGATCATTGCGCCCGAACAGAGCGGAAAGATCGTCGATGTGTTTGCCGGTAAGGAATATCTCTTCACCGCAACCGTGAATGAACAGGGCGAGATCCACCTTGCCAAGAACTCAAGCATTGCACAGGAGATGATCCGGCGTTACCAGAATAATGAGATCATCAAACTGCGGCCGGTATAATTTTTTTTGGAAGTGATGATGTGAGCGAATTTGATCTGGGCAAATTTGAAGAAGAAGCACACGAGCGGTGGATACATGCATTTGAATCCAACCCGTCCAAACTGGAAAAGTTCTACTTAACGGTAGCCTACCCGTACCCGAGCGGTGCAATGCACGTCGGTCACGGTAGGACATACATCGTGCCAGACGTAATTGCACGGTTCTGGCGGATGAAAGGCCGTCAGGTTCTCTACCCGATGGCATTCCACGTCACGGGCGCACCGGTTATCGGTATCTCGAAGCGGATCGCAAACAAGGATGAAAAGACCATCCGGCTCTATCGCGATCTCTACAAGGTACCGCAGAACGTTCTCGATGAGTTTGTCGATCCGTTGACCATTGTCCGGCACTTTGCCGGCGAATACCAGCGGGTCATGACTGCCTGCGGGCTTTCGATTGACTGGCGAAGACGGTTCACCACGGTCGACCCGACCTACAGCAAGTTCATCGAATGGCAGTGGAAGCACCTCTATGAAGCAGGTCACGTCATAAAAGGCGTGCACCCGGTCCGGTACTGTACCGTGGATGACAACCCGGTCGGCGACCATGACCTGCTCGAAGGAGACAAGGCTGAAGTCGTCAAGTTCACGCTCGTCATGTTCCGGTTCGGCGATGCATTCATCCCCACCGCAACGCTCCGCCCCGAGACCATCCACGGGGTCACCAATCTTTGGGCTAACCCGACGGTCACCTACGTAAAAGTGCTCGTTGACGGCAAGGCATGGATCGTATCAAAAGAAGCAGCAGAGAAACTCGCATTACAGGATCACACGGTCGAGATCAAAGAAGAGATCGCCGGCAAGGATTTAATCGACAAGAAAGTCTCCCACCCGCTCTGCGGTGAGATCATCATCCTCCCCGCAGAATTCGTGGATCCCGATATGGCAAGCGGTCTTGTCATGAGTGTACCTGCTCATGCACCGTTTGACTACATAGCTCTCCGCGACCTCCAGCAGGCTGGAAAGTACACACAGATCAAACCGATCCCGCTCATCAAAGTCGAAGGCTATGGCGAATGCCCGGCCCAGTTTGCTGTGGAAAAAGCCGGCATTGCCAACCAGATGGACAGCCGGATGGATGCCCTCACGCAGGAGATCTATTCTGCCGAGTTCTCAAAAGGCAAACTCTTCGAGAAGTATGGCGGAAAACCGGTCCGGGTTGCACGGGACGATGTCGCCGCTCTCATGATCGAGAAGTACGATTCTGCGATCATGTACGAGTTCGACCAGCGCCCGGTCATCTGCCGGTGCGGTAACCGGGTTCGGGTCAAGATCCTGCATGACCAGTGGTTCTTGAAATACAGCGACCCGGCATGGAAGCAGCAGGTAAGCGACCATATCGGGGACATGGCACTTGTGCCTCCTGAAGTCCGGGCAGAGTTCGACCGCACGGTTGGCTGGCTCAAGGACTGGGCCTGCACCCGCCGTGTAGGACTTGGCACCCGTTTCCCGTGGGACACAACCCAGCTGATCGAACCGCTCTCGGATTCGACCATCTACATGGCGTATTACACGATCGCCCACAAGATCCGCGAGATCGATCCCAAGTTACTCACGCCCGAAGTCTTCGATTATATTTTCCTTGGCAAGAAATCCGAAGACCTGCCCGAGAAGAAGAAACTCGACGTGATGCGCAACGAGTTCCTCTACTGGTACCCGTACAACTACCGGTTCTCGGCAAAGGATCTCATCTCCAACCATCTTACGTTCCAGATCTTCCACCACGTTTCGATCTTCCCGAAGGACAAGCTCCCGGCAGGCATGGTCGTATTCGGCATGGGTCTCTTAAACGGTGCAAAGATGTCGTCATCGAAAGGCAACGTCTTCCTGCTCGAAGATGCCGTGGCTGAATTCGGTGCCGACACCGTGCGTATGTTCTTAATGGGCAGCGCTGAGCCGTGGCAGGACTTTGACTGGAGAAACGAACTCGTTATCTCGACCAAGAAGCAGATCGAGCGGTTCTATTCAACGATCATGGAGATGAAGGATGCCAATGGTGAGCCGCACGATATCGACAAGTGGCTCGTCAGCCGGCTCCAGTCGCATATCGAGCGGACCACCGAGGCGCTCAACAACTTCCAGACCCGGCAGGCACTCCAGGAAGCCTACTTCGGCATAGAAACCGATCTGAAGTGGTACCGCAGAAGGTTGCCGGAGAACTGCGATGGCAGCCGGGAACTCCACACGCTCTGTTCCGTCTGGATCCGGCTCCTTTCGCCGTTCATCCCGTTCACGGGCGAGCACCTGTGGAAGGAGATGGCAGGAGAAGGACTCGTCTCGTTCGCCCTGTGGCCGGTTGCAGATCCGAAACTCGTCAGCCCCCGGGTCGAACTATCAGAAGAACTGCTCTCCCGCACGGTTGAGGATATCGAGTCGATCATGAAACTGATCCAGATCACGCCCAAGGCCATCACGATTGCACTTGCGCCTGAATGGAAGCATGATATCTTCCGGACGATTGCCAGATCATCGGATCGCAACACCGTGATCAAGGAGATCATGAAGGACGATTCCATGAAGAAACGCGGCAAGGATGCAACAGATGCAGCCCGGCAGTGCACGACACTCATCCACCGCCTGCCCCCGCAGGTAGTAGCCCCGCTTGCCGATGATCCGATCAACGAGCATGCAGTCTTTGAAGCTGCACAAACATTCCTCGAACACGAGTTCGGTGTGCCGGTGCATATCACCGATGCCGAAGAGAGCGGTCATGTCAAGGCACTTACCTCCCTGCCGTTCAAACCGGCGATTATTATTGAATAACTCTTTTTTCTTTTTTTATCAGCGTTCTGGTTTTTATATCAGGTTTTTCGTAAAAAAACAGGATTTGTGTCGGATGGGAACCGGGTTGCTATCCAGCTTTCAGACCGTTCAGGAAAACGGGATTTAGGATCAGGGAGACCCGATTTCCAGCATAGGAAAACAAAAACGATGATTCATTCCAAAACCTGAAGATTTTCTCGTTGATGTGGTGTTCCTATCCAGAAATTATAAAAATAAAATTTCGTTTTTGCAAAAAGTGCAATAATGAGAAAAATATATTTTCGCAACCATCCGGAAAATTGCCCATCATGGTATGATACCCTTGGTGTGATACCATGACAGGTAAAAAAATCAGGAAAATTTTTCTCCTCTGGTTTTTCCTGATCGTTGTTCTCCCGGTAATTGCCGTGATCAATGTATGGCATGCATGAGAACAACCAAGGAGTGATTCTATGAAGGGAACAAAAAAAAGTACAGGAACACTTTTCTCTATGGTTTTTACCATAGCGTTGATTTGCCTGATGGCTGCCGCGACAATCCCCGGCGTTGAGGGCGCTTCAAACGTGAATCTTGGAACGGCTGGTAATTTCGTGATTCTGTCACAATCAGGAATCACCAATATTCCTACATCTGCTCTTACAGGAGATGTTGGGACGAGTCCTATCACCGGTGCATCAATTACCGGATTAAGTTGTACAGAAGTGACCGGGACAATATACACGGTCGATGCTGCCGGCCCGGTATGCCGGGTGATAGACCCGTTCTTACTGTCAGTGGCTGTAGGGGACATGCAGACAGCGTACACGGATGCCGCCGGGCGACCGATGGAATACCTTAACGTTGGAGCTGGTGGAGAAATTGGCGGGTTGACACTCGCTCCGGGCACGTATACGTTTACAACTCCCGTGACAATATCCACAGACCTCACCCTTGCGGGAGGCCCCAATGATATATGGATATTCCAGATACCCGATACTCTCAATATTGCCTCTGGTGGTGTCGGCACGGGTAAGCAGGTTATCCTGAGTGGCGGTGCACAGGCAAAGAACATCTACTGGCAAGTGGCTGGTGCAACAACACTGGGAACATACTCTGTGTTCAATGGAAATATTCTGGATAAAACAATGATTGCGCTACAAACCGGTGCAACCTTAAACGGAAGAGCATTAGCGCAGACCGCAGTTACCATGGACCAGAATACATTGACAATCCCGGAAATTATTATTCCGCCAACTCCTACACCCACGCCTACACCCACACCTACACCAACACCTACTCCAACGGTAACCCCAACAGTAACACCTACTCCTACCCCAACATGTACGCCTAAACCAAACTGGACCCCAAGACCAACCCCCACACCAAAACCTTGCAGTGATTATGTTACGGGTGGGGGATGGATCAATGACAAAGCGACCTTCGGTGTCTCCGGCGGTATCAAGAACAACAAATCCTGGGGTGATCTCTCATTCAATGACCACAAAGGGGTGAATGTCAAGAGCACAAAGGTTACCTCTTATACCGTAATCGATGCCGTGACACGTAAGATCGAAGGCATTGCCAGGGTCAACGGTCGGGGATCCTTTACGTACACGGTTATTGTTGCTGACAAAGGCGAGCCCGGCCGCAACAGGGACACCTTCAGTCTGCAACTCTCGAATGGTTACAGCACTTCAGGCACCCTGAAGGGCGGCAACATCCAGATCCACAAGGATTGTGGAAAGCCGCACGATAACCATGACAAAGAAACATATGATGATAAGGATGAGAGAGATGGTCACAATAACTGTGCTAACGATCGTTTGAATGAGAGGGATCTCTTCGATAAATTCAACGAACGAAACAACGACAATCGTAACCACTAAAAAAAATCCCCTTTTTTATTTTTAAAGGTATTCAGCTGCTCCAATTCCTCCACTCAGGTCAGAATCCCCCAAAAACAATGATGCATTAATGGGATTCTTCCCTCTTCTCTTATCGTTTGAAAAACTCCGTGTTTACTGTTGATAACAAAATTCAGTCCGATTATCCTGACAATATGCCTGCTTTCCAATTCAATGGCTGATGTTTTTTTATATCAAGGAGTGGTCCGTCTTTGAATATTCTCACCGTAGGATCTCATTGCAATTAATGGAATTCCACGGGAAGTATATCCCCCGGACTGTCATTAAAGGAAACCATCAATGAGTAACTCATGTCCGGTACAACAAAAATAACAAGAAATATTCTTTCCCTTGTTTTTACCGTAGCGTTGATCTGCCTGATGACCGCTGCGATAGCTTCTGGTGTAATGGGCGCTACGGCAGTGGATCTTGGGTCGGCCGCCAATTTCGTGATTCTGGCAGAATCAGCAATCGGTGATACTCCTATGTCTATTATTACCGGAGATGTTGGACTCAGTCCAACAACCGGTGCAGCTATTACGGGATTAACCTGTTCAGAAATGACGGGGACAATATATACGGTCGATGCTACTGGTCCTGCATGCAGGGTAGTCGACCCGATCCTGCTGACCGCGGCAATAAACGACATGCATACCGCGTACGATACTGCCTATAACCTCACTAACCCGGGTTACACGGATGTCGGAACAAGCGGAGATATCGGGGGATTGACACTCAGTCCCGGTCTTTATAAATTTACAACTGCCGTTACGATAACAAACGATGTCATAATCAGTGGAAGTTCAAGTGATGTATGGATATTCCAGATACCCGGAACTTCAGCTCTCGGCATCAGCAATGGTAAGAATATTATCCTGAGTGGCGGTGCACAGGCACAGAACATCTTCTGGGTGGTTGGTGGCGCCACGACCATTGGAACAGGATCGGGTTTCAATGGAACTATTCTGGATAAAACAGCGATTACGATGGGTCCTGGCGCAACATTAAACGGAAGAGCATTCGCGCAATCAGCAGTTACCTTATCCGGAAATACCGTAACTTTCCCCACAGCGGCGCCACCGGCACCGGTTGCCTCGTTCACCGGCACACCGGCAATCGGGGGCTTTCCGTTAACCGTTGTCTTTACGGATAGTTCGACGGGTTCCCCGACCTCGTGGAACTGGAACTTCGGAGACAGTGATACCACTAATTATACCGTTCAGAACCCGGTGCATACCTACGCTTTAGTGGGTACTTACACCGTTGCTTTAACAGCGACCAATGCCGGGGGATCGAGCATCGATACCCAGACGAATTACATTTCTGTCGTACCGGCACCGGCTACCTCATTCACCGGCACACCGACAACAGGTAATGTACCGCTAACCGTTGTCTTTACCGACAGTTCGACGGGTTCCCCGACCTCGTGGCTCTGGGACTTCGGCGACAGTGATACTACGAATTGTACCGCTCAGAACCCGGTGCATACCTACGCTTCAACGGGTACTTACACCGTTAGATTGACCGCGACTAATGTCGGGGGATTCAACTCAGCTACCCGGACAGATTACCTATCTGTCCTGATTCCGGCACCGGTTGCCTCGTTCACCGGCACACCCGTTAATGGTACCGTACCGTTAACCGTTGTCTTTACCGACAGTTCAACGGGTTCCCCGACCTCGTGGCTCTGGGATTTCGGGGATGACAATAATGCGAATTATTCCGTTCAGAACCCGGTGCATACCTATGCTTCAACGGGTATCTACACCGTGAATTTGACTGTAACTAATGCCGGGGGATCCAACACAATTACCCAGACGGATTACGTTGCCGTGCAGCCGATTGAAATAATCCTCACGGTGAGTGGAACTAACGCATTCGGGGATATGGCTGTTGGGGATAATGTTAATGTCACACCCGAATTGGTTAATGCACATGTGACAAGTAATACGCATTGGGCTGTAACGGTTAGTGATGCTGAAGGAAGAGCTACACCCGCAGGACATATGGCGGAGTGGAATGGTGTCGATTATGTAGGAACCCTCGGAGAAGTGATGACAAATCCGTTAGCCATTGGTACGGATGGGATTACATATTACGCACTAACCGCTGATCCATCAGTAGCATTGTGGACAGGAAATACTGTGGTGTCACAGGACAATTACCCATGGTTCAAACAACTAACGGTAACTGGTGATAAACGTGTAGCCAGCGGTCATAACTACAGGATCGTAGTTACGTTCACTGCTTCAGCAAATTGATCTTCTTTTTAATGAATTATGCGGGTCCTTTTTCTTTGACATGTATTCCGGGTACGAATACTGAATGCCAATTCTTTGGTAATCGTACAACCTCCTGTCAGGGGGGACGAAAATCTGCCAGATTCAATAAAAAAGAATCTCAGGTTGCTATAGCAGTGAACGTAGTAACTACCCGGTAGACATGGCCGGAGGCTACACGTGTATCTACCGCTTCAATTCTTTGTTTAAAATAGGGGTACTTAGTAAAAGTCCCGGCATATCCTGACCACAATTGCTGTGAGCTACCGGTTAGTGGGATCCATGTATCCGCACTCGAACCGATGTTGAATGCAGTAGTCAGTACTTTTCCTCCGGGAACCCAACTGTTGGTCGAACTAATCCATTCAGCCATTTTTCCTTCGGTACCTGCCGGTTTTGTACCAAGAACATCAGAGACACCTACGGCCCAAGGTGCATTAGTGACCAGGTATGCTTTTACTGAATTGTCTGTCGAATTGACATTGTCCCCAAGAGCCATATCCCCAAAAAAATGAGATCCCGTCACGGTAAAAGTCATAGATAGTGCGGGATTCCCGGATATATCTGCTGTTTCCGTATAATCAGCAAGTACTCCTGGTACGAAAAAAAGCATGCTCATTAACACACAAGATAGAAGTAGAATTTTAATTATTATTTTCATTATCTTCTCGCCTCGAAAGATAGGGATTGATTAATTTTGAACATTATAAACGGACTCACGTAAAATAAAAAATGCAATAAACCAAGTAATTTTATAAAAAAAATGATTCTCCCCATGCCACAGCTAATCATCAGGAGAGATTTGCCGTTATTTTTGTATTACTTTTTTAAGCATTATTATATCAGGGAGTGTTGAAGATGTGGGGAAATGTGGGGAAATTTCCGGAATTAAATAGATAAGAAGTTCTCGAGATCACGAAGATCTAAAAAAAGGGATGTGATTATTCCTTCTTTTCTCTCTCCCGAAGAGTATGATCATCAGGAATCCTAGTGAAAGATTGACAGGATATAGTCAAGGACATTTTGTCCGCTGGCTTGTGTACTTACCATGACAGCCCAGGTACTAAACCGGTTCGTTGTTGCAGACAGGGTCATTGTGTCCTTGTTTACGCTCGTTTTGAGCAGGGTCCATTTGCGGTCTGACTGGTCGTAACGTGCGAGAACAAGTTTCGATGCATCGCCACCGGCAACTGCGAGGTCAGCATCAGAATACTTAACCGAGATTGTAGCGTCTTTCGACAGAATCCCTGACAGGCCATTGATCTGGAAACACGTGGTACCCGCTTTTGCATCCGTCGGGAGGGTGGGAAGCTGATTCAGTGAGAATGGTTTTAGCGTAACCGTGAGATCATTAATTACTGCTCCTGCCGGGAAACTGATGGTTATCCTCCCATCCGGTGATGCCATAACCGCGGAGTTCTGGGGAGTGAGGGTAACACTTGTTTCCGCCAGAGGGGCAAGGTAGCTGTTTTTCACTTCAAAGGTAGATGTTTTTGAGTCAAGGATTGTTCCATCCTCAAGACTCACTTCCGATTTCACCCCATAGGTTCCCGGAGACAAAGACTTGTCAAAGGTAACATCATAATTCACCGTATACGTTGGGATAATTGCAAAGACTGAAGGATCGGTGCTGGCCGTGCCGAGTACGTTTCCTCCGCTATCCAATAATGTCACGGTATTTTTTGTTTGGTAATAATGGATGTTTCCGGTATTTTGTAACGAGGTGGTGATTTTGAGCGGTTGTGTGGTGACGATTTCCCCGACTTTAATACTGGTTATCGTACCCTGCTGAAGGATTTTAGATTTGGCGATGGTGATCATAACCGGGACGGCTATCGCCGTTATATATGCCGTGGTTCCTTCTCCTGAGGGTGCATTGTGAAGGGAGATCATGGCATAGCGCCCGCCATCTCCGGCATTGTTCGGTATAACAATTTTTGCCGTGATCTTTTTTGATTCCCCGGGGTTAAGATGGAATGATCCGGTATCAAGTGTTATAAATTTCCGGGCGGAATATGGACTGGGATCCTCTGCCTCAGACAGCGAGGAATAACTTTTTCCTGCGGTCTGCCCAAAACCCAAAACATCGATGACGATATCCATGGAGGGATCCGTCGCTTTTGTACTGACCGTAATCAAATGGGTTACCGTATCCCCGGCATTGACCGTTTCCATATACTTTGCCCCTGCAACATTGATGGCGGATGCCGGACCCGGACATAGTACCAGAAAGATCAGGACACCCATCAATAGCAACGGATAATAGCGGTTTATATTGTACATTCCCTATCAACCTGATGGATACTATTGAAAAATGTTTTATATAAGACATCGGGATTTCTGCAATAATTGCAAATAGGTTTTTTTAAAATGACTCATCCGGGAGTCAATTCGAATGGCAGAACAATCTGCTCAATTCTATAAAAAAAGAAGATTAAGTTGCTGCAGCAGTAAACGTAGTTACAATCCTGTAGTTATGGGAGAGACCTACACGAGTATCTGTACCATCAACAATTGTTTGTTGGAAATAGGGGTAATTGTCCTGAGTTGTCACGGCATTTCCTGTCCATAATGGCGCGGATTGGTCAGCACTGAGCGCGGCGAGTGTAGGTACACTCGAACCCACGAATAATGGCCCATTCAGCACTTTTCCACCTACTGTGTAAATGCTCCCATCCCATTCAGCCATATGTCCTGGTGTACCGCCAATTTGAGCATCATTGGCAGTTATAGCCCAGGGTGCATTACTGACAACGGTTGCCTTTACGGAATTGGAAACTGTCGTATTGTCATTTACTCCTGAAGTCATATCCCCGAATGACTGGGAGCCAGTCACGGTAAGACTCAGAGCTAATGAGGGATTGCCGTCCACGATTGCTGTGGTTTCAGCAAGTACTCCCGGTACAATTATAAGCATGCTGATGAGCACACTACATAAAATTAGAATTTTGTTCTTCATTTTCATCACATCTTTTCATCATCTTCCCCTTTTTGAAAGACATGCTCCAGTTATTGTTTGACATTATAAATCATCACTTGTAAAATAAAAATCATAGTATAAACCGATATTAATGTATTTTGCAACACACTTTGCAACATACCTTTGCAAACTTTGCAAACTGGCTGGGGTGTATTTTTACGTAGATTCTCTAGTAATCGATCGCTACTGTTCACAATCAGACTTGTACCATGAATAATATACTAATATACTCTTGGATAAAGACGGGGACGCTCCAGAAGCTCATTCTTTTAATGGGAATACTAGCACTTCTTATTTTTCCCCAGTTGGTTTCGGGAGGAACCTCCGGTACTGCAGTCATTACCGGAAATCTTTTTCATCCGCCAATCGCTCAGTTCACTGCCGATATAATGGAAGGGCCTGCACCCCTTGTTGTGCAATTCACGGATCTGTCTGATAGCGATCCTCTCTACTGGAACTGGGACTTCGGTGACGGTACGAATTCAACCGACCGTAACCCAAGGCACACCTTTGCAAATGGGATCTATACTATTAACATGACCGTTTCTAATGCAGCAGGTCCCTCCACAAAAAGCGCGGATACCTACATCACTGCGTATGCTTCGAAGAACACCCTGACTTACGGTAATACATTAGGATTGACCGGAACTGATGTCGCCTCGCTCAACATTTCAGAATTTACTTCATTCGGAGGTACCCACTCACTGTCCGGTAACACCCTAACCCTGACCTATCCAGCCGGTTCGGCTTTCAGTCAGATGACGATTAACATGAACTCAGTCGATGATTCCAAAGGGAACATATCCGGATCGGTCAAATCAATCGTCTTGGAGTCCACCCCCATAACCGGGACGCTGCCTTCGACAGGTGAAAGTGAGAAACATACCCTGATACTCCACTTAAATGCAGTTCCATCATCAGGAGCAGAAATTCGTACCACCATTATTGAAAGGGCAGATCGTGAGAGCCAGAAAAAGTTCCAGACAATTGCATCTGCCAACGGTCTTTCCCTGGTTGACACGATATACGAACTGGTTGTCTCAACCAATATCCCCAAGTCTTCCATAACAAGTGCCGAGATAACCATGGAAGTTCCGGCGTCCTGGTACAACATGTATGGTTCAAAAGCCGTGAGAATGATGCGGATAGATAATGGGGGTTCGGTCTCTATACTCGACACGAGTTTTTCCGGGTTTGCCGGGCCCAACGCGATTTATACCGGACGCTCCCCCTCCGGGCTATCGACATTTGCCATAACCGCACTTCAGGGTTCGACAACTTCTTCGCAATCCACGTCATCATCAGATTCCGGAAGTAGCAGTGGTGATGGAGGGATTCCGGCAGGGAGCAAGAGTGCAGAAAAAGGACCCGGTCAACCCGAAAAGGAAAATCCTCCGGCGCAGGTACCGGTCCAAGGACAAAAATCAGTATCTTCAGGCGGGCAGGAGCAGCAGCTTGCTCCCGCCCAGGGAAGTCTGGTGTCCCAGACAATTGATCTCTCTCCCTACAGCCGGTTCATGTACATGGATTCATTCGGCCGGCCATGTGCAAATATCAACCGGGTGGTAGCAGAGCGAACAGGAGCAAACCTCTCTGTTTCCGGTAAAACGGTTAAGATCCTTCATCCAGGATTTACCCTGAGTATTACTGCAGATTCGATGACCGAGGTAAATGGGGCTATCCTTGCAAATACTATCCAGTCCATCATGCTTACCATCACACCCATTGAAGCCCATATGGAAGATATCGGGCCGGTTACCTCATCGTTCACGACAGGTCTATCTTCGTTGCCACGATCTGCAGGCCTTATGATAACCATTGCAGAACCGGTAAACCCATTAGTGGCTGAGACATTCCGGCGCACCGTTGTAAATGAGGGAGATGAAGTCCAGGCCATTGCATATACGCTGACCGTTCAAAAAACAAATATTGTTACGACACTGCCAGCGACCATAAAGATGAGTGCTCCCGTGGAATGGGTGAACGCACACGGTGGCATCAATTCTATCGTGATCGGAAGGATTAGCGATGATCAAACGTGCACTATCCTGAAAACCTCTTTTTCAGGTTATGACCGCAACGGAAACATGGAATTTGTTGCGAATTCTCCCGAGGGGCTTTCGGTATTCGGGCTCATTGCAACCAAGGGGCCATTCCAGGCCCGGATAGGGCTGCCGGGATTCATGATTCCGGGTACAATCGGGGGATTAGGCGTTATTATCCTGATTCTCCTCATTATTGCGGGGATAACCGGTTGTATTATCTGGAGAAAACGAATAACCCAGACAAAGATACCCGTCAAGAAAAATAAAAAGTGAGGGTTAACCGGGGTGGGCACCGGGATTGGTAGACCATAAACTAAAGATTATTTATTGCTCTGCAACAATCACACATATACCAAAACACCGGAGTCAGACCCCCGTGAGTTTCTTTGATAAAATTCTCCGTCGCGATGAACAAAAAAGCGGGCCGCAATACCCGCCGCATGACGTGCCCGCTCCCCCCCTGTCACCGGGAGGATCTACCGGAGCTCCAGACAATGATCCCCAGAAGGGAATTTTCTGGATACGGCGTGGACAGAACCAGTGGTCAATCGGAGACTGTGATAAAGCACTGGAGAGTTTTACCAAGGGACTGGAGATCGAACCCGATAATGCAGACCTTCTGGTCTATAGAGGACTTGCTCTGGGAAACCTGGGACGATACCGTGAAGCAATTGCCGCATTTGACATAGCACTGGTCCGTGATCCCGCCAATAGCAATGCCGCCATTAACCGGGGAATTGCACTCGGGGCAGCCGGGAATTATGAGGACGCACTCGCTGTATTTGACCAGGCAATCGCGACAGATGCAAAAAATTCCCTTGCATGGTACAACAAAGGCGTCGCTCTCATTGGCTTGGGAAAAGAGGAGGACGCAATTGCTGCGTATGAAAACTCCTTTTCGATCAGTCCTGATCTTCCGGTTATTTCTTATAATATTCTCACGATGCTGAACAAAAGCACCATCCTTGAAAAAACCGGGAGATATGAAGATGCACTGGTCCCACTCAACCAGGTGCTGACTATCAACCCGCATTGTATTGAGGGTTGGATCAGGAAAGGGCGGACATTTCGGAAACGGGGGAAGTATCAGGTAGCCATCGATGTATTTGAACACACCTTAAAAGACAGCCCGGGCAATTCTGAGGTAATTGAGGAACTCAGGATAGCCCTTATTGAATGGGGAAAGCGTGAAGGAGTGATGTGGCCATTTGAGAGGGCGATAGAACTCAATCCAAAAAGCCCGGATGCCTGGTGCGGAAAGGGTGATTTGCTGGCGCGATCCGGAAAATTCAATGATGCGCTTGCTGCATTTAAAACCGTAGAAAAGATCGATCCGGAAAATATTCCTGTGCTCACAAGCCTGGCTGATTTGTACCGGAAAATGGGATTGGGTGAACAGGCAGTCAAGACCTATGATAGAATTCTCGATCTGGATCAAACCAATGCCCGGTGCTGGTACAACCGGGGAAGTGTCCTGCAGGTTCTCGGGAATACCGTTGAAGCTATTGCCTCCTACCGCAGGGTACTTTCCCTTGGTATGGATGACCCTGAGGTCTATTATGCGATGGGAGTTGTCCTCATGGACAATAATGACTATCCTGAAGCGTGTGAGGCATTCACCCGATGCCTTGAAAAGAACGAAAAAAATGTACAGGCATGGTACAACAAGGGAGTCACCCTCCAGAAACTCGGACGGAACGAAGAGGCCCTTTCAGCTTACGAGCATGCGGTAGCAGAAGATCCCCGTAACGTATCTTCCTGGTATAACCGGGGAACGATTCTTGAATCGATGGAGAAATTCGAAGAGGCGCTGGCCGCATACAGCCAGGTCATTTCCTTAACCCCGAACAATGAGAAGGCACTCTATGGCAAGGGAGTTGTTCTTGAACATCTTGGCAGGAACGATGAAGCCATCCATCTCTTTGATCGTGCGCTGGGTATCGACCCGCGGGATAAAGACACCCTTTTTGCAAAAGGTATGGCGCTCGAAAAGGTCGGAAAAGAAGCAGAATCCCTCAAATGCTATAACCAGGCGCTTACTATTGACAATAAAAACGTCCGGGTTCTGATGCGCAAAGCAGTTATCCTCGAAAAAATGGGACAAAATTTTGAAGCCTACGAGTGTTATACCCGGGCAATGGAGCTCAATCCTGAACTTTTAGAGGCGCAGGAAGAATTGTATTCTCTAAATCCATGGATCGAGATCATGTGCAGCAGTATCCGAAAAAATCCCAACGGCTGGTATGTCATCGACCTGCTGGTCAAAAATACCGGGAAATCAATTGCTTATAACATCAGCATGAGTGTCAAAGGGGGTGCAGATTCCCGGATTCCAAAGTCCTTCATGGTTCCCCATGGTGAAGAGAAAGGTGTAACGCTCCAAATCCTTGCAGACCCTGACAGCACGGATCCCATTGAGGTGCATGCGGTGTATCACAACCGGCTGACCCGGGAGTTTGATGAGGTTCTCGAGATCTCGTTATCTGATGAGGGAGCCGAGGGGAAATAGGTAAAAGAATTATCGTCTTTGAAATTGCACAAGTTAATCTTGAAAACGATTTCAGTGATCCGGTACACACTCCTGATGCCGAATCCGGTTTCCGCGTAAAAACAACGACAGCATTGCCGCTAAAGCCGTCATTTTTTATTGAGTAATACCGGATAAGCCGGTTGCATTTTTTATTTTTATCCACAAGCCAGATAACCTCATACTAATTATCATTTGTAGGAACCCTCATGTCATCCGGAAGGTTTTTTCTTGCGATAACTGTTCTTCTCATCTACTGTATAGCAGGCCAGGTCACAGCCGTAAGTATCGTCACTGAATGGAAGGAGCGTATACCGTTTGAAGGATCGTCTTATAATGGTTTGATGTTCTCTTCTGACGGTGAAAAGATTTTTGCCGGGGGCAGCCAGATGTATCTCCGTAGCTGGGACGGGAAACTGCACTGGGGAGGACATTCCGGGTTTATAGCTACTATGAGCGCTGATGGCAATCATGTAGTGTACGGACAGGGAAACTCTCTCGTGGTACTCTACAAAAATGGTGTCGAAAACTGGACACGAAACATGGATGGGGAAGTCAAAGCGGTAGCTGTTTCGAATGACGGAACCTATGTCATCTCTGTTGACAGCCGGGGAAATATCAATACGTGGAATATCAATGGCGAGTTTTACGCAAGGAACACTACAGATATCGTAAAACAGATTGCAATATCTCCGTCAGAAACACTGGTAGTTGCCACAACCGAGAGTGGATTGAAATTTTTTACACCTGCCCTTAATCCCGTCTGGTCGGATACTAAAAATGGCAGTATTGATACTGACATTCTCTTCTCTGAGGATGGATCAACTATCATCACTTCCGGCGGAAAACGAGTCTCATCGCACACGAACACCGGAAAGCTCAACTGGATGAACGATATCACCAGTGAAGCGATCTCCGGGATTGCCTGCTCCTATGACTGTTCTGTTATTGTGATTGGCAGTCAGGACAAAAGCATCCAGGCCATGGACCGGTACGGAAAGGTTCACTGGACATATCCCGTGGGAGAATGGATCAATTCAGTTGCAGTCTCGCAGAATGCCGATGTCATTGTTGCAGCAGGAATAGACCGGAACCTGTACGTGCTGGACCATAACGGAAAACTTCTGGCAAAAAAGAAGATGGATACCATTATCCATCCCCGGTCACTTGCGGTGAGTGCTGACGGAAAGCGCATTGTGATTGCTGATGAGTATACACTTTTTGGGTTAACACTCTCTGCCGAGCCGGATTTCATTGAACGGGTAACCGTGAATCCGGCTTCGGTACGATATACAGATACCAAGACAATGGTTCCCACGACAGAAACAACGGTTATTGTAACTCCGGTCACATCAATGCCAGTCACACCCGCCCCGGTAACCACGACTCCTAAATCTGCCCTCGACCCGGTTTTTGCGATCCTTGCAATTGGTACCGGGTTATCTGTAGTGACGTGGGTAAGAAAAAGCTGATTTTTTTAATAAAAAAAATATAGCCTGGATCAGAACAGTTTGATCCGTGCCCCTTCGGCCCTGTAATACCCCGACGGCATGTGCACCTTGTCCCCGTAGGCTGCCTTGAGGATATTGATGAAACGATCATCCTCCCCGATATGAAACTCAAATTTCCCCTCAGTGGACTGAACGGTCATGATGAATTCGGAAAATTCCATTGAGCCGTTATCCGGTTTCTCTTTCAGGTAGACAGCAGAGATCTGCACATTCTCTATTGCCCGGTTCCCTTTTGTTTCTGCCAGGGCAAACTCGGGTGGCATGGTCTCATACTTCTGGCAGTATTGGAAAGCAACGGACATCTGGTGTGCTACCTGCCCGAAGTATCCCTTGCCTTCTGCCTTTGCTCTTTCCGCTGCTTCCTTGTAAGCGGCATTGAGCAGGTCTGTGGTAAGCTGGGCAAGGATCATGCGGCGATCGGTGATAACCAGTGCGTAAGTATCCCAGGCAGCACCCAGCATCTTCATCTTCCGGGCATTGCCGATCACCCCAATAACCTGTTCACTTCCCTGTTGCACTGCTGGTGTAACCCCGGCGTATTCGGCGGATAGTGCTACCGGGGCGGGGCGAAAGGATGCGCCAACAGGCGCTCCACACCCCCCGCAGAATTTTGTTGTGGTATTGATCGGTGCTCCGCACGCACTGCAGGTCTTCTGGACGGGTTGTGGTTGTGCAACTTCAGGGACCCGGGCAGCTACAACCGGTGTACCGCAGATACCGCAGAATTTTTCCGTGCCGCTAATGGGGCTGCCGCACGATGAACAGACGTAGGATCCGGGAGCTGCTGTCGGAGGGGGTTGCACGGGTGGTTGGACAGGAGGGCTGACAGGTGCTGCTGCCGGTGGCAGGTTATCCCGCACAATTACAAGGCATTTGCTGCAGTACTTGTCGCCGGGTTTGATTACATTCCCACAAGCTTTGCAGGTCCGGATTCCTGTGGGCTCGCCCATAACCGGCAGAGATGATGGAACCTGTGGGGAGACGGGAGCCGGTACGGGTACATATACCGGGGTCGTTGACGATGGTCCAGGGGGAGATGGCGGGGCAATTTGCCCTGCACGTGTCCCACAGATCCCGCAGAACTTCTCTGAAGGAGAGAGGGGACTGCCGCACGAACCGCAGGCGGAATCCGTTAACGGCTGCTGAACCACGACCTTCGATGGAGCAGGCGGGGCTTTAACAGGCTGGGGGGGTATTGCCGGCGCAGGAACCGGGACGGGTGCGGCTGCCGGTGCGTGCACCGGTATGGATGGAATATCCTCCAGCTGGGATGCCCCACAGTTCCGGCAGAATTTTGCCGTCTGGGCTACAGGTTTTCCACATTCAGGACAGAATGGCATACTGATCACTACAGTGTGGTTGAACGTTGTACATAAAGAGCATTCCATTTTATCAAAAATAAAAACCTGAATAAAAATAACGGGGAAGAATCAGAAACGTATTGTTGTGAGGGCCGGTACAGTTTTTTAACCATAGCAAGAATTCCGGAACCCCCGGTAGAAACCCGGCTGAGTGTTTTAGTAATTCTCCCGGAACGATGGTGCCGGAATAAAAATAATGGCGGGGTGAGAACAGCCCTGCATGATGAACATGACCTGCTATCACCAGGTACGCCTTCCCCCACAATCCTCAGATTATCATGAACTTATTTTTCCTCGGCAGGACTCTTTGCCCGTTTCACCCGTTCTTTTGTGGAGAACCCGGTGATAACGTCAAGGTATTTCCTGAAGCGCTTGTTCGTATCAAGGATTACCTCATCGCTTACCTTCATATCCGATTCCGTATCGATGATGACCGACTTTCCATCGGGACTGGGGGTTACATCGAGTCGCTTGAGCGCACCAAATTTTATCTTGTATCCTTTGGCAGTCTTTTCCGGTTCTACCCCGAAACAGACCTTAAGTTCAGCGACGATTCGCGTTTCGAGATCTTTTGTCATCCCGCGTTTGATTGGGTACTCCTGCATACTATTTTTTAGGTAGTGCGTGTATGTTAATCTAATGACGAAAGACGCTCCTGAGTATTACACAGAGATGCTTTCACGGCTCGATTCTATTCAAAAAGACCTTGTCGAGATAAAGCCGAAAAAAGATATCAATGTCATCTCAAAACCGCTTCCCCTGCAGGGCGCTTCGGTGCTGATCGGTTTTCCGGGGAGCGGGCTTGTCGGTACAATCGCGCTGCAGTATATGGTCGATCAGATGGAGTTTGAGCAGATCGGCACTATGACTTCGAAGTTTTTTCCCCCGTTGGCGATGATGAACAAAGGCGTGATCAATGACCCGGTGAGGATTTATCTTAAAAACGATATCGCAGCCATAGTTGCGGATATTCCGATCCATCCCATGATCTGTTACGAGACCTCACGCGATATTATGGACTGGCTTGAACCATTCAAGCCAAAAGAGGTGCTCACTATTGCCGGTATCATCACCAACGAACCGGAGAAACGGGTATTTGGTGTTGCAACCACAGAAGACGCACTCAAGCGGATCGAAGAGCACACCCTGTCACTGCCGATCGGTAGCATATCGGGAATTGCATCCAGTCTCCTGACAGAATGTAAAGCCCGTGGGATCACTGCGTATGGCCTTTTAGGAGAGACGGTGAATGCTCCTGATCCACGTGCATCAGCTGCCACTATCGAAGTGCTCAACAAGATGTACAATCTCGGCCTCGATATGCAGCCGCTCATCGACCAGGCAGTAGAGATCGAACAGAGCATGCAAAAGATCTCCGATGAAGTACAACAGTCCGCTGAACAATCGCCGAAAAAAGATCTTATCATGTACGGGTGACTGCGATGAGATGTGCTGCATTAACCGGAATTTCTCCTGAAATTATCAAGGATCTTAAAAGTGGAAGGCCCCGCACGATTGAGCTGCAGAGCGCCCATAATATCGTGACCATAGCTTCTGTAGAACCGGGCCCGGAAATCCATATGTTTATGACATCAATCGATCTCGCAGACTTGGGCCCGGGCGATGCGGGGATCTGTGTCTACGTGCTCTCGACGGCGATATCGATGAAGCGGATCGTGGAGTTCAATCACGGTTCGTATTTTGAAGAACGGGAGCGGATGTCTGCCCGTGTGCAGGTCAAGTACTGTGCTTCGTCAGTGATAAAAGAAGTATTTCATGAAGGGATGGTTCTGCCAACGGAAGTGGAAGTGCTCAAGTCGTCCTGTTATCACGCGGGATAAAAAAACAATTTTTCTGTTTTTCTCTGTTTTATTAAAAGAAAAAAAGTGTTTACCGTTTCCTGAGTACGATAAGTCCAATACCAACCGCACCGAGAATCGCCATGATATTGACGGGCGATGCGGGTGTCGGAGTGGCGCTCGGCCAGGGCGTGGGGGTTTTGATTGTAGACTTTACCGTAGTTTTCACCGTTGTCACGGTTGTTTTGGGAACCGTTGTAGTGACCGTACTGCTTGTCGGAGAGATTGAGGTAATGGTTGCTGCGGTTGCATTATTGACAGTAAAGGTACCCGTCACCTTTCCCCCATCTGCATTCAGGATTCCGATATCCCATGTACCGGAAGCGAGTCCGTCAAGGTGAAAATTCCGAACGAGGGTTGTTGAGGTATCCGTACCAACAACTGCACCAATAATTGTTGACTGTCCGGACTTTGTCAAAGAAACGGTTGATCCACTAAAACCCTTTCCGGCTATTACAACGGTCTGCAAGCCATTGTTTGACGCGCTTGAAGGGGTGATGCTGGAAATTGTCGGCGTTGAAGCGGTGGTTGTCAGGGTTACCGATAGTGTTACGGTTTCTCCATCCCCAACAGTCACGCTGGAAAGATTATTCAGGTACCCGGCTTTTACGAGCAATACGTTATGATGTCCAATGGTAACATTGCCCACCGTTAGGGGTGTAACCCCTTTATCGATGGAATCTACAAATATTTGAGCCCCTGCCGGGGAGGAACTCACTGCAATATTGCCCAAAGCAGATACACCACACGGAAGCAACAGCAATAGCAACAATATACCTATCACAAAAGAAATTTTTTTCATATCAGACTTCCCGATTGTTCAACCGAATGAAATAATTGCACCTCAACATTTGATAACTTTTAGGCTCTGTTGAAACCCTTAGTTCACCGGAAGAGCTAAGAACAAGTATCTCCATGTAAACGTTATGGCAAACCCAAACCAGGAGCAGTACTTCTTTTCGGATCAGAAGTAGATTTGTTTTCTGACATCGTGTCAGAATGCAATACGATTGACCGGATTACCAGAATCTTCTTTGCGATATTCAAGCACGGATTTCAATCCGCATTAATTACTCACATTACTTTTGTTCAAAGAATACCTTAAATTTCAATATCAAGATATCGTGACACTTGTTGAGGTAATGAGGATTTCAACAAGAGCCAGGTTTTACATAATTAGCAGTGTATGGTTGGAAAAAAGGGTTTACCATTTCCTGAGTACTATCAATCCGACACCAACCGCGCCAAGAATTGCAATGATACTCACGGGCGATGCGGGTGTCGGAGTGGCGCTCGGCCAGGGTGTGGGTGCTTTGACGGTGGATTTTGCCGTAGTTTTTACAGTTGCAATGGTTGTTATGGGAACTGTTGTAGTGGCTGTGGTTACTTCCGGAGCAAGAACGAGCGATGCGGTTACATAGGAGGTATTTCCGGGAGTCACAGTAACACTCTCGGAATAGTCATTGTACCCGGCGCTTCGCACCATTACCGTGTGGGTAACGGGGGTGACGTTTTCGAGCGTCATTGGGGTGTAGCCTTGAAAGACGCTATCTAAAAATATTTTGGATATGGAAGGACTGGATTTGACATAGACGCTGCCGTTTGTGGTGGATGACATAGCGGTGATCGTGAAGCTTAGGCTGCAGACTGCGTCCGTGCTGGGATTGATCACGCAGACCTGATAAGGGCCGGGTACCTGGTTGGTCAGGTTGAACGTTCCGGTAATTGTCGTTGATGACAAGGTACTGACCGTACCGTATATGTCATTATACCCGGATCGTCTCAGTCGCATAGTTGCAGATGTTTGGAAGTTGGTACCGACAAGGTTGGTAATTGAAGCGGTTGTGTTGGTAACGGCAATGGACGGAGTTATTGATGACAGGGTAACCGTATTTGAGGTGGAACGGATCTCAAAGCCACCAGAACGGGTGACTGATTGCCCATTCGCGTTCGTGACAATGACATCCCAGTACCCTGCAGGTATTCCCGCGATTGGAAAACTACAGGTCAGCTGAGTTGCGGAAGGAGAGGTGATAGTGCCGGTGATATTGGTCTGCCCGGATTTTACCAATACAACCGAGGCACCGGATATCGAGAAACCGGTACCGGAGATTATGATGTTGCTGACCTGGGTGGCATTGTACCCATAAGGAAGATCGATGCTGGAAATAGTCGGGGCGGGGGTATTGGGTGTAAGGGTAGCTGCAATTGGGATTGTTCCACCATCAGGAACATTAGCAGTCGTAGAAAAATTCTGATATCCACTCAGCTGCAAAACAACATCACGAGTTCCAGCATCTATATTGATAACCGTGAATGATGGAGCAGCGGTTGTTCCTTTATTTACATTATCGATATAAATAGTGGCACCCACTGGATCGGAACTCACCGTAATATTGCCTAACGCAGAAACAGCACACGTTAGTAACAGCAGTAGCAACAATATACTTATCACAAGAGAGATTTTTTTCATGTCAGACTTCCTGATCGTTCAACCGAATGAAAATTATTACGCATCATCATTTGATAAATATTATTAAACATATTTGGGCGATGCTCCGAGAATTTGCAGGATCTCCGGTATTATCCTCCTCGGGGTACCTCATGGGATGTTGTCGGTGTCAAAATGGTGAAGAACCTTACCGTGAACGCTGATTTCATCCTCCATAACCAGACGGAACCCATAGCCCGGTTTACGGAAGTCAGGATAAGCTATCTTGAGGAGAGGAGATGTTGATTAACCGTGCGGTTTCCGGCACGCTGCTAACAACAACAACAATACACATTTCATTTATAGATTAATGGATGAGATAGATTCTATGAGCAGGCTACATCCACCGCAACGGCAGAAACATGAGTGGGTCATTCCCGTTTTTATTATCCTTATCGTCATTGTTATGATTCTTCTTGCAGTCATGATTGCATTCACCCCACGGGACACAGCAGTTCCCCGCATCTTACCCACGTTAACAAAAGAGAATCTCCCGATAGATCTCGCTGCTCTGGAAAAAGGCGTCAGGGTAACAGATCCGCGGGATCCGGAAATGGATTATTCAACATTTGTCAATTCACTCTCTATCGATATGCTGCAAAAAAGCATATCCGATGGAGAGAAGGGACTGTTTTTTAATATCTCTGCAGTCGGGCGCTTGCTTGATGGCAGGAAAATTGATCCCTCCAGAGTCAATGGAATGCTCTATATCGGCCCGTACCCGTACCTGCCCGGTGAAGCGAAGTACAGGTACAAACGATTCTTAAATGATGTAAAAATTGTGCAGGGAAAGGCCATCATTCCGGTAGAATCGTTCCTCAATACCGAGCATAACACGGAAGGATGGACAGATCGCGGGGTAATTTCAGTCAGGGTGAACCTTGCATATAACGATAGTCTCATCGGGGGATATGACACAATCGTCGGGTTTGTCCATGACAAGACCGGTTTTCATAAGGTCCCCTGGCTGACCAGCGGTCCGTTCATTAACCGCATTGACAGCAGGAGACCGGATGAGGCTACGATCTCCTTTACTGCAAGCGATCCGGCTCCGGCTCAGATCCTGCTCTCCGATGGAAAGGTTTTCTCAAGCCCTCCGGCGATTAACCACGAAATTTTGTTGACCGGTCTTTTTCCCGGCAGGGAGTATACCTACCGGGTAGCGATGAGTAACCTTACGACTCCGGAGTTCAGGTTCCAGGCAGCTCCCCTGCAAAATAAGACCCGCATTGTCTTTGCGGCAGCCGGGGACTCCCGTCAGGGGTATGGCGGATTTTTAAATAATTTCATGGGCCTGAATTATGGCACGCTTGACATGATCTCTGCAAGGGCATATGGGAGCGATGCCGAGTTTTTCGTTATCGCTGGTGATCTTGTGGATGGTTACACCATGTCGGATGCCGATTATGCGACTCAGTTCAATGCCTTCAAACAGTGTATGGCCGGTTTCTGGAACTCGCGCCCGGTCTATACCGGCATGGGAAACCACGAGCTCATCTATGATATCTATAAGTTCAGGAACGAGAGTGCCGGGAAAACATCCACAACTATTGTGAAAGTAGACGCAATGCCGTATGAAACCCGGAGTTCAGAGGCGATCTATGCAGATGCGTTCACAAACCCAAACGATGCCCCGGTACCATCAGATACCCGGAGACCCAGCTACAACGAGTCCGTCTATACGGTCCAGTACGGCTCGATAAGGCTGATCTCGGTCAATAATGACTACTGGGCCACCATCGAAACCGACTGGAAGAACCCGGAGACCAAGCAATTCGGAGGGGCCCCCTACGGGTACATCATGGATGACCAGATGGTCTGGATCGAGAATGAGTTGAAAAAGGCCGAACAGGATCCCTCGGTCAAATATGTATTCGTATTCGCTCACTGCGGGTTGTTCCCGACATTTGCTGATGCACCCATGTGGCGGTTTGGTAACGATAATACCCGGGCATATACCTACAAAGATGGAAAGATTATTCCCGAAAAAGCTGGCCTCATCGAAACACGAAACCGGCTTGCCCTTGCAATCGGAAACTCATCAAAAGTGGCAGCGGTGATCAATTCACACGAGCATATCTACTCTCGGACACTTATCAGTGACAAGGTCCCGGCGGGAATTCCATCAGTAGACGATGTGAACCATAATGGCATTATCGACAAAGACGAGCCTAAAAGCCCATTGCCGGTGCAGTACCCGACCTGGTACCTTGTCGCTGGATGTGCTGGTGGCCCGAGTTATTCTCCGATTAACCCCTCCCCATGGACAGAATGGTGGAAAGCTCAGCCGGACCCATCAGCGGGTTTTGACCTGTCCCTTCAGGAGCACTACCTCATCATCACGACTGATAACAACAAGGTCTCATACCGTGCTCTCAACCTCTATGGTGAAACTATTGATGAGGTAGATGATCTTATGGCCATAAAAAAGAGATAATCTTCTCTGGAGTAATCCATACTTTTTTATTGGGCAGTTTGTCCGATATTAATCGGGATTCGGAAATTATGGTCAGCTTGATTTTAGTTTGTCGGTCATGAAGCTGTTTATTATCCTCAAACGCGAAAACTAATGGCACCAAGTGGGCTTGTGGCTTAGCTTGGACATAGCGCCGGGCTTCTAACCCGGATGTCGAGGGTTCAAATCCCTCCAAGCCCGTTTTTATTAAAGTTCACTACCTGTAGTGTGCACAACATCAACAGGTAAAGTAAAAAAGAAAATTATAAGTGAGTCTGTTCGTCAGCCGGCTGATCATCCATCTCTTTTTGGAGGATCTGCACGTCGGCTATATCGTGCTGGCGCTGGGAGAGTTTCTTTGCCTTGAAGATATTCTTCCCGTCCTTGCCGATAGCAATACCCCGGTCTTCATCCCTGACTTCGACTTGGACTGTCTGCTCTCCGGGTTCACCCTCAAAGAGCAGCGAAGTGACCTGTGCAGGTAAGAAACAATTCTTGATGAACTGCTCGACATTGCTGTTGTATTCGACAACTTCGATCTTCTTACCCATTACTTCGGAAGCCTTCTTGATCGAGGCTCCTTTCTTGCCGATTGCAAGCCCCATATCCCCGGGGTTGATCACAAAGATGAGGCGACCATTGCGCTCATCCATCACACAGTCACGGCTTCCGGCGCCGGTCAGGCTCTCGAACTGAGAGATCAGGCGCATACAGTCTTCAGTAAGTACTACTTCGCCCATATTATCATGCCCTCTTTAAGGACAGGATATCTGATTCGCCCGGGCTGATGATCGCAAGAGTGCTGACCATGAACGGCTTTCCGCAGGCTTTTCCGAGCGCCACACTCGAACCTTCAAAGGTGTGGATGAAGAGATTCTCTGTAGCTGTAATTTTTGCCTTGAAAGCTGCCGGGCAGTTACCTGCAATAACGATCATCTGGGCTTTGCCTTCTTTTACGCATTTTTCTGTGTTGTTCTGGCCAAGAATTACATTTCCGGTCTTTATGGCCCTTCTGAGTGAAGCATTAAAATCCATGAACAATTCCTCGTGTTAAAATTTTAATTGTCGTGTTGTCTGACTGCGATGAGTTTAACATCGCCGGTACCGAGTTGGATCGGCTGACCGACAATGACATTTTCGGTAACACCGCTCAATTCATCTACTTCATTTGCAACGGCAGCATCAAGCAGGTGATTGACCGTCACTTCAAATGCTGCACGCGAGAGTACGCTCTCTTTTTCGCCAGCAATTCCATGCCGTCCGATCTGTTTGACTTCGCCTTCCATGCACATCATATCTGCGACAAGCATCAGGTGACGAACATCTACTAAGATACCCTGCTCATTGAGCGTGGATACCGCTTCGAAGATGATCGCGTTTCTGGCTGCCTCGATGCCGAGCACGTTTGCGCATTCACTGATGTTATTGGTACGAGTACGCGTTGTGTCCACACCAGCCACATCAAATACGTCTTTAAGGTTGGAGCCTTCAGTATAAAGTATATACTCTCCGCCCTCCTTTCTTACGACGACCCGCAGGATGTCATCAATACCTTGCACAACCACTTTTCGTACGTGTTCTGCGAGCTGGAAGAGATTCTGGTAGCTCTCCTTGTCTTTTGGCGAGAAAATGATGATGGCTTTATCCTCATCAATCGCGTGCTCGAAGTCACGATAGTGCCTGCGGTCCCGGATCTTCTTGGGAGCGACTTCCATAATCTCATCCGGTGAGATCTTACGTTTGTCGCAGACCTTGGTGTTCAGGTGCACAACCACGTGCATGTTCTCCATGTCGGTTGTGATATCCCCGAACTCATGAAGGGGAGCAGCCTCGATCTGCCAGCTGACTTCCCGGGCCTTGTCACGATCATTACGGTAATCTTCCTCAAGATAGACCGTCATGGTCGGTGTGCTGGGCTCTTTTCTGGCATCCATAATTTCGATGAGACGCGGTAGACCTAAGGTAACGTTGATTTCAGCGACACCCGCATAGTGGAACGTACGCATCGTCATCTGTGTACCGGGCTCACCAATTGACTGGGCGGCAATTACGCCGACTGCCTCACACGGCTCAATCCGGGTGGACAAGTATTCTTTGATGACCCGTTCAAGAATCTGCTTGAACTGGGTATCGGTGATCTCTTTATCTGAAAGGAATTTCCTTATCTGGTCTTTTGTCTTGACCGGGAGGTTAGCGGCCTCAATTTTTTTCTCGAACTTCTCAGAGAGCGCCATCAGACTTCCTCCTTTAAGATACTCTCAACAATACCCTTGACATCGACCGGGTCGCCAAAAGCGCTCTTGGTCGGGTCAGTGCCGTCTTCTCCATACTCGAACTGGATGATCCTGCCACCGGTAGTTCTGACCGTTCCGTCATACGCTACTTTGAGGTCCTGCAACGCATTGATCAACCTGCGCTGGAGGTATCCGCTCTGGGACGTACGAACTGCTGTGTCGACTAGACCTTCACGGCCACCGATTGCGTGGAAGAAGAACTCGGTCGGGTTTAACCCGCCCTTGTAACTGTGCTGGATGAACCCGTGTGCATCCGATCCACGCTCTCCTTTCCGGAAGTGCGGGAGCGTCCTGTCATCGTAACCACGGACGATACGCTCACCACGAACTGACTGCTGGCCGATACAACCTGCCATCTGCGTCAGGTTGAGCATCGAACCACGGGCACCGGAGACTGCCATCAGCACTGCGCTGTTGCCCAGACCAAGGTGCCGGCCTGCAATTTCACCCGTACGGTCACGAGCTTTTCCGAGCACCTGCATGATCTGCATCTCGAGCGTCTCTTCAACGGTACGCCCGGGCATGGGTTCGAGCTGCCCGTCTTCGTAAATCTTGATACGGCGGTCAACATCGGATGCTGCGTTCTTAAGTTCTTCATCGATCTGGCCATACTCGGTCTTGGACAGGTCTTCATCATCGATACCAAATGAGAACCCATCGAACATGATCGCACGGATCGAGAGTTTGGTCATGTCATCGATGAAGTCGGTTGCCCGGCTCATACCTTCCTGGCGGATGATACGGTTGACGATCTGTCCATCAAATGCACCGATCGCTTTCTTGTCGATCGTGCCTGACTCAAGAATACCGTCAAAGATTCGGATATACGCATCCCGTTCGCAGAGCTCCTTTTTACAGACATCACAGTTTGCACAGGAACTTGCCTGGAAGACCATGTTGAGGTGCTCGGGAAGGATAACGGAAAATACCTGCTTGTTGCTCCAGTATTCTATTCCGTTCTCAACTTTTCCCGGCGCTGGCATGCGTTCAACACGGGAATATCGGAGCAGGTAGAGAGCTTCTTCTTTGGTAAACCAGCGGGTGTCATGCGTAAGCATGAAAATACCTGACACGTGGTCATGGATACCGCCGATGATGGGGCCACCGAAACGAGGCGAGAGGATGTTCTCCTGCACGGAGATAAGGATGGTGGCTTCTGCACGTGCCTCTTCTGTCTGGGGTACGTGCATGTTCATTTCATCACCATCAAAGTCGGCGTTATACGGAGGACAGACTGCCGGGTTGAGCCGGAATGTCTTGCCTTCCATGACCTTGACCCGGTGTGCCATGATACTCATACGGTGCAGTGAGGGTTGACGGTTGAAAAGAACGACATCACCGTCCCTCAGTTGTCGTTCGACCGTCCAGCCGGGTTCGATCATGTCAGCGACGGTATCGAGATTTCCTTCTGCGAGACGGAGTCGGCGGGCGTCCGGGCGGATGACATAGTTTGCACCACAAGGAGAATTAACATCCGGGCGAACTGGTCCTGTCCTTGCAACCTGCTTGAGTTCCTCAATATTATGGATAGTGACTCGGACCGGAATGGTCATTTCGTTTGCAACTGCTCGTGGGACACCAACTTGCCGTACCGAAAGGTTTGGGTCCGGAGAAATAACGGTACGCGATGAGAAGTTCACACGCTTACCGGAAAGTGAACCCCGGAAACGACCGTCTTTACCCTTGAGACGCTGAGAGAGTGTCTTTAACGGTCTGCCGCTGCGGTGGCGTGCCGGTGGGCAGCCTGCAACTTCATTGTCCATGTACGTTGTGACATGGTATTGTAACAGTTCCCAGAGATCCTCAATGATAAGCTGGGGGGCGCCTGCATCCTGGTTCTCCTTGAACCGCTGGTTGATACGGATGATATCCACCAGCTTGTGAGTCAGGTCATCTTCCGAACGCTGTCCGTTCTCTAAGATGATTGACGGGCGCATGGTTACCGGCGGGACTGGGAGCACGGTTAAGATTGTCCATTCAGGACGGGCAACATCCGGGCGTTTGATTCCCAACGGAATCAAGTCCTCGTCAGGGATCTTCTCCATGCGTGCACGGATATCTGCGGGAGTGAGTTTGTGCTCAACTTTCTTCCCGTCCTCAACTACAACTTCAGAAAACGTTGTCGGTTTCTCAAAGTTAATCTTGAGCTGCTGATCGCCACAGTGGGGGCAGATACGTTCCTTTTTGACGTCCTTTTCTGAGAGTAAATCGCCGGTCTGGTCATCTTCCGTTCCAACGACTTTCTCGATCTCTTCAGGGCTTAACAGCACCCGTCCGCAGGAGCGGCAGGTAACACGCAGGAGTTTTCTTATCAACCGCGTATACCCGACATGGATGACCGGCTTTGCAAGCTCGATGTGCCCGAAATGGCCGGGACATTCGCTGGCCTTCTGGTCGCAGGTCTTGCAACGGAGGCCGGGGTCAATGACACCGAGATTTAAGTCCATCAGTCCCTGGGGATAGGGGAATCCGTCGTCATCATAGGTGTCTGCCCAGATGATCTTCCGCACGCTCATCTCGCGGATCTCTTTGGGGGATAACAGGCCGAACTCAATCTGTCCGATTCGTTTTGGGGATGGCATCTTACACCACGTCCTGTAATTTCAATCTGGGTGCAATTCCCATACTCTTCATCTCATCTAACAGGAGCTTGAATGCATAGCTCATCTCAACCGAGTAGATATCGGTCTCGTTGCCACACGCAAGACACCGGGTCATGTTGCGCTTGCGGTCAAGCATCGCAACCATTCCGCAGTGTGCGCAGACATATTCCATGACCTTATCCGACTCATCGAGCAGACGCTCTTTCAATGCCATTGCAGCACCGTGTCCGATCATGACATCGCGTTCCATCTCACCAAACCGGAGACCACCTTCACGGGCACGGCCTTCTGTCGGCTGGCGGGTGAGCACCTGCACCGGTCCACGGGAACGGGCGTGCATTTTCGATGATACCATGTGGTAGAGTTTCTGGTAATAGATCACACCTATGTAGACATCGGCCTTGAACTGTTTACCGGTAATACCGTCATACATAACTTCGCGGCCATTGTGAGAGAACCCGAGCGCTTTTAAGGATGCTCGGATATTTGCTTCGCTCTCGCCACCAAAAGCGGTACCGTTGATACGCCTTCCCTCAAGTGACCCGACTTTCCCACCGATCATCTCAAGCATGTGACCGACAGTCATCCGGCTCGGAATTGCGTGGGGGTTGATCACAAGGTCTGGACAGAGTCCGCTCTCGGTGAACGGCATATCTTCCTGCGGGGTGATAAGGCCGATAACTCCTTTCTGTCCGTGCCGGGATGCAAACTTGTCACCGACTTCCGGTACACGGAGATCTCTTGTCCGCACCTTGACCAGCCGTGAGCTGTTCTCACCTTCAGTTATGATCACGGTATCGACAATACCGTGCTCGTTACTGCGCATAGTAACAGAGGTGTCGCGGCGTTTCTCTACGGCGATTAATTCCCCGGTAGGCTCTTCAAGGAACCGGGGCGGGGAAGTCTTACCGATCAAAACATCCTTCTCGGCAACAACAGTTTCGGGGTTGATGACTCCATCTTCGTCGAGATTTTTGTAGGAATCTGCACCATGGGCACCGGCGACTTCTTCTTCAGGGACTTCAATACGATCGATCTGACCGCCAGGATACCGGCGTTCTTCACCTTCATAGGTACGGAAGAAGTGGGAGCGTCCAAGTCCGCGCTCGATGGATGCCTTGCTGAAGATGAGCGCATCTTCAATATTGTAGCCTTCGTAGGAAATGATCGCAACGACAAAGTTCTGTCCAGCGGGGCGATCATCTGAGCCAATCAGCTCCGATGTCTGGGTGTGGGTGAGCGGTTTTTGCGTATAGTGGAGCAGGTGCCCACGGGTATCGGGACGGAGCTTCATATTGGCGCATCCAAACCCAAGAGCCTGCTTGACCATTCCTGCACCCATGGTGACACGCGGACTTGCATTGTGTTCCGGGAACGGAACGTGTGCTGCACCGATACCCAGGATCAGGGAGGGGTCGATCTCAAGGTGTGTGTGGGCTGGGGTGATCTTGTCAAAGTTCATTGCTATGAGGAGATCTTCTTCCTCTTCGGCATCGCAGAACTCTATCATACCGCGCTGGACGAACCAGGAGATATCGATCTCTTTTCTCGCTAGTTTCTGAAGATCTGCGTCAGTGATGAGCGGTTCACCGTTTTTTAGGACAATAAGTGGGCGTCGGGCCCGGCCCTGGTCAGTGAGGATGACGACATCGCCATTGTATTCTTTATGGGAAACATTTACTTCAGAAGCGACCTCGCCCTTACGTCGCATGGCCCGGATACCGTTGACCAATACTTTTGGGTCATCTACGAGTCCGACAAGTGCACCGTCAACAAATACGCGTGATTTTTTCATCGTGACTCTCCCGTGATTGGTTCTACACCAAGGTTGTGCAGGATCTTTAGGATCTCTTCTTCGTTATCCACACCTTTGCTGATCTCGACCATCTGGGCGAAGTTCTTGACAAGCCCACAATTTGGACCTTCTGGTGTTTCGCTCGGGCAGATCCGGCCCCACTGGGTCGGGTGCAGGTCTCGCGCTTCGAAATGAGGCTGTGAACGTGAGAGCGGGGAGATCACACGACGCAGATGCGAAAGCACGGCCATGTGGTCGATGCGATCGAGGAGCTGTGACACACCGGTTCTTCCTCCAACCCAGTTACCGGTAGCAAGCGGATGGAGCAGGCGTTCGGTGAGCACGTCAGCACGTACAGCGGTCCCAATCGAGAGATCGCGGTGACGCATGCTTGCGCGTTCGAGCTGGTACTTGATGTCGCGGGTAAGCCGGTTTAATGAGATGCGGAAGAGATCTTCCATTAAATCTCCGGCAAGTTTCAACCGCTTGTTGGAGTAGTGGTCCTTGTCATCGATCCTGCGCTTGTCCAGCACGAGATCGAAACAGGCCTCTGCCATGCGCCCGAGGAAGTGGCCCTTTGCAAGCCGGACCGAGAGAATCATTTCGTGATATCCCTCATCTCCTTCCTTTAAGTTGGCTGGCATGGAGTAGTTAAGGTGGGGCAGGAGATAGTTGTCCAGCACGAACTCAGCCCGCTTACGCTGGTAATCCCGGGTCTGGTTGGGTGCAAGTTTCTTACCCACATACATGATACCGCCATCAACCGAGTCGCATTCACTCTCTTCGAGATTCTGCATCATGAATGTCAGGATATCTTCATCGGTCGAGACCGCATTGACAACTTCCTGGTCGTTGATCATGCCAAGTGCACGCATCAGGTCAACAAATTTCAAGTGGCCGGCAACTGAAGGGAACGATACTTCAAGCAGGTTCTTCTTGTTGCGTTCAACAACAACCAGTGCACGGTATCCTCTGAATTGTGAGAACACCTTTGCAACATAGATAGGTTCATTGTACCTTTCGGTGGACTCGGTCATGATCTTGTTGGATGCAAGATCTTCTAATGTCATAAGCACGCGCTCGGTGCCGTTTACGATGAAATATCCGCCTGGATCAAATGCATCTTCACCATGAGAGATGCGCTGGGCATCATCCATGCCGTAGAGATTGCAGGATGTAGAGCCTATCATGACGGGGAGCTGCCCAATCGTAGTGACGATTGGTTCCTGCCGGTCCTCACCATGCACGAGTGTTAATTGTAACTGGATCGGAGCAGCATACGTCAGGTTGCGCAGCCGTGCCTCGCAGGGATAAAGTTCGCTTTGAGAACCATCTGCTTCCCGGACGAGCGGCTTTTTCACCGTTATTTCGCCGAGTTCCACCCAGACAGCTTCGTTGTTCTTGCCCCGGTTCTCAATATCCGTCTCTATGATCTGCGTTTCTTTGACCACTTTTTGTAATTTGTGCTTCAGGAAATAGTTATAGGAGTCAAGCTGGTGGCGCGCAACATGCTCCCGTGAAAAATATGCCCTCGATAAAATACTTCTGTCAATCAGACTTAAAACCCCCCCGGATTTATTTCTTGGGTCTCTTTACCACGAGACGGTACGATTCGGCCCTTCCGGCTGTATGACTCGTACGGATAATTCGTATCACATTATCGGCTTCTGCGCCGATCGTTTTGACCGCTGGATCGTCATGGAATACTTTTGGTAATTGTTCGGTAGTGATGTTGTAAGTGGTGAGGAGCGCAGAAACCTCCTCTTCACTCATGATTTCATGGTCTGGCACCATATCGTGCTTCAACACATTAAGTTTGGTGCTCAATGAAAAACCCCCTCCCGGATAAACATATTTCCTCTCAGATGCATCACCGCAAAAAACCCACGATTGCTCGTGGCAACGGGCCCGAAGGGATTTGAACCCTTGACCACCTGGTTAAAAGCCAGGCGCTCTACCGAACTGAGCTACGAACCCACAATGGAATAAGATGTACAGCATTATAACAATGTAAGAAAACTATATAAACATTCTCTCTATTTGAATCGATTCAAGGGACGGCATCAGCCGCCTTTTGCAAACATTTCGTTGATCTCGTTTAAGCGACGCTCGTCAGCCTTAATCTTCTGGTCAAGTTTGTCGATGGATTTCAGATCATCTTCAGGAATAACACACCCGGTGACATTCATGCCGCATGCATTTTTCAAAACCTCAAGAAGATTTTTGTCAACTTCGATACTTTTCCGGAGCGCGGAGTATTCGCTGATGATTGCTGCATCCAGTCCGGCATTCTTTGCCACAGTTGCCTCCAGTTTCACATTGCTGCGGCGTTCAAAAATCTGTTTTATTGCGTCAAGCAGCTGGGCGGGATTGACGGGTTTTGAGACAAAATCCTCAATATTCAGGCTATGTTCCTGTGCCTCTTCAGGTGTGATCTTTTTTGCCGAGAACATGAGGACGGGAAGATCGTGCGTTTCGGGATTGGCCTTGATCCTCTCTAACGTCTCCCACCCATCCATTGGCTCCATCATGATATCGAGCAGGATAAGGTCGGGTTTATTTGAAGTAAGAATGGATATAGCTTCATCTCCGCCGTGGGCTGCAATCGGTTTGAAGCCTTTCCGTTTTAAAAGTGCAACAAGGCCGTCAACAATATAGGAGCTGTCATCAACAATCAGAATTGAATCATTCACGATAATAGTTCCTCAGGCACTCTCTAGGTAAACAGCATATTGATCATCGATCACAGGTGATATCTAAGATCCGGATGCAGGATAATGTACTTCGCCATAGTATTCATAGATTTATGTAAATAATTCAGGGAATCGATTATTTTTCTGCAGACGTCCCAGATAGTTCGCCTTTTATCTGCTGGAGCCGGCTCTCCTGGAATTTAATGTTCATCTCCATACTTTTTATCGCACGGGATATCTCATCGCTGATACGCACTTTTGAATCATTGAAATTGTAAGTAGTTTCAAGAATCTTCATAAGACGCTTGTTTACATCGATGCTCTTGCTCAGGCGGGCATATTCGGTGATGATCTCTGCATCGAAACCGGACTCTTTTGCCATATCCATATCAGATTTTATTGATTGACGGCGATTGAGTACATGTTCGATGGCATCGTAGAGTTCGCGGTGGGTGATGGGTTTTAAGACGTAATCTTCAATATAAATACCATATTCCTGGGCTTCTGCAGGGGTCAGCTGTTTAGCCGTGAGCATGAGTACTGGAATCTCTTTTGTCGAAGGATTTTCCTTGACCTTTTCCAGTGTCTCCCACCCATCCATCGGTTCCATCATGATGTCGAGAAGGATAAGGTCAGGAGTGACCGTCTTTAAAATCTCTAAACACTCCTCACCACCGTATGCGGCAACAGTGCGGTACCCCCCTCGCTCCAGCATCGTGACAAAGACATCGACGATAAATGGGCTGTCATCGACAACAAGTATTGTAAACATTACATAACCTCCCCGATCTTTTTAGCGATTGCTTGCATTTCTGTATGCACTTTGTCAGCATCAGTTTTATGTCTGACTATTGCAGTGATAAGAAAATTTTCTCCGGCTCCCATGACGACAATGGATGTATCCTGCGCCCGGATCGTGACTGACTCCATGGTCTTTAACTTAATTAAACTCCCAACCGATTCTGCTGACGCGAGGATGGTTGCAGAGAGCGCACCAAACCACGGTTCATTCATATCCTGGTCAAAAAATTTTCCTGCGATGATCCCATCACGAGATACGAGGGCACATGCTGAAACCCCATCGATCGCCCGAATCTTATCGATAAACACAGAGATCTTCTCTTTCAACATGGACCGGCTCCTGTTACACTACCCTATCTAATTGATAATACCTGATGGAAGCATAAATACATATTGCTTTTTCTTTAGCCATGATTCAACCGTTCCTCGTAGTGTTATCGGCATTTCCTTTAAATGTGTCCAGTCTTTCCATGATCTGTGCACACTCCCCGTCGTAACTATCCCAGCGCTGGATTTCAACAATGTATAAATACTATTTTACCCCAAGCGGAGAAAATAAGAATTCTGATGATCCGTGCATATACCATTACTTCTGGAAAAGGCGGTGTTGGAAAAACAACAATCACGGTGAATCTCGGGATATCACTCGCTCTTCTTGGCCGTGAAACCTATATTCTCGATGCCGATATCGGTATGGCAAATATGTCGCTGATCCTTGGCATGGATGATGTACCTGTCACCCTGCATGAAGTACTTGCCGGAAAAGCAGATATTGAAGATGCAATTTATGAAGGCCCCGGTGGGGTGAAAGTTGTGCCCAGCGGTATCTCGCTCCAGGGATTCCAGCAGGCAGATCCTGATAAACTCCGGGATGTGATGCACCGGCTTATCGACCGGTGCGAGTATCTCCTGATCGATGCTCCAAGCGGCATATCTAAAGAAGGTGTTGTCCCCCTCTCGGTTGCCGATGAAGTCATTCTCGTAGTCAACCCGGAACTTGCTTCAATGGCAGATGCGTTAAAGACCAAAATTCTCTGTGAGGTGATGGGTGGTCGCGTATATGGCGCGATCCTGAACCGGGCCGGGCTGGAACATACAGAGATCCGTTCGCACAGTGTCGAAGATGTTCTGGGCGTCCGTGTGATAGATGTTGTTCCCGAAGATGCAAATGTCCGGCGAGCTGCTGCATACAAAAATCCCTGCGTATTAAAATATCCCAAAACTGATGCTTCACGGGCATTCAGGCGAATAGCAGCACAGATATCAGGAGTTGTGTACGAAGATTCCATTGGAGAGCCAAAAGCGGAGAGCTTTGTTGACCGGCTCGCCCGATCAGTTTTCCGGTGATGCCATTTAGGGAGGATCATGGCATACGAAGGATACATGCTGGTGTTGTTTGGCCTTGTTATCGTAACCCAGCAGTTCATCCTTTACCTGATGTACGTAAGGATCAAGCAACTCTTAACCGAGATTGGAACGATTGATGGGAAGATCCGTATCACCGATACAGAACTTGAAAACCTCATCATGAGAGTAGTGGAATTCAAAAAAGGCAAGATCTAAAAGCGCGAAAAAAACCTTCCCACAGATCTCCATCACAACAAGTTACATAAGGAATCTCGTCCTACATTATGAGAACGGGGCCATAGGGTAGCCTGGCCATCCTAGGAGACTGGGGGTCTTCTGACCTGAGTTCAAATCTCAGTGGCCCCATTAAATTGTTGTTTTTCAGGCATTGTTATGAAGATTACCGGCACCTGTACAGATTGTCTGATATCCCGCGTGCGTCTTGAGTGCAGATTATGCAATGCAACGGATGCAAAGACTGCTGAGGCAGTTGCTGAATGTACGGCTCTTTTAGAAGAAATCCGCGACGCCCCCTTAAGCCACCCGCAGATTGCAAGTCAGATCCATCGCAGGGCATATGAAATCCTGGGATCTTCTGATCCGTTTGCAAAGCTCAAAAGGCAGGGTAACAACCAGGCCATAGAAGTCTGCAAAAAAGTGCAGGGCCGCCTGGTGACATTCCGGGATCACGTGCTTGCAGCAGTCATTGCCAACACCTTTGATTATGGCGTGAAAGGGCATGCGGTTGCTGAAGATTTTTCTGCATTTTTCGAACGTGAGTTTGAGAAAGGCTTGAAGATTGATGATACGGATGCGATCCTTCCCCTTTGCACCCGCGTGGTCTACTTGAGCGATAATTGTGGTGAGATTGTACTCGACCGGCTCCTCATCAAGTACCTGAAGTCCCAAGGCGCACATGTGACACTCGCGGTAAAAGATGCACCCGCCCTCAACGATGCAACCCTGCAGGATGCATGGGACTTGCATCTCGATTTCATTGTAGACTGCCTCACGACCACCGGGGGAGGGGCAGAGATTGGTATCTGCATGGAAAACATTCCCGATGATTTAAGGAATGCAATAAAACGTTGTACAATTATCATTGCAAAAGGCATGGCAAACTTTGAGTCTCTCTCGGAAATGGACAACCTGCCCCCTGTTGCTTACCTGATGGCAGCAAAGTGCGGGCCGGTTGCAGAAGAGGCTGGCGGCGTTCCGGTAGGATCGAAGATCGCAATGCTGCGGAAATAATTATTGTACATTCCTCTGAATTCCACCAATACCTCGTGGTAAATCGATGAGGGAATTTTTTTGTTTGAAGAATTCTGTTTTGTCATTCACAATTGTGTGTAGAGGATTTTTTTGCAGATCATATTACCAGAGTGCGCCCAATGGAAAATTTTCATAGGAATTCTCAGTTTTTATCTGTTCTCCACCAGCCATTCCCAATACAATTTTAACTGCACACTCTGATCACTGATCATGGTACTTCCTGACCCGCAATTATCCTTAGGATGGCTGCTCATTGTCGCCGGAGCTCTGCTACTTCTTGTCGAGTTGCATAGCCCGGGTTTTTTTGCAACTGTACCTGCGACCGTACTGATCATTTTAGGTATCCTGCAACTCATGGGGGTGGATATATCCAACCCATGGGCGGGGGGCATAATCGGCATTGTGACCGCTCTCTGTGCGGCCGGTTTTACCGTCTGGATGTATGGAAAGATTACCACAAACAAGAGTCCGACGACTATCAGCCGGGATTCGTTGATCGGTATGGAAGGTCAGGTGCAAAAATCCATTGATGCCACTACAATCTCCGGCAAAGTCGTGATCGGCAGTACTGAATGGAGCGCTCGCTCAACCGGTGCCACAATCCCGGCCGGAAAGCGGGTAAAAGTGGTAAGTTCTCAAGGCGTACATATCGTAGTTGAAGAGGTAGTATAACATGGCATTTTTCGAGACACTCATTATCATATTCTTAATCCTCGTCATAGTCATCATTTTTGCAAAAGGTGTTGTGATTGTCCAGCCATACGAACAGGGACTCCAGGTCCGGCTTGGCCAGTATGTCGGGCGGATGAATCCCGGTTTCCGCTGGATAGTACCGTTTGTCAGCGAAGTGACTAAACTCGACCTCCGCACACAGGTCATGGAAGTCCCGAGCCAGGAAGTGATCACCAAGGATAACTCGCCGACCAATGTGGATGCAATCGTTTACGTCCGGGTGATTGACCCGGAGAAAGCGTTCTTTGAAGTCGCCAATTACCGGTTGGCAACCGTTGTGCTCGCTCAGACCAGCTTAAGGGGTATTATCGGTGATATGGAGCTCGATGAGGTGCTCTACAACCGTGACGTTATCAATACGAAACTCCGTGATATCCTCGACCGTGAGACCGACCAGTGGGGTGTCAAGGTCGAGCGGGTTGAGATAAAAGAAGTCGATCCGGTTGCAGCAGTCAAAAACGCCATGACCGAGCAGACAGCAGCAGAACGTGCCCGTCGAGCCGCAATCCTGAGAGCTGACGGTGAGAAACGTTCGGCGATCCTCAAAGCCGAAGGTCTCCGGCAGTCCATGATCCTTGAAGCCGAGGGTGAACGTCAGAGCAAGGTGCTGCGGGCAGAAGGAGAGCGGCTATCGCGGATTCTCCAGGCACAGGGAGAAGCACAGGGACTGCGCATTCTCTCGGTGGGTGCCGCACCGCTCGATAACCGGGCAATGACCGTACTTACCTTAAACGCGCTCAAGAACATGGCAGATGGCCAGGCAACCAAGATCATCTTCCCGTTCGAGCTCTCGCAGTTGATCCGGCAGGGTGCAAAATTCCTTGGGGCAACGGATGAGACCGCAGAGTCGATTGCAGGTCGCCCGGTTATGGACGAGACCATCCTTGGCGATATGCCCCAGCGCGAAGAGGTTAACGCCATCTTAAAAGAGATTAAGGATGCGGTCCCGAAAGTTTCGGTAGATGAACTTAAAGATACCAGCAAACGCAAACTTGCAGTCGACGCGGAAGCAGAAGCAGCGGGCATTCCCCCCGCAGTTTAATTCCCCCATCTTTTTTATCTCTTTTTTTATCACCCGACTTGAAGTTGCATCTCTGGCGTCCTCCAACGGTCAGCGCACTAAAAAGATCAAGGGTGCTGCAAACCTTGATGCTGGTAGCAAAGGTGTTGTAAATTAATTTTCAAAGTGTAAAAAAACCAGGCGTTCTATCTTGCAGGGAAAACCATATGGTGATCCATTCTGCCA
This sequence comes from uncultured Methanoregula sp., assembly GCA_963676675.2. GTDB lineage: Archaea > Halobacteriota > Methanomicrobia > Methanomicrobiales > Methanospirillaceae > Methanoregula. Next base: position 2,403,812 of record OY781161.1, on the reverse strand, counting down.
TTATTTCACATATGGAGCATATAGGGCAGTGCAATCAGCGATATGAGAACCACAAGCATCAGGTAAGAGACTGCACTGGTCACATACCCGGAATATTTTAAGAGCCCACGGCGATCAAGGAGGCGGTCAACACCTTCTTTGAATATATAACCTCCATCAAGCGGCACCATGGGTATTGCGTTGAATATCCCCACGTTGATATTGATCCAGGCGCACCAGAAGAGCAGGTGGATCAAATCCCAGAATCCGGAAAATGGCACCTGGTAATAGGAAGTATCAGGGGTATCAAAAGCTAATATGCGGAGGAACTGGATACTGGTGTCGTTTGCAAAAGGAATAACGAGGAACTGGAAGAACCCGAGTGGTGAGAGCATTCCCCCGATTGCAGACTTAATCGTATCCCCATCATAGTACTGCACACCCATGAATCCGGTCGAATGACCGACAAATTCTGCTGGCCATGCAGCAAGCGTGAGAGAATAATCCTTAACGATTTTGTTTCTCTCAACGGTGAGGGTGAGTGTTTGGCCGGGTTTTGTCGTGTTTAAAATGTTGGATATATCGCCACGGCTTGAAATGGGTACACCATTGATCGCTGTCACAAGGGAGCCGGGGGGAATGCCTGCATTTTCTGCAGGATAGTTCTTGTAAATCCCATGGATAACCGGTGTAGACAGGGGTGTGACAAGGCCCATGCAGAGAATGAGCAGTATAAAACAGGTAAAACCGACAACAAGGTTATTGGTAATCCCGGCCCCAAACATCCGCACCTTGGGCATGCCCTTCATCTTATCCAGTTCTTCTTCATCCGGCTCAACAAAGAACCCGATCGGGATGACGGCGATCAAGGCCCCCATAGTACGCACTTTGATGTTTTCAACCCGGCAGAGGATTGCGTGTCCGAACTCGTGGACTGCAATGGTAATGACGAACGCAAGCCAGACCGCAAATGTCGATGGTACATATTCGTTGAGGCCGGGTATGAGCAGGAGGTTTTGCGGTTTGTAGATCCCGGTAGGCTCCGGCTGGATGAGCAACGTGTAGCGCACCGAGATGAAGAGCATCACCGTAATGAAAACGGATACGATGATGACCGCAATCACACCGGCAGACCCATAGATCCGGAAAAATGTGCGGAATGCGGCGAATTTGTCGAAGAATCCGACCCGTTTTGTCCGAATCGCCATTATCGGACCATAAAAGACAATGTGCTCCTCCCAGAGTTTATTCCGGTGGATGACTAAGGCTATCGCTGCATAAGCGGCAACCAGAAGAACAAGAATGAGGAGCCCATCCATTCCAGTACAATGGCATTGCCGGGCTGATAAAGTATTCACCCGGAGCAAGACCCGTACAGGTTAAAAACGGGTAAATTAATTCGTGTCTTTTACCCTGCCGAAATTGTGATATAACCCGGATGTCAGCCGAGTGTGTAACACGACCAATAATTGATGAAAAAATGAACGTTATGTTCTGCACAGTAGTTTTCTTATTGACAGTAACCGGAGGCACAGACAAAAATGATCATTTTTTCTAGAATAATACCTCAACATTACCTGAACATTCCTGAAAAGATCCCATAGTTAACCTCCCTGACAACCACTGCTTAACTTTCGGGTTCAGGTTCCCTCAAAAAAACAATCCTTCACGCAAACACATGCGGGTATCTGGTCTGGTATTTCCCATTAATAGAATCGCGAAATCATGAAATAGAACAAAAATGCAACGGGAACTATGCGTTGGGTTCTGGGAATTGTCGCTCTTGCCTTGTTTTTTGTGGTCATAATCTCACCGGTTCTGGCAGACTCCAATGATTCTTCTGGCCAATCTATCACTCGTTCTTACGATTATGTTCTTGATGGAAGACAGGGCACCCTGTCCCTTGCACTCTCAACCGATTTGCACGACGATTATCTGACAAAAAAACCCAAGTGGGATATCAATAACAACGCTTCGTACTTCCTTTCGTATATGAACGATCCTGCCCAGAAACAGTATATTAAAACCTTGGCTGATGAGATCCGCGAGGAGACTGGAAATCCTGATGACCAGGCACGAATTGCAGCCAGCCTTGTTCAGCACATCACCTACGAAAAGGGGACAAAATACCGGTACCCCTATGAAGTTCTCTACCAGGTTAACGGTGTATGCGGGGAAAAATCGATGCTTATTGCGGCCCTGTTTAAAGAGCTGGGCTTCAAGTCATCAGTCCTGTATTTTGTCCCAGAAAATCATATGACCGCGGGTATTTCCTGCCCGGCACCCTATGATTTTAAAGGTTCAGGGTACTGTATCATTGAAGCAACCCACCCATACATTATTACCGATGAAACCGCCTTCTGGACAAATTCCCGCCAGGCAGACTGGTCCATGCCGGAGGTGATTGGAACCTCGGAAGGCCGCTCGCTCGATAGCAGTGAAAATGATTATAATGATGCCCGCACGTGGATCAATCTGAAATTGGAAAATTATGCCACTCGCGAAGCCGGCAGAACTCTTTCTTCAGAGGATTACCAGCGTTATTACCAGATTAAAGGCAAATATGATCTTTAATGATCAATTGTGTCCGTGTTCCGGAACCAAAGTAAAAAACAAATCCGGAAGAACTCCCTTTTTTATCCCAGCGAAAAATAGCTGAACCCGGATGACTGTTTTTAGTACAGACCGGAATTTCCATTGTTTTTCCAATCGGATGATAACCCATTGCTGATCGGTTGAGAAAAAACCGTTAAAATTCTCCAAGGCTGCGCTGGGTCTTTTTTGCAAGGATCGTGCTGACCGTCTTCCAGCTCTTACGGGCAATGGGAGGTGGGACACGGTGCTCATCGATATAAGAATTCAGCCACCGGATGGTGACCGGATCCGATGGATAACCACTGCCAATATCGCCATATTTTTTTGCCAGTGCGACAATCGCCCGGTCACGGGTCACCTTTGCGATGATGCTTGCAGCAGAGACAACCGGGAATTTCTCATCGGCATGGTGCTCAGAGACAATCTCGCAGGGCCGTTCAAGGTGGTTTTTTACCATCTCTGCATACCGGAACGTGTTCACATCGCAGGCATCCACATACGCGCAGGCAGGAGAGAGTTTTGCTATAACTTGTGCATGTGCCCGGGCAACGGCCGCGTTGAGCGTCATATCCTGTCGCACTAAATCAATATCCTGCGCGTCGAGTTTAACGGTCGTAACCCGGCATTTTTTCCGTATTATGGTATACAGGCGTTCGCGCTCTTTTGCAGAAAGCATTTTTGAGTCTTTAATCCCAAGGTCCGCGAGGATATCATCAGAGGATACTCCAACCGCCGCAATAACCATCGGTCCGAGCACCGAACCCTTCCCCGCTTCATCCACCCCGCAGAACACAGGAATGTGTTGATGCGCAAAATATTTCAATGCCGATGATGGTAAACTTAACCTCATGTATATTATCATCGTAGGGCTTGGCGGAATCGGGAGAAACCTCGCAAAACTTGCGATCGAGCACGCCCATAACGTCGTAGTGATCGATCAGGATGAAGGCCGGTGCGGGGAGATCTTAGAGCACTACGATGTCCTAGCAGTCACGGGAAATGCCACTGACAAGACCGTTCTCGAAGAGGCTGGTATAGACCGGGCAGATGCCCTGATCGCGACAACAAGCGATGACTCGGTCAACCTGATGACCTGCTGGCTTGCTAAAAAGTTCAGGGTTCCGAATGTAGTAGCAATTGTCAACCAGCCCTCGCATTCAGACTTTTTTAAGGAAGTCGGGGTACGGATAAGCGAGAACCCGGACGAACTTGTTGCATCCCGTCTCTACTACTGGACACAGAACCCCCAGCTCCAGCAACTCGCTTCCATTCCCGGGGGCACCATCTTTGAGATCGTTGCTGAGCCGGGAGCTCCAATTGTCGACCACGAAATCCGCGAGCTCAAGGTCAAGGACTTTGTCTTTATTGCGATCCGCCGGGCCGGTGGCGTTCTGATCATCCCCAGTGGTAACGTGAAGATCCAATCCGGCGATATCTTTACCGTCTTTACAAAAAAAGAAGCAGAGGATGACTGCCTCCGCCTGCTGAACAAACAACTGAAAAAATCAACGGAGTGATGCAGCGAGCGCGCCCAGCTCGAGCATCAGTTTCGGGTTCACTTTAATAATCTCTTTTATCAGGCTGATGGTTGAGAACTCTTTTAAGTTCATTTTCGAGACCGAATGGATGATCTCGTTGAGTTTTGCATCGGGTTGCTTGATTAAATATTCCTTGATATGATAATTGCGCTCGATTGCTTTACCCATCTTTGATGCACGCCATGTCTTGTCATAAGTCATAAGTGCCTTCTTTGACGTGTCTCCTTTACTGATGCAGTCTGCGGCAACTTCTGCGGCAAGCTTACCCGTATACATAGCATTGTAGATTCCGCCGCCGGTTAATGGATCGACTACACGGGCTGCATCCCCGGTGATAAGGAGATTATCAGCCACCGTACAGGAAAGTGGGCGGCAGACTGATACGCCACCGGGAATGTATTCGATGGTCTTTCCATTCGGGAATGTCTTTTTTACGAATTTGTCAAGATAATCCTTTGCCCGGTGCCCTTGCCCGCTCTTCTTACCGGAGATCCCGATCCCGACATTTGCGGTGCGGTGGCCTTTGGGGAAGATCCAGAGATAACCTTCCGGTGCCACTTCGTTACCGAGATAAAAGATTGTCGAGTGTTCATCGATGTCAACATCGGCCATGACGTACTGGACCGAACTCATGATCTCACGGACAGGGACGGTGGTATCGATACCGCACCATTTCGAGAACTTGGATTCAACACCATCGGCTGCAATCACCACATCGGCTTTCACATTGGTTACTTTCCCGCAATACTCGATCTTTGCGCCTTTGAGTACCCCGTTTTCCATAATCGGGGCTGCAGCACGCGACTTTACTGCGACATCCGCACCAGCCTCTGCCGCCTTCCAGACCAGCTCACGGTCAAAGAACTTCCGGTCAAGGACATAACCAACCTTGCTGCCCGCCATTTCGGACTCGAGTTTCATTAAAAACCCGTCAGGTGCGACTATACCGGCACCGTGCATTTCAGCAGAGATCCAGCGCGGGTCAGGATCGATGAACTCATGGAGAGCTTCTTGCCCTATCCCCTCGGCACAGCGTACCGGGGCGCCGATTGCAGGGCGCTTCTCAACAATACATGCAGACAATCCCTTCTCGGCAGCAGTCTTTCCGGCAAGAGCGCCTGCAGGCCCTCCACCGATGATGAGCACATCATATTTACTTTTCATTGACTACCTCCAGGGCACCCAGGGGGCAGACTTTTGCACAGATTCCACAACTCGTGCAGTTTGGCTCTACGGAGAGGTACGCGTCGATCAGTTCAAGGGCGCCTTCGGGGCAGACTGATACACAGCATCCGCAGTATCCACAAATATCCCGATGTACTTTGAGCATTGAGTGATCATGTTGGTTTTTTTCCTTCATTAATAGTTGCGATTCAAAAACAGTTCACTCGCGATTATGAATTGTGAAAAAAAAAGCAAAAAATATAGTTCGGTCACAGCAATGCATCAAGGCTGCAGGACAAAACAGAACGGATCTTCGGCAAAGAAATCACCATCAACGGCATGGGCCCGGATGCGGCACCCGCCTCCGCAGAGGACGCGGTGGCTGCATTGCCTGCACCGCCCCCCGAACCGGGCCTGCTTTTCCCGGAAGCGGGCGAGGGCCATGTTATCAGAATCTCCCCATAACTCGCTGAATGGCCGGCTCCTGACATTCCCTACGAGAAATTCCGGTGAGCGGGCGAACTGGCAGGGAAACACGTTTCCCTGTGCATCGATATTTGCCACGCGGGTGCCGGCACTACATCCCCCCTTTAAGGAAGCCAGTAGATCCCTTGCATCAGCCAGATCCGCAGATCCGTCCTGTTCCATGGAAGCGAGAAGGTGGATGCAATCCTGTGGGGCATCAACCGTGAGGAACTCCATGGTTGCAGGATCTGTTTCTTTGGCTTTCCTGTAGAGGAGCGACAAGGCATCGGTCACTTCGTTTTTGTCCAGCTGCAAACGGGAATAGGAATCGATCCCCCGTCCCGTAGGTACGAGCCAGTACAGGCAGAACCGGGAGGCACAAAGCGAGATGGCGAGATCGACAATTGCTTCAAGTTCACGAAAATTCTCTTTGGTGAGAGTGACCCGCATTCCGCACCTGAGCCCAGCTTCTTTGCAGGCTGCGAATGCATGAATAGTCTGCTCAAATGCACCGGGTGAATTCCTGAAATGGTCATGGGTATCTGCCCGTGCACCGTCCAGCGAGATCCCGGCATACTCAATCCCGCAGTCCATGATCCTCCCGGCAACCTCCGGTGTGATCAGGGTTCCGTTAGTACTGAGTGCCATTTTGAGGCCACGGTTTCTGGCATGGCGGGCAAGGTCAAAAATATCCTCGCGCATGAGGGGTTCACCCCCGGAGAAGAGGATGAGCGGGACGCCTATATCAGCGAGATCATCGATGACCTGCATTGCTTCTTCGGTCGTGAGTTCTCCCAAGGTCGATCGTCCCGGCCCAGATTTATTGTAGCAGTGGGTACAACTCAGGTTGCAGCGGTCCGTGAGATTCCAGAAGACTACCGGGCGGTACATTCCTGAGAATGCAAGATACGTGCTGGGAACGTCAGTCTGCGGCTTATGCCGGTGCCGCATCACGCCGCTGACCGTTCCCCGCCCGTGCATGCACTGGGTGATCCGGTTCATGGAAGGCTCCTCCCACCCTCATGCATCCTTACATTCGGCACCCGCTTGAATTCGCGAGTACTGAAGAGGACGAGATAATCCCTGCACCCGGACTGTTCTGCAACAGTTCTGATCTCATCGAGCACCTGCTCTTTGCTGTACCCATGGTGGACAGTATAATGGGTGTACTCCCACCTGCCGGGTACCGGCCTGCGTTCATAACAGTGGGTCACCGAGGGGAAACCCGCCAGCAGCGTTCCCGGGTTGGCATTGCCGGCTCCTGCCGGTTTCCATGCCACCAGCGCGTTTGCCGAGATCCCTACTTTCCGCTGGTCAATGCGGGCCCGGAGTTTGCGGATCAACCCGGCGGTTTTGAGCGAACGTATCCGTTCCATCACTTGATCGCCGGTAAGACCCAGCCGCTTTCCAATCTCTTCAAAGGGGGCCGGAACAAGTGGGAGCCCGTGTTCCAGTTCCCGGAGCATTTCGATATCAGTCTGGTCCAAGGTTACTCTCCTTTTGTTGTGCGGGTAAAAAAAGAAAAACGCACATTTATCTTAATTTTTTTTGTTGTCGGCAGGTCCAGGACATCCGATGCCGGAATTCCTGTCCGTTGCAGGATATCATCAAGCACCCTCCGTATACCTTCTTCGTTCTCTGCAGCTATGGTGAACCAGAGGGAATAGTAATGATCCCGCTGGAAATTGTGCGACACTTCTTCATAACTGCTGATAATGGCTGCAATCTCATCAAGTCTTTCTTCCGGAACATGGAGAGCAATCAGGGTCGCTGCATGCAGCCCCATATGCCGGGATTCGAGTACCGGGGATATCCCCCGGATAATACCCGCATCCTGCAGGATTTTCACCCGTTCAAGCATCACGGTTTCCGGAATGCCCAGACGGTCTGCGATTGATTTCCACGGCCGGGATACTATCGGGAGATCGTCCTGGAGTACATCGAGAATTTCGAGGTCGGACCGGTCAATATTCATGGTAGTGGGTAATGTTTCGGGAATTATACTTCCTCCTTAAGGCTGGTAGGGGCACCAGGGGTCTTCACCACAGCACTCGCCGTTGAGCGTATCCGGCGTTGCAAGACCGTCACACCAGAGCGGAGATGTTGCATCTTCCCGCCGGTACGCCCGGGCCCTGCACCCGCCACAGGTTGTTTTAAAATCGCACCGTCCGCACTTTCCCGTGAGGAGATCCGGATTACGGAGTGCGACAAAGTGCGGGGAATTATTCCAGATCTCTGAGAATGGCGTTGTGCGAACATTGCCGGCACTGACCGGTAGGTAAGGGCAGGGAGTAACATCACCGTTGGCAAAAATCCGACAGTAGGTGATGCCGGCAAGGCAACCGCGTCCCCATGCAGGATTGGTGATGCCCAGGCTGTCGGCAATCCTGCGGAACTGCGGGGCACAGGTCGGACGGATATTGAGATCGCTGTCCCGGTACCGGATAAGAATTTGCCGGATCAGATCCTCGTATTCCTCCGGGCTGCGGGGTTCGATCTGCCGTGCCCTGCCGGTCGGGATGGGGAAGAAGAGCTGGTAATCGCGGACGCCAAGGGATGCGCCGAGACCGATCAGGTCTTCCACTTCGCTCAGCGCAGACCGCATCACCGACATGTTGATCTGGACTGCGATTCCTGCATCGCGGCAGTACCCGATAGCCCGGACAGCTCTCGCCCAGACGCCATCGAGACCACGGAACGAGTCGTGAACTGCCGGGTATTTCGAATCCAGACTGATGGCTACAGCCCGGATTCCCGCTTCCTTAAGTTTTACCGCAGTCTTCTGATCGATGAGGTACCCGCTGGTACCCATGACCATACGGAGTCCCTGCTCCGTACCATACCGAGCGATCTCGTAAATGTCCTCCCGCAGGAGGGGCTCGCCTCCGCTCAGCACAACGACCGGTTTCCCGGTTGCCCGGATCTGATCAATGACGGTGAATGCTTCCTGCGTGGAGAGCACTCCGGCTGCTTCCTGTTCGCTCGCGTCCACATAACAGTGGGAACACTTCAGGGGGCACCGGAGGGTGATGTTCCACGAGATGATACGCGGTGCGTTTGTTGCACCGTTCAATGTTTCAGTCCCTTTGCCAGATCGAAGCGATCAAGGTTCATCACTTTGGTCCAGGCTGCTACGAAGTCATGCAGGAACTTTTCCTGAGAGTCTGCACTTCCATAAACTTCCGCCAGGGCCCGGAGCTGGGAGTTCGAACCGAAGATGAGATCGACTCGCGTGCCGGTCCACCGGACTTCCCCCGTCTTGCGATCGCGCCCTTCAAACACATCAGCGTCTTTTGAGACCGGCTTCCACTCCGTGCCCATGTCAAGCAGGTTTACGAAGAAGTCGTTGGTCAGTGCCTCCGGCTTCTTTGTAAAAACGCCGGCCTTTGTCTGTCCGACGTTGGTGTTCAGCACACGCATACCGCCAACGAGCACCGTCATCTCGGGTGCGGTCAGGGTCAGCAATTGCGCCTTGTCAACAAGCAGTTCCTCGGCCGATCCGGCATAGCGGGCTTTCTGGTAGTTCCGGAAGCCGTCAGCCTTCGGTTCGAGCACAGCGAAGGAGACCACGTCGGTCTTTTCCTGCGAGGCGTCCATACGTCCCGGCGTAAAGGGGACCTTGACCTCGTGACCGGCGCTCTTCGCAGCCTGCTCGATACCAGCGCAACCGGCCAGAATAATCAGGTCAGCCAGCGAGACCTTCTTTCCAGAAGATGCGGTGCTGTTGAAAGCGCTCCGGATGCCCTCCAGCGTCTTGAGCACCCGGGCAAGCCTGGCTGGTTGGTTAACTTCCCAGTCCTTCTGCGGCGCCAGACGAATGCGGGCACCATTCGCACCGCCACGTTTGTCGGAGCCACGGAATGTGGACGCCGACGCCCATGCGGTCGAGACCAGCTCCGATACTGTCAGGCCGGAAGTCTGGATCTTCCCCTTGAGGGAAGCGATGTCCTGTGCATCGACCAGCGGGTGATTGACAGTGGGGATGGGGTCCTGCCAGAGGAGTTCTTCTGAAGGAACCTCCGGGCCGAGATAGCGTGCACGCGGACCCATGTCGCGGTGCGTCAGCTTGAACCATGCCCGGGCGAACGCATCCGCGAGCTGGTCCGGGTGCTCGTAGAAGCGCCGTGAAATTTTTTCGTAGGCGGGGTCGAACCTCAGGGAAAGATCCGTGGTTAGCATGGCCGGTGCATGACGCTTCGTTTTATCATGGGCATCCGGCACCGTGCCGGCTCCAGCATTGCCCTTCGGCTTCCACTGGTGCGCACCGGCGGGACTTTCGGTAAGTTCCCACTCGTTTTCGAACATGATCCGCAGGAAGTTGTTGCTCCACTTCGTGGGCGTGTTAGTCCAGGTGACCTCCAGGCCGCTGCCGATCGCATCCCCACCCTTCCCGGTGCCGAAGCTGCTCTTCCAGCCAAGGCCCTGCTCCTCAATGCCGGCCGCTTCGGGTTCTGGCCCCACATGGGTCGCAGGCCCGGCGCCGTGAGTTTTACCGAAGGTGTGACCACCAGCAATGAGCGCAACCGTCTCTTCATCGTTCATGGCCATGCGGGCGAACGTCTCGCGAATATCTTTCGCCGCTGCGACCGGGTCCGGGACGCCGTTCGGGCCTTCCGGGTTGACGTAGATCAGTCCCATCTGCACGGCAGCGAGCGGATTTTCGAGGTTCCGGTCACCGGAGTAGCGTTTGTCATCCAGCCACTTGTTCTCAGAACCCCAGTACACGTCTTCTTCCGGCTCCCAGACATCCGCCCGACCACCGGCAAAGCCGAAGGTTTTGAACCCCATTGACTCCAAAGCGACATTGCCCGCAAGGATCATGAGGTCGGCCCAGGATATTTTCCTGCCGTACTTTTGCTTGATCGGCCAGATCAGCCGGCGCGCCTTGTCGAGGTTCACGTTGTCGGGCCAGCTGTTAAGGGGCGGGAAGCGCTGCTGGCCGGCACCTGCACCACCGCGACCGTCTCCGGTGCGGTACGTGCCGGCGCTGTGCCATGCCATGCGAATGAAAAAGGGGCCGTAGTGGCCGAAGTCCGCCGGCCACCAGTCCTGCGAGCTGGTCATCAGCGCCTGAAGATCCTTCTTCACGGCCGCAAGGTCGAGTTTCCTGAATTCCTCAGCATAATTGAATTCCCCGCCCATCGGGTTTGAGAGGGGAGAGTGCTGGTGAAGAACCTTCAGGTTCACCTGGTTCGGCCACCAGTCCCGGTTCGATATGCCTCTGCCGGTTGCCTGTTTGGTTGTCATGCCCGTTACCGGGCACTTGCTGTTGTCAGTCATAACGTCATCTCCTGTTTTTCAATCAGGTGAACATCCTGAAGGAGAGCCGGGCCTCGCTGCCCGGCAGTGAGGGAGATCTGGTTGTCAGCAACCGTGATTCCCTGAGTCATAAGGGTTTTCTTGGCCACGATGTATCAAAGATAGAATTGCCCCGGTCATATTTAATAAGATAAGGGTTCGGGCAGAACGGGATCCTTACATGAGGTTTTTCTTGGCGTCCGATTTACTGAGGAGATATTCCGTCTGGTACACTGCTTCCCGTCGGTCCGGATGACCTTTTTTCGCATGAACTGGTGACCAAAAGCACAAAAACATTCGCAGACCCGGCGAATTACCCGGCTCACAAAAAAATATGGTCTTACGGGAACTGCCGGACAATGACCGATGCCGAATCATCGAACGGGTTCTTCCGAATCGCAAGGCTGAAGAGATAGGGGTAATGGTTCCTGAGATATTCCATGTATTTGAGCCACTGGGGAATCAGCTGCGAATAGACACGCTCGATATCCTTTGCAAGATGGCTCCTATCTGACGGGGGTAGTGTTAAAAGATCGTCCCGGGCCTTTACCTCTTCGGTCAGGTGATTTATGGCAAGGATGAGGTCAGTGAATGATTCGTGCTCGAAGACCATCGGGTTTTCAACAAGCCTGAGTAAAAAATCTTCGTGACTGACAAGAAAATTCCTCAGGGCATCCATAGCTACGAGGTCAATGGCGATACTGCCTGAATGGTTTTCCAGGCAAACCTGCACATCCTTAAACATCTCATTATGCCAGTCTGCACCAATAACAAGGCGCTCTTTCACCTTGTCGATAGAAGTATCTGCCGGTACCAGCTGGGAGAGGAGCGGAGTCCCGATAGTAGAAAAGAAGGTTCCTATGACCATATTCAGTTTTTCCATCCGTCGCTGCCTTTCACGGGATTCGAGCATCTGGTCAATGATAAGCGTGACGACGAGAACCTCGATCGGGATAAAAGCAATGTCCCCGATAAAAAAGATGAACAGGTGATGCGAGTCTTGGAAGATCAGGTAGTGGGCAGTAAACATTGCAAGGGATAGCGTAACCAGTCCGATTCCTGCAATTAGTTTCCACCGTGTGTCTTCTTTCATGTAGTTTTCCTATGGGTTGTGGATTGTGATAATTAATTCCCTGATACAACTGCATAATGATTTTTTTGAAAAACTCTTTTTTCTCACGTCGTAATCTCAAAAATATCCCCATCCCCTGAAAAAAAGCCTCATATTCGCATTCCGGCAGGGTTTGCAGGGCCCACATGGGCTAAAGTGGCGAAAATGCCTCGGTTTAAAGGCATTTGGCGGCCATCCGGTGAGATTGTTTCCACGTTTATTTTGGCAATCAAAGGATATTAAGGGCATATTTTTCCTGCGGATAAAAAAGGAGGTCATTCTGGGGTTTTCCTGTATCGGCCAGGTTACCGGAAAGGGAAACGGGGCCTGCAAAGGGCTTATTTCGAGTCCGGGGACTGGACTCATTTTGGGCTTTGTTTTGATGTTTTTGGGTAACGGGGGCCTTGGCGTGTCCGTATTGGAGGTGTTGAAAAAAATTTCTCGTTATGATCGGGCCTGGTAATAATATTCATTGCGGAGTTTCCCTGATTTTTTTCCGAACAGGACCTGCTCAACCTTTTTTTTAAGACAAATCCGGTAGAAAATATTTCGTGGGGAGTCCGGCCGGAAAATAGCCCGGCAAGATCCCACCCTAATCCCCGCCGCTCACGATCTTCCCATCTTGCATAATGATGACCCGGTCGAAATATTTCTGGTGCCATTCCTCGTGTGACACCATCACCACGGTCTGGTTGAGTTCTTTGTTGAGTTTCCGGATCAGTTCGAGAATGATCGTGGAGTTCCGGGTGTCAAGGTTCGCACAGGGTTCATCGGCCAGGATGATGGCAGGATTATTGACGAGCGCCCGGGCAATAGCAACCCGCTGCTGCTCGCCTCCCGACATCTCACCGGGAAGAAAATTCACCCGGTCTTTGAGCCCGACAAGGCTGAGAATATCGCGGCACGTTCGGGTACACTCCTTTGCAGTCATGCCCCGCACCTTGGACGGCAGGTAGATATTCTCCTCTGCCGTCAGTTCAGGCACAAGTGCATAATCCTGGAAGACATACCCGAGACGGTTTAAGCGGAAGAGGGTCCGCCCCCGTTCACCCAGCAACCCGACATCCACCCCATCGATGACAAGCGTTCCCGTGGTAGGCCGATCAAGGAGCCCGAGCAGGTGGAGCAGAGTTGATTTCCCGCTCCCGCTCGCTCCGGTAATTCCAATGAACTCCCCTTTACGGATATCGATATCCACGCCGTCAAGTGCCCGGACCTCAACACTGCCTTTCCCGTAAATCTTTGCAAGATTGCGTCCTTGGATCATGTTACCCCCGGATTGCCGAGAGGATATCCTCCCGGGTGGTCAGCCACGATGGCAGGAACCCGGCAATCAGCGATACAATAAACAGGCTGGCAATTGCTCGGAAGAGCAACATCGGTTCAAGAACCGGGGCCACCGGTCCTCCGGGAAACACCAGCGGCGAAGCGGTGAGGTACTGGAGCAACACAAAGAGCAGGGCTAATCCCGCCGCGGTGCCGCTGGCAAAGATGAACAAGGCCTGGAAGATGTAGGATTTGATGATGATCGACCGGTCAATCCCGATAGCCTGCAGGATCCCTATCTGCTTCCGGCGGTACACGGTATTGATGAAGATGACAATGAAGATGACAACCACCGCAATGATAAGGCTGACGATGGTGCTGATGACGTTGATGATGTCAAAGCTACCGACAATGGATTTTAAAAAATCAGCGGATTTGTCCTGCCAGGTCCAGATCTTTTCCTGGATCCCGTACTGCATCAGGGTTATGCGCATCGCATCTTCACTGCCGGTTGTCTGCGTCTTCACCAGGATCTGGTTTGCCGTATCCGTTGTCCCCAGTACAGAATCCAGTTCCTTTCTCGTGATGAAGGCACTGGAGTCGACACTGAACTGTCCGGATCCAATGATTCCCTTGATGCGGTACTGCCGGGTTACGCCGTTCCTGAAGGTGACCTCGACCGTCTTTCCCACATCGACCCCCCCGAGTGTTGGCGTCCTGTCCACTTTCTGGTCTTTATTGCCGGCAAGGGTTTTGCCGATCAGGATCTGCCCGGTATCGCCATCGTTCAGGTAATCCCCGCTGATAATCCCGGTATGGATCTTCAACACCTGTTTCTCATCATCGGGATTGATCGCTATCAGGAGCGGTGTTGTGGATTTTCCCTTGCTGACAATGGTTGCTGCACCGGAATACCGTGGAGTGCTGGCCACAACCCCGGGGATCCTGTTGATCTTCTGCTGGAGTTCCTTAACATTAGTGATGAGCAGCTGGTCCTCACGGGGCTCGATCACCAGGTTCCCGTAACTGTAATCGATATTCTGCTGGTTGAAGAGCACAACAATACCGGCAATAATGGAAGGGAGGAAGATGAGGTTGACAAAGACCATCGCGATGATCATGATGGTTAAGAGGATGGTGCCCTTGTTTCCCCGGGTGATAAGACGCGATGCGAGGAAAAAAGCAACCTGCTCTTCCTCAAGCATCGCTGTTTCCCTTTTTCCGGAGCACGAAGTACCAGTACCCGGTACCACCTCCAATAAGCAGGATCAGGACGATTGCCGCGATAAGCCCGCTGGAATTGCCATCGAGCACGGTCATCTGGAGGGTCTCGGTCTGGGTCTGGACACCATAATCATCCTCGTACCGCACGCTCAGGTTGTATGGGTAGGTGCCGGGGTTGCCGGCCTGCAGGGCAAAGACTCCCGGGGCATCGTTGTTGGGCTGGATCTTTCCTACGTAGGCGTCCTTTCCCCCGCTCATGGGGAGGTCGATGCTTGCCTTAACCGAGTTTGCATTATCGGTGCCGGTGTTCTCAAGCCGGATGATGAGCGAGACTGCATCGCCTTTTTTGATCCGGACCGGATCCATGGATACGGATGCGATACCGATTTTTGCCTTACCCTTGATGTGAATCCCGAGCACTTCGGTCTGGGTTGTCGTGGTCCCGTCGGGGCTTACATATGAGATGGTCAGCAGGACCCGGTTGAGACCTATAGGGGCTTTCTTGTCAGTTGAAAAGACCATATTCAACGTTGAATTCTCCCCCTTGAGGAGGCTCCCGACATGGTACGTGCTGGCAGTCTTCGGTGTGAGGGAAGGGCTGGTGCTGTTGACGGTGACTGTAATCTGGTCTGCCCGCGAGAGACCATCGTTTTTCAGAACTACCTGTGCGTTGAGATCATCTCCGGGATTGACCCCTTCGGGCACGGTCTTGATGGCAGTGAGTGCCGGTTTTTTCAGGAGGGCGATCTGGGTGTTGACATTGATCGGGATGGGCTGGCGTACACTCTGGCCTCCTGTTACGTCGATCCAGATCTCAGGAAAGTAGATGCCGTCCTTTGCCGGGGCACGGATCAGGAATGTGATGGGAATCGATTGCCCCGGGCCGATTGCACCGATCTGCTTGTAGTTGCCAGAGATGACCGCAACATCCTTTGATTCCAGCTGTACGCTCTCGATATTTACACCGATATCGGTGACTTTGGTTTTTTCAAAGGTCCCTCCGGTCTGGATGCCGGTATTTTCCTTGATATTTGCCGAACCCGCAGTATTCCGGATAGTTGCCGTTATAGTGCCGACATCACCGGGCTGCAGGACTGCTGGCGAGATGACATAATCGGCAACAATGACGGTCGGGTTTTCTGCCTGTACCGGGACAATGGCCAGAAACAGAACGAGAAGGCAGGCGAGTACGGGCAGGAACGGTTTCATGATCTCAGGGTTTGCGTATGGTTACGTTGAATCTGTGAACGGGATGGGTGATAAGGATTGTGAACATGGCATAACCTGGCATGAGGATCTCCCGCGGAGGTCTGACAGACCTTTCATTCGCTCTTAATTTTTTAACCTGAATGCACAGGAATATGAATGTCGGAAAAATGGTGTGAACTACGGACCATTACCGCAGGATTCCTATTGCCACTTCGTTCCGCCGCAGGAAGCCTGGTGTCCACGGGGAATCATACCGCATCAGGAACGGCTGGCTTGTAGTACCAATCCCGGCGTTCTTCAGCCCGTCCTGCAGCCGTGACGTTGCCGCATCCACGTCTTCCGGGGGGGTATATCCTGAAAACCGGATAACCGCAATGTCCCGTTCGGGCTGCGTCACAATCCGTACCCGGCTGTCCAGTGGATCCGGCGTATTCTCCCGGGTTGTTCCTGCCGGCATCACAAACGACATCGATGCCGCATCGGAAACCACCGGGGCAGTCATGGGAATTTTCTGCGAGGTTATGACCGGGGCGGTCATCGGGATCTTTTCCCGGGGTTTGTTGCTGCCGGAGATGTAGGCAAAGAGCAGGCTGAACCCGGCATTGTCCTCATCACTGTTGACCGTGGCAAGGACCAGCTCCTGGTAGTGCCGGAACTCTATCTCCCCGGTCTTTCCCGTGACTGCGTAAGGGATAGTATCAGCAGAAGACCGGCTGAGCAGCAGGGCCAGCAGCAGGATCACGGCAAGGGCACCGATCACCAGAATCGTTGTGCGCATACTGCCTCATGGGACGGTGCAGGTAATAAAAGAGGGGTTCCTGCCAAAGGCCGTAGGGAAAAAAATGAGCAGGGTTACCCGTTTTTCAGGGCAACGATATCCTTAACTCCGACCAGTTTCCAGACCAGCGAACGCTCCTCGCGGACGATCATGTCCGGACGGTCATCGGGGCGGTGACCAAGAGCCGTGAGTACCCGGGGTGAGAGCCGGTTCTTTGCAATCATCTCAACAAACTCCTCCCGTACCTTCTTCTTATGTGCCGGATCCTTAACCTCTTCAAGCGTTCCCTGCAGACTCACAAACGTAAAAGCGGACATGTCAGGAGCATACTCCTCTATCTCGACAGAGACGTTCGGGTTTTGAGCAAAATACTCCATCTTCCTGCCGTATTTTGTGGAGAGGAAATAGAGGTGCTTTTTGTCAAAGACATACATGAACGGCGCTATATAGGGATGGTCACAGGCACCAAATGAGATCCTGGATACATACTGGCGTTCGATCAGGGCGTCATACTCATCTTTGGGCATCCTGGGAATTTTTACCGGATCCATACAATCATCAATCCTCTGGATTAGTGCTCTTGAACAGAGGGGTTATAATGATGATCAAAGGCACAAGAATTCATGGCTGTTCATGCTGAAAGCGTCTGGAACAAGCCGGGTTTCTTTTTACTTACCCGAGCGAGAACGTCCCATACTTCCCGCCGCCCCCAGGGTGCAGGGTCACTTTCCCGCAGCGGAGAGCAGAAATGGCGTCAGCAACCTTCGGGTGAATAGCGCGGATCTCCATGACCGGCGCATCGATTAGAACTGTGATCTCGTTGCCGAACGTGCTGATGAGCGAAGTATAAATCGCCTTACACTTCTTCGTGTTCGGGGACAAGACCTTCTCCATAGTCTGGATGATCTGGCTAAGCGGGAGGACGTGGAGATACGGTGGGCGAGGGCGGGTCTGGCCTCCCCCGGCAAGCTCCTTTGCCCGGTCGGATACGCCTTTCTTGATTATCCCGCCATCAGCCGGGCAGCGCCATGCATGAGCGATGGCCTGTTCAAGGGAGTATTGGGTGAAGCACCGCGTGCAGGCCGTGCGGTTGTATTTCCCCTCCTCAGGAAAGAATCCCACATTCATTTCGATTGCCCCTTTCCTGATACTCGCCAGCACATCTTTAGAAGTTCTGTGATCTAGCCGAATGCGGTTGAACTCCCGGCCTAGTTTGTCTGGGTAAGGGCTATGGGCATCGGAGTTGGTGAGAAACGGAACCTCGTAGAGTTCCGGAATCGCTGCACCATAGGAGCTATCCGCGGAGAGGCCAAGTTCGAGGAAATCGATCTTCTCGTTCCCGTAACAGGAGGAAACGCTGTCAAAATAAGCGTACATCGCTGTCCATGGGGTGAAAGCATGTGCAGGACCGATAAGAGCGCCAACTTCATGGGCAAATGCGGCGATCTCTTCCCCGCTCAGGTATACATGCGGCCGGCCGCTCGTTGCAAAACTCTTGCATTTCCCTTCCAGCAGGTCGCGGAGCTGGCTGAATTGATCGAGGTCTTCTGCAAGGATCACATGGTGAACGCGTTTTATATCTTCGATCTCTCCCTGAGGTACAATGACAATGCCGGCTTCGTTTTCCAGGAATGGCTTCCAGCCGTTCTGCCAGTCCGGCTGGAGTGCGTCACCCGTGCCCAGTACCTGGATGCCCTTTGTTACGCACCCTGCGAGCAGCTTCTCCGGCTGCATGAAGCGGGAGACTGCTATCGAGTACGGGGAGTGTATATGGAGGTCGGCCGTGGCGAGCATGGCTACCGATATTGTTGGATTTTGCGGGATATAATGTGAAGCATTACAATCCCGTACAGGGCAGATTAATAAGGATCCATATAATGACAAAAAACATGAGTGAACCGTATTGCCGGACTGAGTTCACCACCTGTCCGATCTTCTCACAGGATATAAGATTCATAAAAACAGGTTTATCAACCCCTGGTACAGACACAACAATAAAGCCGAATTTATGCTTCAGGATAACGGGATAATCCGGCAGGGGAATTTATGAATACATATCATAGTGTAAACAGGATTGCAGTGTTCATAGTGGCTATCGTCGTCATGGTAACTGCCTTCTCGGGTATTGTGGCAGCCGAAACATCTTCGAACCATGCAAAGACGCAGGTACTCCTGTATCTCGTAGGCAGCGATCTGGAAACGGAACACGGGACTGGGACGGGGGACCTCGAGGAAATCGCAGCTTCATATGAAATCGCTACTTTAACTGAAAATTTCAATCCCTCTCAACTCGACGTTGTAGTGGCATTCGGGGGTGCGAAAAATCCCGGGTGGCAGGGAATGAAAGTTGCAACGGCCAATCAGCTCATGGCGGATAAAAAGACAGGGAAATACGGGAACGGCAATTACCTGTATTCCGATCCGGATGCAGATATGGGTTCGGAACAAAGCCTTGAAAAATTCTTGAGCATTGTCAAGACTTCACGGACTGCAGACAGGACGATCCTCATCCTCTCGGACCATGGCAATTCCTATGATGGAATAGGTATCGACGACAAGACTAAAAACGGGTTGAAAATGGGCGACATCGATACCGCGTTGAAAGCATCAGGAATGAAGTTTGATCCGGTCATGTTTGATGCATGCCTCATGGCATCGGTGGAAGTCGGAAAAACGGTCCAGCCGTACACCAGCCTGATGCTGGGATCTGAGGAGATTCAGCGTGGAAGTTACTCGTATTCCAATGTTATAGATCCCCTCGTAAGCAATGTGAACGCCGATTCCCGGACCGTCATGAAAAAAGTTGCCGATTCATATATTGACTCAAAAGGCAAGCCCAAGGCCAAAACCATGTCAATCATTGATGAGACCAAGATGACGGCAGTCCGGAACAGCCTCAATGATCTGGGTGCAAAACTCAATACCGTTGCGGAAACGGATCAAGGTCTGCATGACTTAAAATCTGCCTATAACGATGCAGTCAGTCTCGGCGTACAGGAGGGGAGCAAACCGACATCCGTGGATCTCATCTCACTTCTGGAAAATATCAAAAAGAAGAGGCCGGAATTGGCCACCGATGTGGATACTACAATCAGTATTGTCAAGGCTGCAGTTATTTATGAACGGCATAATGAATACAGTCCGACAGTATATGGACTCTCCATTGCGTCTCCGGATGCGATGGATCTTGAAAAATATAACAAGTACGGGGATGCAGTGAAAGTTGCTCCGGGTTGGGACACCTTCTTTGTGAAGATGGTAGAAGCGTCCCAGAAGGGCTCATCTGATACCACACCAGTAACAACCCCGATAACGCCGCAGGTTACTGAAGGGACTGCAGCCTCTCTATCGGACAGCACCAGTGAGCCGGATAAAAAAATGTCAACCGTCTCCAAACCTGGTTTTGTCAGCAGGGGAAATGGTTCCTATGAACTCCGTGATCCCTACAGTAGTGCAAGTGTGTATACGGGTTATTACCTGATCAACGGTTCCCACGCTCTATCAATCGGAACACAGCCGATTACTCCCGGTAAAAACGGATTATATCAGATCCCCCCATGGGACGGGCAGTGGTACTACTTCCCCGGCAATAAGGTAAGCGGCGGATCCTTATGGGACCAGATCGTATCCTTCTTCAACGGGCCTGCAACAAAACCTCAACCCCTTCTCGTTGATATGGAATTCGATGACACAACTTCCGGCGGGTATGCTGAATACAATTCCTGGATCTCTATTCAGGACCGGAACCGGATTTCCGAGGCAACGCTTGTTACCTATGTCAACACAAGCAACAACCACCCTGAAACAATTATTACCCCCTACGTTATGACAAGGGATGGAAACGCGCTATTCGGTGGGGATATGGAAAAGTTAGAGACTGGCTCACGGGTTACGAGTTACTCGTATGGTTTCGATCTGATGACAAAGACGCTGGACGAATATACTCTTTCACAGGTAGTAACCGGATCGGACACAGCAATGACATATGCCATTCTTCCCGACGGTACCTATGCAGCAGGCATTCAGGCATATTATGACAATGATGATGTAACACTGACCGACCAGTTCCGGATCATCACCATCAGGAATGGTGCCGTAACAAGCTCAACGGTAGGTTCCCTTTCCCCCCGGTAAGAACTGGCAACCTTTATGGTTTGAGCAAATGGATAGAGAATACCTTCCGGAACACATTTGGGAGATGTTGACAAGGCCCAATTCTTTTTTTTATGATGAGACACTCTGCTGAATTCTTTATCGAGTCTCTTGTGACCTGAAATCCCCCCTTTGCCGGAATTAAACCGATGGGGAATTATAGCATGATCTTCTTAACGATTGACTACGGGATTTCTGTGGGGTATATCAATGGGAGTGGATATTAACCGGAATATCAGGAAAGTGGGATTCATAATAGCATTTGCCATCATTATGACGGCCTTTTTGTGTATAGGGTGCACAGCAGCGGAGATTACCCGTAATCAGGCAAAGACTCAGGTACTCGTTTATCTCGTCGGTAGTGATCTGGAATCTGGCAGCAATACCGCTACCGGTGATATCACCAGTATCCTCGATTCCTACAAGGATACCGATGTGAAAACACTCGATATCATAGTTGCATTCGGGGGGGCAGATAAAGACGGGTGGCGGGGGATGAAGATCGCCACGATCGAGCAACTTAAGAATGATGCAAAAGACGGGAAATTCGGAAACGGCCAATATTTATACTCCGATTCTAGTGCGGATATGGGTTCTGGACAAAGCCTGTTAAAATTTTTACACACCGCACAAGAGTTACGGACGGCAAACAGGACAATTCTTATCATATCCGATCATGGCGCTTCCTACGATGGTATTGGCGTTGATGAGAATACGTCTAATTCACTCCACATGAATGATATCGATACCGCACTTAGGGAGACCGGCATTACCTATGATCCGATTATGTTTGATGCCTGTCTCATGTCATCTCTTGAGGTAGGAAAGACCGTCCAACCGTATACCCAACAGATGCTGGGGTCCGAGGAAATTCAGCTGGGCAGTTACGATTATGAGATATTTTTAAAAGCGCTCACCGCCAGCCCGGAGATGGATTCCCTGACACTCTCACAAAAGATTGCTGATTCATACACCTCACAGACCTTTGATTCTCAAGTAGTCCTGACCATGTCGATAATCAATGTGAAGCAGGTTCCGTCGATCCGGGAAAGTCTTGATGCTCTTGGTGCAAAACTGGTCCCGCTCTGTGACGACCCGCAGGGACTCCACGATCTGAAAAGTGCCTATAACGATGCTATAAGTCTCGGTGTAACCGAGGGAAGCGCACCGACTTCCGTGGATCTCGTCTCGCTTCTCGAAAATATTAAAAAGAAACGGCCGGAATTATCTGCGGATATTGACAGGACTATAGGACTCGTCAAACAAGCCGTTGTCTTTGAGCGACATAACAGTTACAGCAAGGCTGTAGCCGGGATCTCGATTGCCTCTCCGGATGCAATGGACCCGGCAAAATATAAGCAGTATGGCGAAGGTGTGAAGATCGCACCAAACTGGGATACGTTCTTCCAGAAGATCCTGGCTGAATCCTCACGGACCAGCGCTGTTCATATTTCTTCTTCCATGGATCAGGATACAGTGACGGAAGCAGAGGCAGGACTGGTCTCCCGAAGTAAAACGACCCTCTCAAGACCCATGTTTATCGGGAAAGGAAACGGGGCTTTTGAATTGCGTGACCCGTACAATGCTGCTCGCGTATACAAGACGTATTACAAGATTAACGGTTCAACGATCCTATCGATAGGGAGCCAGCCAATAAGTCCTGGCCCCAATGGTTTGTACCAATTACCCACATGGGATGGCAGGTGGTATTATTTCGCAGATCAAAAGGCCGGCACGAACTCCTTCTTAGATGCACTCACCCGGTTCCTTTACAGCCAGCAGCGAAAAACGCAGCCGCTCCTTGTAGCTATGAATTATGATGGTGTTACAGTGGGTGGATCCGACATTTATTATTCCTGGGTTTCGTTCCAGGACAAGACCCATAGTACCAATGCCACGCTAATCACCTATATCAATACAACGAGTAACCAGAATACCGTCGTGATCATTCCCTATACTGTTACGGAAACCGGTGATGCCCTGTTCGGTGATAGCATGAAGAAGTTCCCGATCGGTTCGCTTGTGACGAGCTGGACGGGTGGTTTTGATGTAAAGACCGGGAACGTTAACGAGTACACACTTTCCCATACAACAACCGTCCCGGCGATGAACCTGGAGTACACCCTGTTGCCGGACGGTACTTACGCGGCGGGTATCATGGCATATTATGATAATGATGACGAAGTGCTTGCTGACCAGTTCCGGGTACTGACTATCAAAAATGGAGCAGTAATCAGCTCAACCATAAAGCCGCTTCCGCAGGTAGGATAAATGGAGCGTGCCCGGCACCCGGCCGGTACCAGACTTCTACATCGTCCTCGTAATGATCGGTGAGACATTCATGGGACGGGACGAACTGGAACTTTTTTAAGATATGCTGCATGATAGGCCGTGGCATCACCACCCGGACATCGTAGCCTTCTGACAACCACCTCAGGAGCAGGGCCTGGGTATGTCCCTCATTTCGATCCCGTGAAATTATATAATGAAGGTAGAGCCGGTTGTCTTCATACATTTCCAGCCATCCGGAGAAAAGTCGTTCTGAAAAACCCAGTGTATCGCTTGCTTGTGTGCCGGTCTCGATTCGTTGTGCAGTCATCTGAATCAGTTCCTTTATAGGAATCTGACCATTGGAATGATGGGGATATAATCCAAAGGAGAGAGTGTGGCGAAAGTGAAAAACAGCGGTTTGTCAGAAATAAGGCATGCAGAAGATCGTCCTCTTTTTGTTTCGCAATATCCTTAACCTTATCAGCCTATAATCCGCATGAGGGTTGAGGATATGATAAGGGTGAATATGCAGGCTGTGAAGTGGGGTGTTGATCTCGCTATGGGGATTGTATTCCTGTTCAGTTTTGTTACCGGGTTCTTCAAGTTCATGGTTCTTATGCGGGCATTCGGACTTGTGGATATCGTGCTGCCATTAGCGCTGATGAGCAACATCCATGACTGGGCAGGAGTTACCCTCGGTTTCCTGGTTGCCGTCCATCTATTCCTGAACCGTGTATGGATCCAGTCAATGACACGAAAAATGATTGCCGGTATAATCGATATACAATAAAACGGAAATTAACAACATCAAAGAGATCGCACCGTTGTCGCTAGGAATAGTAACTCTTGTCAAGATCCCCGGTATTGGAATATCCCCGTTGTTCCCAGTATCCTTTGTAGCTGGGATCATGAGTCAATTCAATCTTTTCGATCCACTTCACCCACTTGTATCCCCATTTGTCTTCTGCCACCAGTTCGAAAGGAAACCCTCGTTCCGCGGGTAGAGTGACATTGTTCATTCTGTAGGCCATGATAATATCACGATTCATCAGGTAATCAAGCGGAAATGACGTGGTGTATCCGTCATGTGCAGTAAAGACTACGGTATTTGCACGGGGATCCGGTCCGGCATTCCGGATAATATCCCGCACCTGTATCCCTTCCCACAGGATAGTTGCATCCCAGCCTTCAACACAATGGAGGGTGACGAGCTTGGTATAATGTGGATATCGTCCCAGCACCTCGGTATACGTATAGATATCTGTCTTATTGGTCAACCCGGTGACAGTCAGACGATAATCGGATGCATTAATATTCTGGGGACCCTTGATGGAATTCTCGTGGAATGCAGTGATCGACGAGAGATCTTTTCCCTGGTAGGACCTGACTTCAACTGAGGGAAGAGGGATTGGCCCCTCCTGTGATGGATTGGTGGGGAATGACGGGTTGTTGAGAAGAACAATCGCACCGCTAATAATAATGATGAGACCGAATGCAAGGAGAACGATCAGCTTTGCGTTCATCAGCAGATACCTGATCGTAGGATCTTATTAATTGTCGTAAGATGGCAAACGAGAACGTTTGGTAAAAAAGTTCTTGGAATTATATATCTGGTTTAACAATGCGTAAGAGCACGAAGCCGGCTCTCACTCCATATTGGTAAGCCGTCCTTTCAGCTCTTTGACATCCTCTTTTTTCGCTTCCATCAGTGCAGAGATGACCGCATCAGAAAAGACCAGCGCGAGTGTTTCAAATAACGTCCCCAACGGTGCGAATACAGACGAGATCGACCGGTACTGCCCCGTCATCTGCCGGACCTCAAACGAAGTGTGGTCGCCACGGTAATAGCCGGTAAGATCTCCCAGGTTTACAATGCAGTCTGCTATCCTGCTTATCTTCGAGTTCGGAGATGCAGTAATGAGGCAGATAGTGCCCCCGAGTCCTTTGACCGTTGAACAAAACGTAGCCATTGATACGGTTTCGCCCGATCCCGAGAAGACTACCATAGTATCGCCGGGTTCCAGTGCCGGAGTCACGGTCTCACCGACAACGTAAACCTCATAGCCAAGGTGGAGCAGCCGCATGGCAAACGCCCGGGCGATCAACCCGGAGCGGCCAGCCCCTGCTACATACACCCGTTTTGCCTTTAACATCAGGTCAAAGAATGCTGATGTCTCAACATTGTCTAGCAGAACTGCGGTCTTTTTTATCGACTCTGCCATCTGCTCCATGAATACCGGTATGTCAGAAAATTCGTCAGTCATTGTCCTACAGGCATATTTTGTACCGGGCGATATGAGGGTATCGGTATGGCGTGTGAGCAGGAGGTACTAAAGAGAATGATAGATGGAAAAAAATCCATCGCGCAATCGATGAGGAACATTTACGTTCAGGCATTTCCATCATCTGGACAATGATGCGGATCACAGCAGTTGCACGCGGCGATGTGCAGGGTGTGGGATACCGGTATTTTGTTACCGGTTGTGCATGGGTAGCGGGCGTGACCGGGTATGTGAAGAATATGCCGGACGGTTCAGTGCTGATGGTGGCGGAAGGTGAACGGGTAGCACTGGATGCGTTTGTGCGGATGGTAAAGGCAGAGGGAGATGCAGTTATCCGTGTGGATAATCTTGCGGTGACCATGGGAGACGCAAGCGGGAAATTTTCTGGTTTTGTGGTGAAGTGGTAAGAAACCGTGGAATATCTGTGAGGTAGAGTGGGGGTTAGGCGGTGTATTTCGTTACCGCGTAAAATAGGGATAAACGAAAGGATAACACCGTATTTTCTCTGTCAGATGCGCTCAGCGAAGGCTGCATCAAAACAAAAAAAGTGGTTTGACCCCCTCCCGACCCTTTTGGATTTTGCAGATTTTCTCTTATTTTTACGACATGAAATGCAAGTGATTGTGCAATTGTGTGATGGAGGGGGTCAGGCACGAATTTTACAAAAAAAAGTTTATGGCGCCCCGCTCCTGCTGGGAACTGCCATGATGCAAAACCTCATCGCCTCCAAACGCCAGAACACCAATACAGGTGATCCTTTTGACACAGGCAGGTATGGTTCAGACAGGTGATGTTGCACGGAATTTCTCGTTAAAAGACCAGAATGACAAGACATTCGATCTCTATGAACAGGCCGGAAAACGCGTACTCCTTTCCTTCCACCCGCTCGCATGGACAGAGTACTGTGCAGCCCAGATGAAATCGCTGGAGGAGAACCGGGACGTGCTCCTCGCAAAAAACTGCGTGCCGGTTGGCATCAGTGTCGATTCGATCCCTTGCAAAAAAGAGTGGGCAAAGAGCTTATCGATAAAGCATACACCGCTGCTCTGCGATTTCTGGCCGCATGGTGCTATTGCCATGAAATACGGGCTCTTCCGGGACGAGAACGGTTTTTCCGAGCGGGCGAACGTGATCGTTGATGAGAAGCAGAAGGTTATCTTCGTGAAGATTTATCCGCTACATTCCGTACCGGATATAAAGGAGATCCTCGCATTCGTGGAGAAGGGATAACTAAAAGGAATAGTCTGATGAGGAGTGATGAAACAGAGATGATCCGGCCCTTCATTTTTGATTATTGAAGAAGCAGCATCATATTCGGGACCGGGACAAAACCGATATTTTCATACAAAGGCCGTCCTGTATCGCTGGCGAAAAGGTAGAGGCGTTTGATTCCCTGATCCCTGCAGTAATTTGCCGCTTCCTGCGTAATAGAGTGGGCACGATGCTGGTGCCGATACTCTTTTTCTGTGTAAACACTATGAAGAAATGCAATCCTGGATGAGAGATCATGAGGAACCGGGACATACGAAAAAATACTGATAGCTACGCTCGAAACAATTTTGCCCCTACTCTGTACTACCCATGAAATACAGGTTCCTGTATTGAATTCACTGGTGAGCTTTTTTGCATACTCCATCTCAAGTGATGCAAGTCCTGACGGGTCTGTCGGAATACCTTTTCTTTCCCAAATCTCTTCAAACATCATCCGGTGATGTTGTGCGAGAACAGGAATGTCATCAGGAGTGGCAACCCGTATACCTATTTCACTGTTACCGGTCGGTTCGTTCATCCATCAAACCTCGATACCGTAGTGAATGATATCAAAGGACCCCCCTCGGGAAACCAGAAAAGTCGTGATAATCATGACCCGGAAACAGGAAAAGAAAAAGTGACTATGTTCCGTAGAACCATCACCCGATATAACTGAGCTCTTCATCTTTCTGCATTTTCTCGCCTTCAACAAGGCCTTCGATGACTTTTTCCATCTCGGATGCCCGGTCATTAAGTTTCGTGGGATCGACCGGCACATCGATCAGTTTTGAGAGTATTCCCAGCACATTTGCCGCACTCATCGGGTCAACGAGATACCCGCTTGTCTCGCCCATCAGGCAGACTGCATCGATGCCACGCTGAGCAGATAGTCCCAGCATAAGGCCGGCAGCCCCGATGATCCCGCCACCGGGTTCCTCCCGGTTGAACGTGACACCGGCTTCTTCAAGTTCCGGGCGCAGCTCCGCACGGTTCACGGCACCCAGCACCCGGGGTTCGTTCACGAGATGTCCGACGCCAAAACCGCCGAGTGTGTAGATCCGTTTTACCTTGAGTTCTTCCGCAATCTCGCAGTACTGGTCAGCAAGAATATAATGTCCCTCATTCGAGGTGCTCTGGTGATCGCCTACCAGAAAGACGATGTCGCGTGCCTCTGACTGGTATAAGAAAAGTTCATTTCGTGCCAGCCGGGCAAGGCCATTCTCATCGAGGAGCACCTGGGGGGGGAAATAGATCGAGTGAATCTCACCAATCTTCTCCGCTTTGAGCATGTGGATCATATACTCGGCTACGAGTTTCCCCACTTGTCCGATACCGGGCAGACCTTCGATAAGAATTGGATCTATGGGATGTTTATCCTTGAAACTCTCAAGGTAACTGACCGTGATATCCTCAATCATGCTTCACCATTCTCCGGTACTTGCCGTATTTATCTTCAGGTGAATAACGGGCAGGATGCGCCACAATCGTTGGTTTACCACAAGTGGGACAGGTTAAAGAAAGGGTATAGATTTGGTCCACAGGACAACGCCGGATCCGGCCACTCATTGACTCTTCCCGGATTTCGGTTTCTTGATGAGCTTGCCTTCGCCGCAACCGGATTTCTCGACAACTGCGATTGCAGCATTGGCCGCCTTTTCGATCGCTTTTTCCGCTTTCTTGTAATCCGGAGCAGTCACCTTGATCCGGTACAGCGGTGCGCCAAGATACAGAAGTTCAATGGCAACGCCGGAAATCTTCGGTTCTGCGCTTTTCAACGCTTTCTTGATAATCGAGATGCCATCCGGAGCTGAACAGGTGAGCTGAAGATGCCCTGTCACTTCAACACTGGGGACTTTGACATTTTCCTGTGCTACATGCAGAAGTGCATCGGAGACTTTCTTGGAAAAACCGAGTTTCTTAACGGTTGTCTCGGGTTCTATGACCAGATCTTCAAAGACCGGGTAGAAAGAGCCGTATTTACTAAAGATCTCATCTTCAATCTTTTTAGCTTCTTCACCGGACTGTTCCGCGGCGAACCCGAGCCACTTCTGTGCTTTTGACTCGTTCTTCCACTCGCGGATCTTCTCGCGCCTCTGGTGTTCGTTGACGTCTTTTAAGGAAAGGTCAATATGACCGCGGCTCCGGTCAACATTGAGCACCTTGCAGACGATCTTCTGGCCTTCGCGAATATGGTCACGAATATACTTGATCCAGCCTGTAGCAATTTCAGAGATGGGGATGAGCCCCGGGCGGCCACCATACTCATCCAGCGATACGAACGCTACGAAATCCTTGACATTTACTACTGTGCAAACGACAAGTTCTGATTCCTGTGGCCACTCTCTGTCCTGCATGGGTAGTATCACTTAAGCTCTGAGACGATCTCAGCCTTGATGCTTGCCTTGCCCCCGGCGGGGGTTGCAAGATCATGTCCGCAGACTACGCACTTTACGGTGGTGCTTGCCTTCTCAAAGACGGTCTGCTCGTTCTCACAGTCTGGACACTTTACCTTGTAAAATTTACTCCGGTTATCCCGAATCACGCTTACCATTATCGCTCACTCCGTCAGTTCAAACTTTGCGACACGGTAACCCTTGCGCAGGTGCGCCTTTCCGCAGGTGACACAGCGGTACCGGACGTTGATCTTCTTCGTCGGCTTGTCGCCGCCGGGCACCTTGGAGAATTTACCCATGTTGCCTACTTTACCCCTGCGTGCCTTCTGGCGGTCGATCCAGTGGAGGCCGGTTGTTTTGCCTTTCTTTACCTTCTCAACCTCATGAATCTGGTGATTCCGGCAGAAAGGGCAATAGGTGTTGAATTTCGCTGGCATTTTCATAAAAATTTCACCGATAAGTTGGATATAGAATACCAATATTATTTGCAAAGATTGATATTTAAGACTATGTTGCGTTCACTTAAGACCGCAGCATTCCGCTCAGGAAGCGTCACTATATCTCCCTTTGAAAGAGTATAAATCCTCCCATCCACTCCCATGAACGAGTCCATGTCTTCAAGTGCGCGGACAAGCACGCACGGATGTGTGTGGGGAAGTTGTGCTTTGTGCTGCGCAGCAACAGGAATGGCAGGAAGACCCGTATCTTCGGATATGGATTCAGGTTCACCGCTTTCATCTCCATCCATTTCCGCAGTGACCGGGATAATTGGGACATTGTACAGGAGAATGCCCTGACACTGTTCAATTGCAGCCGTTATCTGGTCAAACATCTCCCGCTCTGCAGGAATGGTTCGTTTTACTTCCTCCCGATCATAATAATTGCCCTCGGCATGCATGATGGTGAGAGCGAGGATCTTACGGGAACGGATGGCGAAGAGATCATGAAGCGTCTCTTTTATCGCCAGTGTTTCTTCGATAAGGGACCGGGCTTCATCTGACAGGGGATCGTCAAGCTCGTATACCTTTGCCATGAGGGAAGCCAGCTCTTCATGTCCGCGCTCAAAAATGTCCGGGGTGGTTGCTGTCAGTCTCCCCGTCTCCCGCTCTGATAACAGGATACTGCGCAGATCGTCAAGTGTCATCGTTTACCTCAGGCAATCTCTGCCATGCCTCGACAGCAGAGGAATACTGCTACTGCTTCCGGTACAGTATTGATGCCTTTTTGGAGCTCATAAGTACTTCCGAGCATCGGCATCTTTAACGAAAGACGACAGTCCACTCGAACGTCCCGGGAACCAAAGACCACGGCATCGGTGAGCGGGTCGAATGCATGCAGCTCGCGGAGTTCCAGTGGTTGCACCCGCATTCCGCTCCCGCCATGCAATGATGTGGGCAGGCGGATTAATCGTTTTGTATCCGTTGTAACGGGCTCATCGGCAAGGGCTGCACGGGATAGCAGGCGTTTTTTGAATTCACCCTCCTGCTGGGAGATGACAACAGACAGGACCCGGTTTGTTTTTAAGATACTGGCCGAGGGATGGCGTTCGATTTCAGTTAGGATCTCTTCCCGTTTTTTCAAAAAAGTGATCGCTGACTCTTTTCCAATACCTTCCATTCCGGTAAGATGTGTCATGGCTTCAGGTTCGGGGAGTGTACCGACCCATTGGATGTACTCGATGAGTGCCGCCCGGTAACGGTTCTGCCAGCCGGGGTTCTGTGATTTTTTCCCGGTAAGCATTGCCGCAGGATCGATCCCAATTCCGCAGACGTAATCGATCAGCTCCCGTCGCTCGGCGCTGCCCCAGCCACGGAACGCGAGATCCCTGACATGGACATGGTAACCCCGGCCTCCGGAAAAAACCAGCTCTATGGTCTTTGGATCCATCCCAAACTCATCAAGCAGCATAGCGATGAGTTTTTCCGTTTCCTCTTTTACCCGGGCAAGCATCTGGTCATACGGTCCCCGGACGATATGGTCTGCATCGAGATCGAAGATCAGGTCCGCCCCGCACCAGCCTTTGTCCGCCATGGTTCCGGCATCAGGTTTCTCGTAATACGCAGTTGAGTAATAGGTGTGTTGCGGCACGAGGTTTTTGAGGTACTCAAACAACTCGTCCCGTCCCGAGAACCCCACATGCCTTCTCATGCGCATCTCTGAAGCACCGGGATTGAAAAGCACAAACCCCCATTCGCGCTGCTCAAGCGCCGGGGGTGCAACGAGCACCGTCTTCTTGTAATACTCCGTAAACCGCTGCCGGATAAATGCAGTTGTCGCCGGGTTCATGACAGCTCCTTGACCATATATGGCCCTGCACGCTCATAGCCCTGCCTCCGGTAATAGGGTCTCACACCCATGCCGCTCATGATTGCAAGACGGGAGTATCCTGCCGCTATGGTTGTCTCTTCTGCGATAGCCAGCAGTGCCCGCCCGTAATTCCGGTGCTGGTACTCTTCGGAATCCGCGACCCTGCCAACAGGCACAATACTCCCGTACACATGTAGTTCCCGCATCAGAGTCGCATTCTCCAGTTCGGGCCGATAGACCATTGAGGGGAAGCGGAGACGGGTAAACCCGATCAGGGAATCACCGGAGACAGCGGAGATGAAGTGCTCAGTCCCGCCACAGCACTCGTACTTGTTTACCCGCATATCGGACTCAATGATCGAGGGGAGCCGGCCTATCTCGCGACAGCGGATACAGCGGCATTTCCTGCCGGTAACTTTCAGGCGGTTCTGGGCCAGCTGACGGAAGTTGGAGTGCCGGGAGCCGGCAACGATCAGCTTGGCCGGGATATCCCGCTGGATCCGCTGGAGCCGGATGAATTCGGGAATGAGGGTCTTTGCATACGCGATGAGCTCGATCAATTCGTCTTCCTTATATGGTGAATAGATCCCCCGCTCCCAGTGCTCCTCGATCTCGGAACCGGGAGTGACAAGTGTGGGGTAAATCTTGAGGAAGTCCGGCATGAAGCGGGGATCGGAAAAGATCGTCTCGAACATCTGCTTGTCGGATTCAAGTGTTGAGCCGGGCAGGTTGGGCATCATGTGGAACCCGACTTTAAGCCCGGCATCGCGGAGCAGGGTATTGGCAGCAACGGTATCGGCAACCGTGCACCCGCGCCGGTTGTAGGTAAGGATTGCATCGTCAACATGCTGGACGCCGAGTTCCACTTTTGTAACACCCATGCCCAGCATCCGGTCAATATGTTCACGCCTGCACCAGTCAGGTCGTGTCTCGAACGTGATCGCCACGCAGCGTATCGCCGATAGCTCGTTTTCGTCCTCAACAGATACGACATCAGGAGGTACCGGTGCTGGCGTACCCCCGGGGTACGTATTCATTGATTCGATGCAGCGCGAGACAAACTGTTCCTGGTATTCGGGAGTGCGGGCAGTCATGGTTCCGCCCATCACGATGAGCTCGACTTTGTCAACCCGATGCCCGAGAAGTTCGAATTGTTCGAGCCGGGCATGCACCTGCATAAACGGATCATAATTGTGTTCGCGTGCCCGGAGTGCAGCCGGTTCTTCACCCGTGTAACTCTGGGGGGACTGGTAAGGGTGCTCGGGCCCTCCGGGGCAGGGCAGGCACTTGCCATGCGGACAGGGGGCGGGAGAAGTCATCACCGCAACCGGGGCAACCCCCGACAGGGTACGGGTGGGTTTGACCAGCAGGATCTTCCGCAGGATCTTCTTCTCCTCCGGTAAAGCGGCAGCAAGAATCGCAGAGTTTTTCGGCACCGCATGGAGCCGGTACTTCTTGCAGACGTCGATCTTTACTGCAACAATCGCATCATCACCGGGCGGTAAGGTGAGGATGCGGGAGATCATCTCCCGGAATGCCAGCGCCTCATCCATAACGATTAATGTTCTGCTGCAACTTTTTGCGATGCAGCCTCAGAAGAATAGTTCGCCACAGGCAGCGGTTTGCCGTGGATATGGGAAACAATCTCATCCCCAAGCGTGAGGAGAGCGTCTTTATGGGCTTTTTTATCTTTATGAATATGAACAGGAGAGATTTCCAGCGAGGCATAGCGTTCTGTCTGGATTTCCTCGTTGGTGATACCTTCGTAATACTTCTTGATGTGAATCATCAGCATATGTAAATGTAGCAACTCTTCTTTTTGCACACTATCACCTTCTCCGGAGGAATACTATTTTTTGATCAACACATATACCTTTTTGGTGACATTTATATCTGGAACGCTGCGGCACGTAGGATCGCTCATTGCGCTCGCAATTGGGGATGCAATGGGTGCGCCATTGGAAGGATCTCTTCAATCTGAAGCGTGGGTGACAGAAATGCGTCCCGGTGGGCGCCATTTCCGGAAAAAAGGTACAATTACTGACGACACGCTTCAGGCCATGGCTGTTGCCAAATCGCTCGCTAATTGCAAGGGATTCAACCAAAAAGACCTTATATCACGGTTATTTTCCGGGTACGAAAACCGCCCGGAATGGTATGGTCCCACATCATCATTATTTTTTGATCTGGTCAAATCCGGCACCCTGCCGCACCATGCAGCAAGGCTCGTGCACCAGCGCCGTGGCAGTAGCCGGACGAACGGCAGTGTGATGCGGGGGTTCCCGCTCGGTATCTTCTATTCCGCACCTGAAGTTTATGCGATGAGCATGGCCTGCTCGCGGCTCACGCACTATGATCCGGTTGCCGGTCACTGCTCCGGGTTCCTGAACGTAATGGTCAGTGACATGGTGCGGGGCGTTTCCCGTTCGCGGGCATTCCGTCATGCACGTTCGCTCTGCACGGATCCAGAGGTGCATGCAGTGCTGGGAAATTATCTCGGGTATAATCCAAACCCGTCACTGGACGCAGTGCTCTGTTCCCATGCAGCGCTGTTCTGTTTCATGAACGCCCGAACATTTGAAGGGGCGATCCTCTCTGCAATAAATCTTGGAGGGGATGCGGATACGGTTGGTGCATGTTGTGGTGCACTGGCGGGAGCGTACTGGGGGGTAGATACGATTCCACAAAGGTGGAGTGCTGATCTTGAATGTTATGATGAGCTGGTCCAACGAGCGGATCAGCTCTGGCAGATCGCAGAAAAATAAAAAGGAATGAATGGATTATGCAGGCCGTATCTCGACCAGCTTCAGCGCACGGCCCTTATCGCAGATATCGGGAGCGTTGCCCAGCACATCAACAACGATATATTTCTCCCCGTCGGTAATTCCATCCGGACGACAGAGCGGGTAACTCCGGCATTCGGACTTATTGCAGGATAGTTCGGGTTTTATCTTGGAGTTGATGATCGCCATATCTGCATTGATAAGAGCAGTGATCGGTGCTTCCATCACTTCGACAGCGGTTGCACCGTTCAGGTGCACCGCACAATCGTGATGGGTTGTCCGGACCGTGACAATACGGTATTTCCTTCCTTTCTGGAGATTATGGCACGCCTTTTTTACTTTGCAGGTCTCGCATTCAGCAACTTCACCTTCATAGATGAACTCGACATTTGGCTTTGCGAGTACGGTTCCCATGAGCGTTACCTTCGTTTTTGTCTCTGACATTCCACTCACTCCTTGTAGAGCATCTGCACGAGTTTTTCTGCGGATTCCCGTGTGAGGCCCATATCGAATATTGTAAAGCGTTCGGGACGGATAGTCTTTGCCATCAGTAAAGCTTCGACGGCAACCGCGTCCTCGATCCCGAGATCGGCCGGAGTAGTCGGGGCCCCGATGATCTTTAACGATGACCTGATACTACGCCAGTCGCCGCCATGCAGGTACATGGAAATGATGGTGCCAATACCGCAGCTCTCGCCATGCAGGGCCTTTCCCGGAGCAAGCTTATCGAGCGCGTGGGAAAACTTGTGCTCCCCACCGCTCGCAGGGCGCGATGACCCGGCTATACTCATCGCAACCCCGCTTGATACGAGCGCTTTCATCACAATCCATGCAGACTGCTCCTGGTGTGGTTTGATTAAGTGTGCATCCTTGACGAGAATCTCTGCAGTCATCTTCGACAACGTAATGGCATATTCGCTCATCGGTTCGCCTTTCACCCGGTGGGCAAGCTCCCAGTCAAGGATTGCGGTGTAATTCGAGATCACATCTGCACATCCGGCGGCGAGAAGCCGGTGCGGGGCTGATGCAATGATCCCTGTGTCGGCAATGATTGCCATAGGGGGCTGCGCTTCTAACGAAGCATGCCCCTCAACGGTTGGTACGGATGCGCGAGCGGATGCAATACCATCATGAGATGCGGCAGTAGGTATGCTGATGAATGGCCGATCGATATTGTACGACACAATCTTTGCGGTATCGATCACCCGCCCGCCCCCGACGCCTATTAAGAAATCCACATCAGCAGCAGCGATCTCTGCGTCTTTGATAATCGCTACATTGATCTCTTCAGCAAGGAAGGTGGCAACTTCATAATCCTTTTCAAGGATCTTCCTGACCCGGTCGCCAGCCAGACCCATCGTACTTTTACCCGAGATGAGAAGAGCGGAAGCCCCCAGTTTGAGATCCTCGCAGACTGCGGGGAGCTGCCCGAGCACGTCATGACCAATCACTACGTCCCGGGGAAGCTGCATCCACTTGGACTTGTCAAAGACTTTGGGTTTAAGTAATTTTATTGCATCCGCGCTCATTCATGATCATGGATGATTAGTGATTTCATATACAAATATTACATCGATCCAGTGCGCTATGAACAACCCTACAATGCAGTAGAGACAATCACCTATGCCCTCATTCTCATCGTAGCCCTCTATCTCATTTATTACTGGTTTAAAAGATCCAATATCTCCATCGATGGTCCGTTTGTCCTTGCCACCCTTCCCTATGTAATTCTTGGCGGTGTGCTCCGGGTAGTCCAGGACACTCATATGATCACTTCAGATCTCCAGTTCCTTCTCGTTACGCCGCCCATATACATCCTGCTCTTTTTTTACGCAGTGATAATCCTCTTTCTCTCAAAATACCTGCAGGAACAGGGGTTCTGTAAAAATTACTTAAAACTGTATGGTGGCGCCGGCCTCTTTACATCCTTTTGCGTAGTGCTGTTATTAGCTTCGTGGGGAATGACCCATACCCGCATCGATCTCTTCGTGCTCGCTATCATCCCGCTCATGGCCTTAGGAGCATCGGCACTGGTCTTTGCATTTATGCGCTATGCGCTAAAATGGGAGTACGTTTG
This sequence comes from uncultured Methanoregula sp., assembly GCA_963676675.2. GTDB lineage: Archaea > Halobacteriota > Methanomicrobia > Methanomicrobiales > Methanospirillaceae > Methanoregula. Next base: position 2,367,669 of record OY781161.1, on the reverse strand, counting down.
CGATCCACTCTACATCACACTCATCTTTGGCCAGTTACTGGATGCCAGTGCCACCAGTTATGGTATCGACCTTCACCCTTCGGTAAAATACATAGAACAGCACGTTGTCGGCTCTTTCCTGATTGACTGGACGGGAACGGCGTTTGTGATGTTTCCGTTAAAATTAGTAGTCCTCTTTCCGGCAATCTACATCATGGAACTGTACCGCAAAGAGGCAAATCCCGCGTTCTGGCACCTTGTCCTGCTCGCTATGATCACCGTAGGTCTTGCGCCAGGTATCCGGGATATGACGCGGATGGTCCTGTATGTCTAATTCGGCGCTCGTCAATGCGATCATCATCACATTCCTCCTCTTTTTTGCAACGCTCACAGTCGGCTGGGTTGGCACCATGCAGAACCCCTCTGTTGGTGAAAACTTAATGAAACTTTTTGAAAAAGAGGTTGCCGGCCAGATAAATGTAGACAACCCTTTTGATATGTGCGGGAAGCTCTTCATCAATAATCTTGGAGCTTGCATCCTGCTGTTTTTAGGAGGGGCCTCCTTTGGCATCCTTACGATATTCATCATGAGCTTAAACGGTATCGTCATCGGTGCAATCATGGAGATTATCCACAAGGATCATTCATGGGTATTCATTGCCGCAGCCCTCCTTCCGCATGGCATCTTTGAAATCCCGGCATTCATCATCTCCGGGGCTCTAGGTATCCTGCTCGCCCAGTCACTTATCTCTGAATGGTACGGCGGGGCTGATACTGGCGGGGAAGCACAAAAACTGGCCCGGATATTTGTACTCTATGTCCTCCCGCTTGTTCTTGTCGCAGCGTGTGTCGAGGCTTTTATTACGCCGGTGATCATACATTTAGTAGCTTAAATACAGGATCAGCATCATGGACGACGACACCGGCACCCTGCCGCAAAAAGGGGATTTTTCTGCATGGTATAATGATATTCTGTGGCGGGCTGAGATCATGGATGTCCGCTATCCGGTCAAAGGACTGTATGTCTGGTACCCGTACGGATTTGCTATCCGCAAGCACGTGTACGCCCAGCTGCGCAACCTGCTGGATCGGGATCATGAAGAAACCCTCTTTCCCCTGCTCATCCCTGAACAGGAATTCATGAAAGAGGCCGAGCACATCAAGGGTTTTGAAGACGAAGTCTACTGGGTTACCCACGGGGGCACGACACCACTCGATGTCAAACTTGCACTTCGCCCGACCAGCGAAACGGCGATCTACCCGATGTACGCCCTCTGGCTCCGCTCGCATGCCGATCTCCCGATGAAATACTACCAGATCGTCAATACGTTCCGGTACGAGACCAAGCAGACCCGCCCGCTGATCCGGCTCCGTGAGATCACATCATTCATGGAGTCGCATACAGTCCATGCAACCTGGGATGAGGCGGAAGCACAGGTGGAATACGAGCTCGCTCTCACCCGCGAATTCTACGATGCGCTCTGTATTCCTATCATCATCTCAAAGCGTCCTGACTGGGACAAGTTCCCCGGCGCCGATTACACGATGGCCGTGGATGCGATCATGCCCAATGGCAAGACGCTCCAGATCGGTACCGTCCATCATCTCGGCGAACACTTCTCAAAAACATTCTCTATAACCTTTGAAGACAAGAACGGGGAACAGAAGTTTGCCAGCCAGACCTGCTATGGCATCTCGGAGCGGTGCATTGCGGCACTCATCAGCATGCATGGCGATGATAAGGGACTCATCCTTCCCCCTATTTCAGCACCAGTACAGGCCGTGATCGTCCCGATCACGATTGGAAAGCGTCATGAGGACGTGCTTGCAGCAGCAGAGAAACTGAAAAACGACCTGACTGCTGCCGGGTTCCGGGTGAAGATCGATACCCGGGATATGCGCCCCGGTGCAAAGTATTACTGGTGGGAACTCCGCGGTGTCCCGCTGCGGCTTGAGCTCGGACCGAGAGACTTAGATGCGGGCAAGGTTATGGCAGTAAAGCGAACGGGGGAGAAGACCCAGATCGAGCTCGTAAACGTGACTGATGAAGTCACCCGGGTGCTCGGCGAGATCACGGAGGCGATCTGCACCCGTGCCGAAGAACACACGAAGTCACACCTCTGCACGGTTGCTTCCATGGAAGCACTGGACGCTGCCCTCAATGAAGGAAAAGTGGCCGTGGTCTCCTGGTGCCAGCACAAGGGATGTGGAGATGTTATCGAGGAGAAGACCAATGCAAGTATTCTCGGCACCAATGCACGATCGCAGTATGTCTCTGCAATTGAAGGCGCCTGTATTGTCTGCGGCAAGCCGGGCAAAGCAACGCTGGTTGGCAGGACGTATTAATACAACGAATGACACGGCGTGATGCCTTAAATTGCATGACTCCTGTCACACTGGCCTTTTTTAAAGGGGTTCTACATTTTTGGGCCTGGATGAAAGTCCCCCGAATGCAGTCTGCCATACCACATGACCTCTGGTAATCATTGAAAAGCAAATTTCAAAAACAAAGGATAATTACCTGTTCCTTCCTCACCCTGTATAGGAATCGTGCACCATGGCAATTACTGAACCCATCAGCAAGGTAAATCTTGAACGAATAACGAACGGGATCTTTGCATTTACTATGACCCTGCTCGCACGGGACATCGTGACACCCGCCCAGTATGAAAAAGCCGCATCAATCACTGTTGAACAGTTCTCTCTCAATACACTTGGATCGATTATCGATTTTATAGGGGTATTTATCATTCTTGCTATGTTCTGGATGCTGTTCTTCCAGATGTTTCACCGTATGAAAACCTACGATTACCACTTTCTTCATGTACACATGCTTGCCCTTATGGCCATAGTCATCATTCCATTCTCTTCAACATTCAGTAATTTAAGTCCTGATCAATTCACCTTTACCGATTTCTTCTTCCAGATCAATTACTTACTACTCGGGTTGATTCTCGTGTATTTATGGTATTATGCGAAATCAAAACCAGCACTGTTAGATCCTGCCCTCACTAAGGCAGAAGCCACATTCATTTTCTATAAGCACCTGGTCCCTCCCGCTGTGGCCCTGATTGGGATCATGCTCATACTCGTGAACTCCAGGTACATTGATTTCATGACCGATGTCATGTATTTCGTGCCGTTCATAATTATGGCCATTTTTTTCAGGAATCCACCCGTTGAAGATGCGAGCTGAACGGATATACTATTTTTAATTCAAAATACCTCCGACCACAAATCTGTTCTGCCTTCCTTCCGGAACAGAGCTTAAGGTGGTTGTTGCTGGTGAGATGTAGAGGATTTGGTACAGTTGTTCTGGTTATTGCATCTGTCATGGCGACTGGTGTTTTTGCGCCCGCTCTCAATGCAGCTGATAATCGCGGATATGTTTTTGATAACGGCAACCCGTACCCATCGCTGAATTATACGCTGCATAACGGAACGTTACCAAACGCGTCCTTTCAACGGGAATCTGAGACTGCACCGGCCCCAGTTACGATCTATAACTTTGAACTTGGCCAGACATCACTACCCGGTCCCAGATATATGGCATATGGTCCAAGTACGATTGCTCTGGCAATCGATCTCCGGATAATTGCAGTATTAATTGCGATAGGTGCGATTATCATCGGGGTATGGTACCTGTACCCGCGAAATGGAAAGGATGACAAAGAGGAGTGAAATAAAGACTGGTTAGTGGAGTTTATCAACCGTCGGTCTTTTTTACCGGTTGCAGAATATATAGTAACAGCACATTATACGAGGCAGCACCCGTGAGCACCCGTCGAGATGACCCAGACGCTCCCTATCTTCCGGAGCGGTACAGGCAGCAGATCCAGGCAAAGAAGCAACGCCGTATTTTCAAAAAAATGGTGACCGCTGGTATGGTGATCGTTGTTTTTGTTGTTGCAGCTCTCCTGCTCATCAATGTAATCCCGGTTCCCCCTCCTCTTAATCTCCTGACAAGCCCGGTAACCCCTGTTCCGACTCTGCGTGAACAAACCCCGGTTCCCGTAGTGAATGTAACCGTTGCAGTCACACCGGCTTATGTAATGGGAACGGGTATTTCTGCCCTTCACTCACCGGAAGTGCTCTCGCTTAACAAGGCAATATCTCTCCTTTTAGAAGAATATCCTGCGGAAACCTACATCCTGATCAGTGCTAATCTCACGGACCGGTATTCCGGTCTCCTGTTATACGAATTCACCCTCCAGCCCGTGGATCGTTCATCAACTGGAACCCCGTTCACCGTCTTTAACAACGCGGCTACCGGAGAACCCTACACTCCGGGACAGGAGAATGCCCGTATCACTGCGAAGCAGGCACAGGATCTGGTAAAAAAAGCGTTCCCTTCCCTCAAGCCCGATCAGGTTATGGTGCGGTACAATGCAAGTGCCGATTCCGGTTGGGTCTGGAGTTATGTCGTCATAAAAGGTACGAGCCGGGCCCTTACCGGTAATTTGGATGCTGAATCAGGGCTGATCTCATCATTTACTCAGACAATCCCGTCGTTAGGGAGGTCCGCAGAACCAGTATTCGACATGCAAACCGCACAAAAAATTGCCGCACGTTATATCTCCGATCATAATGGCCCGGTTGCGGTCAACATGACTAATGGGCAGTATTTCCCTCTCGGTATCCCGTCCGATCCTGTGGCAGGCCAGTACGTTTTTACTTTCAACCGGATCGTGAAAGATATTCCCTGCAACGATGACGGTTTTATCGTGGGTGTTGATTCAGTAACCAGTGAAATTACCGCGTATAACCGGCATTGGAGCGCTCCTGACAATGCCTTTTCTGTGGCCTCCGACCCGCTTGTGCTGAAACGTGAAGCCACCTTTGCCGTGCTCCAGCGGGCAAAGGAGATGTTCCCTGAATCGATGAACGGGCTCCGTGTAATATCAACGGAACTACGGTGGATGGATCAGCACTCCTCCGGAGTAATTCCACGGCCTGGCAGTATTCCCCTTGCATGGAAAGTGACGTTTGAGGATGATATCATCCGGGCGAACCGTTCTGCACAACCTGCCATTGCATGGGTGGATGCACAGACCGGTAGTATCCTGGATTTCCAGTACAAACACTAATCCAATAATCTTTTGTTATGGTATTTTTGAACCTGCCAATGATAGGCGGGACACATTGAACCCAGTTTTTTGAGTGCAGGTTTTTTATTGATCTGGTTCGAGGCCTTTAATCATCTACGGATTTTTTACTGAACGAAAAAGCACTGGATATGATCTCTGTTTGACAGAACACAATGGTGATAAAAAAAGATAAAATAAGGTTTTTAGCACTTGTCACAGATGTACTGGACCGCGATTGCAGCCTTGCGCATATCGCCTTTGATCTGTTTTTTCCCGCCGCGGAAGAAGTATTTTTTACAGTTTGAACAATATTTGGGCCTCATCTGATCCCACCGGCTCATGGGAATCTCAAGAGTAAAACCGGTCTTGTTCCACTCTTCCGGAGGTTTTTCTGCGTTCTGCTCGTAAACTGCAACAAACTCCATTATCTGGTGGGGTGGCACCCCTAAGTCAACGAATTTTTTGAAGACAAAGTAGTTGAAGATAAGCCACGAGAGATCCGAGCGGTCGAGGATGCCTTCATACTCCCCGAACGACTCATCGAATTCCTCTAATGAGCAGCCGCAGAGCGGACATTTGCCCCCCACGAGCTCGTCGAGAAAAACCTCTTCCTGGCAACCCGGACAGGTCGTGTGCGGGGATTGCATGCGTGATGTCATTAGTATTCACCTAAGGTCAAAATTATTGATATTCATATGTACGGGGGTGGAAAAACCTTTGCAACAAATGAGTAATGTAACTAGTGTTTCGCGGGAGTGCACATATAGGTATCACCAGTGCATGTGCACCCCGATAAGAGTGTTGTGGTCAAGGGGAAAAATCACTCAGCGGACAGGTCTTCGCGCTCCATGATGAGCGTTCCAAAGACTACTTTTTCGAGCACCTGCGCAACATACTTGATGTGCATTGCTTTCTCCAGATCCTCATTCCGGTGAATATCTGAATACAGCTGGAGCCTGAATAAGGAGAACCTGAACCGGTCAAGTGTTTCATCATCCATGTTCATTGCTTCCCGGTAGATCGGTTCGATCAGGTCCGGGAAAAGCAGCGGATTCTCAAGGCATGCGATGATACCCGTGTAGATCGGAAGCGGTATTTCCTTTCCGGTAAGAATCCGCAGGTAGTCCATTGCTTATCCCTCAACGACTTTGATGAGTGATTCCATCACTTTATCAACAGCGGTCCATGTCGGGCTGGTACTGCTGCCACGTTTAATGATGAACGGGCGTCCTTCATCTCCTGCTTTGCGCATCTCGATATCGATGGGGATTGCCCCAAGGAACGGTACCTTGAGTTCCTCGGCAATCTTTTTACCGCCACCTTTCCCGAAGAGTTCGATCTCCTCACCGCAGTGAGGGCAGAGCATACCGCTCATGTTCTCGATAACGCCGATGACAGGAAGCCCCAGTTTCTCGATAAACTTTGCCGATTTTCGTGCATCCATGGTTGCGACATCCTGGGGGGTTGTCACAATAACTGCTCCACGCACATTCGGTGCAAGCTGGGCGATAGTGAGCGCCTCGTCTCCGGTGCCTGGGGGGAGGTCGACTACAAGATAGTCAAGCGAACCCCAGTTCACTTCAGCAAGGAACTGCTGGATCGCAGCCATCTTCATCGGCCCGCGCCAGATGATGGGGGTGCTCGTGTCAGGCAGCAGGAATGCCATCGAGAGGACTGATAACATGCCGGTGACATGAACCGGCTCAATCCGATTGTCGGCCATCGCGAGCTTATGGTCTTCGATACCCAGCATCTTGGGGATATTGGGGCCATGCATATCGAGATCGAGTAGACCTACTTTTTTGCCATGGTTCGAGAGGGCGTATGCAAGGTTCACGGAGACGGTTGATTTTCCCACGCCGCCCTTGCCGCTCAGCACCATAATGACATGCTTCACATCAATTGCTGCTTTTGGCGGCAAGCCGGCCTGTCCTTTCTTTGCCGATGAACAGGAAGAGGCAGTTGCACAGCTCGAACACTCGCTCTTGCACTCCTCTTCTGTTTTTGTTGATTGGGTATTGTTCTTTGCCATGATATTCCTGTGATAAATTATAATCTGTACTTTTACCAGTTTGTCACCCTTAGTCAATAAAGATGTGGAAATCACCAATTACCAAATCCCGGGTAGAGGGTTTCTTCGAATATCAGATACCACGATGCAAATGGTCTGTTTGATGGGTGACACTATCCACAAGGTTGTGAATGCTGTCGGTACATCCCGCCATAATTTTCATATACTCATATCACCACGGTGTAGCTATGGAGCCGCTCATCGTTTCGCTGGATTTCCTCCAGTTTCCGCCCACCTACACCTGTGATGGCGAGAATCTCTCCCCGCGTATCAGGTTAAAGGGACTCAACGCCGTATCCGTTGCCATCATGGTGTTCAACCCGTTTGAGAAATCCTGCTGCTCATTCACCCCTTGGATCTGCTGGAACATCCCCCCCGTACCGGTTATTCCTGCCGGTATCCCGAAGGGGGGTGTCTCAACCGTGCCGATCTCCGCAGTCCAAGGCGTCACAGACTATGGGACCATTGGATATACCAGCCCCTGTCCCCCTCCTGGGGAGATGATACGGTACCAGTTCAAGGTGTATGGACTGGATACCATGCTGGATCTCAAAGCCGGTTCAGAAAAGCACGCCCTTATTCAGGCAATGAAAGGCCATGTGCTCCAGTTTGGCGAGACGGTCGCGATCTGCACACGGTAAGTTCCTGACAAAATCCCCGGGTGGAACAACCAAAACCTGCAGACTGCCGCAATGCGTGAACATATCACCCGGTAGGGGAGACTAAAAAGTGCTTATCCGAGAGGGCAAAAATCCGTACCTTACCCGGATATAATGGAGACAAGGAGTATGGAAGCACTCAAGGTAAAAATTTCCGTAAAGGTTCTCCCGAACAACTATACCTGTGACGGAGAGGACATCTCACCGGAGATAGATGTCGGAGGTGTGAACACAGCGATCTCGAAATCGCTGGCAATCATCGTCAATGACCCGGATGCTCCTCGCGGGGGAGGATTTGTCCACTGGATTGCCTGGAATGTGGAGCTGGTAAAGATGATCCCGGAAAAGATCCCTAATGATCCTGAGGTTACCTTTCCTATCACCGCAATCCAGGGAAAGAACAGCCTCGGCAACATCGGTTACAACGGCCCCTGCCCCCCTCATGGGCAGACACATCGTTACTTCTTTAAAATATACGGACTGGACAGCCTGCTCTCCCTTCCCGCTGGATCAACAATAGATCAGCTGGTAAAAGCGATGGAAGGGCATGTTGTCCAGTATGGGGAAACATACGTGACGTATGGGAGGTAGGTCACCCGTTTTTAATATGTCATACTCATTTTCCATTTTCACCGATGAAAACGCATCCTCCATATGAGGCAGCGACATTTCTTCCCGATCCTGTTCTTATCCGATATCAGGTACCCCACGTGTGTTTTTTCAGATATGATCTAGTCCTGCACTACAAGTAACCCGGTAATAATTCGTATCCGCATATGCGTCAGGATTAATACATCCCGATACAGATAGACGAGCACCATGAAAAAACGGGATATTCCGGGTTTTTTTGACAAAGGGCTCGATTCTTCCATTCGCACCATGACGGGTAAACGGGAATCCCTCTTATCTCCCCTTGCCGCAACCAGTGCAGATGCAGTGCGCCGTCACAACCGGATTGCTGAAGATATCCGTACCCCCTATTCCCGGGATGCTGACAGGATTATCCATACGCGGGCATACACGCGTTACATCGACAAGACGCAGGTCTTTTACCTTGTCGAAAACGATCACATCACCCACCGCGTCATCCATGTCCAGCTCGTCTCTAAAATTGCCCGTACTATTGGGCGCTGCCTGCGGCTGAACGAGGATCTCATTGAAGCGATTGCTCTCGGTCATGACATCGGTCATATCCCCTACGGTCACTTTGGCGAGACCTGCCTCTCTACTCTCTGCGAACAATACGGTATAGGCAGGTTTTTTCACAATGTCCAGAGCGTACGGTTTCTTGACCGTATCGAGGATTGCGATTTGAGCATGCAGGTGCTTGACGGGATTCTTTGCCACAATGGAGAGGCAGACGATCTCCGTATCTCACCCGTTCCCTGCGAGAACTGGGCCGCATTTGACAAGAAAGTTAAGGACAATGCGGATGGCCGACGGACTGGGGCATCCATGACTCTTGAAGGCTGCGTGGTCAAATTTGCCGACACGATTGCCTATATCGGGCGGGATATCCAGGATGCAAAGGAGATTGGGCTGCTTGATGATTCTATTCCATTACCGGATGACTGTACTGAAGTTTTGGGAAGTTCCAATCGCGAGATCATCAATACGTTGATCTACGACCTGCTGGAAAACAGCGACAGTGAAAATGAAGGGTATATTGCATACAGTGGCGATGTTGAGAAGGCACTGATCGGGCTGCGTCAGTTCAGCAGGACAAACATCTACAATAACGAAAAACTCATAAAAGAACGTCCGAAGATTGAGCGGATGTATGCTACCTTGTTTGAGACCTATTTACAGGATCTTGAATCGGGGCGCAGGGACACAAGAATTGTTACCGACTATATTGAAACCGGATGGATCAGTCCACGATACCTGGAGACCGCGACTGACGCTGAGCTCGTGCGGGACTTTATTGCGGGTATGACAGACAGGTATTTTGCCAAACGGTTTGAGGAATGTGTAATTCCGAAACGGATAGATGCAAAATTTTCCTGATCCAAAAGGGGCGGATCAATCGTACTTACTCTTTGGTTCTGCCCACCCGGTAAACCCGCAATAAATACATCCGGCTCCCTCGCAATGCGGACACTGCCGCTTGGGTGCCGTGACCAGTACCGTGCCGGTTTTATTGCATACCGTACACCCGAATCCTTCACAGTGCGCACACAGTGCAGGTTCATAGGTTTTTTTCTCATTGTTCATGCATCCATCACAATCCTGACCCGGAACTTATAGCACTATACACAGATTATTGATTCACTTCCAGAAAAAGGGCTTTGATTGGAGGCCAGTGTTGTTCGATGATAGGAATCCCTCCGATACTATTCCGGAAAGATTCCTGAATCACTTTTAGTTTTTCTCAAGAAATGAACCTACTAAGGGGCCTTGCGTCAGTGTTTAAAAATGGTAAAAAAATTTCATGCAGATTTTGTATCTGCTCAATTCTTTTTCATCACAATAAGACAATAGAGTGTACCACAAATCCCGAGTGCAACGACCGGTAGAATTCCTGATGAGTGTGATTGGGGTGTTGTTGTGGGGTAGGGTGTCGGGGCCGTCACCTTTGTCGTAGGTTTCTTCGTTGGCGTAGCAGCGACAGGTGCTGTGGTGACGGGGATGGTATCCTTGGGAGTCTCAGTGACTGCAGGTACGCTGGAAGGTATCGTTAAACGCACATTATCGATATATCCCTGCGCATAGAGGTTCTGTGAGCCATAGTCACCCTTTGCACCTAAAAAAATCCGGTTAAAACCTTTCAGATTCTCCCCGGACTGGATAAAATAGCTCCAGATATCTTTTCCGGATTGTAATTCTCTTACTTTCATGGACAACATCTTAGTATTGTCATCATAGTTGATTGTCACATGGTAGGTTTTGTTGATCTCATATTTTGCCGTCTGGCCTTTGTAGGCATCCGGCCCCATTTCCGCTGCCGCACTCTGGCTGTTCACTACCATATGCTTGCTTCCGGTTGTTACCAGGTTAAGCCACATTATCTGGCCATATTTTGCATTGGTAAACATGGACACGACACTGGGACCCTTGTTGAAATCCATTTCTGCACCGGATAATCCCATGCGGAAGGTAGCACCCTCATCGATTCTTGTAATGATGAAATCGTAGTCCAGGTTGAAGGATCCTTCCTGAAACGTCTCAGGAATATCAACGTAGGCGTATCCTCCCGAACTGGGTTCAATAGAGAAATGATACATCCCCATATCCGGAACCCAGTAGTAATTCGAGGACGCACCACCCATATTGTTTTTCCAGTGAGGATCGGAAGCAAACGATGTCTGGTAGATCGTAGTCTGAGTTCCGCTCTCCGCCATTATCGGCTGTACTACAAGAAGACAGCAAGCCGCAAAGATAAGGGTTAATAGTATTGTTTTAGTGTTCATCATAGATCTCCGTTGTTGTATATTCCACAATGCAGGTGAGCACCCGCACCTCAGCAGGATTGCAAGAGTTTCCACTTGCGTACCTACAATCGGGTTTATGGGAAATTTCTTAGTACCTATACAGTCCACCTTTCTTAAAAATAACTGATTCGGCAGTCCCAACCGGGATATATTTATTTCCCGATTCGCGCAATATTAGAGAGCATACCACAGTGCGCGATAATAGTCTAGCGGTAGGACAGGAGCTTCCCAAGCTTCTAGCCCGGGTTCGATTCCCGGTTATCGCATAGGTCAATATGGAAACAGAACCTGAACGACTGGCCATGAGGATCATTGCGGAGAACCGCAATGGTGTGCTGAGGGACATTGCAACTGTGGTTGCCGCCCACGACGCAAACATCGTTATGATCAGCCAGGAAGTGTTCGAATCCGGGCCTTATACCGGTTTGGCAGAACTCTATTTTGAATATGATTCTGCTGATGCAGACGACCATGACCGGCTCTTAGAAGATCTCAACGCCATCGATTCTGTTAAGGATGTGAAAGCCTACAAGCCATTCGGCCATATATTCGGTTCGCGGGTGATCATTATTGGTGGCGGGGCACAGGTGGCGCAGGTGGCCATGGGTGCCGTGAATGAGGCTGACCGGCATAACATCCGGGGCGAGCGGATATCGGTAGACACAATCCCGCTTGTCGGGGAACGGACACTCGCGCTTGCGGTAGATGCAGTTGCCCGCCTGCCCCGGGCTGCGATACTCGTGCTTGCCGGTTCGATTATGGGCGGCGACATCACAAAAGCGGTAGACCGTGTCAGGGAGGCCGGAATACCGGTCATTGCGTTAAAAATGGTAGGCACGGTGCCGGAACACGCAGATCTCGTGGTCACGGACCCTATTCAGGCCGGTGTTTTTGCCGTGATGCATGTCAGCAGCAAAGCGGTTTTTGATATCAATCGTGTCCGTGGTCGGGAGTTTTAGATGGACCCCATAGAAAAAGCGGTTTCGATCCTGATGCACGACGGTATTGTTGTGTACCCGACAGAAACCGTATACGGGCTTGGTGTCGATGCATTCTCTGATGAAGCGATTTTCAGGCTCTACGAAGCAAAACACCGCCCGCTTGGAATGCCGGTATCGATTGCAGTATCAGATTTTGATATGCTCGCAGCAGTGGCTCATGTCGAGCCGTGGATGGAAACATTCATCCAGACGTTTCTTCCCGGTCCCGTTACGATTGTCCTGGAATCACGAAACTGCGTTCCTGAGGCCCTGACGGGCGGAACGGGAATGATTGGTATCCGTCTCCCGGCACACCCGCTCGCACAGCAGCTGATCGAGCAGTTCGATTCCCCCATCACTGCAACGAGCGCAAACCTCCACGGGGCAAAAGATCCCCAGACTCCTGAGGAGTGCACGGTGCACCATGAATTCCTCATTGATGGCGGGAAACTGCCCGGCACACCAAGCACGGTTGTGGATCTTCCCGCACGAACGATCCTTCGCGCAGGTGCCGAGGTTGACAAGATCGCACGATTCCTCGTAAACCTGTGAGACTGCTTTTTATGAAACCCATCCGGTTACGCGACTTTATTGAAGATAATGATGGCTGGATCTATGCCGTCTCCACGTATGACAATGCGGATAAGATAGGCTGCGTTCTCCGGTATGTCCCTGATGCGGATGGCGAGCGCATGCACGCTTCCGGTACCCGGTATAAAAAATTCGATTTTGAAGATGCGTATGCGTTCATCGCGCAACACAAGCCGCAGTATGCCGATCTCCTCCAGCGCATTCCCTACAGCGATGTGAAGCGGGTATGGAAGCCGGATGAGGAACTGCCGCATATCGCCCGCAAGCACCCCCGCGTGCAGAAACTTGTCGATCTTTTTAAGCTTCCTTCCGGTACCATCGGGTGCACGGGCTCGCTTCTCTGCGGGCTTGAGAATGGGGCGTCCGACATCGACATGGTGGTTTACGGAAGGCACTGGTTTACTGCGCAGGCTCTCGTGAGACAGGGAATCCTTGACGGGGTAATCGAAGGACTCTCTTCAGATATGTGGAAGAAGGTCTATGACAAACGCAAACCGGAAATCCCGTATGACCAGTTCGTTCTCCATGAGCAGCGCAAATGGAACCGCGGCCAGATTGAAGGTACATACTTTGATATCCTCTACACCCGGTCATACGATGACCTGAAAAGTGCCCATCCCGGCAAAGGTACCGTGATCGGAAAGCAGACCATCGAAGCCAAAGTAACCGATGCATCACTCTCGTTTGACAACCCGGCTATCTATGAGATCGAACACGAATCGGTGAGCCGGGTGCTGTCGTTTACGCATACCTACAGCGGGCAGGCACTTGCTGGTGAGACCATCGAAGCGTGCGGTGTTTGCGAGCAGCATGGTAACGAGCGTTGGCTGGTTGTCGGTACGACACGCGAAGCCCGGGGCGAGTATATTATTTCTAAGACGCTGCTTGAGCAGTGAGTAACTGAATTGCTACACCCAAATACCTCACATTCAGCTCTTTTTTGTCGCAGCGACGAGGTAGTACGTTTTGGCTGGTGCGAATCTCTGATACCAGGGCTGTTGCTGTTTCTGCATCTCGCGGATGTGCATTAAATCATGTACGCAGATGTTTGTGAACCCGGCGTGCTCCAGGTCAGATACCATTATTTCCTCCGGTACTCCTCCGTCATAGGGGAGCTGGCTCCGGAGTTTTTTATCATAATGACCGTCATGCTTATGGCCAAAGACCCTGGCCAGTCCGTCACTCACTATCCGTTTCGCCTGGATTGAAACGCTCTTATCCTTCCAGACACCCTCGATGATGAGCACCACGCCCCCGTCTTTTAAGACCCGGCGCCATTCCTTCAGGGCAATCTCTGGGTGAGGGAGCGTCCAGAGGAGGTGCCGGTTGACAACCACGTCAAAATATCCGTCATTGAATGGAAGGTGTTCGGCATCCCCGCTCTTTAGCTCAATCGAAAGATTTTGTGCATACGCTTTCTCGCGTGCTTTTGCCATCATCCCTTCTGAAAGATCGACCCCGGTAACCTGATGTCCCATCTCGGCAAACAAAAGGCCCATAACTCCCGTTCCGCACCCGACATCGAGTACCTTAAGTGGCGTTCCTGGCAGGTTCCGGTTCAGTTCCTGTTTCCATTCGACTTTCTCTTCTTCGGTGCCTATCCCGTGACCCGAACAGCTGTCATACATGGCTGATGATTGATCCCAGCTCTTCCGGACGGCATCCTTTATTTCGTGGTCAATCACATTGGCACCCTATCGTGTTTTGTTAATTATGATGATTTGTCAGAGATTTGATAAACTTTCCATTTTTCTTTCAAAGGGAATTACCCTTAATGGCTGAAGGTATTTAGCTGAAGGATTATCACTGTTCATTATTGCGTGGTCTTAATGGCCCATGCTTAATAGCATATTTTTTTGAGAAGAGATTTAGATTTGAAAATGACAGCGTTCCGGTAGGACTTTTCTATTTCAATTATTGCTTTTTATCAAAAAAGATATACATGCAGAACCCCTTTTATAAAAAAGCACGTAATAATATGGTCGTCAAATTTTTATCGGATTGTAAGAAATGTCAGCACCTGGCTGAATGTGATGCTCATAGTTCGGAAGGTACTCACAAGCATCAGCAAGAACCCAATCCTTGTGAACTGATCCTTGACCACAAAAACGTGGCTTCAGATTATTAGTTTTTAGCAAGCAACATTGAATTATTTTTAAAAATTCCTCCGACAGAGAGTGGTACTCAGGCTATCCATTTCCCCTGCTATGCAAGACCATCATCCTATTCTCCCGCGATACAATCCAACAGGTTTTAGCAGGACCGTAGCATAACCACATTTATGGCGGTGAAAAACCCCTTCAAGACAACCCTGATTGCCCCCTGCGGCATGAATTGCGCGATCTGCATGGCGTTTCTCCGGGAGAAGAACCGATGCGGGGGGTGTTATGCTCCGGACCGGTTGTGCAGCATAAACTGTACGATCTCCGCATGCGAAAAGGTGAAGGGTAAATTCTGTTCCCCCAGCTGTCGTGAATATCCATGCAAGCGGCTCAGTCATCTGGACAAGCGGTACAGGAATAAGTATGGCATGAGTATGCTCGAAAATCTTGCAGCGATCCGGAAAAACGGCATACGCGAGTTCGTTAAAACCGAACGGAAGCGCTGGACCTGTAAAGCTTGCGGCGGAACGTTCGATATTCACCACAAACGCTGTTCGGTGTGTGGGAAGGAGCGGGAGTAATTTTTTTACCCATTACCGGGAATCGATTCTCCCCACCGCCCGGCTCGACGGCTCTGCCACTCCCCAAGGGTACCCCTGCCTATAAGGGAGGGGTGGGTCTGGGGGGACCCCTCTTGATCCGGGTGGGGTGGGTACCCCAGAACCCACAACCCGGACCGGGTGACAACGGACAAAATCGTCGTAATACCCGGGCCCGGAACATACAACACCGCTCACCTTCCAGCGCAACGCGGGGGTACCCCTGCCCCTAAGGGAGGGGTGGGTCGGGAGGACCCCTCTTGATCCGGGAGGGGTACTCCCGGAGGATCCCTGCCTCTAAGCGAGGGGTGGGGGCAGGGGACCCCTCGTGTTTCCGGACGGAACCGTGCAATGGCTTACGTCAGAGTTCCACGCGAACCGTTGGCAATGAACCTGCAAAAAGGGGAGGGGTACCCCCGAGGGGATCCCTCCCATAATACGACCCACCCCCATGAAGGACCCCTGTCACTAAGGGAGGGGTGGGAGCCTGTCTTTCTTAGGACCGGGGGGTAGGGGGACCCCCTCTCACATTTTGGAGAGGGGGAGGGGGTGGGTACCCCTCCGGGCATATGAGGGGCTCCCACCCCCCCGCATGCTGACCGACCGTGCGACCCCCTTCCCGTCGTGACTCCACGCGAAGCCGTGCCCGAGTACAAGTAACCGGAGGGGGGTAGGAGCCTGTCTTTCTTGGGACAGGGGGGTAGGGGGTCCCCCACTCATTTTTTGGAGAGGGGGTGGGGTACCCCCTGTCATATTTTGGGGTGGCCCCTACCCCCCTCCGGGTTTTGGGTGATGAGATGGCCGCCCCGTCGTGGCTCTATGGGACGCTGTGGACTGGTGCTTGCAACCGGGGGGGGAGGGTGCCTGTCTTTCTTGGGACCGGGGGGTAGGGGGTCCCCCGCTCAGGTTTTGGAGAGGGGGGTGACCCCTAAGTTTGAATCAGGATGGTGGAAAGGTTCAGGTTTTATGAAATACTGATAAGAACCGGACATAATCAAAAATATGAGACAACGGGATGCGGAAAGAGAGGGATTTAATCGAGGAACAATAATGAAGATGAAAATATGGCAAAAAATAATTGCAATTCAGCGATATTTTTTAAATAATTCTTCCAATTCCTTTGCGATGGCTTTTGCGTATATTGGTGCTTTTATGTTGGCTTCTGCTTTTATTGCCCCGATTGTTGATTCTGAAAATCCTTCAAACGTTTCGTCTATTTTTTTGTCTATCTCAATATTAGGATCGATGCGTTCAAAATTACCTTGAATTTTTATCTTATTCGGCAGGGAAGCAATCGGTTCAATGCATTTTTTTTCACTAATCTTGTCACAAAAAATCAAGGGGCATTTAATCTGTTTTTTTACTTCTTCAATTATTATCTCTTTATTAATTAGGAAAAATTTGGGATCATCCGTTTTTTGAACATATTTTGCGTCTATTATTTGACCTTCGTATGATCTAGGATTTGGAAAAGAACCTCGATTGGCAAAGTTCCACAACCGATTAATAAAGAAACCGAGATTGTAATTTGGTATTAGTTGTACTTTATCGCAAACACCGGTACATGTCTCATACATACTACAAAATAACACATCACACACTTTAGACGAATCCACTTTTCCTTGTTCCACGATAAATTCTGCGGTTCTCCATCCCCGCGTAAAATTCAACAATTTCATCAAATTTGAATTAATTTCGGTGAAATAAACAAAATATACTCCATCAATTAACTCATATTTACATTCTTTTGCAATTTGTATTGCCAATTTTTTTGTTACATGGTTTGGTTTTGCAGTAAATTTTATTAGAAAATCCATGGCACACCAATATTTCTATATGGATCTGGAAATACCTTAATCCATGCTCTTGACCCCATGATCTACTTTTCAAGAAATATGATATTTGAAGTGATGGGTTGCAAAATGTGAGATGAATTGGTAAAGAAAAATTGGTAAAGAAAAGAAATTTTTATCAGTTCCAACCAAAAACACCCTTGATTTTTGTAAGGATTTGATTAAGTAAATCATTCTGCGATTCGATTTTCTTGTTTTGTTCAGCAATTAGCCGGTTTTGTTCATCAATTTTCTTGTTTTGCTCATTGAGCAGCTCCTCTACTGACTTTGTGGGAACTATGGAAATTATCTCCGTTTGAATGGGGGTTGCAGTTGGTGTGACTGTTCGGGTAACAGTGATCATTTGCGTCGCAGTAGGTGTCATTGTTGCCGTCAATAACGGCGTCTTTGTTATTGTCACTTTTTGCGTGGTTGTAGTCACCGGGATCTGAACACCCGTAATGATTATTTTATTCCCAAATCGGGAATCATTACGAAAAATAGTTCCATCTATTCCCAACCGGACATTGACTGAATAGTTTCCGCTCGCTAGCCCGGTCGTATCGAAAAATTTGTATTGGGTTGACTTTTTATCCATAATGGTGACTTGCTGTGTTGCAATTTGTTGGACTGTTGGTGAATACAATTCGACAAAGAACATGGTTCCTGCCGGTAAATCAGAATCAATAGAGCATTTTACCGGTGTTCCTGCGATAACTTGATCTGTGCAATCGACATAAAGCCCATAACCAGAGACGCATGCAACAAGGGAGATTAAACATAAAATAAACAATATGCTTCTTGGCATATACCAAACATTGAGAAATTGTCTGATAAATGTTCTGATTTCAACTAGGGATAAAACCGTTCCCTACTTCATACTAAGTATCTGCCGGACCGTCAACAGCCATTGCAGTTCCCCACCGACCGGGTCAAGCCGGGCATTCCGGATCTTAGCAAGCCCGCCCTTTCCTAATGCGATTGCGGCATCGCCTCCAGCGGAGATCATGTACCCGGTGAACATCCCAAGGAGGGGTTCATGTCCCACAATGAGCAGGGACTCATCTTCAGAACGGCTGGATACGCGGGACTCCAGCGCTTCAATACTGGATCCCGGTGTTAACTCATCCCACTGGACAACGATCCCACGCTTACCGAGTGCTTTTGCTACGATCTGGGCAGTTTCTACTGACCGGGCATACGGGCTTGTCGCTATACAGCCAAACACGACATCGCGTGATGCGAGGAACTCGGCAACCCCGAGAATTTCGGTGCGTCCCTCCCCGGTTAGCGCCCGCCCTTCATCGCCACGGACAGAAGGGGCGCGTTTCTCGGCCCTGCCATGCCTCAGAATGTAGATATCCACGCAGGTAGGTGGAAGCCTGAGGACAAAAAGGTTTTGTGCCTAGAGCAACTCCGAGAGACGCTTCCCGACACTGCTCTCGCACTGCTCCTTGTACTTGCACCGGTTGCAGGGAGCGTTTAACGGATGCTGTGGCATATCGCCGTTACGGATGGATTTGATCTTATGCAGGGTTGCAATCACCAGCCGTCGGTCCCGGGGCTGGACCTCGTGGGTGCGGGATACCCCGTCCGGAATATATTCCACACATCCCCCCTTCACTTCCGATCCGGTCATCTCTTCCAAACAGAACGCGATGCAGGCTATCCGGAGCCGGTCCGCCGCATAAGTGCCAAACGGCATTGCTCCTGAAGCGCGAACGATTGAGAATGTGCCATCGGCATCGATGCGGTCGATCATGCCGACAATGCCATGCTTATCCGACACTACCTTAACATCGGTCTGGACAGCAGGTTTCCATTCGGTTTTATTGCAGGCCGTAATGCAGAGTGCCAGGAAGTCCTTAAGTGCCGGGTCGATTGCCGGTGTAACTGCGACGATCTCCTGCCAGATCTCTTCCGGATCGAGCGGGGTTCCCAGGTGATACGAGAGCTGCTTGCAGATCGCATACCGATCGGATTCGAAGACCGGCTCGGATCGTTCGTAATAAAACCGGACCGGGCACGCGTGTACCCGAACCAGTTCCGAGACCGTGACATGTTGCTTTGGCTCTGTCAGGATTATTCCTCTTTTTAGTAAACGTAGGGAACCGGGCGGGTTAACCTTTTTGAAATTTTGTCACCGCTCAATAAAAAGCATCTTTTTGCAATATGCCGGAAGGAACAAAATTTGCATCCAATGTTTGATAGCAGTAAAAGACGTATCTGATCAGCATGACAGGACAGGAAATTTCAGTTAATATTCCGCAGACACTCGATCCAGTGTATAGCAACATGATCCAGATAGCGTACAAGGAAGACGAGTTCACGTTTCTCTTCCTCCACCAGTTGCCGCAGGTGAACCAGGCGCGGGCAAAGGCGATTGTCTCGATCACGCCCACTCATGCCAAGAACCTGCTCGCGGTGCTTACCAAGACCATGGCTGATTACGAAGGAAAGTTCGGCACCATTGCTCCCAAGGAGCAGCAGGGGCCCCAGAGTGTCACGACCTTAAGCGGGTATTCCTGAACTATTTCCTAATCAAACACATCTTTTATTAGCGTAACGGTTGACATTATGAGATATTGCGCCGCCGTGGCTTAGCGGCATAGCGGCTGATTCGTAATCAGCAGGTCGAGGGTTCAATTCCCTCCGGCGGCTTATGCAAGAGAAGGTTACAATCCCCCATGGAGTTAACTAAGTTTTAATGCGGGGGTATTGAGTAATTCACCCGCGTGTTTTTTTATTCTTTCCTATAAGGGAACGAATTTGAAACTTCATGGCGGTGGAGATTTCACTATCGAATTTCCTGTCACATATTCAATGCAAAATTTTCCCGGGATTGGGTTTTACCGGAAAACCATTTGAATGTGCATATCGGGCTGTTACCTATTCAGCATTGAAGGTAGAGCCCGGACAAGACCCTTAACCAGCAAATCGCTTAGTTAACTGCCCTAATGTATGAGATATAGGAAATAACGCCGGTTTTTGAGTTGAACAATCGTTTCCAAGTATACCACTGTTAAATGAAATCTCTTAATGCATGCATAAGAGGGTTCCTTTAAATATGGTAAAATATATCAGGACTTTAGATCAATACCTCGTGTTCTAAAATTGACTCCACTGTACCGTATTCTCTATGTTGATGATGCAGAGGACCTTCTTGAGATTGGTAAATTTTTCTTAGAGGAGGGAGGACTTTTCAGCGTTGATATCATTAATTCCGCTCCAGCTTCACTTACTCTTCTGAATTCAAAGAATTACGATGCCATAATCTCTGATTATCAGATGCCGGGCATGGATGGCATCGAATTGTTAAAAAAGGTACGGACTTCAGGAAGTACCATCCCATTCATCCTTTTCACCGGGCGGGGGCGTGAAGAGGTCGTCATCCAGGCCTTAAATGAAGGGGCTGATTATTATCTTCAGAAAGGCGGGGAACCGGTGGCTCAATTCACCGAGCTTGCACATAAAATCCGTCAGGCTATCCTACAGAGGCGGGCAGAGACAAGCATTCGGGACCATGAGCGCCGGGAAGCAGACATTATTAATTTCCTGCCCGATGCCACGTTTGCGATTGATACGAATGGCATAGTGATAGCGTGGAATCATGCCATGGAAAAAATGACCGGCGTAACCGCTGCGGAAATGCTGGGAAAAGGAAATTATGAATATTCGATCACTACATACCACGAGCGTCGCCCTATTCTTATAGACTTGGTTCTGCATGATAACCCATCCATCGCAGCAAAATACCCGTCATTGCAAAAGGTCGGGAGGAATCTTGTTGCAGAAGTGACGAGTCCTCATCTTTATAAGGGTAAAGGGGCATCGATTTGGTTCACTGCAGCCCCCCTCTATAATAACAAGGGCGAAGTTGAGGGGGCTATTGAATCCATCCGGGACATTTCCGATCGCAAACAGGCTGAAGACGCCCAAAAGATCAACAATGAACACCTCCAAATGGCCCAGGAGATCGGACAAACCGGTAGCTGGGAACTGGACTTAATTACGGGGAAGATCTGGGGATCGGAAGAAGCATTCAGAATATTTGAGATTCTTCGACCAGCTGATGGTATCTTGTCTCTTGAGGATGTTGAAGCCCGAATCCCAGATCGAGTGCGGGTTCACCGTGCATTAACAGATCTTATCGAAAACGGGGTAGAGTATAACATCGAGTATGCTATTGAAACTGCTGATAATCCGGGCGGGAAGTTCGTCCATTCAGTGGCCAAAATACTCTACGATGCTGAAAAAAAACCGGTCCGGATTATTGGAGTCACCCAGGACATTACCGAGCGCAAGCTGGCGGAAGAACTGGTGCACGAGTCAGAAAATAAATTTTCCACCGTCTTCTTTGGCAGCCCGGTTGCGCTCACCCTCGTATCTGCAATAGATGGAACATTCGTTAATGTCAATGATTCCTTTGTGAGAGAGACCGGGTATACCCGAGACGAAGTGATTGGTGTAACCTCAGATGCCCTGGGGATTTTTGCCGATAGGAATGAAGGTGAGCGGTTGGCTTCCTCCCTCCGTGACACGCAGACTGCTCATGACATTGAAATAAGGTGCCGGATGAAAAACGGCGAAATCCGACCATGCTTGTTTTCATCCGGTCTTATCCAGATTGGGGGCAAGCCTCATGTTCTGTCCACCGTCAGAGATATCACAAAGCGCAAGCGGGCGGAATCCGCACTTGAGCACCAGACAGCAATGCTTGCATTCCTCAATAATATTATTACTACCGCAAACAAGGCAGATAACCTTGCTCAGCTTCTCGATAGTATTCTTACAGAATCGCTGCGCATGCTGGACTTCGATGCAGGTGGAATCTATCTGGTGGACCGCTCTACACGAATGGCAAATATCGTACATTCCAAAAATCTTCCCAAAGACTTCCTTGCAGAAATCCAGACGGCACCCATTGACAAGAAACCCTATGATACGCTGTTTATAAAAAACAAACCGATTATTACCGAGAATTATGCAAAAATCTCACCTGACCTGTCGAAAAAATTTGGTTTCCAGTCAATAGCCAGTATCCCCTTACTCTCAAAAGGGGTAGCGATTGGGGCGTTGAACCTCACCAGTACGAGAAGGCAAGTAATCTCTGAAGAAGAAAAACAGATGCTCATCTCTATCAGCAGCGAACTTGGCAGTACGATAGAGAGGATGGTAGCTGAAGAGAAAGCAAAGAATGCCTCAAAAGATTTAGAGACGCTTTTTAATTCGATCGATGAAATGGTCTTTGTGCTGGACATGCAGGGGCGCATCATTGTCGTAAATACTACGGTCTTGAAACGTCTTTCGTATACTTCAGAGGAACTTACCGGTACAGATGTCTTGCGGTTGCATGTACCCGAGCGGCGGGACGAAGCACTCCGGATTATTCAAGGGATGATTGCCGGAACTATTGCTTCCTGTCCGGTGCCCCTCCTTGCAAAGGATGGTACGCGTATTGAGGTCGAAACCCGGGTAACCCGCGGGTGGTGGAACGGCAAGGAGGTACTCATTGGGGTTACAAGGGATATCACCGAACGCAAACGGGCAGAGGAGATGCTCGCTGAAAGCATAGAACACTTCCGCACCGTCATCCACTCGATGCAGTTTGGCATTGTCATCATTGATGCAAAAACCCATACTATCCTCGATACTAATGATAAAGCCCTTGAAATGATCGGATGTAATTATGAATCGGTTTTAGGTTCGGTCTGCCACCGCTTTATCTGTCCTGCTGAATGTGGTAAATGTCCGGTCACTGATATGGGGCAAACGATTGATTCTTCCGAACGCGTCCTTCTCACCATTCAAGGGAGGGAGAAACCTATCCTCAAGAGTGTTATCAAAACAACGCTGGGGAAAAAGGAAGTATTGATAGAATCCTTCATTGACATCACCGTGCGCAAACGGATGGAAGAAGCGCTGAAACAGAGTGAGGAACGGCATCGGACAATCCTCCAGACGACCAATGACGGTTTTTGGATAATTGACTTGCCTGAAGGGAATATCACGGACGTCAACGAGACCTATTGCCGGATGTCAGGTTATACCCGGGCCGAACTTTTAAAAATGCATATCCGCGATCTTGACGCTATCAAAAATCCTGATGAACAGGCAGCAACTCTCAGGAAAATTATTAAAAATGGATCGGGAATTCTCGAGACACGCCATCACAGAAAGGATGGCAGTGTCTTTGATGTCGAGTTGTCCGTGACATATCAAAACACGAATGGCGCCAGGTTAATCTGTTTCTGTCGCGATATCACCGAGAGAAAAAAACTCGAAAAGAGGATGGAGTCACATGAGATGGAACTCCGGGAATTTTCTTCCTCGCTCGCCACAGCAAATAAGAAATTAACCCTGCTCTCTTCCATCACCCGGCACGATATCAACAATCAACTGACGTTGTTGATGGGATTTCTTACAATTATTAAAAAGAAGCAAACCGATCCTGCACTCGATGAGTATTTCGGGAAAGTCAGCACCACTGCACAGTGCATTTCATCCATAATCCAGTTCACAAGAGAATACGAGGAGATTGGTGTGAGTATCCCGGTCTGGCAGGATGTGCGGACTGTTTTGGACACTGCGGCACAGCAAGTCCCGCTCGGAAAGATTGTTCTGAAAAATGATATCGCTGCCGGAACCGAAATGTTTGCTGACCCGCTGATTGTCAAGGTCTTTTACAACCTGATGGATAACGCGGTCCGGTATGGGGGGAAGATCACGACCATCCGGTTCTCTTGTGAAGGACATGGTGGCGATCAGATCATCGTATGTGAAGATGATGGTGATGGAATTGTTACTGGGGAAAAAGATAAAATTTTTGATAAAGGCTTTGGGAAGAACACAGGGCTTGGATTAGCCCTGTCGCGTGAAATCCTTGATATATCGGGAATCACGATCAAAGAGACGGGTGAATCGGGCAAGGGTGCACGATTCGAGATTATCGTACCGAAAGGGGGTTACCGGTTTTCTGATATACAGTAAAAACCATTTAAGTCCTGAATTTCAATCCGTTCTCAACTGGATCGCAGTTGTGGATTAAATCCGATACTTTCTTGGTACAAAGAGTCTGTGAGTGGAACGGAGTGGAGGCGAAGAAAAGCCTCATCCGTTTTTCATGTTGCTAAATAGTATACGTTGGATGAGTCCACGCAGTAAGAAGCCGAGCCCTGATGAGCATAACATACTGTTATGCATCATATAGTGCCAGAGCCTACGTCACCGGGCTTTTTTTGTTCTCTTTTCCCCACACTCATTCATCCTGGCAACCCCATCTCATTTTCCGATCTTATATCCATAGGTTTATTCAGTATCCTACAAAGGTATTGATATGCCGGTAAGCCTGCTCGAAGAGTTCGTCCTCTTGTTCCAGATGGCATGCGTTGTTTTCCTCTTCGCATACCTCTTCTCGAAGAGCAGGTTTTACACGCAGGTAATCGAACACCGTGCCACGCTTGCCATACAGGCATTCCTCGCCATCATCTTCGGCCTGCTCTCCATATATGGGATGAGCAGCGGCATCTCATTTTATACCGCTACAGTAAACATCCGGGATTTCGGGCCTTTGGCAGCCGGCCTTGCATGTGGCCCCTATGTCGGGTTCGGTGCAGGGATCATCGGGTTCATCTACCGCCTCTCACTTGGGGGCACCAATGTCTATATTGTCGCGCTCGGACCCCTTATGGCCGGGATTATTGGCAGCCTGGTCTATGATTATAACAAACGTGAACTTGTCCCGGTGAAAGTTGCCGTCATTATCACCTTTATCACAGAAACCATCATTTCTGCACTTGCAATTCTCGTCCGGATTCTTGCAGGGGATTCCTTTGAGAAATGGATGACGGTGACTATCAATGTCGCCCTGCCAATGATCCTCATGACCACTATTGCCGTCGGGGTATTTACTTATATTCTCCACAACCAGATCCGTGAACGGCGGGTGCAGACTGAAAAAATGCAGCTGGAACTCGAAGTAGAGTCCAAGAGAAACCTTTCAACCATCATCAATACCATCGCTTACCCGGTTTATGTCCTTGACCATGACCACCGGCTTCTTATCGTAAACGATAGTTTCTGCCGTTTTATCAACCGTTCAAGAGAGGATGCGTTAGGAAAAACCCATCGTGATATTTACAACCCTCATGATGCGGAATTCCATTGGGAGAGGGTCGAGACTGCATTTAAGACCCATGCTTCTCGTGAAGAAGAAGTGGACATAACAAAACCGGATGGGCAGGCATGCACGATCATTTCTACATCCACCATTTACAGGGATTCTGCCGGTCAGGAGTTCATGGTCGGGGTTATCCAGGATATCACGGAACGAAAGAAGATGCAGGACGCACTTGCGGAGAATGAGGCGTGGTACCACATCCTCTTCGAGCACACCGGTGCTGCTACCATCATCATCAGCGAAGATGGGATCATCGAACAGGTGAACTCCGAATTCGAACAGATGACCGGATATTCCCGCGAGGAGATTGAAGGAAAGATGAATTTTACGCAGATCGCACACCCGGACGATCTTGACCTGGTCAGAAAATACCATCACTATCGGCGGATTGATCCGGCATCGGTGCCCACTTTTTACCCTGTCCGGATATGCGACCGAAGTGGTACAATAAAAAACCTGCATGCCGTAGTTGCCCTGATCCCGGGAACGAAAAAATCCATCGCCTCCTATGTTGACATCAGCGAACAGAAGAGATCCGAAGAAGCTTTAAAACAAGTGAACCGGAAACTCAACCTTCTTTCCAGTATCACCCGGCATGACATCAACAACCAGCTGATGGTGCTGACAGGTTACATCCGCCTTCTCGAAAAGAAGCTGCCCGATCCAGCATTAAGCGATCATTTCCGCAGAGTGACAACCGCTGCACAGCGCATCTCTTCGATGATCCAGTTTACCAAAGAATACGAGAAGATCGGTGTCAAAGTTCCCGTCTGGCAGGAGTGCCGTATGCTCGTTGATACCGCGTTAATGCAGGTTCCTCTCGGACACGTCGTAGTGAAAAATGATATTCCTGCCGGGACAGAAGTGTTTGCAGATCCCCTCATTGTCAAAGTTTTTATCAACCTCATGGATAACGCAGTGCGTTATGGGGGGAAGATTACAACGATCCGGTTCTCGGTTTTGGAATCTGAAGACAGCCGGAAAATTATTTGTGTGGATGATGGTGACGGTGTCCCGATTGATGACAAGGAGCGGATCTTCGAGCGTGGGTTCGGTAAGAACACCGGGCTTGGTTTATTCTTATCAAGGGAGATTCTTGATATCACCGGGATCACCCTCCATGAAACCGGTGAGCCGGGTAAGGGAGCGCGGTTTGAGATGACGGTGCCAAAGGAAGCATGGCGAATCGCAGGAAATGGTTCATGATAGCAGGTGCAATGCGTGTTCTCTACGTTGATGACGAACCCGAGCTTCTTGATATGGGTAAACTTTTCCTGGAGCGGGATGACCAGTTCAGCGTTGAAATCGTAACTTCTGCTCCCGATGCACTTACCCTGCTGAATACAAAGAACTATGATGCCATCATCTCCGATTACCAGATGCCGTTAATGGATGGTATCGATTTTTTAAAGAAAATTCGGACTTCAGGAAGTACTATCCCGTTCATCCTATTCACCGGGCGGGGACGGGAAGAGATTGTTATCCAGGCTTTAAATGAAGGGGCTGATTTTTATCTCCAGAAAGGCGGTGAACCGATGGCACTGTTTGCCGAGCTTGCGCACAAGATCCGGCAATCTGTCCTTATAAGGCGAACTCAATCCAGCCTTGCAGAACAGGAGCAACGGTACCATGACCTCCAGAATGCCAGTGACTTAATCCAGAGTGTTGCGCCGGATGGGCATTTTCTGTTTGTCAACAAAAAATGGTTAGATACTCTTGGTTACCAGGAACAGGATCTCCCGAACCTTACCATATTCGATATCATAGACAAGGCAAGTCTCAACCATTGCATGGAGACATTCAAGCGGGTCATTTCCGGAGAGAACGTAGGAATTATCGATGCGATATTCAGGACACGTGAAGGCGAGAGGGTATATGTTCAGGGTATCGCAAACTGCAAACATGTTGACGGTATATGCCAGTTTACCCGGGGGATCTTCAAGGATGTCACCGAACAAAAAAAGATGGATGCTGCCCTGAGGGAGAGCGAAGCAAAGTACCGGAATGTGGTTGAGGACCAGACAGAGCTCATATCCCGGTCCCACTGTGATGGTACCCACGTTTTTGTGAACGATGCATACTGCCGATATTTTCAGAAATCGCGTGAGGAGATTATTGGGAAACGATTTGTTCCAAATATCCCGGCAGAAGACCAGAGTATCGTCACACAATATTTTGCATCACTGACTCATGAACATCCGGTTGCAACGATAACGCACCGGATCATTATGCCAGATGGCCGGATCCGGTGGCAGCAGTGGAGCAACCGGGCGATCTTCGATGACGAAGGCCATGTACTGGAATACCAGTCAGTTGGACGTGACATCACCGATCTCAAAGAAGCAGAGCACGAACTGCTCCGGAAAAATGAAGAGATCAATGCGGCTTTTGAAGAGCTCACTGCAACAGAAGAAGAGCTACGGCATAATTATGAACTGATTAGTCAGAAAGAGCAGGCTCTCCGCGACAGTGAATTGCGTTTCAGAACCCTTATTGAATCTTCACCGATTGCGATTCTCGTTGCCCGCGAAGGCCGTATGGTATATGCAAATACCGTTTTTTATCATATAAGCGGAGTGAATGAGCCTGAGACGATTAACAATAAAAGCCTGCTATCGTTTGTAGCCCCGGAATACCGGCATCAGGTTGCTGCATATATTGAGGCACGGCAACGTGGCGAGCCAGCGCCGTTGTATTACGAAGCAGTGGGGCTGCGCAGCGATGGTACCCGGTTGCCCTTCGAGATTACTGTTGCAAGTATTCATCTTTCTGATGGCCCGGCTTCTTTAGCCTTTATCAAAGACATTTCTGCCCGCAAGCAAACCGAAGAGGAGCTCATGGCAGCACACGAGCAGCTCGTTGCATCAGAGGAAGAGTTGCGCGGGCAGTACGATGAACTTGCCCGGAGCGAGAGGTTGATTCGCGAGAGTGAGGAGAAGTACCGGACCCTCTTTAACAATACAGATGATGAGATATATATCCATGAAACGGTGCCTGGAGGTATGCCCGGGAAATTCCTTGAAGTGAATGACAGCATGTGCAGCCGGTTGGGATATACTCGCGAAGAGCTCCTCACGATGACGGTCCAGGATATCGTTTCGGATACGCACAGGAAAAAGATGGAAGGGATCAAGCAACAGTTATCAAAAACCGGGAAATTCACATTTTATGCAGAACACAGGAGAAAAGATGGATCTGTATTTCCGGTGGAGATCAACGTTCATCGGTTTACGTATTTCGGAAAAGAGATCGTCCTTGCGGCAGCCCGTGATATTACCGGATGGAAACAGGTAGAAGATGCACTCCGTAAGAGTGAAAAGAAATACCGTGACATCATCGATAACATGCAGGATGTGGTTTATCGGACCGACCGTGAAGGTAAACTCATCATGTTCAGCCCCCACGGGGTAAAACTCGCAGGTTATGATTCAGAAGAAGAGATGATTGGGTTCAATGTCGCCCTGGATACCTATCTGGATCCTAAAGATCGTGAACAATTTCTCGCTACCCTTAAAGAAAAGGGCTTTGTTGAAAATTATCCTCTTGTGCTCAAAGCCCGTTACGGTATACCCCGACAGGTCACTGCCAGTAGTCATTTTTATTTTGATGATGACGGAAATGTGCTGGGCGTTGAGGGAATCCTTCACGATATAACTGATATTTATAAAAAAGAGCAGGAATTGCGTGCCAGCGAAGAACGGTACCGAGCCCTGTACAACGATAACCCCATTATGCTCTTCACCCTGAACCCCGAGGGAAAGGTCATCTCGGTTAACCATGCCGGAGCAAGCCAGCTGGGATATTCAGATGGAGAACTGGAAGGCCAGTCGGTACTGAACGTATTTTACCCTGATGATCGCCGTGCAGTGACCGAGCAGTTGCAGATATGCCTCAAATCTCCCGGAGAAGGATTCCACTGGCAATTCCGAAAAGTCCGCAAAGACGGGAGAATGATCTGGGTTGACGAACATGCCCGGGCAATAGTAAGTTCTGAAGAGGAGCTCAGTGTTCTTGTCGTCTGCCAGGATATTACTGACCGGAAAACGATAGAAGATGAACTACGGCTTCTCAAGGTCTCTGTTGACCGTGCAGCCGATGAAGTCTTCTGGCTTGATTTTGAGGGAAATATCCTGTACGTGAACGACTCAGCTTGCCGGATTACCGGCTACTCACGGGAAGAATTCCTTGCCATGAAGATCTTTGAACTGGACCCGGATTTCAACCGCGAGATTTGGGACAAGTCCATTGCTGATCTCAAGGAGAAAAAAACCCTGCTCTTCACGACACGGCACCGATGCAAAGACGGCAGTATCATCGATATCGAGATCATGTCCGTCTATGTTAACAATGGCGACAAGGAGTACAGCTTTTCCTTTGTCCGTGACATATCCTGGCGGAAAGAGACTGAACGGGCACTTATTGAAAGTGAAAAGCGCTCACGGCTTTTCCTCCAGAGTGCGAACGATGCAATCTTTATCCATGAAATTTCAAAAGAAGGCCCGGGTCGGTTCATAGAAGTAAATGACCAGGCGTGCCAGATGCTGGGATACTCAAGAGAAGAACTGCTGGAAATGAGCATCCCGGATATCGATGTACCCGAGCAGAAGGAGCATGTATCAGAAATCCTTGAAAAGCTTTTTTCTACAGGGAATGTGGTTTTCCAGACCGAGTTCCTGACAAAAGACGGGTCCAGGATCCCGGTCGAGGACAGCAACCGTCTCATCGATCTGGATGACAGGCCTGCAGTGCTATGCATTGCCCGTGACCTCACTGAACAGCGACGGACCGAGAAGGTATTACATGCAGCAAACCGTAAGCTGAACCTCCTCAGCAGCATCACCCGTCATGATATCCTCAACAAAATAACCGTCCTGTCAGGATACCTTGAACTCGCCAAACAGATGGCATCGGATCCGACAATGGAACAGTATATTGAAAAAATGGAAACCGCAGTAGATTCAATTGGCGAACACATAGAATTTACGAGCGTCTACAAGGATCTTGGCACAACCGCGCCACAGTGGCAGGATCTCAGTGCGGTTCTCCCCCGCTCCCATGTTCCCGACAACATGTCATTTTTCGCTGATCTGCCGAAAGTCCAGGTTTATGCAGATCCGATCCTTGAAAAGGTCTTTTTTAATCTTCTTGATAATACGCTCCGGCACGGGAAGCATACGAAAACGATCACGGTATCCATTCATGAATCAAGTGATGGACTGGTCATCGTATGGGAAGACGATGGAATCGGTATTCCGGTAAAGGAGAAGGAGAAGATATTTGGTAAGGGATACGGGAAGAACACCGGTCTTGGCCTGTTCCTGTCCCGGGAAATTCTCTCAATCACCGAAATCACCATCCGTGAAACCGGTCAACCTCACAAGGGAGCACGGTTTGAGATGATGGTACCCAAAGGAGCGTACCGTTTCACCGGTATAAGGCAATAATGGAAAAGAGTAAGAAAATATTCCGGGATCGATCCGACGTCAGATTCTAAAAACCGGTATACGGACCCGGCTTTTGCGGTGTTGCACAGTAAGCACCGGCTTTAATAACCATTTAAACCCCCCGGAAACGGAGGTTTTCTCCTGTGAAAAAAGAAATGTTTTTTCGCTTGTAAAATTATTTGTTACTTCGTTCCGAGATATCCCGCACCGTACTCATAACGGCTGGCATGCCAAAGTACTCGGTAATCCTGCTGCTGATCTCAACCGGGATTATCGTCCCGTCCTTTTTCTTCTGCTCCCTTTCAAACAATATATGTCCACGGGACTGGAACCACTGTACCGTCTCTGGCGTCAGCAGGGTTTCAGGATGCACATCAAGATCATGCAGGCGCAACTTCATAAATTCCTTGTGCGAAAAACCTAAAAGGCGTGAGGCTATCGTATTGGTCTCAAAAATCTGCCCGCTGATATCGTGAAGGAAGATCGCATCGCTTGCTCCGTCAAAGAGCGTACGGTACCGGAGTTCGGATTCAATAAGTTCATCCTTCATTCGTTTGTGCTCAGAGATATCAACCATAGAGCAGATGACCAGTCCCCCTTTTGTCATGGATGCAGTAGCGAGCACCCAGATGACGGTCCGGTCTTTTTTGCGCAGCTGGATTTCCATATCGGCAATTTTTTCATCCTGCCGTAGTTTTTTTATGAACTTTGCTTCCTGCTCATGGTCAAACCAGAGGGAAGAGGACCACTGGTTTTTGAGTTCGTCAAGAGTATAGCCAAGAATCTCTGCCGAGTGCTTGTTGACCTCGCGGATCTTCTGGGACTCAAAATCGAACGTGAACATCCCTGTCTGCGAATTTTCAAAAATTTCCCGGTATTTTTTCTCCTGCATAAGCTGTCCCGCATATGCAGAGATGACTATACCTGCGGATACAAAAATATAGAAAAACGCACTGCTCGCTGCGTAGAGCCGGATATCCACCGGGCCATACAGGTACACAAGCCCTAAGAAAATCCAGCCGATGATGATAGTGAAATACACAGAATACCGGGGGAATAAATATGCCAGAAGTACGATCGGTATAATGTAAAAATACGGGAATATTTCATAAAACCCATTTTTTAAAGAAAAGATTGACACAAGGATGATCACTATCGTAATGAGCAAGGTTAAGGAAAGCCACAGGGTTTTTTGCGTGGATATTGTCTTCATGTGTACTTCATCTCATCTATACTGATACAAGGTTGAACTTTGCATGATAAATGTAATATATGTTGTTATCAGGATTGTCAATTTAGTGAAAATGATCTCTTTTTCATCGTTAATAATTCAATGATATTTTTTATCATGGGTTAAAAAAATACTTGGATATCAGGACTATTAATAGAATTCAATACCATTGGTAATTACGAAAATGAATGATAAGGTGCAGCATGTACGGATTTTGGACCTGGTTAAAACCGGTCTCTACCTGGTGCTCGGTATCGTCGTCATTCCGGTAATCATCGGATTATTTTTCCGGATTTCCCTATGGGACATGCTTGGGCTTGTCGGTTCGGCCTTCATACTCCAGCCGGTTGCAGCAGTTGTCGGTCTTGGGCTGGGCATGCCACCTGTACCGATCCTGCTCATCATGATCTCCTTTGGGATTTCTATCATCTATGGACTGTTTGCTGTATGCGATACGTTTGCAGAACGTTCGGTCTGGCTCCATAAACACTTAACCTCTGTTCAGGCAATTGCGCAAAAATCCCCCATGTTCCAGCGATACGGAATATTTACCCTTATGCCATTCATCTGGATACCCGGTGTCGGACTTTACGGGTGTGTGCTTCTTGCATGGCTTTTCAAGTGGCGGGGGGTAAAAGGGGTGGGAGTGATCATGACAGGCTGGATCATTTCTACATTGCTTGTGTTAGGGGCATCGATAGGGATTATGAGCAGCATCCATTAGCAAGAGGGAATTACAAAACTGCGCTGTTGCAGCATATCCATTGGGATACCTAAAAAATCCATTCCGTGAATGTATCAACTATAGAAAAAGGCATAGCTGCACAGTGAAATATCAAAATTTATTCATCCTTTGCCCTGAACACAAGCCATTCCTTATCGCCCGCTTTTTTGAAAAGGATAAGGATATATTTTCCGGAAAAAGCCTGTCCATGCAGGAGCACTTCGATCCGGTCATCCCGCCAGATTAAAAGTTCATACGTCCCGGAATCCTTAATCGTTACCTCGCCTGCGCCATACTGTCCTTCCGGTATAGTACCCTGAAACCCGATATAGTCAGGCGGGTGATCTTCTACAGAGATTGCGAGCCTTCGTTCACCGGATTTCTCCGGTAGTCCTTTTGGCACCGCCCAACTCTTCAGCACCCCCTCATACTCAAGCCTGAAATCGAAATGATGGTGCCGGGCGAAATGTTCGTGGAGGACAAAACGTTGTTGCTGATCGACGGTCATGGCCGCTCTACCGCTTTGCATTGCCGGATCAGGTTTTTAAGTTCGCGTGCAGCAGCAGTAATATCCGGTACCCCGACAACGGCAGAGATTATGGCAATCCCGTCGGCTCCTGCTGCAATCACTTCACGCACATTATGACGGTCTATTCCACCGATGGCAATCACCGGGACTGACACATTCCGCTTTATTTCCCGCAACATGTCAAGCCCGTGCCCCGGTCCGGCGTCTCGTTTGGATCCCGTGGAAAATGTCGGGCTGAGCGCAACATAATCAGCCCCTTCCCGCTCTGCCTGGCACGCTTCCTCAACATTGCTTACCGAAACCCCGATGAGAAAACCGGGTGGAGCGATCTGCCGGGCAACATCGGTGTGTATATCCCCCTGTCCAAGATGTACACCATCCGCCCCGCAGGCAAGCGCTACGTCAAGCCGGTCATTTACGATG
Source organism: uncultured Methanoregula sp. (assembly GCA_963676675.2). Lineage (GTDB taxonomy): Archaea > Halobacteriota > Methanomicrobia > Methanomicrobiales > Methanospirillaceae > Methanoregula. The sequence goes on along the minus strand of OY781161.1, from coordinate 2,333,808 downwards.
AAAATGGTTGAACTCCTGCGGGTAATCGCGCGAAGGGATCTCCCAATACGTATCAAATCCATGCTGCTGCAGGATTTGTCCCGCAGCTGGATTGCATCTGCTCCCCCGGCAATTGCCCGCTCTGCAATCTCTGCATGGGTCCTTCCAAGCCCCACATTCTCATCAGTGATTACATACAGGTCATAGTTCATAGGAGGCTTCAGATGGATCGGATCTTTGCAGCGGACTGGAGAACTGCGGGTGTAAGCCCGGCAAGTTCATCGAAGAGGGCGACCTTGAACGAGTAGGGTCCTCGTGCCACAGCTGCTGCCCGCTCTCCTGCGATACCAAATGTGGCGAGTGCTGCTGCTGCTGCTAAAACGGGGTCTCTTACTTCCGCAGCATATACACCCGTCACCGATGCCGCCATGCATCCGGTTCCCGATATCCCGCCCATCATGGGGTGACCGTTCTCTACGAGCAGGACACGTTTGCCATCGGTCACGATATCGGCAGCACCACTCACTACTACCGTGAGACCGGCATCGGATGCATACTCCTTTGCAATTGCAACGGGATCTCCGGTAAGACCTGCCGAATCCACGCCCCGCACTTTTGCATCTGCGCCGGCAAGGACCCCGATCTCCCCGGCGTTTCCCTTGAGAATCGTGATCTCCAGTTTGTCAAGCAGGCGCCGGGCGGTCTCTGTTCGGAAACGGGTGGCACCTGCCCCGACAGGATCGAGGATGATAGGGATATTCTGTTCATTTGCCTTCCTGCCCGCTGCCAGCATGGACTCGATCTGGACATGGTTGAGTGTCCCGATGTTGAGTACAAGCGCCCCGACTATCCCGGTCATCTCGGCAACTTCTTCGATTGCATCTGCCATGATCGGTGCTCCGCCGGCGCAGATGGTGATATTTGCGCAATCGTTGACCGTAACGTAGTTGGTGATATGGTGGACGAGCGGGTGGTTCTTCCGCACGCGGGCGAACAGTTCGGATAGTTGAACAGGTGTCATTGTTATCTCCAGATATTTGGGGTAGTATTCCGGATAATTGTATTACACAAATATTTGCAGCGGGACTATTAAACCGTGTCAGCAAGGGAACTAATCCGTAAAAAAGTGATTGGGTTATCGCGTGAGTTCTTCTAACGTGGCGATGAGCATATCGATCTCTTCTGCGGTGTTGTACAGCGCAAGACTTGCCCGGACCGTCCCATCGGGAAGGCCAAGCGACTCCATCAGCGGCTGACAGCAGTGATGGCCGGATCGCACGAGGATATCTGCCGCTTCGTCCAGCTGCTGGGCAACCTCATGCGGGTGAGCCCCTTCAACCGTAAACGAGACTACACCAATGCGATCTTCAGGACGCGGTGAAGCATAGATCTGAATCTTCTTATTCTGGGAAAGACCGTTGATCAGCCGTGTAGTAAGAGCCTCTTCGTGGCGCTGGATTTTTTCCATGCCGATCTTTTCCAGATACCCGGCCGCCACACCAAGCCCGATGCCTCCGGCAATGTTGGGGGTGCCGGCTTCGTATTTCTGGTATCCTTCGGCAGTCGTAAAGCCGGAACCGGTAACTGTTTCGACCATCCCCCCGCCGAGAATGAAAGGTTCAAGATCCGGCTCTTTCATCCAGAGTACACCCGTCCCGGTCGGACCGCACATCTTGTGGCCGGAGAACGCGAAATAATCACAGCCGAGTTTTGCAACATCCACCGGCATGTGCGGGACCGTCTGGGCACCATCCACGAGCACCTTTACACCACGATCATGACAGATCTTTGCAATCTCCTTAATGGGAGTGACCACACCCAGCACATTGGATGCATGGGTAACTGCAACGAGTCGCGTCTGGGGAGTGATCACGGCTTCAAGTGCTGCAAGATCGGGCGAGTAGTCCGGTTTGATACCGATCAGATCTACTTCCACGCCTAAAGATTTCAGGGCCCGCCACGGAAGAAGGTTGGAGTGATGCTCAAGAATCGTCGTGATCACACGATCCCCGGATTTCCATGCCCGGCCACGGGCGACCATATTGATCGATTCGGTGGTATTTTTGGTAAACACGCAGGTGCCGTTCTTTCCGCCAATGAATTCAGCTACCTTCTCGTGGGCATGCCAGTAACGCTGGCTGGCAATCTGGGTGAGGCGGTGCACACCCCTGCCGACATTGGCCCGGTAGTTGTGCTCGAACTCGACCATTGCTTCGATCACCGGTTCGGGTGAAAAACTTGTGGCTGCGTTGTCGAGGTAGATGATATCGCCGAGAATGGGAAAGTCCCCGCGTATCTCCGCTACGTTATATCCCTCACTCGTTTGTAGGTCCATTGCCGGTTCCATAATTTTTCCTTCTGTCCCTTCTTTTTGTGGCTTCTCTTCCTTTCCGGGTTTCTTATCATCCGTTACCTGTGGCAGTGCCCGGGCGGGCCCGGCCAGCAGCATATGTTCCTCATTAAACGGGACTCCTTTGAGTTTACAGAGTTCCCGCATCTTGGGGGGAAGTGCCCGCCACCGCCAGAGTCCCCAGCGGTAGAATGCTTCCGGCAAACCTTTCTTTGCCGCCCAGCGTTCGAGGAATGCATCCCAGCGCTTCGCATACTCCGGCTGGAGAACACGAAGTTCCTCGTACTCGCTCTCGAGCATCGCGGGGCAGAGATAACAGCCGATACGTTCGAGCCCCTTGTCATAGAGCGGGTTGGTCGCTACCTTCTGCCACCAGAGGTAGAGGAAGACTTCGAGTGCCCGCCAGTGCCGGATGGGCGATATGTTGAGCTGGAGCGGGTTCGCCGGGTTCTGGCTGGTCTCATCAAGCCCTGCCCGGTTCCATGACTCATACCAGCGGTTGCCCTGCACCGTGACGCAGGGACCGACATCCGCGAGATAGAGTTTGAGCGGGTGGAGTTTCTGGAGTTTGCAGCACCAGCGGTTGTCCTTACCCGGTGGTCCTGCCTTTTCTGCTGCCTGCCAGAAGTCGCCGGCTTTCCTGATAATCTCGACTCCCTGCGCTTCGACAAATGCGATCGTCTCGGGAAATTCAAGACCGGTATCTATGAAGAACGCCTTGTTAACCCCGGCTTTCCTTGCAATATGGAGGACTGCGGTGCTGTCCTTTCCCCCGGAAAATGAGACATTGGCAGTCGGGCGATCCGCGATATGCTGCTTGATTGCCCGAATCGCGTGGCGTTCAAGGTTTTTCAAATGGAATTTGTTCTTCTCAATTGCCACATCCCAGCCGGGATTTTTCGGGGTACGGGGCGTGACGCTGATGAGCTCCTTGATCTTGATGGACCCTTCTTTTACCATGCCGGTGCCGAACTTGTTTTTGTATTTTACAATGACTGTTCCTTCAGGTACGGGAAGTTTGAGCGCAATCCTTTTACCGCCAACGCGTCCCTGCTCCTGCCGGACATTCGTGTAGGTGTCGAGATCCACGATACCCTGTGTAGCATTAGGAAGGATGAACTGGAGGGCTTCGGGCGATAGATCGAAGCTGAATTTTCGCGATACGGGATCGAACGTTAGCCAGCCGAGCCGCTCGCCATGCATGATCACCAGATCAGCCCGGTCAACCCCGCCGGTCTTGTTAAAGAGAAGTATTTTTCCCAGTGGGACATTGCCGAACCGTTCCTGCACGAGTTTTTTGACCAGCGCCATATCCGCAGCAAGGGCAGGGCGGACATCGTACGGCTGGAGCAGTTCGATCTTTTTCCCTTCGCCGCCGCACGAACAGCTCTTTGCTACCAGCGGCACATTGCACTGCTCACACCAGAAGAGGACCTTTTTTACCGGCGGCTCGTGCATCATACACACTGATTGCGCGGGAAGGGAGATAAGAGAAGCGATTGGGGGGGATACACCCGGCTCGCATCCATTCCCCACACATTAAGTACTACCAGATCCCACGTACTTTTTAATAATGCTATGAGTTCTCCTCCTGCACGCCAAGATGAACAGGAATCACTCCTTCATCCCGACAGCGGAGGCCGTTGCTCTGCGGAAGATTGCGTTATCCGGATCGAACATCTCACCAAAACTTTCCAGGACAAGCAACGGACCGTAAATGCGGTCGATGATGTCACCTTCGATGTAAAACGGGGAGAAATCTTCGGTCTGCTGGGCCCGAACGGGGCAGGAAAAAGTACCTTAATCCGTATTCTAACAACCCTGCTCAGTCCTTCATCGGGCACGGCCTTTGTCGGGGAGTATGAGATCACCAAGGATCCGGAAAATATCCGGAGAATCATCGGGGTCTGTCCCCAGAACAGCACGCTGGATAATGAACTCACGGCGTACGACAATCTGGAGTTTTACGGCAAACTGGAGGATGTCGATGACCGCATCCTGCCGGCTCGCATCTGGGAACTATTGGCCATGGTCGGTCTCACTGACCGGGCCTACATGAAAGTGCAGACTTTTTCCGGGGGGATGAAGCGGAAGCTCGAGATCGTAAGGGCGTTCATCCACCGCCCCCTGATCCTGTTCCTCGACGAACCAACCATAGGTCTTGATCCTGAATCCCGTAGGGAGGTCTGGCAGCAGATTGAAACCCTGAATAAGGAAAATACAACCATCATCCTGACAACGCATTACATGGATGAAGCCGAGAAACTCTGCGGCCGGATTGCGTTTGTGGACCGGGGGCGGCTCATCTCGTTAGACACCATGGATAACCTGCGTCTTTTGCTTCCTGCCGGCGATCTTATTGAGATAGGTTATGACCGGATGGATGATCGTGTCCTATCAGCAATCCGTGAACACAATCTTGTCTTATCCGCTGAAGTTAAAGAGGAGAGACTCTTTATAACGGCAAAAAACGGGAACACCATCTTACCGGCGATTCTTGCTATCTTCGATCGCTATTCGGTATCCATGACCTCAATCTCGATCCGGTCCCCCTCGTTAGAAGATGTCTTCATCTACCTTACCGGTAAGAACCTGAGCGATGGCGGGGGAAGCGACGGTACACACGGCGGGAGGCGCTCCTGATGATCAAAGGCGCAATTGCGATCTTCAAGCGGGATTTCAAGAAGTTCCTCGGCAACCCGTTCGTGATCATCTTTACCCTGTTAATGCCGATCATGTATCTCGTGATCTTCGGCAATGCGATGGGGGGAACGATCACCCACGTATCGATTGCCATAGTGCAGGAAGAGCCCTATAACGAGGATATACCCCCATTTGCCCTGTTTGTCAATGATCTTAAACATCTGGCCCAGGCGGACAATCCCCCCACCTTCGATGTGGCGGTTTACACCGATGAACTGAAAGCCAAACGGGCATTGCAGGCCGGAAAGGTGAGCGGGGTCCTGATCTTACCCTCGCCGAACTTTCTTAATCGCCCGATGCGGCTCTATGTCGACAGTTCTGATTCGGTAACCCCCTCTATCATTATATCCGGAGTAAATTCTGCACTTGTACAATCAGGGTCCCACAACAAAGTCGAGATAAACAAAATTTACGGGGATATCAAATACATCCAGTTCTTTGGCGTCGGCGTCATTGTGATGGCGATCTTTATGACAACGATGATGGGCGGGGGTATTGCTCTTATCAAGGACCGGGAGATGGGCATCATCGAAGGGTACTTCGTGACTCCGGTTAAACGTTCGAGCATCATCATGGGCATGATCGCCAGCGGTACCGTCCGGGCGTTCCTGTCGGGTTTTGTTATATTTGTTGTCGATCTCCTGATCACCGGAATCCTGATCCAGACCACGCAGGATTTTTTCATGGTCCTGCTTGTGTTGTTCATCACCAGCATCGGGATCACCAGCTTCATGGTCTCGATGGCGTCCCGGTTCTCCAACCAGCAGGAGTACGCCTCCATGTCGGCATTTTTCAACCTGATCCTGTTCATGACCAGCGGTGCATTCTACCCGGTCATTGGTATGCCGGACTGGCTGCGCTGGATCACGATCATCAACCCGGAATATTATGCTGTGCACGCACTCAGGAGCATCATCCTGAGGGGACAGGGGCTCGATGTTATTGGCATGGATCTCATTGCCTTGTGTATCTTCTCGCTTGCAGCAATGATGCTGGGTATTGCCACGTACCGGCGCACGCTTGAATGAGTAAAATGACCTGTACGTTTTTTATTGGCAGGTATTCATGCGGTTTCACCCGGTCTCCCATTTTCATGGAATTCGCAACGATAGTTGCGCCGCTGTTGAATAGCCGTGAGGATAATGCAGATTGTTGAGAAGAGAAATTATGCGGACGGTGGTTGTGTATCCGGGATGCGGTACTCCCCTTTCGGCACCGCAATCTCGAACCGTGCGCCTTTGCCCGGTATGCCATTCTCTGTTATGGAAAGCCCGGTTATACCGAGAACTTCCCGGGTAAAAAACAAACCCAGGCCGGTTTGTTTCCCGAATCCTCTCTTAAATAGGTGGGGGCGGGTATCTGCATCAATACCAACGCCGTTATCGCTGTACGCGATGATCAGTCCGCCGTCATTTTCCTTACAGGAGATCGTGATTTCCGATGTGGTTTTTCCGTAGCGGAGGGTGTTGTCCATTAAATTATAGAACCCCTTCATGAGCAGTTGATCGGCAAAGATCTCCAGATTATCTGTTATCACGTTCAAGCGGATACCGGATAGATCAAGTCCCGCAGCAGCGCTCATTACCGTTGTGCGGAGATCCTGCCATACCGGAGCGTTCACCCCCATATTCTCATATTCCCTGGTGAACAGGATCTGCTGGTGGATCATCTCGATTATCTCCTGTTCTTTTTTAATCATCTGTTGTAATTTTGGATCCTGCACAAATTCTGCTGATAATTCCACATAACCGTTCAGCGCCATCAGCTGGTTTACCACATCGTGGCGCGTAAGACCAGACATCAGGTTGAGTTTACGATTTGCGATCTGCAGCGCTTGTTCCGATCTCATGACTGTTTCTTGCTGCTGCTCCAGTTCCCGGTTCTGTACCAGCAACGATTCCTCGGTAGACTTCAGTTCTTCAAACGCAGCTGCCATCTGTTCGTTTGCTGCATTCAGCTCCTTTTCTTTCTGTCTGCGGTCGGTAATATCTTCAAATACTGTAGCAAAAATTCCTTTTTTAGGAGAATATACCGATATCGCTAAATGTTTTTTCATCGGGGGGTGCCAGATCTCGAAGAATTGCGAAGTTCCGGTCCGTACGACCTCGGCATACAACGCGAGGGCCTTGGGGTCATCACCCCCAAATACCTCCCGGCTAATCCTGCCAATTGCGGTATCGCGGGGGATGTTGAAGATCTTCTCAAACGCAGGATTCACCTGAAGTACCCGGTATTCAACGGGTATGCCGTTTCCGTCATACACCAGTTCGTTAACCGCATGTCCCTCGACCATGGCAGAAAAGAGCGCCCGGTAGTTTGCTTCACTCTCGGCTACTACCCTCTCCTGTACTACCAGTTCCTCAAGATTACTGCGCAGTTCCTCTTCCATTGCAGAGATCTGTTCAAAGGCTGCACGGAGTTCCTGTTCTTTCTGTCTGCGGTCGGTAATATCTTCAAATACTGTAGCAAAAATTCCTTTTTTAGGAGAATACACCGATATCGCTAAATGTTTTTTCATCGGGGGATACCAGATCTCGAAGAATTGCGAAGTTCCGGTCCGTACGACCTCGGCATACAACGCGAGGGCCTCGGGGTCATCACCCCCAAATACCTCCCGGCTAATCCTGCCAATTGCGGTGTCGCGGGGGATGTTGAAGATCTTCTCAAACGCAGGATTCACCTGGAGTACCCGGTATTCAACGGGTATGCTGTTTCCATCATACACCATCTCGTTTACCGCGTGTCCCTCGACCATGGCAGAAAAGAGCGCCCGGTAATTTGCTTCACTCTCGGCTATTGCTCGCTCCTGTACTACCAGGTCCTCAAGATTACTGCGCAGTTCCTCTTCCATTGCAGTGATCTGTTCATACGACGCATGCAATTCGTTCTCGCGGTTTTTTCTTGCAGTAATATCCCGGATGGATTCGATTGCCCCGATGACATTGCCGTGGGAATCAATGAGCGGAGATGCAGTAAACCAGATATGAGCCCCTCTTCCAGAATAGAGTCCGGGTACAAAAATCTCTGAAATAAGATTCGGGCCCTCCTCTTCGATAGTGGTGTAATGAGAGGTTATCGTCTCATCCCGGGAAAGGATCAGATCGATCAAGACCGGCCGGCGTGTACCGTAGAACGGGATCGAATATTCATAATCCCCCTTACCTATAATCGCACCTGAAGAGATTCCCGTCATCTTCTCCATTGCCCGGTTCCATGCGATTACCCTGCCGTCAGTATTAATTGCAAACGTGGCATCGGGCAGGAAACTGATGATGTTTGTCATAAGCTGGGCAGATTCACGCAGTGCGCATTCCATCTGTTTGCGCTTGCTTGCATCCCGCACAATTGCCAGAACAAGGTCCCGTCCCTTGACATCCAGGCGGGTGAGGCTGATCTCTACGTCAAGCACCTTGCCATCTTCCCGGTGGTGCCGCCAGCTACAAATCCTGGATTCTCCACTGAGTGCGTCTTGTAATGGTCCGCAGCTTTGTTCTGTCGATTCACAAACCTCGGGCTCGAAAGAGGAAGAATGATCACTGGGGTGAGAACCAATCAGCTGTTCGCGGGTACAACCAAATAATTCCAGTGCCTGAGCGTTACAATCGACAAACACATCCCGCTCCATCATAAAGATGGCGTCGCTTGCGTTCTCAAACAGGGTGCTGTACCGCTCTTCGGATTCGTTAATGCGCCGCTCTGACCGTTTCTGGAGAACCGCCTGCTTGATCTTATGCTCCAGCTCGGTAAACTGCGGTGCCGGGCTGCCTCCTTTCTGGAGATAGAAATCGGCACCGAGATTGAGCGCCTCGATCACCACTTCCTCGCGTCCCCTTCCGGTAAAAAGGATGAACGGGAGATCCCCGTGACTGTTCCGTATGTATTTGAGGAACTCGATGCCATTGGTCACGGGCATCTGGTAATCAGAGATGATTGCGTCATAGCAGCATTCAGATAATCGCACCCGGGCATCCGCGGCAGAATTTGAGGTTTCAACCGTGATCAACCCACTCTTTTCGAGATAGGTTTTTCCCAGCTCAAGGAGAGCAGGTTCATCATCAACGTAGAGAACAGAGATCAATATGTGCCACCGGATGCAGGTATTTTTTATTAATCAACAAAATGGAAAAGATACAGATTTTTTATTTTTTTGTTCTAAATTATTCGGGATATTACCATAAAAAACCACTGGGGCCATGAAGTAAATCCTTTTCTTCAATCCGGTTTTTATACCTCCCCTCATAGTAAACTCCATTCAAAGTCACCTATCTCAAAAAGGAAGATATTAGCGAGTATTGTGAACGGTTTCAACAGATGCAGAAATCATTTTTTTGTGTGGTATGGATAATTTTCCGGAATGTTTCCCGTATGGGAACCGTGCACCAAAAGCACACTTGAGCAATATATTTATACGCATTGAAACCATGAGGAAAAATAAGGTGATGTACAATGGTAAAATTAACCGCAGAGATGAAGGAAGCGTTCTCAAAAATGAAAGTCTTCCCTGTTGCAACTGCAACTAAAGATGGCACTCCCAATGTGATTCCGCTGGGAATTGCTGAGCTGGTTGACGATGAAACCGTTTGGTTTGTGGACAATTTCATGAACAAGACACTCTCAAACATCCGAACAAATCCCAAAATTGCATTCTATGTCTGGGGTCCGGAGATCAAAGGGTGTTTCCAGTGCAAGGGTGTGGCTGCGATCAAGACTAGTGGCTCGGAATATGATGCTATGAAAGCAAAGCTCAACATCAAGAACCCGGCACTTCCGGCCCGGTCGCTCATTATTGTGAAGATAACCGAGATCTTTGAATGTAAACCCGGCCCGACTGCCGGTGCAAAAATCATCTGACCTTTTTTTTAGGGATAGAGCGTCAGGCTATTTGCACGCTCTAGCTTTTACTGTACTAAACCGGTGAGGTTTTTCCGGGAAACCCTGAGTGACCTCGGCCCAAAACGCGGGAGCAGCCTGTTGATGACCAACCGGTGCAAAAAAGAGATTTTGCTTCACCTCACTTTGCGCCGGGTTTTGAACCCGGTGCAGCAGCAACAATTTTTAACGATTCGGTAATTTCCGGAAGCAGTTCAGCCGGTATACCAATGACCAGCTCGCCATCTTCGATACCTGAGAACTTCCGTGAACCGTCACAACCGAGCGAGAAGTTCACGTGTCCGGTAAGATAGGTCTGGGCACATGCATCCGCACAGACTGACTGGATGCCGGCAAATTCGGATTGTATCTTTCCGCCCAGCCGGAAGAGGGCGCTCTGCGAAAGTTTCAGCATCGCCCATGGTGTGGCAATGATCACGATAACCTGTGGATCGAATGGTGTCTTTTCAAGCGGGGCATACATCGTGGCATACGTGTCGCCCGGGTGCAGGTGAGCGACCCGGTCGATGGTTCGCTTGCAGGAAGCTGAGCTTTCGAATTTTCCGAGTTTGTAGTAGAAATCACCGGTTTTTAAGCTTTCAGTGATCTCCTTAAGACCCAGCGACCAGGCACCGCCATTGCATTCGTGTTTTTCTGCGGTAGAATAGAAGATCTTCCCTTCTTTTCGTGCAAGGCCCACCATCGAGCAGTGCCGGATGGTCTTGTCAAATGCTTCCATGCCTGCCGGGATATCTTCCTTTTTTGTCGCAAACCGGAATGCGACCGGTGAGCCGCTGAGTTTGAGATATTTTTTGAGTGTCTCAGCTGCTTCTGCGTAGTTTATCGGGATTTTCATATCTGTTGCCATAATACGTCACCTTACTATCTCTGGATAGAGGTATGTGTATGTCTAGAGGATGTAATGGGAATTATTTAAAGATAGTGACCTTGCACTTTTTTAATTTTGAGTGCCGGGTTTTTCATAACCCGGTAAAACATTTTTGGGTTCAGCGCTATTCTTATCCGTTTCCTGTCACAAACAGATACGAAGGTAAAACCATGGATTACGGTAACTTGTTAGACGATGCCCTTCACTATACAAAAGAGGGCGTTTTTTCAAATATTAACCGCTGGATGAAATTGATTGTAGCGATAATCTGTCTCGGTATTCCCATGAACGGCTATATCATGCGGATTTACCGTGGGGCAACCCCGGCACCTGAAGTCGACAAGTGGGGCACCCTGTTCGTTGACGGGCTGAAGCTGATAATTGTGGGAATTATCTATGCTATTCCTATTATGATCATCTGGGCATTCATCTTCGGGGGCATGCTGCTTACCGTAGTGCAGGGGAAAATGGGCGCTTCCACGATGGCGAACTGGTCTCCCAACCTGGGACTCACGCTGTTACTGTATATCGTTGAGATCATCATTGGTATCATCATGCCGGTGGCAGCCATCCGCTTTGCCCGGATGGGGAGTTTTTCCGAAGCATTCAACTTCAGTGCAATTCTTGAAACCATCAAAAAGATTGGCTGGATCAATTACATCATCGCCCTGATCCTTGTCACCATTGTTGTTGCTATCCCCATCTGTATCATTATCTTTGGTCTCATCCTGATTGGGGGGATAAGCCTCTACATGATGGGTGGCAGTAATATTGCCCTCCTCGGGTTTATTGCAGCAGGGATCTTAATTATTCTCGTCCTCGCCCCGCTGTTTTCTGTTTTCCAGGCACGGTATATGACCCGCGTCTATGACAGTGCTGCCATCGAGGCATAATCTTTTTTTTAGTTTCTGTTTTATTTTCTGTTTACAGGATTTTTGATTTTACTCATCTACGGCTGTGTCAGTATTATTCATCTGGTATTGGCGGTGGAAGCCGGGCGGAATCCTGATCTCGAACCGCATCCCTTTTTTCCCCGACCCGTTCTCATGGATTGAGATGCCGGTTACATCAAGGATCTCCCTGGCGATGAAAAGGGAACGGTACTCAGAATAATCCGGACTGAACAACCTTGCTTTTTCCTTTTCGGGAATTGCATTTCCATCATCTTCATACACAAGAACCAGTGTACCGTTCTCCCGGCAGACTGAAAGCCTGATCACCGTTGCAACACCCCGCTCGTTGATCGTCTGTTTAACCATGCTGAGAAACGCGTTCTCCAGAAGGGGATCGGCAAAGATCTCTACGTCATGCTCCAGCAATTCATGGCGAATGGTACCGGGATCGATGTGGGAGATCGCGTACAGGAAGGTTTTATTGATGGATTGCCATCTCGGTAGTTTCTCGCCAAGATCCTGATACTGCCGGGAAAAACCGATAGCATTCACTAGGGATACCAGCATATCATGAAGTTTCGTAAAATAGTCGGATCGATTTGGCAAAGGCATATCACTGTTCAACAGTTCGATATACCCTTGTAAAACGTAAATTCGGTTCTCGAGGTCGACCCGTGTGATTTCTGAAAGGTTCTTGAGTTTGCGATTGATACGACGGAGCGTCTCTTCAAGACGCTGGGATTCCGTTATATCGATCGCAAGGATTGCGATCTTTTCAATCGCCCCATCTGAATCAAAAATGGGGACATAACTGATATCGTATACTCTGCCATCCCGATGGTCTATCGACCGTACGGTTTTGCGGCTCTTTTTGAGCTCTTCAAGATCTTTTTTACGGTGTTTTGCAAATTCCGGGGGCATATAGTTGAAAATATTCTTTCCCACGGTATCGGTCGAACGGGAACCAAGACGTTTTGCAGCAACTTCGTTATTATGCACAATGGTACCATCCAGAGTAATAAGAATAACCGATTCCGGGTTGGCATCGATCAGTGACCGGAGCGTCTGTTCTGCGGTTCGCAGCTCTGCTTCGACCCGCATCCTTCTTCTGCGATTTAAAAGCAGGACAATGATAATCCAGGTCTCTGCACACACAAAGACGAAGACTCCTCCTATAAGCAGGGCATATTTTTCGATTATCGATTCCTCGTGATTGATTATCAGGGTTCCTGCGGGAACTGCTGATACCGGGACACTCCACTGTTTCAGCTGTTGTTCATCGATCATGTATGCTGTCATCCCTTCCTTGTGTACAGACAATGAGGAGACGGGAGCACCCCTGATGATTTGAAGAGCCATCAATCCCGCGGTTTTCCCCTGCAGGAGGCCGCTGTTCAATTTCCCGCCAACAGCACCGTGACCAAGGTACTGGTCGCCATGGACATAGATGGGAGCGATGGATTGTGCCGAAATGGTTTCCATCACCACTCCCGGCATATGGGTGACATTATCCTTGTCCTGAAAGAAGTCAGAGTAATAGACAACGCTGTGTGGCGGGGCATTGGCAAGTAAGTCCGTCAACTCTTTTAAGGAAAGTCCTTTTCGATCCACATCAAGAAACTGGACGGGAACCGTGAACCGGCCGGTTGCGATTATTTCTTCAATAATACGGCGGTTGATTTCCCCGCTGGTTGTCTGATCAGTAACAACAAGCACTCGCTCGGTTCCCGGGTGGAGCTGTAAGGCAAGGTCAATGGTTTCATTCCTGCTGAGGGTTTCGACTACACCGGTGAATTGCGGGTGCCCCGTGATCATGGCATCATTAAAATTGTTCACTCCACAGAAAATGACGGGAGTGTCGGGAAAGAGGGTGTCTCTGGTTTTTAACAGGAACTGGAATGCATCGTCATCAAGGGAGAGGATTGCATTAAAATGAACATTCTTGTATTTCATGGCGTACGACTTTTGCAGAAGATCGCGGTACTCTTGAGTAGTGATACGTTTACTGTCCATGTACTCGAGAGAGAACTCGCAACTTTCGTTGCTGAATGCATTATAAATCCCTGCTACCTCGTTATCCGAGAAAATAATGCCCGGGTTGTACGAGTTGAGAATGAGAATATGGCAGGATTGGGTTTCTGCATGAACCGGTGTACAGAAAAGGATTGCAAGAACTGCGATAAGCAGCACAGATATGAACATCCGGGTTTTAAAACGATCTTTTTTCATGCAATTCACATTGGAGAGCACTACATGTGCCGGTATATATCCGTTGACAAGTGTGTGTGGGAACTGACATTAATTAAAGGTTTGTTAAAAATTAAACCGTTTTTTATAAGAATATCAGATCCTGCTTAAGGTCATACATTTTGGGGAATTGATAAAAAGATGGATTTGTGTATTTTTTTTAAGAGAATATGCCCTAACAATTCAGCCCGGAATGGTTATGCTGGTTGCTTCCAGATTACTTTCAATCTCCCGGATTGTCTCTAATTTTGCTTTCGTTGACGGTCCGCTGGGTACCGCTTTGCACCCGGATGCCGATGACGTGGACTCTGAAAACGTCCCGATCTGCCGGGCTACCTGAATAGTATCTTCTTTGTCAAACCCGATGAGCGGGCGATAGATTGGGATCTCTGCGGCATCGGTGAGAACGACAAGATTATCGAGCGTCTGGCTTGCAACCTGTCCGAGGGATTCACCGGTCACGATCCCTTTTGCCCCCACCCGGTTTGCATAGGCAGTTGCCACCCGGTACATCCGGCGCTTACAGAAGATGCAGGTGTACTTCTCTAGATGTCGGCTTACGAGCTCAGTTTTTGCATGCGCAAGGTATGCGTCAGAGATCACCGTCAGTTCGATGCCGGGCTGGTACTGTGCCAGCTGCTCAACAACCCGCCTGGCCCGGGCGATCGTGGTTTCATCAAGGAATGTGTCGAGCGCAACAAAGAGCGGGATGATCCGGCACCCCCGCTTCATCATCATCCACGCTGCTACGGGCGAGTCGATACCTCCCGAAACCAGTGCGACAAGGGTGCCTTCGACCCCCAGCGGGAGTCCTCCTACGGCTTTTGTCACGTTATCGTAAAGATAGGCCTCTTTATCCCGTATCTCAATGTGGATCTCTTTATCCGGGTTGGCAAGGTTTACTTTCAGGTGCGGGAATTCTGAACGAAGCAGGTTGCCGTATTCGATTGCCTTGTCGTTCGAGCTGAATGCATGGGTGCCGACCCGCTTCATTTTTATTGCAAATGTTTTTGCCTTATCTACCCCATGCCTGTGACAATAATCCGGGAGAACGGATTCAATTTCTTCAAGTTTTATGTGTTCCACTTCGGAAAACGATACAATCCCGAATACTTTTTTCAACAGATCGGGTTTCACATCCCCGTCGAGCCAGATCCGTCCCCGCTCGTTTCTTACATGGATGCCCGGCATTACTTTAAGGATGTTTGCTATGAGTACATTTTCCCACTGCCGGCGAACCGGATCGGATTTTAAAAATATTTCTGAATAACGGACAAGCCATTGTTTTTTCATGGAGGTAATTCTCCGGTTATTTTTTCTTTCTCGCAGTTTTACGGACGCGATCCGCTTCGTCGGTATCTTCGATTCTCAGAAGGTAGGTCCCGTGGCAGGGTTTGGTATAAGGAAAGACGATCTTTCCCCCGTCAAGCCCGAGCGCGATTGGCGGGAGGCCGATAATGTATTCATCGAAGAGCTTGTAGCCGGGATCGACATACCAGACTTCGGTAAAATTCTTCTCTACGTACTCCCGGCATTCCTTAAAGGAAGCCCCGAGCGGGAGGAGCATCTCGTACTTCAGGTTCTCGATGCAGCCCATCCGAACACCTCGTTTACCTTTGCCTTCAGTTGCATCGGGTTGTGCACTGCCTTTTCCACGATCTTCTCGCACGGGAAATCAATCGAGGATGCGAGCGGTTCGGGATCCTTTCCGAAGATGATCACCACAAGCCGGCTCTGCGGCAGGAGGTGACGCATCGTTGCGGCGTACGCAATCGCTGCGTCATTATGTGCACAGACCACGCAGAGATCCGCTGCCCGGCGTTTCTCGACGATCTCTTCGATGCATTTCTCGAGCACTTTCATCTCCCCGATATAGTGCTTCTCCGGGTCAGAGACCCTAAGCAGGTTCAGCACCGACGGGTTGCCGGTGATAAGGAGATCCGATCCGTGCGAGCGAAGCTGGTACGCAAGGTACAGGGCAATTGCCTGCTGGGCCGGTGCTTCCGGACAACCGAGCAGGAGGAGCGCTTTACCATTACCTTTGCCGGGTATTTCAGTTGATTCAGTCATTTTTTCCTCCGGTTCCGGAACAGGTGCCGGTACAACTGGCGGACTGCTGGCAGACATGCACAGCATCTGCTTCTTTAAACGGGTGATGGCAGTACGGGCAGGTGAAGTCGCATTCCGTTCCCTCGTAGGGGCAGATCGTCATCGAGAGATCCGCGAGCGGGTGGCCCTTGCCCCGGATCTCAAATTCCTTGTACCAACCGAATGGTGCCCGTTTCACTTCTACCGATTCTTCTCGAAGACTATAATCGAGTCCCGTCAGGATTTCGAGCGCGACCTGAGGAGAGCCGAGAGTGCTTGTAAGATGGGCATACGGGTAGATTAGCACCCGGTTCACCCCGAGGGTCGATAGCCGTTTCCGGATGTTCCGCACCGCACTCGCGATTACATTGCCGGGATTTTTCTCGTCTAACTTCTCCACGCAGCAGAAGAGGACAACGCATTCCTCCATCCGGTCCTCGCGTGTAGTGACAGGTTCTGCCATCTTTGTCTTCTGCGTGGCATGGTACCACATCGACGTGGCATGGATGGAGAGGATCCTCACGGGTTCCCTCTCCCGACAAGGATACTGATCGCATCGCTTGTGATCAGACCAATCAGGCGCTTATCGGCATCGACCACCGGCAGGGCCGAGATAGAGTGCTCCTCCATCTTCTTTGCGGCAGCTTCAATCGGTTCATCCGGTGTGGTTGTATGCACGTTTTTCGACATGATCTCATCCAGCCAGAGGAAATTTTTCGCAACCGCTTTTGCAATATCCCACGACGTGACAATACCTACGAGATGGCCATCTCCCGACAATACCGGCAGGTGATTGACCTCGAGGTTGATCATCCGGCGTGCGGTCACTGCGGTTGTCGCACCTTCCTCAATCGTCGGGACATCCCGTATCATCACATCGCTGACAACGGTCCGTGAGAGGAACTGCGATATCAGGTAATTGACCTGACCTGCTTCTAAGAGGAAACCGTCGTGACCGTAGTTGGACCTGATCTCGCTGTACCGGACCTCCCGTTCATTTGCTGTCAGGGCAGACACAATCTCCTGCGACTGGTAGGGAGGATAAAGCCAGTCGGAAGAGACCGAGATTACGAGGAATCCCGCCTTTACTTCTGAAAGTCCCTTTACCAGCGAACCATCGTGTGTCAGGTCGAAATAATCGATCGCTTTTGTTATGTAGAGATACGAGTTCGCATCGAACCGCTGGGTGAACGTGTCGCCCTGGTGATGGAGGTAACTCTCGACTGCAAAATCAGTCGAGAAGTCAAACCCGATCCGGTCTTTGGACTGGAGCGAACGACCGAATTTCGCGTGCATCGACTCGTCGGAAAGATACGTGATATGGCCGACCATCCGTGCAAGGGCAAGACCCTTGACCGGGCCCGGTGCATCGTACGATTTTGTATCGTAATAGTTCCCGCCATTCCATTCCGGATCCGAGATGATCGCTTTACGTCCCACTTCATTGAACGCGATCTGCTGGGGCGTGGAGTAACCGGTTGCCGCGATCACGATCGCTTTTTTCATCATGTCGGGGTAGCTGACCGTCCACTGGAGTGCCTGCATGCCTCCCATCGATCCACCGGCAACCGCGTAGAGCTGCGGGATTGCGAGATGATCGATGAGGAATTTCTGGGCATGTACCATGTCACTGATGGTGATGACGGGAAATTTTGCACCGTACGGTTTTCCCGTTTGCGGATTGATCGACGATGGCCCGGTCGATCCTTTGCACCCGCCAATCACGTTCGAGCAGACGATGAAATACCGGTCGGTATCAAAAGCCTTACCCGGTCCGACTATTGCATCCCACCACCCGGGCTTGTCTTCGCCTTCTAAAAAACCCGCAATATGGGCATCGCCCGAGAGGGCATGACAGATCAAAATGGCGTTGTTGCGATCCCGGTTCAGTTTACCGTATGTCTCGTACGCAATAGTAATGGAGGGAAGGGTATCCCCGCTTTCCAGTACGAGCGGGGAGGAATGGTGATAATAGTGTGTTGTTACTGTGCCCACAGACCCTTTGATCATCTACACACACCGTCCCGTAAGGCAGAGATCTCTGCGAGAATGTCATGGATTTTTCTTAAGGGGCTGACAGTAACCGGATTCATTATACCACGGCGAGTGCCTGTTCCAGATCCGCAATGATATCCTCAATGTCTTCAGTTCCAATTGAGAGCCGGACAGCATCGGGAGTAACTCCGGTCTTCTTCTGCTCCTCAACTGTGAGCTGCTGGTGGGTAGTTGATGCCGGATGGATTACGAGGCTCTTTGAGTCCCCGATATTGGCAAGGTTGCTGAAGAGCTTGAGGCTGTCGATGAACTTCAGGCTGGCCTTCTCGCCTCCCTTGACCCCGAACCCGACGATGGGGCCGAACCCGCCTACGAGATATTTCTTTGCGAGTGCATGGCTCTGGTGTTCAGGAAGACCGGTGTAGTTGACCCATGCGACCTTCGGGTGCTTTTTTAAGAATTCTGCAACCGCGAGTGCATTCTGGGAATGCCGGGGTACCCGGAGGTGGAGGGTCTCGAGACCGAGCAGGAAGAGCCAGGCATTGAACGGGCTGAGTGCAGCGCCGGTATCTCTCAGGAGAGAGAGCCGGATCTGAAGATGTAAGCGATGTTTCCTACACCGGGGAAATTGGAAAACGCATCCCAGTATTTCAGGCCATGATAGCTTGGGTCGGGTTCGGTGAATTCAGGGAATTTCCCTGTGTTCCAGGAGAACTTTCCGGAATCCACGATAACGCCTCCAATCGAATTCCCATGCCCGCCGATATACTTGGTCGCCGAGTGGACGACAATGTCTGCGCCATGGGTAATCGGGCGGACAAGGCCTACGCCGGTTGTGTTGTCGACTACGAGCGGGATACCGGCATCATGAGCAATCTTTGAAAGAGTTTCAAAGTCCGGAATGTCGAGTTTCGGGTTACCGATGGTTTCTGCATAGATGGCCCGGGTCTTTTCCGTTATTGCCTTTTTGAACGCATCGGGTTTGGTGGAGTCTACAAAGACAACTTTCCTGCCAAATTTGGGGAAGGTATAGTTGAAGAGCTCGTACGTACCCCCGTAGAGATTGTCCGCAGCAACGATCTCGTCACCGGGACGGGTGATGTTTAAGAGCGAGTAGGTGATCGCAGCCTGTCCGGATGCGACAGCGAGAGCTCCCGTCCCCCCCTCAATAGCTGCGATGCGTTTCTCGAACACATCGGTGGTCGGGTTCATGAGCCGGGTGTAGATATTACCTAATTCCCGGAGGCCAAACAGGTTGGCCGCGTGCTCAGCATTCTTGAACACATACGAAGATGTCTGGTAAATCGGTACTGCCCGTGACCCGGTGGTCGGATCAGGCACCTGCCCTGCATGGAGGGAGGTGGTTCCAAGGTGGAATTTTTTTTCTGTCATGGTTGTTTCCTCTTTTTAGTAGTTTAACGTTCATTGAATGGATATCAGGTATTTTCTCTCAAGAATGGGTGAAGAGGGAATATTGCATCCCGATCTTTGTCACTTCCATCTCTACGGTTTTTGAATTTAGCTGCATATGATCCTTAAAGTGATACTGACAAGCCATATTTTTCTGCCACTTCGGTGAATGCATCAGCGAGATACCGGACTTTCTTGTCAGAAAGGCCGTAGGTGTTAAGCTTCCATGTCCGGGTTGCGCCGGCAAACTCACCGACAATTCCCCGGGACGACAATTCATCGCTGAGGTAGAACCCGCGACGCTTGTGAGTCTGGGCAATCGTGTCGAAGCTGCCGGTTGTGTCGACCTTGGTCAGTGTGTGCTTGCGCGGGTACTCCGAGAGCACCTTGCTGCCGCCGATCTTCAGGATGCGGTCGATAAAGAAGTTTGATCGTTTCACTTCCTCATTCCACTTCAGGGTCCGTGCTTTTACCGTGGGGAACGATGCCATCATCGAGAGCAGCGTTCCGCCCATCAGCGTGCACCCGAGCATCTCGACTTCTTTTATCCCGAACTTCCGCTTAGTCAGGTCTCCGACCATCGCCGTTGTCCGCAGCGCCTTGGGCGCCCATTCCTCGGTCATCGCGAGTACTCCGGACGGCGCGACCGAGGCCATACTCTTATGTCCGGAGCCGACAACAAAGTCAGCCCCGATCTTCTTGCCATCGACCGGCATAACGCCGACCGTATATGCCCCGTTGTAGAGGAGCGGGATATCGTACTGGTGGGATACTTTTGCAATTGCAGCAATATCGTGCTCGTTTGCAAACTGGTAATCGTAGTGATCGATCATCACGAGCACCGGGAGTTTTCCCGTCTCGGCTTTGACCTCTTCGATCTTTTGTGCCGTGGCTTCTGCAGTCACGAGATTCTTTTCGTTCAGCGGTACTTCCCGCACAACTCCGCCGGCATTTTCGACCGCGAGAAACTCGGTGTAGTGGGCGAGAGCTGATACGATCACCGTATCGCCTTTTCCAACAAGTGTACCGGCAACTGCCTGGAACCCGCGCCGTGCACCCGGCACAACCCGGGCGAGATCCATGTTGACGAACTTTGCGAGGTCGTCATGGAAATCGGCGATTCCCGGCTTGGAGATCTTGTCGAGCCGGAACGGTTTCCGACAGGCATCACAGGTTGAGTACCCGTCTCCATACGAGATGAGGGCTTTCCTCGCCTCGGTTGTCAGTCTCCCTGCGGCCTGGATCGGCTGGATGTTGATCGATTCCTCTTCGCGGGTACGGACATCAATGGTACCGGCAATCTTGGTCACCTTTGGTGCACCAGTTCCGGCTTCGAGATCCGCGATAATCGCTTTGAGGTCGGCAATCCGCTGCCGGAACGCGGCATCTTCCTCCGGATCCAGACCGGTAGGTAAGGATTCGCGGAAGATCCCCCGGATCTCTTCAAGCGTAAAGAGCGCTTCGAATGTTTTCTGGATTTGTATGGTCATGGTTTTCCACCAAGCCAAGGCCCGGAATCGAACCGGGATGTAGTTGATCTGCAATCAACCGCGTGACCACTCCGCCACCTTGGCACTTTTTTTACAAAGATTCGCTGTGTGTTTTTATCAGGGTTTTTAATCCCGATAAAAGCCAGAGCCCGGAATCGAACCGGGTTATGCTGATCTGCAGTCAGCTGCGTAGCCTGTCCGCCACTCTGGCATCGTGTTGTTCACGATTGTGAACTTACACATAATAATAACAATTGTGAATATTTATAGGTTTTGGAATCGGTGGTTTTTAAGAGATCTTTGGGGATCAAAAAAATTAACGAAAACAGAGGGTCTACGGAAAAAGAACCCTTGTTTTTAACATCGATCATTCCGGCCCGGGGCCATAGGAGACCTGCACACCACACCTATCACTTCTCCGTCGTAGAACTCCAATCTGTGAAGGAGCATTGGTACCAATTTCAGCTCAAATTCATCGAATTCCGGCACACGCATTTCTAAAAACTTCAGAATGAGCCCCGTTCGGCTTTATTCGGCATAAATTGGGCTCAAAAAAGAACGCTAACAGATGCTTTTGGATGGTCGATCGCTTACCGTATGGGCTAAAGTAGGTGGAAAATGAAAGGAAGGGCTGTTTTGGGGGTAAAACCGATGAGTTCCAACGTCGGACATCGTCATGAATCCCACGCATTCTTCCGGACCCCCTCTTCATGCAAAATATCCAGGAGTTTTCGATCAAACAGGGGTCTATTTTCACCCAAACAGAGCCCGTTTTGGGCTTTGTTTAATCATTTTCCGGAAAAGGAGGGTGTTGCATGCCCGGATTGGGAAGGGTGTGAAGTCTGAAAAAATGAGTAGTTTTGATAAGTCGGATAAGGGGGGGGAGATTTTTCATTCTGATGGGATCGAGTTACAACTTTCACAACAGCGTCCGGTTGAAAATTTTTGCTCTGTAGAAAACCTCAATCCATACAAATTGTATGAATCGGTCAAGGTTCGCGAGAATGATCTTACATGAAATTTCCTTCTTCTGGATCTGATATATACGGGATTTGAGGTCAGCTCCGAACCTCCTTTTCAGGATAGAGAATTTGGTTTCAACCAGGAACCGTTTGCGATACCGGACAAAGTCAAAATTGTCGGTCATTTCCTTTCGATATTTCCCCCAGACATTCTTGGTGCCCTGATGGGTCCGAGCTGGAATGATCGAATCCGCTTTAAGAGTTTCACGGATAAACCGGTGCATTTTCTCGGAGTCATAACCTCTGTCCATGACATAGCACTGAGATTTATGGTGTTTGCAAAATTTCTTCAGAAGTATGAATGCGTGTTTTGAGTCGTGAACCCGGCTTTTAGATATCGTGAATCCGGTAATTACCTGCATATCGATATCAATAGAAATCGATGTTTTCAGGAAGTGTTTTCGGATTTTTCCGGTTCTTTCAGAGTAATAATGACTACAGTATCCGCTGGTAAAACCGGATGAATCGATGGCGGTTATGGCGATCATACCGTCTTCCGAATAGAATAGTTTTAGGGTTTTTTTCAAAAGGAGATTGAAGTAGATGGGTTTGATACGACAAAGAAATTTTTGGAGGGTTGTGAAATGAGGAATTGTTGTGAGACCCAGTACTGCCCTGATACGATCCATTTCTTCAAGGTTCCAGATGACAGTGCGATAGTCTTCTTTTCGATATTCTTTGAAAAGAAGGAGGGTCAAAAGCTGATGTTGAGTGTAATCTTTTCTCGAATATTTACAGGAATACGGAGTGAGTCGGGTGGACTGTACAAGTGAATATGCGTGTTTGATAAAACTGATAAACCGGCCTGACGATTTATTAATTGTCTCCTTATTCGTTACTAGCATAACATTGTAAGGAGACACCGTACCTTAGATCTTTCGGTCGTTTTTCACTCGGTTTTTCTTCGTTAGGAAATCATTTCTACAGAGCAAAAATTTTGCATCAATGTCTGGTAAAAATATTTTAAGCACGGTCCGGTTGAAAATCTGAAATCAAGGCTTGATTGAACCGGTAACAATTTTCAAACGCGATCGTGATCGCGATGAAAAATTTTCAAGCAGGGGTTATGGGGTCGGTTGAAAATTTAAAATCAGGGTTTGATTGATCTGCCGATCGTTTTCAATCAGGGTGTGAGTGAAAAATTATTGCGGGTTCACGTCAGAAAAAGATGTTTTTCCGGATTAGTTTTTAAAATTGATCGCCCGCAAAAGTGATCGTGATTGAAAAATAAAAATCGAAGTCTGGTTGATCCGGAAACGATTTCCAGACGCGATCGTGATCGCGATGAAAAATTTTCAAGCGGGGTAGTGGGGTCGATTGAAATTTCAAAATCAAAGTTTGATTGAAAATTTTCGGGCAGTGTCCGGTTAAAAAATATTAAGCAAGGTTCGATTGAAAAATTTTGAGCAGGGTCCGATCGAAATTTTTTTTGAGAGAACTGATTCAGCACGTTTAATCTCTTGTGATTCATAATATCAAAACAATGGCAGTACCCGAAACGATCCAGCCCCTTGTGTACAAGTACACATTCCATCGCGATGCCTACATTCGCGGGCAGGAGAAGACGCTGCTGTCCTGGCAGATTGAGGCGGCGGATGGGGCGATTGATAGGCTGGTGTACGAGTTGTACGGGCTGACGGCAGAGGAGATTGCGATTGTTGAGGGGAAGGGTAAATGAAGATCTACATGGATGTCTGCTGCCTGTGCAGGCCATTTGACGATCAGTTGATTCCGCGAATCCGGTACGAAAGCGAAGCCATAATTGCCATCCTGAACCGGTGTGAACGGGACTGGGATTTGGTGTGGAGTTCCGCAATCACCTATGAAATCGCAAAGATACTCGATCATCAGAAAAAACACTACGTGACATCATTTGCCGCAAAAACAAAGATCAACATCCTCGTTGACAAGAAAATAAAAGAACGGGCAGCCGTTTTTATGGGGTGGGGGATAAAAGCACTTGACTCCCTGCATGTTGCCTGCGCTGAACGGGCGGGAGCAACGGTCCTTCTCACTACAGATGATACGTTGAAAAACATTATGAGCCACTACAGCGATACAATTTCCATACAAATTATAAATCCAGCTCAGTGGTACGAGGAGGTGACGGGAAATGAAAGTGAAGACATTGCATGAAATCCATGATGAAGGAATGAATGCGCTCTTAAAAACACTCGGCCCCGTCGATTTGATCCGGTTCATCCAGATGTTTGATCACGGAAAAGGCGATTATACAAAAGAGCGCAAACAGT
The DNA here is from genome assembly GCA_963676675.2 of uncultured Methanoregula sp. Lineage (GTDB taxonomy): Archaea > Halobacteriota > Methanomicrobia > Methanomicrobiales > Methanospirillaceae > Methanoregula. Next base: position 2,309,621 of record OY781161.1, on the reverse strand, counting down.
GGCTCAGTAATGATCTCGACGAAATCTGTAAAGAGATCCAGCAGATGCAGAAACTGGCGTGAACCTGATTCTGATATCTACATTCGGGATCAACCTTTTTTCACATCAGGTGTCCGCACCATCAACTTCTCCTACCCCGCAGACAAAGCCCGCCACACTCGCTGGGCCACGCCCATTACCCGGATGTTAATCCGGCAGATTTTACTGCAAACCTGATAGCTTATTTCCCTCAGCGCCAACCCTATAGTGTATGAAGCCTGCAACGCCCGGGACCCCCTCGTCGTCACGGAACAACAACATGGCACAGTTTTTTTCCACCCATCCCTCCCGGGCTGACAATTTCTCGGAATCGGTGATCCGGGAGATGACTCGCTTGTCCCTTAAACATAATGCGATCAACCTCGCCCAGGGCTTTCCGGATTTCCCCTGTCCGGCAGAACTGAAAACAGCGGCATGCGAAGCGGTCAATGAGGATTACAACCAGTATGCGATCACCTGGGGGGCGCAGGATCTCCGCGAGGCACTGGCAGCCCGGGTGAAGCAGTTCAATGGCATGACCTTCGACCCGCAGGCAGAGATAACAGTCACCTGTGGTTCGACCGAAGCAATGATGGCATCGATGCTCGCCATTATCCAGCCCGGCGATGAAGTGATCGTCCCTGAACCATTCTACGAGAATTACGGGCCTGATGCACAGATCTCGGGTGCGGTGCCGCGGTATGTCCATCTCGCGGATGATTTCTCCATTGATGAAGAGGCATGGAAATCCGCATTCAATAAGAAAACCCGGGCAATCATCCTTAACACTCCAAATAATCCGACCGGCAAGGTATTTTCCAAAAAAGAACTCGGGTTCATTGCGGACCTCTGTATTGACAATAACGTGATCGCTATCACGGACGAAATTTACGAGCACATCCTGTATGATGGCAGGAAACATGTCTCGATCGGAGCGCTGGATGGGATGCACGACCGGACTATCACCATCGGGAGTTTTTCTAAGACCTACAGTGTCACCGGGTGGCGTGTCGGATATGCACTTGCGGGTAAGGAGATAACGGCACGACTTCGTAAGATCCATGATTTCTTAACTGTGGGTGCACCTGCCCCGCTGCAGCATGCCTGTGTTGCAGCTCTTCAGCTGCCAGAATCCTATTACCGGGAACTTGCCCGGGAATATGACCGGAAACGGCACATCCTCTTTGACGGGCTCAGGAACGCCGGCTTTTCCTGCGAGCTGCCGGAAGGCGCCTATTATATCTTTACGGATATTGCCGGGTTTGGTATGAAAGATACGGAGTTTGCCCGCTATCTCGTGGAAAAGGCCGGCGTTGCGGCGGTACCCGGAAGTTCGTTTTACCATGAAGGAGGACTGACAAAACTCCGGTTCACCTTCTCGAAAAAGGATGAGACGCTGGTCGAGGCCTGTCGGCGCCTTGAAACGCTCAATCTCGGATGACCCCTGCTTTAAACCCCTCATCTCTTTTTCGGACAGTCCTGCTGTCGGTAACAGGAAGGCTGTAAAAGATTTAAAAATCCCCCAATTCATTGAGGATTTTTCATGGCGGCAGAAAACCGGTCCCGGATCTCGTGGGGAGTGAGGGGGATATTCTTTACCGCCGCATTACCCGGTTTCAGCAGCACATGAACGAAGTTAGGCCCCGGTACAAGATCCCCTATTACCGTTGAGAGTTCTGCTTCCGTCTGGGCTTTTACCGTGTGCCGGAAACCCGCTGCAATAGCGAGCAGTTCGATGTCCGTATCCCGGTATGCCGGGGTGAGCTGATTGCCGGTACTGCCAAACGCACCGTTGTCGAGACAGAAGACCGTGAGATTCTTCGGTTGCCGGGCACCGATAACCGGCAGGATGCCGGTCCCAAGGATACTTCCGTCCCCGTCGATCACCCAGACATCACGCTCCGTACCGGTGGCAAGCCCTAACCCAAGCGGCGAAGCCTGCGTGTAACTCCCGAGCATGTAGAAGTTAAGGGGCCGGTCCCGTGCTGCATAGAGTTCCTTGCCGGGTATCCCTATGTTCGAGACTACGGCCTGCTCCGTAAGATGCCGGGTAATGACGCGGATGGCATCGAACCGGGTCATCACTGGTTCTGTGATGGTTCGCTCATAGGATACCGCAACCCGCCGTACGCGTGACGGGGGGACCCCCTCTTCCCGGCACGATCCCGCTCCTTCCCATGCTTTGGGGAGCACAAGGGCTACGTGGGGCCGTGAATGCAAAAATGCATCATCGATAACATCGCCAATCTTCCCGAATTCTTCGTGATTATGGACAACCGTATACGGGATCCCGGTCGCGTCAAGAATCTTCGGGATCGCAGCATTGAACGGCACCTGTGCGGGAATTATTTCGTCCTGCACGCCGCGCCAGCTTGCTATGATCGGGAGCGGGAGATCGTAGGTCTTTGTTAAGGACATGATTGCGTTGAGGGAGTTTCCCAGCCCCGAACTCTGGATGACCATCGCTGGACGCTGGCCGGCAAGAGCGAGGCCGGCACAGACGCCGATCCCGTCTTCTTCCCGGGTAAGGCAGGTATGGTCGAAGTGGTCAGGCAGCATGAAACAGAGGTCTTTTGCCTTGTCGCACGGGATCGATGCGATGTGACTGATGCCGTGCTCCTTTAAGATATCGATAACGATGTTCTCATTCATGGATTTTCACGATCTCCGCGAGTTCTTTACTCACCTGTCCGGCAGTCGCACCGGCCGAAACGCAGAATGCAGGTTGAACCGGGACGAGTGCGTGGTCTTCTCCCACCCGTTCGTATCCCCCGCCGGTGATGTTCAGGAGCACGGTCCTGTGTGTATCGATGTTACCGCTTTCACACGCCCGAATAAGCGAGGCAGTGCATACCGCTGCAGCGGGATCGAGATCGATGCCTTCGAGTCCGGTGAACAGGGTCCCGGCAGCACATGCTTCATCGTTGGAAACAGCGTACATCCTGCCATCAGTTGCCGACATAGCATCGAATACTCCGCCGGGGATGGCATAGGGAGGCTCGCGGTTTGTCAGCACATCCGAATAGACCCGGGATATGGCTGTCTGGGCATCCGGCATATCTGTCTCTGCAATAAGATCTCTCCGCCGATCATTCCATGCCGAGACCATGGGGACGAACGGGAGGTTCTGGCTGAGGTGAAGGGATGGCAGTGCTGTCCCGAACCTTCCGTCCGCCCGGAGACGGACTGCGGCTTCCCATGCAGCAATTCCCCCGGTGCCGCTCCCGATAGCCTGGAAGTAATAGTCCGGCATGCGACCGATGGTCACTGCCGCATCGAGCATGACCGTTCCCATACCATCCCGCCGCGCAACATTCCGGGCCCCGCCCTCCTCAATAAAACCGGGAAGAGAGCAGACCTCGCGGCTGAAACGAATGGCATCGGTGTAATCCCCTCGTACCGCGATCACGCAGGCCTTATCAGCCGGAACCGTTGTCCAGAGCCGGGGGATGGCTTTCTCGGGTACCACGACAACGACCGGAACCCCGGTAAGGGCCGAGACCTGGAGGAATGCCCGGGCAGTATTGCCGGCAGAGGCGATCACGAGAGTTTTTGTTGTCGTTTCCTGTGCCCGGACCATGGTCGGGAGGGCTTCGAGCTCCTTGAATGAGCAGGTGGTGATCTTCCCGCCGCGTTCCGGCCAGTATCCGTTGAAACCGATATACAAATTTGGGAGGCCCAGTTCATGCGCCAGTGCTTCACTCTTGTAACAGACCGGGCCTGCATCGATCGGCAGTGTGCCATCGATCGGGAGCCAGCTGCCAAAGCGGAAGATACCTGGAGCTTTTTTGAGAATCAGCTGTTTTTTTGCATAATCTGCCCGCAGGAGAGAGGGATGGCCCCGGGGGCAGGCCAACGTGTAATGCTCCGGCACCTCTTCACTGCAGTGGACACAGCGGAGCGTGTAGGGACTCATAAGAGGTCCTCCACTTTGCCAATGAGACTGAATTTCCGGTCAAGGATCAGATCTTTGAGATGCGTGCACAGCCGCAGTGCCCGGCCACGGTCTGACTGGCGGAGCGTGACAGGGACTTTAGTTGTGCCTACCGGTAACGCCCCGAGATTTCCGGAGAATGCGCCTCCGGGACATTCGCGGATGCAGGTACCGCAGTTCACACAGAGGAGCGGGTCAATTCCTTTCTGTGGTGTGATCGCACCCGTTGGGCAGATTTGTGCAGCCTGGCAGGCATCGCACTGGATGCAGGCGCCGGGTGAGAATGAGATAATTGAGTCAGTACCGTCCCAGACATCCGCGTAACGAGCGGTGGCAAAAGGAACCCGGTCCCGCACATCTGCTACTGGTAGCGGGATGTGGTCATTGGTGATGCGGAGACCGGCAAGGACTGAATCGTCAAGCACGGGAATCGGAATGGCAACCGAAGTATTGCATTCGGGACCCAATGAGGTCACAAATCCGCCCATCATCTCCGGAATCATATTATGCATGTCCCCGTAAGCCGCGAGATTGGGTTTTTCCCGGCTGCTCCGGGTGCCCGTACCTATGACGTAACCAGTCCCCCCGTTTAAAAGAATCCTTATCCCGGCGCCAATGACGTTCAGGCCGGGATCGTTCTGGAGCGGGTTGATATCCCCGCACCCGCTGACCGAAGCTTCGGTATACGGTCCGGACAGTCCTTTCACCGAGAATATTGTCTGTACCGGATCGGGTTTCGTATTAATGACGGCAAGGTAATTTTTAAATGCGCTTCGCGTGGTGATGAGGCGGGCATGGCCCATATCGGCCAGCGTCACGGTGCGGGAGAACCGTTCATGCGAGGACTCCACATCAACGGTAATTTTCTTTCCTGCAACGATATCGCGAAAGAGATGTCCCCCGCCATACGTGGCGCTCGCCCGTGCAGTTCCGTACACCACGAGATCGACTGACCCGAGTCCCTCGTTCGGGCAGGGCCCGGGAATTGCCGGAACACCGTTCAGCCAGACTTTTTCTGCATGGCGGAAAGTGCCAGGAGCCGTTACCGGGATGTGCAGGACAGCAAGCGTGCCGGACATCACACCAAATGTCCCGGTGGTCACCACATCGACATCGGCTGCGGTGACTGTCTCATCCTCAGAAATACGCTGTTTCAGTTCAGCAGCCGTGCAGACAACGGCATTTCCCTCTGCGATCTTCCTGTTTATCGCATCGATGGTCTTCATATCAGCACTCCTAGAGGATCCTGATATCCTCAACCCTTACCTGCAGGCCCGTGGATTTCTCGAGCACCATATTCACAACGCCGGTATGGGCGACCTGCATCATGCAAAACGAGGGGAGGAAGAATTGCCGGAACCCGAATTCAGGACGGCGTCTCACTACTTCTGCCATTCCCTCGAACCCGATGACATGGTAAGCCTGCACATCCTTTCCCCCTCCCAGCCGTGCCTCGTGGGGCCCGACCGTGTGGCAGGTGAGGACACCGGTTACCGGGTTTGCTTCGATCACGCGGAGAACGTGCTGCACCGGACAGCCCTGCCCCATGGGCCGGCCAATAACGATATCTCCCGGTACAATCTTCCAGCGTTCGACCAGATCAGCCCGGAACGGAAGAATGATCTTCCGTGCAGATGGTTCTCCGGAAAGGGGCCCTATGATGAAATCATACGCTCTGCCACACACATCGGTTGCTGCATGGACGGGTGTATCCATTCCAATCGTTGTTGTGGATGTACCATAAAACGGGCAGTCCGTCCGGGCCTTTGTTCCCTGATCCACCATGATTACAAAATCCCCACAGCACTTCGCACCGCACGCACCGCAATCTTTCCCGGGAGGCTGCCAGTCATCCATATCTCAGTCACCCCGGAATATATCGTCAGCCCCGTCCAGTTTTCTGACCACGCCAAAATGGTTCTGCCAGCCGATCTCCCGTTTCCCCACGCAGATGGTACAGACCCCGAGCGGGGGTATACCCCTGAGCATGATTGTGGATGGATCCGAAATCTCTGCCTGCAGATCGATTGACCGCATAAGGTACCGGAGCCCGGTTCCCTGTATCGCGTTTGTCTCGATGATGTCGATGTCCGGGGCAACCTCTTTGGTCTTTTCGCGGAACACTTCTTTTTCCGACTGGGAGACGAGATCGGTTTTTGTGATCACCGCAACATCGGCAAGAGAGATCATGGGGCCCATCTTCAACGGAGAGTTCATACCACTGACCGCAGAGAGAACCACAATCCCAAGGGACTGGGTGACATACGGTGAGCAGCGGAGGCAGAGCCCGGCACTTTCCACGATAAAAATATCTGTCCCGAGGCCATCGGCCCACGAGATGGCATCTTTTAAAACCATGACTCCTGTATGGTCAGGGCAGAGATCACCGGAATAGATCTTGCGGGCCGGTATATGGAACTCGTCCCGGAGTTCCTCGTCTTCAAATGCCCGGACTACATCGATCTTTAAAAAAGCACATTTTTTTGTCCCGAGAAAATGCCGGATAATCTGGCGGGTCACTGCGGTCTTTCCTGCACTCGGGGGCCCGGCAATGATGATGAGTTTCATACCGTAAACCCCTTCTCGGTAAGGAGTTCCCCAGCGCGAATCCGCTCCCGGAACCGGCACAGGGTAAGATCCATCCGGGCCACCATCTCCCGGATGTGCACCTCCCGACCGTCCGGCTGGAGGATCTTCTCGACCCCGCCGTGCCGCATGACCACCCTCCGGTCGGATAACAGCGACACAAGCGGGTCGTGGGTGACAAAGATCACCGATTTCTGGTGTTCTTTTAATACCTCGATCACCTTTTCCCGGAAAATTCCCGCATTTTCCACTTCGTCAAGGAGGATCAGGGGTGCATTGCTGATCAGGACTGCGTCGGCCACCATGAGCGAGCGGGTCTGGCCCCCGGAGAGTGCCGTGATACGGCAGCCCGCATGTATCTGCTCCCCGGTAAACTGGTTGGCCAGCTCGATGGTCTCTGCAACGATTGCAGAACCGCTCATCTTCCGTGCCCGGACATGCATGGCAAGAAACGCCTCTACCGACATGTCTGCAAGGCATTTGGTATTCTGGGTGATGAGGGCAATGGGTTTTTTTGAGGGATCGCGGACGAACTCTTCAGCAGGGATCTCCCCATTGACCAGCACGGTTCTTCCGGTCGCGGTATCATTGCAGGCAAATACCTCGATATCGTTGATGAACGCGGTCTTTCCCGAACCGGTCGGTCCGACTATGGACAGGGTGTCCCCGGGACGGATTACAATCTGGTCAAACGGTTCCGGGTTCCCGTGTTTATCATGGCCGGGAAGAATGGTGATTTCGCTGAGGGTGCCTGAGCTCATAAGCTACCAGAGATACATGCAGCGGGAAATAGGTTTGCATTATTTTTTAGTTTTTTTACCATTAAAGGCAAAAGTTTATTTTTAATTAATACTATGATAGTATAATGTTCTCAAAACGGGTATTTGAAACGGACTTCCGGACTGCGCTTGAAGAGGAGCTCTCCCGCAGGAACATGACCATTAAGGAGCTTGCCGACAAGGCCGGGATCCCTGCAGCCACGCTGTACAAGATCACGTCCGGTGAAGGAGATGTCCGCCTCTCCACGGTCAAAAAGATCGTCCAGGTGCTCGAACCAAAGCTACCAATCTTCATTACTGTAATAGCTGCAAAATTTCTCCTCGATGAAATTGAAGGACAGGAAATCTGCATAAAAGGCAAGACCTATTCCCTGCGGGGATATACGGCAAACTCCATCGAGGAATGTATCATCGCTGCCGTTATGTCGGAAAAAGACGGTGCCGCCGGAATAATCTGTGCCCCCATCCTGGCATCGATGATTGAAAAGATTGTGGATATCCCTGTTGCCATAATGAAACCGAAGGCTGGGACCGTGCTCGATGCACTGGATGTCATTGCACGACGAATATAAGCAGCCGCTCAGTGATGAGGGAGCTGTGCCTTTGTTGTTCAATTCGTGTAAGGAAAAACAGGGAACACGATTTAAGGAAAAAATTATTGTTCAAACAGCCTGACTGCTTCCGGCAGGCAGGTAACAACGCCCCGGATGCCGGATACCGTGAGTGTCATGAGTATGGCATCCACAACTTCTTCTTTTGTTGCCCCGGCCGCTTTTGCCATCGGTACATGGGCCCGGACTGCCATCTCATCGCCCATCGATGCCTTCATGGCAATGTAGATGAGCTGTTTGGTCTTTGCGTCAAGTCCTTTTGATCCCACAAGCGACATGATCAGGCCGTTGAATGCCGCTGCCACTTCGGGTGCTTCTTTCTGGAATATTTCCATAGGGTTCTGCTGCATGATTCACCATCCTCCGGTTCACCGGGCTTCCTGATAAATTATAATCTGGGAGATGTGAAAGTGGGAAAAACATGGATCTGGTGTAACTGGACACGTATACCATTACATGCTTTAATCAAAAAAATAGAAAAACAGGAGAAAACGCGAGAATTACCAAAGCACAACAGGATGGTGATTACTGCGGTTTCCCGCTTCCGTGCCCGTGCTCACCCGGCACCCACCGACCACCATCTTTGGTCAGTTCCTTCTTCCAGATTGGGACTCCCCGTTTGATCTCTTCGATAATATAGCGGGATCCGGAATACGCCTCGGGACGGTGGCCGGCGCTAACGACAATGATAAGGATATTTTCACCAACTGTCAGTCTCCCGATCCGGTGGATAATGTCGACATGCAGGAGACCAAACTGCCGGGTTGCTTCAGCAGCAATTTTTTTTAGTTCCTGTACCGCCACTTCCTCATAGGCTTCGAGTTCCATCTCGGTGATCTCATCATCACGGACAACACCGTCAAAGACTACAATAGCTCCCGTCCCCTGCTTCTTGGCGGCAGCGATGAGTGCCCCGATATCGACATCAGCAGTCTGGATTGCTATCATGATGCACCTGGATTATCCTCCCGCAACCGGCGGGAAGACAGCAATCTCGTCGCCATCAACAACCGGTGTCTTTGCCGCATCCGAAAGCTCGATCCGCTTGCCGTTCTTCATTAAGATCACAAACTCGTGAAAAGACCCTTTATCATCAAAGATGGCCGCATGTCCTTCGGGATTTTTCTGTGATATGCTCGTGATCAGGGAGGTAAACATCGTCCCTGGCGCTACATCGGTAACAATATCAGTCCCAAGCAGTTCCCGGAACCGTGCAAAAAACCGGATCTTAACCGTCATTTCTTCTTCCTCGCGGGTGTCTTTCCTGTCATGTTCCCACATGCCTCACACGCAGGGTTGCGTTCAACACAAAGTTCTTCCGCATGCGCCTGCATCCCGTCCCAGATGAAGAGACGGTTCGTCAGCAGTTCACCACTGCCAAGCAGGTACTTGATGACTTCATTTGCCTGGATTGTGCCTATAATGCCCGGGGTTACCCCGACAACCGGGAACACTTCCTTGGGGGGTGCCTTGGGGAAGATACATTTCAGACACGGAGTTTTTCCTGGAATGATCGTGGTTGCCTGCCCGTAGAATCCGCGGATGCCTCCATGAAAGAGCGGGATCTTTTTTGCTATCGCAACATCGTTGAGCAGGTACCGCGTCGGGTAATTATCCATTGCATCCACAATCCCGTCAGCTTTCCCTATAAGTTTTACCGCGTTCGATTCATCGATCTTTACATCGATTGCGTTGACGGTAATATCCGGATTGAGTGCCTGCAACTTCTCTTCTGCAGATGCAGTCTTCTTCTTCCCGACATCCCGGTCGAAGTGGAGAATCTGGCGGTTCAAGTTTGTCTGGTCAACCACATCCATATCGACAATGGTGATTGTTCCCACACCGGCGACAGCAAGGTATATGGAGATAGGTGAGCCCAGTCCCCCGGCGCCGGCAATAAAAATATGCGCCTTTTTCAGCCGCTCCTGGCCTTCCTCGCCAAAGAGAATCATCTGCCGCTTATATCGTTCGAGTTCCCGTTGTGAAAACATTGCTCACCTGGCTTTTTTATCTGTTCAGTTGTAGATCCCTAGTGCTGGCAGGTCATATCTTCGTGTTCATGAGAGTGGGGATTCTTTTCCACCCACGGTTCAAGCCCCTTTTTCACCCGATAATCGTTGATGGCTTTGTGAATCCCTTCTTCGGCAAGCACCGAGCAGTGCATCTTGATCGGGGGGAGACCTTCGAGCGCCTCGGCCACTGCCTGGTTCGAGACTTCCCACGCCTCTTCGAGCGTCTTTCCCCGGACAAGTTCCGTTGCCATGCTGCTGGAAGCGATCGCAGCACCGCATCCGAACGTTTTGAACTTCGCGTCCGTGATGACGTTGTTCTCGATTGTTAAGAAGATCTTCATGATGTCCCCGCAGACGGGGTTTCCTACTTCCCCGATGCCATCAGCATTATCAATCTCACCAACATTTCGTGGGTTTTTGAAATGGTCCATGACCTTGTCACTGTACATTGCAGCCACCTTCCTTTCCACTCTTTACGAATAACGGGGACATATCCCGCAGTTTTTTAACCACGTTAGGGAGAACTTCGAGCACAAAATCCACGTCCTTTTCCGTATTTGCATCACCCAGTGAGAGTCGGAGCGATCCGTGCGATATTTCCACCGGAAGTCCTGTTGCGAGCAGCACATGGGACGGTTCAAGTGAACCCGAAGTGCATGCACTACCCGTAGATGCGCAGATGCCTTCGTCATCGAGCCACAGGAGCATAGACTCGCCTTCAATAAATTCGAAACTTATGTTGAAGTTCCCAGCGAGGCGTTTTTCCGGGTGACCGTTGAGCCGCGTGTGGGAAATTGTTTTAAGAACGCCTTTGATGAGCCGGTCCCGCATCGCACGGATCTTTGCTGCATGTCCCGGGATATCGGCAGTTGCCATCTCGATTGCCTTTCCCATGCCGACAATGCCGGCTATATTTTCAGTACCGGCACGCCGCCTGCGCTCCTGGCCACCCCCATGGATCAGGTTGTCTATCCGGACACCTTTTTTGATGTAAAGAGCTCCTGTCCCTTTGGGGCCGTAGAATTTGTGAGCGGAGAGCGAGAGCAGATCGATGTTCTGTGCCTTCACATCGATAGGTACGCTGCCGATTGCCTGCACGGCATCGGTATGGAAGTATACCTTGTGCTTACGGGCGATAGCACCGAGCTCGGCGATCGGTTCGATCGTCCCGATCTCGTTGTTCGCATACATTATTGAGATCAGGATTGTTTTTTCCGTGATTGCCTTTTCGAGCACCGCCGGATCCACAAGCCCATACTGGTCAACAGGGAGGTATGTGACTTCAAAACCTTCCTTTTCGAGATACTGGCAGGTATGAAGTACCGCATGGTGCTCAATCTGGGTTGTGATGATATGGTTGCCCCGCTTCCGGTTCGCAAGTGCCACTCCCTTGATCGCCCAGTTATCCGACTCGCTCCCGCCCGAAGTAAAATAAATCTCGTCGGGATCGGCACCCAGTGCTTTTGCGGTCTGGACTCGTGCGTTATCGATTGCCTTCTTCGATTCACGGGCAAGGCTGTAGATGGATGACGGGTTACCGAAATGTTCCGTGAAGTAGGGGATCATTGCGTTCATCACCTCCGGTTTTACAAACGTGGTGGCGGAATGATCCATGTAGATTGTGCGCTGTGCTCCCATGGCTTCTCTCGTACCTGAATATGTTCGCGGAAGGTGAGATTATTCTTTCCCACCAATTCTTGCTTTAAACCCCTTCCACGTTTTTTAAACTGTGGGGGTTTGATACGGGCACAAAGATTTTTGTGCTTTCCTGACTTAATTCACAATTGTGAATGCAATATATTATGTGACAACTGCGATAACTTAAACGTTGTGATACCATGGAAGCACCCTGTCAGAAAATAGTCTGGGATGTCCTGCCGGCAATCCGTGCAGCGATAGCAGTAGAGCTTGTCAGGTGCGGGGTCTCCCAGGTAGAGGCATCGCGAATGCTTGAAATTGCACCGTCAGCAGTTTCACAGTATCTTTCCGGCAAACGCGGGTACAGGATCGAATTTGAAGACGAAGTAAAAAAGTCCATTGCCCTGCTGGCACAGGATTTGATTGATAAAAAAGATGTTAAGGTTATTGAACGAATCTGCGGGATCTGCCGCCAGCTTCGTGAAGGGGAAGGCGGATGTGCCGGCCCAGCTCCTGAACGGTGCGGTTCATAATTTTATTTCATATCCCGTTTGACAGGTTTTTTTAAAATTTCGTGGCTCCCATGAATATAACAGAAAAAACACACGCACTCAAAAAAATCATCGCATCGAAGGGTTCGATGCTCATATCCTATTCCGGTGGCGTAGACAGCGCCCTGCTTGCAGTGCTCGCAACAGAGGTGCTGGGCAAAAACGCCCGGTGTATCCTGCTCGACAGCCCGGTCGTTCCGCGTACTGCAATTATTGAAGCACAACAGATTGCACAAGCTCATCATCTGACGCTGGAAATTATTCCAGTTCACGTCATGGACGATGAACGGTTTGTGAAAAATCCTGCCGAGCGCTGCTACTGGTGTAAAAAAAGTTCATCGAACGTGCTGAAACAACGAAAAGAGGCATTGAACTTTACCTGCATTGCTGATGGCATCAATGTCTCCGATATGGGTGAACACCGGCCCGGGCTTCTGGCAAGCACCGAAGAAGGGATCTGCCACCCGTTCATAGAAGCGGGTCTCACCAAGGCCGACATCCGGGAGATTGCACATACTGCCGGGTTACCCTTCTGGGACAAACCGTCAGCTGCCTGTCTGTCATCTCGTATTCCCTATGGTGATGAGATCACGCTTAAAAAACTGGTCATGATCGAGAAGGCCGAAGCATTCCTGCACACCAGTGGTTTTTACCAGTGCCGGGTCCGAATGCACGGGAGCATTGCCCGGATCGAAATCATGAATGCCGATCTTCCGAAATTTCTGGCTATACAGGACAAGCTGGTGAAAACCTTCAAAACAATCGGGTTTGCCTATGTCACACTCGATCTCGAAGGCTACCGCTCCGGCAGTATGGACGAAGTATTAACAACCGGGTAACAAACCGGTAACAAGGATAAGAACAGCAATGACCGCACACAAAGATGGACATATAACACGAGAGGAAATGTTCAGGCACGTCCCCTGTATACGGGTTGACGGGGAAAAGGCCGGAGCCGGCACGCATGAAGTGATCGAAGAGATCCCCTATGCCCTTTTTATTAACGGCAGGCACGCGATGACAGCGATGATGAGCCCCGTGCAGCTGGAGGATTTTGTCACCGGCTATCTTTTCACGGAACAGATCATCAAGGGAATTGACGAGATCGAATCGATCAAGATTGAGAAGAACCGTCTGAGTGTGATCACAAAGAACCTCTTTAAGGTGCTGGGCCCCAAAAAAACAATCCTGTCAGGATGCGGGGGCAGTGCATCGTTCATCGATACCACAAAACTCCCTTCCGTTAAATCCGACTTTACTATCCCCTCAACTATCATCAGCGGCACGATACGGGGAATTCTTGATTCCGAGCTGCACGATAAAACCGGCGGCATCCATGTGGTAGGACTTGCATCCACCAACGGCGTGATAGCCCGTTCGGAAGACATCGGGCGGCACAATGCACTTGACCGGGTGATCGGGTATGCCCTGCGGAACAACGTGGATCTTTCCCGTACCTACGCAATCTGTTCCGGACGTATCTCCTCAGAGATGGTCCGGAAATGCCTGATCGCAAACATTCCGATCGTTATCTCCCGGGGAGCAACGACTACCCTTGCAATCGAGATCGCTGCAAAGACCGGCCTGTGTGTTGTCGGGTTTGTCCGCAGTACAAAAATGGTAATCTATACGCATCCCGAACGTGTTCAGGGTATGCCGTCACTTCCCCAGTGATTTCCGGAGCATGCATACCTGGCAGATCTCTCCGCTGCACGGGTCCCCGCACTCGCGACAGCGACGCAGGGGTTCGGACATTGTATACTGGTCTGCATGTTTTTCTATCGCCTTTTTGCTCTTGATCAGGTTGCGCATGGTACCGGGATGCTTCTGTTCCAGGGCAGAGAGCATGGATCGCACCTCTAATCTCAGGGCATACCGGGTGTACGGGCACTCGGGGAGGAAAGGGAACATGTCCTGGACAAACAGGTAGGCGGCAATCTCTTTTTCTGCTATATCGGCTAGCGGTTTGATCCGGGGTATAAAACAGCCGGAAGAGTCGGCATCGCTGGTGCGGACAAGACGGGGCAGGTCACCCCGCAGCGTGTTCATGAGGACCGATTGTGCCTCATCATCGAGATTGTGACCGGTGGCAATTTTGGTTGCACCCGCTTTGTGCGCAGCAACCGCAAGGGCTTTTCGTCGCAGGATCCCGCAGACCGAGCACGCCTGCATCTCGCGCCCGACCAGCAGGGTATCGAGATCATCCCCGATAAGATCGGTAAACGAGACGCAGACATGTTCGATCCCGAGTTTTTTTGTTACCTCTTCTGCGGCACGGATCGTGTCATCACGGTAACCTGCAATTCCTTCATCCACGGTAATAGCCACAAGGCTCACATCATCCCATGCTGGGAGAAGCCGGGAGAGGATCACCAGGAGTGCGGTGCTGTCCTTGCCGCCACTGAACGCAACTGCGATCCGGTCATGCGGTTTTACCAGTTCGCTTTCCTGTATCGTCCGGGCTGCCCGTTCTTCTACCTCAGCGATGAGATGGGCATCACAGAGATATCTTTCCGGTTCGTTTAAGCGAATGACCGGCGGTTCACCGCAGAGTGAGCACCGTCCCTCCGCTTCTGCCGGTACGCCATTACCCTGCGCCATTCATCCCCCGTGTGCAATGCGAATGATCCGGATCTCGTCCTCGCCCCCGACAACCGCATCCTCGGGAACCAGCTTCCCGTTACGGGATACGATCACTTCGGACGGGTTGATCTTAAGCCGGTCGAGAATCTGGCTGATGCTCTCCGGCTCGCCCCCTTTCGTCTCTGTAGTTGAATCGGGAAAAATGATCTTCATTACAGCAGGGAATAGTTAGGTGTTCCCGTTCATAAATTTCCCCCACACACCAGCTTTTTGATACCCCAAAACTCATGTATACAAAACAGGAGCGTTTCAAAACGTGCCGGGCACTTCACTCAAAGACGAGATTCTCGCACTGAAAAAAGAGCGGGATGCGATCATCCTTGTCCATAACTACCAGTTACCGGAAGTGCAGGACATCGCCGATCTCTGCGGGGATTCGCTTGAACTCTCACGAGCTGCGGCCACCATGGATGGCGAAGTAATTGTCTTTTGCGGAGTGGATTTCATGGCTGAGACAGCAGCAATCCTCTCGCCCGATAAGACCGTCTTGCTTCCCGCTCCCGATGCCTGCTGCCCGATGGCCCAGATGATCTCGGCAGAAGAACTCCGGTTCGCAAAAGCCCGTAACCCGGATGCTGCTGTGGTCTGTTACGTGAATACAACCGCGGAAGTCAAGGCCGAGAGCGACATCTGCTGCACATCGTCGAATGCCGTAAAAGTTGTCAACTCGGTTAAACAGGACCGCGTGATCTTTGTACCGGACCGGAATCTTGGGCGTTATGCAGCCCGGTTTACAAAAAAGGAAGTCCTGCCATGGGAAGGGTTCTGCATTGTGCACGACCAGATCACCCCCGCTCATGTGGCTACTGCCCGGCAGGCACACCCGGGTGCGGAGTTGCTCGTCCACCCGGAGTGCCGCCCGGAAGTAATCGACCTCGCGGATCATGTGGCAAGCACATCTGGCATCATCCACCGTGTCTGCGCATCTCCTTTAAAGGAGTTCATCATCGGTACTGAAGTCGGGATCCTGCACCGGCTCGCAAAAGAATGCCCGGAGAAACAATGCTATCCGTTGTCGCAGGCAGCCATCTGCCGGAATATGAAAAAGACGGATCTTACAAAGGTGCGGGACGCGTTACAGACACTCCGCCCCCGCATCACCGTGCCGGACGAGATCGCAGACCGGGCCCGCGGGGCGATCGAGCGGATGCTGGCGCTCAGGTAACATCTTATTTTTTCTGTTCGGGTACGTTCTTCTGTGCCATGAGTTTATTGTACATTTCCTCACCGACACACTCCTTTGCATACTTGCACCACTGGACGCAGGATGCAATATCATTGTAGACCTCAAAACCGCAGCTGCATTTGACAGAGATATCGTTTGAGAACAATTCTACTTCTTCTCCGCACCGGGGGCACTTTTTGATAGCGAGCGTGGGAGTGCGGATATTTGCGGCTCCGGGACAGTGATCGAGCATCTGGTTCCTCGTTTATTGTGTATACTGCGAATTTAATGAAGCCACGGGTCGTACCACCCGCTCATCATTGGCTGATGGCGTATTCACGAGCGGGGAGACCGGATGCATCACCATCTTTTCTGCAGGGTATGGTGCGAGCATCTCCCTGAGATGCCCAATATCCGGTTGCTCTCCGGTGAGCCACCCATCTTCGTGTTCGGGAGACATAATCACAGGCATCCGGTTGTGGACCGTTGCCATCAGGTCATTTGGCTCTGTAGTGATGATCGTGTACGTGGTGAGCAGAGCTCCTGCGGAATCGTGCCACTCATCGTACAGCCCGGCAAAGGCAAAGAGCGGCTGGTCATTCAGGTGCAGGTAGAACGGGATCTTTCTTGCCCCCTCGTGCTTCCACTCAAAAAAGCCGCTTGCAGGAACAAGACAGCGTTTCGTTTTCAGCAGTGAGGCTAACGAAGGTTTTTCCAAAAGGGACTCTGCCCGTGCGTTGATGATCGGGTGCGCAGCCTTGAGATCTTTTGTCCAGTGAGAAACCAGCCCCCACTGCATCTGCTTAAGTTCCCTGCTTAAAGCCCCCTGCACGATCACCGGCTGCCGGGTGCCGGGCGCTATATTGAACTTTGAACGGGCGCCAAGCATCGGGTTGAATATACGGAAGCGGTTGCCGAGATCATCGATGCAGATAAGGGAATACCGGCCGCACATTACCCTCCACTTATCATCCATCCGCTCATCAATCTTACGATGTCTTTCTTTTACTTTCGCCCCCCGCGAACCTGAGCCTTATCCCGCCCGGTGCAGCAGGGATCCGGTGCTATGCTGATCGAGCTCTCAAAGGGGATCACCCTGCACCCGGGCAGTTTTACGGCAGTGATCGCACCGGAAAAAAAGATACTTGCAGCGCTCAACAGCAACGCCGACCTCCAGCGTTTCCTCTTCCTCTATGTCTGCGGCAACTACTCGCGTATTCTCTCGGGCATCAGCCGCACATCAAACAATTTTGAAGTCCGCAGGCCGTTTACCGCAGACCAGCTCTTAACCGTCATCCACGAAGCAAGCCACACCATTGTCTTTATCGAGCATGACCCTACGCTCTTTGACGGGGCAGAGCGCTTGTTTGTCCCCATAGCATCAGCGCTTAAGCAGACCGGCAGGGAAGCCATGGTGATCCTGTGGGCGCCGGCCAGTGACCGGTCTTTTGCCGCACTGATCCGGCAGGCCGACCGGATCATCGAGATTGTGCCCGAAGGCCCGGTACCGGACCGTTTTGGTTTTGCGAGCCAACGATCCTGCCGGAAAGGGGGAGTGGTGCCAAGAGCCCAGAAGACGCTGGAGGTGTAGGAAACGGGCAGGAGTTTTGAAAGCGTCCGGCAGGGGGTAAAGGGCCCGATAGATCGCTGGGCCAGGGCCGTACGTGCACTCAGAAAAGAAGACAAGCCGTATGGCGAGAGGCTGGTAGCGCTTGCAAAACTCCATTCGAGCGAGGCGTTCTATGGCTGCGATGATCCGCTGGAGGCTGCGGTCTTCTCAGTGCTCATCGGGATACTTAAACAACAGGAAGAGCGGGAGGTGCAGAAGACACCGGCTTGCATGGATGACCCGGGTAAGAAACAAGAGAAAGAGGTGCGCGATGTGGATCCTTGACTCGGCATTCCGGAGCGGGGGTGTGGACCTGTGGCACAAGGATGGATCCGTACAGAAGATCCATCACGAGTATGATCCACCGTTTTATCTTCATCTCCCGGATCCGAATTTATATCACGAGTTGCTCGAAGCGTTAGAGGAGCACTACCGGGCGGAGCCCCGCACGTTTACCACGATCTTTGGTGAATGCGAGGGATACGCGGTGTTTGCCGGCAGGCCGGTGGCAGAAGCTATCGAGCAGCAGACGCAGTTTGCAGCGCAGCTCTTCAATGTGGACGTGCGACGCGACCAGCGTTTCATGGCAGAAGGGGGAATCGTTCCCTGCTGTGCGGATCCGGCTGACCGGTTCTCCCCTGTATTCGAGCACGGCCTGAACAGCATGGAGATCCGGATCCGGGATGACCCGGCCCGCAACCAGACCTGCTCGGATATTGAGATCATATGCGGGCGCACCGAGCGGCTGCACGGGCAGGAACGCGATGTGCTTGCCGATCTCTTCGGGCTCGTTGCTGCGTATGACCCGGACCTGATCCTGATGACCGATGCAGATCGCTGGATGTCAAAACTACAGGTACGGGCCCGGGTGCTGGGCCTTACGATGCCGTTTTCCCGGAGCGGGAAGTACCGTACCATGGACTCGCGCTCCTACTGGAGCTACGGCAGGGTTGAGCACAAGGAAGCAGCACTCATACCAGATGGGCGAATCCTGATCGATACCGAACAGTCGTTTGTGTACCGCGAGGGCGGGCTAGCCGGGGTGCTTATGGCTTCCCGGTTATCGGGGCTCTCCCCCAGTCTCGCGTCCCGGTTCACCCCGGGCACGCTCATCTCCAGCTACGAGACCTATGAAGCGGTGCGAAGGGGAATTGTTGTGCCGTTCCGGAAGAGCGATGCTGAAGTCCTGCGGAAATTTGCGGCACTTAAGACCGCGGACCGGGGCGGAATGATGTTCCAGCCGGAGCCCGGTATCTTTGCAGATGTGGACGAGATCGACTTTACGTCAATGTACCCCTCCATCATTGTGAATGCGAACCTGTCCCCCGAGACCATCGCCCACCCGGAACAGCAGCGACGGGGTTTTCTCCCAGTCGCGCTGGAACCCCTGCTTGACCTGCGGATCCGGACAAAGCAGCTGAAAAAGACCGACCCGGCTATAGCGGGTATCGATGCTATCCTCAAGTGGATGCTGGTCACCTGTTTCGGCTACACGGGTTACAAGAATGCAAAGTTTGGCAGGATAGAAGTGCACGAGGGAATCACCGGGCGATCGCGTGACATCCTGCTGCTCACCAAGGACATTGCAGAAGCGATGGGATTTCGTGTCCTCCACGGCATCGTGGACTGCCTCTGGGTGCAGGGTTCACCGGTTGCAGCACTGCAGGAGCGGGTCAACCGCGAGACCGGGTTATCAACAGAACTCGAACATTTTAACTGGATCGTTTTCCTGCCGCTCAATGACGGGCTGGGAGCCTACAACCGCTACTATGGCCGGCTCTCTGATGGCAGCGTGAAGGTGCGGGGCATTGCCGCACGCAGGCATGACACCCCGGAATATATCCGTACTATGCAGGGCGATATGCTTGCAGTCATGGGCAGAGCGGCAACAATTGCAGAACTCAGCGGACTGTGGGATCAGGTAAACGCGATATACCGGAATGCTGTGGAACAACTCCCGTCAGCGCCCGCACAGGAGATGACCATCAGCCGTCGGATAAGCCGGCTCACGTACGCCCATCGTTGTATTGAAGGCGCTGCGGTGAACGCATACCGGGCGGCTGGTGTACCTGTCGCACCGGGCATGAAGATCCGGTATGTGGTGCAGGATGCACGCACGTACAAAGTGGTCCCGGCATGGAATGCAGAACACTTCGATATCGCGTACTACCGGGAACTGCTGGAGCGGGCGTGGGCTGAGATCACGTATGCGTTCAGCGTTGGCAGAGGGAGAAAAAAAGACCGGCAGGGTGTACCCTCCAGTCAGGTTCAACGGGAGATCAGTAACGAGTGGCCGGAGTGCGGTGTTACGATCAAAGCAGCAGAAAGCCCGCGACTTTAGTCACGGGAGTATGTCAGACAAAAGATGTAATAGGGTCTATCACCAAGTTACCGGCAACAATGACCGATAAGCAGCTCATCTCCACGATAAAATACGTAGCCGGTACAAAACCGGTCTTTTTACTCTCGGAGATTGTGCCGTACCTGGAAAAGAAACACACGGTTGAAAAACTGTTCACTCTCATCACCCCCCGGTTAGATGAACTGAACCTGGTGGCAAAGAAGGTCGGGAATGATTATGAAATTTCACGGAGGGTTCCGGCCGTGAATTATACCCTGAACCCGGCAGAGTCAGAAAGGCAGGACGCATTTTTTGCAACTCGTCGTCTTCCCCCGGCACTGGAAACAGCAATCGAGCAGTACATCCCCAAAAAAGTGGGAAAGGAACTAACCGATCCTGTAATCCTCGAACGGCTCCGCAGGGCAATTGTTGCCCAGAAATCGGATTACTGGAAACCGACACACCAGCGATCGCTGCAGTATACCAAGGCATACCATGTGCTTGGGTATCTCGCCTACCATTTCCCTGTCTACTATGTGCAGACCCAGTACCTGCTCGCCATGCTTGCCAGCGACGGGTTGCTGAAGAACACAATGACCGTGCTGGATGCCGGTACCGGGCCGGGAGTCGTGCCGCTTGCGATTGCAGATTTCTATTCCCGGCTGGATGGCGTAACGGCAACGGTATACTCGGTCGAACGTTCGGAAGAGAACATCGAGGCATTCATGTACCTGCGGGAACAGTGCACGCAGAAAGGGGCACCTGTCAGTATCAAGCCCCCGATAAAGGCGGATCTCACCACCCTTGACCCGGCAAAAATTCCGCAGCAGATCGACCTGATGATCTTTTCGAATGTGCTCAACGAGATCAGCGATGTTTCGCTTGACCAGCGGGCAGATATTGTCATGAAACTGGCCGGGCGGCTTGCGCCGGATGGCACGATTCTCATTATCGAACCTGCTGAAGAGACGAACTCTGCCCAGCTGCGGCTGCTTTCGCTTGCATTAAAGAAACGGGGGCTCACGATTCACAGCCCGTGTTCATTTATCTGGGGCACGAACTGCACACCGGACCGGTGCTGGAGTTTTGCCATAAACCGGAACATCCAGCCAACACGGATTATGGGAGTACTTGCATCCGGTGAAGAGCCGTTCCGGTATCTCAACATCGATATCAAGTACAGTTATGTTGTGCTTAGGAAAGACGGAAAAGTCCGGGATGCTTACCGGGTGCCCATAGGTTCCCGTGTCCTGCGGTTGTCCCAGATCCGCCGCCACGTGGAAAAACGGATCAATCTTATTGCATCCAAGATGTCAGGGAACCTGGGCGATGCGAAGACGATGGTGTTCAAGCTCTGCGATGGTACGGTGGAAACCCCGGTGTATGCGGTGGTGCCAGCTTACCACGTCACACCGGAAAATGAGGCGATTGTGTCGGCACCGTACGGGACCCTCTTCGAGATCGAGAGCGTGCTTGTCCGGCACAACCCGAAACATGATGCGTATAATGTACTGGTGAACCGGAATACGAAAATCCAAAAACCCGGAACCGCAGACCGGTAACGGTCTCCCGGTAACCGGACGACGATTTTTCACGGGCTTATGGCTGGATCGTATTTTTTTTATTCGCTGGCGTGACATGCGGATCGACCGGTCTGAACCCCCCAGATATGCCAGTCCGGTTGCCGCATATGCCGGAAATCCATTTTTTATGAAGAGGCGTTTAATCAAAAATCCGAATTGGTTTTTATAGTTAAGATTTATAGTTAAATGTAGAGTCATGGACAACCTCAAGCTGGACAGCGATGAAACGATAATTAAAAAGACGCAGATTGTAATTATCACGGGCGTCAGGTACGAAGCAGTACTGACCAGCAGGCGTCTCATACTTATTGAAAATGAAACGGGCCGTATCCACGAAGAGATCCCTTTTACAGAAATTGATCAGGCAATATCGGGTGTAAATAAATTACGCGAACCAATCATAACGCTCACCATTAACACCCCCGGTGGTGAGAAACGATCATTAGAACTCATTTTTATCCATTTTATTGGCGATAAGAATATTGTTGAACTCGAAAAATGCATAGCAATCTTCAAAGAGCATGATGTTCCTACTGGGGGCATAAGTATCACGGCCATTCGTGCTCTGTTAACCAAGGTAGATCGGAAAAACAAGGGGACGCTGGTAGTTGAAGAACAGGTCAGTCGCCCTGCAGTACCGGAATGGACTGTTTTTGGCCCATCCCGAAGTGTCAACCAGGCTCCTGAAGACGAATACACTGAACGTTCGCCGCTTGACACGATCGCCATCATGTTCATTATTGTAATGGTTATGATCGTAGGAATGAGCCTCGTGGGACAATCCCTGCGTGAAAAACCACAACCTGATCCACTTAATATGACTATTACAGGAAAGGGTGTGGTCACCATCGTACCAACTCCTTTTCCGACTCCGACACCCACTCCCCGGGTATCTTTTGTCCCGACGGTGTCTGTTCCCCAGATCAGTATTCCTCCTAATGGCGTCTGGGTACGGGTAGAGTATCCTGGTAATTTCTATGGGAATATCGGTGCACGCGGGAGGAATATTGAGGTGAACAGTACCGGGATACAGTGGTACCAGTTGCCGGTCGTTAACGCCACGATCGACGGAATAATCACAAAACGGGATGGATCGTCAGATAAAATGTTAGTTGAGATCTACAAAGACGGGAAGCTGATCTCGCGGAAGAGTACCAAGTCCCCCTATGGAGCTATTGAATTGCTCGGAACGGGATCTGAAGATCTCACACCTGATGTGGCAACGAAAAATGTAGTACCGAATGTGGTAACAACACCTGTTCCGTCACCGAATATCCAGACTACAGAAGCTTATCTTCCCAAGATCAGTATTCCCACTGCCGGCGTATGGGTTCGGGTATATTATCCCGGGTATTATTCCGGATCGATCGGGGGACGGGGACTTTCTACCCCGATACAAAGTACCGGTGACCAGTTATATGAAATCCCGGCAAATGTTGGTATGGTAGAGGGAACAATCGAGAAGGCTGATGCATCAAATGGAAAACTGGTAACCGAAGTCTATAAAAACGGGACGTTAATCTCCCGGATGGAAACGAGTAAGCCGCAGGGTTTGATTGACGTACATGTACCTGTTTAGACAGGACGGATCAATCCAGAATATTTTTGTTCCTGTTGAACCGGGATAATGTTTTGGACAGACGATGTCACTTGTGACACAATGTTCTTTTTTCGGGTTTTTGTAGTCATTAAGGGTTTTGTTTTGTGTGGAGAAGGACGAATAAAACCTGCCGGGATACGCGGATTACGGGACTGGTAAAAACTATCGCTGTTTTCAGTTGCCCTGCAGTCACAAGGATTTGGGGCGTTCAACTCAGGGTCAATGAATTGAACTGCATGATATACAACGGTGTACCATAGGTCGGGTCCTGCCCGCTGGATATCTTAATATTTACACTATTTGCCGGTGTGAAGGATTGTGTTATGGTAAATTTCTGGCCATTGCCCGGGGGTGTCTTCGATGCATCGGCATAAAACACTCTTATCCCATTCACATCGATGGCCATCCATCGTGCAGGAGGGACACGAGAGGAACTGAGCAGACCATTGAAGGTTAAGGTGTTCCATCTGGTACCTGATGGGGCCGTAAAGGTTTTCGAGACACTGGATTCCGTTGGAACCCTGCCAAGAGTAACATTCGATCCGTATTCGCCATGACCGTCAACGATGATCGGACCGTATCCCACACAGTATCCAGTCGCAGTTCCTGTCGTTTCCTTGCACGAAGCACTATATTGCCAGTCTTTCCAGCCGCTAACAGACCAGTCCCATGTCAGAGGGGGTGAAATTGCGTTTACTATCGTGAACACCCCTATCTTTGATACGGATTGCCCGCCAGCGTTCTTCACAAAAACATCCCACGGCCCGGCAGAGGAGTATGACGCAGGGAGTGGGAATGTGCAGGCGAGCCGGGTTGGTAAGATCACCTCAACATCTGTTGCGGGAATATCAGGCTCTCCCGTTTTTGCCAGCCATACGGATGGTGATTGTCCATAGGAAAAATTCGTGCCATCAATGGTTACCCTTACCAGTGTTCCGGAAGCACCTGTGGGCGGGTTGATAGGTCCAGCCGGGGTTATATTCGGTGAAGGGATATTCTTTTGGGGGGCTAAAGCACCAGATGCAATGACGGCAATGAGAATACAGATAATGGCAATAAGTATGATTATCCCAACGATCAGCAGCGACTTGTTTTTATTGTTGGGGGGGTTTGTCATGCGATGCTCCATCACGATTTGTTATTTTTTTAACCGGGAATTCTTACAAGATATTTCCGCAATGTTTCTGTTTTCTTATCTGACTGGTATTAAGTGAACAGATCTCTATTAAGGAATTTTACTGGTGTGTGCCCTTATCCAGAATAAACAATCAATGGTTGGACTAGTTTATAAATTACACGACATTACGAGATAAGGAACACTATTGATTGCTGCAGGGTATATTCATTAACTGCTTACGGGATTACCCGCAGCAACAGACCCTTTAGTATAGCAAAGTTGTAATTTCCGTTATAATCAAAAAATAAGAAAAAGTCTCTGCTATCAACCCGTACAACACACGCATCATTCCTGGTTACCGCTGGAGCTTCCATGACGAAATACGCGATTTTGCGTATTGTGATGTCCTTGAAGTAAATATAATCCAATCCAAACAGATCGGATACATCCAAGGTGAACGCTCTCACTCTGGAGAATGGGATGAAATAAAAAAAGGGAAGTATTCCCTATTTGTCGGCTGCCCTATTCCCGACAATACGGGAACACACGGTTTATCCAGCCGGCGCTTTTTTGTTATCAGCGTTGTGATGGTTTCTTTATTTCAGGGTCAATGAGTTGAACTGCATTCTGTATGATGTTGTATCCCTTATTGGGGACTGTATGCCAGATATTGTTACTTTCACCGTGTTTCTTTGCGTAAAGGTCTTTGTAATGGTGAATTGCTGGCCGTTGATCGCGGGGTCCTGTCCCGCTGTGGAAGAATACACATCCACACCATCCACGCTAATGGTCATCTTTCTTCCGTTGAGAAGATCGGAGGAACTGAGCAGACCCGTGAACGTAAGGGAAGTCCAAGTGGCATCAGAGGGGGCCGTAAATGTCTTTGAGACCGTGGATTCCGTTTTACTACCCGTAGCAGAGGTAATATCCGATCCATATTCGCCGTGGCCGTTAACCATGACCGGGCCGTATATCGAACAGGTTCCGGCTGTCGGGCATGTAGTTGCAGTTTGCCATCCATTCCAGCCATCAACAGACCAGTCCCACGTAAGAGGGGTGGCACCCGTTTTTTGTGTTATCGTGAACACACCCAGATTTGCCGAGACTTGCCCGTCCCTGCTCTTGACCAGGAGATCCCACGTCCCGGCCGGAGCGGATTCGGGAATAATAAGGGTGAATGACAACTGCTCTGTTCCGTAAATCTGGATACTTGTCGCATCAATATTAGTTTGCCCTGTTTTTGCCAGCCAGATATACGGGTTTTGACCAAAGCCAAAGTTGTTACCCGTTACTTTTACAATCTGAATGGTTGTCCCGTTAATACCGGTTGATGGTTCGATGGATGTTACTACTGGTGCTGGGTTTGTCAGAGCGAATGCGGCAATTTTTGACCCGGATTGTCCATCAGCATTCTTTACTACGAGATCCCATTGCCCGGGTATTGTGTTTTTGTAGGGAGTGAGCAAAATTGCGCAGGTGATCTGCGTAGGTGAGACCACGACAACATCGGTCGCATTAATATTGTCCTCTCCTGTTTTTGCTAACCAGACGGACGGTGTTGTATCCTTAACAAAATTTTCGCCCGTAATACTTACGCTCGATAGTTGAGTCCCGGCAACACCGGTAGCTGGATTAATGCTGGTTATGGTCGGGGCCGGGTTTGTTATGATGAATGCATTGGTTAATGTCGCGGACTGCCCGTTAGTGTTTGTTACTACGACATTCCACTGCCCGGCTGAGGTTGCAGATGGCGCGGGGAGTGGGAGCGTGCAGGTGATGATCTTTGACGATGAGTCTACGGTTACCGATGTGGCGGTGATATTGGATGAACCTGTCTTTGTCAGATTCACCGTTGTACCCGGGAGGAACCCGGTACCTGCAAGGTTCGTTATCGAAACTGATGTACCGGCAACACCTGTTCCCGGAGTAATACCGGTCACGGTGAGGGGTGTAATTGTGTACGTGAACTCGTCAGCGGGTGAAGTAGCACTGGTACCACCGGGCGTTGTGACCGTTATATTGACCGTACCTGCTGCACCTGCGGGAGATGTAATGGTGATTTGCGTTGCAGAGTTTACGGTCAGGCTGGTACCGGCAGTGGTTCCGAACTTAACTGCCGTTGCTCCGGTGAACTCAGTACCGGTGACAGTAACTACAGTACCACCGGCTTCAGATCCCGTTGTTGGTGAGATACCCGTTACGGTTGGCGTGGGTATTGTATACGTGAACTGGCCAGCGGATGAAGCAGCACTGGTACCTGCGGGCGTAGTGACCGTTACATTAACGGTACCTGCTGCACCGGCA
This sequence comes from uncultured Methanoregula sp., assembly GCA_963676675.2. GTDB lineage: Archaea > Halobacteriota > Methanomicrobia > Methanomicrobiales > Methanospirillaceae > Methanoregula. The sequence continues at coordinate 2,283,130 of OY781161.1, read as the reverse complement.
GGAGATGTGATGTTGATTTGCGTTGCAGAGTTTACGGTCAGGCTGGTACCGGCAGTGGTTCCGAACTTAACTGCTGTTGCTCCGGTAAACCCGGTACCGGTGATAGTGACCACAGTCCCGCCAACCAATGGTCCGCTCGTCGGGGATATACCGGTTACGGTCGGGGCGGCAGTAACTGTAGTATACGTGAACTGGCAAGCGGGTGAAGTAGCGCTGGTACCTGCGGGAGTAGTGACCGTTACATTAACGGTACCTGCTGCACCGGTGGGAGATGTGATGTTGATTTTTGTTGCAGAGTTCACGGTCAGGCTGGTGCCGGGCGTGGTGCCGAAGTTAACGGCCGTTGCTCCGGTAAACCCGGTACCGGTGATAGTAACCACAGTCCCGCCAACCAATGGTCCACTGGTCGGGGATATGCCGGTTACGGTCGGGGCTGTCGGGGTTTGTGTGTGCCCGGTCCAGCCGGTATATTTCAGATCCTTATTCGACTGATCATAGTAACTGATACAGGGCATACCTTGTGAGTTCAGGGCAAGGGATGTAAATGTCCCGACTTTCTTGGAACTGTCTACAATTTCAGTTACCCACAACGAATTTGTACGGTTCCATGCGGCGAATTTCAGATGGCCATTGGATGCATCGTAATAGCTTATACGCGGGTCGCCGTTCGCATTCAGCTCAAGGGATGAATACTCTCCCACAGTCTTGACACTGTCGACCGTAGTGATGACCCACCGGCTGCCGTCCCAGGTGGCATACTTCAGGTCCTTGTTCGTCTCATCATAGTAACTGATCCTCGGGCTGCCGGTGCTGTCAAGGGCCAAGGACGAATAATCGCCCACTTTTATGGAATTGTATTGATCTCTGCCGTGATCTCCATCCCAGTTACACCCTTTTTGTCCAGCTTTCTTATAATTGGTACCGTCAACCGTTGTGATGACCCACTGGCTGCCGTCCCAAGTGGCATACTTCAGGTCCTCGTTCCCCTCGTCATGGTAACTGATCCTCGGCTTGCCGGTGCTGTCAAGGGCGAGAGACGAATATTCGCCAATCTTTTGAGTTCCATGATAATATTTTGTATATTCGTTATCGTTATCGTGATTCTGGTAACCGCCCCAGCCCCAGTCGCCCCAATTCGACCTGCTGCCGCCCTCACTCTTGGAAGAATCTACGGTCGAGATAACCCACTTGCTTCCATCCCATGTGGCATACTTCAGGATCCCATGCGTTTCATCATAGTAGCTGATCCTCGGGTTGCCATTTCTGTCAAGGACCAGAGACGAATATTTGCCCACATTTATAGAACTGGATTGAGCTCTGCCATTATCTCCATCCCAGTTATACCCTTTTTGTCCATCTTTCTTGTAGTTGGTACCGTCAACCGTTGTGATGACCCACTGGGTCCCGTCCCACGCAGCATATTTTAAGTCCTTGTTTGAGTCGTCGTAGTAACTGATCCTCGGGTTACCGCTGCTGTCAAAGGCGAGAGACGTATACTCGCCCACGCTCCCGGTTCCATGATAATCTTTCATATAATGGGCATCACAACCCCAGCCCCAGCTACCGGCCCAGCCCCTGCCCCAACCCCAGGATGAATGGTGGTCAATAGATTTCTTGGAGGCATCTACGGTCGTGATGACCCACATACTTCCGTTCCATGAGGCATACTTCAGGTCTTCATCCGTCTCGTCATGGTAACTGATTGCAGGGTTGCCCGCTGCATCCAGGGCAACAGATGAATATTGTCCAACCGTACCTGCGCTGTCCACGGTCTGAATTGACCATGGCGCAAATTCGCTTGCTGATACTCCCCCGATCAGCAACAGTCCTGTTAAGATTAGGATAATGACAGATATCCATGTCCTTTGATTACGGTTTGTTTTCATTCATTTCCTCCCGGATGCAATTCCTGATTCACGGCTCTTGGCAGTCTGGCAAAGTACTGCAAAACCAATAATAAATTAATGCAAAATATGAGATCTGATTGATAAAGAATATTCCTATTAGAACATATCTGTGAGTTTCAATTTTTGAAACTATGGGATTTTTCCTATTGACCGGCGATGTTTTGGATTGATCATAACACTTGTGTTCAATTCCATTCCGGAAAAAGACCTGCGAGAAAATTGTTCAGAAAATATCCCGGATTATGCTTGCAATGTTCCGGACGTACCGGAATTTTTTCCGGGCACTATGGGCAGATGTACCGTTATTTCCGGAAAAAGTCCTGCGAGAAAATCGTACAGGAAAAAGATTCCCGGAAACCGTAAGAGTTTTGTCCAACTTGTCCAATATTTAAGATTGGGTCCGAGTCCATTCCCGCGATATATCAGCCCCCCAAGACCTCCTTCCCTAAGCACTTAACAACCTTCCCAATCCGGCCACGCCACGGTCTCCGTTCCTTCAAAATACTCAAACAAAGCCCAAAATGAGCCCCGTTCAGGTGAAGATTACCCCCTGTTTGATCGAAAACTCCTGGATTATTGGCCCTCACATGGGATCTATGAGAATCTCAGATACCCCAATATCCGGATATCGTAATGGTAGATCCCAATACCAAAAGATGATGTATTCCGGGTGCAATTCGGGCTCCGATTGGTTGTTTTAGATCCAAAAACCTTGAGCAGATGTGCAGACTGTCAACATCTTTAATAAATACCGCATAAATCGGTTATTTTCGAAAAATAAGCGATTTAAACAGAATAAAACATGTTTAATTATTGGGCTTTTACGGGCATCGAATTTTGACGCATAATCCACTGGGTTTTTTGGCAGAACCGGCCTGCAAATGCCCTTGGTTGCCTTTTATTGCGATTACGTCGGAGAAACTGACATTTTGCAGGGTTTTTATGGGGTTTTAGACAGTCTGGTTGTATTTTGTTTTATGGAAGGAGTACTGATATGGATTTTTCAAAAAAAGTTTTTGGAAATTTTTCTCACGCCCGGAAAATATTTTACAACTTTTTTTGGCCTGAAAATTTATTTTGGAATTTTTCCCGCCAGTGAATTCTTTTTCATTGAGCGATGACTGATGCATTACGTTCTCAAATTAAAATAACCGGGCTGCCTCATCAGGGTCAACACAGGAAACGTGTTAACGTGCTTGTACGATACAATTCTCTGGATGATGTATAGGACAGGGATCTGAATTGATCCCGGGTTGAGAGCATGGATACAAGATAAAAAAATGGCGAAAACTGAAACTCTGGCTTTATCATAAACTGGAAAATCCCCCAGCACCTATGAAGGAAAACCCGTAGCATGCGATGAACCACATCAAAAATAAAAAAAGGGTGATAAGCGTTTTAGTTGCTGATGGTTTCTATCTGCTATCCCCTGATCCCCCGGCAACTATCCGGGATTAGTAGAACTTGATGATGACGGTACCTGAGCCACCAGCGCCTCCACTGTTAGTGTTACCACCACCGCCACCGCCACCGCCATAGTTTGCAGTACCCGCGTAACCGGCATTATTACCAATACGACCAGCTCCACCGCCATCGGTAGCCGTGCCAGCGAACGTACGGCCCCCGCCACCACCGCCACCGGCATATCCCATATCAGTTCCGGATATGCTTGAATGACTCCCGGTTCCACCAGTTCCACCGACTGCAGCAGTAGCCGTCCCACCAACGCTCCCTGCACCTCCGCCACCACCGTTATTGTAGCGACCCAGCTGGTAAGTAACTCCCATTCCACCAGCAAATCCTTGACCAGCGATGCCCGATCCGACAGTACCCGATCCCATGGCATTACCCCCACCGGAGCCTCCTGCCAATCCGTCATCATACGTGGTACTTTGGGAAGACCCGCCCCCGCCACCACCTTTAGCATTAATCCCGTTTCCGACCGTTGTGTTAGCAAAGGACGAGTTACCGCCGTTTGAACCACGGTAGGTTGTTCCCGTTCCCCCGGCTCCACCGCCACCAACCGTTACCCTTTGAGCACCGGATACACCGGTTAATGTGCCGGTGAGGAATCCACCACCGCCACCACCAGCACCGTAACGCCCTCCACCGCCGCCACCGCCGATTACAAGGTATTCAACGGTAGCAACATTTGCATTGGGGGGTGTCCATGTGGTTACACCGGTAGTGTTGAAGAATGTGACCTGGTAGAACCCGAACCTGTCTGCTGATGAAGTTGCAGATGTGCCACCCGGTGTGGTGACTACGGTGTTATACGTTCCTACCGTATGGGCCGGTGATGTCACAGTGATGGAAGTATCGGTGTTCGCCGTAATTGCTCCGGTAGCGTTAGCGGTACCGCCAAAGCTTGCGTAGTTCGCTCCGGTTAAGTTTGTCCCGGTGAATGTCACGCTGGTTCCACCTGCTATCGGTCCGATTGCCGGTGAAGGCAAGGTGATACCGGTTATAGTCGGGATTCCTGCATACCGGTACGCGCTCGTGCCGGTAACCGAACCACCGGGTGTAGTGATGTCAACATTCACGGTTCCGGTTGCATGGTTGGGCGTGTTCACGGTTATGGACGTATCGGTGTTCGCCGTTATTGCTCCGGTTGCGTTAGCGGTGCCACCAAACAGTACGTAGTTCGCTCCGGTCAAGTTCGTTCCGGTGATTGTTACCGATTGTCCGCCCGCTGCCGGCCCAGCTGCCGGCACGATGCTGGTGAAGGTCGGGATTCCTGCATACCGGTATGCGTTCGAACCGGTCACTGAAGTACCGCCGGGCGTAGAGATGTTGACGTTTACGGTTCCGGATGTATGGGCGGGCGTGGTCACGGTGATGGACGTATCGCTGTTAACCGTCATTGCACCGGTTGCGTTAACGGTACCGCCAAAGGTCACGTTGTACGCTCCGGTAAATCCTGACCCGGTGATCGTTACCGATTGTCCGCCAGCGAGCGGGCCTGCTGCCGGCACGATGCCGGTAAAGATTGGGATTCCTGCATACCGGTAAGCGTTCGTGCCGGTTGCCGATCCACCGGCTGAAGTGACAACGACATCTACGGTTCCGGATGTATGGACGGGTGTTGTTACCGTTATCTGGGTATCGCTGTTAACCGTCATTGCTCCAGTCGCATTAGCGGTGCCGCCAAAGGTTACTGAAGTCGCCCGGGTAAAGTTCGAACCGGTGATTGTTACTGATTGCCCACCTGCTGTCGGGCCAACACTCGGCGTGATGCTCGTGAACATCGGCGGCGGAGTGGTTACTGTGATCAGCTGGTAGGCGATGCCGCTGCCACCGGCATTGGTTGCGGTCAGGCTCACGTTATAGATTCCCGGGTTGACAAACGTATGCGTCGTATCCATCGTAGTTACGTCAGAAGTCCCATCATCAAAGTGCCATAACCATGATGTCGGGGAATTGCTTGCCAGGCCCTCTAACAGGACCGGAAGCGGGGCATAACCAGAGGTAGTGTTCGGGAAGATATACACTTCCGGTATTGGCGTGGTTACATTGATGTACCCGGTACGGACGAGTGAACTGCTGCTATACGTGTTTGCCACCGTAAGGTTCACTGAGTAGAGGCCAATGGTGTCATACGTGTGACCTGGGTTCTGCATTGTCGAGGTGTTCACTATGGCGATATCGCCAAAGTGCCATAAGAAGCTATACGGTGAGCCGGTAGAAAGGTCCGTGAAGTATACGGTCAGGCTTGCCGGCCCGGTTCTCGGGTAACCGGTGCTGTTAGTAAAGTTGGCAACTGCGGGAATATACGTAAAGACATATCCTGCTTTTTCCGTAGCATTGCTTCCCCCTTCATTTGCCACCTCAAGTCTTACGGAATAATTTCCTGCGGACGAATACGTATTGGTGGGATTCTGGAGAGTCGAATACTGTCCATCGCCAAAGTTCCAGAGCCATGATGTCGGACTGTTCGTTGATAAATCCGTAAAGGTGACATTGAGCGGAATTGCTCCTGGCCGGGGCGAGCCAGTGAATTCAGGGATTGGTGGATCAATCAGGAACGTACCGACAAGCGTCTTATTAGTCGTGACAGCGGGGAACGTATAACTGTTTCCGATTGGTGTGACCGCAGTACCGTTAACGGTCACAGTATACAGGTGATACCCGGTAGCCGGTGTGAAGTTGAAGATCGGTGTTGCTCCATAATTCACGGTCTGTACGGTAGCAGGGCTGACCGTTCCGTTTGCGCGAAGGATTGATGGCGTAATTGTGTACGTGTTGATCGCAAACGTTGCCGAGATCGTCTTGTTCGTGGTTACACTCGGGAAGACGTAACTCGTGACCGCGCCGACAGACGTGCTGTTAACTAAGACATCGGTTATATGATACCCGGTATTCGGCGTTATGGTATATGTCGGTGTGTCTCCATAGTTGACCGTAGTCACACCAGCCGGAGTAACCGCCCCGAATGTGTCATTTGTCGCAGTGATTGTGTACGTGTTGATCGTAAACGAACCGACAATGGTCTTGTTAGTCGTGACCGCGGGGAATGTGTAACTGTTCCCGGTCGGAGTGACCGCAGTACCGTTAACGGTAACGTTGAAGAGGTGATACCCGGTATTCGGTGTGAAGTTGAATATCGGTGTAGCTCCGTAATTCACCGTCTGTACGGTTGCTGGGCTTATTGCTCCATTCCCGCCAATGATTGACGGTGTGATTGTAAATGTATCAATCGCGAACGAACCGACAATGGTCTTGTTAGTCGTGACCGCCGGGAAAGTATAACTGTTCCCGGTCGGAGTGACAGCAGTCCCGTTAACGGTAACGTTAAAGAGGTGATACCCGGTATTCGGTGTAAAGTTGAATATCGGTGTAGCTCCGTAATTCACCGTCAGGGGGGTAGCCGGGCTGACTGCTCCATTCCCGCCAATGATTGACGGTGTAATTGTAAACGTATCAATCGCGAACGAACCGACAATAGTCTTGTTAGTGGTGACAGCGGGGAACGTGTAACTGTTCCCGGTCGGAGTGACAGCAGTCCCGTTAACGGTAACGTTAAAGAGGTGATACCCGGTATTCGGCGTGAAGTTGAATATCGGTGTAGCTCCGTAATTCACCGTCAGGGGTGTAGCCGGGCTGATTGCGCCGTTTCCGCCAATGATCGACGGCGTGATAGTAAATGTATCAATCGCAAACGAACCGACAATGGTCTTGTTGGTCGTGACAGCGGGGAAAGTATAACTGTTCCCGGTCGGAGTGACAGCAGTCCCGTTAACGGTAACGTTAAAGAGGTGATACCCGGTATTCGGCGTGAAGTTGAATATCGGTGTAGCTCCGTAATTCACCGTCAGGGGGGTAGCCGGGCTGATCGCTCCGTTTCCGCCAATGATCGACGGCGTGATTGTGTATGTGTTGATAGCAAAGGTAGCCGAGATGGTCTTGTTGGTAGTCACGCTGGGGAACAGATAACTCGTGACAGCTCCTACTGACGTGCCGTTCACCAAGACATCCTGAACATGATACCCGGTGTTGGGTGTGATTGTGTATGTCGGCGTAGCTCCATAGTTGACCGTTGTTATTCCCGCCGGAGTAACCGCCCCGAACGTGTCGTTAGTCGCCGTAATCGTGTATGTGTTGATAGCAAAGGTAGCCGAGATGGTCTTGTTGGTAGTCACGCTGGGGAACAGGTAACTCGTTACAGCTCCTACTGACGTGCCGTTCACCAAGACATCCTGAACATGATACCCGGTGTTGGGTGTGATTGTGTATGTCGGCGTAGCTCCATAGTTGATTGTTGTTATTCCCGCCGGAGTAACCGCCCCGAACGTGTCGTTAGTCGCTGTAATCGTGTATGTGTTGATAGCAAAGGTAGCCGATATAGTCTTGTTCGTGGTCACGCCGGGGAACAGGTAACTCGTGACAGCTCCTACTGACGTGCCGTTCACCAGAACATCCTGAACATGATACCCGGTGTTGGGTGTGATTGTGTAAGTCGGCGTAGCACCGTAGTTGACCGTAGTAATACCTGCCGGAGTAACCGCCCCGAACGTGTCGTTAGTCGCTGTAATCGTGTATGTGTTGATAGCAAAGGTAGCCGAGATGGTCTTGTTCGTGGTCACGCTGGGGAACAGGTAACTCGTGACAGCTCCTACTGACGTGCCGTTCACCAAAACATCCTGAACATGATACCCGGTGTTGGGTGTGATTGTGTATGTCGGCGTAGCTCCATAGTTGACCGTTGTTATTCCCGCCGGAGTAACCGCCCCGAACGTGTCGTTAGTCGCTGTAATCGTGTATGTGTTGATAGCAAAGGTAGCCGAGATGGTCTTGTTGGTAGTCACGCTGGGGAACAGGTAACTCGTTACAGCTCCTACTGACGTGCCGTTCACCAAGACATCCTGAACATGATACCCGGTGTTGGGTGTGATTGTGTATGTCGGCGTAGCTCCGTAGTTGACCGTTGTTATTCCCGCCGGAGTAACCGCCCCGAACGTGTCGTTGGTCGCCGTAATCGTGTATGTGTTGATAGCAAAGGTAGCCGAGATGGTCTTGTTCGTGGTCACGCTGGGGAACAGATAACTCGTGACAGCTCCTACTGACGTGCCGTTCACCAGAACATCCTGAACATGATACCCGGTGTTGGGTGTGATTGTGTATGTCGGCGTAGCTCCATAGTTGACCGTTGTTATTCCCGCCGGAGTAACCGCCCCGAACGTGTCGTTGGTTGCTGTAATCGTGTACGTGTTGATAGCAAAGGTAGCCGAGATGGTCTTGTTGGTAGTCACGCTGGGGAACAGGTAACTCGTGACAGCTCCTACTGACGTGCCGTTCACCAGAACATCCTGAACATGATACCCGGTGTTCGGTGTAATTGTGTATGTCGGTGTGTCTCCGTAGTTGACTGTCGAAATACCCGCTGGAGTAACCGCCCCGAACGTGTCGTTAGTCGCTGTAATCGTGTATGTATCGATCGCAAACGATGCATTTATCGTGTGCGATGCCTGCACACTCGTGAAGTTATAACTTGAAGGTGTACCGACTGAAGTACCATCCACCGTGACATTTGTGATATGATAATTGGCATCGGGAATTATCGTGAAGTTCAGGTAGCCACCATAGTTCACCGTTTGTGGTGTACCTGGGCTTATTGCACCACCGGCTCCGGCATGTGGTGTGATTGTAAACGTGTCGATTGCAAACGATGACGAGATTGTGTGATTCGCTGCAACATCAGTGAAGGTATAACTGGAAATTGTACCGCTCGAAACATTATCCACTTTAACATCAGCGATATGATAGCCGGTGTTCGGGGTAATGTTGAACGTCTGGTTTGCCCCGGAATTTACAGTCACTGTTCCGGATGGGTTAATTGCTCCGTTGGCTCCGGCGGATGCCGTGATGGTGAACGTATCGAATGCAAACGATGCATCGATCGTGTGATTTGCCGCAACATTTGTGAAGGTATAACTGGAAATCGAACCGTTCGATACGCCATCGATAAGAACATTGGCAATATGATAATGGGGATTCGGTGTAATCGTGAAACCCAGGCTGCTACCCTCATTCACCGTTTGTGGTGTACTTGGGCTTATTGCTCCGTTGGCTCCGGCAGATGGCGTGATTGTATACGTGTTGATTGCAAATGTTGCCGAGATCGTATAATCCTTTATCACAGGTCCTATGGTATAACTTGATACTGCCCCCACAGAATTACCGTCAACAAGTACGTTTACAATATGATATCCCGGGTACGGGAGGATACTAAATGACTTCATGTCATGATAATACGCGGGAACATCTGGTCCGGCTGGTGTGATCGTACCGCCAGACCCGGAAGATACCGTTATCTTATATTGGGCGGTTACATTGCCCACGTTACCAAAATTCGCAGAAGATAACAGAGTAGTCGTTTGAGCATTCTTAAAAACAATTTTCACGTTATCCGGGTTCACGTTATCCGGTAATATCAGCGATTCCCCGGTAGTCCACGTTTGCCAAGAGGGAGACCCCTCTTTTAAAAAACTTGATGTCTTGTCCACGCCATTGACAAGGATCATCATCTCATCCTTTTGCAGCAGATCCCCGCCATTATGGGTGATTTGTATCGTATTGCCGTACGTGGAAATAACTGAATCGAGTGCAGGGATTTTCTGGGGAAGTGGCTGCGATGACAGCATAACACCAACAATTGCAATGGCCGAAACTACAAGAGCAATGAGCAGTACGGCGCCAATTGTTTCTGAAACACCGGATTCGCATACCCGGCATTTTTTATCGTTTTGCATGCGGTCAGTTCGCTTCATGATCGGGGAGTCGTTACACTATCGCATAGATAATACTACTAGCATTGTTAGTGTATCTGATATCATATTAGGGTATCTGATGAGGTAGAGAATGCTACACATTTAATATGTTTCTACCATTTGATGAAACGACAACGGCTAAACCCGGTGAAAATAGTATTTGATTCTCTTAAAAAAATATCAACAGCCCGTATAAAAATAGAAAGTCATCGTCACTGGTAAAAAATCTTGTAATGTGTGTGAAGTAAAAATAATGTGAAGGAAAGAGCGTATATGAACAGTGCGGTATTTGGGAAAAACACCTACTCTGATCCCTATGAGGTGTTATACCCCGTGAAGAGGCTTGGTGTTCCGGGGAATGTCGGTATAGAAAGGATACCCGGCATTGCCCGATTGTGCTTATGGTACGGTAATAATTTTTGGTGAATAACTGCCAAGGGATGCACGGATCCCGGAATTGTAAATGATCTGTACAGAGGTAGGGACACTCTGGCCTGGAGGCAAAATATAATAGAGCGTTTCCCCCGGTATCCATGTTGACCAGCTTGCCGGACCATTTAAAACGGAGAATGAAGCGGTTTTATCGATGCCATCCAGAATAATATTAAATTCATTTTTTGTGAGGGGGTCCCCTCCTTCATGCCGGATATAGACGATGTTGCCTATTGCCGTGATGTCGACACTAACCGCAGGGATCTTCTGGGGGGGCGGTTGGGATAAGACACCAACACCAATGATACCAATAGCTGCCGCTATCACCGATATCAATACTAATGCACCCATCATCTCCGAAACGCCGGTTTCGTTTTCTGTCCTTCTCACAGCACTATCAACCCACGCCATACACCATTGCTGAATATGTTGCGTTCTTTGCAATCACATTGATATCAAAAGTTTCTCCCGTTTCGGAGAGATCAGTTCCATTGATGATAATATAACTCTCGGTTGTTGTATTTCCAGTCACGGTATTTGGCAGATTGCCAGCCCTTGCAGTATAATTGAAGTAATTCCTCCACATCAGACGCGCCTGATCATCTTCGGTATTGACACCGATACGGATCGATCGAGTGTTGGCTGTTCCCACTGCATAGGGCAGAGCATTATTGCTCATAAGGGTTGTTTTGATCTGGACAGGGCTGTTGCCCCCGACAACACTACCCCCGGATGGATTAGTGATGGAGAGGGCATTGATATTCACCGTTGAGATTTTAGACGTTTGATCATAGGAAAAAGAAATCTCCGGAGGTAGCTTATATGTGGTACTTCCCTCAGACTGGATGAGGAACACGCCTCCCATCTGGTAATAATATGTCTGGGGAATCCAGTAATTGTTGTCTGCACGGTATTCTATTGCCCCAAGTGAGATGGGTGGATTAGTATAGGATGGCTGTTCGGCAAAGTCATAGGTGATATTTCCGGTCCCCGTAATAGTGGCCAATGGTCGGTCAACTACGATGCTGATGTTATCACCAGGAAGAGTTACCGGATTAAGTCCATATGAAGTATCCATAAGATCGACAGTATATTTCCCCCCGGAGATGACATTTTTGATCACGGGATAATTCTGCATCGTGATAATATTGCCCTTGGTAATGCTGATTGTGAGATCTGTGCCCGTGTATCTGGATTGGTTCATTGGTACAAGACATGATCGCCCGTCAACAGTAAATGTCCCCGTGTAGACATTTATTGCGGTACCATTTGGACCATCATAATCTGTACACGTTATCATGCTAGTCGCAACAGGTTGTCGGAAATAATCAATATAATAAGTCATTTGCGGTGTGAGATTTACGGTGGCAATCCACTTTGTCGTATTTACGGTTAAACCGAAATTGCCTGTACTGTTTATTGGGACAGATGATGGGATTGAAATATTAACGTACACATGATTTGGCGTGAAATTTGCCTGTGCTGGAAGAGGTACCGAAAAACTTCCCGTACCCGTGATGTATGAATTGGACGTTATCGAAAGGGTTTCAGGAAGTGTTGTCCTCCGGTTGATCATAAATATTCCGCCGGAGCTTATGGGGCTCATGATGGGAAAAATGCTGTTTGCCCCCTGCGTCTATCCCCCGCCGGTCCCAAGCGAGAATGTGTTGCTTGTGGTTGTCCCCACAAGATTATTGGTAAAAAGCGAGTCGAGCCCTACCTTGTACTCGACAAACTGGTCCTTTACCACGCCCATGTGAAGGATCTCGTTCTCCCGGCCCTGGGCGGGGACCCCGTAAACAAGGTAGAGAGAGAACGCGGTCGTGATGAGAGCAAGGATCAGCACAAATCCAATAACCTCAGACAATGCTACTTCAGTATGGTTATCAATCATTTTCTGTACCTGTTGGTTGTGGGAGACTTTATTTAAATGTTCTCCGGAGAATGTGAACATCCCGTCGATTGGTATTTCTCGCGGGTATTCCGCCACTGACCCGAGATCCCAAATGTATACCTCAGGATGTGAATTCTTTAACAATGCACTCCATATTTTGTGAGGATTTTGAGGTTACACGGGTTGTAAATGCTCAACAGGAATCGCAATGAAATCAGCTAAACCGAGCAGGTATATTTATTATTATGATCCCCGATCAAACGAGAAATTACACAATCTTTTTGCACATATTGTAAGTATATATTAACAGAAAGCACGAATGGTATCCAATTATTATATGAAATTCCCGATTACCGACAGGAATTCCATTTCACTATCATGACACTCTCAAAAGGCTGTATCCTCTGTCACCAGGGTGCAAAAATGGTGCTCTTTGTTACGGGACGGTGCCACCGCACCTGCTGGTACTGCCCGCTCTCTTCCGAGCGGAAAGGAACCGATACCGTATACGCTAACGAGCTTCCCGTAGATATCCCCGCCCAGATTATTGAGATGGCGGAGAGCATGAGTGCGCTGGGCACCGGCATCACCGGGGGAGAACCGCTGCTTGTCCTTGAGAAGGTGACTGCATACTGCCAGCTGCTCAAAGAACATTTTGGCCCGGAACACCAGATTCATCTCTATACAGCAAAGGCCCCGACCGATATAGAACTGGGTGAGATGCAGGGACTTGTCGATGAGATCCGGCTCCATCCCCCGCATGAATGCTGGGAGAAGATCCTTGAATCGGATTTTATCCGGTCAGCAAAACGGGCAAAAGAGATGGGGTTTGATATCGGCATCGAAGTCCCGGCATTACCCGGGCTGCAACACCTTATCCCTGCTCTGCCATACCTTGATTTCCTCAACATCAATGAACTGGAATGGGGGGAGTCAAACGCCTACCAGATGCGGGAGCGGGGATACGAACTCGCTGATGAATTGCACAACGCGATTGATGGGGCAAAGGGCTGGGCAGATGAACTATGCCGGCACGACAAGGTGCACTGGTGTTCATCTGCATTCAAGGACTCCGTGCAGCTGCGGGAACGCTTAAAACGGATCGCACAAAACACCGCCCGTCCGTTTGATGAGATCACCGAGGACGGAACAATCGTGTACGGTGTCATAAAACCATCCGAATCTGATAAAAGTTCCTGTCTTTTACTCTGCCGTGATAAGTGCGAGCCTGACAGCTTCGAGGATTGCGGGGACCGTATTGAGATGGCCTGGTGGCTGCTTACAAAATTTGCCGATGAGATGAAAGGAGAGAAGTTTGTCATTGAGCGATATCCCAACAACGGCATGATAGTCGAGGTGACCCCCTTATGATTCTCCGGTCGATCATCGATCCCCTGTACGAACGATATCTCAAAATGCAGTGCCGGAATATCCCCCACCATATCGCAATCATCCAGGACGGTAATCGGCGTTATGCAAAACTTCTTGGCGTGGATACCGCAAGCGGACACCGGGCCGGAGCGGATAAAACTGAAGAGATGCTGGACTGGGCACACGAACTCGGCATCAGTCATATCACCCTCTATACGTTCTCAACCGAGAACTTCTCAAGAAAACAGGATGAAGTGGGAAATCTCTTTGCCCTGTTTAAGGAGAAGTTCATCAGCGTCCTCACCGATAAGCGTGTCGAGAAATACAAAATTCGCGTCCAGATGGTAGGGGATCGCTCCCTTCTTCCCGATGATCTGCAAGAGGCAATCAATACCGCAGAAGAAGCGACAAAAAATTATACCGGGTTTAACCTCAATATCGCACTTGCCTATGGCGGGAGAAACGAGATCGTTCTTGCCGCTCGTGAAATTCTTGCAGAAGTAAATAATAACACCATTAACCCGGATACTATTGACGTCCACACCGTCGAGAAGCACCTTCATGCAGGAAAAGGGATACCCCCGGTAGACCTCATCATCCGGACCGGGAATGAATACCGGACCTCAAACTTCCTGCCCTGGCTTGCAAGCGGTCACGAATCGGCAGTCTATTTCTGTGCACCGTACTGGCCCCTGTTCCGCAAGATCGATCTTCTCCGGGCGATCCGTATCTACGACCAGCGGGTATCGGCAAAGAACGGGTCCTAATCGTTTTGTTTTTTTTAAAAAAACCCCAAAATAGGCAGCACCAGTCAGGGTTTATTAACAAATTTAATATCTCTTTAACGTGATGTACGTTCATGGTTCAAGAGTGGCAGCCTGATGCGATTGTCAGGATTAAGCTCGACCAGATAAAACGAGATTTTTTTGATTATATTGAAAAAAATATTGATAAAATTGATTCAAATGTCCCTGTTTTTTTCGGTCACATTACCGCAACCTTAGAAAAAACCCTGCCGGATATCAATGACGATCTCTATGACAGATTCATCGATACCATTACTGCAAGGGTACTCGATGTTAGTAAAAGATCAACAGATGTCTCCTTTGTTGAGAAATTGTTCGAATATGCCATTCGGAACAAACGCAAGAGGAAGGGCCGTACCGTCTATGATATCCTGCTCGGTTTGAAGATGATTAATACCGGGAAATATTCTGAGGCGATCGAGCAGCTAAAACCTCACCGGGTTGTTGATGCGATCATCTGCCCCTCAATATCGTATTGTTATTTTGTCCTCTCCACCCAGCAGGGTGAAGAGCCAGATCCCGGCGGAAGAACCGTCCGCGGCCCCAACCAGATGGCGCTTGCAGCCCGCGAGCAGATGATTGAGTTAATCCGCTTAAATCCTCCGGTCAACCGGCTTAAGGATCTCGAAATTGTAGACGATGCCCGTATCAACAAGATTTTCTGGTTCATGATAAAGCAGTCCATCGAGTGGTTTCCGAGCGAACGGGAGATCTTAAGGATCGGAGTTGAGAAGGCAGCCCGGGATGGCATGAGCGATCTCAAAGAAGAACTGCTGAGCATTGCGATCGAGCGGTTTTCTAATGATATGTATTTCCTGCGGGAACTGTACAAACTCAAACTCGAAAAACGTGATGCTGGAGGTGTGGCTGGCGTAATCAAGCAAATGACCCAGCAGTACCCGGAGGAACTCGAGCCACTCTATTACGGTATGAAACTCTCGGTGATTACCGCCAGGCTCGAGACCTATTACCGCTTCCGGAAGCTGGCGCTCATAAAGAAAATGCCCTTAAACGTTCTCGTGCTCCTCGATTTTGCGTTTGAGCTGATGAGCGGCAAACAGTATGAGGCACTGGCCTGTCTTGAGGAAATCAAAGTGAAGTTTGGCCCCAGGCACTACTATGTGACCCTGATTGAGTATGTAGCGCATGACTTCCTCTCTGAAGATGAAAAGAAGGTTAAACAGGCAAAAAAGGCGATGATCGACTCGATTGACCAGTATTGCCTGAAACTGCTGAAGATCAAGGATCAGTAAAGGGGTGCAGATAATGAGACATGGATCTGGAATATATATTCAAACAATGGAGCGGACATGAGCAGGCGAGTGCATACGACCAAACCTCAAGTTATACTAGTTGTTGATAATCCCAAAGAGGCAATCGAACTTTCCACTCTGCTAAAAAAGAACGGGTACGCTGTTGCAGCGACAGTATCCAATTATGAAGATGCGGTGAAGAATGAGGTATCCGGGCACCCGGTTATTGTACTTATTGATCTGCCGATATACGACCGGCTGGATGAAATTGCCATGGCAGACCGGATCCCGGCAAAACAGATTAATCCGGTAATTTTTATCCGCTCCTCTGAAAAGGAGGCGAAACAGGCAAAAGCAAAGCACCCCGAATTTGGGTATATTTCGAAACCTTTCGATGAGCGGGAACTCCGTATTGCACTGGAATCAGCATGGTACCGGTTGCAAGCAGAAGAAAAGATCCATACGGCTGAGGATGAACTAAAAAAGTATCGTGCCCATCATGAAACGGTTATTGCAAGGCGCACTGCAGAGCTCAAAAAGACCAATGCACAACTGCACCGGCAACTACATTTCATAGAACTGACCGAACGCAAACTCGCCACCGATTCACTGGACATCAATCTTCATGATGAAAACGAGATCCCGATCAGCATCGAAGAAGGGGTGATCACGGCAGATACGGATCTTAAGGTAGTCTTAATCAACGTTGCAGCCCTGCAGCAACTTGGCCTGGCGCAAGATGACGCAATCGGCTCAGGTATCTGCGAAGTATTTACCAGCATTGATGTTTCTGTAGCTAAAAAACTGGAGGAATCCTTAAAATCCATAGTTTCGTTCGGTATTGATGGGGAGCCGCTCGGGAATATCCAGGTACAATTAAAAAACGGAGATGCCCCGGTATTTGTAAGCTATGCCGAACCCATATGTGACAGCGATGGCAAACGGATGGGTGTCGTCCTCACCTTCCGTAACGCAACAGAAAGCCGGAAAAAGGAATACGAGGCATTGCGTACCCGGAGACTGGAGCCACTCCTATTAATGGTGCGGGGTGTAGCCCATGATTTTAACAACATTCTCTCCTCCGTGCTCGCAAATATCCAGCTGGCAAGGACGGAATTAGACGAGGCGGGCAATGGGTATGAACGCCTGAATCGTGCTGAAGACAGTCTCTTGAGGGCACGTGAGTTATCTGAGCAGCTCCTGACTTACTCTGGGGGGGAGGCAACCCCGGGAAAAGCCACGGATCTGGTGGACCTCATCAGGAATGTGGGTACTTTCTCTGTGCGGGGGACAAGCGTGAACTGCGAGTTTGCGATTCCTGCAGATCTCTGGGGTGTACCGCTGGATGAGGATCTTGTGCGACTGATACTCAATGATCTCTTTCTTTTTCTCGATAGCTCCATGGCAGAAGGTGGAACGATCCATGTATCTGCCCGAAACAATCTTGGAGGTACAACATCCGAACGGGCAGCCCGGTCGGGGGATTATATCCGGATTTCGTTAGTAGCGCCAAAACTGGTCATCCCTCATGAAGCACTTGACGATATCTTCAAGCCCGGTTCATCCCTTGCCTTTGCTCTTGATCTTTCTGTAGCCGAATCGATGATAAGAAAGTCTGGTGGTGTGCTGGATATTAAGTCCGGCACAGAAACCGGTACGGAAATACACCTGCACCTACCCGCACGACATGTTCCTGCCCGTTCAAAACCGGTTCAGAAATCTGTAACTCCGGTAAAAAAGAAAGAACCTGTACAGAAAAAGATTCTTTTAATGGATGATGAGGAGGCCATCCTTTCTGCAACTGGCGAGATGCTCAAGTTCCTTGGATATGGAGTTGAAGTTGCTCATGATGGGGAATCCGCGATTAAAATGTTCAAAAAAGCGCTGAATGCGGGTACCCCGTTTGACGCAGCGATTCTTGATATTACTATTCCCGGGGGTATGGGTGCACACGAGACCCTGCCCAAACTCGTAGCTCTCTCTCCAAAGGTAAAGGGTATTATTTCCAGCGGGTACTCCACTAATCCCATGATCGTGGACTTCCGCTCATTCGGGTATGCCGCGGTGATTGTCAAACCGTACGGGTTTAAGGAACTCAACGAAGCACTCAACACTGCTTTCAAATAATTTTTGCTATTTTTTTCACAACGACAAATGTTGCGGGCAGGTCTTAGAAGTACCGCACTGGGTTGCGACAATTACGTTCGTCTCGTCGTAGAAGAGGCCAAGTCCCTCACGGGCACTTGCAGTCACCCGCTCGGGAGTATTGTTGGTCTCACTTAAGTGTGCGAGGATAACCTGCGGGACATTTTTTCCGAGAGCCTGCAGACAGGAAGCTGCATCCGGGTTGGAGAGATGCCCCCGCTTTGAACGGATCCTCTTCTTTAAGTATTCAGGGTACGGCCCGTTTGTGAGCATATCGGGACAGTGATTGCTCTCGAGCACAATGCCATCGCAGCGCCTGAGTTTTTCCAGCATCGGGGGGGTGAGTATACCGGTATCGGTACAGTACCCGATACGCAATCCGTTCTCTCGTATGACAAAACCGCAGGGTTCAGTGGCATCATGTGATGTGGCAAACGGTTCGATGGAAAAATCCCCCACAACGAATTCGTCGTCATACCTGCATACCCGGCAGTCGATTGGCTTATCTGATGTGCGCCGGTTGTGCAGGAAATCATGGAGTGTGCCTTCCGTTGCATACGCCGGGATATTGAGTTTTTTTATGAGCACTTCTAATCCCCGGATATGATCGCCATGTTCATGGGTGATAAGTACGGCACTTATCCGGCCGGCATCGAGCCCGGCAGCAGCGATGCGACCAAGTGTTTCTTTGGCGCTCATTCCTGCATCGATGAGCAGTGCGCCACTCACTCCCTCAATAAAAAAGCAGTTGCCTTTGCTCCCGCTGGCAAGCGTCGTGCAGCGCATTGCTTAAAATATTGGTTATCTTCGTATTAACCAGCTCGGATGCGGTAAAGGAAAAAAGAAAAAAATTATGTCCGGACACCGTAGATACGCTTGATCCTATGAGCAACGGTCTTCCACCCTTCTTTTCGCATCAGGGGTCCGTCCCGGAGTTTGAGATGTGAGATCTGGAAGCGCTTGCCAGAGACCACATACTTTTCTCCTACCATAAATTCCTGCTCGCCTTCGCAGGGCATATACACCGGAATTGTCTTCCTGCCATCATGGATGGAGATCTTGACTACCACCTGTTCGATGGCCCGGGTCCATATGGTCAGGATATCCTTTGCCTTTGCCCGTTGCACCCGCTTGTCCCCTGCCAGTTCAATGGAGGCAACCTGAACGCCAAATGCGTCATCCCCGCATTCTGCAACCAGGTGCTCTTCGACACTTACTTCATCGTCTTCAGCGAGTTCAATGGCACCGACAAGCGAGGTACCTTCACGGGAGATGATTGTCTTGACGAGCAGGGATTGTGGCTCTTTTTCCTTTGCGATCCGCTGGTGGTGACCGCAGGTTGTGCAGCGGACCAGCTGATCGCGGGATTCGGCTACTACTTCGTGTTCGGTCTCATCCCCGCAATCCGGGCAATGGGCGGTAATAAACATTGAATATGAATGGCAACCCTCACATGATAAAGCATGGAGGCACAGGAAATTATCCACTGCCGGGGTCATCCGCTGGTATCCGGCACACATCCGACAACCTTTGAAGTGACTGCCGAGTCGCACCTGACGAGCACCGGCAACTGCATAATCGGGATTGCTGCAGACAAAGGATGTGCCGGGCTCTCTTCAGCATTCAGACTTGTGCTCTCCCACGATGATGCGCGCCTTTTAACCTGGCTCCGGTGCGGGGAGGCGGAAGTGGAGATCCATTCACAGGGTTCGTCGCAGTTCACCCTCGATCATCCATCCGATATGGTCTGGCGCAGGAGCACGTTTGTCTGCGGGCGGACGATTGGCATCCTGTCCGATCATGTCGCAGCTACGCTACCGGATGAATTGATTAAAAACCTGATTGCAGAAAAAAAGATGGTTGTAACCCTGACGGCTACGCGTCCCGGCTGAGGGTAGTAATCTTTACTTCTGCTTCGGTAAGCATAGTCTCGCACTGCTTTACCAGCACCGCCCCTTGTTCATAAAGCCGCATGCTCTCGTCAAGACCGGTCTTTCCATCTTCGATCTTTTCAATGATCTGTCTCAGTTGTTCCGTTTTTGTCTCATAGGTTTCTTTCATGATCCACACGCTCCACGATTACGTCAGAATTTCCATCATAAAACCGTATTTTCATCCGATCGTTTTGTGTTAACCCGGCAACACTTTTTACAATCAGGCCATTTTTCTCTGCAACACAATATCCTCTGGCAAGCACAGCAAGCGGGCTCCTGCTGTCAAGAGCCGTTTTTAATTCTGCAAGCAGAAGGCGTTCGCGCTCTATCCGGGTTTTCCACGCCCGTTCGAGCCGGTCAGCAAGATCTGCAGTAGTGGTTTTTTGCTCTTCGATCCTGCGTAAAAACCGCTGGGGGCGCAACCGGTCACGCATGCCGGTAAGCTCCTCTTTTGCCCATGCAATCCGCCCCTGCACTGATGCGGTCATCAGGGATTTTAGTTCACTGAGCTGCACAAGCAGCACGATGCGATCGGGTACTACCAGTTCAGCAGCAGCAGACGGGGTGGGTGCCCGCAGGTCTGCTGCGAGATCGGCTAAGGTCACATCCACTTCATGGCCGATAGCACTGACCACGGGAACCGGACATGCGGCAATTGCCCGCACAACATCCGGATGATTGAACTCGAACAGATCTTCAAAGCTGCCACCGCCCCGGGCAACAATGACCACGTCCACCAGATTCCCGAGACGCCGGATTGCGTGCGCAATTTCGCGATGGGCTCCCTCTCCCTGCACTGCCGTAGGTGAGATAATGATCTCTGTAGGGTAGCGCCGGGTGATGACTGTCGTGATATCATGGATAACAGCTCCGGTTTCTGAAGTAACAACGCCGACTTTTTGGGGAAATGCCGGGAGGGGGCGTTTCCTGTCTGAAGCAAAACAGCCCTCGGCAGCGAGTTCTTTTTTCCATTGTTCGACAAGAAGGTACTTCTCGCCAAGACCGGCTTTTTTCATCTCTTTTACCTGCAGCTGGTACGAACCGTGCGGTGCATACAACCTGATGGTACCAGAGACGATCACTTCCATGCCTTCTGCGGGAGAAAATGAGAGGCGTTCGGCATCGGAGCGCCACATCACGCATTTGATGACCGCTGCAGTACTGCCATCTCCTTTTTCTGAGAGGGAAAAGTAGCGGTGGCCCCGTGAATGATGGGTATAGTTGGTCACTTCGCCTCGTACCCAGACTCCCTGTAATCGTGCATCGTCGAGGAGCCCTTCGATAATGGCAGACAGCTCCGATACCTGCAGGGGTGCTGTTTTCCCCCCGGGGGATTCATCGGGCTTGTTGAACCAGTCCATCAACAACTATTAGGCAAAAACCGCATATCAATTAGTACTACCATGGTCTCGTACTCCGTTGCCAGCATGTTCTTTCACGAATACACGATACCGGAAATATTTTCTTTTGTTTCCCGCACGGGCCTGAACGCAATGGAGTTCTGGTTAGAAACCCCGCATTTCTGGCTCCGCGACCTTCCGGTGGATGAGGTGATTGCATGCAAAAAGATCCATCCGGAGTTCGCTACCCTGACCGTGCACACCCCTATCCTTGACTTAAATCCCTGCTCCATCAACCCGGAGGTAGCTGATATATCGATTGAGTATGCCGTCAGATCCTTAAGGATCGCTGAACAACTCGGTGCCCCCATACTTACGGTCCATCCCGGCAGGCGTACCGCAAAGCGCCCTCCCAGTGACGCGGATTTTGTCCGTTTCAATCATTATATTTCTGTCCTGCGGGAAGCAGCGAGAGGAAGTCCTGTCAAAATCGCCATGGAGAACATGGAACCAATCGTCAATTCGTTGCTCTGCACCCCGGAGCGGATGCGCACGCTTCTTGACGAAGAACCATGGTTATTTTTCACCCTTGATGTGGCGCATGCATTTTCCAAGAGTGAAGAGGAGGTAATCCAGTATATCGAACTCTGCCATGACCGCCTTATCAATGTGCATATCAGCCGGTTCGATAACGACAAAGCGCATTTCCCTCTTGATCGTCATGCTTCCATGGAACGGGTGATGGAATGCTTAAAAGAGCACCGGTATGACAGCTGCCTCACGCTTGAGATTGAGGATCTGAATTTTACCGGCCCGTTAACCGCAGAAGAAAAGATTGCTGTACTTGCCCGGGATTGTGCATTTATGCGGGAATGCATGGAATAAGCGCTGGGTTTATAAAATTCACCCCCGAATATAGTAGTGAAATTTCGTTTATGAATGGGCAAATGCTGCGTGCACCCGCACGATGTGAAATACAATGATCCAGGACGCTTTGGAGATCCTGCTCTTCGTTCTATGCGTGCTCCTGTCCGCGTTTTTTTCCAGTTCGGAAGTCGCCCTTATCTCAATTCACCGGGCAAAAGTGCGGACGCTGGTCAATGAAGGACGACCCGGCTCAAAAGCTATTGCGACGCTGAAAGAGTCCCCGGAACATCTGCTCATCACCATCCTTATCGGTAATAATATTGTCAATATCGCTGCGGCTTCAATTGCAACGGCGATCGCGATCCAGAGATTTGGCGATTTCGGAGTCGGGATTGCAACTGGTTTTGTTGTGATAGTGCTTCTCGTGTTTGGCGAGATTGGGCCAAAGATCTATGCAGCCCGGGCCTCGGATTCCTTTGCCCTCACCGTTGCGCCCATTATTCTCTTCCTCTCCCGTATCTTATCACCGGTGATCTGGCTTGTCGAACGGGTCAGCCCGACATTAGGTATCGGCAAGGATGTAGGAGAACCGGTTATTACGGAAGAGGAGATCAAGGAATGGATTGATGTAGGCAAGGAAGAGGGCACGATCGAACAGGGCGAGCAGGACATGCTCTACTCGGTACTCGAGTTTGCCGACACTACTGCCCGTGAGATCATGACGCCGAGAATCGATGTCATCCTTATGGAAGACACGGTCAGCTTTGAAGAGGCGATCCGGATTTTCAATGACACCGGGTTCTCGCGTATACCTGTCTACCACGAGCAGATCGATAATATTACCGGTATCTTGAATGTCAAGGATGTCTTCTCTGCAATGGTCTCCCGGCGCAAGGACTCCGCCATAAAAGAATTGATGTACGACCCGATGTTCGTACCGGAAACCCAGAAGATCGATGACCTGTTAAAGGAACTGCAGGTACACCGGGTGCAGATGGCCGTTGTTATCGATGAGTACAGCAGTTTTGTCGGAATCGTAACTGTCGAGGATATTTTAGAAGAACTCGTCGGGGATATCATGGATGAGTTTGACAAGGAAGAACCCGAAGTGCAGGAACTTTCACCGGGAGTCTTTGTTGTCGATGCCCAGACGTGGGTTGAGGATATCAACGAGCGAATGGGCCTTGCTCTCCCGACCGATGAATCCTACGAGACGATTGGGGGACTCATCATCGATCGGCTGGGCCACCTCCCGAAGCATCCCGGCGAGAAAGTGGAAATTGCGATCGGCAATGGTGTTACGCTCGTAGTCATGCAGATGCACGGCCGCAGGATCGTAAAAGTGAAGATTGTGATTCATCCCGGGCTCGTAGATCCTCATCTCAAAGAGTAATTTAGGTACACACATTCCCTACGCGAGGAAAATGATAATGAAACGGATTGCAGTGGTTGCATCGGGCAGGGGTTCAAATTTCCAGGCGGTTATCGATGCTATCCGGAACGGAACGGTCCCTGCGGAATGCGCAGCGCTGATCACCGACAATCCGAAGGCCTATGCACTCGAACGGGCAAAGATGGCCGGCGTTCCCTGCAGGATTATCGATTATTCAACGTTTCCCTCACGCGAAGTATACGAACGTGCACTCCTTTCCACTATGAAAGAAGCAGATGTGGATCTCTTTGTCCTTGCCGGTTACATGCGCATCCTCGGTTCATCTATTGTGAAAGCGTTCCCGGGGAAGATGATCAATATCCATCCTGCTCTCCTGCCCGCCTTTACCGGGCTGCATGCCCAGCGTCAGGCTATGCAGTACGGGGTGAAGCTGGCTGGATGCACGGTGCATTTCGTGGACGAAAGCCTTGATGGTGGTCCCATCATTCTCCAGAAATGCGTACCGGTGCTGGAGACGGATGATGAAGATGCGCTGGCGGAACGGATTCTTGAGCAGGAGCATATCGCGTTTCCGGAAGCTATCCGTTTGTTCTGTGAAGACCGGCTTGTGATTGAAGGCCGGAAAGTCCGGATAAAATAGAATTTTTATTCTTTATCTTCTATTATCAATTTCAGGAATTATTCTGGTATTTTTTTTAACAGGAACTATTGAATGGTATAACGAATTACATTTGATAAAATAACTGAATTAAAAACAAAAAATATATCATCATTAATTTCAATAATCACGCGTATGAAAAAAAATATATATTTCATTTGTTTTCTCGTAGTGCTCGCGGTGTATTTTGTTATCACGCCAGTGATGGCATATAATTGGACCTGCAATTGTACCAATCAAAGTATGGTTGTAGTCAGTGACAAAAATACAACATATACTCGAATTCCTTTCGACGGTTGGCATCCGATTTTCACAATACCGACAGCGCAACAGCATCCTATATGGTCTCAGATTACAATGACAAGTGGGACATCACCTGCGAAGTGGATATGGGCCAATAACAACCCCGGTCCGACATATAATAATGGACCGTTTATTTTCAGACGACAATTCGGCTTTAACAACTCCTGCTGTCTGGTCAATCTTAATGCAACAATTAATATTACTGCAGATGATGCATTTGTCCTCAGATTTAACGATCAGTATATCGGATGGGGTTATATGCCGGAAGGTCCTGGCTGTGGTGCATTGAATCCGCCAAACGAATATTCTTTTAGCATCCCCACGAACCTTCTCCATCAGGTAAATGAAATAAATATTACTGCACAGAATCACGCATTGCCATGCGATCCAACCCCAAATCATGCGGGGGTAATATACCGACTCAATATAACGTATGATAATTGTTGTCCAAATTGGACCGTATTTAATCCCAGTTCTCCCGTAACCGTTATTTGTGGGAATTCACTTCCGCAGGATCTTCCTGATTCGACTAATGTGGTATCGCCCCTATCGACACCTGCGCCTTTATGGCCGTTCTCAATATTTTTAAGTAAACAATCGCAGGCTGAAACTATCTGAGGAAAAAGCTACATAATGATAGATGGAATAATATCATACACTTTTTTTGAGCCATTTGCAATAGTCAAAAAACAAAAAAACCGATCTCTCTTAATTCATCAGTAGTTTTTTCTGACCCTGACCATTATAATCCGGGAAGGTTATAGTATAGCACAACCGGGAGCCGGTGACGAGGCAATGAAGGAGCGATCCAAAAACCCTGCAACAAAACAGATTGCACGGGAGCGTATTGAAGTCCTGTTTGAACAGGCACGGCTCGCTTTTGCGGAGTTTCCGGATTTAAGCAACCGTTATGTAGAGCTCGCGCGCAGGATTGCCATGCGCCAGCGTATCCGGATCCCGCGGGAATTGCGCCGCCAGTACTGCCATCACTGCAATGCCTACCTCGTACCAGGAAGCAATATGCGGGTGCGGGTGCACCGTGGCAATGTCGTGGTCACCTGTGGCTCCTGCAATAAACATACAAGATATCGTGTGGTGAAACCTCATGTCGGAAGAAGCGAATAAACTGATGCAGGATTTGAAGCCAACCGTATGGATTGGCAAACAGGGCTGTACCGAGACGATGATCGAAGAGATCGTCTCCCAGCTCAAGACTCGAAAGATGATCAAGGTCAAATGGCTCCAGTCTGTTGAAGTCGACCCCGAAGCCATTGCCCTTCAGGCGCGTGCGAAACTGGTAGAAACCCGGGGACGGACGATGGTGCTTGCAGATAAAAAAGTAAGCATAAAAAAATAAATCTGTTTTTCTTCGAATCTGGCATTTTCGCCTCTTCGGAAATGTATAAAACCCTTCTCCACAAATAAGTAAAGACTGTTATTAATATTCAACAGTGAGGTCTCTAGATGACAACAGTATACGATGTCCCCGCCGACCATATTATTCGCAGGGTCGCTGAGGAGCTCAAGAAGCGGAAGGAAATTGTCCCGCCGGCATGGGCTGCTTTTGCAAAGACCGGGGTACACAAAGAAATGCCGCCTGAGGATCCCGACTGGTGGTTCACCCGGGCAGCAGCAGTGTTGAGACGCGTCTATGTTGACGGCCCCCTGGGCGTCGAGAGGATGCGAAGCTTTTACGGTGGTAAGAAGAACCGTGGATCACGCCCGAATGCATTCCGCAAGGGTAGTGGATCAATCCTGAGAAAATCTCTCCAGCAGCTGGAAGCAGCAGGTTTGATCATCCACGACAAGACCGGCCGTAAAGTATCCCCTGCCGGGATGTCATTCCTTGACAACCTGTCGCAGGAAGTAAAGATTACCCCTCCGGCACCGGTTCCAAAGCGTGTCGTGCCGGTAGTCGAAGAGCCCAAGAAGGCTGATGCCAAGAAGGGTGGAAAGGCAAAGGTTGCGGTTGAAGGCGCAGAAGGTGCCAAGAAAGCACCGAAAGCCAAGAAAGCCGACAAGTCAGAAGCCCCCAAGTGAGGTGTAGTTATGGGAGACGACGAACTGAGTGAACTTCGCAAACGGCGAATGGCACAACTGCAGCAGCAGGCTGGCGATCAGCAGGGTATGCAGGAAGAGCTTGAACGCCAGCAGAAGCAAAAGTCTCAGATACAGATGCTCCTCATGCAGGTTCTCGAGGCGGATGCCCGGGAACGATTAAACACCATCAAGCTGACCAAACCGGAGTTTGCTGCTTCGGTTGAACAGCAGCTGGTGTCTCTCGCCCAGAGCGGGAGACTCAAGAACAAAATCACGGATGCGCAGCTCAAAGAACTGCTTCGGCAGCTTGCGCCGGCGAGACGTGATTACTCGATAACACGACGATGAAAGCCGGCGTGCTCTACAGCGGCGGAAAGGACAGTTCCCTTGCAGCAATAATGCTGGGTACGTATTATGAGGTCGAACTCAATACGTTCGTGCTCGACCCGACCCGCCAGATCCCATCGTTGGAGGCTGCGGCACAGGCACTGGGGTTTCCCCTGAATAAACGCGTGTTTCGGGAAGGACTGAAAGACGAGTTGGTGGACCAGATCGTGTCATGCGGGTACCCGAATGACGCGATCAACCGGATTCACCATCTCGCGGTCGAAACCCTCAGCAGGGAGTACAAAGTCGTCGGTGACGGTACACGGTTCAATGACCGTGTTCCGATGCTGACCCGTGCTGAGGTGCAAAGCCTTGGAAACCGGACCGGGTGTTCGTATGTACGACCCCTGTTAGGCTTTGTCAAGGCGGAAGTCGATCGTCTGGTGGACCGGTTTCTCATCGTAACATACGGGGAGACCGGGACCATCCGGAACGGTGATTACGAAGCCGAGATCAGGGAGGCGTTCCGCACTCGCGGACTAGATCCCGCCTCCTTCTTCCCGGCACACCATGACCAGTCCCTGGTCATCGGGAGAAAGGCATAATATCTGGTGAGTAAAATGAGCAAATTAAGTAAAGGCAGGAAGATCCGGATGGCCAAGGCATGCGACCAGAACCGCCGTGTGCCCCAATGGGTAATGGTAAGGACCAAGCGCTCCGTTGTTGCGCACCCGAAAAGAAGAAACTGGCGCAAGAGCCAACTGAAGGTGTGAGCCATGGCTGAAGTAATGAAGGAACACGTATATATCATCCCGCTGCGCGATGCAAAGCGGATGCCGCGCTGGAAGCGATGCAATGGCGCAATTAAGGATATCAAGAAGTATCTCGCGAAGCACATGAAGAGCGAGGATGTCAAGATTGATCAGGGCATCAATGAGAAGGTGTGGAGCCGGGGCGCAGAGAAGCCACCGTCAAAGATCCGTATCCGCGCCATGAAAATGGAGGACGGGCAGGTTCAGGCTGAACTTGCACCGGAATCATAGATGGAAAGGACGATCACGTTTGCAGGCGATCCGAACATCGGGGTTTTTGCCCGGGTGGTAGGAAATGTCGCTATAATCCCGCCGGAATCCACACCGGAATTCAGGCATGCAGTAAAGGAAGCTCTCAAAGTCGAGGTCATTGAGACCACGATCCAGGGAAGCACGATCATCGGCTCTTTAGTTGCCGGTAACAGCCGGGGCGTTGTTGTCTCGGGTCTGGCAACTGATGAAGAGATCGAGAAGCTGGCAAAGTACCGCAAGGTGTTTTTGCTCAGTGACACAATGAATGCCGCGGGCAACGTGATCATGGCAAACGATACATTTGCTGCAGTTCACCCGGACATGCCAGAAAGCGTGTCAAAAGCTATCGGTGAGTTCCTCGAAGTTGAGGTATTCCCTCTTGTTCTTGGTGGCGTAAAGACCGTCGGTATGGCGGGCGTTGCCACGAACAAGGGCGTTATTGTGCACCCGAGGGCTACTGCTGCCCAGATCAAGAAGATCGAAGATGTTGCTAAAGTCCCGGTTGGTACCGGGTCGATCAACATGGGCAGCGGACTCATCGGTACCGGTCTTATGGTTAACGAGAGCGGTTACCTCGCCGGGAATGCGACGAGCGGGTTTGAGCTTGGCAGGATTGAAGACGTATTTGGATTTCTGGAGTGATAATTATGGAAAATCAGAAGTTTGAGGTTAAAGGAACCTTTTTAATGGGCGAAGACTGGGCGCCATACACGAAAATTATCGCGGCCCCCAATGCAAAGCAGGCACAGGAACGCACCTTAGCGGTTATTGGCAGCAAGCACAACCTGAAACGCAGGTACATCAAGATTGATGCAGTCAAGGCCGTTAAGGCCGAGTAATTTTTTTAATTTCTTTTCTGACTATTTTGTTTTAGGTTTGTAATATCAAGAATAGTGATAACAGATTTTTGAAATTCGTTTTATGCAAATTTTTCTCACTCATTTCATCGTCATTGTTTGTTTCAATGAATTTTAAAAATTCCAATCCATATTCTGTTATTCCAACTACTTTGAAAGGACCTGTATAGGCTCTTCCCATTCCATCATCAAAAAGTAATGATTTTGATATTAAATCTTGAAGATAAAAGAGATATAACTCTCGATTAAATTTGAACTCTTCAGCTTTAGGAACATTTTGAACCTTCTCACGTTCTATAGTCTGATTCTCTTTTCCATCTGGTCCTTCTCGTAAAAACGGTCCATATTTGTCATATGTTTTCTTAAAAGAATACAAAATTTTTATTTGATCTTCATTTAAACGAAGAATCAGATCTAGAAATGTATCCTTAAAATCTGAATGATATGTTATTTGTAAATCTTTAATTAAAATATCTTGAAATCGATGTAGTTTTTCTTTAGCAGTTGTCTGATGAGCTCTTTCTATCACAGAAGCCATCAGTAAGATAAAATCTTTACTTTTATATCGTGTCCAATTAATTTTTGTTTTATCAACTTGTGTAAGTGCAAAACAAAATTCTTCCCAAAATTTATTTTCTTGCTGTTGTCTTACATTTTCTTGCATTATACTAATTCTGGCTATTGTTGGACCTATCACCAGTGTATTTGATAGTGCTATATCCGTCATTGCATTGCCACTTTCTTCTATCCAAAGATCTAAATCTTCATCACTCATTTTAAGGAATTTAAGTCGAACCCACATTTTAAAATCAAAGATTTTTCTATGATAAAATAATAAAAATCGAGACAACAATTTCATCAGAGCTCAGTTTTTTGTTTATAGGCATAATTGTTTAGAGTAAATTATCAACTTAGCTCCTCCCGTTTCCGCATTATACATCTACTCCCTTCTTACTTGGGTGGGGGGTACACTGTCCCGGTCCGGACAGGTGGGTAGGGGGACCCCCTCTCAAACTTTAGGGCGGGGGAGGGGGTGGGTCCCCCTCCGGGCAAAGAGAGGCCCCCTCCCCCCTGCCTTTTTACCCGACCGTAAAATCCCCCCACCGTCGTGACTTCACGCGAAGCCATGCCCGTTTCCGTGCAACCCAAGGGGGGGTAGGCCCCTGTCTTTCCCATGACTGGGGGGGAGGGGGTCCCCCCTCACTTTTTGGAGAGGGGGGTGGGGTACCCCCACTCAAAGAAAAGAGTGGCACCCCCCTCCCTTAGTTTGGACAGGCTCCCACCCCTCATTCTTTCCATTCCTGAAAATCGAAACTGTTTGTTCACGTCGGATGTCCACACGAAGCCCTCCCTATGCCCATGCAGGTGGGGGTGGTGGTACCCAGTCCGGACGTGAGGGGGTGGGGGCCTGTCCGGGTTTGGACAGGGGGGTAGGGGGACCCCCGCTCTTATTTTGGAGAGGGGGTACCCCCTCTTGGTGTTCGAAAACACATTTCAGAATGCTTATGGGTGAATCACGCAACCCCATTACTGAGATAATTGAGAAGGGATGCCGTTGACTGATAATAAGAATATAATAATCCTTGTGCTGGTGTTAATCTGCGGGCTACTGGCCGGTTGTGTGCTTTTTGGACTTCTCGCTCCCCAACCCGTTCACCCGGCAAAACTTGTAGTCTTTACGGAACGAGCACCAAATCCCATCGGGCCCTACAGTCAGGCCATCCAATCAGGGGACTTTGTGTACCTGTCAGGCCAGATCGGCATTGATCCTGCAACAGGAAATCTTTCCGCAACTGCTGAGGAGCAGACAACCCAGGCTATGGAGAATCTCCATGCAGTCTTACAGAGATCCGGCCTTGGGTTCGGAGACGTAGTCCAGACGCGGATATATC
This sequence comes from uncultured Methanoregula sp., assembly GCA_963676675.2. Lineage (GTDB taxonomy): Archaea > Halobacteriota > Methanomicrobia > Methanomicrobiales > Methanospirillaceae > Methanoregula. Next base: position 2,252,380 of record OY781161.1, on the reverse strand, counting down.
TCGTGAACATGAGCGACTGGAACTCCGTCAATGGAATCTACGGGTCATACTTCAAAGACGGTCACCCGGCACGGTCTACCGTGCAGGTTGCGGGACTGCCAAAAGGGGCAAAAGTCGAGATCGAGATGGTGGCACAGAAGCGATAATGGGTATTTCAGAAAAACCTGCTAAAAAGAAAAACAAACCGGGATTTTTTACGTCTCCCGGCACACCACGTCCCCAACGTGAACCGGATGGCTCACCTTGATGCCGATATCCTGTCCCGCATCCGCTTCCGTGATAGGAATGTGCTCCAGTTCCATCGATGTGACGGACTGGTCGAAGTCCTCGTTGGGCCCGTGGATATGGATGCGATCTCCCCGGGCGAGATGATCCTTTAACACAACTGCTGCAACCCCGATTTTCGGGTAGTAGTGGGTTACCGTGCCGATTTTGGTCTGCATGCTTTCCTCCCTACATGGGACTAATACCGGTGCTGACCCGATAAATTTTTCCTGCCGATCGGTCACGTTTCTATAGTCTCGTTTGACATATGCCGGGAATGCCATACTTCCACCATGATGTATTTATGATACCGGAGGACAAACATATCAGGAGTCAGGATTATTTTAAATCAGACAATATAAGGAGTGGCAGATTTTGGCAACTAATACGCAACAGGCAGAACAGCGCGAACTGATGATGCTCCAGCAATACCTCAAGGACTACGGACAACAGGCCGAGATCTTTGTCGAGCAGTTAAACCTTTTAGAAAATGGCAGGATGGAGGCATTTGCTGCCATTGAAGCACTCGAAGCAATGGTTGCAGCAGAAGAAAATACCGTCCTTCTCCAGATCGGTGGCGGGGCAAGCGTGCGGGCAAAGGTGCTTGAGCCCGAAAAGGTTCTTGTCGCTATTGGCGCAGAAGTCGTAGTCGAACGCTCCAACAAGGATGCCGTGGAATTCCTAAAAGAGCGGATCATGGAGATGGAAGCCTCGCAGAAGAGAGTATCCGAGACACTCGACAAACTGCGTGGCCAGATGAATGAGATCAACAAACGACTTGAGTTCGGGTACCAGCAGTCGGTAGCCGGACCCGAGGAAGAGGAATAACGGAGTCTTTTCTCATGTTTGGGGGGCTCAGGGAGCGGTTGCAGGCCGCGAGAAACCGGTTAAGCGGCAGCATAGGGGCTGTTGCTGCGCCCCCTGCCGCTGAGCCTGTTGGCACTCCTACCATTCCCACTGATGTTTCAACGGAACCGGTAAAATCGGCAAACCCCAGTTTTGTTGACAAAGTCAAGGTCCTTGTTCTCGAACGGGAATTTATCGTATCGGACAAGAATATTGCCGATGCTCTTTCTGAACTGGAAATGACCCTGCTTGAAAGTGATGTAGCTTTGCCCGTCACCGATGCAATCATTGCCAGTGTCCGGAAAAACCTTGTCGGGAAACATCGTAAGATTGGCGAATCGGTTGATGGGATGGTTGTCAGTGCCTTAAAGACGGCCCTTCTCGATGTACTGGGCAAGGGTTTCGACCTCAGGGAATACATCACCTCCCATCCTCATCCGGTCAAAATCCTTTTTACCGGTGTGAACGGGACTGGCAAGACCACGAGCGTTGCAAAGATCGGTTCCTATCTCCACAAACAGGGTTTTTCTGTTGTTATCGGTGCCGGGGATACGTACCGGGCCGGTGCGATTGAACAGATAGCGGTCCATGCTGAACGGATCGGGATCAAAGTAATCCAGCACCAGGAAGGAGCTGACCCGTCAGCAGTCCTCTTTGATACCGTGCAATACGCAATTTCGCATAAACTTGATGTCGTACTGGCCGATACTGCCGGGCGGTTCCATAATAAGTCAAACCTGATGAACCAGCTCGATAAGATCAAACGCGTCATGAAACCCGATCTTGTGGTATATGTCGATGAAGCGGTAGCAGGTAACGATGCAGTAATCCGTGCAGCTGAGTTTGATCGGACGGTCGGTGCCGATGCGATTGTACTTACCAAGGCTGACATGGACTCCCGGGGAGGGGCAGCGATCTCTATCGCCCATACCATTGGAAAACCGCTTATGTTCCTCGGAGTTGGCCAGGGATATGATGATATCATCCCGTTCGATCCTGCGGGTGTTGTCGATGAACTGCTGGATGGTGCCTGATGCTCGATAATCTCTCCTCATCCTTAAAAGATGCATTAAAGAAACTTGCCGGAAAGACCGTAGTCGACCGTGCAGCGGTCGATGAGCTGGTAAAAGATCTCCAGCGAGCACTCATTTCTGCTGATGTGAACGTGAAGCTCGTCATGGAGCTGAGTAAAGCAGTCCGTACCCGTTCTCTCGATGAACAACTACCCAAGGGCACGAATGTCCGTGAGCATGTACTGAGGATTGTCTACCAGGAACTGGTCCGGCTTGTCTGGGCATCGACAGAGGTCCGGCTTGAACCCCAGACTATCCTCATGGCAGGTTTGCAGGGTAGTGGTAAGACCACAACAACGGCAAAACTAGCCCGCTACTTCCAGAAAAAGGGGATGAAAGTCGCGGTGATCTGTGCCGACACGTTCCGGCCGGGTGCCTATGACCAGCTCAATACACTCTGTACCAAGATCCATATTCCCTGCTTTGGAAACCCCCTGGAAAAGGATGCTCTCAAGATTACCCGGGAAGGGCTCGCGGCACTCAAGGAACACGAACTGATTATCGTCGATACCCAGGGCCGGCATGCCCTTGAAGCAGACCTGATCCAGGAGATCGTCGATCTCAACACCCTCACCAAAGCTACGCACCGCTGGCTCGTCATCGATGCAGCACTCGGCCAGCAGGCCAGTGAACAGGCAAAGCGGTTCCACGAAGCGATCGGGATCGATGGCGTCATCATCACCAAGATGGACGGTACCGCAAAAGGTGGTGGCGCCATGTCGGCGGTTGCCGAAACCAAGAGCGGGATTGCGTTCATCGGTGCCGGTGAGACGATCGAGGATCTCGAGCGGTTTGATGCCGACGGGTTCATCTCCCGGATGCTCGGCATGGGTGACTTAAAGGCACTCTATGAGAAGGCTACCGAAGCGATCAACGCTGAAGACGTGGACGTCAACGCGATGATGAAAGGCAAGTTCACCCTCCGCGATATGTACAAGCAACTCGAAGCCCTCAACAAGATGGGACCCTTAAAACAGATCATGGGCATGCTCCCGCTGGGGAACATGGAGCTGCCCGAAGGTGTCTATGATGTCACGAGCACCAAAATGGTGCGCTACCGGATCATCATGGACTCGATGACTCCCAAAGAACTTGATGAGCCCACACTCATCAACAGTTCCCGCATGTCGCGGATTGCCCATGGTGCAGGAGCGACTCCTGATGATGTCCGTGAACTGCTCAAGTACTTCAAGACAATGCAGCGTACCTTAAAAGGGCTGCGTGGTGCAGGAAGTGGCGGGAAGTTCAATATGCAGCGCTTGATGAAACGTTTCTCCGGACAGCAGTGACACACGCTATGACGGTGTTTGCTATTGTCGGACATATTGCCCGTACTGACGGGGGCTATTCGTTAAATGACCTGCCGGGCGGTGGCGGGCGGATGGACGTGCTCTGCCGGTGCGTGAATGCGTCGTTCTTCCTCTCGCATGATCTTCGCAGGGACGTGGAGTGTTACCTCGTGCTCTGCGGTGCGCCGGCCGGGCCTAAAACCGTGAAGTTCTCCGGAGAAACGATCCGTTCGCTCTCTCCCGATGAGCGGAGTGCCGGTGCATTGATAAAAAAGGCGCTCGATACGGTATGCGGCAATGAATTCCGCGAGGCTGCGGATGGCATCTGGATACGCAAAGGAGGTCTTGAACGGCTCATGACCGAGCATACCTTTGCGGTGCTGGATGAGCATGGGGCTGATATCCGTAAGAAATGCACCCTTCCCGATGCGTTCCTGCTGTCAGATCACCTGAACTTCACCGAAACAGAAGAACTACTCATAAAAGACTGCCCGCGGTATTCCGTGGGGCCGAACTGCCTGCATGCCGATCACACGATGACGGTGCTGCAGAACGAACTGGACAGGAGAAAAAGCCAATGGACGTAAACGAACAGGTGGATAAGATCCTCGAATATGGCGACTGCTGCGATCACTGCCTCGGGCGGTTCTTTGGCAAACGCTCGCACGGGCTGAGCAACGATGAACGCGGTAGGGGATTGCGGATAGCAAAAGTGATTGTCGCAAACGTGCCCTATAAAAAATTCAGTGCTACCTGCTGGGTCTGCGGGAATTTCTTTAACGATGTACCTCTTTGGGCGGATCGCGTGATCGCAGCAACTACCGGTCTTGAATTTGACAATTTCTTAATCGGCTGTCGCGTACCTCCGCTGATTGCTGAAAATGAGGAAATGGTCTGGAGCGATCTTTCGCTGTCCGAACCCGAACCGTTTAAGTCGGAAGTGAACCGCGAGGTCGGAAAAGCTGTCTCAGTACGTAATGGCAAAGTTGTGGATTTCAAGAATCCCCAGATCGTGATCATTCTTGATCCATCAACCGGGAATACAGAAGTACTGGTCAACTCGGTCTTCTTCTATGGGCGGTACCAGAAGTTTGAGCGGGGGATCCCCCAGACCCACTGGGACTGCCGGGAGTGCAGGGGTAGGGGTTGCGAGAAGTGCAATTTCACGGGTGCCCAGTATCTCGATTCCGTTGAAGAGCTGATCAGCAGGCCGGTTATTACCGCATTTGATGCGACAAATGCCGTGCTGCACGGCGCAGGAAGGGAGGATATTGACGCCCGGATGGTTGGTACAGGGCGTCCGTTTATCCTTGAAGTGGTTGAGCCGAAACGGCGCACCCTTGATCTCAAGGAACTTGAAGCCGAGATCAACCGGACGGCGGAAGGGCGTGTTTCTGTTGAACTGAAACGCTGGACTGACCGGGCTGAGGTGGAAACCCTTAAATCAAACAAAGCGCATAAAAAATACAGGATCCTGGTCGAGGTTGACGGCGCATTATCAGCGGATGAGTTCGCAAATGCTGTAAAAACCTTGGAAGGCGTCACAATACAACAGCGCACGCCCCAACGGGTCGCTCATAGGAGAGCAGACAAAATCCGTGAGCGAAAAGTCCTCGCTATCGAGTGTGCAGGGGAACAGGACGGCAAATTTGTTGTCGAAGTCCTGGGCGAAGCCGGCCTCTACATAAAAGAACTCGTAAGCGGGGACTCAGGCAGAACCCGTCCGAGTCTTGCCGAGATCCTGAACAAAACGGCCCGCGTTACCAGCCTCGACGTAACACAGGTAGAAGGAATGAAGGAGGGAGATTAGAAAATGGCACATCACAATGGTCCACGAAAGAAAACCCGGTATAAGTTCAAGAAAGATTTAAGAAAGCGCGGGCTGCCGCCGGTAACCTCCGTCATCCAGCATTTCGAGATTGGTGACAGGGTGCATGTAGTGTGCGAGCCGAGCATCCAGAAGGGCATGCCCCACCGCAGGTTCCACGGAAAGACCGGAACCGTTATCGGTCAGCGCGGTCGTGCATGGCTGCTTACCATCCGCGATGGTGACGCCGACAAGACCGTTATCTCCAGACCACAACATCTAAAAGCACAAAAGTAAACTCACTGTCTAGGTGATTGGCATGAAAGTAAAGGGTATAATTAGCGAAGAGAAGGTTACGCTCCCCGAGATGCGCGGAGTCCTTTTAGCGGTAGAATCCGAACGGGTTGCCGCTGAAAAGGAGATGTCATATGAGTTCCGGCGCTGTGTAGAACATGCTAATCAGCTGACAAAGACTACGCCGGAAAAATCGCATGCTCTTGTAGCTGATCTCCTGAAACTGGAAAAGATGAAACCGGAGATTGCGTATCGTATCGCCAATATCATGCCAAAGACCCGCGATGAGGTCAGGGCGATCTACGCAAAGGAGCGGTTCACGCTTTTGCCCGAAGAAGTCGACACTATTGTCGAACTGGTGATGACACACTTCTGAGGTGTGGTTGTATGAAGGCGGAGAAAAAAGAGGTCAACGCGATCGTACTGGATGTGCTCATGAAGGGCCATGCTGAAGACCCCCGCCCCCAGTTTAAGCGGGAACCTCTCGTGCAGGCGATGGGTGTTGAACAATTCAAGCTTCTTGAACTTGTACCAAAACCTTCGGTTTTTATCGAGCTCCACGACCGTGTCTATATCGGCGATGCCGAGCGGGACAAGGTTGAGCGGGTAAAGCGCAGGATTGGATATGAGGAACTCACGCCGACTGCGCGAGGCGAGCTTCCGTTTGTTATTGCAGAAGTAATTAAGGAACGCGAAGCTGATTTTGTCGCGTTCTTTAACAAGGCAATCTCGATCACGCCCCGGCTTCATATGCTGCACCTTCTCCCGGGTATTGGTAAGAAACTGATGTGGGAGATTTTAGAAGAGCGTAACAAGAAACCGTTTGCAAATTTTGCAGACATTTCAGCTCGCATAAAATCGATACCCCACCCGGAGAAGATGATCCAGGCACGGATCATCGAAGAGCTTGAGGTCAAAGATACCAAATATCACGTGTTCACAACCCGATGAAAGCATATCACGACCAGCATTTCCTCATTGATCCCAATGCTGTACGGCGGATTGCCGACCTTGAGGATGTCCAAGGAAAAAAAGTGCTGGAAGTAGGCCCGGGTAACGGGGCACTTACCCGTGCCCTGCTTGACCGTGGTGCATTTGTCCATGCAATTGAACTTGACGGACAGCTCTGCGAGCAACTCGCCGACAGTTTTTTTGATGAAATTGAGAGCGGTCACTTAACCGTACAGCACGGGGATGCAACCCGATGCGAGCTGCCGCAGTTTGAGATGTCAGTGTCCAACCTGCCCTATTCTGTCAGTTCCAAGATCACGTTCCGCCTGCTTGATTGCGGATTCAAAGTCGCGGTACTGATGTACCAGAGCGAGTTTGCAGACCGGATGATTGCCCCTGCAGGCACCAAGGATTGTGGCAGATTATCCATCATGGTCCAGACATATGCAGCAGTGCAGCGGTGTTTTGAACTTCCCCCGCAGTGTTTCTCCCCGCGCCCGCAGGTTCATTCCACGGTCGTGAAGATCTTCCCCCGTGAGCCCATCTTCTTCATTGAAGACCGTAAGCGCTATGCAGATGTGGTCCGGGCACTCTTTTCGCACCGGAGAAAGACGGTTCGGAACTGTCTCAGGGGATCTTCCGGTATGCTCGACCCGACATGGGTGCAGCGGGTGATTGCTGCACTACCGGCTGAGATTCTCCAGAGTCGTCCCGAGGCGCTGTACTTAGAGGATTTTGCTACAATCACCAATATGGCGTGAGCGGGACTTTTCGTTTTACTGGTTATTCAAAAATGGTGCTTGGTATCCCCATATTCCCTTTTTTAAAACAATAGATTCAAGCGCTCCCTACGGGAGCCTTCGTGGTGGTCCAAGAACCGGATATACCGTGCCTCCTATCCGCTTAGTATATTCCGTAATCGTTATCCTGTAGGGAATACCAGCGTCTAACATGAAGTGGAAAGGCTGGGAACACGTCCCTCTCACGCTATCAGATCCGGCTGTGAGCCCGGAGATGAATAGAGTGGACGCGATCTCCCCGATCATTATCTCTGCCAGCCGATCCACTGATATCCCCGCATTCTATGGCGACTGGTTCATTGAACGACTCAGGGCAGGGTATGTAAAATGGAAAAGCCCATTTGGGGGAAGGCCGGTCTACATCTCGTTTGCAAAGACCCGCGTCTTTGTCTTCTGGTCAAAGAACCCGGCGCCCTTTTTCCCCCATCTTGATACTCTTGACTGTCTGGGATACCGGTATTACTTTCTCTTTACCCTGAACGATTATACCGCTGAACGGCTCGAACCTGATGTTCCCCCGGTTGACGATCGCATTGACACGTTCATCCGGTTATCCCGTCGTATTGGCAAAGGCCGTGTGGTCTGGCGGTTTGATCCATTAATCCTCTCCGACCGGATCACGGTTGCCGGTCTGCTGGAGAAAGTCAAGTATATCGGCGATCGTATCGCCCCGTTTTCAGAACGGCTGGTTTTTAGTTTTGTGGAGATAGAAAAATATGCAAAAGTGCAGCGGAACCTGAAATCTTGTGAATGTACCGGGGTCCGGGAATTCACGGATGAGGACATTGCAGAGTTCTGCACCGGCCTTGCAGTTCTCAATGAAATGTGGGACCTTTCGATAACTGCATGTGCGGAACCGAGGGATCTCTCCAAATATGGGATTGGCAGCGGACAGTGTATCAGCCACGATCTACTGACACGTGAATTTTGGGAGGATAACGTACTGATGGATTTCCTCGCTCCTCCCAGCCAGCAAACCCTTACCGGTGCCGGCACAGCCTTGGCACAATCACGGCACCTCAAAGATCCGGGACAGCGGAATACCTGCCGGTGCATTGTATCAAAAGATATTGGGCAGTATTCCACCTGCATGCATCTCTGTGCATATTGTTATGCAAATTCATCTCCTGCCCGTGTGCGTCGGAATTATGCACAGTATTGCGAGGAGCGTGCTCGCGGGATCTTCCATGATTCCATAACGGAGTAGTGCCTCGGCACGCTTCAGAACTCCCGCATAATTTTAATCGCACAGAACTCGCCGCACATCGTGCACTCGGCATCACCGTCCGATAATGCCCGGGCCCTATCCGGATCCATCGAACAGCAAATCTGGCCTTCACGGTCGAGAGCTGCTCTCAGCTGCGCAATTTTTGTGTCTTCTGCTTCCCTACCATATTTCACGGTGTCCCCTATGTGTGCAGCAATCCGAAACGCAATCAGCCCTTCTTTTACTGCTGCCGGACTGGGAAGCCCGAGATGCTCGGCCGGCGTGATGTAACAGAGATAGTCTGCACCGGCAGCACTCGCAATGCTTGCCCCCGCAGCACCGGCAATATGATCGTAGCCGATCGCAACATCGGTTGGCAGCGGACCGGCAACAAAGAGCGGGAACGCGGACTTCTTTTTGTAGTATTTTATCATGGGCGCAATCCGATCGCTGCGGATATGGCCCCCGGCCCCTTCAATGATTACTTGAACACCTGCTGCACGGGCACGGTTTGCGAGCAGTATATTCTGCCGTATCTCGGCGAGCTGCATGCGATCCCTTCGATCATGGATACACCCGCTCCGGGCGGTGTTGCCCAGCGAGAGTACGATGTCATGCTTCCTGCACAGGGAGAGCACCTCATCGAAATGCTCGATAAATGGATTCTCGCACTCGTTCATCAGCATGAACGCACTGGTGATAGAACCGCCTTTTGAGACCATGCCAAGAAGCCGTTTTCTCTTCTTAAGTTCTGTAAGCATCTCGCGACTGACACCATGGATGACTACTGAACTGATACCCTGTCCTATCTGCATCCTGAGTGTGGCTATGACATCATCAGCAGTCATCCGCTTCAGGCCGTTTTCTACTACCGACTGGTAGATGGGAACCGTAGTGATGGGAATTGTGGTGTGGGAAAAAATCTCTTTTCGTATGGCGTTGATATCCCCGCCCATCGAGAGATCGCTGATAGTATCAGCTCCGAATACTTCAGCAATTTCTGCTTTTTGAATCTCATCGTCCAGGCAGACCTTGGTAGACGATGTACCGAGATTGACATTGACCTTAGTTGAGAGACCCTTTCCTATGCCGGTATACCGCTTACCGCGTTGCATGATCACCGCACTTCCCGCTGCTATCCCTTCGCGGAGTGCTTCAGGATCTATTCCTTCTTTCCGGGCAACTTCCCGCATCTGCGGCGTGATTGTTCCTTCCTGTGCCTGTTCTGCCAGTGTGCGCATATTTTTCCGTGTTGTGACGGCTCCCAATATTCATGGGCGTGTTTTTTAATAAAATAGATGATTTTTCATTTTAAACTGCCGGTGAGTTTATGGAATGGGGGCTATCCTAAGAGGGATCTAATTTGATTTGAAGACGGAGCACATATCATAGTAGAGCATTATTCCATGTCACACGATCCAGCGCAGGTGTACCAGCCCGAAGCCGATACATATCTCCTGCTCGATGCTGCGAAAAAAGAAGTAAACCCGGGTGATCGTATACTGGAAATTGGGACAGGTTCCGGACTCATCTCCCGCGAGCTTGCGAAAGTGTCCGATGTCGTGGCAACGGACATCAATCCCCATGCAGCGTTGTGCGCACGGTGTACTGGTGTAAATGTTGTGCGGAGCGATCTCTTTGCCGGTATCAGGGGCACATTCGATCTGATCCTTTTCAACCCGCCCTATCTTCCCACGCAACCCGAAGAGCGGATCGATGACTGGCTGGAGTATGCACTGGATGGCGGTGAGACGGGTCGGGCAGTGATTGAGCGGTTCGCAGCAGAAGTGGGACGGGTACTTGCGCCTCACGGAAGGATCTTGCTGTTGATATCATCATTGACGGGGTTTGAGGAAGTCGTCGATCTTTTTTCCCGTCAGGGATTCAAATCCGAAATGGTGCTAAAACAGAAAATAGAGGATGAATACCTGTATGTGCTGGGGATTATCCGAAATTAAAATATCACACGATCAGCCTTTTCCTCATCAGGTTAATCGCCACGATACAGAAAATCGCAGTCGCCACCAGGATCCAAGCGAAATGAAGCAGGATCGTCAATGAAAACGCAGGGAGCGTGAACATCCGCATGATGGCAACGAGGTGAGTGAGCGGCAGGACGGCCAGTGCGAAGTACTGGAGACTGACCGGGAGCAGGGTAAGCGGGAAAAATGTTCCCGAAAAGAGTGCCATCGGTGTGATGAACAGGAACGACGGATAGTTCAGCGTATCGATGCCGGGGGTAATCGCGGTAAAACACATAGCAATGCCGGCAAACATCAGTCCCCCCAGGAACGCGAGCGGGACTGCAAGCAATGCAGAGGGAAGGGAGATCACCCCGAAGGCAGCGAGCACCGGGAGCATGATGATCACGTAGATCACGCTTCGGGTTGCCCCCCAGAGGAGCTCCCCGGCGATCACGTCCTCGATAGAGAGCGGTGTTGCGATCATCGCGTCAAAGCTCTTCTGGTAATACATCCGCACGTATGAACCATAGGTGCATTCGAAGAATGCCGAGTTCATGACGGCGATGGCGAGGATTGCAGGGGCGATGAAGTTTACGTACGGGATACCCCCAATCTCTTTGATGTAGGAACCGATACCCAAACCGATAGCAAACAGGTAGAGGAGTGCCTCTACGAGCGGTGGGAAAAAGTTCACGTGCCATGTCCTGACAAAAACCACGAGGTTCCGGTGCCATACCTTCCATGCTCTCCCTGAAACCCCGGGTATTGAAAAGAGATGCGGCATGATTTAGTCCCGAAGGGTCCTCCCGGTAAGTTTCAGGAATACATCTTCAAGCGTTGCGAGGCGGGTTAACATCTTTTTGGGCTGGCAGGAGTCAAGCAGGATCTTTGCGATCTCCCGGGACGAACCGGTGGCAATCTGCACGGTATCTCCGGTTACTTCGTGCGAGATATTGTGCGCTGCAAGGCAGGAAAGGATCTCTTCACTATTTTCCACTTCCACGATTTCCTCACCAACATACTGTTTTACCAAGTCAGCCGGAGCTCCTTCGACAAGGATTTTCCCCTTGTCCATGATCACGAGTCGGTTGCAGAGCCGGGCAGCTTCGTCAAGATAGTGTGTTGTGAGCACAATCGTGTTTCCCTGTGCCTGAAGGGTTTTGAGTTTATCCCAGATCAGGTGCCGGGCCTGCGGGTCGAGACCGATGGTTGGTTCGTCAAGGATGAGCAGATCGGGGTTATTGACCAGTGCCCGGGCAAGTATCAGCCTCCGCTTCATCCCCCCGGAGAGTTTTTCAACCTCGACATTGCGTTTCTCCTGCAGCTGGACAAACTCAAGCAGTTCGTCTGATCTTTTCTGTGCCGAATCTGTGGGGATATCGAAATAGTCTGAATAGGTAAAGAGGTTCCCAAAGCAGGTGAAGTCAGGGTCAAGATTTGTCTCCTGCGGAACCACGCCAAGGCGCTGTTTGATTTCGGCCGGGTGTATGTCCGGGTCCATGCCAAACACCGAAAGCCTGCCGGATGTCCTGGGTGAAACGCAGGCGATCATCTTCATGGTCGTGGTCTTGCCTGCACCATTTGGGCCAAGGAACCCAAAGACCTCGCCTTTTTCTACGGAAAATGAAATACCATCGACAGCGACAAGCTCGCCAAAGTTTTTCCTGAGACCCTGTGCTTCAATGATGGCGGTCAATGGATTTCCCCCTTAAACCAGTGATTTGTGCGGGAGTGAATAAATACCCTCATACAATGCAGGTGGATTTGCAGACAGAAGTATGGTTGGGATTTCCACTCGCAAATCGTGTGAGCGGAGTGATTTATGGATTATTTTTAGTGAGCTTATGGATAGCAGCCTGGGCTGAATTGCGAACATCAGAAAAGGGATCGTCAAGCAATAATGTGAGCGGCTGGATTGCTCTTTTATCGCCCAGTTTTCCCAATATTTCTGCGGCCCCGATCCTGACCGTCATATCCTTATCTTTGAGGCATCGAATGATCTGGCTACCGGCAGCCGGATCCTTTATCTTTCCCAGTGCCGCGATCGCTGCGGAACGGATACCCGGTTCGGGATCATCAAGTGCAGTAATCAGTGCAGGTACCGCATCTGAATCACCTAACCGGCCGAGAGCCTGCACAATTTCGCATCGTACAACCGTGTGGGGATCAGAGAGAGCAGCTGCCAGTGGCTGAATCGCAGACAGGTTACCGGATTTTCCGAGTTCCCCTGCAGCAGCCTGACGTTTTTTTACCGTTGACGCACGCAGATCGGTTACAAGCGATGAAATATCTTTCATAAATCGAGGGTGAATTTCCGGTTAATGTTCGCACTCGTAGCCGGACTCGTACGCAGATATGACTTTTTGTGCTACATCTTCAGAGAGCCGGTCATGTACGAGGTGTACAAATGCCTCGACATCTTCTACCGGAAGACACCCCATGCTCTCCTCTCCTTTCTGGATCATTTCGGTAATGTACGTCAGTTCCTCATCATTGAGCCGGTTTATCCGCTGAATAAAATCATTGCTGTCTTCGGCAAAGTGGTTTGAGACCGGTGGCAGGATGGAGTGGAACATATGGCCTGAACCCGAACAGGTGAGTTCTCCGCATTCCGGTGCGAGTTTTTTTAGGATTTCAATGTCTTTTTCTGACAGTTCTCGTGGCATGATTTTTATTTCCTGTTTAATCATTTCTTTGGCTTTGGAATAAATGTGCGTGAAGGGCACCTGTCGCTCTCACGATCGGAAGTTGTCTCACCATCGATTCGGCACTCTCCCCGTTCCCTGGTAACTGGGGTATAACTGATGCAGTCGTCACAGGTTGGCATATACATCCCGTTCGTTAATGTACATTATATTTGTACCGGTGATAATACGTGAAAAAAAGAAGTAGAGATTAGAAATATTTGCCCAGCCAGTTTTTGATCCCGGCAAAAATTCCGCCGGATGATTTACCCGAGCCGGATGATTTCTTTCCTGATCGGGGCTGCATTGTTGTGGTGGGACGGGAAATTGTACGCCGGGGTGCCGGAGCTTCCCTTGCGGGGATATCCCGGAGAGTGCCCTGCGGTTCTTCGCCTTCTGATTCAAAACCCCATGCAAATCCAATTTTGTATGCCCTTTCATTCTGGCGGATCCAGTTCGCTGCATTCATGTATCCACGATCTTCGGCTTTCTTAATTGTATCCTCATGATCCTGGGTGAAATGGATTTCTCGCTGAAGGGCGGTTAACTCCTCATATACCTTTCCGGGGACTCTGATCTTTTCTCTACCCATAACTCCTCATATAGGGTTATGCTGGGATACGATATTTAATGTTTCCTTATAATAACGCCGAAAATATGGGTCAATTGGTATCCTGAGGTTAAGAATCGGTTAAAATATGCAATCACAGAAGATTGATACGTGTCCCGTGCAATTGAACATTACAGGAATCTGGGTGAATACGAATGGTTAAAGTGACTTACGAAGGGGACGATTTCAAACGGATGTTAAGGACCGATTTGCAGAAACTTGAGCGTCTTGTTGAAGCAAAAAAATTTGGTATCTTTGATGTGGACTACAAGGAAGGAAAGATCAAGGTGGAAATCAAAAAGAAAGGAGATGGTATTGTAGTAAAACGCTGGCGGCCGGTCTGATCTTTTGTTTTTTTAAAATTTTTCCATCTGTATTCTGTTTGAACCAGAAAGATGAACGTGTCTTAAAACCGGTAATGAAAAAATAATATATCCAAAAAAAAGATCAGATCTCTTTTTTATAATCAGAATGCACTTTGGGCATTTTCATTTTTTGTGCTTTCTGGATCTTTTTTATGGTCTCTTCGGTAGTCCGTATGACTTTTTCTTCTGCCGATAATCCGCTTCCTGAATCAGGTTCCTCTGTTTTTTTCAAAAGGACTTGCTGGTACTCTTCAGAAGAAATGCCGATCTTTCTCAGTTCAATTCCGGTGAAAAAACCCTGAATATATTTTACATAGTGTTCCGGGCATACAGGAAGTGTGCAGTCTGCTCCTGCGGTCTTCCCACTTACCGGCATAAGAGTGCCGGTTACTTTCTCCGGCTGCCGGCAGATGCAGCAGCGGTAGTGGTGCTTTTTTCGGATGGCATCAAATTCTGCGCTGTCAGTCATATTTGGTCTCTTTTTTTTTAAATAACCTGAAGTTATCAGGATTTCAGAATCAGTCAAAATCGGATGCTGCTATGGGGATTCGAACCCCAGTCGCGAGCGTGAGAGGCTCGCATGATTGGCCGGACTACACTATAGCAGCGCAATTGCTCAATAACTTGGGTGATATTTTTACTTATAGTTTATTACGACCTTAAAAGTAACAGTTCTCTCTTCATTGCGGCCAATTTCGTAAAAGCGGTGCAATAATGCAAGCAATTCGAGAACCGGGTAATTTGTTTTTAGAAACAGGTCTCTGCCGGAACCTTCTCGTTTCCCCCTAGCGGAAAGTCAAAATCCGGCTTTTTTCCCACAACAACTATATCTCGCACATGTGGCGATTAATATAGGAATGAGTAGTCTTGAAGAACAGATTAAAGAGCTCGAGGACGAGCTTGTCAAGACGCCCTATAACAAGGCTACTTCCAAGCATATCGGACGGATAAAGGCAAAGATCGCACGTCTCAGGGACGAAGCGGTAAGCCGCGCAATGAAAGCCGGCGGGGGCGGTGAAGGGTATTCGGTTAAAAAATCTGGTGATGCCACCGCAGTCCTTGTCGGGTTCCCATCAACCGGTAAAAGTACGCTTTTAAACAAACTTACCGGCACTGACAGTGCAGTTGCGGCATACGCGTTCACTACACTCACGGTCGTTCCCGGAGCGCTCGAACACAAAGGGGCAAAGATCCAGCTTCTCGATATCCCGGGTCTGATTGCCGGTGCAGCAATGGGTAAAGGACGAGGCAAGGAAGTAATTGCCGTCGTCCGTGGGGCCGATATCATCATTATTCTTGTGGATGTCTTTAACGAGCGGCACTTCGATGTCCTCATCAAGGAACTCTACGATGCCGGTATCCGGATCAACGTCCCAAAACCGGATATCACCATCAAGAAATCCTCGCATGGAGGTATCCGGCTCAATGCGGTCGGCACTCTGGACCTCGAAATTGATGAAGTACGGTCTATCCTTGCCGAGAGTAAGATGATGAATGCGGATATCCTGATCCGCGGGAACGCTACGCAGGATGATCTCATTGATGCTCTTCAGGGTAACCGCGTCTATGTTCCGGCGTTCATAGCGGTGAACAAAGTTGATCTTGTTGATAAGGAACGATTCTTAGAGATCGAACACGATATTGCAGAACGGTTCGGCAGCCCGCCGCTCATGATATCGGCCCACGTTGGTTATCACCTTGAAGAGACCAAAGATGCGATCTACGATTGTCTCGGGTTTATGCGTATCTATCTCAAACCCCATGGTGGTGAAGCGGATCTTGAAGAACCCCTCATTGTCAGGAATGGCAGCACAATCGAGGATGTCTGTACTAAGCTCCACCGTGAATTTGTCCAGAAGTTCCGCTACGCACGGGTCTGGGGCAAATCGGTCAAGCACCCGGGGCAGAGGGTTGGTCTGACCCACAGATTGGTTGACAGCGATCTGATCACAATCATTGTTGAACACTGATTTCCCGAAAAATTCGGCTATCTCACAATCTTTTTTCCGGTCCGTTTGGGAAAAATAATTTGCTCAAAACAGGGAATTTTCTGTTCCCTACACACGAAATCCTGGTGATCTCCGGTTTTACGATAACTAATACTGGCACTTCTGGGAAGAGCGTGCAATTTGCGATTATTGTTCCTGAAGGTTAAATTGAATGGTGGGAAAAAAAGCAGCAGCAGTACAAACGATAAGCAGATCCAAGTTGCGTATCGATTTTCCTGTTTTATTCTGGTTCTCATTTAGTGGCTGGTTGAATGGCCGCTTTGATAATCGCAAGCGGCGCTTCCGTCTTGATTCCATACCCGCAAAAGTGGGTCCGTGTTGCGGCATATCCACAAGCCCGGATACGATCGAGAACAATGTTGATGTCCGGCGGGGATACTTTCAATAATTTTGCAATATGGTGATAATCGTAAAACGATGATGTGGGCAGTTCATCGATGCAGGTGCTGATGAGTTTCTCCAGATCTTTTTTCGTGCCGAGTTCCATGGTTTTCAACTGGTCCTGCATCTGGAGGAGCGTGTCATAGTTCCGGATACTGCCGAGCCACAGGGGGCCAATGAATCCAAGTGGCTCATTGCAGTCGGGGCATGATACGGTGGGAGGAACCATCCCGGGGTGCTCTTCCCGATACAGGCATTTTTGGCACTGGAGAATAAACCCGATCTGTTTTAAGGTATTGTCAGCGGCGCCAGCACCCCTAAGTAACCGGAGGTGGAGCCGTACGAAATGCTCACGGGCATAACAGAAAGTAGGCTCAATACCACGATCGTACTTGACGGTTTCGCGGACAACAAACCCGAGCAGGATACGCAAGCCCACTTCACTATGGTACTCGGTGTTTTGCGGTCGTGCGAAATATCTCCGTATTCCTGCTTTCATGTGTGCTCCGCAGAGAGGAGCGGTATCGGTAGCAGTGACAAAAAGAAACCTCCGCGTACCCTTGATAGCCGCGTCCACCACCATTGCCGGTGTTCCGAACGGATCAAGGTCCACGGCATCAAACGCTCGTTCCGAGAGCAGCGCGTTGGCATCCCTCTGCACAATTTCCGGTGACAGGTTCGCATGGCTTGCATTGTGCGTGATTAGTTCGATTGCTTCAGATTCCCGGTCATTGATCGTAACAGGAATACCACATTCATTCAAAACCCGCATCCCTCGTATGCCGGTTGCCCCCATGGCGTCGAGATATTCGGAGGGTTTGAGTATCGAGAGCAGCAGCACGGTGGCATCACGGTTCAGTTCCATTCGCCGGTTGAAAAAGATCGGGGCAGATCCTGGAGGAAACTGTGTAGTATTGTCCTGAACCGGGATAAAAAACCGGGTTTTTCCTTCTGTTATCTCGATTAAATCCATTGCGGAGAATTGTTGCAGCGCGCAAACCTTATACATATTCCTCCACAATTGGTATGAGCAGGGCGAGTGGCTTAGCCCGGACATAGCGTCAGCCTCCTAAGCTGAATGCCGGGGGTTCAAATCCCCCCTCGCCCGTTTATGTCCGTCTTTTAGTGCATTTTATTACCCTGACAAGGAGATATCTGGTATCAGATGAGCGCTGCAGGATTTTTCTCAATAACCCGCCCGGCGAATGCGATAGTATCCGGAGTAACGGCGATCATAGCTTACCTGATTGCAACCGGAACAATAATTCCCTCCACGGTTCTCCTCCTTGTCATTGTCTTTTTGATTACTGCAGCCGGAAATGTTATCAATGATTTTTTCGATGCAGACATAGATCGAATCAACCGCCCTGAACGCCCCATCCCTTCCGGGAAGGTAAGCCTTATAGCTGCACGGGGTTTTGCAGTTACACTGTTTCTTTCAGGAATTCTTGTTTCCTTTTTCACTCCCCCGCTCTGTATGGCCATCGTCCTGATTAATTCGTTTATTCTCTTCCTGTATGCAGCAAAGCTCAAGAGTATGCCGGTGATAGGTAACGCAGCAGTCGCATACCTTGCGGCCAGTATCTTTCTGTTCGGGGGAGCCTTTGCCGGAGGGAATGCGCTTGTCCTGATGCTCCCGCTTGTGGCCATTACATTCCTTGCAACCATGGTCCGGGAAATCTTAAAAGATGCCGAGGATGTGGACGGTGATGCTGCGGGAGGTGCCGATACGCTTCCGATTCGTATTGGTATCCAATCGACTACCCGCATTGCACTGGGATTTGCCCTTGCAGCGGTTGTTGCAAGTGTGGTACCGTATCTCTGGTGGGGGATATGGTATCTCGTCGGTATCGTCATCGTTGATATCATCATAATCGTTGCAGTCATCAGGACGCAGCCCTGTAAAACTCCTGCATGTGTCCGGGCAACCCGATCAACCACGCTCATCAAGGCTGGTATGTTTGCAGCTCTTGTGGTATTTGCACTGTCGGCAGTCTTCCTCTGAACCAGTCCGGCGGTTTATGGGAAACCGGTTTTTCTGAAGCAACAAGTTTATCCCCTGATCATACCTCAATTATCTTGAGGAAGCAATGCCGACACTTTTCCAGCAGGGAAATACTTTTTTTGCACAAAAAGGGACGTATTTTGAAGGGAACGTAAAGGTTGACGGGGACTTCATCGTCCCTGCCCACACCCATTTCTGGGGGAGGCTCACGGTAACCGGAACACTTGAACTGGGTCCGCGCTCCAGTGTTGCACTTGACGTCAGCTGCTGGAATGCGATCATCGGAAGCCAGTGCCGGATCAAAGGACCGGTTGTTGCTCATGGGGATGTCACGATCCTCGATCATGCAACAGTCCATTCTGTCAAAGCGGGTGGCAAGGTGATCCTGCGAAGAGGTGTACATGTCGGGGATGTGACCAGTGAGGACACGATTATCATTCACGGCAAGATAAAAAGCGGGAAATTAACTGGGAAGAATATGAAGGTCCTCGGGGATTAAAGCCGGATCAACCCCCAGCATTGCCACTTCATAGACATCCGGCCAGTTCACAATCGTTTCGACACATCCTTCTTTGAGTGTAACAACACCCATCACGATGAGTCCCATCTTGTCGGCCATATCGATGCCCTCTTTTACTTCGGAAAGACAGCCGACACCGACGATTGCTTTTGGGCGGTATTTTTTTACCATGCGCTTGATAAACGATGATCCCGGGACAATAAAGATCCGGTAGCCCATTTTCTCCAGCAGACTCCGTGCTTCACCTACAGAACACTGCCCGCAGGACCGGCATTTGAGACCTTCCGGCGTGAGATGGGCAGGGCATCGGGATGAACGCAGGCATTGTGGCATGAAGATTGCCCGTTCGGTAACCGGGACGCGGGAAAACTCGTTCGTGTTCATGGTGTTATGGATCTTGATTAAAAACGTGAGCATTTCCCTGTCTTCAAGACCAAGGAGCCGGAAAAACGCCTTCATCAACCCCTCAAAAAAGACGAGTCCTGCCCTGATCAGCCGGGGAAAATAGAGGTGTCCCTTCTTTATCGAGTAGAGCGATATCAGGGCAAGAATAAAAGCAATGACCAGTGCTCCGATTATGATTAAGACCGTGAGTTCCCCTATGATGAACATCAGCTGGTTGTAGGGTGTGAAATCGAAATCCATAGGAACCGGAGCCCTTTTTTTTATTATGTGGTGTTGTAATGCGATAAGAGTTTATGTATGTCGATAGGAGGACGCAAGACCTCCGTTTCTGTTATAATTGCGGTAACCAGTTCCATGGGTGTCGCGTCGAAAGCATAGTTCTTCACGTGCGCTTCCTCCGGAACGTAGGTGCGGCCGCCCATGATTGTCACCTCGTCGCGCCCGCGCTCTTCAATGATAACATCCGTCTCGGCATTATTCGCGTCAAATGTTGAGCGGGGTGCTGCAACATAAAACGGGATCTTGTGATGGTGCGCACAGACTGCATGCATGTAGGTGCCGATCTTGTT
Organism: uncultured Methanoregula sp.; assembly: GCA_963676675.2. Taxonomy (GTDB): domain Archaea; phylum Halobacteriota; class Methanomicrobia; order Methanomicrobiales; family Methanospirillaceae; genus Methanoregula. The sequence continues at coordinate 2,232,337 of OY781161.1, read as the reverse complement.
AAACACGGCATCGCGGGTGATGCGATCTGCACCGACAACTACAGCATCGATCATACCCTTTCTCATGAGGTGGGCTGCTGTGGAATCCGTGATCGTGGTCACGTCGATTCCATCCCGGGCAAGTTCCCATGCAGTGAGCCGGGCACCCTGAAGGAGTGGGCGCGTTTCGCAGGATATCACGTTAACTTTTTTTCCGGCCGATACCGCTGAACGTATAACCCCAAGGGCTGTACCCCACGATGAGCAGGCAAGGGCCCCTGCATTGCAATGGGTGAGAACGGTGCAGGTATCGGGAAGGAGTGCAGCACCGTTAGTACCGATCGCGTGACAACACGCAGTATCTTCCTTAGCTATCTCCTCTGCTTTGGCAATTGCCCGGGAACAGGCATCATTACAATCCTGAGCGGGTGTCATTGATGCGATCACCCGGTCAATGCCCCATGCAAGGTTAATTGCAGTCGGGCGGGTTGAACGAAGGATGCCGGCATCTTTCTGCACTGCTGCCATGAATGACTGCATCTCTTTTTTATCTGCAAGCACTGCGGAGAGTGCAACCCCATATGCCCCGGCAACTCCCAATGCGGGAGCCCCCCGGATCTCCAGCCGTTTGATTGCGGTTGCCAGCCTTTCGATGCTGCGGCATTCGATAATCGAGTACTCATTGGGAAGGAGTGTCTGCTCGATATAGTGGATACTCGTTTTCTCTGAATCCCACCAGAGAGTCGCGGTCTCATTCACGCGGATCGCGTCCTGACCGCATCGATATATGCCCGCATAGCCGCCGATCCCCCGGATGCGACACTGTCTGGAATATCGCGGGGAGCGGATGCAGTACCTGCTACATAGATCCCGGGACGCAGGGTTGCAACAGTGTCCACAGCATCATGCACGGATTTGAAAAAACCGGTTGTTTCGAGTGGGACACCGCACTTTGCAGCAATTTCAGCGGCATTATCCGATGGGCCAATTCCAATCGAGAGCACCACAAGATCCGGATGAAGGATGAGTACTTCTGAAGTTTCGGAGTTTTCTACCTGAAGGATCAAACCATTCCGGTCAGCGAGGATCTCTGCGGGCATACCCCGCAGGAACCGGATCCCCAGTGCCTTTGCACGCTCGTAATACTCCTCGTAGCCTTTTCCATATGCCCGGATGTCCATATAGCAGAGCGTGATCTCAATTTCCGGCTGCTTCTCTTTGATGAGAATCGCGTTTTTCATCGCCTGCATACAACAGACACATGAACAGTAAGGCCGATCAATGGACAAGTCGCGTGAACCAACACACTGGATGAACACGATACTCTTTGGTACTTCCCCGGTACTCATGCGTTTGATCTTTCCCATGGTCGGGCCGCTGGCATTGATCATCCGTTCCAGTTCAAGGCTGGTTATTACATCCGGAAGGATGAGGTGGCCGAACTGCTCTTTATTCCGGGCATCAAAGACCGTGTACCCGGTCGTAATGACGATACTTGCTGCATTGATGGTGACTTTCTTTCCTTCATCTTTGCGCAGTATCGCGTTGGGTCCACAGGCATCATAGCAGAGTCCGCATTCAATGCAGTGCTCCGCATCTTTTACAACAATATCCGGAACAATTTGTGCGTGTGGTTTGTAAATTGCCTTCCTTACGCCAATACCTGCATCGAACCGGTTATACACTTCAACCGGGCAGATCTCTATACAGTCCCCGCAACCATTACAGAGTCCTGCATCCACGTATCGCGGATGCTCCATGACGGTGACAGTGAAGTGCCCTATTTCACCTTCAATCGCTTCGACTTCTGTACAGGTATGGATGGTGATAAGCGGATGGCGTGACACGTCCACCATTTTGGGGGAGAGGATGCACATCGAGCAATCGTTTGTCGGGAATGTTTTGTCAAGCTGGGCCATATGGCCGCCAATACTTGGCTCGCGTTCGACCAGGTGCACGCGGATACCGTGACCGGCTATATCGAGTGCTGCCTGTATGCCCGCGATACCGGCACCGATGACAACAACATCACCCATGGTGGGCATACTCCTCGGCAAGTTCGATATATGATGCAGCGTTTTTAAGGATCTGCTCCTGTTGTGCAGAATCTGTCTCTTTGACGATCTTCCCCGGAACACCTACGACAACGGATCGCGGGGGGATCACCTTGCCTTCTGTAATCACAGCACCGGCACCAATGACGGATCCCTCGCCAATCGTTGCTCCGTTTAAGATGATCGATCCCATCCCAACAAGAACACGATTTCCTATCGTGCAACCGTGCAGTATCGCACCATGACCCACAGAGACCTCGGTTCCCAGTATGACCGGATGTCCTTTACTTGTATGCACAACACAATTGTCCTGGATGTTGGACCTGTCCCCGATTACGATCCGGTCCTTGTCGGCGCGGATTACGGCACCAAACCAGACCCCCACCTGTTTTCCGATCGTGACATCGCCGATGATTGTCGCGTTGCCAGCAGCAAAGAGCGGAACGCCGGAGACTTTTCCATCCATACGCATAATAACATAAGGAATTAAGAATCAAAGAGCATGAAGGTTATGGTCGGGGGTACATTCGATCCCCTTCACGACGGGCATAAAGTCCTGTTAAACCGATCGTTCGAGATTGCCGGATCAGCGGGTCATGTGGTGATCGGACTTACTACAGACAGCTTTGCAAGTCGGAAAACCCATCCAATCCGTCCGTTCGAGGTCCGAAAATCCGAGCTTGAACAGTATATTAAAAGCCAGAATTTTCCTACTCCTGTTGTTGTAGAGCCATTGCAGGACCGTTTTGGTTCAGCTCTCGATGCAGATTTTGATGCGATCATTGTGTCTGAAGAGACTCTTCCTGTTGCAGTGGAGATCAACAAACTGCGCAGGGGACAAGGGAAAAAGAAAGTCGATATCCACCAGATCAGCTGTGTTCTTGCTGAAGACGGTCGCTGGATCTCCAGCACCCGGATTTTCCGGGGCGAGATCGATGTCCACGGGCACCTGATGCGATGAGATTGCAAAAAAATGTTTTATACTCTTTTATTATCTGATCAAGTAACCTGTTTTACTAATCTGTCTTTAAAAAAGAGAGGATTATTTCCGGTAAACGGTTGCTATCGCAAGCAGACCCAAGACCACGCCCACAATAGTTACTATGGGTGACATGGACGCCTTTGTGGTGGTTGGTGCAACGGTTGTTGCAGCGGTCTTGACGACCGTTGTTGCAGCGGTGACTACCACGGTCTGCTGGATTGTCGGTACTGGTGTCTCTACTGCTGAACCGGTCTTGTATGCGGTATCACTTCCGTAGCTATTCGAAACGGTTAACCTGACATCATATGCTCCTACCTGTGGGTAGATGTGGCGTGGGTTCTGTTCAGGAGATGATGTTCCGTCACCAAACTGCCAGCTCCATGAAGTCGGGTTGTTGGTTGAGAGATCTTTAAACTGGACAATGAAGGGTGCCTTGCCTAAGCGCTGGTCTACCATAAAGCTCGCTACGGGTGCAAGTGTTGTTACAATATATCCATCCTTCGATGTGGTATCCTTCCCGTTTGTATTGGATACGGTCAACGCAACGGTATAGGTTCCGAGTGTGGTATAGGTGTGTGTTGGGTTCTTGTCTGTTGATGTGGCACCATCGCCGAAGTCCCAGTTCCATGATGTGGGTTCACCGAGAGATTTATCCGTGAACTGGACGGTCATGGGTGCGCCGCCACGGGTCTTATCTGCGACAAAGTTGGAACGTGGAATGTTGAGGACGGTGATATACTGGTTCTTTGTCCGGCTGTTTGTGACCCCCGGGTTCGATGCGGTCAATGTGACGTCATACACACCGGTTTTCTGGTATATGTGGTCAGGTTTTGCTGACGTCCCAACAGATCCGTCACCAAATTCCCAGACCCAGTTCGTGGGTGAATTTGCTGAGAGATCAGTGAATGTAACGTACCTTCCAACACCCACTGTCGTTTTGTCCGCGGTGAAATCAACGGCAGGTCCTTTACCGACATTGATGAGATCAGTCATCACTTTAGTGTCTTGCCCAAATTGGTTTTTAGCCGTAAGGGTGACAGTGTATGTTGCCTCTTTTGTGTAAGTGTGAGTTGGGTTCTGTTCAGTTGAAGTTTGTCCATCACCAAAGTTCCATAGCCACGATGTTGGCAGTCCCGTGGACTGGTCTACAAACACGACATTCAGGGGAACATCATACAATTGGGAAGGTACGATGACCGGTCTGAAATCGGCTTTTGGTCCCATACCCACATTGATGTAGTTGGTTTTGGTCTCAGTATCCTTGCCGTTGTTATTACTTGCAGTCAGGGAGACCGTGTAAATTCCTTTCAGCTGGTATGCGTAGCTTGGATTCTGGGTTGTCATTGTTTTTGTGTCCCCAAAGTCCCATAACCACTGGTTAGGTGAGTTTGAGGATTTATCCGTAAATGCAACCGTTTCACCAACATTTACTGAGGTTGGAGCACCGGCGAAATCAGCAACTGGGACACCGCCAACGTTCACGACTTGCGTTGAAGTGGCGGTAGTTGCACCCCTTGCAATGGTAAGTTTTACATCGAACGCACCACCACTGGTGAACGTGTGTGTCGGATTTTGTACAGTAGAAGTGGTACCATCGCCAAAGTCCCAGTTCCATGAAGTGGGAGTTCCAATAGAGCGGTCAGTAAATGTTACCTGGAGTGGCGCTTTTCCCGTGCTGGGGGATGGTGTAAACTTGGAGGTCAGTGGACCGACAACCGTAATGAAGTTGGCTTTAATCGCATCAGAGGACCCATACTCGTTGGAAACAGTCAGAATCACATTGTATACTCCAGCTGTCCAATAAGTGTGCACGGGATCTTTTTCACTTGATCTTTTTCCGTCACCAAAGTCCCATTGCCATGTTGCAACCTGACCTTGTGACTTATCAGTGAATTGCACGGATAACGGGACATTGCCGCTTGCAGGGGTAGCAGCAAATTCCGCCTTGGGTCCCATTCCGATTGAAATATAATCCTTCTTGATCTCTGTGCTGGAACCGAACTGATTTGTCACGGTAAGTTTTACAGTGTACATACCACGCAGGGTATACATATGCGAGGGATTCTGTTCAGTTGATGTGGACCCATCGCCGAAATCCCACTGGTAAGTCATAGGTGTCGAACCCATTGAATTGTCAACAAAGGTTACCTTTGTCGGCACCGTGGCAAATGCATAATGAGCATCGAATTGCGCTATTGGTGCAATGCCAACCACGATATAACCTGGCTGATTTGCACTTGCAGCAGTTGCCCCGGGCATCATAAGGGCAAGAAGCAGTACGAGCATACCTACAGATATAAAAAATGTGTTACGTGTCATAGTGATCACAAATTGTTCTTATTTCCTTTTTTGATATTTAAATTAGGTCTTAACCCGTCCCATCCTTTTAATTACTGAATGTGATTGATATCCCCCAATATTGACCTTTGAACCTTTTCAGGTTTTACAGTTGAGAACAGTCGAGTTTTTTTGGTATATTCTACCCCAAAAGCTTTCATTTTTATTTTTCAGATTATCTGATGCCCGTCATAAAAAAGAGAGCCGGAAAAGATCTGTCCATGAAAAGAGATTGTGCTGTATTTGCACTCTGCTGTCCTTTTCAGGCAATCATGTAAGTAAAGAAGTAGAAGGTGATCAGCGGGATGAACAGCACAAGATATAATGCCCGATTCCATCTCCATACCGCAAGGCCATCCATGGTTTCAATCGGTATCAGGCTGTAGACAGCGGTAATCAGATTGATTGTAAAACCAACACCCCCGGCAATTGCCCAGATGTCTCCTAACGGCATGATGGCAAGGAACAATATCATGAGGGTTATGCTGATACAGGGACCTGAGACCATCTCAATTCCGATTTCCCGCACATTATCCTCTCTTGGACGGTTGACAAGATTCCGATAGGATTGGGCAAATGCGTTGCCATAGAGCCATGCAGTGAAGAACATAACTAAGGTACCCAATCCCCAAAACCGGATGTCAGCATCGCATCCATGCTTTGTAGCGAAATACCGGTGTCCGAAATCATGGAGAATTATGGATATTGCGCCGACAGCGATGTAAATGAGTACGGTTAAAAGTGACAGTTCTGCACGATCGGCTAGGATGAATGCCAAGGCAAACATGATTATCGCAACTTCGATTATGATTAGTTCTATAGGTGATAATCCGAAATACCGGTGTTCTAATTTTCGTGCAACTATCCCGCGCTTTTCAATCTCTGCGGCACTCATTTTTTCTACTGCATGCCCCCCAATGAAGTCCGTAAAGAATTTTGCCAGTTTTGTTCCTATCTGGGACAGCATGCCGATGTTACTGATAAGAATATTGAGCAATACAATTCCTATACTGGTGAGGACTGCGGCGAGTGCCATGAACTGCGGCGGGATTATCCCGCTTGTGGGAAGATTTTTCTCTGTAGTTCCGCGTGCCTCTCGGATCAGGCCGATGAGACCTTCGGGTTTTGCATCCACAATCGTTTCAGGTACTGTTACCTGCTGTTGAACAGGTGTTTCCGGTGTTACCAGTTCAACCGGGTTGCCAACACGGATATGTTGGGTACGGGTGAGAGTATCGCTGCCGAATGCATTCGTAGCAGTAAGATTGGTGTTATAGTATCCCGCATACGGGTAGGTATGAACCGGATCTTTTTCCGCACTCGTTGCTCCATCTCCAAACTGCCATAACCAGACAGATGGATTTCCGCTTGAGTAGTCATGGAACTTAACGGTAAGGGGCGGATCACCAGTGCGCGTATCCGCAAAAAATTCCGTAACCGGGACCGTGCCGGCATCAATGAGGTTCTTTTCTGTACGGTGTCCCTCGCCAAAACTGTTCCTTGTATCCAAAGAAACGGTGTAAGTACCGATTTTTGTATAGGTATGGGAAGGATTCTGGACTGATGATGTGGCACCATCTCCGAAATCCCAGTGCCAGGATGTTACACCGGAACCTGAGGTATCCGTGAATTTTACTGTCAGGGGAGTTGTTCCCTGAGTCGGAGTGGCGGAAAAGGATGCTGCCGGTATAGTACCCACCGAAACAAATTCAGGAATAATTTTTTTATCAGTGCCGAATTTGTTAGTGACTGTAAGAGTGACAGTGTACCTTCCGTTAACCGCATAGGAATGAGTGGGGTTTTGTTCAATCGAAGTACTTCCGTCTCCAAACTCCCAATAATAGTATAATGGAAGACTTCCCAGAGTTCGATCATAAAAGCTCACCATTAGTGGTGCGGTACCAAACTGGGTATTTGTGAAAAAATCGGCAACCGGTGGATCTGTAACAACAATAAAACCCGATACAGATATCCCATCAGGAGCAGCGAGTGTTCCGGCGGGGATGAGCCCGCTAAAAACGATCACACTGAGAAGTATAAGGTGCATCAGGTTTCTCATAATATCCCGGTTGAATTATTTAGTGCATCAATGCAATATCAGGAAATTTGCCGTTCCTGTCTTCTCTCATTCTCTCTTTTACCTCATAAAGAAGTTGGTTGGATGTGGGAATGAAAATGAGGGCCATTTACGGTTTCTCATGAAATGATGACTCCTTCTTTCCTGAACTCTTCGATAATGCGGATATTTAAAAAGTCCTTAATAACACTATTGTGTTTAAATTCTCTGGCATAGACTGTCAGTTCAAAGGTCATGGCAGTTTTATCCATTTTTGTTAAGAAAACCGTAGGTACAGGATTAGCAGTGATGATCTCGGATTTACTTTTCATTGCCCCGTCTGCAATATCACGTAGTATTGCTTTCACGTGGTTGATATCCGTCCCATATGCAACAGTTACCGGGATCTGTATCCGCACCTGAGGACTGGGCAGGGAAAAGTTACGGACAACGCTGGTTGTTATTTTATTATTGGGAATAGTGACAACGTCAGAATCGAGTGTAATAATCCGCGTACTTCTCGGGCCAATATGGGTAACGTCACCGAGAATATCATTGATCAGGACACGATCACCGACCTTAAATGGTTGGTCGGTGATGATCACGGCACCCCCGAAAAAGTTCGAAAACAGGTCTTGTGCCGCAAGTGCAATCGCAATCCCGAAGATCCCAGCACCGGCAATTAGGGGTGTAATATTGATATTAAACAGGGTCAGGACGTACAAAATGCCCGTAAACCAAATGAGATATTTCGCAATTTTCTGGAGGATTTCAATAATCCGATCGTCGAGATCAGTTTCTGTTGATTCAGCCAATGCCAGGCCATATGTCCGTAAAAAACCATCAACAAACGTTGCGATAATCCATGTCCCGACAAGGATGTACAACGAGAGCAGGACTTTTGAGTCCGCTATCCAGAGGTACTGTGGATAAACAAAGATTGCATACTGAATAGCAAAAAAAAACGGGATAAAAAACGCCAGAATGGTGAGTGGTGAACCCAGAGAGTAAACGATTAGGTCATCCATCTTCGTTTTTGTCTTTTCAGCTCGTTTTTTCAGGAATGTAAAAAAAATATGAACACTGACTGCGGCTACTATGCCAATTGCTATAAAAATGAATGAATCCTGAAGTGCTGTCTCCATGGGAATATTGTTGGATCTTGTGCCACTTCAATTTTCAGGTACATTACTTTTCAATCGCTAATCATCACTTTTTTTATTGGTACATATCTTGTAAAAGGTACACCCAAAAAAAGAACGGAACAGAAATTTCAGATAATATAACTGGTCAGATCTTTTGTGATCACCCAGTCGCAGTAGTAACAGTGAAGACCGGTGGGCCGCACATGGAATTTGCTCTGAATTGGTTCATTGGTATTAGAGATACAACCCGGGTTGGGACACCGGACAATTCCTTCGATGAGCGTTGGGATCTCAACTCCCTTCTTTTCACAGACTTTAAAGTTCCTGATGATATTGATGGTTGCATGGGGTGAAATGAGGGCAATGCGGTCAACTTCTTCTTTTGAGAGTTCCCGGTTGGTGAGCTTGACGATATCCTTTCGTTCCATATCCCGGCTCGGGACATTGGTAGCAATCGAAAGCGCTTCTTGTGTTGTCCCGGTGATCCCGAGGATCTTTACGACATTGAGTGCTTCGCCGCCATCGATGTGATCGATCACCGTGCCGTTCTTGATCCTCCGGATAAGAAGCCTTTCATTCTCATCGGCAGTGCCGGTATGGGTCATTGCATCACATCCATGAGCATTGCCATTCGCACCGGGACACCATTTTTCGACTGTTCAAAGTACCGGGCATGCGGCGACTCATCGACACGCGGATCTATCTCATCCACTCGCGGGAGGGGGTGGAGCACGATGAGATGTTCTTTGGCTTCGTTCAGGAGTTCAGGAGTTATCCGGTAACTTGATGCTACATTGAAGTAAGAGGCTGAATCAGGGAATCGTTCGCGCTGCATTCGGGTAACATAGAGCACATCAATGGTCCCAATCATCTCCTCTATTGTGTCGTGGTTCACGATCTTCATCCCTTTACGGGTTAGTTCATCGACGAGTGTGTCGGGAAGTTCGAGCCCAGTGGGAGAGAGGGTGTGTAACCGGGCATTGTATAACGAGAGTGCAGACGCAAGCGAGTGTGCAGTGCGCCCATACCGGAGATCTCCTACTAGTGCCACATCGATCTTATCGATCGGCATTGACTGGCGAATAGTGTAAAGGTCAAGAAGTGTTTGAGATGGATGCTGACCGGCTCCATCACCGGCATTGATCACCGGCACCGTTGCAAACTCTGCGGCAAGGCGCGCTGCCCCTTCTTTTGGATGCCTGATAACAATCGCATCAGCGTACCCGCTCACCACCCGGATAGTGTCTGCGAGCGTCTCACCTTTTGCCATGGAGCAGGCATCGACACTCCCTACCGAGAGAGATGTTCCCCCGAGTCGTGCAATAGCCGATTCAAAGGACATCCGTGTCCGGGTGCTGGGTTCAAAGAAGAGTACAGCAAGGATCTTGCCGCTGAGTGCATTCCTGTCATATTTTTTGCTGTCGATCTGCTTTGCATGATCCAGCAGGCGGTCGATTCCGCTTCTGTCAAAATCCCCGATTGAAATGATATGTCGCGTTGCCACCCCTCCACCTATCGTTCTTACGATTATATGATCGTCTTCTACTAATTAGCTATTCTTTCGCTGGTGTCTGAATGATTGCCGGACTGATGCAGGGCAAAAAAGCCTCAATATGAGGGATTGTTCCTGCGATTTTGTCAGACAGGAATGATATTATTGGATGCTTACGCATTTTTTATCCGGATTATCCAGTATTTGTGAGAGTGAAGTGTGGTCAACATACCCATTGCGCGACCGGCAATCGGTCAGGAAGAGATCTCGGCTGTTACAGCGGTGCTCGAATCCGGAATGCTCGCATCCGGTGACAAGGTAACTGAACTTGAAACGAAATTTGCTGATTACTGTGGCGTTACGTACGGGGTTGCGATCAACAACGGGACTGCGGCACTCCATGCTGCGCTCCTTGCCGCAGATATTGGTCATGGCGATGAAGTAATTGTACCGTCATTCTCCTTCATTGCCACCGCTTCAGCTGTCCTGATGTGCGGGGCAAAGCCGATCTTCTGTGATGTCAGCGACCAGACCTTTACAATAGATACCGAACAGCTCGAAGAGCGGGTAACCCCGCGGACCCGGGCGGTTATTGGGGTGCATCTCTATGGCCAGCCGTTTGACGTCCAGGGTGTGCAGAAAGTGTGCGAGCTGCACAATCTCAAGTTAATTGAGGATGCGGCACAGGCGCATGGTGCGCTATACAATGGCAGTAAAGTCGGAAGTTTCGGACACTTCGGGTGCTTCTCTTTCTATGCCACCAAAAATATGATCACGGGTGAAGGGGGGATGGTCACCACGAGCGAGAAGGCGTACAATGAACGCCTGCGCCTGATTATCAGTCATGGCCAGAGTGAAAAATATGTCCATACCCGGCTTGGCTACAACTACCGGATGACTGATATGGCAGCGGCACTGGGGATTGTGCAATTAAAAAAGTTAGAGAAGTTCAACCTGCGGCGGCGTAAGAATGCAGATTTCTATAATGCGAACCTCTCGGTAAAAGGACTCGTCACTCCCTATGTCGCCCATGGTATGCACCATGTCTACCACCAGTATGTTATTCGTCTCACTGACGAGTTCCCTATGAAGCGCGATGCGTTCATAGAATACTTAACATCCAAAGGGATTGGCTCTGCAGTACATTATCCCATTCCGATCCACCGGCAACCGATGTTCGGGCTGACGAATTATCCGGATCCCTGCCCGGTCTCAACCCAGCTCTCCTCATCTGTGCTGAGCCTGCCGGTGCACCCGCTTCTCGATCAGAAAGAGATTGCTTTTATCTGTGATACGATCAACAGGGTGAAGTGAATGGATGTTGGTGTAATCGGTGTCGGGACGATGGGAAAGAACCACGTCAGGGTCTATTCCGAACTTAAAAGCGTGGATTCAGTGGGCGTTTTTGACCTGAACACTGCGGGTGCAAAGGAGATTGGGGAAAAACACGGGGCAACGGTGTATAGTTCTGTTGAAGAACTGCTTGCGAATTCCGATGCGGTGAGTGTCTGTGTTCCCACACCGTTTCATAAGAATGTTGTCGGACAGGTTTTTTCTGCCCGAAAAGCCGTGCTGATCGAAAAACCGATCTGTGCCACTGCCGATGAAGCAACACAACTCATGAAGACTGCCCCGGAAGGGATCACTATCGGTGTTGGTCATATCGAGCGGTTTAACCCGATTGTCGAAGAGATCAGGAAGATCGTGAAAAAACCGCTCTATGTTGAGATGAAGCGGCATAATCCCGCATCTGCCCGCGTCACTGGTAGCACGGTGATTGAGGATCTGATGATTCACGATATCGATATCCTGCTTAACCTCTTCTTTTCATCTCCGGGCGATATCTGCAGTGCCGGCACCGCTGATGTGTGCAGCGTGCTGATGAAATGCGGAAATGTCCCCGTCTCACTTTCAGCGAGCCGGAAATCGTCTAAGAAGATCCGCATGATCTATGTTGAGGAAGAGGATTTCACCATTGAAGGTGACTTCATGACCCAGGAAGTGACCATCTACCGCAAACCGGGGCAGTATACGTTTGAGGCAGAACGGTACGTGCAGGAAAATATTATTGAGAAGGTGATGGTCAACAAGCTCGAACCACTCAAACGCGAGCTTGGAACATTTATCGAATGCGTGGAAAAAGGCCGACCCTTCCCAATCACACCGGAACAGGCTATCCACAACCTGCGCATCTGTGAAGAGATCCAGGCAGGACTTGCAAAATAGGTAAACCCGGTGCGAAAGTCTATGACACTTGATGCTATTCTTAAAGAAAAAGGACCGATCAGGACGATTGGGGTACTTGGTATGGGGTATGTGGGTATACCTGCTGCCGCTCTCTTTGCCGATGTGCCGCAGTACGAGCAGGTTTTTGGGTTCCAACGCGATTCATCCTCGTCCGGTTACAAGATTGCGATGCTCAACCTGGGCGAGAGCCCTCTCAAGGGTGTGGAACCGGGACTTGAAGAACTGTTGCAGAAAGTGACCGCTGCACAAAAGTTTGTCTGCACCTCTGACTTTTCCCGGATCGGAGAATGCGATGCCGTCACCCTGTCGATCCAGACGCCGTTTTTAAACAAAGAAGACCTGTTGCCGGATTTCTCTGCCCTGATGGAGGGTGTGAAAAATGTCGGCCGGTACCTTAAGCCCGGTATGCTTGTAGTGCTTGAATCCACAATTACGCCCGGTACTACCCTGGGGATCGCCCGCGATCTCCTTGAGAAAGAGTCTGGTCTTAAAGCGGGGGTTGATTTCGCTCTTGCGCATGCACCCGAACGGGTGATGGTCGGACGGCTGTTGCGGAATATCCGGGAGCATGACCGGATTGTCGGAGGAATTGATGAGGTGAGTACGTGGAGGGCAACCGAACTGTACTCCCCGGTACTGACCATAGGAAAAGTCATCCCGATGTCTGCTACGGCAGCGGAAGTGACCAAGACTGCGGAAAACACCTTCCGTGATCTCCAGATCGCAGCGATCAACGAGCTCGCACTCTATTGCGAGGCGATGGGAATCAATGTCTATGATGTCCGCACCGGAATCGACAGCCTCAAGGGTGAAGGGATCACCCGGGCTATGCTCTGGCCCGGTGCCGGTGTTGGAGGGCATTGCCTGACCAAGGATACCTACCATCTCGAACGGGGGGTCCAGCAGCTCGGGAAAGGAACGCTTGATTACCCGGCAAACGAGCCGTCGCTCTACGTACTGGCCCGGCACATCAATGATTTCATGCCAACCCATATGTTCAGGCTCACAAAAGATGCCCTGCAGCGAACGGGAGTACCGTTAAAAGGCGCAAAGGTTGCTCTCCTTGGCTGGTCATTCCTTGCCAATTCGGATGATACCCGTAACACGCCCGCAGAACCGTACCGCGATCTCCTTCTTCATGAGGGTGCGGTTGTGTCGGTCCACGATCCCTACGTAGCGGACTATCCCGGTGTGCCGATCGTTCCCTTTGTCGAAGAAGCCCTGCAGGACGTTGATGCGATTGCGATCTTTGCCGGCCATCACCAGTATCGGACCCTGAAGCCGGAAGTGTTAAAGCAACTGTCCGGTAAAAAACACCCGGTCATTATTGACGGGCGTAACATGATCGACCCTGATGCCTATATCCACGAAGGCTTCGTGTACAAGGGAATAGGGCGCGGGGACAAGAACGGACACGCGATTGTGGAATAATCTTTTTTATCCAATCGAATCGGCTCAGTTGTCATTAACGGGAATGTGATGGGGGCCGGGGGACTCCTCCCCCAGTGCCAGGGGTCCTCCCACCCCACCCCTCCCAAAGAAGCAGGGGTACCCCTTGGGAGGTGGGTCTTACTGAGGCAGGGGTACCCCCACAGGGATCCCTCTCGTTTTTCATCTTCATTGCCAACGGTTCGTGTGGAACTCTGACGTAAGTCATTGCACGGTCCCGTCCAGAAACATGAGGGGTACCCCAAGGGGGATCCCACCCTCAGTGCCAGGGGTCCCCCTACCCCACCCCTCCTTTAGTGGCAGGGGTTCTGGTTGGGGGTGGGTTGCGATCATGGAGGGGTCCTTCCCTACCACCCCACCTAATGCAAGAGTGACTCCCCTTCCAGCCATTCTTTTTGTCCGTCACCGGACATTTATTTATGACGTCAACCGTCGTTTTTTTTGGGTCACTAGTGGGTGGGGGTCGGGCACGCAGGAGCAGGGATCCCCCTGAGGGGATCCCACCCGGATCATGAGGGACTTCCCAAGGGGGATCCCTCCCGTTTGGTGAGGGGTCCGCTTGTATCCACCCCTCCCATAGTGAAGGGACCCACGCTTCCACCGGGTTTTTTCCCGCACACATCTATCGTGAATAGGTAATCTAACTGATATGGCCGGCTTTCCGGTCATCAGATTTCCCGCAGATCACATTAAATCCCAAAAAGAAACATTGGCATATATGGACCCCGATCTTCGCGATCGTTTCATAGCCTTATGGCAGAACTATTTTCCCGGCACAGAACTGCCGATCACCTTTGAATTCCGGAACGCGTCAGCCTCCGCTAAAAAAGTCCCTCATCCGGATGGCTGGCGCTGTATCATTTGCCAGATTGGGCGGGTCAGGAACGGGACCCCACTTATACTGGATGCCCAATCCATTACCTGCAGAGGGGGACTCATGTATTCAGGCTATTCCCACGAGCGGCCCCCGGATTTCCGGTACTTCCTCTCGCACGGGAAACCGGGCGGTGTAGAAGGAGAGCGGTACAAACAGACGCCGGAGATTGTCGATGCCTGGGAGAAACGTATCCCGCCATTTGCCTCAGACGGTAAGGATCTCGTTGTTACCCGCTGGGACCAGCTGACTGAAGAGGACAATCCCGACGCGGTGATCTTCTTTGCCCGGCCCGAAGTCATGAGCGGACTCTTCACGCTCGCGAACTTCGACCAGGGTGACCCGAACGGAGTCATCTGCCCCATGGGTGCAGGGTGCAGTTCCATAATTTATTACCCGTGGCTCGAACAGCTGAAGGAAGATCCCAAGGTCGTAATGGGCATGTTCGATCCGTCGGCCCGTCCCTGTGTCCCGCTCGATATCATGACAATGGCATTTCCCATGAAGAAATTTGCCCGGGTTATCGGGTATATGGAGGAAAGTTTCCTGATCACCAAGACCTGGGATACGGTAAAAAAGAAGATAGAGCGGAGTGCAGCGCTCTACAAGAAGGTCTGATTGTCTTTATTTCTGGCCCTTACCCGTTTTTAAAAAATTCCTTTCTATTTCCTCGCAATTGTCACATACCCCGAGTGACTCACCGAGGTGGAAGGTCGGGTCCCTCTCTTGGAACGCGTCATCTCCCGCTCGATCAGCTCGTGAGTGTGAACCTCGCGGAACAGCGGGGTGGCCTCGTCTACGACAATTGCCATCTGCTCCAGAAATGGAGTGTAGCACGCGAGATACCCGCCGGATCGCAGCAGGGAGAATGCACGTCTCACATGCTCGGGCTGGATCTGGAGGTCGAGGTGCACTACATCATAGCTCCCTTCTGCGTCGAGAAAATCCTTTGCTACTGCTTCGACATTGGTGAGTTTCGACTCGGTGATGTTCTTCATCGCGAGCGTGGAGAACTCCGGCCGGATCTCGTAGGTCTTTACCGTCTTTGCCACGCCGCCAAAATAGATCGCGGCAATCCCGCTGCCGGTACCGGCATCGAGCACATTGTCGTTATGGTTCATGCCGGTATAGGCAATGACCAGCCCGATATCCTTGGGAAGCATCGGGGCACCTGACCGCTTGCCATACGCGAAAAAATCTGTTGGACGCGGGATACGGACGGTAAACTCTGCGCCGCTGTGGGTGGTGATGATATCCCCGCCGGATTTACCTACAATGGATTCGAGCTCGATCTGGCCCTTGTCAGTGCCGAGTTTCCCGGACCCTGCCTTGACCCAGAATTCCCTTCCTTCCCCAACGAGAAGTACTCTATCGCCCGGCTCAATCATGAGCTGGAGAGGCGCATGATCGCTTCGGCGATATCGCCTTTGGTCGCAACGAGGGCTTCTTTTGCCTTCTCTTCAGACACGTTCGCTGATGATGCCACCATCGTTATATCCTCTTTTGGAATCTCGGCTACTGCCGGTTCGAACCGGATATCCCCGGTAATCTGGTACGAGGTGGCACCCTGCATAGTCATTGCCTGGACTTCTGCAGAGTCAAAGATATAGTTGCCCTTTGGTGTCTTGATGACAATACTCTGCACGTCTTCAATCTGCTCGACATTCATGCCGAGCTTCTTCATCATCGCCTTCATCTGGCGTGGATTGATATTTCCCGGAAGCATCTTTCTCACTACCCTGCCGTACTCTTACCGCTACACCATAATTAAATGCAAGCATCTCTGTGCCTGAAACTACCGCAGCGCCGCAGGCAATCAGCCGATCTTCGCTTGCAACGACCATCACATCATCACCCGCGCGGATTGTGGGGTCAGCTGCGACCACATGTTTTGCAAACGCATTCTTGCCTTTTGCAACAAACTCCGCGACATCCTCCCTGATGACCACCCGGTATGCCGGGGCGGGCAGGTGGGCCTGAAGGCGTTTTGCCCCCTCGATGCCGAGTGTCAGCCTGCCATCCGAAGCCCGGACGGTTGCGAGGCGCACGCCCTCAAACCCGATCTGGCGGATACGCCCGGTGGTAGAGTAGATGAACGCACAGCCTTCGGGAAAGAGTCCCGTGCCCGCAAGCCCGCCGAACTGGTGATCAGCGATTGCCTGAACCCGCCGCAGCGAACTGTTCTCCGAGTATCCTGTTGACACGACTAACAAACTCCTCTTCTGCTGTTTTCGGGATATACGCGCCCGCCGCGATCTTGTGGCCCCCGCCCCCGCCGCCATATTCCGCCGAGGCACAGTTGAGCGCCTGCTGGAGATCGACTCCCTGTTCCACAACCCGCTCGGTAGTCCGCATAGATACCTTGGTGAGGTTGGTATCCTCGGGAACCTCGCAGAGGATCAGGATCGGTTTTTTGGCATTGAGTTTCGAGAGTGCCATACCTGCGCCAATACCCACAATGGTGTCCGGGTAGCGCCCGCCTACATGGAGGTACTGGAGATTCTCAAGTTCCTTGACGCCGGTATCGATTATATATTCGAGCAGGTTCCTGATGATTGCCCGGTGGTTTTTCAGCATGTGCTCTGCTTCCCGGTACGCAGGACCCCGATCCCCGCGCAGGATTGCACCGCCAATCTGCGGCTTTGACCAGCGCCCGCAGGCATTGAGCATTGTTGCGTATTCCTGTGCATTGCGTAGCGGTGTCCGGGGGATTTCATCCGGGAATCCATAGGTCTCGGCAAAGAGCCGGTCCACCGTATCCCCGTTTGCGATCAGCTGCTCGGCAAGCGCGGAGATTATTATCCGTTTCTCTTCCTGCGAAATCTCTTCCCAGACATGCCAGCGCCGGCTTTCTGTCTGTTGCTGTATGCCGAGTTTTTTTAAGAACTGGCGGGCGCCCTCGGGATTATTGCTGATACCCATGATGAACGGATCGTCATTGTACGCAAGTGACAAGTGTACCGGGCGCGTGGCGGTGCCGTAGCAGTTGAGATCTTTTTTGCGCACCTCGACGTTCTTGTGCCGCACGCCGTCCTCAACAATGATATCGCGCGCCAGACCGACCAGCCCGCACTTTTCCCGGGCCATCATGTCGCCCACGTTGCCGACAATCGCGAGCTTGGCGAGATCGACATTTGCCGGGTCCAGCTGTTTTGCGATCAGGTACGAGACCCCGGCAGCGCTCATCCGGTCATGGCCATAAGGCAGGCAGTTCACCTGCGTGTACTCCCGTTCGCAGGGCTGGCTCACGTGGTGGTCAACGATGAGCACCTCTTTTTCTGTAAATCCGCGTTCCAGGAAAAGGTTCTGTTGCCCTGCGCCGAGATCGGAAAAGACCTTGAGGGTATTATCCGAAGGCACCTGTGGCATGGTCAGCGGCTCGAGTTGCCGGACGAAAACCGATTTTACGTTAATTCCCTGCCGGGAAATTGCCTGCGAGAGGATCGCCTCGCACGAGATACCGTCCGCGTCGATGTGCGAGATGATGGTAATCCCGGACGCATCCGCGATCTGCTCTGCGGCTGCTTTCACATCATCGCAAAAACCCATTGCATATTATTAGGGACTACCTACACATGAATTGTACGGGAAATCGTGTAGGGATATGAGACCGTTTGCAATCGATGGGTATCCTGAGGCGGGTATCATCAGCCCGGCCCGGATGCGTGCGGTGGATAAGAATGCGATAGCGCTGGGAGTGATAGAGCTCCAGCTGATGGAGAGCGCTGGCCGGGCGCTTGCGGATATGGTCCGTGCCACCTCCCCCGCCCGGGTGCTTGTGCTCTGCGGTAAGGGTAATAATGGTGGTGACGGGATGGTGGCTGCCCGGCACCTCCAGCATGGGGTGGATACTGATGTCTGTTATATCGATATCGGAAAACGAAGTGGTGCCTGCGAACGCCAGCTCACTGCGCTGAAACGCTGCAGGGTCGGTCTGCATCCATTTACCTGCCGTGATGATCTTGAGGCATTACGCTCCCTTTTTGAAAAGGCTGATGTGATCATCGATGCCCTGCTGGGTATCGGCGCATCCGGTGAACTCCAGGAACCGCTGAAGATCTGCATAATGATGGCAAATGCTTCGCATGCGAAGATCTTTGCCGCTGATGTGCCAACACCGGGCATGCGTGCGGATCGGATCTGCGCCTTCCACCGGGCGAAAGTTGAAGGTTCCACGGTGATCGATATTGGGATTCCTATTGAAGCCGAGTGTTGTGTCGGGCCCGGTGATCTTACCCTTATTCAGCCACGAAAGAGTAAGGTGCACAAAGGAGTCGGGGGCGAAGTTCTGGTGATCGGGGGCGGGCCCTACCAGGGTGCCCCTTACCTTGCCGGGCTCGGGGCATTGCGGGCGGGTGCCGATATTGTCCGGATCGCATCACCGGTCTTTGAACCGGTTCCCGACTTGATTTTCGAACGGCTCGATGGAACTAAAATAGGCGAGGAGCATATTGAACGGTTGATTGCCCTTGCAGAGCGTGCGGATGTAGTTGTCTGCGGGAACGGGCTCGGGACTGATAGCCATGCGGTGGTGACCGCTGTTGCCCCGCACTGCAAGCGTGCCGTCTTTGACGCCGAGGCCCTCCGGCTTCCTCTTCCGGTTGCGCAGGAAGCAACGATCTATACCCCGCATGCCGGCGAGTTTACCCGGATCACCGGAAAGACCCTGCCTGGCGATACGATCGGGCGTGCCACTATTGCCCGAAGAACAGGAATCAAAGGTACGGTGCTGCTCAAGGGTCATATCGATGTGATCACTGATGGCACCCGGGTACGGTTCAACCGGACCGGTGATCCCGCGATGACTGTCGGTGGCACGGGGGATGTGCTTGCGGGCATAGCAGGTGCTCTCCTCGTTCACTTGCCCGCGTTCGATGCAGCCTGCATTGCCGCGTACGTGAATGGCAGGGCCGGCGAATGGGTTGCAGCAGAACGCGGGGGCGGGATGTTGGCATCGGATCTTGTGGACAGGATCCCGGCAGAATTATTCAAAAATGGCAAGCAGGCAGAGTGAGTACATGGTTGAGTTTACCCATATTCAGGATGATAAGGCACAGATGGTGGATATCAGCGGCAAGAGCGATGTTGTGCGGGAAGCCGTAGCAGCCGGTAAGATTTACCTGCGGCCGGCTACACTTACTGCGATACGTGAAGGGACGGTTGTGAAAGGCAATGTGCTTGCCACTGCCCGGGTTGCAGCAACGCTCTCGGTGAAGAACACGCCCAACCTGATCCCGATGTGCCATTCCATTCCCATCAGTGCGATTAGCGTGGATTTCTCGGACGGGGAAGGGTTCATTGAAGCCAGCGTGCGGGTGAAATCAGCCGGAAAGACCGGAGTCGAGATGGAGGCACTGACCGGGGTTTCAATCGCATTACTCACTATCTGGGACATGGTGAAGTCTGCAGAAAAGGATGAGAATGGACAATACCCGGTCACCCGGATTGAAGATATCCGTGTTATAGAGAAACGCAAGGGATAATTCAAAAACTGTTATGAAAAATCCAGTTAGTGCCAGTGCCGCAGTTCTTTAATATCCGTCCACCCTATGTATACAGGCATACGGGATCCGTCCCGATGAAAAGGAATGTAGCTCTGCTAATAGAGCCGAACCTTAGGTGATTACCATGGTAAAATCGATGTACGCCTTCGTTAGGGAGGCATGGAAAGTACCCGCAAAGAGTGGAGTTAAAGAACTCCTCTGGAACCGCATGCAGGAATGGCGCCGTGAAGGCAGCGTTGTCCGCGTCGAACGCCCAACCCGTATCGACCGTGCACGCACCCTTGGTTACAAGGCCAAGCAGGGCATTGCCGTCTGCCGTGTCCAGGTCCGCCGCGGTGGCCGCAGGGCATCAAGGTATGTCCGTGCACGCCGCACAGCCGCGATGGGCAAGAACAGCAAGACGATGGGAAAAAGCATCCAGCGTATTGCAGAAGAGCGCGCGTCCAAGAAATTCCCCAACATGGAAGTGCTCAACTCCTACTGGGTAGGACAGGACGGGAAGCTCAAATACTACGAAGTCATCATGGTTGACGGTCACCACCCCTCAATCCGTGCCGACAAGAACCTTGCATGGATGGCAAACGCTACCCACCGCGGTCGTGCAGAGCGCGGAAAGACCTCAGCAGGGCGCAAGGGTCGCGGTATGAGAGAGAAGGGTATCGGAACCGAGAAGACCCGCCCGAGCATCCGTTCCCACGCGAACCAGGGCAAATAATCTTATCCTCTTTTTACGCAAAGGTATCTTCATGAAGATCACCGATGCCGCTGTATACCCGTACCCTCTTGGAGATACATCGGTCCGCAGGCTCGCACTCGAAGCTGCCGCACTCGGATTTGACAGCATTGTTGCCGCGGACACACCATCTGGCATGTACGGTGGAGTTGAGGTGCTCTCGGGGCTGATGATCCGGGATGTCCCGGTAAAGGATGTCATCTCTGCGGTGAAACGCTCGAAAGATTCGGGCAGGGTAATCTCGGTCAATGCAGCAAATAACAATTTCAACCGTGCCGTGATCGGTATCAAAGGTATGCATATCCTGCGTGGTATCCAGGCAGCGGACAAAACCGCGTTCGATCATGTGGCGGCGAAAATGGCTGCTGATAACCGGGTGGCCGTGGATATCGATCTCTCGCCTATCATCATGGGACGGAGTGTTGTACGACAACGCGCAATCCACCGGTATATGGATATCATGGTGCTCGAACAGCGTTTTGAGTTCCCCATCACCCTGTCCACCCACGCCCGCTCTCTTCTTGATATGCGCAATGTCCGGGACATTGCCGGGCTCTGCAGTCTTATCGGTATGGATGTGCCGGATGTGGAACGAGCGCTTGCCGGTGTCGCGACTGTCCTGACTCCCCGGGAACCGGCTGTGAGGGTGATTGTATGAGCCCACGCCCGCCGACCCTGCGCGAGAAGCGCCGGTATATCCTTGCACGGATTGAACCTGCCGGAACGGTGCTCGAGCAAAAAGAGTTGTATTACGCGATATCGGATGCAACCACTTCGCTCTGGGGCGATGCAACGACAGCAATTATCACACCCGCAGTTGTTGCGCTTGAACACGGGCATGTGGTCATCCGGTGCCGTCGGGGAACTGAACGGGAGCTGGCGATTGCCGTGTCTACGGTCACCGCATGTCGAGACGTGCGTATCTGCCTGCGTATTATCGCAGCATCCGGTACAATCGAGAGCCTGCGCTCACGTTTCAGGCCGAAGAAAAGCCCTAAATCCAAAACACAACCTGAGCCTGAATCCGGGGCTGAATCGGAAACTGAAAAATCGGCAACAGTGGCAGGTGCGGTAGAAGAACACGCCCTGCCGGAATGCATGTTTGCAAAAAAGACCTTCTTCATCGAGCAGTGTAACGGTCAGAAGGTTGATGTGATTGAAAAGGGATTTAAAAATACAAACCGATTGTTCTTAACAAAAGAAGATCTGGAGGATTTGAATGCAACCACAATATCAGACAGGATATGATCGGGCGATTACTGTTTTTTCCCCCGATGGCAGGCTCTACCAGGTAGAGTATGCAAGAGAAGCTGTAAAGCGGGGAACCACCGCAGTAGGTATCAAGGCAAAGGACGGCGTTGTCCTGATCGTTGACAAGCGGGTGAGCTCCAAGCTCCTTGAAGCGTCATCGATTGAGAAAATTTTCAAGATTGATGAGCACATCGGCGTTGCATCATCTGGTCTTGTCGGCGATGCACGGGCCCTTGTTGACCGGGCACGGGTCGAGTGCCAGATCAACCGCGTCTCCTACGATGAACCGATCGAGGTCGAAGCGCTCTCCAAGAAACTCTGCGATCACATGCAGACGCTCACCCAATACGGTGGCATCCGCCCGTATGGTACTGCCCTGCTTATTGCGGGAGTAAGTGACGGGGACTGCCGTCTTTTTGAAACCGACCCCTCCGGCACCCTGCTCGAATACAAGGCAACGGGTATCGGTATCGGCCGCCCGGCTGCTATGAAGGTCTTTGAAGAGGAATACAAACCTGAAATCGAGATCAAGGATGCAATCCTTCTGGGCTTAAAAGCACTCCACTCCGCAACGGAAGGCAAGTTTGATATGGACACTGTTGAGATCGGTGTCACCTGGCGGGAAACAGCCCTCTTTAAGAAGATGAGCCGGGAAGAAGTCGCCGTATATGTGGAACAGTTCAAACAGTGATCAACCTGACATGATATGATACCGCTCGAAAAGTCCACCATTGCGCGCCTCGAAAGTTTCGGGGAGCGCTTCGAAATTCTCGTTGACCCCGACAAGGCTGCGTTAGTGAGGCAGGGACAGACTATTGACATTGAGGATGTAGTCGCAGCCCTCAATGTGTTCAGCAATACCTCCAAGGCGACCCGCGCTCCTGACGAGGCACTCATAAAAGTCTTTCACACCACAGACTTCGAGACGATCGCGCGCCGTATCATTGAGAAAGGTGAGATCCATCTCACGTCTGAACAGCGTAAACATATGATTGAGGAGAAGCGTCGTCAGGTAGTCAATTTCATTGCGCGCAATGCCGTCAACCCGCAGACCGGGCACCCACATCCTCCACACCGTATCGAGATGGCAATGGAAGAGGCCCGGGTGAACATCGATCCGTTCAAGCATCTCGATGAACAGGTTAAAGAGACCGTAAAGGCACTGCGCCCAATCCTGCCAATCCGTTTCGAGGAACTCCGGCTTGCGATCCGGATCCCTGCTGATTTTGCTGCAAAAGCGTACGGCGATATTGCTGCCGGGTCTGTCATGGAGAAAGACGAATGGCAGAAGGATGGCTCATGGGTGTGCGTGGTGCGCATTCCTGTCGGGATCCAGACCGATTTCTATGATCTCATCAATAAACTCTCCAAAGGAGAGGGTCAGGTAAAAATCCTCAATCAGGTATATTAATTCTGACGACAAATACAACAAGACAGATCGGGGAATATCCATTATGGCAAGCTCCACACATAAAGCAAAAGGAAAAGTGACAAGAAGTGCCGGGCGCTTTGGGTGCCGGTACGGTAGATTTGTACGAAAGCGAGTAGCAGATATCGAAGCTGTTTCAAAAGCACTTCACACCTGTCCGAAATGTGACATGTTATCTGTCCAGCGCCGGGGAACTGGTATCTGGGAATGCCGCAAGTGCGGGTTCAAGTTTGCCGGTGGGTCATACGTACCGCAGACACCGGCCATGAAGATTGCCAAGCGGGCAATTGAGAGAACCGTTGCTGAACTCAGGATTAAATAAACGGATCGTATATGGCAAGTTCTTACAAATGTGCACGGTGCAAGCAGAAAGTTGAGGTCGATGTCAACGTACGGTGCCCATACTGTGGTCACCGGATTCTTTTTAAAGAACGTGGCGCGGCCATCAAAGAACTGAAAGCCAGGTAACCAACGCGCATTCAGGCTGATTGCCTGAATCAACATACTTTATCTTCTTTTTCCCCCTACTTTGCAGTAGGATTCTCTGTATGCCGCACAATGAAGCGATCTTTCGGTTTTCAACAGAACATGCTGTTTCAATCCATAAGGCCCTGTTACCGGAACTCTCCGATGAAGTGAACCCGCGTTCAAAGACGAGCTGCTGGCTTGAAGGAGAAAACACGCTCCTGCTCAAAATTGAAGCGGAAGATACCGCAGCACTCCGGGCAGCACTCAATATGGCATTGCGTCTCGTGAATGTGGCCGATGAGATGCAGCAGATCGTATCGCAATAATCCTGCCAGCAATGGTGGATATTCTAACAATAACACCTCTGATAGCCTTTACGACTCTTTATTTTGTACAATGATCAACACTACCGTGAGCAGGTGAAGCATTTTGCTTTTCCCGGCGCAATCCTCAATACCTTTACTGTCAGAAATATAGAGGGAGTACAATCATGAACAATATATCACCCAAAGTACAGAACCAGCTGGGCATGCTCCAGCAGATCCAGCAACAGCTCCAGACCATCCTCCAGCAGAAAGCCCAGTACGAAATGGCAGTGCGTGAGGCAAAGCGTGCCCAGGAAGAGATCAGTGACGCTGCTGAGGATGCAGTCATGTACATGAGTGTCGGCACCGTCATGATGCAGAAGAAGAAAGACGTAGTGAATGCAAAGCTTACCGAAAAAGCAGAGACCCTTGAGCTGCGCATCAAGTCCTTAGAAAAACAGGAAAAGATGCTGCAGGGCAAATTCGAGCAGCTGCAGGCACAGATCAAGGCAGCACTCGAAGGCAAGGGTGCTCCGTCAGCTGCATAAACAACCAACTTTTTTCGTATATTCTTTTCTCGGACGTGCCGGTTCCGGCAGGTTTTTTGTATCAGGAGACGATACAGCATGTATGGATATGGTTCCCGCATATCAGCGGTTTTTTTCGATAAAATCTGCGGCTGACCATGCTTCCCGTGCCCATAAAGGACAATTCCGTAAGGACGGGAGAACCCCTTATATAGTCCACCCGGCCCGGGTAGCAGGATACGTTAGTATGTTTGGCGGGTCACATGTGGCGATCATCTCATCCTGGCTCCATGATGTGTACGAGGATTGTACGCCGGAATGGATCTCGCTGACGGATTCGTTCATTGCTGCCCTTCCCCTGCCTGAAGATGAACAACAGGAGATATCAGCAATTGTCGATGCCCTGACAAAAAAGAACACAATCCCCCTGAAATCAGCCCGGCTTTCTGACAGCATCGATCGAATTCTCGATGCCCCTCCCGAAGCAACGCTGGTCAAGATCTGTGATCGGATCGATAATTTTTTAGATACTGCCTGTCGTGATGGGCGCGTAAGGAAACGTTATCTCGTTTCAACGGATGAGATCATCGACCGGCTCTCCGTACGGGCCGATTTTTACGGGTACGAAAAGGCCATGAATACGCTCAAAGAGATCCGGAATGCCACTCCAAAAAATGAGTAAATGATTATTTCCGGCTGGTCAGGTTGATCGCATTAACAAGTGCCTCAACTGATGAGAGAACAATATCGTCCCCACTTCCGCTTGCATCGAAGATCTTCCCGTGTTCATCTTCTACAGCAATGGTGACATGGCACATCGAGTCTGAACCCCCGGCGATTGCTTCGATATTGAACTCTTTTAACTGGACCCGCGCCGGCACAATCCCAAAGATCGCCTTTAACGCTGCATCAACAGGGCCATTTCCTACTGCGGAAAAGACATGCTCTTTGCCGTTTACCATCGCCTTTACACTTGCAGTGGGGATCATATGATTGCCAGTCATGATGGCGATATCCATTAAATCGAGCATCTTGTGGTCGAGTTGGATTTCCATAATGGTTTGTGCGATCTCGTAGAGGTCTGCATCAGTCACCCGTTTGCCTTTATTGGCGATTGCCTTGACTTTCTCGACAATAGCATCCAGCTGGGTGTCGTTTGGACTGAGATGGACATCAGAAAGCATCTGGTGCACCGCGTGCCTGCCGACATGTTTTCCAAGGGTCAGCCTGCGCCGGTGTCCTACCATCTCCGGCGTCATGATGCCCGGTTCGAACGTGGCGGCATTTTTCATGACCCCATGCGAGTGTATGCCGCTTTCGTGGGAGAAGACATTCTCGCCAACAACCGGCTGGGTTGGCGGTATGGTGATACCACTGAACCGGGATACAAGGCGCGAGGTTTCAACGAGCCGTTCCTTTTTGATGCCGGTATTGATCTGGTAGATCGCCTCCAGGATCATCGTAGTCTGTGCAAGATCGGCATTTCCTGCCCGCTCACCAAGCCCGTTCACGGTAACCTGTACCTGCGAGGCACCGGACTCCACTGCGGCAATCGTGTTTGCTACAGCAAGGCCAAAATCATTGTGGCAGTGCACGTCAATCGGGCAATCTACGTCCCGGTGTATCCGGCCGATGAGGGTCTTCATGCCTGAGGGTGAGATGACACCTACGGTGTCGGGTACATTGATGATGGTTGCACCGGCATCAGCAGCAGTCCGGAAGACTTCCACAAGGTAGTCCCAGTCAGTCCGTGTCGCATCCATTGCCGAGAACATGCACTTGTCTGTATGTTCGCGGATATAACCGATGATATCAGCGGTAATGGTGAGCACTTCTTCCCGGCTCTTGTTGATCGTGTTCTCCCGCTGGATATCCGATGTCGGGATGAACACATGCACCATGTCGACATCACAGTCAAGACATGCATCAACGTCAGGACGGACCGATCGTGCGAGTCCGCAGATGGTAGACTCAAGATCCAGTTTTTTGATTGCGGCCACCGTCTCTTTCTCGGCCTTTGACGATGCAGGAAACCCTGCTTCAATCGCATGAACGCCGATGTCAGAGAGCTGACGTGCGATCTGGAGTTTTTGTTCAAAAGTGAACGCAATTCCCGGGGTCTGTTCTCCATCCCGGAGCGTAGTGTCGAAAATGGTCACGTCTTTCTTCGCCGAGCTATCGGAGAAGATGACGATCCCCCGCAAAATCCTTGCGAGCTGTCATACTTTTTTTATTGGAGTGTGTATTATTTAAAGAAGCCCTAAACCCGGGAAATATTTGTAACAATTTCGCCGTAAAATTGATGCAAGTAGCGATATGTTTAATACTCTATTATCCCTACATTAATAGCGCAGTGCCCCGCCTTAACTCAGCTCGGTAGAGTGCGCGGCTGTAGATTGGTTTACCGTTTGAGGTAACTGTGCGGCTACCGCGATGTCCCCGGTTCGAATCTGGGAGGCGGGATTAACTGTTAGAATGTGCCCAGGTAGTGTAGTGGCCTATCATGATTGCCTGTCACGCAATCGACTCGGATTCGAATTCCGACCTGGGCGTTGCTACGATTTTTATGAGATTTTCTCTCTTGTTTAAAGATCTCTTTTTACCCTTGGAACCTCTTACGGGAGTTCTTGAATATTCTGCATAATTTTTAAAGGGCGAACTGGTTACTGCTGTCATAGCCGGAAGTTCCGGACACTATCACGTATTATCCATCTTTTTAGTGCACTGCCGGTTTTTTCCGGCCCCCCGGACAAGTCTCCGTGGTAACCCCCTGCGTATGTCCCGGCCTACAAAGGTGGTCAGAATGTTTTAAAATAGTAAAAACTGGGATCGATTGCAATCCCTGTCATATTTTCCCTGACCTGGGGGCTGGATTCCCCAAAAAAGCGTGCAAAAAAAGAAACTGTTCAGGGAAGTTACCGTTCGCCACTCATCCAAGGGCCCAGGCAGCCTGGTTGTTTGCGTCGAGCTGGACCACGAGAGCTGTCGTGGTGAGATCGATGCTGGCCGGCACTTCGTAAATCAGGAACCCGTCTGCTGTATTACTATCGCCTGGATTGATATTACCGGACACGCCCCCTCTCCCTATTGTGTAGTCGTACTGGGGGACACGGATATTTGCGAGCGAGACGGTAGAATCGACGACGGAACTGTACGAATAACTCTTGCTATTATAATTCACGATAAACTGCCCGGGAGATGGGGCAACCAAGCCTTGTGTCCCGGTATTAGCGAGCCGGACATAGACGAACAGGAATGCGTTGCCTGCTGCAGGTTTCTGGGTATTGTATCCCTTCTGGATACCAAGTGCATCGCCGGCCTGCGGCTGGACGTGGGGGCTGTTGAACGTAGGATCAGAAAAACTGTAATCCGGCACGAGATTGACCTTGTACACTGTTGCTGTGCCGGTCCGGTCAGTTTTTCCGAATGTTGCCCGCTGGTTCATGGCAAGGGCATTCGGATAGGGCGTGGCCGTCGGGACTGGCGTTGCGATGGTTGCGGGCACCGTAGGGACGGTGGTATAAGCAGGTGCAGATTGTGGAGGTGCAGATGGTGAGTTGATACACCCCGCGCAAAAGACCAGGGCAATTGCAATAACAAGGATTCCGAGTATATGGACAGGTTTCATGGGGTGACGATTATTGTTTGAGGGGAAAATCTTTTGGTTATATTGCAAAATATGTCAGAAGGGGGAATTTTAGGAATGTGGGTCGTGATCAGGTCGATGTGTCGCCTGATGAATGCCAGGAATTCCCGGTTCGAATCCGGGAGACGCGATGTACCGTAACATAGTGACCTATCTCGATTGCCTGTCACGCAATCGACACGGATTCGAATTCCGACCTGATAGTTGTTACGATTTTTTATGAATTGTTCCGTACTTTTCAGTATAATGGATTTGGTTTCATGATGAGAACAGAAGATCAATCAAAGTGAATAGGCCATTGTTTGAATTGAACACATGATCATGAAATATATCGAAGCGGCTCTCGCCAATGTCAGTTATGAATTTTTCTATAATGATGAACCATGGTATGGTGATATAGCAGATCTTCCTCGTGTCTGGGCAACTGGAAAGGCACAGGAAGTGAGCCGGAAAAATCTTGCCGAGATTGTGGATGAGGGGTTTGTTGTCTAAGCTGAAGCGCGGTTTTTCGATTCCACATATTGATAACCGGACGATCGATGAATTGCAAAGGTCCTTTAGCCCCTTGTGGACATTTCAGAGATTACGGGTTATCGATAACTAGATCGGGTTAATATAGATCAATAAAGATATAAAAACATTATTCTGAAACGAGACGGAACAAAAAACTGTTGGATCTACAGACCTGGGCATCATTACCCTGTCATAAAGTATTTGCGACCATGGTAAATTCAAAAAAAGCAATAACTGAAAAAAAACGGGATACACGTTTTTTAAGCGGTTGGCACATTGTTTTATTTTTGACACTGATGATTAACAGCCTCCTTGCGCTTCCGGTCACTGCAATTCCTATGAATAATATTTCCGAAAATATCCTGAGAATTGGTACAAGTGCATCTAACCTCACGATATCCAGTCTTCTTACACATACGGTTACTAAAATTCCTTTGAATAATATTTCCCTAAATACCACAAGGATTGATACAAATTCATCTAACGTCACGATTATGGTACGGAATATCGATTCGGGAGTAGGAATTTCCGAGGCACGGATATATCTTGATGGTGGTTATGAGGGGATGACGTCCGGAAATGATGGAAGTCTGGTTCTTTTCTTAATTCCAGGGATACCCCATTCCATCCGGGTAATCAAGAGGGGATTTATGGAGAATATTACAGGTGTTACTTTTCCGGTGGAACACCAGGCAATTGTTCTCCTGCATCCATTGAAAATCATACCCATCGGGAAACACGGTCCTGTGGAGGAGCGGATAGATATCGTCTTTGTCCCCTCAAATACTCAGTATGACTGTACAAAACAAAAAAAAATCCTGACGGATTACTATACCTCAAACGAGGAAAACTTTCGGAATGATGCGAACAATCTTGTCCAGACATTTTTTTTGGCCCTGGATGTGAAAACCTCAAAATATATTGGTCTGCCGGAAAATTACCATGAACTCTTCAATTTTTATTATTACTCGGATCCCGGTGACTTTGCCGACGCATTCAATGGGTGTGCCGGATCCCTACCCGAGGATTTCTGGGATGATGCTCCCTTTACGGATGTTGCAATAATTATTTATCCGAAATACGTGGGTTTCTACAACGGTCCGCCGTGTGAGCCAGACGGTTGTGGCAGCGGCATGGGTCCCGGAGTAAAAACCTGGTATAAGGCCCCTGCCGACTTAGAATCGATATTTATACATGAGGCCGGCCATGCTGTCTTTAACCTGATGGATACGTATTGTGGGGATACCTATTACACGCAAAATAATCCATATCCAAATATATGGAGCAATCAGTCCGGGTGTATCCTTTCATCGGAGAATAACCAGTGGGACTCCACGAGCTGCAGGCAGATTGCCCAGCCGGCCAAAGAAGGAAGTGCGGAATCATGCCAGAAAGATTTCTGGCGTTATGACCCGGAACCGGATATCATGGGGGATTCAAGTTTCTGGGGGAAATTCGGTAATGCCCCAATCTTCTGGGGGAAATTCGGTAATGCCTCAACCCTTCACATACGACACACGCTTGAAACCATCAACCGGTGGAAATTATGAAACGTATCGCAGTATTCGGAGCAATTATCCTGTTTTTTTTGCTGATTGTGGGATCGGTTGTAATCGATACTCACGATGATCAGACAAAAATCATCTCGATTGTCCTTGGCATGCATGGGAACAGTATAATTGAGAAATCCGTTGAAGTACGGTACGGACATCCCCCGAACCTGGGTCACCAGTGTGGAAATTTCACCGCAACGGTACGGGCAATCAATGGAACCTCCCTTTTTACCTTTGATGTCTGGGATCCGCGATACCAGTTTGATGAATATGGTATCAGGAGTGTGCTGGAGCGGCGCGAACAGATGGTAGATCCGGATCTTAAAAAGCCAAAAAGGGATATGGGCGAAACCGTTGATATTGATCTGCCTCTCCTTATCCCTTACAACCCGGATATCCGAACCGTTGATCTTGTGGACAAATGTTCCGGCAGTCTCCTCATATCTGTAAACGTTTCACCGGCAATCGAGAAATTCCGGAACAGGTTTCCCCGGGATCCTGATGTGATGGCAGAAACCCGGCCCATACTACAAGGTACAGCCCCAGTACCTGGTAAGCAGAGTGCAACTCCTGTCGTGGGGAGTATACTGGCTGTCATTCTCGCGATTATCCTGATCTACCAAATAAGAAGGTAATGGTGGAAAGGATTTCTGGAATTCCTCTAGTTCGAGTCTCCATACGTTGTCTCTTACTTTAAAAGCTGACCTGAATCGAGTAGTATAAAGGGTTTTAAAAGAGCTTTTACACTCTTTTTTTGCCGATCTCTCTCAATCGGTTATAAACAATCTGCATACATATTTCCATGTTTCTTTTTATGAGACTTGAATAAACACTCATATAGTACGAGAACAAGTCTAAAATATCGTCACAGAATTCATCGACGGAAAAGAGCAGGATCTTTCGAAATTCCGGCCATATCCTGTGAGGCTGGGTCTTGCTAAAATCCGGGGAGACCTGCCATGAATTGTTCCACTGCCCTGAGCCAGGAACTGGCAGGACTATTTTTTATTCTCCTTTTGGTATCGCTCAGCCCTCCTGCCTGTGCTGCGTGTATTACATCGGGAGGTCTCTGCTTTCCGACGGAAAAAAGTATACCCGGTTTCAGTATTCCCTTCCCCCCGCCATCAGCCAGCCAGTTCCAGCAACAGGATCCCCGGGTGGCAACAGGCATCTTGCCTGAGGCGCCACCCCCGCCCGGGGTACGAAACCGTGTGGCGGTGATGACGAATGTCGCTTCCCTGCCGTTCAGTTTCATCCCGAATACCGGCCAGATCGCTGACCGGAACATCTCTTTTACGGTAAAAGGCAGCGGCTCCACGCTCTATTTCACTCCCGGTGAAGTAATCATCGACAACGTAAAAAATTCCGGGATAAATGGCTCCTCAGGGCTCATCCGGCAGTCGTTTCCCGGGGCAAACCCGGCCCCGGTCATCTCCGGCATCGATGAGCTACCAGGCAAAGTTAACTACTTTCTCGGCAGAGACCCGTCTGGCTGGCGCTCGGATCTCCCCACGTACGGATCTGTCATGTACTATAACCTGTACCCGGGAATTGATCTCCGGTATTTTGGGAATGAAGGTTACCTGAAAAGGGAGTTTTATATCGCACCCGGTGTTGACCCGGGCAGGATTGCGTTCCGGTATGACGGGATCACCGGCATCGCTGTAGACAGCGACGGATCGCTAAATATCACGACCACTCATGGTGTGTTCCGGGAGAGCCCCCCGGTCTCGTACCAGATGATCGGGGGCCGGCGCGTCAATGTAATTGTCAGGTACGCTGTGACCGGTCCTGACACTACCCGGCTGGTCACCGGAATATACGACCCCGCATATCCCCTCACCATCGATCCAAAACTGGGCTATTCAACGTACTACGGTGGATCACAGGATGACGGCGGGTTATTACAAACGGCACGAGGAGAGAATGAGCAGAAAAGCGCTGTCATTGTTGACCCGAACGGCAATTCATACGTGACCGGGTTCACATCGTCGAATAATTTCCCTACCACTGCCGGTGCCTATAAGACCAGTTACGGAGGCCAGCAGGATGTCTTTGTGATGAAGATGGACTCTAACGGCACTGCCGCGATCTGGGCTACGTATCTTGGCGGTACGCTGGACGAGATGGGGAATGCGATCGCTCTCGATGCGGGTGGGAATGTGACGGTGACCGGATTTACCACTTCACCTAATTTCCCAACAACCCCGGGAGTATTCAATGCGACCTATATCGGTAGTCCCGGAACCCAAACTACCGATGTCTTCGTGACAAAACTCAATTCTACCGGCAATGCCCTGATATTTTCCACGTATTATGGTGGAAGCGATGGTGAGGATCTGGGACTGGGTATTGTTATGGATACGGCAATGAATGTGTATTTCACCGGGTTGACCTCATCCACTAATATGTATACATCGCCCGGGGCTGTTAATACAACGAAAACAGCGTCAGCAGAAACCCAAATAATGTACGTTGTGAAACTTAAGCCTGACGGGAGTGCACCGGTTTACTCGACCTTTTATGGGGGGAATAATAATGAATGTGATGCGCATGGTATTGCCCTCGATAGTGACGGGAACGTGTATATCGCCGGACATGCGGGTGCAGGTAGTAATTTCCCGGTTACAACCGGAGCATTCCAGACTGTCCAGACTGGCCTTGAAGATGCAGTTGTTTTGAAACTGAATCCTTCTGGGACTGCCGTGATTTTTTCAACATTTATTGGGGGGGGAGGCAATGAAATCGCAAATTCCATTGCTATAAACGCTACGACTCGGAATATCTTCATAACCGGCCAGACCTCTTCTAGTAATTTTCCGATTACTTCTGGCGCGGCATATACGGCAAAGAGAAGTGCTGTTGGCGCAAGTCCCGATATCTTCGTAACGCAACTGAATCCTGCCGGAAGCGCTCTCGTATACTCGACCTATTATGGCGGTACGAATGATGACTTGGGATTCTATGTGGTGATTGATACGAGCAATGATGCATATATCACCGGGGTTACCAAGTCAACCGACTTCAATTTGACGTCCGATGCTATGCAGACATCATATGGGGGAGGGGCATACGATGCTTTTCTGCTGCAGCTGAAAGCTGACGGGAGTGCCCCGGTTTATTCTACGTATTTTGGGGGAAGCGGAGCCGATTATGGTTTTGGTATTGCGCTGGATCATCACAGGATTGCCTATATTGTCGGGAGCACAGCGTCGTCAAATTTCAGGACGACAAGTGGAGTGGCTTACCCTTCCGGCCCTTCTGGCGGTTCAAACAGTGACGTTTTCATGTCCAAGTTCTTCATGAACTCTCCCGTCCCGAACTTTACTGCCAATGCTACATTCGGCTACGTGCCGCAGGGTATCCAGTTCAATGACACGTCCACATCAATTGAAATCCAGTACTGGAACTGGTCGTTTGGCGATAACACCTGGTACAACACAACCAACTTCAACGCCCGGAACATCAGCCACACGTATACCGGTTCCGGCAGTTATAACGTCAACCTTACTATCACCAATACAACAACGGACGATATTAAGATCCGGCTGAATTATATCAATATATCCGCTGCGATCCCGATCCCGGCATTCACGAGTAATATAACGTTTGGCTATGTACCACAGGGTGTCCAGTTCAACGACACTACGCAATCAACAAATATCCAGTCCTGGAACTGGTCGTTCGGTGACAATAACTGGTTCAACACAACGTCTATTACTCTCCGGAATATCACCCACACGTATTCATCGAGTGGTAGTTATACCGTCAACCTTACCATTACCAATACCACGGGATTGAGCACACCGCTCACGAATACAAATACAACGTCGGTAGCGAA
Source organism: uncultured Methanoregula sp. (assembly GCA_963676675.2). Classification (GTDB taxonomy): domain Archaea; phylum Halobacteriota; class Methanomicrobia; order Methanomicrobiales; family Methanospirillaceae; genus Methanoregula. The sequence goes on along the minus strand of OY781161.1, from coordinate 2,197,952 downwards.
TTTTGTTAATATTTCAGCACCGTTACCAATCCCCGCGTTTACCACGAATTCAACATTTGGGTATGTAGCGCAGGAAATCTGGTTCAACGATACAACGTTGACAACGAATGTCCTGTCCTGGAACTGGTCATTTGGTGATAACACGTGGTTCAATACCACGGATATTACGACACGGAATGCAACGCACATTTATTCATTGCCGAACAGTTACAGGGTAAGCCTGAATATTACAAACTCATCCGGACTAAGTTACCCGCTCACGAATACGAATACAACGTCAATAGCGAATTTTATCAATATCTCTGCCCCTCTTCCCATCCCCTCGTTCGCCAGTAATACAACCTCCGGTTTTGTACCGCTGGGTGTCCAGTTCAACGACACGACACTATCGACAAATATCCAGTCCTGGAACTGGTCGTTCGGTGACAGTTCCTGGTTCAATACCACGCTGAGTACTGCCCGGAACGCAACACACTTGTATTCCTTGGCCGGCAGTTACACCGTGAACCTTTCCATTACCAATTCATCCGGGCTCAGTACTCCTGCCAGCAACACGAACACGACCTCCCGTGCTAACTACATCAGTGTTCTTGTACTTCCGGTTCCCGATTTTACCGGGTCGCCCCGGAGCGGGAATGCAACACTGTCTGTCCAGTTCAATGATACCTCATTGTCCCCGGGTATAACGGCCTGGAACTGGTCGTTTGGCGATACCACGTGGTTCAATACAACGTTAAGTTTGGCCCGGAACATTTCTCACTCTTATTCTGCAGAAGGGACGTATACCGTTAACCTGTCGCTCACCAACTCCACGGGAACGAATACAACGTCGCGGTCGGGCTACATCGTCGTTTACCCCCCGCTTCCTATTCCGGCTTTTATCGGTACTCCTACGAGTGGGAGTATCCCCCTGGACGTGCAGTTCAACGATACCTCCTTGTCCCCGGGGATAACAATATGGAACTGGTCATTCGGTGACAGTTCGTGGTTCAATACAACATTGAGTACAGCACGGAATGCGACTCATACGTATCCATCAACAGGAACATTTACGGTCAACCTGACGGTTACCAACACGACCGGTGTCAACACAACCAGCCGGTCTAATTATATCAGCACCACCCCTCCTCCACCTATCCCGTTCTTTACCGGTTTGCCTGTAACCGGCACTACGCCGCTCTTTGTCCAGTTCAATGATAGCTCGACTTCTCCCGGAATATCCGCATGGAACTGGTCGTTTGGCGATGGCAACTGGTTCAACACCACCAACATTGCACTGAAGAACGCTACCAACAATTATCTCTTTGGCGGCAGTTTTACCGTGAACATGAGCCTGACCAATTCGTCCGGGACAAACACAACGTCGCGGTCCGCGTACATCACGGTAAACGACCTGCCCAATGGTATTGATTTCAGCGGATCCCCGAGATCGGGAACGATACCGCTCTTTGTCCAGTTCACTGACCTGTCAACAACGCCGGGTATCACGGCATGGAACTGGTCGTTTGGCGATGGTAATTGGTTCAATACAACCATCACAGCACAACGGAATGCGAATAATACCTACATCAATGCCGGCAGTTACCGGGTAAACCTTTCCGTGACCAATACATCCGGCACAAATACTACCTCAAAATTCGGGTATATAACCGCTAGTCTCCCCCCTACATCAACACAGGCACCTATTTCCAGTGGTGGTGGCAGTAGTTCCGGTTCGACTGGCCCAGTAGTTGTGCCAGGTCTTGTCCAGCAGGTACAACCTGCAGCCACCGGCGCTCCCCGGGTTTCCCAACAAACCCCACCAGATGTCCCGTCTCCGGTGAATCCTCCCTCATACTATGTAACAACGACGACGATATGTATCCTGCCGGAGGGGCTCCGGTTCCTATCGCCTTGTGATGGGGAGCAGCCGTTTGAGTTCGACCGTAAATTGGCAGAAAAGGCCGGTTATGTGGTCGACATCAAAGGGAACAGCGTGACTGCTTCACGTTATCAAAATGTAATGGTTATCGATGGCCGGAATATCCAGGAGACCCGTCCGGGTATCATAACCGGAACGGTAGAGACTGCCTACTTTGTTGTCCAGCCGGATCCTGTGCAGATCGGAATCGGGCAGGTCGACATTACCGCCCAGGCATCCCTATTGACTCTTCCTGAATGTACTGACATCAGCATCACGATATCCGATCTTGTTCCGGAATCGACCTCAACCGCACTACAACTGATGGCGATACAGGAAGATCAGAGTATTACGGCAATTGGCTATACTGCCACGTTCCTGAAGGATGGGACAACCGGTGCCGGGTTCATCCGCATGACGACACCCCCGGCATGGGTGGACCAGAACGGTGGGATTCCTGCCATCCGTATCGGGCGCATCGGCGATGACAAACTGACGGAAATTCTTCCCACTACGTATACAGGGACCGATGCGAAAGGAAACAGGATCTTCGAAGCCAGAACCCCCCGGGGATTGTCCATATTTGCCCTGATTGCAGTGAAAAACCAGCCTTCAGCCAGAAACCTGAAAACCGAGTCCGCACGGAATGAAACGATGTTCCTGTTGCAGGTGTTCCCGGGCACCAGTACCGGGAATATTCTTATCGTCGTTTCCAGTCTTTTAGTCCTCGCCATCATTCTTGTAGTTATCCTGAAGCGCCGGAGAAAGTACGATCCACTCTTTATGAGCTAATAATATCGCAAGAGTTTCGATGGAAAAAAAGGGGGAGCCTCACACAACCTGCACGCCATACACTCCGCTGCCGATCCACCATGTATTATCCACCGGTTTCATGTACACAAGTTTCGGTACCGACGCTGTGTGGTTTGCCGCAGTGTCCGGGAACATCGCATGGGAGAACCCGGTCCCGTTGTGGATGGCATTGATGCCGACAACTGTAGTTTTTGCTCCGTACGGGTCCGTGTAGTTTATATAATTATTTCCTATCCCGTCTTTCCAGAACGGATCGGCAAGGATAGTCCCGTCAAAGGTTTCGGCCCAGACAAAGAGATCATTGTTCACGAACTGCCCTGTCGGGTTGTTGATCTCTGCAAGAGTCTTTTCCTTTCCATTTACCTTCGCGTAAGTGACCGCACTGTCAACAAGGTCGTACATCTCAGTACGGGTTTGGTTCCGTACGGTGATTCCGGTAAGATTACCTGCCCGGAGCTGCTCATATTCGGGAATGATGATCCCGGAGAATATCCAGTACGAGCCATCAACCGGTTCTGCATAGTCGATTTTGGGAGCATAATACGTTTTTCCGTTCTTCTTTACTGCTGCGACCGTGTACGCGTACCCCCCGCCATTCACGGAAAGATCCCGCATTTCCCGGATTGTAGGGACACCGTCAGGGTCGTGATAGTTGATCAGGTTGATGCGGTTCTTTGCAGTTTCCTGTGAGAGGGAGCTTGCGATCATCGTGCCATTGTAATCCAGTGCAATAATTGTCAATTCCCCGTCCGCGAACAGTCCGGCAGGATCACTGAACGCGACAATCGCCTGTTCCTTCCCGTTTGCACGGGCATATGCCGCAGCCTTCTTCACAAATGCCGTGAGGTCGGCAACTGTGTACGCCCGGGTTGCCGGGCCGATGGCAGATGACGGGTAAACCATTCCGGATCCCGCGTAGGTACCTGCCCCGACATAATACGTGCCGTCAACATCGGACACAACCGAGAGTTTTGATTCTACGCGGTTGTTGTTTTTCGGGTTGGGGTAATCGTAACTGACGTACCCGATGCCATACCTTGCAGTCTCTGCGATGTTTCGGACAATGGGGATGCCAAAGCGATCGGTCAGGTTCCGGATATTTGTGCCAATAAGCTCGTGATGGAATGGTTCGGCAAGTGCTGTACCGTCATAGGCTTCTGAGAACACATAAACATCACCCTGTACAAACGACCCGTTCGGATCATTAAACGCCGCAATCGCCTTCTCCTTTCCGTTCTCGCGGGCGTAAACGACTGCGCGGTTCACCAGTGTCGTCAGTTCTACCGGAGTAGCTCCACCGGACGATACCTTCGGTGGGGGGACTGAGGTTGCCGGGGAAACCTGGCCGGAATCTTTCTGTCCTTGCGACTGGATGCATCCTGCTGTTACGATAGCTATGATAATGACGAGCAGGATCAAAAACAAATATCGCATCTTCATATTCGGAATTTCGATGGGCAACCAATTAAATGCTGGTTCTTTGATTCCAGAAATGGTGAGATTCAGGGTAATCGATCCTGGATATACCTTATTATAGCTGGTTACACTCTGCGGTGTTTATCTGCATTTGTATCTAACCTGTTTGGCATGACGTTGAATCTGCGTTCGTTCGCTATATCGGGCATTCTCATCACCGTGTTCCTGATCTGCGCCGGCTGCACGCAGGATCAGGCTACGACACCGGTACAGGTACCGGCATCCCCTGTCACAACGGTAATGAACCCCGTATCCCCGGTCGAGACAACTGTCGCCCCAACGGTGGCGACAAAAGAAGAGATGGTCGCTTTCGTGAAAGAAGCCGTTAGTTATGCCCGGCAGAATAGTAAGGAAAAATCCCTTGCGGAGTTCTCCAGTAAAAATGGATCGTTCTTCCGCGGCGTGCTGTATATCTATGCGTATGACATCAACGGGACTACTATTGCTCACCCGGTAAACCCGGAGAAGATCGGTGTTAATCGTCTCAACGAGAAGGATGCGGAAGGCAACCTGTTCATCCAGGATCTCCGGCAGGCTGCTATTAACGGTACGGGCTTTGCAACGTACTATTACATCAACCCAGTCCACAACAACGCGGTAGAGAAGAAACTCGGTTACGCAATGAGCGTCGATCCAACATGGTGGCTAGGTTCCGGTATCTACCAGGGCCCTGCGGATACGCCCATAACACCTGCCGGGAATACATCGGTCGCGAGTGTCGCAACAACTTATCAGGGTAAATAAATCTCTGTTTTTTTCGTTTGCGTGAATAGCCGGCTACTCTACCCGGTATCCTTTCGCTGTTAAGAAATCTGCAATCCACGACTCGGCATCTGTGTCAGATTTTGGCCGTTTCTGTTCAATTTCGTTCCAGATCGCCCGGAGTTCCGGATTCTCCGAGTGCAGGGCCAAAGTACCGGTAACATGCCCAAGCTGCCTACCGGATCTATCGAAAACTCTCATCACCACACAACGGTAGAATTTGCACTGGGACGGGCTGTCCCGGTGAATGGTACAGCGGATGAGATCCCCATCCGGCCGGAGAAACCGGCACGCGGTCGGGTGCTGGTCCGGAAATGTGTGATCAACAAATAAGTGCCGTTTGTCCGCATCGATTTCGGCAATAAACGGTGTACCGGTTGAAACCGATTCTGCCGCAAAGGAAAATGGCCCGAGTTGTCGTTCGATCACAATGTAGTCGCCAAGATACATACAACACGTACCGCACTGCCGGCAGGAAAATACCAGAGAATCACCTTCGCTTAAGCTCAATAGGATGGGATACTTAAAAAAAAAGCGAGTCTGGATTGTGTATGCTGCGAGAAAAAGGGTAATGTTTCCGGATGGGAAAAATTACTGGATCTTATCTGCCGCTTTTCGTACCACATCCTTTAACGTTTCATAATCTGTTGTTGTGCCCCCCATGGTAATTGATTCAAGCACGTTCTTCTTTTTGAAAATTACCGTGTACACCGCGAGATCCAAGGGATCTCCCACCCGGGTTTCACGGAACGCTATACTCTTGTCGCCGATTGCAGGGAACGGGATCTCATACCGGTTTGTACCATTTACACCCGAAAGAATCCCATCAGTCTCAATAGCATAGACTTTGTTCATATTCTCTGGTGGGTAAACACTGATGGTCTGGCGGATACCGGTGAGATCATCTGTTTCCTTGTTCATCCGGTAGAATGTGACCCTGTATCCCTGCTGCCAGCCAAGATCGTGCGCGATCTGGGACACTTCGCTGTAGGCAATCACGGTGCGGTCTTTGATAAGGTAATCCGGAGGTACATCCGTTAACTGAAGTGCCATTCCTCCAGACGTAACTGTGGTACTTGTGCTCTTGGGTGTCGGGAGGGTTGCAGGCACTGGTGTCTGCGGAGCCGGAGAAGTCGAAGCCGGGGCCGGAGAGAGGCAACCTGCAGAACTGATCGCCAGTTGCACGACAAGAATGAGTGCAATGAACCGGATATACATACTCGTACTCCATGACCGGTTGGATTTAATATCTTACCGGGCATGCATTGATATCCCCAGCTGAGCACAAGCACTTTATTGAGGGCAGCAGAAGATCAACATACGGTGAGTTGTTTGACAAAAACCAGCATTGCCATGCTTGACAAGGATCATCATATCCACCTTATCCCCGGCGAACGTGTACTCATGATGAGTATTGAACATTCGGCGATAAAAAAAGTTGAGAATGAACGGTTTGAAGTCGAGTGTTTCATAAAATTATCCGTTGAGAATTTCCCGCATCCGCTTGAAGATGTGATCCGTTTTACGTTTGCATGCGCCAAGATGCCCGGTCAGCAGATGATGACCGAACTGACATTTGTCCAGAATCATATTATCAAGTACATTTTCGATCAGGGCCTGTCCGGGGAACTCTGTGACTGCACGCCGGATGATCCTGAATCAATGTTGTGCGGGATCACGATATCGTCTGAGATCAAAAAGCATATGCTCGCTTCAAAGCAGTTCAAAGAAGCACTCGCACGACACGGGGCACTTCCGGACACGGTAGAATTTATCAAATAATCTTCTGTTCCTCGACTCTCTTAAGGTGAATGCGTACAAGCGATTCACTCAAAAGGGTATCCGGGAAAATGGCAGAAATGTTGACAAATATCTATTTCTCGCAATACATACAACGTGGGAAAGAAGACTGATTTATGGAGTGGTATCATGGGTGAACCAGATCTGCGCAGTGATGAGACGGTGCTCGTGCGGACGCCGGGGGTGTTTGTCAAGTCGATTCCGTTTGAAGGTATTCTTACCAACAAACGGATTGTTCTTATAGACCGGGCAAAAAATCTCCTGCCTCCAAAAGAGATCCCGCTTGCCACCATCAAGGATATTGAGGGTGGAGAGAATGCAATCCGTGATCCGATTGTCACGATTACAGTAATTACAAGAACCGGTGAGACCCGGCAGATGGTTCTCACCTTTTCCCGCACCGCAGGAGGTAACCGGAACAAGGAAAGGGACGAATGGGTAAATACCTTAAAAGAGAATGTCTCCTCCTCGTTTGAACAGGTAATACGAAAAGGAACTCCCGGATTTGATCAACCCCATAAAAGACCCGAACCCGTCCGGTCTCCACGGATTGAAGTGACCGGAACTCCGGTTAAACCGGCTGCCGCCCGTCCCTTGCAAAAAAAAGAAGTAGATACAGTTCACCCCATAAAAAAGATAATCGAGAATACACCATCAAATACCCCGATAGCAGTAAAAGAGCCGGCTGCACCGTTACCTGGATTTGGTACGTTCTGTTCCCGGTGTGGCACCAAGGTGCCGGAGGGTTCTGGCTTTTGCAACCGCTGCGGTTCTTCGATCATTCCACCCGGCAGTACAAGTCCTTTAGCACCTGCTGCTCCTGTTTTCCGGCCACAGGCGCAACGCCCTGTCGACCGGGAAATTCAGTCTATCGAGCCGCTCATGGAACGCTCATCGGTTAATGTGCCTGCCGATCCACTGCGATCAATGCCACCTGAACCTCCATTCGTGCAGAAACCCCCACAATATGTCCCTTCCCCAGTGTACGACAATCCCCCGGAACCCGTTGCAATACCTGAACCTCCGGTGCAGAGGACCACACAACGTGCCCCCTCTCCGCTGTACGATAATCCCCGGAACCGGTTGCAGTCCCAGAGCCCGCACCCGCGGTAACAGCACCTAAGCCAAAACCTGCAAAAAAGCGCCTGATTCCGCGATTGTTCTCCCCAAAAGAGCTCACTCAAACTCCCCTCAACCCGGCATCGATGCCTACAGCCGCATCACCCCCACCTAAAAAACCGCGTCGGGTAATTCGTATGCCCGGTAAAAAAGTGTTCATGGCGGTAGGAGTGATTATCCTCATCATTGTAATAGTGGTGGCTGGTGTGGTATTCGTTTACCCGAAGATTTCCGGCAGTGGTTCATCCCAGTCTGGGTCATCTGTGCCGTCTTCAACTCCATCTCCGAATACGGGAACGACAGCCTCATCCACTCCATTACCTGCCGGCACAATCGTGATCCGTGAAACAACTGCGTCAACTGCTGTTCCTGCCACCGGGGTTTATGCGTATATCAGTTATCTTGGGGGTTGGAAAGGGACGTACGGTATGCCCTCGGCATTAGAGGCCGTTACAAATTCCGGTGATCGGTATTTTGAGATCGTGAATGCGACTGGTCCTGTTCAAGTGACCGCTGAAAAGCTGGACAGCTCTACCCGCCACGAACTCATTGTTGAGATCTACAAGAATGGTGGTCTGCTGACAACCGGTAAAACCAGTGAAGGATTTGGTAAAGTGACGGTATCAGCCGATGCGACAACCGGCGTGGCACAAGCCCCTAAAACAGTAACCGGAACAGTGACAACAACAAATCCACAAACAAATGTCACCACAGTTAAGACGACCTCTCTGCCAGTCACCAATGTTACGACCGTAAAGACGACCGCACCGGCAACAAATACGACTACCTCCGCATCATAACTTTTTTCCGATACATTTTTTCACTTCAGAAAAGACATACTCGTAAGGTTACGTATGGCTCCTGAAAACCATTTTCCCCTGAGTACCCCGTTCAAACCTGCACCGGCACTGGTCAACTGGTTTATTATCGATTTCGCTCTCTTTGTGATATTTATCCTTGCATGTACGGTATTTCCGGTTTTCCTGTCAATACCAGATCCACTGTTCACTGCCATTCTCTTGTTTTGTATTATCGTAGTGTTTGTGCTCTTTTTCTCCTGGGTGAAACTGTATTACCAAAGCATGTGGTATGAGCTCCATGACGATGAGATGCGGTGGAAGCGCGGTGTATGGTTCCGTACAACCGGTATTGTCCCTTATAACCGGATCACAAACCTGGATCTCAAACAAGGTCCCGTCATGCGATGGCTCAACATATCCACGCTCTCCATTCAGACTGCCGGCTATTCAGGACAGGCAGTTCCCGAGATACGGATTGAGGCTATTGAGCATGCAGAGGAACTTCGTGAGCTGATCCGTACTCTTGTTCGGCAGTCAGGTTCAAGTAGCCACAACGATGGTACTGGTACAAACGCTCCCGTTCCGGTTCAGTCTTCAACAGGTTCTATGAGCACAAACCTGCTGATGCTCGATGAGCTCAAAAAGATCCGTTTCCTTCTGGAACAGAAGAACAAATAAAAAAATTATTTCTTTTCTGTCAGTTCTGGTTGGACAGCTGTCGGTTTATTTCCTTTTTTCCAGCGGTAAATGCCGTACCCGATGCCACCTATAATGATGAGCGGGAGCAGTGCTAAGAAAATGATAATGATTGCATCGATCATACCGAAGAACCCTGCAATCCCTTCATTAATGGTCGAAACGAAGTTATGTCCGGTCTCGCCACCAACGGGTTCGGGCTCCTGCAGGCTGACTGTGATCGTTGAGAGATCAATCCGGCTGTTGAGATATTTGAGTCGCCCTTCGAGCCGGTTTAATTCTGTCTGGACGCGGTCAATCTGTTCCTGCACCTTGATGATGTCTTCGATCCTGGTGCTCTGTTTCATTATCGCATTGTACTGGGCTAGCTGGTTCTGGTACGAGGTTACCTGTGCCTGAAGATCCACATATTCCTCGGTAACGTCCTGCCCCTGCGTTGAGATGGATTTGACCGTGCCTATCCCTTTTATCCCGATAAGGGCATTTTCAAATTCTGCCTGGGGTATGCGGATGACTACAGAACCCGTGAGCCGGTCATTGTAACCCTTCTGGACATTGGTTGAGGAGAGATACCCGCCTTTCTGGGCAGCGATACTTTTTAAAGTCTCAACCGTACCTGGGATATCTTTTACTTCAAGAGTGAGGGACGCGGTTTTTATGATCTTTGTGTCAATCACGGAAGTTCCCGAACCGGATCGTGACGAGGCCATTGTTGGCACTGGCACTGCAGCAGGACTGGCAGCATAACCCATCTTTGTCTCTGACTGGTAACGGACACCGTTATTTAACGCAGAGGTGTCCTGCGATGAAGTCGAACTCCCGGACGAAAGACCCATGCACCCGGCTGATGCAACTACGGCAATACATACCACAAGGAGTGCGATGACTTTGAAGTTCATACCATGAAATAGTTGCGTGAATTATAAATGTAATGTGTTAACTTCGATTTTTTTAGCAGTTAAATACTGTATTCAATAGCGGAATTTTACGTATTCACGAAAGTGATAAAATGAAAAGTTATCGACTCATCAGAGAAGATGTCTGCTAGTGCATGAGCGATGAACCCCCGTTCACCGTTCTCATAACAGATTTATTCTCGTCACCATTCCTCTCTTGTGGTTCATTTTAAAAAAACAGAGTGTCTTAGGCAAGAGATCAAAAACGGTAATCTTTATTCAACCCCGTTCCTGGAGAATTTAAACCGGGTCGGGATGGATCGCAATTAAATAACACAACGGGAGATATCTCAATGAGTGATCATGGAAGCAAAAAATATACCCGATAAACCCGATGGAGCAGAGGAACTCGAGAAAATGAATCTTGAAGGGTTGATAAAATCCCTTCTGGATAGCACGGATCCAAATATCCGTCAATATGCCGCATACCTCCTGGGACAGGCAAAGAATCCTCGTGCAATCGAACCCCTGGTCCGTGCACTTGGGGATTTTGATAAATCCGTTCGTGAACAGGCAATGCTCGCTCTCTCCACGCTGGGAAAAGCTGCAGTCGAACCACTCTCTGAAGCTATGAAAGAGCCCAAATGGGAGACCCGGTATCGTGCTGCAGAAGCGCTGGGAAAGATAGCTGATGAAAAAGCCGTCCAGCCACTGATCCAGGGACTCAAGGATAAACGTGAACATGTCCGGTATATGGCAGCAAAAAGTCTGAGTGGATTCGCTGACTCCGATACGATCGATCCGATGATCATCCTGCTTAAAGATGAGAATAATTATGTCCGGATGATGGTAGCACATGCGCTAGGAGCAATTGGTGGTAAGAAGGTTCATGCTGCACTTGCTACTGCGCTTGAAGTTGAAAAGGACGAGAAGGTAAAAGAAGCAATCCGTGAATCAATGAAGTAGTTTTTTCATTCCATTCATAACAACCCTTTTTTCATAGTAAATCCGGGCACTTCCGGAATTTGTGTTCCTGCAGCAGTCAGACCTTTGTCATGTCATATGAGTGTAGGAGGGCATCTTATCCTCATTCTGCAGCATAGTTTTTTTCATTTTATCTCATTAGGGAAAAATGCGAAAGAATAGTAAAAATGGATCGGAAAAAAAGAAAATAATTACCGGATCTTACTCCCTGGCTCCACCGGCCGGAACGGCACTAACAATGATGCAGTATCCCCGGCAGCGAGCACCATCCCATTACTCTCTACGCCAAAGATCTTTGCAGGTGCAAGGTTGGTGACAACTACCACATCTTTTCCCACCAGTTCCTCAGGTTTGTAGAACTGCTGCATTCCGGCAACAATCTGGCGGGTCTCGCTTCCGATATCGACCTGCAACTTTAAGAGTTTGTTTGATTTCGGTACCGGCTCTGCGGACAGTACTTTACCGGTCCTTATGTCCAGTTTCTGGAATTCCTCGAATGTAACCATGGGTATCTTCTCCGTTTTCCTGTTCGCTTCTGCCACACGTTTCTGGAGCAGGGCATCGAGTTCTTTTATCTGATCCTCTTCCATCTTTACAAAGAGCGGGGTGGGTGCTTTGATACAGCCTTCCGGCACCGGAAGAATCGCATCGCTGATTGGATGGCTTGCTACCTGATCGGTATAACCCAGTTGCCTCCAGCATTCCTGCGCTGTTGCGGGCATCACGGGTTCGAGGAGCAGCGCGAGAGCTTTTGTTATCTGGATACAGTTTTTAATAACCTGTGCTGCCGCTGCCCGATCGGTCTTGATCAGTTTCCACGGGGCATTGGTCTGGATGTACGTATTACCGAACGCGGCAAGTGCCATGATCGCATCGACAGCTCCCTTGAACTCGTACTCCTGCATGTATCCATTCACGGTGGCAAGGCACTTTTCAATCTCTACGGTGATCGCCGGGTCAACAACCCCGCCGGGAATTCCCTCCCATTCTTTCTGGGCGAAGAAGAGCGTGCGGTACACAAAGTTGCCAAAGATGTTGACGACCTCGTTGTTGATTCGCTCGGCAAAAACCTTCCACGAGAAGTTGAGTTCCTTGGTGTGACTCGTGTACGCGAGCAGGTAGTAGCGCAGGTAATCGGCAGGCAGTCCTTTGTCAAGGTAATCATCATTTGTCCAGACAACGTAGCCCCGGGATTTCGAGAACTTGTGGTCGTCCACTTTGACCATTCCACTTGCAACAATCGCGTGCGGAACGCCGTATCCTGCACCTTTTAAGAGGGCTGGCCAGAAGATGCAATGATGGTAGATGATATCGCCGCCAATGAAATGGGTGACCCGGTTATCCCCGCACCAGAACCGTTTCCAGTCATTGCCGGTCTTTTTTGCCCATTCTTCGGTGAAGGCGATATAGCCGATCGGGGCATCGACCCAAACATAGACTACGAGATCGTCACGGCCGGGGAACTTCACACCCCATTCAAGAGTGCGGGTAATGCACCAGTCATGCAGTTCGTCCTTGATCCAACCGATTGCGTAGTTCTTCGCGTTGCTTGTCCCTCTCAGGGTGTCGAGGTAAGGAAGCAGGAACTCCTTGAACTCCGAGAGTTTGAAGAAGTAATGTTCCTGGTCGCGGAACTCGGCTTTTGTACCGCAGACCTTGCAGAGCGGATCCTTGATCTCGCCAGGCTCAAGGTGTTTGCCGCACCCCTGATCACATTCATCACCCCGGGCTGGTTTTCCGCAATGGGGACACGTGCCCTCTACATAGCGGTCTGGAAGGAAGCGTTTGCACTTAGTACAATACGCCTGGTGCACAATCTGCTTGTATATGTACCCGTTTTTTTCGAGTTCGGCCACGATGGCCTGCGTGCGGTGGTGGTTTGCGGGGTTGTCGGTCATGCCGAAGTGATCGAACCTGACATTCATCCGCTTGAACGTCTCGTCGAAGTGCGCATGGTAGCGCTCGGACATGGCCCGAGGAGTGATGCCGGTCTCTTCAGCAGAAACTACGATTGGTGTCCCGTGATTGTCCGAACCACAAACGAATACAACTTCCTCTCCTATCCGCCGCATATAGCGGACGTACGCATCGGCAGGAACGTACGTTCGCAGGTGTCCGAGATGGCAGGGGCCGTTTGTGTACGGCAGCCCGCAGGTGACCAGCAGCGGTGGGGATCTCATAACTACATTTTTTGATGGTAAACTGTAATAAGATATGTTCCGATGTCAACCCATGGGTAATCGCCCAGAGTAAACTCTCCGCTGTTTTTTGTCCGGGTGATTGTGGTGTCTTTTTGTAGGGTATTACAGAGAAATACCCGCAGAATAATTGGCAAGGTCTTTATATCTTGATGTGATTAATTTTTTTAACGAAACTGGAGAATCTCCCTGTGAAAATTTTCCCTCTACTCTTGTTCATACTCCTTATCAGCGCGATTGTTCTGCCGGCTGGAGCGGAAGACCCCGACTATGACAACATGCTCAAAAAGACCCAGAGCCTGAATATTACTGTACCGGAAAAGGGAAGCGCGGTGCTGGGTTCAAAAGAGTCCATGACTCAGTATATTTACTGGATGAATGACAGCACGGATGCATTGTTCAACCTTGTTAACAATGTGTTTGACGTGTTCGGTCTCGGTAACACATCCTATGCTCAGGATATGAAAAAAGCACTGGAATCAGGACTAGCGCTCACTCCGGACAGTACAGAAAAATAATAATTTATCAGAAACAGTTTCATTTTTTCCCCATTCAATTGTGGGTAAATAAAAACAAATAAGTCGAAACCAAAGAATCATTTGCAAAGAGATTTTGATCTGAAAAAAGATACGCAATGGCCGGTTTTTTACCTATTCAGGTGTTGACTTGCGTCAACAGAATACAATGGAGGTGCTCTGCCGTTAATACCGGATGGGTGTTTGTCCTGCATAAACCGGGGACGATATCGTAAATACCCTTGAAACCAGGACCGACAATTCTCCTGCCGGAAACAAATACAAATACGTATGACATCATGTATGACAGTAATGTTACCCACCCCCGAGTAAGTAACCCGGAAATAAAAAAATGGGATCGAAATAAATAAGATAAACTGATACGACCATGGCCAAGCTGCACAAACTCACCACGCGGGCGTTCGGGGCTGAACCCTGTATACCGGATATTGCTCAACTCACTGAATGGATCGCGGAGCATCGCGGCACGTTGGCCGACCTCACGACATACCAGCTGTTCCAGTCACTTTCTCCACAACTGGTGGCAGGGATCGAGCACACCTGCGCTGGCGGAAAGTTCTGTGCTGACCGGATACGTTCATCCCTTCTGGGTGTTGTGGATGGGTGTGCAATCGATGAGATTGCGGTGAAACCTGAAGCGCTCATAGAAGATGCGGCAGGTATTGTAGTGCTGAAGCGAAACGGTTGGTGTGCGCTGCCAGCGCCGCACATGCTTGGCCTTATCGATAATTACTATCATGATGACGAGGAGTGGAGCGATGCGATAACCGATGCATACTGCTCGATGATGCGGGCAATGCGGGATATTGGTATCGCAGGACATGTGCTGATCGGTGATAAGGCTGAGGAGATGGAGACGGTAGCATTCGCAGGGCAGAAAGTTTTTTTCTTCCAGCCGGATGCTGATAGAAAAAGCCTGGAGTGCCTGATGGAGCACCAGCGTCAGATCGCGGTGCGCCCTAAACAACTTGAAACGGTTTTTGATCTCACGAATGAGTATGACCTGCGGAAGATCATTATTGTAGACGCGGATGCAGCTGCGATTACCCTCGCACTTTCACATCTCGATCCGGATCAGGTAAGTGTAGGTGGATACTGTCTGGATGAATGCGAGGAGTACTGGAAGACTCTCGTTGATTCCGCGGTATACACCCGCTGATATCAGATCGCTTCTGCCGCTTTCACAAATTCGTCGAAGTGCCGACTCTTCTTGAAAAGCCACCACGTAAATCGTTCGATCACGGAAAAATTAAACGAACCTCCCGCTGCATTCGGGTGCCCGCCTCCGCCAAATTCGCGGGCGATTATGTGGCTGATAGGGGGAACTGAGCGCACCGAAAATTTGCCGTCTTTTCCAATGATCACTTCGATATCGGTCTTTTTCTCATCCCGGATGAAATGGGCAGTCTCACTCGGGTAACCGTAGAGTGGTGCAAAGGCAATCCTGTATTTTTTCCCAAGGAACGTTGCCTGTTTCAGGCTGCGCTGCATATTTTCATCCATCTCTGCTTTGATCTCTGCGTATTCCTGCTCGATCAGGGCATCAGAGAAGATCCCGGCAACGAGGCAGTCGCGGACATGCTCGCGGTTCTTCTTTCGCTGAAGTACCTGCCCGAGCACCGCTGAACGGGGATCTGCATGTTTCCAGAGATCATAGTCGCAGACTACGCGGGCAACTTCAACTGCTGTTGGATTATCCGGTGCAAGATCGCGGGCTACAATTCCGGTCCCGCAGACTGATGTGTCGATATGGAGCAGGGTAACTATCCGCTCAATCTTTTTGATCTCGTCATCCCGCCAGCGGTGATGATCGCGCCACTCTATGTTCCAGCCATTTGACTTGGCCTTGTTTGCGATCGATTCAGTATCCCGGTGATACCCGAGATCTGAGATTGAGAGAAGATCTCCTTTCCCTTCACAGGAAGCAACAAGAGAGAACAGGCCAGAAAATTTTCCTACCGAGCTCCAGATCGTAAATACGCCTTCGTTACCGTACTTCATGCGGTGGATGGCATCAGCTCCTACGGCATCAAGATCATTATGGGTCAGGTGGATAACATGTGCGGTGCGGCTCTTTACAGCATTTAAAAGACCGCTGTTTTCACCACCAGCACCTGCATTCGGGAGTGACATTGGTTAATACTGTCATTGCAGCGTATAAAAATGAGCGGTCATATCCACTAATTGGAAAAATGAACGGATCATTTATTAGTCACAAGGAACAACATTTGTACTCCTGCCCTAGTAGCTCAGCTCGGGAGAGCGCTAGACTGAAGATCTAGTTGTCGCCTGTTCAAATCAGGCCTGGGGCACTCTTTTTCCCTGCGTTTTCAGAAATGCTTTCTCTAACGTTTATACCTATTACAAAAAGTAACAATGTTCCCGGGTGAACGGAAGGGCGAATTCCTATTAATAACTCCGCCATAGTATTATCATAAAAGTACCGGAAAAAGTGTACTAGAAACGGAAACGTGCCACTATGGAGATGATGCTTGCAATTGTGATATTGATATCCTTAGCAATCGCTCTTCTCTACATCGGCCAGCATTTCAAACTCCCCAGCATCGTCTCATTCCTTATCGTTGGCATTCTCGTTGGCCCGTTTGGCTTTGCACTCATTACCAACCAGTCAGCGATAGAGATGGTCGGACAGATCGGTATCATCCTGCTGCTCTTTACCATCGGTTTAGAATTCTCTTTTGAAAAACTACTCCGTTCATGGAGGATCGTAATCATCGGTGGTTTGGTACAGGTTTGCACTACGATTGTCGCCATCACCCTCGTTACGACGTACTTCAAAATGCCCTTCAACGAAGCATTGGTCTTCGGGTTTATCGTATCTCTCTCAAGTACGGCAATAGTGATGAAGATCCTGCAGGAACGCGGAGAAGTAGATACTATTCAGGGCCGTACACTGCTTGGGATCCTGATCTTCCAGGACCTCGCAATCATCCCGATGATCCTTATCACCCCTTTCCTTGTTGGCAGCGGGGGACCCGACCTTGCGCACCTCCCCATGGAGATGGGAAAAGTAGCCGGACTGTTGATTATCATTATCATTATGGCCAAATGGCTCATCCCGGCATTTCTTTTCCGGGTTGTCCGGTTGAGGAGCCGGGAACTCTTTTTCATCACAATCGCCGGTATCTGTGTTCTTATAGCGTGGCTGACCAGTGAGGCGGGGCTCTCGGTTACGCTGGGCGCTTTTGTCGCGGGCCTGATCATCGGTGAATCGGATTATAATATTGACGCGCTCAGCCACATCATCCCGTTCCGGGATGTTTTTGCTGCGATCTTTTTCCTCTCCATTGGCATGCTCTTAAACACCCGGATGGTGCTCGATAACATGTACTGGGTTGCATTTGTTGTGCTCATCATTATCGGTGTTAAAATTCTGACCGGTGCTTTTGCGGCAGCGGTACTCGGTATGCCCGCACGGGTATGCATCTTCAGCGGTTTTGCCCTGTGCCAGATTGGGGAATTTTCCTTTGTGCTGGCGCAAAGTGGCCTTGATGGCAAACTGATCCCCGTAGCGGTTTACCAGTTATTCCTTGCTGGTGCAATCATCACCATGGCCCTGACACCGTTTTCCATGAATGCCTCCCCAAAAGCAGTTGATATAGTATACCGTCTGTTTCCTCAAAGGATTTCTCGCAACGCCACGGAAAATGACACGAGCGGTAATGGGTGTGCGGCTCTCTCTGATCACATCATCATTGCTGGTTATGGGGTTACCGGAAAAAGTGTATCAAGGGCAGCAGAGCTCACAGGTATCCCGTATGTTGTTATTGACCTGAACCCGGAAATTATCAAACAGGAGAAAGCAGCACGGCGCACCCGGGTGATTTTTGGCGATGCGGTTCAGGAAGAAATACTTGAACACGCCGGGATACGGAGGGCACGAACGCTCGTAGTCGTTGTATCTGAAGAGATTGCAATACCCCGGATTGTTCACCGGGCCCGCTCACTATCCTCTTCAGTCTATATTATTGCGCGGACACGGCATATCCGTCATGCAAAAAAACTGCTGGATCTTGGTGCTGATGAAGTGGTTTCAGAAGAGTTTGAAGCAGCCCGCGAGATCTTTACCCGGGCTTTGAGGAAATATCAGTTCCCTGAGACCGAGATTTCCAAAATTGTCGATCGGCTTCAGGCATGGGGTTATGGCAAATTCATAAAAAATGCAGAGAATAATCAACAGACCTCAGGAATTGATACCCTTTTGCATTCCCTGCGGATTCATACAATCTTTGTTGAACCCGGTTCTACAGCAGCAGGAAAAACACTGGGGGAACTGGATTTAAAGAACTGTTTTGGTATTATGGATTATGGGTTTCGCAGGGATGGGGTTACTACCATGCATCCTGATGAGAACATCTGCCTGCAGGAAGGTGATGCGTTGATCCTTTTTGCATCTGATGAGAAAAGCGAAGACATCCGTCCCCTGTTTTCCGGAGGATAATTTCAGGGCGAAGGTCCTTCTGATCAGATACGGTTCATGGGTATTCATTTATACGGTTTGTTTTTGTTTTTAGCTTTTCTCATCATTTTTGTCATTGCGCACCACAATGTGCAAGATTGATTCTATAACTGCACCACAATAAATCAAGCATGGTGCGCGTATGAAAAATAATAAGTGTTCCCCTTCCAATTTGCTACTATATACAACGTGGGGTTGTGGTGCATGAGCGGGGAATATGAACGAGCATTCAAAGATGCAGTATTCAATCCGGAAAAATTCTGGGGAGCTGCCGCAGCAAATGTCAAATGGTTCCGGCATTATGATCGAGTTCTCTCCAGCGACAATCCGCCCTTTTACCGGTGGTTTGAAGGAGGCATGGTCAATTCGTGTTACAATGCCCTTGACTATCATATTGAGCAGGGGCAAAAAGATCGAATTGCATTGATCTACGATAGCCCGGTAACAAAAACCGTAAAAAAATTCACATACGGGGAACTGCGGGATCTTGTGGCACGCTGTGCGGGAGGTTTGCAGGCGCTCGGAGTTTCAAAAGGGGACCGGGTCGTGATCTATATGCCCATGATCCCCGAGGCCGTGATCGCAATGCTTGCATGCGCACGTATTGGGGCTATCCACTCTGTTGTCTTTGGGGGGTTTGCTTCCCGTGAGCTTGCGACCCGGATAGAAGATGCCAAACCGCGTGTGATTGTGTCTGCCTCGTGTGGCATTGAAGTCAATCGAATAATTCTCTATAAGCCCCTGCTTGATGCAGCTCTTGTGTTATGCTCCCATAAACCTTCAAAATGCATCGTGGTTCAGCGCAAAGAAGCACCGGTTGATCTTGTTCAGGACAGGGATTTGTCATGGGAGACTCTGCTGGAGTCAGAACCCGTTCCCTGCGTACCCGTAAGCTCAACAGATCCGCTCTATCTGCTCTATACTTCGGGCACCACCGGAAAACCCAAAGGAGTGTTAAGGGATAACGGAGGGCATCTTGTCGCACTTACCTGGAGCATGGAGAACATTTACGGTGTCAGGCCCGGGGAAGTGTACTGGGCCGCGTCGGATATTGGCTGGGTGGTCGGTCACTCCTATATTGTGTACGGACCGTTGTTTTACGGTTGTACTACCATCATTTATGAAGGGAAATCGGTAGGAACACCCGATCCCGGAGCATTCTGGCGTGTCATTGCCGAACATGGTGTATCGGTATTATTCTGTGCACCTACAGCTTTTCGTGCGATACGTAAGGAAGACCCTGATGGGAATTATATAAAAAAGTACGATCTGTCACGGTTCAGGATGCTGTTTCTTGCCGGAGAACGATGTGATCCCGATACGCTGCACTGGGCCAGAACGCAACTCAAGGTACCGGTCATCGACCACTGGTGGCAGACAGAGACGGGTTGGGCGATCGGTGCGAATTGTGCCGGTCTTGAGATGCTCCCCGTTAAACCCGGTTCGTGCACCAAACCCGTACCGGGCTATGATATTTCTGTTCTCGATGCGGCCGGCAGAAAAGCTCCGGTTGGAGAGACCGGAAATGTTGTGGTAAAAATGCCGCTTCCTCCCGGTTGCTTCACTTCGCTCTGGAACAATGACACAGATTTTGTCAAAACCTATTTCTCTGCGTATCCCGGGTATTACCTGACATCGGATGCAGGGTTCATAGATAACGACGGGTACCTTTGGATCATGGGACGGACCGATGATATCATCAATGTTGCCGGACACCGGCTCTCAACTGGTGCAATGGAAGAGGTGCTTGCATCGCACCCTGATGTTGCGGAGTGTGCAGTCTCCGGGGTCCATGATCCGGTAAAAGGCGAAGTACCGCTTGGTTTTGTTGTCTTAAAATCCGGTGCAGACCGAACCCAGGAGGCTATCGAGCCGGAACTTATTGCGCTTGTAAGGCAGAAGATCGGCCCTATTGCATCTTTCAAATCTGCCGCAGTTGTAAAACGCCTCCCCAAGACCCGGTCGGGGAAGATCCTGCGGGGAACGATAAAAAAGATCGCTGATGGCGTTCCCTACACAGTACCGGCTACTATCGATGACCCCATTATCCTGGATGAGATCGCAGGCACTCTTAAAAAAATGGGATACCCAAAATTATGAAACCGCACGGGATCCCTGACTCCCGTATTTATCGAAGAATAAAAAAACGGATTATTTCCCTAAAAATCTCTCTAACCCGGCTTTGAGCTCAACAATGGAGACAGGTTTCTGGAGTACACCCAACTTAGGATCATTCATTTCGGCGATCTTTTCTTCCACTGATGGCGACGCGGTGAACAATAGCACAGGTATATCCCGCAATCCATATTCCCCGCGGAGTTTTTCTAAAAATTCCCAGCCGTTCATAGGAGTCATCATGATATCGAGCAGGATTAGCGAAGGTGGATTATTTTTAACCTGCCTAAGCGCGTCAAGCACATCTGGCACGATGATGGGTTCATAGCCGATTCTCCTGAGCAGGATCTCCATCATATCAAGTATTGGCAGATCATCTTCAACGACCATAATTTTATGAGGCATTTTGAATCTCCTTGGGTATATGAATCGTAAATGTACTTCCAATGTTTACCGTACTCTCAACCGTGATGTCTCCATTGTGCATCAGAACAATCTGTTTTGCAATCGACAGTGACAAGCCGATCCTGTCATACTTGCGGGACAATTTTGTTCCATCCGCAAGCTGGAACGGTTCAAAGATTGATACGAACATACTCTTTTCAATGCCGATACCATTATCCTGAATCGAAATATGATGTTGTGGATCATCGGATTCTGAATAATAATTGATTTTTATTGTGCGTGGGGGTTTGGAATAATTCACCGCGTTTGAGAGCAGGTAGTCAATGACACTGTAAATGCGATCCATGTCAGCAGTCAGTTTCACCGATTCGGGAATAGCGGTGGTGATTTCTGCTTTTGAAGAGTAACCTCCCGTGTCCAGCACGCTTTTTACGAGTACTTCCAGCGAGAAGGTAGAATAACTCAAATGGAGTTTGCCGCTTTCAAGCACAGAGAGTTCAAGCATCTGGTTGATGATCTGGCGTTCACGGTCAACACTGGCAAGACAGCGTTCGAGAATTTTTTTCGTTTCATCTACTATGCCAAATCCCTGTGGATCAGAAATCAGGAGATTGAGGTACCCGAGAATCGGCTGGAGGGGTGTGCGCAGTTCATGGGCAACGGTGATGATGATCCCGCGTCTCCGTTCATTATCCTCATGGATTTTTTCAGAAAGGCGTTGCTTTTCTGATATGTCGATGACGTTTATCATTGTTGCCGGTTTTTCAAGATGAAGGATAGAATTTGCAGAGATTGTCCCGACCCGTGTTTCGCCAGTTTTTGTCACAAAGCGGATATCTATTTCCTCATGATTTTTTTTATTGTCAGACCTGCTTTTTACAAACACGCTGAATTTTTCCATATCACGGGGATCTACAAAATCGTTAAGGGATTTTCCGCTAAGTTCAGATTTATTGTATCCTGAAAAAATGGTGAATGATGGGTTTGAAAATCTGATGACTTCTCGCTGAATCAAAAGAATACCATTGGGAGAATTTTCTGTTAACTGGCGATACTTCATCATATTGTCGTTGTTTAACTTCTCTGCCATTTTCCGGCCGTTAATATTGACAGCAGTACAACTGATGGTGGTTTCATCGATAATATTCCACGAGAGATTTACCCAGCAGCCGGTTCCGGATTTGGTAGAAAGCCGTACCTCAAAATTTTCAGTGGCTTCGGTTTTGGAAATCCTTTCAAGGAACCTCTCTTTCTCCATGGGTGTTAAGCATAATGATGAAAAAGTCATGCCATTGATCTCTTCTGCGGTGTAGTCGAGCATGGCAAGAAACCTGCTATTGGTCTGCCGGATAATAAAGTCAGCACGACTGAACAGTGCAATACCCAGTTGTGAATGCTCAAATACTGACCGGTAACGTACTTCTCCTAATCGCATCTTTTCAATGAAATACGCGATCAGGCATGCAATAATGACAAAGAGGATTGCTTCTGAGGTGACCGCGATGAGCGCTCCATTGCCGGGGTAGCGATAATAATAGCCGACAGCCTGGTATGCCAGACCGCAGATAAGAGCAACCAGCAGTCCACGTTTTGGATAGAAGTACGCGGCATAAATAATGGGGATGAAAAAAAGCTGGTAACTGATAAAATCAATTGATCGTGAGAAAGAGAGCGCAGTGATGAGGATACAACAAATGGTTAGCGAAGTGATCACACAGAGCCGGACAATATCTGTTTTGGATATCGTATGCTGCATTACCCGAATCTCATTTTCTACCATATCTTCTGTGGACAATTGAATTTCTTGTTATTTGAACGTTCACTTTAAATAATGCGATCTAAATCATGACTGCAGTTTTCGTTTAAGGCTGGTGCAGGGTGTTACAGGGGAATACAAATCTGATGTTAATCTCCTTTAAGGAACTTCAATCCTGATTAGTCCGTGATATCGATGCTTTTTTTATGATGTGTTTATAATTGGCAGTGCAACCAACGATAGTTTATGCGACCCTATGTCGTGGTCAATGTTGCAATGAGTGCCGATGGAAAAATTTCCACACATGAACGCCGGCAGGTAAAGATTTCCGGTGTACAGGATTTTGAGCGGGTTGACCGTCTCAAAGCAGACTCTGATGCTGTCATGGTAGGAATCGGCACCGTTCTTGCAGACGATCCCTCTCTCACGGTAAAATCAGAGGAACGCCGTACCACCCGGCTGCACCGTGGTATGGATGAGCATCCGGTCCGTATTGTAGTGGATAGTTCTGGCCGAATCTCTCTTGAAGCATCCATCTTACAAAAAGGAGCGGGTAAACGGATTGTTGCAGTCTCGCACCGGGCAGATCCCAAAAAGATTACCGCACTGCAAAAATATGCCACGGTAATTATTGCCGGAGAGGATGAAGTTGATCTTTCCATTATGATGGACACGCTGGGTGAGATGGGCATCAAGCGTGTAATGGTAGAAGGTGGCGGCACCCTGATTGCCGGGTTGATCAGTGCCGGACTGGTCAATGAGATCTACACGTTTATTGGCAACATGATCATCGGGGGAAAAGATTCCCCCACGTTTGTGGATGGGGAAGGATTTCTTCAGGAATCAGGGTTTTGCCGGCTCACCCTCATCGCGACACTCATAATTGAGAGTGGTGTTCTTCTCCATTGGAAGGTTGAAAAACCTTAAACGAAAAATATTTGAGTTTTTTTTATCCAAATGGCTTACCGGAGATTTCCTGTTCGATGACCGGGTAACGGTTTTTAAAAGCCAGACATTTCTCCATATAATAAATTTTGATCAGGATAAATGCGAATGCTCATCTTCCGGTATGTTTGACATTCATCTACGTATATCGCAGTCATTGTATTAGTTGCCGTCTTCCTCATGATAGCGGTCAGGCAGGTTGGCCGGTTCAACGTAAAAATCTGGCAGATCATGCTCGGTGGAGCTCTGGCAGTCCTCATCACCGGACAGATCGCACCGTTTGATGCACTGCGTGCGATTAACCCTGATGTAATGCTCTTTTTATTCGGGATGTTTATTGTCGGGGAGGCACTTGTTGAGAGCGGGTATCTTGCATATGTCGCCCACCGGTTTTTTTCCCATGCAAAAAATCCCGATCAGCTGGTGCTCATTATCCTGTTTGGGATGGGATTGCTGTCTGCACTCCTGATGAATGATACCCTTGCAATTATCGGGACTCCTCTTGTCCTCACGCTTGCTACGCGGTTCAAACTCTCTCCCACCCTGCTCCTTATCACGCTGGCCGTTGCGATTACCACCGGCAGTGTGATGAGTCCGATCGGCAATCCCCAGAACCTGCTGATTGCACAGGAGAGTGGGATGACGGGAGCCTTTGTGACCTTCGGGTCATACCTTCTCGTACCCACTCTCATCAATCTCGTGATTGCATTTGGGATTTTACGATTGTTCTACGCTCGAGAGTTTTTACCTAAAATAATGGAGAACGATGCGATAATTCCCTGCGACAGCAGGCAGACGTTCCCGGTCAAATGCTCGCTGGCAATTATTCTCATCCTTGCGTCTGCAAATATCGCTGCGTCCCTGATGGGAGCCCGGATGATGATCACCCTGCCCCTGATCGCGTTAGGTGCAGCGGTTCCGGTCATCCTCTTCTCCGGACAGAGATGGGCCGTGATCCGTGGTATTGACTGGGCTACGCTTGTTTTCTTTGCTGCAATGTTTGTACTGATGGAAAGTGTCTGGCAGACCGGGTTTTTCCAGTCATTTGTTGATGGAAGTATGGTCTCCTCAGTGCCGATGATCCTGGGAACCAGTGTGATCATCAGCCAGTTTATCTCAAACGTACCCTTTGTCGCGCTTTTTCAGCCGATGATTCTCGAGGTTGGGAGTGGTTCAGTCCCCCAGCTGATGGCACTTGCAGCGGGGAGTACCATAGCCGGCAACTTAACAATCCTTGGCGCTGCAAGTAATGTGATCATCATCCAGAATGCTGAGAAGCATGGCCACACGATCTCCTTTATTGAATTTGCAAAAGTGGGTATCCCACTCACTATCCTCCAGATAGCGGTGTACTGGATTTTTCTTTCAATGGTATAATCCAGCTCATTTTTCCGCGAACGTTCCCGAATAAAAACGGGATCGTTTCCCTTTGCTCATGTTTACGTAATACAATTGCATACTAATCGGGAATACGCGAACATTTATTGCTTTCCGGGCAGCATTTCCCCCTATCCGGAAAAGAACTAAAAAAATGACGGCAAGGTTTAATCACGTGAAACTGAGAACGCCGGAATGTTTGTCGAAGAGGACAGGAAATCTACAACCTCATCGTGATTAATTACAGGAACGGATAGATTGCATGAATGTAACCATAGATCGCATGGAGTGCGTAAGTTGTGGGGCGTGCTGGAATATCTGTCCTGATATCTTCGAACAAAATCCCTGTGATTCTTTCTCACAAATTGCAGAACCGTTCAGGTTCTGCGGTGATCGTGCAGAAGGAATTATTCCGGAAAATCTGGTGTCGTGTGCTCGTGAAGCGGTGAATCTTTGCCCGGTCCAGATCATAGCAATTTCATGGGATGAATCAGAGTAAATAAAACTACTAAAAAATAAAATCTCATCGAGAGAAGGTGAAATATTTTATGAAGGAGTCAGAGCGTGAAGAAATAAAAGAGAAAGTGCTTGTGATCAATGATCTGATCGCTTACCAGACGGGCACGGTTGCCAGCAGGATGATCGTTTTTAAAAAATCCGGGACAATTACATGCTTCTCTTTCGATGAAGGTGAAGGGTTGTCTGAGCATACTGCGCCGTACGATGCAATTCTTGAAGTCACCGATGGAGAAGCTGAAGTACAGATTGCGGGTGTACCCTTCACCGTACACACGGGTGAACTGATCATTCTTCCGGCAAATAAACCGCACGCGGTATATGCAAAAAAACGGTTTAAGATGATGCTCACGATGATCCGCGAGTGACGATCCATACCCCAGTAAAAGGGCAGGAAAAAAACCGGATATTTTAAAAGGCTTTATCGTATATTATCAGTCAGTTGATTCTCAATGGTAGATTACGAACCCCCAAAACATGAAGACAAATCCGATAAGAAACGAGAAGAGCTCAAAGGGAAAGTGATCAATCTCAAAGAGCTGGTCAGTTATGCGGACGGCGCTGTTGCAAGCCGTATGATCATTTCGCGAAAAGCAGGTAACATAACCATCTTTTCGTTTGATGAAAACGAAGGACTCTCGGAACACACTGCACCATTTGACGCCGTGGTCACGATTCTTGAGGGGGAATGTGAGGTCTGGGTAGCGGGGCAGACATTCCAAATGAAGGTGGGGGAGACTATCATTTTTCCCGCAAATGTTCCCCATGCCCTGTCAGCAATTACTAAATTCAAGATGAGTCTTACGATGATCAAGGAGTGAGTGTATGCCCGGCGATGACAAGGATGGATATTACTGCTCGATCTGCGGGGGGATTCCTCCGGACAAAATTAAGACAAAACGGATCTTAATTGATGGAAAAGAGACGGGTATCGATCATCTTGAATTTGTTTTTGATGAAGTAAAAAAACTCAAACTTGAAAACAATTCTGCGATCACTGAAGAGCTCCTCAAGCGGGTGAAGGTGTTCAATTACGTTCCTACCAAAAAGACGGCCGAATATGCTGCAGCCCTTATCGGCGAGTATCGTAAATTTTTAACTGAAGGGTAATTTTTATTCCGACTGTTTCCTTAAAAAAAATGGACAACACCGGACACAATTATAAAAAGATTTGAACACAGATACGGTACCAGCTCATGGATATCCTTTCTATCGTTCTCATCATTGCCGGGCTCTGCCTGTTTGAGACGATCACCAGCATCGACAATGCGATAATCAATGCCGAAGTTCTCTCCACCATGGGAGAGCGGGCCCGGAAGTGGTTTTTACTCTGGGGCCTGCTCATAGCTGTTTTTGCTATCCGCGGTCTTCTGCCTTGGTTGATCGTCTGGCTGTCCACACCATCCCTTGGCCCCATCGGAGCACTGACTGCCACATTCTCTTCTGACCCGGTAGTCATCGCAGCCATTGAGCATTCAGCCCCCATCCTCCTGATGGGTGGCGGAGTATTTTTGATATTCCTCTTCTTCCACTGGCTGTTTCTTGAAGAGAAACATTTCGGCCTGCGGGGAGAACGCTACATAGCGACAAAAGGTGTCTGGTTCTTTGCGATTGTGTCTGTCCTCCTCGCTGCGATCGTCTGGTTTGCTTTAGAGAAAAGCCCGATGATTGCCTTTGGTGCTGTCATTGGTTCGACCGCTTTTTTTATTGTTCACGGTTTCCGCCAGAACGCCGAAGCAGCAGAGAAAAAAATGCTTCATGGCAACATGTCTGACCTCAGCAAGATCTTTTATCTTGAAGTGATCGATGCAACTTTCTCAATCGATGGAGTGATCGGTGCATTCGCATTTACCATGGCAGTACCGTTAATCATAATCGGAAACGGACTCGGGGCATTTGTTGTAAGAGAAATGACCGTGCGCAATGTCGATAAAATTAAAAAATACCTGTACTTAAAGAACGGCGCTATGTACTCAATCCTGATCCTCGGTTGTATCATGATCCTTGATAGTTTCGGTTTTCCCATCCCCTTCTGGGTATCGCCTCTTCTCACGTTCGGCATAGTCGGCTGGTTCTTATTAAAATCAATCAGGGCGATGCCAAAGCCATCCGAAAACTAAATCTCTTTTAAAAGTATGGGGCGTATCAGTCCATTGGAATTATCGGTTTTTGTTAGTTTATCCTGTACATTCAGAAGAATTATATGGCTGTAACAGGAGAATACCGAGCAACAAAGATTCTCTGATCAATCGTGAGTAGATAAAACCATGGCAGACACGGAAAAAAAGAAGGCTGAGATAAAAATCTCGGGTATGCACTGTGCAACCTGTGCAGTGAATATCGAGGAATCTTTGGCCGGGCTTAAGGATGTAACCAAAGCACAGGTGAACTTTGGCACCGATACTGCACACGTTGAGTACGACCCGTCCAAAGTGTCGCTCGTCACTCTCGAAAAAGCAATTAAAGAGGTTGGATACGAAGTCGTAAACAGTCAGGTAACGATAAAAGTCGGCGGGATGATGTGCGCTACCTGCGTCGAGACGATCGAGACCGCTCTCAAAGAACTCCCCGGCATTGTCTCTGCAACGGTAAACCTTGGAACGGAAAAAGCGTATGTAACGTATAATCCCTCCATCTCCGGCATTGACAACATAAAGAAGGCGATTGAGGAGGCGGGGTACCAGTATCTCGGAATCTCCGGTGAGGTGAGCGAAGAGGCCGAGAAGACTGCCCGGGATAAAGATCTGCACGATAAGTTTGTACGGTTCATGGTTGGTTTTGCTGTAAGCATCCCGCTCATGGTTGCGATGTGGGTCCCGCTTCCCATCTCCATGCACGAGCTTGGCTATGTGATGCTTGTTATCTCAACGCCCGTCTTTGCCTACGTTGCCTACCCGATATTCCGGGCCGCATGGATCTCTCTCTCGCACCGCATGCTCTCCATGGACGTCATGTACGCGATGGGTACCGGCGTTGCATTCGTCTCCAGTGTCTTTGGCACGTTTGGCATCGTGCTTACGCACGAGTTCATGTTCTACGATACCGCGATCATGCTTGCGGCTTTCCTCATGCTCGGGCGCTATCTGGAAGGCCGGGCTAAAGGCAGGACCTCTGAAGCGATTAAAAAATTAGCCGGCTTCCGGGTCAAGACGGCAATTTTGATCCGTGACGGACAAGAAATGGAAGTTTCTGTCGAAGATGTCGTTGTTGGCGATCAGGTCATCGTAAAGCCCGGTGCCAAAGTGCCGGTCGATGGCGAGGTAGTGGCCGGTGAAAGTTATGTCAATGAAGCCATGATCACCGGCGAACCCGTCCCGCCGCTCAAGACCCCAGGCAGTCGCGTTGTGGGCGGGACGCTGAACACCAACAGCGTACTCACCGTCCGTGCAACAAAAGTTGGCAAGGAAACAATGCTTGCCCAGATCATCCAGATGGTGGAGGATGCACAGGGCTCAAAACCGCCGGTCCAGCGGATCGCTGATGTTGCAGTCACCTACTTTATTCCGGTCGTGCTCATCATCGCAGCACTGACATTTGTGGTATGGTTCTTCCTGCTGGGATCAACGCTCCTGTTCGCTCTCACGGCACTCATCTCAATTCTTGTGGTTGCCTGTCCCTGTGCACTCGGGCTTGCCACACCAACAGCGGTCACCGTTGGCGTTGGCCGTGGTGCGCAACTCGGCATCCTGATCCGAAATGGCGAAGCACTAGAGGTTGCCGAGAAAGTGACTACTGTCATTTTCGATAAGACCGGGACCTTAACCAAAGGAAAACCGGAAGTGACCGATCTCATTCCGGTTGGAATTTCAGAAGTAACGCTGCTCTCATTTGCCGCCAGTGTCGAGAAGAACTCGCAGCATCCTCTTGCCCAGGCGATTGTGAGAAAAGCGGAAAGCCGGGGAGTGAACCTTGAACCGGCAGAACAATTCGACACATTTGGTGGGAAGGGAGTCGCCGCAAAAGTACTTTCCGAGATCGTGCTTATCGGCAATCGTACGTTCCTGCAGGAAAAAGGTGTTGCAGTACCCGCTGAACTCGATGAGCGGATCACCGCTCTCGAACAGGATGGTAAGACCGCGGTACTCGTTGCTGCCGGTGGCCAGATGGCCGGAGTAATTGCTATCGCTGATACTCTCAAGGACACTACCCGGGATGCCATAACGCAGTTTAAAAAAATGGGTGTCCGGATTGTAATGATCACCGGGGATAACAAACGCACTGCAGATGCGATCGCCCGCCAGATTGGCATCGACCGGGTGATTGCAGAAGTACTGCCCCAGGATAAAGAGGCCGAAGTAAAAAAGCTCCAGGCACAAGGTGAAGTAGTTGCGTTTGTCGGTGATGGGATCAATGATGCTCCGGCACTTGCACAGGCAGATGTTGGTATCGCGATCGGCAGCGGCACCGATGTAGCAATTGAGAGTGGGGATATAGTCCTGATGAAAGACGATCTGCTCGACGCAGTAGCAGCAGTCCAGCTCTCAAAAAAAGTTATGGGCCGGATCAAGGGCAATATCTTCTGGGCGTTTGCCTATAATGCAGCGCTCATACCGGTAGCCGCAGGTGTACTCTATCCATCGTTTGGTATTACATTCCGACCCGAGCTTGCCGCTCTTGCCATGGCGGCAAGTTCTGTTACAGTGGTGACGCTTTCACTCCTTCTCACAAAGTATATACCCGACGCGAAGAAAGGGAGATGACTGAGGTGTTGTATGGCTATTGACCCGATCTGTAAGATGACCGTTGATGAAAAGACTGCAAAGTTCACCAGCGAGTACAAAGGGAAGAAATATTATTTCTGTGCCCCGGGCTGTAAGAAGAAATTCGATACGGACCCTGCAAAGTACGCGTGAAAAGCCGGTCTTTTTTGCGTGTTTCAGAATTATTCCCCAAATCTTTTCTATTTTTACCCGTAATCGGATAATATTGATATAGATTCAGTCGTTAACGTTTTTTCTGCTCAACGTACATGGGCACTAAATCAGGAAAAAGGCGAAAGAATGTCATTTTTCATCATAAATCCTGAACTCTACGCGTGGGTCATTCTCCCACTCCTGATATTTATCGCCCGAATCGGTGATGTGAGCATGGAGACCATCCGGGTCATTTACATATCCCGAGGGATCAAGTATCTTGCCCCGATCATCGCCTTCTTTGAGATTGTAATCTGGCTCCTTGCCATGGAAGTCGTACTGAGCGACTTAACCAATATTGCAAATTTCTTTGCATTTGCTTTCGGGTTTGCGATGGGAACCTATGTCGGACTTGTAATTGAAGAGAAGTTATCAATAGGTATGGTAATCCTGCGCATTGTCACAACAGAAGAATCCAATGAAGAAATTGCATCATTTCTCCAATCCGAAAATTTTGGGGTTACCAGCCTCGATGCAAAAGGGGCACGGGGCAATGTCAAGATGATTCTTACCCTGGTAAACCGCATCGATGTGCCCCGCATAACTCAACATCTCCAGACAACAAACCCTCACGCATTTTTTTCAATCGAGGATGTGCGATATGCGAATGAAGGTGTGTTCCGCCCGAAAAAACCCAATGCAATAACCGGATTCTTCCATGCATTTATCCGCCCAAGAAAGAAAAAATAATTTTTCCTGCCCGCGTTCTCATTTTAAAAATCCTGATTACATTTCTTTTGTAAGAATAATTTAAGTTGCAGCGACGCCAAGTGAAGAAGCAGAACTGTGTACATGTGCCGGTTAATTTTTGCGGTGAAGAACGATGAAAACTGAAATGCCTTTATCTAAACCAATTCGCCGTTTTCTCAATACAACAGAGGAACTTCTTGAAACCGAGATCTCGCTTCTCCGCCAGCCTGACGCTGAACCGCAGGGGACGTTGGTCGATATCTATACCTATGATATTGAGAGAAATGTGATCATTTTTCCTGCACAATACATCGGGCTCCTGAAGGATTTTGTCATTGCAAAACACTGCACCAACCTGATGATCAAAGGAGCGGCAGCAAAAAAAGGTGAATACAAGGTCTGTTCCTATACAGGAGATTCTGTTGCCCGTGGTTTACGGCAGATCTACTTAGATGCTCTCAAGGATGAGGTCAATAAGAAGGACAAACTCCCTGTTCAGAAACTCATTCAGATGCTGTTCATCCTATTCACCCATTTCAACGATGATCTGAACGAACTTCCCTGGAATGCAATTATCAATGCAAGTGTCTATCATCGCATGCCCAAGATCCGGAAAACGCAGCTCTACCATGTGATGAAAGAGAGCAAAAATGATATGGATGAGATGATAGAGCAGGAGGACATCGTTCCCCGCCGGTATTTTGTCCTGAACAAAGCGATGTTTTATGCCCGTGACATGTTTCTTGCAAAAACCCTTCCTGCCGATGAACTGATGCCGGTTCTCAATATTCCCCAGATGAAAAAATTCAATCACCTGGAAGTAAAAGAGATGCTAACCACGCGGTGGACCCATACAGCCTGGTACCAGTCCAAGGTTTTTGGGGATAATATGCTTGAAATTATTGAAAAGCCTCTTACCCAGGTTAACTGGAGTGAAGAACCCTCCATCGATTATTATTATGATCTCTACAAAATCGGGTTCAACTTAACAAATCAACTCATGTCCTATATGACCATGAAAGACTGGTACGTCTGGGAAAAACCCAAGCATCTCCTCACGGCACATGACAATAATAAAGAGTACGAACAATTAGCGCTAAAGAAAATCTTCGGCGATCTCATTTCCGATTCATGGGAGGATTCCAAATGACGGTAAAAGAGGCAGTTGAACTTCTCCGGAAAGGTCTGTCTTATGCCAAGCGGACCAAATTCAAAGAGGCAATGTCCTATTATGACAAAGCGCTGACCCTTGATCCGAAAAACCCTGAGGCCTGGTACCTTCGGGCATCCGTGTTGATCGATACCGGGAAGAGCAAAGAAGCGCTTGTCGACTGCGACAAGGCAATTGCACTTGACCAGAATTATGCCCCGGCCTGGTCAAAAAAAGGGTTGGCATTCTATAATCTTGAAAAGTTCGAAGAGGGATTGTTCGCAAGTACGAGGGCTTCTTCATTGAATGGTAATGATGTAACTGCCTGGTACATCAAAGGGGTATGTCTCGATGAGCTGGGCAGGAGTGATGAGGCACAGATAGCATACGGTAAATCCCTCGAACTGGAGATCATCCTCGATATTGAAAATGAGAAAAAGAAGGTCGGCCGGTAATTTTTTCGTTATTTTCTTTTTTTATTTTCCGTTTTTATCCCCCCTTGGGTTTCGGCGAATGTTTCTGCACTATTGCCGTTTACGAAACTATTATCCCGATGAAAACCAAGAACATCGATTGAAAGGAGGTTGTCGTATGATATCCAAAGTTATGGAAGAAGCAATAAACAAACAGGTTAACCGTGAGTATTACTCTGCATACTTGTATCTTGCAATGTCTGCGTATTTCGAATCCGTCAACATGAAGGGTTTTTCCAAATGGATGAGAATCCAGTCAAGAGAAGAGGAAGCACATGGGGATAAATTCTTAGAATACCTTATGGCTCGTGGGGGGAAGGTTTCTCTTCTGGCTATTGAGGCACCTAAGGCAAAATGGGCGTCAGCAGGAAAGGTCTTTGAGGAAGTTTATGCCCATGAACAAAAGGTTACCGGCATGATCCATGCTCTGGTTGAACTCGCGATCAAGGAAAAGGACCACGCAACATTTGAGATGCTCCAGTGGTTTGTCAAAGAGCAGGTAGAAGAGGAATGCAATGCCAGCGATATTCTCGCCCAGATCATGACGGTCGGCGATGTGCCCGGGCATCTCTTTTACCTTGACCACCACCTCGGCAAGCGGGAATAATTCCCCGGATTTTTCTTTTTTTTATCCAGATGGTCACGTTGCATGACATGGCCCCCAGTCATTGGAATGTCCGGTTCTGTTCTGGTATCTATGTAAAAGCAGTTACGGATATCTTTGTGATTGTACGATCATTACTTCAAAAAAATGGCGATAAAGCGTCGGCAGTGGATGTCCAAATTCCGGGCAACTAAAACTGTTTTTATCCATAAAAATCAGGAATAACGTCTGGATCATAAGGACGATAATAAAGGTGCAGTCTGTTTCTCCTGCGAGTGATAAAATTTAAAGTTTTATCCGGGGGATTATCTCCCCCAGTCGAAGGTAAAGTTTCAACTCATTTTAATATTTATACCAACGTCCCTTGCTGTCATACTCTCCGATGATCTGCTGATTGATAGGTACTGAACCCTTAGTGAGCGAGCGGAAAAAACATGCCTTATAGGTTGAGAGGATGGGCAGGAGAAGCAAAAAGCCGAAGAAGAGGCAGATGGCAGTAATTATCGTTCCGTTAACTCCAATCATCCCGGCAAGCTGGTCTGGATTAAATTGTGCGATCTGTGTTTCGTTAAATCGTGTGAGTGGTTCGAGTTTGTCAAAGAGAGCAGCTTCCCAGACAATCATGAGCGAGAACGTAATTCCGAAGAATACTACCGCTGATATTACATAGAACTTAAAAACCCGGACGGATTGCACGGTCACCAGTTCTATGCTGCGTTTGATGGAATCAAAGATCCGCCGGTCTTCGAATACTGCTGCGGTGTCAAAGAAAATGGTGAGGAATGCCACGGGCACGAGAATGCAGATGAAAAATACCCCCATGGACTCCGGGTTTGCCGGGGCTCCTCCAAACGAGATCGTGATCATGACAAGGGTAACGAGAATGATGGTGCAGAAGATGAGCACCAGCATGGGCAACAGTACCCGGAAGAAATACTGAATACTCCCAAGGAAGAGCTCGCGAATGCCTCCGTTCCCGTTCCGGATCACCGCATAGCTCCCGGCAAGGAAAAAGATCGCAATAAGTGAAAAGATTAAGATGAGGCGGCTGGCAGAGAAGATGCCCTGTGTATTAAATACCAGCCAGAGAATCGAAACAAGAAGACCTGTTACCAGTCCCGGCACCCAGAGTACCGGGATGCGCCTGAGCAGGCCGAGGGCTTCTTTGAGCTCGGTTAAGACCATGGTTAACGGTTCCTCGGCATTGCCACAATCTCGCGTACCTGGAGATCAAAGAAGTTAGATGTGTGCGCGGGTTTGATCACGCAGACGGTATCTGCACCGCTTGCAGTACCCCCGACAGCGACGACTTCATTGTTTATGCCAATGGCACCCTGGTCAGCGGCAATAAGTACGCATTCGACAGCAACCTTGAGCCCGACTGCAACCGTGCGCCGGAGTGTTTCAGCTACCGCATCGGAGCGCGATCCGCCGCCAATCTTGGGTGAGCGGGAGAGCGCACGTTCCAGTCCAGACAGGGCATGCGTGCCGGTTACAATCTTCACTCCCTGCCCGCGCAGCCGGTCTGCGATCTGCTGCGAGAACTCCCACTCGCCGGGTTTTGCAAATCCCATGACATGCGAGACGACAACCAGGTTTAGACCCGATCCTTTCATGGTGGCAAAAAAAATCTCTGCAGTTGAGCCAGATGTACTTGCAACAACGACGGTGTCAAGATTGAGTTCCTTTGCGCGCTCGATGGCAAACCGGGCTGCATCGGCAGTATTTGCCTCCCCCGGCTTTTCGAAATACCAGATTTTCTTTTGTGTGAACGACATAAGTACCTTTTATTAAGCCGGGATGGAAAAACTTTGTCAGATTCTTAACCAAATACTATTGATGGTAATTAAGATTCATAATTCATTGAGGAACCAGAGATGATTACCCTAGCGCTTGCAGGCAAACCCAACTGCGGAAAATCCACGTTTTTTAAGGCCGCGACAATGGCAAACGTCGAGATTGCCAACTACCCCTTTACGACCATCAACCCGAACTTCGGTGTCGGGTACGTGCGGACGAAGTGTCCGTGCCATGATCTCAAACTTACCTGCACTCATTGCGTGGACGGCAACCGGTTTGTTGCCGTGAATTTAATTGATGTAGCCGGTCTCGTGCCTGATGCCCACAAGGGTAAAGGTCTGGGCAACCAGTTCCTCGATAATCTCCGGCAGGCGGATGCGATCCTCCACATGATCGATGCCAGTGGTGGCACCGACAGCGAAGGCAACCCGGTGGGTGTGGGAAACCATGACCCGGAAAAGGATATCGAGTTCCTCATCTACGAAATGACAATGTGGGTGCACGGGATCCTTGACAAGCACTGGTCACGGATCAGCCGGCAGTCGCAGGGCAAAGGATCGGCTATTGAGCTGGGAATTGCAGAGACGTTCACCGGTCTTGGCATCACACCTGATGATGTTCGTGATTTACAACTAGAACTCAAAATTGATCTGATCCATGCATCGATTGACGATCTTATTCCTTTGTGCGCGGAGATCGTGAAGATCTCGAAACCGATGCTGGTCATTGGCAACAAGATTGATGAAGCGCCCGAAGCATTGCGCACGAAACTCGCAGCAGCCAAAGTTGCGTTTGTCAGCGCAGCTTCCGAGCTTGCCCTGCGGAATGCGGCAGGAGCTCACCTGATCCAGTACCTGCCCGGTGATGCAGAATTCAAGATTGCCAATGAAGGCACGCTGTCAGCGCCCCAGAAAGCCGGGCTCGCAAAGATCGCAGCACTGATGAAGCAGAACAATGGCACGGGTGTGCAGCAGGCAATCAACCGGGCGGTCTACGAGTTGCTCGATATGATCGTGGTCTACCCGGTAGAAGATGAGAATCATTTCTGCAACAAGCAGGGCGATGTGCTGCCCGATGCATTCCTGATGAAAAAGGGATCAACGCCCCACGATCTCGCGTACCAGGTTCACACGGATATCGGCAAGGGATTCCTGTACGCAGTGGACGCCCGGACAAAGATGCGCATCAAGGAAAACCACGTGCTCAAGAATGGCGACATCATCAAGATCGTGAGTGCGGCCAAGTAAGAAATCTTTTTTTTAAGGGAAAGGAACCTTTTTTTTGTTGAGCATGCCAGAGATTTTCATTTCAATTCCTGACCGGTGAATGCACCTGATATGTGCTCACTGTGCAGAAAATTCCCGGCAAAAATGATTTGATGGAGTATACAAAAATAACCAGTCGGGTTGATAGGTACTGCTATGGTGTTGCACTGTCTTGAACATCGTGCAGAAAAACTTCTGCCGCAAAAGGAATTTTATAAACGCCTCATTTGGTTTGGCATCTTATCGCTGAGCATCATCCTCTTGTCTCTGGGCGTAGGAATTTTGGGATATATGTCATTCGAGGGCCAGGACCTGATAGATTCGTTCCTCAATGCAGCAATGCTCATGGGAGGCATGGGGCCGGTCAGTGTGCTGAATACCAGCGGAGGAAAGATCTTTGCAGGACTTTATGCGATGTACTGTGGGTTTGTGCTGATCTTTTCCGTTGCAATTTTCATGACCCCAATATTCCACCGTCTTCTCCACCGGTTCCATCTGGAAGGAAAGGAATAATCGCATTCTTTTCCCCATCAAAATGGGATATCCCCACAATTCCTGGATATTTTTACAGCACTGGTATGGATCTCACGATTCACTTGCCGGGGTCCTGCGGCGCAGGTATCCCGGTCCACCCGTCGAAGTATGACGAGTGTCATACAATTGTCTGACAATCCAGCCGCACTTTGCAAAAACAGCGGCAAAAATCCTCTTTTTTTGGCAGAAAACGGCATTTTCCCCACAAACCTTTTATAATGAAAATTCGAACAGGAGAATTACCTAGAAAAAAAACAGGCAGGAGGTGAAGTTCATGAGTGGAGAAATTTACCAGGCACAGGTGATTCGGAATTTCTTTGAGTGTATCACGGGAACCGACCGGAACCTGACCCGCATATACATGTGCGTAATGAGTCTTGCAAAACTCCGTATGGAGTCTCCCGAGAAGATGTCGGCCCTTGTCGACCAGCTCAGGAAGAGCAAGATGCAGAAAGAGTTGTCCGTTGACATCCTCGATTACATGTGCGATGCAGCAAACCAGATCGAACTCAGCATGGTCCAGACCGCATTCGGGGTCAAGGATATCCGCGAAGTTGCTCAGGACTTCAGCGGTATCAGCATGGACAGTTTATAATCTTTTTTTAGGCCGGATTTTAGAAGGGTTGGCTGTTTGAGATAGCCGGTTTTTTTGCGAGAAACAAATTATTTTCGCATCAACATTTTGTTAAGTAAGCCATTTTGCATTTAACAGGTTTTAATAAAGCGTTTTCATAATATTCAAACATGGACTATTTCGGTATAGGATATACGTACTTGTTTGCTGGTGTTGCAATATTTGTTGCAATTATCTTTTTCATATTAGATTTAGGCATAAATATGTTAGAAAAAACTGAAGGCCGATATATGAAAAGGGTGTATCAAGTTCTCCTACTCATTATGGGCCTTTATATGTTGTATTCCATTGGGCAATTTTGCATGGATACCGGACAAATTTTAATTAACTATGGTAAAGAATTAGAGCAAAAGAACCAAAATATCGTCGTAAATTTATCATGTGTTGATAACAATTGCACCGCTAATGTGCATAATAATTTAGTGATATCTTGTCCCGAATCGAATTGTCCTTCTCCACAAATATGCCCAACACAAACGCCCTTTCCAAAGACAACAACTCCCGCACCGGTTGTATATAGGTGTCCGTGGTCTTTGTCACTACCATAATTTTGCGCAATTATTCAGCTGGCGCAGTCAAGTTGCCCCATGCCCCCAAATACTATGCCCCGCTACTCTCGCAGATGTTCAGGAACCAGCCCTCCCATAAACCGCCCCGCCCAGCGAGGCCCCGCCAAGGTGGCCGAGCGACCCCCCGCAGGGGGTGGGCTAACTCATTTTTTCAAATGCGTATCAGGAAAATCTTTAGCTAAATGGGGGGTGGGAGCCCCTCAATGGTTCAGAGGGGTACCCACCCCCCTCGATCAAAAAAATGTGAGGGGGAACCCCCTCCCCCCACTCTTGCACAAGACAGGGTACCTCCCCCCCAATTGGCATGGACCTCCCCTCTGCAAAATAACTATAAAAGCGGTTTGCGGTATCGTATGAGAATCTCCATGCGGTTTCTGAAAACGGTGTCAGCCGTTTTTTCGGATAAGAGAAATAAAAAAAATGGCTTCACAAAATATTATCAGCGGATTTTGACGGGTTTTCGATACAATTAAAAAAATTAGTATCTGTTGATCGGTGTCCCGTAGTTCTGAATTTTTACCTGCATTTCCGGGCTCAGTGGTTTGACCAGCTCTACATTGTATGGGCTACTGGACAGGTCATTTCCGGTCGTGTTGAATATCTCGTGGGCCGCGAGAGCATACGACCGCGATATCGCCGCAGGTGAGCCCTTTCGGACAGCCGGATCAACGTCCGTTGCAAAGAGGGAAACCGTATTGTCGCTGTTGCGGACAATCTCAAACGTGCGGAACTGCTGGGGGAACACCCGTAATGATGCGGTCTCAACTTCCCAGAAGCCGAGTTCAGGATGGCTGGCATCCGGAGATTTGAGAGCGGTAACGGTATTCAGGTGCCGATGTCCTGAGATCCACATGAGAAGATTCGGATAGGTATGAAGTTTTACAATCAGATCCGTATCGGACACGGCAGCATTTTTGTCCCACGTAAATACAGAGCCCGTCCCTGAACTGTCCAGTTTAATACCTACCGGAATGTGTGCCGCGATAACCATGAGTTTTCCTTCAGCCTGACCCTTATCAAGCTCCCGTACCAGCCAGTCATACCGTTCCTGATCAAGAGAACCGTGTCCACTGCTGATCCCGACAAGAGGAATCTCATCCTTCTGGGTGTCATCGAGCACAATGATCTTAATCGGGATTTCTGATTTCGGTTCGAATGTATAGCAGGCAAATCCCGTGATTACATCAGAGTTATTGAATCCATGTCCTGCCGGGCGTGAAGTCGTTGTAAAAAATTCACCGATCCAATCAGTCCGGGAAAGGAAACGACGATTGGGATCAGCAGGCACGGTAGGAGGACCATCCGGGAAGTCTCCGACAGGCCCTGCACCGATAATGTCGCCATACGGTGTCCGGCCATCAATTACCCCCATGTAGTAACCCCGGCTGCCTGTGCGGGAAGTGTTGGTGAGAACATTGCCCATGTTGATTTCGGTAGTGCCGGTCAGGGAGTTTTTGATATATTCGTCGGGAGGGAACAACCCCATCCAGAAATGATCGTGGTTGCCGAGAACCTGGTACCACGGGATCGACTTATTCAGCCCGGCAGCTTTGAACGCATCCTGGTAATCATTCAGTGGCCCGGGAACCGGATCATCCCTGACACCGGAATCAGGGGTTATTGTCCTGCCGTCAAGGACATCGATATACCATCGCAGTTCGTTATACTGGCCGCTGTTGGCCGCATCGCCGAGGAAGATACCAAAGTCAAAAGGATCTTCTTTGTGAAGGGCGTTAACTGTCTGGACCGCAGCATCGAGAACCTGGGTGGAATAGAGCATAGCAGGTGAATATCCTGCAACCAGCCCCCATTTGTACCCATAATAGATCGCCTGCGCAGGAGATTCTTTATCGGTGATATGGATGTCTGTCATAGCAAAAAAATGCAGAAGTTTTGCCGTATGGGTAACCGGTTTATTGGCATAGCCTGGCGGCATAAGATCCAGCCTTTTTTCATAACTAACTCCTTCGCCGAATTTCCAGGCACCGTACCCATACTCTGAGTAGTTCGCGACCTGGTGGGGAAGAAGAGCCGGCGAAGTTAACGGGACGGGTACCGGGATAATGGTTCTCTCAAGCGTTGTATAGACTTTGGATTCTATGGGATAACTCGGATATCCGGCTCCAAAGTTTGAGATAATTAAGAAGAGACCTGCTCCTCCAATTACGACCACTAAAAAAACAGCAACAAGGAGTGCGATTTTTCTCTCTTCTTTCATAGTCATCCTTAGTGATTACGATATTTTTAATCTGTCTTGTCATTGGGTTTGCGTAGACTATCCCCGTTCACTCTAAAAAACTGAAACGAAAACTTCCGCTTTGTATTCCGGTGCCGTTGCCATTGTGTTTGTTATTCCTTTCTGTTTACAGTTATAAGGCAAGCACGCGTTCAAACCGCTAGAAATTTTACACATCCCCCCCAATTTCCGGGTTAACAATGCCT
Organism: uncultured Methanoregula sp.; assembly: GCA_963676675.2. GTDB lineage: Archaea > Halobacteriota > Methanomicrobia > Methanomicrobiales > Methanospirillaceae > Methanoregula. Next base: position 2,157,304 of record OY781161.1, on the reverse strand, counting down.
TCACAGATCAATCCCTGGAAAATTCTCATCGCTGTCGTATTGATTATCTTAGTATTTTTTGCCTGGTCCTTTTACCAATTCGATCAGATCGCACGCCAGAGCGAGCGCCACACATATAGCTATTCAATCGATCTTTCCTACAACACCACAATCGATAACGTGACCTTTTTCCTTCCTGTCCCTGAACGGAATAATACCCCGTTTCTCATAGGATCTCTTCTGAACGGGACTGCGTATGGAGTATCGCCAGATTGGAATCTTTCGATCGTTCAGGAGAACGGAGCTCCCATGCTTGCTGTAAGGTCTGCCCGGATGGTCCCTGAATACCACGGTAAAGCGATCCGGATCGAGCCGGGAGTGAGTGTTCTCCCGACAACCTTTGTTCCTGGTCACGAGTACTCCAGTGATACGCCAATACTCAAGCCTGTCTCAATCGGTGTGATGGAAACGAGAACTTCAAAAATCGAAACCCGTACACCGATTGATCACGAACCCGTCTTTTTTCCTAAGGGAGTATTCACCCTGGGATTAGGAATCTCCCCAGCCTACAACGGCCCTGTGTATGATCACCCGGTTCCGGTTTATATCAGATATACATCAGAGCGCCCGGCAGCGATTTCACTCCGCGTTGGTGTTCATGGTTCCAATATGATCTGGAAAGGCGGCTGGCAGAGTAATTCCTACTCTGATACTGTCGTTCTTGAGATCGCAAACAATACACAGGGATGGGTAATGGGAGAGGGGCAACTCACTACTGCGGATGGGGTATATTATTGAAACCGTTTTGCTCTGAATAAAAAAGGAGATTTCCGTTCCTGTTGTCAGCGCCCACCCCCATACCGCAAAATTGCCACCGCATGTTAATTACAAAAACAGGTTTGCGGGATTGCATGAGAATGACCATGCGATTTCTGGGAGTTGTGCCGCCGTTTTCCCGGACAAGTGCGTTAACCCCATGGGGAAATGAAACAATTTCAGCGGGCTTTTGCTGAAAACTTTTCATCAAACCTTGATTGAAAATTTTCTATCGTGATCATGATCGTGATTGAAAAACGGATCCGGATCAATCGAACATTGATTGAAAATTTTCAGGCAAACCTTGATTGGAGAATTTTAAGCAGACTTTGATTGATAAATTTTCATCAAACATTGATCTGAAATTTTCAACCGGGCCTTGGTTGAAAAATTCCGGGCAGACTTTGATTGAAAATTTATGATCAGACCTTGATCTGAAATAGAGATTTATGAATATGATTCCGACGGGAAATTTGCAGCGGACAGATTATATTTTTTTCAACCCGATCTTGATTGGAAAATTTTGAGCATACTTTGATTGATAAATTTTCATCAAACTTCGATTTGGAATTTTCAACCGGACCTTGAATGAAAAATTCCGGGCAGACTTTGATTGCAATTTTTACATCAAACCTTGATTGAAATTTTTGCATCGCGATCATGATCATGATTGAAAAAGTGATCCGGATCAATCGTACCTTGATTAAAAAATTTCAGGTAGACTTTAATTGAAAGTTTTTGAGCGAATCTTGATTGAAAAATTTTTCCGGAATCCCTTGCAAAAACCCACGTGCGAACATAGATCGGCCCCTCCAATTTGGGCCTTTTTTCTACCAAAAACACCGAGTTAACTCCAATCGAAAAAACCCCTAATCCGGGCATTTTACGGGCTCTGATCTCTGTATCTCTCCAAAATGGGCTCCGTTTAGGTGAAAATAGACCCCTGTTAGATCGAAAACTCCTGGATATTTTGCATGAACAGGGGTCCGGATCATTTCAGACAAAACAGGTCTTCAGGCAGTTCCTGCAACTCCAAAAGATGATCTATTTGGAGTCCATTTCGGGCTCCGATTGCCATTTTCCTGATCAAGTTTTCGGATTTTTTGAAAGTAGTGTCCACTGCATTAGAAAAAACTGTTTAAAAGGCTTATTTCTCAAAAATAACCGATTTAATCGCGATTTTGGCCTGCAATTTAGCGGGCTTCTATTGGTCACTTTTTTTAGCACATATTTAAGGTGGTTTTTCGGCAGAAACTGTATGAAAACACCCTTGGTTGCCGCGTATCGCAATCACGTCGGATAATTGGGGTCATAGGGTTTGTTACTACACTCTGTACCCAGGACCGTTGCGTGAATCACTCGTCCGTTACATGAGTGGATGCGTACACGTGCCTGTGAAAAATAGCCGGGCAAAACCTCCTTCCCAATTCTTTTGGAGCCTCGCCATATCACTTGGTATCCCCAACCCGCCAACGCGAATAGCGGAAGACCGGTGCGACAAGCAGCTCGGTTATCCTCTTGCCAACTGCCCAATCCACAAATGTTTTATGATTCACCAAATAGAATACTGATCAATCATGAGCGCACCTGCAGTTCGTGGAAAGCATCAGGCCGAATGGATCACCATCTCCACTGATGAATACGATTCTATGAAAAGGACTATTGACGTGCTCTCAGACAAAGAACTTATGACCCAGATTCGGGAAGGAAAATGCAAAGAGACCCCGTCCCGCGATTTTGAAACTCTGGCAAACGAACTTCAGATTTAAAACTCGTCTTTATGTTTTATCGCTTCGATCATGACGATATTCCTTTCATGATCGATAGTGTAAATAATTCTGAACCTATTTTCAAAATAAAGTTCCCAGTATCCGTGAAGCACACCGCGTAACGGCTTTCCATGTGATTCCGGGTATTCCTTTAATTTTCGTATCTTAACTGCGAATCTCCGCTGGATCTCCTTATCGTATCGCATCAACCAGTCTTCGGCAGGTTTTTTGATCTCAATGCGGAAGGTATCCATGAAGTATCCGATCTCTCTATCCGTCATCATCAGGCATGTAGATATCGAAGTGCGCGTAGTGAAAGTGTTGAGACCGAATTAGAAACCCTCCCCATTCTCTCAAACATATTTTCACTATGTTCCCCCTCACCCTTTCCGGATCTCTTCCATAAACTCCGGCCCATACTTTTCCAGCTTGTATTCCCCAACACCGGAGATTGTGGAAAAACTTTCCCGGTCACCGGGTCGGGTACACGCCATCTCATGCAGACTCTTGTCCGGGAAGATGACATAGGGCGGCACACCATTCCGGTCGGCGATTTCCTTTCGCAGGGATTTCAGCCGCATGAATAATGCTTTGTCTTCAGGACCCGCACTCTCCATGGCCGCGGTTGGTGTACGCTTTACCGTTTCGCGTTCGGGAACCGGGAGCATGACACGCGCTCGTCCCTTAAGCAGTTCTTCGCTCTTTCCGGTACAACAAATCACCGGGTACTTATCGCCCGTCCGGTCCAGGTATCCCTGCCTGACCAGCTCGTTGATCCAGGTCCGGTACTGGGCCTTGCTGTACTTTTTCCCGGAACCATATGCCGGCAGAATGTCCAGATGGTAATCCTGGATTTTTGTATTCTTTGAACCGCGGAGCACATCAGAAACAAGTTCGATGCCAAAGCGCGAGGGCAGCTGCTTTACGCACCCGACAATCATTGTAGCCGGTTCGGTGCAATCGATCATGTCGGGCGGGTGATCGCAGTTGTCGCACGATGCGCAATTCTCCTCAGTATACTCTTCGCCAAAATAGGTGAGCAGGTATTTTCGCCGGCAGGTCGTGGTCTCGCAATACTCCGTCATATCCCGGAGTTTATTGAGGGCTAACCTGAGATTCCGCTCACCCGTATCGTCATGCTCCAGCATCGAGCGGACCCGTGTGTAATCCCCCCGGCTGTACAGCAGGATGCACTCGCTGTACTGGCCATCACGACCCGCCCGCCCGGTCTCCTGGTAATAGGATTCCACGGTCTTTGGCAGATCGTAATGGATGACATACCGGACATCGGGTTTATTGATACCCATGCCAAACGCGACCGTTGCGCAGACGATATTTATCGTATCGTGGATGAACGCATCCTGGACCTTTTCGCGCACCGGTTTTGAGAGCCCAGCATGATAGGCCTGTGCCTTGAACCCGCGTTTCTGGAGATCGGCTGCAATCTCTTCGGTCTCTTTCTTACTCAGGCAGTAGATGATCCCGGAATCGGAACGGTGCTGGCCAATATAATTTGCAAGAAAGACCATAGGATTTTTCTTTGGAATAATCCGGTACTGGAGATTTTTCCGGTTGAAGCTGCCGATAAATTCCCGGGCCCCGGACAGACCAAGTTGTTCACAGATGTCCCTGCGCACCTCGGGAATAGCAGTCGCGGTTAATGCCACAAGGGGAACTGTCGGAAAGACTTTTTTTAATTGGGCCAGCTGCCGGTATTCCGGCCGGAAGTTGTGGCCCCATTCTGAGATGCAGTGCGCTTCGTCAATCGCAATAAGATGGATGGGTGCCTCTCGAAGAGAATCGAGGAAATTGGGCTGCATGCATTTCTCCGGTGAGATGAACAGCAAGCGGAGACTCCCGTCTTTCAACTCACGCTCAATCCGGGTCCGGTCCCGGTAATCCATGGAACTGTTAAAAGCAGCCGCAGCTATTCCCCGGGCATTGAGATCGTCGACCTGATCCTTCATCAGCGATATCAATGGGGATATGACAACCGTGAGACCGCCAAGGTACAGGGACGGTAACTGGTAGCAGAGTGACTTTCCGCCGCCGGTTGCCATGATCGCGATCGTATCGTTGCCGTTTAAGATCGATTCGATGATCTCTTTCTGGTGGGGTAAGAATTGTGAATAACCCCAGTATTTTTTTAAGAGTTCATCGGTTTTGTTCATTGCAGGTACCTTAAAGATGCACTTCTCGACTTGAATCGCACATAGTTCGCCGGATCGCTACAAGAATCCTTTGGCATTGCACAAGAATATTTTAAAATATGAAAGAAAAATCGTTGCAGTCAATCCGAATAAGATTTGAAAAAGAAAAAAAGGGAAATGCTCTTCCTTACACGATTCCGAGTGCTTTTTTGTATCCCGTCAGCAATCTCACAATAAATTTCCGGTGTTCCCCCATTGCTTCTTCATCTTCAGATGAACCTACAAGTGCTGCCACATAAACAAGGACGAGTGCGTTGTCGAGCTCAAGTGTCCCGGGATCTTCAACCATATCCGTTGCAAGCTTGATTGCAGTATACGAGCGTTCCTGCTCATCAAACCTCAATGACAGATCTGCAGTCACTAAAGAATTGTCAAGATCCTGCGCATTGGCAAGCACAATCCCGAGCGCTTTTTTCAGTGCAGCATATGCCCCCTGGTGTGCAGGATTTTTCCCGGGCCCCAGCAACTCAATGGCATGTTTGCATTCCCTGGCCGCGTTGGCATAAAGACCAAACCTGAATGCAAGGAATGCCGATGCGATTTCATGGGCAGTCGTATCAGGAATATCATCGATTCCCTCTCTTATTCGGTTGATATAGTCAGTAAGAAATTGTTCCATAAAATATCGCACCCACAAGTTTTTTTTTGAAATGTTGTTTTGATTCTTCTAGTAATTTTAGAATCACTCGGTCATGAACATATCTTTCTGACCCGGAACGGTCCAAGTGGATAAGCAGAACCCGGACCATCAGAGGATTATTAGGGTAAGGAACACCAACATAAAAAACCGGTATGGGTGCAGTAATATTTTCAGATGTGCATGCCGATGCAGGAGCGATTGCTGCACTCTCTGCATGTATACGCACTCCGTCATTTTTAGAAACATTTGGCCCGATTGACCGGGTCATAAATCTCGGAGATATCCTCCATCGTGGGGATCACCCGAAAGAAGCTCTTGAAAAGATCCATACTCTTTCGCGTGAGTACAAGCTCATCTCCGTCATAGGCAATCACGATCATGCATATCTCAACGGGCTTTCAGTCAGCGGGAGTGATGCAGCGAGCATGTATCGCCATGAACAGCTGAGGGATTCTCCTCTCCTCTCAATATTTGAACGAATGCCCATGGAATGGTCGGATAATGGAATGCTTTTTGTCCACGGTGGGCCGATGGAACTGGGGTCCCAGACACTCCGGCTCAAGTGCTGGCAGCGCCTTTCACATGAACCGGGAGATTCATTTACCGGGTATCATTATACTGCGGGTATGGCATTCGATGCCCTTCAGGCCCGGGGATTGATGCACCTCTGCTGCGGGCACCAGCATACTCACATCTGTTGCCGGAAAACTCCGCAGGGCATTGAGCCGTACCCGATTGATTTTTTACCGCTATCCCGGCAAAAAACCGGCATCGATCTGCATCTTGAAGTGGCAAGGATACCTCTCGATCTGCCGACCCTCAACCGGGTGGGCGGATGCCATGGAAGCGAACCGGAATTTGCCTACACTGATTACTCTACATTTACCTACATCCGTATTGTCCGATGATCGTTTTTCATCGTTTTTTGTGATTCACCTTTTGACAAAGGAAGAACACTGTTTATCTCAATGATTTGGGACTGTTTTCTGCCATGTATATAAAGTCAGACACGTATTCCCCGAAATGTATATATATCGTGACCACAAAGTGGTTATTATGCCTCGTGCAGGCGAGGGACGTTCAATTCGAATCGATCCCGAGGTGTATGAGGCGCTGCTCGTATTGAAACGAGGAAATATGACGTTCTCCGATGTCATCGCCCAGATGCTCAATGACTGCTACGGGTTGTCGGAAAAAGATCCGGCAAAACAGAGTGATCTGGAAGACTTCGTTGAGATCAATGCGCGCTAACGATCTGCAGGTATTCCCTGTGGATCTGGATAAAAACAAAAAAGAAACCTGATGGCAGGAATGTTCCGGTAGATTACCCTCATACCGGTGTATTCGTGTCAGCCTGAAGTTGCACGACCCCCCCAACAATACCCTCAATTTTTTCTCTGATTTCTTCTGTTACGACCGGTATCTTCCCGCTGGTTTTGGCTTTCCACAAAACAAGTTCGCTGTGAATCTGCCGTTCTTTTTCGAGCATACTGTTGAGCTGGGTTTTTTCCCGCATCAGTGAATTTCCCCGAACAATAATTGGGTGAGTAGACAGCACCGTCTCTGCATTCCTGCATGTCTCATCACATGCAGCGAGCTCAACACAGAGCTCCGACATCGTTGTGCAGAAAGCGTCAGTATCGGAAAAAACTTCGCGCTCCTCCCGGTTTTTTAAGGGAATTTCTTCTGCCGTGATCATCCGTTGCACAACCGGGCAGGCTGCAGCAAGTGCTGTCCTCATGCTTGCCGGGTCCGGAAGATCGTGATGTGAGAGTATTGCTATGGCGTTTTTAAGAGAAGCTACCTCACCGGTCTGATGTTGTTTTGCGGCAATCTTTTCAGCTTTCTTAAAGACGTGGGAAGCGGTCATGGACAGTGCAGCATAGTTCCGGGTTACATCGTTGCGTTTCTTCTCTTTCTCTTCAAGCGCAGATTTGCATTCGGTTACCGCACGTTTTCCGTCAACATCCGATGCCAGCCCGGTCTCTTCGCGCTCAATTACCTCGAGACGGCTGGTGTTCTCGTTAATGCGAGCCATAGTACGGTGCTCTTTTTCAACGTTCCGTCGCATATCCTCCTGCATTTCCAGTATTGACTGGTAAAGAGCGGCCACCGCATCAATCGCAGCTTTCTGTTTCTGGTATGTGGCGAGAGCAGCGGTCAGGATATTCATCTCCTTTCCCATTGCATCGATTGTCATTTTGACGGCTTTTATTTCTTCAGGAAAAACGGCCTGGAGATATCGTCCCTGCCCGCGGTTACTGTTAAGGCAGGATTTCAGGCATTCAACAGCCTCGGTATAGAACTCTTCAATATCGTCCGAGAGGGGTTTTGCAAGAGCTGCATTCATTGATTTTACGTAAAGGGGCAGGGAATTTTTTGCAACCGCTTTTAGTTTCGGGTGAAGAGCCGGATCGTGTTCTGAGCCGGATATACTGTTCACAATAAGCTGTAACTGTGCAGCGGAATTCCTGATGTTCTGCATCGGGGCCTTAGCTGCTTCTTCAAGTGCTGTTCGCGCGCTCTTCTCACGTCCGGCAACCCACGCGGGAATTGAATTGAATGCAATAACTACGGGTGCCGGTTTTTTTGGACTCATGAGATTTTTTATAAAATCGTACATTCATTTCACCTGCATTGGTTCCTGACTCGCCATATTTGCTGTCATCATCTTAATCATCGCGTGCTATCTGGCAGAGTCGCTCAGCACCGTCAATCTCCCTGAGCACCTGGACGACTGCTGGAGGCAGGAGCTTCTTCCAGGGCTTACCGTTGAGTATGCGTTCGCGGATTTTTGTACCACTGAGCGTGTCGCGTTCATACATTGCCGGCGACTGGACTTTTACCCCTGCTTCGGAAAAGAGCCGGACAACGAGCGGGTTTGATGAGTAGCAGAGATCGAACGGCGGTGCCATGGATCGGACGTGAGCTACCCAGAGTGCGTTGCGTTGAATATCCTCTATAGGGATTACATAATAGGGACAGCCAAGCGATTCAAGTGCACGGGTGATCATGAGCACACGTTCTCCGGCCGTGAACGGATTGTCTATCTGGTGGGAGAGTTGAGCGCTCCCGATCCCGATGACGATCTCATCTACTTCTTCTGCAATATGTTCGAGCACCTCGTGATGCCCGTTATGATACGGCTGGAACCGTCCGATATAAAATCCCCGTTTCATGGTTGTTCTCCTTGCGTACCCGCACCCATATTCGCAATCCGCGCGGCAAAAGCGCCTGCAGTGAAGCCGGCATCGATATTGACGACAGCAATAACTGAACAGGACTGGAGCATGCTCGCAAGAGCTGCTCTTCCTTCTCCCATGTACCCATACCCAACGCTGACAGGAACCCCGAGTACAGGTTTATCGACAAGGCCGGCAACGATTGACGGGAGTGTCCCTTCGCGCCCGGCACAGACGATGAACACATGCGCATCCATCAGTGGCTTTAATGCCGGGAAGAGCCGGTGAATGCCTGCTGCGCCGACATCATATGCTGTGCGAACCGTGCAGCCCATTTCCTCGGCAATGATCTTTGCCTCCTCGGCAACCCGGATGTCGGATGTTCCTGCAGTGATGATGGCGACAATGCCGCCCGTTGGCCGGGGCAATTGTCCGTTCGACAGGACCAGCACGCGACCGCTCTCCCGGTATTCCGTTGAAAGGTTTCTGCTTTTGGCATAGGTTTGGATATGTGCAACCTGTTCAGGGCTCACGCGCGTGATCACACAGCGCCCGGTTGTTTCTGCATGCCGCACGGCAATCTCTGAAAGATGTAAGGGATCTTTTCCCTCGGCAAGCACCACTTCCGGCATACCGCACCGCACATTTCGTCCCAGATCAATACAGGCAAAATCCCCCACATGCTCAAGGCGAAGCCCTTCAATCCCCTGGGCTGCCTCATCAAGGGAGCACTCACCATTCTTGTATCGTGAGAGAATTTCCTGCACAGACTGGTTTGGCGGCATGGTTTTGACAATACAGATATGGAACGGCGTATAATAAGTTAGTTCATTAACATGTCCTATCTCATATATGTCGCCATGTTCGGCACCGCAGCGGTCCTCTTTCTCTGGCTGCGGGATGCGCGGATCTTTTTCCGGACTGGTCTCCCCGGCTACCGAAAAGCGGCATACTATGGTGTGGGTTATGGTGCTCTTGCAACGCTTGGCGGGGCATTTACCTTTACGATGCCGGATTTCGAATTACTGGGGCTTGGCCTGATCCTCGCTGCCATGTACTTGCAGGGAAGGATTGTGCGGGAAAAAGTCTGGGGAAATGAAGATACATTCACCCGGTTCCTTGGCAGTGTACCAAGACACAAGGCGAATAAGAAATAACGAATACCGACCAACAAAGGATAAGGATTTTTATCATGCTCCAGAAACCGAGAGGAACGCGGGATTTTTTACCGGAAGAGATGGAGGCGCGGCGCGCTGTCGAGATGAAGTTGCGTGAAGTTGCGCGCTGCTATGGATACCGGGAAGTCTGCACTCCCGAGTTTGAGGATCTTGAACTCTTTACCATGAGATCCGGGGAAGGTATCATCGAAGAGATGTACGTCTTTGAGGATAAGGGGGGCAGGAAACTTGCCCTTCGCCCGGAGATCACCGCTGCCGTGATCCGGATGTATATCAATGAGGCAAAAGTCGCCCCCAAGCCATTGCGCTGGTGTTATTTTGCCGATTGTTTCCGGTATGAGCGTCCCCAGAAAGGACGGTACCGACAGTTCTGGCAGTTTGGCGTTGAGTTAATCGGAGCGGATACCGCAGCGGCTGATGCGGAAACGATCATGCTGGCATCCGATATGCTGAACGCAACCGGTGTCACCTATGATCTGAAAGTAGGGCATCTCTCCTTTATGAAGAATCTTGTAAAAGACCTCGAACCTGCAATGCAGCGCAGGGTGCGGGCACACCTTGACAAGAAGGATTTTGACGGGTTGAATGCCACGCTCGAATCCCTGGACAGGACGGATCTTGCAACATCCCTCACCGCACTGGTCACCACCCGTGATCTTGCTGAAGCCTTCGAGATAGCGGGTGTGATCCCGGAAAAAGAACGGTTCGAGAAGACCGTTGGATCGCTCGATGCGGCCGGTGTAAAATATTCCCTGAATTTTGGCATTGCGCGTGGCCTGGATTACTATACCGGTATGGTCTTTGAAGGATTTGCCCAGAACCTTGGGGCCGAGAACCAGATCCTTGGCGGGGGAACCTATCGCCTCGCCCACCTCTTTGGTGGCGACGATGTCGCCTCCTGTGGTTTTGCTATCGGGTTTGACCGGGTGATGGTATCTCTGGGCGACATCAAGTCAGCGACAGTTCCTGTTGTGGGACTTGTCTGCACGACCGAAGGGCGTAATCGCGCGCTCGAAGTCGCAAAGACGCTACGCAGCGCGGGCATCCGCACAGAAATGGATCTCATGGAGCGCGGACTTGGTGCCCAGCTTGCCCATGCTTCAAAGACCGCAAATTTTGCGATAGTTATAGGTCAGCGCGAAGCAGAGTCCGGACAGGTTACGCTAAAAAATCTGTTGACCGCCGAACAAAAGACGGTCGATCTTGCAGCAGCAATCGCTGAGGTGAGAGCGTTTGGTCCTCGCTGACGAGCTCGCCAAGCAGCAGCGCAGCATCAGTGTCGCGGAATTTTTCGAGAAAAACAAACACCTGCTGGGATTCGATTCCCCCACACGCGGTGTCATCACCACCATAAAAGAGGCGGTGGACAATGCGCTTGATGCCTGCGAAGAGGCGCAGGTATTACCGGATATTTTTATCAGCATCAAAAAAGTTTCCGGTGATATCTTCCGGATCATCGTTGAGGACAATGGCCCGGGAATTGTCCCTGCGCAGGTGCCGTACGTGTTCGGCAAACTGCTCTACGGCTCCCGGTTCCACCAGATCCGGCAGACGCGCGGGCAGCAGGGTATCGGGATCTCTGCTGCTGTGCTCTATGCGCAGTTGACCAGCGGTGTTCCTACCGTTGTGATCTCGCGTACAGGCCATAAGGAGCCGGCTTACAAATTCGAGATCCAGATCAAGATCGAGACAAATGAACCTGACATCATCTCCCAGCAACCGATCGACTGGGACCGGATTCACGGTACCCGGGTGCAGATCGAGTTCAAGAGCACGATGTCGGCAAAAAAGAAGCTGCTCGAGTATCTCAAGTATACTTCTATCGTGAATCCCCATGCCCGGTTCCGGGTGGAGCTGGACGATGAAGCGTTCACCTTCGAGCGCGTGAGCCAGGAGATCATCGCGTGCCCGATCGCTGTCAAGCCTCACCCCCACGGGATAGAATTCGGGCAATTGAAACGGATGGCCATGGCAAGCGATGAGAAACTTGCTGATTTCCTGATGGAACATTTCAGCCGTGTTGGGAAAAAAACTGCACAGGAAATGTGTGATAAGTCCGGCCTGAAGGTAACCGTAAAAGTCGCGGGACTTTCTGCAGAGCAACTCAAGGCGCTCCTTGCTGCCATGCAGGACGTTCCGGTACCTCCCCCGCTCACTGTCCAGTGCCTCTCTCCCATAGGGGAGGAACTGATCCGGCGCGGGCTCGACAAGGAGTTCCAGATGGATTTTGTCGGGGCACGCACCCGGCCGGCTTCGGTCTTCTCCGGGCACTCGTTTGTGGTCGAAGCAGCAATAGGGTATGGAGGTAAGCTTCCCTCTGAGGGAAATGCAATCATCCTCCGGTTTGCCAACCGTGTCCCGCTGATGTACCAGCAGGGTGCATGTGCAATCACCCAGAGTATTGCGAATGTGAACTGGAAGCTCTACAACCTTTCCCAGCAGGGACTGCCGATGGGCCCGGTCCTGATTCTGGTTCATGTTGCCTCGACAAACGTGCCCTTTACGAGCGAGAGTAAGGATGCAATCGCGAGTATCCCGGAGATAGAAAAAGAAATTGTGCTCGCATTGCAGGACTTAGGACGGGATCTCAAGCTCTTTGTCTCCCGACGGGATAAGAACAAGGTGGCTGAGGACCGGGCACGGGCGGTTTGCGCGATCATTCCGGAGATTGCCGCAAAGGTGAGCGAGATTGTGGAAAAGCCGCTGGTCGATACAACTCCCATTGAGGGAAAACTGATGCGCAAGCTTATCGTGAAGAAGGGAACCATCGATGGCCGGATCACGATCGAGCTGAACAATTACACCGCACATGAGGTGGATGTGTCCATTTACGATATCTCGCAGGACAATGCGGATGATGCCGAACCTAAAGCTACATTCGTTAGCGAGATGGACGGCCAGTTCACGAAAGTCTGGAAACTGGTGATACCATCACAGACTGTCAGCCGCGTCTCCTATACCGGAAAAGGCGGGGGGCTACTCGATATCCGGGGCATTGACGACAACAAGAAGATGGTGGTGGATCTCGATGTCTAAAGAGGAACTGGAAAAGAAGTCGATGGCGGCCCTGCTCAGGATCGCGAGCGCATGGTACGACCAGATGAAGGCCGGCGAGATCCCCTCCATCTCGCTGCCCACGCGTACGAAGTACAATATTGAATACGATGATGCGAGCGAGGTCTGGAAATACGGTGACAAGGAAAGCATGCGTACCGCTGCCTCGGCCAAGAGCGCCACGCATCTCTTAAAGATGGCGTACGTGATCGGGTTCATCAAACAGCAGCTGAAAGAGAACCGATCGTCAACACTCAGGGAGATGTATTACATCTCGGAAGGCTGGAAGCGGGCGAAGTTCGGGGGGCAGGAGGAGAGCAATTTCCTCATCGAAGATCTCGAGATCATATCGGAAGTCCCGCGGGAGGGGTTCCATCTCCATCCCGAAGAGAATGGTGCATCCATCTATGGGCCGATGCGAATCCGGGAAGAGACCCGCCGGGGCATGCGGGCGATTCACTGCCAGGATGATGTGGGACAGGCCGGGTATACGATCCCCAACAATGTTGAGAACATCGAGTTTGTGGACCACGATGCCAAGTTTGTGATCGCCCTTGAGACGGGTGGTATGTATGACCGGCTTATCGAGAACGGGTTTGATGAGGAGCATAATGCGATCCTTGTACACCTTAAAGGCCAGCCGGCCCGTTCGACCCGGCGTATGCTCAACAAGATCAGTTCCACGTGGAATCTTCCCGTTATGGTATTTACTGATGGTGACCCGTGGTCGTACCGTATCTTTGCATCGGTTGCGTACGGTTCGATCAAGAGTGCGCACATGTCGGAGCTGCTGGCAACACCGAAGGCGCAGTTTTTAGGATTACAGCCAAGTGATATCCGGGATTACAACTTGCCTTCCGACAAATTATCGGATAAGGATGTTGAAGCATTGCATGCGGAGCTGACGGATCCCCGGTTTGCATCGGAGTACTGGAAGAAGCAGATCAACTTACAGATTAGCTTGGGGCTGAAGTCTGAACAGCAGGCATTTGCGGCACGGGGGCTGGACTTTGTAACGAAGAAGTATTTGCCGGATCGGCTGACTGAGATGGAGATAATCTAGGTTAGAAAAACTGGCAAATGTTGGAATAAAACTGATATGGTGGTTTCAGTTTCTGACGTGAATTGTTCAGCCTTATTATTTCGGTAACTACTCTTGTTTATCTTTTTTCCCGTTATGCATATCACTGTGTTTTCAGGAGCCCGGATCTTTTCTTGCTACATTCAGCATATCTGATAAAGACTCTTTTAACGATATCCGGGGACTCCAGCCGGTAAGGCCATGAATACGGGTATTATCACTCATTTGCGAAGGTATGATAATGGGTGGTGAAGATGCCGGAAGTTGCAGCGGATAAATTTTACCGGTAATTTCCTGCAACAGGTTGATCACAATGGAAACAGCAAACGTTTTTCCTGAACCGATATTGAATGCTTTTCCTGCGCAATATTCCCTGAATTTTGTGTGGATAAGCAACATCCAGTATGCCTTCACTACATCCCTTATATCAATAAAATCCCGGGATGACTGGATTTCAAGAAGATCAAGGTATCTCCTTTTCCCTTGTTCAATTTCGATTACCTGTTGTACAATCCTCCCGCACACGAAAGATGCTGGTTGAGAAGGTCCAACGAGGTTAAATGGTCGCGCAACTGCAACCTGACACTTTTTGGTTTTATAATATCCCTGGCACAGGGAATCCTGAGCTGCTTTACTGATACCATATTCTGACAGGGGTTGTAACGTACTGGTCTCTGGAATCGGCGTATTTCCTGCGTACCCATATACGGCAGAAGAACTGATCACAAGGACGCGGCAATCCGGGTTTATTTTTAGTGTTGCATCGAGAATATTTTGCGTACCGGTAACGTTTGTCTTTTGCATTTCCTCAAGAGAACCATGGTTCAATCCGGCAAGATGGAGAACCGCATCCGGATTTACGGCAGATATCACCTCAGTCATTTTATCAGGATCGAGAATATCTCCCTGAACCCAGGAAATATTATGGGAACGGGAAAAATGGGCAGGTGCATTTCTGCCAAGACAGGTAAGTCTGATATCCCCTTGGGTTGACAGGAACTCGATCATTTGGACTCCGGAAAACCCGGAGGCACCGGTAATGAGCACCTTCATGGGAGGAATCGGTCTTTATAACGCTCAAACTCTTCAATTGAGCGTGCATAATCATCCGGTCTACCGATATCGAGCCAGTAACCTGTATGGGAATAGCTGTACACTTCCTCATTCTTTGCAATAAGGGCATACATCAGTTGATCAAACCCAAAAGGAGTGTCCGCGGGAACAAAGTCGAGAATTTTTTTGGAAAAAACATACACGCCCATGCTGACATTGAAATGGTAGGTGGGTTTTTCCCGGAACGCGATAATTTTCTTCTCGGAATCTGTTTCAAGGACCCCGAAATCAATATTCGCATCCCTCTGGTAGGTTGCAACGGTTGCGATGGCATTGTGTCCTTTATGAAATTCAATGAGTTTTTTGTAATCAAGATCTGTAAGGATATCGCCATTCATTACGAGAAAGGTATCCTCGAGATCTTCGATCAGGCAAAGCGGGCCGATAGTGCCAAGGGGTGTTTCTTCATGTGAATATGATATGTTGAGGCCAAGCGTTTTGTTACTGTCAAGGTACGCATGAATTAACTCATGGAGATACCCCGTGGATATAGAAATCTTGGAAAAACCGCACCTCTTGAGTTGCCTGAGGATAACTTCGATAATAGGATAATCGCCAATCGGCATCAGGGGTTTTGGAAGCACGGTTGTGTAAGGAAGCAGCCTCCGTCCCTTTCCTCCAGCCAGAATAATTGCCTGCATCTATTCCTCCTAAACGGTGTAGCTTCCTGTCTTGTAGGATGAGATATGTTCTCTCATCCACTCAATCGTATGAGCAAGTCCGTCTTCGAGTGTGTACTGAGGTTCCCAGCCGGCAAGCTCTTTTGCCAACCTGTTATCACAGAGAAGTTGCATGACTTCACTCTTATCAGGACGGATTCGTTCTTCGTCGCAGATAATTGTAGCATCCGGATTCATCTGTCTGATGATGAGTGCCGCCAGTTCTCCGATAGTTACTCCCCGGCCGGAACCGGTGTTAACCGTTTTTCCCACCGTTTTTGTGCTCTCGGCAAATTTGATAAAACCCTGTACGGTGTCTGCAACATAGGTCAGATCCCGGATCGGGGTAAGTGATCCAAGTTTGATGGAATTGGACGTGAGAGCCTGGGTGATGATCGTGGGGATAACAGCCCGGGTGGACTGGCGGGGGCCGAATGTGTTGAATGGGCGAATGGTAGTAACCGGTAATCCGAAAGAGCAGTAAAATGATTCTGCAATTTTGTCCCCCCCAATTTTACTTGCGGAGTAGGGAGATTGTCCCTGGAGTGAGTGCTTCTCATCGATTGGTGTGTATTGTGCTGTACCGTATACTTCACTGGTCGATGTATGGACAACGCGTTTTACGTTTGCATCAAGACATGCCTGCATAATATTGAGGGTGCCTTTGACATTGGTGTTGATGTAGGACTCGGGTGCTACATAGGAATATGGGATGCCGATGAGTGCGGCGAGATGGAACACGTACTCTTTTTCCGAGACTGCTTTTTTTACAAACAGAGAATCGGTTACATCTCCGGCTATTACGTTAAGGTTGGGGTTTTTGTCATTGTATCGTTCTTCGAGCATTCCCCAATCGTTCCGGGCATTATAATGCACGAATGCGGTGACCTCTGCACCTTTGTTGAGTAACTCATCGACAAGGTGGCTGCCGATAAATCCTCCGGCACCGGTCACCAATACCCGTTTATTCTGCCATTTCATGTTCTGTCCAGTCTATATGTTTTGATGAGTTCCAGATAATCTTTCTCTGCCTGTGCCATCAGGGTGTTCCACTGGCCGCGCTCAACGATTGTCTTGCGCGCTGCAATACCTAGTTGAGTACAGAATGCAGGATCCTGGGCTAATGTAAGAATGCTTTCTGCAACGCTCTCCGGTGAACATGGGGGAATAAGAAGCCCGGATTTCTGGTCCTCTATCCATTCCGGAATTCCCCCAACAGAAGTGGCGATGCAGGGCAGACCACTAGCCATTGCTTCGAGCAGAGAAACTGGTGTACCATCGGATCGTGATGTTGTGATAAAGATATCCGCGATCAGGTAATCTTTTGGGACCTCAGTGTAATCTGTTTTTTTCTTAAATGAAACGACGTCAGAAATGCCAAGGGAGGAAACGAGATCCCTGATTTTTTGCTCATCGGGACCCTCTCCTTTGAGGGTGAGGTGGAGGCGGTTATTTTTCTGATACGCGAGGGCAAAACCTCTGACGAGTGTTTCTGAATCATAAACTGAAAAAAAGCCGCGGTTGGAAAATATTTCAATCGTTGTACGGTTACAATCATTTTTATCCGGTTTTGGTGCGAAAAGATCCGTGTCAATACCAAAAGGAAGATAGCGGGTCTTATTGGTAGGGATATTAAAATCTTCGTTGATATGGTCACTAATATTGTGCGATACTGCGTATACAAGATCAACACTTGTAAGGACTTCATTTGTATACCGGTGAATTAACCTGCTCTTTTTTGGGAGAATGAGGATGTCATCCCCCCAAGCCGATACAACTGAAGGATGAACGTTTAACCCAAGGAGATGGAATCCATACTTCGCAATGAAATGAGCATGGATAAGATCCGGTTTGATTTTTTGTACGAGTTTTTTTATTGCGATATGGCGCGGGATAAAGGAAAGGTAGAGATTTTTCCAGCGTGAGGCAATCACATGTTCATTGACCCCGGTTATATCCCGTCCCATTGGGTCATAGGTAATGAGGTGGACTTCATGTCCCCTTTGGGTAAAATATTCTGCCCACCGCTGGGTATGGATGCTGCGTCCGTCAGCGATGAAGCAGAGGATCATGGGGTGATAACTCCTGATAATCGTGGTTGTGATCGTATCGGTTCTTTATTTGAACTTTTAATTTTTTCATAATTTACCGGGTAATGGAACGTATTATAGGTTATGTCTTTTTAAGAGATTGAAGAGTTTAATTTGGAACCCATTTGATCTTAAACGTTCTGACCGCATCATTGTGTATCTGTTGATTACGTTTCAGAAGCACAGCAAAATAAATTACCGTTTATTAAAACCATTTTCCACCATTGATATGGGTGCATATCAATAACCCTCTCTCCTGGAAAAAAACAGTGCTCTTACCATCCTGCGAGTGGGAGACCAGCTCATCAGTAGTCCTGAAGGCAGGATGATCACGAGATCCAAGACTTTGCTAAACCACTGGGCTATGGAAACAGGTTTTTCTAATGTCCAGCACGCAAGAGAGAGCCCGGTAAATACCGAGGGGGAAAAGCCGGGCATCGTATCCCCACGTGTAAAACCGGCAAACAGGCAGTCATGAATAAAACGTCGCTGTGCTGCAAGAAATTCAACGTCATAAATGTCCAATTCTTTTCCCAAATCAATCTTAATCTGGATAAAAATCCTTAGCATATCCAAATAACCATGAGGGGATGAGAACAGGAACCGGAACGTTTCCGAATGCTCTCCCTGCCGGTAAAAAACGCAGGCACCACCCACAAACCCGATATCATAATTCCGCGCAATTTTAAGCCACTGGTAAAAATCTGATGAATAGGGATATTCAAGGCTAAATGGCCCCACTTCCTGATAAATGTCGCGTCGGATCATAACCGACGGGCATGCAATAAATGAGCGGGTGGCAAGCAGTTGTCTGAACCCTTCCTTCGCCGGGTATACGAGATCGGTGTCACTGCATGCGTGATCTTTTTCAAAACTATCCCCGACAATGCGTGCACGGGTCGATGTCATGACCACAGAGGGGTGTTTATTGAAAAACGCTGTACACCGTGCGGTAAAATCAGGATCAATATAATCATCCGAGTGA
This sequence comes from uncultured Methanoregula sp., assembly GCA_963676675.2. Lineage (GTDB taxonomy): Archaea > Halobacteriota > Methanomicrobia > Methanomicrobiales > Methanospirillaceae > Methanoregula. The sequence continues at coordinate 2,138,548 of OY781161.1, read as the reverse complement.
AGGATATGCAGGAATTTGCCGGTCGCCAGTTCAATGCAACGATTAAAATTCCCAAACAGGCCGAGATTTCTCTCGTTTTTTACATAAGTGAGTCGTTCATCAACATATGAGGCAACGACCGCATCCGTATTATCACTAGATGCATTGTCAACGACAATTACTTCAATATTCTTGTAGGTCTGGCCAAGTGCACTCTCAATCGCCCTTCCGATCATACCAGCCCGGTTATAGGTTGGGATACAGATAGAAACAAGGGGCTCATCAGGCATGATTCGTCTCTCCCGAGTTTTGCATTGCAATAGCGCTTATTCCTGAGAGTAGTCTGAACTGCATTATCAACGCTCTTTTTGGAAATAGTCCTTGAACCATGCAACGGTTTTTTTTATGCCCTCATCAATTCCGGTTTCCGGTGACCAGTGGAGCACCCTTTGTGCTTTTTTAATATCTGCCGAATTGTACCAGACTTCGTTCGACCTGTGTGCAACTGATCCCCATAAAAGGTCAATATCTGAATCAATATTCTCCCGTATTTTTTCCACAAACGAACGGATGGAAACCGCCTCACCCGTGCCGATATTAAAGATTGCATGTTCATCTTTGAACGGGTACGATTTTAACACCGCCAGATAAGCATTGACAATGTCATCTACATAGACAAAATCCCACTCCTGTTTCCCTGTTGTCAGGTTAGGAGGGGTGTTTTTTAAAATGCTACCAATTACATATGGGATGAGTCTCCGTTCATGATCGCCGGGTCCATACGGTGGGAACAGGCGAAGTGTGACACAAGGGAGATGGAAAGCATCTGCATAGTAGCTGCATGCCTCTTCTGCATAGAGTTTGGTGACCGCGTACAGACTCTGGGGTTTGATAACATCCTCTTCTTTAAGGCGCTGTTTCTTCTGTTCGTATACCTGGGTTGAACTGGTATTGATGAACAGCTGAACCGCACTGGATTCTTTTGCTGCTTCTAAAAGATTTGTCGTCCCTTTCACATTCGTATCTATCATCACGCCAATCTCATCAGCCCGGTGCATAACTGCGTAATAGGTGGCGAGGTGGATGATAGTGTCAGGTTCGAAGGCAGAAAATGCCATTTTGATCTCTTCATAATTCCTGATATCACCCTGGAAGTAAGAAACACCTTCGATTTCACTGGTTTTTGGGGAGGATGGCGCAGGCCGCACAAGTGCGCCAACAGAATAGCCTTCAGCCTTCATCCGGCGCACAAGGTGCCTTCCAATAAAACCGTTTGCACCGGTGACAAGGATCTTTTTTATCGTCATGATCTGAAGATCCCAATTTACCCGTGCCGGATATCCCAGTTGTATCCGATCCGTTTGTCACAGGGGTCCAACCGTTCGATCTCATCGGGGTCATGAGGAATTGTTGAACAATTTGCTACTATTGAGGGTGTGGTTCCTATACCTTTAAAACCATTCCAGACAAGTGGCGGAATTTGAACGAGACAATAATTTTCAGGACCAAGGAAAATTTCCTGTAATTCCCCGCAGGTCTTACTGGAATTGCGATCATCATAGAGAACGAGTTTGATTATACCGTACGGTACTGCATAATTCAAGGTCATTTTCTTATGAAGATGCCATCCTTTGACTACCCCCGGATATATGGAGGAGAAATAGATCTCACCAAAACTGATGAAATCCGGATCATCATTTCGTATCATATGCATAATTTTGCCACGTTCGTCAAGGATTTGCCGAAGTGGTTTGACTAAAACACCTTCGATCATGGTCAGCACTCCATATAGTCAATAATTTGTTTTCTGGTGACAGATTCCGCGCGTTCTCCTTGTCTCACGGATTTATACCAGTTTGCAGTCTGCTCAACAGTTTTTTCGAAGTCCCATTTGGGATACCAGCCCAGAATGTGATGAGTCTTATCACAATTCAGGTGAAGAAGACCTGCTTCTGGGGGATCATTGTCTTTTTTTGTAATTTTTATTTTTCCGGCACCCCATACCGAAATCAATTCCTTGGCAACGTCATGTACGGTATGCATTTCCCGGCTTTCAGGTCCAAAATTATAGGATCCTTGAAATTTCTGTGGGTTTTCATACATACGTGAAGCAAGAAGAAGATAGCCGGACAGTGGTTCCAGTACATGCTGCCATGGTCTGGTGGCATGGGGATTTCTTAACTCAATTGGTTTATTCTTTTGAAGTGCTCTGATGCAGTCGGGAACAATCCGATCGGTGGACCAGTCACCTCCACCGATGACATTTCCGGCCCTGACACTCGCACTTCCAAATTGTGGTCTGGCATTGAAAAAAGAATCCTGGTAAGCAGAGTATACGAGTTCGGCAGCTGCTTTTGAAGCACTATAAGGATCTTTTCCGCCGAGTTCATCGTTCTCCCGATATCCCCAGCACCATTCTTTATTTTTGTAACATTTATCGGAGGTTATTACTATCAGGACTTTTACTGAGGGGGTAAGCCTGACTGCTTCAAGAATATTGATTGTTCCCCCAATATTGGTATCGAAAGTTAGTTTCGGTTCATTATAGGATTTTCGTACGAGTGGTTGGGCTGCCAGATGGAAAACAAAATCCGGTTGAATCTTTTCCATGAAATCCTGAACCTGGCTAAACTCGCGTACATCTCCATCCTTATGATGGATCAGTTTTCCGAGACCTAATGCAGCGTAATGATCATATTCTCTCTCGGGAGGCAGGGCAAATCCATAGACTTTTGCACCAAGATGATGGAGCCAATACGCCAGCCATGAACCTTTGAAACCGGTATCACCAGTTATCAGTATTTTTTTATTCTGGAAGCATTCGTAACCGGTCTTCACCAGATCACCCAGGGGGCTTTCTTTTGTTCATAGATCTGGTTGAGGAGCTGGTATTCCCTTGATGTATCCATTGGTTGCCAGAACCCATCATGCTTAAAGACCATCATTTGACCATCTTGTACAAGATCTCGGAGCGGGTTCATTTCAAAAACAGTGTCTTCTCTGTCATCAATGTAATTAAAAATTTCATTCCGGCAGACAAAAAAACCTCCCGATATCCGTCCTCCGGTTGTCTGGGGTTTTTCATTGAACTCAGTGACGAGACCCGAATCATTGCACTGGAGTTCTCCGAACCGGCCCGGGGGTCTCACACCCGTAACCGTTAAAATTTTTCCATGACTATTATGATATTCAAGGAGTTTTTTGATATCGATATCGCCTACCCCGTCACCATAGGTCAGCATAAAATTGTCATCATCCTTGAAATATTTCATAACGCGTTTTATTCTTGCACCGGTCTTCGCATCCTGTCCGGTTTCAGCAAGCGTCACTTTCCAGTTTTCTGATACCTGTTTATTATGATATTCAATGGGAGTTTTCCCGCTCATATCAATGGTAAAATCCATCGTGTGGGATTGATAATTCATAAAAAAATCACGGATGACATCCCCTTTATGTCCTAAACAGAGTACGAAATGATCATGACCCCATGTAGCATAATATTTCATGATATGCCAGAGAATTGGATATTCTCCGATAGGGATCATCGGTTTTGGAATGTTTTCTGCCACATCGCGAATCCGGGTTCCATATCCTCCACATAAAATACCTACTTTCATGATGTGCTCCTCTCAATTTTCAGGTTGTATTTATTATACTGGTTAATTACGTTTTTAATTGTAAATAATTGGTCGTGTCATAGGATCTGTCGAATATCGACTATACGAAGCCAAATGGGAGATAACCAAACAAGCGTTCATCAAATATTCGAAACATTCAAATATGCACTCTGATTTTTTTCTAATTGGTATGCGTAACTCCTATACCGTTAGCATAACAGTAAAAAAATTAATCTGCAGCCCAATACCTGTTCGGGAATTTTTTATGTAATAATTGATCTCCCTCGCCGAAAGGTTCCAGTCCTGCAGCTCGCATATCCGCATCCACCATGATTTTTACTAGGTCATTGAATTTGATTTTCGGCTTCCAATTAAGTTTCTTTTCGGCTTTTTTCGGGTCTGCAATGAGAACTTCAACTTCTGTTGGTCGGAAATATGCAGGATCAATTTTCACATATTCATCGACATTTAGATCGGTATACGCGAATGCCTGTTCGAGAAATTCCCTTACCGAATGCGACTCGCCGGTTCCAATCACATAGTCGTCAGCACAGTCTTGCTGGAGTATCCGCCACATTGCCTCAACATATTCCGGTGCATATCCCCAGTCTCGTTTCGCATCAAGATTTCCCAGATACAAAAACTGGTCTTTTTTAGTGAGAATTCTTGATATGCTATATGTTATTTTCCGGGTGACAAAGGTCTCCCCTCTTCTCGGAGACTCATGATTAAATAAAATTCCATTGGAAGCGAACAGGTTATAACCCTCCCGGTAGTTTTTTACCATCCAGTATGCGTAAAGTTTGGCGCAGGCATAGGGGCTCCTCGGACTGAATGTTGTGTTTTCGTCTTGGGGTGGTGGTGTTGACCCAAACATTTCACTCGAGGATGCCTGGTAAATCCTTATATCCGGGTTGCTTCTTCGTGCAATCTCTAAAAGGCGGGTTGTCCCCAGTGCAGTTGTGTTCGCGGTATATTCAGGCATATCAAAACTGACTCTGACATGGCTCTGGGCACCCAGATTATACACTTCATCGGGCTTAATGTTGTATAATATATGTGACATCGCTTCAGAATCGGAAAGATCCCCATAATGAAGAAACAAACGTGCATGGGGATCCCTTGGATCGACATATAAGTGCTCAAGTCTCTGACGATTAAACGATGAGGATCTCCTTATGATCCCGTGCACTTCATAACCTTCACTTAACAAAAAATCGGCAAGATATGACCCATCCTGACCAGTAATACCTGTAATCAATGCTTTTTTAATTGACACAACTGCCCCTCTTAATATACGATAGTATGTAACCAGATTTTCTTCCAGACAAGTTGAGAGTATTCTTATTGAGCATAAGCAAATTTCCTTTAAAAATACCCAAAAATGATTCTTTTAAAAAAAGATATAATTTTGGTAATGGTTTTGCGGATTGTTTCCGTTTTATGTTCATCCCTCCTCGTGATAATTCTCTTTTACCAGCGATAAATAACTGAACTGGCTTTGGTTTATTACGTCCAACATTGAATAATGTTAAACAATTGAAAAAAATTTTGGTGAAATAATGCAGATCAGTGAAATAAAAAAATGTCGAATTTGCGGAAACGATCAATTCATTACCGTTATTGATCTGGGGAATCAGGCATTATCTGGGAGATTCCCAAAAAAGAATGATCCTGATCCTCCATCCGCCCCACTAATTTTAATCAAGTGCGATAACTCAAAAAAAACTGATGCATGTGGACTTGTCCAGTTAAAACATTCCGTGCCTCCAGATCAGATGTACCGGTGTGATTATGGATATCGCTCCGGGATTAACAAGACAATGAGTGACCACCTTTGTGATATCGTCGATAAGGCCCAGAAAACTGTTCATCTGGAAAACAATGATATCGTGCTGGATATCGGATGTAACGATGGAACACTGCTGAAGAGTTATACCCAAAAAGATCTCCAGAGAATTGGAATTGATCCGGGCGGGGAACAATACAAAAAATATTATCCTGAGGATATCCGTCTTGTAAGCGATTTTTTTACTGCGTCTAATTTCCATTCGGTATTTCCCAATAAAAAAGCAAAAATTATCACATCCATTGCAATGTTCTACGACCTTGAAAAACCCATGGAATTTGTTGAAAATATTCAACAGATTTTACATAAGGATGGGATATGGATTCTTGAACAGAGTTATTTACCAACAATGCTCGAGATGAATTCATTCGATACTATCTGTCATGAGCATCTGGAATATTATGCGTTTCACCAGATTGAATGGATGCTTACAAGAAATAATCTCAAGGTCATAGATGTTGAGTTTAATCTGATAAATGGTGGAAGTTTCAAAGTATATGTCGCCCATGCAGATTCAGACTATATACCGAATGCAACTACACTGAATAAGGTCATTTCTGAAGAAAAAACTCTGAAACTGGATATTGAAAAACCCTATATAGATTTCTGCAACAGGGTTGAAAAAATCAAAATAAAACTCAATACAATATTAAAAACAGAAAAAGCTAGAGAGAAAAAAATATTTGTCTATGGGGCCTCGACAAAAGGAAATGTGCTTCTCCAGTATTTCGATATTGATACTTCGGTAATCACCGCAGCTGCAGAACGGAATCCTGAAAAATGGGGAAGCCGGACCCCGGGTAACAATATTCCGATCATTTCCGAGGAAGAGGCAAGGGAATTAAAACCTGACTTCTTTTTAGTGCTTCCCTGGCATTTCAAAGCCGAATTTATAAAAAGGGAATCTGAATTTTTGAAAGACGGCGGTAAGTTTATTTTTCCATTGCCGGAAGTTGAGATTATATAATTATCTATGAGACAGGATCCAGATACAATGCCAAGCGCAATTATTGTGGGAGCAACTGGACAGGATGGTACCTTTCTCTACCACCTTCTTGAAGGAAAAAAATACTCTCTTCTGGGAATTGGGAGACAACGTGTAATTACAAATATTAAGGATTGGGATGGGCAAAAAACAATTGATATTTGTAATTTTGAAGAAGTCGCCCAAATTGTTAAGAAGGTACAACCGGATGAGGTTTACCATCTCGCGGCAGTACATCATTCATCCCAGGACCCTGTGGCAGAACCGGTAAATTTGTTCCATCAAAGTTACGACGTGAATGTCTTATCCTTATTTAATTTCTTAGAGGCAATCAGACAATTCTCTCCCCATACAAAACTCTTCTATGCAGCATCATCACATATTTTTGGAAAGCCCACAGATGAGCCTCAGGACGAGAATACGGTAATCAATCCTCTGGGTATCTATGGAGTAACTAAGGCATCCGGATTATATCTCTGCAGGATGTATCGTTCTGTTCACCATGTTTTTGCATCTGTGGGAATTCTCTATAATCACGAATCCTGGTTGCGGGGTAAACAATTTGTTTCACAAAAAATTGTTAATGGAGCAATTAATTGCAAAAAAAATCCACAAGACCGGGTAATTCTGGGTGATCTGGCCGTAGTGGTTGACTGGGGGTTTGCACCGGATTATGTTGATGCAATACACAGGATACTACTCCACGATGTGGCCGATGATTTTATTATCGCAACCGGGGAAAAGCATACGGTCGAGGACTTTGTGAGGATTGCTTTTGATACCGTTGGATTGGACTGGCGGGATTTTGTTGAAGAACGAAAGGAAATTATCACCAGGGAAACGGTTGCACTTACTGGGAATCCGACAAAATTAATAAGAAAAACTGGTTGGAAGAGATCCGTTGCCTTTTCTGATATGGTCCAATTACTGGTCAGAAAGACAGGAGAACACGATGAACCATAAAAAAATTCTGGTCATGATACCAACCTATAATGAGAATATTAACCCCTCCATTGACAACTATGTCTATCAGAAGAATTCAGGTAAATTGTTTGAATTTGATCAATAGTTTTCTTTATGTCGTACTCTTTTGCTTTTTCAGGAGCATTTTTATAGATATGGTCTCTCAATTCGCTATTTGTCAACCCTTCGATGATTGCAGATGCCAGTTGTGCCGGGTTTGCCGGCTCAACAAGCAAAACCGCCTCCCTGTCGCTGACGAAGTGTGAAATTCCCCCGACATTGGTACTTACGATGATATTCCCCATTGCTAGATTTTCGAACACGGACAACCCGAATGATTCCGCGATCCACGGGATGACAACGATATCGCATTCGGACTGCCACTTGATAAGAGTCTGGAAATCTATACCCTCAAGAAATTTTATTCTCCCGGAAACATTAAGCTCCTCCGCTCGTTTCATTAGGACTGATTTATACCCCTCCGCATCGTTTCCGGAGAAAATGGCAAACGCATTAACTTCAGACAGAATTTTTGGCAATGCCTCAATAACGAATATCCACCCTTTCTCTGGTGTCAACCTGCCGGGGCAAAAGATCTGATACGGTTCGCAGGCACGTACTGTTTTGCGAACCGGGAAATCTTCAAGATGTATCCCGTTGAGGATCAAAGAAACGCCGGAATGCCTGAAGTTCATGCAAATAGTTGCTACTTCTTCCGTTACTGCGATTACATGGTCAGCAGATCGGATAGAATTTTTTTCAAGGTACCCTCCTGGAAGTACCATGAATAGATATCTGGCTATACCCTTTAGCGTGAAATGAAACCTGCAATAATCTTCTCCACTATCGATTATCATCAGTGTGTGACAATGGACGATTACGGGAATCTGTGGGTATAACCGTTTCAGAATGAAGGGATACCATAGCGAGGGTTCTGTCTGCTGGACATGGATAATATCAACATTATGGCATTGAATTGTTTTCAGGAATGATATTGCGCGAAAAAAATTAATAATATGTTTAATAACTGGCAGATTGTTCTTTTCAACGTCCATGTTGGATGGATGGTAAACGGTAACTTCATTTCCACGCTCTTGCAATTCACGCACTATCGATTGGGTAATAATTTCTATACCCCCGAGGTGCGGTGGATATACTGGAGTTACCATTGAAATTTTCATAGCGTGTCATCCTCGGATTTGGATAAATAATATTGTGTTTGAAAACATCTCGTAGATGGTTCCCTTAAGCATATCTGCACTACCTTCACTCTTAATCGCAAACCGATGGTCCCGCATGAACGCAACAATTGATTCTCTGAATTACGGTTCGAATTCTGCGGTTTGTTATTTTACTGAGGGGAGGATATTACAAATCTTTTATGCTTGGTATCTCATTTTTTTTAGGAATATTCTATCTCAAGTGCACGACGGCGAATGCCAATGTAAACCAAAGATCATAGTTTAGTGGGATCAGATTTTCTATTTAATTATTCGGGACGATTGAATATTTATCCTTGGGTGGTTCTGGCAATTCTTCTTTTGGAATTCCACAATATAATTCGGCCTCGTCATTAATCATTATTGGAAGCCCATTAATTACGGGATATTTTCTTCTACATTCCGGTTCACGGCAGATTAACCATTTGTTCTCATGAAGATCCAATTTTCCAGGGTCGGGACCGTTTTGCCGGTACTTTCCTGAAACACAATGCGGGCATCTTAAGTATGAAAATACTGACATCCCAGTGTCAGATTTATCCGTATCTGTGCGGATTGAAGGTTTTACTACTCTCAATTCAAAATCCAACGATAGCAGAACATTACAAAGATAATAACTTAATGATTTCATGATTCTTCGAGAACGAATGAATTTTTGCACGTCAGGATTATACAGATAATCAACGTGGACTACTTCAAACCGGGCCTTTGTATAATAATTTCTTCCCGGTCTGCTTCCATAAAAATCAAAACTGTCCTCTGTAAAAGCTTTGATGTGAGTAGGATCCATTGCCGTATAGATACTATTCCAATTCACTACCCTAATAAAAATTTTTGCTTCGGGACTGGCGATCCGATAGATTTCCTCCATAGTTTTGATGGTATTCGGAAGATGTTCGATGACATCAATAAGATGGATTTCATCGAATGTGTTATCCGCAAACGGATAGGTCAGTTCGAAAAAATTTGCTACAACATCTACCCCCGTCATGGGAATTATGTCAACACCTAATGCACCTTTTACTTTATTTGGGCCACATCCAAGATCGAGTATTTTCTTGTTGAAATCGGGGTTCATAAATGTCACCGTATTATAAAATAATCCTGTAACTTGTTCAATGATTCAATTGATTTTAATATGCAAATATGTATCGTAATTTTGATGTCCTCTTTTAATAGTTATTCGCATAAACCTATTGAGATGAAATCCCCATTTGAATGTCATTTTTTTCGCGAAAATATCAATAGAATCTTAATATGAGGATTTTAGTATTATGTGCAATGTTCCAATGTAGACACCTGAAGAAGTTATACGTATCTTCGATTTCGTTCGCGGTTAGTATTCCGTCCTTATTAAATACGTCAGCTTTGGTTCTGATCCCAATAGTTATTTCATCCTCAGGCACTTGCTTTGTGCTCTTGAAAACCAATATGCACCAAGTCCTGGATTTTAAGATGAAAATACCGGCACGATGCAGATTGTAAACAGATTGATTTTTCCTTTAACCAACCAATTTAATATGAAATTTGGAGAGCGGGATATGAATCAGCAAATTAATAAAATAATATATATTTTTGAGCAACCTTTTACTGCAAGAATTTTTGATGTTTTTGGTGTTGAGATTCTTATTTCGCAAGGATTTGATGTTGAGATTTGGGATCTCACTCCCTATCTTCATAGCACTTTTTTTAGGAAAATTGATGAGGGTGAATCCATGGCGTTCAATAAATGTAAAAAATTTGAGAACAAAACGGATATCGTTACTGCTTTGTCCCACGTGCAATCAGATGCCCTTATTAATTGCTTCATTCCTTTCAATATTCATACATTTTTTATCTACCATCTGCTATCAGTCAGAAATATAAAATATTGTGTATCGAACATGGTCACATTTCCTACCCAGTGCATTCAACAAAAAAGTCAATTAACCAGATTTAAACGTACTTTGATGAATGCGGCAGATATTCTCAAACAAAAAAATGGAATGTCCACCCTGTGCAATACAATTTTATCAAAGTATTGCTTACCAAAGATCAAACCCGCAGACATTGCACTTCTTTCCGGAGAGAGATCCTTGGAACTGAACAATGATCGTCTCGTTGGAAAAAAAACCCATTTGATGTGGGTCCATAATCATGATTATGATATTTATCTTAAACTTCGAAATAATCAAAAAAAAGCCGATCCCTCAATGGTTGTTTTTCTTGATGATTATCTCCCTTTGAGCACCGATTATTATTATATTAACCAACAACCCCCCATAGGAGTTGAAGAGTACTATGCAAATATCTGCTCATTCTTTGACTATGTTGAGATGAATTATAATGTTCGAATTGTTATTGCAGCTCATCCGAGATCCAAGTATAATAAATCGGTGAATTACTTTGGCGACAGAACAATTATCAAGGGTAGGACAGCAGAACTGGTACAAGAGTCCGCAGTTGTCTTTGCTCATATGAGTACGTCAATAAATTTTGCTGTTTTATTTCGTAAGCCAATTGTATTCCTCACCATGGCTAAACTCAAAAAAAGGACTATCGGGCGTTATTTTGTAGGAAGATATATTGAAACGATTGCACAGTCATTGAATAAAAATCCCGTAAATATTGATAATGTTGCTCAGCTGGATTGGGAAAAAGAATTACATATTGATAGGGAAGCTTATGCCAGATATCAGAATGATTATATTAAAAAAGTGGGAACCCCCGAAATACCCTTTTGGGAAATTTTTGCACAAAACATAAAAAAAATGTCCTTTCGTGAAAATGAGGGATAATGAGTGAGTCTATTGGTTTGATAACCGCTGTCAGGGTTACCATGGAATCAAAGTGCCGAACCTCGAAATCTTACCTTACCTATATGGCACATGGGGGATTTTACCCCTTTCGTTTTCACCCTCATCTCTGTTGTTCTCCCTTTTGAAAGAGTCAGAACCTCTTGGGTGAAGCTGAATCCCCTGTCGTCATGTCATCAGATAGAAGATCATAATTGGTCTTTTTGAATGCAATCGATAAGTTCTCCGCTTAATGAGTCTCTCTATATCAGGGAATTCTTGTCCCGTTGTTGAATTTGAGATCGGTCTATCCGTGATGTTTCGTTTGTCCCCAGAGAGAGTGTTATACTATACGCAGAAATTGTTATATGTTTAAAATTAATTCGGGATGATACCACACCAATAACCGACAGTTGGATTAACATCGTCTTATGTAACAAAACCGTTTATGGGATTATTTGCCATCTTATGGCAACCTTGCGATAATTATATTAAAAATATATGTGGAGTTTACTGATTTCAAATATTATGAAAAATCCGTTTAAATAACCGTTTGCAATTCACATCCTTCTATTTTATCCAAGAGTGAGTGTATCTCCTCCTTCGTAATCAGCCTCGCATTTTGTGAGGAAATAGAATCAACCTTTATAGGCCGGAAGTCCGGTGGCACTGCATCTGAAGGTGAATATACCTCATAAGACGGTATGTCATTGGGTAACACAATATACATCTCGTTATTTTCAAAAACGCAGGTTGTTTCATCATCGGTCATAAGAACTTCATCAATCTTCTCACCACATCTCACTCCCACAACCGAAATGGGAATAGCCTCTGGTTTAAAGCCATATCTTGTTGCAAATTTCTCCCGCATCACGACAGCAAGATCCATAATGCGAAGTGCAGGCATTTTCAGAATAAAAATTTCATTTCCACAAGAAAGCATTCCTGCAGTGAGAATAAAGTGAGCAGCAGAAGGGATATCCATGAAGAACCGTCTCATTTCTGGATGCGTAACCGTTATCGGACCCCCTTTCTGAATCTGTTTTAAGAATGAAGGGATAACAGATCCTCGCGAATTCAGGACATTTCCAAAACGAACACATGAAAAAGCCGTTTTCTTATGACCTCGATAATTGTTTGCGGAGATTGTAAGCCGCTCTGCGAGTAATTTGGTTGCACCCATTACATTTGAGGGGTTTACTGCTTTATCAGTACTTATGGAGATTACTTTTTGTACTCCTTGTGTGAACGCAGCATCCAGAACATTTTGGGTTCCAAGAACATTCGTTTTCACCGCATCAAAAGGATTGAACTCACAGAGCGGAACATGTTTGAGTGCTGCTGCGTGGAAGACTATATCTACACCTTCCATAGCCATCATGAGTCTGTCTTTATCTCTAATATCACCGATGAACGAACGGATCTTGTTGGAGTTCAGATCCTGTTCGAGATCAAAAAGTCCAGTCTCATTATTATCAAAGACCCGGATACTATGAGGATCATATTTAAGAATTTCGCGAACCAAAAAACTTCCAATAGATCCAACTCCTCCGGTAACAAGAACCGTTTTTCCATGGTAATTTTTTTTTAGATTCATTTAGTTCCCTCCATAATATTCTGAAATAACCTGAACGACTTTTTCTGTATCTTCAATCGGCATGTCTGGATAAATCGGTAAGCTTACAATATCGTTTGCTACCTTTTCAGTTACCGGCAACGATACCTGGTATCCCAGTTTATTGTGATAGAAATGAGTTAAATGTACTGGGGGGAAATAAACTTTGGTCATGATCCCCTGATCCGATAGGAACTGCATCAGATTGTCCCGGTCAGGTACCCGTATCGAATATAACTGGTACACACTCTTGTACCCATCAGGAACACTTAACGGCGAAGCAGCCGGCACCTTTGTCCTGAGCAATGACGTGTATTGCTCTGCAATACGTCTCCTCATATTGATAATTGAGTCTATCTTCCGCAACTGTGCAAGTCCCAAGGATGCGGAAATATTCGAGAGCCGAAAATTGTATCCCAACATTATATAATCCATACTTTCATGAGACGAAAAATAGTCTGCCGTTTCCAATCTGCCATGGGACCGTACAAGTTTTCCCCTCTCAAAGATCTCCCGGGAGTCCGTAATGAGTGCTCCGCCTTCACCGGATGTGATCACCTTATTCTGGCAGAAACTGAGTATGGTTGAATCCCCGTATTTTCCAACCATCTTACCATCGACAGATGCACCGAATGCCTCTGCCGCGTCCTCCATGAGGATTAGTCCATGATCGTCTGCGATCTCCCTTAATTCCCGGATCCTGCAGGGGCAACCCCCGTAATGGACTGGGATGATCGCTTTTGTCTTTGGCGTAAGGTTATCCATCACGCTTTCCGGGTCCAGGCCCATAGTGGTCTCTTCGATATCGGAAAAAACCGGCTTTGCCCCCACAAACTGCGGTGCATTCGCGGTTGCAATAAACGTAAAGGAGGGTACGATCACCTCGTCGCCGGTACCAATGCCATGTGCGATAAGACCGGCATGGAGCGCCGAGGTCCCGGAGTTGAATGTGAGGCAATATTTTGTTCCGATGTATTCAGCGAGTCCTGTCTCAAAACGCGCTACATTCTCTCCAACCGCCCAGTTCATGCCGGAACGCAGTGCTGTATTGACAGTTTCGATATCATCCTGATCCCAGTACATTTTGAAGAGGGGTATGTTCCAAGTCATCCAGATTGCTCCTGTGAATCCATTTTCGTGATCTCCTTATCAGTTAATGCTCGTACAACTTTTGCAGGTACGCCATGCGCAAGGACACCATTTGGGATATCTGCATTTACAAAACTGAAGGCTCCGATGATCGAATCTTCTCCTACAGTCACTCCCGGCATTATGACGGAATGTGTACCAATACGGCAGCCTTTTTTTAACCTGACTTCGCCATGTTTATTGTCAATTGTTGAAACAGAATAAATTGAGCAATGTGACCCTATCTGAACGAAGTCCTCAATTATTACTCCATTCTCTGCGTTGATATATGAAAAAGCACCGATATCGGTTTTATATCCAAGTATGAACTTATCGGTGTGCCTGACTATCCATTGGAACCTTGTGGGCACTCCGTCTTTTATTTCGGGAGTTGTCCAGTCATGGAAACGCATAGTCAGAGATACCCCCGCAGTGAGTGGTTTGACTTCGATTTTGGTGAAAAGAATGGTTTTTTTTTGTTTCCATGTTAGTTCAATCCGTCTATCCTGATATTTTGCTATTCGGATGAAATTTGGTTAAAAGTTCGTTGTTAAGATCAATTTTGGAAAGGATCTCAACAATTCTTTTGGATGCGTTACCATCTCCATAGGGATTTCTTTTTAATTTTGTATTTGCCCTGGTTTTTTTATCATGAATAGCTCTATTAATACATTCTTTAATGTCTTTTCGATCATATGTAGCATCGATGACATTATCTGAACGTTGCCGTCCACTCTGACGTGTACCTATATTCACGACAGAGAGTCCAAACGAAGGTGCTTCGATAAGTGCACTACTGGAATTACCAATCAGGACACTTACCTGACCCAATAGACTCAGGTAATCCCTGTGGTGAATATTGGAAAAGATCTTAAGGTTGGGATTTTGTTCATATCCACGTATCACTTCAATCATCCCCCTTCCACCTGCATCAGCATTTGGATAGACTACAATAGTCTGGACCTGTAATGAAACAACTGCCTCTAAAGTTTCTCGGATCTGTTCTGGAGCATTATCCATCTCAAGTGATACCGGATGCTGAACAACAAGAAGGACCGGTTTTGAAAAATCAATCCGGAATTTTTCTGCAAGGTTCTCACGGGATAAGAGCGGTTCATGCAGGATCTGATCCAAACCGGGAGCCCCGACAACAAAAATACGGGATGGATCTTCTCCCATCATGATTATCCGGTGCTTGCTCTCCTCTGTAGCCGGAAAATGAATCTGTGCAAGTTTCGTTATCGCATGCCTGGCATAATCATCAACAGTAGACGTAACTTCACCCCCATGAATATGGGCGACAGGAATGCTCATATACATCCCGACAATCGCTCCGGCAAGCATCTCACCACGATCTCCAAGGACGAGAATAATATCAGGGTGAAGTGAACGAATTACATAAACAAGTTTTTGAATAAATTTTCCAATAAAAATAGCCATCGATTCTTTTGTATCATCTTCATACTGAACATCAACGATATGATAGCTGAATCTATCCTCTTTAATTTCATCGAGAGTATTTCCAAATTCCTCCATCAGGTGCATACCGGTTACAACAATGTCCAGGGAGAGTTCGGGATGGTTGTGAATACCCTGTAAAACAGAGCGCATCAAGCCATAATCAGCCCGTGTACCGCTGATATAGAGTATCCTGCGTTTCATTCAATCATGTCCCATCTGATTACTTGGTCTTTCTGTATCAGTGATCGTGCTTTTCTGTGTGCGATAAATTCCAAGTATTTCGGCTCAATCCCAGTGCCAGGTCTTTTTATTGCAAGATCGTTCTCTTTCAGAAAGGTTCCTGCTTTGATATCACAGCGGGCAACGATACTTCTTCGGGCAACCTTTTTTATAATCTCCTCATCTTCGTTTGGTTCTTTGATCCCGTTACCCCGTGCAGATTCAACATCCCGTATCGCTTTAACCATTGCTTGTAATTCTGGGGACTCAAGGGAGGCTTTATGATCCGGACCAGATAGCATTCTATCTAATGTAAAATGTTTTTCTAAAACACTTGCACCCATTGCTACGGCAGCAATTGGAATTGTGATTCCTTCCGTATGATCTGAATACCCTACAGGGACCTGAAATGCACAACGTAATGTATCCATCGCACGCAGGTTGATAGAATTAATTGAAGCAGGATAATTAGTAGTACAGTGAAGAAGGACGATATCTTCAGCTCCACATTTTTTCAAATACTGAAATGCATCTTCGACCTCTCCAAGTGTAGCCATACCTGTTGACAAAATAATAGTTTTCTTTTTTTCTGCGATTTTTTTAAGAAGGGGAAAATTTGTAATCTCACCGGAGGGGATCTTGTATGCAGGTACTCCTATCCGATCCAGAAGATCTACACTCTCAATATCGAAGGGGGTTGACAGAAATAGAATCTTCTTCTTTTTTGCATACGCAGAAAGTTCCTGGAAGATGTCGTCAGAGAACTCCAGTTTTTTAAGCATTTCGTATTGAGATTCATCGGGGGGTGTTGTACTTTTCTGATAGTCGGCTTTTTCGGCAGTACAGTTAACAACCTTATCCGCATGGAATGTCTGAAACTTTACTGCATCAGCCCCAGATTCCACAGCTATATCAATAAGCCGCTTTGCAAGGTTTACATCCCCATTGTGATTGACTCCGGCTTCAGCGATAATGAATACCGGTTCGCCGCTTCCTATAAATCGGTCTCCAATTTTATTTTTTTTATCACGAGGAATCATACTTATGACGTCCAGCCCCCGTCAACAATAATATTTTGTCCCGTGATATATCGGGACTGGTCATTGAGTAAAAATAATAGGACGCCAGTAATATCATCGGATCGGGCCATCCGCTCACCCAATAAGACATTTGATGAATATTCTTTTATAAATGATACAGACTGGCGATCTTCTATTCCCCCTGGAGAGATTGCATTCACACGGATATTGTATTTACCAAGATACGCAGCAAGATATTTCGTAAAAGTTATGAGCCCACCTTTAATTGCTGCATATTCAACGGGCATGGTCATAGATGTACCCTCGTAAATTTCAAACCTAGGCGCTGCAAAACCATATATCGATGCCATGTTAATGATATTTCCCGATTTTTGGGCTATCATTTCCCTGGCTACCCATTTTGTGATATTGAAATATCCCCCCAGATGCATACTCACATTTTCACAAAAATCTTCATAGGTCACTTCTTCAAAGATTCTGCCATAATTCTTGTTTCGTGGATACGCATTATTTACTAATGCGGAAATAGTGCCATATTCCTCTTTGCAATAACCAATTAAGTCTTTCACGTCTGAACTGTTCGTAATGTCGCAGTGTTGGTAACTGATATTTGTGTTCTTTGTTGTTTCCGCAATTTCGCTCGCGATTTTTATACCGATCTCATCATTAATATCTGCTATTACAACAGAGTATCCGGTATCTGCACATGCATGGGAAAATGCCTTCCCCAACAATCCTGAACCCCCGGTGATTATTACAACATTTTCCCTTACAATAGCCATCTGAAATCACTTCCTTTATGTCAAGCGCTTGAATCCTTCATGAGCAACAGGTCCTTTGAGAAGTGAATTAACATTTCCTTTTTCAACCCCCTGCAGGATTATGCCAAATACTTGTTCAACATTTGAGAGGTAATCCTCAATATGCTGGTTTGAGTGGCTGTAAGACACATAGACACTCTTTGATGCAAGAAATCCTCGTTTCAACATCTCTTGTGTGAACAGAGTATGCAATACCTGACTGTTATCGGATACAAAATGAAATGTAGTGAGGGGTGGTATTCCCATAACTTCGAGAGGTAAAGAATATTCTTTCGAAAGGTTTTCCCATCCGCGACTGATTTGTTTTCCGATCATTATCAGATGTTGAGGGATCTTTTTATCAATACATTTATTGATTGTAGCGATTGATGCGACAAGTCCAACGCCCTCCGTCCAGTAGGTACTGCTGATGAAGCTTTCCTGTGCACTCTCCATAACCTCTTTTTTTCCGACTACTGCAGCCATGGAATATCCATTGCCCATTGCTTTGCCATAGACCGCAATATCCGGAATTACCTTATAGAGTGCATGCACTCCCCCGACATTCATTCGCCATCCGGAGGTAACTTCGTCAAAAATTAATACTGCTCCAATCTCATCTGCGATTTTACGAACACCCGCGAGAAATCCGGGTTCCGGTTCGTGATGCCGTAGGGGTTCCATTACAATTACCCCGATATCATTAGTTTCTACAATTTTTTTAAGCTCATCCAGCTTATTATAATTGAATGGAAGAGCCGTTCCTTTCAATCCACGTGGTACTCCTTTTGGTTCAAGTCCAGGGAGTAATTGCCCGTCAAGGTTTTTATTATCCGATAAATTGGCAGCGAGATACCAGTCATGCCATCCATGATACCCGCAAAATGCAACAATATCCTTCCCTGTATGAGCGCGACCGATCCGGACGGCAACAGCCATTGCCTCTCCACCGGTCTTAGTATATCGGACCATGTCTGCCCAAGGATGCAATTTCAGGAGCAATTCCGCAAGATCTACTTCTTCAGGACAGTTCAATGTTGATATCGACCCATTATCAATTGCCGAATGAACCGCTGCGTTGACATCATTGTCAGCATATCCAAGAATGCAGGCCCCAACACCCATAATGGACATATCGGTGTATTTGTTACCGTCGAGATCCCAGATCTCAACACCTTTCGCTTTTGAATAATATGATGGCCATTGATCGGGTAAAAACATCTCCGATCGTTTTGATAGTAATTGCGTTCCACCAGGAATCAGGCATTTTGCCTTTTTCCACAATAATGCACCACTATTTCGAATCATATTTTACCTTCAACACGATTGAGGATCTTTAAAACGGCGATATCTTTATCCAATGAATTGAGATATGTCTGTTTGTTCATTACACAATCTATGAATGACTTCAGTTCTTCTATATACATATTATCAATGATATTTTTATTATACCCCGTGACCGAAGTCCCTTCAGGGTTTTGATAGGAGATCCATCGTTGATTTATTGCATCGTAGATTTTAATCTGATGTTCATTCCAGTTCCAAAGTATCTGAGCTTTTTCAAGATTAAGTATCAACGAACGGGTTGCAAAACGTGAAACAACATCAACGGTTAGTGTTCCAAGGCATATGCCAAAATCCATACTGATAACATACGTATCATCGATGTCAGCACCTACATCAGTGGTCTTGCCTAAGAATCCGGTAACTTTTTGAGGAAATCCTATTAAGTCTACGATCCACGTTAGTTCAAAGGGAACAATCTCGCGTCCCCCGCCGGTTTCCCGGTTCGAGACATAATATTCACTCACTTTTTCCCACGGGTGCCAGTCAGGAAGATACTGTCCCGAATGATAACTAAAATTTGTGATTTTTCCAAATTCTCCGGATTGAAGGATTCGTTTGATATCTTTTATCGCTGGATGAAAAAGCATTGTGCAGGACGGTGCAATAAAAACGCCCGCCTTTTTTGCTGACTGATTTATCTCCTCCAGTTTCTCAATATTAACACTTGCTTCAACAAACGCCGGGATTTTATTGTTTATTGCAATTTGTATGTATTCAGCATGTTTATCCGGGGGAACTGAGATAATCAGGCAATCAAAATTAGTGAGGGATATTTTGTTGATATCATCGATTACCGTTATTTTATAGAGTTCGTGGGCTTCATTCCGTCTGTCCTGTCTGATATCAAAGCCTGTGATGTGATCATCAAAACCAAGTGCCTTCAGACATCTGATTCGCCGCTTACCCATAGATCCCAGGCCAATAATTAAAAAGTTCATCCAATAACCTCCTTCAATTTTTCCTTCAAAATTGCTTCAACACAGTAAAAATCATAAATATCATCAATTTCGTAATTTTGCCAGCGCTCAATTTTGTAAGGTATGGTTGTCTTTTGATAAAATGTTCCACATTCCCGAAATGCTTTAACAGTTGAGAGATAGATTACACCATACGGAAAATAAATAGTTGGTAATTGTTGTCTTTGATAAAAATTTTGCTTGTTTTCAAGAAATGTTGTAACATGGCCGTTCTCTATGATTTTCATCACATATGGATTTTCTAATTGAACCTCACCTATACTGACCAATGATTCTGAAGACAAAGAATTTTGCAAATATGTTTCAATAGCTTTGTCAATATCCTCATTTTTTCTCAGAGGGGAAGTGGGCTCTAAAATGATAATAATATCATAATATTCTCCCATTTTTTCAAAAGTATCGAGGGAATGGATGATTGCATCGCTTGTAGGGGAATTATCCTGAGCAAATTCTTCCGGGCGCAGAAATGGAATCTCAACACCGCTCTTCTTGGCGATTGCTGCAATTTCTTTGTCTTCTGTGCTGACAAAGACTCTGGATATGTATTTACTCTTTTGCGCCTGGTCGATCGTCCATGTTATCAACGGTTTCCTAAGTAACGGTTTAATATTCTTTTTCGGAATACCTTTGCTTCCCCCTCTCGCGGGTATCAGGGCAAGAATTTTAGGTTTCATGTATTTCTCCCTTCTTTGTATCCCAATATTCGTAGAAAGTATTGGTTTATAAGTGATGTTCCAGGTACGACAACGATCCATAATTTCTATGTTACATTCCACTCTAATAACGGGGCGTCATATGTCTGCTTCTCCTGTCCCATATATAATTGATAATATTCCCCTTTCTTATTCATCAATGCTTCATGTGCACCACTTTCAACTATCGCCCCATCTTTCATTACATGAATAACATCCGCACCCTGAATCGTTGACAATCTATGTGCTATAGTAATAACCGTCATATTTTGTGATAATTGTTGAACAGCGTCAATAATTTTCTTTTCTGAAATATTATCTAAAGAACTGGTAGCTTCATCCAGCAGTAAAATATCCGGATTCCTTAATATAATCCGTGCAATGGCAATTCTCTGCCTCTGTCCTCCCGATAGTTTAATCCCCTGATCACCGATAATTGTATCATAGCCCAGATCCGTGTTAATGATAAACTCATGGGCATCAGCATGTTTTGCCGCTTCAATTATTTCATGATCACTGCGGTCCAATCCAAATCGGATATTTTCCTTAATGGTATCGTGATAAATAAACGTCTCCTGACCAATATATCCAAGTGACTTCAGATATTCAGAACGGTCAAATTCGTCTAAATTGACACCATCAACAAAAATACATCCAGTCCCCGGTTTGTACAGCAATGCCAGAAGATTCGCCATACTCGTCTTGCCGGAACCTGAATTCCCCACAATAGCAACTTTTCTGTTTTTGCCAATCTCAAACGAGAGATTATGGATGGTCTCTTTGTCAGCACCGTGATACCTGAACGAAACGTCTTTAAATTCAATCTTATCTTGAAAGGAAAAAGACCTTTTTTTATCATCATTTTTTCCAAAACGCTTATTATCGTTTTCGGCGATCAATTCACCATACACAAGCATAAGTGCCGGAAGTGACTGGATAATCGCAGACAGATTTGTTTGAGCTAAATTTAGACTTGGAATTAAGCGGTAAAGAGCGAGCATAATAGTTCCGAAAATACCAATATATGCAATAAAATCTCCTGCGGTAACAAAGTACAGGAAGATGGCACCCAACGAAATTATTGAAAACATCATGAAATCATTGATAATCATGGGAAGTTTGTTAAGGGCATCCACATTTGTATATGTTTTTAAAAGTTTCTTTACTGAAGCATCGTATTTTTTCTTGAATAACCCCATAGAATCAGTTATAAAGATGGTCTTGATTCCTGTTATGAGCTCTTGATATACAACTGATTTTTCCATAAATGCTTTTGTTAGTTCAGTACTGTTTCGATAAACTCTGGAAAATAAATATTTCCTGACTAATAATGCATAGATCCCTCCAACAATTATCAATCCAACTGTAAGCCAGAATGAGAGATAAAAAATAAACAACAAATACAAAAGAGCCATCAGGGAGTTTTTTATAAAGTCAATTAATGAACCTATAGCGTTATTCGCTTCATTCACCGCTCCTTGGCCAATATAGATTAAATCTCCCTGTTTCTTCCCAGCAAAAAAGCTGTACGGATTATTTGTGATCTTTTCAAAAACACGCCTATCCAGTGAATCGCGGACAGATGCAATGACATATGCACCGTGATATGTCACGATCCCGAAAAACACGGCTATAAGGATCGTGATAAGAATCAAAAGTATAGCGGATGCGATAAATGGGTTGTACGACGCCGGCAGCAAGTGGGCATAAAATGTATCCAGGAGTTTTGGCTGATTCTGCACCCCGAGACCATAATTGATAATCGGGTACACGAGCGAGACCCTGAATACTTCAAGCCCACTCAGGGCGATAACTGCAAGCAGATATAATGCAAGCGTCTTTTTAAAAGGGCTGAAAAGATACCATAAAATTTTCAAAGAGTCTCTAATTACTGACAATACGGGACCTCCTTACTATTTCATGTTGGTACATTGTATTCTCTTTAAAAATGTCTCATGCATCTCCAGACCAGAACGGTTCCTGAGCTGCAGGAACTATCTGCATCTTACTGAAGGTAATCTTTGTGGCATGAATTTCGCGTTATGACTTGCTTTTTTTCCAGTCCTGTAAAAATTGCTCCAGTCCCGCATCGGTCAGGTTGTGTTTGGACATCAACTCGATTACTGAAGGGGGGATCGTTGCAACATGAGATCCTGCTTTTGCAGCGGAGAGCACGTGCATGGGATGACGAATGCTTGCCGTAATGACTTGTGTGGAGTAATTTTGCCGGGCAATAATGTCTACGGCATCCCTGACGACTGCCATGCCGTTGTGACCGATATCATCAAGCCGGCCCACAAATATACTCACATAGGTTGCCCCACTATTTGCGGCCAAAAGTGCCTGATTGGCCGAAAAAATAAGCGTAACATTTGTTTTTATGCCCATCTGACTCAGGCTTTTGGTAGCCTTCAATCCCTCCATTGTCATGGGTACTTTGATGACAATATTCGGGGAAATACAGGCAATTTTTTGGGCTTCCTCAACCATCTGATTGGATTCAAGACTGATAATTTCGGCACTTATCGGACCCGGCACGATTTTAGATATTTCCATTATTAACTCTTCAAACGAATATTCCGTTTTTGTTTTAGCGATTAAACTGGGATTGGTGGTTACCCCGTTAATTAGAAAACTGTATTTTCGGATCTGATCAATATCTGCAGTATCAAGAAATATTTTCACAATAAATCCCTTGTGAATTCTATGGTTATGATTACTTCTATCTTTTCGTTCAGATGATGAAATTCACAACAGCATCGAGCAAATCCGCCGCTACATAATCGACAGAACCCTTTCTATTCTTATATTCCAGACGACCATGCCCCGTTTTTACCAGTATTGTCCGGCATCCTGCGGATCGCCCTGCCTCTATGTCACTCCACTTGTCTCCGACGAGAAAGGAAGATCTGAAATCAATGTTATACGTTCGCCCACCTTCAAAAAGCATCCCGGGTTTTGGTTTCCTGCAATCGCAGTCAATGCGATATTTTTGCACTTCTGCATCCGGATGGTGAGGACAGTAATAGATTGCATTGATATAAGCATTGTCCTGTTTGAGCCGTCTGACCATCTCATCATTGAATATTCTGATATCCTCTTCTTCGTACATTCCCTTTGCCACACCTGACTGATTGGTAATAACGATCACTTTGAACTGAGCGTCATTCAGTTTTTTTATCGCAGGTCCGCTGCCTTCGATTAATGTAAGCTGATCGATGCGATGGGCGTAATGCGGCGGATCGTGGGTGATAACCCCGTCGCGATCAAGGAAAACTGCTTTATTCATTTCCATAGACATGCAACTCTATTCAGGTACGCCTTGATATTTCCTCATGAAAATACCGTTGGTCCCAAATTTTTTTGTCATAAAAAATTCCTGGTGATTATCTAACCCGGTTCCGAATTAAATTTGTGGGGGAAATATTCAGAATTATTTAAGAAAATCATCACCCTTGGATCGGAGCCAGATTGCTCCTACCCGGGACTTGGACGATGTCCACCCGTGGCACCTGGGGAAGTCGGGATGTGCCCTGAGAATTTCCCAGAAGCGGTGATTCCTCCTCAAATCATCTTCGGTATCAACCCAGGTTCCCTGGAGGCGCTGCCACTGTTCCTGAACCGCTGACAGGATTTCATCTGGTGTCAGATTAATGATGCTGATGCCAATGCGATCGTAATACTCGGCGTGGTTGGCGATGGTGAAGTACTCTTTGCAGTTCAGGGGAATCCCTGATGCCTTCCATATTAAAGTCTTGGGTATATTCAGAGAGTCACTCCATATGGTTGATATCCATAGGGGGAGAAAATTCAAGTACAGGACGGGTCTGCAATAAATATCGCTGATGGTATCTATCCCAGCACCGGTACTTATACACAGATCGCAATGGGCAAACAGCCAAATATCTAGGAAATCGCTTCTGTCAGAATGAAATGCATAGTCAATGATACGAGGATGACTGCTAGAAATGGGTTGGGCCATTACCTTCCCCATCCGAAGCACCCATACGCCTTGATCCGCTAACCACTCTGCAGCAGGGACATATGTGGCAATATCAGAGTCGCGGTAGTTGAGATGGCCCCACCCGTATCCGGACTTTGGATCGTAGTGAATCTCCTTTTCCTGTGGGATGTCAGTATTCGGGTATGTGCTATTCAAGTAGCTGTTGTCTCTCACCAGCAGGCAAACAAATGGATCCCCCTCATGCCAGCCTTGTTGGCTCAACCATGTGTAGGCCAGTGCATCTTCTTCAGGGAGAAAGTGCAGGTTCGTTTGGATCCTCTCACACCAGCCTTGGTTGTCGGAAGAGGTGAGACGGAAGTAGTCGGTGGGGGCGAGATAATGCAGATCTCCTCCTGGCAATCGTTGATTCCAGAAGTCCAGGGAACGAATCCATGCGGAAATAAGAAAGTTACGCCGGACCATAACCGCCCAGAAATTATTGCTGATTGGTTTATCAAACCAGTATAAATCCAGAGTTCTTTCAGATTGCCGCTGGCAAATGCCCCCAACTTCGACGATAAAAGTTCCGATCCGACTGGTGCTGACCGGGCCAAAGCGGATTATGCGCCAGGGACGCAGGCAACGGATGATGAGGACCGCAGGAATAGCCCAGATGCCGCTGATGAATGATACCAGGAAATTAAGAGCGGTACTAATTTTCGACTGCAGTACCCACCATCCGCCAGAGCACACTTCAGAGAAATGCCGATCCAGTGATTTCATTGCAAACCTCATGGAATACCCGTCATTATTCCCATATTATAGAACTGCTGCGGAATAAAAATTTGATTTTTCCGGGTCTATAGAGATTATTAAATTACCCTGAACAATATTTCTATTCTCTGTTTCCCCTTAGAAAAAACCCTGGATTTTTAAAAACCGGAGGAAAAAATAAAATCTGTGGTTCTCCATTCTTTTTCTAACCGCTCTTGTATTGCGCGTGCCTGATGGGGACAGAACGGGAGGAATACAATGCTGTTGTGAGGAGCACTGGCAGGATCATATACTGGCCGGCTGAGATATGTTTTGCCGATCCTGTTGATGTCTTCGTCAACAAAAAAGTGCACGATATCCGGAATTTCTGAATACAGCCATGTTGCCGCTATGGAAGTCCCAAAAATACCAAAATTCCCCGTTTTTGCATGAGTTATCGCATCATGGATGTTGGAATCCAGCCAGTTGATACATCTGGCAACCGTATCAGAAGTCATTTTATTGTCACAAGGTTTGGTTTTTGGGATTGTATTGTCGCTTTTTCTGGCAACAACGGTCAGCTCCTTCGGAATGCATGTTGCTGATGAGAAGATCACTTCGAATCCAGAGTTCTGGAGCAACGTGCATAAGGTGGCGTTGCTGAAATGGGTGCAGTGATCCGCGATTAACAGGTCATAAGGGTTATGAACAAAAAATGGCACTTCGATGATCAGCATACCCTCAGGGGTGAGGAGAGCTTGGATCTTTGCAAGATACTCCTCCGGGTGGAGAATGTGTTCCAAGACATGAATCATCGTGATAGAGTCAAATGTATCCGCGATCTCATCCGGTTGGCTGCTGACATACATCTTCTGTACACGGGGAATTGCTTCAACCCTGTCTTTGAATCTGTCGTTCAATTCAATCCCGTATAATGTCCATTCCGGGAACCTTTCATGGAACTGGCAAAGCAAAGCACCATTACCGCAGCCAATATCCAGGTGTTTTCCAGTCCCTGGCAATTGTACTATCTGGCTGAGGCACTTTAAAATTTGTAAGGATCGTGCAGTGGAAATGCCCGATACCTGATCAAACACAGCCTGTTCGGTTCCTGCACCTTGATAATAAATGGAATATTCGTTATAAATGTTATCAGTCTCTGCCTTCCATTCCGCATCAATCAACTTCTGGATACAACCACACGAATGGCATAATGCAAGTATCCCTCCGGGTCGAAACGGCTTGCTATCAGAAGTGACGCGGTTAAAACAGGAATATTTTTCAAAGAGTTCGAGACTGGAATTCCCGCATACATGGCAGGTTTGGGGTTTTTCTCCGGTCTGTACCGGGATTACCGGAGTGGTATTCATGAGAAAAACATCCTTTCGACTGATGATAACGCATCAGGCATCCGTATTGCCAGTTTTTTTTCAGTATCTGTTGAATCGAGCGTGGTATGCACAGGATTGTGTTCAAGAAAGACCGCAGAATCTCCGATTTTTACGGGTATCACCAGGTCAGATCTGGCATGCAAACGGTGTGCGATATGGTAAGCAACATCTGCATACGAGATGTCCTGCGGTGCAGATACATGGTGTATTCCCCGCATCCTGTTCTTGGCGATACGGTAGAGACACTCAACGGCGAGTGCAGATGGGACGGGTGCCATTACATAATCCGAAAATGGATGGATGACCTGGCCTGATTTCAGTGATTCAATCCAGCGAACTATGAGTGGCATGCGGGAATCAATAATCTTTGTGAACCGGATAATGGCAAGATCCTCACCGAGTGCGAGCAGTCTCTTCTCCGCTTCAGCTTTTTGCCTGCCATATTCTGTTCTCGGGGATACTTCTTCATGGATTTTCCGGCATGGCAACGTACCATCAAAAACAAGATTGGTTGAAGGGTAAATGACAAATATCCCGTTTTCCATACATTTCCGCGCAAGTTTTATGGTATTATACACATTTACCTGAGCACTCTGTATCGGGTTGGCATGACATTTCTCCAGCGATGTCACTGCTGCGCAAAGGTATACCGCCGATACACCGGGCGGGGGAGTCCACGTATCCTCGACTTCTCTGGACAAATCAAGAAATATCCTGTTTGCAGTGAAGGTATCCTTACGGCGGGTACTTTCGATAACCCTTTCGTTTTGCGAAATGAGATACTCTTTTACTGCCTGCCCTAACGCGCCATCTGCCCCGATAACAAGTGAGGTACTGGTTTGCATCATTTCAGCGATTCCGTACTCTCCTTTTTCCCGCAACATACTGCCAGAAGATAATGGGCCATGGGATAAAAACCGGTATGGACCACTTCATCGTTCATGGAAAAAAGAAAGACCGTATGGAAATACGCCGATAATAATTCTTTTAATTCTTTATGGCTTTTGCAATTGACATGCCCTTCCTGGCTGGGAAGCGATGCATATTTCTGGGATTCGAGTGAAGGAGTCCCGATGATAAGAACGCCGTTTTCTGTCAGAGACCGAACGATGTTTTGCAAAAAGATAGGTTCCCGCTCTTTTGGTATATGTTCGATGACGTCAAGGGAATAAGCAGCATCATAATGGCCCGTAATCACCGTTTCGGTGGGATCAAGCACAATACAGTCATATTTCCACTGGGGATCCATATTGTCCCGGGCATCCTTTATGAAGGCGGGATCGAAATCGACCATGGTTAGTTTTCCTACTTCCTGGACAACAAGCCTGCTCCCGAACCCATCCGCACACCCGATCTCAAGGACATTTTTTTTGCCCGAGAGCATTTTTGCAACGAATTTATACCGGGACAATAAAAAAACAAGCCTTTTAGGATCATCATGCCAGACCTGGTTGCTCATCAGGCCAAAACGTGCAAATCCACTTTTGTTTTTCAAATCGAAGCAAACCTGGTATTGTGGCTCTTTAGTTTTTTGATCCATGATTTCCTCAACGTTGTTGTATCTTCACTTTAGGCTTATTCCTGATCGTTTACTTTGTGCTGCTGATATGAGGACATACAGGAATATTTCCTGTCACCCTCCTTGGGATTCTACTTCGGTGTATTCCGGTTTTAAACATTTGCCCCCGTATGGAGCGCCCATTGTCATTCCATAGCGATTAAAATCCTTCCCGAAGTTCCGCTTTTCATCAACTGAATGGCTTTATTAATATCGTTTAATTTGAATTCATGCGTGATAAGTCCATCCAGTTTTAAGATCCCCGCATTGGTGAGGCGGACATACCTTGGAATATCAACCTGAGGAACGCAGCTTCCCCCGTGACTTCCTTTCAGGACTTTATTGAAGTGGATCGGGAGGGTATAAATTGAGACATTATCTCCCTTTCGTGGCACCCCGACGAGAATAGTTCTGCCATCGGGATGTGTCAGATCATATGCCTGTTCAATTACCCGCGAGTTTCCGGTTGTATCTATTACCACGTCAGGCCCTAGAGATCCGACTATTTTTTTTATCTGATCGACAAGATCCGGCGTTTTCGCCGAATTGAAACAATAGTCGGCACCCATTTTTTGTGCCATCTCAAGTTTGTTGTCGAGCAGATCTATTCCAATGATGGGATGAGCAGATACCATTTTTGCTGCCTGCACAATATTGAGACCAACACCTCCGACACCGTATACCGCTACGGATTGCCCCATCTTGACCTGGGCATCATTATTGATAACGCCAAGAGCGGTCGTTACGGCACAGCCAAACAAGGGCGCAAGTTTCATATTAAAATCCTTGGGAATGCGTGTAAGCCGGTTCTCTGATACGATGGCATATTCATTGAACGTAGTAACCCAACCGGCATTCAGGGGTTTTCCGTTCCATTTGTATTTTGGAGTCTCCGATTCTATCCCGTTGCTTTTCCTCCAATGGAGGACAACGTGATCACCGGTTTTAACCGTGGTAACACCCGGGCCTGTTTCCAGTACAACTCCCGAACCTTCATGTCCAAGGAGGTGGGGGAGATATTTATCCTGTCCTTTTGCGGCGGTAATCTCATTTATCTGCGCCCCGCAAATACCGCTATAAACGATCTTTACGAGGACTTGTCCGCAGGAGAGCGTATCCGGAAGCTGAACTTCATCAACCACCAGCGGTTTGTTTGTCTCGGTCAATATTGCTGCTTTCATTTGTGAAACATGCATAAGAAAACCCTTCATTCGAAATATATGAATTCATAATCGCCTGTGTAACCAAACTGGTTAAAAATCCAGATCCATTCATCCGTATCGAAAAGGGACTCGGCAGTCAGGGCCCAGCATTCAAGGTTGAACATCTCAAGTTCATTACGGTAGCTTTCTACCATGACGTACTTATTCTTCGCCACGCGCTCAATTTCCTGAATCGCTGCCTTAAGTTCAAAAATTCTCAGGTTATGAAGGCAGGCGAATGAG
The DNA here is from genome assembly GCA_963676675.2 of uncultured Methanoregula sp. GTDB lineage: Archaea > Halobacteriota > Methanomicrobia > Methanomicrobiales > Methanospirillaceae > Methanoregula. Next base: position 2,108,792 of record OY781161.1, on the reverse strand, counting down.
ATCACCAGATCAAATTCTTTATCGTTAAACGGGAAAGGATCCTGTGCTCGGTGCTGGAAAAGGTGCCCTCGGAAATCCGGATGGCAGCGCTCTATACTATACTGGGAGATGTCGAATCCCTTAATCTGCAAATCCGGAATCAGGAGTTGCAATTCATACAAAAGGAAGCTTTTACCACATCCAACGTCAAGAACCGTATCTCCGGCCCGAAGTTTATATCGCTCAATAATCTTTTCTGCAACGGGTTTCCAGTACCCTGAACGATAGCTATAGCCCCCATAGCCATACCGCCGGTCTCCATCCCAGTATTCAAATCCGTACTCTTTGGCCTTTTGCATACAATGGACTTTATCGTCAACCATTCTGGCAAGATAATCTCTTTTCGTTCTTGTGTGCAGAGGTGTTACAAAATTTAATAATTCTCCCATGCGTGCCCCGTTTCGCTTGTTATTATATTGTTACTACACATTAGTGAATAAGATAATTGAGGATATCGAAAAATCCATTTTACAAATTGAGTCTCAAGAAAAACATCATGGCTAATATACGACCCTAATTCACCATCGATATAATAATCGGGCTTCGATATTCGGTAACTACACCATTCATTACTCTCAAATCACTGTATCGACTGTCTTGAACATCTTTATCGCTTTTCTTAGTTGTTTTTCTTTTATTGCATTCATATCCAAGTCACCGTTGGCAAATTTTCTTCGTGCCTTGCCAATAGGAAGGAACTCATTGAGAATGATACAACACCATTTGATCGTGTGAACCGGAAGAAGCATCTTTAATCTCTGGTAGTGGGGCTTTGGATTGTCCAGTCGATCGAGCACCCTTGCTGAGAACATCGGGAGATACGAAAGGGGAATGGGTACTTCCGGCTGGCAGAAGAAATCACAGATCATCTTTACTGGATCGTCAAGCCCGGCATACTCAAAGTCAATGAAAAAAACCGTGCCCTCATCAGTCTGGATTGCGTTATGAAATCCAAAATCCGAGGGAGAGATACAGATATCGCTATCCGGCAGGGAGTCATCAATGCTAAAAAAATGTTTACTTTGCCTGAGGATGTCCTTTTGAATTTTTTCCCAGATAGGAATGAGGTCATATCTGACAAAATGAACCGCGTCCCGGTCAATTGCGGATTCCATATCCATATGAAGCAGTCTCTCGACCCTTCTGTTAACGGATTCCAGGTGATCTCGTAGGGAAAAACAGGCCTCTGCCGCCGGCATGATTTTCTTTAGAGTGTCGGGGCCATCTTTTTTATTTATTGCCTCGAAAAAATCCAGTGCATGTGCAATATGACACTCCTGCAGGCAGTGTGCAGGAATCTTGTGACCCGTGATATATTCATAAGCGGCAATTCCTCTTTCAGGATCACAGATGATCGGCTTTGGCACACAGGAAATACCGGCATCTGCCGCATAATTGAGAAATGTCCATTCTGCCCGGCAACGGTCCCGGAGATCAGCTTCATGCCGGAAATATTTCTTCATTATATATTTCGGGATCCCGTTCATTTCAAGAATGTACACCCTGTTGTTGCCGCCTCCGCTCTGCGTATGAATGACAAGATTATCCCGGTAGTCAATGTCGGATAATAATTCCCGTGAGAGAGTGTATATGTCATCGGCTGGAATAGCCATAGTACTCCTCGATAATTCCCAACATCTGGTCCCAGCACCCTGCAACAACATAGCCTGGGGCCGGCATAATCTTTTCGTCAGGAGCATACAGGATTTTAATAATATTCTCCAAAAGATACGGGTGCAGGAGAACTTCTGGCAGATCATCTATCATTATATCACAGTTAAGCTGGTTAATCCGGGAGATCTTCTCGGAACGCGTTGCTTCGAAAAATACCCCTTCAACAGCTCCTGTTATGTCAGCACCATAGATACGGCTCTTTTCCAGCCATCTCAATGTAGATATGTGGAGGTTGAATCTCTCTCCCACAATTGCGTCACGGGTCTTATGGCTGATGATAAAAATTTTCCAGCCGTTTTCATAGCAGCGATGAGAGAACTGGAAAAAACCCTCCATTATGGTTGCTTTCTGGATGTAATCCCCATACACGAGCCCTTGAATTCTTATCCAATCCTGTTCCCTGCCAATTCCAATAAGATAATCCCGGATGGCTTTTTTGCTACAACCTGTATTTTCCGGTAGAACACCCAAACTCAATCCAGCTTCCAAAAAAAGATTGCCGTAATTAATAATTGTATTATCAAAATCAATGCCGATAATCAGATCTCTGTCAGGCACTCTTTTAGATCGTTTCATCAACTCAACCGGGAATTTAGCGATAGCATGTCGTTCATGATTTAACAGGGTTTTTGCTGTATTTTCTGGTACTGTCCGGAAATGGTTTCCGTAAGTTTGTGGGGGGAGAGTGCATACGCATCCCGTGCACTTTTCGGGTGAATTGCATAGTATAAAAATTCATCCGGTATCCCGATTCTCAAAAGATAGCCTTTCGGGAGGAAATGCTGATCACTGATCCATTCGGCAACTGCGGATCCAAGTCCGCCGATAAGACTGTGCTCCTCGACCGTCACTACGAGAGAATAGTCAGAGAATACATTTTTGAGAAGCTCGGTATCCAATGGTTTGATTGTATGGAAACTGACGATGCGGGTTGTGAGGCCGTATTCCCTGAGAAGGTGCGCAGCTGTTATAATATCCGGTAATATTGTTCCGGTCCCAAGAATGCAGATATCAGTGCCTTCCTCGATCGTAATTCCTTTCCCAATAACAAAATCAGGGGGGGTTTTATGTATTGCCGGTTCATTTTTCTTCCCGATGCGGATATATACGGGCCCCTCGTTTTGAAGAGCAGATCTGATCGCAGCTCGTGTCTCAATAGCATCCGCAGGACAGATAACCGTCATATTGGGGAGGGCCCGGGTGATTGCCAGGTCTTCACAAATATAATGGGTAGGTCCAAGTGGGGAATAGGTAAGACCTCCCCCAAGACCGATGATCACTACAGGAAGATTCTGAAACGCAAGGTCAACCCGTATCTGTTCGAAAGGCCGCCCGATATCGAATGCTGAAAATGTATAGACAAATGGGCGAAATCCGCACATTGCAAGTCCTGCTGCAACACTGATCATGTTTGACTCGGCGATGCCGCAATTGAAAAAACGCTTGGGATAGAGCTCTTTGAACCGATCAAACATATGGTTGCCGATATCTGCCATAAGAAGGACGATGCGGGGATCTGAACCAGCAAGATTAGTCAGTTCTGATGAAAATGTGTCTCTCATCGGACTCCTAACTCCTGATGCGCCTTCCTCACTTCGTCAGCAGAGGGGATGCGGTAATGCCAGTTATTATCGTCCTCCATGAAAGATACCCCCTTTCCTTTAATGGTGTGAGCAATGATAGCTACGGGCCGCTGTTCCAGTGATGTGAGTACTGACCGAAAAAGACTCATCATCGCACCAATATCATGCCCGTTCACTTCATGTGCTGCCCATCCGAATGCGGAAAACTTCTGTTTAAGCGGGGAGAGATTCATAATCTCGTTACTCCGTCCGCATGCCTGCCATTTATTATAATCAATGATTGCAACCAGATTTCCAAGATTATGTGCCGGTGCAAAAAGGGCAGCCTCCCAGACCGACCCTTCATCGCATTCACCATCACTCATGAGTACAAAGGTCCGGTACTGTTTTCCGGAAATTTTTGCGGCCAGAGCCATACCACTACCAATCCCCAGACCATGTCCCAGTGATCCTGAAGTGGCATCGATACCGTGAATATTTTTCCAGACTGGATGTTCGGTAAACGGGCTCCCGTCTTTATTGAATGTGCTTGTCTGCTCACGGGTATAGAAACCCCGGTAAGCGAGAACGGTATACAATGCAAGTGCTGCATGTCCTTTGCTCAGAATAAATCTGTCACGATCCAGCCAGCTCGCGTCTTCTGGATGAACCGACATGCAACCAAAATACAATGCAACCAGTATGTCAACACATGAAAGGCAGCCCCCAAGATGCATGGCCTCAGATTTATGAGATGTTTCTATGATCTCTGCCCGTATCTGTCTTGATACCAGATCGAGTTCCTTTTGGTCTGGAATTCCCGTATTGTCAGTCATAATGAACGATATTAAATAAAATTTACATGCGGATGCGGGTTTTTCAGCTGCAAGAGATACCGGTTTATTGCATCCAACCTGCACCCGTCCCTGCAGTGTTGCATTGTATTTTTCGTCAGTTGCTGTAAAATATGTTTCCTCGTTTCACCGTTCCAGATGGTTGCAAACGAATCGGTATTCAGGTTTCCATAACAGAAATCCGGGTTATGATGGAAAAGGTTACAGGGAATTATTGTGCCATCTGCTTCTATAAGCGTATAAAATGGCAAACCATAACACTCATGATATGTTCGTTTCGTCATTAACCGTTGAGTGGTTTGTGACCGGAAAATTACTTGGAATTCATGAGTCTCATATTTTCTAATCTCATCCTCAATACTCTGATATTGTGAATATTCGATCGAATAACGGTTTTTACTTAATGGATGTTGGGAATACGGTTTAATCTGAACATTGTCCACACCGATTTTCTTGAAGTGTTCAATGAACGGCACAAGATCCTCAAGATTTTCAGGAATCAGTAAAAATTGCACTCCGATGACGACAGATAAATTATCTCTTTTTTTGATCGTCAACGCGTCACGGATATTCGTTAAAACCTTATCAAAATCTTTCGATCCCCCACGGTGTATTTTTTTATGTGTAGGTGATGTGCCAGCATCGACACTAAAACGAACCCATGAAAGAGAGGGGAGCGTCTCTTCCAGTTTTTCCCTGTCAAACAAAACACCGTTCGTTGCTATTGCTATATCGAGACCCTGATGTCTGGCATAGGTAATAAATTCACATATGTCCCGGTGCAGCATAGGCTCACCGTCTCCGGCAAACATAATCGATTTTACGCCACATTCAGCCATTTCACGAAGTGCACGTTTCATCACTTCTGTATCTATATCAAGGGGTTTTTTCTCGAACCAGTCCAGAGCACAAAAAACACACCGGTGATTGCAACGGTTCGTCACTCCAATCTCAACATAGATGGGAAAACAATCGCCCGTTCTGAGCCACTCTGATACTCTTTTTGGGTGATATATCAATTTATGACTGTCAACCTCTACTTTCATGAGATCTCCTGAAGTTATAGGATACTTCCATTAATACACGGATCAGACTGGTTTTATCGATACAAAATTATCCAATTTTTGATGTTTGATCCGAAATATAGTGTGCAAGTACTGAATGGGCCAATTCTACATATCCATATTCTTTGGAGGAGACATAAAGATTAATATCCCCCATGCCACGGAGCGGGTTATCGGGAAGGAATCCCGATAAGGTAATAATAGGTTTGCATCCATGATCCCGAGCAGTTATCACCGCATCAGTGATATTCTGGGAACGACCCGAACTGCTGATGGAAAATAGTATATCGCCATTGTCAGCCCAAAGGTTCACCAGTTCACGATATGCTGCATTATAACTGATATCATTTGAGAGTGCCGTTAACAGGGGTGGTTCGGTGAATACCATGGCACGGATTTGTGCTGCCTTGCAAAGATCGTTCTGTAAATGACTGGCAATTGCTGCACTCCCGCCATTGCCGATAATCATCACTTTCTTATTTGCAGTTTTTATATTACGAAGACTGGTGATAATCAAGGACAATCCATCATTTCGATCCAATATTTGGCCGTTACTATCCGTAATTATAACGCTTTCCAGAAATTTTTGTAATTCCCCGAAATACTGTGTAAAGGGCATCATTTTTTCAGTCAATGGGTTTTTTATTTGAGCAGTGCCGATAAATATTTTTTGAAAGACACTTTTTCAATTGAGCTCCTATGCCCGACCGTTGATACGGCAACTGATGCCGCCGCATTGCCAATAAAGCCAGTAACAATTGCCGGAGCCTGCTGAACAGCAGATAAAGATGCAATTGCAATCATTGCATCCCCCGAACCGATACGATCGACAACCTTCTTGGCAAACGCAGGGATGATGATCATTTCTTCCTCTTGTCGATAACAAATACACCCAAGTTTACCCTGTGTAACGATAGTAAGCGGACAGGAAAGTTTTTTTGCAACGTTTTTAACCATATCGAAAACGGTCCCTGGATTATGCCGTTCCTCTAACCGGATCTCCAAATCATTGAGACATATAAAGGCAGCAGATGGATACTTTGAAATTACATTAAATCCCCTGTTTCCGGAGTTTGCCTGGGCGTTTACCGCAAGAAATTTTGCTTTTTCTGAAATCAATCGCGCAGTATCCGGGGAGATAAAACCATGCCCGAAGTCGACAACCAGCACAAGATCATATTCGTTAATACGCAAAAGGATCTGATCCTGAAGCATTGATTGTTCCGATGCAGATAGATCGCGCTGGTTTATCTTGTGCACCTCGAAAAGCTTTTGTATCGCTGGACCCTCCGCCACATAACGCTGCTTGACAATGGTGGGAGATTTTTCTTTGTAAAAGAAAACAGGGTTTATATTACCGTGGAGGTGTTCTTTGATAAAAGACTCTTCAGATTCAAATTCTCCAAGCATTGCAATAAGGTCAACGCTATCGCAAAAATTTGCAAGATTATTAGCTACTGCCAGAATCCCCCCAGCAAATCGCTCCTGTGATAGATAGCGTACTACAAGTGCAGGATCTTTTGCAGCTACCCCGACCATATCACAATAATTGTATTCATCGAGAATTGCTTCTCCAATGACTAATACTTTGAGAGATCGGGCTTTGTCAATGTAGGAAAAAATTTTGCTTTCTCCATGCATTTTTGATATAGCGTGAAAAAATTTTTTAGTTTCTTCCGGGAAATCTGCTGAAAACTGGTTGATGAGAGCTGATGAGCTAAATACAATATCATCGGTAAAAAACATTGATCCCCCGATCTCTTGCAGTGCCTGCTCTTCCTTAATAATCATACCGGTCACGTCATTTTCTGACTTTTTATATTCCGATCCCTTCGCATAGATATCAGGTTTTAAAAGTTGTATTGTTTCAACAGCGGTAGGCCATTCATTAAGTGCTACATAATCAACAACTTCTAAAGCAGCTATTGCTTCACATCTCAATTGCTCTTGAAATGCAGGTCGATTTGGCCCTTTATTTACATATCGATCAGGAGTAACCGTGACTATGAGAATATCTCCGGCAGTCTTTGCATTCTCGAAATATTTTATATGCCCAATATGAAGGAGATCAAATACTCCATGACACAGAACAATCTTCTTACCCTGACGTGTTTTATCTAGGCGATTTGAAACATCCTGAAGGGAAAGGATTTTGGAGTTCGTGTTTATCATGGGTTTTAACCTCTACCAAGATATGAAAACCAGTCTTTTGTTGCAGAAGCTATTGTCTTTTCATCCCACACCGGTGCATCGCGCCACATGTCAATATTATTAATCATCTGTTTGACGCCCGATTCAAAAGAGACCTTTGGAGACCACCCGAGTTCTTGCCGGATCTTGTTTGTATCTGCAAAAGTGCAATCGGGTTCTCCGGGACGTTTAGGAATATGCAGCACTTTGCCTCCAAGAAGCTCGACCAAATGGTTCACAGAGTACGTACCCCCAGATCCAACATTAAATATCTCTCCTCTTTTATTCGACTCCGCGGCTTTGATGAATGCTTCAACAACATCAGTAACATAGGTGAAATCCCGGGTCTGTGTCCCATCGCCAACGACCGTAAAAGGTTTTCCTGCAAGTTTTTGGGCAAGGAACACACCGAAGACCGCCCCGTAGGTTCCTGATGTCCGGGAACGCGGACCGTATACATTAAAGAGACGGAGGGAGACACATGGAAGGTCATAGGTCTGATTCCAATGCATCACATATTGTTCACCGAGATATTTTGTCAACGCATAAGGGTACATTGGGCGGATTGGTGCGGTTTCCGGTGTTGGATAACTGTCTGGTATTCCGTAACAGGAGGAAGAGGCCGCATAAATAATTTTTTTAACCCCTGCTTTTCGTGCCGCTTCTAATATGGTAATTGTGCCGTTTACGTTAGTATTGTGATACTTGAGTGGCTCCTGGATTGAGGGGACAATATCTGCCAATGCAGCAAGATGAAAGACAAATGTTGTATCTTTAAAAACATCTGATACTGCAGAAAAATCTGTGATATCAACTTTTTCGATTTTAATATGTGGCGATTCCTTAAAATTCCTGATATTCTCTATTCTTCCGGTAGAAAAGTTATCAAGAATCACAACGTGGTAACCTTTGCTAATGAGAGCCTCGGCAAGATGACTTCCGATAAACCCAGCACCGCCAGTGACAATAACTTTTTTTATCATATTCTCTCTCTTTTTCTATTAATTAATTTTTAAAATGCAATATAAAATAATTTATTTATATTTTTTTGTAGATTCAGGTACCTGATGTCTTAAAGCCTCAGCCGTGATTTGAACACGGGACCTGCTGATTACAAGTCAGCCGCTCTGCCAACTAAGCCACTGAGGCGCCATATACTATAATCATTGGAACGTAAAAAAGATGGTGCTCATCCATCGTTGTGAAAGAGTTCTTGGGAATTCTTTTCCAAAGAAATTTTCAAAGGGATCTACGATCATCTGCCATGTAAGTAAGATCAGCATCGAAGCAAGCTCATAAACAAATACATTATACAATAAAGAACGGAGATAACATTAATAGAAAATGGCTCACTTGACCGTTGATATTGGGGGAAGTCCGGGTATTAATTGCCGTGGATTCTGCGAATATTGTTATTTCAAACACGTCAAGGATGTCCAGCCACTTGGATGCAGGTATTGTCTTCCCTTCAAAAAAGGATGCGATTACTGCACTCGAGGGATCAAGGAAGAGTACAGCGGGTTTAAGGATCTAAAAACTATCGCTGATCAAATACTTGCAAATCTTCAGACAACACGTGGAGATATCGAACGGATCACAATAAGCGGCGGCGGAGATCCGAGCTGCTATCCCCGTTTTACAGAACTTATTGAACTGCTTGGCAGTATGGAGGCACCACTCCACATCGGATATACGAGTGGTAAAGGTTGGGATAATCCTGAAGTAGCCAATCTCCTTATCGATAATGGCCTTTCAGAAATATCGTTCACGGTTTTTGCATCCGATCCGGCTCTTCGCAAGCGATTCATGCATGATCCGACACCTGAAGTCTCTTTAAAAATTGTAGAACGGTTGAGCGAGATTGCTGATGTATATGCTGCTGCGGTTGTCCTTCCTGGAATTAATGATGGTAAAATACTTGAGCACACTTGCGAATGGCTGGATACCTGCGGGGCAAAAGGACTAATACTGATGCGTTTTGCGAATGCATATGAACAGGGTTTAATTCTGGGAAATGGTCCGATTATTAAGGATCAGCAGGTTCAGACAGTGGATTCATTCCGTGATCTTATCGCAGATTTAAACGGGAAATACAATTTGAAGATCTCCGGAACTCCCTTGTGGGATCCAGATATTGGCTCTCCATTTACAATTCTCAACGAACCAGGACTGATACAGAAATTACCTCGAATATCTCGGAGAGCTACGGTCATTAGTGGTAGTGTGGCAACACCCTATATTGAAAAAATCCTTTCGGCATGTGGCGCTGAAGTGCCCGTTGTTCCGGTTTGTAAAGACGTTGCATGTCTCATCACTGCAGAAGATCTTAAGAAACTCGATGTATCTGCGCTTGAACGTGTGGTGATTATTCCCGGGCGGGCGTTTGTATTTGACCCTGAAGCACAGGGAATACTGTCAGGAGATGGTGTGGAGCGTGAGATAATCCGTGGACCTGATGTACTAACTGCAGATGCTGAAACCAGCATGGGAATGACCCGCGATCAAGTGCTTGCTATGGAAATGGAAGGTTTTGCCGAGCTTATCCAGACAATAAACCGGTTCGGAATTTAAGAAAACGTTAGATATCTGATTTGTAAAATTAAAAAGTCAAAATTAATTAAAAAAGTTATGATTTATAAGTATCGTTTTCAGTAATGATCTCTCCCTAAAAGTGATAGTGCTAAGAATCCCAATATCGATATAAGGACCGACAAAAAAGATTATATTATTGCTGCTGTAATTCCAATAACGCCGGACTGGATAATAACAGCAACGGCGATAATAACCCCGGCCATCTCTATTGCCACTGCGATATTTCCTTTCTTAAGTTCCTCAAATTCCTCAACTCCAGTTGTCAGTTTGTCCAGGACATAGAGTGCAAGGTAGATCGCCCCGACAGCGAGCACAATGCCAATAATAAGCTGGAAGAATGCAACTCCGATTGCGAGTAGACCATCAACGGATAAGATTCCCAGACTCACTGCCTTGTTTATTCCTACGGAAAGTCCTGATACACCTGACTGGACTACAAGAGCAATAGCAACAAATACTGCTGCAACAAGGATACCGACTGCGACATTACCTTTTGCGAGTTCTTTTTCCTCATCTATACCTTTGGTGATCTTACTGAGCACCGCAAAGCCGATATATAGTGCCACTACGGCAAAGAAAACGGCAATAATCAATTGGACTAATCCAACAACCACATTAGCAAAAAGCATCATTTCACCTGGATTTACTGTATGGTGTTTGATTAATCGGTAAATAAATATATCGTCACATAAAAACAAAAGGTGAACAAATCACTGCATATTTGCCAATCAGAATGAGAAATGAGCGTGTAATTATAAAAACAAACCCTTGTGTGAAAAATTGTATGCTGCGGGAGGGTTACGATCCCCCGATCTCCAGATGTCTCAAGCTTGAACGTATAAAACGTTCTTGTAAACCCTATGAGTCTGGCGCCCTAACCAGCTAGGCCACCGCAGCACAAAAGTGCATAATAAAAACGCAGTAAAAACTATTAAATGTTCTGATAGACCTTTTTCATCGGGTATCAATCCTTTTTCTGTTGCAGGTATTGGTTGACTGCAACAGTTATTGCGGCGATTTTTTTTCCCTGTTCAAAAGATCCCGCAAGTGTCTGCATCCGGGTCTCCTCATCACGGGTGTACCGCTCCAGTGTATCGAAAATATGCTCCTCTTTGAGGAAGTGCGTATGAGTATTTCCATCGACAAACTGCTGGTTGTTCATAATAGCATAATGGAGAGGCAGGGTCGTCCGTATGCCGAGAATGATGTATTCAGAGATTGCACGACGCATCCGTTTTATTGTCTCTGCCCGGGTGCTGTCCCATGCACACAGTTTTGCAATCATGGAGTCATAGTTCGGGGGTATTGTGTAACCCATGTGGATGCCACTGTCAACCCTGATACCCGGTCCACCCGGTGAACGGTAGCGGACAATTTTACCGGGATCTGCGGCGAAATTATTGAGGGGATCTTCAGCATTGATACGGCATTCTATGGCATGACCCCGGATAGAAATATCCTCTTGGCAAAAGGGCAGTGATTCCCCGGCTGCAACAGCGATCTGCTGCTTGACCAGATCGATTCCCGTGATAAATTCGGTGATCGTGTGTTCTACCTGGAGACGTGTGTTCATTTCCATGAAATAGTAATTCCCCTGACTGTAGAGGAATTCAACCGACCCGGCATTGGTGTAGTCCGATACTTCTGCAACCTTGAGTGCAGACCGGGACATTCGCTCTCGTAGTTCCGGGGTCATGATCGGTGAGGGTGCCTCTTCAATCAATTTCTGGTGCCTGCGCTGGATCGAGCATTCCCTGTCATAGAGATGAACGGCATTGCCGTGTTCATCGGCAAGCACCTGGAATTCGATGTGCCTGGGTTTGACTAAGTATTTTTCGATAAATACCGTAGCGTCTCCAAAAGCAGACTGAGCAATGCGCATGCTTGCAGTTATGGCATCTTCGAGTGCTTTTTCATCCTGCACAATCTGCATACCTATGCCGCCTCCCCCGGCGCTGGCCTTAACGATCACCGGGTAACCAATCTCTGAGGCTACTTTCTTTGCATCGTCAATATTATTGATTCCGCCTTCAGTACCCGGGATTACCGGGACCCCGGCCTGCTGCATCATCTGCTTGCTGCCGATCTTCGATCCCATGGCTTTGATGGTCTTCCAGCGCGGGCCAACAAAGATCACATTTTCATCATGACAGAGTTTTGCAAACCGGTAATTCTCGGCCAGAAATCCATATCCTGGATGCACTGCCTCAGCCCCACTCTTTTTGGCAATGTCAACAATCCTCTCCATGTTCAGGTAACTTTTGGAGGGGTGGGCATCGCCGACATGGAATGCCTCATCCGCGTATTTGACATGGAGTGCATTCTTGTCGGCAGAAGAGTAGATCGCGACCGTTTCAATGTCGAGTTCGCGGCATGCACGCATGACGCGGATGGCGATCTCGCCCCGGTTGGCGATTAAAAGTTTTTCGAAAAATTTCATTGCACCACCAGCAGGACATCGCCATTCTGGACGACATCGCCGGTATCGACAAAGATCTCCATGACTTTGCCATCGACCGGGCTGTGAATAGGGTTCTCCATCTTCATGGCTTCGAGAACTAGCAGGGTATCGCCTTTCTTAACTGTTGCCCCACGGCTGACGGACACCTGAAGTACCATCCCCTGCATATTGCTCTTGATACCCCCGGCTACTTCACCACGGGGAACCTTTTGAGGCGCTACACTGGTTACATTCACGCTGCTGCCGCCAACTGAAACAATCCGGACGGAGAATACTTCACCGTCCACTTCTACTTCCATCTGGCTCGGTATATCGGATGAGGGTTTTGTTACGGAATGTTTCTGGGGGATAGCTTCCTGGGTTCGTTCCCCTTTGAGGAACGAGGGGGCAATCGCCGGGTAGAGGATGTATGTGAGGACATCTTCTTCTTTTTTCACGAGTCCTGCTTTCTCTGCCTCGGCTTTCATGGAGGCGTACGCAGGTTCGAGCAGGTCTGCAGGACGAACCGTAACGACTGTATCATTGCCAATGATAAGGGTCCGTATCTCTTCACTGACCGGCCCCGGGGACTTACCATAAAGTCCGTGCATATAATCCTTGACTTCTTTTGTCACGTTGCGGTACCGCTCGCCGTTTACCAGCACATTGAGCACCGCCTGGGTGCCGACAATCTGGCTGGTGGGGGTGACCAGTGGTGGGTATCCGAGATCTTTTCTGACACGGGGGATCTCTGCAAGTACCTCTTCCCACCGGTTGAGGGCATCCTGCTCCTGCAACTGGGAGACCGTGTTTGAGATCATGCCGCCCGGAAGCTGGTAGATGAGCACATCGCTGTCAATGCGTTCTGATATCGGGCTTACCAGGCCCGCATATTTTTCCCGGATCTGCATACAGATATTGCGGACCGCTCGGAGTTTGATTAAGTCTATCCCGGTCTCCCGTGGTGTGTCTATCAGGGATGCGACAATACTTTCTGTCGGGGGTTGGGAGGTTCCCATGGCAAAGGGAGACATTGCGGTATCAAGTATGTCAACACCTGCATCGATAGCGGCCTGGTAACTCATGGGGGCAACCCCGCTTGTTGAATGACTGTGCAGACATATCGGAATGTCGACAGTCTTCTTGATGCCGGTGATAAGCTCCCGTGCTGCTGCCGGCATGATGAGTCCTGCCATATCCTTGATGCAGATCGAATCGCATTCCTTCGTATAAAGTTCATGGGCCATATTGATAAATGTCTTAGTGGTATGAACCGGACTGGTGGTATAGGAAAGAGTGCCCTGCAGGTGCGCCCCGACATTTTTCACCTGGTCCATGGAACGCTGCATATTGCGGATATCGTTCAGGGCATCGAAGATCCGGAAGATATCCACTCCGTTTTTATGAGCGGCAGAGATAAATTTGTCTACAACATCATCCGGATAGTGACGGTACCCGACCAGGTTCTGACCGCGCAGGAGCATCTGGATCGGAGTGTGTTTCAGTTCTCCTTTAAGCGCGCGAAGGCGATCCCAAGGATCATCGTTTAAAAACCGTATGCAGGTATCGAAAGTAGCGCCACCCCAGGCCTCAACCGAAAAAAAACCGCAATGGTCAATCTCCCGTGCAAGGGGGAGCATATCCTCGGTCCGGAGCCGTGTCGCGATGAGGGACTGGTGGGCATCCCGGAGCGTGGTATCGGTGATCAGTATCTTCTTGGGAGCGGCAGGGTGCATTGGGTAAACCTCAATAGGCCGGCAGGAATTTATTCAGCCTCTTAAAATTCACCGGTAAAGTATTAAAAATTCACTAACGGGAACGAACGCCAAAAACCCGACAACAATTGCAGCCATAACCGGAATCATATCATATCGCCGGTGGATGATTTGCGGACAGAAGGAACCCCCGCAATAAAAACCTCTCACTGCCATCAGTTCCGCAGTATCCTGGGTTCGGACGAGTGCATCATTCACCAGGATGAGCCCGGCAGGTACAAGGGATTTCACCCCCCACGGTTGTCCTTTGATAGTCATGGCCATGTGGATGCGATCGAGATCGGCAGCAAGTGAATCCGCCATCTGCATCCCCATCTCGGCAATCATGCCAAGCTCAAAACCAGTCCTGTTTCCCAGTAACCAGACCCCGAAATGTAAAAATTCCCCCACTTCCTGCTCGCTATAGAGCCAGACCCCGATAAGGATGATTGCACCCATTCTGATCAGGTAGGAAATACCATCACCGCCGGTTATAAATATGAAGAATGCCGCAAGTGCGATCATACCGAGCGTCCCGGCAACGATCCTGATCCGCTTTACTTCCTGCAATCGGGGTGTAAAGACAAACCACCACACAAAGACTCCCATTGCTCCGGGCACACTGAAAAATGCAACCAGGGTGAGGAGGGTTGCTGTGCCAATCCGCAACCTTACATCCTGCATGCGGCCTCCAGGAGATCCGAGGGTGAAATATTTTTGAGATGCTTTCCGGATGCGAGAATTCGTTTTATCAGAACCGGGGCATGCGTCCAGTGGTGAAGGGCACCGGGCAGCTCACCGCGTTCTATCAACATTCCTTGTTGTATCTCCCACAGATAGTCGACCCGGGGAAATGTGGTCTGCTCGTGGGTGAACAGGACGGTAATTCCGGTTGTCCTTTCGGAGAGAAGCCCGCAGATTCGTTCTTTTTCCCGGGCGTCCAGTGAGCTGAACGGCTCATCGAGCAGGAGAAGATCGTAATTTTTTGCCAGTACGCAGGTAAGATGCAGGCGTTTTAATTCACCGCGGCTCAACGTGAGCGGCCCACGATCCTGCTTTTCCTTGAGTTTTAGTTCGGAAAGGACCGGCCCGGGGTCAAGCCCCCAGGACCTGCATTCCTCAGCAACGGTAGAACCGGTCACATGATATTCGGGAAACTGCAGGGAGATCATGCTCGACCTGATGCCATCCCTCCCTATCGTACCGTGTGAAGGTGACAATAGTCCGGCCATCATAAGGGCAAGGGTCGATTTTCCACTTCCGACATTCCCGCTCACCAGATGAATCCCTTCCCCAAAAGTACCATCAGCTGTCAGTGACCAGTCTCCCCAGGAGGCGCGTGCGGCATTGAGCTGCAGATTCATATCTTGCACCGCCACGACATTGGATAGAACGGGGTTTGAACAAGGGAGGTAAAGACCCGGACAGGATTTCCGCTGAGCGTAACCCGGCCGTCTTCCATGACCAGGAGAAGATCCCCTCGCGCAGCAGTCTCCATCTGCTGGGTGCAGCGAATTACATACGGTACTCCAGATGTTAGTATCAGTTCTTCGATCTGCAGGCAGCGGGTCTCATCCAGATGGGAGTCATATTCATCCAGTACCAGGATCTTCGGGTGATGGACCAGGGCGGATGCGAGTGCAACAAGGACTTTTTCCCCGCCGGAAAGTTCTTTTATCGTTCGATCGAGAAAATGCGTAATATTCATCTGGTGGGCAATCGTTTTTACGGCACGGTCTGTCTCATCGCAGGGAACATGGGAAAAATGAAGGGCAGAAGCGATCTCGTTGGACACCCGGGAAAAAAGAATATTTTTATCCGGAAACTCGTTTACCCAGCCAACATCCGTATCCCTCGGGGTTTTGCCATCGATGAGGATCACGCCGGCCTCCGGCACTGTAATACCTGAGCAGAGCCGGAGCAATGTTGTCTTGCCACTCCCGTTTGGGCCGATCACGGAGGTTATCCCGGGCGGGATTATCAGGGAATCGATCCTGATATTACGGTAAATGAGCCCGGACAGTTCAATCATGGAAATCTCTTTGCAATCAGGTATGCTGCAGAAGCCTTCGCTACATCTCCCAGGATGAACGGGAGCATTCCTATTGCCACCGCAGCAACGATACCCATCCCGGTCGAATACAGGAGCCAGCTGATCCCGAAGGCATAGATGATCAAGGTTGCAAGCGCCAGTCCAATGACGTGGACCCATTCACCTTTTGCCTCGTATGCCAGCCCCACGATAAGTGCAGCCGGCATAAACCCGATCAGGTATCCTCCGGTTGGGCCCAGCAGGATCCCGATTCCCGCAATCCCGTTGTGAAAGACCGGCAGTCCCAGTGCGCCCAGCATAATATACAGCGTAACCGGGATCACTGCATACCTGCGCATGACTGCCCCGGCAAGCAGAACAAAAAGTGTCTGGAGTGTCAGCGGCACCGGAAAGAATGGTAACGATACCCAGCTGCCAAGGGCAATAAGCGCGATAAATGCTGCAGAATATGCAATAGTTCTGGATCGGTTCAGGTCCCCAAACATCGTCAACCTGAAAAAATTTAGTGGTTGACGATAAAAAAATACCGCTATTGATTACTGCTGATAGCAGTCACCCGCTATCACCCGTTCGAGCCTGCCATTCTCTTTTCGAATGATCAGGGCACCGAATGCATCGATATCTACGGCTTCTCCTTCAAAAGTATTCTTGAGCGTACGGATCTGCACATGGTTTTCAAGTGTGCATGACAGGCTCTTCCACTCCTGCAGTATGGTGTCATACTCTCCTTCTTCCAGGAGCAGGTACCGGCTCTCGAACTCTTTTAGGATCCGGGCAAGGAACGCAGCCCGGTCCACTTCATGGCCAACTTCTGCACTGATCGATGTAATGAGCTTCTGGAGTTCAGGTGTAAAATTACTGAGGGGAACATTTACGTTCACACCGATTCCCAGCAGGCAATAATGGACCTTATCTGCTTCTGCGGCAAGCTCCAGGAGAAGCCCGGCGACTTTTTTGTTGCCAATGAAAATATCGTTAGGCCACTTGATCAGGGCACCGAGCTCGAATTCCTTTCGCATTGCCTTGGCGATGGCAATAGACCCTGCCATCGTGATCATAAAAACGTGATCTACCGGCACGGCCGGCTTGAGAATGATGGTAATCCAGATTCCCCCGCCCGGCGAGATCCAGGCCCTCCCCATCCTTCCTACCGCCCCACTCTGTTCTTCAGCAATGATCACGGTTCCGTCCAGTTTGTCCACATCCCCCTCCTGGCAGAGCTGCTTGCCGATCGCGTTTGTGGAAGGGGTTTTCTCCAGGTAACGTAGTTTTTTACCAATAAACTGAGTCCGTAGGTTTTTGTGAATCTCGTACGGGAGGAGTTTTTCGCTCGCCCGGGTGAGCTGGTACCCCTCTTTCTGTGAGGATGAGATGGTATACCCCATCAGGCGGAGCTCTTTGATCTGCTTCCAGACCGCAGACCGAGTGACCCCCAGTTCGTTGCTGATCGCCTCTCCAGATATAGGGGCTGCAGCCCGTTCCAGTATCTCAAGTACCCTGAATGCCGAATCCGTCATGTATTTCACCTTCTGGAGCCACTTTGTTCCGAGGGAAGCGGGCAGGGATTCTTGCCACATACCTCTTTTATTATCGCAGACTGGTTTTCCATGAGTGTGGCAAGATCAAAAATGCCGGTGATATCCACCACCCCAATTGCACCGATAGCATTTCCTTCATTATCCCGGATCGGAGTGACGGTCACGGGAACATTCTTGTACGCTCCGCTGGAAGGAGTAATTTTTATCGTGCGGTTTGTTGCGATCGCTTCCATGAGGACCGGGCCATTGTAGTGTCGGTCGATGACCCTGCCGTCTTCAACCCGGATCCCATCTTTTTCAAGCGATTTTGCCGTAACGGGAAGACGGTGGATCAGTTCGTGGACGGCAATCACGATGGGTTCAAGATCGCCGGATTCTGCGCTGCAGGATAATGTATAACGGTGCATGGGACTCCTCTTATAACTCTGGTCATTCTCTATCTAGATGAATATTGTGTATAGGAAAAGGTTCCCGGGAAAAACTTCGATAAAAGGGACCGATCTTTAAAATCAGGGAGAACTAAAAAATTGTCGGTAATCCCGAAGCACAAAATGCGGTTAAGAATTTTCTTGAGGGATATTCGTGCACACTGGTGACCACAATTCTTCCCTTACCTGCCTTCTTTTCAATGATAACATCCGAGTCTTCGGCCCTGCCAATACAGCATCCTTCGTGGGATACGAATGAACCGTCGCATTCTATGCAGAGGGGATCATAATCCTCGATCATGGTTCCCGCATCAGACGAAGGAATACAGTCAATCCTTCGCGGGTGGCAGTCGTGCCGGTAGGTCACCGCGAAGGGAAGCCAGTCGTACCCATCCGGTTTTTCTGTGGCTGCTCCATAAACCAGCAGGTTTCCACCCTTCTCTACGAATTTTTCTATCCGTGGTGATGAGGCCCGGAGGGCTGGCAGGAGGTTGGAATAGAGGGGATTTGCAAAACCAGTCGGGATGATCAGGCAGTTGAAGGTCTGGCGGTAAAACGGGGCTGCCAGCATGTGAGGCGTGACGAGTTCGCAGGTGATTCCGCAATCTTCGATGAAACGGTTGAAATGCTGGGCCGTTCCCCAGACAAACCCGGCCCGGCAACTCATCCCTTGATCACTCCCAACGGGGAGAGGCGTGCCACGAGCCGGGAGATTCCTGCCTCATGCACCACGTTCACCACTTCATCACTGGATTTGTACACTTCCGGGGCTTCGTCCGCGATCGCATTCTCACTGTGAGCCCGCACGATAATCCCCGCTTTTAGGAGATTTGCCGTGATCTCTTTTCCGCTCAGGCTCTTCTTTGCCTGCGTGCGGCTCATGATACGCCCTGCCCCATGACAGGTACTGCCGAACGTCTTTTCCATGGCGATCTTCGTCCCGCGCAGGACAAAGGATGATGTGCCCATACTACCGGGGATGATGACCGGCTGGCCGATCTTTTTCAGGTCCTGCGGAAGTTCATCGCTATCCGGGCCAAAAGCGCGGGTTGCGCCTTTGCGGTGCACGCAGACATTCATACGCTTTCCGTCAACATCATGCTCTTCGATCTTTGCAACATTGTGCGCCACATCATAGGCCAGCGGCATAGAATCGTAGTCTATCCGGAACATCTTTGCAAGCACCTGCCGCACGGTATGGGTGATGAGCTGCCGGTTTGCCCATGCATAATTGGCTGAAGCGGCCATTGCACCAAAATAGTCCTTCCCTTCTATGGACGTGATGGGTGCGCAGGCGAGTTGCCGGTCCGGAATGGTGATATGATATTTTTTAGTGGCACTTTCGAGGAGTTTGAGGTGATCGGTGCAGACTTGGTGGCCGAGTCCCCGGGATCCACAGTGAATCATGCAGCAGATCTGGCCCAGCTGCAGCCCGAATGCCCTGGCTGCCTCAGGATCGAAGATCTCGCTCACAACCTGCATTTCGAGGAAATGGTTGCCGGATCCCAGGGTCCCTCCCTGCGGGACACCCCGCTGTTTTGCTTTTGTTGATACGGCGTGGCAGTCAGCCTGTTTCATGTATCCGCCATCCTCGCACCGGATGAGATCACGTTTGACGCCATACCCGGCATCCACTGCCCAGCTTGCCCCTTTGATCATCATGCGTTCGAGATCCGGAGGAGAAATCCTGAGTGTGCTCTTGCCCCCGACTCCTGTGGGAACTGCCCGGAAGAGTTCCTCGATCAGGTCACGACGACCGGAAATATCTTTCTGTGCAAGTGGTGTGGTGATCAGCCGGACCCCGCAGTTGATATCAAAGCCAACACCCCCGGGAGATATTACCCCCTCATCGAGTGAGAATGCCGCAACACCCCCTATGGGAAACCCGTAGCCCCAGTGGATATCCGGCATGGCAAGGGAATGCCTGATGATACCGGGCAGGGTGGCAACGTTTGCCAGCTGTTCGATTGCGCCGGATTCTAGGCTGGTTCCTAATGATTCCGAGAGGAAAAATTTTCCCGGAACTCTCATTCCAGGCACATACCCGACAGGTACTTCCCATTCATTCACCCCGGTATGTCGCACACCGTCAATCATCGGTCTTCCTCATTGTCTGAACTATTGAATTATAGATCCAACCTCTTATCGCGGAATGTCCTTCTCCCATTTTTCGGATCCTCCTCATACATCAAATAAGATGTCCAGCATATATCCGTTCGCATTCTTCTGGATTACGAGTCCAGAATAGGAGATCCCTTTTACTTCTGTTCCTGATGAATGACGGAGTGGATCAAATGGTTCCCCAGACAGAAAAGCAGTCAGATGCAGGCCTTCGATTGTTACTTCTGCCCGTGAAAAAACCAATCCCTCAACTTCAGTAATAAAAAGCACTTCTGAGAGGAAGTCGCATAAAAGTGATTCAATATTGTCAGATTCGACCCTGATCTCTTTGATTATTCCGTGATTACGGTCGGTTCCATATACTACCTGCATCAGTGCAAGAAATGCTTCGGTAAAAAGTGCATCGAGAGTCACTGCCCGTGCCCGTATTTTTACATCCGCTGTGTGAGAGATCTCTTCAAAACTCATCAGCGTTCGTGCCTTATGAGATCATTATCATCAAAAAATGGTATCATTTCCATATGGATGCTGTGCAGGAACCGTACCTGGTGAATGGACACATAGATTGTATGATTTCCTGCTTTTAGGAGAAGGTCTGATTTTTTGGGTGGCTTTACTCTTATTGGTAAAAGGATAGGTCCCCCACAAGAAGTGCTGATACGGAAATCGCAGTTCCGCTTATTGATAAAATCGATCACTTCAGGAAGAATTGTGACCTCACTCAATCCAGCGCGGTCATAGGAATCGGTATGCATGATGCTATTATTATTGAAAGGCTTTGGTAAAAACGGTTATGGATCAGGAACTGAAATTAGCAAACGCCGACGATTCTGATAACTACATCAAAGTATTTTTCCTTAAGTTCGTAGCTGTTCACTCCATCAGCATTTCGCGTAGCATGGAGTATACCGATCCGGGAAGCTATGATACCAACCATGGATGCAATTGCATGAAATGTTACAACAAACTGCTTTTGCAGTTCTGTAACAATTTCTGCGATGGTAATTGACTTGGTCTTTACAAAGAGCCTGAGTACTTCGCGCCGGATTCCAGTCCTGTCCCGGGAAAGGTAAGATCGTAGGCGCCCTTCAATGACTCTTCTGATCTCTGATGGAGATCTCATAGTTCTAGTGTCAAAGGTCCACGTATATATAATTATTGATTTTGTGCGTTTTTAAATCCCCGAACGGAAATCCAGCCAATTTTAAAAGGAACAATTTTTTTCTGCGAAATTAAAAACTGCTCATTCTTGTAATAAAAAAGATTGGTGGTTCAAACTAGTTAATGAGGACTCTGGTAACTATTTAATCGTAGATTAACAGATGATATGGGCATGGGATTGATCAAATACGATATTGAAAAATATTCACCAAAACAATTGGTGATAATCCCGCTCGTACTTCTTGTAATTTCGATAGTACTGCTCTCCCTGAATACGATTAATACTGGTATGCCGGTTACACCCGGTATTGACTTTTCTGGTGGTACAGCAGTTACGGTAATTACCCCGGATACACGGGAACAGATCCAGTCAACATTTTCGGGTTATCCGCTAATCGATATCAGTGAAGGGGTAAACAACGGGAAATTTTTGAAATTCAGTTCAATGGATGATGTAAAATTCAGATCTCTGACTTCACTGATCTCTCAAAAATATCCTGATGCAAAGATTGACCAGATTGGTGAATCCTTCGGAAAAACCCTGCAGTATCAGGCAGTGGTGGCCCTTATCTTTTCCTTCATTGGCATGGCAATTGTGATCTTTTTAGCATTCCGGACCTTTGTTCCCGCAACTGCAGTTGTACTTTCTGCGTTTGCTGACATGGTAATGACAGCAGCAACGATGAACATTGTTGGAATTCCCCTGTCATTGGGAACTGTGGCCGCTCTGCTCATGCTGATTGGTTACTCTGTAGACAGTGATATCCTGCTTACGAACCGTGTTCTGAAACGGCAGGGAAAACTCAATGAAAAACTGACAGGAGCATTCACGACTGGTATCATCATGACATCGACAACACTCGCAGCAACAGCGGCACTATTCATTGTGTCATGGTTTGGCTCGGTGCAGATACTCATGGAGATATCCGCTGTGCTTCTAATCGGGCTGGTGTTTGATATCATGAACACTTGGCTGACAAATGTCGGCATTCTAAAATGGTATGTTCTAAAAGGGGGTAGTAAATGAACGGAGCTGAGTTAAAAGCACTGATCTCCGACTGGAGAGTTGCCACGCTCATCATTCTTATCCTCCTCTCGGTTGTTGCAATATTCCCTCATATCGATCAGCAAGGCAATATGGTCTCGAATCTTCAGTATGGTCTTGACCTCCAGCAGGGGTCATGGCTCCAGTTGGAATTCCGTGCAGAAGTTGTTGGGTTCACTTCGGATCGTCCGGTTAATGAATTTATTACAGATCTTTCCAAGAAACTGGACACTGAGGTCTTGCTCGTTGATCCAACGCATCTTGAGATTCGCAAATATTATTCTCAGGCAGATCTTGATCCCATTTTCACTGCTGCCGGCGGTAAAATTACAACCTACCAGCAGGGTGTCTCAAAAGCAACCGCAGAAGATGTAAAGCGCATTCTTGAAAACAAGATTAATACCCTTGGAACCAAGGATGCAAAGGTTAACACTTTAACCGGCATGAATAACATCGCGCGGTATATCCGTGTCGAACTTGCCGGTGTGGATATGAAACAGGCACAGGACATTGTAGGGAAGCAGGGAAAATTCGAGATTCGTATCCTGACTATCGGAAATGAGAGCGAACACGTTATTTTTGGCGACTCCATCACCAGTGTCCAGAATCCCTCCCAGGAACCCGCGGGCAGTGACCGGTGGGGTGTAGGATTTACGTTAAGTGATTCCGGTGCAGCTGCATTCCGGGAAGGTGCAATAAAATACGGTGCAACAGCAGATCCAGAGCACCATAATCTGGTTATGCTCCTTGATAACAAAACTGTGTATTCTGCTCCTCTGTCCTCGGACCTTGCCAGTAAAATTCAGGCTGCGAGCATACGCCAGCTTTATGCATCGACCGGTTCAGGAAAAACTGGTACTACGGCAGCAACAAATCTTGAGATCCACCTAAGGGCAGGTGCCCTGCCAGTTGATGTGGGTATCGCTGGTTCTGGGGGTGTATCTGCGCCTTTAGGTGAACGCTACAAGATGATGGCCTTGCTTGCGGGTATCTTTGCTCTCATCACAGTGGGTCTTGTCATCTACTTCCGGTACCGTGAACCAAGCATAGTATTACCCATGGTGCTGATCAATGCCTCTGAAATCATAATCCTCCTAGGAATCATCAGCTTGATCAAATTCCAATTGGATCTTCCCACTATCGCTGGTCTCATTGCGGTAGTAGGTACGGGTATTGATCAACTGGTTGTCATCACCGATGAGATCCTGCATGAAGGAAAGGTTCCGTCACCAAATCTCTACTTAAAGAGACTGTCCCGTGCACTGGGGATCATTGTTGTTGCAGCAGCTACTGTAGTGATTGCAATGCTGCCCCTTGCACTGATGGATCTCTCTACGCTCAAGGGATTTGCCATCATCACCATTCTCGGTGTTCTGGTAGGTGTACTGGTTACCCGCCCGGCATATGGCAAGATCATCATGCAGATCCTCTCCAAGTAACAATACCATAGATTTATCTTTTTTTTAATCGACTACTCTTCTGGGTATGTTTAATGAGCAAACCAGTGTTGTTTGATTTTTTTGCCACATGGTGCGGTCCTTGCAAAATGCAGACGCCCATCCTTGAAGAACTTGCAAAAAAGATGGGTGATGCAGTTGAGATCAAGAAAATTGATATCGACCAGCATATGGATCTTGCAGAGAAATATGGGATTCGTGTTGTACCAACTCTTATTATTGAAAAAGACGGGAAGGTTGTGCAGTCCATGGAAGGTGTGACGGACTTGTCTACCCTTGAAAAACTCCTAAAACCGCTGGTGGAATAACGTGAAGATTGGAATTGTTGGGGGAACCGGTGATATCGGTGAAGGGATGGCAATGCGTCTTTCCCCCATTTTTGATGTTATCGTAGGTTCACGAGAGAAAGAGAAAGCTGAAGTTACCTGTAAATTAGGAATGGAGACCCTTAAAAAAAGAGGAAATGAATGTTCCCTTACCGGTGTTACAAATCAGACCGCAGTGGATGACGCAGATGTTGTTATTCTTGCTATCCCTTTTAAACATCTTGAAGGTACTCTCGCAACCCTTCACGGATTTGAAGGGAAGACCGTTATTAGTCCTGTCAATCCGATGGAAAAACGTGAATTTTTTTCCTGCGTCCCCCCGAATGACGGATCTGCTGCCCTCATGATAAAACGACTTCTCCCCTCTAGTGCAAAGATATGTACTGCTTTTAACACAATTGCTGCGAACAAGTGGAAAGCACTCGATGAAGAGCTGGCATATTCTGTTCCGGTATGTGGAGACGACACTCTGGCAAAACATGAAGTCATGGATATTGTGAACAAAGTGTCGAAACTACAGGCATTTGATGCCGGCCCGCTTGCTGCTTCCAGTTTGGTGGAGTCGCTCACCCCCCTCCTCCTGAATATAGCACGGTATAACAAGATGCGAGATGTCGGTATCCAGTTCCGTTAAAGTTCAGCATATTGTCCGGTCCTTTGCCGATCATACTTCCTGAAGATCAAGGTGTCTATCGGCAGACTCACGCTCATAAGGTGGAATATGCAAAAGAATTCTGTGGGAAGAAAAGGTGCAGTGAATGTATTCTGGTGAATTTGTACGGATAGGAAAACGGCTGTTTGCAGAACATCTTGTTGGGGGAAACTTTGGCAATATGAGTGTGAGAACTGGAGATGGTTTTGTTATTAAACGGACTGGAACCTGTCTTGATATTGCTACAGAACCGGTGTTTGTCCCTCTTTCCGGCGATGCACCGAAAGACGCTTCCAGTGAATACCGGGTGCATCGCGCGGTATATTCTAAAACAAATCATGCTGCGATTGTCCACGCACATCCCCCGTATTCGGTTGCGGCATCTCTTGTCATGAATGAGATTATACCTGAAGACAGTGAAGGAGAAATGTTCTGCCCGCGCATCCCTGTTGTTACGGGTGCACCCGGCACGCAGGAGATTGCTAATAATGTTGCGCGTGCACTTTTAACATCTAAACTTGTGATTGCCCGAGGACATGGAACGTTTGCTGGCAGTGCAACGCTTGATGAAGCGTATGTGTTTACTTCACTGGCTGAGCATTCCTGCCGCATACTTGCCCTGAAAAAAAATTTTCTTTAAATAAAGTTTTTTCTGATTATTAAATTTTAAAAAAGTACTATGGATGTTTTGGGGGCTGCAAGAGCTGGATCTCCCTGATAATCTCCCGGTGAAAGATTAACAGCATATCGCTAATCATTCCAAACATGAAGATTTCAATACCGACGACAATGAGAAGCACTGTGAGAATAGTGAGTGGAATATGATCGATGTGGCGCATCCATTCGAGAACTACGTAAACTCCGACAAGTAAGCCAAGAACTGTGGTGAACAGGCCCATCATTCCGAAATAGAACATCGGGTTGTTTACCCGCGCAAGCCGGTATATGGTGCTGACAATCTTGATACCATCATGGAATGGCGAGAGTTTAGTGGCAGTGCCCGGGCGACTGGAATATTTTATCGGCACAACCATAACCCGTTGGCCGTTTCTGACCGATTCAACAGAGATCTCGGTCTCGATCTCAAACCCTTTCTCTTTTAAGTGCATCTGCAGGATTGCAAGTTTTGTAAATGCGCGGTACCCTGACAGGATATCGTGCAGATCCCGGCTATGGGCAACTTTGAAGAGAAGGTTGAGCATGTGGTTTCCAAAAAGATTGAGATGGGAAAATGAACCCTCTTCAGCATTGATGAGACGATCCCCTATAACCTGATCAAATCCCAGAAATAAAGGTGTTAACATCTTCTCAGCATCTTTTGCAGAATATGTGCCATCACCGTCAAGCATGAGGATATAGGGCTGCTCTATTACCTCAAAAGCCTCGATGATTGCATTTCCTTTACCCTTGCCGGATTGTGTGCGGACTGTTGCCCCGGCTTCACGTGCACTTTTGACCGTGTTATCCGTACTCTTGCCATCAATGACCAGAATATGGGTATACCCGAGCGCAGTGAACTCCCGTACAATATTACCTATTGTCAGTCCTTCATTCAACGTGGGAATTAATATGCAGACCTCATCTTTGTTGAATTTCATTGGTATAGTATTTTTAATAGAATGGCATAAGTGCTTCTATGCACCTCCCAAAAAAAGGGTTGCGCGCATTCGGTATTGCAGAAAGTTTCTCCGGCCGCTCCCGCTCTACGTTAGCTGGAGTAGTTATGCGAAAAGATCTCCGTATTGATGGTTTTTCATTAGGAACAGTGACTGTCGGTGGTATGGATGCTACCGATTGCATTCTCGGTATGGTGAGGGATCTGGACCGAAGGGATATCAATGTGATAATCCTTTCCGGTTGCGTTATTGCATGGTTCAATGTGATAGACCCTGAATGGATTTCAAACGAAACTGGAATACCGGTTATCTGTGTATCTTATGAAGATTCGGACGGATTGGAAGCCGATATCCGGTATCATTTTCCCCGTGATGAGAAGAGAATTGCTGCATACCAGAAATTGGGTGAGCGTTTACCTGTTACTCTTCACACGCAAAAGACCATTTTCCTGCGGGCTTGGGGACTGAACCTGACAGATGCTTCGAAATTATGTAATGATTTCACTCTTGAAGGGAAAATTCCGGAACCTGTCCGTGTGGCGCGGCTTTGTTCACGCATTCTGGCAAATCGTGGAAGTGAATATCTACTATCTCTCAACAATAAAGAGGATTGCCCGAAGGAGAGAATTCATAAATATTAACTTTATAATGAGAATATCGTAAACGATTACGAGGAGTTGAATTGATTTGACACAAGATACAAAATGTGAGCGTTGGGTATGTCTTGAATGCCACTATATTTTTGACCCTGCAAAGGGTGATCCAAAAAACGGAATTGCTTGTGGAACTGCATGGAAAGATGTACCTGATACATGGCGCTGTCCTGAATGCAAAATTCTTAAGGCAAAAAAAGGTGTATTCAAACGAATGGATGATTAACCCTAATATCTGCAATCTCTTTTCTTATTGATCAAATTGTTGATCTGATTTTTTTACGCAGTGAATATATGGCGAGAGATGATCTGATTTGTTGTGTTATCAAAAACTTCGAATGTGATCTTGTCCCCCGTTTTGAATGTCCTGTCTTTGTAATTGATACTGATCGCTAAATTAGAATACCATGTTTTTCCAGTCATTCCCTTTATATTCTGGATACCAAAATGGTGTGAACTAATAAAATCATGTCCGTTCATTGTTGAAATGACGCAATCCAGCGGGATACCATTTTTATAGGTCTTTGCGTATAGGTTCTGGTTTTTATATCCGATTGAACCTGTATTTTTCACTACCATTATACTATCAAAATGTGTCCCCTGTGTTATCTTGGTAATTTTGAAAATTGCAGGTATTTCAGAATCCTGTAATACAAAATTTGGCATATGAAAGAGAAGGAGGACAAGAACAGCGAGCATCATTGTTATCGCTATGCAAAGGATACCTCCGATTACCGGAGATGTTGCGGCAGAGTTCCCTGGAAAAAATGACAATTTCTGAATATTAGAGATACAACATTATATTTTTATTGAAATCATTCTCGCATGAATAAAGTCCTCACCTCTCAGTAAACACAGTATCGTTAATGAACGCATACCAGACTATACCATTTTTAAAGATATAACTATGCCAACTCCATAATCCGTGAACATAAATATCACCGGCACTAAGCCTTTCAACAGAAAAATCGCCCTCCTAAAAGGATTGCCATTTAATGTCCACTCTCACTGATGTTTCCCCTACAATTGAATCCCGTCAAAAAGGCCGGGAATTCTACCATGAAGGTCTTGCATTAGGACGCGAGGGGCGACATTCGGATGCTCTCACGTCATTTTCTCTCGCACTTGTTGAAGATCCAACTCTCGCACTCGCTTGGGTAGGCAAGGGTTTTGCCCTTGGGAAAATGGGACGGTACGAAGAAGAGATTGAGTGCTGCGATAAAGCGATCGTTCTGGATCCGCGGTGTGTTGATGCATGGAACAACAAGGCATTCGCCTATGGCATGCTCGACCGGTTTTTTGACAAACTCAAATGCTGTGATCAGGTGCTTGCGATCGATCCGGAGAATGCTGTTGCATGGAATAACAAAGGTGTTGCGCAAGGGATGCTGGGAAGGTTTGAGGCTGAGGTTCGCTGTTGTAATCGTGCCATTGAACTCAGGCCTCGCTATCTTTCAGCATGGGTGAACAAAGGGTTTGCCTTTGGAAAGCTGAGATGGTATGAAGAAGAGATAATCTGTTACGATCGTGCCCTAAAAATATATCCATTTTTCTTATCAGCTCTCTTAAAAAAAGGAATGGCCCTCATTAATCTCAAACGATACCGGGAAGCGATTGAAGTACTTGACCGTGCCTTGGCTCTCGATCCCGGGAATGCTAAAGCACTCTACCGGAAAGGGCTCTCTCTTAGTATGTTGTCCCGGCATGAAGATGCGATACGATGTCTTGAGGAAGCATTAGAAATAAATCCAACAATTGCCGATGCATGGGTTGTGATGAGCAATTCCTGCTTTATGCTCGGTAAACTGAATGAATCTGCTCGTGCATTTGACCAGGCATATTATCTTGATATCAATGATGTCCGTACGGGTATGGTGAAGGGTCTTTCATATTTAAAAAGCGGGAAATTTGACGATGCACTAAGATGTTTTTCAGATGTGTGTGGGGTTCTTCTCAGATAATTTTTATCAAATCATTTTTTGGTCGACGAAGCAGGAGCGATTACTCAGTTGACCAGAATTTCCTTAAATATTTCGCATTATAATAGTGATATGAGATAAAAAACCCATTAGATGTTCGGATCTTTTGTGTCTCTCTAAATAATAGAAGAGAACTTTCGTATTTATTATGCTCCGCATTTTTATGTCTCTCGCACGTACAGGAGAGTATGGATGTTGAGGAGTATGTCCGCAGAAGAATTACCCGATGTGCGGATCGAGAAACCTTGCAAAAAAATCTAACTGACCGTATCCTTGAAATGAAAGATGTCAGATGGACATATGCAGATGCATTCTCGCAGGCTGTGATTAACGAAGTTGAAAACACCCTTGGATTAAAAGGTGATTTTTTTGAATTCGAACCTGCCCACGTAAACATGGGAGAGTTCGGCGTTGGATCACGGGGACAGGGAGATTTTTTTGCCCATCGCCAGATCGCCCGTATCATTGGAAAAACCTCGGCTTCAGTCGGTGTGGATGAGATGGATGATGCGGGTGCAGTCTGTGCAGAGGGAAAATATCTCATATGTACAGTTGATGGTATGCACTCCCGTCTTTCCGATTACCCTTTCCTTGCAGGATTTCATGTTACCCGGGCAACGCTCCGCGATACTTATGTGATGGGTGCAAAACCCGTCATGCTCTTTTCAGATATCCATGTTGCTGATGATGGGGATGTTGCAAAGATTTTTGATTATACCGCGGGAATTACCACCGTTGGTGAAGCAATGAATGTGCCACTGGTCACAGGTTCAACATTAAGAATTGGCGGGGACATGGTACTTGGGAACCGGTTAACCGGTTGTGTAGGTGCAGTAGGTGTTGCTGATCATCTCACTGCCCGCAAAGCAACCAAAGCCGGTGATGTAATCCTCATGTCTGAAGGAGCTGGTGGCGGGACAATTGCAACCGCAGCAATATACTCTGGATTTCCTGATGTTGTAGAATATACCATAAATCTCAACTTCCTTATGGCCTGCGAGACCCTGATGAAAAGTGAGGTTTTCTCCCGAATTCATGCCATGACAGATGTGACGAATGGGGGATTGAGAGGCGATGTTTTCGAGATGGCAGAGACGGCGAATTGCCGGATTGTCATCGATGAAGCAGCTACCACTACGCTTGTCGAACCTCATGTCAGAGCAATGCTTGAGAAACTGGAGATTGACTATCTTGGCGTATCTCTCGATGCACTCCTCATTGTAGCTCCTCCTGATGCTGCAGATGAGATCTGCCGCGTTGTAAAAACTGCTGGCGTCCGGATGCATCCGGTTGGGTATGTTGAACCGGGCAAACCGGAATCTGTGCTTCTTATAGATGGTAAGGAGTGCGATTTTACGCCGAAATTCAGGGAGTCTGCATATACACCTGTGAAAAAGGTCGTTGATACGGATTCACGTAACTTTGAAGCTATGAAAGAAGGGGTGCTGCATGCAGCTGAAGCAGCTATGCAGAAAAAGGAACGCGTTCTGAAGAAGTTGCAGAAAAAATAAACCTTTTTAATTATTCCACAGGTTTTTTTCCACTCACGCAGATATTGTATGCCAGCTGTGGGACCATTTTCTCAACAAATGGCTCGACTTTTCGGGCGAAGTTGAAAAGCGGATCAATCATATCAATATGAGCAAAAGAGCACCAAGATACACCGACATCTGAAAACCCGGCCTCAGAAAAAAGATGGATCATCTCGTCCTTATCGTAATAATGCTCTCCGAAGTCCTTCATGAGAATATGGTTGAACTTCATTTTCTCGCTGAGTAGGTAGATTGCCGGAATTCCCCGGGTAAGAAGCTTTTTTCCTAAGGTACAGATTGAAATGACTCCCCCGGGTTTCAATACCCGATAGGATTCGTTGAGCATTGCTCTTGGATCCTTTACATAACTGAATACAAGAAGGCTGGAAATGGCCTCGAATGAATTGTCAGAAAAGGGAATTTTTTCACCGGTGCCTACAATAAAATCACTTGTCGGACATCTCCACTGTGCCCTCGAGATCATTTTTTCGCTGATATCAAGTCCAACCGCAGTTCCACCGGTTTTAATGAATTTCTCAACAAATAGTCCGGTTCCGCATCCGATATCAAGAAGTTTTCCGCCGCGTGGTAACGGGTGCATCAGTTGGCTGCTGACATGTGTGTGGTAACTCCTTCCACGGCGATGATCGTAATGATGATCATACACGTCAGCGATGGAATCATAATGGTGTTGGATTTTGTCATGCCTTGTTGTACTCATGACAACACCGTATGGATTCTTGTAGCAAATGCCCCGATCTGAACAAATTCGTTGTTGCCGTGTCGCATACGCAGTTCTGCATCTGCAAGTGCAACAGCAAGTGCCGGGTGATTATATTCCCTTTTAGTGATCGTCCTGATCTGTTCAAGCACTTCACTGCCGGACAATCCGTAATCAATCATCAGTGATTCAAGCCTTCTGACCGCCCCACGAATATCTCCGTCTTTGATTGCCTTAACCGCAGAAGCCGACACGTTAGCAGTTTCAGATTGATCAATTTCTAAGAGACTATGGCATTTTCCGGTCTCTAAAGCGACTTGCAGCAGAAGGATTGCCCTACGCATATCTCCTCGTGCTGCCTGAACAATCAACTCCAGATCATCATCCGAACAACCTTGTTTGTCGGCGGGTTCGTTTTCTCTAATTGTGAGAAGGTATCTCAGCATTACATCTTGATTAAGCGGGGCAAAGAGCAGCGGTAGGCAGCGGGATGCGATTGCGGGAATTATTGAACTCTGGTTTGTAGTAGTAAAGATAAAACGGCAGGTACCACTCGACCGCTCCATAATCCTCCGTAACGCTTGCTGGGCATCGAGCGTAAGTGTGTGAGCGTCTTCAAAGATCATCAGCTTGAATTCTGTATCCAGCGGTCGTAACGATGCGTACCATTTGATAATATATTTGAAATTGTTAATGAGCGATTGATTTTTCTGGTAAAGGTGGACATAACGCTCATCCTGTTCAAGAAACGTTTTTCCCTGGGAAAAAAGGTCAGCGGTCTGGAATACAGATGTATTGAGTTCCCAGTTTTCCCCATACAGTGTCCTTGCAAAGGATTCGACAGCCACGCTTTTTCCCGTACCGTGTGGTCCGGTGAGAATCAAGTGGGGCAGAGTACGGTCCTTTGCAAACGATGATAAAAGGCGGACTGATGGCTCCTGTCCGAGAATTTCTCCAAATTCTTTCGGGCGGAATTTTTCAATCCATAGCATGGCAAAGCCTCACGGTTATCTCACGTATTGCTTCTGACAAAAGATAATGATTGTCAACTGAACCGGTGAGCTTCCGGCACTCAGACTCGGATATTTTTTTGCATGCACGGGTAATCCCCGGAAGTGCCCGGGTAAGTTCATCGACAATGGTAAGTGTTGCGGAGCGGGCAGTGCGGGAGAGTGGGTTCAAATCGATTGCTATGACAGTTTTACCCATCCGCACTAACGCCTCGCATCGGTCCCCGTCTTCAAGGGGAACAAGCACAACATCAGCAGAGTACATACCTTCACGCCGGCACCAAGCGCGATCATGGGAAAGCGGAAGTAACCGCTCTGCCACTCCGGAAAAAACATCGGATCCCGACTCGCGAAGCAGTTCTTCGATCTGCCGTACACGTTCTTCTGTCCTGTGGAACAGGTTAACTTCTACAATCGCCCCGCTTGCCTTCTGGAGATCTGCAATCTGTTGTGCTGCAAGTGCTGCTGTATTACCGTTCACTGAAATGACCGGGTGGCGTGCGGAGATAAGCATCGCTGCAGCGATTCGTTCGGCAAGGTGAGCACTTTCTGTTGTCCTCTCTCCAATCAGGTAATCGAAAGCCTCTCCTCGTCCATGGGCAGTGAGCCCTTCTAATGATACAACTCCGGAACGGGCGCTCTGTGCAAGTTTTTCACGGGTGACCAGTGAGTGATACCGTGGATGATCTTGTGGAATCATGCGGTATCCTCCATGATTCTTGGACCGGTGGGTGATACCTGGAACTCGTACACTTCGCCAAAAGGAGCGAGTACTTCCCGGGCTTTTTTTCCATAGGCAAAGACGCCGTCTCCGAGCATGGTCATCCCAACCGGGACATTCTCCTGATCGCACACATGAAACACTTTTTTTACTGAGTCCGTCATCAGTCCGCTCTGCTCGGCAAACTTTTTTGATTTTGTAAAAAAATCTCGTGCGTCAAGGGGAGCTGCAAGAGGGAAAGCAGAGGATACCTTCTCCATCTGGGAAGGTGAGCCAAGAACCGTAGGTGTATGAATCGGTCCAAAACTTACAGAGTACAGGGATTCCGGCAGATCAAATTTCCGTTCAATCCTTGCATCGATACCCGGACCATGCCTGATCACCCGCCCGCCTCCCTGAGCTGCTGACACATCGCCAAGCCCCGTACGGTGCTCAACTTCAATCTCGTGAGAGTGGCGGGCAATATCCCATGATGTTAACCCGAGAGTAAAGAGACTGTTTAAAGCAGTAGCGGATGCAAGAAGGGCTGCCGCAGAAAGCCCGAATCCTGCACCAATCGGCAGATGACATTCCGTTGTGATGGATGCAGTCACTCCCAGTCGTTTCATGATTGAAGTGAGGGGGGGCGATTCACACGAAATTGTAGATGTTATACCCTCAACAGCCCTGTGTCTGATAACCACAGAGAGTGTATCTGCGTGCCGGACTGTCGCGGTCACTCCTTCTGTGATGACAATCCCGGCACCAATACTACCCGTAGTCAACGATGTGCTTCCCTCAACTCTTTTAAAGTAGCCGGATATGTGGCCCGGAGAGAATGCTACAACACAGTTTTGTCTGATGGGGAGGCCTCCATGAATATATGAAATTGTTAGGTGTTTTTCCTCATTAATGAATCCTGTCAGGGAGTATCAGGTGGATAAATAAATGCCCATTCAATCTGTGGTGAGATTTTTCTTTTTGTCGCAAAGCTGATAAGTTCGATCTAAAATTAAGGAGAGGGATTTATTGTAACAATTTTTCCCAGATGGCAGCAGCGATCTCTTCTTTTGTCCCATTTACTGTGAACTTGTCCCTACGCGTCACCATCACATACTCGCCGCATTCGCTCCCCATGGTTTCGGGTGCATTTATCAGTACCATGTCAATACCGCCACCCGAAATCATTGTATCTGCCATTTTTTCCTGATCTCTGCCCAGTTTGAATGCAACGGTTCTGGGAGAATATTTTTTTACCACCTCGTCAAGCAGTTTTGGCAGAGGTTTAAGGTCAAGCTGGATCTGTTTTCCGCTGGGAATTTTACCTTTAATCTTAAGGGGGGCAAAGTCTGAGATTGCTGCTGCGCTGATGTATATGTCTGCACCATCGCTTGCAAAAAGGTTGTTAACCGCAGTGCGCATCTCATCAGCAGTCTCGACATAAACATTGTTTACGCACGGAAACATGTCCCTGTGAACAACGGTTACTTCCGCACCCAGACGATATGCCTGAAGAGCGAGTGCTCTTCCCATCAGCCCGCTTGATCGGGTGGTCAGCACACGGATATCATCCACCGGTTCCCGGCAAGGACCGCTGGTGATTAGCACACGTTGTCCTTTGAGTGGCTTCTCTAATACTGCCCGCTCGCACCGAAGAACAATCTCTTCAACGTCAGCAATTTTGGCTTTTCCCTCTTCAATCCGGGGTCCGACAAATTCCACTCCCCAGAGTTTCATACGCGCAATATTTTCCACAACTGCCGGGTGACGATACATGCTGTGGTGCATGGCAGGAACAATTATTACCGGTTTCCTGCTGCCAATAGCAGTAGTAGCAAATGTTGTGACCGTGGTGTCATCAATGCCGGTTGCGATCTTGCTGATGGTGTTTGCTGTGCAGGGAGCGATGAGCAACAGGTCTGCACTTCCATCATCCCCGCAGTATTGCACATGCTCCACCATTCCTGATAAACGCTGGATAGTGTCCCTCCCGCTGGCATAGGTAAGCGCGTCCGGGTGGATGATGCCGGTTGCCGCAGTGCTCATTACCGGCTGGACAATCGCGCCACGCCGTCGAAGAGCATGGATGAGTTTCACTACTTCGACAGCGGCGATACTTCCGGTGACTGCGACAACAATCTGTTTTCCGGCAAGGGTCTGGATAAGGGTCATGCGAGTGTCACATCCTGCACCACATGCCAGGCATGTGGCCGGTATTTCTTCACTTTATGTACACCTATCGTTGGAGAAAAACCTGCGCTTGTACAGCATTCCGTGATCTGGTCTTCCACACTCCCGATACTGTGGAGATGGATGGTGCTTCCCGCCTCCACATGCTGCAGGGCATCTGGCAGCATGCTGATAGCTTCAAAGTGTCCCATGATAATCCGGTTGTAGGTTCCTGAAAGGAGTTCCCGGCAATCGCCAAGGGATGGAGTAATAAAATCGGATAATCCGTTTGCAATAATATTTCGTTCCAGGTACGCAAATGCCACCGGATTGATCTCCATTGCATGGACTCGTCCTCCGCTGCCGGCTACCGGTAGGGTGAAATAGCCGATACCGGCAAACATATCGGCCACCCGTTCCTGCTGGCCACTTTCCTGCATGAGTGCAGCCATGCGAAGTTTTTCGAGCCGGTTTCCCTGCGAGAACATCACACTGCGGGGGTCCAGGATGTAGGTATAGCCGTTCTCCTGATGCCGGACTTCGCCCACATCTCCCCAGAGTACTTCTGTTAATGGTGTCCTTGTCACCTCATTGAGCGACTCGATCCAGAGCACCCCCTGCGGGTGACGAAAATGAATAATCTCTTCAACTGCAGAGCGAGTGGGCTTCTTTCCATGAATAACGGCTATTTCGCCAATCATGAAAAATCTTCTTCCTGTATATTGATGGATCTCAGGAATTTCGCGATCACATTCGGCACCGTCTTTTACCGGCACCCAGAGAATTTTGCCTTCCGCGTAAGGACTCCGGCTACGGTCGATCCAGTCTTCTTCCTGGATCGTCCGGATCTTTTCCTTCAGCACCGCTCTGACGCGCATTCCTTACCTGACTACTATGATCTGCTCCCCGTCACGTAAAATGTTGAGATGATCTCCAGGCCGGGCACACATCCATGCAAATTTCTTGAATTCGATGGTACGAGCGGTGTCAGGGTCGAGAATCCCAATGATATCCTTGTCGGAAAAAACTACCTGCGCCTCAATTGCATTCCGTGCATTGCCGACAATTCGTTCCACATCATCATCTTTTATTGCGCGATACATGCCGTCGCCAAGATCCATCACCCGGATATGATTGGACTCCACGCGATCAACCTCCGCATATCTACCCCGACTTATGACGATATCCTGTTTCTGGAAACGAGGAATGCGCAGTGCGTAGGTGATACGGAAGAGTTGTCTCCCATTCTTTTCTCCTACTAACTTTGGATGGGTGGTGTACCTGCCCCCTAACTGGGCAATGATGTTCTTGCAAATCAGGGTGCCGATATGCTGGGATCCAATGATGATGTCAAGGCCGTCATGAATCTCATTCATGTCATTGATGAACGAGAGGCGCTCACCCCCGGACTGGAGATTGTCTTCTGTCTGCTGGGCTATGGTCTGGGCCATCTTGATCTCGTATTTATTGGGAATCCTCCCTTCAGCGCGAACCTGCACGACCCCCTCATAATAACTGCCGCTTATCCGGTTGCAGCGATCGCATTGCTCTTTATGCCAGACCAGTTCAACGGTGCATTTCTCCTGCACAGGCTTATCGTACAACTGTCCACGGATCTCAAGGTATGCGCGCGACCGGTTTACGGTCATGTCCACTACCGTGACATCAATAACTGCCTTTTTTACATCCGGGTGCAGGTGTACAGCAGATCTCGCCAGATCCGGTGCAATGTCGGCCCGCTCTTTGGTAGAGTCCGTCCAGGTACTTGAGATTTTGATTGCATCGCAACTTGGGCAATGGGTACTCATTGCACGCTTATCGCAGGTGACCCACCTAGTACTTTTTACCTGACACTCACTGCAAAGCCCTTCATTTTCCGTTTGTTTGCCACATTTCGGGCAGAATTGATCCTGTATACTCATACTTAAACCTGGTAAATCTGTACGTGCGGTATTTTTCCAATCATGATACACTCTGAACGGGTGACAAGACCCATGCTGATGGCCACGTTCACTGCACGCTCACCAATCAGGTTGATATTTCCAGCTTTTTCAAGTGTGGATCGCACTTCTTCTTCACTAGCAAGGGTTGTACCGTAAAACGAATCATGAACAGTCAAGCTGAACTTGTCGTGACTAATTGTTGTATTGATTAATTCACTATCGCAGACTGCAACCACATCTCCCGATCCCGGCAGGTGATGAACTTTTAAAAACATTGTATATTCATTGGGTGGGTGGCATGAAAAAGGTGAGTAGGGGAATTATCCTACCGTAATTACAACACCGTATACTTTTTCAATCGTTTCTGCATGTATGCGGAAACAGTCTTCCTCCGAAATAAGGCCGTTTTTAAGTAACTGGTTTGTATACCGGGGAACTGATTTTGGTCCGATTACAGCTCCCGGCCGGGAATTTTCATCCATATAATCACTTTCCATCGTGAAGGGGCGCATCTCGCGAGCAAGCTTGTAGATTGCTTCGTGTTTTGCAATCAGTGAGGGATGCAGCGGGGTATCCGGAGATCCGTAGTGCTTTACGACCCGCTCTTTTGGCACCTTTGCTTTCTGTGCCATCTCAACAACATCGGTACACGGTCCGGTCTCCGCATGGATCTGGAGTGCGCATTTGCATTCAGCTGCAAGGTTGAGTGCGTGTACGAGTACCTCGTTGGACGCAACAAGGATCTCCGGATTTACATCATAATGCGGTCTGCCGCTTTTGAGTGCAACTGCTTTTCCATCGTGAACATACCGGGCAGCGCAGTCGAGCCCGGCTTTCATGACCGTAACCGCTTGTTCCAGATTCATGCGTTCGGTCAGCCTGCTGATCTCTGCCGGGTGAACTCCAAGTATTGTATAAACCCCAAGGCCAATTCCCCTGACCATTTCTGCAACCCGCAAGGTTTCATCAAAGACTTTTTCATAGTCTGCTCCACACGTGGGATGAACGGAAAGGGACCAAGATGGTTTTGAGATAAGGAACATATGTGTCCCTCCCGCCCTGAAAAAATCCTTTGCAGCTTCAATACCCCGCCCGTTAACCGGATCGATATGGATATGATCGTCAGTGATGGGAAATGCCGGAGATTTCATTGCACTCCATAATTTTCATGAGGGGATATCCGGCTTCAGGAGAAAGCTGTGCCCGACAGTATGAATATCCGACCCGTGTGATGATTTCTGCTTCAAACATCAGCCCCGAAAGTTCACTATACCCGAAGGTGTTTTCTGTCATCATAGTGCGATTGAGATGAACGGTAATCTCTTCAACAAATGGTTGCAGAATCACTGCTTTTTCTATTGCGGTCTCTACACTCGATGCGGAATTCCGTGAGATGGGAGTGCCAACCCATTGATGGTACAGCGCACCGAGTTTAATCCCCGCTTCAAAGATGGCTTGTTCCCTGTCAGTTTTCATACGAACCTCAAATTAACTGGATGATGCCCTGCTTAGGCTCCATCGCTTCCCCGTTGCGCAGGAGCATATCAATGCCATCTCTTACTTTGTCCCTGCCGAAACCTTTTGACGTGACCGCGTCGACTACCTGTTCAATACCGGCTCGCTTTCCTTCACCACCAATGTCACGGATTGCATCCTTGATCACCCGGACGATATCCCTCTTCTCCTTGGAAATCCCCGTTGTGACTTTGTCAATATCAAAGGTGCCGGTTTTTGCATCGTAAGCAACCTGTCGCAGGCATGCATCTACGATATGGATGACTCGTTCTGCATCGGCTATCTCAATAGTATTCGAAAGTCGGATACGCGCACTTGCCTCGGCAAGCCTCACGAGTGCTTCAAGTTGCCGCGCTGTTACCGGAACTGCTTTGTTGGGTTCGGCTAATCCCCTGAGACGGAGATAATATCCGATAAGTGCTTCCTTTGCTTCTATTGAAAGCATCGGAAAACATGAGCGTTTGGCATAAGCGATGTATTTCCTGAAGAGGGCTGGATCAATATCCGGCATCACTGGCTTGAGCTGCTGTAAAATGTAATCCTGTGTGACTCCGGGAATCGGAGTTTTTTTGTGTTGCGCGATCAATTCTCCGACGCTATGTGTTTTGAGGATATGTTCAGCGATGGCAAGATCCCGTTTCTGTTCGGGCTGATCGGTCATGATGAAGATCAGATCAAACCGCGAAAGCAGTGATGGGGGCATATTAATCTGGTCGGCAATATCGCCAAACATATCAAATCTCCCGTACTTTGGGTTAGCGGCACCGAGAAGGGCACACCGCGACTTGAGGGTTGCTGTGATACCGGCTTTTGCAACGCTGATGGTCTGCTGTTCCATTGCTTCATGCAGGGCAGAGCGATCCTCTTTCTGCATCTTATCCATCTCATCGACTGCTGCAACACCCATATCTGCAAGGACAAGTGCACCTGCTTCAAGTGTCCAGCGCCCCTCCCCAAATTCATCCTTGACTGCTGCGGCAGTCAACCCTGCAGAGGTTGATGACTGGCCGCTCGTATAGATGGCACGGGGGGAAAGCTTCACTACATACCTGAGCAGCTGACTTTTTGCAATACCAGGATCACCGATCAGCAGGACATGGATATCACCCCTGAGGCGGCTTCCGTCAGGCATCTCTTTTGCTATCCCGCCGAATAATTGCAGCACAATTGCCTGTTTCACATCTTCGCTTCCATAAATTGTGGGGGCAACTGAGTGCGTGATCATCCGGTAGATCATCGGATCTTTGCTCAAGGAGATAATTTCGTTTTCAGCGTTCTCATCGATCTCAACTTCCTCAAACTCTTTTTCCGCGATTTCTATGGAATTGCATTCAAGGAAAATATCAAAAACCGTACTTTTCTCTCCTTTGACTACCCGCTGCATCGAGCGGAGGATGCCGTTGATAATTACCCGGTCTCCCGGAGATACCTTTCCCGATAGATCATCCGTTACGTCAATGTCCAATGTCTGGGGTTGTTCGCCTCCCCGCAACCCTTCCGGAGATTCCTGGATCCTGAGTTTCTGGGAGTCCACAAATTTAGAGCGTTTGGGTAACAGTTCTAGCTTTTTGAATGCACAACCGTCCGTGGCGCATCCGTCAGGTTCTATGAACTTCCCGTACTTCTGTTTCCTGACAGTGAAATGACCGGCAGGGCATTTGAAAACAGCTTCAACCACGCGCGGACGGACTTCAGTAGTTTTGCGCAAGATCCCTTCAGCCGAGACAAACGTATTGATATCATCCGATCTGATGTTTCGGATAGCAATTTTTTTCGGGAGATTTGTAAACCGGATATTGATGCCTTTGGGTGGTTTGCCATCCTTTGTCCGTACGAGCTGTCCACTTGTTATTGCTTCCCCGACATCTTCCAGTACTTTTCCAGGGTTTTCGAGAAGCTCATCGGCCATTGCGATGCCGGCTTTACCGAAACGCTCGATCTCCCGGTAGTCGATATAGAGAGAACGCTTGTGGGGATACTCACGCGAGATTTCACCCAGTTCTTTTTTGTAACGGCTTTTGAGTAACCGGCTCCAGTCTCCGGTTCTGTCTGATTCCTGGATGTCAGATGTTTTTTCCATTAAACAGCCTCACTGGCTCTTCTGGGAAGCGAGTACAAACCGGGCAATAAGCGCTTCCATCTGGATATCGCTGTTTGCACCTTCAGAAAGCCGGAAATCTGTCTCGCCGATATGGTCAATCAACTGTACTTTTAAACTCCTGTTCATATCCCGTTTAACAAGCGCCCTGTAACACTGGTTGATCAATTCGTTGGGGGCGATCCCGCGTTCGTGCAGCAGTTGATTGAGTAGCGATTCGGCCCCATCAAAGTCGCCAGCGAGGGAGAGTACCAGAAGTTCATTGATCTCATCGGGGCGAGCGGTGGAAGTGATTGCATAGATCATCTTCTCATCGATTGTTGCACTGATGATCGCCCCACCCTGCAGTGCGTTGATTGCCTTGCGCATATCTCCCTGTGCAATATAAACAATCGCATCCATTGCACCAGGGGTGATGATAAGTCCTTCTTTACCAGCAATTCTTCGCACTTCTTCTTTTATCGCTTCCGGGCCAAGTGGTTTGAATCGGTAGATTGCACACCTGCTCTGGATTGGGTCGATAATTTTTGAGGAGTAATTGCAGGAAAGGATGAACCGGCAGGTCTGTGCATAGCTCTCCATTGTCCGTCTCAGTGCAGCCTGCGCGTCGGTTGTCAGCGCATCAGCTTCATCCAGAAAAAGAATCTTGAAGGTTGCGTCACCGAGAGGGGTTGTCCGGGCAAACTGTTTGATCTGGTTTCGTACAACATCAATCCCGCGCTCATCAGAAGCATTCATCTCGCGGAAGTTCATCTGGTAGGAATCCTTGTAAAACTCCTTTGCAAGCGTTACTGCCGCAGTAGTTTTACCAACACCGGCACTTCCTGTGAACAGGAGATGGGGGAGGTTGCCACTCTTTACGTATGATGATAATCGCTCGACAATCTCATCCTGACCAACAATATCGGCAAGCTGGGATGGGCGGTATTTCTCTATCCAGATGGTGTGGCTCTCCTCCATGGGTTTCCTCTCGTTTGCTGATATTTTTATTAGATGTACTTTATTTTCAATTTTTCATACTCATTTTCATGCATGGGGAAAACAATGTATACTTTTTATGAATGTCATAATGTTTATCATAATGGTTTTGAAATTACTTCTATGCAAGGAAAATATTTTTTATTCACTTTTTGCGTAATATTTCTACTCATTGCCCCTGCTGCAGCAAATCTGAACAAAATTGCGGCAGGTTCTCCAGTATTTATTGGTGAAAAAAATGTTGATATATCGTCTGCCTTGAACGGTTGTCGTACGATCGCATGGTGGCACAATGGCACTTCCCCGAGTGGCACTCCCGCAAAAAATCTGACTCTCTTTGAGATCAATACCATTTCTGAAAATATATATCACTTCAATGTCAGCCCGGAACTATTTACCGGCTATACCGGTATCTGGTATTGTGAGGAGTTACCTACTTTCCCGGTCTTCGATCTCCGCGATCCCAGTGTTGCCCTAAAGATCTGGGACGTGGATCATGATCAGGATGTTACGGGTAAGGCTATCCCGCGCGCGACAAATATCACGTACCGCATAGATACGAATCTCTACCCGGCACTCAAATACCTCAACCGTCCCAACTCGAACCCCTCCGACAGTTTTTTTACCGTTAAACTGTCCGATCCATTGGCGCGAAACATACCTAATATCTATACGGGAAGTTATGGTTCAGCGAAAACCCAGATCCTGCCTTTCGATACCAATCCCTATATCACATCTTCACCCTATCTTTGGAAAAATGGATATCTTTGGGATCATGCTGCCCGTAACATTCAGGGTGATATGATCTACCCTCCTGGCACTTATTCGTTCACCTTAACCCAGAACCTGAACAATATGCAGGAAAGCTTTGCTGCAAGTGAAGGGAACGAATCGGAAGGAAAGACAAGATCCTCTGCAACGGTTACTTTCCTTGCCCCGGAACCCTTGGTGGTAACAACCTCTTCTGCCACTGTCCCGACTACCTTACCTGAAACGTTACCCGAAGTTACAATTTCAATACCCACAACGAAGGACACGACAACCGCAATACAGACTTCACTTACTGTTGCAAAAAAAACCACCTACACTCCCCTGCCAGAATGGATTGCCCTGTTTGGTGTAGGAATTGCAGGTTTCCTTGCCCTTGTCCGGCGCAATAACTAACCGGACTTTCTACTGTTTTTATTATATCATAAGTCAAAGAAATGTAAAGGTAGATTTTGATGAATTTTCGTTTCGTTACAGCATGTATCATTGTCCTGCTCCTTGTTCCTGTTATAGTGACTGCAGCAGATGCTCCCGCAGAATTTCAGTCTGCTGGTGCACTCTACTCGAAAAGTGTGGATCTCGCAAATGAAGGAAAATATAAAGAAGCGTTACAAGCAGCAGATCAAGCCCTCGCGCTCAATGTGAGCTCTTTAATGCCTGTTATACAGGCAAACCGTGCAGGGATCCTCACCGTAACCGGGCGATATGATGAAGCACTCATAGCGGCAGATGCTGCATTAGCCTCAGAAGGCAACCTGACTACAACGCATTCCATTGCTTGGTATAACAAGGGTGATGCACTTCGGCATCTTGGTAGGGTTGATGAGGCAAAGATTGCATTTGCACGGGCACAGGCCTTGGACCCGACACTTCTTCCACCCAAAGATCTTATCGCGCCAGTCACTCCGGTTCCAACGACAATAAAATCACCTATTCCGTGGTCTCTTGCATTCGGTGCGCTCGCAATGGTCCTCCTTATTGGTGGCGTTTTGCCTCGCGCCAAACGT
Organism: uncultured Methanoregula sp.; assembly: GCA_963676675.2. Classification (GTDB taxonomy): domain Archaea; phylum Halobacteriota; class Methanomicrobia; order Methanomicrobiales; family Methanospirillaceae; genus Methanoregula. The sequence continues at coordinate 2,065,153 of OY781161.1, read as the reverse complement.
TGATTTTTTCTTTTTAATATCCTGTTACCTCAATATTGAAGTGGGCGCCCTGCCAATAACGTGTACATGCAGCGTGCTGATATCCGCCCGTTTTTCATATTTTGTTTAATCTTTCTTCTCCTCTGTACTTCGGGATGCTTGTTCTCTCCAATTCTTCCCCGCGCCCCGGTCACTCCCCAACCCACACCGGTAATCGTTCCTTCAGGTCTTCCCGAAGTGATGGAGACTTCGTATGTCATTGTTGAGACTCCTGAACCCGTCTCTATTACCGTTAATAATCAATCTCGCCAGTCTTACCAGAACCTTATCATAAATCCATCCAAAACAGATTCTACTGAATACCGGCGATTTGATTTCCGTTATCGCTCCGATAGTTATACTGTAAATATTCCGGTAAATACTTCTCTTTACCATGCAGCAACCTCCTCTCTCAATAAAGAACAAGGAAACGGATTTGAAGATTTTGGGTACCTGTATCGCGAGATGATGAAAGATCCGGCTCTCGACTCGTTCTATACTGATATGCTTAAAGAGATACGAAAGACCCGATATCGGGGCAGCTACAATCTGACCGATGACGAATATCTTGAGATGGTAACCAGTTTTGTTCAACAGATCCCGTATGATAACACCACTGCGGACAACCCACGCTACCCGGTAGAAGTGATTTTTGACGGGAAAGGGGACAGCGATGAAAAAGCGCTTCTCTTGAACGGTCTCCTCTCCCGCGAAGGCTACGATGTTGCCCTGTTGGAGTTTCCCTCTCTTAAGCATGTCACATCGGGAATACGGATACATCTCCCTTCAAACAAACCTTCATTCCGGGTATTCTCCGATGGAACCCGTGATTATGTTTACATTGAGACCACCACCACCCGGCTCATCGGTTTTTATGGTGATGACTACGATCAGGTACCTCAGCCCATTGTCATTCCTGTCGGAACTGGCACGCACCAGTATAACAAGATCAATTATGTAATGAAAATCTTTGCTGATCTCCAGATGATGGAAGATCAACTGGAAATGCTCCAAGCGAAAGCAGGTCCCTCCCGTACACTTGGGGGAGATGATTACAAGGCTGCTGTTTCATATGTAAATACTTACACGTTTGTCATGTCCACAAACGATGTCGATGCGGCACGGGATGCAATACGGAAAAGTGAGCTACGACTTCATACCACGTGTGTATCGTGTGGCTGAGCCTTTGTAATTGTAATGACTATATCTTGAATAACTCCTTCTGACCATTTTAATAGGAAATATGGAAGGGGCTGCACGGGTATTTGCCGGGGATTTTTCCGGATCAACTCTTTTAGTTCAGGACGATGATGGGCAGAGCGCGGCTTGGGTAGTGACACTTGGTGCTTGTTGGTGCAGGCTTGTGTACCTTGCGGGGGCTATCACCGAGGTTACTGAGAACGGAGATATGCTGCGATGCCGGCTTGCAGATCCTACCGGAGCGTTCAACCTTGTTATAGGCGGGAGGAATTCACTTCTTGCCGAGCAATTCAGAAAAATTCCTGTACCTTCATTTGTGACCGTTACCGGTCGGGCCCAGTTGTACCGCAGAAACGATATGGTGGATCTCACCATTCGCCCTGATCATGTGATGGTTGTGGATCGTTTAGTCCGGGATCAATGGACCCTTGCAACCGCTGAAGCAACCCTTGGACGACTTGAACAGGTACTTCTTGTTTGGCAGGGAAGGTGTAGTGATGAGCATATTCTCACTGCGCACCGCCACTATGCCCAGACCGTTGAACAACTGCATGCACTTGGTGAAATGATTGAATGTGCAGTGCAGAGTATTAAACCCCCGGAAATCAATTCCTCTGTTTTTTCGGATGTTCGCGAGCGGGTAATGGAGATTATGAAGGGAACCAGCAGTCCCCGGGGCATTGCCATAGAAGCGATCATCAATTTGGCTGGTGAGGAGGGCATTGATAAGGCTGAAGTGCTCTCTGCGATAGAAGCGCTTGTCGTTGAGGATGAATGCTATCAGCCCCAGAAAGGATTTGTCAAGCCATTATGAAGATGGAATTTATCGGTGAAGGTCCGGCACTTGTCATCGAAGGTGAGCAGCGCATGCTGATTGTTGCGGACCTCCATTTTGGCATAGAGGCTGATCTGGCTGTACATGGCCTGCATTTTAAAAGCAGGAGTGAATTCAGGCTTGAACGCCTTCATAAGGTTATTGATTCGACAAATCCGGATGAGCTGGTGCTGCTGGGTGATGTTAAGCATAGCATTCCCTCACTTACATGGCAGGAGTATCATGAGATGCCGAAAATTCTCGATTCCTTAAGGACGAGATTACCGCTCCATGTATTTCCAGGTAACCATGATATTGGGATCGAACGGTTTCTGCACGAGGGAGAGATCCGGCCTAAAGACGGGGCAATTCTCGATGGTGTGGGGTACCTCCACGGTCATATGATCCCGTCTCCCGCCCTTGCTGGGCATCTTGTGGTCATCGGTCATCATCATCCCCTGTTGTCGCTCAGGGACGAGGTTGGCTGTGCGCTCCAGTCGCCGGCATATTTGCGGGCAGAAATCGATTCAGGTGATCTTGGGATGGAATTATCAGGAAAACGCGTTTTACCCTCCCGTGTGCTGTTCATGCCTTCATTTAATGAGATTGCCGGGTACGACATTCTCCAGATCATAAAAAAACCATTCTCCCCGCTCTCGCGGCTGATGCGTAAGGAGGATATCGAGATCATCCTTGCTGATGGGACGTACATCGGACCACTACGGGCACTGATTCCTGATGAAGCAGATTGAGTTGCTGAATCCAATGGTGCAGGAATGCATCAAGAAGCGCGGGTTCACTCGCCTGTCCGATGCGCAGAGCCAAGCCATTCCCTTAATCCTTAACGGGAATCATCTCGTCCTGATCGCACCTACTGGGACTGGAAAGACCGAGAGCGCGATGTTTCCGGTCTTCAACGGACTACTTTCGCTACCCGCCGGGGGGGGTTTCAAAGCGATCTACATCACCCCACTTCGTGCACTCAACCGCGATATCTTGTCCCGTATGCAATGGTGGTGCGGGGAACTTGGCCTGACTGTTGGCGTGCGGCACGGCGATACGCCTATGGCAGAGCGCCGCAAACAGGCGCTCAACCCCCCGGACCTCCTGATTACTACCCCCGAGACGGTGCAGGCTCTCTTCATGGGAAAGCGCCTCCGGCAACATCTCAAGCAGATCAGGTACGTAATCGTGGATGAAGTCCACGAGCTGGCTGGGAGCAAGCGGGGCGCACAGCTTGCCGTTGCACTGGAACGATTGCATGTGTATGCCGGTGAATTCCAGCGGATCGGCCTCTCGGCAACGGTGGGTAATCCCGAAGAGATCGCCCGGTTCCTCTGCGGGGATCGTCAGTGTTCCATCGTGCAGGTACCGGTAGCAAAACATCTTGAGATCTCGGTAAAATATGTTGGGGATGATTTCAAACACCAGACTGACGTACTATCAAAAGCGTTGAAACGCGAAGGTTCCACGCTGGTTTTTGTCAATACCCGGGTGACTGCTGAGGCGCTGGGACATGCGCTCTTCGAGCACGGGGATGTAGAAGTTCATCATGGATCGTTATCCAAAGAAGTGAGAATCGATGCGGAAGAACGGTTTAAAAAAGGTGAGATCCGGACCCTCATCTGTACGTCATCGATGGAACTGGGAATTGATATAGGTCGCGTCGATCATGTGATCCAGTTCGGATCTCCCCGCGAAGTGGCACGACTGGTGCAACGTGTGGGACGTGCCGGCCACCAATTGAATACTATCTCCCGGGGCACCATTTTTGCAACCGGTTTTGACGATCTGCTCGAATCTCTGGTCATAGCAAAAAAAGCAAAAGGAAACGAGATCGAGCCGGTCATACTCCCCCGGAATGCAGCGGATGTGCTTGCCAACCAGATTGCCGCAATCGCGATTGAGTACGGAGAGATTGAACGTTTCGCTATTCTGGAGATTCTTGAACGCACTGCACTCTATCCCAGGTGCGAGGCGCTGCTCGAGGATGTGTGCCACCAGATGGAAGAGCACCGTCTCATCCGGAATGATGGGGGGCGTATCATCACTACCGGGCGGGCACGGCGGTACCTTTCCAATAATCTCTCGATGATCCATGATGAACGGAAAGTGCCGGTCTTTGATATGGTCTCCCGGAGGACGGTGGGCACACTCGATGAGTCCTTTGTGGTTGGCTGGGTACATACCGGTGCGGTCTTCATCACCAAGGGACAGCTCTGGCGCGTACTGGAAATTGCTGATGGGAAACTTACTGTCGAACCGGCAAAAAAGGCCTTGGGGGAACTTCCCTCATGGGAAGGAGAACAGATTCCGGTCCCGTTTAATGTTGCACGGGAAGTCGGTGAGATGCGCAGAACCCGTAAGATTTCCGATTACACTGCGGGAAATGAGGGGATCGCATTTGCCGAAGCGTTTCTTTCCGAGATGGATAAGAACCGGTCGCTTGTCCCAACTGATGATCTTATCACCCTTGAAAATACTGACGATGGGGTGGTCTGTAATGTCTGTGCCGGGCACAAGGCAAACGAAGCACTTGGACGCGTACTTTCGATTCTGATCTCTGCCCGTTACGGGACAACCGTTGGCCTCGAACTTGATGCATACCGGATGCTCCTCCGCTTACCCTCGTCCATCCGGGCCGCAGATGTGCGGGATCTTCTTCTCTCTCTGAATCCGGCCCATATGTCCGGCATTCTTCGGCTCGCATTGAAACGCACTGCACTTTTTAAATGGAAACTGGTACAGATCGCAAAGAAGTTTGGGGCAATTGATTCGGATGCAGATTATGAAAAGATCAGTATTCACCGGCTGCTCGATTTCTTTGATAATACTGTCGTCCAACAGGAAGCGTACCGCGAACTGCTCTCCGAGTATATGGATATCGATACTGCTGCTGCAATAGTTGCCCTGATCAAAGAGCAAAAGATTCAAGTTGCCCTTGGTCCTCATTCACTGATCGGCGCAGGAGGGTTACTTTCGTCACGGGATCAGATTCCCCCGCCTACTGCAGATCATGCAGTGATTGCAACGTTAAAGCGCAGGCTTGAACAGGATGATGTAATACTGGCCTGTATGAACTGCCGGGACTGGAAGAGCAGGACGGTCGTATCCCGGGTTCCGGATCAACCCCAGTGTCCAAAATGTGGGGCACGCCTGATTGCAGCGCTCAAACCTTTTGATGAGGAACAGTACACAATGATACGAAAACCAAAGAAGAACGCTGAAGAACGTGCCATCGAACAGCGACTGATAAAAAGTGCTAATATCGTCCTCTCCAGCGGGAAAAAAGCGGTTATCGCTCTTGCAGCACGCGGTGTCGGTCCGGAAAATGCTTCACGAATTTTAGGAACCCAGACAGATGGGGATGCCTTCTACCGCGAAATTCTCAAGGCAGAGCGTACTTTTATCCAGACACACCGGTACTGGTCATGAGTATAGTAAAGGTAAGGAAAGACACAAAAAAAGATAAAATAAGTTTTTCGTTAATTACATAATGCTTTCGAGTTTCTGCTCTAAAAAATCCAGGCCCTTCTTAATATCTTCAATGGTCTTTCCTCCCGTAAGAATGATCTTTCCTGAAGAGAAGAGTAAAGCAACAATCTTGGGATCCTTAATCCGGTAAACGAGACCGGGGAACTGTTCGGGTTCGTACTCGATATTTTCGAGATTGAGGGTGATGACTACTTTGTTGAGATTGATGTATTTGCCGATGTCGTACGAACAGACAATGTTGGTGACTGCAACTTTGGGTTCCTTATGAGTTTTGACACCGGCACTCTTGAGTGACTTCATAATAATATTGAGGCCATCAGTGAGTGCCTGTTTGTCACGGATCCCGGTGAGGACAACTTTTCCTGAAGAAAAGATCAAAGAGGCAATCTTGGGATTCTCTATACGGTATACTGCGCCGGGGAACCGTTTTGTATTGAGTTCACAGTTCTTGACCTTTTTTGATACCTCAATAAGATCAATGGAATCGGCGATTACTCCGGATGCTACGATGTTCTCAATCTTCAATGATTCGTACTTTTTATCAGCCATCTACTATACTATGATTTGGCCCGAACCATAATACTAATGCACAACCTTTATGTCCTGTAATTTGTCGCAGAGTTGACATATCCAACGACTCATGTAAAATAAATCCTGATGATTACGATTCAAAAAGAACTTTTGTATCAATATCATTGTTTTTATGTGGTTGAACCACTCACAGTACTGGTTAGATAACTTAAGAGGATTCTCGATGTGTGTTGCAGTTCCCGCAGAAGTACTTGAAATAAAAGAGGGAAATATCGGTCTTGTAGATTATGGCGACCTCAAACAGGAGGTAAGACTCGATCTTGTGGATGTGCAAGTCGGCGAGTTCGTTTTAGTCCATGTCGGGTTTGCTATCCAGCGGCTTTCCCGGGAAGAAGGTCTTGAGACCCGGGAAGTGTTTAAACAGGTCTACGCTGCACTGGAGGAGTGATGCACGAGTTTTCCATTGCCTATGACTTGTACGCTACTGCACGCAAGGCGGCAATTGAGAACCATGCAAACAAGGTAAAAAAAGTCAGCGTTGAAGTCGGGAAAATGGCAATGGTAAATCCTGAGCAGGTAACTTTTTTGTTTGGAACGATTAAGGAAGACGATCCTCTTTTTGAAAAGACCGTGCTCGTCTGCACTGAAATGCCCCCGCAAACTACCTGCACGTGTGGATATTCCGGTGAAGAAATTTATGTCTGCCCTGGGTGTGGGGCGTTACCCAAAATGGTAAAAGGCAGGGAAATTGTGGTCACAAATATTGAGATCGAGGTTGAGGACTAAAAATGAAAGTTAATATGATGCACGGGGCCGGTGGAGAAGTGATGGGCGAACTTTTACAAACGCTCACGAAGTTCAAGCACAATAATGCCGGAGGTATTGGACTTGAGGCGATGGATGATGGTGCAGTCGTTCCGTTTCATGGAAAAAACCTTGTCTTTACAACCGACTCCCATGTTGTCCGCCCGATTTTTTTCCCGGGTGGAGATATCGGGAGAATCTCGGTCTGCGGAACAATCAACGATCTTGCAATGATGGGTGGTCAGCCGATCGCGCTTTCCTGTGGTATGATCATTGAAGAGGGATTTGAGATCGATAATCTTGCAAAGATTGTTGCGTCAATGGATGAAGCCCTTGGTGAATGTGGGGCAAACCTTGTTTGCGGCGATACAAAAGTGATGGAAAAGGGGGCGCTTGACGGTATTGCGATCAACACTTCCGGCATTGGTATTGCAAAAACGATTGTACGGGACAATGGTCTTGTTCCCGGTGATGTGATCATTGTTTCTGGCACACTTGGTGATCACGGTCTTGCAATTATGGCACACCGTGAAGGTTTTGATCTTGGCGAACAGATAAAGTCTGATGTAGCTCCGCTCTGGAATATGGTAAGTAAAGCGCTCGATGCAGGTACGATTCATGCAATGAAAGATCCGACTCGCGGTGGATTTGCCAGTGCAATCAATGAAATGGCAAGAAAAAGTGGTGTCTGCGTCCGCATCCAGGAAGAAAAAGTGCCCATACGAAAGAACGTGAGGAGTGCGGGTGGTATGCTGGGTATCGATCCGCTTGAAGTGGCAAATGAAGGCAAGGTAGTAATGGGTGTCCCGGCTTCCAGTGTTGATGCGATACTTGCTGCCCTTCGTTCGGATAAATACGGAAGAGAAGCCACTGTCATAGGCACGGTCACAAAAGGTGCCCATGTCATTATGGAAACGACCATTGGTGGTGAACGATTCATCGAGCCGCCTATGGGTGATCCAGTACCCCGTGTGTGCTGATTTTTCCCCATCTGTTTTTATTATTAACTCCGAACACAACGGGGAATCGCATTATCCAATCGAATGTGCAGTGAGTCCCTTGGCTCAATAATGACAAAAAAATCAAGTGACCCTTTTTCATAGTTGCCATTTTTGTAAATCCTGTCGTACACCCATTTTCCCGGCGATACGCTCATATCACACCCCAGCAAATATTCAGGGGATACAGGAATTGATCTGTGTTATTGTTACGAGCACAATTCTGTACGAAAAACCAGGAATCATTAAAAAACGCGTGGATATCCGAGTCTGGTCAAAGGAGCGGGATTTAGGGTCCCGTCGCGCAGGCGTTCGCAGGTTCAACTCCTGCTCCACGCATTCTGTTTTTAATAAAATGGAATTTTGTTTAGCTTCGCAGTAGTCACACCGTATCCGCGCAATTGCAATTGCCATAATCGGTTAGCATCAAAGCCAGAGTTATCAATGATGGAATTGGACTGCCCCTCAAAATCTTTTCCCGATTCTGGATGAGTGCTCATAAACAAAGATCTTCATCTGCCCGGTATTTATCTTCCTATAAATCAACATCCATTCATCGCAGGAAGATCGAAATGGGCGTTTTTCGTTATACCGACAAATACGCTGCTCCGACTAAAGAACAGCGGGAACGGTACATGACAGGAAAGACTGAGGAGCACTACTTAGGTCCTGACGGCCAAATCATGCTTATCGAATACTTAGAAGCTGCATATCTCAAGGATGATATCGATGATATCCGCATTCTCTTTACCGGGTTCAAAGACAAGCAGAAGGCCCACGACGAGGCGAAACAGCTGGCGGACCATCACGAGCACAAGCCACCGCATAAAAATCTGTTTACTACGGGACAAAAACACAAGTGATGATTTGGAGTCATCCGATTGCAAAATTGGAGGAATTTAAGACAACGTTCTGCCAAATTGTTGGAAATATAACCCTGATACATGTATTGATTTAAAAAAATGGCAATTGAAGATAACCCGAATAAACAAGGTTGTGTCAAGAGGAAGAAGAATGTACGCATTTTCTTTAAAAATTGCAAAAAAATGTCAATGTGTTGATTGGACTTATAACAAAGACATACGGTGATCTCCCCGTCATTATTTTATATCCCCCCGTTGAATATGAATTGATTAGATTAAATATGGGAACCAGACGAATCTATTCAATATATCTTTGGTTGTAATTTTTTATGTTTGACAAGATCATAAGACGGATAAAAAACAATCCAAACACAATTCCCTATATTATTATCTGTACATTAATTATCGCCGTAGTTTCAAATGTTTACATTCTCTTTGCAGATCAGACGGTCATTTTTGATCCCCTTTTTTACTTCCCTATTATTCTTATCGCATTTTATTATCCCCGTCGGGGCGTTGTTGCCTCAGTTGCCATAGCTGCTTTATATCTGGCAATGGTCATGGTGCTACTCCATGATCCTGGAAAAATGGTTATTACTTGTATCGGTCATGCTGGATTTTTTATTATTGTCGGGTTTATCATATCGTATCTCATTACCCGTTTCCCGCACGAATTCGCGCTCTATAATCTGCTTGCAGAAACCGTTGAGCGATCAAGAATAAAAGTCACGGTAATTCCATCCCTTATTATCATATTCACCTCAGTAATATTCCTCCTGAATTTTATTGTACTTCAGATTAGCCGGACGGTTATTTTCGATCCCCTGTTTTATCTTCCCATTATTCTTATCGCATATTTATATCCCCGTAGGGGAGTGACTGCTTCTCTTATCATTGCAGTGCTGTATCTTGCCATGGTCATTGTTATACCCAATGAACCTGCAGAAATCGTGCTTACTAGCATCGGACATGCTGGATTTTTTGTTATCGTCGGGTTTGTCGTATCGTATCTCAATATCTGTTTTTCAAAGGAAGGACCAATCCATGAACGGTTTGCAAATATTGTGGAATCATCAGGATACGATGCGTATATCGGAGTAACCCCGGATGGTACGGTTACAGATTGGAACAAAGGTACTGAATTATTGTACGGCTACAAAGCGCATGAGATTATCAATAAATCAATCTTCCAGCTACTGTCTCCCGAACGACCAGATGACATTAAGCACCTGCTCAATAAGATACTGGAAGGCACCGGTGTCGAAGAGTATGAAACAGAACAGATGACAAAAGATCAAAAGCGGATTCAGGTATCACTCACAGTCTCTCCCATAAAAAATTATCGCGACACGGTAATTGGTGCCTTGGTTCTTGCCCATGACATCACTGAACGCAAACTGAGGGAGCAGGTATTGCGGGAGAATGAAGCCAAACAGCGTGCAATGATCGCAAATATTGCAGATGTTATTGCAATTATCGATATTCAGGGAATCATCCGATACAAAAGTGAAAATATTGAAAAATTATTCGGGTGGAAGCCAGAAGAGCTCATCGGACGGTCGTACACTGAAACTGCACACCCGGATGATGTGGAACGAATAAAAAACATTTTTCACAAACTCATTGAAGAAGAAAATGCATCTACAACCATTGAATTTCGTTATAAACTAAAAAACGGAATCTTTCACACTATTCAGCTTACCGGAAAAAACCTTGTTCATTATCCAAATATCAACGGTGTACTGGTAAATTACCATGACATTACGGAACGAAAACTACTTGAAGACACCCTGATGCATGTCAATAAAAAGTTAAACGTGCTCTCCCAGTTAACACGAAAAGATTTAACCAACCAGATCTTTGTCCTGAACAGCTACCTGGAACTGGCAGAACAGGATGCCACTGGGCAGGATAAGGTTATAGAGAAAATACAAAACAGTAAACAAGCGGCCCGGTTGATCAATGATATTGCCGAATTTACTAAAGATTACCAGGACATGGGTTCAAAACCCCCGAAATGGCAGAATGTGAATATGGTGCTGCTATTGGGGCTCTCCCATATATCGATTGGGAAGATCCAGCGCAGCCTTGAAACAGAAAACCTTGAAATCTTTGCCGATCCCCTTCTGGAAAATGTGTGCCAGCGCCTCTTTGAAAACTCGGTTGAGCACGGGAATCGTGTCACACACATCCGAGTCTGGTACAAAGTTACTGATGGAGGAGTCATGATTATTTTTGAAGATGACGGTATTGGTATCCCGAAGGAAAAGAAGGAACAGATTTTTTTGCGCGGTGCAACGGCCCGTTCAGCCATGCGGAGCCTGATCTTTGCGCGGGAAATTCTTGATATTACCGGTATCACCATTGTAGAAACCGGAGAACCGGGAACGGGTGTACGGTTCGAGATAATGGTCCCTGACGGTGTATGGCGTCTTGCCGGGAAGAGTGGATGATGGTAGAAAAAATCCTCGTTCTCTACGTCGATGATGAACCCGCCCTTCGTGATATCGGCAAACTTTTCCTTGAGCGTACGGGGAACTTTTCTGTTGTAACGATTGATTCGGCATCGGGTGCCTTAACACTCCTTAAAAAAGAACGATTCGATGCCGTTGTGTCTGATTACCAGATGCCTGGTATTAACGGTATTGCGTTTCTCAAATCGGTCAGGGCACTGGGAAACAAGATATCATTTATTATCTTTACCGGCAGGGGGCGGGAAGAGATAGCCATAGAGGCGCTCAATAATGGAGCGGATTTCTATCTCCAGAAAGGTGGTGAGCCGAAATCCCAGTTTGTGGAGCTTGCCCACAAGATCCAGACCGCAGTTGATCGGCGCCGGACTGAGATGGCGCTTGCTGAGAGCGAGGAGCGGTTCCGTGGCATCACTGAGAGGATTTCTGACCTGATCATAGTTGTAGATCCACAAGGATACTCAACTTTTGTGTCCCCTTCCATTACTGCGATACTAGGATTTCCTCATGAGTTATATCTCAAAAAGAGAGTAGACTCGTTTGGCATCCCGGCAGAAGATGCAGAGAAGCTGGTTCAGGCTTTTGCAAGGTTAAATAGCGGAAGCTTTGCGGAGCATCTGGATTTCCGGATGAAAAAAAGCGATGAATCCTATGCAGTTTTTGATGGAAGGGCACTACCGGTTTTCAAGGAAGGGGTCTATGTCGGAATCCAGCTGGTAGCCCGTGATATTACGGATCGCAAACATGCGGAGGAAGCATTGCAGCAGGCAAACAGGAAACTCCATCTTCTTTCCGGCATCACCCGGCACGATATTAAAAACCAGCTCATGGTATTACTGGAGTATCTCGAACTTCTGCAAATAAAAGTCCCTGATCCTGCACTTAAAGACTATTTTACCCGACTCATACATACGAGCGAGCGGATCGCAACAATGATCCAGATGACAAAAACCTATGAGAACATCGGGGTCAATGCTCCAGTCTGGCAGGATGCCCGTATGCTTTTTGATACAACAGTAAAGGATATCCCGGTGGGAAAGATTATTTTTATCAATGACATCCCTGCCGGAACAGAAATTTTTGCAGACCCACTGATTGTCAAGGTCTGTCACAACCTGATAGATAATGCAGTCCGGTATGGTAAGGAGATCACGAACATACGATTCTCAGTCCTGAAACAAAACGATGATACAATTTTTATCTGCGAAGATGATGGTGTTGGAGTTCCTGCTGATGTTAAAGAAAAAATTTTCGACCGTGGTTTTGGGAAGAATACCGGGCTTGGTTTAGCCCTTTCACGGGAGATTCTCGATATTACCGGCATCAAACTCCACGAAACCGGTGAACCCGGGAAAGGAGCACGATTTGAGATGACGGTGCCAAAAAGGGCGTGCCGGTTCGGTACGACCCGATAAATTCCTTGTTAAAAACAGCATGATCTCTCTTATCTTCACTTGGCTTTTCACTTCCTACCCATCACCATCTCCACAGCCTGCAAGGTCTTTTCCGATCTACAACCCGGGCCTGTATTAAAAAAGTCCAGACTGTTTTACCGTAAATTCAATCCACTCATTCATACCCTTTCAATACTTTCGCCCTTCGCTCTTCCCGGTTTAATAACCCAATTCTTTTTACTATAAGTATGGAATGCATGCACAAACCAATGGTGACGGAAAGAGTCAGGACCCGTATTGTGAAATATGACGGTGAAAAAATAACTAAAATCCGTGATAAAATTGAGCTGGTCTTTGGCAGGGCCAGTACCTGGGACGATGTGATTATTTCAGAAAAATACGATATCTCTGGTGACGGCGATTTGATTATGATCCTCCGATGATTATTCCCAGTAATCAACTACGATTTAATGGTCGGAGTTTCTGTTGTCAAAGGCGGATAAGCAACAATCCTTCGTGTTTTATCGCCCGATAATTGGGATGCAATAGCAGAAAAAAATGAAATGATCAGGGTTTTCCTCCGGGAATTGAACACGCACCATTTGTGCATGAAAGACCTGAGCCGCAATCGCCGCTTGTCTTACACGCAGACCCGGGACCGTTGCCGCCCGTTGTCCCGGATCCCGGTGTTGCAACCTGCCCTGTATTCTGCTGGGACTGACTTTGTCCTGGACCCGGTTTCACGCAATAGCCTGCACTACAGGACAATCCTGCGAGGCAGTCACTATCCCGTGAGCAGTCTTTATTGAATGCCTTTTCCACCGTCCAGTCATCGCAGTTCTCACACGGTTTACATGCATGATATTTCCAGATAGTACCAGGATCGCCCTGGAGCTGGGATTCGGCTGAATATATCTTACCCTGTCCAATCGCGATATATCCAACGCCGATCTGGACATCCCAGTAGTCTTGCGTATTGTCCGAGTCATGCCAGATTATCTCATACATTTTCTGGTTCCCCGAACGGGTGAGTTCTTTATTGTCAAGATTGATGAACGATTTTTTAATTTTTGAGGCAAAATACGCTTTTGCATCAATCTCACTCATTGTAAGTGCAGGTAATGCACCGATCATCGCAGCTTGCGATTTTCCGGTAACGTTTGTATAAAACACCGCAAGCTGGTACTGTGAGAAATCCATGGAATCCGGTGTTTTTTCTCCCATATGTCCGCTAATTCCTTTCGGCTTTTCGTCCCAGTATCCTATAATGTAGTAATCGAGCCCGGCAACACGTGGCGGTTCACCCACACCCGTCCATGCAGTTTTCTGTGAATCTATGGCAGGACCAAATGCCGTAGAGAGATCGTAATAATAACCCGGGTAGGGGTTTCCTGCGGGAAGGATCTTGGTCTGCCAGTTGGGCGCTCGTATAGTATCCGGGGGAGTAACGAGAATTTTATTGATCTCTGTCATCATCTTTTGTTTAACTGCCGGAGTGTCGCATGCAGTCCCCGCTGCAAAATCTTTCTGATCTGACTGCCCGGTTGGCCCGGTAGGTCTCTGGCCCGGCGCACTGCCTAAACGGCTGCATACATCCGCATGATCACGACAATACTGTTCACAAATATCCTGGTGAGCGGAACAGTAAGCAGCACATTCTGCATTGGAAGCACAATTATTGGGCCCGGTAATTCCACCAGCACCTGGTACCGTGCCGGATGGACTGGTACAACCTGCAGCAGCAAGAAGAATTGTTAAACAAATCACAATCAGGATATGAGGAAAACAACTGAGTGATTTCATAAGAATATGTCTAATACTTTCTTATAAAAAAAGGGCACGTTTTTTAATGCGGTACAAAATTCGATAATTATAATTCATTGGAACGATTGGTAATGGAAATAATACACCCATCAATTGACCTCAAATGAGGAATAAAAAAATTTAGAGTTTTTTTAGGGGATTTTTGCATATGCCTTTTGGGCAAGATTGACCAGCAGGGCAGTATCAACCGATGGTCCCGTCACTCGGATTACTTCAAACGTGTTTCCCTTTGAAAAAATAATCTGTCCAACTTCGTTTTTGAAAACTGCCTGGACCTCATTCTTATTTGCACCAACAATTAATGGGTTAGCCTGAGTGGGTTTGAGGAGAATCTGTGCGCTGGCTTTTCCGAAGAATGCCCGGGCATTCACTCCTAAACCCTGTACCGGAATATCTGTATATGCAAGATCAGTATCGGAACGCCCCTGTTGCTCTGCCATGCCGATCACATCTTTAATGGTGCGCTCCTGGTAGATGGCGATGCTCTGAACGATCTCGTTCTCCCCCATTCCACCAAGTGCAGGACTGGTAAATCGGGCCACGTAACCATCCTGCCATCCCAGTTCGAGAGCAATTTTACTTACATCCTGAGAGGTTTTTGCTTTGCTTTCTACCAGGGTAAAATTTTGCGGCACGTCAGATTGGGTAAGGGCAAGCTGTGAAAGATTAATCACAGGTGCAGACCCTATGACCGATGTTACCGGTGCCTGAACAGACTGATTCTGTGTACATCCTGCACAAAAAATTGCAGCACAGATTACCAGAGAAACTAACAGTATGCGGGATATGTGCATTGTAATAAATCACCTTAACCGGAATAAAAAATATTGGCTTTATATGTAATTCAGACAGGGTTTTTCTTAATGAGAATCATTTCTGTTCCCGTTTAAGAACCTTTGATACAATAATAGGCTTTCTTCAAGGAGAGAATCTTTGTTACCGGGCAGCCCGGGCAGATGCACCCTTTCTTCTCAAATATGCAGTCAGCACTTTTTCCTGTCACACAGAACAACAGTTCAGTACCCGACCGCATACATTCGGTGTATGAGGGGCAGGGCTCGCAGATACACTTCTTTTTATTCGCTTCAATGATTTTTTTCTGTTCCTCGTTCATCAGGTTCATCCCCATCTCTCTCTCAGCAGGTCCCCGCATGAGAGTATGCGGGAGATCGGACCAATAGATAGATAATCATGACAAAGGATTATTAATTCATGCCTGCGCCACTGGTCGGAAGAAAGTTTGGTCTCAATATTATCCCCGTCCCGGATCGGAATACATGCCAGCAGATTAAAGTGCTCGGGTTATCGGGTTCGAGCCGACAGCAGCCGGGGATGAGCAAATCTGAACGTCTTTTACTGCGGGCTCTTGATCTGTACAAAGATCATGGGTGCGAAACACAATTCCTGCGACTCAAGGATCTTATCATCCATGACTGTGAAGGAAATTACTCCGAGAATCCGGACTACTGCACCTATCCCTGCCAGAGTTCGCTGAAGTATGACGATGACCAGATGCAGGAGGTCTATGAAGCAGTGCTTGCCTGCGATATCCTGATCCTTGCAACCCCAATCCGGTGGAATAACCATTCGGCACTGGTCCAGAAATTTGTGGAACGGATGAACTGCATTGAAAACCAGTATTCGTGGTTTGGCAACCGCATGATCACGAACAAGGTTGCTGCTCTTATCATCATCGGGCATATGGATGGTATCCAGCATGTAGCCGGCAATCTCTTAAATTTTGTGTCGTGGCTTGGTTTTCATATCCCTGAAGTCGCGATTGCATCATGGGTGGGTGAGAATGACGAGGACACAACCAAGGACTGGGCACTGATAGAGAACAACAAATACACGCAGGAAGACCTGCATAACATGGTCAACAGTGCGCTCCGTCTTGCCTGCGCTCTCAAAAGTCATACCGCGGAAAGGACCGGCGATGCAAAAGGGGAATAAAGTAATCATAAATACCATTGGTTTTCAAACTGTAACCTGACAAAAAAGCAGGAGGCCCCGGTACACTTATGTTTCCCCAGCGACGGATGAGAAGGAGACGAACACGGCATATCCAGCCGCTCCTGCGCGAGATCTGCTTAACAAAAAACGATCTGATCGCACCTCTTTTTGTAAATGAGACGATTAATTCCCCCCGGCCGATTGATGCGATGCCCGGCCAGTTCAACTATCCCATTAACGGGATTGAAGCGGTGGCTGCTGACCTCTGGAATAGTGGGATACGCGCCGTGCTGCTCTTTGGTATTCCGAAAGAAAAAGATCCCGAAGCATGCTCGGCTTACGATCCCGACGGGGTTGTCCAGCAAGCGGTCCGCAGGATAAAAGCAGAAGTTCCGGGAATGGTTGTCATCACCGATGTCTGTGCCTGCGAATATACCGATCACGGCCACTGCGGGCTTGTCGGAGAGGGCCGTTATGGTCTGGACCTGTTGAACGATCCATCGCTTAAGTTGATGAACAGGATCGCTATCAGCCATGCTGAGAGCGGGGCAGATATAATTGCTCCGTCCTGCATGCTTGACGGTATGGTTGGATCCTTGCGTGCAGCGCTTGACGATGCCGGGTTTGAAGATGTACTGATCTTGTCCTACTCAACCAAGTTTGCGTCTGCACTTTACGGGCCATTCAGGGAAGCAGCAGGTTCAGGGTTCTCGTTTGGCGATCGCTCCACCTACCAGATTCATTACGCCAATAGCCGGGAAGCCATTCTTGAATCCCAGATGGATGCGGATGAAGGCGCTGATATCCTTATGGTAAAACCCGCGGGATTCTATCTCGACATTCTTGCAGAAGTTGCTGAACTTGGCCTGCCGGTTGCTGCCTACCAGGTTAGCGGTGAATACTCCATGATCAAAGCCGCAGCCGAACGCGGGTGGATAAAGGAGAAAGAGATCGTACTCGAGAGCCTGACCTGTATTAAGCGTGCGGGAGCAGATCTCATCATTACCTATTTTGCAGCAGATGTTGCCGGGTGGCTCGATGAAAAACAGTAAAAGCAATACCAGCAGCGACTTGTTCGAAGTTGCAAAAACCCTGATGCCCGGTGGCGTCAGCAGCCCGGTGCGGGCAATAAAGCCGTACCCGTTTTACACCGCCCATGCAAGCGGTTCGTACCTGACAACGGTTGACGGGGTTTCCCTTCTTGACTGCTGCATGGCGTACGGTCCGCTCCTTCTCGGGCATGCAGCCCCACAGGTCCGGCTGGCGGTAGAAGCCCAGCTGGACAATGGATGGTTGTATGGTACCCCCTCGCCGCTTGAACCAGAATTTGCGAAAATGATCACCGGGGATCACCCGGGCATGGAAATGGTCCGGTTCGTATCGAGCGGATCGGAAGCAACCATGGCTGCCATCCGGCTCGCACGCGGGTTTACCGGCAAAAAAGATATCGTGAAGATTGAAGGCGGGTTCCATGGCGCCCATGATGCCGTGCTCGTCAAGGCAGGGTCAGGTGCAACAACAATGGGTGTTCCGGATTCCGCAGGTGTGCTTGCCGATCTCGTGAAGCATACCCGGCAGGTTCCCTATAATGATCCTGAAGCGCTGGAAGCCCTGCTCACCGCTCATACCGATGTCGCGGCGCTCATCATCGAGCCGGTGCTCGGCAACATCGGCCCGGTCCTGCCGGATACGAATTATCTCAAAGATATCCGGGAGATCACAAAAGCACACGATGTGCTCCTTATCTTTGATGAAGTGATCACCGGTTACCGGCTCGGTATTGGCGGAGCGCAGGTGATGTATGACGTCAAACCGGATCTCACTACGCTGGGGAAAATAATCGGTGGCGGGCTTCCCATCGGTGCATTTGGTGGACGAAGGGAGATCATGCAGCTCGTTGCGCCGCAGGGTCCGGTATACCAGGCGGGAACCTTTTCGGGAAATCCGCTCTCGCTCTCGGCTGGTATCGCCACGCTCTCGTACCTCCACGACAACCAGATGCTCTACCAGGAACTGGATGCAAAGACGCGTGCACTTGAAGAGTCCCTGGAGAGCAGGCATGACGGCTCGTTTGTCCGGCTCGGCTCGATGTTCAAGTATTTCTTCCGCAGTACACCCCCGAAAAATTACCGTGAGGTCAAGGAATGCAACACGGACGCATTCGGGAGGTTCTGGAAACGGATGCTGGATACCGGCATCTTCCTCCCTCCCTCCCAGTTTGAAACCAATTTCATCTCAACAGCGCACAGCGATCAGGATCTCACTACTCTTTCACAGGCGTACATACAATGTCGATAACCATCGGAACCCGTGGCAGCAAGTTGGCACTCGCCCAGACCGAAACGGTCATGAAAAAACTCTCCGCGCTTGGCATAGCGTCAGAAAAGATCATTATCAATACGCTGGGAGATTCTACCACCCAGGTCCCATTGCATGCGATCGGCGGGCAAGGTGTCTTTGTCCGGGCACTGGATGATGCAATCCTTGCCGGTGAGATTGATTGTGCAGTACACAGCATGAAAGATATCCCCGCGTACCGTCCCCACGGGCTTTTCACTGCTGCAGTGCTCAAACGCGATTCTCCTGCCGATTATATTGCGCACAACGGCCCGCTTGACAAGGTCGCATTAATTGGGACTTCGAGCACACGCAGGAGAGCCCAGCTGCTCCGGCACGACCCGGACCTTACCATAAAAGATCTCCGGGGGAATGTTGATACCCGCATACGGAAGCTGAATGAAGGGGAATATGATGCGATCATTCTCGCAGAGGCAGGTCTCACACGGCTGGATATACGGATCCCCGGTGAGCGCTTCCCACCGGAAAAATTTGTCCCGTCCCCAAACCAGGGCACCATTGCGGTCGTGAGCCGGGCAGATCCCTCGCTCATGGAAGTGCTATCAGCGCTCGATCACCCGGAGACACGCACTGATGTTCTGATCGAACGGGCGGTGATGGAACAACTGGGTGGGGGATGTTATACACCACTTGGCATCTATTGCCGGGCCGGTCATCTCATCGCTGAAGTGCTCTCCCTTGATGGCACACGCACGGAACGGATAGAGATGGATGTAAAAACAATTGACGAGGCACGGGAGCAGGGCCGGTTGCTCAAAGGCAAAGCACAGGACCTGATCGATGAAGCCTTCACACAACTGGGGTTAAGTAATGAACGGTAAGGTGTATCTGGTGGGTTCAGGCCCCGGTAGCGAGGGACTGCTGACGCAACGGGCCCGTGATGTGATCGATTCTGCGGATGTTGTGCTGTTTGACCAGCTCCCGGGTGAAGAGATCCTCTCATCCCTGCCTGCCCGCGCTGAGAAGATTGACTGCGGGAAGTATGGCGGAAAGCACACGTTGGAACAGGACGAAATCGAGGCTCTTGTTGTGGACCGGGCACAGAAGGGAAAGACTGTGGTCCGGTTGAAAGGCGGCGACCCGTTCCTGTTTGGCCGGGGCGGCGAGGAACTTGAGTCCGTCCGGACTGCTGGTATTGATGTTGAGATGGTTCCGGGGATTTCGAGTGCACTTGCAGTGCCCGCATCCGTGGGAATTCCGCTCACCCACCGGAAGTATGCTTCTCAGGTCACAATCCTGACTGGCAACGAAGACCCGACAAAAGCCGAGCCAGCGCTTGACTGGAAACTTCTTGCACAGAGCCGGGGCACCATTGTGATCCTGATGGGCGTTGCAAATCTTGAAAAGATTGCTGAAGTGCTCATAAAAAATAAAAAAAATCCTGATACTCTTGTTGCGATAATTGAACGCGGCCTGAGGAAAGACCGGCGGGTGACGACCGGATCACTTGCTACGATTGCAGGTGCTGCCAAAAAAGCGGGTGTGAAGCCTCCTGCGGTGATCGTGATCGGTGATGTGGTGAAACTATATAATCCGGAGAACCCGGATCTTATTCCTGTGGAATAGTGATAATCAATGATGAAAATTGTTAATAAATCCGTTGAAACGGTTAATAAATTTGAAAAATGTGTTTATGCGGTGCTCATGGCCATGCTGATGATCGTTCTCATCGCGGCTCTTGGTGAGCTTGTCATTGGTTTGATAACCACTCTCTTTGACGCGACCCCCTATTTCCTTAACCCTGATGAGATGATCAAGGTGCTCGGATCGTTCCTGCTAGTGCTCATTGGTGTTGAACTGCTGGATACCATCAAGGCGTACTTTATCGAGAATACAATCCACGTCGAGATTGTTATCCTGCTTGCCATTATTGCCATGGCGAGGAAAGTGATTCTCCTGAATCCCGCGCCGGGAGACACCATTGCATTTGCATTCGAGCTTATGGGAATTGGTGTAATTGTGGTTGGGCTTGGTTCAGGATATTACCTCATCAAGAAAGCGGGTTTATTGACATATCCGGTAATAAAGAAGCCGGAATAATTTTTTACCGGGTCAAATCGGACAGAATCTCTCTCATTTTTCTGCCCCCCACTTTTTTAATTTCTTCTTCAGTCCGCTCGTACAACACGTACACCAACTTATCAATCGCCCCATCCGCCGCCTCAACCTGCCGGGACAGCAGCGTCTTCTCGTGATCGAGGGGGCACTCTACAATTAAGAATCACAAAACATTAACGTGCTGGATCGATTCTCTCAAAAAAATTTTCAACCAGACTCTGCTTGAAAACATTCAATCAAGCTTTGATTTTAAAAATTTTATCGACCCCACTACACCCGCTTGAAATTTTTTCATCGCGATCACGATCGCGTTTGAAAATTATTTCCGGATCAATCGAACTTCGATTTTAAAATTTTTACCGGACCTTGCTCAAAATTATTTCATCAAACCTTGATGCAAAATTTTCACGCAAACCTTGCCGGGAAAATTTCTCCCAGACTTTGATTGGTTTTTTTCACCAGCCCGAGTCTGAAATTGTGGGGGGTAGAGGCCGCATGTATGCTTATCTCCCCCTATCCCCACGTTTCCAGTATCTCGTCAAATATACGACGAAGTCCGACGATAAAGTTCCCGAACCCGGGCCCCACAACAGGCCTTCCTTTCATTTTCCACCTACTTTAGCCCATCCGGCACCCGATCGGCCATCCAAAGGGCTCTATTAGGGTGATTTTCAGAGCGCATTTCATGCCGAATTCAGCCAAAAAGGGCTCATTATGAGGTTTTTAGAAAATTATGTGCCGGAATTCCGCGAATTTGGCACAAAACTGAGGATGAGATTCCCAAACAGGAAGAGGTCTCCGACGGAGAATTGGGTTTGATTAAGTGTAAGTCTCTTATGGTCTTTAACCCGGATTGCAGATATCAATCTTTGAGATCCAGATCCCCTCATATACTCCGGCCTGCTGTAAGTCCAGTACTATTCAGGGTTCATTTCAGCCCCCTTTTGCCAATCCGGGGATACGGTTTTTTACAGCAGGGAAATTAGTGTCCACGCCTTCTCAAAAATCAGTGAAATGGGCTTTTTTTGTGAAAAGAGACAATTATATCAGGAATCAACCCTGCTATTTAGCAGCGTTTAAATCGCCCCTTTTTCCGTGCCATAGGTAAGACCCTGCAAACGAAAAGAACCCTTGTTTTGGGGGAGGGTTCATTCACCCTATGGTTGGCTCTTCTCTTCAAGCCGCTTCCGGATTCCTTCTGCGGCAAGGTACCCGGTTGAGAACGCTGCCTGTAAATTATAGCCGCCGGTATCGCCATCGATATCCAGCACTTCACCGGCAAAAAACAGGTTGGGAACAATTTTTGATTCCATGGTTTTCATGTTCACCCCATCAAGCGCCACACCGCCCCGTGTAACCATCGCAACGGCATAACCTCCCGGTGCGGTAACGGTCATGGGAAATTCTGTGCAGTTTGTTACCAGTCGCGTTCGCTGTTCTGCTGAAAAATGATTACACTTGAGTTCGTCCGGTATGTCCGAGATTTTTAAGAGTTTCCGGTTGAGGCGTTCCGGGATTGGATAACCCGCAAGTATTGTACTAACCTGCCAGGTCCGGTTTTCCTGCACACGCCGGGAAAGATCCGAGGTGAACTCCTCGCGCTTCATTGTTCCCACAAACGAGAGCTTGATCACATCATACGGTAGGATATTCCGCGAAGCATCAAGAATGCCCGGGCCGGATACTCCCAGATGAGTGAAGAGCACATCTCCTTTGTACTCCCCGACTTTTTTTCCTGCCCGCCAGACAGTAAACGGCATCTGCTCAAACGAGATGCCGGCAAGAGCGGCAAACGGAAAATTCCGGATTAGGAGCGGGGTTAAGGCCGGGGCAGTTTCCGTGACCGGTTGTCCCAACGCTTCACAAAACCGATAACCGTCTCCAGTTGAACCCGTCTTTGGATAGGAAGTACCTCCGGTCGTGATCACGACTATAGTGGAGCGATATGTTGCACGGTGCGTGAGAATTTCAAAACCATCTGAATGGCGTGATATCCTTGTAACCGATTCACTACAATGGATTTCCACCCCTCTTGTTTTGCATTCCTTAAGAAGGATCGCCAGCACATCATCCGATTGTCGGGATTCCGGAAACACCTTGCCATTCTCCTCAGTCATCGTTGATAGACCGCGTTCCTGAAAAAATGTGATGAGCGCTTTATTCGTAAACGAAAAGAGTGCAGGTTTCAATAATTTCCCGTGTTCGCCATAATGAGCTAGGAAATCCCGCATCTCCCCGGAATGGGTGATATTACATTGGCCGGTACCTGAAAGCAGAAGTTTTTTCCCCGGTTCGTCCATTTTTTCTAAAAGAAGGACCCTGCGGCCGGGTGCGCCAGCGTGAATTGCGCAAAACAATCCTGCAGGTCCGGCTCCGATCACGGTAATATCATACTGCTCCATCACACGAAATCCTCCATAGTAGTGCCACCCGCGAACATCTTGAAGTATTGCAAAACTTGATAATAAGAGTAGGTACGTTAGTGTGATTGATGGTGCGCGTGATGGCCCGGCACCCGCTTACGTAGCGCTTCTGTATAGTGGTGCCGAAGGTCAGCGGTTTCTTCTGGAGAGAAGTCTTTCTTTTTATTGGTTTGGAGGTGCTTTTCCATCTGCCGGACAATATGTTCAGCCTCGTGGTAATCATGGACCTCCAGGTACGGAGATGCTTTTACAACTTCATGCGCATGCCCGCACTGATGACAGAGTTTCCATTTCTGGAAATGATCCACGTACGTAAAGGTACTGCAGGAGGGGCACCGGATGATGAGGTACATGGTAATGAGGTGATGTGCGCTATCCTCTTAAAAATATATCGATGATTTTTGTAAGGACCCTTTATCATATGCCTTCTATTGTCCTGTTTGTGCGATGGTGCAAGCACTCGAAAATATAGAAGCGAAACGAAACTCCTATATCGTCAGATCATCCCATAGAGCTGGTATGGAAAATATTCAGGTCATGGGTGTGCAGGATCTCCCTCTCATCCATGTGGGCGACGATATTGCTGCAATGATCTGCAAACGCATGCCTTTGAAAGACGGAGATATCCTGTGTATTGCGTCAACAATATATTCAAAAGCAAAAGGCTACACGAAAAAACTTTCATCAATCACGCCCACTGAACGCGCTGAGCGTCTCGGGAAACTGAATGGTGAAGACCCACGTTTTGTCCAGGCTGTGCTTGATGCGTCTACTGATATCATCATGGAGCACCCGTTTATACTTTCAGAGATGGCGTTTGGCCACATCGGTGTCCGGGCTGGCGTTGACCAGAGCAACATTGAAGATGGTATGGTAATTTTCCTTCCGCCGGATCCGATGAAGTCTGCTAACGAGCTGCGGGACGAGATAAAAAAGATCAGTGGTGTGGATGTCGGCATTATCATTACCGATACCTGCGGCCGCTCATTCCGTCGCGGACAGACCGGTCACGCTATTGGCTGGAGTGGATTTACTGCTATCCGGGATTTCCGTGGCGACACTGACTTGTTCGGCCATGTGCTCAAGATCACGGAAGAGGCAGTTGCCGATGAGATTGCAGGCTTTGCCAACTTTGTAATGGGTGAGAGCAACAATGGCATACCGGCCGTTGTTTTCCGCAACTGCCCGAAATGGACAGGTCATGACGACCTGTATTTCAGGAATGATGAGGACATTACTAAAAAAGTGTTGAAAAAGGAATGGTCTCAATAGAGACGGTCAAAAATCATTTGTAGAGAAAGTTCAGGACCATGATAATAATACCTATCCCGGCTGCCACTGCCATAACGGTAACAGGATCGATATGAATTGCCCGCCGGTCCTCGCTCTCATAATAGTTAACGAGACCTGCTGATGATAGTAATCTTCCACCTTGCTTTTTTGCCATGCAAATATATTTCTTTTTTGGATATATAAAGAAGAGTCACGACGTATGAAAAAAAACCTGCAACATATCTCCGGACAAGCGCTGATTGGTGACGAGCTAACGCTTTCACCGGTTGATATTATCATAGAAAACGGTTACATTACCGCAATTGAGGACAACCCCCATGCACCGCAGCGGTGGATCTGTCCGGCGTTGTTCAATGCACATACACATCTTGGAGATACGATTGCCATGGATTGTGGTGCAACTGGTGATCTCGCTGCTCTTGTCACTCCTCCTCATGGGTTGAAGCACCGGCTGCTTGCAGCAGCGTCCCGAAAAGAACTTGTCATTGGTATCCGGGCAAGTATGGAAGGAATGATAAATGGTGGGATTGCAGGTTGTGCTGATTTCCGGGAAGGGGGAGTGAACGGTGTTACTGCACTCAAAGAAGCTGCAGACGGGCTCTCATTCTCCCCTGTTATCTTCGGCCGGGATGGCGGGGAGAATGGAGCGGACGGACTTGGGATAAGCAGTGTCCGCGATGTGAAAGGCACCGACCGCCTGGTTGAAGAAGCCAGACGCATGGGAAAGAAGATCGCATTTCATGCCGGTGAGCGGGATTCCAATGATGTCGATGCCGCTCTTTCGTATGAGCCGGATTTAATCATCCATGCCACTCATGCGACAAAGAAACAACTCCGTCAATGTGCCGACAATGATATCCCCATTGCAGTCTGCCCACGATCCAACTGGACCCTTGGAGTGACAAAATCCGCACAGAAACCCCCCCTGCGGCTCATGCACGAACTCGGCTGCACGTTGTACCTTGGCACCGACAATGTCATGTTCGTACCTCCGGATATTTTATCAGAAATGGCTTTTGCCTCAACCGTTTATGGGTTGGAACCAAAATATCTGCTGCGCGCAGCGATACAGGGATCGGAAATCTCGGGAGAATCGTTTTTTATTCGTACGGGTGCACGGGCCAACCTGTTCATGATCGATCCTTCCCAATCTGCATTACAATTCAGCCGCGATCCGGTTTCCAGCATCACAAAAAGAGTCTCCTGCGGGCAGATTGTCCATAATATTTTTAATTCGTAGACCCAAATAAAAAGGGAATGTTTATTTTGGGTGATTCCGGTGTTTACTAACATACTCGTTGCAATTGATGGCTCTGGAGTGAGCGATCGGGCATTGGCCCGGGCCGTTGATGAAGCACGGATCTGGAATGCAAAGATCCATGCAGTCTATGTCGTAGAGACGGGGCTTTTTTCCTCCCTTCCCACTGATAATACCGTAGAGATCATGTACCGTGTCCTTGAAAAAGAGGGACAGGATAAACTTGCACAGGCCAAAGCATTTGCAGCAACGCAGGGACTCACCCTTACTACTCATATGAAACAGGGTCATGCCGGCAGCGAGATCGTTACTCTGGCAGAGCGGGAAAAATCCGATCTGATTATAGTCGGCTCGCACGGAAAGAGCAATGCCGACAAGCTGCTTATCGGGAGTGTCAGCTCGTTTGTCATCGCTCACAGCAAAATCTCAACAATGGTGGTGAGATCATAACTGAAAAGATTGTCAAAGATTACATGACGTCCGATGTCGTCCATGTTGAGATACCGGGCAACCGTGATGATGTATTAAAAATTCTCAAGCGCACGGGAATTTCCGGTGTACCGGTCATCAAGAACAAGAAGATTGTCGGCATCATTACAAGAAAAGATCTGCTGCGAAATCCAGAAGAGACCCAGCTGGGTCTTCTCATGACAGCAAAGCCAATCAGTATCGGACCCGATGCAGATATACGGCAGGCCGCACGTCTTCTTGTCCAGCACCGTATCCGGAGATTACCCGTTGTTGAGGATGGTCACCTGCTAGGTCTGCTCTCGGTGTCTGATCTTATTCACGCACTTTCCCAGCTTAAGATCAAGGATGAGATCAAGACTACATATACCAGCCAGACATTTGCCCTCTGGGAGGAAACACCTCTTCCGGTTGTGGGAAGAGTTATGGAGATCTCGGGTGTGGATGCAATTCCGATCCTAGATGCAGAAAACCGGCTGCAAGGTATCATTTCAGAGCGCGATCTCATAAGGAATTCAAGCATTGAGGATTCCGTGGGTGTCAGTGACTTCTCGAATGGAACTGATGATGATGAGTGGACCTGGGAAAGTATCCGGGATAACCATACGATCAGCTTCGGGATATCAAAAGTTCAGCTTCCCAATCGCCCTGTCAAACTGGCGATGGTAAAAAATGTGGTTGCTGTTCCGTACAACGCTGAGGTGAGCGAATGTGCATTAAAGATGCGCAGGGCACGGGTTGACCAGTTGCCTGTCATTAACGGTGAGAAGCAACTCGTTGCTATGCTCTACGACCGCGAACTTATCAGGGCCCTCTGTAAAGAAGGGTCAGAATAAAAACCTTTAAGTTTCTGGGTATCATCTAATATCTTACAGCGCTTTTAATAGATTTTTAGCGTTAATTTGTTTTTGGGGTGTTACTATGCCTGAACAGTTACAGGAGTCCATGAAGGGAACAACAACCATCGGTATTGTTTTTAAAGATGGTGTGATCCTTGCAACAGAGAAGCGTGCGACCATGGGCTACATGATCGCGAGCAAGAAAGCAAAAAAAGTGTACAAGGTAGCCGATCGAATCGGTATGACCACCGCTGGTGGTGTAGGGGATGCCCAGCAGCTTGCCCGCATCCTCACCGTTGAATGCAATCTCTACCAGATTCGCAGATCCCGCTCCATCACGGTTGGCGCTTCTGCCACACTGCTCTCGAATTATTTAAACCAGAACCGGTATTTCCCGTTTTACGTCCAGCTTCTTGTTGGGGGATTTGACGAGAATGGGCCCAGCGTCTACTCGGTGGATGCAATGGGTGGCGCAACTAAAGAAGAAGAGATTGTTGCAACCGGCTCCGGCTCACCCATGGCGTATGGTGTTCTTGAAGACCGGTTCCGTAAGGATATGAATGAGGATGAAGCGATTGATATTGCAGTGCGTGCATTGAAATCTGCTATGAAACGCGATGCCGGATCCGGAGAAGGCATCCACGTAGTCATTATTACAAAAGATAAATATGAGATACTGGGAGAAGACGCGCTTCAAAAATATCTTTTAAAAACCAACGCATAAAAACTTTTTTTTCAGGACGTTAATTATTATGTTAATTGAAGAACGGCTCAAAGAGCTTAAAGACAAGATCAATGAAAAGGTGCCTTCTGGCATCACGGTGACGCAGGTAGAATTCGAAGGGCCCGAGCTTGTCATCTATACTGATGATCCAAAACGGTTTGCCGACGAGGCAGACTTAATTAAGATTCTTGCACGGGATTTACGCAAGCGGATTGTTGTAAGACCAACTATCTTAGAAGATCCCGAAAAAGCGTATAATGACATTAAAGCCGTGGTTCCTGATACTGCGGGTATCACCGATATCTTTTTTGATCCCGATACCGGAGAAGTGTTAATTGAAGCCGAGAAACCCGGTGTAGTAATCGGTAAGAACGGGACCACGCTACGGGATATCACCCGTCATATCGGCTGGACCCCAAAGGTCGTACGAACACCTCCCATTGAGAGTTCAACGGTAAAACAGATCCGGCAGTACCTCCGTTCCACAAACGAAGAGAGAAAAACGTTCCTGCGCACCATTGGCCGCCGGATTCACCGCGACATTCCCGGCAAAGACGATACCAGCAAGGATGCAGTCAAGAGAGACCAGTGGGCACGTGTGACCATGCTCGGCTGTTGCCGCGAAGTCGGGAGAGCTGCATTCCTGCTCACAACCCCAAACAGCCGGATACTGATCGATTGCGGTGAGAAGCCGGACAACCAGGGAGGTACGCCATACCTCTATGTCCCGGAGATCCACCCGTTAGCTCAGCTTGATGCAGTTGTGCTTACTCACGCCCATCTCGATCACTGTGCTCTGGTGCCACTTCTTTACAAGTATGGCTATGAAGGCCCGGTCTATTCAACTCCCCCGACCCGGGATCTATCAGCCATGCTCCAATTGGATTATCTCGATGTGATCCATAAAGAAGACCGGAAAATTCCCTACTCTTCAAACGAGGTCAAGACCTATATCCGGCATTCGATAACCCTCAACTATGGTAGTGTGACGGATATTGCGCCGGATATCAAACTCACCTTCCATAACGCGGGTCATATCCTTGGCTCTGCGATTGCGCATTTCCATATTGGCGATGGGATGTACAACATCGCATTCACCGGTGATTTCAATTACGCCAAGAGTCGTCTCTTCAACCCGGCCATCAACCAGTTTCCCCGTCTCGAAGCGCTCTTCATGGAGAGCACGTATGGTGGGAGCAACGACTTCCAGCAGCCACGCACGGATGCTGAAGCAAAACTGTATGAAACGATCAATACCGTTGTAGGGCGTGGCGGCAAGGTTATCATTCCGGCATTCTCTGTCGGACGTTCGCAGGAAGTGATGCTCGCACTTGAAGAAGGTATGCGCCTTGAAAAGATCCCCAAGGTTAAGATCTATCTCGATGGCATGATCCGTGAGGCAACGGCGATACACACCTGCTATCCGGAGTACCTCAACACTGAGCTCCGCAACCAGATCTTCCGCGAAGGCATGAACCCGTTCCTCGCTGAATGCTTCCAGCAGGTGGATTCGCAGGATCTCCGCGAGAAAGTCATTAACGGTGATCCCTGCGTTATCATCACCACGAGCGGGATGCTCAACGGTGGCCCGGTGATGGAATATCTCTTAAACCTTGCACAGGATGAAAAGAATGCCCTCATCTTTGTCGGGTACCAGGCTGACGGAACCTATGGGCGGCGCATCCAGAAAGGGTGGCGCGAAGTACCGATGGGCCGGAAAGGCACCATCACCATCAACTTAGAGATTGTCACGGTCGACGGGTTCTCGGGTCACTCGGATCGCCGGCAGCTGATGAATTATATCGGCCAGATCCAGCCCCGTCCTGAGAAGATCTTCTGCATCCACGGGGATGAGAATAATACGATCGATCTTGCGAGTTCAATCTACAAACGGTATCACATTGAAACGCACTCGCCCATGAACCTTGAGACATACCGCATGGTCTGATACACAGGTACCATGAGAACCCGGTTCACTCTTTTTTTCGGTGTCTTTTCCGTGATGGCGCTTTCAAACGCCATCGTCCCGGTGCTTCCTTCATTTGCTGACAGTTCTTCACTTCAGGGAGCAATCTATGCTGCATATTTCCTGGGTGCCTTTGTCAGTACTCTTCCTGCTGGTATGCTGTCTGACCGGATAGGGCGTGTCCCGCTCATTCGTCTTGGGCTTATCATTACGGTTATCAGTGGATTCTCTCTTTTTATTACCAGCTCACCATTCCTTGTGTTGGCAATCCGTTTTATTGAAGGTGTAGGTGCAGGGTGTTTTGTTGCTGCAGCCATGTCATATGTGAATTCTGTACCGGAGCATGAGAAGATGAGCGGGTACTTCATGGCGCTGCTGAATACCGGGCTTGTTTCCGGCCTTATCGCAGCCGGCTGGCTGGCAACATTTTTCCAGGTGCCGGCAATTGGCATCCTGTTCTTTTCAGGATGTGCCTTAATCCCCGCATGTACAGGTTTTTTCCTCCATGATGCTCCAGTAGCCGGACACAAATATGATAATCACGTTCTCCTGTCATTTGTGAGTGAATACCGTTATCTTTGGTATTCTTCAGTAATCCTTGTAGGGATTACCGGGGTTATTATCTCCCTATACCCTGAGTTTTCCGGCGTTTCTTCTCATATTGCCGGAATCTGGATTGCTCTCATGAGTATTTCCACAATTATCGCTGTCCTTATAGCTTCCCGCATGTCGTTACCACCGGTTCAGACTATCCGCTGGTCTGCAATCCTGATGGTCTTTGGAGTCCTTATCTCGTTTTATTCCCCCATCGGTTTTATTGTGATAGGGGCCCTTGCCGGATTTGTGATGATCGCCCAGATGGCTTTTCTTGCGGGAATCAAAGAACATCAGGGTATCGTAATGGGACTATTCACTACGACAAGTTACCTTGGTATGACCACACTTCCGTTCATCGCCGGCTTGATCGCGGACTCATCCGGTTTTTTTGTTGCGTTCTGTGCAACTGCATTTTGTGCAATTACCGTGGCTCTCACCATTGGCCAATGCGCTTGTCGAAAGCCGGTATCTTTTGATAATCGTTAAATGAATAGATTCATCTGCGATTAAGGGAAATTTCGTGATTGAGATTATGCGATCAAAAATAATTATTCTGGTTGTTCTTTTTGCCATCCTCGCAATTCCTGCGGTGAATGCGGATGATGCTCAGGAATGGTATACAAGAGGGAATGATGCGGCAATTGTAGGTAAGTATGCCGATGCCCTCACGTGTTATAATAATGCACTTGCTCTTGACAAGAATTTTGCATCGGCGATGGCAGGCAAGGCAACGGTCTTGATTGAATTAGGGAATTTTTCTGAAGCTGTCAACATGTCCGAGCAGGCGCTTGCGATCAAATCAGCGGACCCTAATGCACTGAATGCGAGGGCGTACGGTCTTTTTAAAATGGGGAGATATAATGAATCCGTAAGCGCGTATGACAAATTCTTCACCGTCAAGACCAGTAGTGTGGATGCGTACTGCAACCAGGGTTACGCATACTTCAAGTTGGAGAATTACAATGCAGCTATTGCCCCCTACGACCGTTGTACTGATCTCGATCCACTCAACATCATGTCCTGGAATTATAAAGGACTGGCGTATATGGGCAGCATGAAGTATGACCAGGCACTCAGTTCCTTTGATCGTGCAACGGGAGTTACGATAAATAACGCAACGGTCTGGAATAACAAAGGATTGGCTTACGTCCAACTGGGAAAAGCACAGGACGCATCTGAATGTTTCAAAAAAGCCATTAGTATTGACCCAAATTATGCAGAGGCACTGAAGAACAAAGAGAGCATGTTAGGTAAACTTCAGGTAGTGAACATAACCGGCACCATCACACCGGTTCCTACTATAAGTCGTATCGGCACGTTTTACACAACAGCAACACCCGTGCCTCTGGCAACAGAAATGACAACCGCTGCACCGGTGGCTACTCCGGAAATTACGAAGGTTGCACCTGTTGGAACAACAACAGTGCAGAAGAAAACAACCTATTCCCCGGTATCCCCGGTGACTGCGTTTTGTGCAGTTATTGTTGTTTGTGGGATTGTATTTGCTCTTAACCGACAGAAAAAATAATTTTTTTACCTATTTTGTTTCTGCATATTTTGCCATGATGTCCTGATACACAAGGGATGCTTTTTCCAGCGAATCAATAGCGGTCCGCTCATTTACCGCATGAAGTGTTGGAATCTCACCGGGACCATACTCAATCACATTAAAGCCTTCAGCCCGAAGATGGCGTGCATCGCTTGCTGCCCACTGGACAATAGGGAATACCTCGCCGCCATATACGTGTCTCACCGCTTCACAGGTTATTTCCACCAGCGGTGATGCCGGATTGGTAATCGAGGGATTGTGGGTTTCCTGAGAACCAATTTTTCCGTGAATGGCGTGTGCCTGTATTGAGGAAATGAGTTCATTAATGGAGCAACCCCACGGGACCCTGAGTTCAAGTTCAAGTGCACAGTGCTGTGCAACAACATTGGATTTTTCCCCGCCTTTGATAACGCCAGGGTTAAACGTGAGCCGTTTGAGAATATCACGAACTCCAACAATTCCGAATTCCCGGCCAAGGACCTCCGATGATTGTGCAATGATCTCGTTGAGCGAAGGATCAACGGGGTACTCTTTTTTATTCAGCTCTCTGACATGGTTAAGCAGGTTCATGGCTTCCATGATTGCGCTGGTTCCCACGGCCGGGTAGAGCGATCCGTGGGCGGGTTTCCCCTCGAACACCATCTCGAGCCGGCAGAGTCCTTTCTGGCCAATGCAGGGATGTCGTGAAGGGGTAGGTTCGGCTATAACACAGTCACAGGGATTGAGTGCACCATCAGAAAGAAGTCGGCGGATCCCATTCTCCCCCCCGGTCTCTTCATCGCAGACAAAAGCGAGCGTTGCTGGTATATCATGGTCATGGTTCACCAGCGCTTCGCAGGCAGCAAGGATGGATGCACAACCACCTTTCATATCGGTAGCACCGCGTCCGTGGACAAATCCATCCTGAATAATTCCGGAGAACGGAGGATGAGTCCAACCTGTATCAAGTGCAGGTACCACATCGACATGACCGCAAAAGAGGAGTCGTTGAGACTTACCAACCGTTGTGGTAACCAGATTGCACATCCCCTGTGCATTTCCGGAGACTTTGGAGCTGATGCCGATACCGTTTAGAAATGACCGGATATATTCAATGGCCTCATCCGTCCGTCCCGGAGGGTTTTCACTACGGATTGCTACCAGATCGGCACAGATACGGCTGACATCTCTCATAGGGTTACCTGAAGATCAATGACTGGTGGAATAGGTGACAAATAACTTTGCAAGGGAAGCATCCTCGTACAGGCTCTTTAAAAATTCCTGATCGAAAAATTCGTCAATAACTGCATAGAAGAAATCCGCAGGAATGGGTGTTTTACTGTCGGGATCGAGCACTATCCGGAAACTCCGGTAGCTGGCCGGATCTTCCGTATCGTAAATCATCTGCCACAGGGAGGGAATGGAATCAAATTTCTTAGGGTGTTCTTCCCGTAGCCAGTTAATGAATCCTTTAAATTTTACTCTATCCCCCTTTTTCTCTTCATCGATACGCCAGCGGAGGTATTCAGCGCCCATGATATTTTTCGGGGACTCGTAATGATAGGCATAGAGACTTGCCGTATAGTCGATGTGGGCTAAAGCATCGATAAAGTAAAAGTAGAGTGTCTTATTGAAACTGCCGGTGTCATGAAGCATGAGTGATTTCTCATACAGGTGATTGAGCACCGCCAGGAATTCGTTATCATCCTGCATAGCAACAGGTTCGTTACGGCATTGTAAATATATTGCCGTATACCCGGAACGCACTATGAGGTTAAAAGCGGAGACGGGTAGAGAAAAAAGTAATTATTTGTAAAACGGTTCCCGTAATGAGACTGCCTTTTCAAACAGTGCCTCAAGTTCCGTGCCGCTCTTCCCGCGGATGTCAATATGATTATCAGTACGCAGGAGGCAGGGTTTGAGTTTTCCGTCAGATGTCACTCTCAGCCGGTTGCAGAACGCACAGAACTCGGTGTTGTGGAGCGGGCGGACAACTTCCACTTCTGCCCCGTCAAGACAGTACTTCTTCCGGTGATGCATCCTTCGTGTAATAATCTGTTTTGAACGGGCCGCAAGCGAATCTTCTAACAGATTAAGATCGCCGTGATTGGTGCATTCATTAAAGTGCATCAGCTCGATCAGCTGGAGAACAAGGTTCCGGTTACCCCGGACAAATGCAAGGAAGTCATCAATCTCGTGATCATTTATCCCGGCAAGTACAACCATGTTCAGCTTTACCGGTGTGAGACCCGTTTCAAGTGCTGCGGTAATGCCTTCCAGCACGGCATCGAGCTTATCCGTACCGGTAATTTTTTTGTAGGTTTCATGGTTCAGGCTGTCAATACTGACATTGACCCTGCGCATCCCTGCCTGCTTAAGATCGGCAGCAAGTTCAGCAAGACAAGTGCCATTGGTTGTGATAGATGATTCCACACCCGTAGGTACAGACCTGATGATCTCAAGGAGATCCGGCCGTAGCATGGGTTCGCCACCGGTAAATTTCACACTGCGGATTCCGAAATGTGCGGCAACCCGTAAAATTTCTGCAATTTCTGCAGCGGACAGCGGTTCTTTTGGTGCCTTTTCCCCTTCACGGTGACAATAAATGCAGGCCAGATTACATTTTGGCGTAAGGCTAATCCGCAGATTGCTCACCGGGCGATTGAAGGGGTCTTTTAATGTCATAAAACTGCTGGGCCTATGAAGTTCTTTGCAACTATGTAGAGCTCGGTGCTCCCTTTGCGGGTCGATTTGGTCATGCAGGTTTTCACTGCATAAAAGTTCTTCTTGCATTCTGCATAAAATTCAGGAAAGTCTGTTCCCTGGAATGATTTCACCACAAAATTTCCGCCCGGCTTTAAGACCTTGCAGGCAAATGCGAGTGCCTGCTCGTTCAATGCAATAATCCGTGCCTGATCGTAACTTCTGTGCCCGGACAGTTTTGGTGCAGCATCGCAGAGGACGATATTAACGACTCCCAACGTTGATTTGACCAGTTCTACAATCACAGGATCGTTAATATCCCCTTCGATTGTTTCGATGCCGTCGAGTTCGGCTATCGGGTTGAGATCGATACCGATAATACGGGCATCCGTGAGTGTCCGCTCGATCTGGAGCCAGCTACCCGGTGCAGCACCCAGATCAACAATGTTGTCATCAATTCGTATGACAGCGAATTTTTTCTGGATTTCCATAAGCTTATAGGCCGCCCGCGAACGGAAGCCCTCATGTTTTGCCCTGAAATATGTTTTATCCTGTCCCCACTGTGAACCCATTGTCTTAATCGTTCCCCTAAACAAGTCCGGGTTAAACCCAAAACGCTATTATTAAAGTATGCTGATATACTGTATAATACAATTTGTTAAGGGGTAAGCGATGTTAAAAGCGACGATTGATGCAGATATTTTCAGGGAATTTATCGATGCTATCTCGGCTCTCATCCCGGAGTGCCGGCTGCATACGGACGAGAACGGTATTTCCACGCGGGCTGTTGACACCGCAAATGTTGCTATGATTGGTCTCACGCTCAAGAAAGAAGCGTTTGATTCATTCAAGGCGACTGACAGCCAGCTGGGCATTGACATCTCCAAGATGAAGAATATCTTTGGCATGGCAGGTAAGGGAGATCTGATAAGTATTGAACTCGCCGACAATGCCCAGAAGATGTCGGTTTCGGTTCATGGGTACCATTACTCCATCACCCTCCTTGACACGAATACTATACGAAAAGATCCAAACCCGCCCACCATCAATCTCCCGGGAAAGATTGTTATCGCCGGTGAAGATTTCAATAATGCCATGAAGGCGGCGGCGGTAATCTCCGATAAGATTGCCCTTGGGATCAACCCGAAAGACCAGACATTTTACCTGGTAGCTGAAGGAGATACCGATCATATCAGGCGCGAGTTTTCAAAAGACGAGCTTAAATCACTCACTCCTGTAGAAGCTCGCTCGCTCTTCTCACTTGATTACTTGAAAGATATGGGAAAAGTCATGGCGAAAGCAGCTGAAGTAGAGATCTTCCTTGGTATCGATCACCCAGTCAGGTTCTCGTTCGACATTGCCGGTGGCAACGGGCATGTTGAATACCTCCTCGCACCCCGGATCGAGGCTGATTGATGGATTTTAATCCATCTGCAAAGGAACTTTCCCATTTTCCCTTTTTAAAAAAAGCCCAGGATCATATCAAGAGCCGTTTTTCTTCTCTGGACTCTTTGTTTAATGATAAAAAGGGCGAACTGTTAATTGATCGTGCGCTCGGGCGCATCCAGGATGGAATTACGATAAAAAAAACATTCGCTCCTGAGATAACCGGTTCAGCGGATGATGAAATTGCAGAGTATGCACTGGCCCGAATCATTGTTTCCTGCGTTCATGACAAAACGCTTATTGATCGCCTTACCCGGTACGAATCCGACCGGGCTTATTATTTTCTTGTCAATGAAGAGGAATGGAACCAGAATTATCATCAGGATGATAGCGAATACTCGCATCTCTGCATTGTACTTGCGCACGAGCTGGGAATACAGATTACAAAAGATCGTATCCCCCTTGCAGATTATGTTGAACTGGTTGCCCCCCTGCACCAGGATCGGTTTAACCTGGTGAACCGCCGGCTCGAACACGGTTTTGTGGATATTAAAAAAGATGAACGGTACGAGTTGTTGAGGGAACGAATCCGTGTTCTCCTGCGCCGGGATCTTCCGCATAAGGTCCCCACTTCTATCTGTGAAAAACTCGGACCCCGGGTTGCCCAGGTAAAAAAAGTGTACCAGGAACAGATGCTCGAGCAATTCGGAACCATTGAAGAGAGCTCGTTTCCGCCTTGTATGCAGGCGCTGATAACGGCTTTAACTGCCGGGACCAACCTCACGCATGCCGGGAGGTTTGCCCTTACTACATTTCTTCATACGATCGGCATGGATGCAAATGGAATTGGTCAGCTTTATGCCCGTTCGCCGGATTTTGACTTAGAAAAAACGATGTACCAGGTTGAGCACATCACCGGCAGAGGGGGTTCAGGAACTGAATATACTACCCCTGCCTGTGCAGCCATGCGTACGACCGGCTTGTGTATTCAAAGCGACGCCCTTTGTGAGAAAGTGAATCATCCTCTTAGTTATTACCGGGCAAAAAAGAGAGGTCCGACAAAAGGCCCCATGAAAAAAAAGTAAAAGATATTCCTTAAGGTTTTTTTATCTAGGCAATCTTCTCATTGACAAGGTAACCTGCGCCGGAAAGAGCGAGGATGAATACAATTATTGCGGCAATGTAGGCGATTCCTGCTGTCATAACCAAAGGCAGTATGGCGAGCAGTGCAACCAGGATTAAAAAGGCGATCACGCCGATGATAACATCAAGAAGTCGGGCATCCATTAGTAAAATTTTCGTTGCTGAAGAATATAGGCTTATCCGATACTTAATCTCCGGTATATTACCCGGCGGAAAAGACATTATGCGACAATTCGCCCATTATGATATATGAAAGATCCGGTTCTGGAACGAAACGAGGTACTTTACCGGCTTGATCTGGCAGTCTCCCATCTGGAAGCATCAATGAGTTCTCACCTCATCCCGGATAGTGGAGCATCTCTTGGGTACGCGATAAAGGGAGCTCGGGATAGTAACGGGATTGCAGGGGTTCCGGGCGGAATAGTGCTCCGTGACGGTAAGGTAACTGCCGGTGGGCCGTGCGCGTTTCGTGCGGATGAACCGTGCGCGCGGGTTATACTCACTGCGATGAAGTTCGATCCGCTCATGCGGGGCGCCGCGACTATTCGTTTTTCAGAAAAAGTGCTTGCCGTGTTCCAGGCGATGTACCTGGAATGCATAGCGGTTGATCATACCCAAAAAGCCATGGGTATCAGCACCATGGACTTTGGTGTTGCTTCCTGCTGCAACGACGGTGTACCGGATATTATTTATGATCGTGGCTGGAATAAAAACTTAGGAATTATCCATATTTTTGGCGAGGACCCGATCGTCGTTACAAACAATATTATTATCTGTTCAAACCGCATTTAACATATAGAAATTTGAGGAACATTCATGGGAATCAAGCCGTCATACATAAAAAATCTCGGTAACGCACTTCTGGCCAAGCAGCGGGATTATTTTTCGCCCAACTTCGATGAGAACAAGCAACAACTGGGTGCTTCAGCAATTATCGATAGCAAACGTGTCCGGAACCGCGTCGCCGGTTACATCACAAGAAAAATAAATACCAAAAGACGCTCATAATCTAATTCATGTTTGAAGGTGTCCTTCCAGCAATCATTACCCCTTTTAAACGGAACTCTGCGATGGGCCTTGATATCCAGGGTCTGGAACGCAACATTGAGTTTCTCATGTCCTGTGGTATCCATGGGATTGTTCCGTGTGGATCGACCGGTGAATCCGCAACACTCACGTTTGAAGAACACGAGAAGGTTGTTCAGGTAACCGTCGATAAGGTCAAGGGCCGGATTCCTGTCATTGCCGGTACCGGGTCTAACAACACAGCAGAAGCGGTACGGTTGACGAAGGCTGCAAAGGACATCGGTGCGGATGGTGTGCTCGTCATCAGTCCGTACTACAACAAGCCAAACCGTTCCGGGCTTATCAAGCATTATACAAAACTGGCAGATCTCGATATCCCGGTCATTATGTACAATGTTCCGGGTAGGACCGGCCAGAATCTTGAACCCGATCTGGTTGCCGAGCTTGCACAGCATCCTAATATTGTCGCTATTAAGGAAGCCAGCGGCAATATCAGCCAGATGTCACGGATCATCGAAGAGACGCAGGATGATGAATTTTCTGTAATCTCTGGCGATGACAACATCACGCTGCCAATTATGGCGCTCGGTGGCACGGGGGTAATTTCCGTTGCGGCAAATGTGGATCCCCTGCGCATGGTGGCCATGTATGAGGCAATGAAAGAGGGTGATTACCAGAAAGCCCTGGTGCTGCATTACGCCCTCTCGCCTCTGTTCCGCTCGATGTTCATCGACACTAATCCCATCCCGGTAAAAACGGCAGTGGAACTCTTAGGAATGGCCGGAGGACCCGTACGGCTCCCGCTCGATGAACTGGATGCAAAAAAGACCGAACATCTCAGAAAAGTGCTGGCCACAATTCCTTCAAAGGCTCCTGCCAAACATGCAGTAGCAGCAAAGAAACCGGTGACAACAAAAACCGGAAAGAAAAAACCTGCCGCAGCAAAACGGACGAGGTAACCTGAATCATGATCAAAGTTGTAGTATGCGGGGCCTCAGGACGGATGGGGCAGACGATCGGCAGGATGGTCAGTGAATCATCCGACCTGGAACTGGTTGGAGGTATCAACCTCAAACCCAGTTCCTTCTTTGGCGCTGAAATCGTTGAATCCAAAAATGCAGAAAATCTCATAAAGAGCACAAAGGCCGATGTGTTGATCGATTTTACCATTGCATCAGCAGCAGTTGAGAACGTTAAGATGGCTGCCCGGAATAATGTGGCGCTGGTTGTCGGCACTACGGGATTTACTCCGGAGCAGCGTTCCGTTATGGAAAAAGCGATCCATAACAATGTGCCTGCAGTGATATCCAGCAACTTTTCTGTTGGTGTCAATATCTTCTGGCAGCTTGTCAGGGAATCCGGCAAGCTGTTAAAAGATTACGATATTGAGGTATTCGAGGCGCACCACCGGAACAAGAAGGATGCACCGAGCGGAACGGCAAAAACTATCCTTCAGATTCTCGAAGAAGAGGTCGGTCCCCGGCAGAAGCAGTACGGGCGCGAGGGTATGACGGAACGGAAAAATGAGATCGGTGTCCATGTTATCCGCGGTGGCGATATTGTTGGTGATCATAAGGTCATGTTCTCAAAGAATTATGAGACCATTGAACTCTCTCACCATGCGTCCGATCGTTCTGTCTTTGCAAGCGGTGCCCTTCATGCAGCCCGGTGGGTTGTCGGTAAAAAACCCGGCATTTACGGTATGAGCGATGTGCTCAATCTAAAAAAATAATCCCTTTTTTCCGGATTAAACCGGCAGCAATAGCGAAACCTATTTTTTGTCTTTTGTAAAACATATACGATGGAGTGAACTAGTTGGTAGCAATAGTTGACAATACGAAGTGTACCGGATGCGAAACCTGTGTGAGTGAATGCCCTGCATCGGCAATTGCGATGGAGAATGACAAGGCCAAAGTGGATAAGGACATGTGCGTTGACTGCCAGACCTGTGTTGATGTCTGTCCGTCAGAAGCTATCCATATGGAATAATTACGTTTTTTTATAACAATCTTTTTAGGGTCTTCTTCAACGATGATCCTATAATTTTTTATCAATTTAACGGGAGTTTTGGTTATAGGCAAGGTACGGATTTTTTTCAGATCGTTTTTAAAGTCAGTTATGGTGAAAATTTCCTTATCACATGTTTTTTACATACACTTGAAAAATAGATTTTTTTGGATTGTTCCTGCAAAATATTAAAAAACAATGTTTTTATTATCACAGGAGAAATGGGATTTTACAACCCGCCATCATCTCAAACGGGGAAAACACACACAAACAGGACCTGATACCTATGATCAATGTTGGAGTGCTCGGAGCAACGGGTGCGGTAGGTCAGCGATTTGTTGAACAACTTGCGGATCATCCCTGGTTCAATCTGTCGACACTCGCCGCATCCGATCGCAGCGCGGGAAAGCCCTATGGAAAGATTGTGAACTGGCGTCTTGATACACCATTTCCCGAAAAGATCGGAAAAATCAAAGTAGTTCCCACTTCGCCTAAAGCGATGAAGGATGTGGATTTAGTATTCTCTGCCCTTCCTGCGGAAATTGCTATTGATGTGGAGAAAGAATTTGCAGATGCAGGAATTGCAGTCTGCAGTAACGCGAGTTCTTACCGGATGGAAAAAGATATCCCTCTTGTTGTTCCGGAAGTGAACCCGGAGCATCTTGGTCTCATTGACGTCCAGAAGGATGCAGGCAGGGATGGGTTCATTGTAACAAACCCGAACTGTTCCACGATTGTGATGGTAACTGCACTTGCACCTCTTCGCCAGTTCAAATTTACTGATATCCGTGTATCTACGATGCAAGCAATTTCCGGGGCTGGATTTGCCGGAGTTGCGGCCATGTCCATCTATGATAATGTAATCCCATATATCGGTAAAGAAGAAGAGAAGATGGAGACCGAGACGCTCAAGATTATGGGTACCTTAAAGGGTAACAAAGTCACCAATGCTCCGTTTAAGGTCAGCGCCAGCTGTCACCGGGTACCGGTTATTGACGGTCACACTATGGCAGTCTGGGTTGACATTAAAGAACCGGTCGACAAACTCAAAAAAGCGTACCGAGATTATAAACCTCCCATTAAAGGTCTTCCAACTCAACCGGCGGAATCCGTTCATTTCTTTGAAGAGGAACCGGATCGCCCACAACCCCGGCTTGACAGGATGCGGGGAAAGGGAATGACTGTTTCAGTTGGACGCCTTAGAGAGGGAGTGCGTTTTGTAGCAATGGGACATAACACGATCCGTGGTGCTGCCGGCGCAAGTGTACTGAATGCAGAATTGATCGTAAAGAAGAAGTATCTCTAAACTTGGGTGAAAACCTATGCAACAGCCGAAAGAGAATACAGTATTCGTCGGGAATAAACCGGTAATGAACTACGTGCTTGCCGTAGTTACACAGTTTAACAATGGGGCAGATGAGGTGGCAATCAAAGCCCGTGGCAAGGCAATTTCCCGGGCAGTGGATACTGCAGAGATCTCATTAAACCGGTTTTTGGTGGGTGTAACTAAAAAAGATATTGTGATTTCCACTGAGGTCATTGATACCGATTCCGGCAAAACCAATGTCTCAAGTATTGAGATAATCTTAGTCCATAATCCATAATCCTATTTTTATTTTGATTGGGCTTTATTTGAGGCACGGATTCTGAAAAAACGAAGATTGACTGCGTAGATTTACCCAAAATAATATAAGCTGCATTCACGAATGTGTACACTTATGCGAGCTTGTGCTATCGCGCTGCTGATACTCATTTCACTATGTCTTGTCACTCCTGCGTTAGCTGCAAATGAAGACCGTTATGGTTACATCAAGGTCCAGGATGTAACTGTACAACTTGATAACGGTACTGCCGCAATTCACGTAAATTATGCTGTAGATGAAGGTACGCGATTTATCTTTTTTTTACTGGGTAAACAGGATCTCAAGAAAAAGTTGTTGAAAATTCTCAATTATGAGGATGCCCAAATCACCCGGATCGATCTTTCCAGTGCCGATTTTATCGTAAATGATGCTGCATTCTCGTACGGGAACGGGATATACTGGTATCCCTCCCATGAATTTAATGTGGCAATCCCGAACCTGACAATCCAGACACCTCAGGCAACGCGGAACTTTACTATGGCAAAAGCATTCCCAGCAGGTATGGGTTTTTTCGCGATGAACAATACCGGAAAACTCACTCCCCCTGTTCCTGAATCAGACAATTCAAAGATACGATCCCATTAGCCGGTTTTTCCGGTAATTTTTCTATCAGTCTTTCTTGGGCTCATGAGTTTTATAAATGGGTAACGCATGTATTCAATAAATTTCTCAGATATGCGCTGATGTTTCAATACTCCCAAATTCGATGAATTTATTTTTGTCTGATAGGGCCCATTTATGCTGCGATTTTTGTGACTAAAATGTGGAAACCCCTTTGACCCATCATATCTCGTTGAGTTCGTGAGGATGAGGGAGATCGCAACCATTTTTTTAAGTTACCCATGTTCTCTTTATCGACTTCGTAAATGTTTTTTTAATACCGTGTATTGTGCCTAACAACGGCTACACCCCCCTCTGAAGTAATTTAATATGTTTCGTTCTTATTGAGGTAAAACAAAGGTCTGAATGTGATAAGATTGGTCTATTCAGGTTAAATTTTTCCGATTTTTTGTGAGTGTGTATAAATGATCGTCACTATCAGCATTCAAATTATGAAAAAAAATGTGAGCAGGAATATCCTCAAAATGACTCTTACATGACTTCAATAATTTCCTGCTTGTGGAGTTCTGTCATTTTCTTATTTACGAAATACTGGATTACTACTCCTAGGACCGCAGATATGATGCCAAAGATTGTTGAGTACATGATGTTGCTTTGTGCAACTACGGTATTTAACGGGAAATCACGGACACTGCTTACAAATACGATGATGTAGACGCTGGCTCCATAGAGGATGAGGCCGAGTGCGGTAACAAAGAACGGAAAAACGATAACTTTTCCGAGTGCCTCACGCTCATTGACATATACGTCAATAATTACACCTATTGATGTAACAAGCCCGGCAACAATTAGCCATTCGATAGAACCATAGATGAATGTCATAAGATACAACAGGAGGCCATTGCTCGCGTCTGATGTGTAGAACTGGAGGATGTTCATGAACCCAAAGGTAAATCCGATGATGATAAGAAGAATTGTTGTCGAATAAGTAATAAACGAGAACCTCCCTCGCGAGAGGGACATCCGCAGTGCATCAAGTATACCGTGGACAATTTCATCAAATCCGAATCCTTTGTAGAGCATGTAACACCCAATCACGCCCACGACTATGATGGTGGCGGTATCGGGATATCCTAGTATGTATGCTGAGGCATACAGCAACATCGCAAGTCCGAGCGGGATGAAAAACATTCGTGATATCTTTGGATCATCGAATAGTTTCTTTAGAATATAGTAAGTGCCTTCGAGATTGGGCATCTGGTTGACAATAACCCGTGTTATACTGGATACTGGGATTTTTGACTGGATAATTGGAACTACATATTCATCTTCAGC
Source organism: uncultured Methanoregula sp. (assembly GCA_963676675.2). Classification (GTDB taxonomy): domain Archaea; phylum Halobacteriota; class Methanomicrobia; order Methanomicrobiales; family Methanospirillaceae; genus Methanoregula. The sequence goes on along the minus strand of OY781161.1, from coordinate 2,021,472 downwards.
GCCATCTGAAACAAGGATGCAGTTTGTTGCCTGTGTTTCCTTAACTACCTGCTCCAGCGCTGCTGCAATACGGCGATCTCCTTCTATCATATGCAGGTGGTTTCCCGCAATAACTGCAATGGCTGTATCCTCGCCCTTGGCAGTGAGTTCATCGTAGATTTTTACGGCCATGAAGATTGCATTGACATCAGAATCTTCAGGGTCAGCAAGAGCTAATGTATTAGCTGCTTTTACCGTCGCAGCCCGACCAATGACAGGGCTGTCTATTTTTGCTTTCCAGCCAATATCATCGTCGCGATCAACACTGAGAACTAATGTCCGCCCTTGCGTCATCACTAATATAAAATTGCAGTAAATCTATTAAACGGTTGCTCTCGTCAGTATGAAATTTTAAGCCTTATTTTTTTTATACCGATTACGAAATTATTGCTGCGGTCAGAAAGATTTCTATTAAATTATTACTGATGGAGAAAAAAAGAAAATAATAGGATCAGATGAGTTTTGAGCGCTGGAGAAGTAAAATATCGTCGGTGGTAAGTTTTTCTCCGGCCCGGAAATTCTTAAACAGGCTCTCTGCTTCTTTCCTGACCGCTTTTTGCTCTTTTGTAACTTTAACTTTCTTGGTCTTCTTTCGCAGACCTGATATGACCTTATCGTAATCGCGAAGTTCTTTCTGGCAGGCAATAAAGAACTTGTGCTCGGAATCTGCTGACTCCTGTGCTTCGACAAAACTCTTATGTGCTGCATCGGCAGCTTCGCGCGATTTGTCTGCCTTGCGATAGGACTCCACCATCAGGTCATGGTGTTTCTGGGCGAGTTCTGCGACTTCAGTCACCTTTGCATGCAGATCGGATGCATGCTTTCGAAAATCGCGTGCATCGGTGATCTTGGTGCGCATCTCCTTGTTCTGCTCAAACTCGGCTTCCTGTTCCCGTACCTGGCCTTTCATCTGCTTGATTTTTTCGATAAGTTCACGTTCCTTATCGGTAGTAAAGACCTCGGTCTGCTGGCGGTATTCCATTAATTCGATCTGCTTCTGGATCTCTTTGGTGCCGCGGTTTTTTGCAGTGCCATGTTCTTTTTTGAATGATTCAATCTCTTCGAAAAGAACGTTTGCCTTATCATTGAAATCGTTGCGCTGGGCTTTGACATCAAGGACGTCTTGATTATATTTATCCCTGAGATCTTTGTTCTTCTGCGCCTCTTCTACATACTCACGGGTCTGGTTGTTGAGTGTATTTCTTTCGCGAGCGGACTTGCTTGCAGCTGCATTAAGTTCATTGCGACGGTTTTTGTGTTCTTCAGACTCGGCAAGAGTCTTCTTTCTCTTTTCCATAAGGTCATTCAACATGCGTTACCACTCCTCATCCGATTCTCCTATCCGGGAAGTGCATGAAGAATAAGGAGTATATTTATAAAAAAGAGCAGAACCTCTGGCTCTTTTTATTACTCAAATACCAATTCTGCATGCAGGATGCAGGGTGAAAAACATCAGAAAATGTAATCAGCGTAGAATTCGCAGAAGACTTCAATACGAAGTCTTTGTTCAACACTCTGTTCATGATGTTCAACTCCCGATACCCGGGTGTCACCTTACAAGAAAGTGCAACCCATATCCTCCCAGTGAAGGACCGATCAAATGTACTATATTTTAAAGGATTGAAGAATTATTAAGCATTTCGCCATTATACCTGAAGTGTTAGGGAGGCTATCCAACGAGCTATGCAAATCGTTATACGACCTTCCCAATATTTGAGGAATTTGTGAGCAGTATTCTAAAAGAACCGGGGTATCTTTTTAGCATATCCGGTCTCAGGAAAACAGAATATTATGAAACTTTGAGCGGAGCGATGATGGAACTGTTCCAGAAATATAATACCCCCCGCTTGTTTGATTTTTTTCACAACAATGACTTGTCTGTAGTACTCGCTCTCCCTTTTTCGGCTTGAGATCGTTCCGTTCCCATGCGAAGCTGTTACATGAGCACTTTCAGGATATTTATCCGGTTTTTTTATCCGCCTCATTCATTATATGTATCGTATTGGAACCGGGATCTCTGAAGTATCACGGGAACCTCAAAGGAGATGCAGGATGGTTTTTACCTGATAGATGACCATAGTGGAATTACGCATGCATCATCCAAACTTTAAGGACACGATTGCAGCATCGCCGTGTATCTTTACTATAGGGGTCGCCGGGGATAGCGGTTCAGGGAAGACTACGTTCACGCAGGGTGTACGGAGCATTTTTGGCAATGATCTTGTATCGACCATCACGCTTGACGATTACCACAGCATGGACCGGCACGAGCGCAGCGTTCAGGGAATCACGGCTTTAAATCCAAAGGCAAATCGTATCGAGCAAATTGAACAGGATCTCATCTCGTTTAAACGGGGGGTTCCGGTTGAAAAGCCGTCCTACAATCATTCTACCGGTACATTTGATCCTCCGGCTATATTTAGTTCTAAAAAAATTCTCATACTCGAAGGACTTCACACGCTGTTCACCCCCACATTACGAAAATATCTTGATTTTACTCTCTTTGTAGATCCGGTAAACCCGGTTAAGTATGACTGGAAGATTCAAAGGGATGTAAATCAGCGGGGGTATTCCCCCGATACTGTCCTAAAAGAGATTGCCGAACGGGAACCGGAGTATGAACGTTACATCGCCCCTCAAAAGGAGTACGCGGATGCGGTGATTGGTATCGATTATTCCCGGTATGGACAGCAATTGGGAATGGAGCGGAACGTATACAAGGTAACTCTCTCACAGAAACGGATGAAGCAGAACATCGAAAATATTGATCTTTCTTTAGACCTCTATTCTATCCTATCATTATCTGATCGGAATTTCTCTTTAGAGTTTGTAACCAATGAGAAGGATGGTCACAAGATGGGTGAGCTGATTATTGATGGGGAACTGAGCGAACATGTGGTGGAAAAGCTTGAACATAGCATTGAGCAGCAGACCCGGGTTCATCCCATTTCAATCTTTAAGAACCGGAACTACGTGACAGCAGGAGACATTGCCCAGCTGATTCTCTGCTGGCGCATTATTCACCGCCGTATTTTCATTGAAACCTGCCAGTTCTAGCACGGTATTGTATACCTGTACACAAAAAGACAATAGTCTGTGAATTAAAAAGGAACGGTTAGAGAACTAGCAGATTGGATTAGGAAAAACTAGATTTTTTCTACAGTGATCCGTATCCGGTCACCTGCTTTTAAGACATGGCCTTTCGGGATGTCGATGTTGTACCAGAGCGCATTTGGCGTCTCCTGCGTTGGGTCCTGTGACATCAGGCAGTCCTTGTGGTCGTTGATATCTGCTACAAATTCAATCTCGGATTCGAACTCCAGAACTTTTGCCATGATAAAAGAGTGTAATTAATGGATGGGGTTAGCACGCCCTGGGCGTGACCATCCATGTTGTGCTGTTCGAATAGCTCCACCGTTTGATGTCCAGTTCTTTGCAGTTGTCTGCAAGGATCGCCATGTTGGTTCCAACCTCTTTGGGTGATAACCCAAGGTCTTTGGCAATGTATTTCGATTTGAAATAGTGCTTGCCCAAGGTTATACCAGAATTGAGGTACTGGACGATCTTGTGCTGGGTCTCATTATACGTATCACGTAACTTTTTGGTAGTTGACATGTTGTGCCTCAGCATTAGAAACTCATATCATCCAATTGCTATATATAAGTATCTTAAATTCGGGCGAAAAATTCGCTCTTTTTTTCCTGCAGCTTCATAATTCTGACCAGAAAGACTTTATTTGGCGCTCCGGTCGAGCTGATTTTTGAAAATGAAGATTTTCAGGCTTATTTTTTGTTTTACGGCGATAATTATTCAAAATTGGTAACTTTTATTTTTAAAAAAATTATTGTTGTACCTGTGCATCTGCAATCTTATCTATCAATGCTTCGATGACAACAGAGCGCATACCTTCAACAAATTTTATGCTGCCAACTACCAGGTGCCCGCCACCACTGATTCCGCCGCCAGGGATCTCGACACGTAACTCCCTAACCATTTTTGGGATGTTCATTAAGACACCACGGGACCGGAGCACGGCAAAGTCCGGCCCAAATCCGATAGTTACCACTGGTTTACCAACATTCTGCTGGCAGAGCCGGTCATGCACCTCACCTGAAGTCTTACCCGGGGGTGGGAAGGTGAACTTGTGAGCATGGATTTCTACATCGAGAAGGAAGAGGCGTGCATCGTTTTTCAGAACACGGGGATCCACGTGAGCCATGCAGGCACTCATCTGATCGGCAATCATGGTGTTTGCCCCATCGATTAGGAGAGTTAAGAGCTTCTTGTGCCGTTCGGTATTTCCGGTTAAGTTTAAGATGTCCTTGACAATCTCCCTTCCATCGTTAAACCGGAGCCAGAACTGCTCGTAATCAAGGGCAAGGGCAATATCCTTGCAGTGTTGTTCAGTGAAGTTGTCCCGCACAAGGGCAAGATATAATGCCCGCTCGGGAGCCTCAGAGCGGTCCCCGACTGCTGCCACAGCCGGGAGGTGGCGGATTAATGATTCGACTTTAGGGTTGATCAACCGTGCGACTTCTGTTCCGAGCATACCGGCAGTGATACCAAAGTCTCCCCCGACATGGTATGGATTGACATGGGCCTGGAGGTATTTGTCAATTGAAGTGTCCGGGTGGTGGTGGTCGATCACTACAAATGGGATATCATAGACACTGGCGATCTTATAGGAGGGTTCATCCTCTTCGGTAGACCCATTATCAGTAAGGATCACAAGTGGCATCTTCTGGCCGAATCGTACATGGTCTTTTAATGAAAAATCAAGGTCACGGGTGATGTCTTCAATCTCATAGAACGGTGCTTTTGAAGGAGCCCGCTTGAATAAGAAGTATTCCGCATCAAAGTCTCCGCCACTCTCGCGGATTAGGGAGACGACCGCCTGCTCGATTGCCACAGCCGAGCAGATGCCATCAGCATCTGCATGGTGCCGCAGGATGATAGGCTGTGATGTGAAGACCGCTTTTCTGATAATCTTTGCAACCTTTTTCATCTCGGGACGAAGCTTCTCCATTACTTCGCTTGGAACAAGCAGGGGGACATTCTCCGGCTCTGAACGAAGATCCAGCGCTTTTTCGATTCTTACTTTAACGACCGCTGCCTCTTCATCAGTAAGTATGGAAAGCCCGTCCACTTCAATCTGGAGCTGGCCGTTTCTCATCATCACTTCGCCAATGAGCTTGACCATGTTCCCGAGCTCTGCTTCAGGGTACGCCCGTACACCCGCTTCGATAAATGCAGCACCGTTCTGGGTACCGGTTTCGTCAACTATCGTAAAGATGGTTGGACCGCTGGTCTGCTTGATCTGGGCAATCTCACCTTCGATGGCAACGGTCTTTCCCAGTTTTTGCGGAAGATCGATTATTCTTACGGTTGTGGATTTTCGCTCCACGTTTTCTACCTGGTATACCTGGTACTGCACTTCTTCGAGATCGATATTACCATTTGGGCGAACCTCGCGAACTTTTACTAAGATGGAATCGCGTTCCTTGTGTTCTGCCTTAACATTGCTCTTATGCACAAGTCCCTTGAGCCGGTCGTTTAACTGTACAAACATACCAAAGGTTGCAAAACCCTGCACTTTTCCCTGGTAGATATTTCCTGCTTCTACATCTGCGAGATCGCAACCAGTACCGAGCCGGTATACGAGCACATCGTTTGAATCGTTATTTACCATTTACTCTCACCACACACAGCGAAACGGGCATTTTGTTTAAGATTTTTTTCGTCAATGCCACGCGATTAGATATTGCTCTGTATATTCATGAATGGGTGGCTGAAGATTTAATTTACTTGTTATAGACAAAAAAATAAAAAAGCACAAAAAAAGGAGAACTTATATTCAATCCCGGAACGGGACTTCAATCATATCGAGGTCATTTGGAGATATGACGGTTCCGGAGAATTGTTTTTTTGCATCGCTGATATGAGCCTGCGAATCGGTATACCGCGAACTTGTGTGGACGAGGATGAGGGTGCGGGCAGACAGGACGGTTGCTGCTTCTCCTGCCTGGGCCGCCGTGGCATGATAAAATTCCGCAGCACGGGGAGCCTCAGAATCTTCATAAGTGGCATCATGGATCAGGAGATCAGCATTACGGGCAACTTCTCCTAATGTAGTATGTATTGCCCGCGTATCTCCGGTATACACAATTTTGCGCCCAGGCCGGGGGGTGCCAAGAACTTCTTCGGGTCTCACTTCACGCTTTTCCCCTTCGATTCCGATGGTAATCGTTTCCCCGCGCTGGAGCCGGCCGAACAGGGGTCCGGGGGGAACCCCGAGAGCGATCGCACCTTCGCGGTCGAACCTGCCCGGGCGGGGATCTTCTTCTAAGGAATATCCCAGCGCCGGCATGCCATGGCTCACGGCAAACGCGGTGATGGTATACCCGTCGAACCGCACCCATGAGCCATGCGTGAGTTCTACAGCATCAATTGTAAATTTCAGATTGAACCGTGTTACCTGACGAAGAGTTGTGACGAATTCCTGCACCCATTCCGGCCCGTAGATGGTGAGGGGTTCGGTTCGCCCGTTGAATGACATAGTCTGGACAAGACCAAATATGCCGAGGAAATGATCGGCGTGCCAGTGAGTGACAAAGATCGCATTGACCAAAAACCCGCACCGTGCTCTCATCATCTGTTGCTGGGCACCTTCCCCGCAGTCAAAAAGCAGGGTATCGGTACCGCGCCGTATCATGATGCAGGGGGGGTTACGCTGCGGTGTTGGCAGGGCACCGGCTGTCCCAAGGAAATAGACATGCAGGGTCTCGCCACTCATAAAAAACACTTCCGGAATACCGGCAGACTCTTTTTAGCCTCTTCAATAGAACGTCCTTCGATTACGATGATGCCATTATAATTTGCCGCAACTGCCTTTCCAACTCCAGTCCAGTTGATGTTCCCGTCTCCGAGTGCCAGGTGTTCATCAGAAGTGCCGTGATTGTCATGAATATGCATATGACTGGCCTTTTTAACATAAGGGAGGAAACTGTTCACTTTACCCAGCGTATTTGCGTGACCGAAATCAAAGGTCATTCCAATTCCTTCAATTCCCTCGGTCATGCCAATGAGTTCTTCAGGAAGCTGGCAGAGAAATTCTTTAATGCTGATCATATTCTCAACGCATGCCAGAACAGAATGTTCTGCAGCGCATTTTCCGATCTGCCTGAGTGCCTCTTTCTGGAGATCCCAGACTTTTTGGGGTACCAGTTTCCCAACCGGTGACATATAGCCGGGATGGATGGTGATCCGGTCTGCAAAATCTGATGCATGCGTTATGCAGGAGCAAATCTGCCTGATTGATTCGAGCCATATAGGATCGTTTAATGTAGCAAGATTGAGATCTCCAAAAGGGGCATGCACCGAAATACCCAGGTGCGCGCTGGCAATCACTTCTTTTATTGATTTGAGGCATTCGGGGTTGTCAAGATTATAATTGCCGTCAGCAACAATCTCCCAACCATCATATCCAGCTTCTTCGATCCCGTACACCCATGCGATGTCGTCCCAGACTTTAGATGAAGATGAAAAAAATGGTTTGAGTGTCATGGATCACGTCCCAGTGATGCAAGGACTGAAATTACCGCTGTAGAGAATTCTTCAAGACTGCCTTCGTTTTTTATCTTGATATCCGCTTCTGCAAGTGCATTCATGAGTCCCCATGTCTTCTCGCGTTCATCCCGGGTACGCAGGGATTCAGGCAGGACAAAATCATCGGAACGGCCGCGTGCCCTGATGCGGTCCAGCCGTTTCTCAAACGAAGAATCTATGCTGATAAGCGTGAACGCGGGAAATTGCTTCCGGAACAACCTGACTTCAGCATCTCCTCGTATCCCATCGACAAGGACCAGGGGTGTGGTCTGCTTCTGTATCTCTGGTACGCATAGAGCAGCGATTGCATCCATGCCGCCTTCTGTACGAAGCCGGTTTGCCGTTGCACCGAAATTTGTATCGGTGGGTTCGAGGCCCGCTTTCTTTACCTCAGCCCGGATCATATCGCCCATGACTATGACCGGGATACCCGTATCAGCGGCTATTTTTGAAAATTCACCTTTGCCGCTTGCGGGCAGCCCGACGACTCCTATCACCTTCATAGACGATTTCACCTCCTTCACGGGTCCGGATCTTTACACTCCGTGCAAGTCCGTCAGCAATTTTCTTCATCTCTGCTTCTGAGAGCGGGCGCACACCCGGGGTCACACCCTGTTGTAATACAATATCCACACTCCCTGCTTCCTGTGCGATGATGGAAACTTCATCGTCGTATCCCCGGAACAGGGTGATCACAACTTCGAACTCCGGCAGGAGACCGCTCTCATGGGCTCCTTTGCAGAGCGAAAGGGACTTCTGCACATCCTTAACATAATCTCCCTTGAGGAGATTATTATACCGCGCCCACCGCGCTTTTATATCAAGTGCCACATGATCGATAAGTCTCTCTGTGATGAGGGTTTCAAGGGTGCCTGGGTAGACACCATTTGTATGAACTCCGACTGCAAGTCCTATTTCTTTTGCCGACCGGGCCAGTGAGAGCAGGGCCTCTTTCTGTGCGGTGGGTTCGCCACCGGAAAAGACGACCCCGCTGATGGCGAGCAGGGATCCACGAATAAGTTCTACTATCTCTTCGCAGTCTCGTTCGTCTTTACCTGCAAGTATCGTTAAGTTCTGGCAGTAAGTGCAGCGGACCGGGCATCCCCGGAAAAAAACCGCGCAGGCCGACCGTCCCCGCCAGTCTACGGTTGATAGCGGGACAAACCCCCCGAAATTCAGTTTGATATAATCACCGTGCCGGATTATTTTAGCAGAAAGATTATTTGACTGTATTGAGTTAAAATTGCAACATCTGAATAGTGTGGCATATTAACTGCCACAAAATATTACACAATTATCAGTGGCGATCAGCTGAATAAAAAATGATGATTGCGGGTCAAAAATGTGAAGGTCCGGATTAAAACTGGAAATGCTTGTTCACAATCTTGATCGCACAGTAATCGCCGCACATGGTGCAGCCATCAGTATCTGCAGGCATACGCTCATCACGGATGGCCTTTGCCCGTGCCGGGTTCATGGCAACAGCAAACTGGCGGCCCCAGTCAAGATCCCTTCGGGCATGTCCCATCTCAAGATCGAGGTCACGGGTCTTTTTCAGTTTGATCATGTCCCCGACATGGGCGGCAATGCGGGAACTCATGACACCTTCATAGACCTCATCAGGAGTTGGGAGAGCAAGGTGTTCTGCGGGAGTCACGTAGCAGATGAAATCAGCACCGAGTGAGGATGAGATTGCAGCACCAATCGCCGCAACCCGGTCATCGTAACCCGGGGCGATATCCGTGACAATGGGGCCGAGCATATAGAACGGTTTGTTGTTCGTCACACGTTTCATCAGCGTGACATTTGCAGCAATCTCATCGATTGGCACGTGACCCGGGCCTTCAACAATGACCGGGACATTCTGTTTGTGAGCAATATCGGCAAGCTCTGCATTGATGAGCAGTTCCTGTACGGCCGCACGATCGGTTGCATCATGGATTGCACCGGCGCGCATGCCGTTACCCATAGACAGGGTGACTTCGTGCTCCTTCATGATCTCGAGCAGGTAATCAAATTCCCGGTACAGGGGGTTCTCTTTTTCATTGTGGAGCATCCACGCGGTCATGAATGCGCCGCCCCGAGAGACAAGTCCGCCGTGCCGTCCCTGATTTTTCAGGCGCTTGACCGTCTCCCAGTTGATGCCGGTGTGGATGGCCATGAAGTTGGTTCCGAGTTTGGCCTGCTCGGCGGTGATCCGGAAGAGGTCGTCTTCTTTCATGTTGACGACAGCACCGTCTTTGATAGCTGCTTCAATGAATGCCTGGTAGAGGGGAACGCAACCGACAGAGAGGCTCGTGTTGGCGATAACCTGTTTGCGGATCTCGACAAAATCGCCACCGGTGGAAAGTTCCATTAAGGTATCAGCACCGGCACGCTCGGCTTGTTTAGCCTTCTCGATCTCTTGGGGAATATTCACAATATCCGTAGATGTTCCAATCGATGCATTGACTTTGGTGCGGAGTCCTTCGCCAATACCGCAGATCTTCACTTTCCGGTAGGGTGAGACCGGGATGACGATGTGACCTCCGGCAACGCCGCGCCGGACAAAGTCTTCGGTGACTCCTTCCTGCTTGGCGACAATTTTCATCTCTTCAGTGACGATACCTCGTTTGGCATCCGCAACTATACTCATGGCATACAGGTTGCAGTAAAGACAAGATAAAGGCTTGTTTTTTCAATTCTGGACTAAAACTGGCTTGTCTTCTTAACAAGTAAAGTTGATTTGGAATAACACAGATTTTTTTGCTTTGTAATCTCCACGCCAAATTCGATTCTGGTCGTGTATAACAATGTCAGGTTTTTTCTCCAATTCGATGAATCTCTTAGATGTTTGGTCACTGTAAAACGCCGTTACTTTACTTTGATACGGTGTCGTTCATGCAAGCGATTGTTTTATATATTATTGTACGCTAACTTATGGTAAACCTTAATTGAATGAGGTGTTTTACGATGACAGAAAAAGATTATGCAGAAGTTACGGTAAAGGAAGCAACCCATGACGATGCCGGTCGGGGTATCGCGCGGGTGAGCATTGAAGTGATGAAGAAACTCGGGCTCGTCTCTGGCGATGTGATCGAGATCCAGGGCAAGAAAAAGGCCGCCGCAGTTGTCTGGCCCGGGTTTGCGCAGGATACCGGGTATTCCATCCTCCGTATCGATGGGAATATACGGGGAAATGCCGGTACCGGTATCGACGAGCGGGTAAAGATCAAAAAATCCGAGGCCGTGTATGCCAAGAAGGTGGTGATCCAACCTACCCAACCGATACGGCTTGTTGGAGGTGAACAGTACCTTGCACGGGTGTTGCGCGGCCGGTCAGTCATGGAAGGTCAGACTGTCCGCGTCGATGTAATCGGAAACGCAATTACTTTGGTAATAGCAAAAGTCGCTCCGAAAGGAATTGCGATCGTTACTGATGATACCGAGATCGAACTCAAGGAAGAGCCCTACAAACCTGAAGAGGGAATGAGAGAAGTCTCCGATATTCATTACGAAGATATCGGGGGGCTTGGCCGGGAGCTCCAGCTCGTGCGGGAGATGATCGAACTTCCGCTGCGGCACCCTGAGATCTTTGAGCGTTTGGGTATACAGCCACCCAAGGGTGTTCTTCTCTACGGGCCTCCGGGAACCGGAAAAACCCTGATCGCAAAAGCGGTAGCAAATGAAGTGGATGCCCATTTCATTACGATCTCTGGCCCGGAGATTGTGAGCGGAACCTATGGGGCAAGCGAGGGAAAACTCCGGGAAGTCTTTGAAGAAGCGCAGGCTAATGCACCGGCCATCATCTTCATCGATGAAGTCGACTCCATCGCGCCCAAACGTGAGGACACGAAAGGAGAACTTGAGCGACGTGTAGTTGCCCAGCTCCTTGCACTCATGGATGGGTTAAAGGGACGCGGGCAGGTCATTGTGATTGCAGCAACCAACCTGCCTGATTCCATCGATCCGGCCCTCCGCCGGGGTGGCAGGTTTGACCGGGAGATCGAGATTGGTATCCCGGATAAGAAAGGCCGCCTCGAGATCTTCCAGGTACATACCCGTGGGGTGCCGCTTGCAGACAATGTGAAAATTGAGGAATTTGCAAACACAACTCATGGGTTTGTTGGCGCCGATGTTGCGCTGCTGGTCAAAGAAGCAGCCATGCATGCGCTGCGCAAGGTAATTCCGTTAATCAACATCAACGAGGAGATTCCAAACGAAGTGCTCGATGCACTGCGTGTGACCAACGAAGACTTTGCTGAGGCCAGGAAACATGTCGAGCCCTCAGCAATGCGCGAAGTCCTTGTCGAAGTTCCCGATATAACCTGGAAACAGGTCGGGGGTCTTGAAGAGACCAAGCAGGAGCTCAAAGAGGCAGTGGAGTGGCCGCTGAAGTACCCGGATGTGTTCGAGCGACTCCATACCAAACCCCCAAAGGGAATTCTTCTCTTTGGCCCGCCCGGTACAGGAAAGACTCTGCTTGCAAAAGCGGTGGCAAACGAGAGCGAATGCAATTTCATCGCGGTCAAAGGCCCTGAACTGCTCTCGAAATGGGTCGGGGAATCGGAAAAAGGTGTGAGGGAGATCTTCCGGAAAGCCCGGCAGGCATCGCCGTCCATCATCTTCTTTGATGAGATTGATGCGCTTGTACCAAAAAGGGGAAGTTACGACGGTTCATCCCACGTGACCGAGAGTGTGGTATCCCAGATTCTCACTGAACTTGATGGCATGGAAGAACTCAAGAACGTCACCATATTAGCAGCAACAAACCGCCCGGATATGCTGGACGATGCCCTGCTTCGCCCCGGCCGGCTCGAGCGTCACATCTATGTACCCGCACCAGATGAAGAGAGCCGGAAGAAGATCTTTGAAGTCTATCTTGGTGGCGAAACCGGTAGCATTCTTGCCAAAGATGTGGATATCGAATCGCTGGTAAAACAGACCGAAGGATATGTTGGCGCGGATATCGAATCGCTTGTCCGGGAAGCCAAAATGGCGGCCATGCGCGAATTCATTGTCGTTATGGGTACCCGAAGTGAACAGGAACGCAAGGATGCTATCATAAACGTAATGATCACAAAGGCGCACTTCGATGCTGCACTGCTCAATGTGAGGGGATCGCTGGACCGTGAAGCAATTGAAGCTTCAGAACAGCAGGCCTGGCAGATGCTCTATAACGAAGAGCAGCGGACCACCTTAAAGAATGCAGCAGCAGCGCTCTCTCGTGCCGAAGTAATGAAAAAGGGTAAATCAGACCCTTCAGCAGATGCACTACGGAAAGCAGTTTATCACGGGAAAAAAGATTTCCCGACCATTAAAAAACTTACAGATGATCTGGAAAAAATCAAGAAAAAGGAATAAGTGAAAAAATTGGAAAAATGGAGGACAGGAATGTACAGAGATGAAGACGACATATTCAGGGAGATGGACGCACTTGCTGACCATCTCTTTGCCCGCATGGCGCAGAATTTCGGCACAGGTATGCCGCAGATGTACGATCGCCATCTGATCATCCGGAACGGGGATGATCTTCCAGCACAATCCGAATGGTTGGAATCATCCACTTCACGTTCAGGTTCAGAACCCATACCTGAAGTGCACCGGATAGAAAACGAGGTGATGGTAATAGCCGGGTTGCCTGGTGCAACAAAAGAGTCTATCCATCTCGTTGTTGTGGGAAATGAACTCATCATCGATGCCGATGGTGGCGACCGGCAATATCACACTACTGCGGCAATTCCGCAGGTTGATATCGACTCAATGAAGAGTTCAATCAAAAACGGCGTCCTTGAAGTGAAGTTCAAGGTTGCAGAAGTGTCTTGATAAGATGAATGTTGTTGTAGAACTTACAATTGGCTCTGTAAAAACCCTATTTTTTATCATGTGATTCGATTATATTCTTCGATAATTATTGGAGTGCTCCTCTCTTTCCCCTAATGGGGAGGCAACGCAAGGCAGGCATCCCCTTGACCCCCCGGCAGAATTTTCACTAACCTTTTATGGGTCTATCCCAGTCTGTGGGATGCCCGAGCGGCGGGGGCTGAGGCATCAGATGCTGTAGCCTCCAAGTGCGGTCTATCATGGAACTATTGATTTCTTTGAGTCCTCAAGGAAACCTGAATGGGGGAAGAAGTCCCGATCTTTACGGCAGGATAATAATCCTGATAAACCACGGAATCATACGACTACACAGACAATTAAAAACCCGTTGGATAATCAACAGGTTAATCGCTCTTTGGTGAAAGGAAGGAAGTAAAAATGCTACTCAAAGATTTCCTTGTCCGTGCAGGGACAGAAAAAAACTTAGAGGAGTTAATCCTCTTTTTGGCTCAACAGGCTCAACAGGTAAAAAAAGGATTTTTCTCTTCGATCAGGAAAACCCCTGCAGATGAAAAAACCAAAAATATGTACGGCGAAGAGCAGATGGCCCTCGATATATATGCGGATAATGTGTTCATTTCAGGATTACAAAAGACACGACTTGTCCGATATATCGCAACTGAAGAACAGCAGAAGATCATCGAAGTTGATAATCCGAAGAACAATTTCGGGGTTGTTATCGATCCTCTTGATGGATCATCGCTTATCGATGTAAACCTCTGTATAGGTTCTATTATCGGGATTTATCCCGGCCATGTACTCGAAAAGGGTTCGACATTGATCGCTGCCGTGTATATCCTGTATGGTCCCCTTACATCCTTAACATTCACCACCGGAAAAGGTGTTCATGAATTCGCTCTCGACGATACGGGTGAATTTTATTTACGGCATGAGAATCTGAAAATTCCGGAGGGGAAAATATACGCTCCCGGTGCCCTGAGGAGGGATTACCTCCCTGCTCATGCACGGTGGATAGAAAAACTTGAGCAGTCTGGATATAAACTCCGGTTCAGTGGCTGTTTTGTGGCCGATGTCCACCAGATACTCCATAAAGGCGGAGTATTTACGTATCCCGGTATTAAGGGAAAGGAAAAAGGAAAACTGCGATTGCTCTATGAAGCAAACCCCATGGGAAAGATCATCTGCGAAGCCGGGGGGGCAATCAGCAATGGAAAGACCGATATCCTGGATATAAAACCGAAAGCGATTGATGATGTCACCCCCATCTATATCGGGGGAAAAGAAGAGATACGGCTGATTGAAACGTTTATGCGTGATGAGTGCTTTAAACAGGAATGAAGATCTATGCAGCAGAACACCTTTGGTCCAATCCCCGGTTCAACAATACTGGGTGGCATATCCGGAAAAAAAACAATTATCATGGCTGCAAACATTCGGATTGCAACCGTAGCAGAGGGAATTTTTCAGGCTGCAAAGGATACCGATTCGGCGGTATTTATGGAGCTTGCCCGGTCTGAATGCGACTTAAAAGGCGGGTATACCGGGTTTACGCCAAAAGCATTCTCCGAAAAAATGAATAAAGCTGCAAAGGCAGTAGAGTTTGACATCTGGGCACTCCATGCGGATCATATATCGGTAAAAACCGGTTCTCCGGAGGAGATTATGGGGACAAAAGAGTTAATCGATGCCCAGATTACAGCAGGATATACATCGTTTGCCATTGACGCCTCCCATCTCTTTAATTTCGAAGGAAAAAATGTCCGGCAAGAACTGGAAAAGAATATTCTTGCGACCACTGATCTGGCCCACCACATCAAGAACAAGATGAAAGGTAAGGAGTTCGGTCTTGAAGTCGAGGTCGGAGAGATCGGTCGGAAAGATGGGCAGGGACTTATCCTGACAAAGCCTGAAGAAGCAGTTGAATTCATCAAAGCCCTTCATGAGAACAGTGTATTTCCGCAGGTTATTGCCATTGCCAATGGAAGTACGCACGGGCATGTGTACGATGAGGCCGGAAATGTCGTCGAACAGCTCTCCATTGACATTCCGCAGACAAAGGCGGTTGCAAAAGCTTTGCGGGATCATAATCTCCATGTCGGCATAGCCCAGCACGGTATAACCGGTACTCCCCGGGATCTCATCAACCAGCATTTCCCGAAAGGAGATATCATAAAAGGAAATGTCGGAACCTTCTGGCAGGACGTAGTCTTTGATATCTTTAAAGTGTACGAACCAGCCCTCTACAAGGAGATCCAGGAGTGGACCCTCCAGAAATACCGCCCATTAAACCCCGGGAAAAAGGACAAGCAGGTCTTTGATGGGAACTGTAAAATGGCCATAAAAGAATTTTTCAAACAGATCTATTCCGTAGACGAAGAGACAAACAAGGCAATCCGGGCAATGGCATATGCTGAAAGTCTTGTCTTTTTCAAAGCGTTCAGTGCGTATGGTTCTGCCTCTCTCGTAAGAAAGGCCATGAAAAAATAAACCAGCGCCTTTTTTTTATACCGGAGAGAGATTCTATACAGTGATCTCTCATGCCAAAAACGACGATTTCTGTGATTAAAGCGGATGTGGGAAGTTTTCCCGGGCACTCCCGCACACACCCGAAGCTTTTGGAAAAAGCAGCAAAGATGTTAAAGGAGCAGAAGGGCAAACTCCTCATCGATTCTTTTGTCACGCACTGCGGTGATGATCTCGAACTGATCATGACCCATGCCCATGGCGTGGATAATGAGAACGTCCACAAGCTGGCATGGGACGTCTTCATGGAATGCACAAAAACCGCAAAGAGCATGAAGCTTTACGGGGCCGGTCAGGATATGCTCTCGGATGCATTCTCCGGTAATGTCAGAGGGCTTGGACCCGGTGTTGCAGAGATGGAGTTTGAGGAACGGGGATCTGACCCGGTTCTCATATTCATGGCAGATAAAACAGAACCCGGTGCATGGAACTTCTTCCTGTACAAAATATTTGCCGATCCTTTCAACACGTCTGGTCTGGTTATCGATCCCAGCATGCATGAAGGCTTCGTCTTTGAAGTGCACGATGTCATCAAGAAACGTCGCATCCGGTTTAAGACCCCGGAAGAGACCTATACCCTTCTTTCCTATATCGGTGCATGCTCCCGGTACGTGATAAAGAATGTTTATAGGAAGGACGGTCTGATAGCAGCATCGACAAGCACGGAAAAACTGAATCTAACTGCGGGCAGATATGTCGGAAAGGATGATCCGGTTATGATTGTCCGTGCCCAGAGTGGCCTTCCCTCTGTCGGTGAAGTGATCGAGCCTTTCTGTACCCCAACAATGGTTGCCGGCTGGATGCGGGGGTCCCATCACGGTCCGTTCATGCCGGTTGGTGTCTGTGATGCCAATATGACACGATTCGATGGTCCGCCGCGTTGCATCTGTTTAGGTTTCCAGATCTGCAATGGCGAACTGATCGGTCCGGCTGATATGTTTGATGATGTTGGGTTCGACCGCGTCCGGGCACGTTGCAACGAGCTCGCCGACATGATTCGAGACCAGGGTCCCTTTGAACCTCATCGTCTTTCTTTAGAAGAGATGGAATATACCACGTTACCGGGAATCGAGAAACAGTTCCGCAACCGTTGGGAACCAATCGGGGAATAATTTTTTTCGTATCGTTATTTTGGATGAATAACGCATTTGTTGCGTAGACTATAAAGATGGGGGCTGATACCCCCATATCCTTTAATACGATGAATGCCGCCGCCCCCGAATGGGCACCCCGCGGTGGTTTGAGTGACTAAAATACTGAAGCCGTTTTACCCCGCCTTGCCTCAGAGAAGCCCTAAGGCAGTGGAAAATCTCAAATTATTAATTATCTATCTGAACCCCTGAAACTGTTAAGAATCATATTTTTTTAAATAACACACTATTGACGGTGGATTAATTAATAAAAGAAATTTGGCTGTTAAGGTCTAAATCCAAAATTTTTATCCCTGAATCAATTGCGATTAGTTCAGAGTATCTTCTTCCCGGCATCGGCGCCGGGCTTCACGTGATAGACCTCGGCGATCTTCATGACAACCGCGGACTTCGGTGCGAGATTGGGTCTGATTTCCTTCATCCACGCCACATCCTGCCGGAAGATATCGTCGTTCGTGTGGATGGTCACCGGCCCCTTGATCTGGAAGCCACCCTTCTCTCCCCACCATGAGAGGGCCACTACCGGGTTCTCCACCATGTTCTGCATGGTCTTATTGAAGTACTGGTCCGATATAAGCAGGTTTTCATCGTCAAGGAGCTTGAATGCCCCTATAGGGACGACATTTGGCATACGATTCTTCGATGATGTCGCCAGGAACACGGTCTTAGTCCCGGTCAGCGACTCACGGATCTCCGTTGTCAGTGCGACCATTGCTGTCTTTTCCGGATAAGTGTTACTCGACAAAGGGCATTAAGGATAGCAGTATCCAATTTGAAACTTACCTGATACTTGTGGAAAAACAGTTCTGACTTTTTTTAAAAATTATTATGCCCGGCATACTACGCATAAGAATTCCGGCATGGCAAAAATCTCCGGAATGGTGCAATGAGCAAACTTTAATTATCTTACATCCCAAATTAGGGCAGATGGTTAACGGAATTGT
This sequence comes from uncultured Methanoregula sp., assembly GCA_963676675.2. Taxonomy (GTDB): domain Archaea; phylum Halobacteriota; class Methanomicrobia; order Methanomicrobiales; family Methanospirillaceae; genus Methanoregula. The sequence goes on along the minus strand of OY781161.1, from coordinate 2,003,387 downwards.
TTTGCCAATAAAAAAAGTGTTTGCACTCGTGGATTCAAAAATATCCGTAGAGATCAAAGACGAAGGCAGGAAACTGCAGGGCCGCCTCGTTGCCGTGGATGAGTATTTGAACATCCACATGGACGAGACGATCGAGTTTGTTGATAACCAGCGGGGCAGGAGCCTTGGAACCGTTGTGATCCGGGGCAACAATATCCTGACCATCGCGCCGGTTATCTGAAATGATCAATGGTGAGAACTAATGGACGATCCTGTAGATGAAGCACTGAAACTGATTCAGTCAAAACCTGAAGGCATTCTTCAGAGCGAGCTCTGGAAAGAGCTGGGTGTTGATAGCCGGAAGTGTTCGCGCATTGTCAAGAAACTCGAAGAGGGCGAACTCATCGACCGGATCGAATTCAAAAAAGACGGGATCAAGACGTATCTCTTAAAAGGCCGGCAGATGCCCGTCAATCCCTGCGATCTGCTTGCCGGTGATGAATTAATTCCCTGTATCTGTTGCGAGCTGGAGTGCGTTGTCGAGGAATGCAACCCGCTCATGGACTGGATGTACCAGCTGGCAATTGTCCAGCACACTGAGTAATAGATTTTTTTTTTAAAATCTGATTCTTTTTTAAGCCCTTTACTCCAGCCCTTATCTGGAACAACTATTTATCATTCAGCCATCCACCTGTTATTAGTGAATTTAACACAATTTCCGCCGGGAGATCCCCGATGATATCTGTTTTGTTTATCGATGACTCAACCGATCTTTTCACACAGGTGCGCTCGTTATTAGAAAAGACCGGCGAGATCAAGATAGATAATGCTCATTCTTTAAAACAGGCGATAGAGAAACTCAAAGGGCGCAATTACGATGTTATCGTTGCCTACGAGCAGCAGCCCGATGTGAACGGTATTGAGTTTGTCTCCGATATGAACGGTATCGAGTTCATAAAATATCTCAAATCTATAGGAAATATAACTCCGGTGATACTGCTCGGACGGCGGGGTCCGGGTAAAATTACAGTGATGGAAGTTTCCCATGGAACTGAGATCACGTTCCCCAAGACCGGTGACATCCGCCCGCAGGTTTTTGAGATGGTCAACCTGATCAAGCAGACCCTGCTGCGCAAGAGATCCGAACGTGAGATCAAGGCCCAGAATGAGCAGCTTGCTGCCATCCTCTCTTCAACTCCGTTGGGTATTTTCCAGGCCAGAAACGGCATTATCGAATGGGTAAACCGCCAGTTCCCGGCCATGCTCGGCTATGAAGAGTCGCAGCTGGTGGGAAAAGAGCTTCGGACCTTTCTTTCTTCTCCCGATGAATATGATCTCCTTGCCCGTGAATTGCAGATCAAGCGGGATGTACAGGGAGTCTCGCATGCGAGCTGGCAGTTTGTGAAACGGGATAAGAAAATTGTGTCCTGCCAACTTCAGGTACTGCCACTCGATCCCCGCGATATCAGTAAAGGCGGAACGTTTGTCGTAACCGATATTTCAGAGAAACAGAAGATTGCCGATGCGCTCAAGGAGAGTGAGGCAAAGTACCGTGAGGTTGTGCAGAACACCCAGAGCATCATCATACGGATGGACATGCAGGGTACTATCACCTTCTTCAATCACTATGCTCTTACGTTCTTTGATTATTCCAGCGACGAAGTGATTGGAAAGAACGTGAACAGCACGATCGTTCCGGTAAAGACCCGGTCCGGTAACGATCTGTCCATGATGGCAGATGATCTCGGTTTCAATGCCGAAGGATACGCAGTCAACGTGAATGAAAATGTCCGGCGCAACGGTGACCGGGTCTGGATCGCCTGGATAAACAAAGCCATCCGGGATGACAAGGGCCATATTGTGGAGATTCTCTGTATCGGTCACGACATCACGGACCGGAAACGGGATGGCGTGGTGCGTATCAGCACGGATACCTGGAAGGATCTCGTCATCGCAGACAGCGATGTGCATGAAGAAGTCTTTGATGCGGTCTTTCACATCTGTACGGAGATCTCGATCGAGGGCAGGGAAGGAAAACCGGTCGGCACGACATTTCTCATCGGCGATACCAAAAACGTACTGGAAAAGTCCCGCCAGATCATCTTAAACCCATTCGAAGGGCATAAACCTGAAGCCCGTGTCGTCATGAATCCCGAGCTGAAAGAAAATATCAAGGCACTGGCCCAGCTCGATGGAGCATTTGTTATTACCGGAGATGGATTCGTTGAATCCGTGGGACGCTACATTACTGTCGATACGAGCAATGTAAAACTCCCCGGAGGGATGGGTACGCGCCATAACTCGGTAGCTGCTATAACGCAGGTAACCAAAACGGTGGGTATTGTGGTCTCCCAGAGTGGCGGTGTGATCACCATCTTCCGGAACGGGCAGATCTTAAAGAAGATCACCCTGTGATTTGGGTAAATCGCATCTTTACCGTTCGTCGTTACTGCACCTGCGTCCGTGGAATTCTTCCCAGCAGATATGCCGGCAAATATTTCCTACGGCCTTGAACGCATCTTCGAGATCCGGGAAGTTGGGAATATCTGAATCCCTCAATATCCTCAGGGGTGTCTTCATCGAATCGCCGCCGATCATACACCCGACAATCATCTTATGCGTGCTTTTTGAGAACCGGACCAGCTCGTTTGCGACACGAATAGGATCGGAAATGGCAGATGGTACTGCGATAACAAAGGCAATATCCCAGAGGTCCTGGTTACGGATCATCACATCAAAAGTACGTGCAAACCTGTCTGCGCTTGCATCCCCAACCATATCGATGGGGTTGCGTCGGTTCCAGTCAACAGGCAGGATGGAGTCGAGTTCTTTGATGACTGTCTGGGGAAACTCGACCAATTCGATACCCATCATCTCTGCATAATCGGAAGACAGAACCGCATAACCTCCGGCATTGCTGATTACGATCGCACGGATACCTTTGGGATAACCTTCTGAGGAAAGGAGTTCGGCAGTCTGGAATGCCTCCCGCATCGATCGTACAGGAATAATTCCGGATTGCCAGAAGGCTGCCTGGTACACTTCATGACTACCCGCAAGTGAACCCGTATGGGATGCAGCAGTCAACTGGCCGATCTTTGAGGACCCGGCTTTTATCGCAACAATCGGCATTTTGGGCGTGACCTTCCTTACGATATCCATGAAACGCCGTCCATTTCTAATCTGCTCTATGTACAGGATGATGGCTTTAGTGTCGGGATCTTCTGAAGCAAACTGGATATAGTCTTCAAAGGTGAGATCCGCCTGGTTGCCGACGCTTATCACCTCAGAAAATCCGATCTCTTCGGGCAGGCTCCAGTCTACAATGGTAGTGATGATTGCCCCGCTCTGGGAAATGAAAGCAAGATTTCCGGGTTTTGGAGAGACCGGATCAAAGGTGGTATTGATCCCCTGATGCGGGAACATGATCCCGAGACAGTTGGGGCCCATAATGCGTACTCCATATTGTTCTGCAAGTGTAGTAACCTGTTTTTCCAGCTCGCCTCCTGCCGGTCCACTCTCCCGGAATCCTGACGAGATGATCACCACAAGGGGGATCTTTTTCTTTCCGGCTTCTTCTACAATCAAAGGGACGGTTCTTGCCGGGACAACTACCACAGCAACATCGACCGGACCCGGGATGGAGGTAAGCGAAGGGTAGGTTGTGCGGCCAAGGATCACCGGGTGTTTCGGGTTTACCGGGTAGAGTGTTCCGGGAAACGAGAGGAGATTGCGAAGAACTGCGTAACCTACCTTGTTTGGTTCAGCAGATGCACCAACCAATGCGATGGATTTGATCTGGAGCAACTCTTTGGGAAGAGGACGAACGGGTTTTATTATTACTGGTTGGGGGGTATCATCCGTATAGAACCGGGCATCTACCGCACTCACACCGTGCTCATACAGAATGACCGGGTTGATATCGAATTCAATGATATCGGTGCTATCCATAAAAAAGCGTGCAATAGTATCGATGATCTTAACCAATCCTTCCTTGTCACGGGGTGGTTCATTTCTAAATCCTTTAATCAGCCGGTACCCGTTTAGTTCATGGAGCATGGCATTGATGTCTGTTGCAGTTACCGGGAGTACTCGTATTGATACATCTTTAATCAGTTCAACCCGTGTCCCACCCATGCCGATGGTGATAACTTTTCCAAACGCCGGATCGATCCTCCCGCCAATGATGATCTCGAGTCCTTTTTTTAGTTGCTGCTCGACCATGATCCCCTCAATCGTTGCCGTCGGATCATAATTACGGGCATTGCTGAGGATCTGGTCATACGCACCAAGCAGGACTTCTTTATTCCGGATACCGGTAATCACCCCTCCAGCATCACTTTTATGGACGATCTGGGGAGAGACGACTTTCAAAACCAAAGGAAATCCTGTTACATCAGCAGCAGAAATCGCCTCAGTGATATTTTTCACAAATGCATACCGTGGAATCGGTACGCCGATCTTTTGTAAAATCTCATACCCTTTTGCTTCCGAGATCAGGTGACGTGACATGGGTTCCTTTCCTTATCCAAGGATACATGCAATGTTGTATTAAGGGTTATTGTCTGGCAGGGTAGTTCAACAAGAACATTATCTGGCAATGATATACTGAAGCGAACATAAGCTTGATTAATTTTAATAACCATCAGTAATCAGAATGCATATCCCAACTCCCGAAGAACTCCGGACCCGCCGCGAATCTCTTGGCATGAGACAGACTGAGCTTGCCAAACGCGCCGGTATCAGCCAGTCGATGGTTGCAAGGATTGAAGCAGGAAATGTGGACCCCCGGATAAGCACGCTCAATAAAATCATTTTAGTGCTCAACAGTGCTGAGCCCAAGAAGATCAAGGCAGCGCAGATCATGCATATTCCGGTGCTTTCGGTTCAGCCCCAGGATGCAATCACCCGTGCAGTCGAGATCTTTGAGAAGAATAATATCTCACAGTTGCCGGTTATTGAACGTGGATCTCCAGTAGGATGCATTTCAGAGACCGTGATTGTAAAGGCGATCGAGCAGCAGCGCCTTCACAAGACCCACCTGTTTATTGTTAGGGATTTCATGGAGCCGGGATTTCCCACCGTTCCTCCGGATATGGATGTGGAGACCGTGATCAATATCCTCCAGCAGAATCATGCGGTGCTGGTTGTGGAGGGCAGGATTGTCCGGGGCGTGATCACCAAGCATGACCTGATCTCGCTGATTGTCTGATAGGTTCACCATTATTCTATAGCATCACTTTTTTTTACAGAACCTATGGCAATCCCACAAGGAACGTATCGAAGAATTCCCGGAAAAAATTTATTCAAAAATAAAATGATTATCTGTCATGGATTGACCCTCCGGGGATGTGTATCACATGGTAGACGAATCGGATGAAATTAGCAGTATGACGGTAATCGTAATAGGTGCTGTGATTTTTGTGGTAATCGTTGGAATCTGGTATTTACTCCACAAATAACACAACCCTCTTATAATGAAAAAATATTGCTTTTCAGAGTTTCGATACAAGATCCCGGAGAACCGCGCCTGGATCTTTTGCTTTTACTACACTTGATGCGAGCAGCACGCCGTCAGTACCGAGATCAACTGCTATTTTCACACATTCCCCGGACTGGATCCCCGCCCCGGTCAACACTTTTACTGATGGATTTACTGCATGCACAGCGGCAACCGAACGCCGGATAATATCCGGATTTGCTTTTGAGACCGAGACGCCGCTTCCGATAAGTTCCGGTGGTTCAATTGCCACATAATCCGGTCCCAGCGCAGCGGCACCGGCACTGGCCAGCTCATTATTTGTACAGACCACAGAGAAGAGATCGTGTACCGCAAGGCCCCTGATCGCAGCTTCGATATCTGCGAGAGTGAGGCGCCGCTCCGAGTGGTTAACAAGTGATCCTGCTGCCCCGGCAGTCTTGATTGCATCGACGGTTATATGCCCGGTGTTTGCACCGGGTTCACATCCGTCTACATGCTGTGCATAAACGGGGATGTCAAAGTGGTGACTGATTGGGTGAAGATCAATATATGACGGTGCGATACCAATCGTAACCCCGCTTTCTCGCGCCACAAGTTCTGCTGCCTGTGCGATCATGTGGGCACGGTTGCCCATTCCCTCCCGGTACGTTTTGAGGTTGACAAGGATCAGTGGTGAAGGCATATCTGACACTCCATATAATTGAGTCCTGATTAGACGATTGCGATCTTTTACCTGATGAAGGTTGTTAAAAAAACCCGTACCTGCGTTGCAGGTTTTTATGATTCTTTAAGCCCTCGTATGAAATGACCCGCGGTGATCTCACCCAGAGAGATCTTTTTAATCCGCTCTTTGAGCGCCGGTAATTGCTTTTCTGCACCTGCTGTCCGGGTTGAGGTTGCCGAAATTGCTGAAATCGCCGTGTGGTAGCTGCGCGTCATCTCAGAAACATAAGCCCCGGCTCGTCCCCGGGCATCGATTACTACTTCATCGATACCTATATCGATGATTTCAGCCAGGTGATCCACCAGGCAGAGCTCGGCAGAGTTGCCGATATGGGTCCTGCATTCATTATCAACGCGGATGGGAAACAGGTGGCCAGTGGAGTCACGGATGCCGTAAAATACTTCGTTTTGTTTCCCGGCATCTCCCCGGCAATGCAGGTGGGGTTCCAGCAGGCAGTCGTCAGAAATGATAGCGTCGTTAATTCCCTGCACAATCATGGCAAAGGATGTATCAAATCCCTGATTACGGGCAACAGATACTAAAAACCTGCAATCGTCCCGCGAGAGTTCCGGTGACAGGGTGAGCAACCGAACCTGCGGGGATAGTTTTTCCACCGTTGCATGGTTGAATACATTGAGCCCGGTGGAGCCGGAGATTGTTGTGAGCGGTGCGAGCTTGTGGATTGCGTGAATCATACCGGGATTTTCAACCATAATCCCTGCGATTCCCATTTCAGCTACCTGCGGTACTATTGGAAGAACCGTGTCGGTAAATACAGTCCGGGTTATCCGGGGGAATTTCCAGACAAGGGGGATATCATGGGCCCGACACAGTTCAATGGCCGTTTTGATCTGCTCTTCTATTCCTTGGTGAAGTGAATGACTACAGCACGAAGAAGTCCCTACGACCGGGATATCCGGTTCGAAATACACCCGGTCACACCCGGACTCCGCTGCCATGCGGACCGCGTCAAGCGAATCAGCATAGACTGCGAGACAAAGCGGAGACGCGGATTTGACAGGGACGGCAGCCGTAGATGTCGCGGGATAATCAGCCGTTTTATCCTGCCAGCGGGATTTTGCACGCTCTACCAGTTCTTCGTATGGGCGGGATGCTGCTACGAGTTCTGATTCAGCGAGGGAAAGGAACTCCCTGCGTGCCCGGTTCAGTTCCGCAAGCGGGGCGAACAGGTTGCCAAGGTGCTGCATCATCACCGCGTCGATGACAAATGGTGTTCCCCCGCTCTTTCTCATCTGCTGCTCCATCAGGTCAGCAGTGAGCGGGCGGGATTCGGCCGGTACAAGGGTGATATCTGGTGTATAGGATACGATGACTTCCCGACCGTCGCTTGGATGGATACGACCCACAAGGGATAGCCTGTCGCTATCATCAACAGAAACGGTAAGATCGAGGGGCACCGGATGGCGCAGCGTTGCAGAGAGGTGGCTGATGAGCTGCCGGGCATGGGCTGCCAGATCCACGGATGATGTGATGTATACCTTGGTGTTCGGACCGACCGGTTGCGGGACAGGAAGTTGGATCTCCTCTTTCGTCCGGACAGGAATGGTATTGAGGGAGAACCCGAATTGCTCTTCCGCTCTTTCCTGTCCGGTAATACGGTCCTTTCCGATAAAACGGTCTTGTCCGGCAAAAAACAGCCCGTCTCCTGGTTTTGGAAAAATATCATTCTCGATTCTGATGGATGCAGTTCTCGTTTTTGCGTCGTACCGGCTCACCCTGCCGATATACAATCCCCGGTTGTCGGGTGCATTCCTGCCCATGAGTGCCTGGTGCCGGTCGCCGAAGATATACCCGGAAGTAAAACCGCGGTTGAATGCGAGAAGGAGATTGTTCATCTCATCTGGTGGTGGAGTCGCTCCTGAAGCAATGGCATCAAGAGCCCGACGATATGCAGCTACAACGACGGCCACATAAGCCGGCGATTTCATCCGCCCCTCAATCTTGAGCGAAGCAATGGGTGAAGCAACAAGAGCCGGCAGGTGCCGGTACGTGCAGAGATCTTTTGGCGAGAGGAGATACTGCCCGCGAGACGGAAGCGGTTGTATCTTTTCCGGTCTTCCATAGGTATCGGTTGTAGCGGAGACAAGTGTGTAGGGTTTCCGGCACGGCTGGGCACACATACCGCGGTTCCCGCTCCTGCCCCCAATCACCGAAGAGAGGAGACATTGTCCGGAGTACCCGTAACAGAGCGCACCATGGGCAAAGACTTCGAGTCCGACGCCAGTATCTTTTGTATCGTGAGCGATCCGCTCCACTTCATCAAGCGAAAGTTCCCGTGCAAGCACTACCCGGGAAAATCCCTGCTCTGCCGCCCACCTCACCCCATCTGCATTGTGGATGGTCATCTGGGTGGAGGCGTGGATAACGAGGTCGGGAATAATCTCCCGTGCTAATGCAGCGATCCCGATATCCTGGATGAGAACCGCATCAACGCCAATCGAGTACAGCCAGATGAGATATTCGACGGTTCCTGCAATCTCCCGGTCATGGATAAGGGTATTGACCGTTACATATACCCGCACACCACGGGCATGGGCAAAAATAACCGACTCTTCGATCTCCTCATCCGAGAAATTTGCAGCAAATTTCCGTGCGCCGAATCGCTTCCCGCTCAGGTAGACTGCATCAGCACCTGCAGCAATTGCAGCCCGGAACGCTTCGGGAGAGCCTGCAGGAGCGAGCAGCTCGGGCAGGGTTTTTTTTGCTGGTGTGTGGGGCTGGTCGGACATGAAGATTCCCTCTCAATGAAAGATAATGCTGAACAATCCGAGTGTTATCACGATAAGGATTACTGATATGCCGATAAACCCTCCCATGATCAGGAGGATCGATCGATTCCTGTGCCATGCAAGTGCCCATGAAAGCGGTGGGCAGACATAGAGGCCGAGGGTGAGGACACAGGGAACGAGCCCGTAGATTCCGTACCGGGAAAGGTAAGGGAATTGTTTTGCTTTCTCTTCAGAACGTGCGAGAAATCGTGCTACCCGGTCGGAATGTGTGCCAAGGGTATCGAAGATATCGAACATGAACAGGGTGATGCCCAACGCTACAGAGGTAAGGACCAGAAGAACAAATGCAGGATGAAGGCCGAGACCGATGCCGATTGGAGCTGCACCGTATTCAATAATCAGTGTGCTCGTTATAATCGCGAGCGTTGCCGGGATGGATTGCGAGAAGAGAAATGCAGCTGCACACGGAATGAGAAGGACAAGACCCACGCATTTTATTATTGCGCCAATGAACTGGCGGATATAGAGGGGGATTGCGTTGCCTGCCATGACTGTGATAGATGTATTGCCTTAAAGGGGATAAACAGGTATCTTCAGGCAGGGCCGCTGAAACAATCTGGATAATAATGGATTTATGGTAATCGCTCAAACGGATCGCTTGGGTATCTTTTTGTGAACTGCCGGCCAACACCACGGTACATGAAGATCGTTGCAGCGCTCACGGATCCGCTCCAGGCATCCCATGCACAGGAGCAGGGTGCCGATATGATTGAGCTCAGGTTTGACCTGATGGAAGGCAATCCGAAGAAGCTGGTGCAGCAGTGTAAAAAAGCGTCTTCGCTTCCCCTAATCGGAACCGTGCGCTCCGGGAGGGAAGGCGGCCAGTTCTTTGGCGACGGCAAGGAATGGGAAAAGAAGATCCGGCCGATCATTTCCCTTGTTGATTACGTGGACGTGGAACAGCAGTTTGTGAAAAATGCTGTCTGTGTTAAAGAAGCGGGCACGAAGATCATTGCATCCCACCATGCCCCCATAATGATGCCGCTCCATGTGCTGTTTGTACTGGAGCGGGAACTCCGTGCATACGGAGATATTGTCAAGATCATTGTCACACCGTCAAATGCGGATGATGTCATCGAGTTGATCGCGTTTACGCATGCGGTGAAACAACCGATCTGCTGCGGGGTAATGGGATCAGCGTTCCGGTATGCCCGGGCTGTGCTGCCGTTGTTTGGGTCGGAGTTGGTGTACTGTCATATGGGGGAGACGACTGCAGAGGGGCAGTATTCGGTGAAGGAGTTTGTCGCTTTAAAGAAACTGCTGCTTGGGTGAGTGTTTAAAAATTCTTAATAATTATTGAGGGTTGCTCCATTGGAGATTACAATTTTTGTCCAACGACTTATTTAAGTAAAAATCCGGTTTTACTTAAGGATCCACATTTTTTAGAATGTTTTTAAGAGCAATGCATCGCTGGCGTATAATTGTGCTGGGACATACCTACGTTGCTTGTTTTCTAATTCTGGATCATAATGCAGAACCCAGCGCTGTTCTGGGATTACGATTAATACTGAAAAAAATATAAAATCATTTAATAAAATATATCTGCTCATCTTCCCCAGTTTCATAAACGGGGCGTGCAGGTTTATTTCTGGGCCTTAGCACTCCTATACTGCATTCATATACCATACGTATCTCCCCGGATTTTGTCTAGTACTATGGGGTCGGTGTATATGGGTCTGAAATTTTATGATCTGATTCTTATAGTGTTATTATTTGTCGCACTGCTTGCAGTTTCACAGGTGGATGCACTGGAATGGACAACCCAGACTGTAGACAGCGTTGGGGATGTGGGGTTGTACACCTCTCTTGTGCTCGATAAAAATGAATACCCTCGCACCAGTTATCGTGATGCTATAAAAAATGACCTGAAGTATGCTGTATGGAACGGTACATCGTGGACTAATCAGACCGTTGAGAGCGCCGGGAATGTTGGGGAGTATTCCTCACTCGCGCTCAACAGTAGCGGCTATCCCTGCATCAGCTATTATGATGTTACAAAAAGTAACCTGAAGTATGCTTCATGGAACGGTACAGGATGGATCATTCAGACTGTTGACAGTACCGGGGATGCGTGGGGCTATTCCTCGCTAGCCGTCGATAGCAACGATATTCCTCACATCAGCTATCATAACGTGACAAACAGTGATCTGAAATATGCTTCATGGAGTGGTATATCATGGACCCTTCAGACCGTCGACAGTGTCGACAGTGTTGGGGGGTATTCCTCACTTGCATTCGACAGCAGCGATAATCCCCGCATCAGTTATTATGACACGACAAACGGTAATTTGAAATATGCTTTTTGGAGCGGTACAGAATGGACCATCCAGATCGTTGATAGTGTTGGTGATGTAGGAAAATATACATCGATTGCGCTTGACAACAGTGATAAACCCCGTATCAGTTATTATGACAACGTAAACAAGGATCTGAAGTATGCTTCATGGAGTGGTATAGCTTGGACCCTCGAGACCGTTGACAGTTCCGGGAATGTGGGGGAATATACTTCACTTGCACTTGATAGCAGTGGTAATCCTTGCATTAGCTATTATGACTCAACAAATGGTGACCTGAAGTTCGCCGCATGGAGCGGTGTAGGATGGGGCACCCAGACCATTGACAGTGTCGGGAGTGTGGGGTTATATACCGCACTTGCTCTCGACAGCAGTGATAATCCATGCATCAGTTATTATGATACTTCGAAATGGGATCTGAAGTACGCCAAGGGAGCCTCCATCGCTGCCGGTTTTTCCGCTGCGCCAAAATCCGGAGCACCCCCGCTTGCTGTGAGCTTTTCAGATACTTCAACCGGCACACCCACAGCATGGACGTGGTACTTCGGTGATGGAGGGTTATCTACGCTCCAGAACCCGGTGCATTCCTATACCTCTGTTGGTACTTATACCATCTACCTGACTGCAAGGGATAGCTTTACGAGCAATACAACCGTCCATGTCGGGTACATCAACGTCACAGATACCAATTCGTTGTCCGTTGTCTCTGGTTTCACTGGTGCACCCACAAGCGGCACTGCCCCGCTGACGGTAATGTTCACCGATACGTCAACAAACACTCCTATCAGCTGGAATTGGAACTATGGATCGTGGAGTACGGTCGATGGTGGTGTTTCGACTTCCCGGAACCCTTCACACACATATGCAAACCCTGGGACGTACACCGTTTCCCTCAACGCACAAAATGCCAAAGGAGGTGATTCGTATACACGGACCGGGTATATCGTTGTATATGCAACCGGGGGGAGTTCAGGCACCTTTTCTGGATCCGGATCATCCAGTGACAGTGGAGGGAGTTCATCCTTATCCGGTTCTGGATCTGCCGGCACGGTGAATATAAATGTTGGCGGGAGCTCGGCAGTAGATTCTGTCACCGTGACAGGTACCGGTGTGAAAGGGGTCATCGTCACAGGACAGATGCAGGATTCGCTTCCTTCCGGTGTCCCACCAGTGGATCCTAATGTCTATCAGTATATTGAGATCACACCAGCCCGGTTTGGGAGCATCACTGGCGCCATTATCAGTTTCGAAATCCCGGTTTTATGGCTGGAGGAACACAGACTCACTACAAGCGATGTTGCCATGAACAGGTACCATGAAGGTGCATGGACAACACTGCCGACTACGTTTCTGGGAGTCAATAACGGTGTGGCATCCTATTCCTCACAATCACCCGGTTTTTCACTGTTTGCCATTACTCCCAAGAAGAACGGTGCACAGGCTGGGGCCGTATTGTCATCGAGTCCTATGATTCAACCAGCTTCCTGTCCGGTATGTCCAGGTCCCGTTGCCAATTCCCTGTTGGCGTCTTCTAGTATCCCGGTCGTCTGCGAGACTGCCATACCTATGGCACCGTTGATACTGAATACCGGTTCCCCTTTCGCAACCGGTGCCATAATCGGGGTAGGTGGTCTTGGGCTAATTGGAGGTGGTGTGGTCATCCGCAGATGGTGGATCCAACGGCAAAACCCGGCACTATTCAGAGAGTATGATTAGTATAGGAAAAATTAGTATAGGAAAAACGAATTCTTTTTTAGAAGATCTATTATGGAATCGTTTACCCCATTTCTACCTTTTCTCGTTTTATATCTGCCCGGATTATCGTTAGAGTATCGGATATTTCAGCATCACACCAAGGACCTTACTTCCGATCTCACCCCCAATCCACAATCTATAACCGTTCCCATGAAAAAGAGCGTTATTACGACATACATGTTAACCCCCTCCGTGGAGAACGACGCAGAATATGAAAAAAACAGATCCAAAAATTCCGGATAAATGCACAATCAAATGGATCTCTCCGGAATGGCTCGAAGCTCACCTGAAAGATCCCGGTCTAATAATAATAGACTCCCGCCCGAACACCCACGCCTACTTCACCGACCATATCCCCGGCGCCATCCACATCCACGAATCACTCCTCCGCATGCATGTTGGCGGAATACCGGTACGCTGGATTCCTCCAGAACTGGCCCAAGTGCTTTTCCGTACACTCGGCCTTGAGCAGGGCAGCCCGATTGTTGTATATTCTGAATCCCGACCGAAAAATTTGCCTGCGACAGTTGTCGGCGACGGTCTGGAAGCCGGATTCATTGCCTACTCGCTTGCCCGTTTCGGGTGCCGGCAGGTGATGATACTTGACGGCGGTCTAGGGCAATGGAGAGCTGAAGGCCGTCCATTGGCACAGGATTTCGGCATGACATCACCATCGGGATTTACCGTTGAGATGCCGGTCGATCTCTTCATCGGGTACGAAGAATGTGTCCGCATTAAGGATGATCCGGATGTGATTCTGCTGGACACACGGCCAGTTGCATGGTATGAGAGTTCAGGCCCATGGAGAAAGCCTGGCCATATCCCAGGGGCAATCAACCTTCCGGCACAACATCTGATGGATCCGGATAATCCGACTCTCTTAAAACCGTCAGCAGAGATCCGTACAATTCTTGCCGAGCTCGGTATTACCCCAGAAAAAACGATCATCTGCTCATGTGGTACGGGAAGAACCGCAACCTCTGTTTTTCTCATTCTGAAATGGTATCTCGGGTACACGGATGTCGTGATGTTCGAAGGCGGATTCACCGAGTGGGTGTCGCATACAGAAAATATGACCGTGACCGGAAAGCTGCCTCGATGATTCGATCTAACATTCTGCCTATTCCTTTTTAGACCCGGTGCACAACCTGTTTTGTTTGTGTGTCCGGATAACCTCGTTTTCACGATTCCAGCAAAAGCATACTGAACCTGCAAAAAATAATCCCGCAAAAACACACCGGCACAAATAAGAAATAGGTAGTAACAACAAGCCTCTTGACATGAAACACGTCAAAATTCTGATCGCAGGTCTGGCGATCCTGTTATGCGTACTATCTATGGGTTGCACTTCTAGTTCCGGGACAAATATCCCCGCAACGACGCAGGTAACCCCCGCTCATACTCCTTTATCTACACCTCTACAAACAGCCGTACCAGTAACCATTGCTACACCCGTACCCATACCGACAACAGAACGCATCCAGGTGATGCCCAGCGACCAGCAGGTAAATGTCCTGCTCACAAAAGATCGCCCCACTTCAGAAATCCATTTACAATATCAAGGTGGGCCGGGAGAGAGATTCACGAATAAGATCATGATGCGGGTTTACGCTTCAGATGGAACATTCACGGAATATGTGATGAGTGATGGTAAGAAACCCCTGCCCGGCGATGAAATTGTTGCCCCTGGTACAAAAACGAATGACCGGTGCGAGGTTTTCGTGACATCTGCAGGAGTCCAGTATAAGGTGCTGGACGAAGCTGCAATCGGCGGCGGGTATTATTAAGACAACCCTTTTTTGGTTTCCTCTTATTTTGGATCTGTTATGCGCTTGTCATTTTTACAGGCGCTCCTGCGGTGTATGATAAGTGTTTTTTAAAAAAAATTCTGCCTTGGTCAGATCTGCACATGTGTTGACATTAACTGCCAGTCGTGGGTCTTCTAAAAGAAGCTGCAGTTCTTCCTGAGGTTGTGTGATGAACTCTCCCAGTAGGATATTAATACCCGCCGGGCATGCCAGAATTCCCTGAATCTCTTCGCAGTATGGCATACCATGCCGGCTGGATGTTACCATAGTTGCGGGTACCCAGACAGAGCAGGCATCTTTTCCGCCCGAACGATAAGCATCATTGATAATATGAATAATATCCGGAGTAATACAGGGTAGATCTGAAGCGCTGACAAACATCGGTTTTTCCTCATCAAGCATCCCGACTGCACTTACCATATCTTCTATGTAACCTGCCCCTTCCGTTTTACAAAATTCAATACCACGAGCCCGACACCAGTTCATAGTCATGGGGGTCTTGGATGACGTAGTTACAACGGGTTCATAACCGGCGCTTTCGAATGCATCGATCACATAGGAGATCAAGGGTCGCCCACAGATCATAATAAGGGGTTTTTCCCCGAGATTCAACCGGCTCCCCGCACCCCCTGCCATGATCAGGGCATACATGCCGTTAAAGCCTCCATGAGCAGAAGATTTTCATCATGGGTCCGGACTGCAACGCGGATACAGGTGGGGAGTCCAAATGATGTGCAATCTCTCACAAGAATTAACTGCCTTTCAAGGCATTCACAAAGCTTTGCAACATCACGATTACATTGTACGAGAATATAGTTCACGGATGATGGATGGCAGTGGAGTCCCAGCGCAGTGATTTCATGGGAGAGCCAGTCTCGTTCCTGCCGGATGTGCTCACGCGACGCCTTAAGCTCATCCATATGAATGAGTGCCTGCATTGCAAAAGCCTCTGCAAATGCATTCACGCTCCAAGGCGGGCGGGAAATTTCAATTTTTTCAATAAGGTCCGGTGCCCCAAAACCAAAACCGAACCGTATTCCCGGTACAGAGAAACTTTTTGTTAACGAATGCAGGACAAAGAGGTTTGGGTCGGGGATGTCAGCAAGACTCTCTTTGGGGTCGGAGAGTCCGATAAACGCTTCATCACAAAAGAGTATCCCGTCATGCGATCTCATTTCAAAGAGTCTCTGTATCAGGTTCTTTTTACCCAATAATATTCCTGTAGGATTATTGGGATTGCAGATGAATGAGACATCTGCCATTGCGGGGTTGTCTACCGGTGCAGCACCGGCAAGTCGGGCGGATAACTCATATTCACCAAATGTCGGCAATTCACAAAAAAAATGTTTATCGTTGCGAAGTACGACCGAACAAAAAACCCGGATAAGTTCAATCGAGCCGTTACCAACGCAAATCTCATTAGGGTTGCGGTGAAATACAGCACCGATTCGTTCTTTGAGTTCATGATAGGAATCATCAGGATACGAAGCAAGAAATGCAGGATTACACTGCCATTCAAACTCCGGGGGGAACGGATTGATACTTGCACTGAAATCCAGCAGGTTTTTCTTGGTTTTTTCGAGCTGGCGCTTTCCCGTGCCCCCATGAACCACACGTTTTGGAAAGTCAACAGTCATAAATATCAATTTTTCTCTGGAATACTTTGTCTGGCCTTCTTAAATGCGTTTTGAGAAGTATATGCAGGAAGAGGACCCGTCCAACAATTGGCGAGATCTATTAGACCGCTTCGATCAATAATCCCTCATCTACACTCAACAATATAAATTCAGGCTGCCAACGTATGAGCAGTGACAATCGCAATTCTTGGCGGCGGACTTTCTGGACTCGCACTGGCCCGCCTGCTGCATGAAAAAGGCAACGATGTAGTTGTCCTTGAAGCGGAACCGGCGTACGGTGGACTCTGCCGCTCTAAAACCGAACATGGATTTACTTTTGATATTGGTGGTTCGCATATCATATTCTCGCGGGATACAGAAGTGCTAGCGTTCATGCGGCGGATGATTGAAAGAAACGAGCAGCGCAATGAACGAAACACAAAAATTTTTTATAAAGACCAGTATGTGAAATATCCATTTGAGAACGGGCTTTCTGACCTTCCCGAGCAGGACCGGTTTTTCTGCATTAACGAATTTATAAAAACTCATGTGGCCGTAGAAAAAGGTGAATTGCCTGCACCAAAGAATTTCCGGGAATGGATTTACTATACTTTCGGAAAAGGGATTGCCGAATGTTACATGGTCCCGTACAATGAGAAGATATGGAAGTTTCCTACCGGTCAGATGTCTCTGCACTGGGTTGACGGGCGCATTCCCCGACCCCCGGTCGAAGATGTGATCAAATCTGCTATTGGTATTTCCACTGAAGGCTACACCCATCAGTCGTTTTTTTCTTACCCCCTTGATGGAGGTATTGAAGCACTTGTCAATGCTATCGCGGAACCTATTCAGGATAAGATAAGGATCGGGTTCCGCGTGACATCATTACGGAAAAAAGGCGATGTCTTTGAAATCAGTAATGGCCATGAAGTCATATTAGCAGATCAGTGTATTTCTACAATCCCGGTACAGCATCTGATTGCATCTCTTGACAATGTGCCGGCCGTTGTAAAAGAGGCGAGTGCTGCCCTCAGGTACAATGCACTCGTCTGCGTGAATATCGGAATACAAGGAGCAGTACCGGACATCTCATGGCTCTATATTCCGGAAATCGCACTGGGCATAACCAACCGCATCTCATTCCCCTCCAATTATAGTGCCCATGCAGCACCCGGAAGCTGTGGTTCGGTGCTTGCCGAGATTACCCACCAGCCGGGTGATGAAGTATCCTGCATGGGGGATGCGGAGCTCATCGATCAAGTGGTAAAAACATTAGAGGCAATGCGTATTCTGAAAAAAGAACAGATAATCTATTCATCTGTGGAACGCCAGCCTTATGCCTATGTGGTCTATGATCTTAATTACCAGAAAAATATCGCGATAGTTAAAGACTATTGCACCACCGCAGGTATCCCGCTTGTCGGCAGGTTCTCGCAATTTGAGTATCTTAACATGGACGGCTGCCTCCGCAGCGTTATGGATTTTGTTGCCCGGTATCCGGATTCTTAAATCTAATGGAAAATGAGTAAAGCCAATAGATGAGATTACCGGAATTTTTTCTTTTTATCCTGTTAATTGGCGAATGACAGGAGATCTATGGATAAGCGATATAAACAATTTCGCGAGTCTATCCCTTCATTTGAGTTATTCATAAGTAATTTCCTCTCTATCTCGCATCCCCCATTTTAATCCCCCATCTTTTTTACCCTGCAATCCAATATTGTTACATGGAAAAAACCCGTCATGGAACGGATCAGTCTGGTTTCAATCTGCTGATCATTTCCATCTCTCTTGCAGCATTCATGTCGGCACTTGACGGAACGATTGTCAATATTGCGCTGCCAACCATTTCATCGACATTCGATATTTCAACAAGCTCCGTAAGCTGGGTTTCTACCATCTACCTGTTAGTGATGGCCGGCTGTGTCCTTATCTTCGGTAAATTGTCAGATGGTATAGGGTTTAAGAAAGTCTTCTTGTCAGGGTTTGTGATCTTTACGATCGGATCATTTTCCTGCGGTCTCCTGCCCGACCTCTTAAATTCATTTCCCATACTAGTCGGCTCACGTGCGTTCCAGGCGATAGGGGGTGCAATGATAACAGCAATTGCGCCGGCGATGGTCACTGCGTACATTCCCATGAAGCAGAAGGGAAAAGCTATGGGAATTATCATGACTGTTGCCGCACTCGGGACTGCAATAGGGCCGACTATCGGGGGAGTACTTACCCAGTTCCTTTCATGGCACTGGATCTTTTTCATCAACGTGCCGGTGGGAATCTGCGCGATCCTGCTCGGTGCAAAAGTTATTCCGGTAAGCACGCCCCATAACAAACCTTCAGGCTTTGACAAGGCCGGAGCATTATTGATCTTTACCGGACTTGCAGCCCTTCTCTTTGCGGTATCTGAAGGCAATGCACTCGGATGGACATCGCCGGTTATACTTGGCACCCTCGCACTTGCTATCATCACACTGTCGTACTTTATCTGGCACGAACTCCGGGTATCCGACCCGTTGCTCGAGCTCCGCCTCTTTAAGAACCGGAATTTCTTACTGACCAACCTGATCATGTCATTGGTCTTTTTTAGTTTTGCCGGAATCAGTTATCTGCTCCCGTTCTATCTCCAGTACGTAAAAGGTTACGGGGTATCAGATGCCGGCTTGATCCTAACCGCTCTTTCAATAGCAATGATGGTATCCGGTATACTGGCAGGAATTCTCTACAACCGGGTTGGTGGGAGGGTGCTTTGCATTGCTGCAGGTATCTTCCTTGTAGCCGGTTTTTATATGATGACTCTCCTACGGGTTGGCTCTTCAACAGGATTTGTAGTCCTCTGCCTGCTTATTATTGGTTTTAGTCTTGGCCTGATGATCACACCGGCTTCGAACATGATTATGAACTCAGTGGGAAAGGGATATCAGGGTATGGTCTCAAGCCTCACGAGCCTGGAGCGGTTCGCTCCCTTGACATTGGGAATAGCTTTTGCGAATCTGGTATTTACCCGGGGAATCATAGCAATCGCCGGGCAACATGGGATAACGGAGAGTGCACCGGCCAACATCAAACTGGAGGTGATGACAGCGGGATTTGACCTTGCCTTCTTCTTCTCGTTTGTAATTGCGATTATTATCCTGATCCTTGCTCTGATTGCACGGCAGGAAGTGCACCCGGACTATCAGACCGGTAACGATGATGATGCTCCGAAAATAGTAATCTGACAAAAACAATTTTTTAGTTTTTTTAAATCCGGAACTTTTCCAGATTATTTTTTCAGCAGGTCAAAGAGTCCTTTTTTCGACTTGCCTGCTTTCTTCTCCTTTGGAGGCCCGGGAAAATAAGGAGACTCGATCTCAAGACGGGGGGATTGCTTTTCTTTGAATTCGTCGGCAATCAGTGGGAGGTGTCCGTATTTTTTTGAGTTCACCGAAGTTACCATGCTCTCACCCTTAAATTTTCCACCAGCCAGTTCTTCGGCTACAAGTGGAAGATGTGCATACTTTTTTTGTGAGGAGGATTTGGGCTGAGCAACTGGGGGTGGATAATACGCTTCTTCGAACTCTTCATCCGGAATCGGATCCCAGAGATCCTCCGGAACTACAACAGCAGGAACCTGTTTTTTCTGGGATATTTTGATTGATACCGGTTGTGTTAATTTGTGTACCGGAGTATGGACAGATTTTAAATTTGAAACCAGATGATTTAACGGTGTTCCGCAACGATTGCAAAAGAGTGTCTGTTCATCAAGAACCGCAGCACCGCACTTCGGACACACGGGTTTTTTATTTACAGGTTTTGTTCCGATTGTCGCACCGCACCGGTTGCAGAACTGCGACTGGTCGTCAGCGATAGTATATCCGCAGCGCGGGCAGAGCGGATTTGTATTATCGGGTGTTTTTTTGTATCCCGTACCGCACCGGTTACAGAAAAGCGCTTCATTATCGGGAGCGGGATTGCCGCACTTGCTGCAAACGGGGACTTTTGGTTCTGGCTCTTGTAGTACGGAAGCACCGCAGCGGTTGCAGAACTCTGAGAGTTCATCATGGATTATATTCCCACAACGCGGACAAAGCGGGTAAATATTTTCCGGCCCTGCGGTCGGGTATTCTGTCCCGCACCGGTTACAGAAAAGCACCTCCGCATTTGGAGCGGGATTGCCGCATCTGCTGCAGACAGGTACTTTTAATACGGGCGCTTCAATAACTGAAGAACCACAGCGATTGCAGAACTCTGAGTTGTCATCAAGCGCCGGTGTTCCGCATCGTTCACATTTTTTTGCCATGCAACTGCTTAGGGTGTATTGGGATTGTGTATAAATTCTGCGGTTTCCTATGACTGCGACTGCAATCGAGGGGGTAGTTCATGATCTCCTCCTCCTTCCCTAAAAAGTCCAAATAGGGGGTCTGTCTAATAATAACAAATTAATATACCCGGAGTCTTTTCATGGTGCCTCCATCCTGATAAGGAATATTTCCATGCCCGCTTTACCCCCCAAACCCAGCTCGGAAGTTATGAGTATTGCATTTGATCTTGTCTTTCGCAAGGGCCGGTCACCGCCATCCTGCCCGGCACCCGACGATACGGATCTTCTCAACCGTATTCGGGACAAAGTTCAGAATGAATCCCCGGCCATGTGCCGGGATGCTCTGATCCGGATCCAACGGTTCTCGCACGATGTATATGATGTCTGCAATGCGTTTCGTGATGGAGAATACGGGAGTGGTGACGAAGCTGTGGAAAAGGCGCTAACCTTGCTCAAAAAGAAGTGCCCCGGACTTTCTGAAGATGAGTACCGTACTGCATTTGCTGTTGGGATGATGTGGACTGCGTTCTGATCTTCCTACGACATCTATTTTGTAATTGCAGTCCCATATAGTAAACATGGAAAGTTGTATCCACCGGATAGAAGTTCACTATACAACCGATCCCCGGTTAAAAACCCGGACCAGCAGAATTCGATCCTTGGGTTTTCCTGTCGATGAATTGCACCTCATCGATGTCTATACGATTGCCACCACCACACGAAATTTTTCCAAAAAAGAACTAACCGATATCGGCACGCAGCTCATCAATCCCGTTGTTCAGAAATTTTTAGTTGACACACCAACACGAATACCGTTTGATTATGCGATCGAAGTGGGATTTCTTCCCGGTGTGACTGATAATGTCGGCACTACAGCCCGGCAGACAATCGAAGATTTCTTTTCCTTAAAATTTGTTGAAGGAGAAGCTGTCTATACCTCGCAGCTCTTTTTGGTCTGCGGGAGATTATCTCATGCCGAATTGCAAAAACTTGCCGCAACCCTTGCAAACCCGCTTGTAAACCGGGTGCATATCCGGACCCGGGCAGAATATGGCGACAAGGGCATGGATCCGGTCGTGCCTGTTGTCCATCTCGATGAACTGCCCACCGCAGAGACGGTAAATCTTGATGTTGATGACACAGAACTTGCACGGATAGGTAAAGAGGGGATTATTGACTCCTCAACCGGGCAACGGAGAGGACCGCTTGCGCTCGATCTCGCCCAGATGCATGCGATACGAGAATATTTTATTGCACAGGGACGGATGCCAACCGATATCGAACTCGAATCACTCGCCCAGACATGGAGCGAGCACTGCAAGCATACGATATTTGCCTCTGCCATTGACGATGATGTTCCAAAAGGACTCTACAAGACGTTCATCCAGGCTGCCACCAATACCATCCGTGCAGAAAAAGGAGAAAAGGACAATTGTGTGACAGTTTTTACCGACAACTCGGGCTCGATCATATTCGATGACACATATCTTGTGACCCACAAGGTCGAGACCCATAACTCCCCATCTGCGCTCGACCCATTCGGCGGTGCGCTCACTGGCATTGTTGGGGTAAACCGGGACACGATTGGTTTTGGTCTTGGAGCAAAACCCTGTATCAACTTCTACGGGTATTGCGTTGGTGACCCTGATAATAATCCCGCCCTCTTTCGTGGGAAGAACAAGTCCACACCTATCCTATCTCCACGCCAGATTCTTGATGGGGTCGTTCGGGGTGTAGGGGTTGGTGGGAACTGTTCAGGCATCCCCACACCGCAGGGTTGGTGCTGGTTCGATAACCGGTATGTTGGAAAACCGCTTGTCTTTGCCGGGACAGTGGGTGTCATGCCCCGGGAATACATGGGCCGGAAACTCTATGAAAAAAAGGCAGCACCCGGCGATCTCATTGTGGTCGCTGGCGGACGCGTGGGTAAAGACGGTATCCACGGGGCCACATTCTCCTCTGAAGCTCTCGACCCGGCAAGCCCGGTTACGGCGGTCCAGATCGGGGATCCGATCACCCAGAAGAAGCTCTCCGATGTTATCGTCAAAGAGGCCCGTGACCAGGAGCTGTACCGCAGCATCACGGACAATGGTGCTGGCGGGATATCCTGTTCAGTTG
This sequence comes from uncultured Methanoregula sp., assembly GCA_963676675.2. GTDB lineage: Archaea > Halobacteriota > Methanomicrobia > Methanomicrobiales > Methanospirillaceae > Methanoregula. The sequence continues at coordinate 1,980,501 of OY781161.1, read as the reverse complement.
CAGAGATGGCCAAGGAATGCAACGGTTGTCATGTGTATCTTGACAAAGTACCTTTAAAATATCATGGCATGGCGCCATGGGAGATCTGGATCTCGGAGTCACAGGAGCGCATGACTTTAGCGGTACCTCCGGAGAAACTCGAAGCCCTCATGAGCCTGATGCAAAGCCGGGAAGTAGAGGCAACTGTAATCGGGAAGTTCACGGACTCCGGAAGGTGCGTTGTCGAGTGGCATGGCAATGTCGTGATGGATATCACTCTTGATTTCCTTCATGATGGCGTACCAAAAAAGCACTTAAAAACAACGTACACTCAAAAAACATATCCCGAACCGGACCACATTTGCCCAAATCGTCTTGACACTACAATGCGCTCAATGCTCGGGCAAAAAAATATCTGTTCAAAAGAGTTCATCTCCATCCAGTACGACCATACCGTGCAGGGCGGTCATGTACTTGGACCTGTGCAGGGTGCCGGCCGAGTGCAAGCGGAGGCAACGCTCACCAAGGTTGTTCCCGGCTCAAAAAAAGGCGTTGGCCTTTCGCAGGGTCTCTTTCCCTCTTACTCAGAGATCGATCCGTATCTCATGACCGGAGCCGCGATCGATACAGCTATCCGTGGCCTCATTGCGATCGGTGTCCCACTCGATACTATTGCAATTCTTGATAACTTTTGCTGGTGCTCATCTGACGACCCTGAACGGCTCGGCCAGTTGAAACGGGCCGCACAAGCATGTTATGATTATGCAGTTGCATTCCGCACCCCGTTTATCTCCGGTAAGGATAGCATGTATAACGATTTCTCAGGATTCGATGCCAACGACAACCCGGTTAAAGTCTCGGTGCCCCCCACACTGCTTATATCTTCGATTGGGATCCATCCGGATGTAGTAAAATCCGTCTCCATGGATGTGAAGATCGAAGGCGATTTGGTGTACGTTATCGGTGAAACGGCTGAAGAACTGGGCGGGTCTGAATATTTCGCTCTTCTTGGCGGGATAGGAAATACGGTACCGAAACTGGATGTCACAGTCGTAAAAGCCCGTTACAGTCGATTGACAGATGCCATCTCTCATGAACTGGTGGCTTCTGCGTTTCCAATCAGCCACGGGGGTCTAGGAACTGCACTTGCAAAAGTTGCCATTGCTGGCCAACTGGGCATGGATATTACCATTCCGTCAACGATGCGCCCGGACTATTACCTTTTCTCAGAATCACTTGGCCGTTTTGTGGTTACCGTAGCCCCGGATCACAAACGGGCATTCGAACGAATTTGTGGGGCAGATGCACAGTTACTCGGTCGTGTTGTTGGTAAGAATCTGCGTATTACGTCGGGGAAACTCCTGCTGGATCTTCCTGTTACCGAGCTTACGACAGCGTATAAAGCACCATTCAGGGGGTACTGATCATGGCGATATCAGCACAACAAAATGCCTCCCGGGGGACAGGAACAAAAAAACGATCAACAATGCCTATGATTGATGAGAAAGCACTCATCATGAGCGGTTTTGGGATAAACTCCGAGATGGAGACCAAAGAAGTGCTCGCACGGTCAGGAATGGATGCAGATGTTGTTCATATCAACGATCTGATCGCAGGACGAAAGCATCTCTCGGAATACCGGTTGCTGGTCTTCCCCGGTGGTTTTTCCTATGGAGACGATACCGGAGCCGGCAATGCGTATGCCAACCGAGTGAGAAACAATCTCTGGGATGACCTGCTGGAGTTCCTTGACGGCGATAACCTTGTTTTAGGGATCTGCAATGGATTCCAGATCCTCGCAAACCTCGGGTTAGTGCCGGCGTTTGACAAACACTATATACGTGACATTGCCCTGATGCCCAACCGTGGCGGGAGACTGGAATGCCGGTTTGTTTCATTAAAGCCCGCTGCTGATAATCTCTGGACCAAAGGTATCGAACGAATGTACTGCCCGGTTGCTCATGGGGAAGGTAATCTATCTTGCACACCAGAAACTCTGCTTCGGTTAAAACGGCAGAAGATGATCGCGTTTACGTACTGTCATGAGGATTTAACTCCAGCATATGGTGAATATCCTTGGAATCCGAATGGTTCTGTGGAGGATATTGCCGGGATCACATCCGCTGATGGCAAGGTACTGGGCTTGATGCCGCATCCTGAGCGAGCGATGGAGTTTGTCAACCTGTACGACTGGCCGCTTAGAAAAGAGCAGATGAAAAGACAGGGGATTTCCTTGCCGGTCGAGTCTTTGAATATGCAACTGTTTCGGAATGCTGTTGGTTATTTCCGGTGAACTGAATTTTTAGTTCTTTTTTGCAGCATTGTTTATGTGAGATGTCAATGGAGCCCTTGACTTTAAAAATGAGGTTTTCCATATCTGACGTGGGTCCTGTCAAATCCCAAACAATCTGATAATAGCTCTCTCCGCACCATACTTGTCTGTCAGGGACTAATTCAGCATGAATATATGATTGTGAATAAGATGTCAACAAATTCCAAAGCAGGAATATTCCGATCAAAATGAGAGAGAGCTTCCAGTTCAAACGATAAAATCTTGAATATGCTGCATAACCATTTTTACTACTGGAATCCAGTAGGTGTAACCATCAAAGGTTATGCAAATGTTGGAATTGAAGATCATTGCGAGTTGCCAAACCAAGGGTACAATAATCAATGCATGTAGGATTAAGGAACAGTATTCATTTTTCTTTTGTTTTTCGCGGATGAAGACAAATGCTAGGATGCATAGGACAACAAGTGCAAATGTAATACATGTGATAGTCTCTGATACATTTGAAACGTAAAATTGAAAGTTTTTGTCTGCAGGTTTAAATATAATCAGGAAAGCGATAAGGATGAGAATAATCTCACTCATTGAAAAGATAATTACGGACAATCCTTTTCTGGAGAATGTAGGTAATATGCCAGATTTTTGTATTAAAAAAATACCTAGGATACTAAAAGGAAGATACACCGGAGAAAGATAACGCATGTCTGGAGAGATCCCGAAACTAACATTCATGGATGTCAATGTTCTGATATAAGAGATGAAGATAAGAATAGAGATGGACATCAAGAAGAGAATGACTTTCTTTTCATAGTGTTCAAAATTACGCCAGTGAATCTTGTTGAGTAAAGCAAATGCCAAACCTATAATTATGATCGGACAAACTGCAAAGATTGCGATGTTCCTTGTTATGGGCAGAAATAATACACCCAGTAGATCGTAGATAGCAGTTCCGGGCATAATTGAGTACTGAGAAAACTGAGAAAAAAATGCCCCAAAAAAAGACGATGTCCCTGATACTATGTTTGGCGTGACAGTAAAATTGGTAGATGTTGGCATAATGACAGGAGCAGAAAAGACAGTCCGTGTCGAGATCAAAGGATTTCCTGAAATAAAGTAATTATTGATAAAAAGGGGTACTGCCCCGATGATCGTGAAGAAGGGTGAGAATAAATAAAAAACCCCGGCTTTCAAATCCTTTTCAGTCAAGATCAGCGTGATATATTTGGCAATAACCAAAATGATAAAGGCGATATAAAGAGGAACAGCCATTTCTGCCCGCCCCCACGCAATCAACCCAATCGTGATGAAAAGTGCCGGAATATATCCCCGATCATTTGAATAAATGAATTTGATTCCACAATAGATCAATATCCCAAATAATAATGCCATAAGCATATGATCTTTGGCACTTGTCGTCCAGAAAAGATAGGATGAGCAACAGATGCTAATGATCATTGCCGATAAGGAAATTCTTGGAGATTGAAACATGGTTGCATAAATTGCGTACAAGAGAGCGGCAAGGGCAGCAAGGAGGATAGCATTTGTGAGTGCGATGGCAGCAATCTCCGGGTGTGCATCTTTCCCCGCAAGAATAAATGGCTGATAGAATACGAGGTTACAGAAGAACAGGATAAATGCTATGATGATTGTGATGTTTGGCCAGCGGGATTTGGATAAACAAGAATATTCCGGAAAAAATTGTTTCACAAATAATGCAATCTCGATTAGAAGGAGTGTCCAGAACTCGACAATAAAAAAGAGAAATGAGTCCCCGAATACGTTGATACACTTCAATGCAGGAAGAGAGACGAACGGAAGAAAGATGGAATAACCAAGTCCGTTATTCCGTGCATTAAAAAAATTACCCGGTGTCCCATTTTGATAAGCCCCATATTTTCCTTCGCTGGTGATTACCTGATGCCCTTGATCAATCTGGGCTAGCTGGTTTGTGGTTATCCATTCATCATCGATGAAAATTTTTGGTATTGTACAACTCAATATAATAAAAAGTGCTATGCTAAAGATAAGCAGATGAATCCGGTATTTTTGAATTATACTTATGATCGTATTTGATGCATCTTTCATAAAAAACTCAACGTGTTCAGGTAATTATTATGGGAGAATTATCTGATATATGTCATTCGATTAGGTTGATTGAGATGTTTTGAACGAATATAATATTAACAGATACCTGAACATACAAATTCTGCTGGATTTTTATTGGATTAAACCTGATGAATAGTGCGAGGCTGTACTTTCATGACGCGATATCTCGTTCCTGTCTTTCTATTATTTCTCTGTTTCATTATGCCAGTGCAGATCTATATAATAGGTGACGGTATTGGTGCGGGAGTACAAGGGGCATTCTTTCGATATCAGGAGTCCTCCTACGGGACGAACTTAATTACGATTAACCAGGAAGTCCAGTATGTGACCTCTGGGATTTATGAGGGTAGGACGGCACTATCAGTATTTGCATGGGTAATGGGGGACGTCATGCTGGTAATTGCGACAATTCTTGCTCTCACTTTGGATCAAGAGTCAGATAAACGGAGATTTGAAATGATCTGTGTATCCCTGATATTGAGTGGTATATGTTTTTTGATCTCAGCACAACTTCAATATGGTTTGTTATTGCATGGCGCTGCTGGTGCAGCTTTTCCATTTGGAATAATTTTACTGATATGGGCCGGTTGGTATTTCTATACGAAAAAAGATATCTTGTTTGTTAAAGTTTCAACTTTGATCTTGAAAATGTAACGTAAAATCCAATAGAAATTTTTCTTCTAACTGCCCACAAACAGTAAGGAAAATTATCACACCTTATTGATTATTCTAAGCATGATTTGCTGGAGCTCTGTCAGGATATCGTTTCCCGGTAATCTATTAAATCCCCGGATTGAAATCCCATCTTTTATATAAGGATTTGGGTTACACGATTTTTTCTGCTCTGTAGAAATGATTTTCCTTAAGGTAAAAAAGACCCATTGGACCAAAAGATCTAAGGTACAGTGTCTCCTTACAATGTTATGCTAGTAACGAATAAGGAGACAAATAAGAAATCGTCAGGCCGGTTTATCAGTTTTATCAAACATGCATTTTCTCTGGTTCGATCATCACATATTGCCGACTATTCCTGTAAATATTCGAGGAGAGATTACACCCAGCATCAGCTTCTCACACTCCTTCTCTTCAAAGAATACCGTAAGGAAGATTACCGAACGGTCATCTGTGATCTTGAAGAGATGGATCGTATCCGGGAAGTTCTGGGACTTACAACAATACCTCACTTCACCACACTTCAGAAATTTCTCTGCCGTTAAGTCAATCTACTTCGATATTCTCCTGAAATGCACCCTGAAAATATTCTATTCTCCAAGTGATACAATTTCGATAACTGCCATCGATTCATCCGGATTTACCAGTGGGTATTGCAGCCATTATTACTCGGAAAGAACCGGAAAGATCCGAAAACATTTCCTGAAAATCTCGATTGTCGTCGATATCGATCAACAGGTTATCACCGGATTCAAGATATCGAAAAGTCGGGTTCATGATTCACAACATGCATTTTCTCTTTTGAAAAAATGTCACAAACTCCATAAATCTGAATGCTATGTCATGGACAAAGGATATGATTCCGAGAAAATGCACCGATTTATCCGCGAAACCCTGAAGGCAGACTCGATCATTCCTGCACGTTCTCATAATTATTCCTCGAATGTCTGGGGAAAATATCGAAAGGAAATGACTGATAATTTCGATACTATCCGGTACCGAAAACGATTCCTGGTTGAAACAAGGTTCTCTGTCCTCAAACGAAGATTCGGGGCTGACCTCAAATCACGGATTTTCCAGATCCAGAAAAAGGAAATCTCTTGTAAGATTATTCTCGCTAACCTTGACAGGTTTATACAATTTGTTTGGAGCAAGGTTTTCTACAGAGCAATTTTTTCTTGTTCAAAAATCAACATACACATCCACAGAATTTATAAATTGTTAAGTGTATGTTTTTGATCTTTGATTTGTAGTAAAATTGTACCTAAATTTAAGATCTAACTTAAAACAATGAGAAAGATAATAATACAAAAACTCTTGGTGATTAGATAGAGCCATTATTGGTGTATAAAAAAAAGGGTTACATTGTTTTATCAAGGAGGACCTGTTGAGATCCATCACTGAATGTTCCAATTAATGTAAGTTTTGAATTTGCTGCTAAAGTACCCGTCGCAGAACTTCCAATAGTTATACCGATGGTCGAGCTTGATGTAGCAGCTCCTCCCCAAGCAACCGAGCTTAGAGATGGTAAATCCTGTCCACCCATGCATGTAACCTTAACTGTTCCAGTAGTGGGTCTCTCAGCAGTATACATAACTATTTTGGTGCTTTTAACATTTCCTGCCATACCGAACACGAATGCAGCAATAACTGCTGCAAGGATCACCGTGATTGCGACCATTAAGATCACACCAATAACCGGTGAAACTGCTTCTTCATTCTTTTTGGTAAATGCCATAATTTCAACCACCCTTTTTATGCCCATCGATGGACATTACAATGTATACTCATGTTATTACTTGTATATGTAAAAAAATGTATCTGAGTTAATCTAATAATTCATAGCGCCTGACTATGAAACATCCCGTAAATTCTTGAGTAATTTCAAAGCAGAACTGCAGGAACCCAGAACATTTTGTTCCATCAAGGGATGATGTGAAATCTTAGCGAAAAGATTATTCTCAACACTAACTGTTGACACTACTTCTTTTCAAAGAATATCGGAAAGAAGACTATCGCACGGTCATCAGAAATCTAAAAGAAAGGAATCGTATCCGGGCATTACTAGGTCTCACAACGATTCCTCATTTCACGACCCTCCAAAAATTTCTGCGTCGCATCAAACCCATTTACTTCAATTTCCTCTCGAAAAATACCCTTAAACAGTTCTATTCAGAAGATGGTATGATCTGCATCACCGCCATTGATTCTTCCGTTTTTACCAAGGGGTATTGTAGTTATTATTACTCTGAAAGAACTGGAAAAATCCGAAAACATTTCATGAAAACATCGATTTCTATCTATACCGATCTGCAGGTAATTACCGAATTCACGACTCAAAACACGCAATCATACTTCCTGAAGCAATGTCACAAAAAACGGAAGTCTGAGTGTTACGTCATCGACCGGGGATATGAATCGGAAAAAATGCACCGATTTATCCGTGAAACTGTCAAAGTGGCTTCAATTATTCTCGCTCGTTGCCTTAAGGACACCAATAATGTCTGGGGAAAATATCGAAAGGTGATGACCGACAATTTTGACTTTATCCGGTAACGTAAACAGTTCCTGGTTGAAACCAAATTCTCTATCTTGAAAAGAAGGTTCGGGGCTGATCTCAAATCCTGTATCTTCCAGATCCAGAAGACGGAAACCTCATGTAAAATTATTCTCGCTAACATTAGATAGGTTCATAAAATTTGTTTGGATCAAGGTTTTCTACAGAGCAGAAAATTTTGAACGGACTGCAGCAAACACCCCTGAAAAGAAATAAAGTGTTGTGTGCCTGAAAAAATCCAAACCATTTTCTCGTCGTGTAAATCCGAAAAATTTTGTGGAACGTTTTTTCGATCATATGAACGTTGAAAATTTTATAAATACAGACATTTGGTGTGATATCTAGAAGTGAAAAACTTAGTTTAAAGTATATCACTTGAAAAATGCTAAAATTCAGTTATTTTATGGTGAAAACCTCATACCGTGGAGATAATCTATTAAAGTCCATTTTGGCCTCCGTTTACAGATTATTGGGAACAATTTTCAGATTTTTTGTGAATAGTGTCCACCAATTTAAAAAATGCGGTTTAAACGGGTTATTTTCCAAAAATAACCCGTTTAGTCGCGATTTTATCACACAATTTAAAGAGTTTTTGTGGCCACTTTTTTTATACCCAATATTATGATGAAAAAGTAAAATACCCGGTACAGGATGAAATTGTGACGCGGTTTATCCGGGATATTGTCTCGTTTAATGGATAGGCTGTGATCGGCTATGATCCTGGAATAATTATGGATGCTGTTGAAATACGGCTCAAGTACTCCCTCAACTTTTGGGACGCCCTTCTTGCTGCGACCATGAAACAGCACAATATTGGCACGATTTATTATGAGGATTTACTTTTTAAAAAAGTCCCGTGGATAACGGTTATCAACCCATTTAAAACTGCGTGATCCATTTTTCAAATTACAGGAAGGTTCATCATCTTTTTGTTTAACTTCTCTGTTGAACGTAAATCTTCGGCTCAACATCAGATAGAGGAAATACTATCGGAACTGTGCAACCAAAGTACAATCACGAAAAAATTTCCCGCGCCGGATCAAGCAGCACCTCATTAGGGAGCCCGGCAAGGGCAACTGCTCCCAGTGCACCAATTACACCATTGCCCCCAATGAGGGAAATCCCAAATTCCTCAGCCGTCGCCTCAGCAACGGTTCGGGTTATAATCTGCTCACGAACCAACCGGCCATATTCTCGCAGACTTTTGGGAATACCAATCCCATTGCGTATCGCAACGCCCCATTCACGAGAAAGTGATTCATCTGCCACAAACCGTCGAACCTTATCAGTAAGCTCATCAAGCCGATCCGGTACAACAGCCACTTCAATAAAACTCGCCGAGTTGCCCGCGGTCTTTATAAAAACATCCTGGTTGAGCATCGCAACATGATGGCTGATGGGTAGTACGCCTTTTATCCGGGTTACATGCGAAAGAAGTGCAAGCGCGAGGGCGAAGGTTGCACCTCCTTCTTTTGAATCGGTGTCATCAATCCCGATTGTTACGTGAACCAAAGCCTGAGTCCAGACATCACCTTCAACAATGTGTCCGTTCTGGGTTGTATCTACCCGCATCACACCTTCTGCCCGGGCCATCATATCGGACAGGGAATACGCCGGTCCACCGATGCACCGTATCTTCTGGATAACCGATTCGCCGTTTCGTTTAACGCTAATGACACCCACCGCAGAAAGAGGCATCAGACCAATGGGTACATCAACATATCCTAGCCGGGCACATTCCCTGAGAAGAGTTCCGTCACGCTGAACATTTGATAGAACACCTCCAGCAAGTGCATGATGATATCCGCAAAAAGCAGCACAGGCTCCACTCATGCAGTCATGATAAATTTCAACATTATCTCCATCAACTGTGGTGAAGATACGTCGGCAGGTACTGGAAGGTATCGCGCTTATCGCTGCATAACGTGCAGCATTCCTTCCCCGCTTCTCCTCGCGGAGGAACACGCACCCTTCTCGTACCAAACGGTATACCCAATCCTGTGCGGTACTGCGGGGAATGTTTGCAGCTGCATGAATATCGGTGACCGTAAAAAAACCCTTATCAAGCGTGATCTGGCGCATCAAGCGCAGATACTCGCGCCTGTGCTCAAGCACGCCCGTCATAGCGGTCCTTAATATAAAGGAGATCCCCGATTATTGCACTTGCCGTCTCAACCGATCCTGCCCCCCGACCGATAAGCGTGACCTCTTTGGCCATATCGGTTTCAAGTGTAAGGGCATTTAACGTGCCATCAACAACAAGAGGATGATTTTTTTCTATGATGCGGGGGGAGACACGAAGAATTTTCTTTCTCGGTATCGCTTCTGCTATAAGACGAATAGTGCATCCTTCATCCTCAGCTAGACGTAGTGCATCCGGGGTTAAGAGATCAATGCCCGTGCAGTCCACGTCCGCCAACCGAACATCATGCCCCCAAATAGTGTTTGCAAGAATCACCAGTTTGATCGCTGCGTCAATACCCTTGACATCATAGGTCGGATCTGCTTCAGCGTACCCCATCTCGCGCGCTTCCATCAGGGCCTGCTCATAGGTAAGCCCTTCCGCCGCCATCCGGGTGAGAATATAATTGCAGGTTCCATTGAGTACACCATAGAGTGCAAGAATCTCGTTACCGGCAAGTCCGTGCTCGAGTGTATGCATGATCGGAATTGCACCGGCTACCGTTGCCTCATACCTAAGGGCTACGTGGTTTTTAAATGCCAGCGTACGGAGCTCTTTATTCGCCAGTGCTATAGGGCCCTTATTTGAAGTGACAACATGTTTTTTCCGAATGAGGGCTGTCTTTATGTACCCTATTGCAGGCTCTCCGGATAAGGCATTTGTGGGAGTGACTTCGACCAGTGCATCATAATCTCCATTTTTAATAATATCGATAGTCGGAAGATTTGGATCGCCACAATATCCGTGCTTTTTCTTGTTGCCAAGAAGTGCGGGGATGTCAAGTCCATTAGGATCCATTGCCCCACTTTTTGAATCGGCGAGTGCTGTAATAGAGAGACCAAGATCTTTTTTTGTGATCATTTCAGCTACTCCACGTCCTACAGAACCAAGACCAATCAATGCGATCTTCATGCAATCTCCTCCAGTGGCTCAATCAAGAGCAGGGACTTCTGTTGAGATACCTGGCGCAGTATGGCAAGTGCTGCTTCCATATCCTCTTTGGTTACCGATTTGATAGTGAGACGTGAAGATGAGCGATCTTTTACTGCGGGCATACTCATGGCGAGCTCGCTCACTTCAGCAAATCCGGTGGAATCTATCTGGTCAACCGTATCGGAAAGATCCGTATGCATGAGATGGCCGATAAGAATAACCGTTCGTTTATAGAGCAGGCGTTGCTCGCCAATGCGCTGGATATGAACCCCCTGTTCCTTGAGAAGGACAATTAATTTTTCAAGTCGACCTTCAGGTAGTTCGAGTACAATCTGGACATCAAGAGTATCATGATCCGAATCAGGTTCCCGCTGGTGAATCACCGCGATAATATTTCCCCCGACATCGGATATGGGTTTTAAGGCCGCGACCAGCTGACCCGGCGAATCCTTCATCTCAAGTTTCATGGAGACCTGCACAAAACCACCTGACCAGTAGTAGCACGGCTATTTAGATAAGTCTTTTATTTTGATTCCCGTTATCAAAAAAAAAGACGATACTCAATACATCACAGTTTTTTTAAGAAATTGATAAGGATTGAAAAAAATCAGAGTTTCCGTAGTTTGCTATCCACTTTTTCAAAGAAATTTCGCTGGACATCAACAAACTTTGCAGGGAACTTAGCAGGTTTTACCTCAAGTGTCATGGAAGTCCCCAGTTCAATGGTCTGCTGACCGTCAATTACAAGATTTGCCGGTTTTGAACTTTCTAGTCTTACTTCAAGACGCCGGTTGCTGCTGATGATGTGGGGACGCGACGAAAGGAGGTACGGGGCGAGCGGAACAAGGATAAACCCCTGGATCCTGGGATCTACAATAGGTCCGCCAGCGCTCATGGCATAAGCCGTTGATCCGGTCGGAGTACTGATGAGAAGTCCATCCGCACGGAACTGTTCCGTAGTTATACCATCGACAAGGATTGAAAATCGTAGCATCTTTGCCGGCCGTGTCGTTACTATCAACGCCTCGTTAAGAGCGGTCCCTAGGCTGATGCCATCTTTTAGGAGTGTGATCCGCATCCTTTCTTCTACAGAAAATCCTCGGGGAAGAGTTCTAACAAAATCGATTGCATCGGATGGATCGAGGTCTGCTAAAAACCCCACTTCCCCACGATTAATGCCGATCACAGGTACCGGATGCCGCATCTGTTGGATCGTTCGTAGGATTGTACCATCCCCGCCAACAACTACCACTACATCAACAGTAGTGTCAGCTAGTGATTGCCCTGTATCTTTAAGAATTGCCGCGGTATCATCATCGAAAGATACATCTATCCCATCTTGTTCCAGTACTTCCTTGACCTTCCTGGAATAGGTAATTGCATCCGGATTATCTATTCGTGAAACAAGTAACAGACGCATAGGGAATCACCTCAGATATTCGATCACTTTGTGGTGCACTGCCCCATTGGTTGCAACAATGCATCGCCCGATGCTCACTTCATCCGGGAACCTTATAGTGCCCCCATCAAGATCAGACACTTTCCCCCCGGCTTCGGTACAGATCAGCATACCCGCTGCTGCATCAGTAACCCGGAGGGTGTCACGCAGATCGATAAAACCATCAATTCTCCCGCAACCGACATAACAGAGTTCAAGGGCTGACGCTCCCAATAGGCGCCAGCGGCGTATCTTTTGTCCCAGTTGCATCACGCGCGTTGGATCAAATTTCCTCCCGTAAACACTCATCGCGCATTCATCGAGATTGTGAATAGTCGACACACGGATCGGCTTATTATTACATAAGGCAAATTTTCCTCGGATTGCAGTAAAAGTTTCACCGCTGGCAAGATTGCGTACGAATGCCTGTTGTGTTTCTCCATTTTCAGCGTAAGCGATGGAGAGTGCATAAAAGGGGATACCGGCAACTGCGTTAAAAGTACCGTCAACAGGGTCCAAAAAAATTGTCCCTCGTTCTCCTTTGAACTTAACTTTTCCAGCCTCTTCACTGATAAGAAGTCTGCATAAGTGGTTCTCTTCTAAAAATTGCAAAATGCAGTCTTCTGCTACCTCATCTATCTTTTTTGTAGGTGTGAGATCTGCACCCATCCTGACGGTGATACCCCCCTCTTGGGTGCCAACCAGATCACGGATCCTTTCTTCCACCAGATCTGCCATCTGATTGCATGCTGAAAGAAACTCCATGACCAGAACACCAAATTTCTACGCTGTATTTATGTAATGCTATGGAGATAAATTAATACCGCGATTAAAAATTCAAAATGGGATGTGAATAATATGAAAGAACAGACAGAAATCGGAAAGATCAAGGAAGGACGTTATATTGTTATCGAAGAAGAACCCTGCAGGGTGTTAAGTATTGCAACATCCAAACCCGGCAAACATGGAGCTGCAAAAGCCCGTATTGATGCAATGGGTCTTTTTGACGGGGTCAAACGTTCTATTGTCTCGCCAGTGTCAGCAAAGACGTATGTCCCGGTTGTTGAGCGGAAGAGCGGGCAGGTTCTTTCCATTGCAGGAACGACAGCGCAACTGATGGATATGAAAGAATTCACCAACTTTGAAATCCCCATTCCAGAGGATAAGATAGGAACCATCGAAGTTGGAAAAGAGTATATCTATATGGAATCCATGGGAAAGAAAAAATTCGATTGAATCCTTTTTTTATCTGCAGTTTTTATCTATTTGATGAAACTCTTAAAAGACAAACATTTTTGCATCACTGAATGAAGCAAAGAAGCAATTATTGCAGGGCATACTTCATGGTCACAAAATAACAATTTTTAGGGTTTCCACGTTTAGAAAAATAATTTCATTATCATGGAAACACTGCTATAGTAAGATGTAGTCCAAGTATGCGATCAGTATTTTCCAATATATTGTGTCGGGACTTTTATATCAAGACTATAGGATTGAATGGATTCTGCTTTAATAATAAAATAATAGCTTCTCTGGCCTTCGTAAAACTTCTCAGTCCATGGGCGGGGATCTACATATACGGTACCTGCTTCAACAGTCGCTTTTTGATGAGGTGCTAATGTTGTCGAAGGATCCACGGTTTTGGGCTTCCCAAGCCATAAATTGAGATCAATACCCCCCGGAGGTGAAATAGTCCTAACGATTCTATTGGGATCACTGGCATCCATTACCTGTATGGTAAATTCTGGAGTTACACCGGAATAGGAACCTTGTATACCGCTGTAGGCGAATCCTTCTCCTTTTGTCTGAGTCACAGCAATTTTTGTGGGCTGTAATGCAGGAACCGGTTCCACGGTATACACAAGTTGCCAGGAAGGGAACGGTATATTGATAGTCTGCGTTGTTCCGCTATATTTTCCTTCAATCTTTGCATAACTCGTCATGTTCGTATTGAGCGGAATATTATCAATTCTTGTACCTTGAGAGAGTGATTGATTAAATTCAACCCCATAAGTGGATGGATCAACAAACTGAACCCTTTTTAACGAAGCATCCCATGTTGGAACCGGAGTTGGTGTAGGCAAAGTGGTTATAGGAATAATTACCGTAGTAACTGGAGTTATTACATTTACCTGAGTTGTAACGATTGTTGGCTGGGGTGTTGTAGCAACAGGGATACCGGTATTTACCGGTTTGCCGGTTATTGCCGGTTTTAATACTAAAGCTATAATGAGTATGATGCAGAGGGCACCCACTATATACATAGTATCTTTCTTATCCATCGCTAAACACTATGTAATTGATTTTTACCAGATAAATATTCGTCCAGTGTTTTGGATTTACATAGAGAACGGGATTGGATACAGTTCTGGGATTTAATGTGAAACAGAGTACCTGATTTTAGTAATATCATATTCAATTTTTCAAAAAAATCACAATTTGGGGGATTTTAGATTGCGAAAAATGACTTAAATATAAATACTATGACATCATCTTAACAAATATGGATATTGTTTACTCAGTATCCGCTCGTAAACAAAGGTGAATTTATGTCTTCGTTCAAACGCAATGATGAAGGGTTCACTGGCCTTGAAGCAGCAATTGTGCTTATCGCATTTGTAGTTGTCGCGGCCGTGTTCTCATACGTGGTACTCGGTGCCGGGTTCTTCACAACCCAGAAAGCACAGGAGACCGTTTACCAGGGTGTAGCACAGGCGACTTCCAACGTCCAGATGATAGGACAAGTATACGGATTATCCACATCTACTGATACAAACGCAATGTACATTAATCAGATACAATTCACTATTGGTCTTGCTCCGGGATCACCCACTCTCGATCTATCGCTGATGAAAATTGTATTCTCTACAGCAACAGCAAATCCGACAACTTACACATACGCTACGGCTGCGCCAACCGGAAATTATTTCCAAACTATGAGAGACGGTACAACTCAGACTGCTTCATTGGCTGCACAACAGCAAGTTCGAGTAGCTTTCATGGTTAGCCCTGAGGTGCCAAAGAATACTGTAATGAATTTTGAAATACGCCCATCAGTTGGTGCTGCATTACCATTCTCAAAGACAACACCCCCGGCAATTACATCAACGAATGTACTCTACTAATCTCCCCCTTTTTTAACATGAATTCGATTACCGGAGTGGCACTTACACGATTTTAATGAAATGGTTCAAGTCATTTTTTATATAATTTTCCTCATTCACCGTTTGAGGATGAAAATAGTAAGAATCGCAATTTATCTGTCTTTATGTGTAAATACGTGAGTGTTCGGGTGCTTTTCTCTAAAAAAATATATCTCTTATCAAAATCACATGATATTCTTAATAGTAAATATCCACTCAAAAACAATGGGAAGAATCATGATTCGACAAAAAATTAATGACACTGCCTTCACCGGACTTGAAGCAGCGATTGTGCTTATTGCATTTGTCGTTGTTGCGGCGGTATTCTCATATGTGGTACTTGGTGCCGGGTTCTACACAACCCAAAAGGCACAGGAGGCCGTATATACGGCTATTCAACAGGGCACTTCAAATATCCAGATGGTTGGGCAGGTATATGGGTTATCCACATCTACTGATTCAAACGCAATGTATATTAATCAGGTTCAATTCTTTGTCGGTCTTGCTCCGGGAGCAACCTCTATCGATCTATCGTTAATGAAACTTGTTTTCTCTACACCAACTGCAAGTCCGTTAATTTACACATACGATGTGGCTACCGTGCCCACTGGCACGAAATTTGCGGCAATGAGAGACGGTGCAACTCAGACATCTACGCTGTCTGCACAACAGCAAGTTCGGATAGCTTTCATGGTGTCCCCTGCGGTACCGAAAAATACGGTAATGAATTTTGAAATACGTCCCCCGGTCGGTGCTGCATTACCATTCACAAAGACATCACCCGCTGAAATTGTAAGTTCGAATGTACTCTACTAATCTCCCCCTTTTTTATCTGAATTTGATTACCGGAATAACTTTTACACAGTTTGAGGCTTATAAATCAGAAAATAGGGTACTATCGCTGGAAAACCCTCATTATCATTTTTTTTAAATATTGAGGGGAACCCATTTGAATGCGCAGTCCGTAGTCCCCTGTCTTCATGAGGGAACGATGAATGGCGTATCATGGATACGGTTGTCCTTTACCAGTCAACCTGACTTTGTCAGAAAACGTTCTCTTGCCAAAAGTGAGGGGGGAATCTTTTGGGAAATGTTTTTCCGCTAAAATTTCATTCTGATCTGATGGAGAGGGGAGATCCCTTAAATCCTGCAAAGACCCTCTACACAGGAGGCAGAATTGAAACATGGAATACCATACGGATACCATTCTCGACAAGAGGAATCCACAAGGGATACCCATTAAACTTGATACTCATCATAAAGATAAATACCAGCATCAGCTGGAATGTAAAAACCGTAATGAGAAGGAGAACAAGGAAGTACGGGATGGATTGCGGTAAGGACCGGTTTTCAATCCGGTAAAAACGGTAGATGATCATTAATCCCAAACACAACATCACCTCACACAGGATAATAAACTCGAAAAATTTGAAATATCCTGCAATCACACTCCCGAAGGGATGAACGATCATCATTGTGAGAGATAACACGGGAACAACAATGACCGCTGCTGTAAGCCCAAAAGTTATCAGCTCTTTTGGTCTTTTCAGAAACGGAGTTTTTGAGAGTAGCCAGATACTGAGAATCCCGCAGGGAAGGTACGCGGGAGAGAGATACCGCATATCCGGAACAACCCCAGCACTGATGTTCATTGAATATAATTTAGGCAGATAACTGAACACTGCCGCAAGTATCATAAGTATAAGAAAGAGGAAAATCATCCTCTGGTTCTTTATACCTCCCAATATTTTCTTGTTCCATAGAATAAACGCGACGAGTGCGAGGAAAATAACCGGACACAAGATCAGAAACCCGATATTCCCATTTTTCGGGAACATCAATATGCCAGAAAAACCTGAAACGATATTATCAAACGAGACTCCCCGGAACATTGCATGCGTGATCATATCTCCCGTTCTCAACAGGGATGCAAATAGACTCATTCCCTCCGTCGGATTGGAAACGGCCTCCTGTGCAAGAACCTGGGAAAGTGGAAGTGGCACTGTAGATAGTGTACCGGCATCAGTCATAGGACGAGGAAGATCGAATGCGGGTATGAGCCAGTTGTGGCTGGTTAAAAGATTATTAATAAAAAAGGGAATCCCCCCGATAAACACGCCTAACATAGGAATGCCCGATTGGAGAGACTCGCTGATAGGAATCTCTTTCTTTATTGCCTTCCTGATAAGGGGGATGCAGAAGAACATCCCGGTAAAGATCGTGACAAAGAACCCCACTTCCGGCCGGACCCAGATCAGGAGCCCTGAACAAATAAACGAGAAAGTGGCATCCCGCCATCGTCCGTACGCGAGATAAAGGACAAAAAAGTAGATGACAAATGCAAAGACTGCCGCTGTCAGCATGTGATCCTTTGCCGTCCCCGCCCAGAAAATATACGATGAGCAAGCGATCGTCGCACACGTACCAAAAAGTGCCATCCAGAGGTCTTTAAAGATCAATTTACAGGTTTCAAAAACAACTGTCACGGTCAATGCAAAGAAGATATGACTGGTGAGAACCAGTGCTGCCACTTCAAACGGTGCATCGGTAGCGGAGAAGATAAACTGCCGATACATCAGAATATTGAACATGAATAAGAAGAGTGCAAGTAAAAGGACCGGAAACAGGATTCTTGTGCCACGGATTTTTGAATACGCTGGATAGTATGCATCGATAAGCAAAGCGATAAGGACCAGACACAACGACCAGATCAGTATCACAACCAGCCGGAAATTATCCCCAAAGAGCCCGAACAGTTTCACTACGGGTAACGCAGATATTGGGAGCGCAAGCGAATACATCAGCACATTTTGCCGGGAGGTGAAATACGCTGATACAATACCTTCTTTTGTAATACCATACTTCCCTTCATTAAATGTTACCTGATGACCGGTATCCATCTGGTGGAGCTGGTTAGCCGTGATCCACTCATCGTTCAAACAGAGAGCCGGATTGGTGATCGTGATGATAAAAAATAATGATATAAGAAAAATGATAATGGTTAACGCATATCGCTGAAAAAAAACAGCAGGATCAAAAACTGCTGCGTGCTGGGTATGCGGAGGAGATGCGCTATTTCCGTTCTGTTGTATTTTCTTTACAGCTGCCCGTTTACCGGATGAGGGTGACTGTGTATTATCAGTCCGGTTTTCCGTAGTCATTGAGAATTACTTTAAAATGAAACTATTTACCCTTACTTATCGGATCAGTGTTTTTAGAATCGCTTGATACAAAAAAACTGGAAATCTATGATACGCTCCAAATATTGTTCACATTTTATTGCAATTTGGACAACTATATAAAATATATCCGGGGCTTTTACTCCTCCTTACTTTACAAAAATTCGAGTATGCAAATATTTAACTAAAAAATTGAGAACCTGGTTTCTAACAGTGAATTTGAAAAAGTGAAAAAAAAATAACTGGACGCATAACCGGAGTGAGTGGGAGGGAAAGATCGTATAATTATTTTAGGCACTTTTAATGAGGATTCAGATCAAATCCCCTAGATAATTTCATTTAAATTCTGAAAAATAATGGGTAACCGGTTTTATCGAAAAAAACCGTAATCAAATTAGCATTCGTGTGATTAATATTCCAAATCATTGCTCATACCCAAAACACCAGAGTACTTTTATTAGTCTAAAAAAAGAGAGAGCATTTGTGTATCGTGATCATACGATTGCTGTAGTCGTTCCTTCTTTCAATGAGGAATTATTAATTCAGGATACCCTTTTATCTATACCTGCGTTCGTCGACAGGATTTATGCAGTCAATGATGCTTCAACGGATAAAACACGGCAAATTATTGAAACTTTTTCCAAAAAAGACACCCGAATAATTCCCATTAACCATAAGATAAATTGTGGTGTCGGTGCAGCGATTGTTTCCGGGTATAAACAAGCGATGAATGATGGACAACAAATTGTTGTTGTAATGGCTGGCGATAACCAGATGGATCCGGAAGTTATGCCGGCGCTTATTACTCCTATCATCCAGAACAAGGCGGACTATACGAAAGGCAACCGTCTTCTCAGCCCGAAATACCGTAAAGGGATGAGCCAGTGGCGTTTTATAGGTAATGCCCTGCTCACCATCATGACAAAATTCTCTTCCGGCTATTGGAAACTGATGGACCCCCAAAACGGGTATACCGCAATATCGCGACGTGCGCTTGAACGGCTGAACCTTGACCGGGTTTATCCCCGGTATGGATACTGCAATGATCTTCTTGTCAAATTGAATGTATTCGGCTTCCGGGTCATGGATATCGAGATGCCCGCCCGGTATGGCCGGGAGACTTCAAAAATCCGCTATGTAAATTACATTGTGAATGTATCCTTGCTCCTATTCTCTGATTTCTTTTACCGGTTACGGCAGAAATATGTTGTATTGAGTTTTCATCCTCTGGTGTTTTTTTACCTGTTCGGATTAGCTATGACTCTTATTGGGGTTCTTGCAGGATTGTTCACGTTCTATTATGTATTCATTCAAGGAGGTCCGTTATTCGTTCGGGGGGTGCTTTCACTTCTTTTATGTGCTATAGGACTGCAATTCCTGTCATTTGCATTATTATTTGATATACAGGAAAGCCGGGACATTTCACTTGCGGATTGGAGTGAATGAATGCACATATCCGGCATCCTATTATTATCCATGTTCTTTTTTCTACGATGTGATCCAGTATGAACATCTTGCTCCTTACCAGTTCTTTTCCGCAAAACGAGAATTCGTATGAAGGAGGATTCATTTTTGAGCTGGTTAAAAAACTTAACAACCGTGGATTTGTTCCCTTTGTTCTCACTCCCCATTTTTTTGGGGGGAAAAAATACGAGATTCTTTCAGGAATTCAGGTGTCCAGATTTCCCTATTTTTATCCTTATCATTATGAGAGACTGGCCTATGGTTCCGGCATATTGTTCAATCTCAAAAAATACCCAACTGCTTTTTTTTCCATAATTCCCTTTGTACTGGCAGAGTTTGTTGGGTCATTAAAAATTATTGCTAAAAATAATGTCCATCTTATCAATACTCACTGGTTGATCCCCCAGGGACTTATCGGTGCACTTATGCGATGTTTTTTTCATATCCCCCACATTGCAACGGTGCATGGAAGTGATCTCAATATTCTCACAAACCATACAATCCTCTCACCTCTCGTCCGGTTTATCATCAAAAATTCAGATATGATCACGGTTAACAGCACATATATGAAAAGACTACTGATATCCCTTGCACCTTATTGCAGTGCAAAAATCCGGATCATCCCAATGGGTGTTAATCCGGCAAAACTCCAGGAATTTAATTTCTTTGATATGAAAAAGAAGCATAAGACATCCCATATAATCCTCAGTGTTGGACGTCTTATTGATTGGAAAGGAACGATTTATCTCATCAACGCAATGCCTGATGTAATCCGAAAATATCCCGACACGATGCTTCTCATTGCTGGTTCCGGACCGGAACATGACACACTTATCCAGAGAGTGCAGGAACTGGGTCTTGAAAATAGTATAGCATTTTTGGGAGTGATCAATAATGCAGAACTCCATTCATATTATAATTCCGCCGATGTTTTTGTTTTACCCTCCATCAATAAAGATGGGAAAACCGAAGCACTTGGCGTAGTTTTATTAGAAGCGATGGCATCAGGATGTCCTGTTATCGGAAGTAATGTCGGAGGTATTCCGGATATCATCATTGATGGTGAGACCGGGTTCCTTGTACCGGAACAGGATCCGGGTATGCTGGCTGAAAGGATCCTGCAGATATTATTTGATGATAACTTGCGGGAGCAATTTCGTCAAAATGGTTTGACACGTGTACGAGAAAAGTTTTCATGGGTGAAGATTTCAAAAGATTTTGCGGATGTTTTTGATCAGGTTCTTACAAATCAAAAAATGATAGGGTTGTGACAATTGATTTATTTGACAGGGTGGATGAATGATGCTCAGTGGGTTAAATAAATTCAAAGAAATTGTTTCGCCCTATATTTCGGACACATTCTCAAAACGGATGAATTCCTGGGATCTTTTATTAGTCAAGAACCACAATTCCCGAGCGAGAATTCTTGATTTTGGTTGCGGGGACGGTTCTTCACTAAATTTTAAAGAATTATACAAAAAAGGAAATCTTACTCCTCTTTAGATGGGGGTGGATATTTCGAATTATAACAAGAATAAGAATATCGAATTAGTGGCATATAACGGAAATCAATTCCCGTTTAAAAAATTCGGTGTTTGATATTGTTAATGTAAACAGGTTCTCGGGCACGTCCGATTTCCTGACGATATCGTAAAACAAATTGTCATGGTCTTAAAACCAGGGGGATTATTTATTGGCTCGGTTTCTCATACTGGATCATACCCTGTGAACAGCATATTTAAATGGACTCCATATTGTGTAATCTGCGTATTTAGAGAGGCTGAATAGATAATATCGGGATATTTCTAGGAATTGATTGTCTCACTCTTTTTCTGAAAAAATTTACTTTAGGAAAATTCGGGAATTTTTTTTATCACGAATGTCTCTTGAATCTAATAATTTCAGTGTTTGGCAAAACCTGTGGAAAGACAAATAGCAAAATAAATGTGATAAAACTTACGGTTTGTGGCTACATGTGTTTTGTTGCACGGAAAAAGAATTAAAATAAATAACTTTGACACATTCCCCTATTCAAACATCAGTAAATAACAGGATTCCTTCAAAGTGTGATTGTATGCAAAAAGACATTTCTATTGTCATTCCATTATATAATAAAGAAAAATATATTCAGCGAACGCTTGATTCGGTTCTTAAACAGACGGTTCAGAACTTTGAATGTATAATTGTCAACAGTTCGACCGATGCAAGCACGGAAATCATTCACCAGCATGTAGATCCCAGAATTATTCATATTACAAGGAAAAGAACAACGGCGGCTCAGGCAAGAAATCTGGGGGCCCGTCTTGCAAAGACCGATCTCATTGCATTTCTTGATGCTGATGATGAATGGCAGCCAGACCATCTGGAAACTCTACTCAACATAAGAAAAAAATTCCCGGATGCCGGCTTGTTTTCCACATCCTATGTAAAAATAAAACAGAATGGCAACCCGATGGTAATGCTTTTTGTGGGAATTCCCCCACCCCCATGGGACGGATACCTTGAGAATTACCTGCGCATCTGCTCCAGCGGTGACGAACCCGTGAATTCATCCAGCTGTGCTGTTCCCCGAGATGTTTTCGAATCGGTTGGGGGATTCCCGGAAGATCTGGAATACGGGGAAGATCAGTTCCTTTGGGGGAAAATTGCACTTTCTTATTCGATAGCGTTCAGCTGGAACGGATTGACTATCTATCATACTGAGGCGTCTGACAGGATATGTAATGAACCCCATATGATCAAAGAGCATCCATTCTCAAACTATCTCAAAAATGAACTGGAAAAAGGTACAATCCCACAAAAAGACAGGCCGGACTGTCTTGCATATATCAGACGGAAAAGGTATTCACAGTTTTTTTCAACACTTCTTTGCTGGGGTGCTGCATCATGCAAGAAAAAAAAACCGGGTAATGAGATACCGGATTATGTACTTCATGGAGTTCGACGATTCTTATTATTTCCTGTGAAATATACCGGACGATTATTTCTCAATTTTTATCATTCTTCCTTTTACGACAAGATCAGAATGTTCATCTGCAGGATTTGCGGGTGTTACAATCCCGGCTCCCGATTCAAAGAATTCGGAACGGAGAAAATATCATGAAAAAAGTCCTCCTCATCACCTATTTCTTCCCACCACGCGAAGCTGTGGCTTCACATCGGTCGGGAGGCCTTGCGAAATATCTTCCGGAATTTGGTTGGGAACCAACGATAGTTACTGCTAATCTGCCTTCAGCACCCAATCCAAGATATCGAGTAATCGAGGTCGAAGAAAGTGATATCCTCATTGAATGGAAGAGGAGGCTTGGGTTCTCTCTCAACAAAACATTCAGAGCACATCTCGGGCAGTCGGAGAAGAAAGATACGTGTGTCGATTTTTTTCTGAACGTGGCAAGGGAGATCCTGGCATATCCGGATTATAACAAGAACTGGTACCAGATTGTTATACCTGTCGCCAGTGAAATTCTTGAGAACGAGAAGTATGATGCCATCATCAGCACTGCGGGTCCCTATACAACGCATATTATTGCACATAATCTGAAAAAAAAATATAACATTCCCTGGCTTGCTGATTTCCGCGATCTCTGGACCCAGAACCCTTATTTCTCACATAGCAGGATACGAAATTTTTTCGAGAGAAAACTGGAAATTAATACACTATCTATCGCCAACGCTATCACGACGATATCTCAACCTCTCGCGAGTGTTTTGCAGAATCTTTACAAATCGCAGGTATTTGTCATCCCGAATGGTTTTGATCCCGATCAACTGAAGCATAATATTCCTCTTACAAAAAAATTTTCCATAACGTACACTGGCAGATTATACCGTGGCAAACGGGATCCGAAACCTATTTTCAGAATCTTAAAAAAATTGATTGACGAGAAAAAAATTGACCCTGTGGATGTTGAAATCCATTTCTGGGGCTCATTCGAGAAATGGGTTTGTGAACAGGTTACTCACTACCAACTGGATACAATAGTGAGTTTTCACGATCCTGTACCGAACGAGAAATCGGTTGAAGAACAGCGCAGAAGCCAGATCCTGTTACTCCTTACCTGGAACGATCCCAGAGAGGAGGGGGTTATGACCGGGAAAATCTTCGAATACCTTGTAGCACGACGGCCGATACTTTCGCTTGGATATTCAAAAGGGGCGCTCAGCAGATTGCTCGATGAAACCCAGGCTGGATTCTCTGTTGATAATGACTTGGAACTCGAGGATATATTGTTAAAATACTATATGGATTATAAGAGTTCTGGTCAGGTCCGCTATGATGGTATTGACTTGGAGATTCAAAAGTACAGCCATCGAGAAATGGCTCGCAAATTTGCAAAATTGTTGGATATGATAGTGCCTTCAATACGAGTTGATGGAGATTGAACCAACTAGAGGGAAACACAGAATCTTTTCATCCAGCGGCCAAAACAGATCCACCTCCAGATAACAAAATTGTATGCTTCTTTACCGGAAATAACATCTTCTAACTTTTCGACAGCTTTTTCGGTTAAAATTCCTTTCGACTGAGTAATTGCTTCTTTTACCAGTTGCCGGAAGTGTTCGGTCTTTTGCGAGCGGATCCACTCTTCCTCCGCAGTTTCAAACCCAAGTTTGTCCATGCGCTTCCTAATCTTGTCGGGCAGGATCCCCCGCATGCTCTCTCGCAGCACTATTTTCGTGCACCCATTACGGATCTTAAAATCGGTAGGAAGGCTGAATATGAATTCCACAAGCCGGTGATCGAGGAAGGGCACACGTGATTCCACGGAATGCGCCATCGAGTTACGGTCTTCCCAGTGAAGAAGAAGAGGGAGATTTGTGAATATCAGCTGCTGATAGGAATACCACGAAACAATAGGTTTTTGGCATTGATCAAATCGATAATGGACTGGAATTGCATCAAATATTTCCTGATTCATCCATAGAGGTGTCCGTGAATTCTTTCTTTTACGATTAGAAAATATGTTCTTCATTGGGATCAACAAAGCGTATCCTGCTATACCTTTGAAAGAATTTATGTAACCGTAACCGAAGCACTTCTTTACCGCGATCATCTCGCGGAGCATAGAAATCCACCGCCCACACAGGAATAGCTCGGCGCACCTGTAACGAAAGAAAATATGATAGCCAGCTAGCTGTTCATCGGCCCCTTGTCCATCGAGCATCACCTTCACCCGGTTCTGTGCCGCGAGATCGAAGACCAACCATTGCGCAAAGATGCTAGTCGAACCGAATGGTTCATCCTGGTGCCAGATGATATCATCGAGAATTTCGAAGAGGTGATCCGGAGATGGGCAGGTATAATGAGAATCAATCTGACGGTCCTTTACCACCTCATCGATAAATTCCCTCTCATCAAACCGTTTTACATCAGAACTGGCAGAAAACGTTTTCTGGATCTCTTCCTTTCTCTTATCTTTTAGGAGATCGTTTGCTACGCAGACGATCGAAGATGAGTCAAGCCCCCCTGATAGGCATGAGCCGACAGGCACGTCTGCTCGTAAGTGAAGTGTCATCGAATCCGTAAAAAATTGCCGGAATTTTTTTGTGGCTGCTTCGAATGTGCCGGAATAGGGTAAATAATGCAGATCATACCACCGATATACAGGTAAAAACTGAGATAATTCATCAATTCTGATTTCAGAGGCATACCCTCCGCGTATCTGGAACACACTAGAGAATAGTGTCTCCTCAGTATGATCCATGAGACCTTCGACCAAGTAATCGTAAGCCTTGGATTTGTTCAGTTTTGGATTCCATCCTGGAAGTACTGAAAACTGTTTGATCTCAGATGAAAAAGAAAGAAATCCGGCCGGCGAAAACCAATAATAGAGCGGTTTTATTCCAAACCGATCGCGGGCTGCAAAGATCGTCCTTGTTTGTATGTCATAGATGACGATTGCCCACATTCCCCTAAATTTGCCAAGACAATCTTTTCCCCATTGTGAATATGAGGCGAGGATTACTTCTGTGTCTGATTGTGACACGAACTGATGGCCAAGACATTCCAATTCTGACCGGAGTTCTCTCCAATTGTAGATCTCACCGTTAAAAATTATCCAGTACCGTCCATTCATGTATGACATTGGTTGATGTCCAGCGGGAGATAGGTCGCATATGGATAGACGCCGGTGTCCAAACGCCAGTAGTGAAGGATGGATGAGTGAATTATTTTCTCTCGTTTGAGGGCAGTAAGGATATCCGGAATGTAATACATCCAGAGGAGTATCGAGACCCCCTACGATTGTCGGGCGAGTGAAAACAGAATCTAAAAAGAAGGCGTATCCTTCGTCATCCGGTCCGCGATGACGAACGAGTGAATTCATTTTTACGATATGTTCTGACAGATTAATGGAGGAACCCAGATTGATCAGAACGCTAATCCCACACATCTTCGTGATGAATTATGCCCGTTATTTCAATTAATAGTGACGGAAGCAAATTTCTTAGCAGACCCTTGCAGAGGAGTAAATACTTTTCATAACAACTCAGGTAAAATGCGACGGTAAATTTCAAGTAACCGTTTGCCTTGGCTCTCCCAGTTGTATGTTTCTTGTGAACATCTCCGGGCGTTATCTTTCATCCGGTTAAGGAGTCCAGGTTCTGTGATAATATGGTTGATTGCTCTCGCAATATCCTCCGGTTTATCGGGATCGAAGACCGCGCCCACATTTTCACCAATAATAATCCTGCGAAGTTCTGGGATATCAGATCCGACAATTGCCATGCCGGCCATAAGATATTCAAAGATCTTGTTCGGCGTTGCGTAGTAGTTGTTGAGGTTTACCGGCTTGTAGGGGACGATACCAATATCATATCCTTCAAGGCTCTTCACAAGCTCGACCATCGGGACAGGATCGATAAATTCAATATTTAACTGGAGATTGTTGTCATTCGCAATTTTTTGTAGCAGGTTCAGGTACGGTTTACCCGGTATGTCATCGATTCCCCGCATGAACATATGGCCTTCCACATATCCCGCAGCAAGGATAGTCTCCTCAAGTCCCCTCCCTACCAGGTACCGTCCTTGGTAGATTACCCTGACCACATCCTGCTGTGAATGTAGCAAAGGCTCTTCAAAAAACGGACAGTTGTATATGACATCTGGCTTCGCAATATTATA
Source organism: uncultured Methanoregula sp. (assembly GCA_963676675.2). Classification (GTDB taxonomy): domain Archaea; phylum Halobacteriota; class Methanomicrobia; order Methanomicrobiales; family Methanospirillaceae; genus Methanoregula. The sequence continues at coordinate 1,953,435 of OY781161.1, read as the reverse complement.
TCGCATACGTAACTCATCTGCGATCGATTCGTTGACGGTAATAACCGCATCCGGGAACTGGACGAGAAAATTTTCGAATCCCATTAATATCTTTTTCAATGGCTTTGAACCGGTCTCCAAAGATTCAATCCAGAGCTCGTGTGAATCATACACCAGCTCTGCATTATACCTCTTTTTGAAGAGGACTCCGGTTAGGAGCATGTTGAGATCTGCTACATGATATAGATCAGCGCGGACCTTCCGCGCATCATAAAAATAAAAGAAATTGGAAATTACATACATCAGGAATGCGAATGCAAAGGGAATGAAAAAATTGGTGCTGGGTGAATACTTCGCTCCTGGTATTAAACCAGCATTCGATTTTTCCTGACCTTCGGACTTTTTTCTCTGAAGATAATTTTTCAGGATTTTCCGGTAAGCCAGTTGGATTTTATTTGGAATTCTCCTGATATCAATTCCCTGATAATTCTCTGAAGTATCAATAGCAGTCCCAAAACAGAGCACAGTTACATCGTAACCCGCCTTTTTTGCTGATATGGCTTCTTTCAGTACCCGCGGATCTCGGAAAATCTCACTTTGAGCGATAAAGGCTATTCTCATAAAATAATGTCCCTCATGGATTTGTTTGAAAAGAATGTAGCTTGGTAAAATGCTAATGCATAAAGTGCCTGAGCCTCTCCCCACCGGATAAATGGAGTTGTTGTGCCCTCGCCCCCTACCAGGTACGAATAGTAGTATGGTTTACCGGGGATTCTGAACCTCTTGGCAAGTGTCTCCAAGGCGGGTTCCGCATATTCCTTCTTTTTCAATAACGAGAAAAGAGTTATCGACTCAGCGATATCCATTAATTCATAACGTGTCCCGATAAGAAATTTTTGGTTAACGGGATATTTGGAGATCAAGCCGTCTTCCGTGATGAAATTGTGGATAAAATACTCAAATGACATCTCAACAGAATCAAGAATTTTTTTATCGTTGTTTACCAGATAGCAACGATAAAGATTCTCCATAATATAACACTGGTGAAGCGAGTCTATCCAGTTCTCCCGCTTCTCCAGACGGCAAAAATAATTCCAGCTTCCGTTCTCATTCTGTTCTGAGATGACGAACCGGATCAATTTATCGGCAAGATTTCGGATATTCTCATCTTTAGTGTAGTTATAAACAGTATACAGATTAGCCGCAGCATAGGAATTCACGTTGGTTACACGCAAATCGTCCATTGGAGAATAACTCAAGCATACGCTATCGCCGTCATCGAATGTCCGCTTAAGGTCTTTTTCAAAAAAATTTGCAGTTGAAAGAGCGATATCGAGATATTTTTTCTTTCCTGTCGCTTTATATCCGAGAAGAAACGCATCGACCATATAGATAATAATCGTCGAATACGGTGTCCCGACCTTTGCGATAACGTCCTTCCGCATCATCCAGTCAAAGGGAAGTCCCCAGCAAAAACCTGAGTATCCCGTACAGGCATGTGACTCCAGCCAATCCAGTTCCTTCTCGGCTTTTCCATTCCATCCCATTAACCAGCAGGCGCTCGCGTAGATGGCAGAGGACGTTGCGGCTTTCTTTCTGGCAACGAAAGGGTGATAAAGCGAAGGGAATCTTTTAAGGGGATACAACCCAAACTGCATGACTTTCCCGGGAAGAATCCCGGAAAGCATCATCACAAGTTTTGTTGACTGGAGATCAAACGGGTCATAGCTTTTGAGGTCCTCCGATTCCATCCAGGCCACAAGGTCTTCAATGGTTTTCTTAAGGTCTTCGATTTTAGAACACCCCGCAGCATCGTGAACAGGCAGGAAATACACCTTCCTTTAGTAATTCGTTCCGGAAGTTTTTCATTCTCTCCCCGTTCCAGATTTTTTCAAATTTTTCTTCATATATGTTTCCAAAGGTGATATTGAAACAACGTGTTGATACTCCTACGTCTCCGTTTGCGAATATCTGGGCAACGTTCCAAGGTATTCTGCAATTGGAATGTCCGTTAAGGAGAATCTCCGGACTCTGATAAAAAACGGTGAGTTGTTCTCTGGTTAATTCCGGGGTAAATGAGCAATTACGGCACGTCTGTTTTACCTTGTGGATCTGGTCAAAGAGAATATCGATATCGATTTCCGAAAGATTCACCGATGAAATGCTGCTGGGAGTTGCGGGAAACTGGGAACCATAGATTCGGTTATGTTTCCGTGCCATTTCCCCTGTGACAAAGTTCAGGTGGGAAAAGGAGATACTTCCGATAACCAGATCTTTGATTCCATCCAAAAACTCAGTGAGTACGTTGTAATTATAATTCGAAATAGAGTAGTTTATCCGGATCTCTGGGTTAGGTTTTCCATGTTTTTCCCTGAGTTCGGTTATCCGGACGATACCTTCAATGGCTTTCTGGTAAGAGTCATCCCGACCACGGATATAATTGTGAATATCCGGAGGTCCATCAAGAGAGACAGATACAACATTAATCCCGGCTTCAAGAATGTCTTCGGCAAATTTCGAGAGCTGATACCCATTGGTAGTGATTTGTATCTCAAGTCCGTTTTCGACAACATACCCTGCGAACTCCATGAGATCGCGATAGAGCAGTGGTTCTGTAGAGGTAATAGCGATGATGGGTTTGAAGTGTTTTACCTCATCAACGAATTTTTTCAATTGCTTTAGTGGAATTTCCTGTCTCGAAGATACCATATTCCGGTAAAATTGTGTGTCTTTCTGCTGCTGCCCGACATCACACATCTTGCAGTGAAGGTTGCAGTTGCTGTTGATGACGATATAAATGACTTGCGGGAGGAAAGCCGACGAACGCCGGAGGAAATATGGAGTTTGTCTCCAGAATCCGGTAAAATACTTACAGATTTTTATTTTTTGGATTCTATTGAGCATATTTTTCATTTTTTTATAGTACATTTACCCTGCTCTACTAGAATAGCATTGCTTTTAACTAATATGACAATTTCTAATCTTCTACCAATGTTTGGTAATTAAACTAGTTATCAACATATTTCTCTAAGTTTTTCAAATGCTTACCGATACACGACTCAATTACTTCCATATTCTCTTCTGACCAATCGATAGTTTTTGCCAATCCCTCATAGAGACCGATCTGTGATAGAAATCCCAGTTCTCGCTTGGATTTTTCTGTACTACCAAAGCGTTTTCCAGAGTGGTCCCAAACTCTTCCGGGATTATAAATAACACCCGAGGGATTATTGGTTAGTTTGTTTATTGTGTTTGCCAGATCAAGAATTGTTGTCTCTATTCCACTTGCAAGGTTGTATACCTCTCCCGGTTTCCCCTTTGAAGCGCAGAGCAATAATCCCCATACGATATCATCGACATAAATAAAGTCTCGTGTTGCATCCCCTTTTCCTTCAACCGGAAGGGACTGTTTTTTTAGGGATTTGTATATAAAAGTGGGTACGACATTTCGCCAGACAGTTGCCGGGGTTCCACGCCATTCTCCAGCACCCAGGATCTCACCGGGTCCATAAACATTCTGGAATCGTGCACGCACAATGGGTACACCATGTTGTTTATGGTAGTACACTGAATAAAATTCACCAACTATCTTCGAGATGGAATAAGGACTATCCATTTCAAGCCGTATTGGTGCATCTTCGAGAGTCGCCTGAGCAGTATTGGTTGTTTTTTCCGCTACAGCACATCCTGCTGCAGAATACACCGCTTTCTTTAAATTTTTAAATTCTTTGATACGTTCGAAAAGTTTGATAGTCGTCAATTGGTTATTTTCATGATCGGCAAGAGGATTGACAATCGAACTCTGATTTCCATGGTAGGTAGTTAGATGAAAAATATAGTCATATTCATCAGGTAGTGACGCAACAATCGTGTCATCACTGATCGATCCCTGGGTAAATCGAATCCGGGTATCAGAGGGTATATTGAATTTTTCAGAAGATAGTAAATTGTCGATAATATGAATAGATCTAACCTTTGTCCCGAGTAAAATCCGTACCAGATTTGAACCGACAAAACCCGCCCCACCGGTTATTAAAATAACCCGGTCCTCAAAAAAAGAGGAGAGTTGATCTCTTTTGAGTGTTTTCATTTTATTTACCTAATCAGAGGTCGATTTCAGATGGGTATACGTTTCTGTAATTCCAAATTTTTTATAGTATTCAATTGTTTTTTTCACGCCATTTTTAAGGGAAGTCGTGGTACGCCAGTTAAAATCCTTATTTGTTTTTGACGGATCAAGCAATATCGAGAGTACGTCATCGGGATTTCTTTCCCGTTCTTCAACTGGTTCCTGGGGAGTGAATTGCATTGCCGATAAGGTTTCATCATAAAGTTCCTTGATGGATGTATCTCCTCCAGAAGAAATGTGGTAGTATCCCTTCGTGCCCTCACCATCGATAGCTTTCATCACCACACTGACGAGATCGTCAACGAAAATGAAATCCCGTCGGGTATTCATTACAAAACATTTCTTCCCGTTTATAAGTCGGTGATAAAATGTGGGCAGGGGCCCGCTGAGATTCCTCGGACCGTACGCGTTTGCCAGCCGGAATGAGAGATAATCGAGCCCGCTCAGGGCAATATATTGTTCTGCTGCAGTCTTGCTGATTGCATAACTGCTACCTTCCGGGTGAAGTGGATGATTAAGTGTAATGGGCTGTTCGATTGGATGTAATCCGTAACACAATGCAGTCTGAAAATATATAAGGCGTTTAACTTTCAGCCTATCAGAAGCTTGTGTTATGATTGTCGTACCTTCAACATTTGTCCTGGCATCTTCGATCCAGTTATTCGGATCTTTATATGATGCTGCTGCGTGTATAACGATTTCCGGTACAAACTCATCGAAGATTCTGTGTACAAGATTCCGATTAGCGATGTCGCCTTCAATGACCTGAAGATTTGCGTGGGGGGTCAGGTTATCCCGTCGCCCGGTTGCATAATTATCAATAACCATTACTTTGTCCCCACGCGTCAATAACCGGTCAGCGATCGTTGACCCGATAAAACCTGCACCACCCGTGATCAATACTTTCATTTAAGAAACCTCTTTCCCCAAACACTGCTAATTTTGTTGTCTAAATTATGATCTCTCTCCATTATTAAATTCAATCCCGCCGTTGAGCAAATTCTTGAAATAATCCTCTTTGTCATGAAATTCCTGCTGCCAGATCTCAAGACAGAACAAACCCCATAACATGCGGCCATACTGCGGCTCTTTATCCATGTTTTCCAATATTTTCTGGTTGTTGACCAAAGTCCGACTTAGTGCCACCGGGGATGAAAGAATTTCCCGAACAAACTCCCGGGCTTCTCCATTCATCCATTCGGTGATGGGCGTGGGAAAACCCATTTTATCTTTACGATTTATAATCTCTTCGGGAAGATACGGGCGAACTACTTCTTTGAATATATGTTTCATTCTCCCATCCTTGAATTTGATATCTGACGGAATTGTTGCAGCCAGTTCGACCAGCCGGTGATCCAGCAGAGGAACACGGGATTCGAGACCATGAGCCATGCTCATCCGGTCTTCTACGTGCAATAGTGCGGGTAACAGGGTTTTGAAATCAAAGTGGGTCATAAGATCAAAATATGATTCCTTTTCGACATTTTTACAGTTAAACAACTGCCTGAACGTTTCTTTTGTGTTATATCCTTCAAGTGAATCCCAGTTAATTTCATCTTTGAGATTTGGTGCCCGGTTAATCAACCTGAAATACCGCATATCCATTTCTTCGAAAAGGCCGTCTCTCCAGAACTCCCGCAACAAGGGCTTATAATTCTTCAACGCCGTTAAATTTGGAATAATCGACTGGTAGGTTACAACGAATTTACCACTATTCATTGTCCCTTCAATTGCGCCTTTAATACACTGCTCAAAATATGCAATGAGATACCGGGTATATCCCCCAAATATCTCGTCGCCCCCCTGACCCCCAAGGATAACCTTACAGTATTTTGCTGCAAATTGCGACACCATAAACTGGGAAAACGCCCCGGGTCCTGCAACGGGATAATCGAGATGGTAGATAACCTTCCGGATATTATCTATAAAATCTTTCGCGGTTATGTCAGTTTCGTGAAGATTTATGCCGGCGGACTGAGCCAGGAGCCGTGCATATTGACTTTCGTCATACTCCGGACCGTACTTTGAGAATTTACCTGTGAACCCTTCCATTGGTTGTTTTTGACCGGATGCCGCAAGGGATGCCACTACGCTTGAATCAAGACCTCCGCTGATATAGGATCCTACTGGGACATCACTTCGAAGATGCAAGTTTACAGATTCGTTCAGTAATGATCGTAACTCTTTTTCAAAATATTTGGCGGTATGATCAAAATTCGGTTGGTAATAGACCTCCCAATATTTCTCAATAGTAACGGTCCCTTTTATTATTGCTAATGTGTGAGATGGCTGCAATTCCCGGATGCCACGGAATAATGTTTTCCCCTCAAGGCAAAACTGAAATACCAGATATTCCTTGAATGAATCAAGATCTGTTTCAATGTGTTCAACAAAGGGGAGCAGTGCTTTGATTTCTGATGCGAAAAGGAATGTATCACCGATTTGTGTGTAATAAAAAGGTTTGATCCCGAACCGGTCCCGTGCACAGAAAAGCAGCTCTTTATGTCCATCCCAGATGGCAAACGCGAACATCCCACGGAAGTGATTTACACAATCGGACCCCCATTTATGATACGCCTGAAGGATTACTTCGGTATCTGAAGTTGTCGCAAAATTTTCTTTTCCTAATTCTTCCCGTAACTCAATATAATTGTAGATTTCGCCATTAAAAACAATCCAGTTATCATTTTTATCCTTCATCGGCTGGGCTGCAGCTTGGGATAAATCGATAATACTTAAACGGCGGTGGCCGAATCCTACATTTTCTGAATGATTGATCCAGATTCCCTCGCCATCGGGTCCACGGTGACGGAGTAAAAAATTCATCACTTTTATTGAATGCTGTAAATTTTGTATTTTATTGGATGAAATGTTTACAATTCCGGAGATCCCGCACATATTTATTAGAATATCATTGTGAATCTAAATATACTTTCATAGGAGGTTTTTCACGTGATTTTGGAAAATGAAATGTATCTGAAAAGGAGTGATAACACCTATTATTAGAATCTCCGGAAAAAAACCATGAGAGGTACCCGATTATATTTTTACAGATAGTATCAAACATTCTTTTTTTCGGAGATGGTTAATAATGGTTCTCCTTATTTTCCGAATATAAAGGATTTAATGAACTTCCGTATTCGTAATGGAATCATTTTTCCCATTGGGATATTGAGTCGGTGAGGGATATAAATAATAACTTGTATACCCAATTGCATTCCCCGTTGAATCAGGGCTTTCATCTTTCGCCGGTTTTTTCCTTCATTGAGCTTAGTTAAAACTTTATAGTATTCACTGGGGTCAGTTTCCGGGTTCAAACCGGCATCGATTAATACCTGATCAAAATCCCGGATGAATTTTTTATAATGATATTTTTCCGAAGCGATCAGATCCCGATATGCATTGTCGGTGATTGTTTTTCGGACATTCGGATCCTGGAACTGGCGGATAATCTCATCAAAATTCGAGAAGTCCTTTTTCAGGGGAATATAATGCACCATTGGTTTTAAAATTCCGGAATAATTTCCCTCGAAAAGAATCTGGCAGACACGAAATGCTGCTGCTTCAAAATGCCGGGGACTGATTGTTCTATAATATATTCTATTTTCAACTTTATCAAAATTGAGTTTATTTGACATTTCTTCGAACGAGATTTCTGGATTTTTTTCAATCTCATTTTGATACTGTTGAAAAACCGTTCCATCAATATCAAATATTGAAACACCCGCTTCGACACCCAGCATACATCTACAATTCGCGAAAAATTTTAACCAGTCATCACCGTATATGCGGCGGGTCTCATTGGTTTCGATGTCTAAGTGAAGATTAAGGCCCTTTGCCATTTGGAGAAATTGTTCACCAATCTCTTTCTTCTCTTGAGATCCTTTTCCCATGTAATACGCAAGTTCACGGCCACGGTACCCGACATCAATCAAACGTTTTTCATCGGGAATACCAAACATAGAAGCGGCTTTAATCAAATCATCGCTAACATATCCTGGTATACAGTATACAATTCTTTTTACATGAGAAAATTTTTCGTAAGTATCCTTGAAATATTGTGGTTCAATGAGGGTGAATATACAATCAATCTTAAATTGGTTAATAAAATCAAAACGCTCTTTACAAAAATGATGCTCATCTTGAAAAAAAGCAATTTTATACGCATCTTTTTCATTTTTAAGATAATCTTTAAAGCTCTCCAATGCATATGTCCGTACCGTGGAATAATGAATTATGATTATTTTAAAATGTAAATTTTGAAGATTTTCCGGAAAACCATATTCCATATTTATTGCATATACGTAGAATTTTGAGTGTTTTTCAAATGCATTTATGTGTTCCATTATTGTATTCGCATTTATTTGATAAATTGGATAGCAATATAATAGTAAAATACCGTTTATTGTTGTCATGTTTTATTGATCCTAAATAATGATCCTTTTTTTTTAAAAAAAATACGATACTTCTATTAATTTGGTTTTTATCAACAATTGTTCGGTTCTCATTTTTCCTTTTTTAATTCGTAGACTGCATCAACACCAGCGACTTTTCCATTATACAATGGCCAGCCCTTGTCATTGAATGAGATATCATAGAGGAACTGACGATGTTTCTCCTCTAGATTGATATCCTGTAATGCAGTAAACCGTGTTGGTAAAATTTGCATTTCAAATGTAGAGATTGCTGCATCGACAAAAGTTGTATTAAACCCATTTTCGGTGCAAATCCGTACAAACTCATCAGGCCGGTAGCACCGCGAAATCGGACATTCCCTGCCATCAGTGCTTTTTTTGAACGCTTCTTCGAGAGGAACATCCGCGTCTACTTTTTTAATCTTCCGGATATCATACGCCACATGCAAATGAAGGAAAATGCTATTATAATTATAAATCATTATACGAATTACACCATCGGGCTTGAGAATTCTGTGAAATTCTTTTAAAACATGATTGATATCAGAAACATGGTGCAGAACTCCAGATGAATGAATGTAGTCTATAGAATTTGATTCGAATGGCAGAGGATTTTCTTCATTAAGGAGTAATTTAAATTCAACAATTTTCGAATTATGAAATTTCAATCTCTCCTTTGCACTTTCAATGGCTTTTGCGGAGACGTCAACACCAAAAACAGTTTTTGGATGAGAATATTCGACGAATCCCGTTAGGTCGTTACCGGGCCCACAACCATAATCCAATATTACCTTGTTATCATGGCCGGATACAGGCATAAGATTGATATAATTAAAGTATAGTAAATTTCTCCAATTCAGATATTGCAGTGAATCCTCCCGTGATACAAATTTTTTACCATGTGTAACGGTGACCTCTGACCAATATTGAATCGGTGAGGTTAATTTTGGACGGGCTGTATCCGTAATTTTATATTGAGTTTTAAACAGCATATCTTTTATTTTTTTCATGATGTCAACCAATCCTTGGTATAAATTGTTTTCAAAATCATATATTGTTTGGTTTATGCCGCTCAGGAATGTGTTTGGGATAATCTATCAATTAAAGCAATTGTGTCGCCCGCGAGTAATGATGCCAAAAAGGATATTCATGTAAATCCAATAATTTTAAGACCGAAAAAAGGGCGTAAATTGTAAAATGTTAACGAAAGGCCGTGTTTTATATGTCGGACATTCATATTACCATACTTGGTATCTTTCCCGTGAGCTGAGAAAGATTGGATGGAGAGCAGATACTCTGAATTTTGATTCGAGTGTCACGAACGAAATCTATTATCATGGGGGGGATTATAAATTCTGCAATGATACGGCAGAAGACCGTATTTTCCAGTTAAGGTTTTATTTAAAATCCATTATAAAATATGATATTTTTCATTTCAGTAATGCTCATGGCATGGTTTTTGGGTTCTATTTACACAACCTGTTTGCAAAACACTTTGGCGAATATTCCGAGATCAAACTGTTGAAATATCTCGGGAAAAGAATCGTATATTCCAATAACGGCTGCCTGGATGGCGTCTCAAAAACCGCTTTCTCCCAGTGGGAACCGTTCAATACCTGCAATATCTGCCAGTGGAATGACCATCCGGAGGTCTGTTCGGATGAGAGAAATTTACAGTGGGGAAAAATCCGCAACGAGCTTGCAGATTATCAGATGACAATTGGGGGTAATCGGACTGATTATAATGATGATCCCCGGGTTCATGAAGTCCCTGGTTTTTATTGCCTCGATCATCATTTCTGGGATCCAGATCTTAAGATTCCGGATAAATACCAACTGGATCGAGTCGACAATTCACTCAGGATATTTCATTCAATCGGAAATTTCCAATTACGAACTAAAGCGGAAGATAATATGAATATCAAATGTTCTCATATCTATTTTCCCCTTATTGATCGTCTTAAAGCGGAGGGTTACCCGATTGAACTGATCTTTTTTACAGATATCCCCAATAAGGAAATCCGGTACTACCAACTACAAGCTGATATCGTTGTTGATATGCTAACATTCGGATGGTTTGGGGCAAATATTCGTGAAGCGATGATGCTTGGCAAACCCTGCATCTGTTTTATCCGCCCGGAGTGGCTGGTAAGTATGAAAGATGAGATCCCGGATTATGTCAATGGACTCCCCATAATCAGTGCAACTCCGGATACCGTGTATACTGTGATTAAAGATCTGCTCGATAACCCGGAAAAACGTCAGATCCTCGGAAAAAAAAGCAGGGAATTTGCCACGAAATGGCACTCTGCAGAATCCGGTGCAAAACAAATTGAGAATATATATTCTGATTTATTGCAGCAGAAGAGTGAGCGAAATTTTCGGGAGTTTTTTCGTATATTCACACGAAAGAAGATAAACAGGTTTATTGAAGATTTCAGAAGGAGAATAATATGAAGCCGGGAATGCTCAATTTTATTTTTTCAGTTTTTCGCAATTCTGAACCTTTAAAAAAATAGACCATTGACGACCCGAATTACACCTGTTTCAGGAGTGTCCTGACACCCTCAAAACCAACATTCATGAGTGCATCGATGATGGAAAGGCCCGGCTGAAATGCATCAGCACCTTTTTGAGGATAAACCGGATGCTGGAATTTCTGGTAAACAAGATTAATTCCCCAATCTGAAAAGGCTTTTTCATCAATGTAACCCCCGGCACCATCTCCACACAGGTATGTAGTACCATCGACCGATTTTACAAGCGCTATCAGCATTTCATTTGATGAGCCATGCACTGCCAGATTGGAACTTAAGATGCATCTTGTTGAAAATTTTAATTCGCCAAGTATTGCCACAATTGAGTTACAATTGAATTCTGAAAGAGTGTCCGTTTTTTTGAGAAACAACGGCAGCAGAAATGTACTCACTTCATGATAATAGGGAGCTCTGCTATAGTTACGTTGGAGTGTTTTCAAAAATTTTCCCTGCCACTTGGATTCATTATGAATTTTAATCTGATTGATTTGCTGATAACTATGACCCGTCCGAATAATCGGTACCGTGACCCATTTGGCTTCTCCATTAATAAATAGTAATTTCACCCGGTTTGTCCAGGTTCCCCCGGATTTTGGTAACTGAACATGATCCAGGAGGATAAGGCAATCAGATCGGGCAATCTTATCAAAGAACCCAAGCCAGGGAAAAAAATTCGGTTGATGGATACAGACGATATATTCGGCACTCATAAAATCTCCCGGGCTGACTCCATTTGAATAAACTCGCTTTCATTCTTTTGGCAATTGGATTCATTTTTCGGGTAAGGACATTTGGAAAAGCCGATACGTTCATACTGTCTGATAGTAACATCATTGGTTGCCTCGAGTAGAATTACAATCCGGTGAAGAGCAAGTTCATTGAAAGCAAATTCTTTAATGAGGTGAAGAGCATCAGGAAAAATCCTTAAATTTTCAGGAGAGGAGGTACCAACGGGAATCATCTCCAAATTAGCAGTTCCGTTAAGATAATCAATATCAATGAGCTGGCAGATACCGGCAGGAAGCTTCATTTCAGAGAAATAAATTGCAAAACAAACCCGGGAATTTGGAGATTGCTGATCATTTCGAGTGGTTTTTTTTCCCAATAATGAGGGATCTACAATCATGTAAACTCCCCTTGTGTTTTCAGAGAGCCCCAAAGTTTGTGATGAAAAATTCTCTGTATTAATAGGATCGAGGGTGACAAGAGGTGTCCGAAGATCCTGATTCCCCACATTATATGAGTATTTTAATTTGGTTACCTGAGGAATACTGAGAAATTCATCAAGTATGATGTTTTTGCCGGAATGTGTCAAGCAATAAGCGCCGGGGAGTGGTTTGACTAATGCACGGATCATATTATAGATCCGGCGAACACTCCATGTCCATTCAATACGACCATCTTCGGGATGCCGACGGAGCCAGGTTCCCGCAGAATCATTCCGCTGGGGAATACGCTTAACCCTGCCAGAAAGAATATCGGGCATGATATCAGTTAATGTTTCATCAGTTGCCCGATTCACCCTCTGCTGCAGGGTCTGCCATGTATCCTCAAATGAGACAGGAACACGTTTTTGCGCAATGATATCCCCCGTATCGAGTCCCCGGTCCATATAATGTATTGTTACTCCAGTCTCAGGTTCATCATTAATTATTACCCACTGGAGTACGTTGGCACCACGATATTCCGGGAGAATCGCCCCATGGATATTGATGCAACACCACTCTGGAATTGACAAGATCTCTTCTTCGATAATCATCGAATACGAGTTTACCAGCATGAGATCTGGATTTAATTTTCGGATCAATTCAACGAATAAAGGATATTCCGGATCGGTTTTTCGCGGCTGGATAATGAACGGAGAATTGCATTTTGTTGCGAGAGCCTGCAATTCCGGATGCTGATGCGACCGAAGTTTCGCTACTACGAGTCCACATACATTCTCATAAGGGATATGACGAAGGAGTTGAGGGATTCCGAGATTGTCCCCGAAAAGTAAAATACGCTGGCCCATCTTTAGTGTCCTTAATTATTGCCGCAATCCGAAAAATACTGGGTTTTCAAACATACTATCCCCAAAGGTTTCTATGTAATTTAATTATACAGCGCAGATAAAAAAAATGTCTTCTTTTTCCATTAACTCGGATTTTTTTAAAGTAACTATAGTACCATCTCAAAATACCCTTTCAGTTTCCTGAAATAGAATAATCCAACCATCAATAAAACTAACGAAAGGATGCCAAAATACAAAAGACCAAAAAGATCCGGCACCTGGTGATTTACGATCACACCCCGGTAAGGCTGCACCATCTGATATAATGGATTGAAGAAGGTGAGTTTGGCAACAATGGCGGGCATATTCTCAATCGGATAAAAGATTGGCGTTGCAAACAAAAGGGCCATTGTGAGTGTTGGGATTAATTGAATAATATCCCGGAAAAAAACTGCCGTAGCACTCAGGAGGTAGCCCAAGCCAATAAGAAAAATGAACTGGAGAAGGATAATCGGGAGCAGTAACAGGATGTGCCACGTGAGCATCTGTCCATCGATTATCAGAAGCAGGAAAATAAAAATTAAGCCAACGATAAGGGGAACAATTGCATTAAACACAGCTGCGATAGGAATGGTCTCACTCTTAAAAACAATATTCTTAATAAGTGAGGCATTCGAGATCAGGGAATTGGCAGACGAGGAGATCGCCTCATTGAACACGAAATAGGGGATCAACCCGCTGAACATCCAGATGACATAGGCAATCGGACTACTGATTCCCTGGGGTTGTACCTTGAGTACGATGCCGAAAACAAATGTATAAAGAACAAGGAGGAGAGTCGGCTGTAAAATTGCCCAGAACAGGCCCAGGTAAGACCCAAGATAACGATCCCTTAGTCCCATTTTCCACAGATTGTAAGTCAGAGCGATATCATTTACATCAAATCCAAGAAGTCTCATCTAATTGTCTCCAGGAATCTCTTCATATTTCCATTCTGCTGGCCACCAGTACGCAGGGTTCTCATAGGGATAAGCATCATTTTGTATTTCGAGCATCGATTTGGATGTTGCTAGGATGGCATTTACACCATTATCTGTTTTAATACCGGATCGATCGATAACCTGTGATTCGACCTCGTAAAACCCGTTCCCAAGTAATACTGGCCCCATTGGAATTTTAAAAATTTTGGTTCCCTCAAGGAAAAGTGGGGTAGCAATATCCACATTTAATTGGGATGTGCTCCAAGAACCAGAGATCATGCGAATTCCATCCATTCGGACAATTGAAATGCGTAGATCAACATCTTCAAGGAGAGAACTGGAGTGAACAGTCAATTTTATAGTCAGAACGTCACCTTTTTTAAAAAGGGTCCGGGAGTTATCTGATGTATCGAGAAAGCTCGGGTTTTCAAGATCTAGCCCCGGGAATGAGATTTTTTTCTTATTGGAAACATTTATTCCATTTTTAAAACGGTTTTCCTCATCAATCCTGAATGCATCGATATATACATCCGTAACCTCTTTCGGATCTCCATCCATGACAATATGGCCTTTGTCGATCCAGATGCAGCGATTGCAAAGACTGACTATTGAACCCATGCTGTGAGAAACGACTACTAGTATTTTTCCACGTAACGTGATCTCTCTCATTTTGGCTGTCGCTTTTTGTGAGAAATGGAGATCCCCAACAGAAAGTGCTTCATCTATGATCAATATCTCGGGTTGAATAAAGGTGATCATTGCAAAAGATAGCCGTGCTTTCATACCACTGGAATAGGTTTTCACAGGCTGATCGATGAAAAAACCCAGTTCAGCGAATTGAATGATTTCTTCGATTTCCTGTTTGGTCTCATCATTTGTCTGGCCATGTATTTCTGCATCAAGGATGATATTTTCCCGCCCGGTCAGTCCCTCGCGCAAACCCACACCAAGCGTCATGATACAATTAACCTGACCCTCAACATCTACCTGCCCCGATGTAGGTTCTGCCAATCCTGCAAGCAGTGTAAGGAGGGTTGTTTTACCTGCACCGTTTTTGCCAATGATTCCAACGCGTTCTCCGTCATTAATCTCAAAAGAGACGTTGTCAACAGCATGAATTGTCCTTAAAACATTAGTAGAACCCTTCTTTATTCCAAAAAAAGGAATTGCGTATTCAACGAGATAATCAGTAATATTATAATGGAAAACTTTTGATAGTTCTCGAGTAATTACATACATTGCATCCAACCCATCGAAATTCCGATATAATTTGTACTATCCGTCACCCCAGATATCTTGAAATATTGCTGCTTCCCGTTATTCCAGCCCCATGAATCCTCAATAATGCTTCCGGGCATATCTCCGGAACCACGCACAAGTGCAATTCCTAGTAGACCATTTTTAAGACCTGCATTCCGCCGAACCCTTGTGATTATCCGAACTGAACCAATTCCCGAGGGGATTGGGGGGTATCCATCCTTCGCTGTATTTAGTAGGTGACTCAAGATTCCTCTGTCATTATCATGGATTGCAATTTGGAGATGGAGATCAGGAGTAATTTTTAGACGTTGGATAATAGACTGTATTACAATGTCTTCGCCATCTAATTTAATTTGTACATCATTAATTATGCCACACTCCCTCCTGTTAGGATCCACTAAATCATCACCATTTCTACGATAGTATTCCATAACTACCCGATGCGTCGGACCATCCATCACTTTTTTTCCCTGATCGATCCAGATGACCCTGGTACAAAGTCGTTCAATAAAAGCAATGTTGTGTGATGCAATAACCACAGTTCTTCCTGAAGTGCATATCTCTTTAATTTTTCTGAAACATTTATTTTGAAAATGTTCATCTCCGACGGAGAGGATCTCATCAATAAGAAAAATATCCGCATCCAAAGAGGTGACAATGGAGAATGCAAGTTTTGCTGACATTCCTGATGAATAGGAAAGAACTTTTTCATCGATCACGTCAGAAAGCTCTGAAAATTCAATTATCTCCGGTTCCATTCGATTGATATCTTTCAAGGAATAGCCATGTAATGATAATCTGCGGCGAATATTTTCGCGACCCGTGAAATGTTCATTAAATCCGGTTGAAAGTTCAAGAATTGCAACAACTTTCCCGTTTAAATAAAAGTCACCGGCGGATGGGAGGGCCACCCCACATAAAATTTTAAGAAGCGTACTCTTTCCTGCACCATTGGAGCCTATTAGCCCTATAACCTCTCCTTTGACAACATCAAAGCAGATATTGTCGAGAGCTTTATAGGATGGAATGCCTTGGTGAAAGAAGGCAGATCGAAGAATTGATAATCCTTTTGTCAAGGGAAATTCTTTAGTCAATTTTTCTACGTGGATCATATGATATAGCCTGGTTTTTTTCTAAGGATAGCGAATGTGAATGTAATATAAGGGGCTCTTATTTTTAAACCTTCGATATCATTATGCTGATAATTTCTGATATGATGGTCTTACATTAAATTAGTTGGTTTCGTTATTTACTTTGTAATATGTTTCTGTTATAGGTGATCGAACAATGGTATACTCACGTTCTTTGATGATGTATGATCGCAAACAAGACCAGTCTGGACAAGCCTTACAGAAAATAATTTTCCTATCCTGTTCTAATTGTGCCTTACGCCATCGCCAGAATTCAGAAGAATTCCAGATCTCCTTCAGAGTTTGTTCATTAACATTTAGATCGGATTGACCACTGATATCAAATCCGCAGAAACTGATCGCCCCATCCCATCGGACAAGGAGTGTTGTCCAAGCGGCATGACATGCCTGCCGTCGTCCAAGATTTAGCCAAGGAGTCAATACGGGTTGACAGTAGGAAAATTGATCCTGTTTTATTGCACGACTCACGTAGTCTATCCGCGAAGACCAGAACTGTAAAAAGGCATTAAATTCCTCTTGATTGCACTCATCCATAACAAAATGAACACCCACTTGGGGTTTTTTTCGGATTCCCCGTAACTCAAGGAACTGAAGAATATTTTCATGAATTTGCTTTAAATTTCCCGGAGACTGAAGTGCGTGATACGTTTCTTCAGTGGAGGCGTCCAAGCTAATTACAAGACTTTCAATCCCTGAATCAAGAAGCATTAAGGATTTCTCATAATTTAAAGCCATCCCGTTCGTTGTCACACTAACCGATACACCCTTTGATGTTGCATATTTTAATACCGTTTCAAGAGAGGGGTAAAGAAGGGGTTCGCCACTATATGTGGGGTATAAGGCCGGTTTTGGATCCCATGTGCAGATCTCATCAATTATTTTAAGTGCCAGATGTAGGGGCATTTGCTGGTCACGGCTTATAAGATTCGAATACGGGCTGCGATTCGAATGGAACTGACACTTATCACATTTCTTATCACAGCCGGGATGCAGATCCAATGTTATACCCTTTGGATGTGAATAGTATTTATTAAACTGATCAACAAAGAAATAGTGATAATCCTCCCGGTCTGGCCATATAATTTCTTTTCTATTTTGAGATTTAAATGGGAGTAAATTTCCTTCTGTGGAATATCTTCCTGTAGAATCAGTAAATGCATCTGCAGAAAGAAATTCCCATCGAGCATTTGTAAATGAACGATAATCTGCAATTGCCCATTGCAAATCCGTCTTCGAAAATTCTTTGAATGATCTGTCAAGAGCGGTTTCCGGAAGATCAGCATTTTCCAGACGCATTGCTATCAAGGTATAGATTTTTTGTCCGTTTTCATGCAAAAATGCCCAGAACATTGCTTCAGAACTAAATTGGTTTGGAGGATTTTTAGAGAAAATTCCTGTATCGAAGGATTGTAAAATGATTTGGCCTTCTTTTTGTCTCAAAATAATTTTGAGCGGATTTAATCCACTTGCATATGCGAGACGGAATGCGAGAGCTACATCTTGGTCGGTACTACATTCTGCAACAAGCACCCTGCGGATAAAATATTTTTCCGGGGGGAGCGTATGATTAAAGAGTCTCCAAGAATTTTTTTGTTCAGGACATATTGGTCTTTGAAATATCCACTGAAATGTTCTCTCAAATACCGTTTTTTTCTTTTTTAGACCGATTTCAAATAATTGCTTTCGTATACCCTCTTGTTTAAGATAGATTTTTTGGTATTTTTTTGCTTGAGTGATTCGAGTTTTATCACTGTCTCCATTGAATTTAAAATCAAAATCAACGGGCTTTTTATCTTTTTCAGCAATGCAATATTGATAAGGATAGTGATACCCCTCATAGGTTACATGACCTGCCGTATCTGATTTCAACTTCCTGAAACCTTCAGCCTCAAGAAGACAGCGAAGGGTGTTGGGTGAAAAAGTTACCGTATGATCAAGGAAAAAATTTTGCCACAGGAATCCATGAGGGTCATCAAGATTGTTCGTTACAATGAAGATCCTGCCATTTTCACGTAATAAATTGTAAATTGCTGCAACTATTTTCCGGGGGTTATCGAAGTGTTCGATTACATTATCGAGAATAATTAGGTCAAAAGAATCCGGGGTTAAGTGGACATCCTCAAACATTCCAATTCTTATATCCAACCCAAATTTTTCCTGGCCGAATCGAGCGATATGAGGTTCGGGATTGATTCCCATAACCTCGAGGTTTAATCCACTTTCATCACGAAGAATTTTTAATGTAGCACCAAAACTACAACCAATGTCAAGAATCCGGTCACCTTGCCGGAGAAAATGTTTGAGAAACTCTAATCGTACTCGTGATATTGCCAATGCATGATCTTCAAATCCTCTGGGAATATTCGCCAATTCGGGTTGCATTTTTTTAAAATAATCAGCATAATATTTTTTTAAATCCTCATAATCCTGGCGAGGACTTTGGAACACCAGGCCACAGGTTGAGCAAACTCGATTGTAAACAGGTATACGTTCAGGAGCTCCCCAGTGATAATACTCTTTTGATTTTTTACACCCACAAAGAGGGCATAATTGTATTGTAATCATTTTGGACGTCCTCAGTATATATCAAAATTATAGATTTCTAAGAATCGTTGAGTTCGATATCCTTTAGTAAACGGGATCTTGTATATTTGCCCCTTTAAATCAGATAAAAAAAGGGTTTTATCCGTAGTATCTTCTGCAGCGATAAGTGATCCGGTGTGATCCCATCGGGGTAATTTAATAATATCATTCACGATTCCTGTTGTGACACATTCCGAGAAATTAGTTATCGGTTGTTCTGAGTTAATGTCAATGTTTTTAATGACTATTTGCATTGCATTTGAATTAGCTGACGGAGAATAATATGCAATTTTTTTACCATCAGGGGAGAATCGGGGGGAGGGGTTGCAATTATGGAATGTATCACTTAGTTGAACAGGATTTTTCTCTTTTGATTTCCAATTAACAATAAATACAGCATATGCATCAGGATAATATTCAGTAGTACCCTCGAATAGTAAAAAATCACCCCAGATATTTGGAATGCCGTTTCCTGTTTTATCAGTGTTATATACAATTGGAGTTTCATTACCTAACCAATCTATGCGAATAAGACCACAATATTTTTGGGAAGTATTGCAGCTTTCAACAATAATCCCGCGGTCATCTGGTAAAAACGCCGAATATGCATCCATTTTATCATTATGTGTTAATTGTGTTGCTTTGAAATCCGGTAATTGGGAAACAAATATCTCCGTTTTATTTGCATTTTCAAGCTTCATCGCGGGTACTCGGCCCCATACAATTTTATCCCCCTCTTGGGAAATGGTAGGTGCAAAATTATCTTGGTTATCGTTAGTCAATATAGTTACGTTGTTTGAGTTAGGAGTCCATGAGGCTAATTGATAATGGCCATTATTATAATAAGCAAAAAAAACCTTGTCTCCACTTGGGGAAAAAACTGGAGTAATGCAGTCTCCATCTAATGTGGGAGATAAATAAGTGAAAATACCCTCATGAATCGTAACAAGACCTAATCTGTATCGCTGTCCATCGTTTGCAGAGAAAACAATTTTTGAATTATACTTTGAAAGCCAGATAGGGGTCGATTCCTCAGTTTTTATTAATCCCTTTTTTTTTTCTAACTCGTTCTCATTTAAAGGAGAACTATCCGAAAAAAATGAAGCAAGTATAAAAAACCCCAGAAGAACAAGAAATACCCCAATCAAACATATTATTAAAAATGAGCGAGTTGTATTTTCACTGTAATTATTTGGCATAATTCAGGGATCCTTTTTTCATGTTAAAAAATTTTACACAAGAGCCACTTCGGGAAATTTTTGTGTTTCCTTGTATTTCATCGGGAAAATTAATCTGGCCTAACCAGCGTTCACATTTACTGCAATAATTATCCTGGAAATGACTTTCAACAAGCATCTTCCGGAATTGCATGAACTTCTCACCCTTCCATATCTCTTCGATACTTGAATCATGGATATTTCCGAAAATTGTACCTGTTGTGTTTGCACGGGTAATGTAAATACTACAGGGGATAACATCTCCATTATGGCATATACCTAGCGTCTGCCAGGGGACAATACATACGGGTCGCTTCGCCACATCCATTTTTATCATCATATCAGAAATCATTGTTCCGAATTTGTCGTTTACTTCTCCCAAGGATACGAGATTCACTTTGGGAAGCCACTCATCAATAAACGTCTTTCGATCAATAATTGACTGGCCTAAGTTACAGAAACTTATTCCCGTTGTGATTGGCCACCCGGCTTTTTCATTTGCGGTTAAAAAGTATGAAATATTATCAATGACCTGATCAAAATTTCCAGGGACGCGAACTCTTTCAAACCATTCTTTATTCCCATCAACGCTAAAAAAGATGCTGCCTTTATAGAACTTGATTAAATCATCAGTGAACTGATGATTTAATAACGTTGCATTTGTATTGAAATAGGTATTTAAACCCATATCTGTGGCCAATTCCAGATAAGAAAGAAAATTATGGTGCATCAACGGCTCGCCATCATAATTTAATAAAATTGTCGTGTTATGTGTCCTAGCTTCTTCAAATACTCGAAGGAGTGTTTCTGAATTCATGAACCCCCTTTCTCGGGAGTAATGATCAAGCCCGTAACGATAGTTGCAATGTGTACACCGTAAATTACAGACATTAGTTACTTCGACTGCAATATAACCAGGGAAATTGGGCAATGCAAAATTTCCGTTCTGATCTCGTGTCGGTTCTGATACAGTAGGAATCGGGAGTTTGATTCCCGATTCAGTCAAGGTACGATCAACAGCGGGACTAAGGATAAATTCGCTTTTAGACGGACATGGATTTATCGCGGATCCCTGCTGAATCGTGGATTCCTTTTGAAAACGCTTAAAAAACCTTGATACTTTTTGTAACACTACATATCACTCCCAATTATTGGTTGGAAGAACACCGAATTTTCGTTTTTTGATCCAAATATTCGGAAAAAGCGACCATACATTACAGTTCTGGCAGAATGAAATATCAGAAATATCATTTCGACAGTGTTTATCACGTAACTTCCGTATCATTGATCCCTGCCAGATACTCACGAGACTCTGGTTCATGATATTCCCAAGAGGCTCGGTTTCACTTGTTGCGTGAATCAGACATTTCGAGACATCTCCGGTAGGTCCAATTTTCGTAGCATACCATAGCCACATGCAGGGGTAGCGTTCTTTTGGTTTAAGTTGGGTATCAACAGGAGAAACACCATTATTGTCTACAAGCCCGGCCCAATTTCCATAGGTCCTGACATTTGCAAAATCAACAATTTTGGACCATCGATCTAAAAAAGGCTGAAATTCATGAGACAACTCATTTATTCCAATAATGTGCGTTGTGATTCTCAGATGATTTGCGCCACAACTATTTCGGACCTCAACAAGAGTTTCAAGGTTTTCGCAGATCTGATCATAATTATTCCCGTTACATAACCATTTGTATGATTCGGAAGATCCTACATCAAGAGAAAAAGAGAGATGATTAATTCCACTTTCGATTATCTTTTCACATCGTTTTTTGTTTAATAAAGTGCCATTGGTTGCCACGACAATTGTTGCCTTTGGGCACATCTCTCGTGCTTTGAATAATAAATCATCCGCCTTAGGATGCATGAATGTCTCTCCGAACGCGGATATTTCAAAACTAATTTCCCGATCTCCGATCTCTCTGCAGACACGTTCGAATACATCTTCTGACATATAGCGATCGACAGTGGGAGGGCTTGAATATTGAGGGCACATCCGGCATCTCCGGTTGCACCTTATTTCACCCAAAGATACTCCAACAGAGAAGGGAAAATCGTACCTGAAATAATAACGCCGTTGATTTAATAGTTCTTCACTGGGTTTATTTAAAAAAAACATGTCGATTTCCTCTCTCTTTAACTACAATTATAGTATTCATATTTGTCGATAATCACATTTAAAATGTCATTTTAACAATCAATCCCGTAAATCTAATTCGAAAAACATTACCTTCTCAAATAGCTTGGTCAGTCCACCTTGTCTACCAGAGACCGATTTGACTTTAATAAATCATTTTTATACTGTTTCCAAACATTATCAGCCCGATCTTGAATGCAGCGTTGGATTCTATCGTTTGGTGAAGATACCTCATTTTGCCACCAAGCATCATGAGTTAAAACATGCAGTCGCTCTACACTTGTGTCTCGGACTATATCCTGAAGACGCTGATGTCTCCAGTATCCATTAGAGTCGGAAACATAAACAAAATTGTCCCGGATGGTTCTCCCATAAGCATTGACCAGACCGGCAATTTCATCATCATCGAAAACCATTGCATTCCATGTCCCCGGATTGTGGAAAGAGACACAATTTACAGGAGCATTAAAAAACTGTTCAATGATATGAGATTCATTTGTAATCTTTTCAACCAGCCAGTTTTGATTCACTGCAGTATCCAAATATGCTGTGGCATCAAAATGTACACCAAGAAAATGACCAAGGTCTACAATATTCCGGATAAGACGAATGCTTTCTCCATCTAATGGATTGTAAAAATCACTATGAAGGTTGATGAAATACGTTGCTTTTACCCCTTCTTCAGCCTCGATTTCGGCAAGATGATGAGCCCGGTGAACAGAGAATTCGACATCATGGCGCCAGAGACAGGTTCGGGACTGGGAACGGTATGAGGGGAAATCAATGAATCGCCAGTTTTTTTTTGCCAGTTGAAGTAACCGGCGATATTGATCCTCAGTAAAATCCTCAAAATGATAATTCATTTTTTTTTCAGCAGTCATTTTTCCTTTCCGATAATGCAACTTTTTTTTCAAGCGCTGTCAATTGCGCCTTTAGGGAGTTAATCTCATCAGTCGCAGAAAAACCCAGCCGAAAGCGGGTGGATGTAAGGACATCTGCAGCTTTCTTGCGTTGCGTATCATTCAACTGGAGTTCCTGTAACACCAAAACACCATTTGCAGTAAATACTTCGACTTCTCCAGATTCTTTGCGAACCCGGATTACCTGCCCGGGAACACCAATAGAAGGAGAACTAATATTTGTATGATATGCACGCCATACAATTAACTTCGAGCTGTTAAGAAAGGTATACGCACCGGCAAATGGCTCAGCACTTGCCCTCACCAGACGGGCAATAGACTCTGCACTAGTATCCCAGGAAATCTCACTATCTTCCGGAATTCTTGGATAACACCGGAGACTGAACACGGGGTCTGCGGGCTGGGCTTTAGGAACGAGCGTCCCTGTGGCCAGACCATTTATTGCCTCTACAAATATCTCCGGAACATTTGATTCCATGAACTGGTAAATATCACCGATATACGTTTTTTCTGACAGCGGGAAGGGCCGTTTGATAAGTACCGGCCCTGCGTCGAGGTCCTCAGTCATCTGGTGGATTGTCAGAACCACTTCGGCTTCTCCATTGAGAATTGCCCAGTTCGGACATGCATTCCCCCGATAGCGGGGAAGATCCCCGGCATGTGCATTCAGTATGCCATACCTAAATAATGAAATGACATTTTGCCGGATCAACGTCAGCCAGTTAAGACTGATCGCAATATCTGCATTGCAGGACCGAAGCAGAGATTGTATTTCTGGTTTTTCAAGATTGGTGTCACAAAAAAACGGACAATGCATGTCTTTTGCAAGTTTTTCAAAAGCTGATTCCTTCAAGAGATATTCGGGAGATGCGGGACTTGTTCCGATTACTACAATATCATGCCCTGCATCAGTTAAAGCCTTTATAGCAGCATACAGAATCTGTGTGCGACCAAGAACCGCCACCTTCATGAAATATATCCTCCCGCGAGATCATGGATCTTCCTCGAACCCTGTGAAGATAGTTTCTCAAGAACTTTGTTAAACATTATCGCCGTTCCCTTATGACCATGGTTGATATAATCGGCGAGGTCATCCTCCTCCATTTGCTGAATAGGAATCTTCTGCCGTTTGAGGGTTTCATACGCACCCATATTCTCAGAATTGAGGTGAACATGAATCGGATGAAAATTCATTATTTTTAATCCGGAGTATTGACTCCCCGGGAGATCCCAGTAAGGCGTGGGGTGATCCATCTCGAAGTCATCCTCCCAGAAATATGGAATCCGGAGAAGTTTCTTTCCATGAGCGTAATATTCGCACGGTCTGATAAAAGGGGTAGAGGGTAAAAAGAGAGAGACATCAATTTCAATAGGAGTTCTCTCGATAATGGTATTCAGAATCGAAGTTGACTGAAGTAAGCCATGCGAACGGATGCTTTTTGCATCAGGTACGAGTGCCATACAATGGCGCAGTACTTCTGCGGGGGAACGACCCTGCGTTGATCCCGGAAGAAAATTCGGATGAATTCCCAGCTCAAAGAGATCCGAGTGATGGCGAAGGTTCCGAATTTCCGGGCTGTCGTGGGTTATGAACCATGTTGCACATATTTGTTTTTTAACAAGGCTGTTGGTAAGATTACGTATCGCACAGTCCGGAGCCCAGTCTACATCAAGGGTAAGAAGGTATTCATCAGTCACCTGCATATCCGGTTGATTCAATTGGAAAACCTCTCGAAATTAGTCTCTGGCATTACAGTTATTGCCGACCTAACCAGTTAAATGTATATTCCAGCCCGCATTTCAAAGGAGTATCAGGCGCTTTCCCGAACAGAGACCGGATTTTTGTCGTATCCGCTTCGAAGTTGCTGATCTCCCCTGGCCGGGCAGGGAGATAGTTGATCGTGGGATTAACCGAAAGGAGTTCTCCGGCTATTTCTACGATCTCTTTGATTGTAGTCCCCTTTCCAGTCCCCATGTTCACAACCTCGTTTCTGACATTATTTTTCGCAGCCTCAACGAAATAATCGGCAATATCGCCGACGTAAATGAAGTCACGAGTCTGCGAACCGTCACCAAACACATTAAATGATCCTTCTTTTCTCAGTTTGTCATACACCATCGGAATTACGGCCTTGCTTTCCGGGTACTGCCAGGGTCCGTATACATTGAAGAACCGGAATACCAGATAATCGAGGTTGTATAATTCCTGGTATACTCGCAGGTAATGCTCCATGGCAAATTTTGCAACGCCATAGGGAGTCTTCGGCGTGCAGGGATGGAGTTCATCGACAGGATTGTATTTTACATCACCCACAATTGATGATGCTGAAGAGAAAATGACCTTTTTTATACCGTAGGTTCGTGCGGCATCAAGAATGTTGAGCGAACCCTCGATATTTATTCGTGCGTTGAGCATTGGTTTTTCCAGAGAGAACGGAAGCGGGCTTGCAGCAAGATGGATCACGACATCGGCATCTTTTACGACAAGTTCAACTTGATTGTAATCCAGAAGATCGGCTTTCCGGAACTCAGCTTTCATGGCACTAGTTACACGGACATCTGATGCTATAATATCAAGCCCTGCCTTGGTCAGAGATTCAACAACATTTATCCCGACAAAACCCGACGCACCAAATACTGCAACTTTCATGATTTCACGCTATATTTTTTCAGAAGCTCTTTGATTGAATCCACAACAAATTCCTGGTCCTCATCGGTCAGTTCATGATGAAGAGGGAGGGTGAGCAGATGCTTAAAGAGAAGTTCAGAGTTTTTAAGGTCACCGGATTTCCTGACATGGGAATAACTCGGTTCAAGATGGAGTGCAAAGGTTCCAATCTGGGTCTCGATATTCCGGTCAGCTAGATCTTTCCTGATGCGGTCCCGTATGCCGTCTTTCTCGACATAGATACAATAGGACTGGTATACGTGGGTCACCCGGGTCTTTTTTGCGGGAGGCCGAATTCCTTTGATATCTTTCAGAAGCTCCGAATATCGCTCAGCTTTTTTTATCCGGTCGTTGAGAATTCCGGGCAGCTTTATCAGCTGTTCAAGCCCGATTGCCGCCAAGATGTTGGACATCTTGTAGTTTGTCCCATGATAAGTAAACTTGCCATCCGTAGTCTGTCCGAAATGTTTGAATGCAACCATTTTCTCCGCAAGTGCCGGATCATTTGTCGTCACCATCCCGCCTTCCCCTGTCGTCAGGATCTTTCGGGGATGGAAACTGAAAGTTGTAATATTCGCAATTGATCCAACTTTTTTCCCGTTTACGACAGCTCCTGCACTGCATGCGGCATCTTCAAGGATAGGGATTTCGTGTTCTTTACCAATTTTATTGATTTCAGGATCAATTGGGTTCCCGCCCCAGGAAACCGGAATAATGCATTTTGTTTTTTTCGAGATGGCATCTTCAATTGCTTCAGGTGTGATATTGTATGACCCGATGTCAACATCCGCAAGAACCGCATCTGCTCCGACCTGATAAACACAATCCCCTGTGGCAGGATGTGTAAAGTCCGGCACAATTACCTCATCACCCTTTTTTATCCCCAAAGCCCGAACCGCCAACTCAAGCCCTGTCATGCAGGATGTGACTGCAATAGCATGGTTTGAATCAACGAATCGTGCAAATGAATTTTCAAATTCCTTTGTAACCAAGCCCTCGGTAAGATATTTTGAATCAAAGACTCTATTTATTGCAATAAGTTCTTCGTTTCCTACGAAAGGGCGCATAAGAAAAATTTTTTTATCGATCATGATAAGCCTCGCAAGATCTTCATATATTTTAACACACTTAAATTGAAATATACTTAATTCCTAATTCGAAAACAGAAAAGATATCTGTATTGAAATTTTAATTTTCACATTTTTTCCTTTTTTGCAACAATTGTTATCCCGGCTTCTTGAACGTCCATATGTTCAATTAAAAGTCCTGCATTAGTACACCATTCTTTTAATTGATCCGGTGTCTGCCGATGGCAGTTGAGATGCCTGTACCAATCCAAATTAATGTGGTTCATTTCTTCAAGAGAAAACTCCGGGCGATAATATGCCTTAAAAATATTCCAATATATGAATCTCTGAAGATCAATCTTTTCTGCCGGGATATTCAGAAAGGGAATTGCTTCTGGGACATCAATAATCACGTTCTTTTCTCCAAGAGCCTGTCCCAATTTTGTAAGGGGGATTAATTCATCCAACGCTTCTTGATCATTCATATTTTGAATATAATTGCGGACATAATCATCAGTGAATTCTCTTATTGGCCCTTTTTGTTTGTATACATAAAAAAGGAATTGATCTTTCGGATTTAAAAAGGAAGATAAATATCGAATTGCTTTTTCCGTGGAATCGGTATGATGAAAAACACCCTCAGAAAAAATTATATCAAATGTTGGCCCTTCAAATGGCAAATCCATTAGATCTGCTTGGATAAATTCTCCCTTTAACCCATTTTCTGCGAATCTCTATTGTGCAACATCTACAGCAGTAGAAATATCTACTCCAAGAAAATGAATAGTATTGATAATGTCTGAAAAGAATAGAATTGCTGAAAAACATGATCCATAACCCGCATCAAGCACTCGCATTTCTGGCTTCAATATTTTTTCCAATTTGGTAATATCATTACCTAACTATCGTTCTATGAGCCAGGTTCGAGAAGCCTCATGGACTGTTTCAGTGTCATAAGGTTCCCGTTTTTTCCATTTTAATTCAAAAGCTTCCTTTGTCTGATCTTGTTGATCCGAATATGGCTATTCTTGCCTTAAAATTGAATATTTTAAGAAGTAATTGCGAGAAAATATCTTTTTTATATCATTCTCTTGCAATGATGCGATTTTCAGATAAGTATACCAGAACATTTCCGCCTCTCTAATATTCAGTTATTACGTTGTTTTTTTTCTATTTCCCATCTTTTTAATATTGGGATATGCGTAGTTAACCCCCAAAATTTTTACTTTTCAAAATATTTTAAAACAATTTTTCCAGAAGGTAAAACCTTGACTTCTCCGCATATTTTCCCTGGCACTCCAAAAACTATGGAATTATTTGGGATATCCTCATTTACCAAACAATGTGAGCCAATCAACGAATGATCCCCGATTTCCACTCCCTTTGAAATTACACTATGCGGACCAACATAACAACAATTACCAATTTTTACGGGACTTTTTTCGTATTCATTTTTCCCACCACTCAATGCCCATTTAACCGAATCATGAGAATAAATTTGTACACCGGAGGAAATACTACAATTATCTCCGATCTCTAATCCACCTGATCCATCTAATATCGTAAAAGGGCCTATCCAGGTTTTTTTTCCGACTTTTACTGAGCCAATAACTAAACTATTATCATAAATACTGGATTTTTCACCAAATTCTAAAAATTTTGCCCTTTCCCATCGATCAAAAATTTCATCGGTAAACGGAAGACTCCGATCCCATTTTTCCTTAACCCCCTCCCGCAATGTTTTATGGAGATGTATTAAATTTTCAAGTAATGGATTTTCGGTCATTTGTTCACTCTTTTACCTTAATTCAGCTTATTGATATTTGTGACGGGATTATTCTGAAAAGAATCAATAAACATCCTATGCCAGATCTCGCACGTCAACAGATTCCAAAGCGCTCCATAATGAAGATTCAGCCGGGGATTCGGAATTTCATGTAAAATTTTATCAATGTAATCTTTTTTAATGTAACCATCTTTTACAAGATTTCCTTCAGGCAACATCTGTTGCATCATTTCCCGGCCCTCTTTCAAGTATACATCATAAATTCCGCTGGTAAATCCCTGCTTCTTTTTGCAGAGAACTTCTTTTGGCAGGATATCTTGCATTGCTTTTTTCAGGATATTTTTTCCGTTTGGGTCCTTGATTTTTAATTCTGTGGGAATGGTGAAAGAAAAATCGACAAGTTCAGTGTCCAGGAACGGCACCCGGCTTTCCAGCGAATGCGCCATATTCATTCTGTCATCTACAAAGAGGAAATCATCAACCATTTTCTCCCTGAAATCTGCTAAAAATAGATTGTCAAGAAGGGAATTGTGGTTCTTGAAAAAATGGGCATACGCGTCACGGATTGGGCTGATATTTGCTGACAGTAGTGCAGTCCCGTACATCTTTTCAAGATATTCGTTATTGAAAACCTTATCCTGAGTTTGGGTTATGAGGTACTGGGCAGTGTTGTCGTTGATTCCTTTTATCATCTCAAGATAATTGAGATGCTCATCATCGACAATATTGCCGAAATTTGTCTGGAAATTGATAAGCGTATCCGCGATAGACGCAATTTCCTTTTTTTTCTCGAGTATTCTGCGACTCCTGATACACTCAATCTCCTGGATATATCGATATTTGAAAATATATCCTCCGAATAGTTCATCGGAACCCAGCCCCCCGAGAACTGTTTTCACATTTTTACCCACCATTTCGGAAATATAGTATGGGTAGAGGTTTCGCTTGGGCTCATCTGCATACCAGATCATCTTTGGATAATCCCGTAAAAGATGTTCTTCAACAATCAGTTCACGGTGATCGGTGCCAAAATGATCTGCAAGACGCTTCGCATCATTCAGTTCATCATTAGGATGTCCGAATCCCATGCAGAAGGTCTTGATTGGTTCATCGCTCATCTTACTAGCAAGAGCGACAATAGAACTACTGTCGATTCCGCCCGATAATAAAACTCCAAGAGGAACGTCACTGATTAGCTGACGGGAGACAGCCTGTTCAAGCAATTTCCTCACCATTTTCACGTAATACTCTTCTGGGTGATTGGTTGGGGAGAATATTGGTTCCCAGTATTGTTCAATATTGATTTTTTTGTCTTTGAGAATGAGTAAATGTCCCGGAAGCAGGCGGCGAATTCCACGGAACATTGTCCTCTCTCCAGGAATATACCGTAGGTTAATCGTAAAATGAAGAGACTGGGGATCCATCTCACGCTTGACACGTTTGTATTGTAGTAATGCTTTGATTTCTGATGCAAAGAGGAATGTTCCGTCTTCAAGAAATGCGTAGTGAAGCGGTTTAATCCCGCATCGATCCCTTGCGAGAAAGAGGTGTCTCTTATGAGAATCGTAAATAGCAAAGGCAAACATACCGTTAAACCGTTTGACACAGTTAAAACCATATTCTTCATAAGCATGAACGATAATCTCGGTATCTGATGATGTAGAAAAATGGTGACCTTTTGCTTCCAGATCAACCCGAAGTTCCTGGAAATTGTAGATCTCTCCATTGAATACAACCACAACTGAGTTGTCCTCATTAAAAATAGGCTGATCTCCAGTGCAGAGATCAATGATGCTCAGCCTCCGATGTCCAAGTGTGATATTTTTATTTGTATAGTATCCCTCACCATCAGGTCCGCGATGTATCATCACATCGCACATTTTTTTGGCGAGTATTTTATCTTCAAAATTAAAACCAACAATTCCACACATCGAAAACCTTCTCGGTGCTTAATGAACAATAATAATCCTTTTAATTATATCAATAATGAATTTGCTTGCGCCTGGTTTAAAATAGGCACAGTTCTTTGGAATGACCGGATTCACTGTTTGGATTGAAGTAATGATCCTTTCCCAATCTGCTCCCGCCAATACGTTCCATCCCCCCTCAAGTGTCTCCACCCATTCGGTCGTATCTCTTAAAGTAATGCACGGAACGCCGAGAATATACGCTTCCTTCTGCATACCCCCTGAATCTGTCAGGATCTTTTCTGCATGACTTATCAATCGAATCATATCCAGATACCCTATAGGCTCGGTAATGGTAATATTTGGTGGTAGATTATTCCATAAACCATATTCCTGCAAACATTTCCGGGTTCTTGGGTGAACAGGAAAAATAGTTCTCTTGCTAGATTTTCTGATTGCAGAAATGATATTTTCCATATTTTTTCGGGAATCTGTATTGACCGGGCGATGAATAGTCATCACTATATACCCGCTCTCGGTCAATCCAAGCCGTTCGAGAATTCCAGATTTGTTTTCTGCAATGCTCCGGTTGTACTCCAGCACATCCACCATCACATCCCCGACAAGGTGGACTCCCTTGGTAATTCCTTCCCGTGCAAGATTGTTAACAGAAGTCTGCGTTGGGCAGAAAAGAAGATCTGAAAGATGATCCGTTACGATTCGGTTAATCTCTTCCGGCATGGAACGATCAAAACTCCGCAATCCTGCTTCGACATGGGCAACGGGGATATGCAGTTTCGCAGCAGCAAGGGCACCGGCAAGGGTTGAGTTCGTATCGCCGAATACGATTACCAGATCGGGTTTCTTTTCCGTGAGGACATTTTCAATTTTCTCCATAATCTCTCCCGTTTGCTTTCCATGACTGCCAGAACCAACCCCAAGATTGTAATTCGGAGGGGGGATATTTAATTCGGCAAAAAAAATATCAGACATTTCCGGATCATAGTGCTGGCCAGTATGCACAATAATTTCTTGGTGTTCCTTTCGCAATTCCCGGGAAAGGGGAGCACACTTGATAAATTGAGGACGTGCACCGATGATTGTTACAATCTTCATGATGTGATCATCTTCATTACTTTTTCCTTTTTGTTTTAAGGAAATTAAGGCTTTGTTGAAACCCTTAGTTAAAAATCTCTATACATCACCCCTTCCTTTAATTGTGGCAAAAATATCGAGGATTGTAGTGGATTATAACAGAGCCGAGGATTTCGAATAATTTAAGCAAATCCGAATGCATCAATAATTATGAGCGACACCTCTAACTAATCCCAAAAACTTAGCATAAAATTCCTAAAATCAGACACCAATCCCGATACACCCCGTTTTATAGGTAAGAATGTTTATTAATAGTTAATGTGATATATCGCATAGATACATTATGGCGGTAAACCAGTCCCAGGTAGACCATATCATCACTGCCGCATCAGAGGATGACCCTGAGGTCAAGCTCCAGAACCTCGAACGGGAAGTCGACCTGATAAAAACTTCCATCAAACGTCTCCTGATGGACATCCGAGAACGGATGAATGAACTTGAAAATCCATTCACTCTTACTGCCATTACTGCAGGAACATTAGGTCAGACATCATCTGCTAATGCAGATGCTGATGATGCAAAACAGTCAGCCCTTGAAGCACGCGAAGCCGCTCTTGATGCTCGTGAATCGCAGATAGATGCTTCCGCTAAATCGAAAAATGAGACAGAGAAGGTAAAGGAAGAACATCCAAAAGAATCTGAAAAGTCTCCTCCAATGACTCAATATGATAATGAACGAAAGATGTTAGATGAGCAGATGCTTGCTGCCTTAAGAAATCAGATGATCGTTCCTCCCACGGCAAATCAGCCTGCATATCCCCCTCCAAATCTGCTTGGAAGAACAGCAATGCCCTCCCAAGCAATTCCTATAAATGAGAAACTCCGTCTCCAGAAGGTGTATAAACTATTTAAGTGGACAACCCAGGCCGTAAAAAAGTTTGGGCATGACCGTCTCGAAATCATACTCGGATCCTACCAGGCAATGGGGTATATTACTAAAGATTCCTGTGATGAGATACGCGAGATATCCCGCCTCATGCCAGCGAATCTTGGCGAGGAACATGAAGTAGGTCCTGATGAATTCGTTGCGGAGCTCTATGCGTTGAACCGCATACTGTCCCCAACAGACACATCTCTTGATCGGGATATGATAGAAGTAATGATGGAGCAGCGCCAGCAGGATCTACCGGTAAAGGAAAAATCCAGCGATGCAAAAATGAATATTTCAAGTGTCTCATTGAGACAACGTACCTCCCCATCAAAAAACAAAGAGAATGATGAGGATTGGATGAACCTTCCCGACAGGATCTGATAAATGTCTGCAGAGACTATCACCACCGCGATTTTTCTGATTACCGCAGTAGTTGCAACAGCAGTACTTGTCAATGCAATATACCCTGTTATTTATACTACTGCGGGAACATTCCAGTCGTCCACACATGATGCAGACACAAGACTCCGTACGGATTTTAAGATTGTTGCAACTTTTGCTACTCCCGGTAGTCCTGGTCAAGCCAATATATATTTAAAAAATATCGGAAGCCAGAAGTTATCCTTGACAGAGATCAAGACAGCAAATGTTTTTTGTGGAAAGACCGTTGGAAAACTGCTTACAAATGATCAAACACTAAGTTTACCGGATACTTGGTCGGCTCAAATCGTCCCCACTGCTGCTGATGATGGTTACTGGGATACTGGGGAGACTCTGCACATTACCGCAGCAACATCAATCGATGCGGGTAAACCGGTTTTTTTCCAGTTTATTCTTCCGAACGGAATTTGGCGATCGCAGGAATTCAATGCTGAGTTGAGCTGATGCACCATGGCGGTTGCTGAAATTATCGGAGCAGCGATCGGTGTGATGCTGCTGGTAATCGTGGCATACATACTTGTTGGAAGTGTGCTCACAACAGCAGAGGTTGTAACGAACGCACAAAAAGATGTTACGCTGCTTCAGGGGACACGATTGGGAACTAATATTGAAATCACACCCCCATTTCGCAATACAACGGACTCATGGCTCAATTTCAATGTCACGAATACCGGAAATGAGATAATCGCTGATTTCGGACATACGGATGTTTTTATCCTTACCAGTCCTCTTCCAATCCAGCATAACTCTTACGAATCGTCATATACAGGTTTA
The DNA here is from genome assembly GCA_963676675.2 of uncultured Methanoregula sp. Lineage (GTDB taxonomy): Archaea > Halobacteriota > Methanomicrobia > Methanomicrobiales > Methanospirillaceae > Methanoregula. The sequence continues at coordinate 1,919,462 of OY781161.1, read as the reverse complement.
ACCGGCAAGTGGAGAAAGATGGGAATTTATTCCGGTCCCAATCTTAATGATGTTGAGGTCATTCATCCTAACCAGCTGGATCCCGGTGAGAAGATGTGGGTTTGTGCAACCTATGATAATACCTACCTTATAAAATGGTTCCAGATTACAACAAGCAATGGGGTAAATGCGCAGACAACATATTCCTGATATGACACGGAGGTGATCTTCATGGCGAACATTTCAGATCTGATGGGAGGCGAAGACCGGAGAATCCTCTCTACAGGTAACAGTGAACTGGATAAAAAGATCGCTGATGGCCTCCCGCTTGAATCACTGACCCTTATTGAAGGAGAGAATGATACCGGAAAGAGTGTATTGACCCAGCAGATCATCTGGGGCGCAATGAAACAGGGTTTTTCTGTTGACCTCTTCACTACAGAGAGTACAACCAAGAGTTTTCTTAAACAGATGGAATCGATGAGTCTTGATATATCCGAGTATTTTGCTTGGGGTTACCTCAAAGTCTTTCCCCTTCACGTGGTCGGATTTGAATGGAAAAAAGAAGACATGACCGGGATCCTCGCACACCTTATATCCCACATCAAAGAAAGCAAAGCAGAAGTAATCGTAATTGATTCACTTACCTTATTTACCGAATATGCAGCTACAGACGCTATCCTTACCTTCTTTACCAACTGCAAATCACTTGTTGATCATGGAAAGACGATTCTTGTAACTCTTCACACATATGCATTCGAAGAAGATACTCTGGTGCGGATACGATCAATTTCTGATGCTCACCTGAACATGAAAAAAGCCCTTGTCGGGGACAAATTTGTCATGGTGATGGAAGTGAACAAGGTTCGTGGTGCGAGAAAGACAACCGGAAACCTTGTCAGTTTTGAAGTCCATCCGGGTTATGGAATGAAAGTCATCCCGATGAGCTTTGCGAGGGTCTGATATGGGTACCCTGACGGTTGCAGTAAATCTTCCGTACAAACCCGAAGTGGTTGATTCAGATGTAGATTTTTATAATGATATTGAATCAAGTCCGCTTTACAAAATGCTCCCGGCTAATGCCAAAGAATATGTAAAAGCGAGTCCACACCTGCTCGAATATCTTCACACATTTCCTGTAAACACGTATGGTATCCCGCTCTTTTTGTCGGAATTAAAAAAAGATCTCCGCAAGATGGAAAGTCCCAATATTATTTACCCGGTCAATGAGACCACCTTTATCCACATCCTTCCTGATCCTGATGATGTAAGAAACTATTACATCCCGATTGAACCGTCGTTTCTTCACAACGTGAACCTGATGATGCCGGTCATCGAAATCAAACTTGTCGATATGATTGACGGCCTTGAAGAAGATCCGATCAGCGACAAGGAGCGATCAGAAGTCATTAAAAGGATGCTGGCTCTTGTTACGGTCATCATCCCAAAAGGTGCGGCACTTTCCCAGTTCACCGGTAGCGAAGTCAAACAGCAGGGTATGAAATCCAAAATCACAAACTTCTTGAATACGGACTTTACTGCAAAAGACAAGATGAAAAAAGTCAAAAAAAAGCACCAGGTACCCCAAACCCCTGATGGAAAAGTTATCCTCACCATCGAACAATACCGGGCAATTGAATACCTGCTCATCAGGGACAAGATTGATATGGGGGTGCTCAAACCCTTTCTTTCTGACTCATATATTGAAGATATCTCTTGTGATGGTGTCGGACCTATCTTCATTGAGCACAAGATTTTCAAAGGGCTCAAATCCGTCATTGAATTCACAGTGTCAAGTGAGCTTGATGAATTTGTGGTCAAGATGGCAGAAAAGATCAAGCGCCCGATCACGTACCGTAGTCCTATTGTTGATGCCACACTCCCGGATGGTTCCCGTATCAATATTGTGTATGGAACTGCCATCAGTCGCCACGGGAGCAACTTTTCCATTCGTAAAGTGAATGATGTCCCGCTCTCCATTCTTAATATCATTGAAAGTAATGGTCTTGACTACCTGTCGGCAGCGTATCTCTGGATCTGTGCAGAGTATGGGATGTCACTTTTCGTGAGCGGGGAAACTGCGAGCGGGAAAACTACTCTTTTAAACGCAATCACGGGATTCATACCCCCGGAGAACAAAATCATCACCATAGAAGATACACCAGAACTCAACGTGCCACACAAGAACTGGATCCGGGAAGTGGCACTTGCAAAAGGCAAAGGATCGGGTGGTGGCACTGGAGGTGAAGTGACCATGTTCGATCTACTCAAGGCAGCCCTGCGTCAGCGCCCTAACCAGATCCTCGTTGGTGAGATCCGTGGCGAAGAGGGAGCAGTGGCATTTGGTGCAATGCAGACCGGTCACCCCGTCATGAGTACATTCCACGCAGCATCGGTGGAAAAACTTATCCAGCGTCTCTGCGGTGATCCAATCAACATTCCCCGGACATATGTGGATAACTTAAACCTCGTTGTCATCCAGAGTGCAGTCAAGCGCCCGGACGGTTCACTGGTGCGCAGGATGATCAGTTGTAATGAACTGGTGGGGTTCAATCCCGAAACACAAGGATTTACTTTCGTAGAAATGTTCAGCTGGGAACCTGTTTCAGATACATTCACCTGGAGCGGGAAAGGCAGCTCTTTCCTGCTCGAAAACAAGATAGCCACGATGCTGGGTATACCCGACAGCAAAAAGGCAGAGATCTATCTTGAAGTGGAAAAACGCGCAAAAATTCTCGAGCGCCTGCATAAAGCCGGATACACCAAGTTCTGGGATCTGTTCCACATGATGACCAAGATCAAGAAACAGGGACTCCTGCAGATTGGTTCCTGATATGGCTGAACCTTCGCAAGACAATAATGATACTAAGGCAAAAAGAGTAATCCCTTTCGCATCAACTGTTGAAGACCTGAAAATTAAATTCAATCAGATTACTGAAGCCAAAAAGATGGGAGCAGACCTGCTCTTTATGATAACTTACATGGCCTCTCTTGGGCTAGCCAATGCCACCCGTCCTGAAATTTTTACCTTTGCTTCCAACAGAAAGGAGTACATATCTGCAATATACATCGAAAAAGTAGATACGTTTGCAAAGAAATGGGGTTTTAGTTATGCAGAATCGTTAAGCATTGTAGCCGAACGCGTAAATAACACCATTCTCAAGAGTATGCTCAACCGATATTCAAACGCGATTGAATCCGGTGTTCCTGACGAAGATTTCTTGAATAACGAACTCTCAACCGTGCGTGCCGTGTACCGGAGCCAGGTAGAGCAGGGACTTGAGATGCTCAAGAAATGGGGTGATGCCTATATTGCCATGCTCCTTTCAGGAACAGTAATTGCAGTGGTCATGATGATCTCGATTGCCATCTATGCTCCGTCAGGAATTCAGAGTACATTAAATGTCGCCTATGGAATCATTTTCGCTATTTCCCTCGCGGGGAACGTGCTCATGTATACATCGGTTCCTGATGATCCAAAAACCCATGGTCTGATGACCCGTGCATCGAAAGAACAGGATACCATCCACGCAATGGAAAAGATCATTGTTCCTCTCACCATCATCGCTGTTGTCATTCTTGTGCTGCTCGGCATTCACGCAGGATTAATTTTTCTTCTCGTAGGAATTCTTATGGCGCCACTTGGTATCATCGGTTTTATTGATGATGCTAATATTACCCTTAGGGATGCAGATTTTTCTACATTCATCAGTAGCCTCGGTGCAATCATGGGAGGACAGGGCACTACTGCAGTAACGGCACTGGGAACCATTGACCGAAAATCACTCCCCGCTATTGAGAATCTGGTAGATTCTGTTTATTCCAAAATGAATCTTGGTCTGGATAATAAACAGATCTGGGATAAGTTCATTGGAGAGTCAGGAAGCAACCTGATCTACAAATACTTAAATATCTACCTCGATACCGTTACATTGGGAGGCCCGGCAGAACCTATCGGTAAAGTAGTGGGATCCTCAGTACTTGAACAGACCCTCCTGCGTGAGAAGAAAGACATGCACGCTAAAAGTTTTTTCGTGCTCCTTATTCCTATGCATATCGCAATGATAGGAATTTTTGTCGGGCTCTACCAGATCATGGTAGTCCTGACCAGCTCCGTAACGAAAATGATGACGCAATTCCAGCAGTCATCGGCTGCTGCAGCTGGAGCAGCGAGCGGGGCAGCGAGCGGAGCCGGTGTCTCAGCGAGTTCTGCTATGGGCGGGATGACTATGCTTACTAACTTTCCTGAAAAGGAGATGATGACCTTTGTCGTAATTATTTTAACCATCATCACCATATCCAATATTTTTGCTGCACGAATAGTGGGAGGAGGGGATCGGTATATGTATTATTTCTACATAGCAATATTCTGTACATGTACCGGATTTGTATTGCTCGTTGCTCCGTTTGCAGTAAGTTTGTTCTTCAGCCCTGAAGCACTCCAGCATATGGGATCCGCAGTTAAATAAGAGATCTACTATGAAAGAAAATCTCCGCAGGCCAATACTGTTTGCAGTTATTGTTATCACTGGATCTATTCTGATCCTTTTTGACATCCCACTCACCTTAATGTTACCCATTATCCTTATCGTGGGCTTTTTAATCCTCATCATTCTCGGGGCTATCACAATTCCCGAAATTAAAACCAAACTGAAAAATTTAAAACCTGCAAATTTAAAAAATATCGGCATATTCAAAAAATTTAGTGGGATTAAAATCTATAAAAAAACCACAGCCGGGCAGAAAGATAATACGCAACCGGTAAAGGTAGAGACAAAACAACCTGTGAAAGGAACGAGTAAGAAATCGAGTATCAGTCTGCACCTCACTTCATTTGTATCCTCCATAAAGTCATTAGGATCAGTTCTTAAAGCACGTGGCAAAACCGGAAAAAAGGTTGATGACATCAATAAGCAACTTGACAGGACAGTCCGTGAAAAAGTTGAGAAAAGTCCGACACTGGATAATGCCGGGAATGTAGGAAAGAGCTCAGTTCAATTACCATCCGGGGGGGCAGGAACCACTGCGGCTGGTCCGAAAAAAGATCAGGATCCTTTTTTGTCCCTGTCTGAGGATGAATTTGATTCAGGCTTGTTAGATTCCCTCGATGAACTTGAATCCCCGGTATCAATGCCGGGAATTGATGATGGTTCTCCCAACTCGTTTCCGGACACAAGTTCACTCGATATCAATGAACCTGATATCCCCCTACCTTCGCTCGATCTCGACGGCGAAGCAGGAAACATTCTCAGGGACAATGCCGAAGGACTTGAAGAGTTCAGTGGTCTTGAAGGCGGTGAAGATATTGATAGTGACTTTGCTGATCTCGAAAACCTGAGCCTGGATGATGTTGATCTTGAAGATGATATGGGTGAAGTACCCCAACCCTCTTCTGCTCCCCCCGCTGAACCGACTCCAATAATCAATGTTGCGCCGGCGGAACCCGGAAAAGATCAGGTAAAAACAGACTGGATAAATTCTGATGCACCGAAAGATGCCAGTCAATCAGAGGATCAGATCTCAACCCAATCTGATATGGCCGCATTCTCCGGTGGCGCAGGGGCAAGTGATGCGGATCTTTTAAGTTCGCTTGCATCTGAGGTAAAATCAGTCAAAAAAGAGAAAAATCTCGCCCTCCTTCGTGAATTAAAGGATTTTAAAGCCCCTGCCACGGATATTGAAAGCGAACTTACCGATGTATATACAAGGATGAACGCTATCAAGGATACTCAGAAAAAGAAATCTTCTCCCACCGGGGGAATAAAATAAGCCATGGCACTGCATATTACTATCTGGATTTTAAATTCCAACAAAAAGAAAGAAATTATTGAGGCCTCATGAAGGAAGTACCGGTAAAAATTGAATTCAACAAGGAATGGATCGTCACTAAACTAAGCGTTGGTGAAGATCGTATGGTTTTGCCGGCTCCGATAAATAAAGAGATTCTTTTTAAATCTGTATTAGATGTTTCTGAAAAGAAAAACATCCTCATTGTTACGGTAAAAACCGACGTTGAAACCGTTTATAAAATACTATCCGTCGAAAAAGTTCTCCAGTTTTTAAAAATTCATATTCTTCCGGTTTGTAATGCCTACCGGCTGATGGCATACTTCATGTCCCCGGCTATTCGTGGGGGAGTGATGATCAAGGAAGCTCAGTGGGAAAAGGGCAGTGTCGTCGTTGTCAAGAGCGGCATATGGTTTGTCGGTACTGTAAAACAGATCTGTGTTCCTCTCAGCGAAGTTGCAGCTATAGAGCTCACCAAACGGGATGTTCAGGGAAAACCTACTGATGTTATAAGAATCGACTATCTCGATGCAGCAGAAGTGGTTTCAAGCCTTGTGCTCTGCCCGCTTTCAACCCTGCAGGTCCTCTTTAATTTCCTAAAAGACACCACAAAAAGCATGGATATGAAAGGAACCGAGTTGGATGGGATTGACCAGCAGGTTGCCATGCTCGTATATTCAGGAATGGACTCCCATGCAATAGAGAATATGTTAAACATCCCACACAAACAACTCGACCAGATCTATGATAAAATATTAGCACTGGGGATCGGAGAAGTTGTTATTATCAGACGAGAGATCCAACTCACACCCAAAGGGGTTCGTTATATTACCGATGCTACCAAATCGCAAACAAATTAGTTTTTCTCATCGGTCATTGGTTAAAGAAAAAAAGTAAAGTGAACAAGAAATCTTTTACATAATTCCCAAATTGTTTCCAAAAACGTGACACTTTTTGTTAATCATGTCCTGATTCTCTTGGTAAATATGAAGATTTCAATGAAAAAAATCAGTTTTATCCTATCAGATGTCAGACATTTTTTGGAGTTGTTGATGATATAGTCTCGTTATCTAAAGTCAAGATCTAAAAAAGTTTCAGGAATGCATAATAATAAAATACCAGCAACTATTCTAATACAAAAACATGTTTTTATTACTTGTATAGTAAATTTTTTTTAATCCATAACACACGATTTTTTCTCAATTTGCTCAATTTTCCAATTTCACCCTGTTTTATCACCAATACTTCTATATGCAATCATCTCACAATCTGTAATTTGATCGTCAATGGGAAAGATTTTGATCGTGGATGATACGCTCTTCATGCGAACCCTCATAAAAAATATTTTGTTTTCCGGTGGACATTCGATTGCCGGCGAAGCAGGGGATGGCGAAGAAGCGATAGCAAAATATCAGGAATTGAAACCAGATCTCGTCACTATGGATGTAGTGATGCCCAAAATGAATGGAATTGAGGCATTAAAGGGCATCAAGGCGATTGATCCTGCTGCAAAGATCATCATGTGTACTGCTGTTGGCCAGGAACAAATGGTCAAACTCGCTATAAAAAGCGGAGCAAAAGGGTATATCGTCAAACCGTTCCAGGCACCCAAGGTTCTTGAGGAAGTCAAAAACGTACTGGCGTCCTGATTATGATTAAGGTACTTATCGTAGATGATTCCGTATTCATGCGGACAATCATCAGGGATATGCTGACACAGGATAAGTCTATCGAAATAGTGGGAACTGCAACAAATGGTGCTGAGGCATTAGAGAAGATACAGAGCCTCTCACCGGATCTAATAACACTCGATATTGAAATGCCCGTGATGACCGGCATTGAAGTATTAAAAGAACTCCAGAAACAATCAAAACGCCCCAAAATCCTGATGCTGAGCACGCTTACTTCTGAAGGTGCTGAGCTTACAACTCTGGCAATACAGCTTGGTGCTGATGATTTCATGCTCAAGCCAAAGGATATTCCCCATGTGCGTGATATCAGTCAGGAACTAATAGAAAAAGTCAAACATCTCATTTCCCTTCATTCAAAATCTGTTACCCGGAAAGAACCTGTTAGTAATAAACCCGCTGACAGGGTAGTCCTCATTGGATCATCGGCAGGGGGTCCACCAATGCTCGATACGCTTCTCGCAGAACTGCCTGCAGATCTTCCGGCAGGCATAATTGTCACCCAGCACATGCCTCCTGGATTTACAAAGCCCCTTGCAGAACGGTTTAACCGCATATCACAAATTCCGGTCAAAGAAACAGAATCGGGTGATTCCATCCAGACCGGAACGATTCTTCTCTCAAAAGCCGGGTTCCATACAGTAATAAGCGGAGCACTATCAGGAAACAATAAAAAAACCGGGCGAATCATCCATACAAATTCCCCTCCCATCCATGGTGTAAAGCCCGCTGTTGACAAAACATTTGAGTCTGCAGTGACGGTATATGGAAAAAACATTGTATCCGTAACCCTGAGTGGTATGGGAAACGATGCCGGTGCGGGGGCACTGGTAATAAAACAGGCCGGGGGTAAAAACCTTGTCTGTGATGAGAAAGACTGCTTGGTCTATGGTATGGCCCGATCTGTCATCAAGCATAATGCAGCAGATCAGATCCTGCCGCTAAAAAAACTTGCAAAAGAGATTGAGAAGGCAGTACATGCTATGGAGGGCATAGATGTCTGAATTTGAAGCATACCGATCCCTGTTTGTTGCAGAATCCCGTGAAAATCACGAGAATCTGGTACGGAATATGTTGATTCTGGAAAAAGAGGGAAGCCAGACTGCTGTTGATGAGATATTCCGTTCGATTCATACCCTCAAAGGAGCATCTGCCTCCATGGGCTTTATGGAGATGGAGAGACTCTGCCATACCATGGAAGATGTGTTCCAGATGGTACGCAGTGGGAGTGCGGTTGTTACCGCAGAACTCAACAATCTCCTCTTAGCGTGTTCTGACGTTATTGAGTTGATGATGGATGATGTGGAAGGTGGAGGAGATTCATCATCGATCAATCCTGATGAACAGGTAAAAGCCTTGAAACAATGGCTTTCTAAAAATACCGGTAAGCCAATAGCGGAAGATTCCAAACCAGCTGTTGCACAAAGTAAGTCATCCGTAGAAAAAATAAAAGAGATTGTTGATGATACAAATCGCCCGCGTTATTCCATAACAATAAAAGTTTCTGATGACTGTGTTATGAAAGATATCCGGGCAATGCTTGCCATTGGAAATCTTGAGTCCCTGGGGACCATCCTTTCATTCAATCCGTCACGTGAGAGTATTGATGAAGGCGTGTTCGAAGGAACTTTAGTATTAAAAATTGCCAGCGATGTGGGTGAGGATGCCTTGAAAACCGCTGCAGCCGGAACTGATATTGCGTCCGTAGAAATTGTTCCTGTGGCAAAGGAAGAGCCGGTTACTCCGACAGAAGCATCCTGTGATGTAAAACCTGAAAAAGCAGATATAAAACCGCAATCTGCAAGTGCGGATAAAACCCGGGAGATAAAGAATCTCAGGGTTGATATCACCCAGCTTGACCATATCATGAATCTTGTTGAGGATCTCGTTATCAACCGCGGCAGGCTCAAACAGATCGCCGAACAGAACAAGATCAAGGAGATGGATGAGGCCATCGGAATGGTGGAGCGATCGGTATCGGATCTTCAGAACCTGATGATGAACATCCGCATGATCCCTTTAAATCATATCTTTAACCGTCTTCCAAGGGTTGTCCGGGATGTCGCCCAATACGATGGGAAAGAAGTGGAATTTTTTATCGAAGGTGGGGAAACTGAACTTGATCGCAGTGTCATGGATGGCCTTAATGATCCTCTACTCCACTTAATCAGGAATGCAGTTAATCATGGGATCGAATCACCCGAAGTCAGGGAAAAAGCCGGTAAACCCAGAAAAGGGTATGTTAAACTCTCGGCTCATCGTGATCGCGATAATGTAATCATTGAACTCATTGATGATGGCGCTGGAGTCAATGTTGAAAAGGTCAAGTCAAAAGCGGTAGAAAAAGGTCTGATAACAAAAGAAAATGCTGCAACATTGACTACTGAACAGGCAGTAGATCTGCTGTTCATGCCAGGATTCTCCACAGCCGACAAAATCTCCGATATCAGCGGACGTGGAGTGGGACTCGATGTAGTAAAACGATCCATAGAATCTTTGAAAGGTTCAATCCGGGTTGAGACAAACCCGGGAAAAGGGAGCCGTTTTGAACTACTGCTCCCCCCTACAATGGCAATAGTTGATGTAATGATAGTGCGGATAAATAAGCGGAGACTTGCCATTCCGATTAGCAGCATTGTAGAAGTGGCAAACTTCAAAGACGAAGCAACCCACAGGATTGGTAAGAGTGACGCAATTTTACTTCGTGATGAAGTCCTTGAAATCTTCTTACTGGATGACATGATGGGAAAATCCGAAGAGCGGGAGATCCTTATCGTAGTGCAGTACCAGAAACGGAAGTGCTGTATTGCCGTAGACATTGTAGAAGGAAAGCAGGAAGTTGTTGTAAAACCGTTGAGCAGCATTATCGGCAACACCCGCGGAGTTAGTGGGATTACTATTCTTGGCGATGGTGAAGTAGTACCGGTACTTGATGTAAATACGATGGTGTAGGAGTATGACATGAAATTATCAGCAGTGCAGGCAGATGCGATTCAGGAACTGGGAAATATCGGTGCAGCTCACGCGGCAACAACATTATCAACTATGCTCTCGAGCACGGTTTCGATGAGCGTCCCGGCGATAAAAGCTATTGACTTGGCCGATTTGGGAAACCATGTCGGTGATGAATCCGCTGCGATGGTTGTATTTGAACTTCAGGGAGAGATCCAGCATGGAGGCTATATAATTTTTTATATCACAAGGGAATCTGCCATGCGATTGACCAATACTATGCTGGGAATGACCGATACGGAACGTGATTTTAATGAGATGGACCAGAGTGCTCTTCTCGAAGTTGGCAACATCATGGTATCAGCGTTCCTGGATGCCACTGCAGAGCTTCTTGGTTTTATTATGCTCCCATCTCCCCCAGCACTCAGTATCGATATGGCTCATGCAGCAATGGAATCACTCATCGCCCAGTTAGGTGAGGAAGTGGACGAGGTTTTACTTTTCTCAACAGAACTTATCTGTGAAGAGCACAAGATTGACAGTGATATCATTATGCTGCCTGAGATTAACACATTAAAAAGAATTAATCAGCTTCTTGAAGATATGATGAAAGGAACATAAAAACCTGTGAACAATATGGCCGAACCCAATTCCGAGACCCGGCAGACTGCGATGATTGGTATCGGTGAATACCGGGTCGGTTCCTTTCCCATGATGACCATTGGTCTTGGTTCCTGTATCGGACTTACTCTCTACGATCCGCAAAAAAAAACCGGTGCTATGGTACATATTATGCTGCCAGATAGCGGTGGCAGGACAGATCGCCCCGGAAAATATGCAGATACAGCAATACCACTCCTCTTAAAAGAACTCGATAAGATCGGCAGTAACAACCGTTCATTAGTTGCAAAAATGGCGGGGGGAGCATGCATGTTTGAATATTTCGGTACCAATCTCAATATTGGTGAACGCAATACAGAAAAAGTCCGGGTCATTTTAAAAGAGCAGGGTATCAAATTATCTGCTGAAGATGTCGGGGGGAAGGTCGGACGAACGGTCACATTTCTCCCTGCAAATGGCGGAAAAGTCTCTATCCGGAGAGCAGATGGCGTCACGAGCGAGTTATGAGATCGCAATAATTATTATTGTTTTTCTCTTTTTTTTACCGGTTAATGCAATTCCGCAAAACGGTACTTCACCAGCCAACGAATCTATCACAACCAGCTCACAAACACTGCCGTATACCATTAAGGTGTTCAGCCCCTCCCAAAATCAGGTTCATTCAGACCAGATCTTGGACCTGATCAACAGTCCTAATGGGAATGTACTGATAGCAACTACATTCGGATTATCCACCTTCAATGGAACATGGAGCACACGCCACATGAATCTGAATAATATTTCACAAGGCCTGATGGATGATTTCATCACCGCAGTCGAATTCGATCATACGGGAAATCTGTGGATTGGATCTTCTGGCGGCATTCAGATTTTCAATGGTATCTTTTATCAGACAATCCGCGATCAGCAGCTACTAAAGAATACCCGGATCAATGACTTCCAGCGCTGGAACGATGACATGTGGATTGCTACTGGTAATGCTGGCATTCACCGTTACCGCTATGGTAATTGGACATGGTTCCAGCCAATGACAAAGGAAGGGCCGGGGTTTAATGAAATAGATAGCATGGCTCTTGATTCCGGAAATAATTCACTGATGATTGCCACGATAAATGAAGGCCTGTGGATTGTACGAAATCAGAATGACCCGGTTGTGTTCGAGATGCTGGCTGACAAATATAGTGCCTCCGGGCAGATGCAGCATGTGAAACGGGATCCCATGGGGGGTGTCTATTTCTTTAACCCTGAAAAAATTCTTCACTATGATACGGTATCAGGTTTTAAGGACGTCCTGACGACCGGTGATCTATCACAAGATCAAATAACCATCAATGATCTATCTGCAGGATTTGACGGTAACCTCAACATAGCAACTGATAACGGTCTTTATATCTGGCGTGATGGTGGGATTTACCGTCACTTGAACCGGTTTGAAGGAATTGGTATATCCGCAAATGTCAGAACCGTAAATGTGGATGCAAAAAACAGGGTCTGGTTTGCTACACCAGGATATGTTGGTTACTATACTGATAATTCAAATCCGGAAAAACTTATATCGATTAATCGGGTTACTCCAACTCCTTCACTAACTCCTGATAATGTTGTCAATATCACTGCTAAACCCAATCTATCAACAACCACAACAGTCATAACTACGACCGTCAAGCCCCCACTTGGTTCATCATCCATCATGACTATATTTGCCCAGATCACCGATCCAATCGCTCGTATTATCAGTGCGATTGCTCAAAAATTTGGCGTGAATATTTTTTCCTGATGCCATGAGGATTTTACAGAAAGAAAAGGAAGAATTAAAATTTAATTAGTTTTTTTATTCTTCAGTTCTTCGTTACAATATTGCTCTATAGAATCGAGGAGAGCTTTTTTGGCCCGTTTGACCCGGGTTTCATTTTCAGAAAAGAAATCTGCAGCAATATACCGGAGCGCGGTGATGTAATACTGGTAATGCGGAAATTCCCGTTCAAAATCAGTGATCTTACTCATTGCCGCCTTTTTGTCCTGTGCCAGCAGATCGAAGGATAAATCAAACAGTTCTATGATTGCAGCAGGCATGCCTTTTGTCGTGGCCAGTTTTCGAAAGCTCTGGTACGTGATCTTCTTTGTTAAGAGTAGAGATAATCTCAAACCCAGGTAGATTGGTTCGAGATCATCCGGGTACTGCTTGATTAACTGGTTTACGACACCCGCTGCACCCGCTGCATCACGATTCTCAAGTTTTGAGTGATACATTTCCCGTAAAAAGACCATGTCCGTATAGAACCGTTCGGATCCGATCTCCAGCAGGCGTCTCTTCATATCAGCATTCTGGGTAAATGTAGCGTTTTTCAACCCCACTTCAATGAACCAGATTTCGCTCGGGAACCATTCAATTCCTGAGAAGACCATCTGCCAGAATATCTTTTCAAGAAATGCCGGATTGTCAATATCCAGCTGCCTCAACTGGTTTACCGGAGGCTTGATGCGGGCAAGATTGAGCATGGTTTCCCGTGCGAGTAGTTCCATATCACCGGGTCGCTGGTTTCTCTGAACTGCTTCATCTTTTTTAAACTCCCTCAGCGACAGGACAAAATAACAGTAGGCCACAGCCGTTCCAATTTTTGCATCGAGATCTTTATATTTTTTTAAGAAATCAAGAGCATGACCATAATCACCATTCTTTAATAGTTTCAGGCCGACAACAATGTTAACTCCAATGTCTGCATCAATTCTCTTTTTTAAGCGAAGTGCATTGAGATGGACTTTTTTAATGTAATCAAAATTGTTGCTGTTGGCACTTGCATCAAGTACGTTAAATGTGATGCTGTCGATGAAATCATCATAGGATTCATCCGATATATTGGGAAACGATTTTTCTAAAGCAGAGATCATGTGCCCGAAAAAAACCGGGAGGTTTTCATCAACTTTTACCGAATTGCGTTCAATATAACCGGAAAAATCTTTTTTTAAGAGATTCAACTTGTCGTAGATAATTGCATCGGTAAGCTGCTCTCCCCGCATATAGGGAAAATTGCATGTCCTTATATAAAAACTATGACAAATGGAGTTTAATTTTCATCTGCGGTATAATAATAGAATTCACCGGATCCTTTCTGTTCGCGATCAAGGAATGAACCAGGTTTATTGATTCGCGGTCGTCCGCTCTGGTCCCGGCGGAAGGTTACATCGAGTTCGTTCAGGAACCGGTTCATCCCATCCCGCATCTTAAAAGGACCTGCTGCTGTACCAGCAATCCCCGGTTCACCTTCAAAGACCAAAATGCGCTCGCTGATCATATCGATTAGGTAAATATCGTGATCGATGACCATGATGCCGACTTGTTTTCCTTCAGCATGATGCTTGATCATCCGGGTCACCTTGACCCGCTGTTCAACATCGAGATGGGCACTCGGTTCATCGAGAATGTACACATCAGCATCCCTTGATAAACACCCGGCAATTGTCACCCGCTGGAGCTCTCCTCCGCTGAGAGTGTCCACCGATGACTGGAGTATAGATTCTAATGAAAGCGATTCTATGATCTCATGCTGGTAATATGAGGTGTCGAATTTTGTCGTGCACCTGCGCAGGTACATTTCCACACTATCAGAGGTATCGGCTTTGATATACTGGGGCTTATACGAAATACGGAGGGAGGTTTCCATCTTGCCCGTTGTTGGTGTCTCCTCCCCGGCAAGAAGTTTTGCAAAGGTGCTCTTTCCCATACCATTTGCCCCAACAATCCCAAGTACTTCCCCACTCTTGATGGTGCCTCCGGAGACCGTGAGATGGAATGATGCGTATTCCTTGGTCATTGCCGGGATTATGAAGAGATCTTCACGATTGGATCCCTTGTCATGCGCCCGCTTTTCAAAGACAACCTGCGTGGTGCGGAACCGTACATTCTCTTCGGTTAAAAATCCCTCAAGGTACTGGTTGATTCCCACACGGACACCCTTTGGCCGGGTAATAATACCAAAGACAGCTGGTTTTCCGTAACCTACGTGAACTGTATCGGCAAGCATATCGAGAATCGCCAGATCGTGTTCAACGACAACTACCGGTCGCTCAGCTGCAAGTTCACGGATAAGTTTTGCAGCTGCAATTCGCTGGTAGATATCCAGGAATGGAGTGATCTCATCGAGAAAGTAGAGGTCTGCATCACGTGCAAGGCATGCAGCGATTGCCACCCGTTGCAGTTCCCCACCACTCAACGTGCTGATATCGTGGTCGAGTATCGCATTGAGCTTGAGTATCGGCAGCATCTCGACCAGTTTATTGCGTTCATCGGTTTTTTTAAGGAGTTCCCGAACAGTTCCTGTGAAAATTTTGGGGATATAATCAATATATTGGGGTTTAGACGCAATTTTCAGGGTCTTTTTGGAGACGGTCTGGAGATAATCGAAGAGTTCGGTGCCCGCGTACCGCTTGAAGATCTCTTCCCATGCAACTTCGGTATCAAAATTCCCCAGATTGGGGCGGAGCTGGCCGGCGAGAATCTTCACTGCGGTGCTTTTACCGATACCATTAGCACCAAGGATACCGGTGACTTTTCCTTCAAGAGGGATCGGGAGACCATAAAGTGCAAAACCGTTCTTACCATACCGGTGAGTGGGGTGCTCAAGTTCTTCAGGCAGGCTGACGATATCAATCGCATCGAACGGACATTTTTTTATGCAGATACCGCAACCAACACAGAGTTCTTCAGATATGACTGCTTTGCCCGTTTCTCCGATAATAACGGTTTCGTCACCGGTCCTGACACGGGGACAATAAATAATGCATTCGGTGCCGCATTTTTTTGCGTGGCATCGGTCTTGATGAACAATCGCTATTCTCATGAAGATCAAAAATGTTTATGATTATTTAGGCATTGCAGTCAGCAAGATTGTCCATGACATGAACCAGAAAGCAAAGGTCATGAATCCCTGGTAAAACCAATCCTTTGCCCCGAGTTTTCCGGTATCCATACGCATGAGTATGAAGATATGCTTCTGGACAACAATTCCTGCGATCATCAGCATGAGTGCAAGAAGACCGGAATCTTTGCTATATGAAATGCTGATGTAGTATGATAGTCCGCCAACAAAGATACCAATAAGACTGGCAGCCAGCGTCCGCTTGATACGCTCGATATGTTCTGCCTGTTTGTCTGCTTTAGTCTTCTGCTTCTTGGTCTGGACTGGCTGTTCTTCGATAATCTCGTCACTCATCCCGTTACACCAGTAGTCTTATTTTTTAGTGCGCAAGCCATATGTAATTTGGTATAATCAAATGGCATCCGAACAGGGTATGAGCGGGATTGACGTTAAGGCGATGACGTCCGAATTGTGTGAAAAGCTGCCGCTCTGGATCGACAAGGTCTACCAGTTCGACTCCCGGACACTCGGCATCAGGCTCAACGGGGAGAACAAAGCAAGGAACCTGCTGCTCATCGAGTCCGGCCGAAGGACCCATCTGGTGAAGGAATTCCCTGCACCCCCGAAAAATCCGCCCCAGTACGCGATGCTCCTGCGCAAATACCTGTCTGGCGGAAAGGTGCTTGCGATTCACCAGCACGGACTCGAACGCATCCTGATCTTCGATGTCGGCAAAGGAACAACAGTATACCGGCTTATCATTGAACTCTTCGATGAAGGAAACGTGATACTGACCAATGAAGAATACGTAATTGTCAAACCCCTCCGGCATCACCGGTTCAAGGAACGCGAAATAGTCCCCGGCGCAGTTTACCAGCTGACCGCAGTTGATCCAACAGCATCGTTAGAAAACCTGACTGCTGCTCTTAAGGAACAGGACCGGGATCTTGTGCGAGGGCTTGCTATGGGGTGCATGCTGGGAGGCGCATATGCAGAATATATCTGCCAGAAAGCGGGGCTGGATAAAACCATGCCCGCAGCCTCTGCAGATCCGACTCTTTTGTTCACCGCTGTACACGAGTTTTTTGACCAGGTACTGCACTCACGCACACCTGTTATCTCGGCAAAGCACTGTGAGTCTGTTGATATCCGGGGCGAAACGGACCAACAGACATTTCAGAGTTTTTCTGATGCTCTCGAAGCTTTCTATCCCTTAACCAAGAAAGAGACCGCAACGAAAGCGGCAAAACCAAAATTCTCGAAAGAGGAGCGTATCAGGAAATACCAGGAATCGGCAATAAAAAAATTTGATGAGAAAGTTGAAAAGACCGAAGAGATTGTTGCTGCAATCTATGAAAATTACCAGTTTATCTCCACCCTTATCACATCGCTGGATTCCGCAAGCAAGCAACTTTCCTGGCAGGAGATCGAACGGCACCTGAAAGGGGCAACATCTGAAGATGCAAAAAAGATCACTGCCTTTTATCCCGATGAGGCAGCTGTTGAAGTCGACATCGGGAAACGGGTAAAAATTTATGTACACGAAGGTATTGAACAGAATGCCGGCCGGTATTACGATGTCATAAAAAAATTCAGGAAAAAGAAGGCCGGCGCACTCGCGGCAATGAAGAATGTGGTTGTCAAAAAGAAGGCTCAACGACGCGATATCATCCCGTTAAAGAAACTTTGGTACCACCGTTTCCGCTGGTTCATCACCAGCGATGGCACAGTTGTTCTTGGCGGGCGCGATGCATCCCAGAACGAAGAACTGGTCAAGAAATACATGGCCGGAGGAGATCTCTTCGTGCATGCCGATGTGCACGGGGCAAGTGTCGTGATCGTCAAAGGCAAAACAGATCATATGGACGAAGTTGCCCAGTTTGCTGCCTCCTACTCAGGTGCATGGCGCAGCGGTCATTTCTCAGCAGATGTCTTTAGTGTCCTTCCCCCGCAGGTGAGTAAGACTCCCGAATCCGGAGAATTTGTCTCGCGGGGTTCATTCATTGTCCGAGGCGAACGGACATGGTACCGGAATGTGCCGCTCTCGGTTGGTATCGGTCTGATGCTCGAACCAAATGCTGCTGTTATTGGCGGTCCACCATCTGCAATCAAGGAGAAATGCAAGGCCTTTAACGAGCTCAAGCCCGGGCAGTTCGAGCCCAATGATATTGCAAAGAAGATGCTGCGCCTCTTGAAAACCAAGATCTCTGAAGACGAAGAAAAGGCACTCAAAGGAATCCTGAATACCGATACAGTTGCAGCCTTCGTTCCTCCCGGAGGTTCTGATATAGTAGGGCAGCATGAAGGCTGATTACACGGACCTCAAAGGTAACAATGGCGAAATCAGGCTGTTTCCGGAAAGTGTAGACGATCTCTGGCATCTCCAGCACCTTGTTGCACCCGGAGATCTTGTATTTGCCACAACGTTCCGTAGCGTGGATACGGCAAGTGACAAACTCCGGCCGGAGAAGATGGAGAAACGTCCGGTCAGGCTTGGCATCCGGATTGAGCGGGTTGAGTTTTCCCAACACGGGGTCAGGCTCCGTATCAGCGGAGTAATTGAACATGGCATTGAAATTGGCTCATACCATACGATCAATGTAGAGACCGGGTTTGAAATTTCCGTCATCAAACAGTGGCGTCCCCATGAACTGGAGAGAATCGAACGGGCAGTGAAATCCTCGGCATTCAGCCTGATCCATATCCTCACGATAGAAGAGGGGGAAGCCGAACTCTTCCGGCTCCGGCAATACGGCCCGGAGAGTGTTGTAACCTTTTCTGCCGGGAGCGGTAAAGGCGGGGAATCAGATAATCGCCCCGCATTTTTCGAACAGGTACTTGCCCCTCTTGCTGCAATTGACGGACCCCTGATCATCGCAGGCCCTGGATTCATCAAGGACGATTTCATAAAATTTTCCAAAAACAAGGGAAGCCCGGTTGCAGAGAAAGCAATCAGTGTCGAGACACGACGCATCGGGCGAGGCGCAGTGCAGGATGTAATTGGCAAGGGTGCGCTTGAGAAACTTATTGATGACCTCCAGCTCTCCCGCGAAGTAAAATTTATGGATGAAGTACTATGCCGGATCGCACAGGACGGGGCTGTTGCCTATGGAAGGCAGGAAGTGCAAGACGCTATCGGGTACGGCGCAGTCGAACAGGTGCTGGTTGCAGATACCCTGCTGCGGGACCCGGCAACCATGGCACTCATCGAGAACGCAGAGGCCATGCGGGCTGTTGTTGTTGTTCTTTCATCCAGCTTTGAGCCCGGGGAGCGGTTAGTAGCACTGGGCGGGATTGCGGCATTACTCAGGTACAAGCTAGTATAATCGAAATCTAATTTTTCCAAAAATAAAAAAGAGAAAAAACCTTGTTTAACTAATTACTGAAAAACCATCGGTCAAGGTCCCGGTGGTACCATCCGTGTTCGTCAGAACGATACTCCATGACCCGTATGATCCCGCGGGAATGGTGAAGAAGCATTGCAATTGCTCATCACTGGAGCGCGATACCGTTGATGCAAGAATATCTATTCCACTCCTAGTTAGTTTGCAGGTTATAAGATCCTTAAAATTGGATCCATGAACGGTTATTGGCAAATATGCCCCCGACATAGCAAACTTGGGATCATCAATTGAGGAAATACTTATACCCCCCGTTGAAGACGTGGTAGTTGTAGTAGATGGATTCGTATTCTGTCGAATGGTAAATACATTGCTGTAGCGGGTTGACTGCCCATCCGGGTTAACAACAATGATATCCCATGTTCCAATAGTGGCATTTGCGGGAAGTGTAAACGTACACGAGATATGTGATGAAGACTGGACATTAACATTTGTCGCAGAGATATTCACGCTGGCAACCCGTGCGAGTATAACGGATGCACCACTCTGAAACCCATTGCCCTGAAGATCTGAAATAGCGACCGATGTAGCGGCCAATCCATTGTCCGGAGTAATATCTTTCACCTGGGGTTTCATGGCAAGTGTTATCGTTATTACCGGTGTAGTTGTTGTAATGGTATTGGTGCTGGTCCCGGCAACAGTTACCGTGGAAGTAGTAACGGTTGGTTGCTTCAGAGAAACTTGTGCAGGGTCAACATGTGTAATTTTAACCGTGTAGACTTTTTCGAGTGCAGATCGGGAAAGGGTCGCTATCGACGAATCAACCCGGTACCCCCAGCTCCCGTCAGTATTCCGGTAGATAAATGCCCGTTCATAGGAATCGGATCCTGAATCATATTTTAGTATGAGATAACCGGACTCTGAACCGGCTTTTGGGCTTCTTACAATATCTCCCACAGTGTAGAGAGCGGTGGTTCCTTGCGTTGTCGTTATTGCAGATGTTTGTGCTGGCGTAGTATTTACTGATGCAGAATTCGTGCAGCCGGCAATGAGTACACCTGCGATAAGAACGACCAGAACGGCAATGACAAAACCTGATATTCTGCTCATAATGAATTGTTTGGCCCGGATACTATAAAAAAAACAGGTTTTACTCACAGTAAAAGAATAATGATTATACCGTTTAAAAGAGAGAACAACAATCAAGGAAACCCATTTCATGAAAAGTCCGTTTCACATCATGCTTATTCCTACACTGGGATGTCCTGCGCATTGCAGTTATTGCTGGAGTTCAGAAGCCGGCTCTCCAAAAATGAGCATAGATACGGTTAAAGAAACAGTTGCATGGCTCAAGGATTTCCGGAAAGATCAGGTTACTATCACGTTTCATGGCGGTGAACCGCTCCTTGCGGGTGTGGATTTTTACCGACAGGCACTTCCTCTGATTTCTGAAGGACTGGCTCACCTTAAACCCACGTTTGCGATGCAAAGCAATCTCTGGCTGCTCACCCCGGAACTTGCAGACATTCTTGCAAAATATCATGTACCAATCGGTACCAGCATCGATGGCCCTGAAGCACTCAATGACTCCCAGCGGGGTGATGGATATTTTAAAAAGACCATGCGTGGGTACGAACTGGCAAAGGCACAGGGACTGCAGGTCCGGTTCATCTGCACATTCACCGGTGAATCCGTAAAGCAGAAAGAGGAAATATTCCAATTTTTCCTCAGCAACGGTTTTGTGATGAAACTCCATCCCGCTCTACCGTCCCTGCGCAGCGAAAATCCGAAACAATGGGCGCTCGAACCGGTTGTATACGGTGAACTGCTTGTCTTTTTGCTTGATAAATATCTCGAAAATTTCGGAAAAATCGAGATTATGAACATCAACGACCTGTGCCGGTGCATCTCTACCCGCAGGGGTTCGGTATGTACATTTGCCGACTGCATGGGCAATACCTTTGCCATCGGTCCGGACGGGAGTATCTATCCGTGCTACCGTTTTGTTGGTATGGATGAATGGGTGATGGGCAATGTACGGGACCGGCCCTCACCAGAAATACTCGCAAACACGATTGCTGGGAAACGGATGCAGCGATTCAAGGAATTTGTTGACACCGCATGCAAAGAATGCCCTCATATCAAGTACTGTCGTGGCGGGTGCCCCTACAATGCAATCGTCCCAACCGGCGGAGAGGTCCAGGGTGTCGATCCCCATTGCGTGGCTTACAAACGGATCTTTAACGAAATGAATGACCGGGTCAACAAGGAGATGTTCGAATCCGATGACATGGATATGACCGCTTTCTCCCCATTCGGTGCACGTCCGAAACGGGCGACAAAAGCAGGGATAATGACTCTGATACACTCGGTACTTTCAAAATAAGGAAATACTGACACATTGTCAGTTTAAAATATAAGAAAAATCCAATTTTTATTTGTGATGCTTCCAACCCCTTCGGAGGTCGTTCGGCCACCTTGTCGGGGCCTCACTGGGCAGGAAGTTTTATCCTGACCGCTTTTTTATTCATTGAATGTTTAGATGAAACACAAGGAACTATTCCATTGCCCCCTGCTCTAAACCGAGTAATCCGCCGCTGGGGTGCCCGTCGCGGGCGGCGGGTTAATCCTGGAGGTCTTGGGGTAAAGCTCCGATACCGGGGACCCATAAAAACAACAGCAACTTAAAAAAATTCCCGAAAGAATTCCGGGTAAAAACGAAAAATCAAAAAAAAATTATTCTTTCTTATCTTCTTCTTTCTTCTCTGGTTTCTTGTAGCTCTCGACAAGAACAATCTCAGAGATTCCCTGAATCTGCTCGAAACCCTCGTGGATGATCCGACCGCGCCAGAGCATCCAGCGGCGGTCGTAGTTGATACCTGCCGGGAGAGTAACAGTTGCCTTTCCATCGTCGATGGAGACTTCCATCTCCTTTCCTGCGTACAGACGAATGAGACCTTTGAGCTGCTCGAGCGGATCTTTGACAACTTCTTCAATCTTGTAGTGGTAGACGAGAGTCTGGCCGGCAAGGGGTGCGTTAAAGTCCACAATCACGCGGTTACCGATCACATCGACAACAGTACCTTCTCCATGTTCTTCCATTTTCACAGGCATACCCCGGACCGGCTTCTGAGAGAACTTGTTCTTTGGATAGGATTGGACGCGTTTCATATCGCGCTCGCCAAATGCCTTGTCGGGAGCGACAGTTACGTCACCCTCTGCACCGGCTTTCTTACCTGAAAGTTCTTCATCGAGACCGAGAATCACGTGCTTCTGGCCGACACAGATCGTTACCGGGCCGTAGATCGCATTTGCACTGTGGATTCCGGCAGTCTTTGCCTCTTCTTCAAAGGTAGTGTCAAAAACATTGCCATTTACACTGCCTGTATAGCTCAGTTTGATAAAATCTCCTTCTTTTATTGCCATGCTTCACCTGACTATATTAAATCGCAACGATGACAGATAAAAGTGTGGCACACCTATGCTCGAAGTTGAATTAAAAGTTAAGGTACCCTCGCTTGAACCCATCCGCAAAAAACTGGTGGAGAAAGGAGCGGAATGTAAGGGCAGGATACACGAGCACGACATCTATTATAACGCTCCCCATCGTGATTTTGGCGTAACCGATGAAGCAGTCCGTGTCCGGTATACCAACAATCATGCAGTTGTCACTTACAAAGGGGCGAAGATCAAAAAGTTCGGGCTCAAGGCACGCGAAGAACTGAATACTGCGGTGGAATCCGGCGAAGTTTTTGAAACAATGCTCGACCGCCTCGGGTTTACCAAAACTACTGAAGTGAACAAGTGGCGCGAGAACTTCCGGTACGCTGATTCTGCAATCTCACTGGATGAAGTAAATGAACTCGGTACCTTTGTTGAGATTGAAATCATGGCAGATGATGAAAATTCAAATGCCGCTGTCGTTATCGAAAGAATCGCAAAAGAGATTGGTGTATCTGGCGAGCCAATCCTCGCCTCGTACCTTGAACTACTCCTGTCTAAACGGTCAGCAGTTCAATCTTGATATCTTTGGCATCGTTGCCGAAGTGAATCATTGCACAGTGCCCGTCCATTGCCGGACCGGGATTCACAATTTTTACCCCGTCGACGTCCATAATGCCCCGTGCCTCGTGAATGTGGGCACAGCACACAATATCAAAAGACTTCATGTGCTTCCTGATGCTGTGGCTTCCGATATGCTCACCCGCAGGTTTGTCGAGAGTTTCGAATGGGGGGGCATGGCAGAGCAGTACATTGTGAGTTGCCTTTTGCATCTTTTTCATCGCGCTGTTCAACACGTCATCTATCTGCTTGTCGGTCAGCTCGAACGGGGTTCCGAACGGTGTGGGGTTGGATCCGCCACAACCAACGATAGTCATCTTGCCAAGGTTAAGACTGGAACCATGGAGGCTGACGGCATCGGAGTGTTCAAGTGTCTCGAGAATCTCACGCGGATCACAGTTTCCGGGAACTGCAAAGCACGGCACATCGATACGTGCAAGCACGTCGTCGACCGCGTCAACTGGACCCATATTGGTGATGTCTCCTGCAATAAATACCGCTTCTGGATTCAATTCCAGAAATGAATCAATTTTACCGAATTGACCATGGAGATCTGCTATCAATAGCACATCTTTCATGGTATATCATTTGAAGGGGGTCTAAAAAACCTTATCTCCGGTTCACTCCATGAACCCGTTATTTTCCCCGCCAATGCAAGTTTTCCACAGGCTTTTTCAGTCTCTTTCAGGAGTGGACGCGCGGTTGTACCGGCGAGCGGGGTTCCGGGCAACGGGATGAACCGGTGAACGTGGACTTTTCCGGACCGTGCCACTTCACGGATCAAGTTCACGGTCTCCAGCTGTTCATCGTCACTCTCAAACGGAAAACCTACAATAAAATCGACAACCGGCGTGATACCGGCATCCGTGCAAAGCTCAACTGCCTGCATCACATCATTAACCGTGTGCCCGCGATGCAGCCGTTCCAGCACGGCATCACTTCCAGACTGCGCTCCGAAATGGAGTTTGGTATTCGTACAGTATTGGTTCACGAGAGATAGGGACTCTTTGCAGACAAATTCCGGGCGCACTTCAGAAGGAAACGTGCCAAAAAATATCTGGTGAGAGAGACGTTTGAAGAGTGCCTCGATCTTCTCCCAGCGGGGATGGATTCCATCGGAACCATAGGCAAATGCATTGGGTGAAACAAACCGGGCATGCTCATACCGGTTCGAGAATTCGGCGATCGTATCAATCGAACGGTGCCGCATACAGTGACCGAATATCTGCGGTGTCTGGCAGTAACCACAGGAGAACGGGCATCCCCGTGATATTTCCACAAATCCCTGTTTTTCAGAAAATGCCGGGTATGCATCGAGCCGGACACAGGAAGTTGCCGGATTATTGTAATCGCGTGTCACAACACCGGGTATTTGTCCTGTACCGCCACGCTCGATCTCTTCTAAAAGCCGGGGCAGCGTGTACTCACCTTCCCCGACAATAACATAGTCTGCATACACAGCAACTTCAGCGGGACAGGCTGTTGCATGGGGTCCGCCAACAATGGTGATACAGTCCGCTCTTGCTATCTCATCGCGGTAATATGTCTCATTGAGAGAGTTGAGACTATAACATGTCACATCCTCTTCGGGTCGTTCAACAAGTTTCAGGTGAAAACCGGATAAGTCGCACGCTGCTGATAGTGCTGCATATGAGTTCCGTGCTGCGTGAATTTGTCGCCAGTTGACCTGCATGATAGAAAAATTGTCGATTTATCCTTAAAAAAATAAAAAGGGGAATTATTTACATGCGGGTGCGGTACGGGCTCGTCACATCATTGATCGTGTAACTCTGTCCGTTGTCCATGGACACTTTGACAACCACACGATCGGTCTGTTTGGTCCCTTCGAGTTCAACCAGATCGCCTTTCTTTATGCCAACTGTTGCAGTCTTGACCTGCCCATCAGAACGGTACAGGGTCACATCAATCTTTTTTACATGGATCTGACCCATACCGCCCTGGAAGATGACCGGGATGTTACCCAGGTAATCCTTCTCACCGACATCGGCCGTGACCATGTTATAATCCGGCACAGCATCTGTTGGAGAGACAACCAGATTGCCTCCAGAAGAAGAAGTGCCTTGAGTACCTGGTGAACCGGTTCCTGGAACTGCAGCAGGATTAGTCTGCGTCCCGGTACAGCCGGCAATCGCAAGTGCGGCACAGATGAGAATAATAATCGAAATAGTGACTCGGTACTGCATACCAGAACGTACGAGCTGGAGTTATATGATGCTTGTGCTCAAAATTAAAAATCAGGCATCAGCAAGTTCACCATCATATTCCAGTTCTCCCAGCGCCCCATCCACGGTCACGCGTGTATCATTTTTGAGCCTTGTTATTGGCACGTCAATCCGGTCGATCATCGGGATTTTGCTGATGATTGCGCCCGTTGCAATGATTGCTTCTGCTTCAGTATTCACAATTGCCAGAGGTGCATGCCCGTTCCTGCTCAGTGCATACAGCACATACGATCCAACCGTTGAACCCTTGCCATAGGGAAACACCAGAACTTTTCCTGATATGCACTGCCCGCTTAGCAGGTGGCCTTTCTCAACAATAATCCCCGTATCCGGATCCACTCCAGATAAAAACGAGATTGGCTGCAGGCTCACGAGTAGCGGGCCGCTTGCCTTCCCTGTTGAAATTCCTCTTCCCCTGATTAGCAAAATCACACCTAATAAATGTTTGAAGATTTCAGTATATGATAGATATGGAAGAGACAGCCGTCAATACCTCTGCTCCGCAAAATGAGCTCAAATACCAGATACAGCTCAACGAGCTCGAGGCTACCCTGTTAGAGTTAAAGGTGAAAGCAGACGAACTCCAGAAGGAGAACGGCCAGCTCAAGCGCGAGAATAACCAGTTAAAGCGCATGCCACTCTTTGTTGCAGTTGTAGTTGATATCCTCGATAACGGTGAGATCTACCTCCGCCAGCAGGGAAATAACCAGGAATATCTTACCCTGGCACCCGAAGAACTCCGCAAGCAGATAAAACAAGGGGCAAAAGTTGCCGTCAACAACGCCCTCTCTATTGTAAAAGTGATTGGCAATATCTACGATTCCCGCGTGCGAGTTATGGAACTCGAGGAATCACCGGATATCAGCTATGCGCAGATCGGCGGTCTTGTTGAAGAGATAAAAGAAGTTCGTGAAGCCGTTGAATACCCCTTGACACGACCAGAGATATTCAAGCGTGTTGGTGTCGAACCGCCAAAGGGTATCCTGCTCTACGGGGCACCAGGAACCGGTAAAACCCTTATTGCAAAAGCAGTAGCCCATGAAGCAAAAGCCACCTTCATCCGCATGTCCGGAAGTGAACTCGTCCATAAATTCATCGGGGAAGGAGCCGGTCTTGTCCGCGAACTGTTCCAGCTCGCCCGCGAACGTGCACCAGCGATTGTCTTTATTGATGAGATTGATGCGGTGGGAAGCATGCGCACAAATGACGGGACGTCCGGAAGCGCCGAAGTCCAGCGGACCATGATGCAGCTCCTTGCAGAGATGGACGGGTTTGACAACCGGGGCGATGTGCGGATCATGGCGGCAACAAACCGCGTGGATATGCTGGACCCGGCACTGCTCCGTCCCGGCCGCTTCGATCGCTTGATCGAGATACCACTTCCCGATCTGGACTCCCGGCTTGAGATCCTCAAGATCCATTCGCGCAACATGCACATGGAAGGCGTGAGCCTGGATATCGTGTCTGCAATGACCGAGAAGGCAACTGGTGCTGAACTCCAGGCAATCTGCCGCGAAGCCGGGATGATGGCCGTGCGGCGTGAGGCTGTATCTGTCGAGATGACTGATTTTATTACTGCGGTAAGAAAAGTCAAGTTAGAGAAGATTACTGACACCCGCATGTATACCTAAAAACTGTCAGGATACCAAGGTTGAAAAGAACATATGTATATGAAAATGGCGACGCTATTTTCATAGCAAAAAGGTGTTCTGCAATTCACCCCTTACAGGATAATCACCAGGAGATCGTATGAACATCCTTGTGCTCCAGAAGGCCGGTATCGATCTCCACCATACCCTTTTTACTTCAGAAACAAGCCGGTTGGTGCTGCGTTTTTATCACCCGAAGAGAAAACCCTGCGGGGTTTTGATAACGACAACCTCTTTAGGAAGCGCCATGTCCCTTGTAGCAGAACTGCGCTGGTATATCCGGCGCTATGCCAAGGAATCGCTCTTTGAAGTGGCAAAAGGAATATACTGCACCCAGCAGATGGCGCAGGATATCTATTACGAAAGGGTGACTGTGCTTGGCACCACATGGCCGCACCGCAGGCTCTACGGGTTCAAGGATGGTACACTGATCAGCACCGTGATCATGTCACCGGGTTCCTCAATCGAGGAGTACCATCAGGAATATGCCGGTGTTGATAAAGCAATTGAGATCTGGTGCACGGAAGACGAAGTGGAAGATATCGGAGAACCAATTCCGCTTGAAGAATCGGGCGGGGAAATTGGCGAAGAGTAAGTCATTTATTTTTATATCCTTCCTATAACTGAAGATTGCAGATTATCCATACTATATTCCGGAAATAATCAGCGGAACTTCCATAATCATGAGAAAAATGTATAGGGCAAATAAATCGGTGAAAAATAACAATAAAAAACCGAGGCCCGTTCGGTTCTAAAAAGAATAAAAGTTACCGGTATTTTTCCAGCACGCAATCGATGAGCACCAATGCAAGCATCGCTTCTGCAACCGGTACAATGCGGGGAACAATGCAGGGATCGTGCCTCCCACCGACAGAAATATCCACAACATTTCCATAGATGTCCCGGGTCTGCTGGATTTTTGCTATTGAAGGAGTGGGTTTCACTGCGATCCTCACGACAATATCCTGCCCGGAAGAGATGCCGCCAAGGATTCCCCCCGCATGGTTGCTGGAAAATCCTTCAGCAGTCATCTGGTCGTTGTTCTCGCTCCCAAACTTCCGTGCTGCGGTAAACCCATCGCCGATCTCCACACCTTTTACCGCAC
Source organism: uncultured Methanoregula sp. (assembly GCA_963676675.2). Classification (GTDB taxonomy): domain Archaea; phylum Halobacteriota; class Methanomicrobia; order Methanomicrobiales; family Methanospirillaceae; genus Methanoregula. The sequence continues at coordinate 1,891,179 of OY781161.1, read as the reverse complement.
CGATCCCCATCATCGCACAGGCAATGAGTGCATCGAGTTTCCCAAAGACCGGATCGCCAAGACCTGTCGGGCATCCCGTCGCAATAACCTGCACAATCCCCCCTACCGAATCCCCGGTAGCTTTTGCAGCGAGGATCTCATTTTCCATCTCAACGGGATTGGTTTTACCATGCACTTCGCGAATGGTTCCGGTAATAATGATTCGCCGTTCAGCAAGGTACTTCATAGCAACAGCACCGGCTGCAACGCGGGAGAGGGTCTCCCTGCCCGAGCTCCTGCCACCGCCCCGGTGATCCCGGATGCCATATTTCTCATGGTACGTGAAGTCGGCATGGCCCGGGCGGAACTTCTCGCGGAGTTCTTCGTAATCTTTTGACTGCTGGTTCTCGTTTCGCACTATCAGGGCGATTGGCGTACCGGTCGTTTTTCCTTCAAAGATGCCGGAAAGAATCTCAACCTTGTCACTCTCTTTTCGTGGTGAGCTGACCGGTGAGGTGCCCGGGCGCCTCCGGTCAAGGAGTGGCTGAATATCGATCTCTGAAAGTGCCATTCCTGCCGGGCACCCGTCAATAACAACGCCAACTGCCGGCCCGTGGCTTTCCCCGAATGTCGTGATCCTGAAATTGTTGCCAAATGTGTTCATTCTACCAGCTCCCGGATAATCGTATCCGGTACATCGATACCAAAGTTCAGATAGAACTGTTCACGCGCCTGATGGATGAACATCTCGGTGCCAAGAATGGTATGACACCCTTTCTTCCGCGCAGCCTGGATGAACGGGGTCTCCGGCGGGGTGTAGACCAGATCGTACACGGTCATACCCGGGAGGATCTGGTCCTCTTTGAGCGGACTCCGAATATCCGGCTGCATGCCGAGCGGCGTTGAGTTCACTACCAAATCGGGTTTTATCGTATCAAATGTATCCCAGTCTGCTGACTTGCAGCCAAACCGGTCTGCGAGGATTTTAGCATTTGCCGGTGTCCGGTTTAGGATTGTCAGGTCCATGTCGAGATCGACAAGCGCGTAAGCCGCAGCCGCAGCCACGCCTCCGGCCCCGAGCAGCACCGCTTTTGCTCCTTTGAGATGAACGAGCGGTTTTCTTACGCCCAGCCAGTCAGTGTTATACCCGATTGCCGTACCACAGGCAAAGACCACGGTATTCACGGCACCGATTGGCTGGGCTGCGTGCTCGTCCACTTCATCGACAAATTCCATTACGTCGGTCTTGAACGGGATCGTCACCGAGAGCCCTTTTGCATCAACGCACCGGGCGATTTTCATGATCTCGGCAATCTCCGGATCCTCAAACCATGTATAATGATAATTGAGACCATAGCGTTCGAAAAGCCCGTTGAAGAGTGCGGGACTCTTGCTGTGGGCGCACGGGTAACCGGCTACCCCCATGATCCGGGTCTGCGGATCCCGGTCTGCACCCATCAGCACCTGTTCCAGTTTCTGGAATGCAAGGGGAGGAATCCGTCCGGTTTTGAAAAACTGCAAAGCTGTAGTGCGCTGCTTTGGCGTTGAATTGCCTTCGGATAAGAAGTGCAGTACTTTCTGTCCTGCTGCCTCCGGTGTGGTCTCGCTGGTATCTACGCAGAAATCGGCCGATGCATAATAATTCGGGCGGCGCCGGTCCAGGAGTTCGGCAATCTCTTCTCTCAGCGGGAGACTGGTCAGCGGAGGACGGGGGGATCGTGCCAGTCGTGATTCGATTGCATCAATATCCGCAACAAGGAGGATGAGAATACTATGCCTGCGGAGATTTTCCATGTTCTTTGGGTCAATCACCGCTCCCCCACCGGTGCTGATGACCACGTTATCTGGTGGAAGGGATGCGATGACCTCGCGCTCCATGGTTCGGAATCGCTCCTCCCCCTCTTCATGAAATATAGAGGGAATAGATCTGCCGGTATTCTGCTCAACGAGAGCGTCCGTATCCAGCAGCGGCAGGTTCAGGTTCCGTGCAAGAACTTTCCCGATTTCGCTCTTGCCAGTACCGCGAAATCCGGTCAGCACGATCCGCTTCATGGAATAACTCCGGAAAGCTGTTCCCAGAATCCCGGGAACGATTTGTTCACACACTCTGCGTTTTGTATGGTAACTCCCCCGATGCCACATCCGAGTATGGCAAAGCTCATAGCCGTGCGATGATCGTTTGCCGGGTCTATCGAGCCGCCGTGCAGGGGGGCAGGTCGTATCGTGATACTGTCGTCAGATACCTGCACATCCCCGCCCAGCAGTCGCAGTCGCTCGGCAGTACTACTGATACGGTCACTCTCCTTGAACTTTAAATGTCCGATGCCCGTTAAGGTAGTTGGGGTTGAGGCCACTGCTGCAACCATGCAGAGCGTCTGGACGGTATCGGGTGAGGTGGCCATATCGAACGTAATGCCCCGGAGTTCGCCGGAGTTCTCCACGGTAACCGATTTTGCTCCATAGGTCACCTTACATCCCATGGCCTCCAAGGCGTCGAGGAACCTGCGGTCGCCCTGCACGGATGCGGGTGCCAGGTTCTTCACCGTCACTTTTCCGCCGCAGATAGCCGCAAGGGCAAAGAAGTACGAGGCCGAGGAATAATCTCCCTCCACGGTGTAGCGCCGGGCCTTGTAGTGGTCAGTGGTGCTGACAACGAACCGCTCGTATCCGGTCCGCGTTACCTTCGCTCCGAATGCTTCGATCACGCTAAGGGTGATGTCGAGATATGAGGCTGACGCCGGGGGTGCAGGGATGATGATCTCGACCTCCTTGTGTGCATAGGGGGCCGCCATCAGAATCGAGGTGATGAACTGGCTGCTCATGGATCCATCGATAACAACCGGGCCGCCGAGCAGTTTCCCGCTCACGCGGAGCGGTGGGTAGCCATCCTTTTGCAGGAACTCCACGGTCCCGCCAAGAGCCGGGAGAGCATCCGCCAGGGGACCGATGGGACGCTCCTGCATACGGGCGCTGCCGGTCAGGGTGACCGGGTACTGGCAGAGCAGGGCAAGGGTAGTCAGGAGGCGAAGACTGGTGCCGGAGTTATCGAGGTCAAGGGTTGTCGCTGTGCGATTTTTGAGTGTTCCTTTGCAGCCGGTGATAATGATTCGTCCCGGCTGTTCTTCAATAACAACCCCGAGGGACCGTAGGGCACCGGCAGTCAGCCGGGTATCTTCTGCCTCGAGAGGCCGGAAGATAGTGGTCTTTCCTTCGGCAAGAGCACCGGAAATGAGAGCCCGGTGAGTATAGCTCTTGGACGGCGGGGCAGTGAATGTAAGATCAACGCCCGCTATCTTTTCCGGGGTAACGATCATGGTTCCACCCCAATCTTCCGGTAACAGCCAAGTTCCTTGACACTGGTGATGGTTTTGAGTTCTGAGATTGCTTCAGCAGTCTTTGCCGACCACGTGGTGTCGAGGAAGAAGACGTATTCGCCAATCTTTCGTTTCGATGGCCGGGACTCGATCCGGGTCAGGTTGATATTCCGGCTGGCAAATGCCTCAAGCAGGTCATGGAGCAGGCCGGACCGGTCTGCGTTCGGATCGATGAGGATGCTGCATTTTTCCGGCATTTTGTCCTGCAGGGGGGTTGCGGAGATCCGGACGAACCGTGTGGTGTTCGAGAGATTGTTCTCGGTGTTCCGTACGAGAATTGGCATGCGGTAGATTTCAGCTGCAATGACCGGGATGAGGGCTCCCGCGTTCGGGGTCTTTTTTGCCTCAAGGGCACTCGATGCATTGCTGCTCGTGTGGATAATGGGCACGCCCCATTTCTCTATCGCATCGCTGCATTGCTCGTTGGTCTGGGGATGGGCGTAGATGATGCGGATCTTTTCGAGCGGGACGAGCGAGGCGAGGTTGTGGTGGATGGGCATGTACATCTCGCCCGTGATGAAGAGCGCGTGCCGTGAGAGACCGTCAAGCGTCTCGCCCACGCTGCCCGCCTCGGAGTTCTCCATCGGGACAACGCCATCCCCGTCACCACGGGCCACCGCGGTCATGATGCCGTTGATGGTGGGGAGGAGAATGAGATCTTCCGGTTTTACCAGGTTCATCTTCAGTGCCATCTCGTGGGAGAAGGTGCCCTGCGGCCCGAGCGTGATGAGCTTCATCGGTTCACCATGCTTTCTATTAAGGTATCGGTGATATCCTGTCCTTTCCGGCAGTAATCTCCGAGATGGCGGCTGTTCTGTTCAAAGAATGTCCTGAAGGCTTCGGCATCTTTTGACTCGACGATAGCACAGAGATCCCCGGCTGATGACCTGCAGGCCGAGAGAACCTCGGGTACAAACGGGTTCTGCTGGAGAATATCGGCATAGAGTGCAGGATCCTGCGAGAGCAGCCTGCCCATTAACGAGAGTTCGATCTGGTAGACCGGGCTCGTGAAGGACTCGGTCTTTTCAATCTCTATTCCCAGTCTCCTGACAGAGTCGGCCATGCAGAGCGTGACAAAATGCGTGAGGCCCTGCACGACTGCCATCATCCGGTCGTGGGCTTCCGGTGTCGTGATCGTGCATTCGGCATCCTGCTGGCGGAAGATGGCAAGGAGGTCGTGGAGAGTCGAATCGCTGGCACGGGCTGGACAGACGATGATGGTCTGGTGGCGCAATGACTGTACGGTTGGCCCGAACATCGGGTGCAGGCCAATGACTTCGGCTTTTGAACGAAGCATAGCTTCGACCGGCCGCACTTTGAGCGACGTAAAATCACAGAGAAGCTGGTCCTTGTTCATGAGCGGTGCGATCTCGTCGATTACCCGCACGGTATCGTGGATGGGGACCGATACGATGACGAGATCGCACTGCTCCGCGACATCCCGGTTCGTGAGGTCTGTCGATCTTCCGGATACGACAACTTCATATCCGCCCTGTTCAAAGACCGGGACAAAGAGCCGCCCCATCTTGCCGGTTCCGCCAATAATGCCTGCTTTCATGACTACTTCTCGCGGATGGTTTCTTTGACGGCCATCCCAAAATGCCTGCCGCCTTCGAGTGCGCAGCCCATGATCTTATCGCCGGGGGCAAGCTGCACGACCGAGATCGCGCTCCCGTCTTCTTTGACGAGCCGGATGGTTTCTGCGTTCTGGAGCACGAGGCTGACTTTTGTTTTCCCGGCTGCTGCTTCGACTAACAGGAGCGGGCGGCGTTCGATCTTGGTCCTGCCGATACACACGGTATGTGCGGTTCCTTTCGCATCGGTGACGAGCACCTGCCCGCCAATGGAAAGATCCGAGAGATAGGCGGTCTTACCGTCCGGCAGCAGGATGTAGGCATGCACTGCACCGGCGTTCACCCGGAACGGGCGCGGGGCCACGTAGGGATTTTCCAGCGTCTCGGCATGGACAAGAAGCATGGCAGACGAGGTGTTGCCCATCAGCATCCCCTCTCCATCGGAGAGCATCGAGCAGGTGTCCACGCAGACGCGGTCGCCCATACCAACGGGGTGGATCTTTGTGACCGTGAAGGGAATGAGGCCGACCTTTCCGGTGGTGCTCTTGAGAATCGCGGCTACTGCTTTGACCACCGCAGGATCGGTTGTGCTGAGGAGGATGCCGTACACCCCTTTCTCCAGCACGTGGATTGCCATCTCGGTTTCTGCTACGTTTTTTACCCGGGCTATGATGTGGTCGGACTGGGCAACGAGATTTTCCAAAGGAATCACGGTCCAGTCGCTCGTGGTAACTATGACGGGCTTGTGCTTCCCGAGTTGTGCCGCCTTGTTCTCGCTGTCCTTATCGGTGATGGTGCATTCCGTGACACCGGTGCCGGGTTTGATATCCCCGTCCGGGGCAACGGTCGTAATCCGCCCGAGCCTTTTTACATCTTCTGCCTTGTCAACGACCAGCGCATCCGCACCGCTCTCGATCGCAGTTGTGGCAATCTCCTTGTTCCATGGGCGGATGTCCACCCAGAACTGTTTCATTTGTGCTGCTCCAGCGCCTTTGCCGGGTCCACGTTGTGGTGCACCACGTTGCAGAGTGCCTGGACGAACGCTTTTGTATCTTTGCGCTGGAAGGCGTTTCTTCCCACGCAGACCCCGGCGCCCCCGGCATTGACCGAGTCCCGGATGATCTTTAAGGATTCGAGATCGCCCGTCTTCTCCCCGCCGGCGATAAAGACCGGCACCGAGCAGGCCTTTACGATCTTTTTGAACGCCTCGGGGTCATTGGGGTAGTTGGTCTTGATCAGATCTGCGCCGAGCTCCTCGGCGACGCGGACCGCGTGCCCGATTGACTGCGCCGAGAAGGAGTCGATTCCCTTGCCCCGCGGGTAGCTCATGATCAGGAGCGGCATGCCCCAGCGGTTGCAGTCCCGTGCAACATTGGCACCGATCTCCAGCATCTTTGATTCATTGGGCGAGCCGAGGTTGATATGGATGGAGACTGCGTCAGCACCAAGCGCGATCGCTTCTTCCACCGTGCAGACCTGCACCTTGTCATTCGGGTCCGGGTTTAACGATGTGCTCCCCGAGAGGTGGATGAACAGGCCGATATCGCGGCCGTGTTTGCGGTGCCCGCGCTTGACGAGCCCCTTGTGGAGTACGATTGCATTCGCGCCTCCGTTGCTCACATCCGAGATCACCTGCGTCATGTCCAGCAGTCCGTCAATCTGTCCCATTGAGAACCCGTGGTCCATCGGCACGATGACAGCCCTCCCTGTGTTCCTGTCCATTATCCGTTCGATCCTGATGTCCTTTCCGATCATGATTACACCTTTAAAATTTCCAGTGCTTCTTCGACACTCTTGTTCGCATGTACAATGCAGGCTGCGGCCCGCACGAATTTTGCCGGGTTCTTGTGCTGGAAGGCGTTCCTGCCAATCGAGATACCGGCTGCCCCGCCTGCCATCGCCCCTTCTATCAGTTCAAGCGTTGTGCGGTCATCCGTCTTTGAACCTCCGGCCACAACGACCGGCACCGGGCAGCCCCGGGTCACTTCGCGGAACCCCTCCGGGTCACCGGTGTACACGGTCTTGACGATATCAGCGCCGAGCTCGGCTGCCACCCGGGCCGCGAGCTTGACCTGGTCGATGTCGTTCGCGACACTGATGTTCTTCCCCCGCGGGTACATCATCGCAAGGAGCGGCATCCCCCACTCCATGCACTCCACCGCGACCATTCCGAGATCGTGCAGCATCCGCTCTTCGGACTCCGCCCCGATGTTGACGTGCATCGAGACCCCGTCCGCCCCCATCTTTATGGCATTGGTCACCGAGTTGACGAGGACCTTGCTGTTGGGGTCCGGTGCAAGTTTCGTGCTGGCCGACAGGTGGAGAATCAGGCCGATGTCCCGGCCACCCTGCCTATGCCCGTGGAGCGCGAGCCCCACGTGGCCGATCACGCAGTTTGCCCCGCCGTCTGCCACCATGTTGACGGTCTGGCCCATATCGATCAGGCCCGGAATGGGGCCCTCCGAGACTCCGTGATCCATCGGTACGATGATGGTTTTTTTCGTATTACGGTTCATGATTCTTTCAAGACGAATTTCCTTTCCTCTCATAGTAACTATCAACACCTCCCCCTGCATTCACACGAAATTTATTGTGCAAACCAGAGGGCTTGATCAATACCAGTAATAAAACCGGTAATAAAAGCTAAAGAAGCCAAAAAAGCCAAAAACGCGGGACCATGCGGTCTTCGCATTCAAAGACTGTTCAGAAATGATTTCACTGATGCAACGGGCGGGTGAACTAGTGGAGATAAAGACCTTCACGGGCAAAAAAACCCTCATGAATGCTGTAGCACTCGTCCTGCATACTCTATTGTATGGAGCTCGGGGTATATATTTGTGTGTGCTACAGTGTAGCACGGTCTGAAAGGTTATCAGACTTGAGACTGGAAAAGAACGACGTTCTTTGACAAGGAGGAAGAGGAGAAACCGCAAGAGTTCTTCGAATTGGGATAGGCGGATTTCATTATTCTTGTCAACTTATAGAAAATTATAATTACATTAAAAATATTTTATTTTCTATGGTATTTGGTCAAATGTTAAGTAATCTCGCTACACCGGACAATGGAGATCATATCATCCGTTTTTACACTGAACCAAAAAAAATGACCGATTGTGGTGATGTTAAAGATGAAAGAACGGCTTTTCAAAGAGATCGAGATAGAATATTATATTCAAAAGCATTCAGACGGCTGATACATAAAACCCAAGTATGTTTTATCGGTGAATTTAATGAACATATTAGGACCAGATTAACCCACACATTAGAAGTTGCTCAAATATCTCGAAGCATCTGTCGACAGGTAAATGCAAATGAAGATTTTGCAGAGGCAATTGCTTTGGGCCATGATGTAGGTCATACTCCTTTTGGCCATACCGGAGAGAATACTCTTGCTCTTTTTTTAGATGGGAAAGATGATCGAATCAATAAAATTTATGATTTTAAGGAAAATGAATTTAAAATTGGGTTTAAACACAATTTTCAAAGTGTTAGGAATCTCATCGAATTAGAAAGATTGCACAAAGGATACTATGGTTTGAATTTAACAACACTTGCGTTAGAAGGAATTCTCAAACATACTAAAATTGTCAATAAAAACACTAACCAGAAAATAATATACGAAAATATTAGTGATGAGAAACGTTTGTTCATAGATCAACATTTTTCTGTCACATTAGAGGGACAAATCGTATCTTTGTCAGATGAAATCGCACAAATTTGCCATGATTTAGAAGATGTGATGATTACTAACTCTAAAACGGTTAACCTTATTCTCTTTGAATTAAATGCAATTTTGAATGAGGATTTATTTGAAGGATTGGATCGAGAGAATGAGGACTATATTGGCAAAGATAATGAAAAATATTTCATAAAAAAAGAATGTTTTAAACCTTTCATAAGTTGGTTGACTGGTAAAATTATTTTGCTTGCTGTAAAAAGAATTAAGGAAAACATGAAAAATTATAGGGAAAAACATCCATATGTCGATAAGTGGGAACCCATTACAAGCGAAATTGCAACAGAAAACGCAATTTTTAATAAAGACCCGTTATTTATAAGATTAAAAAATATTGAAAAGTCTTTCATATTGAACAATTTCCTTATCAATAGAATGGATGGAAAAGCAACATTCATTATAAGAAGACTTATTAAAGCATATTTGACGAATCCAAAACAATTAACCGATTATATTCTTAAAAAATATGGAAATTCATGTACAATACCTGAATTGAAAAAAGAACTTGCCAAGGTACCGGAAAATAATATCAGATTTTTACCTCCTTCGATATGGGAGGAAAATAAAAAGATCATTATTCACGATCCAGCATTTGTAAGATTAATTTGTGATTATATATCATTCATGACCGACGTGTTTGCTCTTCAAGAATACCAGAAACTCTACAGTGGTGATAGACTAGTAGAATAATTAGATAAATTTTTTTATCATTCTTGGGGCCTTGCTGGGCAGGTTACAGGCACCAGGATCTTTCTGGGAATAGATCCGCTGTAGGGTGCCCTCAGTGGCGGCGGCCGTTCATCACAACCAAGCGTATGAATGCATCCCCCATTTTTGACAGATATCAAATCCCAGGAAGCCTCACTCAACAATCCCATGCGACACCCCCTCGGACTCAGCAAGAGCGAGACACTCCCTTCACACATTCAACAACACTGCCATCCGCTCCGGAATTTCCGTTGCCTGTAACCCGATTGGCTGCCAGAATTTTCCGCATTTCATATTACGTTTGATCCTGACTGGTGAAAGAAGGTGTAATCTCTTATAAATATGCCGGATTAAATTTCGGCTGCAAATCTCCCTCAAGAAACGAATAAGTTTTCATCCAGTCATGTTTTAGTTCAGTAAGTACTTGAAGAAATTCATCACTATAAGGGTAAAATTTTTCTCGATACGAATTATAATCAAGAACCTCATTTTTCATCGTAGAATCAAGAATAAAAGCTCTTAATCGATTTCGGTTTTTATCGTAAAAATCCCACATTTGATATCGGTCGGATAGATTTTCTGCATCCGCGATTGTGAGGGCAAGAATGGAAAAATAATCTTGTGGATTAGGAAACGTTTTGATCCCGTCATCGATTAGATCATTACATAACTTCAAGAATTCGTCCCAAATAATATCTTTCTTCTTGAGGATATTTTTATAAAGAATCTCAAGGCGTTCAGAATAAGTATTGTACTCTTCGCTGAAACCTTCGATTATTTCAAGATATTTTTGTAGCACCGGATCCGGATCATGAACCCGTTGCTTCAATAACGATTTCGGAGAAATTTTCAGAGGATATTGATTAATATTTGTATTTTGGGATAAATGGTTCAAATAGTAGAATTCGATATCATATCCACGTTTTAAACGATCTCGATCCGATTCTATTATACCAATTATCGGAGTGAAAATTGATTGAGCCATATTTTGGATTACTCGCCTTTCCGTTTCCGATATTTCCGGAACTGCGATTCCTGCTCGACCAAAAACTTTCGGAGAATTATTCACAGGTATCGATTTTTCCGATTTGACAGCGCGGAAAAAATCCGAATTGATCACATCAATTTTTGGATGAGGCATATCAACTTTGTCTGCGATCAAGTCCATGAATTTGTTGATCTGGCGACTAAATTTTTCATCATCAGAACAATCAATTGCCTGAGACCGGATATAGTTCAGAGGTGAGGGCAGATCACCGACATTCTGACCGGCGAAACAAACCGGTCCAATTTTTTTCTTGAGTAATGTTGCTGCCCCGGCTTCAAAATTTATCCAGGGCCTCCTCACTGAGCTCGGCGTACACAAAATCACCATGAGGTCGCACTCATGGATTCCCTCTTTAATTTTTTCAAACCAATCTTCAGAAAAAGGGATATTATCGGAATCTCCAGCCACAAAAACATCAACATTATTTGGAAATGCATTCTGGATGAGTGATTTCAGATTATTGGCAATATTTTCATTCTCTTTGATGTGAGATACGAAGACAGAAAACTTCTTTCCAGATTTATTTGCTCCTTCAATCTGAGGAAATTTTCTAATATCGTATTTGGTTACGATTCCGCAGTGTTTTCCGGCAGCAGTCACTGCGATTTGATTGATATTTTTCTCGTTCATCAATCGTTTTGCTTCCTCAACATTAGTATCCTGATCGATATTGAAAACCGGCTTTGACATAATTTTATAGGCAGGGACTGAAGAATTATTTTTCCAATCGATTTTCTCGAGATCTTTTTTCGTTACGATTCCATCAAATTTTCCGGATTTCCCAATAAAAATACTCCAGATCTTATTTTTTCTTAACATTTGATAGACTTGTCCAACGGTAGTTGTTTTTGGAACCACGAATGGATCAGGAGTCATTATTTCTTTGACTTTCACCTATTACCTCATGCTAATTTGAAGAGCTCCTTTAGATAAAGATGACGGAATAAAAAAGATTTTTCCGGACTCTGTGAGCCCCTCTCCCCAATTCTGGGCGACGCCCCGGACTCAGAGCAAGGGTGAGGCGGTTGGATGCAGTCATAATGCAATCACTTTTTCTAAAAGTTTCCTCAATAAAGCAATATCCTGATTCAATTCATTAATGGTTGTGAGATCTTTTTCATCTAATGTTATAGGCAAAATCCAAGCCCATGAGGGCAATTGAGAATTCAATGAAGTAAAATTTACTACTTTTTCAGCAAACCCTCGTGTATGTACCCATTCATCGGAAAGGCGTCCATATACTCTATTAAGTTCAATCCCCGTTTCATTTTCCAAATCCCCCAACAATTGAGAAATTGTCTTTCTTGATTTCTTACTTTTTACGGCGAGATCATATTTTTTCATCTGATCCAGAAAGAACACTTCTTCAGGGAATTTTTTTTCTGCAAAATGGCAGAATGCTAAAGATTCAAATAAAAAACGCAACTCTCGAAAACATGCCGGAAGATTTCCGGTTAAAAGGTGTGTATGAATTGCGTACGATGAAGGAAGCAAAATTGGATGAAAAAAGAAATGTTTTGAAGATTTAATCCATGCATCACCGTCTTTTGCTTCCTGCCGAGATACATCAATTGCGTCATTTATCAGCTCAATAGTTTCGACATGCTTAAGGTGCGATAATAAAAAATTTTCATTCGCCCTCATTCTCTCAATAGCATAATCGGTCATCATAGGTTCTGGCATAATTTATCAAAGGTCCGTTGACATGAAATTATTATCCGGAGAGTTCTGTAGAGACTCATGCTCTAGTGATCCCGGTAATTTCTCCGCCGCGGGGCGCCCTTCGGGGCGGCGGTAGTTCATCGCAATCTTGAACATAAGGGGGGGTGGGCCCCCCTCCAAAACCCGAGAGGGGTACCCCCCCTGTCTTGGACAAGAGGGGGTACCACCCCCCCATGCCGGCACCCGTTTAACCCGTGCTTCGCGTGGAGTCCCCGTCTGAAAACCCGGTTACCGGTCCATCACGGGAAGGGGGATCCCCCCACTCAATACTATGAGAGGGGGTACCCCACCCCCCTCTCCAAAAACCGAGTGGGGGATCCCCTACCCCTCTGTCTCGGGCTAGAGAGGGTACCCCCCTACGTCGACAAAGAAATTACAGCCGCCCGCGTATCGAAGGAAAAACGCTCGAAATGCACATTTTCTCCGACGTAAAACCGCGACACCCGTTTAAATGGTCATAAAGCCCCTCCGGTGCAAGAAAATTTTTAGACACAGGTTAAACCTGCATCTCCTCAGTTTTCGCTGCCTGAATGCTGCTAATTATTACCTCATGTTTTCAGACGTGAAAATATCCGAAAACCCATGAATTATTACCTCATTTTCCGGAATTAATACCTCTGTTTCCGGAAAAACAGGGAATCGGAGCCCGTATAGGGGGTATTTTAGAGGTACTCTAAATTAGGGAGATCTCGATGCAGGATCCCTCAAAGTTAGCGGTGCCCGGTGAAATCCCTGAGGTGTGACATTGATTTTCGTTGGAATAAAAATTACAGCCGCAGGAACCCCCTTCAGTTACAGAAAATTACGAACACAGGCTAAAACCCGTCCCCCCTCAGTTTTCGCTGCCTGAATGCTGCTAATTATTACCTCATGTTTTCAGACGTAAAAAGTCCGGAAATACCTGAATTACTACCTCATTTTCCGGAATTATTACCTCCGATTCCGGAAAAACAGGGAATCGGAGCCCGTATAGGGGTTATTTTGGAGGTACTCTAAATTAGGGATCACTAACAAAAGGCTGGTGTCTGGCGAAGTCCCAGCGGAGCGACGAACATCCACTTCGGGACAAGTAATTAATGCCGGGGGTGGCCGCTCTGGAGTTTATTTTGTATCATATTTGTACGATTTACTATCACCAGGCACCATTATAGTTATCGGCGGGCAAATGGATAAATTTTGTTACACGTTCGTAACAAGTTTTCATACGTATATTTTTCCTTTATCCCTTAATGTATAATCTCGTGAGTTTTGTTACACGGGGGAGTGTGAGAAGAAAAGTGCTCAAGGGTCTTATCAGGCCAAATACTCCCACAGAACTTGCGAAGACAATTGGAGTTGCACGATCCGCAGTGAGCCGGACCATCCAGGCACTGGAGAAAGTGGGACTCGTGGAATGCATGACACCGGATGAAAAGATGGATCGGTATTACCGGATTTCTGATACCGGCAAAAAAGTTCTTGCGATTATTGAAGGGAAAGGGGAATGATTTTTCCGAGGATTTGACCTATCTCCTCTTGGTCTCGCTCTGTCGCGATGCCATGCTCTCGCTGGACAGAATTCCGTACCGGGTTTTTCCAGCAATTAATCCGCCGCGGGGCGTCCTTCGGGGCGGCGGGAGTTTATCGCAATAATTTACACTTTCACTCTACAGTGCAACACTTCATTTTATCAAGCAATAATTATCATTTGACAATAATTTTCCAGGTATCATGAGAATTATTGCCGCGGAGAAAAAAATGGCGAAGAACACAGACAAAGGTTTTCGAAGAGGAGCAGTAGATGATCGAAGTCAGGTTCTCAATCCAAAGACCGACCAGTTTGTGAAGCGTGATTCCAACACCGGCCGATTTATGGATGTAAAACAAGATGGAACGCCCTTCAAGGGTGTGAAAAAGGAAAAATAATTTTTCTCTTTATCTTGATCTTCAAACACAAATTATCTGAAATATCATATACTCTGTTCGATGTGGTGAATGATGGGAAAAAAATTACGTGAGGGTAAGCGGAAACCTCGTTCTACAACATTATTTCTTGACATGGGGAAACCAGTTGCCCTGAATCAAATTACTATTGGAAAGAACGGTTCTATTACGGTTGGAAGTGTTAACGGTAAGGAACAACCGATATCATCTCATATCATAAGTGCGTACGAGCGTGACAATAAGGGTCCAAAGATAATTAATCGGCTTATTGAATCCCCAGAGAATCTCACTGTTGTTCAGGATACACTCCTCACGCGCTATACTCGGGTGTTGGCTGTTGATACGAATAAGCCGGAAGAAAGCTTGCCAAATACAGTATTTATTGGGATGGTTCTATCAAAAGTACTTCCGCAAACTAATGGTTTCGAACTCCACATATATCAGGAAAGTGTAATAGAAATTCAAAACTTACATCTTCCAAGTGAACGATTTGGATGGTCATTTGTTTGCAAATCAATTACTAATCGATCTCCGGAAGATCTTGTTGGACTTATTGTTGATTCCGATCTGGGACGAATACCTTATATTAATCGGCGCGAAGAACCGATTCAAGATGACTTTTATCTACCCGATCGTTTTGAATTACTGTATGCTAGCTCTGATCCTGGGGACAGATACATCGCGAATGATCTTCTCAAGTTATGCGACCGAAATTCACGGGAAGTGGCAAAACTTGTTGCTTCAACACAGACCTCATCCCTGCCACCATTAATCAAAGCAGATTCTGGCGAGCCTTTCACGCATATTCGTATTTGGAACCGTTCTGCTTGATTGTAGGAGATCGCTCGGCCGCCTCATCGGGGCCTCGCTGGACAGATTATCGGCACCGGGATTTTTCCAGTAATTGATCCGCCGCGGGGCGCCCTAATTCAAACCTATCGATAGGGCGCCCTTATATTTCTACCAGCGATGAACGCCGCCGCTCCCGAAGGGATGAATTCGCGGCGGTTCAATCGCTTGATAACAAAAAGAATTTTGCCCCTTCGTGCCCTGGAGACTTGCCTGGGCGGGGGACCCATACAGATGGTTGAGAAATTTTTCAAAGAATTTTTCGAAATCGCTTGGTAGCCTTGTCGGGACTTATCTCGCATAGAAATCTGAAGATCAAATCGGACATTTCTTTTTAAAATCAAAAATTGTCGCCATATATGGATTAGCAACCTTTTTTGCAATCAATTCTGAAAAAGTTTCGAAGGACTGCGAACTTGCAACATTGATTAGTTCAGGGATTATCATTCCAAATAATCCTGTCCCTTGATCAAGGATATGTCCTACAATCCCACATGTAATATCGATTCCCCCACGATACATCATCGCATTCTGTTTAATGGTCTTATCCTCCCAGACATTATCCAAAATTGAATTCATTTCATCCCTTTTCTGGAGGATGGATGGATCATTTCTATCAATTACCGCTTCATTCAATGCCGAGTGTACCTTATAAAGATCATTATCTTCGTATCGCTCTATAAGACTCTTACAGGCCTCCAAACTCTCAGGATAATGAGTACATTTTTTCATTAAAAAGCTGCCAATTTCGGGAACGCAAGGCCTTTTTAATGTTGTATGAGAAAGGATTCCCATTTTTTGTGCTTTTTGAATGGTCTCAATACTTAATGAGAGATTCGCGTGAATTGGATCTGCTATCGGATGTAAGATAACATGTTCGACTATCGCCATGTAAGTATGAGCGAAGGCCGGTCGTGGAACAAAATTCAGAATGAAAATATCTGCAATTTCGTTAAATCCGTAATACCGCAAAAGAGCGTATGATTTTAAGTGTGTTGCGAGGGTATGTTGACCTGTAACTGAGAGAGATTGCTTTTGCCATTCCGGTGACTTTTGTATTAGTGGAAGGTATTCTTCGCGACTTGATGATAAAAGATCTTCCAGTTTTTTATCATAAATGTTTAAATTTGATGAATACATTGGCGGTGAAAATTCTTTTAATATGGGTTCCAAATAATCAAATTCCTTGTATGATCTAGGACGTTGCGTTAAAACAAACTGAATTTTTTTCGTATCTCGAACAAATTTGATCAAATCGGGAAAATCGTTGACTGAAATATTCCAAACAGTTTCAAAAAAATCAGGTGGAATCGGGTGCAATGGGAAAATTATAGTACCTGAGAATGGAATCTGACTCCAAAATGCATGGCTATCTTCAACGAGATTAAATATAGGAGTTTTTAATTTATCAATTCTTTTTGATACTGGAATGTTTCGTTGGAGGGCTTCAACTTCCCTTTGCTCGTATTCATCCAGATAATTGGAATCCATAGAATTACATTTTCTTTTTGAATGTTGAGATGTTGTATATTTCTATTCTTTTTCCCTGTCCCACTGCTCGACGATCCGCTCGATATTCTTGAGACGATTATCTCTTTTTTCATCAGCTTGATTCCGTTCTTGCTTCGTTGATATTTCCTCGGCACCCGCTAGGATGGCATTCAAGCCGAGAAAATACATCCCCATCGCAAGAGAGATTGCAGCGGATTCAGCAAGGGATGCTTTTCCAATTACATTAAAAAGAATTATAACAAGAACAAAACCAAAAATAACAACACCGATTCCGAATGTTACCTTTGGTGGGAATTTTCGCATAGATAATTAATATATTTCATTCCCTTTTTAATGGCATCCACTCTTCAATCGTCCCATTTGATTTCGGATTACAGTTCATTTGAAGCAGTTCAATTCAAACAATTTATGAATCAGGAAATTATCGATTACATTTACGATAATATTCCAGCGTCAAAATAAATTCTAGATGTGGGTAAGTGCGTAGCACAAAACCCATGAAGCGTTTTGCGTGAAGAACCTCGTAGTATCATAATCACCCGGCCCAAGGAAGTATGGGATCAAAGGACCCCTCCAAAACCCGAGAGGGGGACCCCCCACCCCCCTATCTTGGACAAGAGGGGGTACCACCCCCCCATGCCGGCACCCGCTTAACCCATGCTTCGCGTGGAGTCCCCGTCTGAAAACCCGGTTACCGGTCCATCCCGGGAAGCGGATGATCCCCCACCCCCCTCTCCAAAAAACGAGCGGGGGTCCCTAGGGTACTCTGACCCCCCACCAAAACGGCCCGGCCGTCCATCCCACCAACAACCTATTATCCAAAAAATATCTTTCCTTAGAAAACCCGAAAAAAAAGGGATTAAGACTCGGTTTTCGCTTCAACGGTGGAATTGATCTCGAGATATTGGCCGGTCTGGTTTGTATACGCCGGCCAGTTCACCCTCGTACCGCCATTCGGGTTGCCGGTCTTTGCAAACTGCGTCCAGTAGCCGGCAATGTTCTCGTGAACTGCGGGATCCGCCCCATCCGGCAGACCGAAGAGCATCACGTTCTCGCTTCCATGGAATGCCCCGTTCGACTGCCCGGGCAGGTTGTACGAGTACCGGTACAGGTACGTATCCGGCTGGAGTCCGGCCATGGATGCTGCGGCAGTTTTGGCAGAATTGCCAAAGTCGTAGCGGGTCTTTAACTGGACAAGGCGGGTCCGGACTTCATCGGGAGTGGTTGCAGGATACTGTGCGAGAATCCGGTCAGCATCGTTGCCAAACTTGTCCCGGACGCGTGCCTCGTACTGCTTAACGGTGAGTTCGGGCCTGCCGGAGACCGTGATCCCGTCATCCGCGGTTGTGCCGATGATAAAGGGGACAGGGTACTCGCGGTGGTTTTTAAAGAGATTATCTATGGAATCGGTAAGGATGTAGCCGTCAATCACGGGCTGGAAGTGCGGCGTATCCATGAGTACCCACGGGGAGGGCGACCAGGGTGTGGCATTGACAAGCGTCATCATATCCACATTCCGCATCCGTTTGATCGTGTCCGGGCCGGAATAGCCAAGGCCGGCGGCAAAATCCATGCCCTGCTGCTCGCCCTCAGCCTTTGTTACGGCATTATCGATTGCAAACCCGTGCTGCCAGAAAGGACCGCTCTCGGTAATTGCCTGTCGGAAGAGGCCTTTGCTCTCCGGGCTGACCAGATGGATAAGCGTACTGGTCCCGCCGGCTGACTGCCCGAAGATGGTCACCCGGGATGGATCGCCGCCGAACGCTGCGATATTCCTCTGCACCCAGCGGAGCGCTGCCTGCTGGTCCATGATGCCGTAATTTCCCGATGTGTTCCGTTCAGATTCGGCGGCTAGTTCGGGATGGGCAAGGAACCCGAAAGCACCCAGCCGGTAGTTTGCCGTCACAACAATGACACCTTCTTTGGCAATGGTGCTCCCGTTGTAATAATCCAGCGAGCCTGTCGGGGCGGTGATCCCGAATGCTCCGCCATGGAAAAAGACCATGACCGGCAGTTTCTCACCGGAGTTCTTTGCCGGGGTCCAGACATTCAGGTACAGGCAGTCCTCGCTGATGACCGGTTTGCCGGTCTTTTTGTCAACCGTGACCGGCTGGGGGCAGGATGCACTGAACTCTGCCCCGTCACGGACACCGGTCCATGGCTGTGCCGCTGCCGGAGGTCTCCAGCGGAGGTCGCCGACCGGGGGAGCCGCGTAGGGGATATGGTGATAGACCCGCATGGTCCCGGTTGCTATGCCGGAGACTGCACCGGCATCGGTCTGCACGGTGGCCGGGGGGACCGGTACCGGAGTTGCCACGGGAGCCGGAGTGGCCGGGACGGCAGCCGGTTGCAGCTGGGTACACCCGGCACAGAGCAGGGCAAGGACGAGGAGAGACAGGAACAGGAAAAACCCTGTCGTTTTTGAGAGAACACGTTGCATGAAAGGGAGTCACCCCTGAAAGGTAAAAGATATTCTTTTTTTATCCCGTTCACCTTTTCAGGAGCGTGGACAGACGGAGTGGAGGATGACGGTTGCCGGGATCCTGGTTAAGCGACCTCATTTTAAAAAGCAATGAACGCCACCTCAGTAAGGAAGCCTCCGCTGCCAGAACTCCCGCGAGGTAACGCCCGGAAATTATCTGAAAGCAGATTTGCACCTGAATTTCCCTCAGCATGAGGGGCCCACATCCAAAAACCCGGGAGGGGGACCCCCCACCCCCCTGTCCCGGGCAAGAGAGGGTACCACCCCCCCCTTGCCTGCATGTGCGTGACCCGCGCTTCGCCTAGAGTCTTCGTCTGATAGCCCGGTTTTCCCGGCCGTTTCCGGAAGGGGGGTGGGGACCTGTCCCTCAGCATGAGAGGGGGGGTACCCCATCCCCCTCTCCAAAAAGTGAGCGGGGGTCCCCCTACCCCCCTGTGCCGGGCAAGAGGGGTACCCACCCTCCAGATAAAGTGGGACTATTTGAAAAGAAAATAGTTAAAAAAAACGTTTAAGAGAAAAAACCGGGAACCGCATTCACGGAGCAGGGACTTTTTTTCTCCGCTCCATGATGCTCTTGATAATTTTATCCGGGTCTTTCTCCAGGATTTTCTTCCGGTCTTTTGTCCAGTCACCACTTCCGGTTTCATAGATCTGGAGGAACCGGATTGCATCGTCCGGGCCAAGCTTCTCGACCAGTACGTCAAGCCCCTCCTGCTGGATCTGGTGTAATGTTTTGGCACTCATAGTTTTTCCTCCTTCAACCAAGTGACCGGGTTTTCTATATGTACCTGTATGTTCCGGTGCAACTTAAAAAAAGTTATCAGTCCATCATCTGTAGTAAGGAGCACCTCTCCCGCCCGCTCCTTTTAGCCGTGATTCAATGGCATCGCACAACGCCAGTCTGCGAGTAACCAAGGCAACGAAGAACGTGTGGAGCGAATGACAGTTGACCCATTACTGGTGTCAATGGTAAAAATCCGATCAATCGCGGGTTTTTTCTGCACGGCGTTTCTTCTGCTCAATCTTTTTCGAGATGTTCTCGAATTCCCTGTCTGAAGCAGCAGTATCTTCTGCAATCCTTTTATGGGAAAATTTTTCATATTCTTCCAATGCAAGATGTTGTGCAACTTCCATGGATATCTTTCCGGCATCCTCAAGAATTTCCCGCTCATTGAACTTGAGGAAATTATCCAGTTTCTCTTTCCACTCGATCATGTGGACGGGCCGTTTTCGTTCAGCCTGCATCTCTGCATAATCAAGATACATGGTGATGATGCGATTGAGTTGCGAGATCTCCGTCTCGTCAAGGTAATTTTTCGCAATGGTGACATCCCCTTTTCTTACTTTGGCACCTTTCCAGGTTGTGAGCCCCATATTCGGCCGGGATGCATCGGCCCGTTTAGAAATAATCTCCGCAGCGGTGTGGCCGGTGATTGCCCAGTGCAGCTTGTTCTGCACGATCCTGAAAAAATCAAGGGTTGTTTCTGCGTGCGGATCATAATCGATTGCGAGCGTGTAAATATCCTTGATCTTCTGGTAGAACCGCTTCTCGGATGCCCGGATATCCCGGATACGTTCGAGCAGTTCATCAAAGTAATCGGCACCGATGCTCTTTCCTTCCCGGAGCCGCTCATCATCGAGTATAAATCCTTTGATGAGGTATTCGCTCAGCCGCTCAGTAGCCCACCTGCGGAACTGCGTGCCCCGGTGGGAACGAACGCGGTAGCCAATGGCGAGGATCATGTCGAGGTTGTAATAGAAGGTTCGGTAATTTTTGCCATCAGCCGCAGTTGTCAAGTATTCCTTGACAACTGATCTTTCCTCCAGTTCCCTGTCGTCAATAATATTCCTGATATGGAGGCTGACATTCTGTTTGGTTATCTGGTAGAGTTCTGCGATGAGTGCCTGTGTGAGCCACACGGTTCCTTCTTCGAGTCGTACCTCAATCCGGCTTGTCCCGTCTTCAGACTGGTAAAAAAGGATCTGAGAATGGGTCACCGGTTTCGGAACAGGGTTATTGCTCAATCAATCACCACCATCGCACCATTGCTCTCTAAGTGATAACCGGATGTTTGGCCATTTATAGTGTGTTACCGTGGGGTGAAGATGATGGTGGGATCGTTTTGTTGGCGTCAACAAATTGCTCTAAAATAGGGCTGTTTCTCATTTTTGCAGGATTGCAGAACTTTTTTAAAATTTTAAGAAAGTCTCCCAATAATCCCATCAGACGGTCCGGTACCTGAGCGGGGATTGTGTAAGGATCTTTTCACCTTTCCGGTCTGTCTCAATGATGGATATTTTGACGTCAGCACCGTAAGGGATCTGAACCGGCAGTTCTGTTGCCATGATAACAAAAAATCCCCGTTTGTTGAATTCAGCGGGAACGGGAAACCGGTAGTCTTTGGGATCGTCCTTTATGGTGATCTGCACGCAGTAATTCGGGCCTGCTCTCGGTATCAGCCCCTGGCCATCGACCCGCAGCGATTGATGGTGATACATTACCGCTTCAGGATCCGGCTTCTCCTGCAATTTCCTTCTCTCGTAGAGGGCAATGATCCTTAATCCCTCGTTTTCCATCCGGCTCATGCAGAGTACTGAGCTGCCCGGTTTCTTGAATTGTACGCACATGACCACGATCAAAAACGTGGAAAACTTTGTTCTTAATAAAAAATGCTGATACGATACTTCACGCAATCAGACACTCTGCCTTTGGGTTTGCGCCACGAAATTACCGAGTTCAATTGCAGATTTAAGATCCAGCCCTTACGAAGCGTTCTCGCGAGCCGGCCAGGTACCGGATGAGTGGACCCCTTCTTTGTACCCGGGAATAGAATATACAGGTTTTTATCCTTGGTGACAGATTGAATCAGTAAGGAAAGAGCAGACATGAATGCAAAAGAAGTCTTCCTTATCGTCGCGTTCCTTGCTACAGGGGCACTCCTGAATCTTGGTTACCCGATTGTCCAGGTGGCATATGCCATTCCGGTGGGCATCGAGTTTATCATCATCGCCTACTGCCTTGTCGTGATGCTGGTTGCGCCCCTCCGGATGGCAGAGGTTGTCGGGATAGGGATTTTTTCCGGGCTCCTCACCATCCTTTCAACGGTAACGCACCTCGCGGTGATCCTCAGCATGTATGCCCCCCGGTCACAACTGTTCATGGCGCTCTCCAACCTCGTCAGCGACCCGGTCGGGATCATCATCTGCTTCCTCGCCTTCTCGTTCCTTGCAGTAAGGATACGGCATGCAGCCCCGTTTGCCGCGGCGTTCCTTGCGACCCTGGCAAGCGGCCTGACGTACCTGGCGATGGTCTTTATCTCAAATCCTCACTTTATCTCCGCCCAGCCATCATACCCGGAAGTGTTCCTTTACCGGGTTGTCCTCGCGGCAATCGTGAATGCCGTCGTGGTCCAGGTGGTTTTTATGGTGGTGGAAAAACCGGTGAAAGCATACCTCGCGGGACCGGCAGAGTAAGCGGCCCTGATGCGGATCCCAGTATCCTCAAAACAGAGGTTCTTTTTGCCGTCATAACTCCGACCCCCCAGTCCCATAGGGGTAATGAGAGATCCTCAATCCAAACTGCTCGGTAAAGGCCGGTCCATCTCTTTGTAAAATGCTCTGTTTCTCCAGCAGGAGTTAAATTGCGCTTTCCTGAAAACAACTGACCGGAAAATGCTCGTAACTGACCGGTTGTGTACCCGTTATGATGCAATCCGGGCTCAATTTTGACCCGGATGAATGGTACCGGGGTGTGCCTCTATGAGCGTAGTCCAATGATCCGGATCACGGTATCCTGAAAACAGGGGTTCTTTTTGCTGTCATAACTCCGACCCCCCCAGTCCCATAGGGGTAATGAGAGATCCTCAATCCAAACAGCTCGGTAAAGGCCGGTCCACCCCTTTGTAAAATGCTCTGTTTTTCCAGCAGAGGTTAAATTGTGCTTTCCTGAAAACAACTGACCGGAAAATCCTCGTAACTGACCGGTTGTGTACCCGTTATGATGCAATCCGGGCTCAATTAGGACCCGGATGAATGGTACCTGGGGGCGAGTCTCTATGTATACATTCCAATGACCCGGATACAGTTATCCTGAAAACAGGGGTTCTTTTTGCCGTCATAACTCCGACCCCCCAGTCCCACAGGGTAATGAGAGATCCTCAATCCAAACAGCTCGGTAAAGGCCGGTCCATCTCTTTTTAAAATGCTCTGTTTCTCCATCAGGAGTTAAATTGTGCTTTCCTGAGAACAACTGACCGGAAAATCCTCGTAACTGACCGGTTGTGTACCCGTTATGATGCAATCCGGGCTCAATTAGAACCCGGATGAATGGTACCGGGTGTGTGCCTCTATGACCTAAGTCCAATGACCCGGATCCCGGTACCCTGAAAACGGGGTTTACTCGCCCCCTTACCGTGCTACCCTCCCTATTGTCCGGGATAGGGTACTACTCCCACCCTCGGTAATACCCCTTCTCCATTGTGCACTCTCCTGGTGGACACTGCCAGTACGCCGTGATCTGCCAATCTCTCGCCGGATGGCAAAACAACTCCGGCACATGAACGGAGCCCGGCGATTAAATAAATCCCAATCGATTAGTCGATCGCGATCTGAATTGCACCCACTACCTGGGGGCAGGTGATGAAGAAAAAGTGATTTTTGGAGTATTTTTTGTCCCGGGTTTTATTCCGTGACAAAGCGGTCGTGCAGCTTATGGTAACGCATATAGTAAGTTTCCCCGATCGACTTGTGCGCCAGACCGCGTTCCACAAGGTGTTCATAGACTTCATACATTCGATTTACCGAATAGTCGCTTGCTTCCATCGGGCGGGGATCGATCCATCCGGCATCCACATCGTACGTGGCACAACCCCCCCACATGATCAGGGCCGGGATCTGCCCTGAAGGGGCACTCTGCCAGAGCTTGTCAATGTAATCCTTCGTGATGTTTACTTTTGTATCCGGGCCAGCGGTTACCTTCAGATGTACCTCGATCTGATCAAAGGAGTCCGGGACATATACCCTCTCGTAACGCCCGACTCCACCGTCCCCAACTCCATTGATTTTCACATCCGTGATCGCGATAACCCTGTCGATAATCGTAAAATTCCAGTGGCCCCGGTCTTTTGTTTCAGCCGTCACCGGCATGCAGAGCATCCC
Source organism: uncultured Methanoregula sp. (assembly GCA_963676675.2). Lineage (GTDB taxonomy): Archaea > Halobacteriota > Methanomicrobia > Methanomicrobiales > Methanospirillaceae > Methanoregula. The sequence continues at coordinate 1,867,115 of OY781161.1, read as the reverse complement.
CAGGAGCAAAAGCCCAAGGACACACAGGTTGGTTATTCTTGTCATGTGAATGATTCTCCTCTTGTTTGATAGCCTGCCGCTTTTTTGCGATCCAACCCGGTCATCCGGGCATGAAGACCGCGTAATTTTCCACGGGATTAGTTTTGCCGCAGGAGTGATGGGATTCTTTCAGTGGGAGATAAAATAAGCTTTGAGTTAACTGAAAATTTTTTTGCAGTGAACGATCCATTTCCCCATGACGATGAAGCTGCCCCCAATGAGGAAGGGGATTAGTAAAAAAATGATTTCTTATTGTTTTTTTGTCCTTGGTTTTAGCTCATGACATAGTGTTCGTACGGGACACCATAATCCGGCGGTTCTGAAGAATTCAGGATCGAAGGGGCACCCTCATATTTCCCCCAGCGGTGAACCCCGTCCCCCTCAAAGGCACGCTCCCGCGGCGGTTATGAAGCCTGACTAAAATGAGAGCATTTTGTCCCGCTGTGCGTCGAGGAAGCACTGCAACGATGAACTCTCGCAAGATAGCAATCAGGTCGGAAATTGTCCGGAAGCACCGTAACCCTCCCCACCACTTATGCCACGGCTCATGGGGCGGGCCTTCGGTATATTTTCCTGCCCGGTTTGTGGGCTGGCTATGGTGTCAACGATTGCATTACCGAATCCGGCACATGGCGGGATTGTTCGACCGGAGGGATTTTTTCACGGGTGGTTTTGTCTATACTTGCTTCTGGCGTTCATCATCTTTGAGTCGCTGGAAATCCTCGATTAAATAGAGTTTGAATTCAACCGAGATCCATGTAGCAAATTCAAACGCAATATCCTTATGGGAGTATGTTTTGCTATACCGGCCCGGTTTTGAGGCAATGCCCCGCGCCCGGGTTTTATTGATTCACTGGCGAGCGGTAAGGATGAAACTGTTCAGCCCGACTTGTTTTCTAATCCCGTAGAATTCTATGGGATTAAAATCCGGGATATGAGGATTCTCCCCCTTGCAGGATAACCGGTACTTTTTTTGTCAGCTCATAATAAAGATCACGTCCGGATCCGGAGTATCTTTCAGGTAAACGTCGTAGGCCTTCCCGATATCCAGGTGAATCAAACCGCGTTTGTTGAGATGATCATAGATCGTAACCTGGGAATAATCCGGAGATAATACCCCGGTATTCACATCATATGTATCAATAGGGCCCCATGCATACAGGACGGGTTCCTGACCCGGATATTCTTTTCGGATCTTGTTGATGGTATCCTTCGTAATGGTGATGGGTGTACCGGGGCCCGCCGTTACTCCAAACTTCATCTCGACCTGATCAACGGAGTTTGAGACATCCACCTTCCCGAAAGCACTATGAACCAGGGTAACGGCTAATTCACGTTGTCCATCGATCTTCACATACCCCGCACCGAGAATATCGTTTACAATGTAAAAACTCCAGTAGTCCTGAACTTGCGATTCATCCCTGACATAGCGCACACAGGGAGCCGAACCGCTAAACTTGTTCTTGAAGGTCTCCCCGATACCATTATGAATCAAACCGCGTTTCTTGAGGTGCTCATAGGTCGTAACAGTGGAATCCGGAGGCCCGGCATTATTGGTCGCGTTTGCTGTGTCAAAGTACAACCCCCCGGCATCCACATCGTACGTATCAATAGCGCCCCATGCATACAGGACCGGCTCCTGACCCGGATGTTCTTTTCGGAGATTGTTGATATAGTCCCTGGTAATGGTAAGGGATGTACCGGGGCCTGCCACTACCCTGAACTTCACCTTGACCTGATCAAAGACATCTGAGACATTCACAATCCCGTAACTGCCAATGTGACCGTGTCCATCGATGTCCACATCCGAAGCAGCCGCAATCGCGTCTACAACGTAAAAACTCCAGTGGCCCTGGTCTTTCGTTTCAGCCGTTACCGGCACGCAGAGCACCCCCAGGAGCAAAAGCCCGAGGACACACAGGTTGGTTATTCTTGTCATGTGAATGATTCTCCTTTTTTTGATAGCCTGCCGCTTTTTTGCGATCCAGCCCGGTCATCCGGGCATGAAGACCGCGGAGTTTTCTGCGGGATTAAGTTTTGCCGCAGGAGCGATTGGATTCTTTCTGTGGGAGATAAAATAAGCTTTGAGTTAACTGAAAATTTTTTTGCAGTGAACGATCCATTTCCCCATGACGATGGTGCACCACCTCACGGGAGACGCCCCCGCTGCGGGATCTGTTGATCCTGTGAAACGGACCGGATACGCTGGTTATTTAATATGAATAACGCTATTTTTCAATACCTGATATGGATCCCTGTCATTCCGTATCACGGACCGAGGGCTTATGACAACAAAGGCAAAGAAGAGCGTGAAACAATCGACAACGAAGGATTCCGTTACAAAGAAAGCGGTTGCAAAAACAACGAAGAAGAGTCCGGCCAAGACCGGAGCCGGAACAATTGAGAAGCAGATCGCTGATTTCATTAAACTTATCCCGGATGCGACCATGGTGATTGACCTGAAGGGAAAGGTGATGGCCTGGAATCATGCCATGGAGGAACTTACGGGTGTGCGGGCAAAGGACATCATCGGCAAAGGAGACTATGAGTACTCGTTGCCGTTTTACGGGGAGCGTCGCCCGGTCCTAGCCGATATCGCATTAAAGGAGGTGGGGGATCTCCGGAAAAAATACAAAACGATCACTCCGTGGGGCAATACACTTGTGGCAGAGGCGCGTGTAACAAACCTTCCCAAGGGCCCGGCAACGGTATACGGAACAGCAACCCTCCTGAAAAATTCCCGGGGAAGAGTACTTGGGGTGCTGGAACTGGTCTGTGAGGTCAGGAAATAACCAGAATCTTCCGGTAATTGAGCCCCCGCGGGGCGTCCTTATTCAAATATATCGATAGAGCGCCCTCTTTTTACACCAGCGATATACACCGCCATGCCTCGAAGATGCCCGGAGGCGGGAAACCCTCCTTAGTATTGCACCATACCAACGATTCATCCGATCGGATCATAGATCCTATACTATCAGGGTGTGGCTACCCCTTCTTGGTCCGGATAATCCGGTGTTCTGCGGTCACTTCCCCGACTTCGGCAAACATTGCGGCAATCGGGCAGAGACGCTCAAGGGTCTGGTCGATGATCGTTGACACAAGGGCCTCATCTACATCGGCCCGGAGTGTGATGGTCAGGTGGACATGATCGAAAAATGCCGGCATGGTCTTTACGCGGGTCCCGTGGATGCCGATTGTCAGCTCCTCTGGGACAATGCCGTTGTCCGAAAGGGCTAGGAGGATCTTCACGCCAACGCAGCCGCCGAGCGAGCCGATCAGGTACTGGATGGGGTTGGGCACCTTCCCGTGCCCGCCCATACCGACCGGGGCTTCCATTGGGAAGGTGATCCCGGACGATGTATGGGCAGAGAACCCCCCGTCGCCGTTGTACGTGACGGTCATGTCAACCGGTTTCCACTCCATTCTTGACTTGTCCCAGGGGATCTCCGCACTCATGCTTACCGGTTGTCCCTGCTGCATAAGAAATCATGCGGGGCGGGATTGAGGGTTGGAGGGTTCCTGCCCGGGACAGGGAATCCTCCTCTCTTTTTCCGGTAACTATTTGTCCCAGATCCTGATAGGAGTCGCCCGGTCACTTCATTATTTCCTCATCAGGTAAATCACCGGACTTTAAGGATTTTTCATATGCGGTCTTAGCCTCCTGCGCATTTCTCCCGGCCTATGCCACCACACGAAAGCATATAACCTCACCCGGATAAAACACCACGACAAGTTCGGTGAATTCTACCGGACGGTAAGCTGCTGAATGGTCAATTATCATTTTTGTTCAGATGCAGCAGAAAATTCCAGAACAAGCAGATAATTTAAGTAAGGGAAATGTGAATGGCGGAAATTGAAAAATTAAAAGTCCTTCAGTCTGAGCGTGAATCGTTTAAATCACGAACGAAACAGAATGAGCTGGAGAAGAAAGCGGAAAACCAGACCGAAACCACCTGCCCGGAATGTGGCAGCCGCGTGCTGGTCCACGACCGGGAGCGGGCAGAACTGGTCTGCAAGAGTTGCGGGCTTGTGCTCGATGACGAGTTCATTGACCGTGGTCCCGAGTGGCGTGCGTTTGACTCCGAACAGCGGAATAAACGGGCCCGTACCGGCGCACCAATGACCATGACGATCCACGATAAGGGTCTCTCCACCATGATCGACTGGCGCAACAAGGACTCCTACGGCAGGTCCATCTCTTCCAAGAACCGTGCCCAGCTCTACCGTCTCCGCAAATGGCAGCGCCGGATCCGTGTCAGCAATGCAACCGAGCGGAACCTAGCGTTCGCACTCTCGGAACTGGACCGGATGGCTTCCGCACTTGGCCTGCCGCGGAACATCCGCGAGAGTTCCGCTGTGGTCTACCGTGACGCAGTTGACAAGAACCTGATCCGCGGCCGGAGCATCGAAGGCGTTGCTGCAGCATCGCTCTATGCCGCCTGCCGGCAGTGCAGCGTGCCCCGCACGCTCGATGAGATTGCAGAAGTCTCCCGTGTATCGAGAAAAGAGATCGGCAGGACCTTCCGGTTCATCTCCCGTGAGTTGAGTTTAAGGCTCCTGCCTACCTCGCCGATGGATTATGTGCCCCGGTTCTGTTCGGGCCTCACCCTCAGGGGAGAAGTCCAGAGCCGGACCATCGAGATCCTCCGGCTGGCTACCGAACATGAACTGACGAGTGGCAAGGGGCCGACCGGTGTCGCGGCAGCGGCGATCTACATCGCCTCAATCCTTGGCGGAGAGCGGCGCACCCAGCGTGAAGTAGCGGAAGTTGCAGGAGTGACTGAGGTCACCATAAGGAACCGGTACAAGGAACTTGCAGAAAAATTAGATATTGAGATTGTTCTCTAAGCCCGATTCTGATAATGCATTAAATCCACCACTGGGCGCCCTAATTTTGATGTTGCGATAGGGCGTCCTCACTTTTTCAATAGCGAAAATCGCCGCTGCTCTCTAAAGGGACGCTGCTGCGGCGTTTATAGTGTCTGACAAAACGAAACCACCCTACCCCACCATGCCTCGGACCGGCACTTATGTGGGGGACCCACCCCCATCAGGACAAATAGGGAAAAACCGTATCCATATGCCAGAGTCCAGTCATGTGATTTCATGCTAGGCTGTCAGATACATCAATCACCTGGCCGGATCCGTTATCTCCCCCGGTCCAGACTCAACCCCTCTGCCCGCAGTATCCGCTCAGACCGTGAAAAATATCCGGATTTACTTACCCGGCATGGACCCTGCGGTAAGGCAGAGGATCTCGAACAGGATCGTAGCACCGGCAAGAGAGGTGATCCCCGTGGGATCGTAGGGTGGGGAGATTTCGACCAGGTCGCCGCCGATGATGTTGAGTCCTTTGAGTCCCCGGAGCGTCTGGAGGGCCTCGAAGGTTGACATTCCACCGGCAACCGGCGTACCTGTCCCCGGGGCAAACGCCGGGTCCAGGCAATCGATATCAAACGAGACATATACCGGTGCGTCTCCCATCAGGGTCCGGATCTCCCGGACCACGTTCTTCCATCCCAGTTCATAGAACTCCTCAATATGCATGACCCGCATGTTGGTGTCATAGGAAAACTGCCACAAGGGTTCGCTGGATCCACGGATCCCGATCTGGATCGTGCGCTCAGGATCCACCAGACCGGACTCCACGGCATTACGCATAGGAGAACCGTGTGCGAACCCGCTTCCATGGATTGGTGGGGCTGTATCGCAGTGGGAATCGAAATGGATAAGACCAATCTTCTCCATCGGAGCCATGCCTTTGAGAATGGGGAAGGTGATGGAGTGGTCCCCTCCAGCGGTGACCGGAATGATACCGGCAGAGGAGAGATTCCGGTAGAATGCGACAATATCCTCCAGTGCCTCCTCCAGATTATAGACCGACCGGAACGGTACGTCGCCCACATCGGCAATCCGGTGAGTGGCGCAGGGAGTCGAGCACGTGTAATGGTTGTAGGCGCCTACCATCCGCGACTGATTGCGCAGCTCCCGGGGACCCATACGTGCCCCGCCCCGGTTGGTCACACCCAAATCAAAGGGCACGCCCACGAGCGCGATATCAAGGTCTGTCAATTCCTGCTGGTATGGTACACCAAAGAACGTGGGAATTCCCCAGTAGGGGTTCTGAACCATTTCGTTGCTGAATGTTTTGAGTTCTTTTGCCATCTTTTCCAGATCGTTATCCATAGTCATGCCACCAGCTGTCGGTACTGGGCGAAATTTTCGCCCGCGTAACAGTATTCATGCTCCTAATGTATACGGAGTGGCACTGGTATATGAATCCCATTGAAAGGGTGACAGTCAGTAGCCCCCATCCATCAGTGTGGTGAAAAAGTGACATCGGGTCTTTTGATAAAATAATTTTGAAAAAAAATCAGAAAATTGTAATATTGGCAATAATCAAACTTTTACATCATAATGAATGGAGATTTTTCAGATAGCGATAAATTAAAATGTTTATTATGGTGCGATCGTCATTGCTGTTTATGTGGTAAATCTTCTGGATCTACTATTGAAATTGCACACATCGTACCAAAGAAAAAACGTAGTAACCCCGAGATAATAAGTAATATAGATAATGCGATTCCGCTATGCCTGGAATGTCAAAACGATGTTGAAAAATACAATCAGGAACATCCCCGGGGGAATAATTACCGGATAAAAGAATTGAAATCACGACGAGATCAAATTTTTGAAAAATATACGCGTCATCTTATCCCTCCAATTCATTACGAAATTACTCAACATAAGTTGAGGAGATTACCTGATGTTGGATTTACATTAACACACCTGGGTGATTCGCTACCCGTCAAAGTTCTCATTGCATTAGAGATATTTTTAGGGAATCGGTCATTAGGTCTTATAAATACTGAAAATGGTTTGTATTCAGGAAAAAAATATCTGAATATAAATCCGCGAGGAGAATTTAACGGGCATTTCCCCATTCCCAATGAGGCCGTAAATAGTAATGAGAGAATCGAAATCAGGATAAATGGAATAATTTTAGACCAATATGAGAGAGAGCACCATCTTTTACCCATCGGGTGGGTATATTTGAGAGATAGAAATTCCTGGTTTTACGAGCCGGGTGAAACACTATATGCAGGTGATTCTGTATATCAATTTCAACATTGGGGTCAATTTGGTATTCGAAAATGAGATGAGTACCTGTCCCGGGGCCAACAAACATACGTAACTTTTATATTGTAAATATCCATACATTTACACATGTTCCTTCCAATGAACGAAAAACAGTTCGGGTTCTGGAAGATGCGGCGCAACGGGATGTCCAACGTATCCATAGCAAATCTTGTGGGGATAACAAGGCAAGGTGTCTCACAGGCGCTCCTCGTGATGGACGAGAAGATTGAATCCTCACTGCGGGAGATGGCACACGCAAACCGGATCCAGGTTGAGAAGATCGATGTGGGTCGTGGGGTACTTTTCGGCAAATCCATCCCGTTCCAGACAAATGCCTATATTTTTGTCTCGGAGAAGCACGGCATGCAGGTCTGGTACGAGCATGACGGCGATTGCAAGGCGTGCGACGAATTCACCCAGTGTATCGAATTCATCTGGGACTTCGCTGCAGAACTCGGGATCAAAATTGAGAAGACTGCTGACCCGACAAAAATGGCTGAAGAATTACTCACAAAGATTCGGGAGAGTATAAAATGAAACAGGTATCGGATATTGCTGAACACTGGTTCGGCCTGTGCCGGAAACCCCCGCGGGTCCATGCCTCGCAGGCAGATATTGTTAACCTGAGTGAACCCGCCCATGAGGGACTCCCGGATGGCGGAGGCGGAGGATCGGGAACTATTCGCCGGGGAATCGGATCTGCCTTATCTGGCATGAGGACACTGAACCGGAACCGGCAGCTCCTCTGGTTTACGCTCCTTACCGGGCTTGTGCTGGCGGGAACCACCATCGCCCAGGGGGCACTCGGCTACATCACCTGGACCATGCAACCAAGTGAAACCGAATGGGTTGTCCTGACTTTTATAATCGAGTTCGCAACACTGTTCTGCCTGGTATTCCTGCTGATGGGCCTTGTCCTGAGCATCCCGTCAAAGAAAGAAGGTCATGTGTCGTTCTTTGAAGGACTTACCGGGGCAAAAAAATACATAAAAGCAATCTTTGTGTGGTCTGTGGTCCTGGCACTCGCAGGCATGCTGCTCTTCAGTATTTACTTTTATTCTCCCGGTTGGTTCCCGCGTATTCCACGAAATGACCTGTTACTCAATATCTTTGGAATCCTCTATGGATGGGTCAATCTGCTTGTGGAGTTTCCCTTCAACCCGACACTCACCAATATCTTTTCCGACCCCACACGCTATGGGGGACTCTCGCTGACATTCTGGATATATCCATCCGGGATCATACAGGCCCTGACCTTTTCTTTGATCAATCTGCTCTTGTTTATTCTGACTCCGTTTGTCGTGCCCTTCATCGCTCTTGAAAAGAAGACCATCCGGGAGGCAGTCGTGGGATCGTTTGCCATGATGAAAAAGAACTGGCATGAGACAACAGCCTGCGCCGTCTTCCTTTTAGTTGTTGCATCCGGTGTGTTCCTTACGTATCTGCTTGTCCAGGCAGCATCCGGGATGGTCGCACCAGACAATGTTGTCACGATACGTCCGGAAAACACATGGATTGCTCTTGCTCTCGTGTATGATAGTGCACTGTTCTGTTTTGCGATTGTAATGGCAACTGTCGGGGGAATTGCCGCTCTGCACCTCTACACCTCGGCAAAAAGCAGGCAGATCGCCGCTGAATCCACTGAACCAACAAGAGGTGTGATCTAAATGCGTCTCATCTCCGGAATCGCTGACCTGTGGCTGGGCCTGTGCCGGAAACCCCCGAGGGTCCATGCCTCGCAGGCAGATATTGTTTACCTGACTGAACCCGCCCATGCAGGACTCCCTGATGGCGGGGGCGGAGGATCGGGGATGATCCGCCGAGGGATAGAAGCCGCCCTGTCAGGAACGAAGACGCTGGCGCGGAACCCGCAGCTCCTCTGGTTTACGCTCCTTACCGGCCTTGTGCTGGCTGGATACACTATCGGCCAAGCAGCACTCCGCTACATCGGCTGGACTATGCAACCTGATATAATCGTACGTCATATCCTGGAATTTTTCATCGGGTTCGCAACAATGTTCTGCCTGGTGTTCTTACTAGCGGGCCTTTTTATGAGCATCTCGTCAAAGAAAGAAGGTTCTGTATCGCTCTTTGAGGGGCTTGCAGGCGCAAAGAAATACCTGAAAGCAACCTTCCTGTGGTCTTTTGTTCTGGCACTCATTGGCATGCTGCTCTCCTATATTTGGTTTTATTCTTTCTACGGGTTACCTCCTGAAATCCGTTTCCTTAATATCTTCGGGCCTTTTCAGTTCATTACCAGCACGATCACCCAGTTCCCCTTCAACTGGACTCTCGACTGGGAAATGTTAACCGAAATTCCGGGCTATGGAGGACGTTCGCTGCTGTTATGGATATATCCATTTGGGTTCATGGAAACCGTGCAATTTTCAGTGATCACCCTGCTCCTGTTCGTCATGACCCCATTTGTCGTGCCCCTTATCGTACTCGAACAAAAGACCCTCCGTGAGGCAGTCGTGGGATCGTTTGCCATGATGAAAAAGACCTGGGCCGAAGTAGCGGCCTGCGCCGTCTTCCTTGGGGTTATCGTATCCGGTATGTTCCTTACGTACCTGCTCGTCCAGGCAGCATCCGGGATGGTATCTCCCTACGACACGGTCATCTTCCTTCCCCCCGACACGTGGATAGCTCTTGCCCTTCTCTATAATTTCGCACTTTTAACCGTTGCATTTGTCGTGGCAACGGTCGCAGGGATCGCAGCGCTGGACCTTTACCGCTCTGCAAAGACCGGGCAGATGCCCGGATCCGCTGAAAAGGAACCCCTCACATAATTTTTATTCCCTCCTCAAACTGCCTCGTAGTGCATCTGAAACGGGGAAGACTCGAGACGAAAAACATTTTTCAGGTCCCGTGCCACACACTCACACCAACCCGTCAGTCCTCCCTTTCCATTGGCCCGTACCCGTGCAATAATCGCAAATACTGCCTCCTCGCATCAGCCACTTTTTCCGCATCCGCTTGACCATCACTTAAAAAATGAGGGGGGCTCCTCGCCCCGTCATGAGAAGCAAGGGTATACCTCCTAAAAAATGGGTCTTCTGGACCTCGTGGCTATTTACACGTCAGTAATATTTACGAACAGATACTGAGCTTTGCCTCGCAGCTGGGAGCACATGAATCTCCCCCTCCACCAATCTTGCAGAACATGATGCATACATAATACGCAGGCAGGTTAATTATCGGGAAATAGCATCCGGTAGCAACCATAACGTTCGTGTCTGGTTCACCGGTAATACTCAGTAAACCCTTGTCCCCATGAGATGTGCCTGTCACCGGTGATCCTGTGCCAGCGAATGCTGCTGTTCCGTATCCGGCAGAGACCGTTCCCACAAGGGCCAGCAGGAGCATACAACATACCAGTTTTATGAGTGCGTCAGCCATTTTTAATCCTCATCATGGGGATTGTCTTTACTGGTGATAATAACGGCGTTGAGTGAAATTTTTTTTTCACTTGACCTCATGCATATCCTGTTTTCCCAAAAATATCGTATTATCTCATATCTTGAATGGAAAACTCAAAGGAAAGGTAGTGACCTGATTATGAGTTTGCAAGCTGGATAAATGGTAAACGCACCTCTCATGACAGCAATTACGGGTATTGCCACATTGTCAACGGATGCTGTCATGATGGGCTGGACCTGCAAACCGGACGGACTATCCATCCTGCGGAAAATGATGGTGCCCGTTCTCGTGGCAGACCTCTTCATTTTTTCTCCAGAAAACTCTGGTTAATAAATTTTTTATTATCGATTCAGACGGATTCGTCTGAATATCTTATGAGTGCACGACCTAGTTAAAGCCCGGCCGTGAGGTAATGCAGTATGGGCACTCCTGCCGGAACATCGTTCTGGTGTGTGAATACCTGGGATAACTGCAGGAAAAATTTCACTCAACGCTGGATTATTTTATTTTCTGCTCTGATTGTTCTCTATCTCATAAAAAAAAGGGAGGGATTATCAGAACATGACGAAGATTACCATGATTCCTGTCCTCCAGTACCGCTGGAAGCTGGAATATTCCGGTTCGCAGATATTTCTCGTCTATTATGGTCTGCGGAATCCGCCGGGAGAACAGCGCCGGAAGATCGCTCTTGATAATGAAACTGCAGAGATCCTCCGTGCCTGTGACGGGAGACTGACTCTTGGCGAGCTGATGAGACATCATAAACAAACAATTTTTTTCTATGGTCTCATAGCGGAAAAAATTGTTGTCGACCTGCCTGAGAAAAAAACCGGTCCTGAATATGTGCAATCAGCCCGGATCTGAACCCGGTGCGTCAATAATAATTATGTCATTACCGGGTTGGAATTAATGTGTTTTTCTAAAGGGGATCAGGTAAACCAGTCTGTCAATATTCATCTCAGATAAGGTATTTTCTCTTGCCGTGATATATTCAGGTAACCTGTCAAGAGCGATCACATCGATGTCCTGGTCTATTTTCAAATCGGCATGAGTGCCCTGAAGAGAGACAATTACACATCGTATTTTTGGATTTCTCTCATAAAACCGATATTCATCTTTCATATAAACCCAGAGTGCGTGGTTGGCAAGACGCACCTGGCGCTTAAGGTCACCTGTTTTTATCTGGATATCTGCCCCTTTCCAGTCCTTACTTCCCACAAGGAATAATCCGGTAGGTCCAATAACAATGGGATCAATCTGGAAGTATCGGATCTTATCTTTTCGTTTCCACCAGTAAATGGGATCAAAAAAATGTAAGTTAACCCCATTCAGGATATGGTATTCATCAGGTAATTGGGAGAGCACATCGATAACCTGTTGTTCTCCCTTTGCGCCCGTGAGGAATAGATCATTACGAGAGAGAAACTTCTGTGACTCGATGATGTCTTTACCAGCAGACCTGATGGCATGGGTTTTATCAGCTATCGTTTTCTCCGTGCGTTTTTTATGTCTCCGGATATTCCTTTTTGCTCCGATAAATGGCAGATGTATCCGATATGAACTGACCCAGTTTGCACCCCAGAACCAGATGAGATACACAAGAATTGCGAAAAACGATTCGCTTGCTTCAATTTTTTCATGGATTTTAATAATCCGGGTTAAAACTTCCTCTGTGCGTTTCTTGATATCAGCTTCTAACTGTTGATTGAGTTCTGTCTCACGATTTTCTAATGCAAGAATTATCTCATCCTGTCGCTTCGCCTCCACCCGCTCGGATTCGGCGAGGATCTCCTGATAATTATCCAGGAATTGGGTAATATCTGAAAGACTCGCCAGTCTTTTACCATGTATCGGTCTGGTTCCGTTCAGAAGGTAACGGGTGCTGCCGGAGATCCCGTGAATTCTTGCCATTTGTATATCCTGTAATCTTTGGTTCTTTTCGTTGCAAATGGAGGAGTGAGTTTATTTTAAAAATCCTAAATCCTCTTTTCCTTTAATGCAACAAAAAATTTTAAGGAAAAATATGCTTTCCTCACAATTATTGTATTCATGAAAGTGCGTGATATTGAAAAATTTATCGACTTCTATAGGGTATTTTAGAATTTTTATGTCCGGCTTGCGTGTGCAGCCTTAACCCTTTACATAAACAGGCTGATCACCTGGAATATCAGGAACCCTATTCCAGCACTGAGGGGAATGGTCAGTACCCATGCCCACAGGATCCTTTTCCCGACACCCCATCCAACATTATGAACTCCGCTTGTGGAACCTACACCCATAATCGCTGAACTGATCACCTGGGTGGTACTTACCGGAATTCCTCCGAGAGATGCCCCGATAATGGTCATAGCGCTCGCCGTCTCCGCGGCAAAACCATGGACAGGGCGTACCTTCATGATCTTATACCCCATTGTCTTCACGATGCGCATACCTCCGGACAGGGTGCCAAGCGATATCGCACCATAACAGGCAAGAATGACCCATATCGGGACCGGAAGGTTAGTCGGGTCTGCAGACGTCCCGAAATATCCGATGGAAAAAAGCAGGGGGAGAATAATGCCCACTGTTTTCTGGGCGTCGTTTGAACCATGGGAGAAACTGAATAATGCCGCTGAACAGAGCTGAAGCTTCTTGAAGTGAAAATCAGCTTTCGCCTTGGGGGCTCCCCGTACGGTACGGAGGAGGAAAACCATAAACAGGTATCCTGCAACGAGACCGATAATTGCGGACAAGACCATGAATACGATGGTCAGCACAATCGTATCCCAGTGAATCACCGAGATCCCGGCCGCGGAGATCCCCGCTCCCACAAGGCCCCCGATCAGTGCATGCGACGATGATGTAGGAAGGGCGATCTTCCATGTGATAATATTCCATGTGATTGCTGAGAGCAATGCGCCCAGGATAATGTAGGGGATCATCCCGGTCGTAACCTGGTTTAAGTTGATGATATGGCTCATCGTCGATGCTACGGCAACACCCATCACGAACGCAGCGACAAAATTAAAAAACGCTGCAAAAATAACCGCTTTTCTCGGAGTGAGGACTTTTGTGGAGATAACCGTGGATATTGCATTTGCCGCATCATGGAACCCATTGGTATAATCGAATATCAGGGCAATGATGATGATCGCTGCAATAAGGATTTCCGGTGGCAGAAGCATTCAATCCCTCCGAGACAGTGAAAACCCGGTTCGTTCAGGCATGACGGATAGCAATGTTTGAGACTACATCCGCGGCATCTTTACAGTGACCGGTTGCATCTTCGAGATGCTCATAGATATCTTTGGACTTGATGACCTGAAGCGCGTCTTCCCTGCGGACCACCTTGGTGATCGCATCCGAGAGCAGATCGTGGGAGAGACGCCTTACCTGGCTCACCTCATGACAATGCTTCTCGATAAGTTCGGGATTTTTCATGGTCCGGATCCCTTTTATCGCTTCCTCAAGTTCGGTCACCGACATGCCGATCATTTTGGCAAGAGAGACCATGTGAGCGTCCGGTTGCTTAATCTCGTAATAGAGCATCCGCTCGGCTGATCCTGTAATATAAACCATAACGGCTTCGAGTGCGAGTGCAAGCCCCGATATCTCTTCCGGCTCAAAAGGAGTGATGAATACCTTTGAGAGCTCCCTTTTGATATCGTAGGTTACACGATCCCCCTGTTGTCCGAGGAGTTCAATCTCGCGGTATTTCTCCTTGGTATCGGTAAAATTTTCCGTGAGGATGACGAGTTTTGTGGCACATTCGACAAGCAGCGCTGCCTGTTGTTCGAAAAGATCAAAAAAAACGGTATCCTGTGGAAGCAGAAATTCCCTTAAACCCATAATTATCCTGATTGATATTCTGGCAAGGATCTTAAAAAAATGATGGGGTTTTGTTGGGGTCGCAGAATTCCACCATGAAAACCTGATGAGAATGACCTTTTTACTTCTGCGAGGGGATAGAGAATCACTCAGATTGTTATTTTCATTAATGCAGCGCCGGTTTAAAAAAATATTGAACAACTCATGCAGTTTCTTTTTGTGGACTTGCAATCCCGAACAGCGTCCGTACTACCGGGATTCTACTCAGGATCTCGTAGGAGGCAAATGTCAGCAGGATACTGAAGATCACAATGGCCATAAATTGCAGTGACGGAGGGATTGCGATCTTCACCACATAATAGGCAATTGCCACCAGTATTGCCTGGTGAATAATATACACCGGGTACGATGCCGCACCCATATAGGCTGTGAACGTGTTGGTACTGTCGCACAGGTGCCTGCCCGCACCCATAAGGGCAAGAACGCCCATCCATCCGGTTAAAACGAAAATTGCAGAAATTCCCCAGAATACTTCGGAATGCCCCAGGAATATCCCGTACGTCAACATCACGCCAATTGTCATGACTATCCATACAGCCAGGAGAACTGCCCAGTTTTTTTCCAGCTGGGCCTGGACTGAATCTATAGAAACCAGGTAGTACCCTATGAGGAATATGGCGAAATACGACATGAACGAATATCCAGTCACAGAAAATCCGGTAAAGTTCAGGAGCCAAACCGGAATAAACAAAAGACCCAGAACCAGAAGATTTACTTTGCCGGGATTAAGGTGAAGTTTTGCCTGTCGTCGCCCAAGCAGGATCATACCGAGTGCCACCACTGAGAAGATAAACAAAAAGAGGATAAACCAGAGGTGGTCAACGCTGAAATCCCCGTTCATTCCGCTCGTATCCGGAAAGTTGTGAATTGAGCTGAAGAAATGTACAAACGCACCGGCAAAGTTCCCTGTGTAGCCCGTGTGAAATTTCAAGGCATAGTATGCAATAACGGGGCAGATGAGAACAAGTCCTGCAAGGAACGGAACAAGGAGTTTTATGACACGTTCTTTCAGGTACACAAGAGACGTACGTTTCTGTAATGCAAATTTTGTACTTACTCCGGCAATACAGAATAGCAGCGGCATGATCCAAGGCTCAACAGAAACCGTGAGACAATGTGCAACCGTGGATGTGTAACCAGAAGAAACATAATACCCATACCATCCGGCGCAAAATATGAATGCGGTGTGGAATGGGAAGAGCATCAGGATGCACATCCACCGCAGATTGTCAATATAATGCAATCGGACCATGAGTTATTCTAGTATGCAATCCTTTGAAAGAATACTATTCCGATTATGATTTCTCTTTAGGTAATTCCTTAATATCAACCCCCACGATGACCGGTACGAATCTTAAATAGAAATAATAAAATAATGACCTGTCATACGTAAGTTTGAGTATTTCCCGGTTGAAGTACCGTTAAGAATCAACGGCCGGGCTAGAAAACCCCTCATGGAATTATCATGTTTTCCCGGCGCACCGCTCTTATCGGAATAATCATTATCCTGCTTCTGTTCACTATCGTGGTGGGCTCCGTCCTCCTGCCATGGCAGACTACATCTTCACCGGCAACACCGAATGACAAACTGGCTGAAATACTGACACGCGGTAAACTTGTAATCGCTACAGATGCGGCATATCCCCCCAATTCAGAATTGATACCCGGTGCCAGCCGCACTGCGAACACGAAATGCGCCCGGAACGAATATACCGCAGATGAATTTACCGGCTACAATATCGCCGTCGCAGTGAAGATCGCCCGGGGACTCGGTGTTGAACCCTGTTTTGTAACGCCGACAAGAACCGAGATCATCAGCGGTGGTTGGGCCGACCGGTGGGACATCCATATCGGGTCGCTGGCCATCACCCCGGAACGCATGAAAGTAATGTACTTCACGCAGCCGTATTATGCAGGTCCGGTGAGCCTTTTTGTGAATAAGAATAACATGGCTTTTTCGAATCCCAGCGATCTATCAGGGAAGAAGATTGGCGTATGCGCTGGCTGCATTCTTGAGCGTTACCTTGAAGGCACGCTCGATTTGCCTGGCCAGAAGATTGACTTCGCTATCAAAAATGCAACGATTGTCGCCTACGAGAATGAAGCCGTTGCCTTGTCTGACCTTGCCGCCGGAGATGGTGTGAAACTGGATGCCGTTCTCACAAACCAGCCCCTGGGTGAGGACGCGATAAAAAATCGCATGCCCATCAGGCAGCTGGGGATGCCCGTTTTTTATGACTACGATGCAGCAGCAGTAGACAAAAAGAGCGGCAGGAACCCGGCCTCTTTTGTCAAAAATGTGAACGGTATTATCCAGGAGATGAATCAGGATGGCACACTGATCAGGTTCTCACAACAATACTATGGGCGGGATCTCGTTACGGAAACAGCACGGTTCAATACCAGTGCCCTCGGGCAGATCCCCGTTTAGGAAGAGACCATGAAGAGCATCTTGTTCTGGCGCCGGAATCTGACCGCCCGGCTGATTTGCACATTTCTCATCTTCTCCCTGCTGATCGTAAGTCTTGTCGGAGGTATTGCCTATTTACAAGCCACCCAATCCTTAACCCGTTCAGTCTATGACAGGCTCGATGCTGTGGTCACCATAAAAGAAGACGGGCTGAACAACTGGGTTGAAGACCAGACACAGAATATGGTCATGATAGCCGGGCTCCCGGGAATCCGTAAGCAGTCCAGCCTCCTGATGTCCTCGCCTAACTCTTCACTGGAAAGAAGACAAGCGTATACCGAGCTCGCAAGCTTCCTGCACCAAGTGATTTCCCGGACCATATACACGGATGAAATATTCATTATTGACATGAATGGCACGATAGCGGTCTCAAGTGACACGACTCATGAAGGGCAGTCGGTTGCCACAGATCCGTATTTCCAAGAAGGCAGATCGAAAACGCTTGCAACGACGGTATATTCTTCTTCACCCGGTGAAAAACCCGTCATCATTATCGTAACCCCATTATTCGATATGGAGGGAAAGCGCCTCGGCGTATTTGCCTCCCGTCTTTCCCTTGCCCATATTGACCGTATTATCCTTGAACGTACCGGTCTGGGAACGAGCGGTGAGACCTATCTTGTTGACCGGTCCAGGCGGATTGTCTCAGAAACCCCTCTCATGAATAATGGAACATCGTCGCGATTCGTCCAGTCTGAAGGGATCGATTCAGCACTCCAGGGAAAAGACGGCTCCGGCTTTTACCGGAATTATGCAGGAGTGCCCGTTGTCGGCATGTACCGCTGGGTGGATAATCAGGACATGGCCCTGATCGCAGAGATGAGCCAGGAAGAGGCGCTTGCCCCAGCACGGGACCTTTCCCTCACAATTTTTTATATCGGGATACTTCTGTCAGTACTCCTGGCAGCCGGGATGTACCTGCTGGCCCGCCAGATAACCCGGCCAATCCTTGAAATTGCAGATACCGCAGCCCGGGTCACTTCTGGAGAACTCGATCGTAAAGCTCCAGTCCTGACAGAAGATGAAGTGGGTCTTCTCGCCCTGGCTTTCAACCAGATGACCGAAAAATTGCGCCAGACCCTTGGTGGTCTTGAGGATAAACTCCATGAACTGGAATGGAAGGACAACGAGCTGCAGATATCGGAACACAAATACCGGACCCTTCTTGAGAATATCCCGCAGAATATTTTCCGTAAGGATCTTGATTCCGTGTTCGTTTCCTGCAACGAGAACTTTGCAGCGACCCTGAACCTGCGGCCTGAGGAAATTATCGGGAAGACCGATCTCGATTTCTACCCTCGCGAACTGGCAGAAAAATACCGGAGTGACGACAAACGGGTGATGACAATGGGGAAGGCCGAAGAGTTTATAGAGCAGAACCTGCAGAACGGGAAGATGCTCTGGGTCAATGTCATCAAGACGCCAGTAAAAAAGATTGACGGGACCATCACCGGCATTCAGGGAATATTCTGGGATATTACCGAACGGAAAGCCGCAGAAGAAGAACTTCACCGGCTCTATAACGAACTGGAGGTCCGAGTCGAGAAACGGACTGCCGAACTCCGGAGGACACAGGAGGCATACCGGCAGGCAAATACGAAACTCAATCTGCTCAGTTCCATCACCCGGCATGATATCTTAAACCAGCTCACTGCACTCCAAGGCTATCTTGAACTCTCCACGTACTCGATTGACGATCCAGATAAACTGCGAGAGTATATTGCACGGGAACAGAAAAGCGCAGAAACGATCCAACACCAAATCCTCTTCACGCGGGAATACCAGGACATTGGTGTAAAAGCCCCGGCATGGCAGAGTGTTAACCTGAGTATTATCCGGGCAAAAGGGGCACTGGACCTGGGGAACGTTGAAGTCTTCCTCGACCGGTTGGATTTGGAGGTATATGCTGATCCACTCTTCGACAAAGTCTTTTACAACCTTATAGAAAATGCACTTGTGTATGGCGGCGAGCAGCTGACAGCCATCCGCATCTCCACGAGCGAGTCAGACAGCGGGCTCACGATTATCTGTGACGATAATGGGGCGGGGATTTCAGAACCCGATAAAAAACGGTTGTTCGAGCGGGGATATGGAAAACATACCGGCCTTGGTTTATATCTCTGCCATGAGATCCTGCTGATTACGGGTATAATGATTACCGAAAACAGCCTGCCAGGTTCTGGTGCAAGGTTTGAGATCCATATACCGAAGGGAGCGTACAGATTTATGCGTAAGGAGTAAGTCCGTAAAAAAACCGAAATTAATACTCCATTACCTTTTTTCAGACCGAACGGATTTGCTCTCGTCCTTCTCACTCACACCAAACATTCAGCCATACTCACTATACAGCCCCAGTCCTAAACCTACTCCTCACTTTAACATGTCAGCGACCATCAGTAGTATTCTGTATGCACTGTCTTAAGCAAGAATCAAATTTCCCGGGTATGAACCTGACCCCAAGGAGAAACTGATTACGATATGGAAACCTCGATAACCGATGCATCGGAAGACCGGATCGCGGCACTTGAACAGAAATTGACGGAGATGGAAGCTTTAGTCAAGGGACTCATTGCGGAATTGCTCGATTTCCGGGCAGTCGCGAGAACAATGTTCCGGGAAACTGAAGAACGCAACCGCCAGGAGCTTAAGTGGGGAGCGGGTGTGCAGGGCTCTCTCTCTCAAGAGTCGGCTAACCCGATTACATCCCCTTGTGTAGCAGTCCATTCCGATGGCTGCACCATGATACGGCCGCGGGTCACACATCAACCGGATGTCCCGTTCGTTCCGGCAGAACCTGAGATGGTTTTGATTATGCAAACAGACGGTACGATGAAACTCGAACCCCGGTTCGGCGAAGCGAAACATATTGACTCAACCGGGGGATATGGGCGTAACAGGAAAGATGCCTCTGTCAAAACTAAACAAACTCCCCTGATCTATGCAGTCGACAAAGACAAGCCAGACCCTGCAAAAGTATGATGGATGTTCTCAATAAAACGTTAATATTCTGATGTAAACGGGGGTGTCTGTTTTTTCTCTCGCGATGGACACCGCCATCCTAAAACGGGTGCCTTCGCGACGGTTGCAATAATAAAAACCGGATACTTCTTCCTATCTCTCAATCTTTTTCTTCTCACGGGTCGAGATCGCTTATATCCTTTGGTGTTTTAATGGAGGTATCATGGAAGACACCGTAATGAAGAATCTG
This sequence comes from uncultured Methanoregula sp., assembly GCA_963676675.2. Classification (GTDB taxonomy): domain Archaea; phylum Halobacteriota; class Methanomicrobia; order Methanomicrobiales; family Methanospirillaceae; genus Methanoregula. Next base: position 1,846,971 of record OY781161.1, on the reverse strand, counting down.
GTTATTTTCATAGTTGCTCTTGCAATTGCAGGAACCCAGGTAAGTTCCGGCTATTATTTCTCGATACAACATCCCGGCCAGACTGCAACCACAGCACCGAAAAATTCCGCAGAATGGGGAGCATACAGATCTGGTCTACACCTGGCAATGCGTACGTATCTGTCAAACCCTCATCCTGTGGCATGAGTTATGGCGGTTGGACTGATGATTCCGGAGCTGCCCGGTTATCAGTCGAGCCGGACCGCAACTACAAAGTTTCCGTATCGAAAGATGGCTTCCGGACTTACACAAAAACGGTCTATGTGGAAAGTACGTCCTGGACGGTTGTAACGGCAACACTATAGTTCGCTACATCTGCTAACTCCACAAAAAATGAGCGGGTATCCCATCAGCACAAAGAGAGGCTAACCTTAACTCATCTATTTTTCATCCCATATTCACGTGTCAAATCATTGGCCCTTACACAAGACCGGCCCATCTAGAGGTGAATATCTCATCATGTATTATATCGGATAACGGAGTGAATTTAGTATATGAACTGGCGTATTTTTACCTGCGGTTTTTTATCTATACTTGTCGCAGTGGTGGTTTTCTCCGGATGTGTTTTCCCCTCTCCTGCCGGGAGTACCGCCGGGCCTTCCGTTGAGAAAACGGTTGAACCATCAATAACGGAACGTACTGCAACAATCGCTGATACAACCCGGTCCCCTGAATCGGCACAGAGTATTACCGAACAGCTGGCATCAGTACGATCGACCAATCCCGTCTGGATTGAAGCTTTACGCATCTTCAACAATATGAAAACCACTGAATATATTCACACGACAACTGTTGATGAGGCAAAAGGGATCTATAAATTCGACTGTCTCGGCTTTGTCGATTACGTGCTGAAGAATGGGGCCCCGGCAGCGTTCAAATCAGCAGGTCATGGGTACGAGAGGCCGGAACTTGTTGTCTATGCCAATTACTTTAAAAAACTTGATGAAGTCCCAAATACTGAAGACTGGTCCCGGGTAGCACATCCCATTGACCTCAAGCCCGGTGACATATGCCTCTGGCAAAAGACTACTGCTAACAGTGTTGGCCATATGTGGATAATTGCCGGAATGCCTAAGGTAAACCCGGAGCGGAGCAACGAAGTTCTGGTCCGGATCTTTGACTCGGACGGTGTTCATGGGGACGATTCCCGAGCAGCCAAGAGTTATAAGTATGGGCTTGGTAGTGGTGTGATGGGCATGATGGTGGATACACGAGGCAACCCGATAGGGTTGTATTGGCAAGGTGGCAATCTTACCAGCACCGGGACTTTGGACCCGACAATCGTATGCGGGCGGTATAATAAATAATATCCGTTATGTGGGGGGACCATTTTTTTAATGTCTTTTACCGGAAGCTGATGCATGAAAGTATCGGGAGTATAACGGGTCTACGTGCAAAGACCAGTAATAACTAATAGCGTTAACGGGATAATCAGATCACAGAATAAGAGAGATGAACGATGAAAAAAACTGCAATTGTTTTCCTGATCATTATTATAGGCGTATTTCTTGCCGGATGTACCACAACACCCCAAGCCGGCAAGGACATAGCCCGGGATACGATCCGTACCCACTATGAATATCATGACAGCTGGTCGATTGGCCTCGGATGTTACGGGAAGGTTTCCGGGTACACTTATAATACGGGAAATTCTTCCGTGGATAACGTAATGGTGAGCTTTAACCTTGTCGATACCCAGACCGGAATGATACGCGATTCGCGATCCGTATTCTTCGGCACGATGGGAGCAGGGCAGTCCGGCACGTTCGAGTCCGTGCTCGATGGTGAGTGCACGCAGCAGTACCTAGTGAAAGCGACTATTATAAAATAATCCCTCCTTGGGAACTTCTCTTTTTTATATCTGGGTTTTTTAGTTCCCGAAAATGCTAAAAAACTTAGATGTTCATGGAGGAGTAAGAAGACTATTCGAATAAAAGTCGTGATCTCAAAAGTGTAATGAGATCATTGAGATCCCTGCATTGTGTTAGTTCTTCAGGACTGATAAGGACCGCCAGTTCAGTTCCTTTCTGGACAAGTACGACCGGAAAGGTAATCTGGTGGAGACCGGATCCAAATTCCGACAAGAATTCACTCCTGTCCAGAGTGCGAGACGGAATTTCCAGGTCTTTTAAAAATCGTTTCCATTCCTTCTTCATCCCCACAGGACTGTGAGTAATCGAACTGATGGTGTGAGTGCCTGCTCCGGATGCAGCTGCTGTACCTGTTGAAAAATCCTTGAGTGGCTCCAACACACTGCTGTTGGTATTATCTACAATAAGAAGTGTTTTTGTGCCGGGCATATACGATCCGCTCGCTTTTTCACCTATTATAATTTGGGATTGCGGCAGTCAGAAACTACTCATACAGCGATGATATTGCATTTCCTTTATTGTCCACAAAAATGGTCATCTCACACCTTTCGTTAATCACTGGAGGTCCCCCTCTCGCTGCATGGTGAATATGCGGAACATGCTTTAATCCGGCACTATGTTTTTATCAGTGTAAATGAGATAGAGCGTTATCCCTGTTGCCGGGAATTATTCCCTGCTGCAGAGCAGCATCTATCACATTTCCCATGTTTGAGATTGCCATTATCATGATCTTACTGGCGCTCGCGTTTACCTTTACCAACGGATTTCAGGATGCCAGCAGTATTGCTGCAACCTTCATTGCTTCACGGTCCGCAACTCCAAAACAGGGAGTAATCCTTGTTGCTTGCGTCTCATTCCTGGGAGCGATTCTTGGTGGGAGCGCTGTTGCCTTTACTATCACCGGGCTGCTCATCCTTCCTTCGTCAGACCAGACCCTTCTGGTGCTGCTTATTGCGCTTCTGACTGCTACGTTCTGGAACATCATCACATGGAAGTTCGGGCTTCCCGCCTCGTCCACTCATTCCCTGATCGGGGGACTTGTAGGTGGCGGTATTGCAGCGGCCGGGATTGGGAGCGTTTTCTGGGGATTTTCCCAATTGGTCAATCCTCCCCACGAATGTACCGGTCTTGTAAAGATCCTCTTCTTTTTTGTCATCTCAATCCTGATCGGGTTTGCTGGAAGTTTCCTCATGCATAAGTGCTCAGGTTTCCTGCTCCGCAATGCAAAGAGAACGGCGAACAAAACGATCATCCGGCTGAACTGGTGCGCAGCTGCGCTGATGGCATTTACAAACGGGGCGAACGACTCCCAGAAACAGCTGGGTATCATTGCCCTTGCCCTGCTCGCTGCCGGGCTATCAACTATGGCCGAAGTACCTCTGTGGGCCCGGATCAGCTGCGCGATCCTGCTATCGGTGGGAACGCTCAGTGGCGGATGGCGCATTATGAACACCCTGGGTCGGAGAATCTTCCGGATTGAACCCATTCATTCATTCGATTCGCAATTTTTCTCTTCTGCATCCCTTGCATTTTCCACATTTGCTGGAGCACCCGTCTCTTCTACACAGGTTATCACCATGTCGGTCATTGGTGTGGGAGCAGCAGAAAATCCAAAGAAAGTAAAGTGGTCCATCGGGACGCATATCCTGATCGCAATGGTAATAACCATACCGTCAACTATGCTGATTTCAGCAGTGCTGTACGTGCTCATCTCCCCCTTTACCGGAATGTGATCTTCTATGACAGATGAACAACAAAAAAACCAGAAAAAACCGCAGCCTGAAAGAAAGAAGAATATCTTCTCTGCATTCTTTCCTGTGGAGTATGATTTTGAAACTATGCTCTCCCAGCAGTCGGAAAGGACCGTGGCCGGAGTACACGTATTTGTAACATGGCTCGAAATGATCCCGGTTACAAATCCTCACGAACTCGAGCGCATTGAAAATGAGGTGGACCATATGCGCCACGAAATGGAGGATAAACTGATCAGCTCGTTCTCTACTCCCTTTGACCGTCAGGATATCTACATTATTTCACGCCAGATGGATTATATCCTGAATTTCGCAAAAGAGACGGCAAAGGAAATGTACGCGTTCGGTGTGCAGCCGGATAAACCGATACTCGATATGGCCCGGAGCCTGCTGAGTGGCACTGAATGTATCTCACGAGCGGTGAAGGTTATAAATTCTGATAAAGATGCTGTGGAAGAGGAGATCCGTCATGCCCGGGATACGTATAATGTGATAGAGGAGTTGTATATCTCCGGTATGGCCGATCTGCTCATGACGAATGATGCGATGCAGGCCCTGCGAACACGGGAGATCTATCATCACCTGCGGGATGCGGGACGGGCAATGCGGGATACCTTGGATACCCTGCACAATGCGGTAATTGATCTGGCATAACCAAAGATTGCAGATTACAGACAGGAAACCCATGAGGGCTTCTCATCCATATTCCTGTTTACGAAAAAATCCGAAGTCAAATTTTTAAATCCGCTTTCTCTGACTATCAGTCCCATTTGGAAACTGGAATCATCGCGAGGCAACCTGTATAATGAAAAAAGAAGAGGATTATTTCTTAACTTTGCGGATAATGGTGAGATCCCCAAACGTCGGTGTAAGATTGCCCGGTACCTTCTTTTCGACTTCCGTTTCTGGCGGGGCATCGATAAGCTTGATCTCTAAAACTTTCTCTAATTTTTTCCGAACCGTGTCTTCAGGCATAAGTTCGGAATTCTCGATCTTTTTGATCAAATGTTCTTTTTCTTTCATCTGCATAGCGAGATCTTTCTGAGAGAGACCTTTTTCCATCCGTGCAGTACGGATACGGACTGCATAGTCATCAACAACTTCGCCTCCCATGAAATCAAACATGTCTCGCTTGTGCCAGCTCTGGGCTTGTGTACCAGCAGCTGATAAGGCTGGTTTTGTAGCAGTTCCCCTGGCAGGGACCTTAAGATCCGTTCGTCGGACCTGCTGCACTTCGGTCCCGAATTTCTCGCACTTGGAGCATACCTGGAGTTCGGCTCCTTCGACACGGACTAACTTTGGGGCGCCGCGTACCGTTTCTCCACACATTTCGCACTGCATATTCTCACAAACACTTTATATCCAATTTCCCTATATACCTAATTGAGATACGAGATGAGTGACATCATCCATCCATCTACGGAACCCCAGACGCCTGAAGAGCTATACCGTCTTTACCGGACGCTCTCCGAACAGCTCCGCGAGCAGCTGGGCCAGATCGAGAACGATAAGCACGAACTTGAAATCCAGATGATGGAGCGTGTAGGTAACTTAGAATCCCGGAACCTTGAACTCCGTGAGCAGCTGCGGCAGTCCGAGGCAGACAAGCGGTACATCGAGACCCAGAAAATCAGGTACGAACGGGATGTGCGAAAACTCAAGAGCGAGAGCGAGCAGCTAAGAAGCCCTCCACTGATTATCGGAACCGTTACCGATATCGTTGATTCCACGCGGGTTATTGTGAGGAGCAGTGCCGGTCCCCGCTTCATGGTGCGGAGTTCACCTTCAATAAATGCTGATGATCTCAAGCCAGGTGTACGGTGTACGCTCAACCAGCAGTCATTAGCAATTGTCGAACTGCTTCCAAACAGCTTCGATGCGCAGGTCTATGGCATGGAACTTGTCGATTCTCCCACAGAAACGTATGCGGATATTGGCGGTTTGCAAGATCAGATCAACGAAATCCGGGAAGCCGTGGAATTGCCGCTCAAGCGTCCTGAACTTTTCACGAGGATTGGTATTGAACCCCCAAAGGGTGTGTTGCTCCACGGACCTCCCGGCACGGGCAAAACCTTACTTGCAAAAGCGGTTGCTCACGAGACCAACGCCCATTTTATGCGGGTAGTAGGTTCAGAACTTGTGCAAAAATACATTGGTGAAGGTGCCCGGCTTGTCCGCGAGCTCTTTGATCTTGCCAAGAAAAAGGCCCCTACCATCATCTTCATCGATGAGATCGATGCGGTGGGTGCGTCGCGCACAGAGGCAAATACTTCCGGCGACCGGGAAGTGCAGCGGACGCTCATGCAGCTTCTGGCAGGGATGGACGGGTTTGAGAACCGGGGCGATGTAAAGATTATCGGGGCAACAAACCGGATTGATATTTTAGATAAGGCACTGCTCCGTCCTGGCAGGTTTGATCGTATCATCGAGATTCCGCTTCCCGATGTTGAAGGACGATTGTCCATCTTAAAAGTGCATAGCCGCTCCCTTGCGATTGATGAAAATGTCGATCTCAAAGAGATTGCCCAGCTCACGGAAGGCAGGAACGGTGCTGACCTGTACGCGATCTGTATGGAGGCTGGTATGTTTGCAATCCGACAGGAGAGCCCGGCTATCACGCAGGAAAATTTCCGTGCAGCGGTAGCAAAGGTTATTTTTGATTTCAAACGTGGCTCGCTGGATGTTGAAGGCGAGATGTTTGCATAAGAGAAATTCTTTTTTTTGGAAATCCTTGTTTCTGCTTTTTTTAAATTGTTAACCGCGCCTGTTCCACAAAAGGATTACGAAAAGCACACTTTTTATCCCCACCTTGGAAAAAATGACCTTCACATTCGCATTCCTCAGGGTTTATCGGGTCAGGATGGGGTAAATCAGGTTACGAAAAAAGCCTCGATAAAAGGGCCTTTGGTAGCCATTGGGCGAGATGTAATTCTGCCTTATTTTGGCTAATGGAGCTAGCATTGAGCTTATTCTCCCTCGGAACAAAAACGGAGGGATTTACAGGGTTTTTAGGTATAGGCATAGATCTAAAAATAGGAAACGGGGCCCGTATTAGGCTTATTTTCCCGTAGGATTTAGCCCTCCAAGTCCCGACCCCCATTAGCAGGCGCAGTGGCATTATACCGTTACATGGTAGGCATGCATATCCCGTTTCTGATTTCATCGGGTATTTTCGTCTCTGATATCCGTACGATATCTCAAAGATCTGGCCAGACATTTTCGTCTGGAACTAAAAATAAAATCCTGTCCTTTGAATAAAAATGGTTAACGGGGTATCCCTGGTGGAGCCCCGCTTCACTGCATCGGTTTGATGCCTATCTTCCTTAGATCGGCAACGGAGAGATCCTGTGAGGCACCCGACTTGAAATTCCCGTTGTTGATCTCAGTTAGGTATTCCTCGTTTCCTCTCTGGACTGCTGCCTCGAACGTCGAATCACCGGTCATTGTAGTCTCGAGGCAGTTAATAGAATCGGGCGCGTTTGGCTTTGTCTCATAACAGACGAACGCGTGGCCGGGAACGAGGACGAGATGGGGCGTCATGCCGATGGATTCAAGCGCCGATGCGTACAGGACTGCCCCATCGATACAGTTGGCCGATTTTGATGTAAGGGAATCTGCCGGCAGTCGGACGCGCTGGGAGGCGTCAGTTGCCTTTGAGAAGGTTGTGGGGGAGTTGATATACGTGATCTGGTAATCGTTCTTGAGCGCAGTAAAGATGGCTTTCACCTGTTCATTCGTGTATTCCCGCCACGCTGCATCCGTACAGCCGCCTTGGCATTGGTACCCGCCGATAGACTTTTCGGGATGGTACCCGGCAGCTTTGCGCACGAGCGGGTCGATCCCAACTGCATGCGGGGTCACCCATGCGCCGATGAATGGTGTCATCATGGTCACGTCTTCGCCATCAGAAACCGCCCAGACCATCGTGTCCTTTGCGTAGATTTTGATGGGAAATGTCTGCTCATTGATGCGTGTTCCGTCAGCAAGGGTTAGCTTAACGTGGAGCGTTGCGGTTGTCATCTCCATGGGGATGGCACTGGTGCGAAGTGACGGGGCCTGCCCCATCGTTACATTCCCGTGGGCAGGAACATCGACCGTATTAACTGCCTTCTCGGTAAATCCCGGGATCTCCGATTCAACGATAACCGTCTTCTGGCTGCCCGTTGGGTTAGTGATATTGAAATCGATGAAATTTATTTTGAGATCATCAAGCTGGACGTAAGTGGAGGCAAGAATGGAATCCATAGAGTTGAAGTCAACATTCACACCCCCGGCATTAGTGCCGGTCGTAGTGGATTTACCGGGGGAAGACGTTGTGGCGGGTTCGGAGTCGGTACAACCAGCAGACAGTATGAGTATCACAAGGAGTACTGATATCAAGAGAGAAATACCGTATTTCATGTGATGTTCTGTTATCGATATTTCATTAAATGAGTTTTGGTTACGTCTTAAAAAAACTCATATGCTGTTTGTTTCAACATAAATTAGCTTCTCACAATTCATCGTGTTCTAGTTCAGCAGCAATATCTAAGGAAATTAATTGAAAAAACGGGGAAAATGGACAACGAGTAAACGGGATTCTGTATTCTCCCTTGCCTAATCTAAAAATTTTTGGGGGGGTTTGATTTCCTTGATGGATTGTTTGACGGTTGAACTCCAGAAACAATAATTCGTTCTATACATTCCTGACAAATGCAATATTTTTTTCTAAAATTGCCCTCATAATCTTATTGCATCTGTAATTTTTTCCAGGAAACACATTCAATTTGTGACACTCAATCAAAAACAGGCTAGATTCTGCCATATCGGTCAGGAATGCATATTAAGGTGCATCACCTAGATCTTGGTATTATGGGAGAGTCGCAGGAGATAGAGCTGCGGGGTCATATTATTGACTCCGGGATTATGACACAGCTCTTCGACCGGGTTATGGACATGGGCGGCAACTTTGAGATTCTTGTCTTTGATATTGGCAAGAAGAAGACCGACCCGAGTTACGCCCGGCTGCGGGTTAATGCCTCAAGTAATGAGAAGCTCCGATCTATCCTGTCAGAAGTCCATCGTCTTGGTGCTCGGCCGGTTGAAGTCAAGGATGTCTTCCTTGTCGCAGCAGAAGCGGACCGTGTTGTCCCTAAGGGGTTCTATACGACATCCAATAATCCGACTGAAATAAAGTATAATGGTGAATGGATTCCGGTCGAATCTATTGAGATGGATTTCCTCATTGTTGTGGATCCTAAAAAGAAACAAGCAACCGCCGTGGCCTTGGGCAAAATCCGGAAAGGGGATCTGGTCATTGTCGGAGAACAGGGTGTAAGTGTGAATTACCCCGAACGCCCCCGGGAAGAGAGTACGTTTGAGTTCATGCATGGGACTGTATCTTCAGAACGGCCAAGTGAGACCCTCATTGCAAGGATTGCTCGGGAAATTCTTGAAGTACGGAAGACCGGGGGAAAAATTGCCGTTGTCGGGGGACCTGCAATCATTCATACCGGGGCAGACCGAGCCCTCGCAGAACTGATCCATAAAGGGTACATTGATGTCCTCTTTGCCGGGAACGCTCTGCCAACTCATGATATTGAATACAATCTTTACGGTACCTCTCTTGGAATGGACATTTCGACCGGTAAGCCTGTGATGGGAGGTCACAAGCATCATCTCTATGCGATAAGTGAGATCATGCGGGCCGGATCAATAAAGAAAGCCGTGGATACTGGCGTTGTAAAAAGCGGAATAATGTATGAATGCGTAAAGAAGAATATCCCGTTTGTCCTTGCTGGCTCAATTCGGGATGATGGACCTTTACCGGATGTAATACAAGATGTCATGGAAGCGCAGGATGCGATGCGTAAGCATATCGAAGGATGCAGCATGGTGTTAATGATTGCAACGCTCCTTCACTCCATCGCTGTTGGTAACTGTCTCCCTTCAAAGGTCAAGACAATCTGTGTGGACATCAATCCAGCCCATCTTACAAAACTGATGGATCGTGGCACAACTCAAGCAATTGGTATCGTATCAGATGCAGGAACCTTCCTGCCGCTTCTTGCAAAACAACTTGAGATCCAGAGCAGTACCGCAAAAATATAATTTATATCTTTTTTTGGCCGGTTCTATTTTATTCACCGGGTTAGGGGCATGCAGAATGGAGTTTCGTTCGCCAGAACATATTCCCACTCTATCCTGCATTCACAGGGTGTCTCTAAAAGGGCGTTGATCAACTCCCGATCTGCACTAAGGGAATAATCGCGTATGCCTTTGACTAAATCATAATCACAGTTTCCGCAATTATGCGGTCCCCGCTTTTGCCCGCCGCCAAGCGGATCACAGGTCAAATGGATCGGGGCTTCCTTAAGAAGGGAAAGAACACTCCAGAGATAGGGTGGACGGTATGCACCTCGTTTCCAGTAAAACTCAAGTTCTGTTCTTCTCTGCACAGTACAGGGATTCATCGAGATCATTTCAGCATGCGAAGCTGCATCGCGTATTGATTGTTTCATATCGTCAAAAGCTTCTTTTTCGGTTAAAAAGAGTGGTTTGAATAAGAGGTATGCCTTTATACCCGCTCCAGCTGCTTTAGCCTTTTGTGTTGCTGAAATAAAATCTGCATAAGTAAATCCCTTGTTGATGCATTTTTCCCGGATCGGATCGCTGCTCGTTTCCAATCCTACTGCACAATACAGAGGAGTTTTCCAGCAGCCATCATCAAGGTTTTCAATAAATGACCGGATAACTTCTGTATCAACAAATTCCGGGCGGGTTTCTGCGATTACTATTTTTCCGCGGAATGTCGTTGCCACATCGGTAAGAAATTCAGATGGTACTTCAACAGGATCAAAAAAACTTCCTGATGTAAAAATCTTAACCATCCGGTAATCATCAATCTTGAATTCGGCTTTTACCCACGCAAGTTGGCCTTTGAGATGTTCGGTGAGTTTTTCGCAGGATTGCTTTTCATACCGTTCATGACGATAACTGCACATCCGGCATTTTGACCAGCTGCACCCGGCACTTTTAAAGATTACCGTGAGGCATTCCAGCAATTCATTGCCGTAACGCTCTTTTCCCCGCCAGCTTGCAAGTGGTTTTTCTATTCGTTCAGAAATCATTAACATCCTATTAGTTGATCGTATATAGATGAAAAAGATCGTCCTTTTTATAATGGGACTCGTCTTTTTATTGGGATTCGCATCGGCATATCAGGTAAATATCGATGCTCCTGTATCTCTTTCTGTAGGAAAACCACTCATTGTAACCGGGACAACAACACTTGGTATTGGAACTCCTATTGATGTAGTGCTTTATTACCAACTGACAACAACGACTGAAATTGAACGCAAGATCGTATATGTCCAATCTGATAAAACGTTTAAAACGTTTTTCGATACCAGCAGCTTAAAGAAAGGAACGTATAAAGTTGAGGTGCCTGCTAATGGATTAGGCACTTCATCAGAAAACATACGAATTATCCAACTCATCGATCGTGCAGATGAAATCTACCTGTCTTCTCTCTCCCGCCAGACTTACAATGGTAAGATCTATATTGCAGGCACAATTAATGGTGGAGAAAATTCTGGTATCCAGATTGAGATAGTCGGTCCTGCAAATACGGTTGTTTTTGGACCCAGTTATGTGAATACAAATAATGCCGGCGCTTTTTCTGCTGATATTTCCATAATCGAACCCGGGGATTATGAAGTGAGTTTTACCGATGCGAAAGGATTCATCGGAACACGCACGATCTCTATTGTGGGTGAACCTACAATCGTAACTACACCTGTTGCAACTGCGACAACATATCCAGTATTCTCCGCACATACGAAAGCATCGCGGGATTCACCAGCATATTTTGTTGTACGGACTGCATCCGGGCCTGTCATGTTGCATACCTCCTCATCCATTGACTGGGTGATTGAATACGTAGATGACAAAGGAGTACTCCATATGGCAAATAATCAGGGATCACAAAATCCTGAGAGAGCAGAATTTATTGGTACGGGAAAGATTGTCTACGTAAAAGTCTATCCCTATAAATATACAGATAGCAGCGAGGTATTCCTCTACGCAGAAAATGTGAACTCAATTACAGCGAGTCCAACAGTTCCGGCAGCGTTTGCGGCAACTGCACCTCAGACTCCTACAGAAACACCCCAGTCTCCATTATTTGCTTTAGTTGGGTTAGTGGCTATTGGTATCGCTGTCTTACTCTCGCGTAAATAACCAATTTACAACGATAATTCTCTGTGACAGTGTGTGTTCACTTCCTTGATTCCTGACTAAAAGATAAAGAAGCCTTTTTTACATACTACGCCCAATATATGGAGCACTGCCGGGGTAGTCTAGTCCGGGAAGGCGGTAGCCTTGAAAGCTACTGGTGCCCTGCACCTCAAGAGTTCAAATCTCTTCCCCGGCGTAAGCGCAGTGGGTATTGAAGTTCGATATTTATTATTTTGGGATTCAATATACCTTTTTTTGTATAGCAGGTTTTATTGTCACTCTGTAATATGATCAAACCTTGATTCATACCGGATTTATGATTGCTCCGTAATCTGTATTATTCTAAAAAAATGCCTTATGAATCTGAATAAAAAATTGATGTTTTAATACTCCCGCAACCTATACAGATTATGGATATATCAACTGTCAGAAAATGGGCGGTTTTTTTTATCGGCATTCTCTGTTCAATTCTTATTGCTGATACCTTGTCAAACGCAATTGTTATGGCTTCAGGATTGAATGGATGGATAAAATTCATTGTCAGTTTTATCCTGTACGCAGTTCTGTTCTTTGGAATTCTTTACGCAATCGAAAAAATCCTGGGAATCAGGTTTTTCGATTTCTTTCACGAGTAGGAACGTTTTTAGACGCGGCAATTAATAGGATAGATTTTGTAGTGGGAACGCCTATATGGGAACATGAATCCGGGACACATCAGTCCCTTTGATCTGGTGATATAGTATGGATACGAAAATGTCATGCCTCATCCAGGGTGTGATAGGTATTGCCTTTGGGCTTCTGGCTCTTCTGGTGCCGGATATCACCCTCGCAACCTTTTACGCCCTGTTCTGGGTGTTGCTTGCTGTCGGAATCGCTGCATTTCTGTTGCTCGCTATCACTTCGAAAAGTGACGATTCAATGTTCTGGTTCACGTTGTCTGCGGTTTTGCTAGTCATAGGTGCGTTCTCTTTTTTCGCACCTGCCATCGTTGCGATTATCTTTCTCCTGCTCATTGCAGGTGTCGCTGTTTACTCTGGTTTCTTTGATATCACCCTCGCACTCACTCACCCGAAAACAAAATATATCCTTATTCCGGGAATGTTTATTATTGGAGGGGCGCTTTTGGGTGTATTAATCTGGTATTTCCCGATAGTGATGAAAAATCTCTTCCTGACTGTGCTCGGTTCATTTGCACTAGTCTTTGGTCTTTTTTCGATTCTGCTGGGTTGGTACATACCGGATGAGGTCTGTGAATCAATCGAGGAGCAACCCCAAAAACGTACGTGGAAACTGTCAGATGAGAAATAATATCTACGAAAATTTCCTTATTTTTTTGTTTAAGATTTCCTATGTCTCACGATGTAATTATTGTCGGAGCAGGCCCGGCAGGAAGTGCTGCGGCCCAGACCTGTGCAGCACATGGGCTCTCGACGCTCTGTATTGAAGAGCATGGGACGATCGGCTATCCTGTTCAGTGTGCGGGGCTTTTATCGAATGCTGCTTTTGCAGAATGCCGGATTACGGATAAGTCGGTATTGAATCGGGTCTCTGGCGCCCGTGTGATCACTGGAAGAGGCAGCGAGCTCCTTATCGATGCAAAAGTCCAGAAAGCAGTTGTTGTGGATCGGACTGCCGTTGACCGGGAGATGGCCGAAGCTGCGGCAGATGCAGGGGCAGAATTCCGGTTAAAGACTGGTGTCTGCGGTGTAAAGGGAAATACCGTTCTCACACGCGGAGCATATGGGCACGAGGAGCATGCATTTAAGATCCTAATCGCTGCTGATGGCCCGAGAAGTACTATCGCCCGGTATTACGGCATGGAGCGGGCAAAGGTATACCTTTCCGGCATACAGGCAGATATACCCCATGACTGTGATCCACGGTTTGTAGAGATCTACCCTGATGCATCCCCGGAGTTTTTTGCATGGTCGATTCCCACCAATCCCGGGCGTATCCGGGTGGGTCTTTGTGGACAAACGCAAATTGCGGAACGGTTTTCTGCGCTCATTAAAAAGTTCAATCCTTCCACTACTCATCTTGTCACCGGTACGCTCCCGCTTGGGCTGATGCCCAAAACCTATGGGCACAGGACCCTGTTTGTCGGCGATGCAGCAGGATTTGCCAAGCCTACGAGTGGTGGGGGTGTATATACCGGTATCCGCTCGGCACAGCATGCAGCGGCAACTGCCATTGAGTGTTGTGAACGGGGGATATTTGATGATAAGGCACTTGCAGAATATGAACGGCGGTGGCAGGTCGATTTCGGAAGCGAACTTGAACTTGGGTTTCGGCTCTTTGGTGTCCGCCAGAAAATGCATGAGGAAGATCTGGACAGGATTGTCCAAGCTCTTTCCGAACCTTCCATCCTTGCTGCTATAGTTGAGTACGGCGATATGGATCGACCGGGAAATCTTATCAAAAAACTCCTGCTCAACCCCGCGATGATTCATCTGCTCAAACCCCTTCTCATATCAGGGATCCGGTCTTTTTTATAGATCGGCAAAAATTCTCTCTGTTTTTCTTGTTCTGCAAGTTCGCATTGTTTGCCTATTTTGTCGTTACATGCTGAAATGGCGGTATATTGCGTAGCAGGCAACTACGAGGATACCTAGTACAACAGCGTAAAGAAGTGGGCTTCCTTCCAGTGCAAGTCCAAACCATCCGCTGCCTTCCCCCTCTTCTCCTATGTTTACAAGACCCACTGCATGGGTGAACCGCTCTTCGATTCCCATCTTCCCGGTTATTCCATATGCGGTAAGTGAAATGACAACCACTAGAAGTAGAAGTCCGATAAAAATGATAAGACCTTTCTTTTCTCCTAATTCAATCACGGCCGCTCACCAGTTAGCAGATCTGGCCGGACTTTACCTATATAGGCAACGATAAGACCGGTTATGAACGCCTCGATAACCGCAACACCCATATTTACCGCAGCAATAAGAGAAAGCCCCGTCAGGATCTGACCGGTGCTCTGGTTCACTCCCTGTACTCCGGATATAACGATAATTGCGATCATAACGACATTCCCGCAAAACAGCCCGGCTAATGTCGCGATACCTGCCCGTGAGAAGAGATCGGGAATCGTAGATTTCAGCAGGCGGAAGCAAGAGTATCCCACGAAAACTTCAACAATATTGACTAGTGTATTTGCCCCAATAAGCCCCCAACCCCCATGACCGATGGCAGCCGAGAGAATGTTTATGATGAGTACTACAAGGGATCCCGCTGCCGGGCCTGCGAGAATGCCGATGAGCGGTGTAAGATTGATATGTACTCCACCAAAGATCGGTAAGTTTACCTGAAAGATAGCAAAGGCAGCTGCCGTACAGAATGCGGCAAGGGTGATCTTTTTCCGGTCGGGTTTCTTTTCTGACCGCATCAGGTAGATCGCTACACTAACAAATATGATTGCAGTAATCCACCAGACTAAAACAAAGAACAGGGAAAACGATCCGTCTTCAAGATGAATATGTGCCATAAGATTTTTGTCGGCTCCTTTTTGACAAGGGAAAAACCCGGTTATCAAGAAGACAATTGACGGAAGTGAATAAAAAGATTAGGGGGATTTTGGGCCCACTCCAAATTTTTAGTATCGTTCTTATGAATGCGAGGATTGCAGTGCGCGGATGAGTTCATGACGGTGTATAGGCCGTTGTTCCGGTTCTTTACCCTGTGCTTTACAGTACTCCAGATATATCCTGACCGTATGTGGCAGGGTGAGACCGGCCTCTTCGATAAGTAAGGGGTTATAGAAGACCTCATCCGGGCTGCCTTCGGCAAAAACTGAACCATTTTTAACCAGACAGACCCTATCGGCGATTCGTGCCGCAAGGTCAAGATCATGAGTAGCAATGACGACACTTATACCGTAATCCCGCTTGAACCGTATAATCAGTGCTTCTACCCGCTCGCTATGTAAAGGATCCAAGTCTGATGTTGGTTCATCAAGGACCATAATTTTCGGTTTCATAGCAAGAACACCAGCAATTGAGACTAATCGTTTTTGCCCGCCGCTTAAGTAATTGGGGAGTTTTTGCACAAGATCAGCAGCCCCTACTCCTTCGAGTGCAGTCATCGCTGCTGCTTTTGCATCATCATGAGACATCCCAAGGTTGAGAGGACCAAACATAACGTCATCTAGTACGGTGGGAGCAAATAATTGGTCATCGGAACGTTGGAAGACGACCCCGACATCCTTCCAGAGATCTGAACGTTCACCATGTGTTATTGATCTGCCATTAACCCAGACATCACCGAGTGATGGGGTGAGAAGCCCATTTAAATGCTCAAGGAGTGTGGATTTGCCCGAGCCATTTGGTCCGCAGAGTGCCACGATCTCATCTTTGAGTACGTAAAAACACATGTCATGGATACCAACGCTGCCATCAGGGTAGGTATGACTTGCACAGTCGACATGAATCAACTCCCGCTTCTTATCAATAGGGGGGCAGTGCGGAGTATGGGGATCGCGACGTACAACAGTCATTAAAAGAATCCTCCGGTATTTGGTACTTTCAGGAAAATAACAGCAATCACGCACATAAAAATTCCAATCACACAAATACCAGAAAGGCCGGGTTTTGGTATATCCGTTCCTGCTTCGTACGTTCCGTTATATCCGCGGGAGATCATGGACTGATGCACCCGCTCAGCCCGGTCAAACGAGCGGATGAAGATTAGAGCGAACACTTCGGCAAATATCCGACCCTGTACCCTGATGCTGTGGATTATCCCACCACCTCGTGAACGTACTGCTTTGAAGATTGCGCCCGTCATTGAGAGAGTCAGAAAGAGGAACCGGTAGGCCAAAAGAAAGATCTGATCAAGCGGGGTAGGAAAAAGGCGGTATATCATTGCAGAGAAATGCTGGTAGCGTGTGGTCATGAGGAAGAAGAGCGAATAAGTGACCGAGATTAATGCTTTAAGAAGCAGGGTGAGAATTAGAATTACGCCGTTGTCCGTAAGGGTGAGTGTGAACAAGCCCAGATCCCACGAAAACAAGGGAGTGCCCGGTTCTGTCCACACCATAATACCTACCAGTGAGATTACAAAAAGAACCGGTAGTGTGTACCATGCGAACAATTTTTTTATGGGAAGACCTGCTGATGAATATATGCCTAAGATAACGAGATAGAGTACTCCGCAGATAAAGAGGTTGCGGGTGAGGGTGATGAGTAGGATTACTAATAGTAGCCCGGTAAACTTTGTCCATGGGCTCACGCGGGAGAAAAATGTGCCCTCCCGCTGGGCGTACGAAGTGATCAGATCAAGATCCGGAAGATGAGCCGAGATCATCGTTGAACTAATGGCTTGAACCTCCTGATAATCACAGGTACCTCTGGCGGTCTTCTTGCCCGGCATCGCTCATGCATCCATCGTCATGCGTAATCTCACCGCAGATACCATTCCGTGGATGCCCCATTGCCCGGCAGAGTGTGTCGATTGCTTCCTTTGTCACAAGGCTCTCGAATCGTGAGACTTCCCGGCATGCCTGCTCATCAGACAGGCCATAGCGTACAAGGATCAGACTGAGAATCCTGTGCCGTTTTACAAGGAATTCCGCATGATGCTTTCCTGTATCAGTCAGGCACACGCCGTGGTACGGAACATGGGTAATATAACCTGCAGCGTTTAGTTCAGCCAGTGTTTTTGTGATAGTGGAAGGATCGACAGCGAATGCAGATGCGATCTCGTTTGTCCTGACAGTACTCGCCCTTCCGAAAATGTATTTAAGATACTCCACTTTTTTATGGGAGAGTACAAGGCCGCACTCAGGCTCCATACAGGATATATTGATGTATTCCAGAATAAGGTTTGGTATAACCCCAAATATTTGAGGAGCCGTTTGCAGATGCCCGGTAAAAATGATGCCGGTACCAATTCGGGAAATCCCGTATACCTATGGAGCAGTAACAAAAAGCGAACGGGGAAGGTACTTATTGTAAAGCGTTCCATCATCTCTTAACGTAACGGGTAAGAGTGGGATTGTAGTGATAGATCTTGGAAAAAATCCTGAAAAGAGAAATCAACTCATCCTATTAACGATTATCTTCCTCTGTGCTGGAATTGTTATTGCCAACTTTTTTCTTCCACTAGGTTATGTCATTTGGATCTTTTACCTCGTGCCGCTTTTAATGTCGGTGTGGCTCACCGATCGTTATATCCAATTCATTATCATATGGCTGATAACCGGCTTCATCCTGCTGGGAAACATGATCTTCGTAACCCTCCATAAGGAATTTTCTGACCTGTCTAATCTCGCCGTCTTCATTCTTATGATTGCAATTGTCGCTCTCCTTGTCTGGGAGATCCGGATCAATTACACCCTTTTGGAAGTCGAAGTGATTGAACGACGCAAAGCACAAGCGAATCTCGAAGCACTTAATCAGAGTCTTGAAGAGCGGATCACAAAAAGAACCCGTGAACTTTATAAGGTAAACCAGGATTTGACCGAAGATATTAAAAAACGCTGCAAAGTAGAATCTGCACTCGGAACAGCAAACCAGAAACTTTCTCTGCTCGCGCAGATCACCCAGCATGATATTTCAAACCGGGTCTTTGCTCTTCTGGCGGAGCTGGATCTCTCAAAAGATCTATCATGTGATCCCAGACTTACAGAATCCTTAAAAAACCTTGAGCGGACATCTATGGCGATCCATGAGCAAATTACGTTCACCAAGGATTATGGGGAAATTGGTGCCCAGGCTCCTGCATGGTATCCGGTCACAACCCTCATCCAAGGTGCCGCAGATCAACTGTATTCACCGGACGTGACCGTTAGTGTCAATTGCAATGGAGTGGAGATTTTTGCTGATGCAATGATCAGTAAAGTATTCTATAACCTGATTCACAATGCACTCCGACACGGAAAGCACCTGACCAGTATTACGTTCTCATATCAGGTATCAGGCCCCGATCTTATAATTATCTGTGAAGATAACGGGATGGGAATTGAACCGAATGAGAAGAATAATATATTCAGGAAAGGGTTTGGCAAAGACTCCGGTCTTGGTCTTTTTTTAAGTCGTGAGATCCTCTCTATAACCGGTATTACAATACAAGAGACTGGTGAATGGGAGAAAGGAGCACGTTTTATAATCCATGTACCGGATGGGGATTGGCGGAAGACAGATACATAATTCTTTTTTTTCCCTTGTTGGCGGTATAAATCGGATAAGCGTGTGAATATTTTTAAGAGAATGTTAAGATGGACCTCCAACTGTTCGTGTTTTCCTGAATGACCCGAGAAGCCAGTGAACAGGAGAAATGAGCGCGGTTCTGGATGATTGCATCCCGGGAGATATCTTGGCTGACAAGAGATTATCAGTAATCCTGTATCCTGTCACAATTATTTATCGACTCGATGCAGAAACACTTATACTCCGGAGACCAATATGGTAATACAGTTTATAAAAGGACTGTTTGAGTAATCATTATGTATGGATCATCAAATTTTGGTGGAAACCGCGGTCCCCGTGACTTCGGTCCCCGTGAAATGACAAAAGTAGTCTGTTCAGACTGTGGAAAGGAATGCGAAGTACCGTTCAAACCAACTGAGGGAAGGCCCGTCTATTGCAGAGACTGCCTCCCGAAACACCGGAAGCCCCGCTTCTAAGTGTTTTGCGGTTAATTATTTCTCTTTTTTTAAGATTCTGTTAGTATCCTGTGTTTGCGGGTGTTTTTTTTGGAATGTAACGTTCGGCATTTCTATCTTTAAAAGTATAATGAAGTAACTTTTGCACTTTTAACAAACTAAAATGATATTTGGGATAACGTGCAAATCCCTTTCACGGGTACCGTTTCCTTTTGTAACCAGGACTCATCATGTCCCTGAAGGGAATGGTGTGTACATTGTTGGTGGGAGCAGGAATCCTGGCAAGACGAAAAATGAGTAAACTCATTTTGTAACACTTCACTATTCATGGATCAAGTCATACTGTCATGTTCCGAAATACCTGTACACAGATAATGAGAATGAAGCATCCGGCAACAAACAGCAGTCCCATTTGCATCAGGGGGATCCCCCCCAGACCCACCGATCTGATTGCATCGATAGCAAAACTGAGCGGGTTAACCATTGCAATCGGTTGCATCCATGGTGGCATAACACTGTAAGGCATAAGCGCACTGGACATGAAAAAGAGCGGCATTGCGATGAGTGTATTGACCGCTGCATAGGAGTCATGGTCTTCGATATAGAGTGCGATTGTGGTGGCAAGTCCTGAGAACAGAATGCCAAAGAGAATCAGGATCATATAAATCATCCCGTACTGTAAAGGCGAGAGAATCGTTGCCCCGATCATGATCGCGATGAGCAGGATAACGGTTGCCTGAATGACACCCCGTATGGTAATGAACAGGATCTTCCCGAAAAGAATGTCCTCCCTTGGAGAGGGAAGCGCAAGGAACTTATTCAAAAATCCCAGGATTTTGTCAAACATCAGGAGTGATCCCCCCTGAAGAGATGAGGCCAGCATAGTCATGACAAGAATTCCGGGGGTGATGAAGTCGAGGTAATTTCCGGTGAATTTAACTGGTAGGGCAAGCCCGACAAAGATAAGCCATGCGGCAGGCATCACGAGCAACGTGATAATGGCTACCCTGCCTCTGGCCCACTTCACCATATCGCGTTCCATATAATACCAGATACCTTTCATTTCCTCCTCCGCAGCATGACCCTGAACTGCCTATCGTTGAACGAGCGAGGTTCATCGCTGCTTCCCACGACATTGAGAAAAACATCATCGAGCGTTGGTTCGTGCAGGGAGAGCGAGTGGACTTTCATGCCTTGGGCCGCAACGGCTTCAGCTATAAGTGGCAGAGCTTCGCGGCCATTTTCTGCAGTAAACGAGAATTCGTCATCTTTTCTCCCTAAAAAACGGATGCCGTCTAAATCGAATGAGGTATATTCACCGGAAATTTTTGCC
Organism: uncultured Methanoregula sp.; assembly: GCA_963676675.2. Classification (GTDB taxonomy): domain Archaea; phylum Halobacteriota; class Methanomicrobia; order Methanomicrobiales; family Methanospirillaceae; genus Methanoregula. Next base: position 1,826,166 of record OY781161.1, on the reverse strand, counting down.
GTGATAACATCTTTCATTAGCTGGGCTTTGAGGTTCTTTGGTGTACCAATAGCCTTGATACTCCCACGGCTGATGATTGCTACCCTATCGCAGAACCTGTCAGCTTCATCCATGTAATGCGTGGTGACAAAGACCGTCATACCCTTTCTGCGGAGTTCACGGATATGCTCCCAGATCTTTTTCCGGGCTGCCACATCGAGTCCGAGCGTGGGCTCATCTAAAAAGAGTACGGCCGGTTTATGCACGAGAGCTTGTGCCAGTTCAAGCCGGCGTCGCATGCCTCCGGAATAAGTTTTTACGAGATCGTCAGCCCGTTCGGCAAGCTCCATGAGTGCAAGGGCTTCGTCAGCTTGTGCTCTTGGATCAGAAACACCGTAGAGTTTGGCAAAAAAGACGACATTTTCCCGCCCGGTCAGCCGGATGTCTACGGCCATTTCCTGCGGAACATAACTGAGTTTTTTCCTGACCTCACTCCCTTCCATGGCACAATCATAACCACAGACTGTTGCTGTGCCTTTGGTTGGACGCAGCAGCGTGGTGAGCATAAGCACGGTTGTTGTCTTGCCTGAACCATTGGGTCCCAGGAGAGCGAAGATCTCATTATCGACCGATAGGGAGAGATGATCAACTGCACATAGATCACCGTAATATTTTGTCAGATCATATGTCTCGATCGCGGTCATTTACGTTCTCCAGAGATCTGGTGCACTTCTGGCGGATTGAAATCGACATGTCGACAGAATCCTTACCGGAAATGTCTTTCTGGAACTGAATAACCTTATGGGTACATGCAAGGATAATGAGATGAGAGGTGGTTAAGGAAAAGCCAGAAATCCATTTTCAAGATGGTTGATAAAAAGGATTTTCTGTCCCTTTGCCTTTCGCCCAGCCGAATGGTAAACAGATGAGACAATAGATCCAGTTCCATTGAGTGTAACCTTCCCAGAAAATCTGCGCTCCTGCTACACACATACACGGACCGCCACACGCCACGCACAACTCAGTTGTACTCGTACTAGGTCTCGCGATTGGTGCTCTCTGTATTCCTAGTTAAAACCCGGTTTTCATAGATTTTCGGAAAAATTTGACTCTCACATTCGCATTCCGGCAGCCTTTCCGGCTCCGGATGGAGTAAATCATGTGGCGAAAATCACCTCATTTTAAGGGCCTTTGGAGGGCTTTGTAAGGGGGGCATTCCTACCGTATTTTGTCAAACAAAGCGAGATTTGGGCATTTTCTCCACAAGAACAGAAAAGGAGAGATTTACGGGGTTTTCCGGTAATAGCCTTAATGCTAAAAAAAGAAAAGGAGCCTGATTTGGGCTTATTTTCCCTCGTGGTCCGATCCATCCAGGTTACAGACAAATTTTCCAGTATTGTATATCCTTTCACTATCCTCTGCTATACTTCTGGGCATAGGGAATGCAGATAAACTACCTATCACGAACCCGGGCCCGGTATTCGGTAACTATCACAAGAGTGAGTACGCGAGATGGAGGTGATGATCTTTGCCCTTCGGGAACTCGTCATTGTCAAAATGATGAGTGGAGTTAGAATGCGTACGTATTTCTGATAGGGATCCTGAAAAGGATGGATCAGAAAAAATAAAAACGGATATGAATTATTCTTACTCTTCTACTTGAATCGTTGTCAATTTCACAGACTCAACACCTTTTTGGGACATAAGTCGCTCGGCAAACAGCTTAAGTTCTGCCCCATCACCATGAACTAAAATCACTTCAAGACACCGGTTGTGGGTGACATGAGAGTGCAACGATGCCTTGATCAGTTTATGGTATTCGTGCTGGATATCAGTGAGCGTGACTAAAAGTCCCCGCTGGTCATGATCATATACCATCGTGATGACCCCTTCACGTTCACCCTTGACATCGGACATCCATTTGTAGTAGGTGATATACGTACGGATCGCATCGCGGATACCTTCTGAACGGGATGAATACCCGCGCTGGTTGATAATTTCATCAAACTTGTCAAGCAGGTTACTGGGAAGCGAGATACCTATGCGGGAAAGATCGGAGTCCATTGTCATAAAGAGCCTCAGTTATGTGTATATGATAGCGGATTGTTTTTTAAGGTTTTGAAAAAAGTGCAGAAAGTATGAAGCAGTGCGACTAAAAAGCGTATGAAACAAAAATTCTTTCTTGGGGGTTATGGATGCAAACAGATAAAAAATGAAGAAATGTATGTGCACTTGTATGAAGGGTAAGAATATGATAGTATCGTGGTATTTCTGAAAAAAAGAAAAATTTATTACTATAAAATATCAAATAACAACACTTTTTAACTACTGGGTATTACAATTATTAATAAACGTAATACTGACACTGGTGACTCCATGCATATTCCCGATGGCTTTTTTCCGATCACACAGGCAATAATATACTGGCTTATCGCACTTGTCTTCATCGCACTTTCACTTCGCTGGGCAAAGAGAGAGATGAGCGAGGAGAAAGTACCCCTTGTTGCTGTACTTGCAGCAGGAATTTTTGCTATCCAGACACTTAATATGGCCCTGCCAATCTCGATAATCCCTGGCGGGGTAAGCGGGCATGTTGTCGGTGCAGCTCTTGCTGCTATTGTACTTGGATCCCCGTTTGCGGCAATATTTATTCTCACCCTCGTTCTTGTCCTGCAGGGAATTTTTTTCGGCGATGGTGGCATCACCGCGATGGGTGCCAATATAATCAATATGGGAGTACTTGGTGGATTTTTCGGATTCTATACTTACCAGTCAGTCAATAATGTGTTTCGCAATCGGTTCTGTGCAGCCTTCATTGCTGGCTGGGTTTCCCTCTTTATCCCTGCAGTTGTCTGTGCTGTCGAGCTGGCTGTTGCAGGAACCCTCCCGCTCACATTCGGTCTTGTCACTATGGGGGTATATCATGCTGTCATCGGGATTATTGAAGGCGGTGTAACAGCATTTGCGCTCTCACTTATCATTCATGCACGCCCGGATATTGTTTCGGCAGAAATTCCCGCAGGTGCAAGGAAGGCAAAGGATATGCTCATCGTTACCGGAATTACTATCGCGCTTGCGATTTCGATCTTTGCCCCCTATTATGCGTCCACCTATCCCGATGGGCTGGACAGCACGTTCCTCTCAGCGTACGGGGTGAAGGATGTGAGCACAGTCCATATAGATGAGTCAAAAATCGTGATAGCAGAAGCCGCAGTGGCAGAGAAGACCGGAAACTCCTTCTCGTGGCAGGCCCCCCTTCCTGATTATTCTCTGCCGGGACTTGATAAACCCGGGGAAGTGCTTGCTATACTCTTTGGAGTAATAGTACTCTTCATTCTCGGATTTGGCATCAGCCGGTTTATTGCCCGGAAGAATTGAGAGGGTTTTATTGTGAAAAAAACCCACACGTAAAAGGAATTTCTCATGCACCTTATCGAGACCCGTGATCTCACCTATACCTATCCCGGCAATGTCACCGCACTGCACTCCCTCAATTTTGTAGCTCCCCGCAATGCCCGTATCGCCGTTATCGGATCGAACGGAGCCGGCAAAAGCACGCTGTTCAAATGTTTCAACGGAATATTCAGACCGAGTTCCGGTTCGGTCCTGATCCGCGGTGAACCCATCACCAAGGAAAATATCCGCGAGGTGCGCAAGTTTGTCGGCATCGTATTTCAGAATGCTGATGACCAGATCTTTTCCCCAACAGTGGAACAGGATGTTGCATTCGGTCCTACTAATCTCGGACTGGATGAAGAGACCATTCACCACCGGGTGCACGAAGCGCTCAAACTTGTTGGCATCGAAGATCTTGCCCACCGGGTCCCGCATCACCTGAGCGGAGGGGAGAAGAAACGTGTTGCCATCGCTGGAATCATAGCCATGGAACCTGAGGTGCTTGTTCTCGATGAACCTACAGCCGGGCTCGATCCCAAAGGTGTTCACGATTTAGTCGAGTTCATCAATTCCCTCTCAAAGAAATACGGCATGACCGTGATCTTCTCTACGCATGATGTGTCCATGGTCGCGGAAGTGGCAGACTATGTATACGTCATGAACAAAGGCCGGTTTGTTGCTGAAGGCAGTGTTGAAGAAATTTTTTTACAACCGGATATGCTTCGCTCTGTCAGGCTTGATGTTCCGGTACTGCCTAAATTAATCCGTTCTCTTAATACTCACGGTGTGCCGGTTCCTATGGCTTATACGTACGAGGATGTTGAACAGGCGCTGATCACAACCTACAAAGGCAAACCTCGGGATAGCACCATCTCATGATCGAGGAACTTTTTTACATAGAAAAAGCCGCGTATCGCAATAGTTTCATCCACCAGATCGATGCCCGGGTGAAGATTGTGGGTTTATTTGCGGTGATCATCGCCATGGTCGCGATCCCGTATTCCCCGACCGTATTTAGCGTCGGAGTAATTTTTTTTGCTTTTCTTACTGCCCTTTGGGCATTTGCAAGATTGCAATGGCAAATATATGTCAAACGTCTCTGCATGGTATTGCCGTTTGGGCTGTTCATTATCCTTTTTCAGATATTTTTCACTAACCGGTTTTACCCGGTCTTTCACGTAATCGCAAACCTCCCTTTTGGCATTCACATTTATGCCGAGTCTGTAGAGTTTGCCGCAATTTTACTCGTAAAATTTATTGTCTGCGTAACTGCAATCATCCTGCTCTCATCTACGACAAAACTCCATGACATGCTCGAAGGGGCTGGACGTATGGGTCTGCCTCCGGAGTTTGCCCTCACGTTCGGTATGATGATCCGGTACCTCTTTGTTTTTGGCTACATTTATCGGAAGATCAATGAATCGCTGACCACCCGGTGTTTTGATCCATTCAACCCTGCTCTGTCCTATAGCTATCGAATGAAACAGATCGGCTATACAGTCGGGACGATCTTTATCCGATCTTACGAGCAAGGTGAACGGGTATACACGAGCATGCTCTGTCGCGGGTATGGAAAAGACAGCCACATATTTATTTCAAAAAAGCCGCTCCGTAGAGTGGATTGGTCGTTCCTGCTGTTCTGCCTGATATTTGCAACTATTGTCCCCATCACTGTCTGGCTTACTGCAGCCCGCCTTTTCTAAGTCATCTTTTTTTAGTTCCCCCTTCCATCATCTTTGCATGGTAAACCAGTTTGGGCACGGGTTCATCACTAGTATTATACTGATCGCAGAACATTTCGCGCTTCCCCCCGACAAGGCATGGCACGGGGCAGGGGATCATGTCGAGGGACTCACGCTGCCGGAGAAGTTCCGGGGAACTGATGTAGAAGAACTCACCACGTTGCTCAGGAAGAAAGTGATCTGGCACCAGCCGGGCAGCATGGATAAGGAAGATGCAAAAGAAGTGATTCGTACCCTCAACCGGCTCGTGGTAGCAATCGATCATGAACTGGGGATTAAAGATGCTGAAATCGGGGAGTTCCGGTAACATGGAGATAGTTTATATAGGTGGATCCGTTTTTTACGCCTATCCTTTAAGTCATTGAACGACCTATATTTATTGTGATATTTCAACACATTTTTTTCATTTTTTTAACGGAGGTTTTGCTTGACTGAAACGTACGACGCATCCCATATCACGGTGCTTGAAGGGCTCACACCGGTCCGCGAACGCCCGGCCATGTACATCGGTAGTACCGATACCCGGGGCCTTCACCACCTCGTCTATGAAGTGGTGGATAACTCGATAGATGAAGCCCTTGCCGGGCATTGCAGCCGGATTGCTGTCATCATCAATAAAGACGGTTCGCTCCAGGTGGAAGATAACGGTCGGGGTATCCCGGTCGACCGGATGGAGAAGAACGGCAAGAGTGCCCTTGAAGTGGTGCTGACTGTTCTCCATGCAGGTGGCAAGTTCGATAAGGAGAGTTATCAGGTCTCCGGCGGTCTCCATGGCGTCGGTGTATCGGTTGTTAACGCCCTCTCTAACTGGCTGTCAGCCCACGTTTACCGTGATGGCAACATTTATGAGATGCGTTTTTCCAAGGGTATCATGACCTCCCCGCTCTCCACGCGGGAAGAGTCACTTAATGAACTGCTCGTCCGGTACCAGCAGTGGTACGGAGCACCGGCAGCCTTTACCCGGACCTCAGTGCCGGTAAATACCCATGCAACCGGCCAGCAGGACCTCTCTGTTGAACCGGAGATTGATCCGATCGAATCTGAACGTGAGAGCCGCTTAGCGTTCCTGGCGCAGTTCGGTTCGAAGATGACCGGTACCAAGGTTCACTTTGTTCCTGATGCCACCATCTTTGAGACCACCACATTCGATTATGATGTGCTCGCGCACCGTATGAGAGAATTGGCATTTCTCAATGCAGGTCTCTCGATCATCATTACCGATGAACGATCCGGTGATACCGCTACCTATTGTTATGCCGGTGGACTCATCGAATTTGTCAAATACTTAAACGATGGATCGGAGTGCCTCCACCCGACCCCGATTGATATATCGAAAAAGGACCTAGAGAACAAACTTGAGATCGAAGTGGCGATGCAGTATACCACTGCATATGACGAGAAGATCTACTCATTTGTAAACTCGGTCAATACCCGGGATGGCGGTACCCATCTCGAAGGATTCAGGAGCGCCATAACACGAACGATCAACACGGTGGCAAAGAGAAACGGTCTGATCAAGGAGAACTCGACTATCACCCTCCGGGGTGAAGATGTCCGGGAAGGCCTTACGTCGGTTGTCTCCATCAAGATGGCAAACCCCCAGTTCGAGGGGCAGACCAAGATGCGTCTTGGCAACAGTAGCGTCAAGGGCACGGTCGACTCGCTTGTCTATGCAGCCCTGAGCGAATATTTCGATGAGAATCCCAATGTGCTCAAGATCATCATAGAAAAAGCCCTCTCGGCAGCCAAGGCCCGCGAGGCCGCCCGCAATGCCCGGGACCTTGCCCGGCGCAAGAGTTCATTAGAGAGTTCCGGGCTCCCCGGCAAGCTTGCCGACTGCTCGGAACGCGACCCGGCCAAGAGCGAGGTCTATATTGTGGAAGGAGACTCTGCAGGCGGCTCGGCCAAGCAGGGACGGGACCGCAAGTTCCAGGCCATCTTACCCCTCCGGGGAAAGATCCTCAACGTGGAAAAAGCTGGTGAGCACCAGATTTTAAAGAACGCTGAAATCCAGACACTTATTTCCGCAATCGGCACCGGCATTGGAGAAAAATTCGATCAGGAACGGGCCCGCTACCATCACATCGTGATCATGACCGATGCTGATGTCGATGGTGCGCATATCCGTACCCTCCTGCTCACCTTCTTCTACCGCTATATGCTCAAACTGATAGAAGCAGGGTATATCTACATCGCCCAGCCCCCTCTCTTCCGGATCTCAAAAGGAAAGGAAGAGAAGTACGTATACACGGAGGACGAGATGCAGACAGTCTCGGCCGCCATGGGCGACAAGGGCGTCTCTATCCAGCGCTACAAGGGTCTTGGTGAGATGAACGCCCAGCAGCTCTGGGACACCACCATGGACCCGGAATACCGGGTCTTCAAGCAGGTCACTATCGAAGATGCCCTTGAGGCTGATGAGATGTTCAGGACGCTGATGGGAAAAGATGTGGAGATCAGGAAAAATTTCATCATCCGCCATGCAAAGGAGGTGACCAACCTTGACATCTGAAGTACCCCCCGCAAGCGGCCCGCAAACCCACCGCACCGAACCAATCAGTATTGCGCACGAGATGAAGACTTCATACATCAACTATGCAATGAGTGTCATCATCGGACGAGCCATCCCCGATGTCCGCGATGGTCTCAAGCCCGTTCACCGCCGCTCGCTCTTTGCGATGTGGGAGATGGGTAACACCAGCGACAAGCCCACCAAGAAGAGTGCGAGGGTGGTTGGTGAAGTGATGGGTAAGTTCCACCCGCACGGCGATTCATCCATCTACGATACGATCGTCAAGATGGCGCAGCCGTTCTCCTACCGCAACATGTTGGTTCAGGGGCAGGGTAACTTCGGATCGGTTGACGGCGATGCTGCCGCAGCGAGCAGGTACACCGAGGTCCGGCTCTTTCCGTATGCAGAAGCTCTCCTAGAGGATCTCGACAAGGATACTGTAAAGTTCCAACCGAACTACGACGAGTCGTTAAAAGAGCCCACCGTTCTCCCTTCAAAGATTCCCAACCTGCTGGTCAACGGCACGGATGGTATTGCGGTCGGTATGGCAACCAAGATGCCCCCGCACAACCTGCGCGAGGTATGTGCAGCAGTAAACCTGTACCTCGACAACCCGGCAATCCCGGTTGAAGAGATCATGAAGGTGATGCCTGGTCCCGACTTCCCGACGGGCGGTGTCATGATGGGCACCGAAGGGGTCAGGAATATCTACACCACCGGCCAGGGCCGCGTGATCGTACGGGGTGTCGCCACCATTGAAGAGAGCGAAGGAGGCAACCGGGGCGACCGGATCATCGTATCCGAGCTCCCGTACCAGGTCAATAAGGCCCAGTGGATCACCAACATTGCCGACATGGTCAAGGACAAGAGGATTGACGGCCTTTCCGATATCCGCGATGAATCCGACAAGGATGGTATCCGGGTTGTCTTTGAGCTCCGCAAGGGCACGATGTCGGCAGTCATCTTAAACCAGCTCTACAAGCTGACCGCACTCGAAACCAGTTTCTGGGCAATCAACCTTGCTATTGTCGATAACCAGCCCAAAATCCTCAACCTCCACGGCCTCTTGGAGAAATTTGTCCACCACCGGATCGAAGTGATACGCCGAAGGTCTGAGTTTGACTTAAAGAAGGCGCAGGATAAAGTCCATATTTTAGTCGGACTGCTCATTGCCCTTTCCAAGATCGACCTGATCATCGCGGCCATACGGGGATCCGATTCGGTTGATAATGCCAGAAACGCCCTAATCCTCCAGTTCGGTCTCGATGAACTCCAGGCAAATGCGATCCTCCAGATGCAGCTCCGCCGCCTTGCAGCACTTGAGCAGCAGAAGATCAATGATGAGAAGAAGGGACTTGAAGCTGAAATTTTACGGCTTGAGACAATTCTCTCGAATGAAGCCAATATCAAGGACGAGATCCGTCGCGAGACGATCGAGATCGCGGCAAAATTCGGCGATGCCCGGAGAACCGAGATCGCGATCGATACCAGCGATCTTTCCAATGAGGATTTGATCGAGGACAAGAAGGTCCTGATATCGCTCACTACTGCCAATTATATCAAGCGAATGGACATTGATACCTACCGCAAACAGCGAAGGGGCGGTCACGGGGTCACCGGTATGACCACCAAAGATGATGATGGCGTGGACCGAGTGTTTTCAGCAGAAATGAAAGATTACCTGCTTTGCTTTACCAATATAGGCCGGGTCTACTGGCTCAAGGTTTACCAGATTCCCGAAAGTTCCCGTATTGCAAAGGGAAAACCGATCGTCAATCTCCTGAACCTGAAAGATGAGATCGTGACCAAGGTCATCCCGATCCGGGTCTTCAGGGAAGACCGGTTTATGCTGTTTGCGACAAGGTACGGGCAGGTCATTAAGATCCCCCAGACAGAATTTTCAAACCCGCGTTCAGTCGGAACCAATGCCATCCGGCTCAAAGAGAACGACCAGCTCGTCGATGTTATTGCTACTGATGGTACTAAAGAGATTGTCTTATCCACGCGTTTCGGCTACAGTCTCCGGTTCCATGAACAGACCGTTCGTACGGTCATGCGAAATGCTTCCGGTGTGCGGGGGATGAAACTAAGAGGTGAAGATACTATCGTGGCACTCACTCTTGTTGAGAAAGATCATCTCCTCACAATATCCGATGTTGGGTTTGGCAAGAGAACTGAATTTGACGATTTCCGCGGGCATGGTCGGGGCACCATGGGTGTCAAAAACATGCAACTTGAACGGAATGCCGTTGTGATTGAATCGCGTGCAGTCCTGGACACTGATGAGATCATCGTTATGACCGCATCAGGTGTCGTCATCCGTATGCCCGTATGTGAGATCCGTATGATCGGGCGTGGAACGAAAGGTGTCCGGACTATTCGCCTGGATGAAAAAGACAGGGTAGTGGGTGTCGCAATTTTCCAGCCTGAAGTAGACTCTGTTGAAGCCATCGATGCAGAACCCGTAAGTTCAGGCAATGATGAACCCTTAAACGAGACCTAAATACCTTTTTTTCTGACATATTTTTTATCGTACTGCTTTGCAATGATGACTACGCTGCTGTCTATAACTACGATCAGAATAGACACAAGAACGATCATAAGGATAGCGTTGCGGTGACAAATGATTGATACATTGTTGCGACTTCAATATTCTGGTGCTATCGTTTCGTTCATTTTTCAAAATCAAATATTTTTTTGGGATTTGTAGAATCGTTAACTCATTTCCATCAAGTAAACACGGACATCATTCATTGGGATAAAGGGGAATGATTTTGTTGTACTCTGCAAAAGACAGTGTGAGGATGTATTCATGTTTACCAAAACCATAAGGGTGACTTCACAAAATGAAAGTGATGTAATTGACCTTACTGATGAGGTAAAGAAAGTTGTGAAAGACAGCGGGATAAAGACCGGGCTTGTCCATCTTTTTGTACAACACTCAACCGCAGCATTAACTACGATTGAGTTCGAACAAGGCGTGCTTCAGGATCTCAAACGTGCTTTGTCTGTTCTCGCTCCTGATAATTCGGACTATGCCCACAATACCCGCTGGGGTGATGGCAACGGGCGGTCGCATGTAAAGGCGGCATTGATAGGGCCGTCGCTCATGGTACCAATAGAAAACAACAACCTCTTGTGCGGTACATGGCAGCAGATTGTCTTACTCGAATTGGATGTGAATGCCGGGAGGGAAAGGACAATCGTTTGTACGGTATCGGGAGAATGAAGCAAGACGATCTTATTCTGCACAAGTTTTTATTTCCGTCCGCACGCACTGTAAAACAATGAGTGGAACTATCAGGGAGCAGATTGTCAATAAGTGCACGGAGCTCGACATCCCTCTTGTGGGATTTACATCTGCCAAACGCTGGGACTCACCTCAGTTTGAACCATGGGTTCCCCCGGAGTTCCGGCCACGGGCGATATGGCCGGAAGTAAAAACGGTCATTGTCATTGGAATCCCCGTCAGTCTTCCGATTGTCGAGACAGCACCCTCCATCTGGTATTATGAACTATACCGGACTGTCAATACCCTGTTAGACACCAGTGCATTTCGTATTGCCACATTCTTAAACGCACAAAGATTACCTTCGGTCTATCTTCCAAGAGATGGTTATGGATCGATAAGTGTGCTTAAGGAAAAACCCGTCGCCTTCTTTTCTCACCGCCACGCAGCCTATCTCGCAGGGTTGGGAACATTCGGTATCAACAATATGCTGCTGACACCGCAGTTCGGCCCACGGGTCCGGTTCACCACCATCTTTACATCTGCAAAGATCGATTCAAATCCTTTCTTGGAAAATGACCTGTGTGTAAAATGTATGCGGTGTGTCGATGTCTGCCCGGTCAAAGCGATTCCCGGAATAGACTACCCTGCGGGAATCACCGACAAGATCCGTTGTGCCACACGATCTGAAGCACTGCTCAAACGGTTTATCTCCCCCTGTGGTCTTTGCATTAAAGTCTGCCCTGTTGGCGAGGATCGCTCACTCTTCGATAGGAAGAATTTGAACATATATGATGAAGATAAAACCGAGTTCTCCTCCAATCATTCAGCATGGAAACACGTGAGATCGTACGGTGGGAGATGATTGAGGGTCGGGTAATAAAAGATATTTTAAGAAAATGCCCTGTGCGGGCATGCTGATAATAATTTAAATATGAGGAGATACCCAATTCACGTATGAGAAAGTTCCTTGTATTACTGGTATTTTTTGTGATTGCTGCTGTCCTGATAACCGGTTGCACGACGCCCCAGCCTGCACAAAAGACAACTCCTGCTACGCTACCACCTACTGTTGTGGTATCTACACCAGCACAACCCACAGTTCCTGTTCAACTGACCCGCAACTGGGTTCTCACTACGATGGGAATACAAGATGGAACCGCAGTCACGCATCCCACTACTCAAATATCTTTAACATTCAATCCGGATGGAACCCTTACCGGATATGATGGCTGCAATAACTACTTTGCATCGTTTACATTAACCGGAATGACAACGCCGAAAGGGAATGGGATGACTATAAGCAACATCGCATCATCCAAAAAGTATTGCGAAACGCTCGCACAACAGGAGACCATGTACTTGGCTATCCTTGGAAAAACAATGGCATACAATGTGGATGGCAACCAGCTATCGATGACCGCAACGACCGGAGATGTCCTGATTTACCAGACCCCTGCGTCGCTTGTTACACCGGTGCAGTACCAACCAATGGGATAACAACGTCCCTTTTTTACAACAATAACCGTCCATCAAGTTTTTCCGGAGAGACCCCGGCATGATCACGCATACGAAGGCAACATTATGGAAAATGACATTCCTCCATTTGCACGAATCATAGAAGAAGAACTGATAGATTTTCGGATTCGCTCCCATTTTTATCACCCGGACTATGTAAAAAAGTTGGGTCTTTCCGGTACCGAAAGAGTACTTGAATTCGGAAGCGGTGGGGGGTGTCTGTCCCGTGTACTTGCCCGCACACTCAGCCCAAATGGATCCTTGTCATGTGTTGAAATTTCCCCATATTGGGTGAAAAAAGCCAGACAAAGATTGAATATTTTTTCTAATATTGAATACCTGCAGGGCGATATTACACAGATGACCCTTCCTGAAAAACAATTTGATGCAGTCATCATCCACTTTGTCCTCCACGATATCGAGCCGGCAGCAAGAATTGGTGTTGTGAGTACTCTCGCAAAATGCCTGCGGCCTGAAGGTACCCTGTTCATTTGCGAGCCGGCAAAACCTGAACATGGGATGCCCATTTCTGAGATCCGTGCACTGATGCGGGATGCCGGGCTCCGGGAAATTCATACTGGTTGCACTCGATCGTTGTTACGGACATGGATCTGCAACGGGACGTTTAAGAAGAGTTGGTAAATGGAAAGAATTTTAGAATACACATTGGTTTTCACAGTTCAATCAATTCCCGGATTTTCTTAAAAAAAAGTGAAAAGTAATTGAAAGAATACCAAATAAAAAATCATCAAGTCTTATTTCGCACTGTCGTACCCGCATCGCTTGCAGGTATAGCTGCCATCGGGCCGGACCTTAATATTTGTATCCTGACACTTTGCACAGATCGGTTTATCATGCTTCACACGCGGTGTTTGAGGTTTTTGATCCATGAGAATTGGTTGCTATTTTACTATTTAGATATACCGTGAGCCAATGATGGGCAAAGCACAGAATATTTCTCAACCACATCTTAATAATCTTGAAGGTATAATAGCGGGTGACTATTATGGCGCAATCTCACATTCGTATTTCGTTGTTTCTTCTGCTCCTGAGTGTAATGCTTGTCGTCCCCCCGGTCGCGGCTATCTCGTTATCGCCCGGAAATTCATTTTCCGGTGCACCCACTATCGCCAACGGTGACCCGGTATATATCCATGGCATTGCCACGGGTCACCCACGCAACGGTCTCCAAGTCTGGCTGTTTGGTAACAATTATGTTAAGATTACAACAGTTTCTACAAATGCGGATAATTCCTATGAGTATGATCTTAAATCTGCCGATACCCGTAATCTTGCACCGGGACAGTATTTCGTCCTGATCCAACATCCCATGATGAATGGTGAGTTTGATATTTACTATGACTCCACAACCGGTAAGGTAATCAACCGTCAGCTTGGGGCTGGAACATCTATCTTTCAACTCAATAACGCAGGTAGCCTTCAGAGCTCTGATAGTGCAAATGCATTGATGCAGGCAATTAACAGCCAGAATCTCGATGATACATTTGCTTCCACATCTTTTATTGTCAGCCCCCCATCGGCATTCATTAACCCTGTCGGAAATCATGTGGTTGGGGAACAGTTCACTATATCAGGTTCGACCAATCTTGCTGCTGGTGATAACCTGATGGTTGAGATCACCTCTTCGTCATTCAAGCCTACCTACAAATCCCAGAGTGCCGAATTCTCTGGAGCTGCTGGCATGGTAAAGATAGAACCCGGTAACGGCGCATTGAACAAGTGGTCGTTTCCCGTTGATGCATCTTCATTCAAGCCGGATGAGTATATCGTAAAAGTCTCAGGTGTCACTATGGATGTGACCGGATCTACCCTGTTCAATATTGTTGAAGGACACCCGATAGCAGTAACAACAGTGGCAACACCTGCACCCATAATTACAGTACAAACATTACCTTCAATCGTTCCTATAAGCCCGACACCTGCTTCTACAACGAAGAAATCGTCACTATCAGTTATTGTAATTGTGGGTGCGGTTGCACTGGTTTCCTGTGCACTGGTTCTGAAAAGGAAATGATTTTTTTCATTTTCACAAATTAGATTTACGTGTTCGAATTGAGAGAATCTGTTGCATCCAGATAACACACCCATCTAACTACTTCCCGATGAAAGCAGTTGGATTTGGTAGTCTGCTGTTGCTTATGTTTTCTTTAACGCATATTTTCTTAAGGATAAACTACCAGTTTAACACCTAATTTTCTCTCACAGTTGGATGACTCTCCGCGTCTTTATCCATTCTGGATCAACCCGATGATTGTATCCCCACACGTATTTTCCTAAGAAAATATGCAATCTTTCTCTTCGAACACCCACTTTCGATGCAAGTTTGCGTTTCAGGTAACCCCAGAATCCCTCAAACCCATTGATATGATTACCCTTTCTATCGGAGTACTATCTTTTAGTGTGATTAACAAGACGATGAACATATCCACGGGCTGCTATTCCGGTGTAAGCTTTGCAGGTATCGGAACAAACGATAGAACCAGTGGATACTTTTTGTGAGATAAGTGGTTGAAGGGTATCAGCTCCAACGTCATCACTGACCTCAGCCCAAACCGTACCGTTGCGACAAAGAATTCCGAATACCGGTTGTTTCTTGTTTCCTCATCTTCGTTTTGTTCCCTTGTTACGAATCGTTTTTTGTTTGTTTTTCCATTGACCTCCAAGAACGGTTTCATCCACTTCAACGGTACCTGAGAAGATCTCTGGAACGTCTTGCATCATAACGAATCGAATCTTAGTTAATGCCCGAAGTACTCTTCGTTATTCGAACCCAGTTTGTTCGTTTATCGATTTCGAACTTTGTTCCATGAGGAACATATGGATAATCTGTTTCCATTCGTCTCAGGTAAAAATCAAGGGTAATTTATGTGGAATGAACTCGTATCTGCATCGCGCACAACGTCTCTTCCCACTCTCCAGTTTGTATAACTTTTTGAATTGCATTTTGGACATGCAATTTTTGCCAGTTTTAACTCCGTAAATCATTCCTTGATTCAGGTGCTAAAATGCATATTACCCAAAAGAAAAAATTATAATACCGGCTTTTTCTTCAGCGCAGCCACAAGAATTTTCACACCAGCTTCAATATCATTGCAGTCCAGCACTTCTACCGGTGAATGAATGTACCGTGAGGGGATGCTCATTGTTGTACTCGGAATGCCGCCCTTCGTCAGATGGATTGCTGTTGCATCGGTGGTCCCACCGCTGCCCACTTCCATCTGCACTGGGATAGAGTATGAGTCAGCTGCTTCCTTAAGCCACTTGACAACCTTACGGTTGGCGATAAGTCCCCTTCCGCTGCTGTCAACGATAGTGATGACCGGGCCTTTACCCATTATAACAGGGGCATCCTTCATCTCAATGCCCGGGTGATCACCAGGAATGGTGACATCGGTAGCGATTGCACAATCGGGATCGAGTGAGTAAGCACTGGTCCGTGCACCTTTCAGGCCAACTTCTTCCTGTACCGTAAAAACGCCAAAGATAGTGAGCGGAGAGTCGACCTCTTTTAAGGTTTTTATTAACATGGCTACACCAGCCCGGTTATCAAAGGCTTTTCCGGTAACCCGCGAATTAGCCAGTTCACAGAATTCCCGGTCAACAGTCACCGGAGTACCGACTTCAACGCCGAGATAATCAACCTCATCAGGATTTGTTGCACCGATATCGATGAAGAGATCATCGACTTTTACACCCTTCTTACGCTCTTCGTCGTCCATCATATGCGGAGGCTTCCCGCCAATGACTCCAATAACGGGACCATTTGCCCCATGCAGGACTACCCGCTGGTTATAGAGCGTTGGCCCATACCATCCCCCGAGTGCAACGAACCGGATGAAACCTTTCTCTTCGACATACTTCACCATGAGACCGATCTCGTCCATGTGGGCCGCCAGCATCACCTTGAACTTATTGCCGTGTTTGACCGCGATTAGGTTGCCCATGGCATCTTCACGGATCTCATCGACATGCCCCTTGAGCTCTTTTTTGATGACCGCATAGACGTTGCCTTCACTGCCCGAAACACCGTGGGCATTGGATAATTTACGTAACAGTTCTTTGACCATGTTAATCACACATTACCTTTTGTATCCTATCAAGGGCATGCTTCAGGGTCTCTCGCGAGGTAGCATAGCTCATACGGGCATAATCAGGTTCATTGACGCCGAATGCAGAGCCAGGAACAATCACTACCCCGGCATCAATAATTTTCTGGGTGAGCGCAGGTTTCATAGGAACAAACGCATAGAATGCACCTTCAGGAAGCGGGAAATTCAGTCCCAGTGCAGATAATCCTTTGCAGAAGAGATCCCGCCGGGCCCAATATTCAGCCCGCATTACGGTCACGAGATTCTGATCTCCTTCGTATGCAGCTACTGCCGCATACTGGGAGATTGAGGTCGCGCAGGCTTGGCAATACTGGTGTACTTTTATACACTGGCTGATGATCTCGGGAGATGCGGCGAGATAACCGAGACGCCAGCCGGTCATCGCATAGGTTTTACTGGTCGCATTGATGGTGATAACGTTATCCCCGAACTGTCCGGCGCTCCAGTGTTTTTTACCATAAATGAAATGCTCGTACACTTCATCAGAGATGATGGTCACACCCGCATCAGCGGCATATTCGACAAGAGCCTTGATGGATTCCTTGCTTTCGACTGCTCCCGTAGGATTTGCTGGAGAATTTATTACAAAGAGTTTTGCCCCGTCCATCAGCTCTTTAGCCTTCTCCACATCGATATGCAAATCTTTTGTGAGCGGGACACTGACCGGAGTTGCGCCTGCCAGGATTGCGAGAGACGCATAGGAAACAAAACCCGGATCCGGACAGAGAACCCTGTCGGCATCGCCAGCCATTGCCTGCATCACAATATGGAGCGCTTCACTTGCACCGGCAGTAACAATAATTTGATCTGGCGTGTAAGATAGTCGATTTTCTTTTTTAAATTTTGCACTTATTGCCCGACGGAGTTCGGGTATTCCATTGTTCCCGGTATACCCGGTCTTTCCATCCAGTATTGCCTGGATCGCTGCATCTTTGATGTGCTGAGGTGTATCAAAATCGGGTTGCCCGAGCCCGAGATTGATTGAGTCCGGACCTGCGGCTTCAAACAAGCGCCGGATTCCGGAGATCTCAATATTTTTTACCCGTTCTGCAAATTTCTGACCCATAATTAATAACACCTGACCTATTCGATATTCGTATGGCGATTCTTAAGTGCATCCTCATCCGTTTTTGTGATCTCCATCAACCGCGAAACCACAGCATCAGCAAAGATCATGGAGACGGTTTCAAAAAGAGTACCTAACGGGGCAAACGATTTGTGTTCACCCATCATCTGGCGGATTTCAAACTCGACCGCATCATCTTCCACGGAATCGCGGTGCTGCTCAATGATCACTATGCAATCAGAGATCTTCCCTATACGGGAATCTGTATTCGAAGAGATCAGGCAAATTTTTCCCCCAATCTCCTTTGCAGTTTCAGCCAGATCAGCAACGGTCTTTGTCCGGCCGGACCCCGAGAAAATGACCATCAGATCACCCTTGTTCAATGCAGGAGTTATTGTCTCACCGACAACATATGCCCGGAGCCCGAGATGCATGAGGCGCATGGCAAATGCTTTCGCCACAAGCCCTGACCGCCCTGCACCGATCACATAAATGCGCTTTGCGTTTAAGAGTTCGGTAATGAACTTCCCGACATCTTCATCAGATATGGTATCGGCAATCGAACGGATCTTTGATGCCATCAGCCGCATCATTTCCTGTACCCTGTGGCTCTCCATACTTTCCCACAAGAAGATGCTATTGCATAGTAGATGAGAATTTCGTAAAAATTCCTGACTTACGCTTATTGTTTTTTGCCTCTTCGTAATATCAAGGACAACATTGATCCTATATTCTTTCCCTTTTTCTGGATCCGTTCGCAAAATCGCCAAATGGGAGACAATCGTGAAGTTTCAGAACTATCAGGTTTCCGGGATTTTGGGAGAAAACGTGTTCCAATAAAATTTTTTTACGGTATGTAGTGCTCAATCTCACCAGAAGCCACGAGCTTTCCCTCTTCAAGTACCGACACCGCTCCATGACCTCCGCAGATAAGACATTGTTTGCCGGACGGTGCAAGATGGGCATCAGTATTTTGCACGAGTTCGAGGAGTCCTTTTCGCTCCTTCCTTGCGCTGTCGCTATCAACGTTAACGGAGGTAACGAGAAATGCCGCAAGTGAACTATAATCTGCCCGTTCTTTTGAGAGGCTGGCAAAATTGATCACGCTGTCTGCAGCGAAAAGTAAACCATAGGAACGTGAATACAAAAATATCTGACCTGCTGTATGTCCGCTGAGACCATCCAGTATTTCCAGTTCAATTGAACCTATAGAAACAACTCCGATCACCGGAAATATTCCCCTCGTTGTTCCACTTGGAACAGAAATACATTCGATTTTTTTCGGGGTATTGAATTTCGAGAACAGGTTTATCATTTTCGTATAGAATTCATCCAGCGAGGAGTGATCGCTTCGTGAACCATAAGCACGATTGTTCGTCCGGATGATCTCAAGAGTACTGTTATGCATAAGTGTAGAAGCCGTAAAAAACCCGGCTGCTCCGCAGTGATCCGCATCGGCATGGGTTATCACAATACGAGTAATTTTTTTTAAGTCATTTATACCATACCGGGAAAACATAGCTACGACATCAGGATGATAAATTCCATATCCCGTATCAATCATCAGGTAGTTTTCCCTTGACCTGATAAGAAAAATATTTCCGCCACAGGGAACCTGGAAACAGAATAATGTTGTGCGATCGTCGATGATTAATTTCTGGACATCTGCATAAAAATTCTCACCGGTTGTCGCTTTCATAGTCTGGCCAGAAGCAAGTACACTTTCGAACACTTTTTTGGGATCACAACCCCGGTCCATTAATTCCTGTGCCATATGATTGGTATCGGCAAGAAATGAGAGGAGGAAATGATCTTCAGATTCACCAATAAGCTCGCGGATTGCCTGAGCATAACGGACATAAAAAACCGTATCATCCAGTTGTTTTCCAGTAGTATCGTATTCGATGATATCAAGGCGGTATAATGATTTCAGCTGATCGAGTAATTGTTCAACTACGGAACCCTGTTCCAGATTCAGGCTCACTGTGAGACGATCCGGATGCCGGCTCTTATCATCGAAATCCAGAAACGATATATTCGCCCCAACAGCTGTAGTTAAACTCAGGAATTCAAACAGGGCGCCTGGGCGATGGGGCAGGTATACGCTGAATTTTAAGAAACTCTGGGGTTTTATAGTAGTCTGGAGATACCCGATCAACTCCAAATCCTGAATAATCCTGCTGTAGGATTCTTTTGATGCGGTAACCTCATAAAATACGGTTCCGGGATCAATGCGGCGGTCAAACTGGATGCGGTTGATATTGCCATCATATTGCTTGATAATTTCAGCTGCACGATGTAGCGAACCGGGGATATCAGGCATATGAGCGATAAAAGAGAATTTCTTCACTGATAATCACCGATAATGTCAGTACAAATCTGCATTTACATCGATATAGATTATCGTACGGATAACGGAAAAATAAAATAAAAAGTGACGATTCTGGTATAAAGTAAAAATTATTGGTTTTTTAAGTTCTTCGCCATACTAGAGCGATTGTACCAGATATTAAAAGCCCGATTAGTACGGTAACCGGTGAAAGAGGAATTGAAGAGGGACTTTTTTGCAGGACCGGGGATAGAGTAACCGGTGATCCATCCCGGACGGTTATCTGGACTGAATAGGTTTGATATCCTAAAGATTTTATCTCAACCAGATGGTTTCCAAAATTTAAATTGCCCAGATCAACGGGTGTCTTACCCATCATCACCGAATCAAGATATACCGAAGCCCCAGCCGGTGTTGATGCGATAGAAAGCGTTCCACTTCCTGACTGAATACTTGGGATGTTCTGCGTTGTCGTAACAGATGGGGGGATGGAATCCGTGACTGATGTTGTTGCATTACCCAGAGAAACAGCTATTGTTGTCTTTATTGATGTCGGCGTTTGGGGTGGGAGAACCGTAAGGACCATCACGAGAGGACTTTTTAGGGAAGGATTGCTTATGGTGAGATAATATTGTCCCGGTTGCATGTCAACATGAAAACCATAGTTAAAATATCCGGATGAACTGACTGGTGAAGAATAGGTACGAAGAATATTACCTGAAGTGTCTGTTAAGTCAATCCGGACATAAGATACTCCCCGTTCTACAAAACCTGTTAACGTTATATATTCATTAATTGTCGCAGGGTTAGGTGAAAGGTTAGCATAAAATTCTGGCTTTTTCATGTACACTGAAGTTGTTGAGAAGGAGTCTGGATGAGCCAGATCTGCAGCAATGAGAGAATATCGGGTAGTCTGCATTTTTTCAATTCCTTTGATACTTGAAGTGTACCATGCAAGCTTCCAGCTACCATCCGGGTTCACTACTACAGGTGTTCCCGATCCCGGACTTCCATTGAGATCATATATCGGAACTCCTTCAGAAGGGAGACCGGGGCCGGTGATCCGAAGAAAGGTTATGTTTCCTACCGTGTTTATACCATCAAGAATGATCGTTTCGCCAATGTAGCTCCCGCCAGATCCCCGATACGCAATGGATATTGTCCCATTAGATCCCAGAACGGGTTGGATAATACATATTGCTGCAATCAACAGCACAAGAACTGAAAAAAACTTACTAATCCGAACGATACTCATCTTCTAGCCTCTCGTTAAAGAGAATATCATTTAAAAGGGATATATATTTTTGTTATCGTCAATCAATTATTCTGTTTTTTATGCTTACCTTATGACGAAAGTATATCTGTTTTACAAGGAAACGATGTAACTGAGGGAATCTGACAATGACCGACGTAGAGTTGGCAATAAAAAATGGAGAACTTCATCAACAATCGACAATAGAGACGATACAGGGAACCTTTTCCTACGATGACACCGCATATCATCTCCCCATATCCTATGCACTGACCGGGATACCAGTGCATGACCGTACTACAGCACTGGATGTGTTTTCCCGAACTAAGGAAAATTCCCTGGTTGCCTCAGAAATAATTCTTGCCAGAAATACCGCTCATAATGGCAGGGAAGACACACCTTACACCGGTTTTATTGCTGATACAATAATCCGAAAACTCGGGTATTCCCTTGTAGATGGCAGCATTCTTGGTCTGGCCCTGATCGTTGGCACGCCCCGTAGTGCCGGAACTGCTGCAGCTATCTGCCGCGAACTCCAGGAAAAATATATGCTCACCTTCCTTGCCGGCCCGGTCGTACCTTCGTTATCATCTGCCGGTGTAAAATTGGGTCTCGACTATCGCCTAATCCCGCTCGGTTCTGACGCATTGCATGGAGTACATTTTGTCGATATCATTGCACGCGTAGCGATGATGTTCGGGGGCGTCACCCCGGGAGATCTGCACCGCCTTTTAGCCTATGCAGCAGAACGGGCAAAAGCCATGGTGATCGTCCTTCCCGGACTTTCCGAAGAAGAAGTCGCACTTGTCGATGGTATGCGGGTGCTTGGTTTTCCTATCCTAACATTGGGGGAGTATTCTGGAGGGACATGGATACAGGCAACTCCGGAAGAGATTGTTCGAACAGGTATGGAGTTAAAAGGTATCCGCGTTAACGTGACCGCAATTCCGATTCCGATGGGCTGTTCACCGGCTTTTGAAGGGAAGAGCATCCGGAAAGAAGAGATGTACGTAGAGTTTGGAGGCGGCAGGTCGCCTGCATTTGAACTGCTGCGGATGAAAAATGTCGGGGAGATCAAAGATGGTCAGGTGACTGTCGTTGGTCCCGAGATCGATTCCATGACTGAAGGTTCTGCCAATCCGCTGGCTATCATCATTGACGTAGCCGGTAAAACCATGAAGAAAGATTATGAGCCGGTTCTCGAGCGAAGGATACATAATTTTGTCAACTATGGCGAAGGTTCATGGCACGTTGCCCAGCGGGATCTCATCTGGGTCCGGTTATCGAAAGAGGCTGTGGCAAAAGGAGTGAAGATTGAGCATATCGGTAAGCTGCTCGCAAGTAAGTTCCGTATGGATTTCCCTCAATTGCTTGATGCCGTTTCAGTCACCCTCATCACTGACAAGGATAAAGTGCTCGCAGCAAAGAAAGATGCAGAACTGGTTTATGAAGAACGGGACGCACGCATCAAGGGCATGCGGGATAATGATGTGAATACCTATTATTCCTGCACGCTCTGCCAGACGTTTGCACCAAACCATGTCTGCGTGATAACGCCAGAACGGCTTGCCCTGTGCGGTGCCATCAGCTGGCTTGATGGCAAGATCGCGTACGAGATGTCACCTGCTGGTGCAAACCAGCCGATAGAGAAAGGGCTTGCGATCAATACCCAGAATGGTGAATTTGAAGGGGTCAACCGGTTTGTCAAGAAAGCCAGCCATGGCGAAGTGGATCGATGCTCTCTTTACAGCGTCATGGAATACCCGATGACCTGTTGCGGATGTTTTGAATGCATTGCCCTGATGCTTCCCGAGGTGAACGGGATTATGGTCGTGAACCGGGAGTTCAAAGGGCTGACTCCTTCGGGAATGTCCTTCTCCACTCTTGCCGGCACGATCGGTGGCGGAGCGCAAACACCGGGATTTGCAGGAATTTCAAAAGGGTATATCCTCTCCGACCGTTTCTTGCAGGGTGAAGGGGGTATCGAACGTCTCGTCTGGATGCCCGCGCAACTTAAGGAAGAACTCAAACCTCGTCTGTTCAAAATACTGACCGAACGTGGTCTACCTAACCTGTTTGACAAGATCGCCGACGAGACCAGCGCAGCTACGATTGAAGACCTCATGGTATATCTTGACACGGTAAAACACCCGGCCCTGACCATGAAACCCCTGGTGTGATGCAATCATGGGATTCGATCTGAATTTTGGCTGGAGTGGCACAATCGCGATGGTAACTCTCGGAGCTACTAAAGCGAATGGAGGTACTCGTAGGCTCTCGTACCAGATAGGGGGAGGAACGACACACCCGTTCCTTGAAAAAATACCGGGCTCTTCAGCTCCACTTATTGCATTTGAAATCTGCGATAACCCGCAGTACTGGTCTCCGATTGTCCAGGACTATTGCGGAGACATAGTAAATAATACCGGGGAATGGGCACATGCAGCAGATACCGTGTACGGGGCGGACCTCGTCCGCCTTTACCTGACCAGCACCCGACAGCGGGATTTTTCCGATATGGCATCTGTGGGAAAAACCGTCGAAACTGTTTTATCCGGTACCAGCCTTCCCCTCATCATTGAAGGGAGCAATGAACCAAAAATTGACAGCGAAGTATTCCTGAAATGCGGGGAAGCCGGCCAAGGTGAACGCATGCTTTTAGGAACTGCAGAAGCAGCAAGGTACCGCAGTATTGCCGCTGCTGCCATGGCCTACAATCATTCGGTGATTGCCCAGTCACCCATCGATGTTAACCTGGCAAAGCAGCTCAATATTCTCTTAAAGGAGATCGGTCTGGCCCGGGATCATATTATTATCGATCCATATACCGGATCACTGGGATATGGCTTTGAGTACTCCTACTCTGCCATGGAACGGATTCGTTTCTCTGCGCTGAAAGGGGATGCAGACCTTGCCATGCCGATCATCTGTTCTCCGATCGATACACTGACCGTAAAAGAAGTACGGGAAGCAGAACCCGCGATTCAGGATGATATCGCTGTCCAGTGGGAATTCACCACCGGGCTTGCCGCAGCAGCAGCCGGTGCAGAGATCATCTGTGTCCGGCATCCCCGGACTATCCCTATGCTCCGTAAAGCGTTTGCCAGCCTGAATGCCGAAAATTTATCCGGAGAGGGAGCATAATATGGCACTCAAAGCTCTCGACATTTACAAGATCCTGCCCAAGAAGAACTGCAAGGAATGCGGCGATCCCACATGCCTGACCTTTGCCATGAAACTTGCCGGTGGGAAAGCAGATGTCGCTCTCTGCCCGTACCTTGATGATGCGGCCAAAGCGGTACTGGGTGCTACGACTCGCCCCCCGATACGGCCGGTCAGGCTTGGAATTGGTGAACGATCCTTTGTCGTCGGTGAAGAGTTTGTACTCTACCGTCACGAAAAGACGTTTTATCACCAACCGGGAATCATTTTTAAGATTACCGACACTATGCCATTAGATGAGATTACTGCGATAACTACGCGTGTCCGTGATGAATTTTTTACCCGGGTTGGGGCAGATCTCCGGTTTAACGGGATTGCAATAGAAAACACCAGTGATTCTGTCGATCAGTTTGCCCGGGCGGTCGAAACGGTTGAAAAGGTTGCAGACCTGCCCCTGGTACTGATAGCAGCAGACCCGGTTGCCGTAACAGCAGCTCTTACCTATTGCGGAACCTACCGTCCGCTTATCCACGCAGCCACCATGGAAAACAGAAAGGAGTTCTGTGCACTTGCAAAGCAACATGGCTGCCCACTTGTTGTCAGGGCTAAGACGATTGATGAACTCGCACAACTGACCCGGGACTGCACAGCAGATGGCGTGCAGGATCTCCTCATGGACCTGTCTCCGGAATCGTTAAAGGCATTTATTGTCCGCTCGACTGCCATCCGCCAGCTTGCCATCACTCGGGTAGCACCCGATCTTGGGTACCCGGTATTTCTCGATGCAGCGGTAATGGACCTGCAGGATGCGGGAATTGTCCTGGGAATTGCAAAATATGCCTCGGTAATTGTTACTTCTCCTCTCTCACCTGCAGCAGCAGAAGCGGCACTGACCCTGCGCCAGAATATTTACACCGATCCCCAGAAGCCGATCCAGATGAACCCGGGGCTGTACCGCGTTGGCAACCCGGGGAAGGATGCACCAGTCCTGATGACGGTGAACTTCTCGCTCACGTTCTTTACCCTCCAGGGATATCTCGAATCCACCCGGCTCCCCTGCTTCATGCTGATCGTTGACACTGAAGGACTATCAGTGCTTACAGCTGTTGCTGCGGGAAAACTGAGTGAGATGCTGGTAAAAGACTCGATAAAAAAATTTGCCGTCGAAGAGGAAGTATCCCACCGAAAACTCATCATACCAGGATACGCATCTCCCCTCTCGGGCAGGATAGAAGAGGCAACCGGGTGGAAAGTCATGGTCGGACCACGGGATGCCGCAGAAATTGGTGAATACTTACATGAGGAGTGGAAAAAATAAATGCGAACAGTAACTTTTCTTCCCAGTTATCGTAAGATCGAAGTTGAACAGGGTTGTACTATCCTTGATGCCGCCCAGCGGGCTGGGCTCAACATCAATGTGGTCTGCGGGGGCCAGGGAAAATGCGGGAAATGCGTTGTCTATGTCCAGTCTGGAAAGACAAATTTTGACCAGCAGAAATATGGGAGATTTTTTACCGATGAGGAACTTACCCTAGGCGCCTGTCTTGCCTGCCAAACGTCCATTGAGGGCGATCTGCAGATACTGGTTCCTGACAGCACATTAATCCAGGAACAGAAGATACTCATTGATGGGCAGGAAACAGCAATCGAATTTCACCCGTCGGTCAGGAAATACTTCGTCGATCTCCAGCCACCTACGCTTTCCGACCCCTCTCCAGATCTGTCTCGGTTACTCTGGGGCATACAGAAAAACGGCGGTCCGACTGCAGAAAAAATGTATGTTCCCTTAGAAGTACTTCGGGAGATACCGGCAATCCTACGCCATTCCGAATGGAAAGCGACCGGGACTATTGCCCTCGTACCGGGGGGATACCGCCTGGTGGATCTCCAGGAAAGTGACACTTCAAAACGACTTTATGGTGCAGCTGTTGACTTGGGTTCCACCACTATTGTAGTGTACCTATGGGATCTGGTTTCCGGTAAAACGGTTGGTGTAGCATCGAATTACAACCGCCAGATCAGTTGTGGGGAAGATATTTTAGCCCGGGTGAATTTTGCCCGGAAGAATGGGCTTGCAAAACTCCAGGCCCTTGCTACTGACAGCATCAATGCAGCCATTACCTCTGCTTCCAATACAGCCGGTATCGACAGGGAGGATATCTATGAAGTGGTGGTAGCAGGGAATACCGTGATGACCCATATGCTGCTCGGCATTGACCCCGCCTATATGATCGCCGAACCGTATGTCCCGGTTGTGCGCAGGGCTCTTTCGGTGGCAACGGGCAGGATCGGTATTAGCTGCAATCAAAACGGTGGACTGTTTGTCTTTCCCGCGGTCAGCGATTTTATCGGCGGGGACATCATCGCCGACATCCTTGCCTGTGGCATGAGCGAGAAAGATGAGATCTCCCTCTTGATTGATATTGGTACCAATTTTGAAGTCGTACTCGGTAACAAGGAGTGGATGTTCTCGTGTGCAGGTGCAGCCGGCCCTGCACTTGAAGGTGGCGAAGTACTTTTCGGCATGCGGGCAAACCCGGGAGCCATCGAGAAGCTCACGATCGAGCCGGGCACATTAAAGCCATCGTATTCTACCATCAATAACGTAAAACCCCGCGGTATTTGTGGTTCAGGATTGATCGATCTTCTGGCAGAACTGCTCTGTGCCTGTGTGATTGACCGGACCGGGCACATCAATACTGGTATTGCGAATCCGCGAATACGGACAAACGGCCACTTCCCTGAATATGTTATTGCATGGGCAGCAGAGACCGATATAGGAAAAGATATTGTCATTACAGAAAATGATATCAAAAACCTGATCATGAGCAAGGCATCGGTGCATGCGGCCTGCCTCACCTTGATGAAACAGGCTGGCATAACACGGCGTGAAATAACCACGATTTATTTTGCCGGGGCTTTTGGAAACTATATCAACAAAAAGAATGCAACCGTTATCGGCCTCATCCCGGAGATCGGAATCGACAAGATCATCAATATCGGAAATGGTGCGGTGACCGGTGCAAATATCGCACTCATCAACCGCAGGAAAAGAAAAACACTCGATGATATCGCATGCCAGGTTGCCTATATCGAGCTGAATGCAGAGTCGTCATTCATGGATGAGTACACTTCCAGCACGTTCCTGCCCCATACCGATCTTACGCTCTTTCCCATAGTCCAGAAACTTCTTGATACCTGCCGCATAGCAAAGGAGTGAAGACCTTGGCCAAGATGATAACACCCCCCCATTCCCAAGCTACGGGCGTTGGTGCTCTACCCCATAAAGATCCCCTTGAGGCATGCGAAGACGTACTAGAAATATTCCCCACATTTCCCTATATCCCGACCTTACCGGACCGGAGCCAGCTGGAGAGTATTGTCTTTAATGACTCAGAACAACTGCCCGGGCGCATGATACGCGATGACCGGCTCCTCTTTGACAGCACTACTGACCAGACCGCAGCCATGGAGCAGGTGTACATGGATTTCGTGGAGGGTAATTTTGCATCCTATGCCCTGCACAAGAATTATGCTTCTGCATTTACGGAAATGATGAACCGAAATCTCGCTGATATCGGGATCCTGAAATTCCAGGTTACCGGTCCGGTTACCTTTGGCATGCAGGTGGTAGATGCAAATAAGCGACCAATCTATTACGATACCCAGCTTGCTGACGTACTGGCAAAGATGCTAGCCCTCAAAGCCCGCTGGTGTGAATCCGAGATGAAAGAGAGGACCGGAGTGAAAGAAACCCTTATCGTGCTCAATGAGCCTTATCTTGCATCGCTGGGTTCTTCTGTTGTGCCCGTGGACAAAGAGACCGTTCGATCCGGCTGGGAGGACATTGCCTCTCTCGTGGAAGGGGGTTTGGGTATCCATTGTTGCTCGAACACAGACTGGGATTTTGTTCTCGGGCTCAATCCGTCTGTTGTCTCTATCGATGCCTACGCCACTGCAAAAGAATTCCTGCTGTATGCTGATACAATCACCGGTTATATGGAACGAGGAGGGGTTGTGGCATGGGGCATTGTTCCCGCCGATTCACGGATCTTCACGACAGAATCCACTGAATCCCTTTACCAGAAATATCATGATATCCGCACACAACTTTGCACGAAGATGCCCGAGGAACTCTTTGATGCCCAGTCCCTCATAACACCCAGTTGCGGGATTCGTTTTGCCGATTGCAACGGGGCTCGCCAGATTATGCAGGCAGCAGCAGAGATTTCATACCATATACGCCAGAATTTCATCTGATTATTCCTCAAAAGAGGTTATTTCTTTGTCACCCCATCCGTTCACTATTGTAATATCAGGTAAAGGCGGAACTGGAAAGACCACCCTCAGTTCACTGCTTATCCGTTCTTTTATCGAAATTGGAGAAAAACCGGTACTTGCTGTTGATGCGGATCCAAATGCCAATCTTCATGAGGCACTTGGGGTTACCGTCAATGAGACATTGGGAAGCATGCGTGAGGAGGCATTTAGCCGCAAAATTCCTCCCGGCATGAATCGGCATGATTATGTTCGCTTCAGATTCCGGCAGGCTCTTGTTGAAGCTGAAGGATTTGACCTTGTCGCCATGGGAAGACCGGAAGGAAGTGGTTGTTATTGTTTTGCCAACGATCTCCTGTCTGAATGTATGACCGAACTAGAGCGGGATTATCATTTCATTGTTATCGATACTGAAGCGGGTATGGAGCATATCAGCCGAGGGACTATTGGAAAACCCGATATGCTGTTGATTGTCAGTGATCCCGGTGCCCGCGGGCTGCGTACCATCTCACGTATACGGGATATTGCAACCCAGCTCGGGCTCGAACCGGAAAAGATCCATATCGTTTACAATAAATACAAATCCGGTACTGCACCGGTCGATATTGGCAATGAAACGCCGATTGCAGTCATTCCGGATGATCCAAAAGTCGAGGCTGCAGATCTTGCCGCAACACCGGTATCACAGATTCCTCCGGATAGTCCTGCACGGATTGCTGTAAGAGTGCTTGCGGAAAAAATATTTTCCCTTGCAAAGGAACAAAAAACCACAAAAAATGGTAAACTACCAATTTAAAACCTAATTTTCTCTAACCGTGGAATGATTCTCCGCGTCTTTATCCATTCTGAATCAGCCCAGTGATTGTATCCCCACACGTATTTTCCTAAGAAAATATGCAATCTTTCTCTTCGAACACCCCCTTTCGATGCAAGTTTGCGTTTCAGGTAACCCCAGAATCCTTCAAACCCATTGATATGATTACCATTTCTATCGGAGTACTATCTTTTAGTGTGATTAACAAGACGATGAACATATCCACGGGCGGCTATACCGGTGTGAGCTTTGCAGGTATCGGAACAAACGATAGAACCTGTGGATACTTTTTGTGAGATAAGTGGTTGAAGGGTATCAGCTCCAAGTCATCAAAGACCTCAGCACAAACCGTACCGTTGCGACATAGAATTCCGAATACCGGTTGTTTCTCGGTTCCTCGTCCTCGTTTTGTTCCCTTGTCGCGAATCGTTTCCCGTTTGTTTTTCTATTGACCTCCAAGATCGGTTTCATCCACTTCAACGGTACCTGAGAAGATCTCTGGAACGTCTTGCATCATAACGAATCGAATCTTATTTAATGCCCGAAGTACTCTTCGTTATTCGAACCCTGTTTATTCGTTTATCGATTTCGAACTTTGTTCCATGAGAAACATATGGATAATCTGTTTCCATTCGTCTCAGGTAAAAATCAAGGGTAATTTATGTGGAATGAACTCGTATCTGCATCGCGCACAACGTCTCTTCCCACTCTACAATTTGTATACCATTTTAAATTGCATTTTGGACATACAATTTTTGCCCGTTTTAACTCCGTAAATCATTCCTTGATTCAGGTGCTAAAAAGCATATTACCCTTTCTCAAAAACCTGTAACAGATTCTGACAGGATGTCACTGTAGTGGATAGATAAAATATTCCCTAAAAAAAATGTTTTATGAAACAGCAATTGCCTTTTTTACCAGCCAATGAACAGTGTTTTTGTCCGGCTGTAACTCTCAAGTGCATGCGAACCATTTTCACGACCTATGCCGCTTTCGTTCATGCCACCAAATGGGATCTCGGGAGGTATTGTGAGGTGGCGGTTCACCCAGATAATACCGGCATGCACATCATCAGACACCCGTTTTGTTGTGGCAAGATTGGTAGTCCAGATAGAAGCACCGAGACCGTAACGGGAGTTGTTTGCTTCCCGGATAGCCGTGTCGAGATCCGGAACACTTACGACCGGCAATACCGGCCCAAAGATCTCATCAGTTAGAAGCCGTGCGCCCGGGTTAACGTCAGAGACCAGAGTAGGGCTATAGAAATGCCCGGCATCATATGAAGGTCCGATGAGTGAACCCCCTCCGGTTAGAATCTTTCCTTCAGAATTCTCTTTCAGCTCGTTTACCATGCCAGAAATCCGCTCCCGCTGTCTTGCGCTGTTCATGGGTCCCAAATCAATTCCCGTTTCAAGACCGTTTCCTGTTTTTAAGGATTCCACACGTATCTGAAGTTTTTTAACAAATGTATCGGCAATTTTCTCATGGACATACAAGCGTTTGACTGCTGTACAGGTCTGACCGGCATTGTAGAAGCGGCCGCGGAGCGCACCTTCTACTGCTTTGTCGATCTCCGCATCATCCATGACGATCATAGGGTCTGATCCCCCGAGTTCCAATATGAGATCTTTCAGATGTACTGATGCTAACTGGCGGATTTTTTGGCCGGTCGTACAATCACCGGTAAAGGAGATTTTGCGGATGTTGGGATGACGGACAATTGCCGCTCCAACAGATTCTCCACTACCGGTCACAATATTGAGCACACCCGGGGGAAGACCAGCTTTTTCAAGAATTGCCGATAGTTTCAGGCAGGAGAGAGGGGTCGTCGATGCAGGTTTTAGCACCATTGTATTGCCGGCAAGGAGCGCTGGTCCTATCTTCCATCCCATGATAATGACCGGCATATTCCATGGAATGATCGCACCGCAGATTCCGAGAGGTTCATGCACTACCATACAGTCACCTGCCGGGCCAAGGCGAATCGTTTCACCGGAAGAATGGGCAGAGATCCCGGCATAGAACTCTAATATATTGGCAAAACCGCGGACTTCATCGATTGCCTCTTTGAGAGGTTTCCCCTGTTCCAGGGTGAGAATCTTTGCGATATCTTTATGCTGCTCTCTCACTAGACCGGCAGCATGAAAAAGGATAAGACCCCGCTCCCGCATTGGTTTTTTCTTCCAGCTTCCGAACGCAGATTCTGCCGCATCCACAGCATGATCTACATCGTCCGATGTACCGGAAGGCACCCGATCAATCAAAACACCGGTTGCCGGATTTTTCACATCAATCCAGCGCCCGTCAGGTCCCTCGGTTTCTTTCCCGCCAATCCTCATCAGCATTCAAGTATCTCTCCTTTAGTATCTGATCGAAATATGCATTGCCTGTGCAATAAAAGGAATTGATCCGTAATAACGGGATAATCTATGTCATGATTAAAAAGGGATGTTTTCAACGCGAGAACGCTATCTTAACAATAATGCAATGCAACTATCCTCATTAAAAATGCATTTTAGCATGGGAAGCTGTTTTTTCTACGACCCGAAACTGGTTTCCCGCCTCTTGCAGGAAAAACTATATGAGCAGCATTCTCTAATGTCTGGCTGAGAGGGGACTCACATGACCGAAGAACCACTCATTGAAGTTGATGATCTCATCTGGGAAAAGACTGTTGAGAAAGGAACAAAACCCGTTGCTGTTATGTTCTACAGCCCTGCATGTGCATTCTGTCACCAGATGGAGCCATATTTTAAAAGTTATGCAGAAGAATTCAAAAATTCCGTTGTCTTTGCAAAGATCAATATCGTGACAAACCAGTGGACTGCCGAGCGTTATGGGGTGAGGAGCACGCCAACATTCAAGTTCTTCTGCGATGGTAAGGCTGTGCAGGAGATGGTTGGAGCAATCTACCCGGCGCTCCTTAAAAAAATGGTTGAAGAAGTACTCGTCCATGGAAAAGAATGTGCAAGGAATTCAACGGTCATTGATTATGAGATTACTGGTTATGGATAGACATAGATATAGATTTTTTTGGACTCTGGCGGGATAATTTCTAGTAAAGATTGTACATGGTCTCAAAAAAGATAATTTCTGTAAGATGCTGCTGATTCCTATTTGGAATTTCGTACAATAATAAAAAAATCTCGCCCCTCTTGCAAGTTACTCATTTTCGGAGTATCCCAAAAAAAAGTAGTGCAGCTTGGCAAAGATCAGTGCTTACATCTATATATGTTCAGTTATTGCAAAACATGGTTTCATAAACCATGATTTCTGTTTTACCGCAATCGAATCTGTATAACGGTATTTACTAGAACCGAATTGATATTTTTTAAAGATGTCTGCTGCACCCGCATTTTATTGCTGCTTCTTCTACAGCTTTTGCTACTGCCTTTGTCACTGCTTTGTCAAGGATGTTTGGCATAATCCGGTCGCGCTGGGGTTTTATTACGGAATTGGCTATCGCATGAGCGGCTGCGATCTTCATCTCATCAGTAATCCGGGTGGCACGGGCATCAAGAGCGCCCCGGAATATACCAGGGAATGCCAATACATTATTGATCTGGTTGGGAAAGTCACTCCTGCCAGTTCCAACAACAGCCGCACCGGCATTTTTTGCTACATCCGGCCAGATCTCCGGCACCGGGTTTGCCATCGCAAAGACTATTGCATCCTTGTTCATTGATCTCACCATCTCTTCTGTTACCAGATTGGGAGCCGAAACTCCGATGAACACATCTGCACCGATCAAGGCATCAGAAAGTTTTCCGGAGAGCGCCGGGCGGTTTGTCTCTTCTGCGAGGATGAACTTGTACTTGTTTTTGTACAAGCCTTCGCGGCCACGGAAAATTGTTCCCTGTGTATCGCAGACAATAATTTCGTTTACCCTGGTGCAGACATTCGGGTTATATCCTATGCATTTAAGGAGTCGGGTGATGGCAAACCCGGCAGCCCCGGCCCCGGAGATTACGATATTAAGATCCTCATATCTTCGACTAGTAACTTTGCAGGCATTAAGCAGTGCTGCAAGAACTACTACTGCAGTCCCGTGCTGGTCATCGTGCATTACCGGGATACCAATCTCCTGCAGGGCATCTTCAACCTCAAAGCATTTCGGAGCTGCAATATCTTCGAGATTGATTCCTCCAAAAACTGGTGCGATATTTTTTACCTGGTCTGCAAAATCCGTTTCATAACTCTCAAAACATATCGGGAATGCATCAATACCCGCAAATTCCTTAAAGAGGATTGCTTTTCCCTCCATCACCGGAATGGCCGCGTACCCCCCAATGTTTCCTAGGCCAAGGACTGCTGATCCGTCAGTTACAATGGCAATCGTGTTTGCTTTTAAGGTATACTTATACGCAAGGTTGCGGTCACGGGCGATCTCCCGGCAGACTTCTGCCACGCCCGGGGTATATGCGCGGGAAAGATCATATTTATTTTTTAAAGGTACTTTCGAGCGGATCTCAAGTTTACCTTTGTGTTTTGCATGCAGGGCCAGCGCATCTTGGTAA
Organism: uncultured Methanoregula sp.; assembly: GCA_963676675.2. Classification (GTDB taxonomy): domain Archaea; phylum Halobacteriota; class Methanomicrobia; order Methanomicrobiales; family Methanospirillaceae; genus Methanoregula. Next base: position 1,792,242 of record OY781161.1, on the reverse strand, counting down.
ATATCGTCACTTCCCGGTGAAAACAACATAATGTCCGTACCTTATACGACAAGAGTGTGTAAAAGGCAATGAATCTTACCATATTCATAAACAGGATTCTGGAAAAACCGGATCGTAAAAATGAATTTTTTATCCTTACTGGGAAAAATATGGGTAATTTTTTTTAGGTTATTTTTGAACCAGCTTCGATGCAATTCCTGCAACATATTTTCCCTGGAATCTTGCACCTGTCAATTCGTTATCGCTAGGCCATCTCTGGCTGTCATTACCGGCAATCGTTGATGAACCGTACGGGGAACAACCTGTTACTTCATCAGTTCGCTGCTGCCCTTCAAATGAATAGGGCAATCCTGCAATAATCATACCGTGATGAAGGAGGGTCATATGGACACTCAGAATGGTGGATTCCTGTCCTCCATGCTGTGTTGCTGAACTGGTAAAGACGCTCCCGACTTTTCCTACAAGGGCTCCGGCTTTCCAGATGCCTCCGGTGGCATCAAAGAACTGGCGCATCTGGCCACACATATTACCAAAACGTGTAGGGGTCCCAAAAATTATTGCATCCGCATCTGCGAGTTGCTGGATTGTGCATACAGGAATGTGAGCAAATTTTTTCTGTGCTTCCACAGCCCCCATCTTTTCCAGAACAATTTCTGGGAGTGTTTCAGGAACCCGGGCAAAAGTTATTTCTGTGCCTGGTACTTGTATTGCACCTTCGGCTACTGCTTCTGCCATTTTGTGCACATGGCCAAACATCGAATAATACACGATCAGGAGTTTCATACAGGTCATCCTCATACATCGTGAAGACTATCCGGAATATAAAACATGACGTTAAAACACACATTTTCCTGTTATATTGTTGGAAGTCAAGTTTTTCAAATCGCAAAAAGTTACATTTTAATACACGAATGAACAAAAATATACATTAGCGTATAACTTAGTCAACCAAAGTGGTTACAGAAGTCTTATGCTGACTATCGTTTGTTTACAAAAAACCAGAATATGATGTGTTTACCATGAAGTCAAAAGATATTGCTATAGTTGGAATCCTGCTTGCTATTGGAGCGATCCTTCGCTATTTCTTAGCTATGCTCCACACCCCGTTAACCCCAAATATGATCATCGCATTTTACTGTCTTGCGATCATTCTTATCCGGCCGAAAGTCTTTGAAGCATTGGGTATCGGGCTTGTTGCCGGCATCCTCTCTATGTTGATATCGGGTTCCATCTTCCCTCCTGCAAATCTTATAAGCGAACCTGTCGGGGCACTGGTATGTTTCGGCATATATGCGCTTATCCAAAACAAATCAAAATTCGCACCCATAGCCACCACATTCATCTCAACCCTCGCAAGTGGGTTTACCTTTGCCGCCCTTGCGCTCATCGCCGTAGCGCCACAGATCCTTGCGAAATACGCTACCATTCAGGGTTTTATCATCATCTTTGTGCCGATCGTAGTCATAACTGCGGTATTTAATGCCGTTATCGTTCAAATCCTCTACATACCTTCCAGCAGGGTATTGTCACGAGGACAGGAATGATCAAGCTCGAAAATATCAGTTACACGTATCCCCATACTGTGCAGAAAGCCCTGCACCATCTTTCTTTATCTTTACAAAAAGGAAGTTGCGTCATGGTTACCGGGCCATCCGGTGCTGGCAAGACTACGCTATGTCTTGCGGCATCAGGAATCCTCCATCATGAATATGGCGGCAAGAAAGAAGGTCTGGTGACTGTAGATGCAATTAATGTACAGGATTACCCCGATCTTACTGCCCTGGCACAGAAGATTGGAATTGTTTTTGATGATCCTGAAGCCCAGATGATCTTCACTACTGTTGAAGAAGAGATCCTCTCTGCTATCGAACATCGTGGAATGGATGTTGCTGCAACAGAAGAACGACTCACATCAATTATGACTGTCGCGTATCTTGGTGAGCTGCGCAACCGATCCCCGCATAATCTTTCCGGAGGACAGAAACAACGAGTGGCACTCGCTGCAACGCTGGCACTCGGAAATGATATACTGATCCTTGATGAACCCACATCCGAACTCGATGAACATGCAACAAAACGGATTGTTGCAATTCTTCAGGATCTCAAAGCGCAGGGTAAGACAATCCTGCTTGTGGAACACAAATATGCGCATTTCAAAGAGATGGTAGATACTCTCGTTGTAATGGAAGACGGTAATATAAGTGCTATCGGAAGACCGGATGATCTGCTCGCAGATGATCGTTTGCGAAGGATAATAATTGCAGACTTTTCCGGAATCCAGAATCACTCAAAAAAGATTACAGTCCCAACAGAATCAGATGGAGCCACCAATCCCATCATCAATGTGAGGGAACTTTCGCATGCATATGGCGATATCCTTGCTCTTGAAAATATCAATCTTACTATCCAGCCCGGGGAATTTGTTGCACTTGTAGGGGAGAATGGTTCTGGGAAAACCACGCTCGTCAAACACTTTAACCGGCTACTAATTCCGACGCAGGGCGATGTTATCGTAAATGGGAAAAATACCCGTGAATGTACTATAACCGACCTTGCCCGACATGTTGGTCTCGTTTTTCAGAACCCGGATCATATGTTCTTTGCTGATACTGTAAGACAAGAGGTAGAATTCGGATTAAAAAACCTCGGTATTCTCAATGAAGATAAGATCATTGATGCTGCACTTTCTGACGTTGGACTTGTGCATACCAAAGATCTTTACCCCCGCTGGCTGTCCCGCGGAGAACGTCAACGACTTGCAATTGCTTGCGTGATTGCCATGCAACCGGCAATCATCGTTCTGGATGAACCGACTACCGGACTTGATGGGAATGAAGCGCGGCTTGTGCTTGAGATCTTAAAGAAGCTCCAGATGAAAGGTCACACTATAATCATCATCACTCATAACAAGAGTATCGCTACCTCATGTGCGGACCGGATTATAACCCTGGAGAAAGGAACAATTGTTTCTGATTCTTTTATAGGTGATGAATAAATGGCTGAAATCCTTGCCTATGTCCATAAAGACGGGTTCTTCCACCGGCTTCACCCTTTTACCAAGATCGCATTCATCCTCCTGTTTGGCCTGATGTCCATCCTGTCGACAAATTTCTTCTTCCTCTTCCTGTTGGTCATTATCATTCTCATTATTGCTTACGGTGCCAGCCTCAGTATCGAAGTAATGCAGCAATTTAAGCTGATTGCTGTCATGAGTATCATTCTCATTGGCCTTACAATCATCACGATGCCCAGTGGTGAGACAATTGGTTTTCTTATCCCTTCATTTATTCCGGGTAGTGGGGGGTACATACCGATAACGACCGGTGCGATTGACTTTGGCCTGGTCCTTACTCTACGGTTTATGATACTCATATGCGTCTTCCAGCTCTTTGTAATCTCTACGCAGCCGCGGGATATTGTCCACACCATGGAGCGCATGAAGATCCCGATTGACTATACTCTAATGTTTCTTATTGCCCTGCGATTTATTCCCACACTCCAGATCGAAGGAAAACGGATTCATGAAGCACAGCTGGCACGCGGATATAACCCGGGAACTGGCGTCCTTGGAAAAGTTCGCAGCGTTGCGCCTATTGTTATCCCTCTGGTTTCCAATGCCCTCGCCCGGGCCACGGTGCTGGGACTTACGATCGATATCCGAGGCTACCGTACAAGAACACGAACGCGGATAAGGGAGTTTGCTTTCAAGACAAGAGATTATGCTACGATCATTATCCTCATAGTCGCTGGATGTGGATATATTGCATTAATTGTGCAACAAATACTCTGATCATTTTGCGAGGGAAAAACGTAGTCTCTTTTTTTTTTAAAAACTGGGAAAAACGTACGCCCCGGCCGGGCGTATGCACTCATGGTCAAACGCTAAAGCCAAATAATATAAAGTTCCGACTCATGTTAGATGCATGGCAGCTACCAGCACCACCCAAATATCGCACTTCCATCCGGATGATGCGACTTTTATGCGATATTCCAAGAGCGTCATGATACGGGGTATCGAAGAAAAACGAATTACCGAAGATGACGCCCTGTTAATCCGGGAATTTGTTGCCGAGATCAGCGCAACCCGCCATATCAGCACCGGGAGAGCATTCAAACTCAACCACACGCTGATAAACCTCCGTGAATATCTCGGACCCTACCGACAGAATACCGTTGCAGACATCTACACAGCCGTCGATAGTGTGAGAAATGCAAAAGACTCCAACGGAATTCCCAGGTATAAACAGAATTCAATATGCGATTTTGTCCGGTTCCTGAAACGGTTTTACCTCTGGATGTGTGAGAACCATTACACAACCATAGAGGAAAAGAAAATCCAGAAAATTCAGCCTCCTGCCTACGACACCAACACAAAGAGCCCCGAGATGCTCCTGACCGAAGAAGAAGTCAAAGCGATGATAGAAGTCTGTCAGAACTCACGGGACCGGGCAATACTCGCTGCACTCTATGAAGGTGGCTTTAGGATCGGGGAGATCGGTACACTTCTCTGGAAAAATGTAAAATTTACCGATTGGAACGTAACCATAACGACCGCATTCAAGACCGGAAAGAACCGGACCGTTCCCCTCGTCATGGCCCGGGCCTATCTCGCATCCTGGCGCAATGATTACCCCCTCACCGTAACTCCCGATGCATTTGTATTCCTTTCGAACAAGAAGGCCCCGCTTGGATATAACGGATTGGCAAAACAAATCCGGGTCATCGCCAAGAGAGCGGGAATAACAAAGCACATCACTCCGCACATCTTCCGGCACACCCGGGCAACCATCCTCATCCGGCAGGGATACGGTGAAGCCATAGTGAAGAAATTGCTGTGGGGGAATCTCAACAGCAAAATGTTTTCAACGTACCTGCACCTGGTTGATTCCGATGTGGAACGGGTAGTAGCTGAGAAGGCCGGGATCATTACCAAAGAGGAAAGATCAAAGACTCTTGAGGCTCGGCAGTGCCCCCGGTGTTTCACGGTCAACGGTCCGACCCGGGGACTTTGTGATACGTGCGGATGCGAACTTACCGAAGAAGCAGCGAATAAAATAATGCAGGCAAAGACGCAGGGAGAACTCCAGCCGGAGTTTCAATTGTTGATGGACCGGTTCAGAGGGGAATTGATGCAGATGCAGAATGCTCAAAAACATTGATTTTTGAGGGGATACCCTCTGAAAAGCACTCTTTTTTTAGACCCCCGGAAAAAACGACCTTCATATTCGCATTCCGGCAGGGTTTTGGGGGTCCGGATGGGGTAAAATAGGTGGCAAAAACTGCCTTGATTATAGGGGCTTTGGTGGACGTTTAACGAGGTGCATTCCTGCCTTATTTTGGCAAACAGAGCGATATATTGCCTCCGTTTTCATACGCCCCTAAACGGACGATTTTACGGGGTTTTCCGGATGGGGGTATGGCAAACGGAGCCCGAATTGGGGTTATTTTCCCTCAGGGTTCATATCTCCGGTCCCCAGGTCCATTAAAACCGTGGCCCAGCGGCCCACGTTCGCACCGGGCGAGTGCATCAGCGCGAGGTCGGGGTGAACGTGTCACTGAGCGTACTGCATGAGTACGATCAACAGCGACGAACATTCCGCGAAGCGGTATGTGAGAAGCGGGCGAGAGCAGCCGCTGGCGCCGGAGCAGCGCGACAAGCCAGGGGCGTCATCCTATCAACAGGGCAACTCCGGAAAAGCAAGGGAGGTGATGTGAAGCAAGTCGGAGCATCAGCGAGGCGAGTGAACATGACCGACCGATCTTCATGTCAGTAGGACCCGATGGCTCCCGCCCTCGGTGTGGTGGGCGGGACTCCTAGGTGGGCGGTCCGGAAGATAATCCCCGTAGTTTTTCTCATGTGCGTATGAGGTTGAACGTGATGCCCAACTGATTGAAAGGTGTCGAAAAACGATGAGAGAGTATGGGACTCCACTCAAGAAATCGCAGTATGATCAAGACGCGGTATATGATATCAATATAGGGACACATCAGAACCTTATACTGCTAGAATGAGATGAAAATGTTTATTGTAACTCTCTCTAACACAACAATATGACAGATCTGGACAATTTTTTCTTCAAAATAAATTCTTGATCCTTTACCAAACACCGGGTCTGGAACCGGTGCCAGCGCAAGTATTATTTCGAATACATCGCCCCCCATGTCAAATCCTCTCCGTTGTTGTTGATCCCGAAAAGATCCGTTGGCTTAAGAACTTCACCTCTAAATTCGTTGTCCAGGGCCAGCTCATTCACGATATTATCGACAGGCAGATCCAACTCCATTGCGAAAACAAGCCCATGGACCTCGCCGAAGCAATAACCGCGTTTTCAAAAAAGTATCGCAGTACAAAAATGTGGGCGGTGAGACCATCACTGAATACCATAATGGCGAGAAGATCACGAATGCATTTTTTGCTGCCATCGATGAGAACGGCAAGACATGCCTGCACACCTTCTTCGGGAAGTGGTCAAGCTACCGGGTCCGAGAATGTCAGCGACACGAGGAGTAAGATCATTTCCTCATCGGAGATACCTGGGTAACAGTCAAGGTGGATTTTTTCGGGAGAATGCTGGACGGCACGCTCGTTCTCACGGACTGGAAGACCGGCCGGGACGATAACGAGTACGAGACGGAACTCCAGATGGCGGCGGTACAGCCGTGGGCCGATGCGGAGAGTGGCGCCCCGGATTATGAAGATCACCGGGGGTAGTGATAATAGAGTTGGGTATGGGTGAAGAAGATATACCACAGAAAAAAATTCGAGAAAATAAGAAAAAGATTCAATTATGAAAAAATTATTGTTTGACTGGTTTAATTTTTTTCTTGGGGCTAGATAATGGACTAGGTTCTTCCAATGGGGGTAAAGGGATAGGGATTTTCGCTTTTTCCGAGATGGAAATAACGAGAGGCATGACATAATAATATAAAGAATTCACGTATGCAAAGTTTACACCGGCAGGAAGATCTTTTTCAGGATTCTTTGTCCATAAGTCAATAATTTTATTCATTTCTTTTGAAGACAAAATCGCTTGAGTTTCTATAGTATAATTACCAAATTCAAGCATATTGAATAAAAAATCCGATACAATTTTCGCTTTATTATCACTAATTTTTGAAAGTTCTTTGATATGAACTTCAAGTTTCATTGTAACAGTGACAACATCACCGGCTTTCAGATTATCATGAATAATCCTTTCAAAATTGAATTTTATCACTTTAAAATTACTTACAGTTAATTCCATTCATACACACTCTCTGTTACTTGAATTGATCTACCTAATTCAAAAAATTCTTGCCGTGAATTGATCGAGAAACTACTAGGAATAAGAAATTCTTGAGTGTATTTTGGATTAGACACACAGGGGAATTTAAAAGTAGCATGGGATGAAAGGGGTTTCATTTCATATTGCTTTTTATTGTGGGAGAATGATCTGTTTTCAGCGTCAATAGCTTTATTGATTAATCCGATTGATTTTTTCTCTAATTCAGATACTTTATTAATTTTTTCAAGGGGCGGAGTCCAAACATATGTCCCCATTAATTCATCTAATTCGAGTCTTGAGATTTTTAATAGCCCCATCGCATCTGAAAAAGAAATTTCGTCGTTATAAAGTTTATCCAAAATTTTTTCTTTTTGAATCATATATTAATCAAACCTTGTTCCTTTAGATTTTTATATTCATCTACTAAGGGATCTTTATACACTTGAAAACGTTCCTTTAAGCTATGTTTATACTGATCCATTATAATTAATTGTTTTTCACCAGATACGTTCAAATTTTGTCTTGAAAAATGAGTGAAAAAATTATCAATTTCTTTAAATTTAAATAATGCTAAACTTTTCTCAAAGAATATTTGAGAATCTATACTTTTGGTTTTAAACATAATATTCATCAAACCAACCGTTGAAATTGGAATTTGTTTATGAATTATACGATTGATATTGCGATATCGATCTACTTTTTCGAATAAGGTACGATCAGAAGTAACTATAAAATCGGCATCGAGATGTTTTCCGAGAAATAAAACACATCGATCTTTTGGAACGATATAGATTTTTATTCGATCTAATTCATTTGAAAATTTTTCAAATGCGGTTGGATCAACATCAATAATCTGAAATCTTGCAGTATTTTCTAGTAACTTTTTCATCTTATAATGATCTTTATGAGAAATTTCATCAAAATTCTCTTGAGAAATCAATACATTGTAATTATTATTGTTTTCCAGAAAGTGATTGAAAGATTTAATTAACTGGATTTTATCCAAATCAAGGTCAATCAAAACACAAGCATCTAGGACTATTTTAATTACCACTTGAAATTCACAAAACAAAATGAGGTTGAATAAATAAAAATCTGTTGCTTTAATCTCGTTCGCAAATGATTTCCTTCAAGATTAATAATTCCCTTATGAGATCGATTGTTTTAACAAATAATTTCCATAAATCACTAACTTCTTTGGGAGAAAGATATTTTTTTTAGTTTCACCCCACTACCGTCTTCTAATATCCTAGTACACCCCAAAAAGAGTAGACACAATAAAACTCATCCATGTCGCCGACACGAATGTCGGCCTCGCTGCATTCAACCGACTCGACCGCCATATTATGATATATTTTCGGGGGACCTAGCGCGTGTTCCTGAAAACCAGGATGAAGAAGCCGTATGCATTTTATGCAGAGCGGTTAGGCGGAGTGAAGAATATGATCAAAGCGGGAGTTTGCAGCGATGAACGCGATTTATAAAGGTAAAAATTTCACGGCGAAACCTAATCCCCGGGAGGATATGAACTGCCGGTTTGCGAGGGTTTATTCGGGCTCCAATTACTAAAATTTTTTTGATGGCTATATAAATTTCTTATTTCCTCTTTGTTGAGTGTGTTCCTCTATGAAATTTGATCAACTCTATCAATCGCTTTTTCCACAATTTGAGGTATTTCATTTATGCTCATTCGTTTTACCTTTTCAACGGCTTTACGAATTTTATCTCCTCCGGAGGGTAAGGAAAAAACAGATTCGAATTCTGGATCCATCATAAATACATTTTCTGGACCAGCGAGAGATTCTATTTCACGATTTAATGGAATGTAATAAAGATTGTAATCGGGTTTGTTCGTATGTTTATCCATAAGAACAACTAATGGAATTTCGAAACTCGACAAAATTTTTACAAAGAATTTGATATTCGTTACACTTCCAGCACTAATTATCGAAATATTTTCTTTGTTTACATCAATCGCTTTTAGAACAAAGAGATGTGGTACAGAATATTTTTCAGTCTCCCCTTCAACTACCAAAACCTTATTTGCAAAAAAAATCTCGTTTCTCCTTGAATCAAATTCTGTCGTGAGTTTCAGTTGCTCTCTTGATGTACGATCAATGGAAATGTTTTTTCCTTGGCATAAATAAGTCCCGTTTTGAGGGGATTTTCTGATTATATTTACTGATTCATAGTTATCCAAATCAATGAATTCACATGAATGAGTGGTGTAAAAAACTTGAGTCCCTTCATTGGATAAATCTTTTATTAATGAATAAAAATAACGTCGAGCATGTGGATGTAAACAAACTTCAGGTTCTTCAATTAATAGAATTGCATTTGTTCGTTTAATTATTTTATAAGCGTTAATTATCGCTATAACAATAGCATTTTGAATGCCTGCTCCCATTTCTAATGCAGAATAGTAATCATAGTCTGATGATTCTTTGAGAAGCAACTCTAAATTTTTGTAATGCCCTAAAATATTTGGTTCTTTAAATTGAATTGAAGCATCTTCAAAACCGGTTAAATCTTTGACATTATTGATGAGAATCTCCTCAAATTTTTTAAAGTTCTCATCTTTTAACACTAATGTTGCGGCTTTTATCTTCTCATTATATTCGCGAGTTTTTTGCTCATTTGATGCAAAATCTTCTGATAAATCCTTGAGCAATTTCCCAAGTACTGTCCATTTACTAGCAGATAGTAACGGGGTTAAATTTCTAGTCACACCAACTAAAACCAATGGGACTTTATTTCGAATTGTATTATTCAGCGGCAAGGGTTTTCCATATTGTGTTTGGACGTCGTGGCCTGATGAATCAATACAGGAAATATTTGCACCAAATGCATCTTCGTATGTTAGTCTAAATCCATCAATCCGAATTGTGTGTCCGTAATATGAATGGGATAATGGAGGATCAAAAAAAACCTCAATGGTACATTTTAAACTTGTATCTTTTTTGAACAGATCATTTTCATTTATGACAAACGGTGGCCATTTTTCACCAAGTACCAATTCTAATGCCGATAAAATATTTGATTTTCCGACATTATTTCTTCCGATCAAGGCATTCAAGGAGGTTGGTTCAAAACTTAATTTCTTAATGGATCGAAAATTCTCAATGTAAATTCTTTTTATTGACATTATTTAATCATTTTCATAAAGGGATCATTTTTACTTAAAATGATCTTTTTGATTTTTCGGAGTAAATTGATATTTAATTACTATGAATTGAAAACTCCCCATTCTCCGTAAAATATAACCGCTTCACCACCTGTTTTCCACCAATATTCTTTCAGCACAGTTGGAGCACATGATGGGACCGGGGCGGTCCCGGAAGCCAGAGCCCATGTCCGGGACAAACACTAGGGGGAACTCCGGGCCCTTGGCCGCATGGACCGTCATGATGTTGACGGCATTCTCCGCAAAGGGCATCAAAGCCTCGCCACCCCCCGCACTGGCCCGACAGAGCTCAAATAAACCCGGGTAAGAAGCAGGCCCCGGATAAATTCCTCAAGGTTATGGATGTCATCAATGAGACCACAGCAGGGTCAAAGATGCGGAGTGAACGAGCGTTCACCATCCCAGCCGTACCCGGGGTCCATGCATTCTCAAATCTCCCCCTCCTTTATCCGGTCATTCGCCAGACTCGCCGAGATCAACGAATCGTTAAAAATCAGCAATTCCTCATAAACACGCTGATGGTTAATCACAAAATTCGCTTGGGGAAAATCCTCTTTCTCATCCATAGGAAAATTACACTTTATCACCGTTGACTCAAACGTGCGTTTTGCATCCATGAAGGAGAATAACGTAGAATAGTGCCGGATGTCTCTTTGTGATTTGGCATAAATTTCACCGATAACCGTATCGACCGTGACATCCGTATCCCCGGTAAACCCGTTCCGCATCAGCCGCGCCTTGTCAAGGGATTTCTGGACAAATTGCCGTTTTTCGGATTCGGATTGAGGAAGGTGATCAATCTGGATCCCCACACCGGAGGATCCCGGTTCAACGTTTGCAATCTTATTATTCAAAACAGCGATGATGTGCATGAGAAACTGCTTGTTCAACAATAAAACCGTGAAATAATCAAATTTTTTTAACCGTGTGAGAATTTTTATAATCTCCGTATCCGTAAACAAAAACTCATCAAAAATAACCCGGGGCCAACCCCAGCAATAGGAATTACCGTCAGAAATCGGCGTAAATTTTTCCTCTCCGCAATAGTGGTATATCAGATCATTTTTTGAGAGCGGAACCCATTCGTCATCATCGCCGTTATTGTAAAACGATCTTGACTCCGCCTTTTCACGGAGTGAGAGTTTCTGGACTTCTTCTTCATCCGGTATGTAGTTCCGACGAAGAAATAAAATATTCTTGTTAATCACGAAATACACGGGTTCAGACTTTTTCTGGTGATTTGATGGTGGACTTCCCGGATGAAAATATAATTTGAGCGTCTTCTCATTGTCGGATAAATCGGACCATTTTACCAGGAGGTTATCGCGTTCCATCTCATTCAGGAGACCACTTACCTTGTTCGGTCTGGCTAAAAGTTTCAGACCTTCCCTGCCAGCAACTCCCCCGTTTTTTAAAATGTTTGAAATATTGTACGCATAATCTCTCCCCTTGATCAGAAGATAGAGAAACAGGACAGTCTTCGCTTCAGAATCAAAGGTCTCTGTCCAGGTTTTTGATAACATCAAAAGAAGATTGTTGTTGAGAGCATATACTCTTTCAGTGATATGTCCTAAAATCTTCAATTTTTGGTATATATCCCAAAAAAAGGGCAAATCGAGGAGTTTTCGTATATTAACAATACTCTCAATACGCTAAAGTGTATGAAGCCGACACCCGACCCGGAAATTACGAACCGGATTCTTGGAGCATTCCAGAATACACCGGTGATGAACATCGAGCAAGTAGCAAAATCAGCAAAGACCACCACGATCACCGCCACCAAACACCTCTCCCGTCTGGCCAAAAAAGGCACGGTCCGGGAATATCCCTGTGGAAGAAATCGCATCTTTGTTGCAACCCCGGGGGTAATTGTATGAAAGAGGTTCAAAGAAAAAGGAAAGGCGATGCACGGGACCCCTTAGCTACCAACACCGTGGTCCCGGCACCCCTGTCCAGAGCTCGTGAAGAGGTGGACAGATGATCTCTCTTTCTTCTGGCACATCAACATTACCCAAACCCCGGATAATCCCGAATTTCACGATCGATCAGGAGACCCTGGATCACCTGAAGACAACCAGCCCGATACACTACCTCGTAGCAATTGCCTGTCTCAAAGACGGCAGGTGGCGACTCGCTGAACATTTCGAAGAGGTGCGGTATGACTGATGGCGTTGATTCGCCGGAGTTGGCTTCCGAACAGATGGTGGGTATCCCGCTCTACCTCATCCCACGAGCGATTGCCGACCAGATCCGGAAGAAACGTGAGGCGGTTGCCTACATCGAAGTGCGACCGGAGAAAGGGCACTTCTTCACGATCACGATAAAGACATCCGAGCGCCGCGTGTTCCGGCGCACCGGTGCAGCAGAGACCGGGGGAGAGACCGGTGAATAACCGCTTCTCGTTCCGGACAACCGGCAGCGACCGGAGCAGGAGGGTGGCCTGTGGATGGACTGCTCCGTGATGCAGTAGCCCGGATAGCCGGGCCCGGGCAGGTCGTCGAGGTCCGGGCGCTCACCGACCAGTTCACCCATAGCGGGTACTTCAGTGATTTCGATGCACTCGTCCGGTCAGTGGAGCCGCTCGATGCCGATGGCTCGGTCCACGGCATCTACGTCACGCTCAACGAAGTGAACCCGGCCCTGCTCTCGCGACGGGCGAACCGGATCAAGATGCGGCTCGGCAAGAAGGACAGCACGACGAGCGATGCTGATATCCTGCGCCGCCGCTGGCTGCCTATCGACATCGACCCGCTGCGACCGAGTGGCGTGTCAAGCACGGATGAGGAGCACGAGCTTGCGCTGGCGAAAGCAGAAGAGATTGCCCGGTGGATCGCCGGGCTCGGCTTCCCAGACCCGATCCGGGCGGACTCCGGTAACGGGGCCCACCTGCTCTACCGCATTGACCTGCCGAACGATGAGGCGGCAACGGCGCTCGTGAAGGCGTGCCTCATGACGTTGGACACGCTCTTTTCGGATGAGCGGGTAAGCGTGGACACGGCGAACTTCAACGCTGCCCGCATCTGGAAGCTCTACGGTACGGTATCCCGGAAGGGTGATAACACGCCCGAGCGCCCGAACCGGCGGAGCCGGATACTCTCGGCCCCGGATGAATTGAATATCGTGAGTCCGGAGCAGCTCCGCGAACTCACGGCCCGGCTCCCCACCGAGCAGCACGCACAGCAGCCGACCGCAGAGAAGGACAAGGGCTTCAACCTGCGCCGATGGTTGTCCGATAACGGGCTCGGGGTGCGGTCCGAAAAACCGTACAGTGGCGGCACGCTGTACATCCTCGACCAGTGCCCGTTCTCCTCGGCCCACAAGGACGGGGCGTTTGCGATCCAGTTCGGGAGCGGTGCGATCTTTGCGGGATGTAAGCACACATCCTGTGGTGGTGGTACTCAGCGGTGGCAAGAGCTCCGCGAGCAGTTCGAGCCGGGCCGGGTGGACCGGCGGAAACAATGGGACCAGGCACAGACCGCACAGAGGAAAGTAAAGGCAAAGATGAAGGCAGACGCGAGAGGTGATGCAGGTCCTGCCATTCCGGAGAACCTGGAACTCCGGGCGGAGGCTGCCGAAGTGCTCGCTCGCGGTGACCCGCTCTCACTCATGCTCACTGCATTTGCGCAGGAGCATATCGGGGATGAGATTCTCGCACGATGCCTTATCCTTACGATGGCATCGCAGGCAGTGAAGAATTCGGACGGACTGCATGTCTCGGTCACGGGGGAATCCGGCAAGGGCAAGACCCATGCGTTCAAGAAGATGATGCGGCAGGTCCCGGACCGGTACAAAGTAAAGGGCACGATGAGCAACAAGGCGCTCTATTACATGACCGACCTCTCCCCCCGGACCGTGCTGATGAGTGACGACACGGATCTGTCCGATGCCATCCAGGAGATCCTGAAGTCGGCGACCTCGAACTTCGATGAACCGATCACCCATACGACCGTAACAAAGGACCTGACTCCCCGGGTCTGCTCGATTCCCGAGCGGTGTGTTTGGTGGATTGCAAAGAAGGAAGGGACCGGTGACGACCAGGTGATGAACCGGATGCTGACCTGCTGGATTGACGAAACCCCGGAGCAGGACGCAAAGGTGCTTGCGGCCAAGCAGAAGAAGGAGCAGCAGGACCCGGACACGATTGTCGATGAATCGCCCGAACTCGTGACCTGCCGGGCCATCTGGCAGATCATGCACGAGCAGATGATGTGGGTGATCATTCCATTCTCGGAGCGGATCCGGTTTCATGCGATCAACAACCGGCGAAACCCCGACATGCTCTACGACCTGATCAAGAGTCACACGGCGCTTTACTACCAGCAACGCGACCAGAAGACCACAGAAGACGGGACGCTCTGCGTGTATGCGAGTGAGGGAGATTTTATAGCGGCAAAAGATCTCTTCACGCTCCTCAACGGTATGGCGGGCGGGCAGGAATCGAAGATGACCAAGAAAGAGTCGGACCTGCTCGATGCTATCCAGCAGGCCCGGCAGGAAGAGTTCACGATCCAGGACCTGCAACGGCTTACCGGCTGGTCCTACATCAGCATCTACCGGGCCCTGAAAGGCTACGAGAGCCGGGGGAAGAACTATACCGGGCTTCTCGAAAAGTGCCCGGCTCTTTCCTTTACCGACCGGACCGTGACGATTTCTGAAGAGCAGGGAAATTCGATCCGTCGCAGGAGCGATGCATTCCAGTGGGATACGGCATTATTCCGGGAGTGGAATTGTGGCGATGCATGCTGGCTTGACCGCGATCCGAAGGATGGTTGCGGTCCGGCTTTATCATTGCAGCAGGCTTCCAGCAGTGTTGCGGAACCTGCTGAAAATACAAAAAATGATTTTGCGGGATCTGTTTCCCCGGGTACTACTAAGAATAATACTACAAATGTACTAAGAGACAGTAATTTTCAGCAGAAAGAGAATTATGGAGTAACTCAGCAACCGGGTCCGGACGTAATACAGTGTGTCCATAAATCCGGAAATGCTGCAAACAACGATCGAATTCCGCCCGGTGCCCAGCAATCCCCAGATAGCGCACCTGATTGCGTTCCGATTTCTTCCAGCGCCTGTTGTAAACCATTGAAAGATGGCGATCCCCCGGCAGCATCC
Source organism: uncultured Methanoregula sp. (assembly GCA_963676675.2). Lineage (GTDB taxonomy): Archaea > Halobacteriota > Methanomicrobia > Methanomicrobiales > Methanospirillaceae > Methanoregula. Next base: position 1,776,681 of record OY781161.1, on the reverse strand, counting down.
ACTGCAAAACGCACCCTGACCATCCGGGCCAGGGACTACAAACCGCTTGAACTCCCGGAGCCGAAGTCGGTGTGCTCGGTATGCGGGAAGAAAGGTTCATCGTATGTGGAAAAGTTTACTGCAGAACGGAAAGCCCGGCCCAGGGACCAGCAGGATGCCCGGCGGATCTGTAAGGCATGCTATAAGGCAGCGGTGAAGACGGAGCAGGAGGCATCTGTTCCTTTACCGGGCACCGTGGATGTTTCCCGGTGTGAGCGGGTGACGGCAGCGATCGGGAAGTGCTCGGTGTGCGGGCTGGTGAAGGCGGAGTGGATTGACCGCGAGGCCGGGGTGAAGCTCTGCGAGCATTGTTACGGGAGAGGTGTGCGGGAGAATGCCCGGGGGGCTGGGGTGGTATGACGGTCCCGCCTGCCTTGCTCTCGCACGAGAGCACGGAGCATTACACGCCGCAGTACATCCTCGATGCGGTGATCGCCTGCATGGGTGCGATCGATCTGGACCCGTGCAGCAACAGCCGGGAGATCCCGAACGTGCCGGCAGCGAGGCAGATATTCTACAACTGAATTAATCAAGTATTAGGAAGAAATTAATCATCTTGAGAATATGAAAATTTTAATTTTTACCGATGATACAAGTGTGAAATTACCCGCATATTATAAGTGGAAAGTTAGGTATTCAAGAGGTATTGATATTCGGAAAGATCCTACCATCATATCTCGATTAAATGAATATAAATTAAAAATTCCAAGTAACGATATTGAAAATGAAACACAATTTAAAAAAGTGTTACATGATTTTGTTCGCCCTGCAAAACAAATGTTTGGCGGGATGTTTAATGAAGTAAGATGTTTTGCAGAACAAGAGCTTCCTTCTTTTATTTCAACTCAAATTTATTTTTTATCAGGTCGATATGGAATAATTTCCGAAAACCAAGAAATAATCCCATATAATTCCCATATAAGCACAATTGCAGAATTGGAAGTAGTTGATAAAAAATTTGATATTACGGGTAAAATCCATAGTTTGGTCGATGAAAATGATATCATACTTTTTCTTTTGCCTAAAGAATACATTGCACACCAAATAAAAAAAGGACTTTTTGAAAAAAAGACTAAATCCAATTTTATCATTGTTTCCAGTATGGAATTTCGCGATTATTTTTCACAAATGCCAAATGTTCTCTTGCTCCATCGAATTGGAGTTGCGCGAATTGGTATAAAAAATCGACAGAGAATTGTTGAATATGTTGAAGAGATTAAGAAATTGAGAACTGTGGAAAACTAAATTATCACTTCGTGTTATCCCATTCTCATTTCAAAGGCAATTGTTTGATTAAGTTCAAGAAAAGGTTCGATTTTGGGAAGTGTATGGGAATTTCCCTAAATGTGGCCTAAATAAAAAGAAAGGCCGAATGATAAATGATATGGGATATTATGCCAACAGAACTAGTATTGATATAAATTTAAAAAAAAATTGCCAAGTTCAAAAAACAGTTTCAAGCGATTTGGATTGGATCTGATGATAAAAAAACAAATAATATCGGCCATTGAGGAGTCACATCAGTGCTATCATCGACTCATCCTTGTCGTTGGCAAATCTGGAAAAGGAAAAACGATCCTTCTCAAAGAACTTCGTGATGAATTAAAAATTCCGTATATCAATGTTAATCTCGAATTATCTCAGCAACTTCTTGAATTATCAAATCGCCAGAGAAAATTGAAGGTTTTCGAATGTATGTTAAAAACTATAGATCAAAAAGATCCTGTTGCTTTACTTGACAACACAGAAATATTATTTGATATCAATCTTGAACAAGATCCATTAAAACTCTTACAAATACTCTCAAGAGATCAATGTATTGTTGCTGCATGGAATGGGGAAATTTCAGATAGGATGCTTATCTATGCAAAACCAGGTCATCAAGAGTACAGAATTTATGAACTCAATGATCAAATTGCTTTCAGTTTAAATTGAGATAATGAATTCTATCGAAGGACGGATGTGAAATAAATATGAAATACAATGAGCTAATCAAATTCCAACCCATCGAGTCTGTTGTAAAATTATTGAGTGCTAATGAGAAAACAAATGCTCAACAGCTGGTTAGTACTTATGTAATATCTGACGAGATGGCAGAGCGATTAATCACTCTCGTTTTTCCACAATTACAGTTTACAAAACCCCTTGATAATAAAGCTCTGTTAATTGTCGGCAATTATGGGACAGGTAAATCTCATTTAATGTCAGTGATTTCAAGTATCGCAGAGAATGCAGATCTCTTAACCGAAATCTCAAATAAGCAGGTAGCTGAAGAAGCTCAAAATATTGCCGGAAAATTTAAAGTTATTCGAGTTGAAATCGGCTCAACGGAGCGATCGCTCCGAGATATCATCGTTACCGAACTTGAAGAGAACCTCAAAAAAATGGGTGTAGATTACTCATTTCCGGACCCGAGCAAAATCACCAATCACAAGCGTGCATTTGAAGAAATGATGTCCGCGTTTTATAAGGTTTACCCAGATCAGGGTCTTCTATTGGTTGTCGACGAGTTACTTGATTACTTACGCTCTAGAAAAGATCACAGCCTTATATTAGATCTTAATTTCCTCAGGGAGATTGGGGAAGCTTGTAAAGATATTCGATTCCGTTTTATTGCGGGTGTTCAAGAAGCAATATTTGACAGTACCCGTTTTTCTTTTGTCGCAGATAGTATTCGACGTGTTAAAGACAGATTTGATCAAGTTTTAATTGCCCGAAATGATGTGAAGTATGTTGTTGCAGAGCGACTTCTCAAAAAAAATGTGGAACAAACCAATAAAATCCGCGAATATCTGACACCATTTGCAAAGTACTACAGTAATATGAATGAGAGGATGGATGAATTTGTTCGCCTTTTCCCAGTTCATCCAGATTATATTGATACATTTGAACGAGTGAAAGTCGTTGAAAAACGTGAAATTTTAAAAACCCTCTCAACCAGTATGCGGGAAATCCTCGATAAAAAAGTGCCTCATGATCGACCAGGACTAATTGCATATGATGCCTATTGGACCATACTTACAAAAAACCCTGCAATCAGGACAATTCCCGAAATTCGTGAAGTAATTGATTGTAGTGAAGTGCTTGAATCCCGAGTTCAACAGGTGTTCACTCGACCTCATTATAAACCTCTGGCAATCCGGATTATCCATGGACTCTCCGTCCATCGGTTAACAACAGGAGACATAAATTCTCCACTTGGAGCAACTCCTTTGGAACTTCGGGATAGTCTCTGTTTATATGATCCGCAGGTCGGAGAACTTGGTGGAGATCCAGCGGATGACTTGCTCTCGCTTGTGGAAACAGTACTTCGAGAAATCCATAAAACCGTGAATGGTCAGTTCATATCATCAAACCCGGATAACTACCAATATTACTTAGACCTGAAGAAAACCGAAGACTTTGATGCTCTTATAGAAAAAAGAGCGGAAAGCCTTGAGGGATCACAAATTGACCGGTATTATTATGTTGCTCTTCGTCAGGTAATGGAGCTAAACCAAGCAGAGGTCTGTGTTACGGGCTATAATATTTGGGAATATGAGCTTGAATGGCAGAAACACCAGGCAGCTCGTATTGGGTACCTTTTCTTTGGTGCCCCGGATGAACGCTCAACAGCAGTACCTGAACGGGATTTTTATCTCTATTTTATCCAACCAATTGAACCTCCAAAGAAGCTGAAAGATTTCCTGAAAAATAAAAAATCTGACGAAGTTTTTTTCAGGTTAAAAAATACTGATGATTCATTTATTGCATCCCTGAAAAATTATTCAGCATCGTTGGATTTGGCCTCAACCTCATCCGGTGCGGCTAAAGCAACTTACTCTTCAAAAGCGGAAGGGTTCAGAAAAAATCTTATTTTTTGGCTCCAGAAAAATGCGCTTGAAGCATTTGAAGTCACATATAAAGGTCAAAGCAAATTATTATCCGAATGGAATGCCAGTGCATTAGTTCATGGTCAAATAAAACCGGGACGGCAAGAAATTATTAATTTCCGTGATTTGATTAATGCCGTAGGTGGGAGTTGCCTTGAACCTCATTTTAGTGATCAGGCACCGAAATATCCTGTTTTTTCTGTAATGATAACCAACCGAAATCGAGCCCAAGCTGCACAAGATGCCCTAAGAGCAATTGCAGGGCAAAACCGGACAAAACAAGCAATTTCTGTTCTCGATGCATTAGGTCTTCTGGATGGGGAGAGAATTATTCCGAAACAATCCCCTTACATTTCTTTTATCCTTGATCTGATGACGCAAAAGGGAGCTGGGCAGGTTCTAAATCGTTCGGATTTATTAAAAAATGAGCAGGGTGTTGAATATTTTGATCCCTTGGGTGCACGACTTGAACCAGACTGGGTTGTCGTTCTTCTTGCGGCGCTTGTTTATTCTGGTGATGCAATCCTCGCGATACCTGGACGTAAATTCGATGCCACCACAATTCAACAACTTGCCGGTGTATCTGTTGAGGATCTCACCAAGTTTAAACACATAGAACCCCCGAAGGAGTGGAATCTTCCCGTACTCAAAGAATTGTGCGAAGTGGCCGGAGTTCCCCCGGGTCTTGCCCAAAAAATTTCCATGGGAGACGATGGAGCGGTTCAGCTGTTACAAACAAATGTTCATAGAATTGTATCCCGAATTGTTCATACCCATCAAAATCTCCAGAATGGAATCTCTTTCTGGGGGAAGGATCTTCTCTCTAAAGAAGAGGTTGAAAAAAAAGTATTACTTCTCACTAACGGAAAAGTTTTTTTTGAAACAGTGCAAGGATACAAATCACCGGGGACGTTCAAAAATTTTAGATATGATCTGAACGATATTCAGAATTCCGCGCAGACAATCCGGATTTTAAACGATCTTGGGGAATTACAGGGTTTTGTCCACGAATTCAGTCAAATTGTGGGATGGCTTTCAACAGCCAAGCAGGTTTTACCTGAAAATCACGAATGGGTTTCAAAGATGAATTCTACCCGGGATAAAATTCTGGTGAAACTTTCTGATACTGAACCAAGTCAACTGAAAAAACAAACCCGGGTAATTTCTTCAGAACTGGAAGGACTGAAGAAAGACTATATTTCTTTATATTTGGCAATGCACAAACGTGCACGCCTTGACATCTCTGAAGATAACATAAAAAAATCTCTTGTGAAAGATTCTCAATATAAAACACTACAGAAACTCGCAGAGATTCCTCTCATGCCTATCCAGCAATTAAAAGAATATCAAGAGGATCTTGGCAAACTAGTAAGCTGTTTTGATCTTACTGAGCAAAAACTCGAAAATGATCCGATCTGTCCAGATTGTGGTTTCCGCCCATCGGTCGAGCCTCGGGTGGGTTCCGCACCTGCCGGAATAATTCTCAAAAAACTCAAAGACGATGACCTCGAAAGGATTCTGGAAAACTGGATTTCATCAATTCTGAAAAATTTAAATGATCCTGTCACTCATAAAAATCTTGAATTGATTTCCTTTGAGAACCGGCAGCGTATCGAAGCATTCCTCCAATCCGGAGATCTTCCCAATCCCCTCGATTCAGAATTTGTAGAAGTACTGAAGGAAGCACTATCTGGTCTCTTAAAGGTACCAATCAGAATAAGAGATCTTCAAGAAGTATTGTTCTCCAATGGGGAACCAGCGACACCGGATGAGATGAAGAAGCGGTTTGAGGATTATATACGGACCCTGACTAAAGGAAAGGATCCTGCAAAAGTCAGGCTTGTGTTGGAGTGAAGATATGCATAAAGAGGAATTGATCTCACGACTTGCTCGATATGAATGGAATGATTTTGAATGTAAAAAATCTCAACATGGGGTATCAGAAGATGTGTATGAGAGTGTGTCAGCCTTTGCTAATACGGAGGGAGGATGGCTCGTATTTGGTGTTGAGGATAATCATGGCGAGCTGACTATTGTTGGGGTAATAGATATTGATAAAGTCCAAAATGATTTTTTAACAGCGTTAAGATCTGGTACTAAAGTGTCTCCTTTTGTTGGTGCAAAAAATGAAGAAAAAATTGAACATAATGGAGATACATTACTGATTTTTTATATTCCAGAATCACCACGATCCGAAAAACCGGTTCATTTGAATAACGATATTAGGCAATGTTACATTCGTCGAGGTAGCTGCGATGAGAAATGTAATCTTGAAGAAATTAAGCGTTTTTTACGTGATGCAAGTTCACTCCGGTTAGATAATGAGCTGGTCCCAGATATTCGCCCGGATGACTTTTTTGATGTTGATTCTCTTTTATGGTATCGTAATATCATTCACCAAAAAGAACCTGGAAGATATGACATAAAATCGGATTTTGAATTTCTCAAAGATTTTGGTTTTATTGTCGAAAAAGACGAAAAATTTTCTCCAACCCGTGCAGGAATAATCCTTTTTGGAAAAGAAAGATTTGTTCGACAAATATTAAATCGACCTATTGTTGATTTCCAAAGAATCGATTTTAATTTTAAAGATTGGACCCCAGAAAAGCGCTGGCATGACAGGATTGTAGTTGAAGAAAATTTGATTAATGCATGGCACAAAATTGTCCAAAAGTATTCAACGATTGCCGATCGACCATTTTCAGTAGATACAAGTACTTTACGACGTCATGATGAACCCCCTTATTATATTGCATTTCGAGAAGCAGCTATCAATTTATTAATCCATCAGGATTTCGGGGATTCAGGACGGCTACCTTCTATAGTGGTATTCAAAGATCGGATTATTTTTTGGAATCCTGGCGATGCATTTGCGACAGATATTGAACTCCTTGAACCACGAGAAAAAGAAGTGAGAAATCCTGCAATTGTAGGAGCATTCAGAAGAATAGGCCTTAGTGATCAGGCCGGAACTGGAGTTTCAGCAATATTTGGTAATTGGAGGACTGAAGGTAATATTCCTCCAATAATTACGAATGATAAGTCTGCAAAATCCTTCAAACTAGTATTAATAAAAGAGATTCTTCTCACAGAAGAACAATTTCTTTTTCAAGCTAGTTTGGGTGTACGTCTAAATGAAGATCAAGCGTCTACCTTTGCATTTATTTGCCGAAATCGCAGGATGTCGTTATTAGATATTCGGGCATTGACCGGAAAAAGCTTTCAGGAAAGTCGATCAATAATCCAAAGTCTGATCAACCAAGTTCTTGTAAAACAATTGGATGATACCAATTATGAATTAATTGAACATTTAAAAGAACATCCGTTCGTAAAAGAATTGGAACAAAAGGAAGGCATAATCATTAAAGAGAGCCCCCCTCATCCAGCGCTAAATTCACAAACCAAAGCGTTAGATCCAATTAGGAAACTTGATGATTTGGATTTTAAAATTCTCTCTCTTTGTGAAGTGCCTTGTCCAATGAGAGAACTTCTTCAAGAAACAGGATATCAAACACGAATGCATTTCCGTAACCGGTATATAGTGCCACTTCTGGAAAGGGGTTTAATTGAAATGACGGTTCCTGATAAACCTAATTCATCAAATCAAAAATATGTAGTAACTCAGGCCGGGATGCAAATATTACTGCTCCGAAGAAGCACCTCACCTTCATCATAAAAGTTTTTTTATTATTTGTGAGTGCCCAGACCCGACTATGGTACTCAATCTCTCTGACTTGATCAGTAGTATCCTCTAACTTATTCACAGAGTCTTTATACCCATATATTTCGTAACTCTGTATTGATGACAGGTTCGAAAGAACAATTAACATTTCATGGTATTTTTAACAATGACTCTTCAAAGAAGAATGACTACTTTGGGAAAAAATTTGAAACCAATGAAGAGCGCCGCAATTATTTTCTTGATATTCTCAATACAAAGTTAAGCGATCCCCAATTTCATAACACTGAGGGATTCCCTATTGGGGAAAAGAATGATCTAATTTCACTATCCGATCCGCCATTTTTCACTATTTGCCCCAACCTATGGACCCAGAAATGTATTACCGCTTGGGAGAATCAAAAAACATCAGATGAAGATGCAACACCATATCGTCGAGAACCTTTTGCAACCGATGTTCGGGAAGGAAAGAACAATCCGATCTATAATGCACACTCTTACCACACAAAAGTCCCCTACAAAGCGATAATGCGGTTTATCCTTCACTACACAAAACCAGGAGATATTATTTTTGATGGCTTTTGTGGTACAGGAATGACCGGTATTGCTGCCCAGATGTGTGGGGATAAATCAACTGTGGAATCGTTGGGATACCAAGTAGATAATTTTGGAGAGATATTTCGCGAGGAGATTGACGAAAATGGTAATTCAACGATGGTGCCTTTTTCCCAAGTCGGTCCTCGATATCCGATTTTAAACGATCTCTCACCCATTGCGACGTTTATTACTTACAATTATAATACTCCGATAGAAATTGATGATTTTGAAACTGAAGCAAGTCGCATATTAAAAGAGGTTGAAGAAGAATATGGCTGGGTTTATTCAACATTGCATGATACGAGTGATAAAGAGACTCGGATACTCGCAGACTATGTGAAAAAATCATCAATTTCTGATCTGAAAAGCCTCATTAGTGGCGAGAGTAAAATAAATGACACATTATCAGGGAAAACTACATTCGGACGGATTAATTTTATTCTCTGGTCAGATATCTTTGTTTGTCCCGAATGCGCAGGTGAGGTTGTTTTTTGGGATGCTGCAGTGAAAAGTGGGGCTGTGGAAAAAATTCCTGCCGAATTTTCTTGTCCGCATTGTAGCGTTAAGCTATCAAAAGATAATATGGATCATGCATTTATTTCAAAATATGACGAAGCCACCCATGAAACAATTCAACAATTAAAACAAAAGTTAGTTCTGATCAACTATTCGGTTGGAACAAAACGCTTCGAAAAAAAACCAGATTCATACGATCTTGAAATAATTGAAAAAATTGAGAATAGTGAAAACCAATATTGGTATCCAAAAGATCGTATGATCGAAGGTGATGAAAGCCGGAGAAATGATCCTGTTGGTCTTACCCATGTGCATCATTTTTTCACAAAACAAAACCTGTCTGTACTATCTGTGTTATACGATAAAATTCAGAAAGTGCGAAACAACAGAACCCGTCTCGCATTATTGCTTGTGTTTACTGCAATAATCCCTTATGCCTCAAAAATGCGAAGATATCGTTCCGATAAGAAGGGAGGCGGACCTCTCTCTGGGACGCTTTATATCGCCTCGTTAATTACACCTCCAAATGTTATGCTCTCATTCAATCGCAATGTAACGTTTATCAAAAAAGCGTACCAAGAAGGATCAAAAATTACAGGTAAATTCAACGGAATGACACAATCATCAACAAGGTTTGAATCTATCGAAAATGACACAATTGATTATATTTTTACCGATCCCCCATTCGGTGGCAATATAATGTACTCTGAATTGAATTTCATATGGGAATCATGGCTTAAGGTTTGGACAAATAATAATCTTGAGGCCGTTGAGAACACATCACAGGGCAAAGGACGTGACGAATATCGTCAGTTAATGACAACCTGTTTCAAAGAAGCATACCGAATCCTCAAACCCGGACGTTGGATGACGGTAGAGTTTTCAAATACCAGTGCAAGTGTCTGGAATAGTATTCAAACCGCCCTCAATGATGCTGGTTTTATTGTCGCAAATGTATCAATGCTTGATAAAAAACAACACGGTTTCAAAGCAGTAACAACCCCCACTGCCGTAAAACAGGATCTCGTAATATCGGCATACAAACCTAATGGCGGATTTGAAGAACGGTTTATCAAAGAAGCTTCATCTGAAGACGGGGTGTGGGATTTTATCCGGACACATATGAAATATCTCCCGGTAATAAAAATACAAGACGGAGAACTCACCCCAATTCTCGAACGAGATGCCAGGATACTTTTTGACGAGATGGTTGCTTATTTTGTCCGCAAAGGATACTCCGTACCCCTGTCAAGCCCGGAATTCCGCCTCGGACTAGAACAACGGTTTCCGGGTCGTGATGGCATGTTCTTCCTACCAGAACAGGTTGCGGAATATGATCGGAAAAAACTAACCGGTCGGCGTCTGGCTCAAACCACATTTTTCGTTTCGGATGAAGCTTCGGCAATAGATTGGTTACGGCAAGAACTCAAGGAAAAACCTCAAACTTTTCAGGAACTGCATCCTAATTTCATTCAGGAAACACAGAGAGGCTGGAGTAAAAATGAGAAATCCTTGGAACTCTCAACATTATTGAGAGATAATTTTTTGAATTATGATGGAATTGGAGAAATCCCCTCACAAATTCATTCATATCTCTCGTCTAACTGGAAGGAACTAAGAGGACTTCCCAAAGATCATCCGGCACTAACAAAAAAAGGGAAGGATAGATGGTACATTCCTGATCCAAACAAAGCGGCAGACCTTGAAAAACTTCGGGAAAAACAGTTATTACGCGAATTTGAATTGTATAAAGACGATAAGAAGCGCCTAAAAATTATTCGACTTGAAGCAGTACGAGTTGGGTTTAGAAAAGCGTGGCAGGATAAAGATTACAAAACCATAATTGATATAGCAAACCGGATCCCCACCAATGTACTTGAAGAGGATCCAAAGCTGCTCATGTATTACGATCAAGCTATCACGAGAATGGGCGATTAATTACCCAGATTTTTCCGTTAAAAAACTACTAAATTTCGTATCTCATGCAAAACAAACCGCGAGCATCAATTACCATGAAAACCTGGCGAGACAACATTCTTGAGGAATTCGTTCCTGATCTTGGTCATTTGACTCTTGTTGCCGATCCCGATGGTCTCCTTACAGAAGAAAAACTAGTATTGGAACTTCAAAATCGTGGATTTCGAATATTAGAATTTCACGATTCAATTGCATTCAGGTACGAATATGAATTACTCTGTCTACAGAAATGTGAGAAAAATGAAAGAATCGATCTTATTGTTCTGACAAAATCTCCGTCATCGGATCTTGATACCCTCCCTTATGATCTTCTCGAAAAGGGGCGATCCATATCATTCGATCTAGGAAAAATTTTCCCGAATCTAAGTTACTCCGTAATCGAACAACTGGATCGGAAATATCTTGATGCAGTGTACCTTGCATATATCGAAGAAATTCATGAGAGACTTGGTGATAATGCAACGCAAGATTTTGTCCTCAAATCTGTCTTTGGAATCGATACCTCACGAATAAAAACATCCATTGATTTATTAAACACACTCTTGAAAATTCATTACCCTGAAAAACAGATTCCCCATGTTTTGAATCAGAGATTGATTGAGACATTGATTGAATCAGGATGTTTTTCTGATTGGCCAATTGAAAGAATTGTATTGAATAAGGATATTTTTTTCAGTTTTCTTCAGGAACGATGGCCATTTTTTGTTACCTCAAAATTTCACCATATTTCAACCCCCTCAGTGGGGGAAGTATTCGAATCAAAAAAACCCTATAGTCTGGTGTATCCCGGACCTGTTGAAATTCCGTTTGATCATCCCGACATCAAAATCTATATCAACGATCTTTTCATTGAAGGCAGATTACATCCCATTCATTATGCAAACTCCTCTGAGATTCAAGAGCCTTGGGTAAAATTTGGGTTGCTCGATACTTCCGAAGAAGATCTCTCAAATAGGTTGTCAACTCTCATCGACAGAGTAGGGCAATCACTTCCAGATTCGGAAAGTCGATACTCGGCATGGCTGTTATTCGCATCAAGGTATGCTGAACTCAAATATCTTTATTATACAATCGGGCCACAAAAGATCAATCCATCAGAATTACAAAAATTCTCGTCTCTTAAGGAAAAAATAATGCTTGGTTTTACTTCATGGATCAACTCACATTATTCAAATTTAATTTCCCTCCCTCCCTCACCTCCGGCAATGCTTCATCATATCCCCCGCTATCTCCTGCAAGAAATCGAGGGATCCCTCAATCAGAAAATTGCACTTATTCTGGTGGATGGTCTTTCACTAGATCAATGGATCTCAATGAGGGCAATAATAAAAACACAAAATCTTTCACTAATAATTGAAGACCATACAACTTTTGCCTGGATTCCAACACTAACAAGTGTTTCACGTCAGGCAGTATTCTCCGGAAAGCCCCCTGTATTTTTCCCCAATAGCATCAATACAACAGAAAAAGAAGCAGCACTATGGATGCAATTTTGGGAAGAAAACGGATTCAAACGCGCTGAGGTTGGATATCTTAAAGGTCTACATGACGGAGATTTCAGAAAAAGACTTGAAAGTCTCGAAAATTTTAGAGAGATCCGAGTAATAGGACTTGTTTTAGATAAAGTTGACAAAATTCTTCACGGAATGCAGCTCGGAGAAGCCGGAATGCACAACCAAATTAAACAATGGTGCGAAAATGGTTTTCCAAATGATCTAATTACATATCTTCTTGATGAAGGTTTTGTCATTTGGCTAACATCAGATCACGGTAATATTGAATGTACAGGGAAAGGAAATCCTTCAGAAGGATCTCTCACTGAAATAAAAGGTGAACGTGTTCGGATATTTAATTCGGAAATTTTACGTCATAAAATCGCGGAAAAATTTGATTTCTCTCGCGAATGGGGTCCCGTGGGCCTTCCTGCAAATTATTATCCGTTAATTATTACAGACACATCTGCATTCATTCAGAAAGGGAAAAAAACTGTCGCTCATGGGGGGATTTCGATCGATGAAGTAATCGTACCATTTATAAAAATTGAGAAACTGGTGGGACAATGAAACGATACAGCACAATAGGGATCAAACAAACCGTCCGCCTTGAATGGATGGAAAAAACTTCTAATCTGCTGTTATCTGGATTAAGCAATGATGAGATCCGGCAGGAATTAAAGATCTACCTCATTGATAAAATGGGAAATGGGACCCCTGGAGAGAGAAGCGAAGAAGCAAGCAGATTTTCAGTGAATATTTTAATGAATACGTGGATTGTTCCGGATAAATGCCTTGTTGGTTTTCGTGATTCCGGTATTGATCTTCTGAGGATTCTTCCTAAAGAAGATCGGGTTGCAGTTCACTGGGGAATGATTTGTGCAACATATCCGTTTTGGTATAACGTTGCAAACCAGATCGGAATACTCTTGAATTTACAAGAAACAATTTCTGCCCAACAAATCACCCAACGAGTTATAGAAAATTATGGAGACAGACCTACGGTTAGTAGAAATGCAAGATTCGTCACACGATCAATTTATTATTGGAATATGTTAAGAGAAAAAGAAAAAAGTGGAAATTATTCTCGTGGAATTGTACGGAAGATAAATTCAGTTCCATTATTAGCATGGCTTATTGAGGCACAACTTCATTCAATCCCCGAAGGAAGATTACCCCTTTCGGTCATTCAAAAAAATCCCGCGTTCTTTGCATTTGATATTCCGTATTTTCAAGGGAATATGTCACAGTTTTCAAACAATAGGATTGAAATCATTAAGAACGGATACTCGGATGAACTTGTAATATTAAGAAAATGATGTAGTGTTTTTCCTTCTTCACCTATTCCCTTTCACTAAGCGGTCCATCCCAATATTCAATTTTCATTCAGAGCAATGTAACTAGAAATGCGGTTCACGAACTTGCAATTTAGTGTAATTTTCCCTTATCACATTCCCTCTCCCATCCCCCCAACCCTATCGCTCATCAACAAGTCACGCATAAATCGCCGTCAGGAAAATATGAATATAGCCCGAGGGCCCGGGGCATGACGCCACAATGATGGCAGGAATTGGAAAAACAATGGCAGATTTCGTACAGAACTCACAGACCAAGAGCGCAATCCGCGAACTCGCGGAACCGATTGCAGATGTTGCAGCGTTCAACACCATCATCCAGTCGGTTATCACCGGTAACCCGTTTGCGTGTGTATCGTATATGACCGCCGGGGTGACCCATGACCCGGTTGAAAAGACCAAGGAAGGGTACACGACCAAGATCGTCTTCCAGGACGCCGAAGCAAATACTGTCGGTAACCTGTCGGACAAGTTCACCACCATCGCAGGATTCAATGCGGGAGCCGCAGCAATTCTCGCAAACACAGCCCTTGCAACGGCTCACGGCGGAACTCCGTTCCGCGACACTGATAACGAGACGTTCAGCGCGACGCTCAAGTGCCATGACCCGAACGGCGAACTGTACATGGTGAACTTCAGCCGCAACCGGGTGACCCTGACATCCTATTCGGATGAAGCCATCCGGACCCGTGTCGAGACCTGGGCTGACACCGTAACGGCACTCGCCTAGAATCGCCCGACGATAAGGCCCGGAGGGGAGAAGACCCCCCAGGTCCCCTCTCTTTTTGGTCCTCTCGTCTTTTGCGGAGGAACATTATGGACATTGAAACGTTAGGGATTTTGTTAGGAGCTGTGCTTCCGATCTATCCCGTCCTGTTTACGATCCATCAGAAGATCGGCAAATATGATGAGATTGTCGAGGAGTTCAAGAAACTCCGGGCGGAACATGAACGACACAAGGAAAACTATCATGGAACCTGAAATCGCAAGGCAGCCAGTCGCAACGGTGACCGGTCTGTACCGGGGAAAATTCGGGGGGCTTGAACCGCTCACTGTGGATAAGCCCCTCACGCGGGATGAAGTGCGGCGCAATCCCATCTTCTATGAACTGGACCTGCACCCGAAGCAGGATGATGAGAATTTTATCATTGATGTGATCTATGACAACCTCGCACCCATCCGCCTGCAGGACCTGCGCCGGGGTACGGATATCCCGCGAGGCGTCCGGTTCTGGCCGGACTGGTTCGACATCCCACCCTATGAGGAGATGCATGACATCGATGGTCGCCGGGTTTACCCGCGTTCGCCCGGTATCCACACGGTTCAGATCCGGACCGGTCGGCGCAAGTTCGCCCAGATGGGCCGGGTCCGGGATTTCAGCCCGGCCAATGGCGGGTACACCAGCCCGGTTTTCGAGCTCCGGATTGCGGAGAGTCCTGATGTTCGAGAATGAGGTGCAGACCCGGTGTGCCATCTGCGGCACCGGGGTCCTGCTCGGCATTGTCCTGGTGCTGGCCCATCTTCCTCTTCTTCTTCTCATCGTACCGATCGCGGTATTGTTCCTTGGTCTCGTTGCGGACCCGGAAGAAACACACGCGGTCTGGTACGGGATGCTGAACACGCTCGGCATCTTTGATCTCTCCGGTCTTACTGATGCAGAGCGGTTGAACTATTCCGACAAGCGGCATTACTTCTGGTTTGGCGAGGTCGGGATGGCTGCTATGCTGGCCGGTGTGTTTGCGGTCCCGGTCGGGATCTTCCTTGCGGGCCGGGCGGAGATCACTCTTGCGTTCATCGGTGCTGCGATTCTGTTCCTGCCGCTGTTTGTGTTTTTGCCGAAGCTGATCCAGCAGGCAATGAAGGCAAACGCGGATGCAGCGATCGAAGCGTTCGGCAAGAACGAGCAGGTGAAGAGAGTGTTCTGGACATTGTTCGTCGCGATGGCCGGTCTCGTGCTGGCCCGGGTGGTGGACCCGGTGACGGCTCAGCAGGTGGTCGGGATTATTACGGGGATGGGAGGATGAAACGATCTCCCCCTCTTCATTTACCTTCGACGGAGACACCTTTTGTAAGGAGGGATGAAACCTGAGGGAAAATAAGCCCAATTTGGGCTCCGTTTGCTATACCCCCACCCGGAAAACCCCGTAAAACGGTCCGATTCAGTACCTATGAAAAATACGCTTAATTCTCGCCCCTTTTGCCAAAATACGGCTGAATCCCATCTCTCCTAAAGCCCGCCAAAGGCCCTTAAATCGATGTGATTTTAGCCACCTATTTTACCCCATCCGGACCCCGAAAAGGCTGCCGGAATGCGAATATGAAGGTCATTTTTTCCGGGGAGGTCTGAAAAATGGAATTTTGATTATTTATGTGATTAGAATTTCTTGACTTTTGCACTATTACTTAGCGGGGACCATCCGTGCAATGTCTGCTTCAACTGATGTGTTGGGTTTGAGATCGAAGTTCTTTACCAGCACATCTAGTACCGTTGGGGAAACAAACGCCGGGAGTTTTGGCCCGAGCGTGATATCCTTTACACCGAGAGACAGGAGCGAGAGAAGAACAAGAACCGCCTTCTGCTCGTACCAAGCGATATTGTATGATACCGGCAATTCGTTGATGCCAACACCGAATGCTTTTGCGAGTGCCTGGGCGATCACAACGAGCGAGTAACAATCATTGCATTGCCCGGCATCGAGTACCCGTGGGATGCCCCCGATTGTACCGAGGTCAAGGTGGTTGTAACGGTACTTGGCGCAGCCTGCCGTCAGGATAACGGTATCTTTGGGAAGTGCCAGGGCAAACTGGGTGTAATACTCCCGTTCTTTCTGCCGGCCGTCGCATCCCGCCATGACAATGAACTTTTTGATATCGCCACTCTTGACTGCTCCAACAACCTTGTCCGCGAGAGCCAGCACTGCTCCATGAGCACAACCGGTAATAAGATCTGCGCCGCCCTGTTTAAGATCCTGCGGGGGCTGGCAGGTTTTCGCGTACTCGATAACTGCGGAGAAATCCTTATGTCCGTTTGCGGAGGCCGCTATATGCTTAACACCCGGATACCCGGCGAGCCCTGTGGTAAAGATCCGACCCATATAGGAGTCCTTCGGAGGAACAATACAGTTAGTCGTGACCAGTACCGGTCCGTTGAACTTTTCAAACTCATCGCGCTGGGTATACCACGAGCCCCCGTAGTTGCCATACAGGTGAGCATATTTTTTGAACGCAGGATAGGCATGGCATGGCAGCATCTCGCCGTGGGTATAGACATCTACCCCGGCATTCTTCGACTGCTCAAGTAACATTGCCATGTCTTTGAGATCGTGGCCGGTGATCAGGATGCCCGGGCGTGTTCCGACCGTAGTTTTAACGCTTGTAATCTGCGGGCTGCCATACGCGGAGGTATTTGCGTCATCCAGCAGGGCGAGGGTGGTGACCCCAACACTCCCGCATTCCATCACGAGAGCAATCAGCTCGGGAACGGCGAGATCTTTTAATGTCGAGGCGAGCCCCTTCTGGAGGAAGGTCTCGATCCCGGCATCGGTTTTTTTGAGCACTTCGGCATGCGTATAGTACGCCGCAACGCCTTTGAGCCCATAGAGGAGCGTGGCGCGGAGCGAGCGGACATCCTCGTTTGTGGTTGCGAGAATCCCGACCGTCTTTGCCTTTTCAAGGATATCGCTGTTACCCTTCGGCTTCCACGTGCAGGCATCCGGTTCTGCAATACCGCTTGAGGGTAGTGCATCGCGGATTGAAATGGCCCGGGCGATCTGGTCAGCGAACCGTTTCTTATCGAAATTCACATTGGTTAGCGTGGAAAAGAGTGCTTCAGCTATGAACAGTCCCACATCCGGACTTCCTTTCCCTTTCTCCATTGCCGCAAGATTCCTGACGGCAATTCCTTTGCAAAGAAAAATTAGAACATCCTGATAGGCTGCGATCTCATCTTCCTTGCCGCAGACGCCCTTTATGGTACATCCGGTCCCTTTTGCTGTTTCTTCGCACTGGTTACAGAACATCATTCACTCCTTTGATATGCTTTTGATACAAGATATCAATTATATACTAGACTATAAGTAGTTGGGAGTTTCTAAAAGTATACCATGGATGACGCATGCACAGTCAACCTGACTGTACGGTATCTCACCAAAAAATGGATGCTCCTGATCATCCTTGAACTTTACAAAGGCAATGACTATACCCGCAGGTTTTCCGAGCTCAGGGATTCCCTGGATGGCATTACCCCAAAAGTCCTCTCGGAGCGGTTAAAGGAACTTGAAGACGAAGGGATTCTCACACGGACTGTAGATGCCACGGCATTTCCGGTCAAGGCCGAGTATACACTCAGCGCGAGCGGGCTTGAGATCGTGGATGTGATCCGGGGCATCAAGCGCTGGGCCCTGAAATGGAAGATCGACAACATCCCTTGCGGTGAACAGGACTGTAAGAATTGTGTGCTGTGAGCTGGGACACACTGAAGATTGAGGAAAAAATGATGAAAATTACTGAATTTGCACAAGCCGCGCCAGGGCCAGACACTTATTACTTGAGTAAACACCGGATGAATCCTGCATTAAACGCAATCGCGGTTATAATCACCCGGCATCAGGGAGCACATGTATGAAACGAAAGATCATCAGTATCGACGAGAAAAAATGCACTGGATGCGGGCAGTGCATCCCGGACTGTCCGGAGGGAGCCCTCCAGATTATTGAAGGAAAAGCCCGGTTGGTAAGCGATCTCTTCTGCGATGGCCTCGGGGCCTGCATGGGTACCTGCCCCGAGGGAGCAATCTCTGTTATTGAGCGGGAGGCAGAGGCGTACGATGAGAATGCAGTGATGGCAACTATTGTCCCGCAGGGAGCTGCAGTGATAAAAGCCCATCTTGAACATCTCCTCCGTCACGGGCAGAATGCACTCTACAACACGGCAATCGAGTACCTCATCGGGAACACGATCGCTATTCCCGACCACAACACGACTGCGTTCCCCCAAACACCGGCACGAAACGGAAAACCGGTACCAAAGCAGCCGGTACCGGGGAATGCCGCAGGAACCTGTCCTTCCGGCCCGGATGCACACCATCCCTTTGCATCCTGCCCGGGCTCCGCAGCCCGGAGTATCCCACGCGGTGATGGATCAGGAGGAAAATCGCACCAGCCAACAGGTGGTTTAACATCATCCGAGCTCCGGCAGTGGCCGGTCCAGCTCAAACTTCTCAACTCACAAGCGCCGTATTTTGATAATGCCGATTTGCTTATCGCTGCTGACTGTGTACCCATTGCGTACGCAGGGTTTCATGCTGAGTTCCTGAAGGGTCGGATCGTGATCATCTTCTGCCCCAAACTGGATTCAGATATTGACGGATATGTCACAAAACTGGCGGAGATTTTCTCCCGCCACCCGATCAAATCGATCACGGTCGTCCACATGGAGGTCCCGTGCTGTAGTGGTGTGCGATATGTTGTCGATAAGGCACTGGAACAATCGGGAAAGAAGATCCCGGTGACCGACAAGACGATTACGATTGAGGGGGGGATACGTTAACGTAAGGTGAACTTCCCATCATCCCTCTTTCATCGCCATGAGTTTCCGGTACGTCTCTTCACCCACGCACTCCTTTGCGTACTTACACCACTGGACACACGAGAGAATATCGTTATAGATAACAAAGCCGCAGTTGTCACATGCCACTTTAACGTCATTTGAGAAGCTCTCGACCTCGTTGCCGCACTGCGGGCACTTCTTTATCGAGAGGGTAGGGGTCCGGAGATTCGCAGAACCCGGACAATGGTCAAGCACCGGTCACTCCCCCGGTTTTTTATATTCTGACAACAACGCCTCGCCATACTCCTTCGTTTTTTTGGTGGGAACGTAGTTGAGCGCCTTCGTCCGTTTAAGCAGTTCCTCAGTGAGGACAGTGTCATTAGAAAGGTTCAGTTTCCTTACCTCCGCGAGGATCCAGTCCAGCTGGTCAATACCGGTCGCTTTGCCATCAACAAGAATCTGTTTGATGTTTATCTTGTCGGGAGGGATACCTCCGCAGATGGTGCAATAATATCCGTCCTGATCACTCCCACCCATACATTTACCCCCGGATCATGGTCAGCGTCATCTTAAATTTCGTGATGGCACTGAGTGCGTGGGGAGCGTTTGCCGGAAAGATAATGGTCTGGCCCGTTTTCATCTGGAGGGTAGTACCGGCAACCCATACCTCGCACTCGCCATCGATGATCGTAACCACGGCATCATACGGGGCGGTGTGCTCGGAGAGTCCCTCATTCTCATCGAAAGAAAAGACGGTGATATTCCCGGCCTTGTTGTTGATGATCATCCGGCTCGCAACCGACCCATCCTGATAGGCGACCAGTTCTTTGAGGTCGAGGACTTTTCCTAACAACTCTTCCCGCTTTTTGTCGTGCTTATCCGGGTTTTCCAGTTTAAATTCCACCATATTATCCTCCATGCGAATGTATTTTTGATTCCTCACTCATTTTTTCCTTCACTATTCCGTCGTTTATAGATCAAAGCCCCGGCAACCGGACAGACTGCCGTACACCGCCCGCAAAGATAGCATTCCGCTTTCCCGTCATCCCGTTTTGCTTCATCGGTAGGACACGCCCGTTCACATTTTTTACAAGAGATACAGGCATCAGTTCTCTGCAATCTGAACCAGCTCTTCCACGCTCCGAGTGACAACAGGGCTCCGTACGGGCAGACGAGGCGGCAAAACGGCCGGTACAGGGTCATGGACAGCACCAGCACGACACCAAATACCCCGGTGCCGACCGTCAGGGAAAGGTAAAAGAAATCCCGGATGCCAAACCAGCCCAGTAACGATGCCGAAAATACAAATGCCAGCAGCAAAAATACGATAAAAAACGCCCATCTCACCGCCATAAACGCCTGCTTCTGCCGCAGATTAATTTTGGGAACCGGTGCATGGGAAGCAATCTCCTGCAGGACACCAACCGGGCAGAGATACCCGCAGAAAAATCTGCCAAACGTAAACGTCAGCAGCAAAACCACCGAGAGCCCGATGACGCCGAGAATGAGCGGGGCACCGAGACCCTCTGCATCCTGTAACGCGAGTTGCTGAAACTGGTAGGGTGCAACGGGTGAAAAGATGAGAAAACCCAGTGCTGCTGAAAGGAGGAGGAACAGCCAGCCGGTCTTCTTCTGCCATCGTCCGGAATACCAGAGATACGCAATGACTGCGATCATTATGATTGCGTAGATGAACCCGACAAATTTTGGTACCTGGGAAAAAACCATGAGAACCTGACCCTCCCGTGATGAAGGTTACGCAGAACCGGGTATCATACCCAGTTGCTGCAAGAGCCCCATCAGGTTTGCTTCGCCCCATAACTCGGCGATCTTTCCGTCCTCTATACGGAAAATTTCAATACCGGTCAGCGTGATCACTTTTCCCGTGGGGGAAAGTCCCATAAATCCTCCATTGTGGGTGCCCCGTGCGGTGAACCGGGCAGTCACCATCTCCCCGTCTGCCATCATGTCATCGATGGTCACGTGCAGGCCGTGAAAGGCTGCCCGGCAGGTGGTGATCACGGTATTCATCGCCGCAATCCCGGGCCCGGGTGTGGGTAAGGGGGTGTGCAGGGAAAATGCAGGGTGCAGCAGGGCATCGGCTGCCGCAAGATCGCCTTTTGATGGTCCCACCTCGAAAAATTTACGGACAAGTGCGATATTTGCCTGTTTTTCAGGGGTCTGTGTCATGAAGTATGCTTGGCAGATAACTATTTAATTTTGTTGTCCCTAACAAAGTAACAGATGGATTCTGCGGTTGAAAATCTTGCCCGGCTGGGACTTAAGGAATATGAGGCGAAGGTCTATGTCGCTCTCGTAGGACTTGGGGAAACAAATGTCCGCAGGATCCATGAAGTCAGTGGAGTCCCCCGCCCCCGGGTGTATGATGTGCTCAATGAACTCGCAAAAAAGGGATTTATTGAGATACGGCAGGGAAGCCCGCTGATGTATTATGCAGTCCGGCCGGATGTCGTTGTATCCTTCTTAAAAAAAGACCTGGATACTGCTGCATCGGAGAGCGTAAAGACCTTAGAGGCACTGTCCGTACACGCACAGCAGAGTTATTCACCGATATGGTACGTTCATTCCGACTGGACCATCCAGCGGAATCTGGAGATGCTGGCTGAAAGCGTCACTTCCGAACTGATTGTGCTCTGTTTCAACAGGGAAACCTTAGAAAAATTCCAGGAGCCGATCGTCTCTGTTGCCCGGGATCATGGGGTAAAAATCCTGTTCCCGGAAGGCGGCGCAGAGGGGATTATTCCAAAAGATGGCATCCGGTACTTCATAGCCGGTGCCCACAGCGATTTTTTTGGGGAGAACGTTTTTGAAAAAATATTTGCAGCACCCATTCACCGTACGGGTGCTGTCTTCAGGCTTGAATGTATTCTTATCGCGGATGACCGGGAATCCATGCTCATCTACTCCCATAATGACCAGCGGATGGCAGTCATTATCACGCTGCCGTTCATCACCTGCGTCCAGAACCGGTTGTTCTCCCGGATGATCGAACATGCACAGGAGATTTACAGCAAGGAGAAGAACGTCAGTGAACGTACGAGTAAACCCGTGAAAAAAAGTCATCAGAAACGCACAACAAAGGAGTTATGAGAAAACCATGACAACGCAGACGGAGGGTGCAGTTCTCCAGCGGGACGGAAAGACGTATGCCGTTACTACGCGGATACCCGCGGGGATCATAACGCCCGACCAGTTAGAAACAATTGCCCGGGTAGGGAGAACGTACCAGGTACCGATCCTGAAGATTACCTCGGGCCAGCGGGTTTTGTTCGCCGGTCTTAAACCGGAAGATGTGCAGGATGTCATTGCCGATCTCGGCCCCCTTGCAAAGCCCGAGACCGAGCCCTGTGTAAAATTCGTCCAGGCGTGCGTGGGCACCGATACGTGCCGGTATGGCAAACAGGACTCGATCGGACTTGCCCGTATCATCGATGAGCGGTTCAAAGACCAGGCATTTCCGGCCAAGATCAAGGTCGGGGTCTCGGGTTGCCCGCGGTGTTGCAGCGAAAGTCATACCCGGGATATCGGGCTCGTCGCAACCCCCACCGGGTGGACTCTCTTCTTTGGAGGCAACGCCGGTACCCGGCCACGGTTTGGGGATCTCATTGCACGGGATCTCGCGGCAGAAGAAGCGGTTGATTGTGCCCTGCGACTGGCCGCGTATTACCGCAGTCATGCACAACCGCACGAACGGACTGCCCGGTTTATGGAACGCACCGGTATTGAAACGCTGAAATCGGAATTATTATCACTGATTCCGTATATTCCTCTTGAACAGGTGAAATGATTATGAAAATTACTGAAGTTGCAAAAATAGCGTCGAGCAAAAATCCGCACAATGTTGATGTGCGTAAGATTTTCGAATCCCCGGATACCTCTGCTGTTGTTATAACCCTCCAACCCGGTGAATCACTCAAGAAACATATAACACCTGTCGATGTATTTTTCTATGTCCTTGAAGGAACCGGAATCATCGAGATCGGCGATGAACGACAAAGCGCCAGCAAGGATTCCGTGGTAGAGAGTCCCGCCATGATTGCGCACACCTGGATAAATGAGAGCAAAGCGGTGTTCCGGGTGATAGTTGTCAAGATGTTAACGACCGGCAAAGGAAAAGAGGCTCATTCCCGGCTGCTCTGAAAAATCCCATGCAAGTTAATAGCGGGGCGAAGCGAACACAGCGGAGCTCGTGCGATGCGGGAACGGGAAGACCAGGTCAACAAGCCTGTTCACTGATGATATCCAGTTGAATAACCTATGACGAGTCTGGATTCGATCTACCGGAAAGAGAATGGCCAGGTTCTGGTTGAGATTAAATTATCATCGGTAAGCCAGATCTTCAACACATTTGATCCCTCCCCATTCTATGAAAGGGAACTGGATCAGGATGCTGCCTGGTATATTATTGATGCCGTGAAAGATTTTCCTCTCAAAACGCAGTTCAGGATCATCGTCTATCTGCCGGCAGAAATAGCGGGCTCACAGGATGCACAAAAAATTCCCCGGGCCATCTGCAATTATTTCAGATACCGGGTTATGGTACAGGAACGGAAATTCCGTCAAAAATGGGTCTACGGGAAATTCACGATACTGGTCGGGATTTCGTTTCTCATAATCGCAATGTCTGCCGGCCGGATAATAGCAGCAACCTTTCACAATTCTACGTTCGCCCAGCTCATTGCGACCACTCTTGATGTCGCAGGCTGGGTGGCCATGTGGGAACCGATCACCGTTCATCTCTACCAGCTCTGGCCAATTGTCAAACAAAAAAAGTTCTATGAAAAGATCAGTCGGATGGAGATAGATGTCCGCCCGTATTCATAGTTGAGAATTTCTGTCATGAAACGGGAGTGTCGGGTCGTTATCGGACAACCGGATCGTGCCGGACTCCCGGGTTATGAGACCCGGACCTGCACCGGGGACTCAAACTTACCCGTTGAAAGTATCTCGTTACCTTAATTCGGTTGGACCGCTATGGCCATGGCCATCCGTCCCTTTCCCCTCCATAAAGATCCTTTCCTCGTCAAGGAGCCCGTCCCTGATAAAGATGATACGGTCGAAATAAACCATGTGCGACGGTTCATGTGAGACCATCACGATCGTCTGATTGAACTCGCGGTTTACGGTCTGGAAAAGTTCAAGAATGGTACGGGAATTCTCCGTGTCGAGGTTTGCACAGGGCTCGTCCGCAAAGAGAATCGAAGGCGTATTGACAAGTGCCCGGGCAATGGAGACCCGCTGCTGCTCACCGCCGGAAAGCTCAAAGACAAGATGATCCAGCCGTTTTTTAAGGCCCACCTTCTCAAGTACCTGTGTGGCTGCAGCGTAACATTCGGCTAAGGGTTTACCCTGCATGATCGACGGGATTGCCACATTCTCCATCACGGTCAGCTCGGTGACGAGTGCATAGTCCTGGAAGACGTACCCGAGATGCATAAGCCGGAACCGGGTTCGCTCCTCGTCATTCAGTTGCGAGACATCTGTGCCATCGATCAGGATATGCCCTTCAGACGGGGTGTCAAGCAGCCCGATTTGGTGGAGTAGCGTAGACTTCCCGCTCCCACTCGGGCCCATGATCCCGACAAACTCGCCTTTCTGTATGGAAATGGAGACCCCCTTAAGCGCAGCAACTTCGACATTCCCCAACCGGTAAATCTTTTTCAGGTTCGATACTTCGATCATCCTTATCCCCTCATCGCATCGAGGATCTCCTCATTGGCTACCTGACGGGCCGGGATATATCCGGAGATAACGGATACCATAAAGAGCAGCACGATACTGATTGCCAGCCCATTATAATCGATCACCGGTGTAATGTAACCCATGGGGAAATGGATCTGGTTGATCGAAAGGACCAGATTGATGGCATTCAGAATCAGGATGCCAGCGATCACGCCGCAGGTGCAGAGGAAAAGTACCTGGAGGAGGTAATCTCCGACAATCACCCGTTTTGGGATGCCGATCGCTTTTAAGATCCCAATCTGTTTTCTCCGGTTGATGATGTTGATGTAAGTTACAATGAAAACAACGACACTTGCAACAATGAGGCTGACGAATGTCATGATATTATTCAGGAGGTTGAAACTGGCGATGGCATCTCCCAATATACCCTTACCCTTATCGTGCCACGTTTTTACATTCTCTTCCACGCCATAATCCATAATCGTGTACTTGAGCGTGTTTGCCTCATCGGCAGACCCACCCCGGACAAGGATCTCGGTTGCTTTTCCTTCCGTGTGCATGATGGCGTCCATTTCTGTCCGGGTGACGAATGCCTGGGAATCGATAGTGGAGCCATCGGTCTCGAAAATCCCTTTCACCCGGTAACTCTTCACCACACCGTTGCTGTAGGCAACTTCAACCAGGTCCCCAACCTTCACGCCACCGAGTGAGGGCATTTTGTCCTGCGACTCATCCTCATTGCCAGCAAGGAGGCTGCCTATCAGGATCTGGTCCGTGTCTCCCTTGGAAAGGTAGTTGCCTTCCTTGATCACCCACTGGTACCGTGTGACACCCGGCTCATCCACCGGGTCAAAGGCCGTGAGGGCTTTTGTCTGAAACTTCCCGTTCTTCGTGTTCGTAATAGTAGTACCGGTGCTGACATGGGCGGTGACACCGGTGACGCCCGGGACCCGCTGTAACTGCCGGACAAGGCTGTCAGCATTGGCGATGAATGCCTCCTTGTCTTTTGGTTCGATGGTCACATGGCCGTACTGGTAATCAATCATCTGCTGGTTGTAGATAATTACAACCCCGCCGATGATCATAGCGAGGAAGTTCATCAGTACAACCACAAGCGCAATAATCAGGATGGTGAGGGCAAGCGTTCCCCTGTTGCCGCGCTGTATTGCCCGCACCGCGAGATAGAGTGAAACACCGTACCCGGCATTACTCATGCTCTTTCCCCTGCCGTACACGGAAGTACCAGAAGGCGACCCCCGCTATAATGCAGATAAGAATGGCTACAATCACGACCGGTATGACGGATGCCGGGGCGGTCATGATGGTTGCCGTTTCGCTGACGGTATGGGATCCAAAATCATCATTGTAACTGATGGTGAGGTTGGCGGGAACCGTACCGTCCTTTACGGCCTGAAGGTAGAAAATGGCCGGGGCGTCGCTATTCTTATCGATGGAGCCAATGAACGAAGTTTTTGTGCCGGTAAAGGGGCTGTCAAGGATGGCCCGGACAGAGGAGGCCTGGTCGGTACCGGTATTCTCCACCCGAATGATGAGGACAAACATGCCACCCGGAACCGGCCTCACCGGATCGGTTGTTACAGATGAGACCGCGATTTCAGCCCTACCCTTGACCGGTATGCCAACCGTTTCCGTTTGCCGCACGATCGTCCCGTCAGGGTTTAAGTAGGTGATGGTGAGCGTGACCGGGTCGATGCCGAGGGGGGTGTTTTTATCCGTTGCAAAGTGGAGGGTGAGGTTTGTTTCCTCGTTCGGACTGAGGTGATTCCAATAATACCGGCCTGAGTTCGTGAGGACTAACGATTTTGTTGTAGAATTTACTACTAATGCAATATCGCTTGCCTGGATGAGACCAGTATTTTTGATGGTAATCACTACAGTACAGTCCTCGCCGGGTGCAACGCGGTCTGGGAGTTTCTGAGTCACAAAGAGTGACGGTTTTTTCTGGGTCGAGATGTCGGTATTGACATTGACCATGACCGGGTACCGGGTACTCCTTCCGTCCTTCACGTCAATCCAGGCTTCAGGGAAATAGATCCCACTCCTTGACGGAGCCCTGATAACAAAAGTGACCGGGAGGGACTGGCCGGGACCGAGTTCTCCGAGCCGGTCAAAGTCATCCGTCAAAACGTCTATGCCATTTTTTTCCAGGTGCACGTTCTCTATAAAGACATTGATGTCGGTGCTTTTCGTAGAAGCAAATGTCCCGCCCGAAACAATGCCGGTGTTCTCCTTTTCAGAAGCTACCTCAGCAGTATTCTTGATCGTGAGCGTGACCGTACCCATGTCCCCGGGCATGAGGACCGCGGGGGTCACTTCGTAGCCGGTGATAATGACCGTGGGATCGGTCGCTGCTACCGGAACGATAATGAACGGAAGCAGGATGACGATTGCAATAACCATAAAATGCAGGAGTCCGCTGCATGTTCCGATATGTCCGGGGTTCTGCTCGTGCCACCCACTGTTCATTTGTCTTTTTTCCTGCATTTGAATCGCCATAAACTCCTATATTCTCCCGTGAATTACGATACCTTATCGTTGAGAATTGTATAATCGCTCAATTAAATAAACTTATGTTTAGTTTACTGAAAAGGGTTTTATTTTACAAACACAAGGTGAATATAGGCACCCGCCCAATGGAGGTACAGAATTATGCCACGAATCAATGCAGAATATCGCGAAGACGCAAAGAAGAAAATTATAGCTGCGGCCATTGAGATCGTGGCAGAGAAAGGTTGGGATGCAGCAACGCTTGAGGCAATTGCACAGAAGGTCGGGGTAACCAAAGGGGCGCTCTACGCGTACTTCGAGAATCGCGAGGCGCTGTGGCAAGAGGTGCTGTTTGAAGTGATCGGGAACATCCGGACCGGGATAGAAACAACGCTGGGGACGACGGATGATGTCCATACGATCATCCTGAACCTTGCCGATCTGATCTTCGATCAACAGAAACCTTATGTGACTATCTTCTACCAGCTGCCCACCCGTCTCCCACAGGATCCGCGGTGCCGGGAGGAATTTACCCGCATCTTTGAGGGTAACCGGATTCTCATACGGGATTGTCTTGCCCGGAAGAAAACGGAAGGAAAATTGTTAAAGGGTGTGGATCCCGAAACCGCTTCGACAACGATCATCGCGATAACCCTGGGTTTGCGGCTCGGATCGCTCCTGCTGGGGAGGGATTCCGAGGTATCAAAAAAGATATGGATCGATTCCGTGGAGCGGATTTTGCTGATTGGATAAGGAAGAAAAAAGCAGTGATATGAATATCCTGCCGGATTTTCCCGCACATTGTGGGGTCTCCCTGAAAATTCACCTTTCATCAGGTTAATTAACATTTTTCTGTATCCGGGGAATATTTTACCATCCAGAACAGTAACCCCGTGGCAAGGATTAGCACCGGAAACAGGAACAGGCTTGTGTTAAGCCCAACCCGGTCTGCAATAACTCCCGATATTGAAACGCCAATCCCGCCCGCTCCCATGGCGATCCCAAGGAAGAGACCCGAAACCAGTCCAATCTGCGTGGGCATGAGCTCGTGGGCCATCGCAATCGTAACTGCAAAGGATGACCAGAGAAAGAACCCGAAAGCCATGATTGCGAGAATGAGAAGGAAGCCGTGCACGAACAGAATGGCTGTAAATGCCGGAATCGTGGCAAATGTTGTTATTACGATTACCGGTTTTCTTCCAATCCGGTCTGAAAGCACTCCCCCGGTAAGTTGACCGGCAACACCGGATAATAGCATGACGCTGATAAGCATCGTTGCCTCCAGTATGGGATATCCGTTTAAGACAAGGAACGTTGGGAGAAACGTCATTGCTCCGAAGTTTACCCACATTCTCATGGTCGAACCTGCAAAGAGAATGATAACGGGTTTCCAGTTCTCATCTCCCGTTTCTGTAGTTTTTGAAACAATGGGACAGACATCCGGGATAGGGTAAACGAGGAGAAAAATCGCCATAATTATCGCCGGTATAATCAGCCAGGTAACGGATTGAATGCTCCCGTACGCGATGGCAACTCCAGCTAGGAGTGGGCCAAGTGCCTGCCCTAAGTTTCCTCCCATGATGAAAAACGAGGTGATCTTTCCACGGTTGCCCAATGCCGCGATTGCACCGACCTTACAGAGCGCCCCGGGATGAAAGCTTGCGGCACCCACTGCGGATAATGCAACGCATCCCAGCATGATCAGGTAATGATCCGAAAGCTGGCCAAGAAGTGCGATGCCGCACCCGGATAACAGAACTGACAGACTGATGCTGACCCGGAATCCCTTTTTATCGGCAAGGAGACCGAAGACCGGCTGGAGAAGCGATGAGAGCACGCTGTATGTTACGACCAGGAGGGCTGCCTGGGAATAACTGTAGCCAAGGGTGGTAATCAGGATCGGCTGCAATGCCATTAACACCGGGAAATATGCGTCATTTACCAGATGCGCAAGTGCGAGCTGGGTGATCTCCCAGGTCTGGTTCGGTGCGTGGGCAGTAATTTCCGGATTAATTGTCACGGTATTGTTGCTCATGCTGATCGCATCCGGGACTTGTGGTCAGCTGACTCTGACAATGCCTCTATGCGTTCATCGAATACCGATTCAAATGCAGAAAAGACCCTTCCGATCGTGGCCCGTTCCTCTTCATTGAGATTGCCAATCCGTTCAGTTATTTGTTCGTTGACTTGTGCGTGAATATGTTCGTGATTTTTGAACGCGATCAGGCCTTGCTCAGTCAGCTCAAGCGAGACCTCCTTGTCGTTGCGGACACCTCGTATCTTGTGCACCAGCCCGCGTTTTGTCAATTTTGTAATAACAAGCGATGCCCCGGAAGGTGTCATACCCATAATCTCTGCAATGATCCTGACGTTGTTCTCAGGAGTTCTTCCGATTACATGGATGGTGCGGATCTCGGAAGGAAACAGCGGATTGTCCACACCGAAATCACGTGGGGTATTCTCCATTATATTCATCTTATTTCGGATCCTCATCCAAATCTGGAACAGTTCCGGCAGGGTAGGAGTGATGTGTGTCATAATAATAAATTGCTTAGTAACTCAATGATTGAGTTACTTATTAATATTTTCCTGGAGGA
The DNA here is from genome assembly GCA_963676675.2 of uncultured Methanoregula sp. Classification (GTDB taxonomy): domain Archaea; phylum Halobacteriota; class Methanomicrobia; order Methanomicrobiales; family Methanospirillaceae; genus Methanoregula. The sequence goes on along the minus strand of OY781161.1, from coordinate 1,746,798 downwards.
TCTGCAATATCGAGATGATGATATATGCTTCTCTCTTTGCGCTCTCACTCCGATATTTCGCACTCTTTTGTCGTCGCCCCTCTTGACCCATTCTCGCAAAGCCGCGGGAAGATCGCGCACGGTTGGCACGAGATCGGTCGGTCATGTTCACTCGTCTCGCTGATGCTCCGATTCGCTTCACATCACCTCCCTTGCTTTTCCCGGAGTTGCCCGGTTGATAGGATGACGCCCCTGGCTTGTCGCGATGCTCCGGCGCCTGCGGCTGCTCTCGCCCGCTCCTCACACCATGCTTCGCATCGTGTTCGTCGCTGTTGATCGTACTCACGCGGTACGCTCAGTGACACGTTCCCCCCGACCTCGCGCTGATGCACTCGCCCGGTGCGAACGTGGGCCGCTGCGGCCTGACTGCCCCCCTCCGATTCCATCGAAAATAGTGCGTTCAATTCCGGGCAATTCGAGTACTCATTGTTTCACGCGACCCACAAAATAATTGCACCTAAATAAATATTGCGGAGTGTGCGGTGTGAAAGTGTATAGCCCTCCTTTTCCGATTTCAAGCCCGTATCACCCCTAAAACCGAAACTTTATAATTCACATAAACCCATCTTTTACAATCGGGTCCAGGGGCTCATTGCAATTCCTGCAATTCCAGGACGTGTTCCCCGTAAAAATCCGGTACGAAGGAGTACATTATGAAAAAACTAAAAACCATAGGGGAAAGTTCACGCACTCATGCACCGGGTGAGAACGTGAATGACGAAGAAGGAAAAGCAGGGGCCATCGTCGCAAAACAAATCGCCCCTGCAACCACCCACCGAATACCAAGTATAACAGTAGGGGCTGACTCAAATGTTGTGTCGGAAGATTAAAAATTCTTGTTCTCACCCGGCTTCTCGGCTCGTAACCTGTGAAGAGATTGCGAAGTTTAGAACCCGCATCGATACTGATGTTCCGGGGAGGTCATGATGCCTAGTGAAACGAAATCTCCAGATAGCACCGTGGAGCAGATCGAAGGCATACCCCTCTACCTCGTCCCAAGAACCATCGCGGACCAGATCAAAAAGAAGCGTGAGACAATTACCTGCTTTGAAGTGAGAGAGAGAGCCAGGCATTACTATACAATAACCGTGAAGACTTCGTGATGCAGGTACATGACTAACGCTCAGTGACTCGTCCGCACGACGCATCAGGGGCTCGGACTCACCGCTGATGCGGTTCGTTACCTTCGCGCCCTGAAGCGGTGCTCCCTCGGGCCGCTGGGCCGGGTCAGGATAGCCCCCTGATGGGGGCACGGGCTTCTTGTACGGGTGGGGGACAAAGCGACGGTTACAGGGCGCATCAGCGACCGGTCGCTCGCTTTGTCGGGTGGGTCCAACCGGAGCAAATCACCTTTTCCGATCAACCGGAACCGGTCTCCGGTCCGGGTGGGAGGATGCGAGCCGGAACACGGCGACCTTCGCCGTGTCGCGTGAGCATCGGGCGGGCCAAAGCAGATTAAGGCGGCTCAACAGGACAGGCACACGGCAGCAGTCAGGGCGGGTAATGGCTACACGGCGCGGTTACGGGGCGCATCAGCGACCTGTCGCGCTGTGTGCCTGGGTGGGCCAGCATGAACAAAAAGATATTGCCGGACGACGAATATTAGAACAACCCGGCAGGGCTCTTTTGATTGACCTCATGGTGACCCTGTCCGGGCCACGGTTTACCCACAACGAAAAATAATTCTTTTCTTCGTCTTGTGCAGCCACCATACAAAAAATTTCCACAACCCCCAGATGGTTGATCGGTTTTTGCGGTGCTCCCAGAATTCACGCCTGCTGATCATAGGATTTCTCAGTACTCCGATGGCAGCATAAGCACACCATCGACAAGGTACATCTTCCAGGTCCCGACCGGAAAATCGGTGTATTCGTATATTTGTTCGTAGATCGCCGGTATATCGCAATCTTCCCGGCAGGTCAGGACCGCTTTTTTGTCATCATCGACAACGAGCGCCCACAGCTGGAACGGCATTTCTTTGACTTTCGGGTGATGGCGGAAGACTGCGCCAATATCGGAGAGCAGCCAGTGTGCCTCCGCACGGTCGGCCAGATGCCCGATTCCGTCCGTGTGCATCAGACCGGTGAACGGGTCCCGGATGTATCGGGAAGTCCCGGTAAAATGGGAGAGGGAGGATTTTAGATCCAATGCTGCGATCATCGCCCCTGCCCCCGTGCCTCTGCGGGGATCCCGCTCGGCAGTGGATCGCAGACCCATGCGATCATATCCTGCTGCTGCCGTTCTGCGATGAGGTTGTCGAGCCCTTCCCGCTCGGCCCGGGCTTTCCATGATGCGATGATCTCATCGTGCCTGCTGCGGAGATCCTGCGCATCTGCCTGATCCAGAAAAGCCCGCTGCTCCTTCTCGTGTATCGTGATCTCGAGGCGTTCGAGTTCTTCGAGAACCTTTACCGGCATGGCATCATAAATAGTGTTCATGCTGTCACCCCTTCCGCTGCATCGGTCCCGCTGGCACCGGTGGGGACCGGGGAGGAAACCCCGATCATAAAATCCGCTGCCTTTTCTGCCCGGCCTGCTGCATACATCACGAGATCGGCATCGGCCTTAATCGCCGTTGCCCAGTTCTGGAGATAGGCTGCCTGATTCTGGACAATCGCCGATGAATCAATACCGGTGAGAGCTGCCAGGTAAGCACTCCCGATCTCGGCGACCAGTTCCTCGCGTCCGTAGGTGTCGGAACCGAAGCAGACCGGATCGGTCCGCTTGAACCGGTCGAGCCGTGGCCCGGTGGAGTGAACGCATTCATGAAACATCGTGGCGTAATAGTGCTCCGAGGTTCTGAACTGGCCGATATCCGGGATGGTGATCCTATCCATCTGCGGGAGGAATGCGGCCCGGTCTCCTGCGGTGATTGTTATATTTTCCCGGTCTGTGTAGTCATTTATGACGGCATCGCATCCGAGAAGGTGAGCGTTCTCCTTTACATCGGGCAGTTTGTACCCCTGCTCTATGTAGTCGGTCTGTGCGACGTTGAACACGACAAAGGCTTTCAGGAACCGGATTTGTTTTTTGTTCTCTGTCTCCTTGCCGTTCTCATCCTTCTTTGTCTCGGTTTTTACGGTCCGGCCTGCGTAGATAATCCCGTGGCCGTGCTCGCCCTTCTGGACCTGTAGACCTGCGGCGAGATACTGCCGGTAGGTTGCCCAAAAAGGGAGAGGATAGGGACTGAGCCCGAGAATTAACCGGTTCAGCCCGGTGTATGACCTGCTGCTGAAAAGATTTCGCGGGCCGTTCTCGGTCCACGGTTTCAGCCAGGGGATTTTTCCTTCCGAGAGCGCTTTTATTATTCGCTCGTTAATCTGTGCTTTTACATCAGCGGCTTTCATGCGTGCACCCCGGCGGGCTGGGGGGTTGCTGCGAGAGGCTGCACCGGGCGCATAGTCGAAACATTCGCATATTTCCGCTCCCCCTTGAGCATTCCTTTTAGCTGTGCGAGCGGGGAGACATACTGCACATCGTTGATCGTTATCATTACCGCTTTACCGGACCGGGTGATCCATGCCTTCCCGACCGGTGCCGCTTCTGAATTTTTCATTACATCAGATATATCAAAGACCGGTGCGGGCCAGTGGTCTTCGAGCCTGCGGACTTCCCCGGCAGGGATAACTGCCTGCATGGTCTTGACATCGATACGGACCGAGCCGTTATAGAGGCGGGCTGCCCCTATGTGCTCGAACTTTACATCTGTGTTTGTTGTTGACCTCATGGTGATATTCACCATACATCTATCGACGTTAGCGCTTATATGTCTCCGCCGTGCGCAGGGTGAAAGTGAAAGCGGTGCGTTGTCCGATTTACGAAATAAAGATTTTGCGTAGAATTTTGTTCACGCTTGGCCCGCCCAGGCACACAGCGCGACAGGTCGCTGATGCGCCCCGTAACCGCGCCGTGTAGCCATGACCCGCCCACGCTGCAGGAAATTTTACGTTGTCTCGTTGGCATGCGATCGCCCGAGCAGGACCCACCCGACAAAGCGAGCGACCGTCCGCTGATGCGTCCGTTAACCGTCGCTTTGTTCTCCCGCCCGGACAAGAAGCCCGTGCCCCCATCAGGGGGCTATCCTGACCCGGCCCAGCGGCCCGAAGGAGCACCGCTTCAGGGTGCGAAGGTAACGAACCGCATCAGCGGTGAGTCCGAGCCCCTGATGCGTCGTGCGAGTGAGTCACTGAGCGTACTGCATGAGTACGATCAACAGCGACGAACATTCCGCGAAGCGGTATGTGAGGAGCGGGCCGGGGCAGCCGCTGGCGCCGGAGCATCGCGACAAGCCAGGGGCGTACTGCATCTCAACCGGGCAACTCCGGTAAAGCAAGGGAGGTGATGTGAAGCGAGTCGGAGCATCAGCGAGACGAGTGAACATGACCGACCGATCTTCATGAACCTCAAAACAAGTTCTCGTCGGGGAAGCCTGCGCGGCGAGGGGCGGAGCCCCGTTGAGTGCAACCACCTCGGCAAATCTTCGTCGATGCTGCACGCAATAACGCTGGGATCGCCGCCCGCTTCGCATGCTTCGCACTGCTCCGCGACCGGCTTATCTAATTTTTACTGAAATTTAATGAGATTGAGCAAGTAAAAATGACACATTTTTCTATGTGAAAAAAGCATTACAGAAATAAGCGCGAATTGAGCAGTAAAAATGATTTAGACCTTAACCAACGGTCAGTACGCCCCGGCCGGGACTTGAACCCGGGTCAAAAGATCCGCAATCTTTTAGGATGTCCACTACCCTACCGGGACAGGCTTACTATCTGCTTTAATCAAAACGCTGTCATCGCTTAAATAATTCACCATTTTTATGTAAGTATTCATTGAGTTAGAACAATTGTTAAAAAATGAAAAAATTCACAATACCCTAATTTATATTCCCTTCTCGTTTTACTGACAGATCTATATTCGCCGTAACCTTATTGCCACCAAATTCGATAAGATAATTTCCCGCACGGTATACCTTCAAGTGACGGGGGTTTTCTGTTCCGTACTGTTTACTCGTGCCAAATCCATCCTGGAGTACTATATTTCCGGTAGATTTTTCACGAACTGTCACTTCAAAATAGGCAACAGGATCATAATATATGGTATTATTGAATGTCCATTCATTTGTCAGTATCCTACTTTCACCAGAAATATTTCTCGTGATATTGGTATTGGATAATTGAAAATCAATTAGCATCGGGGGATTTTTCAGATCGAATGATACTGCCGTTTTATTGAAAGCAAATGGCTGATTTTTTATTGAATATATCACCACATAATCTTCCTTGACGGGAGAAACGATGGGAACTGTCCGATAGGTTAAAGTTGATGTCGGTTCTGGGGTCATATAGGGTGTTGAAATGGTTACATAGACTGGTACCGCTGTAGTTGTGACTATAAGGGTTGGTTGACCTACTGTGGTTTTGGTCGTAGTTGTTTTTAATGGAGTTTCTGTTGGGGGGGAAATACACCCTGAAACGGATAAACTGAATATTAGGGCAATCGAAAAAACAACCGCTACTATTTTTTCATTCATTAATCATGTTTGTACTATCAATAGTAATTAAGCGTTTCAGCATTCTTTTTAAAAATTTTTAATATCTTCATCCAAAAAGATTATCCCCACAATTCCAGCAAGCGCTCCATCAACGTTATGAAGTATTGACTTTTGTATTGTCACAGGGGTCGGGTTTCCTTTATTTTGATATAATAATCCCTTGTAAGTTACTAAACCGGAATGTTTGAGAAGGTCATCATCATTCTTACCTAAAATATCCGCTGGCCATGAGCCACTGATTTCACAATTGGTCTTTCCAACGATCTCTTCATTTTTTTTACCGGTAAATTGTACAAATGCGGAATTACACCCAAGATATCGTCCCTGTGGATCAAGATAAAATAGTGGATTAGGGAACGTATCTATCATATGCTGTAAAAAATCCAACTGGTCTTTGAGCGCATCCTGTGTGTGTTTCCATTCGGTAATATCTGTTATAATGATGTAACGCAAAACCGAGTTTTTTTGTTCCACAGAAGTAATCCGATTATAGATATAACGTCGCGTTCCATCTTTCCTGACGATCCAGAACCTGATATCTGAAGGAACATTACAGGAAATAAAACATTCATCAATAATTTTTTTAACCCGTTCACGTTCTTCAGGAGCAGCGAGATCAGATGGTTTAATTGATGATAATTCGTCATGTGAGTACCCGAAAATTTCTTCTATCCTACTATTTGCATAAGTAATACAATCATTTTCATAAATAATAATCCCGTCCTGAAGATTTTCTGCCATGAGGCGGAATTTCTCTTCGCTAGAGCGCAAAGCAATTTCGGCAGATTTTTTTGCAGTAATATCTTCAAGGATAATGATCATTCCCTGTTTCCCATCATCAAACACTGCAGGAAGTATCTTCTGGCGAAAAAATCTGACAGCGGGTTTTTTTATATCAAGTACTTGATCAAATACGCCGTTTTTCAATGATTGCTTTATACCATCAATAATTCCTTCGGCAGACGAGCCAATTCCTTTAAGGGATGAAAAAAGATTACCAAGAATTTCCGTTCGTGATTGTTGTATGAATGAAAGGAATGGATCATTGATTCGGACAATTCGTCCATCCTGATCAAGAACGATAATCAGATCCTCAGTATAACCAAACATGGGGTCCAAGGGAACTCTTGATGAGAGCGAAAAGACTTTTGCTTTTCCATAGTTGCGCATCTGGACATGACCGGATACCTGCAGGATGCCAAGATAGTGTCCCATAGAATGTTTGTTTTTGTTGAGTGCGCGTGCAATTTCTGTTACACTCATACCATGAGGGGAATTTTTTAAAATCTCTTTGATTTGAGTGAATTCTTGTTGTAAATGTTCCATTGTATTGTGATTTCCATTCCTTTTCTTAATCAATTATGAGCGTGTAACCAATAAATGTATCATTCAAATGTAACACATATTGGTTACATATAAACCGTATATATAAATATAAATCACACCTTCATTATTAGAACATCTTCTGTGTTCCTTGCAGAATTTCCCCTGCTTGCAGCACAGATTTTAACGCAAAAACCATAGCGTGGAAACGACAAGAATTCATAGAGGATAAACTGATGGCGAATTACGTAAAAATATCCTGCATTTTACTCATTCTTTTTGCATGCTTTATTGCACCTGCAATGGCTGGAACAAAATATATGGCCGGCAGTCCTGAATTGTCAGCATATATTTCAGGTACAAATGAGTTCAGCCCGGGCAAAGAGATCTCGCTGAAAATTGTTATTGAAAATACCGGGCTTAATGAATACAAATTTGTCCAGTCTAACATTGTTGACCGCGATGATCTCCCGAATACCGCAAAGTTCCTGACAGTCAGGGTTCAGCCCGGTAATGCACCGCTGGTCGTCAAATCCGATCCCCAGATGTTAGGAGATCTCAAAGGGGCAAGCACTACAGATGCTATTTTCATTATTAAGACCAATGCTGATGCACCTGCCGGTAACTACAGTCTGCCCCTCAACCTTAGTTATACTTATCTCTACACGGCCGATCAATACGGTACTGATACCATCCAGTACTCTTACAAAAAGGTAAACAAGACAATCCTTCTCCCCATAAAAATTAAACCGGATGTTTCAATCAATGTACTATCTGCGGTACCTGAGCACCTGAATGTGGGAACTGAAGGTTACATCAATATGAAAATTAAAAATACCGGATTTGATACCGGTATTAAATCCATAGTTAAAATTATCAGAAATGGGAACAGTCCGATTATTCCCACCGACAGCAGCGTGTACATAGGGAATTTTGCACCGGGTAATGTAGTGGATTGCCGGTATAAAGTATCAGTATCGAGCGATGCACAAAAACAGACCTACCCCATTGATGTTGTTGTGGTATACCAGAATAATGAAGGGGACTTTGTCACTTCAAGAAGCGATACTGTAGGTGTATCTGTTGGAGGTAAAGCTGATTTTGCTGTCGTATCCCCCCCCGCTGAGATGAATCCGGGAAATAAAAAAGTCATTACAATCGTGTATAAAAATACCGGTGATACCACGGTAAAAAGTGCACAGGCACGAATAAGTGCGGTTGATCCCTTTACCAGCAATGATGATATTGCTTATATCGGGGATCTGAAACCCGGCGAATCCCGGACTGTGTCGTATATCATGAGTGTTGATCGTTCAGCAACAATAAAGGAATACGGGCTTGACTCGGAAATCCGGTACCGGGATGAACTCGATAACACTTATATTTCAGATACCATGAAAGTGAAGGTAAATGTGACCGCACCTGCAGGCATGACCGCAATACTATCCAATCCAATTTATCTCTCAATAATTGTGGCCATCATCATTGGTGCAGTTTACCTGGTTTATCATTTCCGGAAGAAGCGATAATAATTTTGGTGATTGGGCAACATCCACCAAAAATACGATTTAATGTACCTAAAAACCTCAAGAATTTCAAAGGAATCTTTCTTCCATTTGTGGCATCTCCACTTCATTTCTTGATCTAATAGAGGAATTTTTCTCTCGAAAGTCCATACAGTGCATTCCATTCACCCTACCTTTAGGTTATGTGGATTTTACACAATCACCTATTTTTTTAATTACATTAATAGAAATTCAGCATGACTGATGGTCTCTCTCTATTTGCACATTCCATCAAACGTCAAAAAATATTAATACCGATCGAAACAACGTTTTGATACAAATTTAATTGATTTAAGTCAAGTTAATTTGCTCGAAACGATTCCGGGTTCAACGGGTGATATTTTGCATATTATGGAAGGATTCTTGCCGTGGCAATGGTGTCTGGTATGGTGGATTGTTGCCCTGCCCTGTCTCATGCTCGGAATATACCAGTTGAAACGAGTCCTTGCAGCTGACCGGGAGGCGCTCCCCCTGCTTGGGGTAACGGGAGGATTCATCTTTATCCTGTCATCGTTAAAACTCCCTTCTGTAACCGGCAGCTGTTCGCATCCTACCGGTACCGGGCTATCAACAATATCTTTTGGGCCATGGATCACTGCAGTTGTCTGTGCAATCGTTCTCCTGTTCCAGAGTCTGTTCCTTGCCCATGGGGGACTGTCTGTTCTTGGAGCGAATATCGTTTCCATGGGTATTGTCGGACCCCTCGTGGGTTATGCAATATACCGGCTTCTCCGGGACACATCTGTCAATATTTATATTACAGTATTTTTGGTAACCGCTCTCGCTGATATTTTCACGTACATAACAACCTCAGTTGAACTTGCACTGGCATACCCGGCAGCGACTGGAGGTTTTGTTAGTTCATTTATCCTGTTCCTTGGCATATTTGCCTTAACGCAGATCCCTCTTGCCATTGTTGAGGGAATTGTTCTTGCACTCGTGTTCAAATATATCGTAGCCTTAAAACCCGATATCCTGATCCGGCTGAAAATCTTCTCTGAAAAACAGATAAATGCCGCACGGAATGAGCACACATGAGCTTCAGATATACCCTCGAAGTCCTGACCGTGATTGCGATTGTGGCATTCTGTGCAGTATTCCTGTACACGAATTCAACAATGAGTGGGGCAGAATTCTCCGGCTCTGATACTGTCGGATCAGGACTTATCGCTAAACTTTCTGGAACCCCTGTTGAAAATTTTAAACCTCTCATTCCCCAGTGGGAACCTCCGAGTGCAGAGATTGAGTCCTGCCTTTTTGCATTCCAGGCTGCCGTTGGCGGGATTCTTGTTGGCGGCGTATTTGGTTATTGGATTGGACAGAAGAAGAAATCATAATCGGAACAGGGAGAGACTACTATCTATGTTTGAGGAACTTCTGGAAGATATTGCCCAGAAGAACGGACTCCGTGAAGTAAATGCATACGTTAAACTTGCAGCCGGCCTGGGTGCAATCCTCCTTTGTCTCCTTTCAACGGGTTATATTGCTCCGCTTTTTATTGCGGTTGTTCTTACCTGTGCAATTCTCATCCTTGCCCGGATAGATGCAAAAACCTACGCGGAGCTCTTTATTGTGCCCCTCGGGTTTGCCATCATGAGTGTAGCCGGAATCATCCTCATCACCGGGGGACAGGATATTTTCTGGCAATGGGATATCCTGCCATCATTCTCGCTGTCCATTACCCGGGAAAGCATAAATCAGGGGATGTTTGTTTTCTGCCGGGTTATCGGCGGGATGTCTGCGATGATATTTATTGCCTTAACTACCCCGATGACAGATATTTTCATTGTGTTTCGCCAGTGCAGGGTTCCCGAAGTAGTTATTGACCTCATGATGATCATCTATCGCACGATCTTTATCCTGATTGATCAGGTTATACAGATTTATCATGCGCAGGTTATGCGTCTGGGATATTCCACGTATCGTGAATCCCTGCATTCGTTTGCCACGTTATGTGGAGCTGCATTCATCGCCAGCTGGGATGCGGGTGAAGATCTAATCAGGGCAATGGATGCACGGTGTTATGATGGGAAATTTGCCCTGCTGGGTGAGAGCCGGCCTGTTGAACGGATGCCCTGTCTTGCGGTCGTGACCTTTCTTGCATTGTCTACAACCGTTGTGATTGTGTCCGGTTCGATTACCATAATTTAGGATGAATCATGAGCAGCATCATACTTGAAGCCCGAGATATCCGGTATCGTTACCCCCGGGGAATGGAAGCGATCTGCGGCATCAGTTTCCATATCCGTAAAAAAGAGAAGATCGCTCTCGTGGGACCCAACGGAGCCGGGAAATCCACGCTTCTTACCATGTTCAATGGTATGATACGCCCGGATTCCGGCCTGTTGCTCTTTGACAACCAGCCAATCCAGTATGACACCGCGTCGTTGCGGATGTTAAGAAAACGTGTGGGTTTTGTCCTCCAGAACCCGGACCGCCAAATCATCGCCCCGACGGTGTACCAGGATGTTGCATTCGGACCAACGAATCTTGGCTATACCGAGACTGAAGTAAAAGAGGCCGTAACACAGGCACTCCGGCATGTCGGGCTCGAAGGATTTGAGCGCCGACCTCCTCACCAGCTTTCCGGCGGGGAGAAAAAACGGGTGGCAATAGCCGGTGTGCTGGCAATGGACCCAGACGTGCTGGTGTTCGATGAACCCACCAGTGGTCTCGATCCATCAGGATCAGAAGATATTATGGAACTGCTCGATGAATTAAACCACGAAGGTAAGACCATCATCATCTCCACTCATGATGTTGAACTGGCATATCCGTGGGCAAATCGGGCAATCCTGATGCTTAATGGAAAAATTCTCAAAGAAGATATTCCCGAAGTAGCTTTTGGCAACCCGGAATCCGTTCGTAAAGCTCATCTCTCCCTTCCGACACTTCTCGAATTGCACATGGAACTGCAGAAACGGGGATTTTTACTGAAAGGGAAAAAACCCCGGACGGTTCTGGACATGATGCACTGCATCGAGACGTTGTTTGAAAATTCTAAAAAGCCCGGCCGTCACGGAATCATTACTGTCTGCAATATCGATCTGGACAACGGGGAGTATCTTTCGAAATGGTTATCGATGCATACTGGAATCTGCACCGGCGCCATGGGCACCCGGGCAAAACAGTGCGCGGAAAATTTGAAAATTCATCTGGATTTTACTTACGGTGTCATTGACAAATGTATTCTTAAAGCACTACTTGGAGAAGATTCCCTGATCCTGACAACAGAGAGCATGGTCAAACGTGTGTATTTACGAGTGGATGCTTATAGCCTCGAAAGTGGAGTCCATATTCCCGTGCACATGCTTACAACAGCACCTGAAGAGGCCAATGAAAAAAATGAAGGTGTATTATGAATACGGTTCCCCGTATTGTTATTGCAGGCACGCACAGCGGGTGCGGTAAGACAACGATTGCAAGCGGCATTATGGCTGCACTTACTAAAAGGGGATTAAAAGTCCAGCCATTCAAAGTCGGCCCGGATTTTATCGATCCTTCCCATCATACCCGGATATGCGGACGCATTTCACGGAACCTTGATCCGTTCATGATGGGTGAGGAGGGTTGTATCGACACGTTTATCCGGGCAACTGAAGGTGCAGATATTGCAGTGGTTGAAGGCGTCATGGGTATGTATGACGGTGTGGATGGTTCTGATATGGCGAGCACTGCCCATATCGCACGGATCTTAAAAGCACCGGTCATACTTGTTATCGATGCCAAAGGCATGTCCCGCAGCGTTCATGCACTGATAGATGGATACCGGCGATATGATCCAACCTTATTGTTCAGCGGAGTTATTCTCAACCGTATCGGGAGTCCACGGCACAGATCAATGATTGAACCCTCCTTAACCATTCCCTCTTTTGGGTATATTCCCCGTAAGGAAGAACTTGCGGTGGAAAGCCGGCATCTCGGTCTCAAGATGGCTCACGAATCAGCGAGTATGGGAGAGTTCGGGAAAATTATTGAAGAGAACTGTAACCTGGATGCAATTTTAGATGCTGCACACCAGGCACTCCCATTGAAAGATCCTGTTAATCCTATTGATAATAAAAAGCAGGCCCATACAAAAATTGGTGTTGCTCATGACGAAGCATTCTGTTTTTATTACCAGGACAATCTTGATAATCTTAAGAAAGCGGGTGCAGAAATTGTTTTTTTCAGTCCCCTTTCCGATCCGCTTCCCGATGTCGATGCAGTGTATCTTGGCGGGGGTTACCCCGAATTGCATCTTCCTGCGCTCGAATCATCCCGGTGCAGGCAGGAACTAAAAACAGCAACTGATTCAGGTATGCCGGTGTATGGGGAATGTGGCGGGCTGATGTATCTTACCGAAGAAATCAGATCGGATAAAACTTACCGGATGTGCGGCATTCTTCCTGCTTGTGCAGAGATGACGAGGCGTATCCAGGCGCTGGGTTACGTAAAAGGAGAGACCATTGCCAGTCATTCCTTCCTTGCCCCCGGCCAGACAATTTTTGGTCATGAGTTCCATTATTCCCAGGTACATCCCTCAAGCGATGCCCGGTACGCATTCCGGTTGTCCCGTGGGAAAGGTATAGACAGCGGAAAAGACGGGTTGATCTCGCAGAATGTACTTGGTTGTTATACGCATGCATATTTCTCTCCGTTATTTGCACGAGCACTGATTGATTCGGCTTTGCAGTTTTCGCGACAATAATTTTTCACATACAACAACGGTTAAGAAAAAAGTTCAAAAAAAACTTTTTTCCACAAGGGATATAATTGTCATACCGCGAACCTATCATCACCACAATGCTGGTGAGAATACATGCGCAGCGACGAAGTTAAAACCGGATACCAGCGGGCTCCCAACCGTTCGCTCCTGCGATCCCTCGGGGTCACTGAACGGGAGATGGGACTTCCGTTCATAGGAATTGCTAATGCTTTTAATACAATAGTCCCGGGACATATCCACCTCAGGCAGCTAACGGAAAAAGTTCGTGAAGGTATTGCTGCAGCAGGAGGTGTACCATTTGAGTTTGGTGTCATTGGTATATGCGACGGGATTGCGATGGGTCACGAAGGTATGCGCTACTCATTACCATCGCGGGAGAATATTGCCGACTCCATTGAACTGATGGCAGAAGCACACCGGTTTGACGGGCTTGTCTGCGTAGGAACCTGTGACAAGATCGTACCGGGCATGCTGATGGCAGCTGCCAGGACAAATATTCCCACAATTGTTCTCACGGGAGGGCCGATGCTCTCGGGATTCCAGGAAGGAAAAGATCGCTCTCTTATCGATGTGTTTGAAGCAGTCGGAAAAGTTGCAGCAGGCACGATGAGTGAAAAAGCACTCTGCGAACTTGAGGGATGTGCCATGCCCGGATGCGGCAGCTGCCAGGGCCTTTACACGGCAAATACCATGGCCTGCATGACCGAGGCAATGGGAATGTCGCTTCCCGAATGTGCCGCGACCCCGGCAGTAGATGCAGGGAAACTGCGGTTGGCACGGGAAACCGGAGAGGCTATTTTACCCCTGGTGAAAAAAGGAATCAAACCCCGGGATATTATAACAAAAAAGAGTCTCCGGAATGCGATCCGGGTGGATATGGCGCTCGGCGGATCGACAAACACTGTTCTGCACCTGATGGCCATCGCTGTTGAGGCCGAGATTCCTCTTACCCTTGACGATTTCAAAACGCTAGCCGATGAAATCCCCCACCTTTGCTATATGCAACCATCCGGTCCCCATTCGATGCAGACTCTCCATCGCTCCGGTGGTATCCCGGCCGTGTTGAAACGACTTGAATCGTATCTTGATGACAGCATAACCGTTTCGGGTAAAAAAATCCTCCGGATTGCAAAAGACGCAAGCATCAGGAATGAGGAAGTTATCCGCAGTACCAAAAATCCGATAAACAAGGAAGGAGGACTCAAAATTTTATCGGGCTCCCTTGCACCCGATGGCGCCGTAGTAAAAAGTGCGGCTGTGCCAAAGCAAATGTGGAAACATGAGGGACCCGCCCGGGTTTTTGACGGTGAAGGACCGGCAATGAAAGCGATCCTTGCCCGTGAAATCAAAGAAGGGGATGTAATCATCATCCGGTATGAAGGACCCCGGGGTGCACCGGGCATGCCCGAAATGCTTTCTCCCACATCAGCCCTCATGGGACTGGGATACTCAAAGGTAGTGCTTATCACAGACGGCCGGTTCTCCGGCGGTACTCGGGGCCCCTGTATCGGCCATGTAGCGCCGGAGGCAGCGGTCGGTGGACCAATAGCGCTTGTCAAAGAAGGAGACCGGATTTCTATCGATCTCTTTGCAAAGAAAATTGACATCCTTGTTGATGCACCAACACTTGAAAAGCGGCGAAAAGTTCTCAAACCCCATACCAGGAAACTGACGGGTGTACTGGCACGGTATGCAAAAACGGTAGAACAGGCAAACCTCGGGGCAGTCCAGAGATAATCTCTTTGGAGAGGACGATCAAACCCCTCTTTTAAAAAAATTTTCAGGTAATTCAGAGTATTTTATAACCCGGTTTACCGGACTCTGTGTATTAATTTACCGTGAAAAATTTCCCTATCTGGATATCTGGCATTCTTTTTCAAGGCACCTTAATCGTGTTAAAATGTACGTTTCCGTCTAAAAATCTAAAAAACGAATTGTATAGTTATACTGCACCGGCACTGTCGTAAAGCAGGCAGATGTAGCGTGCGAAAAAGAGCGCGATCGGTGCAAGGAGACACAGGTAGATCAGGAATCCAATGATTGGGATCATCGTCAGGATAGTAACAAAAAACCCAATAATTATTTCAATAATGGCAAGAATCACGAGTGCGATGATGTAAGAAACCCAGCCGAGCCTGTTGATTGCTGCAAGGATTGCGTTGAAATTAAAAGCCTCTCTCATATTACCTGTTCGTGCAAAGCGGACAGCTCCAATGATTGCTAAAATCGATGTAATCAGGGCAATCACAACAAAAAGCAGCATGCCGAACAGCACACTTCCCGTAGCTGCCATTACTGCCGTGGGATTGGCACTCAAAGTGCCAAATGTTGATACACCCACAACAACAAACAGGACAATCATTGCAGGTATCATGTAGATGAACATGATAATGAGATACCTGATACCCTCGATGAACAGGGTTTTCCAATCCTTAACTTCCGGTGCTGGTTTTTCTCCCCGGAGAACATTCAGGGTATATCCGGCAAGGGGGATACCCAGAAGAATTGTTGCAATGATGAGCATCAACCACGTGTACCATTTGCCAACAACTGCTTCCTTAGCATACTCAAAAGATTCTCCAACCATACTTCTGTAATCCATCGTATTCACCACAATTTTTTAAAAAAATCTTTCAAGATAGCAAGAAGTATGTCTATTATCTCTAAAAAAGGATCGAATAAGAGATTATTGTTTTACTTCGAGATCGACTTCGATTCCACCCATTGAACCCAGTACGATGTTGTAAATGAATGAGACAATTGCACCGGTGATGAACCCGCCAATAAGTCCCGCGATAGCGGCCGCAATGAGCGAGCCAATACCAATTGCGATTGCACCGGCAAGTGAACCTGCCAGTGCCCCATTTACGAGAGCGAGAACAATTCCCATAATTATGCCATAAATCAAACCAAGGATTGCCCCGAACTTTGCAACGCTCATTACACCAAAATTCTTAACCAAATACGCTGTAGTTGCCATAAAATCATCAATCTCCAAAACCATTTACGGCATCTCCAGCCACAAACGATTTAAATTACATAGTATCTTCGCAGAATTTAAATATTCCTAAAAAATTAAGGCTGGATTAAGAAAATAATTGAAAAAATCAGTGCCTGAAGTACCGTATACCCGTAAAAACCATCGCCATCTGTAACCGGTTTGCGGCTTCAATAACTTCCTTATCCCGGATTGATCCTCCGGGTTGAACCAGTGCTGTTGCTCCAGCCTCTGCAGCCACTTCAAGCGTGTCTGCGAACGGGAGAAAAGCATCCGATGCAACCGATGAGCCTTTTAGAGAAGCACAGGCTTTTTCGATGGCGATCTTTGCTGAATCAACGCGACTCATCTGGCCGGCACCAATTCCGAGCGTGCGCTTCTGGTCCGCAAAAATAATCGTGTTGCTCTTGGTATGTTTGCAGACTTTCCATGCCAGCTGAAGGGCTTTCATTTCAGCAGGTGTGGGATCACGGTCAGTGATAACTTCCCAGCGTTCCTGGTATGCAGGAGTACGTTGAACTAAAACACCTCCGTCAATGGTCCTGATCTCATCTGCCTCAGTTTTTTCCGGCAGCACTAAAACCCGCATGGTATCTTTCTTTTTCATGACAGCCAAGGCATCTTTGGAAAACGATGGGGCAGCAATCACTTCAACAAATGTTTTACAGATCTCTTCAGCCAGCTTCACATCCACTTCGCGGTTGAACGAGACCACCGATCCATAGGCTGATACCGGATCAACCTCGCGGGCAGTTTCATAGGCCGGAAAAATTTCAGAATCTACCGCAACACCACAGGGATTGTTGTGCTTTACAATGACTGCTGCGGGTTCATCAAATTCCCGTAAGAGTCCAACACCGGCATTGACGTCAAGGTAATTATTGTATGACATCTGTTTACCCTGGATAGGTTCTATGCCGGCAATGCCGGATGTCCCATATACTGCAGCTTTCTGGTGAGGGTTCTCGCCATACCGTAATGTCCGGCCCTGGGTATACTGGACCGTAAATGTTGACGGGAAATCCGCATCGAGTCGGAAGAGGTAATTACTGATCGATGCATCGTAGGCAGCAGTGCGGGCAAATGCCTTCTTTGCAAGCATCAGGCGCTCGTCCGGACTTATGCCGTTTCCCTGGATGGATTTTGTGATGGATGGATAATCCGCCGGATCAACTACCACTGCAACATCGCGATAATTTTTGGCCGCAGCCCGGATCATAGCCGGACCGCCAACATCGATATATTCAATGAGCTCTTCGAGTCCCATCTTTTTTGCAGACATCTTTTCAAACGGGTAGAGATTGACAACCAGAAGATCTATCCGGTTGATCCCGTGTTTTGCCATAACGGCATCGTCAACCTGTCTCCGCCCGAGCAGACCCCCGTGAACTTTCGGGTGCAGTGTCTTGACCCGCCCGTCCATCATCTCAGGAAATCCCGTGTAACTTGATACTTCAGTAAATTTTATCCCGGCTTCTGCCAGCGTTTTTCCGGTACCCCCGGAACTCATTATACTGTATTTTTCTCCGATGAGATCTTGTGCGAGTTTGACGATACCCGTTTTATCCCATACGGAAAGCAATGCCCACTTCATGGTCTAGTGTATGCAGAACAGGAAAGAAAAATGTATGCAGATTTTCTTGTTCGGGTATTATTGCATGCGGACAATCACAACCACTGGTGTATTCCGTGCAGATAATTAATAAAAAGATTTGATGTGTTGTAGGCGTTATATCCAATTGCCAGAAAAATTAATTCTTAAACACTTTTTTTGTATCTTCCACTGCAGCATAGGACGTACAGTCAAGAGTTATGGGAGTAATTGATACATTTCCCTTCCTGATTGCATGCACATCGGTACCTTCTTCGGCATCTTCATACAGCGGACCATTGATCCAGAAATATGGACGCCCCCGGGGATCCAGTCGTTTTTCCACACCGGTGTGGAAGAGTTTTGGGGCAAGCCGGGTAATCTCGTACCCGCCTTTTACAACCGAGGGGATGTTCACATTTATGATGTCCGTATGCGGCGAGAATCCATGTTCGAGTACACGGGAGACTACATCACGCACAACTTTTTTTGCCGCATCGAAACTGTGTCCATGGTTGCGCGGATCATCGAATTTTTCCCCCTGGTCCTCAACCTGCAGGGAGAATGCAATGCCTTTTGTCCCCTGGTTGGAACCTTCCAGGGCCGCTCCTGCTGTTCCGGAAGTCATAATCGACTCCGTCGAGAGGTTCTCACCAATATTAATCCCGCTGACAATCATTGTCGGGGCGAGTTTGAGTGCATACAGGCCGATGATCACCGCGTCCGTGGGTTTACCGGCAACAGACCACGCCGGAATACCGTTGATGGTGATCTTACTAGCCCGCAGGGGTTCAAAGATCGAAATCGACCTGCCAACAGCACTCTGCTGGGTTGCCGGGGCAACAACCGTTACATCGGCAATGGGAGTGAGCGCTTCATATGCAGCCCAGAGTCCGACTGAACTTACACCATCATCATTCGTGAGCAGGATCGAAGGTCTCATGTTCAAGAAGTCTATTGATGCCGCCCCACAAATAGTTCACCGATCGGATAGGGTAATTTTCTTTCAGAGCTTACATACAAAAGATGAAAGTCCTGCTCGCAGAATATGCCACTTGTCGCGACCCCACCCTTGCTCATGAGGGTGCAGCAATGTTCAACACGGTAAAGCAGAGTTTTGAGCGCTGCGGATATGAAGTCGTGGTGCCCGGCTGCGGGGATTTTGCCGCAGAGATTGAACATCTGGCGCCACATTGTGAAATGGGGCTTGTGATCGCTCCTGACAACCTGCTTGCGCGATACACGCAGATTCTTGAGCAGCATACCCACAATCTCGGCTGCGGTTTTATGACTGTCGCTCTCTGTGCCAACAAAGTGCAGACAGAAAAAATCCTGCGTTCACATGGTGTGCCCGTACCATCAGAAGTCATCACCGGTAAGCGGATGGTAAAACCGGTAAAAGGCTGCGGCGCGCAGGGAGTAAGGGTTTCTGATGGTCCCGTAGGGGATGGTGAATTTGCCCAGCAGTACATTGACGGTGAACATTTTTCGGTGAGCCTCGTGGCAAGCCGGGTAATCGGCGATGCCTGCGCATATTATACCGGCAAACCTCCGCTTGTCCTTGCCGTTAACCGGCAGCATATCGAACATGGGGCGGATGGCGCGATTTACTATCTCGGTGGTGAGACACCGGTTCATCCTGCGAGAGAAGCAGAGATCATTGAGGTTGCCAAAAAGACAATCATTATACTCGGTGGGCAGGGATATTGTGGCGTGGATGTTGTTGTTGCCGATAAAATATATGTGGTGGATGTAAACCCGCGGATCACCACAAGTCTTGTTGGTATTACTGCCTGCATGAATGAAGAGATAGCAGAGATCCTGATTGATGCTTCAAAGGGTGGTGGCCCGGAACAGGTGCACCTTACCAGAAGCGTCCGTTTTGATACGCACGGGAAGGTCTCTTCTGTATGATCGGGATAGATGTGGGCGGGGCAAATCTCAAAGTTATCAATGAGAGTGGAGTCCACATCCACTACTGCCCGCTCTGGGAGCAAGCACCGATCACATCACTTCTTGGCCAGTATGTTACTTCACCCGATGATCTGGCAGCCGTGGTAATGAGCGGCGAGCTGGCGGACAGTTTTTCAAATAAAATGGAGGGCATCTCCTTTATTGTGGATGCCGTGAAGAGAGCTTTTCCCCGTGCCATTTTTTATGGTATGGACGGGCTGTTCCATACCCATGCGGTCCCCCAGCTCGCCGCTGCCAACTGGCTCGCATCGGCAGCATACCTGCGGGAGAAATATTCAGATGCAGTTCTTCTCGATATTGGCAGCACCACTGCAGACATCATCCCGCTTGCCCATTTTGAATCACTGACAGGTCTGACCGATCTCCACCGGCTCCAGAATGGTTATCTTGTCTATACCGGCATGCTCCGGGGAAATGTAGCCACCCTGCTCCAGTCGGTTTGTCTCAATGGGGTGAAAACACCCGTCAGTTCAGAATATTTCGCTGCAAGTGCCGATGCTCACCTGGTTCTCAATCATATCAGCACAGACGAGTATTCCTGCGACACTCCTGATAAAAAAGAGAAAACAAAATCTGCATCCCTGCGCCGGCTCGCCCGGGTGGTCTGTGCCGATCTTGAAGAAATTGGCGAAGAAGGAGCAATGCAGATAGCAGAACAATTCTGGGAAGTACAGCGGAACCTTATCTGCGATCAGGTAAAGAGCGCGGCAGCGTTATCTCATGCCCGGCAAATTATTGTTGCGGGTATCGGGGCTCCGATATTTGTTAAGGAACTGGACGGGTCTGACTTAAATGAAAAGCTGGGACCTGTGGCAGATGCACTCCCGGCTTATGCTGTGCGGGAACTGGCCCTTCGATCCAGGAATCCATCATCTTCCACTCCGCTAAAAAAGAAGTGATGTATGAAACCGTGGATACTGAGCCTGATTCTTTTTGCCGGTTCACTGGTCATCACGGCAATATTATGGTCGCTCGGTCTCCCGTTCTTTTTTCTCTTCCTCTTCCTGCCGCTGCTCCCTTTCTTCTCCCGTAAATTGCAGGTGAGGCGCTGCCCGGTGTGCGGATGGGAAACCACAGGCCGCGAGAACTTCTGCCCCTTTGATGCCACTCCCCTCACCGTCGCTGGCAGTGAGCGAAGAGAGGGAGAGGATTGAGAACGGAAGGCGCATACCGAACATATCAGCAGTTGGAATCTCTCCAAAATTCCGTTTCGCATAGTTACGGACACTGCCACGATCGATTGCAATTCCCATAAGGGAGAGGTAAGTGGCTGTACGGCTGAAGGGGATCGTTGCTGCAAATGTTTTGCAGAGATCTATGAGCGGCGATCCCACGCGGGTGTCCGGATAAAACGGTTCATCCGCGTAACAGAGTTTCTTACATGTTTTACAGTAAAACCGTTTGACCCGTACGTAAATGACACGTTCTTTTTCATTTTCCCGGATCACGGCAAATTGTTTTTTCCGTGTATCATATCCCGCGACTTCCCCGCCGCATATCGGGCAGGCTGCCTGGTCAGTGAATTCAATCCCGTCACAGGCTAAAAGTGCTGTCTGGACAATGTCAATGACCATTGGGGGGAACCGGGGTTTTCTCATGGGAATTATTCCTGTGCAGAATATCTATACAGTAAACAAAAAGTGCGGCGAACAGATGCACTATTTTATGATTACTTGTGAATATTGGTATAAATGCCCACGGTTATTCATCAGATATTCGTAAAAAACAAATTTATTGAATCGATTACGGCACAAATAAAATATGTTCCCGAATCATTCCGTGTTTTGTAATAATAAAAAAAAGATTTTTTCGTTATTGTGATTGTCTGTTCATTTCCATTTGAACATAGGTATCATCGGTTTAAGGGGATCGTACGCACCCAAGGCAGACAAGGGATAGGTTTTGGAAAAGACATTTTTTTCTTCATTTTCAAAGGTTATTATAACTTTGACTTCCGGAATCATCGAATCCAACGGATAAGAATGGGTTTCGTCAATGGCAAGAGATGGCACATCATACTCGATATTCATGGGTACAAGGGCCACATGGATACGCAGGGCCGGGGCATTGCCAGAATTATTCAGGATAACTGATTTGGCATCTTCAGAAAGGCTTACTTCCACATTGGGATGGCACACGCTGTCCTGCATAATCAGCAATGAAATAAATACCGTGATTACCAGAATAAAGACGATTCCTGCAAGATAAATATTGAACAGAAGAAGGATGATGGTTAGGGCAAGGCCTAAGACCAGGACGATTTGAGATTTTTTATCCATAGTCATAGTTATTCATCCCACCTTTTTTGTTTAACGGTTTATATTTCAAAAAAATGAATGCTTTTTTAAAAAACGCACAAAAAATGTATTTTGCTTTGGAATTATCGAATATTTTGGTAATATTCATTATACAATAGAATAATCCAAGAAAATTTCCCGGGAAACAGAAAGTTATGCGACGTCTCCTTTTTTCCCTTTACTGCGCGTCATAAAAATTCCTGTTTTTATTTTGTAATCTTTTTTTTAAGATTTCTATCTTTTTAAATGGAAATCAAAAAATTTATTGATAATACAATTGGGTACACCATAATTCATTAACCTCAGAATAATATTTTTCTCCTATTCATTGCTGTACACGTGTCTGATTGACGAACAATTCGAAAATTATTAATATCCACGCAAGAGACTGTAAATTGCCCTATACAGAAAACTGATTTAATACGTTGCTGGTATAGGTGGACAATTGAGGTGTGTTAAAAAATGGTGTTTCATCCTCCGGTAGCAATTACTGCAAAGGCAGGAGATGCCGGTAAGTACAAAGTCGGCTTGCCCGCATGGAACATGGTCCTTCGTGGATTCATGTCAGGCGCATACATCGCTATGGGTGCTGCTCTTGCAACGGTTTGTTCAACAGGAATAATGGCAACTGACGTTGCAATGCGCTACGGCACTGCCAGTCCAGGTTTTGCCCAGTTAATTCTGGGAGCAGTCTTCCCGGTTGGGCTTATTATCACCGTCCTTACTGGTGCTGAGCTCTTCACTGGTGACGCAATGCTCGCCCCCATGGCTGCATTCATTCACAAGGTCAGCTGGGCACAGGTCGCGAACCTGTGGATTTTCGTCTATATCGGAAACTTCATCGGATCAGTCGTATTTGCATATATCTGTGCATACGGTCCGTTCGTGTCCTTCGATGCAGCGGGTGTAGGAACAGTGACTGCATTTGGCTCTCGTGCCATTGCAATTGCCGGAGCCAAGGTTGGTTATGTCGGAATAATGGGATTCTACTCTGCATTCCTCAAAGCCATCGCCTGCAACTGGTTAGTCAACCTCGCTATCCTGCTCGGAATCTGTGCAGATGACGCAGTTGGTAAGTTCTTTGGTATCTGGTTCCCGATCATGGCCTTCGTTTCCAGCGGATTCGAACACTCTATCGCCAACATGTACTTTATCCCGGCAGGTATCTTCACCCAGGGATTCATTACAGACCCAACGAAGATCAATGCCAGCATCAACTGGGTTACGATGTGGACAGCAAACATCATACCAGTAACTCTTGGTAACATTGTCGGAGGTATCTTCTTCGTCGGTGTCATCTACTGGGTTGCGTTCCGCAAAGAGATCGCAGCACTGAAGTAGATTAACAGCCAATATTTTTTCCGATGAAGATCGGAAATGTCGAAGTGAAGGTCTCAATCATCTCAATCGGGGTGTTTGTGTTCTTCACCCTTTTTCTTATTGTTGCTTCCCTGTATAGTCCTGATGTACGATCAAACCTCATCTGGCTGATCCCCGTCCTGTTTATGCTTCTGGTAATCCCTGTTGCGCTTAACTATATGAGCCGCAGCCAGTACGCAGAGCTTGAACCGGAGTATGAACGCCAGGCAAAGACGGTGCGGGTAAAGCTTATCAATGAAAATATGATTGGAAAGATTGTGCGAATCGATGGTGTGGTTGAACGCGTCCATTTCCAGTTCCTGAACCGTCCTCAATATTCTGTCGCTGATCGTTCCGGTGCGATATCGGTCAAGATGTTCACCAGCCCGGATGAAGATATTAAAGTGAATGATGTGGTTGAGGTACTCGGACAGGTTATCCGCAGGTATATCGTGACTGGTGAACCGGTTGTTAACTGCGTATCTATCCGAAAGAAACGAGCACCTGTTTCGACTGATGACTAAATACTATTTTTCTTATCGGCAATCTTAGATCGCACTGAGAAGAATCAATTGATAAAATGGATAAGGTAGACATGACCAGTTCAGAAGGTACTATCCAGTCAGGCAGTAACAACCAGCGATACCTCGAATTCGCCATCCCCATCTTCTCTTTTGGAATTACCCTTATCGGTGTCCTGATATGGCAGATGGGCTTTGAGATCAACTTCCAGTTCTTTTCCCTTGGTTGTGTAATTGGTTCCTGTCTTCTTGCGTACCTTGCCTGGATCCGGCCGAAGAAGGATATTGTGGCATTATCAACCCCGATATATGCTTTTATTTTCTTTGTTGTTCCGACTGACTATATGTCCGGCCTAACCCTTCAGCTGCTGTATGCGATAAGTCTCACCCTGTTGCTCGTTCGCCTGAAATATCGGTTTGGTATGTCTCACACCGCGGTATCCTTAGGAAAAGAACTTGCAACCTCTTTGAAATCTTATGTAGAACAAAATCCTGATGCAATCACCGGCATCTCTCCGGATGCTGCGCACAGCGCTGCGATGGTAATCAGCCAGTTTTCTACCGGTGAATATGGCGAAGCAGCCCGGGTTGCGAGAGCAACTATTGAACAATCGGAGATACCCACGGTTTTTCCCTACCTGACCCGTGCATTTGAAATTGTTCATGAGCATGCACAAATTCTCGAACAATCACTTCCCCGACCAGAAAGGTACCAGACTTTTTTACCAGAAGATGAATACCTGCTGGCAAACCCCCAGCACCCGGAATACAGCGAAGATCGGAAATTTGATACAACATTTGACAATGCCCTGCTCTTACTCTTCAGTGTTGCATGGAATAATGCGCCGGCAGATCGTCTTCACCTGCTGACATGCCAGCAATTTGTTCTGAAATTGCTGGCTGAATGACATACTCTCTTAAAAATATTTTTTACCAATATCAGGTGTACTAACTCTTATCGTATTTTGTATTGTGTGCCTGCCATGCCGGTTATTCCGATGGTGACAGGTTTTTTACCTTTGCTTCAAGCCGTCAACACCCGGACATCATTGTGATCGTTCACGAAGCTCTGAAGAAATTTTCTCATCAGATGATTTAGGATAATTTTGCCTGCATGGCAAAGATGTCATCCAGTACAGGATTTATTAAAACCGATGATAAACCTTACACCTTCGGCCCGTCCGTATAAAAAATCAAAAAAAAGATTATGCCGATCCCGCACTGTCATACACCATGCAGGTGTAGCGTGCCTGGAATATCGTTAAGAACGGCATCAGGATGAATAAGAGAAGCATACCGACAAACGGGATTAAGCTGCAGATCGTTTCGATAATAACGAGGATGATTCCCATGATAATGAGAGCGAGAATGTAGTTAACCCAGCCAATTTTACCGATAGTGGCAAGGATGGCTGAAAAGTTAAACGCTTCTCCCATGCTGCCAGTCCGGGCAAACCGGACAATCCCGATGAACTCGAACAGGCCGATGATAATTGCAACGATTACAAGGAGCACGAGGCCTAAAAGGAATCCACCCAAGTTGGCCATAACCGCATTGCTGTCTCCGGTCATTGCAGCCGCGAGCACAGGGGCCATGAGCAGGGCGAGAATGATGAAGACCGGGATTGCATAAATGAGACAGATAATAACATACTTTATGCCGTCTATAAACAGGGTTCCCCATCCATTAACTTCGGGAGATGGTTTTTCCCCACGAAGGATCTTTAAGGAGTACCCCATGAGGGGCAGTGTGAGAAGAATTGTTGCGATGAGAAGCAGAATCCATTTCATCCATTTTCCAACGAGACCTTCCTTGGCATAGCCAAAGGCCTCTCCAACCATGTTTCCGTAATCCATGTCAGTCACCTTTTAAAATTTTGATCACTTTTCTCTTTGCTGTTCACCATAAAAAAACTGCGGTTTGTTTTTTGTGGACCCAAAACGTCATTATTCAGGGAAATTATCTGTCATAATAAAATAATCAGAGACCTCAAAAAACATTTATTGACATTATATCCATGTCCATCTCAAAAGAATCGATGAGCCCGGTTGGAAAATATGATGTTGAAAACATGTTCATTAGGATAATTGAGCAGATAATGATGCCAAGTGACCGGGGAAATTCCGTTGTGATACGGCTGATGATTTTCTGCAGGTTTTCCTTATTGATTATGGTGCCTGCATCATCGAAAGGTTGGATGAGGGCATCAAACGGGTGGGACGGGTAATGGCATGCAGCAAGAATATCATCCATGTCAGGATGTCCCGGTTCCTGTACAGACCCGCCAATCAGAGAAAGGGCGAGGATTGAGACCGGGATCCGCATACGAAACACTTCTTCGGCTGGCATTTCCTGTAATTGTGTACAGGCATAGTGCCTGACACTCCAGCGATCGATCTGCACGCCCATCAGTCCGACATATGTAGAAACCCGGGAGTATGGCATTTTGATGGAAAGGGACCGGCAGAGATCCACAACGGGTGATCCGACCCGTGTTCCTTCGTAGAATGGTTCCTGCGGGCTGATGACTTTCCTGCATTTACGGCAGTATGAACGTTGAATGATCACATATACCGGGCGCGGTTTATCATCCTCCAACAGGACTGCAAAACGTTTTTTTCGCTCGTCATACCCGGATAGCGGACTGCCACAGGAGTTGCACATGATGTCGGGATGAAACCTGACCCCTTCACAGGCTTTAAGCGCGGTCTGGACAAGGCCGGTAAGTATGGGATGAATCCTATGCGCTCTCATGGAACAGCTCCAGCCCGGAAATGGTTTATTTTACCGGTACCGTCGAATCGTTCGTTTATGATAACCCTGCTCCTTTACCGGGAGGTGGTATATGCCCCAAAATAATCCCCGTAATTACCTATCGTATCAGAATGGATATATAATATGTTTATCATGATCATTAATTAAGCAAAATTGATTAACCAGTTTTGCGCTCAGTAAAATCATAGGTGTGTGCACAGGCGCCCCGGCCATTTTTGGGTGTTGGAGTTCCTGTGAAGTTTGGTGATAGAATGAGTGATAGTTCGAGTACTATTAAGTATGTACCGACGACTTGTCCGTACTGTGGGGTAGGCTGCGGCCTGAACCTCGTGGTAAATGAGGGCAAACTCGTTGGAGTTGAACCGTACAAGCGAAGTCCGGTGAACGAAGGTAAGCTTTGCCCGAAGGGAATGACCTGCTGGGAACATGTCGGGAGCCCTGACCGGTTGACAACGCCGAAGATCAAGAAGAACGGCAAGTTCGTGGATGCCACCTGGACTGAGGCCATCGACTTGATTGCAAAGAAGTTCAAGGAGACCTCCGACAAGTTCGGCCCCAAGGCCCTTGGTTTCCAGACCTCGTGCCGTACGGTTAACGAGGATTGCTATGCCCTGCAGAAGTTAGCGCGCGTGGGATTTCAGACCAACAACGTCGACAACTGTGCACGTATCTGTCACGGACCTTCTGTTGCCGGTCTCTCGCTCTCGTTTGGTTCCGGTGCAGCCACCAACACGTTCGAGGATGCGCTGAACTCCAACCTGATCCTCTTGTGGGGTTCCAATGCAGTCGAGGCCCACCCGCTTGCCGGGCGCCGCATCATGCAGGCCAAACAGAAGGGAATTCCGATTATCGTGCTTGACCCGAGGTTTAGCACGTCCGCACGACTTGCCGACAAGTGGGTCCGGTTCAACCCGTCTACCCATATTGCGCTCGCCAACTCCATGATGTACTGGATAATCAAAGAAGGCCTCCAGAACACAGACTTCATCAACGAGCGTACGAAAGGCTTCGAAGACCTGAAAAAGACCGTTGCGAAGTATGCCGATTGCGAAGAGATCCACGGTGTCCCCCTCGAGACCGTCAAGGATATCGCCCGCCAGTATGCCAAGGCAAAGAACGCAGTCATCATCTACTGCCTCGGCATCACCGAGTTAACCACCGGAACCGACAATGTCCGTTCGATGGGCAACCTCGCGCTGCTCACGGGCAATGTCGGCCGCCCGGGTGTCGGTGTCAACCCGCTCCGTGGCCAGAACAACGTGCAGGGTGCCTGCGACATGGGTGCATACCCGAACGTCTTCTCCGGCTACCAGGCTGTTGCAGTTGCTGACAACCGAGCCAAGATGGAGAAAGCATGGGGCATGAAGGAAGGTTCCCTGCCCGACTGGTATGGATCAACCCTGACCGAACAGATCAATGACTGCGGCGAGGTTGTCAAGGCAATGTGGGTCCTGGGCCTGAACCCGGTGGTCTCATACCCGGACTCGAACCATGTCATGAAGATGTTTGACAAACTCGACTTCCTCGTCATCCAGGATATCTTCTGGACCGAGAGCTGCGAGTATGCAGACGTTGTCCTGCCCGGCACCTGCTTTGCCGAGAAGGACGGGACGTTCACCAGCGGCGAGCGCCGTGTCAACCGTGTAAGGAAGGCTGTAGACGGCCCCGGCGAGTCGAAATACGACTGGGAGATCATCGGCTTGGTTGCCAAGAAGATGGGCTTCAAGGGCTTTGACTGGAAGACAGCAAAGGATGTCTGGGACGACATGCGTTCAGTCACTCCCGGCCAGTTCGGAGTGACTTATGAGAAGATGGAAAAGCCCGAATCAGTCCACTGGCCCTGCCCGGCCATCGACCACCCGGGAACCCCGATCCTCCACGTGGGGAAGTTCTCCGCAGCGGATGGGAAGGGCACCATGTTCGGCCTCGAGTACCGCCCACCCGCAGAAGTAGCGGATGCAGAGTACCCGTTCACGCTCATGACCGGGCGTGTGATCTTCCATTACCACACCCGGACCCAGACCGACCGTGCCAAACAACTGCACTATGAAGTGCCCGAGTCCTATATCCAGGTCAACACCATTGATGCAAAGAAACTCGGCATCAAGGAAAACGAGAAGATCAAGGTATCAAGCCGCCGTGGTGAAATTGAAACCCTCGCCCATATATCCGATGATGTCGGACCCGGCGTTACGTATATGGCCATGCACTTCCATAAGGGGGCTAACACCTTAACCAACACAGCGCTCGACCCGCTCTCCAAGATGCCGGAGCTCAAACACTGTGCTATAAAGATCGAAAAGATTGCGGGGGCGAAGTAAATGGCAAAGAAAGGCGAAATGCTCTATGCATGGACCAATGATGCCGGCCTCTTAAAAAAGGCGGAATGCGGCGGTGCGGTAACCGAGCTTCTCAAGTATGCACTTGAGAGCAAAACCGTTGATGCAGTGCTTGCCGTAAAGCGCGGCATTGACCTGTACGATGCGGTCCCCGTTCTGGTCACAAACCCCAAGGATCTTGACGAATGCGCCGGTTCGCTTCACTGCGGAACAGTGCTCATGTCCAAACTGGTGATGGAGTACGCGCCCAAGATGGCCGGTAAGAAGATCGGTATGGTTGTCAAGGGCTGCGACATGATGGGCCTCCTTGAGATGGCGAAGCGCAAGCTGGTCAACCTTGATAACATCGTCATGATCGGTGTCAACTGTGGTGGATCGGTCAGCCCGGTTGCCGCACGGAAGATGATCAAGGAAAAGTTTGGCGTTGATCCGAACTCGGTCACAAAGGAAGAGATCGACAAAGGACAGTTCATCATTGAGTACGAAGGAGGCCACAAGGGTATCTCCATGGACGAACTTGAAGAGGCCGGCTTCGGCCGCAGATCGAACTGCCGCCGCTGCAAGCTAAAAGTCCCCCGCCAGGCAGACCTTGCCTGCGGGAACTGGGGTGTCATCGGTGACAAGGCCGGTAACGCAACGTTCGTTGAGGTCTGCTCCGAGAAGGGGGCAAAACTTATTGATGGAGCCGTCAAAGCCAAGAAACTTGCCACGGAACCGGCAAACCCCAAGGGTATCGAGATCCGTGCCAAGGTTGAAAGTGCAATGGGAAAGCTTGGCGACAAGTGGCGAAAGCATGACTTTGAGGCACTTGCACCGGTCCTTTGGGAAACCATAGCAAAGGAGACCGGCCGCTGCATGAAATGCCTGGCGTGCATCGAGCATTGTCCGGTCTGTGTCACCCGCCCTGACAAGTATCAACAGCCTGACATGATGGTCCGCCATGGTTTCATCCCGGCCGATCCGATGTTCCACCTCCGCAGGTTTGCGCACATTGCCGACTCCTGCATCAACTGCGGGCAGTGCGAAGAATGCTGTCCTTGTGAAATCCCGCTGGCACTCTTCTCTCACGCGATTCGCACGGAAGCAGATAAGTTCTACGAACCTAAGCTGGGGAAATCAGCATACACCAATTAATTTTTTACGGTGAAAAAAATCCGCTGTAGGAAAATTTTTCAAACATCTCGAGAGATACAAACGTACATAAGGTACATAAAAAAAGAAGACGGGGCCGGGTCATTCACCCGGCTCCGTGTATGTGTCTCGCAAAAATTTCTGAATGTTTATCCGGTTGTATTGTTCTGGCCCGCCGGTTCTCGTTTCATCGGGCAGACCTCTGCGTTTTCCATTTCGCCAATAGCCCACGAATATCTATCCCGGATTGTCAGGGGCAGCTCTTCTTCAGGGATGGGTTCAAACTCGAACGATGCATAGAAATCGACGAGATGCCGCACTGCGTACATAAAAAGGACCGTGTTGCCACATTCCCTTATCATGAGATCAAGGGCCTTTCTGGAGTACCCGTTTCCTCTGAACTCCTCCCACGTGAAGATCCCATCCACTTCATACCCGTCTTCGTGACGCTTGCACCGTGCAATGCTGACCGGCGTATCTTCAAGAAACACAGCAAAAATCCGGTCATGCTCATGGTCTGATTTTGTCTGGTGGTAGTCAAACCAGATCTTCTCGGCCATGTAGAACTCGGACGTGGCAAGTTCGCGGGTGTTGATCTCTAACTGGATAGCGGTGAACATGACCAATACAGGTTTTTTTGTCAGTGCGGTAACTTTCGAAGTCGTGATGCCGAGCGGAACTTTCCGGATATAATCCCTCTTCCCGAAGCGGGCCATCATCACAAGCGAGACCATCTCTTCATCCGCGACAATCACGATCTGGCTGGTCGGGTCGCCATACCGGACCATCATTTTCACCCGTATATCCGGATGGTCTGCCTTGATCTTCTCCCGGGCGTCCGCGAGGCGTTTTTCGACTTCCCGCAGAATGTAATTCATCCGCTCCTCCGTTTCGATCTTCCGTATGACATGGAGGAGAATGACCTCCGAAACCCCCTCGAGTTCGCCAACATATTTCAGCGCTTCGTTTGCGGGCCGGGAGAAATCGAGCGGGAAAAGGATCCGGAAAAAGAGCGGGCCCTCCATCATCCGGGGATGGAATGCAAAGAAGCCCTGCGTGGGAAACCGCATGATAAGGACATGGGTTTGGCTGTGGGCGAGAACCTCAATATCGTCATGACCAAGAAGGATCTTACTGAGGCGCCCTTTTCTGGCTCCCATAATGATGAGGGATGGCCGCTCGGTCTCTGCTGATTTGAGGATTGCTGCAGGAATGTCATCACCGGGATCTTTTTTGATGAGGCATCTCACGGCAATATCCGGGTTCGTGATGAGTGCCTGCTGGCGCTCTACATCCTCACGTTCCTTAACCGGGTTGTGCCCGGTGCGGACGATATGGAGTAAGACGACCTCCTGTATGTTCCGGATATCATTTACGCAAGCCACGAGCTTTCCGGATATCTCTGACAGATCCGTGGGAATGAGAACTTTCTCAAACATCATGTGGCCCAGCTATCGATGATTGTATGTCCGGTTTGTTCTTATGCGTGGTGATCTTGAACGAGTCGGGGAAAAAGGCGGATGATTAGGGTAGCGAAGAGACTCTGCCCGTTGCCACCGGCATGAGTAGAATTAAATATACAGATAGGGAAGCATGAACGTATGCCACTCATACCATGGACTGATGAACTGAGCGTTAATGTCAAAGAAATTGATGACCAGCACAAAAAACTCATCGGACTTATCAATAACTTTAACGATGCCATAGTGGCCGGGAAAGGAAAACAGGTTCTTGAAGATACTCTCTTCGAGCTTGTCGATTATACCTTGTATCACTTCCAGATAGAAGAAAAATACATGAAGCAGTTCGGGTATTACGGTTATGCATCCCATAAAGTGGCACACGACGAGTTTGCAAAGAAGATAACACGGCATCATACAGATCTGACAGAGAACCGGTTTGTCGAACCCCTGGCACTGATGGCATTTTTGAAGGTCTGGATCACCAGCCACATCATGGATATCGACCACCAGTATTCCGAGACCTTCATAAAAGGCGGACTCCGGTAAGGCGTGCGATTCGTGATGATTATATCAAAAGACGGATTCCGGATTTCAACAGAATAACTAAAAAAAATTAAAAATCGGTACTACTGTTCTCATTTCCTTGTTCAATATACCATATCATGAGAGTATCCAACGGTAACGATTATACCGTAGTGAGTGTCAGAAAAAACCTGAGGTGCCGGGATATTATTTCTCTAAAACCGATTTTTCTCTCAATTCAAGCAAGTGATGGTACTGCCAGTCCCGTTCCCTGACTACAGCAGCATCGGCCTCTTCAGGGATTGCGTTTCTCCAGACTGCCTGCTGGGCATATAGTGCAGCACCAAGGGAATGCGTGGGGACATGGGCAGTAGCCACGGCCTGACCAGCGGCTCGGGCAGCAGAGCGGGCGGCGGAATCCTCTCCCACTTCACGGGCGGCAGCATGAGATGCAAGCGAGGCCCCGCGTATTTCTACCATGTGAAATACCCCGGTCGTTATCCATGTCTGGAGTGTGGTGAGCGCGTTGTGGGGTCGGCGATCATCCGGGAAGTTCCCCTCAAAGTACGGCAGGACCCGCTCTGTACAATCAATTGCCCAGACCGCCAGGGTTTTCTTGTCCGTCCCTTTCACCAGATCTTCCATTGACAAGTCTTTTTGAGCAAGTGAAAATTTTTTTCTTTTTTCCCGTAGTGCAGGTTTCATAGTTTATGGGATTTTTGTTTTATCAGTTCATTGGCTGAAACGCTAAACGCTTTGGCCCGTTTCATATCACCCGGATCCTGCTGGGATTCCGATCCATGATAAACGACGTTGCAGAAGATTTTTTTTTTATAACACAGACCTGAATTGTTCTTTTGGAACAGTGATCTCGAATTTTGCTCCTTTTCCCGGAGTGCCACTCTCCCGAATCGTTATACCGGTGATCGAGAGGATCTCTTTTGCGAGGAAGAGACCAAGACCGGTATTTTTTCCAAATCCTTTCTCAAAGATCTTCTCTTTTTCTCCCTGCGGGATTCCAATCCCGTTATCTTCCACGATAATGATGATCCCCTCGGGATCCCGTTCGCAGCGGATTGCGATCTCCGTTACCCGCTCACCGTGCTTTATTGCATTCTCAAAAAGGTTGAAAAAGACCTTCTCGAGCATCGGGTCAGAGAAGATCTCGATATCTTTGCAGGTGCCGGAGAATATGACCTCTTTCCTCCCCGCATTCTGAATAGTTTCGTCAAGCCGGAACCATCCGGGTGTATGAATCCCCAGTTCATGGTATGTTTTCATGAACTCTATCTGCCGGTAGATCGTTTCAGACCCTGCATCGATCTTAGTGAGATATTCAGAGATGACCGGATCGCTCTCTTCCATTGCTGCGAGCTGGGTGAAGCCCTGGAGCATGGTCAGCTGGTTCACGATATCGTGCCGGGTAATGCTGTTTAAGAGATTGAGCTTGCGGTTAGTCTCCTGGATCACGTGTTCCATGGATTTCCTTTCGGTAATATCCCGGACGATCCCTTCCGTTCCCCGCACCCGTCCTTTCTCGTCCCGGGTGAACTGGACGTTTAAGGAGACAGGGAAATGTGTACCGTCTTTCCGGACGGTATCACCGGAAAAATCGGTAATTTCCCCGGTATCCCGCATTATCCGGAGTAACTCTTCCCGGTCACCGGAACGAAGGTACAGGGAGTCGGCAGATATTCCGATCATCTCTTCTGCCGAACTGTAGCCGAACATGCGGACCGCTGACGGGTTCACCATCGATATGATTCCCTTCTCATCTGTCCGGATATAAGCATCCTGCATGTTCTCCAGGATGCGGCGGTACTTCTCTTCGCTCAGTCGAAGGGTTTCTTCTGCCAGCTTCCGGTCGGTGATGTCACGCTCAATAGCCAGTAAGCACTCTTTGCCGGCAATAGTTCCCCGCTTGACGTTTACTTCGCTCCAGAAAAGGTGGCCATCTTTGTGCCTGCAGTGCCATTCGAAGGTCTGATGCTCTCCGGAGGCAGCTTTTTCAAGATTATCCATGGCGGTTTTCTGAATGAAGGGCGGTATACCCGAACTGATATCTTCCACGCTTAAATCCAGGGCTTCTGCGACAGAGTAGCCAAACATGTGCGTCACGTAATTATTGACATCCATAATTTTTTTCGTTTGGATATCATGGATCCATATCGTTTCATTAACGGTATTGAAAATCTCGCGATACATGACCTCGGATCGTTTCAAAACTTCCTCTACCTGTTTCCGCTCCGTGATATCCTCAAGCGTTTCGATTGCACCGATTATTTCTCCGTCTGCGTTCCGGATTGGTGCTGCGGTAAACGAAAGCCATGTACCGGATATACCCATATCAGGGAAAAAGTCAGTTGCTTCGTATGCACCATCGACATACCGCGATGGAATAAGTTTCCCGCCATACCACTTGAAAAGGCCGTCTATGTTATTATCCACAAGGAGATCAGCAAGTACCGGACGCTTCTCTTTGTAAAACGCTCTCGACTGCCGGTCGGTGCCGATCACGTCTCCGGCAGGTATCCCGCTGTACTCTTCAAGCGCTTTGTTCCAGGAAAGGATCCGGTGGTCATGATCGATGACGAACTGCAGGATAGGCGAACCGTGCAGGATTGATGTGAGCCGTGCCTCGCTCTGACGTAGCGCTTCCTCGGCTTTTTTCCGCAGGGTAATATCTTCTGAAAATATGATAACTCCACCAACAGTGTTGCCGGTCTTGTACCATGGGCGCACCTCCCATGCAAGCCACTGGATGGATCCATCCTGACGTTCGAACGGGTCTTCCTTTGCAGAGGTGATCTCTCCGGCAAGACCGCGGCGGAGCACCTCTTTGATATTGTCGGTGAGCTCAGGAAAGATCTCGAGGTGGGAATGACCGCGGAGATCCCGGTTGCCGAGGTGATAATCAGCCATCCAGCGGCTGCTTGCTGCGATATAACGCAATTCGTTATCAAGCATGGCAAGAGAAGCAGGTGCATGCTGGATAAAGAGCCGGAGAAGTTCCTCGCTCTCACGTAACGCTTCATCAATATATTTGCGTTCGGTAATGTCCCGTGCTGCAGCAAAGATCCGGTTGTCGCTCGGGAAGGAACGCCATTCAATCCACCGGTAGGTGCCGTCCTTGTGCCGGTACCGGTTGGTAAAGTTGAGGACTTTCTTCTGGTGGGAGAGATCGGCAATTGCGGCAAGTGTTGAAGACAGATCGTCCGGGTGCACGAAATCGAGGAAGCGGTGGCCTTCAAGCTCAGAAAGAGAATACCCGAGCGTTTTTTCCCATTCCGGGTTCAACCTCCGGAAAGTCCCATCCATATCGGCAATACAGAACAGGTCGAGACTGGCGTTGAAGTACTGATCCAGCTCCTCGGTTTTTTGCAAAAGTGCATCCTCAGTCTGTTTCCGTTCCGTCAGATCGACAAACGTTGCCAGGAAACCATCGTTAAGCGTGATACCGGAGGTTTCCATGATTCGCTCTTCTCCGTTCTTACAGGTTATCCGGTATTCATCGGGCCTGATATCCGCATGTTCTTCGCCAGAACGCCGGACCGCTTCTTCCCAATGCTGTATGACAGATTGACGATAGTCCGGATCTGGATACGCCAGCTGCCACCAGTCTTTCAATGTCGGTATGTCAGCAATTGTATACCCGAAGAGCTGGACAAACCGGTCGTTGACAAAGGTTACCAATCCATCATTTCTAACAAAGGCGAGAGGCAGAGGCGCCTGCTCCAGGATCCTCCGGTTGCGCTCTTCGCTTTCCCTCAATAATATTTCGGTTCGTTTTCGGCCGGTGATATCTTCAAATATCGCGGTCATGGAACCGGGTGCTGTCTGGAATGCAGTGACCGTGTATGCACCGCTGATCGCCCCCTCGTTATAGTACACCTGTTCGGTCTGCCAGACGGTTCCGGATTCTGCAGCCTCCCGGTATCGCTCGGGAACTTCGGTACCAGCAAGTCCGGGAAACGCCTCTTCAATGGTTTTTCCGATGAACTGGTCATGGCTGACCCCAAGGATCCGGTCCGCGCCCGGGTTTGCCCCGACAAAAACAAGTCCCCGGTCTGGTTTTAATTCGTAGAAATGCATCCCATACGGTGCGTGTACGATGACGTTCCTGTACCTCTCCTCGCTCTTCTCCCGGTCCTTCTGTGCTTTGATAATCTCGTCAAGATTTCCACGCAGTTCTTCTTCTGACGCAGTAATCTGTTCATACGCAGCTCTCAGCTCGTCCTCTCCTCTCTTTCGGTCAGTAATATCCCTGTACACGACAATAATGGCGGGAAGGCTCTCGTAAATGATTTGTTTTCCAGCAGCCTCGACCGTGAAAAGATGCCCGTCAATCGTAAAAATACGCATCTCTGTTAAGGGAATAGTGGCTCCCTTGCTCATCTGCCGGAAATGTTCCAACGTGATCGGAACGTCATCCGGGTGGATGAGCGGGAGCATTTCCCTGCCAATGAGATCTTCAACGCTGCCTGCCTTAGAAAGGCGGACAGATTCCGGGTTTGCATAGATGATCTTACCTTCACGGTGGACAAGGACAGCGATGGGTGCGAGGTCCATAAGGGAACGGTACTTCTCCTCGCTCTCACGGATAATTCGATCCCCTCGGGCAAGTTCGTCGTACTGGCCACGTAGTTCCTCTTCTGCGGCGCCGATCTGTTCGTACGCGGCCCTGAGCTCGTCCTCTTTTTTCTTCCGGTCGGTAATATCCCGGAAAACCACGATTACGGAAGGAAGTCCCTGGTACATAACAGGCCGTGCGGTAATCTCCACGGTGAAGAGCTGGCCGTCCAGTCGCAGGAGGCGTTCCTCAGCAAGAGGGATCGTGACACCCTTCTCCTTCATCAACCGGAGATGTTCAAGTGCCATAGGCCGGTCGTCCGGGTGGATGTACGGCAGCATATTCTTACCAATGATCTCATCCGGGTTATTTGCTCCAACAAGCCGGACACATTCCGGATTGACGTATACAATCATACCTTCGCGGTGGACGAGAACGGCATCGGGAACAAGGTCAACCAGTGAGCGGTACTTCTCCTCACTCTCCCGGAGGTCCTGTTCAGCCTTCATGCGGGAATCTTCAGCCCTCTTCCGCCCAACAGCCTGCCGGATTTTATGTGCCAGTTCAGCGAACTGTGCAGTCGGAGATCCCCCCTTCTGGAGGTAGAAGTTGACGCCATTGTTGATCGCATCGATCACGACATCCTCGCGACCGCGGCCCGTGAAGAGGATGAACGGGATATCCCCGTACCGGTTCCGGACTTCTTTTAAAAACGTGATGCCATCCATTCCCGGCATCTGGTAATCAGAGACAATGAGATCGAACGATTGGATTGAAGAAGAGTCCAGTGCATTTTTTGCCGATGTTGAAGTCGTGACCTGGAAATTACCGGTCTTCTCTAAAAAGAGCCGGGTAATTTCGAGAAGATCAGGCTCGTCATCGACATAAATGACTTTTATCTCCTCTTCCATGGAGTATACATTTTCCCTCCCATTTATATCTCTATCGGTGATTTCGGAGGATTATTTCCATTCAGTGAGATGGGGGAGACCAGGAGTATCCGGGTGATAGGGTAAATGATCAAAGATGCGGGAACCTTAATATGATCCCGAAAAAAGACTGGAGTAAGATCGATCATGCGATATGCTTATCCTGCCACCCTGCTCTGCCTTCTCCTCATTTCCTGTCTAGTTATTTCCGGCTGCACAAGTTCTTCCGGACCGGCACAGGGTACCGCGCCCCCCACGAATATACCGGTGCCCCCGAAAGGAACGCCCCTCACCCTCAAGGCGATCATACCCTATGTTGATGCTGCCGCCACGTACGCTCATGATGTGGGAAAGGATAAGGCAATCACCGAGTTCAATGATCCTAAAAGCGCCTTTAACTTAGGAGAAGGGTATATTTTTGCCGAAGGCATGGACGGGACTGCACTTGCTGAACCGTTCGAACACGAGATTATCGGGAAAAATCTCCGGAATTATACCGACATCTATGGTGTCCCTGTCGGGCGGAACGTTGTGGATACTGCCCTCAGCGGAAAGGGGCTGGTCAGTTATCATTACCGGAACCCGGCGCATAATAATTCCATTGAAACCAAGGTCTCGTATGTGGTGAATATTGACGGGACCTACTATGTCGGGGCCGGGTATTACGAGAACCTTGGCACGGTTTTTCCCACTGCGGGCCGAAAACCCGATCAGCGGGACATCTCCCGTGAAGAACTCGTGGCATTTGTAGAAGAAGCCCGTACCTATGCACGGACCCATACGAGAGAGCAGGCAGTAGCGGCTTTCAACAACCAATCCGGGCCTTTCATCCGGCAGGAGATGTATATCATTGCGTATGATTCTGACGAGCGGAATCTTGCGCACCCGAACTCCCCGATGATCCGGAACCTTTCCCTGAAACATTACACCGACCAGGATTCGGTTGCGACCATTGCAGAGCTCGCGGATATTGCGCAGAGCGGGGGAGGGTTTGCCCACACTACGCAGCAGATTCCCGTGAACGGGACACTCATCTTTGCGCCAAAACTTCATTACGTCATGCCGGTCGATGACACCTGGTGGATCTCTGCTTCAATCCTCAACCCGGATTATACGCAGCTCCGTACGGGAAACCTGACCGGTATCCGGATACGGAACCAGACACAGGAAGAACTCTACACGCTGGTTGACCGTGCAGTACGGTATGCACAGGAGAATGGAAAAGCAAAGACTCTTGCAGAGATCAACAAGCCTGACGGGATGTTTACAAACGACAATCTCTTTGTCTGGGCATCGGGCTCTGATGGCACTCTTCTTGCAGACCCGTTCTTAAAAGATCTTACCGGTAAGAACCAGATTGATTACAGCGATCCTTATGGAGAGAAGACAACCCGTGTGGGTATCAGTGCCATCAAAAATGGCACCGGGTATGTACATGGCATGTTTAACGAAACTTCAACCGGATCGGCAAGACCTGTTCCGAAACTCATGTACATGAAAGCAGTCGATGATACCTGGTCGATTGGCAGCGGGATCTATGGCGTTGAGGTGCGGTAAAAAGCTTTGATTGTGGGGATTTATGGCCGGTGCTTCTGTTGAGTTCCGGTTCTCATTTCACTTTTTTTTATGTCCTGTTCGTGCCCACCCCGATTACAAGCGTGTCTGCAAACTTGCTCGGCATTCTGACTTGAGTGGGATGGGAGGATCTGACCGCTTCTTTTTTTGTGGCAGGAACTATCCCGGCCGGAAAAACCATGTCCTCCCGTAGTGATCCTTCGTTTTTGCCAGGACCTTGTTTTTCACGCACCGCTCTAGGTATGTCCTGAATAACTCATAAGAGATATCCCCGGCCTGCCAGGTCACGGCAGTGATACAGAATCTCCCTCCGGACCTGTCCCCCTTCCCAAAAGAATAAGTTATCAGACAGGATATCACACAACAACTAATTTCCTTAAGTACCCGCTTCAGGAGTCGCACTTCCTGAAAAGATGGGAGTCGGTCCCCCCTATGATTCTGCCTGCCGATAGAAAAAACCGGAATCCGCTGTATCTGAATAGGGGACTTTGCATCCTGGCAATCATAATCCTTGTTGCCGCACTCTTCTGCTACCCTGCTGCTGCCACCCGTGATGTAAAAGTGGCTCTTACGGAACTCAAACCCCCCCTGTATACCGATGACCAAGGAAAGCCGGCCGGATTTTTTGTTGATCTTATCACCGATATCGCGGCACATGAGGGCTGGAACGTAATCTGGGTCTCCGGAACGGTCTCTGAGAGCTGGGACCGCTTGTTGACAGGAGAGATCGATCTCCTGCCGGGAGTGGTCAGTACCCCCGAGCGGGAAACCCAGATCGATTTCACCCATGAGTCAGCACTTTCCGTATGGTCCCAGGTGTATGCACGCCCCGGGTCCGGCATCAATACGATTCTCGACCTTGAGGGAAAACGGATAGCAATGACCAGGGGAGCGCAAAGCGGAATTGCCTTTAAGGATTACGCGCAGAAGTTCGGCGTCAATGCCACGTTCATTGAAAAGAACACCCCGACTGAAATCTATGCTGCAACTGCCTCGGGGGAAACAGATGCCCTTGTTGTGTACAACACGGCGGGTCATGAAAATGCTATTACCTACGGCCTTGCTGCAACTCCCGTGATGTTCAATCCCACCCAGTTTGGTTTTGCAGTACATAAAGGAAAGAACCAGGATCTCCTTGCCGCCATTGACCCGTACATTGCAAAAGGAAAGAACGATCCGTCGTCACCATACAGTCATGCAATGCAGAATTGGTTTGGGATCAAGGCCAGCCCGACCATCCCCCCCGGGCTTGTTGAGGGCCTCGTGATAATCGCTTGTGTCGCCATCGTCTTTATCGGGATGAGTTTATTCCTCCGCCGGGAAGTCCGGCGCAAAACTGCGGAGTTGTCACGGCAGAACGAAGAACTCCAGAAAGAAATAGCCTGCCGTAAACAAGCTGAATCAGAACTTGTCACAAAGAACGAGGAACTCCGTGCCGCCTACGAGCAGCTCTCCGCAACCGGCATGGAACTTAAGATAAAATACCAGGAGCTCGGGCGGAGCGAGCAGGCGCTCATGCAGGCACGATCAAAACTCAGCCTGCTGAACACGCTCACATTCCAGGATATCCAGAATGGGATCTTCTCCCTCTCCGGTTTCATCCAGCTTGCAAAGGACGCAAAACAGCTGGATACCGCACAGGTCTATGTCAATAAGGGTGAGAGGATACTCCATTCCCTTTCGGAATCGCTCGCATTTGCAAGGAAATACCAGAATCTCGGAATTCAACAGCCCCGGTGGCAGAATATGAATTATGTCCTGCTCGCCGCGATCTCCCACCTTGACTTTTCCCGGATCAGCCGGACTGTTGACTTATCGGATCTTGAGATCTATGCAGATCCCCTTCTTGAGGATGTCTTTGTAACCCTGATGGAAAATGTCCTCCAGTACGGGGTTGGCGCCACGGAAGTCAACATCCGTTACCAGAAAAACCCGGATAGTATCACCATCCTCATTGAGGACAATGGCCCCGGCATCACAGCAGAGCAGAAGGAGAAAATTTTCTCCCGGGAAAACCCGCAGAAAGGGGTGAGCAACAACGTCTTCCTTGCCCGGGAGATCCTTTCGATCACAAATATTACCATCGTGGAAAATGGCGAGCCCGGGAAAGGCGCCCGGTTTGAAATATCAGTGCCGGAAGGGGGATACCGTTTTTCCAAAGCACCGTAGGAGATGATATGTCACAACGTGTTTCTTACTGTTAATCGTTAGATTATCTTTTAAAATCCCCGTCAACAATGTGTTATTTAAAAATCTTTTTTTATATTGACTAAAAAGTGGCAGGCTGTGTCATGAGCCGGACAAAAAGAATTAACGCTTATGAGGATTTCAAGTCCGGTCCGTTATCATCGTATCAAAGAGAGTATAATAGTCTGGCTGTTCCGCCACAACGTCTCTCCGGACATAAAATAACTGAACCTCCCGTATGCAATACGGAACGGTGTCCCCACTTTTCACTCCACCTCATTTACCCGGCTTGCGCCATCTGTACCCATCTCGATGACGAGCGTGTCTGCAAACTCGCCCGGCATCTCGGCGTGTGCGAAATGGGAGGATCTGACCGCTTCTTTTTGTGGCAGGATACTATCCCGGCCGGAAATACCATGTCCTTCCGTAATGATCCTTTGTTTCGGACAAGTTACGGTTTTTCACACACCTCGTTACGTATCTCCTGAACAGTTCGGGAGAAATATCGCCGGACTGCCACATCATAGTGGCGATGCAGAATTTCCCTCCGGACCGGGTGAGGATCTCTTCAAGTTTTTTCTCGAGCCTCGTTTCTAATGGCTCGGTTCTTTTCCGGGTTTCCCGTGATGTGCCCGTCAACGGGGATCCACTGGCAGCGGTCAGGTCCGGGTTTTCTCCCTCTTTCCAGATATTCTTGCACCGCTTGCACCGCCAGGTATTGAGAAGAGGGTACACCATTTCGCTGGAACAGAAAGGACAGTTTGGCATTGTTTTGTCATCCTGGCATGGGGATGCATGGCTGGTAGCTCAGCGTCATGTGACTTCCTTCATGTGGCGTGACCTGTCCCGATATTTTGTCATATGTTTTTTACTCTTTATGACGTGAAATATCTCTCAAATATTTTCTGATCAATCGCGGGGATCAGAACCCGGTCTCAAGCCCGTCCCGGATATTCTTTTTTGGCTCCTTGTTGAGGCCCGCGATATAGTCCTCGTAATAGTGGATGCGGGTGCTGACGGGGAACGGGATTCCGATGGTTGAGATGATGGCTTCACCCTGGTCAAGGGTCTGGATCTCGATCTCCATCTTACTCAGATCCTGCTTGGCACTCCCCATGATGATATCGCGGTCGCCCCGGTCGCCAAGTCCCATCACGACAAATGTATTGATCTGGGCCAGCACCTTCTGGTCGATATTTTTTGGCTGCTGCGTAACGACACAGAGCCCGACACCGAACTTGCGGCCTTCCATCGCGCATTCGCGGAAGATTTGGGTGCTTGAACCTCCGGCCCCCAGCACTCGCTGGGCTTCCTCAATCGTGATGAGGACTTTCTTCTGTTCCATGGATTCCGTCTCGACCCCGAACTCTTCAGCGGATTTGCGGTGGGCCTGCATGATCCTTCTCGTGATCATGGACAGGATGAAGAGCTCGCTGCGCTCGCCCATCCGGGGGATGTCGATCAGCACAACTTTGTTTTCGTGCAGGTGCCGGAGGATTTCTGTAACTGCTGAGCCGGACTCGCGGAAGAATTTCCGGTTGCCCTGCACGATGTTTTTGAGCCTCCGCTGGATAACCTCAAGGGTGCCCGGGTGGAATGACGAGAGCCGGTCGGCAATAGCCGGGTACGGCCCGGTATAGCGGCCCTGCTTTACCTCATCCTGGAGGGTATCGACTTTCGCCTGGAGGAAGAACGGTATGATCTCGTTTCCGGAGAAATCCTCGAGCGATTCGACTACATCCCGCTGGGCCTGCGAGAGATCATAGAGTAAGTTGAGGTCCGTCATCCGGAAATCTTCGTAGTCGAGCCAGAGGCTGTTAAGGGAATATTTTTTCCGGTCGGTTTCACTGATGGTAAAGACCACGAGGCCGTCCATGCCGGCACTGTAGTGCACGAGACCGAGCGTCCGTTCCCCGGTACTGGATTGTCCGCCCCGGACATACTCGCCATGGGGATCGACGACCAGGAGGCCGAACTTCTGCATCTTCATGCAGGAGGCGCAGAAGGTTTTCATGAAGTTGGACTTGCCCATACCCGTGGTGGCGAACACGCCCATGTGCTGCGGGAGCACCTTGCTCGGGATCTTGACATGGATATCCTTGAGCACACCTTGCCCGGTCCGCATGACGCCGACCTCGATATCGCCCATGACTTTCGTGAGGAATGCAAAATCCTCGGTCTCGGGGATCTTTACTTCCGAGAACTTGGTGGGAAGCGTGCGGGGTTTTTTGAATATTCCTTTTTCATCGACAAATCCGAGCGGGACCGCCTCGACCCCGATGAAGACATCCTCGCCCAACCCATAGAAGTGCTCGGCGAACGGGCGGGTGTCCCAGTTCTCATCGGCAAAGTTGCTCTCATGGACGAGGTCGTTGACCTTGGCATAGAACGAGTACCCCTTGGCGGTATCGGTGATCTTGAGGATATCGCCCACGAAAAGTTTTGCCGCATGGGGGATGATAAACCGGTACGAGAGCACGCTCCTGCCGATCAGCCGGAATTTTGTTGCATCAGTTGTGTCAATATCGTTCAAAGTCACCATGTAAATCACCAAAGAGCACTTCAAATGTCTTGTTCTGTATTCCTTGTTTTGAGAGCCCGGCTTTTATGTCCTGCTGTATCTGCTGCACGAGCGCCTCATCGATTACGACCGTTCGGTGGGCATCAAGGAGCGGGTACGGATACCCGGGGATTCTCCCATCATCGGCACACGCGGCCATGGCGGCAAATGTTTTTCCTGCGGTATCGATACCGGTCCCCTTTGGCAGCTCCATCTTGAGCGGCCGGCTGTACTGCGGGTGGAGCGACGCTGCGTAGATCTCCCCGTGTCGTCCCTGCCGGTACTCGGCGTGATCGAGAAGGTGGCCATCGATCTTCGCCCACCAGGGGCCGGTGAAGCCGAGTTTCTCCACGAGCCCGCTGAGGGCCGGAAGGAGAGGATGCCCGCCGCCCCATGTAGCCCGGGTCCGTTTCGCTACGGCTGCCAGCAGGAGGTTTCGTTCGCCTGCCGTTTTTATAATGTCGGCCAGCACCGGTTCGTGGTTCTGACTGGAGACCCGGAGCGCTCCGTCCATGAGAAGGAGGGCACCTGCCGGGAGGGTTTTTGCGGTCTGGAGCGTGACCCAGTACTCCAG
This sequence comes from uncultured Methanoregula sp., assembly GCA_963676675.2. Taxonomy (GTDB): domain Archaea; phylum Halobacteriota; class Methanomicrobia; order Methanomicrobiales; family Methanospirillaceae; genus Methanoregula. The sequence goes on along the minus strand of OY781161.1, from coordinate 1,702,248 downwards.
CGTGTCGCGGAGGATGGCCGTTGCCCGTTCCGGGTCAGCGTTGTCGAGACCCTTGTGCGGCGGGGTGCCAAAGCACTCCTCGAACAGCTCGTCAAAGTCCGTGTTCCGGTGGCCGGGGCCGATCGTGACGAGCGTGAGGGGCGTGACGGAGCGGTTCTCGCGTTCATTTCCATTGAAGGTGGTCCGGGCGGCCCGGATGGCGGCAAGCGAGATACTGCCCCCTTCTGCGATCATCGCGTTGCTACCGTCGATTGCACTGACGATGCCGGCAGGGCCGGGTGTGATGGGGTGGATGTCGGCTTTGGTCATGCCGCTTTTTTCTGCGAATTTCTGGACAAGATCTTCCGGGATGTGGTTGGCGATTTGTCTGAGTGCTGCGGTAACGGATTCTTCGTAGGATTCATAGACGCCCAATCACTCCACCTCCTTTATCCGGCTTGCCCCGTCCGTGCCCATCTCGATGACGAGCGTGTTCGCAAACTCGCCCTGCATCTCGGCGATATGCGAGATGAGGAGGATCTGGGGGAAGCGGGACTCCTGGGTACGCAGGGCGGTTAAGAGATTGCTCCTCCGCTCTTCATCCTGGCTGCCGAAAATCTCATCGAAGATCAGGAACGTGCTCTCGTGTACCTGGTGGAGCTCCGCGAGATACCGCGAGAGGGCGATTCTCAATGCAACTGCGATATCGTCCTGCTCGCCACCGCTGAAGCGATCGATCGCGTAATCGTCGTCCACGTCCCGGACGAGCAGGTTAAAGTCCTCGTCCAGCAGCACCTGCTCGTACCGGCCTCCCGTGATCTCGCTGATGATGTGGCTCACTTCGCCTTCGAGCCGGCTCCTCACGACCTGCATGAGGTACACCACGTACTCCGCGATGAGTGCTCTTGTGAGTTTTAAGAGTTCGATCTCGTCTTTTACTGCGGTGATCTGCTGTTTCAGTGCCGCGATCTGCGCCTCGCTCTTCTTATAATCTGCAATCTTTTCTTCAGCGTGTACGAGACGTTCGGTTGTCCGGGCGATCTCTGATTCGGCATTTCTCAAAGCAGTCTCTGTGTCGGTAAGCACACCTTCCAACTGGAGACCTGCTTGTGGATCGCAGGATGATCGTTCAATTAAGGCATTGAGTTCTGCGAGGTCTGTCTTTTTCTTTGCGATTTGCACCCCGAGGTCTGCTACCTGCTTTTGGAATACTGCTCCCTGTGCGATCTTTTTTCCGAGCTCGTTGAACCGGAGCTGGAGTTTTTCGAGTGCGGCCACCTCATTTTCTGTCCGGGTAAATACTGCATCATCAAACCCAAGCACTTCGATCTTCTTTACAACGGACTGGTGTGCGATATCGTTTTTATGAATCTGTTCTGACAGTTCAGCGAGTTCGCGTTCAATGTCTGCTTTTGTTTTCTGCTTCTCAACAAGGTTCCGGAGCTCGTTTACTGCGGGTTTCTGTGCATCGATCCTGGTCTTTTCTGCCGTGAGTCGTTCCTGTTCCGCACAGACATCTACTGCCTGGTTACGAACCTGTTCCATCTGTGTGGCGAACTCCTGTTCTATGCTGGTATAATGGCTGCCCAGCTTCTGCCGGCAGAGGGGGCAGATGCCGTCCGTGCCGGCATTTTTTATGATATCCCAGTCAGCGAGAAGTTTTTTGTGTTCTGCAACCAGCCGCTCCTCCCGTGCAGTAAATGTGCCGATGGCGTGAACGATCTCTGACTGGCGCGTGGAATATGCGGTTTCCAGCGTGGCATCCGTTATATCAGGGCCGAGGGAAAGTGCAGTCCTTATACCGGCGGCGAGCGTTGTTACCTTTTTTGCTTCCTCTTCAAGAGCGGTGATCTTTGCCCGGCTCTTGTTCATCTGCAGGGTGAGATCGGTCCGGCGCTGCTCGGAAAAGCGATGCTCTGCCCGGTACTGTTCGAACATGCTCTTTTGTTTCCGCACCAGATCCAGCTGCTCTTTTTTACCGGGATACGTGCCGATACTTTGCTCAAGCGTATGGTATTCCTGCTCTAATGTTGCAAGACCGGAAAGCGTGGCCCGGATACGTTCCTGCTGCTGCTCAAGTCCCGCCAATTCCAACGAGAGTGCGAGCTGCCGTTCTACCATACGGGAGCATTCGGTCATCTTTTCGGAAAACTTCCGGAGCTCTGCTGAGAGCGTGGTCTTTTTTGCCTGCAACTCCGCGTGCTGTTTCTTCTGTTCTGCAATGGTCTGCCGGAACGTGATGACCGATGCCTGCAGGGATGCACTATCTTCTGCACTCATGCGCTCCGTGAGAGCTTTGAGTTCTCCCTCACTGCCCTGGAGTGCCCCGCTCTTTTCATCGATCTGCTCTTTTAGCACCTTCTGGCTCTCGGTGTTGAGGAAATCGATCCCGAGCGCCCGTAAGAACCACTCCTTGCGCTTGCCCGGCGTGGTTTCAAGCAGCGTGAGGAGATCTTTCTGGCCGGCATAGATGGTGTTCTTAAAATCCACCGGGCCCATGCCGAGGGTCCGCTTAACTTCAGTCTCGACCTGGCTTACTCCCGTTGCTACGAGCTTCTTCTCCCGGTAAAAGCTGGCATCGTGGTTCGCGGACTTTCCTTTTTTGAACGTGCGGACAACCGTATAATTGTCGCCACCGATCCGGAACTCCAGCCGGACCTCGCACTTGTCCTTGGGGGATGCAAAACTTGAGACAACGTAATCGGCAGAAATCCCGGTCGCCTGCACGCCATAGAGGGCAAAGAAGATAGCCTGCACCAGGCTTGACTTGCCCGTGCCGTTGTTCCCGAGAACGCCCGTAATGCCGTCTTTGAAAAAGATCTCTGCGTCCCGGAACCGCTTGAAGTTCTTGAGCACGAGCCGGTCGAGGATCATTCCGCTGTCCCCCGGTGTTCGTCCATGACGGTCTTAAGGATCTCGCGTCCCCGTGTTGCAACGAACTCCTTCTGCTTTGCCGAAAGCTGTTTCTGGCTGATGAACCCGTCGAACTCCTGCAGGTAATCGATCAGGCGGATGTCCTGCTGGAGCGCAACCGGCGTATCCTCTTCCTCTTTGCGGGTCCGGATCTTCAGGTCAAGGAGCTGCTCCCGGACACCTGCAAGATCCTTCATATCGATTCCCTTCCCGTGCTCACGCGAGAGCCCATCGAGTGTCACCTGCGCCATCGCATACTGCGGGAGATGCTTTTTTGTCACCCGGGCAATGATCTCTTCTGTTATATCGCCGGGATGCACACCCTGGCATTTGATCGTGCCGAGATCCGCCATCAGGGTCTTCGGCAGATCAAGGTGCTGGACCTCATGCGTCCCTGTGTCCACCACAAGCCCGCCTTTTGTATCGGCAATCTCGCCGTACGTGAGATATTCGGTCGAGCCCGAGTACCACGCATTGTCCGTGATCTGGCACTGGCGGTGGTAGTGGCCGAGCGCAATGTAATCGAATTTTTCAGAAAGGATCGTGCCGTCAAGCTCGTGCTCCGCAACGGTGGCGAGCCGCTTGTCCTTGATCGCAGTTGCGAGCCCGTGTGTCACGAGAACATTGTTGTGCGATGAGGAGAGTTCCGTTGCGTCAAAGGCCGTGCGGTAATCCTCCGGGCGAAGCATGTTGGGAATCAGGTGGAAGAGCGTGTCGTCCAGCTCCACCTTTTCATACCGGAATTTGTAGGCCGCTGTTATCTTTGACGGGTGGTACGTGAGGACTTCAAAGGGGGAGGTGGTGTAGCGCGTCTTCACCATGCTGTGGTTGCCGGCGATGATGATGAGCGGGATGCCTTTTTCGTGCAGGCGCTCCAGGGCTTCGAGCACGGTAGTGTAGGCTTTGGTCTTGGGTTTGACGGTATCGAAAAGGTCGCCCGCGTGGACGAGCACGTCGGGTTTTTGCCGGATGATCTCATCGATCGCTTTGAGGAAGTTATCGTACACCTGCTTCTCTCTTAGATTCATCCCGGACTCTGGATCGAGCCGGTTGAACGCGGAGAGGCCAAGGTGGGTGTCGGCGATGTGGATGAGTTTCATCGTATAATTCTTAATGGAATTTTATGGGATATAAGAGGAGAGGGGAGAGGGTGAAAGTGAAAACGTCTTGACAGAAGTGCGGAATGCCGGGTCGGATGTTGGGTTTGGTTTTGCGTGTGAGGGTGGTCGCGATGGTGGGGCGACCGGATTTTTTCCTGTATTTCTATTTTCTATCACTTTGATGAAATTATTGGGTGGTTGCTTTTTGGTTCGGGTTGTTTGTGTTCGATCGGAAAGGGGCCCGGGTGTGGCGAGAGATTAATGATAGGGATATGGATGAGATTGATGTCGAATTTTTTGTGTTATTGGGATAGAAGAAAAGGGGGTGCTGGGGGAAATATAGATATGTATCATTCCCATTAGCAGTTATTCAAAGATTAATCTGTAAATAGTTTGCAAATGCCTGTTTTTATCGGATTCGAACGCATTACCTTTTTATTTGATCCAATATTATTCTTCATCATGCCTGAAGGAATTGTTTTAATGATGGATGCATTAGGGATATCCCATTACACAACTAAGGAATGTGTTGATTTTTTAGAGAAAATAAAAAGGATAGAAAATACAATCTACGAAATTAAGACAACATTAAAAGATGACCGACAAGCAGCCATATTTGGAGATAGCGTCGTTATTTGTTGGCCCTTAGATAAAAAAATAACTGATTATCAAAAAATTAAACTCATTTCTCTTGAAGTAACAATTTTGATCCATAAGGGGTTAGAAAATGGGCTTCTATTTCGAGGTTGTATCTCAGTAGGGGAGTATGTAACAGAAAATAATATTTTTCTTGGTCCGGCGATATTTGATGCCCATGATTGGTATGAAATGACAGACTGGTTTGGGATTATTTTCTCTCCAAAAGCACGCATATGGTTAGATTCAATATTGGAGAATGAGAAAAGTAATGGCAATTATGAGCCGATAAATGATTTCGAAAAAAGAATTATTCCCTATAATGTTCCGCTAAGTCAATATTTCAATGAACAGAAGACAAAAAATTTTTACGCTATTGGATGGCCATATTGGTATCATTATTTAAAATCAAAAGAAAATAAAAAATCTTCAAAAGAATTGTTTTTAAATGATCTTTTTAAAATTCCCCACCCTAAAGAAGGTGAATCTAAGTTTAAAAACAGTATAGATTTTTTTGATTACTGTAGTCAAAAATATCCCTTAAAAACAACTAAAAATGAAAATTAAAAATATCAATTTTTTTAATTTTTTTTATGAGTGATAATTTATATTAGGATAATGGTCTTTTTATATGCAACTGTCGCCCCCATAACTGGAAAAATCTGTCATTCATAACGGAAAATATCCTTTCTCGGAAAAAGGTTTTTGGGCAATTTTTTCATCAATGAAATATAAAATCATTGCTTTTTAATACTGTATTGTCATTAATTACTAGTACTAAACGATAATTTGTAGGTCTTGTCATGAATGGAAGTTTATCTCTTCTTGAAAGAGTGAGAATTGGAATTTCTGCTGGGGAATGTCATTTCAGAGCATTCAAAAGTGCATTACAAGGTTCCCCTGAAGATAAAAAACCAAAAGATGTAGAAGAATTAGCTGATGAGATTTCACAAACACTTATTGCTTTTGCTAATGCAGATGGTGGAGAAATTTACATTGGTGTTGAAAGTAATGGAACCCTCACGGGAATTCCTCATTCAAAAATAAATATTCAGTATTTATTGAATGTTCCGTATACTCACATTCAAAAAAACACTCCCCTTCCATCTCCTCGAGCTGTTGAGACTGAATTACAGGGAAAAACCATCCTATTTTTTTCTGTGCCGAAAGGGACGGAATTTGTCTATATGACTTCTGATGGGCGTTGTATTCAAAGAAAAGACACAAATACCATCACGATATCTTGTGACGATATTAAAATTTCACGACAAGAGAAAAATTCGAGAGAATATGATCGACAATTTGTTGATAATGCCACGACAAAAGATTTAGACATCGCCTTAGTTCAGATTTTAGTCAATAGCGTTGCAAAAGGATTGGGGATGTCCTTTGAAAAATGTCTGCAACATTTAGAATTAGCTGAATATGATGGAAGTCGATTAAAATTTCGAAAAGCTGTCCTATTATTGTTTGCAAAAGATATCGCTCAATGGCATCCTCGTTGCCAAGTTCGAATTCTAAAAATTGATGGCGTAAAATTACTCGGTGGAAAAGAGTATAATGTAGTTCATGATGAGCTCGTGATGACTAATATTTTAAAACTAATTGAGGAAAGTTGGGATAGAATCCGTTTACAATTAACCCAAACGAAATTCTCTTCGGATGCATTATTTAGACCCCAAATCCTCTATCCTGAATATGCCTGCCGGGAAGCTTTAATCAATGCGATAGCCCATCGTGATTACAGCATTGAGGGGGCAGGAATTGAAGTCCATATATATAACGATAGATTGGAATTTATCAGTCCCGGTGGACTTATTTCGTCAGTACTGATAAACGATATTAATCAAAATAAAGGTGTTCACCAATCTAGAAATTCAAACGTCGCTAGAGTTTTGAGAGAAATAGGGTATATGCGAGAATTAGGAGAAGGTGTACGAAGAATTTTTGCATTAATGGAAACAAACGAACTTGCACCCCCCGAATTTTATTCAGATAACAATTCTTTCAAAGTTATGTTATCTCAAAAATACATTTATTCTGAAAAACAAAAAATATGGCTCGATAATTTCTCAGAACTAGATTTGAATCGAGAAGAAAGAGCGGTTATCCTTTTGGGGATTGATGGACATGAAATATCTCCCAAAGAAATTTGGAGCGCCGTTGGAATAACGGACACTGATTACTATAGACAGTTAATAGATTCTTTGAGATTGAAAAAAATTATTCGGCGAAGTAAAACGAAGTCACAAATTACTCGAATTGCTCAGTCTAAGGGAATATCCAGAAAAGCAATTGCGCAATTCTTCATTATTCACTCATCTATGGCTCACTTAGATTATTCAAATGATATAATCGATGATTCTGAATACACAAAAATATTCATCGCAAATCTCCCATTTGGTATTACTGAAAAAGAATTAACAAATCAGTTTAAAAAATTCGGGGAATTATCGAATATTGAAATACCTATTGATCGTTATTCTGGAAATCAAAAAGGATTTGGATTCATCGAATTCTCAAAAAAAGAATCCGCTCAAAAGGCTATTAACGCATCTCGGGAAATTATCATTGAAGGACGTAGAATAGTCGTTGATGCATACTTACATAAACCAAAAATATGAATAACACATTTTTTTTGTAAATTCATTGGTTTTCTCATTCTGCCCTGTATTCCTATTCCCAAACCCCTCCTAAGCACTTCCCCCCATCCCACAACATCCCAGCCTCCGCCCCCAAGGTACCAAAACAAAGCCCAAACCGATCCACATCAAGATGAATATCCCCGGATATCAAATCGAAAACTCCTGGATATCTCGCATGAACAAGGGGTCCGTAAAAACACAAGAAATTCTCATCGATGTCCGACATGAGAGCAATTCGTTCCGAGCCCCAAAAAGGCACTTCTTTTCCTTTTCCACCATCTACCCTCCATCCGGTATGAGATCGGCCACCAGAAAGGCTACAATAATGTTATTTTTCAAGCGATTAGTAGCCGTATTTTGGCTTGAATCGCCTAAAATGAACGTTGTTTAAAAAGTGAGATCTATAATTCGCATTTTTGTGCAATAGAGCTGGGTCCGGCTCTATACGGAATTGCCGCTTTTGGCAAACGGATGCCGAATTGGGCTTATTTTCTTCCGGCTTTATCGACTCTCTTATCGGCTTTTCGCAAACCTGGTGCGAAAAACAGTCTCCCCAAAACAGGGGTTCTCTTACCCGCCACCTTCTCAACCCACCTGTCCTAAAGAGTGGGTGAAGATCCTCAATCCAAACTGCACGGTACTGGCCGGTTTACCTCTTTGCAAAATGCTCCGTTTCCTCATCAGGAGCGATATTGCGGTGTTCTCAAAAGAACTGGCCGGAAAATGTCGGTAACTGGCCGGTCGGGTGCCAGAAATGAGGGAATCCGGGGCTAATGTGGGCCCGGATGTGGGGTGGAGGGGTGCAGCCCTTGTGATGTTGAACGTTTATACACCCGAAAAAAGATTGAGTTAGTCCTCATCGTCTCCCTCATACTTGTCGTTGTTGGGGTTCAACTGGTCCGCATGACTGGTCCGGAAGGATGCGGGTAATCCATGTCGGTTGACACCTGCCCGCACACTTTTCGTTATCTATATAATGTTCATAACTGCACTGTCAAGTGTATGAAAATTGTACTCACGATCCTTCTGGTTATTCTTGCCGTGATCGCTTCTGGATGCACGTCCCAGGTACCGGCAGCGACTCCCCCGGTCGCATCTCCAACCCCGCAGTCCGTATCTGCAAATACTGCAATCCCCGATATGACGGGCCTGTGGAAGGGAACCGGGACCGGGTTCACGACACTCGATGATTTCACCGACTACCCGACAACGATATTCAACATCTCGAAGCAGAAAGGGCAGGTATTTACCGGCAGGAAGGAGTACCCGAGAACGGATAAAAAGACCTATTACGAGAACTTCGCGGGAATCGTAACCATGAACGGCGAAATATACGAAGTTGATAGTGTGGGCGGCTTTTCTATCGGAAAATTGACCGGTCCCAATTCCATGGAGCTCAATTATATCGAGGAAGGTAGCGACACAAAAGCCATTATTATCATTCTCTCCCGGCAGAAGAGCTGAGTAATTGTTAGGCAGGATCATTCCTGCCAATTCCACTCTCAACGCCCGGTGTTATCCGGTACAGGCAGGTTCGGGGAACAATAATCTGGCACGATACCAGGTTCCCCCAATCCCTCTTTTATCGCACATCACAACCCCTTCATTCGGGCATGTCCCGGCCTCCGTCCCCTCAAAATGTCAAAACAAAGCCCAACCCGATCTTCGTCTCGGTGAAGATCCCCCGCTATCAAATCGAAAACTCCCAAATATCTCGCGTGAACGGGGGTCCGTAAAAACGCAAGAAATTCACGTCGATGTCCGACATGAGAGCAATTCGTTCCGAGCCCCAAAACAGGGGGTTCTTTTCCCTTTTCACTAATATCAGTCCATCCGTCAATCGATCGTCCATCCGTCAATCGATCGTCCATCCGTCAATCGATCGTCCATCCAATTGCGCCTAATTGCGCACATTTGGATCTCCGTCGTAATTTTGTGAAATCGGGAGCCTTATCAGGCAGTAAAAATGAATTTACATCCTGTTTCGCGGAATTACGCACATTTTTCAGGATCTTGCGGGTTCCGAGCAATGGTCCACCGTCGGAGATGGGCCATTTCGCTTCCCGTCCTATTCCTGACACTGGGCCTTCGGAGATACCGGCGTGGGGGACTCTGGTCGGCTTAGGTTCATTGACGGAGAATATCATCTTCCCATCTATGAAAATGGTTAGATCCTGAATGTACTTACGAACGGGGATGATCCTTTCTTTGAATAAAAGATATATATGCGTTTCATGTAGTCGCGATATTTTACCCGACCTACTGCATTTTTTATGAAATTTTGTATACAAACTTATTGAAAAAATTTGTACTGAAAAACAACAACATCTTACTATCAGTAAAAATAAAATAATAATATTTATAACTCCAAAAAAAAATTGAATAAAATGGATGTTAAAAATAAAGAACATCATGAAAATGAAAAAATCGGTATTCTAATTGCTGGAGATCAGGTAATAGATACTTTTTTTTATCCCGTAAAAACAGATCAAAGTCAAACTGAAGAAGACAAATTCAATTATAATTTTGGCATATCACATCATTATCGCTCTGCGCATTATCGGGGTGGTATCCATCTAATTGAAGAGTTATTATATGAAGTTGTTCCCGGCTGTAATTTTTTATTGAAATTTGATGAAGACAAAATTTATGTTACAAGGGAAATTCAAAAAAAATATCCGATTCAACTCAATGAAAAAGTTCGCGGATGTTCCAAACCAATGCCGGATCAAAAAATTTTCCGAGGTGAAAAATTTCTTGGTATTGCAGAAAAAGAAATGGATGATACATATGGATTAACTGATTTCCCGCTACGTGATAAACCTCTTGCTGATGAAAACAATATAAATTTTTTTATCATCAATGATATCGGAAAACAATTTAGAAGCAATGAAAAACGGTTTTCAGAAATATTAAATATTTTTCGCAAGAATCTTGATGCTTGGGTAATTCTGAAGTTAAATCCTCAGTTTGATATTGACCATAACGGTTTTACTAAATCATATAAAGAGTTCATTACGGAAGCAGAAAATAGGGGCAAATTAGTCATTGTTGTAAATCTCAAGGATGTGCGACTTGTTGAAAGTGCAACAATAAGTTCTCAATTGTCTTGGGAAAAAACAACAGAAGAATTACTCTACCATCTCAAATACAATCCCGAACTTCACAGTTTGTGCAGATGCAAACAATTAGTAGTAAGGTTAGGTCTCGAGGGAGTTCTCGTCATCAATGATCCGAGTAAATTGGATCATCACGATGCGGAAATTGAATTATTCTTTGATCCTTATTCATACGAAGACCATTTTCTCGATCTCAATGTTGGAAACGTGCAGGGACTAACAATTGCATTCATAGCGGGTCTTGTTAATGCCGCTATACGGAATGAAAAAGTTTCAGTGAAACCAGTTCCCAAAAGTTCCTCGATATTGATCGATAAAGAAGCTATTGAGTCTGGATTGAATCTTTCATGGCATTTGTGGATGTATGGGTATGGCGATGAAGATACACCTCACAGATTACCAAAAACGATAATTGATGGTTTTAAGTCTTACTTGAAACATATAAGGGTTGAAAATCTTGAAGCAAAATTGAAAAAATTGGAAGCAGAGTTGGAAAAACCGAACGAAGACTCTGAAAAACTGAAAGCAGAATTGGAAAAAATGAAAACCGAATTGGAAAAACCGGAACTTAAATCAAAAATAAGATTTGCAGATATCTTGTCACCAGTGAAAATTAATCCCTCTGAGCATACTGAAAATAAAAACTGGACAATACTATACGCCAACCAAAATGCAAGATCTTATGGGGAAATAGCATATGACATTGTTCGAGGGGATATTGACAGTATCCCCCTGGATTTTCCCGTCTTGAAAATTGGTCATCTTATTACGGTTGATCGACAAGAAATTGAAAGTTTAAGGAGTGTAAAAAATATCCTTAACGAATATCTTAACTCCCCTCAACAAACGAGTCCATTATCTATTGCAGTTTTTGGTCCCCCAGGATCAGGAAAATCATTTGCCGTAAAGCAATTGATGGATGACAGAATGGAACGTGATAAGATTGAGTTTCTTTCGTTTAATCTTTCCCAATTTACTGATGTCGGGCAACTCAATTCAGTATTTCACAAAATCCGTGATTCTTCCTTGGTTGGAAAAATGCCCTTGGTTTTTTTTGACGAATTCGATTGTAATCTTGAGAAAAAGGAATTTGGCTGGATAAAATATTTCCTAGCCCCGATGCAGGATGGAACTTTTTTCGATGGAGAAACCTGTCATCCACTAGGTCGGGCAATTTTTGTCTTTGCCGGTGGTGTCTCATGGAATTATAAAAACCTGTATGCTAGATGTAAAAATAATCTGGATCCGGGAAAACAAGATAAAAATATTGTCGGACAGAAAACATCCGTTGAATATATTGACACACCTGAAAATAAAAAAGGACAAGATGACTCAAAAATCGATGATTCAAAATTAAGAGACTTTTTGAGCAGACTGAGAGGATATATCGATATCAAAGGATGCGATCCAGATGACTCTGAAAATGCTTCTGGTCGGAAAGTGATAGATGGTCTGTATAAAATCAAACGTGGTCTGGTTCTTCGATCCTTACTTCTTGAAAAAGCCCCGCAAATTGCTGATGGTGGCGATATCAGTATTGACAGGAGTGTACTGAGAGCATTCATTAAAGTCAATAAATATCGACATGGAGTCCGCTCAATTCAGGCAATAATTGAAATGAGTAAATTAAAAGGCAAAAAGAGCTTTGAACCGTCATCACTTCCTGCGGATGAGCAATTGGATCTCCATGTGAATGCCACACTTTTCAATAATCATTTACTAAGAGATATTCATTATCGTGAAGCAAGTCATAAGATCCTTGACATTTTAAAATCAAGAGAATATGAAAAAAATCGTCGGCAGATTGGACTTGACAATTCAGATATAAAATTGAGACTGTTTATAGATCAGATACCAAAATATCTTAAAGATCTCAAATTCGGGTTCTACAAATTCATACCTTCAACGCGACAGTTATCTCTTAAAATGCTTTCAACCACGGAGCTAGTAGAATCTGGGGAATATAAAAAATTCATAGTTACCCACAAAAAAGATTATGAAAATATCGAAAAAGCAATTTCAATTATACCCGAATTATTGTATAAGGTGGAATTCCAATTGTATAGAAAATAAAAATGGAATCCCTTCTTTATTTAATTGAGCGGGATGTGTAATATACACCCTCCTACTTTTGTCATTTGGAAGATTAACCCGGGCAAAATAACACTAGCAAGTACCTCTTAAGGCAGCAGAATTCGGCCTCTCCCCGGCCTCGCCCTCCCAAGGTACCAGAACAAAACCCCCGATCCCAATCAAGGTGAAGACCCCCAAGATCAAATAGAAAACTCCTGGAGTATTTGCATGAACCGGGGGTCCGGAAGGATGCGGGTAATCCATGTCGGTTGACACCTGCCCGCACACTTCCGTTATCTATATAATGTTCATAACTGCACTGTCAATTGTATGAAAATTGTACTCACGATCCTTCTGGTTATTCTTGCGGTGATCGCTTCTGGATGCACGTCCCAGGTACCGGCAGCGACTCCCCCGGTCGCATCTCCAACCCCGCAGTCCGTATCTGCAAATACTGCAATCCCCGATATGACGGGCCTGTGGAAGGGAACCGGGACCGGGTTCACGACACTCGATGATTTCACCGACTACCCGACAACAATATTCAACATCTCGAAGCAGAAAGGGCAGGTATTTACCGGCAGGAAGGAGTACCCGAGAACGGATAAAAAGACCTATTACGAGAACTTCGCGGGAATGGTAACCATGAACGGCGAAATATACGAAGTTGATAGTGTGGGCGGCTTTTCTATCGGAAAATTGACCGGTCCCAATTCCATGGAGCTCAATTATATCGAGGAAGGTAGCGACACAAAAGCCATTATTATCATTCTCTCCCGGCAGAAGAGCTGAGGAATTGTCAGGCAGGATCATTCCTGCCAATTCCACTCTCAACGCCCGGTGTTATCCGGTACAGGCAGGTTCGGGGAACAATAATCTGGCACGATACCAGGTTCCCCCAATCCCTCTTTTATCGCACTTCACAACCCCCCTGTCCTAAAGAGTGGTAGGAGATCCTCAATCCAAACTGCACGGTACTGGCCGGTTTACCTCTTTGTAAAACGCTCCGTTTCCGCATCGGGAGTTCTATTGCAGTTTGTTCAAAAGAACTGGCCGGAAAATGCTCAGAACTGGCCGGTCGTGCGCCGAAAATGATGCAATCCGGGGCTAATCCGGGCCCGGATGAAGTGGACTCAGGAGCTGCCCTCCACGCGATTATGCAGTGATGGCCGGGACACCCGGCACCTGTGCTGTGAGCATGAACGCGAAAGTTACGGGAATATCCGGAAATTACGCTATGGCATTTCGCAATAAAACCAGATCATTGACCGGGCGTAATAATGACGTTCTCCTCTCTCCGGTCCAGCGGATGCGGGGAAAGATTCCTCTTATGAACCCCACAATAACCCGCCGGATTATTTTTAGATTCGTCCCTGGATTCAGTATAATTGTGCACTTCAGTGCGTGCAAAATCCATTCGCCATATTCTCACGGGATTATATCTCCGGAATTACTCAGAAAAATCTCATTTTGGATAAATAAAAATCTCACGATTCCCGGGAGATTCGCTGGAGTGCATTCTTCAGATCAAGGTACAGCGGAACGGTCTCACCCGGAATCCTGATTGCCTGTTTGAATGCAAATTTTTTATAGAAATCAACAGCACTGTGCTTTGAATCGACCGTGATGATACGACAGCCGATATAATGGGAGAGCGTGATGGAAATGGAAAAGATCTTTCTTAACATACTCCGCCCCACGCCAAAACGCTCACAGCTGTTATGCGTAGCCAACCGTGCAATCTTAAGCGCCGGATACTTCCGGAAATGATAACTCTCCTCGCGGTCACACTCTTGAACCGCCCTCACTTCGATGCTGTCATTGACGAGAGTAAAATATCCGACAAGGTCTCCATTCCAGAAAACCAGTCGGGTCACCGAAATAAGATTGTTCTGATTAACGAGAGCATCCTCTTTTAAGAATTCATCCAGTTCCGGTTCGGACGAGTGAAAACCGGATAAATCATGATCAGCACTCAGGAGAACAAACTGGAGTTCTTCAAAAGGAATGGGGGTAATCATTATGCGAGCCTGTTTTTAGTCAAGCCCGGCGAGATCAGCGTCCCGTTTTGCTTCACGCATCAGGTCAAGGCCTTCACGGGTAAATGTCGGGTGCTGTAAGTAATGCTGAAACGATTTTGCATCTTCGCCTTCGAGCACAAGCCCGATCTCAATAGGTTTTGCCACGTGATTCCCTCCTGTATATTGTTGTTTTAGTATAGGCACAAGGAATTATATCAAATCTCTTGTGGAGGATCATGACGGAAGGTCTTTCCCCTTGCAATATCGGTAAGCTAAAGCCTCCTCCCGTACCGTGCCCAAGTCAAACCCCGTCCGGCACAGGTTTCTACCTTGACACGTCATCATGTTTTCACAATCGCAGATTCCGGACTAACCTCCGCAAACTTACAACTCATACACTCCCGCTGCGAAAGCCGGGACGGGAAATTTCCATACTCATAAGAAGCATTCATCATCGCAAATTCCCGGGGGATTATCTCCTGCACGTCGCGTAACTGCTCCTTAAAAAAATGCAAAGGATTTCGTTGAGCACCCAAATGATTTTTTTATTTTCACGCCACGCTCCGCACCTATATCTCCCGCAATCGTCAATTCCTGATCAGGATTTTCATGATTCTTACTGACTTCCTCATCCCCGCCATCGCGTTTATCGTAGGTATTGTTGCTGCATACCTCTTCTTCCGTTTGCAGATCAGCGCAATCGAAGGGCGGGCACGAAACGATCTCGAACGCTGGAAAATCGAATGCACCAACGATATCCGGAAGGATTCGGTCAACCGCTCACGCTCAACGCTGAAGGGAAGGATCTCTGAACAGATGGCCCCGCTCCTGCCGGAGTTTCCTTTCTCTTCCGCTGACGCCCGGTTCATCGGCAACCCGATCGACTTCGTGGTCTTTGACGGGTACACTTCGGTAAAGGACGACAAGGGCGATAGGATCAATATCGTTCTCGTGGAAGTAAAGAAAGGGAAAGGAAGACTTACGCGGGAAGAAACGCTTATAAAAAAGGCAGTTGAGGAAGGGCGGGTTTCGTGGCAGACAATTTTTTTGAAAGATGAGGGGCCGGGAGAGTCCGGCTGAGTGAGGCCGGGAGACATCGATATGGTCCCGGCAGTGTTCTGGCATACTCCGCATTCCAATGCTATAATCTTTGCAGGTGTACTCATTCTGGACACGCTCGTTTTTTAAAACCGGACCCGGAAATATATGATAAAAAAATATGATAAAAAAAATCATTCGACAAAATCAAATACCAATATACCTGAATGAAAAGGATACTTCTCTTTATCGATACCGAAACCCCCATTCTTCCCTGATACTCCACAACAACCGATACAGAAAAATGGCCCCGGATTGGGATCTTAAATGTTCTTTTTTTTAAAGGAATGGTAATCAAAGCAATAAAAAAAATCAGAGAGCGGTACAACATTCTGACGCCGGTTTTTATGTTGTGGATGAGAACGTAGAACAGTGTGAATAAGGATAAGCCGTGCGTTCCTCTCAAGCGGGTACTGGGCCTGTTCGAAGTCACTGTATCCGGTGTCGGGATCATCTTAGGCGCCGGCGTCTACGTACTCATCGGGCAGGCAGCGGCACTGTGCGGTAACGCGGTCTGGCTTGCGTTTTTCGGGGCTGCGGTCATGGCGCTGTTAACCGGGCTCAGTTATGCTGAACTTTCCTCCATGTTCCCCCGGGCCGGTGCAGAGTATGACTATGTGAAAAACGCGTTCAATGCGCATGCAGCCTTTGTGACCGGCTGGCTGGTCTTTCTTTCCGGAATTCTCGCTGCCACCACGGTTGCGCTGGGTTTTGGCGGGTATTTCATGGCGCTGACCGGTGTACCGGTGCGTATCGCTGCCGTTCTCCTTCTGCTGGTGATGATCGTTATTCTTGCACTGGGCATCCGCGAGACAGTCAGGGTCGCAGTGGTCTCGGCAATCATCGAGGCAGCCGGGCTCATCATCATTATTGCAATCGGCCTGCCCTATCTTGGCAGTGTCGATTACTGGGAACTGCCGCAGGGCATTACGGGCCTCTTTGCGGCAACGGGCCTGATCTTTTTTGCCTTCCAGGGATTCGAGTCGATGGTCAAATTCTCTGAAGAGACTAAGACTCCCGAGTCCACCATCCCTAAGGCACTCATCCTTGCCCTCGTCATCAGCCTGGTCCTGTATATATTGGTCGCACTCTCGGCGGTTTCCGTTGCGGGGTGGCAATCGCTGGCGACCTCCGGTGCGCCGTTTGCCGGCATCGTGTCCGGCGCCCTGGGCTCCGGAGGAGCGGCACTTATTATCATCATTGCCCTCTTTGCAACGGCAAATACAGTGCTTTTGTCCCTGTATGCCTCAACCCGTCTGCTTTTTGGGATGGCCTCATCCTCGCCGCTGACTGCCTTTCTTGCATGGGTTCACCCGGTCAGGCAGACCCCGTGGACTGCAATTATTGTCTGCGGGGCCCTGTCTCTCGTGCTGATATTTGCCGGTGACATCGCGTTCATTGCGAATGTGACCAATTTTACGCTCTTTATCACATTCATCGTCATCAATGCATCGGTTATTGTCCTGCGTTACCATGCTCCCGGTGCCGTGCGCACGTTCCGGGTCCCGGGTTCTGTCGGCCGGTTGCCGGTACTCCCGGTCGCGGGGATTATCTTCTGTATGCTCCTCCTCGCAACACAGGGATGGGAGGTTCTCGTACTCGGTACAGCGCTCACGGGTATTGGCATCATACTCATGCTGATCGCAGGATATTCTGCCCGAACCTGACTGCTCCGGGCGGTGCAGCAACAGTTGATGATTGCGTGAGCGCAATGATTCCCCGGGGGGTCCCTCACAGCGATCTCTTGTAGCGGGGTTCCCTATCAGCATTCATCCCCCGCCAGCGATCCCTTATTGAATCCGGTATGTTCCGGAATCCCTGGCTACGGGGCTCGCGGTCGGGCGGGGTTGATGATGCCCTTGCGCATGACGCCAGGAAAATATAATCCGGCTCTTTTTTTTTAGCTGCCGGCCGGAGAAACGGTGCCTTGAGGCATTGGCCGGTAACCTCCTGACCGGAGGGGGATTCGAATCGGTACAAAATGCTGCCCCGGGCCTGTATAAGGATTGCAGGATTAATCGGAAATTTCAGGAAAATGTTGTCATACATTTTTTCACGTAGGGTTTTTAGACAAGAACCCTCCCGCATGGTCAATGATTGATGTGTACCTATGCGACATTCTCCCGGCGTTTGCTTTTTTATGGAATTTTTATGGGGTGTAAGGAGATAGGGAATAAAAGGAAAAACTGAATAATGGTTTTACCGTTGTCGTGGTTCTGCTGAACCGTTCCCCTGTTAGAAATTGACATCCCCGGTCTTTGTCGGGTTATACGGTTTTGTTGGCACCGGCGTCTGGGCAGGCACCGGTACCTGGACCGTGACCGGCACTGGTGTCGGCGTCGGGGCTACGGTTGTATCTGTTTGTCCCGGCAGGTGGGTGTGGGTAGTGCTGCCCGGCAGCACGACGCGGGAATTCTCGGTCTGCGTACAGTCGGCCCCGATATACTGGCAATAAGCCAGCGCTGAAGTATTCGCCCCGTACCCTACCAGCCAGTTCGCACCCGATCCCTGTTCCTCCTGTCCCAGGTACTGGGCATAGTGGAGGGCATGGACATAACTAAGGCCGGGGATCGTCTTCTGGAGATACCCCATGGTAACAGCACCGGTCCGGTCCGACCCCTGGCTGCAGTGGTAATAGATGAGGCGTTTTTTACCGGGCTTCTGGTCTTTGCCGGCCATCAGTGCAACAATCTGGTCGATGCGGCCGGAATAGCTGCAGGAACCCGGGTTAACATTATCCATGACTATGGATTGGACGCAGTCTGGATCATTTGGACCGACCTTGGTATTGCAGAAGTAAAAGTCCGACAGGACCGCGTTGCCGTTGCGCCCGTGGAATGTTGTGTCCACAAGTGTTGCATTGCAGGTGGAATAAACTCCCCCGAACGCATCCTTAATGGTTGCAAACTCCACCATGTCGTTACCATCCGGATTCGAATTTAAGAGGCTGATGTCGATGACTTCGTAATTATCGAGGTTGAAGTTCGCCATGGCTGTTTTGATTGCAGCGATCTTCTCAACGTTCTTGTTCTGGGTATTGAAATACGCCGGGACAAACGACTTCTTATCCTGCATCAGCGCATTGAGCCCGTCATAGGAATAGTTCCAGTTGGCATGCATCCGGCAGCCCCCTGAATTACCGGTTCCGTCCCGGACAACCAGTGGGATCTGCCCCCGCACCAGGAGGTTTCCGGTCTTCACATCAATATCAACGACCGTGGGGACAGAGATTTGTACCTTGTTCTCGGGAACGAGATTGAAACGGTTCTGGCAATAGGTATTGTCCGTTGGGTTGTTATCCGTGCCCTGGACTACCGGGACCAGCGCGATAAGGATGGCGAGAACGATGAGGATGGTCCGGGCAGATGAAGTACGGGGGTTTTGTCCGGGAGTGCGGGCAGTCAATTCAGGTACACCTTGTCCTTTTAGATTGGAGCAGGTGCGTAAAAAAGGGCTCATATCGGGAACTCATCTTCTCCCATGGCGGGGGGTGTCGTTCCGGACGCTTGTCTGAGAAAACCTCATGAGCGGGGACTTGTCATTCCCTGTTGAACAAAACGACAATCCTGTGAACCGACAGAAAAATGTTTCAGGATTTTACATATCGCAGCAGTAGCACGTTGTTTTGGAACCCAGATGGGACTTCTTGATCCACGAACAGGTCCCGGTCTTGTCCCATGTGTTGATGATCGTGCCTTTAGGAAGCATGCCGAGCTCGTTCATGCGTTTTAAGTCGGCTACGATCTTCCAGACATAGTTGATCGGCCCATAGCTCTTGGTACCGTTGCCGACCGGGTAGATTCCGGGATCACTGGCAGTCAGGTAGATATCAGGGACGCTGCCGATAAATCGCGGTAAGCCGGCATCGACAAGGATGTAATCTTTCTTCCCGTTAGAAAATACTTTTAAGGATGAGTCCGGGAGTTCCGTGACAACCCGGATTCCCGTTGTCTCGTATCCAAGATCCTCAAAAACAATAAGCGCAGTATCATAGCCTTCCCGGGCGAGCAGATTCACCAGGAGCAGGCTTTTTTCATCAGAGTCGCCCGCCTTGTCGTAGATGACCTCTATGGGGTACTTGCGTTTCGGTGACGGGTTTTCAACATAGGGAATCTGCTGGACGAATGCAACGATCAGTTCAAGATATTCATCATCAGAAAGGTATTCCCCGTTGCGATACCGGGCACTGTGAAGCTGGGCAAGTACGCTGGAATAGAGCTCTTCCATTGCCGGATCGGATTCGAAGGTAGCGATGTATTTCTGTATCTCCCGCGGGTTTTCCGAGTCTGCAGGTAACGCGATATTCATCTGGCGGGCGCCGTAATAGACTGACATGTTGACCGGCACCCGGAATGTATACTCCGGGGAACCTCCGTTGGCGGGAGCGTAATTGAACGTGAACGTCCGGTGCCCGACCCGGCTCACGTCCCCGACCGGGACAATGAACCCTGTGTCAGCTGCAACCGAATCTTTTGTTGCAGACACGGTCGTGACCGGCCCGATGGTAACAGGGACTGCGGTGACAGGAATCGTGTGCGTGGGAGTGGCTGTTGCTGCAGGGACAACTCCGGGCATCCCGGGAGGATTGATGATGATCTGCACGCAACCGGAGAGGAAGATGCAGCCAAGAAGGATAAGTACCGTAAAAAGACCCGCAGACTTCATGTTCCCATCCGGGTTTACCTCTACGTATTTGAGGGTTGGCATCCGGTCGGATTTACCGGGGGACCTCGATAGAGTCCCGGCTGTGTTTTAGCTTACACTGCTTTTCAATGCGATAATCTTCGAGGGGATACTCATTCCGGACACGCTCGTTGCTTTTCTTATCTACAGGATTATGCTGGCATTTCCCCCTACTCTGATGGAATTGGATAAAAAACCTGACCCGGAAAATATCCTAAAAATCATTCGACAAAATCAAATACCAATATACCTGAATGAAACAGGTGCTTCTTTTCATCGACACCGAAACCACCGGCCTCCCCAGATATTCCGCAGCAACCGATACAGAAAAATGGCCCCGTATAGTCCAGCTGGCCTGGTCGCTTTACGATAGCGACGGCAACCGGGAAAGCCAGAACAGTTTCATCATCTATCCCATGGACTTCACCATCCCCCGGGACGCGGCACGAATTCACGGCATCACGACCGAGCGGGCGAAAGCTGAGGGAGTCTCGTTGCACAAAGTGCTCCCGCAGTTCAATGCTGATGTAGAGAAGGCAAAAACTATCATTGCGCATAATGCCGATTTCGATCTGCCAATAATAACAACGGAATTCCTCCGGTGCAGGATGGTGACAACTCTTGCAGAAAAACAAACGTTCTGCACCATGAAATCACCCGGGATTGTCTCGTATTGCAAAATTCCCAATGCTTCCGGTACGAAAAGCAAATGGCCCAAGCTCACAGAATTGCACCGGCACTTATTCGAGACCGAATTTTCCGGCAGCCATGATGCCGGCGCTGATGTGGAAGCGTGTGCAAAATGTTATTTTGAATTACGCAGGAGAGGCGTTATCGAATAGGGATCTCATACTAAAACCCAGGCAATGCTTCATACAATCTGACCATCGCCCGTGTATCCATCCTGCACTATTCCCGTAAGGCTGAACGGTTTCTTGCCATCGTGTCTGCATCCATCTTTCCTTTTGCTATCCTCCTGTGTCCTCAGGTCCGGGTGAGTTCTTGCAGGAAATATCCCGGCTGGATCCTGAATGGAAAAAAAACGAACGGACTCTCTAAAAATTCTCGCAATCCCCGGTTGAAAAAATTTCATGGGAATCCGATGATAAAAAAAATAGATTCACAATATCCCCAGAACAAAAAATCCCCACCTCTGATTCCCGCATCGGTTTTTTTACCGCTGATAATATTCATATTTTCAGTTTTCCGAGACAAATGAATATCATAAGATAAAGCTCCCTTCAAAGGGTTTTTGTAGAACCCGGATCAAGGAGATTTACGCGCCTCGTGATCTGCGGTTTAAGGTTATCATATGACAGGCAGCTTCACTATAAAAAAATAAAAACCAGGGACTTAAAAAATGAAAACGATTATCAAAAACGGCCAGGTCTTGAATGTCCACTCGTCACGGTACGAGAAAAAGAACATAGTTGTCGATGGAGAAAAAATCACGGCCCTTACGGAGTCAACAGTCACTGCCGGACACGGCGATGTTGTCATCGATGCCGAGGGAAAATTCATCATCCCGGGACTAATCGATGCCCATGTGCATGTGACATCGGCAACGGTCGACCTGGCAATGCCGCAACTGCCTATCACGTTTATAACTTGTTGTGCGGCGAAAAACCTTCGTGAAGCATTGCAGCGGGGTTTTACCACAATGCGGGATGTGGGCGGTGCGGACTTTGGACTTGCGATGGCCGTCAACTCCGGAGTCATTCCGGGATCGAGATTGTTTTTTTGCGGGCGGGCCTTAAGCCAGACCGGAGGGCACGGCGATTTCAGGGCCAAAACCTATGATGGCGAGTATGGGGCGCCCATGCAGTCATCGGCAACCAGCATTGGCCAGATCGCCGATGGTATCACGGAAGTGCGACGCGCCTGCCGGTCGGAGCTCCGGAAAGGTGCATCATTCATTAAGATCATGGCGGCCGGAGGAGTTGCATCCCCCGGCGATCGCGTGACGGACACACAATACAGCAGCGAGGAACTCTCGGCCATTTCTGAAGAAGCGCAGGCCAAGAGCACCTATGTGGCCGCCCACGTATACTCGGCAAAAGCCATCCAGATCTGCTTAAAGCATGGGGTCAGGACCATCGAACATGGCAACCTTCTCGATGAAGAGACCGCAGCCATGATGAAGGAGAAAGAAGCCTACCTGATACCGACCGTCATCACCTATGACGCGCTTGCCCGGAGAGGCGCCGAATACCAGTTCCCCGAGGTGAGCATCAACAAAATCGCCTCCGTCCGGGTTCAGGCGCTTGAGGCAGTCCGGATTGCACGGAAACACGGGGTAAAGATCGGGTTTGGCACCGACCTGTTAGGCCCGCTTTGGGAGGAACAGAGCAATGAATTCACCCTGCGTTCCCGAGTTGAAAAGCAAATCGATACGATCCTTTCGGCAACAAAGATCAATGCCGAGGTACTGAATGAATCCGGAAACTTAGGAGAGATATCCGAGCAGGCCTCTGCTGATATGCTCATTCTGGGGAAAGATCCGGTAAAAGACATATCCGCGATCACCGATTGCAGCAATATCCGTTTGATCATGAAGGCCGGAACGGTCTACAAGAACACCCTGTGAACCGCCATGTTCCCCCGGGTGCCAAACGAGAAATTCCGATACCTGATAAGGAGAACGTATGCCTGATCTGGATATTGAAGACAATGCGAGGTTTGAATCCGCGTGCAGGTTCGTAATCCGGTTAGGGACACTGGCTCATGGATATGGCCCGCAGGCCAAGCGGCTGGAAGCGTATCTTTCCCGTGTGACAAAAGCCCTGGGCTACCAGGGAATTTTCCATTCCACGCCAACCAGCCTCTCGTTTGCATTCAGGAAAAAGGATGACGAAACCTGGCAGAAACCGCACCTCGTCTCCCTTCCGGGCACCGGGTTTAACTTATCAAAACTCGCCCGGGTAGGCGAGCTGGTGAATGCTGTCGAAGTCGGGAACGTCAGCATTGCCCGGGCAACAGAAATGCTGGATGAAATCGATGCAATGTCGCCGCCCTACCCGAACTGGCTGGTGGCACTCGGCTATGCTCTGTGCGGGGCGGGATTTGCCGGCTTCTTACAGGGGAGCTGGGCGGATATCTTTTTTGCAGCCGTTTTTGGGGTTGTCGTTTTTGGCATGGTCACGTTCGCGGCGCATTTCCCGTATCGACTCTCACGCTGGTTGCCATTCCTGTGTGCACTGGTCGCCGGGGTACTCTCGGCAGCGGCGGGCTTCATAGTACCGGGGATAAATGTGTACCTGGTAACGCTCTCTGCCATCATTTACCTCATCCCGGGGTTTTCCATCAGCGTGGGAGTCATCGAGCTGACCATGAAGCATTACCTCTCCGGGGTAACCAACCTGGTCAATGGCCTTATCTCCCTGGCCCTGCTCTTTGCCGGGGCATGGCTGGGAGTCACGCTGACCGGGGTGCTCCTCCCGGTTCATGGTGCTGCAGCCGGATCCATCGGCCCCGACAGTATCTGGGTATTTGCGATGATCCTGGCCGCAGGACTGTGCATCGCCTTCCAGACACCGCCAACCGATCTCTTCTGGGCGCTCGTATGCTGTGCGATTGCCTGTGTCGGAATTGTGCTGGGCATCCATATTCAGGGAAACAATCTGGGAAACTTCCTCGGTACCGCTATGGCGATGGTTTTTGCCAACGTCTGGTCGGACAGGACCAACCGCCCCACGTCCATTGTTATTCTCCCTGCATTCGTTTTCATGGTCAGCGGAAGTATCGGCTTTCGCGGCCTGGTGGCGTTATCGGCTGGCAGCACGGCGCTCGGGCTTTCTGAATTCGCTCATATGTTTGTAGTGGCAATAACGCTCGCAGTCGCACTCGTTGTCGGGAACCTGATTTATAAACCCAAAATCCTGTTATAACGAGCGATATTCTTAATTTCCTGTTTTTTTTATTGTGAGATGTCCTTTTATTCACTCCCAAACCTTCCTCCAATGAGAACTTCAAAATCCCATTCGGCTACATCCCGTGTTTCGTTCCCCCGGATAGTCAAAACAATACCCAAGAGTTTCCGTAATGGGATCCCGCCCAAATCCGATCCTTGCAGGAACGGATTACATCTCTTCAACTGTTCCGGTGAAAAGGGAAAGACATTGATTATATATTTCCGCATACCAAGGAGAAGTTGCATGGCGATCATACCCATAAATCGGTTTTTGGCGCTTTTTTTAGCGCTGACCGTTCTTTGCTCTCCGGTCCTGGCATGCACCAGTTTTATTATTACACCGGGTGCATCCGCTGACGGGTCAATGTATGTTGGGCACACGAATGACGGCTTTGGTGCCAGTGTTGTCGGGCTCAAGGTAGCAAACGAGAGTACCCAGATGATCTATATACCCGCAGCCGATCATCCTGAAGGTGCGTTGCGGGCGGTAAATTATGATCCCAATTCCGGATCCGATGAACCCACCAGTATCAAGCAGGCGCAGTCAAAACCCTTAGCCTATATCCCGGATGTAAAACACACGTATGGGTATTATACCGGCAGTTATGGGATCATCAACGAGCACCAGCTGATGGCCGGCGAAGTGACCACAGGAGCGAAAGTACAGCCCGTGTCCGACCCGAAAAACCGGATCTTCTATAGTTCAGAGCTCTCGAATATCGCACTCGAACGAACCCGTACAGCAAAAGATGCGGTTACCCTGATCGGTCAGCTTATCGATAAGTACGGCTATTACGGCACTGGAGAGACACTCCTTTTTGGCGACCCCAAGGAAGCATGGGTCATCGAGATGTGCGGGGGTACTCCGGACGGCAAAGGCGGACTCTGGGTAGCACAGAAAGTCCCCAATGGCGAGATCTTTGTCACGGCCAACACGTTCCGTATCCGGGATGTCGTGCCGGGCAATCCTGACCAGATGTATTCTGCCAGCCTCTTTCCCGCTGCAAAGGCAAACGGATGGTGGAATGAATCACAGGGAAACCTTGACTGGTTAAAGACCGTGAGCGAGGGCGAGTACTCACACCCATACTATTCCCTAGGCCGGGTCTGGAGCCTGTACAGCCGGATTGCACCATCCCGTAACTTCACACCGTACGTCACCGACACGTACTCAAGGGAATACCCCTTTAGCCTTGCTCCTGACAAGAAACTTTCCACTGCCGATGCCTTTTCCCTCTTCAGGAATCACTATGAAGGTACGGTCTGGGATCTCACCACCGGGCCAGCTGCCGGTCCCTTTGGGAATCCCTACCGCTGGCGCGGACCGTTCGATGATCACGGCCACATTATCTTTGGCGAGGTAAAACCAGGTGCATGGCCTCGTGCTGTATCAGAGATGTTCTGTGGGTACAGCTACGTTAATCAGGGCCGGAGCTGGCTCCCGGACCCCATTGGAGGAATCGCCTGGTTTGGGTTTGCCCAGCCTGCCGAGACGCTGTATATTCCATTTTATGCAGGAGGGACATCGGTTCCAGCCGAATGGGCGAATACTGATCGATCCACATTCAGCCGGGATCAGGCTTGGTGGGCATTCAACTACGTGACCAACTGGGCAACGCTCAATTATCGTGCTATGTCTGGTGATATCCGGGCCAAGCAGCAGGCGATTGAGCAGCGACAGTTTGCCGACCAGCCGGTTCTTGAGGAAAATGCACGACAACTCTATTATACGCAGGGAGAGGATGCAGCCCGTGCGTACCTTACCGCGTACAGTACCGCAAATGCACAGGCAAACGTGAATGACTGGTGGAAACTTTCCGATCAGATGGTAGTGAAATACAGCAACATGATGGTTAGCGATTTTGCCAACGGAACAACGGCCCTTCCCGGCTATCCTGATAAGTGGCTGCAGGATAACAAATATCAGTACGGCCCGCGGATTTACGACGCAAAAGATCTGCAGAATACTGTCGGCCTTGCTTATGTGAACATGACCGTAGATACAACGCCGGGCAATGAACTCAATCTTATCCGGGAGACCCAGCGGACAAGCTTAACCGAACGTATTATCGAATTCCTTAAAGGACGGTTCCCCGAATCTACCCGGAACCTCACTCACCGGATCATGAAGACCGGTTAATCAAATTTTTTCCTTTACTTTTTTTAAAATTTCCCATAGAATCTTATGAATACTGGAAATGACTCCGTTCTCCTGAAAAAAGGACATCTGGGTAATTGTTTCTTTGTCACATGCTCCCAGTAACGAAACTGCCAGTAAATCGATGAGCACGAAATGGACACAATCAGCCGGGTAAGCGATATTACTTCCGGGTAGTGTTTTCTTTTTTTCTGAAGCTATAATGGGAAAACAAACCAATTTCCGTTGCAATCGTGTGAATTGAGTTCTCATCTGTACGGTGACTGAGTCAAACCCAGTCTCCTCATCCCGTCCCACTTCTGGAAAAATAAACGATGGGTGGGGTAGGTAGCTCATATGGTATCATGAGAGCTCCACCAGATCTACCTCTCTATTTGGAGCAGAAGTTCACCTTTTCCCACCATACCGGCTGGCCGGGGCGATTCCGTCACATCCGCTCACGATTGCACAGTTATGTGGTACTACAAAATCCGGTGCAGCGCCGGTAATCATTTTTTTATAAAAACTATTAACCCTCCAGCAAACGTGTAGGAGTGTGATGATACCTGTGGAAAGACAACCTGTTAAATCCCGTATCCTTCGCTCGGTGGGATATGATGGCACAAAAATTTGAGATAGAATTTCAATCCGGACTTGTGTACCAATATTCAGGTGTCCCTCCAAAAGTCTACGCGGACCTTATGCGTTCAAGCGAGATTGGAAAATATTTTTCGATAAGATCCGGACACAGTTTCAGACAAAACAGGTTGTTCCATAAACCTTAATCCTAATAATTCCCGCATCGAAGTCCCCGACTCCTGAGAAAAAAATGAACGGACTTTTACCGGAAAATTTTTCAAAAGAGGTTTTCTCTCTCATCGTGATGCGTTCTCAATCTATTTTCTGGATAACATTGAACCATGTGCAAATTTTTTACATTATCCTCAATAACGAAATATCCACTCGCCTCGCGTATTCACCCCAATAAACCAGTATTTTTTTGAGTTTGGAACTTCTTCAATACGGGTCCCTATTGAACCCGATTAAGGAGTTTATTGGATCTGCTCTCTATGGGTGTGGTGCAATGTCCGGAGGTTACATAATGTCAGTCATAATCCCGGAATAGTGCCGGGTTCTGTCGGCGGATCCACCAGCGTCTGATTAAGAGTATGCCCCCTATAAGGATGAGCATTCCAACCATACCGGCAGCAACAATTGTAGTGATTGAAATCCCATCAGAGTGTTGTTCTCGTGCTGGTGTTGTTGCAGCGACAGGTATTCTGGGGGTCACTGGGATAGATGTAATTGACGTAGGGGACGGTAAAACCTGGGTTTGCAATATTTGGGTGGGTTCCGGGGAAAGTACCAATTCTGTCGTTCTGGTGAAGATCGCAAAGTGTGTAAAATGTTGTGTAGTACCGGTGACCTCATGGGTATCAGGTTTTACGGTTGTCGGGATTGAGACCCAAGTATTTGCATTAGTGTCATAATACCGGACAATAATGTCCTGGTACTTGCCACCGGCTTTCTCAAGCGCGGCATTCCATTGCGCCTTGGTCATTGTAAATGTTATGGAAACAGGCTTGTCAAAAGTTGCCCCGGAGGGATGACACTCCAATGCAATATCTCCTGATACAAAGGAAGTGCCTTTTGGAGTGACCGCGTTGGGTGTGATCTTCCCAATTTCCTCTGGCGTTATTGGTGTTACGATTACCTCGCTGATTGGGGTTCCGGCAGCGGTCAGCGATTTTGTTGCCTGGGGAATTGATACGGTGACCTGATATGGTGAGCCTTGCGAAGTCTCGACAGTATATGGTGCAAGGGTCTGACCAAGAGAATTTGTTTTCAGGATTACACTTGCCTGACCTGGGGGTCCCGAACGTTTTTGCTTTACCACTATATCCTCAGATGGGGCTGGAGGTGCGATCGTTTGATCCGGAATCCAGGAGATATCAAAAACCCAGAACTCCTGGTCTTGCGTATTTGTCCAGTTCTGGTCATCGAAGGTGGCATTGTAATTCATCCACATCTTTAGCCGGAACTGTCCTTTGGGACGGGAGTCTGATTTACCCCAGCTGTTCTGGACGATCCAGTAATGTTTTGAAGTATCTGTATCAGTCTTGTTGTACCCAATCAATGTCATTGCATGGCCTCCGCCCGAGTACGAGACATTGTAGGGGGAACCGTTCATTGAGTCCGGGTTATAAATATCTGTGTCAGCCTGGTTGTTGAAAAAACTATTAAAATCTGAAGAGACAGTCTGATTCGGCCATTGTAAACCGTAATAAATCACCTTACCATCTTTCAGGGCCGTGGTAATATTCTCAACCGCAGCAGTCTGGTTGGAGGGAGGATCAGCTAGAACTCGTTTTGCGGTCATCTGGCTGAACCTATGGTAGGGTGAATTGTTTATGAACTCTTTTGGATGTACAGTCTGGGCATCCTTTGAATCTGGAGTGTTGATATCCTTGTATGAGGCATTGAAATTGCTCCATGGGACTACAAATGGCCCCCCTTCGTAGGATTGGTCCATACCATTATTGTAAATCGATGCAAAAGCCTCCGCGTTTCCTCCGGTACATGCCCAGCTGTTGGGTTTTACTTTACCAATATTCCCGTCAACATAGTTGGAATTAAAAAACTGGATCGATAAGGGTATTGAAGTTCGCTTGGATTTAAAAAGGGACTGTGCAACAGCGGCAGTCCCTGCCCAGACCCAGCAGTTCCCGCAGGTGCCCTGGTCCCATTCCGTATACGATGTTTTGGGGAATTCATTTGTCAGGTCCAGTGGTACGCTGGCCGGTTCTGCATCAGAATCATACAAGGGTGCCTCATCGTATTCTTTGAAATCGTCACGGAGTTCGGACATGTTCAGGTGCATTATAGCATCATCCGCCGCGGCAGGGAGTATCAAGAAGAAAAGAAGTGAAAGAATGACCATGAGATTCCGTAAGGATATAATCATATGTCTTAAACTCCCCGGAAACCGTCTCATGGAAATATCTGAATTTGCTGAAATCCATTAATATTAGGTATAGTCTTGTTTTTTTTACTGGAATATCAAGCTGCTGAATTCTGTTATGGTGATAGGAGATTTTTTTAATTTCAGCAGATCTTGCTTTAAAAAAAATCAACCGAACCTAGAAAAAATTCATATAATTTCTTTGTAACGAAAAATCCCGACAACACCATTCGAAACCTAGCCCTAAAACCCCCTTTTTTGCCTTGTTAAGACCTCCGTTCCCTTACCCCCACAACAAAGGCCAAAACGCACTCCCGTTCCGGTGAAAATTACCCCATGTCCGATCGAAAATTCCCAAAGGAATTGTCAGAACCGAGGGTTCAGATCATTTTCTAAAAAATAGGATTCTCTTAGTTGTTTCACCTCAAAATCGCCCTGTACTCCCGAAACTCATTTGAGGCTCTGCGGCGAACCAACTACTGTTTCATCAGAAAAAAAAGGTAGGAGTGGATTAACAATGCACGTCACACAGGTTCAATTGAAAATGATTGCACTCGGGCTCATCCCGGTTTTCTTTATACTGACATTTATCATGCCAAAAAATACCACTACTACCATCCTGTTAGCGTTGGTGATGATCACCGCCATAGCGATTTCTTACATAGGATGGTCAATGGAAAAGTGTGAAGCATCGAAAGACGATGACCTGCTGGCAATCCCTCCAAAGAAATCGTAATTTTCTTTTTTAAAAGCAAAGGGGAACCTTACTTCCCGGGAAATCAGCTACAACAATATCGATGGTAATGTGGTTCCTCAAAAACCAAATGGCATCGTATGAGTTACGGTATGACCTGAGGGATAACCAAAAAAAATAATTAGCCGTTAACACAGAAGTAGCCGACACGGAGATGGTACTTATTGAAGACCTCGCAACCCGGGCAGTAACACCGGATCTCTTTTTTGTCAGGACAAGAGGACCTTCCGCTGGCGCAGAAGAGTTCGGTTGGCTGGAATTTTTCAAGGGAATGAGTCTTGTAATGCGGGCATATCTTACAGTACTTCCTGCAGATCTGCCGGTTCTCTTCCGTATCTTCCGGAATATTTTTGGGAGGATTGATCATAATATCAGAAAGTGTGCATTGATGGATTATAGTTTTTCGTATAGATTTACCCGGCTGCCCCTTGTCGCGGAACTTGCCCGGCCTTCAGGTTTCAACAGAACCGGGGGAGTCCGGGTCAGCTCACTATCGTGAATGATACGGACGATGTTTCAGGCATCATGGGATTTTGTACCATTCATGCAGCATCCTTTTCTTTTATCCGCATTACCCAGCTTGCTATTCCGTCAGCGAGGATTCCATAAATGATACCGAAGATGAGGAGCATCACTGCGCCGAAATAGTTGTGGGCAAACAGGGGAACGATGCAGAGCAGGAGGCTGAACATCGCCCCAAGCCCCGCCCCCCGAATCACAGGGTGAAGGGAAATCCCATCGGCAAAACCGATAACAAATCCCTGGATTGCCCGACCGTAGAAGATCATCACCATAAACCAGGGTTCTGGTGTGACCCCAGGGGGTGCAGCAAAAAGCAGGCTTCCGGCACAGTACATTCCGGTCAGTATGCCAACTGCTGTTGTAATTGCTATCCGCTTTTTTTGAACCATAATCTAATACAAAATAGAGACAGGAGTCAGAGAAAAGCCTTGCCATGCACCAACCCATCATCAGGTCATTTCAGGAACGGGTGGATTCTATCGGGAAATTTCCGAGTTGGTCCTGGCACGAAAATTTTGCTCTGTAGAAAACCTCAATCCATACAAATTGTA
Organism: uncultured Methanoregula sp.; assembly: GCA_963676675.2. Taxonomy (GTDB): domain Archaea; phylum Halobacteriota; class Methanomicrobia; order Methanomicrobiales; family Methanospirillaceae; genus Methanoregula. The sequence goes on along the minus strand of OY781161.1, from coordinate 1,671,145 downwards.
TGAATCGGTCAAGGTTCGCGAGAATGATCTTACATGAAATTTCCTTCTTCTGGATCTGATATATACGGGATTTGAGGTCAGCTCCGAACCTCCTTTTCAGGATAGAGAATTTGGTTTCAACCAGGAACCGTTTGCGATACCGGACAAAGTCAAAATTGTCGGTCATTTCCTTTCGATATTTCCCCCAGACATTCTTGGTGCCCTGATGGGTCCGAGCTGGAATGATCGAATCCGCTTTAAGAGTTTCACGGATAAACCGGTGCATTTTCTCGGAGTCATAACCTCTGTCCATGACATAGCACTGAGATTTATGGTGTTTGCAAAATTTCTTCAGAAGTATGAATACGTGTTTTGAGTCGTGAACCCGGCTTTTAGATATCGTGAATCCGGTAATTACCTGCATATCGATATCAATAGAAATCGATGTTTTCAGGAAGTGTTTTCGGATTTTTCCGGTTCTTTCAGAGTAATAATGACTACAGTATCCGCTGGTAAAACCGGATGAATCGATGGCGGTTATGGCGATCATACCGTCTTCCGAATAGAATAGTTTTAGGGTTTTTTTCAAAAGGAGATTGAAGTAGATGGGTTTGATACGACAAAGAAATTTTTGGAGGGTTGTGAAATGAGGAATTGTTGTGAGACCCAGTACTGCCCTGATACGATCCATTTCTTCAAGGTTCCAGATGACAGTGCGATAGTCTTCTTTTCGATATTCTTTGAAAAGAAGGAGGGTCAAAAGCTGATGTTGAGTGTAATCTTTTCTCGAATATTTACAGGAATACGGAGTGAGTCGGGTGGACTGTACAAGTGAATATGCGTGTTTGATAAAACTGATAAACCGGCCTGACGATTTATTAATTGTCTCCTTATTCGTTACTAGCATAACATTGTAAGGAGACACCGTACCTTAGATCTTTCGGTCGTTTTTCACTCGGTTTTTCTTCGTTAGGAAATCATTTCTACAGAGCAAAAATTTCAAGCATGGGACCCCTTTCCTTTCATACTGGTCTGAATGAGGTCGTACCGTAAATTATCAAAACAGACACTGCATGAAATTTTTTTAGACATCCCCATCACTAAACGATAGATAAAAAAAAGATCTGTCGAACCGTACCATTTTCCGGTTGTATTTATTCAATAGAAAAGGCAGCGATATCTGGTGGTTACCGGGAAATTTTAAAAAATAAGATTCATGTAAAAAATCTACAGGATTATTCCCTTAAGGGGTTCTTTTCAGGGTATCAAGGCTGAGCATAGTGGGTTCGGCGTCATCCATGTATATTAATTCGATTTCATTTGCCGATACTATTGTTCCATCGCAATACCCGCTTACGTGTTCAACGGTCCTGAACGTTTTTCCATCGCGGTTAATCACACCCGCAAATCCCTCAGTTCTCATTCCGCCGGTTTTTAAGGGAAATACCATATAACCGGTAAACAACCGATCTTTTTGTTCGGTGATCACAAGCATCATAGTAATATTACCGGAATCCCCGTAACCCACCCCTTCAATGTAACCTTTGACAGGTCCCGACCAGTTTCCGACAAGATTAGGATTGACCGCGGGTGCTGACGGTGCGTTATTAACCGTGGTGCATCCCGCACAGATAACAATTGCAAATAAACACGCTACACAAAAGAGCCATTTCATGGCAAACCTCTTCCTCATAAATGATAAATTGACGTCGATAATATAAAAGGGTACACCCGTTAATAGTGACGTCCTATTTTCAAAATAAAAATAATAATAAGAATACACTCATATAATCAGAGCCTGCTCCGACTGCACCTGCCACTTGTAGTGATGATATTAACTGAACTTTTTGGTATTTGGGCCTCTAACGATATTTTCATCCGATCGATCCTATCCTGCACCTCATACATTGGCAATTCTCCCTGGAACTCCAAGAAGATATCGACATATATGCTTCCTCCGCTTCGCCGCGACTTGACCCCATGGAGCTGTTCGTATGTATGAAAATGTTCTGCCAGTTCTTTTACAACCACGAGCTGAAGTTCCTCTTCAAGAGTCTCATCAAGAAGATCCGGGAGTGATGATACGATCATCCGAATCCCGGAATAGAGAAGAATACCTATCACAACAAACGAGGCAACCGGGTCAATATACACTGCCCACGGGAAACCTGCGCAGAGAGTCGCGAGGATCAGGGTAATGAAGACGACAAGATTTGCAATGGCTTTTAAGCGGAAGAGCCGCCACTGGGAATCCATGAGGGGCGAGGGTTCCCGTACGGCAATCCGGTAATTGCGGACCGAGATATAACTATCGACAGCAATCATGATGATGACAATAACCATCCCGACCTGGACGCCTCCGGTACCGAGCGGTGCTGGAAAAAGGATCTTGTATGTTGCGACAATGATAAGGATGACAAACGAGATGAGCATCACGCTGCCGGTAATGATCCGGGCAATGTTTTCGTATTTTCCCATCCCATAATCGTAGACCCCGTGATCGCCCCGTGCAATCTTGCGTGCGATCATCCATGCAACCAGGACGCCTATGGCTTCGTTGACTGTCTTTAACGCTGATGCGTAAAGAGTAACTGACCCCGAGAGAACTGCTGCGGCGAGTTTAGGGATGGCAGGAGCTACTGCTACGAGAAGGTTGAAGAATATGGCATGTTCCCGTTCCTTTTCTGCAGCATGGATTGAACCTTCCAAATGCACAGGCGTCGGGATTGGGTTCATGGGATTCTTATACTATTGAACGCAGCAATTTAAAAAAACCGGTCACGAAAAAGAAACGGTCCAAAACATTTCCTGTCAAGCATCAGCAGCACCATAGATAAAAGCCGGGATAACGGGACCGGACCCATAAGGAGAGGGAGGGTCAACCAGTACCCGGTTATAGTAAGAGAGACAGGAAGAGCACAAAGTACAACGTAAAGGTGAGGGGAGGGATAATCCGGATCGACCAGTAGTTGATCTGCTCTACTCTGATAACATTCTTGGACTCGGTGAATTTTAAAATCAGGATGCCGGAAAGAAGAACCATGACAAGTGTCGCATAGGTAATGATCATGAACAGGTCAAGGAATGTCGCATAGGCAACGACCGGTATTGCATCGGCAACACGCCAGTGGATGAGCACTGCGGCAAGGAACATCGAAGCGTTTAAGCCCAGGCGGGAGGTTTTCATCAGCAGTGATGAGAGCGAGACGATGATAATAAGCATGAACGGGAGGAAGAATTTCAGGATCGTTGACGTGATGTCTCTTGTTATCCCATAACTAAAAACTGCCCGGGAGTAGGGAATCTCACCCGCGATATATGATTCATTTGTGACAGCAGAGTGGCTGGTGCCCGTAAACGTCCATCCCGGAAGGTCTGCCTTATGATCGAGGCCGCTTGTTGCCGGGTCAAGAACGAAGAGCATTTCCTGTTCGTTTTTTTGCTTGGGCTCGATCTGGATAGTGAGCGTGTGCCGGTCGAACGGGTAACGATGGAGGTCTGGTTCGGCCGTCAGGACAGCAATAACCCGGTACTCCTTTTCATAGGGTGTGTCTTTGACCGTACTTACCGATGTTATCATCCCGTTCATGAGCTCAACATCGTTGATCGATACGGGTATTTCGGATTTGAGATTTAAGTAGTAATCAACACCGACCGTCCCTGCCCCGACATCGACCCGGTTGAAGTCTAAAGCATAGATGCTGATGGTCACGTTTTGTGGCGTGGTTACGGCCGGTAGAACTGATATATTGGAAACTGCCGCGGCAGAAACAGGGACTGCGATTAAGATGATTGCGATGGCGATGAACAGGTAGTACCGGGTAATACCACCTCTTCTATTATGGGACCGTTCCTGTACCCGTCCAGTTCCTCCTTTCTGGTTTGCGTAACGGGTTACCCTATCATCTTCCATGAGTAAAATGAGATGTAATAATATTAAGGTTAATATGCTTTTTTAATTACCTGAATCAAAGAGGCATTTACCGGGTTAAAAAAAAGCAAACAGTGCATGTCCAACATATAATTTTAAAAAAGTTATAGGATCCGAAGAGTGGCAAGAGACGTTGTGTGCGATGTCTCTTATTGTTCTTGAATGACTGCAAAAATAATTTCATTCATCGCTTGGTTTATCCGATTTCTGTTGAGAAACTTAAGTGTCATGCACACAACCCGGTTCTTACCATCTCTGTCGTTGGCAGCGTTTTCTTGTCCAAAAGCACTTCCGAAAAAACACCTGCACCTATCTCTCCTTTCGGAAATCCCTGTTGTGTTTGGAAGAAAACGTATCCTGGTTGTGGAAAACTCATGACATTTTTTTACCGGTTGCATGATACGGGTAAAAAAAGGCAGAATACCGGGGATTTTTTAAGGGCAGTAAGATTTCCCCGGTATTTTTGTAAAACATGATCGCTAAGAGGTTTTCTTCATTGATCCTTCACCGTGAAAATGCACCCATGATGAAAGAAATGGCTGAACCGGATACAACGAACCGAAACTGACCTTACATTTAAAAAGCACGGGAATTTGTTTTTTGGAAAAACTGCATGTCCTCCTTTCTCGACTCATTCCGGAATCACATGATGTTTAAGACAAAGCCCATCAGTGAGCTGATGAAGCATTGTCAGGGCAACCATGCCCTCCAGCGTGTATTACGACCCTATGAACTCATGCTGCTGGGCATAGGTGCGGTTGTCGGGACGGGTATTTTTGTCATTACGGGTGTTGCAGCTGCCAGTTATGCCGGCCCGGCCATAATCCTGTCATTTGTCATTTCAGGAATCATCTGTATATTAGCTGCACTTTGTTATGCGGAATTTTCTGCAATGGTACCGGTTGCCGGCAGTGCCTACACGTATTGTTATGCATCGTTAGGGGAGATCTGGGCCTGGATAATCGGATGGGATCTTATCTTGGAATATGCGGTATCCATCTCAGCAGTTGCGATAGGGTGGTCGGCATATGTTGTGAACCTGCTTGCCGATATTGGCGTAACACTTCCCCCGTACCTCGTAAATCCCCCCGGCGTTTCCGGGGGCATGGTAAATCTGCCGGCCGCCATGATCATCCTGGTTATCACGGCGATGCTGGTTATCGGTATGCGGGAAAGTGCCACGCTGAACAGTATCATAGTCATGATCAACATTTCGGTCATCCTGATCTTTTTAGTGCTGACTCATGACCATATCAACACGGCAAACTGGCACCCGTTCATGCCCTTTGGGATAACCGGCGTCCTTGCGGGGGCGGCGATCGTGTTTTTTGCCTATATCGGGTTTGACGCCGTACTGACCGCTGCTGAAGAGATTGAAGATCCCCAGACAAATCTCCCGAAGGGGATTATCGGATCGGTAGTCATCGTTATGATCCTGTACGTGTGTGTTGCCGCTGCGCTCACGGGTGTAGTCCCCTACGGGGATTTCCTCCAGACAAGTGCGCCGGTTGCGTTTGCCCTTGATCGCATTGACATCCCCTGGGGTGCAGCACTTGTTTCTGTAGGCGCTCTCTGCGGCATTACGTCGGTTATCCTTGTGACCCTCTATGGCCAGACAAGGATCTTTTTTGCCATGGCCCGTGACGGTCTGCTTCCCGGTTTCTTCTCAGATATCCATGCACGTTTCCACACGCCAGCCAAAGTCACGCTGCTCGTAGGCGTTATCACTGCCGTGCTCGCGAGTGTGATTCCGCTGGATGTTATTGCAGAATTGGTAAATATCGGCACCCTGGCTGCATTCATCATTGTTGCGGCCGGAATTCTCGTGCTGCGAAGAGTCCAGCCGGCACTGGAGCGTCCTTTCAAATGTCCCCTCATGCCCCTTGTGCCCCTGCTCTGTATTGTTTCCTGTGTCGTACTTATTTTTATGCTGCCGTTAGTCACCCAGCTTCGGTTTATCCTCTGGATGGCGATTGGTCTTGGGGTATATTTCCTGTTCGGTATGAAGAATAGTACGAATAAAATGGCTTTATAAAAAATTCGTCTCTGTAGAAATCCTATTTCTATCCTGCGATTTTGTTATATTCTTCGACAATTATGAGAGTGATCCCCTCTCTCCCCCAGAGGGGGAGGCAACGCAAGGGGAGCGCCCCCTTGACCCCCGGCGGAATTTTCACTAACCTTCTGTGGGCCTATCCCTATGTGGGGGATGCCCGAGCGGCGGGGGCGGAGGCATCAGATGCCGTTGCCCCCAAGAGCGGTCTATCATACCGACGATTTCTACAGAGCCAAAAATTCAACCTTTAAAAAACCTGCCTGTCTAAAAAAATATTGCTGTTATGTTTTTACCTTCTGGTGATCTCATCTGCATAATCGGTTAAGTACAGGATTTCCGGGTTTCCCAGTTGGAATAGACCTGATAGATCACAAGCAGGAGAAGGGTAACTGCCGTTGCGGTGACCAGTGATGTTATAATACCGGTATTACCCAGGATCACTGCCACTCCTTGCGGACCCAATGACCCTTGAAACACTTCGATAACCTCTTTAGGTACAGACCCGGCAATCGATGAAACACAGAAAACGCTGACAAAGATCACGAGCGCCGTGCTGTATCTCATCAGCGCCGTCCTGACCTGTGAAACACTGGTCATCTTCGGGGCGACAATAAAAACCTGATTTTTCAGCCGGTAGATCTTGATTCTTTTCCCTTTTACGCTGTATCGGGTATCAGAAATTTCCAGGATTCCGGCATTTTTAAGGTTTTCAATATGATATTTCGCGGCATTTAAGGAAATATTCATCCGCTCAGAAATATCGGACAACCTGAGGGGGCCATCCTGTGAAAGGAGCTGGACCACATCGCCGGCATTCTGGTGAGACATTGCCTTTACAATGTTCTGGGCTTTTTCATTCCCCGGTTCTAAAAAGATCACTTCTTCTGTCGTAGTAAGTAATTCACCGGATGGAAGGGACTGATCTCTTGCATTGGCAGATCCCCATGTACCGGGTGAATACTCTGTTGTCCGCTGGACAACTCCTCCCCCGTCGTTTTCATTCTCCATAAAACACCTCATGCGATTCACACGTTCATCAGCACTCATCATTTAACACCGTACTCTCTGCCAGTACAATGTTTTTGATGAATCGCGTGAATATCTCTCTTTAAAACGTTCTCCAGGTCAGGAGTGCAGCCACATCAGCTCATTGACTCCCCCTAGAAAACCCTTATATATATTCTAAATCTGGTTGCGAATTCATAAATACTCACTGATAACTGAAATTTTTTTTTCACTTATCACATCTGCACTTTTTAATAACCGTCACCCTCTGCCTTATTATTGGAAAACCCCGATATCTTTTAAGAAAAAGAAAAAGCCCTGCGTCTGTTACGGTTCCTGTTCAACGGAACTGCCGGATTCTTCCCTAAAGAGATTGCCTGTTTGTTTAAGGAGAAAAAAAATGGCATCTGACCTTGTCATAGATATTGTACTTATAGCCGCATACTTTATCCCCATTCTTTTCCTCATGGCATTTATCGGACGGGCTGGAAAAAAATACCTTATTTATCTATTATGGGGTTTTTTAGCATCGGTTCCGGTGCTCTATCTTTACCCGATAATTGTCAATGCATTCCCCCTAATCCTCAATCCCGCTCTTTCGGTATCCCCTCTTTTAGAAGAATTTTTCAAGGCACTTCCGATCATCATTCCCGCATTAATCGGTATAAAAAACAATGATGAAGATCTTCTGGTCTGTGCAATGGCTTCAGGTATCGGATTTTCCATTGTTGAAAATTTGCTGCATGGAAATCTCGAATCCCTCCCCTTCACGCTGACAAATGTCTGGAACGCTCTTGTCTCGTTTTTTTCAACCCCGCACACGCTGGCTGATATCTGGAGCGTTCTTTTCCAGTCTTTTTCATCCACTCTCATGCACGGGTGCACATGCGCAATTATCGGGTACGGCATTGTCCTTATCCGGAATTTTGACCGGCATGCACTGCCCACGCTTCTTTTTGGTTTTTACACCATTGCTGTAACAATCCATGCAATTTTCAACCTGATGTTAATTCCCGCTTACCAACCGACCGGCTCCATCATTGATTTTATCTTCCCGATTTTCTTATTTTTTTTATTGCATGCCTGCTATCATGTGGATATATATGTCCTGTTCAAAAAAGAAGCCGTGGAATAAGTGGCTTGTCGTTTTTTTAGTGAAGGGCAGTGTCGAACAATAATCCCGGTAACTTTTTATTATTCAGGAGAATTGAGATACGCAAAAATGCCCAGCTGGATGAGAAGTAAGGATAAGAAAAACACCGGTCCGATGATGGTTGAAAAAAACACATCCCATGTCAGCAGGTTGGGGGCAAACGGAATCTGAACATCATCGGAAATGAACCTTGTAAAGATATCATACCATAATCCAAAGGAGATTGAAGCAAAACTCCACAGGCAGATACCCGACCAGAGGAGGGGATACCGGTAAACCCCATGGTCTAATGAAGCATCGATGAACAATGCAATAATCAAAAGCCAGATCGTGGACAGGGCGGTACTCGGGTTTATACCTGCAATTCCTAACGTTAAGAGGGCAAGGAACAGGAACAACCCCCCGGACGCGATCCGAACTGAAACAGGATAGGGTTTTTTTGGAAATTCTATGCGGAATGCGACAATAAAAAAAAGCATGACCCCTAAAAAACCCAGTTCAGATATGCTGGAAAATTCGTCATACAAACTGAATGCGTTCGAATATAAATACCAGAATGTGTTAGACAGTGCATATCCGCCAAAAGCAAATGCAGCGATTAATAATATCACTTGTTCCGACCAGGTGCGATAAGCATACAGGCAGCAGAACATACAGACAAGTGCAATTGCACATTCAGATAAATTACTAAGGAAACGGTACGTTTCAAACATTCCCGGGGGAACAAGAAAGATCAATACGCAGAAAATAACGGAGAGAAGAACCAGTGCCCACAGAAACAGCATCACCTTGCCGGGAATAACACCGTTTTTTACGTTCTCCCTTTCCGCATACATCTCATCTGAATGTTCCTTTTTTTCTGGTATATAGGTGCGGGTTGTGTTCTGTATACGGAGATACGGATAATCCGACCATATTCCACAACATTTTAGCCAGGGAGCACTACCCGATTGTCCCGGGCTTATCTGTCAGGGTCCGGCTTAACGATCGGGTGTATGTCAATGTCGGTCATATGCGGTATGTAGGATTCCGGGTTTATGGTGCAGGGAACTGGAAGAGGTTCTTCGATCTTAGAGAGTTTCCGGTTTTCACTGTTCCGCATACCATACATGAAATAGACAACGAGACCTAAACACAGCCATACGAGAAACATGAGATGGGCTATGGGCTTGAGGTGCAGGATGAGAAAACCGCACGATCCTATACACAGGACTGGCACATAGGGAACTGCAGGACACCTGAACGGCCTTTTTAATTCCGGCTGCTTTTTTCTGAGGATGAGCACGCCTAAAGCAACAATGGCAAAGGCAACGAGTGTTCCCATATTGACCAGCTCGGCAACGGTTGCAAGCGGGAATAATCCGGCAACGCATGCAGTGATGATACCGATAAAGAGAATTGATTTTGTTGGTGTGTGTGTATGTGGATTGACTTCAGAGAAAAACTTTGGAAGCAGGCCATCGCGCGACATGGCAAAAAAGATCCGGCTCTGGCCAAAGAGCATGACCAGCATAACAGTGGTCATTCCCGCAAGGGCTCCGACCGAGACAATAGCAGCACCCCATGAAATCCCGATCGAGTTAAGGGCATAGGCTATCGGAGCACTGACGGCATCCGGCCCGGCCAACTGGGCAAACGGCACAACTCCTGTCAATACAACTCCGACAATGATGTAGAGGATCACACTCACGCCGAGCGAACCGATAAGACCGATTGGCAGGCTCCTCTGGGGATTTTCAATCTCTTCTGCCGCAGTAACCACGGCATCAAACCCGATAAATGCAAAAAAAACAATAGCAGCTCCCGAAAATATTCCTTCCCAGCCGGTCGGGGGCATAAATGGTTCCCAGTTTGTGGGATGTATTGAGGTGATACTGAGGAGGATGAACAGGAGGATCACGGCAATTTTGATAATAACGATGATAGAATTCATGCCGACACTTTTTCTGGTCCCCTGGATGAGCAGCACGGTTAAGCAGAACACAATCAGTACGGCAGGCAGGTTGATAATTCCCCCATGAACCCCGAACGGATGGATAAGGAACTCCGGCAGGACAATGCCGAATGCGCTTACCAGTGAGGTCATGTAACCAGACCAGCCAATGGCTACTGCAGATATCGCAAGGCCATATTCGAGGATGAGTGTCCAGCCAATGATCCAGGCCCAGATCTCACCAAGCGCCGTGTAGCTATATGTGTAGGCACTGCCGGCCACCGGTATCATGGTTGAAAATTCCGCATAACAGAGCGCTGCAAACAGGCATACTGTTCCTGCAATAATAAAAGAAATAGGCAGGGCGTTTCCTGCGTATGAACCGGCAGCAACACCGGAGAGGACGAAAATACCTGTGCCGATAATTCCCCCGATGCCAAGCATCACCAGGTCAAAGGGTTTCAGTACGCGTTTTAGTGCGTGGGTGCCTTTTACGGTCTCTTCCATGTGTTTCGTGGATTTTTTCTGAAACATGGAGTGATTGAACAGAGATGCGCCCTTCATGGGAACTCCGTCGTTTGTTGTGTCATCTTTGGATCCCGCATTTCTTTGATTTGCAATCGTGCCGGGCAGCAGGAGTTTTTTATGAACGGGAAACTGCTGGTGCAACCGGTGTTTTCGATAGAGAATCTCGTACGCGAAATTGTATAAACACGGCGATGAGTGAAAAAAAAATTGCAGTTATCGGGTCGATCAGCCACATGGATCCACCGGTTCCCACGCATACTACCTTCCGGCCACAGTTTAAATCCCGTCCCACTACCCGTCCATCCCACGGTTGCTCCTGGTTATTGCCCGTTCAAATCAGGTTTTCTCCGACGTGACCGCATTATATGGCAACAGTGGCCATTTCCATCGCCTTTCTCACCCCCTATGACCGGAAATGGGGTGGCAAAAAACACGACCAACTAAAGCCCGCTAAATTGCAGGATCAAATCGCTCTAAAAATTGTTGTTTTGGAGAAATAACTCGTTAAAATCGTATTTTCGATGGGGGTGGACACCACACTCACTTGATCCCGAAAACCGGATCGAAAAATGGGCAAACGGAGCCCGTACAGGGCTTGAAATAGATCATCTCCGGATTGGGGTAACTACTCAAAGTTCATTTTTTTAACCTCAAAAAATAACGGGAGACCGGAGTTTTCGGAGACGGTTATCAGAGAAGAGCTCGGATGGGCGGGCGATAAACGCGGCCATAAGTGAAAAAATATTTGCTGTTATTAAAAGAAAAAAAATGATTATTATTCTTTCCATCCTGCAAACTTCAGTGCATGGTTCTTCGCATCGTAATACGCGATGTTCGGGTGACCGGAGGGATCGAGGGCAAGGGATGAATATTCGCCAACGCCGTTGTTGTCAACCGTGTGGCTCACCCACTGTTGTTCACCCGGGTTCCGGGTTGCAAAGCGCAACTCCTTGTTCGAGGTATCATAATAGCTGATGAACGGCTGGTCGCGGGAATTGATAGCCAGTGAGGACTGCTTTCCTATCTTTCCGGTAGCATGAACGGTTTCTATGTTCCATGCAGTTCCATTCCAGGACGCATACTTAAGATCCGTGTGTGATTCGTCATAGTAGCTGATATGCGGATTTCCTGCTGAGTCCAGTGCAATCGACGGGTCATACCCGGTCTTCTTGTATTTGCCGCCACCATTATCAACTTTGGATGTTTTCCAGTTCCCCGAAACATCCGCTTGTGCAAACATCAGGGTACCGTATTTCTCACCTTTGGTGTACGCGACAAACATCTGTCCCGACGCATCCCGAACCAGCGATGACCCGTAACCGGTGTTACCCAGAGCACCACCATTATCTATCGTGGAGATTTTCCATGCAGACCCGTTCTTTGTGGCATAATTCAGGTTTGCATACATCCGTGCATCATTGTAGGTGATATGCGGAGTTCCGGTTGAATCGATAACGAGCGAGGAGAAATGACCCGCGTTAGAGTTGAAGTCCCTGTCACCAGGTTTCTTCACCGGTTCCACAATCCAGATGGATTCATTCCGGTGGGCAAACATCATTTCCGAGGCATGGATTTCTCCCCCAACACGGAGATAGTTGCTGTAACTGATCGCAGGGTTGCCGGAGGGATCAAGAGCCAGCGACGTGGTATAGGTCCCGGCGGTATCTGCGACTTTTTCCTTTGTCCATGCACCATTGATCAAGGTTGCATACATGATATGGTCATTCACCGCATCGTAATAACTGATATGCGGGATTGCGGACTTGTCGACAACCAGCGAGTTGTACTGGCCGACCCCCGCCTTTTTTGAGGTACTGTCGACCTTTGTGATCTCCCAGGGTATCTTCACTACCGAGAGGGAAAGGGTATACCGGGTAATTTCCATGGATGCCGGGACCGGTTTTGTTGTCTGGTACTCCAGGATTAATTCATGAGAGCCGAGTTCGGTTGCCTCAATGATGAGGATGTTTGGGTTCCCATCTTCATAGCTGATATTGCTGGTCTGCCTGATATCGAGTCCCGGGTGCGAGACGACAATCCATTTGGCGTCCTTGTCGGCCGAAGTATTTGCATAGAGTGACACCATAAACCGGTCATGCAGGTAGAGCTCTTTTGTCTTCCCGTTATCCGTCACCCCGAAATCGCCAGCCTCGTGGTCCCATTCGTGACTCATCCATAATCCGTATTCCCACCAGCCCATGCAGACTCCCAGTTTGTAAAGTGCAAACAGGAAGAGAACCAAGAACATGAGTCCGGTTAAGTTTAGGTAATTTAGCCCTGCCGCAGAAAGATAATATATCCAACCAGCAATCACAAGTCCCCCCCCCCCGAGTCCATATATGAGTGCAACCATGTATAATACAAGGCCCATGCCAAGTGCAGTCACAGCCACCCACAGCCAGAAACAGGTTTTCCCGTAGGGTGAGGACTGTACATTATACCCGGCGGCCTGGACACCGTTGACCTTCACTGGAGAGCTATCGGAATTGAATTCCGGGCTGAGGGTGTATTCCCGTTCTCCTACCGGATTTCCGCTGGCATCGAGCCGCTGGACTTCCAAGAGGTAACGCTCGGTCCGGGTTGTGCGGTTGGTAAACATATAATAATCAGCATCCCGGTAAGAGAGGACGGTATCTTCCGCAGTGAACGCAAAACCTCCGGCCCCCAGTGCCAGTTTCTGGGAACTGTTGAGAAGCAGGAAGTCATCGGATTGCAGCGTGGACTCGTACCGGTGTGAACTTTTGCCAGTGAAATCATATCCATCGCTGCTCGCGTTTGCAATGAAACCTGCAAGTGCAGGAACCGTGATTTCAGGATTTCCACCGGGCTGGGTCGAGGAAACGACCCTGTTCCCGCGGCGGGGGTCCTGGATATCTATCGTTACGGTAGAACCGAGATGCTGTGTCTGTGTCCCGCTGACCGTTTGCGCTTTGCCGGCGCCAGTCGCGGTCAGGGCTACTTTCCCAGGATCCCGGGAAATTTCCCTCACGCTTATCGTTGGTATTGTTGTGTTCTCCAGGCCGGGGATTGATGAGAATTCATCAGTCCCCCCACTGCAGGTCGGGCAGTTGATCTCATCGTTGATTGCCTGGGCTGCCATTGCCGGATGGACAGACACGGACAGAATGAACAAGACTGCAACCATCAGGCAGATACCTGAAAGAAAATACCGTGGTTTCACGTTGTATCACCTTAATGTTAGCATGACCATACCGGCAGTTGAAGAGCCCGCACAGTCTAACTGGTAATCATTCGCGGAAAAACGGATAAGCACGGCGATAAGTGAAAAAATTGTTGCGGTTATCGATTTAGAAAAAATTTAGTTGTTATTGTATCCACGCCGCATACTTCAGCGCGTGGTTCTTTGCATCGTAATACGCAATGTTCGGGTGACCGGAAGGATCGAGAGCAAGAGATGAATATTCGCCAACGCCGTTGTTGTCAACCGTGTGGCTCACCCACACTTGTTCTCCCGGGTTCCGGGTCGCAAAGCGCAACTCCTTGTTCGATGTATCATAATAACTGATGAATGGCTGGTTGAGGTTATTGATAGCAAGCGAGGACTGCTTACCTATCTTTCCGGTTGCATGAACGGTCTCTCTGTTCCATGCAGTTCCATTCCAAGACGCGTACTTAAGATCCTTGTTTGATTCGTCATAGTAACTGATATGCGGATTTCCTGCAGAGTCGAGCGCAATGGACGGCCACCACCCGGTGGATCCCGTATTGCTGTGACCACTGCTGCCGCCTTTATCAACTTTTGTTACTGTCCATATCCCCGCCGCGTCAGCTTGTGCATACATCAGGTTTGAGTAGTAATCCCGGTCCCTGTACGCAACATGGGGCAGTCCATTTGAATCCAGTACTAGCGATGAATCATACCCCGTGTTCCCTTTTTTCGCAATAGTGGAGATCTTCCATGCAGACCCGTTCTTTGTGGCATAATTCAGGTTTGCAGAATGCCGTCCATCATTGTAGGTGATGTGCGGTGTTCCGGTAGAATCGATAACCAGCGAGGAGAACTGGCCCACGTTGCCAATACTGCCGCCATTATCGACTTTCTCCACGGACCATACAGATCCATTCCAGTGGGCGTACATCTGGTTTCCGTAATAGTACCCGTCCCCGTAACTGATCGCAGGGTTACCGGCGGGGTCAAGAGCCAGCGATGTGGTATAGGTCCCGGCGGTATCTGCCACAGATTCCTTTTTCCATGCACCATTGATCAACGATGCATACATGATCCGGTCCTTCACCGCATCGTAATAACTGATATGCGGGATTACGGACTTGTCGACAACCAGCGAGTTGTACTGGCCTACCCCCGCCTTTTTTGAGGTAACGTCGACGGTCGTGGTTACCCAGGGTCTCTTCACAACCGCAAGGGAAAGGGTATACCGGGTAATTTCCATGGTTGACGGGACCGGTTTTGTTGTCTGGTACTCCAGGGTAAGTTCATGAGACCCGAGTTCGGTTGCCTCAATTATCCAGGCCTGGAATCTCCCGCCTTCGGCCTTGGGGCTCATCGTCTTTTTGATATCGAGGCCCGGGTGGTCGACAACAGTCCATCGGGCGTCTTTGTCGACTGAGGTATTTGCATAGAGTGACACCATAAACCGGTCATGCAAGTAGAGCTCTTTGGTATTCCCGTTATCCGTTAACCCGAAATCGCCACCTTCATGGTCCCATTCATGATTCATCCAGAATCCGGAGTCCCACCAGCCCGCGCAGACTCCCAGTTTGTAAAGTGCATACAGGAAGAGGACCAGGAACACGAGTCCGACCAAGGCTAGGGAAACTACAAAGGCCGAAGTAAACCAATATGCGCCCACAGAATAGGGATACGTTATCGCAACTACAGCTGAAATAACCTGATGCCCATTCACAACACCCCAGACAATGTCTGCGAGTCCCACTAGTATTGGGCCGCTATAGGAGGCTGCTGCAATAATGAACGCAGCGATCATTACAAAACCCACGCCAAGTGTTACGACGACGAACCACTGCCATGCACAGGTTTTTCCGCTGGGAGAGGACTGTGCACTATACCCGGCAGTGAGGAGTCCGTCACCATTCGCTACAGAGCCATCGGGATTGAACTCCGGGCTCAATGCATATTCCCGTTCTCCCACCGGGTTTCCGCTGGCATCGAGCCGCTGGACTTCCATCAGGTACCGCTGTGTCTGTGTTGTGCGGTTGGTAAACGTATAATAATCCGCATCCCGGTATGAGAGGACGGTATCTTCCGCAGTGAACGCAAAACCTCCGGCCCCCAGTGCCTGTTTCTGGGAACTGTTCAGGGAAAGCAGATCATCGGATTGCAGCGTGGACTCGTACCGGTGCGAACTTTCTCCGGTGAAATCGTAGCCTTCGCTGCTCGCGTTTGCAATGAAGCCCGCAAGGGCAGGATCCGTGATTTCATGTTTTCCACCGGTCTGGGTTGGTGAAACGCCCCTGTTCCCGCGACGGGGGTCCTGGATATCGATCGTTACGGTAGAACCGAGATGCTGTGTCTGTGTCCCGCTGACCGTTTGCGCTCTGCCAGCGCCAGCCGCAGTCAGGGCGACTTTCCCGGGATCCCGGGTGATTTCCCTCACGCTTATTGTTGGTATTGTTGTGTTCTCCAGGCCGGGGATTGACGAGAATTCGTCTGTTCCCCCACTGCATGTCGGGCAGTTGATCTCATCGTTAATTGCCTGATATGCCATTGCCGGATGGACTGATACGGACAGAATGAACAAGACCGCAACCATCAGGCAGATACTTGAAAGAAAATACCGGGGTTTCATGGGATATCACCTTAATGTTAGCATGACCATGCCAGCAGTCAAGGGCCCGCACGGTCGAACAGCTAATCATTCGCGGAAAAATGGATAAGCACGGCGATGAATGAAAAAATATTTGCAGTTATCGGGTTAAAAAAAGTGAACTCTGGTTATACCTTTCATTCCGCATACTTCAGCGCATGGTTCGGGGAGTCGTAATACGCGATGTTCGGGTGGACGGATTTATCGAGATATTCTTCTTCTGCACAACATCCGACCAATTGTTTTGGGAGTTCCTTATCCCGGGTCATACAACACCCGGTGACAATCGACAAAGTTTGTTCTGGTTTGATCTCTTCCGGCTCTTCATATGGGGGGGTATTTTTTAATAAACTCAAATCCGTTCCTTTTGTTTTAGTTCTGCGGAATCTTTGTTTATCGGAAATATGTATTGACTGATGACTATCCAGGATTCACGAAGAAAAAATTAGGATCGTACGGGAGTAGGGAAAAAATGAATGGATAAAAACAGGTACCGTTGAGAGTTGCATCACGTTATTATTACCAGGTCTCTTCCGCAGATCCTTCCCGGTAATGTTTGATATACAATGGTTCACTCAGACTTCCATTATTTGTGCTGAACCTCATTCTCTCGCGTAGTTACTGAACAGAGAAAAGATAATATTCTGAAGGAAGACAAAGTTCCCGAATGCCAAAGGATCCTCCCCATGTGTTGGAACGTTCAGGACACTCAAAAAAAATGGGCCCCCATCATCCGGTTCTTGGGGAGAGAATCCGGATGCCCAGTAGATACACATTTCCGGTTCCGGGCATCCACGCCGGTTTATTGACTGCCGCAAATGTCTGGTTCCCGGTACCCTTGGCCGACAGGATCCATGTGCGGTTCCCCCCGACACCAACCATATCTTCCGGATGCTCATCGACACGATAGTAAGTTGAGAGAATTTCCAGGCCGTCGCTCACACTGGCATTCCAGGAATCCCCGGTTGTGGGGTTCACCCTCAGCTGGACCGCGAACCGTGTCCCGGGACTGATTTCGGTTGTTGTACCATTATCGTTATTGGTAAAGGTGAGAATCCCGAAGTCCAGCCTATACGTGGGTTCGTTTCCGGTTACGGGCATCCACGGTTGTTTTAAGACTGCCGTGAATGCCTGGTTCCTGGTATTATTGGCCGACAGGATCCATGTGCGGTTCCCCCCGACACCAATCATCCCGTTCGGATGCTCATCGACCCGATAGTAAGTTGAGAGAATTTCCAGGCCATCACTCACACTGGCATTCCAGGAATACCCGGTAGTGGGGTCTTCCCTGAGACGGATAATGAACAGTCTCCCGGGGCTGATTTCGGCTGTTGTACCATTATCCTTCTCGGTAAATCTGTGAAACAGGCTGTAGTAGAATTCCCAGAATTTAGGGACATTTACGCTCTCGGGCCCGTGGAACAAGGTGAGATCTTCAGTCTCCCCACTACATGTCGGACAGTCAAGCTCCTTATTGAATGCTTCGGCTGCCATTGCCGGATGAATCGCGACGGACATGAGGAATATTACCGCGACCATCAGGCAGATACTTGAGACAAAATGCCGGTTTTTCATGTGATACCATCTCTAAATCGGCACAACTATACCAGTAATCGTATAGCTGTGCGAATTCTACGTTTACATCTGCGAAAAAAAAGGATAAACACAGCGATGAGTGAAAAAAATTTGCAGTTATCGTATGATGTGTTGTTACCCAAGACCTTCACCCCTCTATCCGTACCGTAGCCACGTGCGCCTGCTCAAACTCCGCAAGCACCGAGGCATCCGGTACCGGCGTCAACCGGCTTACAACAAAGATTGCAATAACCGACAGGATGAATCCCGGGATAATCTCATAGATGCCGAAAAGTCCGGCCTGTTTCCAGATAAGGACGGTGATCCCCCCAACAAGGATCCCCGCAAGCACCCCATCCCGGGTAGCCCGTTTCCAGAAAAGGCTGGCGAGCAGGGCCGGGCCGAATGCGGCGCCAAAGCCGGCCCATGCGTACGCTACAATAGAAAAGACGATACTGTCAGGATTGATGGCAAGGAGCAGGGCGAGTGCGGCAATCAGCAGGACCGAGAAACGGCTCACCCAGAGGAGCTCGCGGTCTTCAGCCCGGGGCCGGATGAAGGGGAGGTATACATCCTGCGAGAGTGCGGATGCCGTTACGAGCAGGATTGATGATGCGGTACTCATGACCGCTGCAAGGATGCCGCAGAGGATGATCCCGGCAAGAAATGCTGAGAAAGTATCCATCGTCATCACCATAAAGACCGTCTCAGCTGCTGAACCCGTGAGTGTCTGGCTTAAAAAAACCCGCCCGATAAGGCCGATAGCAACGGCTGCACCCAGCGAGATGATTACCCAGACCATGGCAATCCGGCGGGCGTCCCTGATCTCTTCGGGTTTTTTTATCGCCATGAACCGGACTAAGATATGCGGTTGTCCAAAGTATCCCAGACCCCATGCGGTAAAAGAGAGAATCGTAAGGATTGTAAGCGGACTTCCATCTGGATTTACTAATGGGTTGAGCAGGTTGGGATTGGTGACCATGATCATTGCTGCGGTTGCTGCCGGGCCGCCGAGTAAAAACACCGCAGTGATGGGTACAATCAGGATTGCAAAGAACATCAGGACGCCCTGGATCGTATCGGTCACACAGACAGCAAGAAATCCTCCGGTGAATGTATAGGCCACCACGATCAGCGACCCAATGAGGAGTGCGACCCGGTAATCGATCCCAAAGACCGTATTGAAGAGTTTTCCACCGGCAACGAACTGGGCTGAGGTATAGATGACAAAGAAGATCAGGATAAAAGAAGCACATACCGCTCCGATCAGATCGGAGGTGTCGTGGAACCGGTTCTTGAAAAATTCCGGCAGGGTTAATGAATCTCCGGAAATCCGGGAGTACATACGGAGGCGCGGGGCAATGAATCTCCAGTTCAGGTACGTGCCCATGATCAGGCCAAGCGCCACCCACCCGGCCTGCAACCCGCTTACGTAAGCAAGGCCGGGCAGACCGATGAGCAGCCATCCGCTCATATCGGAAGCCTCGGCACTGAGCGCAGCCACAAAACGCCCCAGCTCCCGGTTGCCAAGGATATACTGGCTTACCGTTGTTGTCCGGCGCCAGTAGAAAAGGCCGATGGCGACCATTGCCGTGAGATAAAGGGCAAAGGCGGCTCCGGTTTCGAGAGAATTGGCGTTCATGCTGTATCCTGTGATATCCTGTGCAGGGTTGGTAGCGAGACGATATTTTTTCCGGGGCTATTTTTCCCTATCGTCTCTTCTTTCATGAGAAATTACTCAGAGAAATTTCAAAGAGAAATGTGTAGTCAGAACCGGGGATCTGCATCCGGATTTTATAAGGAACAACCCGGTTTCATTTTTGTTTTTTTTTAAAACGGGATATATCTCCCTTTGAGTGAATTTTTTTTTGCACTCATCGCTGACTATTTTCGCTGCCAAAAAAAGTTTTACCTACGTGTAATCGGAGGGCCCTTATGGATATTAAGAAATTTTTACAACAGAATGTAATTCCGGTTACCGGGTGTACAGAGCCTGCCTCGATCGCATACGCAACATCAGTAGCCTTTCACGCATTATCCGGGTGCATACCCCCGGATTATCTGAGTGCCCGCCCCCTGTTTCCCGCGAGCAGGATCATTCGAATAGAGGTTGCAACGGACAGGAATGTCTATAAGAATACAACGAATGCGATTGTTCCAGGTACCAATGGCAATATGGGCCCGGCAGTTGCTGCAGCTGCAGGAATATTTCTTAATCCAAGGGACGGTCTTGACCTGTTTTCCGGTATAACTCCTGACATACGGGGAAAGGCATTGGTCCTCTCCATGAGTGATCGTATAGCCTGTCAGATAAATCCCCAGATTCCCGAGGGGGAATCTCCGGATATACGTGTCAGGGTAATCGTAAAAGAAGAGGATACAGAAAAAAACAGTTGTGTACGAATATCCGGCAGGCACAATCATATAGCAGAGATCTGTATCAACGATATCCCTGTCTATACAAGTACTATACTTCCGAACAAGCGGGATGATGAAATGCCCCCGGATTCGATCGCTGGGTTGATCTGGGTTGCTGAATCCATGAATAAATCTGAACTTGACGAGGTGTACCGTGGAGTTGTCATGAACATGGATCTTTCCCGGATTGGCATGCATCGTGCATATGGTCTTGGACTGGGTAAAAATCTCCGCACGATTCTCACCAACCAGAAGGGTACCCTCAGTCTCATTGACACGGTGAGGATAACTGCCGCGGTTGCTGCTGATGCCCGGATGGGGGGGGCTCCCTATACGGTGATGAGCTGTGCAGGATCAGGAAACCAGGGGATTACTGCACTTATACCGATAGGAGTCATCGGCAAGGAATGCAGGTTCTCACAAATCGAAGTCAGTCGGGCGGCGCTCATCAGCCATATGGTGACAAAACTTGCTGATCGCTATACCGGTCACTTGTCAGCGCTCTGTGGCTGTTCAATTAAAGCAGGAATTGGTGCAACTGCCGGTGTGACATATCTTATTGGGGGTGATGCAGAAGAGATTACCACTGCCATTAACCTTATGGTAGCAAATATCACCGGAACAATCTGCGATGGTGCAAAACCCGGCTGCACCTTAAAGATTGCTACCGCAGTTGGGGTAGCAACAGAATGTGCGTTTCTTGCCGCCGGCGGGATGAAAATTCCAACTAATAACGGAATTATCCAGAGCTCTGCTTCAGGTACAATACAGATGCTGGAAAAAATATCCCGGGCAATGATGCCGGTGGATACCGCGATAATCAAAATTCTTGAAGAGAACCAGAACGGGACTTGGAAAAAAATGAATTAATCAATCCCCGTTTTGTTTGATTTTTTAATCTTTGTTCAACAAAAAAAGTATACGGGGTCAGGTGACTTCCGGTATTTTTTTCGGCATGATATAGACTGGAGAGGAGACCGGCAGGGCATTGCGCCGGAAGACGTAAACAAAGTAGACGATAACTCCGATGACCATCCAGACAACAAACTGGATATGAGTTGCCGGCTGGAGATTTGCTATCAGGAATCCTGTACACAGGATACAAAGGATCGGTATTACGGGAAACAGGGGACACTTAAAGGGGCGTTCGGCTTCCGGGGATTTGTACCGGAGAATGATTACCCCCAGTGCAACGACCATAAAGGCAAACAGTGCCCCGATATTTACCAGTTCGGCAACAATACGAAGCGGGAGAAAACCTGCAATAAATGCAGTTACCACGCCCACAAGGATGGTGACTTTTACCGGGGTCTTAAAAACCGGGTGCACTTCACTCAGCACCGGCGGCAGGAGGCGATCGCGTGACATGGCAAAGAAGATCCTGCTCTGCCCATAGAGATTCACCAGCAATACCGTAGTCATACCACAGATTGCCCCGATGGACACCAGGGTAGCTCCCCATGGGATCCCTATCTCGTTTAAGGCCAGGGATATCGGAGCGCTCTGGCCGACAATATCTGAGAAGGGAACGATGCCGGTGAGCATTGCTGCAACAGCAACATAAAGTATCATGCAAGCAATAAGGGTGACGATGAGCGCTATCGGAAGGGCTTTTTTCGGATTCTCCGTCTCTTCAGCTGCAATAACAACCGAATCAAACCCGACAAACGCAAAGAAGATGATCGCAGCCCCACCAACAACCCCGGTCCAGCCATTTGGCATAAAATTAGTCCAGTTGACCGGCTGGAAGTGACCCAGGCAGAGGTAAATAAACAAGAGGAGAATCGAGACCTTGATGACCACGATCACCGCAGTGACCCGTGCACTTTCTTTCATGCCCAGGATAAGGAGACCGGTAATTAAGAGAATGATAATAAATGCGGGCAGATTTACGAGCCCCCCTCAACTCCCGGGGGATTTATCAGGTATGCGGGAAGGCCAAGCCCAAGATTACCCAGCAGATTTGCCACATACCCGGACCATCCTATGGCAACTGCAGAAACGGCAACCGCGTATTCAAGGATCAGGTCCCAGCCGATGATCCAGGCCCAGATCTCCCCCAGCGATGCATAACAATAGGTGTACGCACTGCCGGCAACGGGAACCATAGCGGCAAATTCCGCATAACAAAGGGCAGCGAGGATACAGACCAGGCCCGCGATGATAAAGGAGACCGGGAGTGCGGGCCCGGCATATCCGGCTGCGACTCCTGACAGGACAAAAATGCCGGTACCGATAATTGCACCAATCCCGAGCAGGATCAGTTCATAGGTTTTCAGTACACGCTTTAACGATCGCTCTCCTTTTGTTGCTGCGATCAGCTCATCAATCGTCTTGGTTTTGAACATGGAATGCATAAGAACCACTCCCGAGGGGGCAATCACCATAGAGAAAGTGAATGCGGTACCGGAACTATTTTTTTTAAGATTCCACAGAATTATCCGCAGGATTGTTTTTAGACTGCGTCTCACTTCCGGTTGGTGATTTCCAGTCAGCCACACCGGATCCGTCCGGACACTTTGGCGTGAGAATACTTATGGATGAAATAAAATATCGGCCAAAACGGAGATAAGCCCGGCGATGAGTGAAAAAATATTTGCAGTTATAGAAATAAAAAAAGTGAGTTGTTATTGTATCCATCCCGCGAACTTTAGCGCATGGTTCTTCGCATCGTAATAGGCAATGTTCGGGTGCCCGGAGGGATCGAGGGCCAGGGAAGAATATTCGCCAACGCCGTTGTTGTCGACCGTGTGGCTCACCCATTGTTGTTCCCCCGGGTTCCGGGTAGCAAAGCGCAACTCCTTGTTCGAGGTATCATAATAACTGATGAATGGCTGGTCAAGGTGATTGATAGCCAGCGAGGACTGCTTTCCTACATTTCCGGTTGCATGAACGGTTTCTATGTTCCATGCAGTTCCGTTCCAGAACGCGTACATAAGATCCTTTTGCGATTCGTCATAGTAGCTGATATGCGGATTACCTGCCGAGTCCAGCGCAATCGACGGGTCATACCCGGTCTTCTTGTATTTGCCGCCACCATTATCGACTTTGGATGTTTTCCAGTTCCCCGAAACATTCGCTTGTGCAAACATCAGGGTCCCGTATTTCTCACCTTTGGTGTACGCAACAAACATCTCTCCGGACGAATCCACTACGAGCGATGACCCGTAACCGGTGTTCCCCAGAGCACCGCCATTATCTATCGTGGATAGCTTCCATGCAGACCCGTTCTTTGTGGCATAATTCAGGTTTGCATATATCCGTCCATCATTGTAGGTGATGTGCGGAGTTCCGGCTGAATCGATAACGAGCGAGGAGAAATGACCCACGTTAGATTTGAGGTCGCCGTCACCAGGTTTCTTCACTTTTTCCACAATCCAGCCGGATTTATTCCGGTGGGCAAACATCATTTCCGAGGCATGGATTTCCACGAGATGGATATAGTTGCCATAACTGATTGCAGGGTTTCCTGCGGGATCAAGAGCCAGCGACGTGGTAAAAGTCCCGGCAGTATCAGCCACTTTTTCCTTTGTCCATGCACCATTGATCAAGGTGGCATACATGATCCGGTCATTCACCGCATCGTAATAACTGATATGCGGGATTGCGGACTTGTCGATAACCAGCGAGTTGTACTGGCCGACCCCCGCCTTTTTTGAGGTACTGTCGACCGTTGCGATCACCCAGGGGATCTGCACAACCGGAAGGGAAAGGGTATACCGGGTAAGTTCCATAGTTGACGGGACCGGCTTTGTGGTCTGGTACTCCATGATTAATTCATGAGGTCCGGGTTCGGTGGCCTCAATTATCCAGGCCTGGATTCTCCCGCCTTCGGCTTTGGGGCTTGTCGTCTCTTTGATGTCGAGTCCCGGGTGTGAGACGATGGTCCATCGGGCGTCTTTATCGGCCGAGGTATTTGCAAAGAGTGTCACCATAAACCGGTCATGCAGGTAGAGCTCTTTTGTCTTCCCGTTATCCGTCACCACGAAATCGCCACGCTCGTGGTCCCATTTGTGATTCTCCCAGATTCCGGATTCCAACAGGCCCATGCAGACTCCCAGGTTGTAAAGTGCAAACAGGAAGAGAACCAGTAACCTGAGTCCGGCCAGCACCAGGGATCTTATAAATGCCGCAGAAAAATAAGGATCTTTATTCTCGTCGGTTGGAATAAATATAATTTTGTTGAGGAGATGATGATATACAAAGTCCGCATTTATATTTCCGTACACCCAAACAATTGAGTTAGCTCCTATAGCACCGGTTGTAAGGATGAGTGAAGTGGCGATTAGTACAAGTCCCACGCCAATTGTTATCACGGCCACCCACTGCCAGAAACAGGTTTTCCCGCTGGGTGAGGAGGACTGTGCACTATACCCGGAGGTGAGGAGGCCGTCACCATTTGCTACTGAGCCATCGGGATTGAACTCCGGGCTCAATGCATATTCCCGTTCTCCTACCGGGTTTCCGCTGGCATCGAGCCGCTGAATTTCCATCAGGTACCGCTGGGTCCGGGTTGTGCGGTTGGTAAACGTATAATAATCAGCATCCCGGTATGAGAGAACGGTATCTTCCGCAGTGAACGCAAAACCTCCGGCCCCCAGTGCCTGTTTCTGGGAATTGTTGAGGAGCAGGAAATCATCGGATTGCAGCGTGGACTCGTACCGGTGCGAACTTTCATCGGTGAAATCGTATCCTTCGCTGCTCGCGTTTGCAATGAAACCCGCAAGGGCGGGATCCGTAATTAGAGGAGTTCCTCCGGACTGGGTCGAGGAAACGACCCTGTTCCCGCGGCGTGGGTCCTGGATATCGATCGTTACGGTAGAACCGAGATGTTGTGTCTGTGTCCCGCTGACCGTTTGCGCTTTGCCGGCGCCAGAGGCGGTCAGGACGACTCTCCCGGGATCCCGGGTAATTTCCCGCACGCTTATTGTGGGTATTGTTGTGTTCTCCAGACCGGGGATTGACGAGAATTCATCTGTCCCATTGCTGCAAGTCGGGCAGTCAAGCTTCTTATTGATTGCTTCGGCTGCCATTGCCGGATGGACAGAGACGGACAGAATGAACAAGATCGCAACCATCAGGCAGATACTTGAAAGAAAAAACCGGGGTTTCACGTTGTATCACCTTAATGTTAGCATTACCATGCCAGCTGTCAAGGGCCCGCACGATCGAACATTTAATTATTCGCGGAAAAGGGAATAAGCACGGCGATGAGTGAAAAATAATCTGCAGTTATCGGGCTGTTTTTATCCAAATCAGCCTAAAGTTAATTTTATTCAAGAGGCTGGTATTATTTCCCGTACAATGGTAAAATTCCTGGCTTCCGGTATTGTACTACTTTTTTTGTTTCCATCGGTTTTTGCCTGCACTACCTTCATTGTGACAAAAGGCGCTTCTGCTGACGGGTCGGTGTATGTCGGGCACACGAACGACGGGTTCGGAGAAGGTGTTGTGTACAACCGGGTTGCCGACGAGATGACCCAGATGATCTATGTACCGGCCGCCGACCACCAGTCCGGTTCCCTGCGTGCGGTCCGGTACGACCCGAATTCCGGTGCCGATGAACCTGAAGATAATGGCAGCACAGAACCGGAGACTATCGCATATATTCCGGAAGTGAACCACACCTACGGGTACTATACGGGAGCATACGCCATCATGAATGAGCACCAGCTGATGTTTGGTGAATGCACCGATCTCACCAAAGCAAACCCGTCATTTGACCGGCACAAGCGGATCTTTTACAGCACCGAGCTCTCCAACATTGCTGCCGAACGCACGACCACCGCCCGGGAGGCAGTTCTCCTGATCGGGAATCTCATCGAACAATACGGTTATTACGGTACCGGAGAGACCCTGCCGATTGCCGACCCGGACGAAGCATGGGTGATTGAGATGACCGGGGGAACAGCGGATGGGACGGGCGGCCTCTGGGTTGCACAGAAAGTGCCGGACGGGACGGTCTTTGTGGCGGCAAACACGTTCCGGATCCGCGATATTGACCCTGATGATCCGGATATACTTTACTCAAAAAATCTCTTTGCCACAGCCCGGGCAAACGGGTGGTGGAACCCGTCAGAAGGAAAACCAGACTGGCTCCGTACAGTCAGCAACGGAGAATATTCCCACCCGTACTACTCACTTGCACGGGTCTGGAGTATCTACAACCGGATCGCCCCGTCGCAAAATTTCAGTCCGTTTGTGTCCGACACCTATTCCCGGGTATATCCGTTCTCGCAAAAACCCGATCATCCGCTCACTACATCCGAGGTCTTCTCGCTCTTCCGCGACCACTACGAAGGTACTGTCTTTGACCTTACAACCGGAGAAGCTGCAGGTCCCTTCGGGGATCCGTACCGCTGGCGGGGACCGTACGACAACCATGAGCAGATAACCCCCGGAGAAGTCCGGCCTGGAGCATGGCCGCGGCCGGTATCGGAGATGTACACCGGCTACAGCCATATTACCCAGGCCCGGGGGACTTTTCCGGATCCGGTCGGAGGCGTGGTCTGGTTTGGGTTTGCCCAGCCGGCTGAGACTGCGTATATGCCATTCTATGCCGGCGGGACGGACGTTCCGGTGTCGTTTAGGAATACCAACCGTTCGGAGTTCAACCGGGATACTGCGTTCTGGGCTTTCAATTATGTGACCAGCTGGGCAACGCTCAATTACCAGCTGATGAGCCCGGTTATTAAGGCTGAGCAGCAGAGGATCGAGAATCATGAACTGGCCCGGCAGGTAGAGGTAGAGAAGCAGGCCTTAGAGTTGCTCACGACAAAAGGCGAAGTGGAATCCCGCCGGTACCTCACGGAGTACAGCATGACAAACAGTGCCAGTACCGTTGCAGCCTGGTGGGCCCTCTCTGACCGTCTCGTGGTAACCTACAGCAACCATCTCGTCCACGATGCGGTAACCAGGAAAGACGAATTTTTCGGATACCCGGACTGGTGGCTGGATAAGGCGGGGTACCAGTATGGACCTCGGGTGTACGATTACGAAGGGATCCGCAATCAGCCAGGCCTTGTGTATACCAATACTACCCTCGTGACAAGTTCTCACGAGGAGCTTGCCACTATAACAGCAACCCAGCCACAGAAGACCGGACGCAATCCAACATTGTTCACACCGGGTCAGTTCCTGATAAGGGTGACTCAGCGATGATGAAAAGGTACAGTGCAGGCTGTTGTATCAGTGCCTGATTTTAAAAAAATCCGACGCAAAAACAAATTTCACAGCGTTTACATCCCCGTAGACTGTTTTTCAGGAGCGCTGCATTGGTTAAGGGATCCGTTATATCAAAGCTACTGGATGAAATCATGTAGCAGATGAGATTAGAATATCAAACCCAAAGTAACCCTACAAAAATTAAGGTAAAACCCTATTTGCATTGAAAAGGCTTTTTTTATTTACCATCTGCAACGAATTCTCCAGGATCTGCATAGTATTTCCAGTATCCATCTTCACTAAGGTTATTAGACCAAAGCCATTCTCCGACAATTTTTTGTCCTTTCAATTTACCATATAGATCCATTGCATAACGATAAGCTGCTGCATCGCATTTGCGATTACACCGAGAACCTTCTCCTTCATCAGCACACTTATCGTAACATTTATCATGTTCAATACAACCCTGATGACAAGGGCATGATAAAATATTATATGTACAGGTTCCACCAGGAACTGTCACCTTAACTTCATCTGTTTTGCAATTATCACAATTTGTACCACATGCCCCCCGACAAAGTGATCCACGAGCTATACCGGGATCCCTGGAGGCAAATGTATAGGTCATTCCATCTGTTGCGGTTACGTTTTCTCCGATTGCAGGGCACGAATCAGGAGTCAGGGATTCAGCGGATTCTTTAAACTCAGGGGTTTGTGGAATGGCTACTATTGCTGCATCAAGTGCCAGTGATGGGGTATAAGTCCCAGCCGATTTAGCAACAAATTCATTGGTCCAGTTGTCATTTGCCATGGGGTGGGCATACATCACTTTCTTTTTTTCTGTATCATAATAACTGATATGAGGACGGTCATGGGTATCCATTTTAAGCGAGATTTCCCGAAGTCCAGATTGAGTGCCGGTATCAGGTGTTTTGATTTGCACATTTTTTATTATCGTTTGGGTATTCCACCCATTCTGGATCGTGCCGCTGTCTATGGTAACGGTTTGTATAACTTTAGTAGCGATCGAATCAACATTGTCTGAATCATCCAAAAATGCCTCCTTCTGCGGGTCGATTAGCTTCTCGGAGACATCAACTTCTTCACCAATTGTCTGATTATCCGCGGAGTCCACAGACGCTCCGGTCTGTATGGTCGTCGGTTCGTACGTGATACTCACGACCGTGGTACTGTTACCGATTGTCCCGTTCACGGTCAGGTTCCCGACCGGTATTGATAGTGTGGTTGTATTGGCCGTACTGTTCTGCGTGTCCGTTGCACTGATGGGAATCGCAATGCACATCAGGGTGATCATAATCAGGGCAAGAACCGGGAGAATCTTTGGAAAAACCGGCATGGTTCCGGAAGAAATTCTTCCATGACATTTATGGGTGAGTGGGGTTATCATAAAATTCAATTTATGATGATTCGGTGGAGTTACCATAAATACGGCGTTGAGTGAAAAATTTTTGCAGTTATCAAAAATAAAAAAAGTGAGTTGTTATTGTATCCATTCCGCGAACTTCAGCGCATGGTTCTTCGCATCGTAATACGCGATGTTCGGGTGGCCGGAGGGATCAAAGGCAATGGATGAATATTCGCAATTACTATCATGGTCAATTACGTGGATTGACCATTGCTGTGTAGCCGGATTCCGTGTTGCCAAGTGCAACTCCGAGTATGTTCCCTCGTGTTTACTGAAGAACTTATGGTTATAACTGATGAATGCCTCGTTGTTGGTGCCGATCGCAAGCGAAGACTGTTCTCCTGGATTCCCCACTCCTATTACGATGGGTTCGGTATTCCATGCAGTTCCATTCCATGACGTGTACATGAGACCATGGTGTTTTTTGTCATAATAGCTGATATGCGGGTTCTCTGCCGAATCGAGCGCAAGGGATGGCCCCCATCCGGTGTTTCCCGTATTGCTGCCTCCCTTATCAACTTTTGTTACTGTCCACACCCCAGCCGCGTCCGCATGCGCATACATCATGTTTGAGTAGTGATTCCTGTCCCTGAACGCCACATGGGGCAGTCCGTTTGAATCCAGTACAAGCGATGAATCGTAACCGGTGTTCCCTTTTTTCGCAATGGTGGAGATCGTCCACGTATCCCCGCTCTTTACTGCATACATCATGTCGGCCGCAGTATTTCCGTCATTGTAGGAGATATGCGGTGTCCCGGCAAGATCGTAGGCAAGGGATGAGAACTGGCCCACGTTGCCAAGAGGGCCGCCATTATCGACTTTCTCCACAGACCATACAGATCCATTCCAGTGGGCGTACATCTGGTTTCCATAATGGTACCCGTCCCCGTAACTGATTCCGGGATTACCTTCCGGATCAAAAGCCAGCGACGTGGTATGGGTCCCGGCGGTATCTGTCACCGTTTCCTTTGTCCATGCACCATTGACAAACGATGCATACATGATCTGTTTATTCACTGCATCGTAATAACTGATGTGCCGAATACCGGATTTGTCGTAGGCCAGCGAGGGGTATTCCCCGACTCCCGCCTTTTTTGAAGTACTGTCCACGGTCGTGATCCCAAAGGGGGTCTTAATAACCGTGACGGGGAGCGTATAATCAGTAATTTCCATAGTTGTTGGCGGAACCGACTTCGTTGTCTCATACTTCAGGGCAAGGTTTTGAGAACCGAGTTCTGCCGTTTCGAAAATCCATACCTGGAACGTTCCGTTTTTGGTCTTGATGTTGGCGCTCTTTCGGATTTTAAGGTCCCCCTGGGACACGATAGTCCATTTGGCGTGCTTGTCCGCTTTTGTGTCTGCAAAAAGAGTCAGCATAAACCGGTCATGCTGCCATATCTCTTTTGTTTTCCCGTTGTCGGACAACTCGAAATCGCCCCCCTCATGGTCCCAGTCCCAGTTCATCCAGATATCGGCAGGCCACCAGCCCTCGCAGACTCCCAGTTTGTAAAGTGCAAACAGGAAAAGAACCAGGAACAAGAATCCGAGCACGGCCAGGGAAGCTATAACGGACGCAGAAAATACGAAATCTATTCCCTCCTTTGTTACCCCCCATTTAAGGACAAGGAGGGAATGGAAGGCTCCGCCGTCCCCAAATAATGCAACATTGGCGGCCAGCCAATTAGCAACTGCCATTCCTATAGGACCGGTTGTAAAGATGAGTGCAGTGATCATTAGTACAAAGCCCACGCCAAGTATTACCATGGCGAACCACAGCCATCCACAGGTTTTCCCGCTGGGAGATGACTGTGCACTATACCCGGCTGATGCCTGGAGTCCGTCACCATTCGCTACGGATCCATCGGGATTGAACTCCGGGCTCAATGCATATTCACGCTCTCCCACCGGGTTTCCACTGGCATCGAGCCTCTGGACTTCCAGGAGGTAACGCTGGGTCCGGGTTGTGCGGTTGGTAAACGTATAATAATCAGCATCCCGGTATGAGAGAACGGTATCTTCCGCAGTGAACGCGAATCCTCCAGCTCCCAGTGCCTGTTTCTGGGAACTGTTGAGGAGCAGGAAATCATCGGATTGCAGCGTAGACTCGTACCGGTGCGAACTTTCATCGGTGAAATCGTATCCTTCGCTGCTCGCATTTGCAATGAAGCCCGCAAGGACGGGATCCGTAATTAGAGGAGTTCCTCCGGACTGGGTCGAGGAAACGATCCTGTTCCCGCGGCGTGGGTCCTTGATATCTATCGTTACGGTAGAACCGAGATGCTGTGTCTGTGTCCCGCTGACCGTTTGCGCTCTGCCGACGCCAGCCGCGGTCAGGGCAACTTTCCCGGAATCCCGGGAAATTTCCCGCACGCTTATTGTGGGTATTGTTGTGTTCTCCAGACCGGGGATTGACGAGAATTCGTCCATCCCATTGCTGCAGGTCGGGCAGTTGATCTCATCGTTGATTGCCTGGGCCGCCATTGCCGGATGGACGGAGACGGACAGAATGAACAAGACCGCTACCATCAGGCAGATACTTGAAAGAAAATACCGGGATTTCATGTTATATCACCTCCACCATACCAGCAATCGTGAACCCGTACGGTGAAACAGATAATTATTCACTTAAAAAAAGGATAAACTCGGCGATGAGTGAAAAAAATTTGCAGTTATCGCAAAGATCGGTTCATACCCATGTATGTTTGAAAAAAATTCCTATCCCCGGTTCAACTGGGTTGTCTGAATAAGACTTGCAGGGTCTTACCTGTTCCGTAAAGTAGTGATATAAAAAAAAGGAAAGAAAAAGGATCAGGCAGATGCTGCTGCCAGGTTGGGACCTAATGAGAACGGCACACCGGCATCATCAATACCGGCGTTGTCTGCCACGAATTCAGCAACAGCAGCCGTGCCCGCTGTTCCTGCCGGTAGATCAACTGCAGCAGCCGCATTGACAAGACCGGCCCCATAGAGCCAGTGATTACCGAGCGGCGTTGCCGTGTCGATTATCTTCTGTTTGACCTGCAGGTTTGTCCAGGTTGGATGTGCGCTGTAGACAAGCGCTGCAACACCGGCTACGTGCGGGGTTGCCATGGACGTACCGCTGTAGGTTGCATATCCGCCCGGTACTGTGGACAGGATCTTCACGCCCGGTGCAGAAACGCCGATATTGAATCCTGTACTCGACCAGAAGGCACGGTGGTTATGTTTGTTTACTGCGGCAACGGCAAGGACATTGTCGTACTTTGCCGGGTACCCCATGGTCTCTCCGACTCCGCTGACACTCCCTTCGTTTCCTGCTGCTGCAACAATCAGCACACCGTTTTCAGTCGCGTTAACGACCGCATCGTGCATAGCGTGTGAATCCCACGATGAGCCAAGACTCATCGAGGCAACCTGCATGCTGTTGTTCTTTGCCCAGTAAATACCTTCAACAACATCACTGGTGTAGCCGTATCCCCAGTGGTCGAGGACTTTGACGCCATACAGGCTTATACCCGGAGCGGTTCCGTAGATGCCTTTCTTGCTCCCGGTTGCAGCAATAATGCCGGAACAGTGAGTCCCGTGACCATTGTCATCCATGGGATTATTGTTCTCGTTCACGAAATTGTATCCCCCGGCATAAACATCCTTTATGTCCGGGTGTGTGTAATCAATACCGGTATCGATTACTGCAACACGGACACCGCGTCCGTCATTACCTGCGGCCTGGACTTTGTCTGCACCGATCTGCCTGATATTAAACGGCATGGTTGGTCCAGTCAGTGCAGTGACAACATAGTCCGGTTCCACGTACTTTACGTTTTCATTCATTTTCAGTC
This sequence comes from uncultured Methanoregula sp., assembly GCA_963676675.2. Taxonomy (GTDB): domain Archaea; phylum Halobacteriota; class Methanomicrobia; order Methanomicrobiales; family Methanospirillaceae; genus Methanoregula. Next base: position 1,638,352 of record OY781161.1, on the reverse strand, counting down.
TTGCAATCTCTTCGTCAGAGATATCCATGGCAACTGCATGGATGTCCGGGTACACGTACTTGACCGTCCCAAGACTGGAGATGGGTGCGTAGGCAGTTCCGGTTGCCCCGGCTGAAGCCATCTGGAAATTGACTCCAGCCCGATCATTAAACCGGACTGAAGGTGTGTCTTTGAACCCAACAATGATCGGCACTGCCGATACTCCGGCAATACAGAAACCGCATACCATAAGGGCAATGATGAGCAGTGTATGGTTTTTCATGGTCCTTCACTCCACGTTCCACGTTCTTCTGGTAACACGTTTCCTATTGCATCCCATTTCATCGGGAATACGGGATTTATTCGAGCCATGATTCCACCCAGATAATATCCTTGATGATCCGCCCGTTATTCGCATTCACATATACCGTTACCGGATGGGATTGACCGTTTTCCATGGTTCCCTCAAAGGTAACGATCCAGACCAGGGTCTCTACGTTCTGCGTTCTCTCTGCAAGTGAGAGGGTAATAGCCGGATGAGAGACGGTGATATCGCCCGGGACCGCTTCTTCAGCAATCTCAAGGGCTTCAGACATGAGAATTGTGGGTTTTGTTGAGGCTGACAGGATACGGTTGACACCCCAGTAGTCAATGACCTTGCCATTGTTCGCATTCACCGAGACATGGACAATGTTTGGCAGGGTAACTTCTTTTGTGGTTCCGTAACCCCCGTTTTCAGTACCGATATACTCCCGCCACATGAACGAGTATTCGCTACCTGAAGTGGAGTTTATGAGTTTATCCTGGATAAGAAGCCAGTTCTTCGCATCGAACTTGTCATACTTTGCAATTGCGTAAGCCCGGGCTGCGGTGTATGCATCATTCCGGGTCAGGTTAATCATTGAAGAGTTTTTGTAGTTGCTCTGGAAATGCACAAACTCCACATCTCCCGACTGCTGGTTAACCCAGAAGCGGTCATCATTGGAATAAAACGTAAAATAATTCCCAATCGGAAGCCACTCAACATCATTGGGTTCGAGGTCCATAGTATAGTCCCCGACAAAGTCCTTGATAAAGAGCATTGCCCGGTCCTCGCTGATATGATAAGTATCATGCACTGAAGCAACACCGGCAATCGATCCGGCAGGTGTCATGGTGATCTGCTTTGCCATTGCTGCAGGAACGCATGCGATCATGCAGATCAGGAGCAGCGGGAGAATTTTCCATCGTAATGTTGTCATCTTTTTCCTCCAAAAATTATCGATTCTCCTTACGAGCCAATCCAGTCCTCCGGCCAGTAATAACTACTCCAGTAATTCATCGGGTCACCGTTCTCGGCATTAACAAATGCCATCACATGAACGGGCCAGCTGTAATCATAATTGCGGTAATGGTAGATACCGTTCATTTTTACGTTATAGACAAGAGTCTGGACATTAGTGGACTGTGTTAGGATGCTGAGATATTCATCATCCAGACCGGTGAATGAGAGCCAGGAATAGTAATCCTCAGCTGTTTCTAAGGCTTCTGACAGGGAAACTTTTGGTTTAAGAGCCACATTGATCGTCCGCTCCACTCCCCAATAGTCAATTATCTTCCCGTTGTGTGCGTTAAGCGCTACATGGATGACATTGGGAGTCCGGACATTTCCTGAAACCTCGCGCCAGACAAACCAATACTGGTAGCTGTCCTGGTAGCCGCGATTTTGCCCCCACCGGTTGTAAAGACCTTCACGGACAAGTTGCCAGTTTTTGGTGGCAAATTGCGGGTATTTCAGTTTTGCGTATTCCTGTGCAGCAACATAGGCATCGTCACGGGTCAGGTTGACCATGTTCGAATCTGCTGCGTTCTCACCTATGTGGACGAACTCGATATCTCCCGTCTGCTGGTTGACTGCATACTCGGAGGCATTTACGTACATCCGGTAGTAGCTGCCGATTGGGAGACCGTCTATCCGGTACAGGATCGGGTCAACCTTGGGTTGGCCGGTATAATCCCGGATACGATTCTTTGCATCTTCTAACGAGATCGGGTACTGGCCGCTCGTCATCGCTATCTCTTTCGGATGAAGGGGTTCTTGCCGATCTCCGAGCTCTATTGACGGAACATCCGGTATCTGGGACTCGGATTTGTACAGTGTCCAGTTTACCTGGAATGCTGCTGCTGTATTTACAAATGCAAGGCAGCATACCGCTACAAACAGGATTAGTTTCCAATGTGAAATTCTCATTTCTTTACCTCCATAACCCTTTCCAGTAATCATAGGGAAGGTTGACACCTGCTTGTGTCATACCTTCAAATCGGTCCTGAAATGACAAAAGGACGGCGTTAAGTGAAATTTTTTTTGCAGTTAACAATGAAATAATTGTTGCACAAATATATATCCAAAAACAAAAACAGACCGGTTCTGATATTTCCGTGTATTGAGATTGTCAGGATTCAAAGAAGAGGATATTATTAATTCCCGGATACTACACAGGAACAACGATGGATAGATTTCAGATGTCGGGGTTTAGGTTTTCCTACAGCGGGTTGTTACGATTTTCCGTAAGGAATGACCGATGACCCCTAAAAAGAATATGCTGATTATGGAAAATGTGGTGAACAACATACCACCACTTGTTCCAGAAATCGATGAAGATGCACTGGACCGTAAGGTCTGGTGGCGAATCATCCCGTTTGTTGTCATTCTTTTGATTATCAGCATCCTCGACCGGGTCAATATCGGCTATGCGGCACTGACCATGAACGCGGATCTTGGGATTGATCCTGCCCTTTTTGGTTTTCTTTCGGGAATCTTCTTTGTCAGTTACGTGATCTTTGAAGTGCCCAGTAACCAGTTTCTCATACGGACCGGAGCCCGGATCTGGTTGTTCCGGATTATGGTAAGCTGGGGAGTAATCACGCTCCTCATCGCATTTGTCCAGACGCCTCTTCAGCTGGGAATTTTACGCTTCCTGCTCGGGGCCGCAGAAGCCGGATTAACTCCCGGTATCATGGTGTATCTCTCGTTCTGGTTCCGGAAGAACCGGATATCGCAGGCGCTAGCGGTTTTCTTTGTCGCGATCCCGCTCTCGATGGTTATTGCATCCCCGGTATCAGTCTTCATTCTTTCCCACATTTCATGGTTAGGATTTGAGAGTTGGCGCTGGCTCTTTGTGCTGGAAGCAATCCCTGCGATTATCTTCGGTTGTGCAATCCTTGTGTACCTTCAGGATCTTCCCAAGGATGGGATGTGGCTCACGGTTAATGAACGGGCGTGGCTCTCTTTACAGATGGATGGGGCACGCGTTCTGGCCGAGACGCCGCGAGGCATCCCGTTCCGGCATCTTGCTGCAACGCCTGGCATATTTCTGTACTGCGTGAGCGGTTTTCTTGTCGGGCTTTTCCTAACAGGGCTCCTCTTCTGGATCCCCCAGATCATCAACAGTTCCGGGCTCTCCCATTCGATTACGGAGACCGGGCTGCTGGTGATGATCCCGTACGCTTTTTCTGTCGTTGTAATGTATCTCTGGTCACGCCATTCCGATCGTTTGGGTGAACGGCGGTGGCATGTTGCTGGTGCGTTTGTGGCTGCCGGGATCTTTTTAATCCTGCTCGCACTCTCACATAATTCCTTTATCGTGTTTTTCCTCCTTTCGTGTGCGATCGCATCCTGCTATGCTGCCTTTGCCCCGTTCTTTGTCCTGGCCATGGAAACTTTTTCACCGGGCCTCAGGGCATCCGGTACTGCGCTTGTCAATACCATTGCCTCCATCGGATCTTTTGCCGGTCCGGTGCTTTTCGGTCTTGCCGGTGGCACTATCAGCAATCCGTTTACGATGGCTCTGTTCTTTCTCCTTGGAATTGCTATCATCCTCTGTGCATTCCTGTTGGTGAGGAAAGAGCTGAGAACCTGGATGAGCCGATGGAGTCAAGAGGGGGTAACCTGATGAGGGGTATGTTACTCTGGACTGCATCAACCAGGCTTCTTTCAACTATCGATTATTGGAGAAAATCGTCCAGGATTACAAGAATTATAAAATGTTGCACGCACCAGATCCTGACCTTAATTGACCCTTTTGCTAAATCAACGGAGCATCATCCGATGTATCTCAAAGGATCCCGTGGGGATCCTGATTCCCGTTGCGGCCCGGAAACAAGTCGATGTCTCATGTGGAGGTGTAACTGTATGCCTCAGGCAAAGGACTGTTCTCCCGGATCAGATCTGGCAATTTTATTAACCTGGAGAAATACTGGTATCTATCTGGATTAAGATAATGAGCAACCCACGATTTTTTCCTGATACAGACCCTCACCGTGTTACCGGCCAGCGCCTCATCCTTACAGCTGTCTCCCTTACATCTTTTCTTGGGGCGTTGGACATGAGTATTGTGAACATCGCTAATCCGGTCATCATTAAATCATTCCAGGTCTCGGTTGGGATGGGTTCACTCGTCATTCTTTCGTACATGCTCACTATCTCCGCACTGATCCTGATAATGGGAAAACTGGGCGACCGATATGGATTCCGTACGCTTATCATCACCGGCCTTGTGATTTTTGGTATTGGCTCGTTCTTCTGCGGGATTGCACCTGATATCTATTTCCTAATCGGTTCACGCATCCTGCAGGCCGTTGGTGCAGCGATGTTTTCCGCCATCGGTCCGGCAATTATTACCAAATTTCTCCCGGAATCCAAACGGGGGAAGTCACTAGGGTACCTTATCTCTCTGTCTGCGGTTGGCTTTGCGCTCGGACCCGGCATTGGCGGATTCATCACCCAGTATGCGGGCTGGCATTGGATCTTTTTTTTAAACCTCCCTGTCGTTGTTATCGCTATTGTCCTTAGCTGGCACTGCATTCCCCGGCAATTGCCGGTTGCCGTGCAAAAACCTCAGACGATTTTCGGGCCGGTGACTTTTATTGTCGCAACCCTCTGCATCCTTCTCACCTTTTCTCTCTTCCAAGTCCCGGGTACGCCAGACCTCGTACTTCTCCTTCTCTTCATCACCGGTATAGCGTTTAGCCTCCTTTTCTGGCAGCTTGAGAAACGAAACCCGGATCCGCTCATCAGCCCGGTTCTTTTCAGAAACCCGCACTTCCGAGCCGGGATCATCGCCAGCCTCATCGTAACAATGCTTTTTTCTGGCGTCACGTACCTCATGCCCCTCTACCTTGTTAACTCCCGTCATCTCGACCCGTTCACAGCGGGAATGATAATGACGGTGCCAGCGCTGCTCTCCATCATTGTGGCTCCTATTGCAGGAAGCCTTGCCGATCGGCACGGCAGTATCGTTGTCTCTTCTGTCGCGATTGCGTTTGCGGCAGTCGGGTTTCTCGTCTTTGTCATATTCGACCCGGTGACGGTTATTATCGTAATTATTGCCGGGATGCTCGTCACCCGGGTCTCAACGGCTGCTTTCTTCGGTCCGAACGGGAAACTGATCATGAACCAATGTCCCGAAGGCACAATCGGGAACGGTTCGGGAATGATGATGACAATCCGGCACTTCGGTTTCGTTTTGGGAATTGCACTATTCCAAAGTGTCTTTGCTCTCCGCATGTATGCCGCCGGGATACCCCGTGACGGTACACCGCTTGTGCCACGACTTTCACCAGCGTTTTCGGTACTGGGCTACCAGGCGGTCTATTTTATATCGTTCATTCTCTGTATCGTGGTCATTCTCATTCTACGGAAGACCAAAGAAGGGTTAGAGAACACGTCGGATCTCCCGGGGGCTGATCCGAAAAAACCGGAACCTCATAATTTGGGATAAGTCATTTCCGTTTCCCTGCTATGGGTAACCTTCACTTCTCTTAATTTACTTCTCCGTTTGAGCCCCTCACTTATTGAAGGGATCACTGCCTTCATAGCCCCACAAATTCACTGAATTTCATCTACACATATTATTGAACCTTCAGAATTTGTCCCATCTTACCAGATGGAATACCAGTTATCCCCAGTACCCCGGCTGCCTGGGATGGCATGTATGTCGGCTGGGCCGGAATGGGGTAAGGGCATACACAAACGCTGGAGATAATTGCAAAAATAGTACAGTTACCCGCTCTTCTTCCAGTGGTAAGCCGGCACGGTTAGAATTCCTGCACAGAGTCTTTGAAAAAAAAGAAAAAAGGGGGAATTGAGATCTCAGTTAATTCTTTGTTACGACAAGAACCAGACTGAAGGATTCATCGGTTGCCTTTGCCCCTTCCCACGGGCGGAGGGAGACTGTCTTGAACATGTAGGTATCCACGGTTTTTGGTGAAAGGATCCATTCGTGGTAACCGGCTGCTCCCATACGGGAAGAGTCTGGGGCTATATAGGTATCAGAGATGATAGCAAGGCCCTTTGACGCAGTAGCATTCCATACGTACCCGGTAGTCGGATTCTCATTGAGCCGGACCAGTACGCGGGTTCCCATGGGAATCGTAACAATCTCGCCATTGGTTGTGCTGTTCACATAGAGGGTCTGGATGGTTGTGCCGGTGGCGGGTGAGGTTCCGGTAACCATTGTCGTTGTCAAAGGAGTAGGGGCAGATGGAATAGTTCCTGTTGGGATTGGGTGTGTAACTAAATTTTCCGTTGCCGGGGATGTACTGGTACATCCTGCAATCAGTCCTGCTGCAAGAATAAGGACGCAGCCGATTACGGTAATAACATACGCTGTTTTCATGGTAATCACTTTTTATAATTATACATCAGGATGAATCTGGATAAACACGGCGATGACTGCAGTTTTATTTGCACTTAAACGGGGGTCCGGCGTACGGCATATTCAAGATATAGTTAAAACTTGTAATGTCGAAAGATAGCTTTTTACTATAAGGAAAATAGGAAAAATTATCCGATGATGTAATTAAAAAATCGCCCAGGCCGGCCTTGTATATCGCGTCGTTGGCTTACCATAATCAACGCAGATGTTAGCAGGGACGGTATTGTAGGAGAGCGGGGATGTTCATCACAGTACAATAATGCTAGTGTTAAGTGAAAATGTTACTAAACTCAATTTAAATTCCATTTTTCTATTAATGGCACAGAATGACTGCAAAAATTAATGCAGTCATCGCCGTGTTTAAGCCGTTTTAATATCATGTACCTGTATCTGAAAGACTTTGGAACGGGATGTTTTTATTGGAAAAAATTGCGGGTAATGTGATGGCAGGATTTTTAAGACACACATAATCTGGAGGCTTATGATGATTGTACTACCCTTTGACGTTATTGTGCTGGTAAATCTCCTCTTGAGTATCACCATTGTGTTACTGAGTATCTGGGGATTCATACGGATTGGAAAATCCACTCCTCTGTATTTTGGATTAGCGTATCTTCTGTTTGCATCTTCCCATTGTTTCTTATTTTTAGGTATAAATCCCTATGACGGATTGCTGCTTGTCATAATGAGAACTTTCGGGTATATCTTTGTTGCAATCGGTCTTTTTGCGATCATCAGAGATATTATGCAGCAAAAACGTGTGGAAAATGCTTTGCGGGAAAGTGAGGAGCGATTGTCGGCAACATTTGACCAGGCAGCCGTAGGGATTGCGGAGATACTCCCCGATAACCGGATCTCCCGGTCCAATCGCAAATTCTCCGGAATTCTTGGGTATACGCCCGAGGAATTATCCAGAATGAATCTCGGTGAACTGATCACCCCGGAAGAACAGCTGAATCATTTTGATAAGATTATGCAGGTCATTTCAGGACATATCTATGCCGATTATTCAGCTGAAATGAAGGTGCAGAAGAAATCTGGTCAGAGTGTCTGGTGCCAGGTTTTCCTGTCAGCAGTCCGAAATGAAATTGGGGAGAACAAATACTTCATTCTTGTAATTGAAGACATCACGGCCCGAAAACGTGCAGAAGATGAGGTTGCTTTGCTCAATGCCAGTCTTGAAGATCGAATACTTGGCAGGACTGCTGACCTTATCTGTGCAAATGAATCCCTTGTGCTGGAAGTGGATTGCCGTAAAAAAGCAGAAGTGTGTCTTAAAAGCACTCTCGATGAAAAAGAGGTACTGTTAAAAGAAATTCATCACCGGGTAAAAAACAATCTCCAGATCATTATCAGCCTCCTGTACCTGCAGGCCCAGAAAACTTCTGATCCTGCATCAGCTGATGCCCTGAATGACAGCCAGTCAAGAATAAAGTCGATGGCACTGGTTCACCAGAAACTCTACCAGTCAGGAGATCTCGCATCGATTGACTTTGATGGATACTTAAACAACCTTGTATCCAATCTTATGACCACATACGGCGTCGATAAAACCCGTATCTCTGTTTCTGTTGAAGTAAAAAACCTCACAATCTCCATTCATTCAGCCATCCCTCTCGGACTCATTATGAACGAACTCATCTCAAATGCATTAAAATATGCATTTCCCGAAGGTCGGCACGGGGAGATTACAATCCAGGGGCAGGAAAAAGACGATGCCCTGGTATTCACGATAAAGGACAATGGTGTTGGAATTCCCGATACCTTTGATTGGGAACATATGGATTCTCTTGGCCTTAACCTTGTGCGCATGCTGACCCGGCAGATGAAAGGGGCGATCCTTCTATCACGCATGAACGGGACTGAATTTATCCTGTCGGTTCCCCGTGAAAAGCCGAGGTCATCATCATGAAAAAAAGCGTAATCATGGTTGTTGAAGATGAGATGATAGTTGCTGAAGATTTACGGCTTCGGCTCACGGCCATGGGATATGCTGTACCAGAAACGATTGGCAGCAGTGAAGAAGCTCTATCACGCGTGGAAGTACTGTCCCCAGATCTCATTCTTATGGATATTGTCCTGGAAGGTTCATCGATGGATGGTATTGAGACTGCCAAAACAATCCTTTCGCGGTTTGACGTACCGATTATTTTTGTAACTGCTTTTGCTGATGATGCCACATTTGACCGGGCCAGGATTACCGATCCCTTCGCATATATTCTTAAACCGTTCAATGAACGGGAGTTATATTCAGCCATCGAACTCGCGTTGCACAAGCACCGCTGTGAGATCGAATTAAAAAAGCGCGATAATATTCTCTTTGCTACTTGTTTTGCTATCGAGTGGTTCCTGCGTTACCAGAAAGAGAGCCGCAAGGCAAAATCCAGTCATCCCAAATCCCTCGAAAGTGGAATTGTCCAGATACTAGAGCATATAGGCCTCGCAGTTAATGCTGGTACAGTCGCTGTGTTCCAGATGAATCAGGAGATTGAAGGAAATACAGTAGCTGCAATCCAGTATATCTGGGCCGCACCTGAAACTCCGCATGTCCTGCCATACCTCCCGTCTAATTCCCCCCTTACACTCTCTCGATCTTTCTGTAACATACTTCTGACAACAGGAAATTCATTTGCTGGCGATACCGGGAAGTTACCTGACAATGAGCGTAGGTTTTTTGAGATGTGCGGGATATCATCCATAGTGATTGTCCCCCTCTTCAAAGATGACAGACTCTGGGGTTTTTTAGCAATTTCCTCAATCAATCCCCATGAATGGTCAAGTAGTGAGATGGAAGCACTGAGAGGGGCAGGTAATATTGTTGGAGCTGTTCTGGAATAGCGAGGTCAAAATGGTTGGGAAAAAATGTTGGTATTTTGCAGAATTATCCTTCCAATCTCCTTTTTTGAAACAAAAAAAATTCCAGACCTACTGATAACAGGTTAGATGTATTCCGAATTTCTGTATTGAAAGAGTAAAACATGTGATGAGCGTTGTTGTGCCTCATGTTCCTTGCGAAAACAGAATTTCTTTTAATTATCATCATATGATGGGACGATCCCACTACACGATTCCCCTGTCGCAACGGATATGCTCGTTGATTAGGAGAAGACGGAAGAGAAATTTCTTAATGATTTCTGTCGGGAAAACATAAAAAAAATGGTGCGATGATTCCCGGCAATCTCTTTATCGATCGCGTGAGTCTCACCTTTACTTCATGCACAGAGCTGAGATCTAATCTTTTACTACATCTATAGTGAGTTATTTTGCGATCTTCCTGATACGAGGTTTTTCTTATCAGTAACCCTTTTTTACACATTTTCGTGAATACGGGAAATGCGTTGGAAAAAACCGGTCTTTATCATTTTAGCATTATTGAAGCAGTCCATAACTGACAATCCATAGATTAATAAGCTCATAAACTATTAATCACGATAATTATCCGGGCCACACAAGATCAAAACATATTGCAGAAGACATGAATGTGGTGTAAAATATGAAGTTTACACGATTGCCCCTTTGCACCGTAATTGGTATAATTATTTTTTTTGTGCTCTCCAGTGGGTGTCTTGACAGTATGACCAACAGTTCTTCTGGAAGCAGGGGGTCAGGATCCAGCTCTTGCAGTTCCGGTTATGCCAGATATACCACAAGCCAGGGACATTGCTGCCTTGAGGGGTATCCGTTTTACTATGAAAGTAAATGCCACCAGTGTTCGGAAGGATATAACAAATACAGCACGAGCGTCGGTTATTGCTGCCCGTCAGGGTACACCCATTATTACAATGGTAAATGCCACCAGTGTTCAGAAGGGTATTACAAATATGATACGAGCGCTGGTTATTGCTGCGCGGAAGGGTACCCGTATTACTATGACGGGAAATGCCATTCGCAGTCCTCGGGTTCTTCTTCATCGGGTACAAACACCGTTATCATATCCAATGTTCCGGTGGATGGCCGAACCGGTTGTCCGGCACAAAAGGACCTGCAGTGTTCTGGGTGGATAGAAGCCAGCCGCTGCCAGATACAGTCATGCACCTGCTACTACAGCGGCCTCCACGGCGATACAACTGCCGCATATTATCGCACTTCAGACGGGGCATACTTCCGCTGTAATGGTGCCGGCCAGACACTTAGTTGCATTGCCGCTGCACAAGCCGCTGCAGAGCATTGCACGTGATTATTGGCTTTATAAATAATGTGCGGGTAATTTTTTTACTCCTGCAAATTTTTATTCTCCCGTCGCTCTAAGGACTCCCTATTCTCGTTCTGCAGATTCCAACCCGTGACGTCACCCGCTGTACCGACTTGTGATAAACCGCCAGTCGCGAGAACTATCAATAGTGGCCTATAATACCATTTTACGTATAATTTCAATATATGCCAATGAAGCAAGAAGAGTTCACCCGTGAGCACTATATTGTCCTTCTTATCATTGCATTTGCTGCGCTCATGGGAACCCTTGACTCTACTATCGTTAATATCTCCCTTCCAACAATTGCTTCCTCATTTGGCGTTGATATCAGCATAGTCTCATGGGTCGTGCTCGCATATCTCCTCATCCTTGCCGGCCTCCTGCTCGCCTTTGGCAAGTTAGGCGATCTCAAAGGATTCCGTCGGGTATTCATTGCGGGATTTGCAATTTTTACTTTCGGGTCGCTCCTTTGCGGATTATCCTCAACCATTTATCAGCTCATTGCTTTCCGGGCCCTGCAGGGAATCGGCGGCGCTGCACTTGAGGCGCTTGCACCGGCCATGATCCTCTTATACCTCCCGGCAAGCCATCGGGGATGGGCACTTGGCATACTTGCGACAGTTATTTCGTTAGGAATTGCAGCAGGCCCCATTCTCGGGGGTTTTATCACAGAATATACAAGCTGGCATTGGATCTTTTTAATCAATGTGCCAATCGGCATCATCGCAGTAATACTTGCGGCCCGGTATCTTCCTGCAGATCTCCCCTCTTCATCAAAAGAAGCGTTTGACATTGCCGGTGCAGTGTTAATCCTCCTTGCCCTCACCACATTGCTCTTCCCGCTTAACCAGGGACTCTATCTCGGTTGGACCTCCCCTGTCGTTCTTTTAAGTTTTTGTGCTTCCTTTATCTTTTGGATACTGTTCTTTGTTCACGAGCGCAGGTACAAAGCCCCGCTTGTTGATATACGACTCCTGTCATCGCAGAATTACGTGCTTGGTAATGCAGCCGGACTCATCATCATGATGGTCTATGTTGGCCTGATCTTTCTCCTGCCCTTTTTCTTTGAAAATGTTCAGGGGCGACCCACGGATTTCTCCGGTCTTCTTCTTGCGATTCCATCAATTGCCATGATGCTTGTTGGTCCCGTTGCGGGAGCACTGTCGGACCGGTATGGATCACGCGTTCTTACGATTTGTGCTGCCATTATTGCCGCTTCTGCTTTTTACCTGTTCTCGCTCTTCTCCATAACTACCGGACTTCCACTTATCATCGGTGCTATGCTGCTTGTCGGAATTGCCATTGGATTATTTTTCCCCCCGAACATGAGCCAGATTCTTGGTTCATGTGCAAAAGAAAGAGAAGGGGTCGCCTCCAGTGTCATGACAACCCTCCGATATACCGGTGGAGTAATTGGAGTGGCTGTTTTCGGGACTCTCGTTTCACAAGGGGTTATCGGAATGAATGGGCATAAAGACGTGATCACCGCATCTCCTGTGATTCTCTCATCCGGTTTTTCTGTAGCTTTCACTATCGGGACCCTGCTCTGCCTTGGAGTAGCAGTTATATTAACAGCAATCCAGGAAGACCGGGTTTTCGTTTGACAATGAACGTTCCTCTTTTTTTAATTTATTTGAGGTATTCTCTGTCTCACCGGTAATTTCTCTATCAGAATTTGTTCCACTTTTTTCAATGCAGAATAAATCTGGGTCCTCATGATGATAGTATAATTAAAGCCCCGCTCCTCCCAATCCTGCTAACCAAGGGCACTCGCTTAGCCTCAACTCAAAGTTGATCGCCATTTGCCACAAGAGACCAGTTCCCGTAAACAAAAATCCGAGCGGTCTTTTATGCAATAAAAAATAAAAAAAATTGAGCCCGTATTATTATTTCAGATCGTACTTCTGTTTCAGCTGCTGCCAATATGGATCCTTCATCAGCTGCAAAAGCCCGTCATCGATTATGGCCAAAAGTTTTGGGTCGGTTTTTCGAATGGCAACTGCATACAGATCTTGTGAAGGTGTCGTTCCGATTATTACCAGAGATCTTCCGGAAATCGCCCTTTGCTGGGACGGGACCTGAATGATGGAAGCATCTACATTCCCGTTTTCAAGGTTATTGGTAAGTATCGTAATATCCGGATATTGGGAAAGATTTGAAGCCGGCATCTTTCCGGTCTGTATGAGGTTTTTTATAACCCAGTCTGCTTCTGTCGATCCGGTTTGTACACCAATACGGAGCCGGCCGTTATACAGGTCCTGCATCGTTACATGGGATCCGGCCCGGATAGCAATACTCTGGTTCACTGAGTAGTACGGTTTTGAGAAATTCACTTTTGCCTGCCGTTCAGCCGAAACGGTCATTCCCGACCAGATGATATCGATAGTCCCTGCTTCCAGCGAGGGAATAATATTGTCCCAGGGGACTGCAACGAATTGTACCTGGAATCCTTTTTTTTCTGCGATCCAGCGGGCAGCATCAATGTCCAGTCCCGAAAAGTTTCCCCCATCGTCTTTTACTGTGAATGGCGGAAAATCCCCATCGACACCAATGATATAATGGGGTCGCACTTCCTTTAGGGTAGTAGTGGCTGGTTGTGCGGGCGGGCCGTTTGGTAAAGACATACATCCTGTAATAACAAGGAATGAAAATAGGAGGGTGATGGATACAATAACAATCCACTTCATAATTCAATTACATGCCAATTCAGGATTTATGTAGTTGCCGTCCGCTTGCCTGCTAACCTATCCGTTACTGGTGAACAAAAAAATTGACCGGGTTACTTGAACTGGTATTCAGACATTGGAAAACTGCGAACAAAGAAACTTATAGGGTTGAAAGATGCCCGATTTGAAACGGGTGGAGTTCGGGATACCCAATACCAGCGATTACTGCCGGATCATTGTAAAAATAACGCCGGGCTTCCTCTGCTGAATCTACACGAAATATGAGAACCCCAATGGTGCCGTCAATTGCAGCCCCGCTCATGACAATCTTTCCCTGATTGATCAAATCTTTGACATAATCCATGTGTTTTCCCATTGTTGCCTGCTCTTCCGGTGTCTGGGTTGTGAGAAAATCCGGACGTTTGGGGCGAAGCAGAGAAATAAAATCTATTGTATGACACATACATCTCATTGCAACGGTCATTGGTTATAGGTATGGAATTGTCCAGTGCTGTGGTATTTACCTGCATCGTTTGGTCTTGTTGAAAGATGATGCAATGGAGTCTATACTCCGTGAGAATATCTTAAAAAAAGAATCGGATCCTAAATAGAGATTATATTTTTTTTACCAGACGTACTTCGGTATCGGTTATCTCGTAAATAATTTCCTTTTTTTCCTGTTTGAGCTGTTGAAGTTCTTTTAACATGTCCTGTAATTTGTACTCGATATCCCTTCGTGCAATCACATACGGTTGGTTCTGCTGGGGATTTTCCGGGGTGATGGCAAGAAGTTCACAGGAATTGCGTAAATGTTTTATCTCGAATTTGGTTATCTTGTCGAGATCGAGGGATTTGAATTCCCCGGAATTAAACGATCCTGATTGCAGGAATTTAATCAGAACACTCATACAACACCTCTACCCGTTTTGTTTTCTGTTTTCGTAGTTTGCATATTTAATACTCACCCATCCCCGACAATATCCCTCTGACTGATTCCGTTGATCAGTGTGATAAGAGAGAATTCATCGTCATGCCGTATTGGGCTACAATTGCTTTGAGGCTTCATATGTGTATCTATGGTGCGGGATCATACCCCGTCATCTTTATCGGAGTAAAACAGTAGTTGAGGAGAATATAGCTCTTTTAGGTGATTACGTAAGATTTTACATCATGATTTCAATAAGGGTATCTCTAAAAAATGTGGTAGAATAACCCGGTTAAGCATTCTGGACATATTTTTTGTTTTTAAATTTGTGAACAATACGTAACTATATCTCCAGAAGAGCCAATGGGGCATAAGAAATATAAAAATTGGGATTATAATGGGACATATACGAACAGATTCGACGCGAAGATACCAGTGCGCCCATCTCATCTGTGCCTATCTGCTCTCTAAAAAAAAGATCCATATGGTAGTAACATCACGGGAAATTGCCCGGTTCCATCACCTCTCACGGAAAGCCTCCCAGTCGATAAGCGCCATGCTGAATTTTCTGTATACCAACCAGATACGTGAATCACGGTTTGGTTTTTACATATTGGGAACTTCTCCTTTAAAGAAATGCGATTATCCTCATCATTTTACGATAGAACTTATTGATGGTGCCCGGGGTTTGCTCTGATGATCCGTGTTAGAACCCTGATAAAAAATACCGGTAATGTATCTTTTGATAAATTATTTTACTATAAAATTGCTGAATGGGTTGGAGAGAGGTTCTGATGGCCTACTCCTGGTGGGGATGGTTACATGGCGAAGATGACCGGTATTCCCGGTCTTATGATTTTATTGAAACACGTCCAATATGGAAAAAGTGGTGGTTTGGGGTAGGTATTGTAGTTGCATGCATCTGCCTACTCTGGTTTTTCTTGTCAGTCCTGTAAGATTATCGGTATGGACATAAACCCCTAATTTATATTTCCTAAATTGAGTTATCCCGTTCTGTTTTAGTTTTTTTTATTAATAATGTCTCAACCAGAAATCCTGCTATCATTACGGGAAAATCAGAAAACAATATTTGCATGTTTGGAATCCGGACAATATAAAACAATAAATACGCCCGCGATATACTACTGCCCATGAGGGAGCAGAAGAATCGTATCCGGGAGATCCTGCGTCAGAGAAAGGATGCGATGATACCTAAAGACCGGCTTCTTAAAAGTCACCAGATTTGTCGTCATGTCATGGAACTAATCAAAGATGGTGAAACCGTGATGGTTTTTACTTCCAAGGAAAAAGAAGTCAATACGGAACCGTTAATCAATTCATTGTTTAAGCGGGGGAATCCGGTTGTGGTCCCGATTATTGTTAAAGAGGACATCAGTCTCCGGTTATCGTATTTACGGGATTTTTCCGCACTTGTTCCGAGCACATTTGGGGTTCCTGAACCTATCGGCAGTGAAATTCCTGCAAATGCGGATGATGTTAATACAATTATTCTTCCCATGCTCGGGTTTGATCGGACGGGAGGGCGGATTGGGTACGGAGCCGGCTATTATGACCGGTTCTTGTCAAAAAATCAGAACCTGCGAAAGATAGGGATTATATTTGCCTGCCAGGAAGTCGATAGTCTGCCCGTAGATGAGAATGATATCCGGATGGATTACATAATAACGGAAGATGGTATTGTGTATCAGGGCGAGATGGTGAGCGATGGAGATTAATGGTACCAGGATACTTGACACATTTGCAGAAGCATTCCCTGTCTGGTTATCACGGATTATCATCACGGCAGCAACAAAAGAGTGGGCGTATAAGGCAGCAGTTGAAGCAACGGGTTTTGCAACATCCAAAATATATTGCCCTTGCGAAGCAGGTATTGAAAAAAATCTGTCAAAAAAAGAGACCCCGGATGGCCGGGACGGGATCTCAATCCTGATCTGCGCTGATAAGAAGAACATGAAGTCAAATGTTGCTGGCAGGATCTCCCAGTGTGTCCTCCCAACACCGACGGCTTCTGCATTTGACGGTTTTCCTGACGCTGATTCTCGGTTCTATACAAAAATGCACTATTTCGGTGACAAATATGAACAGCAGTGCATTGTTGGCGGCAGGAATTGCTGGAAGATCCCGGTTATGGAAGGAGAGTACGTGGGAGAGGAGCGTTTCGGGACTGTAAAAGGTATTGCCGGCGGGAATTTCCTAGTCATGGGTAAAAATCATGTATCGGCACTTTCAGGCGCTGAATCTGCAGTAAAAGCGATCACCGGTATGCCGGGTGTCATTACCAGTTTTGCCGGAGGTATTGTCGGTAGTGGTTCTAAAGTCGGATGTAAAAATTATCGTTTCCCGATGCCGGCAAGTACGAATCATCAATGGTGTCCTACGTTAAAGGATCGAATCAACGATTCGTTAGTGCCTGAAGGTGTTGGTTCAATATATGAAATTGTCTTAAATGGCATTGATGAGCTCTCGATCAAAAGTGCACTGAAAACCGGAATTCAGGCTGCAACTGAAACCGGCAATGTCTTGTTCATCGGAGCTTCAAATTTTAATGGAAAACTCGGTCAGTACCGGTTTAACCTCCATGATCTTTTCCGATAACCAACGATCCATTCCGCTTTCTTGATAATCCTGAGACTAATTACGATGGAATCTGTCCCGTTGGATTGCCTCCACTAATCCCGATTAGAGTGGTATGCTGGAATCGGACTCTCATGGGTGCTGTTTCCTTGACGTTGTTGGGAACATAGATAGTGAACATGGAATCTGACTTTCTTCCACATTCTTGTGTTTAAAAACCGATCGGTGCAACGATCTAATTCAGTCACGTTTATTTTTTGAAATATCATTTTTAATGTATTTTATGAAAAAACCTGGTAAGTATAATCATATTGACAATTGAGGTTAGCAAATTCACCGGTTGAAATCTCAAAAGTTTTATTTTCACGTGGGTTAAGTTTTGGGATATTGATTGTTTTTTTCAGTCCGTGACAATACATGGCGCTTGGGATAAGAGTAATATCTACATCGACATTATCAAACGTAGTTGTAGTTGGATTGGCGACCAAAAAACTTCCGGTATATATCTCAAAATCACCTACAATATTCTGCTGGAATCCGTCAGGATCAATGCTGCTGACCGTGATATCCTGATTTCGGCTATGGGAAGTACAGCCGGAAAAAAAGAGCATAAGTGCAACTATCAAGATTATCCATCTGTTGTTTTTCATGAGGGGTAAATCCGAGATTTTATGTCATTAAATATGCCATTTTAATACCAAAAACAATGGGGTAGTACGTGGTTTTTAGATCTTAACTCAACACTTATATATACCCGAGGTTTCGGCAAAGTTGCAACACCTGTTGCTGTTATCTCTTACATAATGATAAAATGAATAACAATCCACATTCCGCTGAAATGATTTTTTTCATAAAATAATTTATAAAATCTGACGTGGTACACTTGCATAATGAAAATTTGTTCAGATTGTGGCAAGGAAATAATCCCTTCTGATATTTCCTGTCCGTTTTGTAAAAAAGTAATTAAAAACCCCTTCACCATCAAGAATTTTTTATGGGAAAATTTCCGTCTTTTCACTATGGTTGGCGTGACCGGGACTATGATCTCTCTTATACCAAATATGGGGAACCGGATTCTTGGAGTATCCTGGATAACCGACACGGAGAGTTATCTTCCTTTGTTCCTTTCAATAATCATTTTTTTTGGAGCAATGTTCTTAACGATCTGTTTTTTACTAATTTTCAGTCTGGTAATCCAGGGGAGGATTTTTGAGGGGGTCTGGAATAAAATTACCGTTGGGGGAAAAACGCTCATCACATTGTATGACGGTGATTCACAGCGTTTCATTCTGTTACTCTGTTTAGTACCGATGTGGATCGGCCTACTGTTGTTTTTCATCCTCCTCATGCCATTGATTCCGAATAAATACTCCTGGGTGTTTGCGACAATTATCGGACTTACCTGTATTCCGCTCGTTATCTATTCATGTTTAGGCTGGAATATCGGGAAAAAAATTGCAGGAATAATCCCGGGCAATAAAAAATTTCCGCAATTGAGTGTGGTTGTATTCACAATTTTTGTTATAGGATTTCTTGTTCTTATCCCGTTTGCTCTCCCCACATTTTTTAATAATTCGGATACTTTTTCCGGGGATATTAAAATCACGGCGGACCAACAGTATTTCTCCCCCCACATCTCATCAGCAAAAGGATTGCGACTGGATATCACAAATTTGTCCGGTCGTGAATTACTTGCAAGCAGGCATACATGGTCTGCAGATTATGGATATTTCGTCAGGATCATTCCGTCAACTTCTGAAGTAACAATACTGGGAAATCCTGCATATACTGATAATGAACAAGACATTTACTGGACTTATTCCGGAAATTACCCAGAACCGAATAAAAAACCCGTAAAAATTGATCTGCATATTTACCCATTACAGGGAAATGAGGAGATTACCAATTCTTCGTTATATCTTACCTGGTATAACAATGAAATTGTATATGTCAATTCCTCATTTGGATCAGGATAATTTTTTTCTTCGATCATTTTATGAACAAAATAAAATATTCCCTTTATTTCATTTAGCCCTAAAAAAATGCCTTTTTTGTAATCTCAATTTTTTGGAGGTATCCCCTGGAAGACTAATCGGTATCTGGCCCTAAATCATGCCATCTTTTTGACTTCCCGAGACCTTTGCACCGGTTAAAATATGTCTCGCCCCAGATCCATGGCTGGTACGTGCAGCACATCTCGGGTTTTACCAGATGGATCCCACAGAGATACCGTTCTTTTGCAACACGACGAAGAAACGGGCAGACCGTAACATAGTCACCGGTATCGGGATTACGCATCTCAATAGACATAATGTTCCCAAGATCTTCGGCCACAAGATCAACACAATTTATAGGGGGGCTTTTTTCCAAGAACGCGATAAACCATCGCAGGATATCAGATCGTCCCTGTTCAATCCAGATATATACATTCGAAGGTGTTGGCGTAATACCCGGCCCGAAGATCCGGCAGCAGAGTCCGCACTGCTCACAGGGTTCGTCTTCCGTTGCTATGTCATCCATTTCAGTTTCCATCCACTATTTATCAGACATTGGGATAATGTTTTGCCGATAAATTCCGGTAGTTGCTGTCAGATAAAATATGCCTGACATGATTCGAAATAACTTTTATCCATTCGCATTTTTTTACTAAGGGCTGATGATAGAATATTGAATATAAAAAAATCCCCTGGAATTTTTGAACGATGGAATAATATAATTATGATTTTCTGGAACACCCCCCAATAAAAAAACATACCGTTTAAATATTTTTGTCAACTCTACAATCCCCGAATTTTAGCATCCTCCGGGCAGTAGGGTGAAAACACTCTCATAAATACAATCTAATATACCAGAACGAAATAGGCCATGGCAGTTGTCAGAAAGGCGCCTATCAGAATGATAATCGCTACGGGGAGCATAAATCCCATCATACCGTTGACCGTAGATGCGATTTGGGAGATTCGTTGCGAACCAAATACGACAATCCCATGGCACCATGCAGTTGTTCCTGCGGTTCGGGCGGGAGCTGCATCGGCAAGTGCTTCTAGTACTGCCTCTTCAACGAGAGGATAAAAGGCATCGACCTTGATCTTGAGTCCGACCTGGTTCCTTCCGGAGATCGTGTTAACGACATGGGTATCGGTTGTTGTAATCTCGCATTCGTCAACATGGGTGAGTAATCTCCTACGGATCTCGTCACGTGCCCCGGTCTGCATATTATTGCCATCAAAGAGGACATATGCGGTCTTCTGCTTACCTGTATCAACGACAAGGACCTGAACGCCAAGGTCGCCAAATCCTTCCTGCCGTGAGAATGGGAGAACTCTTGCAGCATACCCGGCAGAGAACCGGACTTGTTCTTCTTTTACAGTTGCAGCAAACGCAGCATCGGCAGCACCGATATATTCCATCGCGATTTCTGTTGCCGGATGGACACCATCCTCCAACGCATCCATGCAGTTATGGGCATCAATAAACGCAACGTGACTGAAATATTTTTCACCGGATTTCATAATTGCATAACCAACAGAAAATTCGATATCTTCAGTTACTGCCGGTGAACGGGTCGCAATAACAAATATTGTGTCGCCAAAGCCCTGTGCGAGTACATTCACTGACCCGCACTGGTATCTTGCTGAGGCTGTACAGCCTGTGTTAGTACAGGAAAGCGGGTGAGACTTAATGACCTCGTTTCCCACTTTTCTTACCTCTACTTCATCGACCGGATTGAAATCGTGCGATGCTGATCCGTGGAATACCATCGAAGCATTGCCAAACATTCCATTGAGGATCTTTGGTAGATTACTCCCGCCAATCTCCCCGAGTGGGCCCGGGTGGACATTTGGGACGGTTAAGAAGATCTCCTCTTTTCCCTCTCTCATCATTACAAGGGAGACCTGTGGCACGACAACGCTTTCTCCAATGCTCCGGAAAAAATCATCAAGCTTCTTACTCCCTTCAGACAGGTGTGCGAGAAATGCATTGGCCAGTTCAAGGGGGCCTACTTTGAAATTGGCCTTCATTGGACGTTCAATCACGATGATGAAAACAAAGACGCCGATGGCGAAGCTGATGTGGAGGAGTATGGAGAGTTGAACGAATTGCAAGCCCAGAAAAGGAGCTGCCCCAATGATAGCAACTCCGGAGTGCAGGAAAGCCGGAACCACAACCCGACGGAGATGGTAATCAACGACCGCTGCAAGGAGGAGCATCCGGAACGTGAAGACCAGGGCAAGCGAGATTGCAAAGAAGACCGGAAACGTAGACCTGACCAGCAGAATTGGCGAGAGGGAAATAAAAAGAGAGATAATAAGTCCTATAGCCGCAGTAAGCCCGGACCAGCCGTAATCTAATTTTCCGGAAAACAAATGGGCCAGTCGTGGTGTCAGTGCAAGGGCCGCGAGTGCCGGGATGAGGTAGGCAGCGATAGGAAAAAGATTAGGATGAGTTAAGGGGTTTCCCGTTCCTAAAATTGACATGACTTCAACGCAACCGGATAGTATGAGGATGAGGGCAAGCGATCTTGCCCATGATGGGCTGGTGACAATATATTTCGAGAGCGCCTCTAATTTAAGGTCCATTTCGCCAGTCAATGTGGATCCATCCTGTAGGTATTCTGCCGCATTCCGGGCCGGATGATGGCAACATGCCTGAATCGGAAGTTATTGAAGGTGATCACCATCATTCTCTTAGTGGTGTATGTGGATTATTATGAAATGAACGTTTCCGCTCATTTTGCGACTAATAACTTATGAGCGAACATATTATTTTTTTAAGAAAAGTGAGATACCAATTGGTTTAAAATTTAAGAATCCCGATAGATTATCCGTTATTATACAAAGAACGAGTTCGAAAAAGAATTACCCTGGAATGATAGACTTTTGCAATACCAGCATGAATTCCGTCCCTTTCTCAGGATTACTGGTGACTGTGATATCCCCATTTAACTTTTCTGCCATCAGTTTTGCAACCGGAAGGCTCAGTCCGATAAACCCGGATTTTTCCAAGAGCTTCGATTCATCGCCAACATAGTATGGCTTGAAAAGATTTGGCAGGATCTCTTGTTCAACGATTGCGCTCGGGTTACTGAGAGTAAAATAATTGTTGATTTCATCGTCATGTTGCGAGATCTCGATTTTTGCAGGAGATGAAGAATACCGGATGAGATTATACATCAGGCTCTGGATGATCAGATAAAAATATTCAGTGTCTGTGATGAGTTTTAAGTCATCATGAATTGTTATATCGATGGTAATGTCAGTTGAGCTCCGGACAACCGTGATATATGAGTTGAGCAGTTGCCGCGGGAAAATTTCCCGATACTGGGGCTTGAACCGGGGCAGCATCTGTTCGGGGCCACATCCAAGATTACTCAATTTAATAATATGTTCAATGATCTCCCGCATCAGATCAATATTTTTTGAGCATTTTTCAAGGATTGTTTTCGCATCCGCATTCAGACCAAAGGAATCCGGATCGTCAAGAACCATGTGAAGGTATCCCATGACCGGCTGGAGAGGGGTTCGAAGTTCATGGGCAGCAAGGATAATAAATTCCCGTTTCTTTATGAGTTCGTGACGGAGGTCTTCTTCTATCTTTCGTAACTCAGTTATGTCAAGAAGTGAATATACTCGTCGAGAGGTCTCCGGAATCATATCGAGGATAACGTACACATTTTTTACATTACCCTGTCGATCCTTGAACCGGAATTCGTAGTGTTGTGGCTGTTTGTCAGATTCCTGCCGGATCCGTTCATGAAATTCCGTAACTACACCCAGATCATTTCTGACAACAAATGACAAAAGACTGACAACTTCTGCCAGTTCTTTATTTGTGTAGCCAGCCATCTTTTCAAACTCATTGTTTACGAGAAAGATAGTCAGATCATCATCCACTATGGCCATTGCAGTGCCGGAATTTTTAAATATGGCCCGGTAGAGGATTTCTGATTGTTGAAGATTTTCTTCAGTGCGCCGCCGATCCTCTTCGATATCCAGTGTTGAAACGATCGCATCCAGGACCCGCCTCTCTTTTTCATCGATGGCAACGTACGTGAAACTCTTAATTGCTTCTTCTTCTGTTTCATATATGGAGAAAAGCCGGTCAAATCCTGCAATATGAAGAATTTCTTTTACCGAAGGTCTTAAGCAGGAAAGTTTCAGATCACCTTGCCTTTTTTTCATTTCTCTTAAGGCAAGGATCATTATGCGAAGACCTGAACTGCTGATATAGTTCAGGTTTTTAAAATTAAGAACGATCTGGAGACATCCAGAAGCTATTATCTTTTTGAGTTCTACATCCGCTTCGATAGCAGTATTGGTATCAAGCCTGCCAGACATGCACACAACATCAATAGCATCCCGTTTTTCCCGGGTTATCTGCAGGACATCTGACATTTACCGGATATTAACTAAGAGGTAGTACATAAATGATGTTATTTTTTCTTCCGATGGTTGATTTTTACTTAATTCGTTCTCAACCTATTTCCGGGATCTGATTTTTTTAAAGTTACTTATCACACGCGTACGAAAGTTCCCTTGAATGAAAAATCCCTAAACTGGATGACGTAAATGTTTTTAACATACTCCAAAATCTCTATGGAGAAAAACCAGCCCGCACTGCTGCAATTGATTTTGCTAGTATTTTTCTGCAATAATTAATTATTCTTCTTCCTTACGATCGTAATGTTCAAGGAGTCTCCGCACCTCATCGTACGCTTTTTGTTTGTCCTTAATCCCGGTAAAAAGGATACGGACTTCTTCAATATCGTCTTTAATGTAAACTGCTTCATCATACGCGATAAGTAAAATTTTTCCTTCCGGGCCAAAGGTATGTTCTTCCCGCTCTCCAGTCATATATCGCTCGCGCTGCTCTTTTGTTGGAGCAGCATATTTGCTCTCGTACCGGAAGACTCCCATGACTATTCCTTATGATTATTATGCTAAACACTGTGAGATTAACATTTTGAAAGGCTGGAATGTTTATTCTTATGTCCTTTCACTCGTATTTTATCAATTGTCCCGGAATTATTGTTGTAATAATGCAGTTTCGTTAATATAATCGATCTTCCTTTCGGGGGCTTATAGTATTTCGATTAACAAGCGAGATCAAAATATTCTGGTAGTTCGTGATTGCTAACGATATCACTTCAACAAGAAAACTGAAATTTCTTTTTATTTTTTAATAAGAATCATTGGTAAATTTCAATTAAAGAATCTTGATACACGATAAGTGTCTATTCTTGAATAGGAGTAGGTGTATGGGAGTGCAGGAAGGGACATCTCATGGTGAAATAATCAATTTTTTACCGGATGCCACGTTTGTGATCGATATCAAGGGCCGGGTAATAGCATGGAAC
The DNA here is from genome assembly GCA_963676675.2 of uncultured Methanoregula sp. Lineage (GTDB taxonomy): Archaea > Halobacteriota > Methanomicrobia > Methanomicrobiales > Methanospirillaceae > Methanoregula. The sequence goes on along the minus strand of OY781161.1, from coordinate 1,613,943 downwards.
CGGGCCATGGAAGAGCTGACCGGAGTATCTGCAGAATCCATGATGGGAAAAGGGGATTATGAATATGCTCTCCCGTTTTATGGCGAGAAAAAACCGATGCTGGCAAACCTTATCTTCCTCCCGGAAGTAGAAATTGAGAAAAGATATGATGCCGTTGAGAGAATAGGCGATACCCTTGTTGTTGATATTTTCATTCCACAATTCCGTCCCGGTGGCGTCTATTTCTGGGCTAAAGCAAGTCCTCTCTATGATTCACCGGGAATTGTCATTGGAGCCATCGAAACTATCAGGGATATCACTGACAGGAAGCGGGCAGAGCAGGGGATGGAAAAAACCAGCCAAAGAATGGCAGAGATCATCGACTTTTTACCGGATGCCACGTTTGTAATCGACATTGAAGGACGGGTGATTGCATGGAACCGGGCCATGGAGGAGCTGACCGGAGTACCTGCAGAATCCATGGTGGGAAAAGGGGATTATGAATATGCTCTCCCGTTTTATGGCGAGAAAAAACCGATGCTGGCAAATTTGATCTTTATGCCGGAAGTGGAGATCGAGAAACGATATGACGCGATCGAAAAAGTAGGCGATACTCTTGTTGTAGATATTTTTATTCCCACATTCCGTTCCGGTGGCGTCTATTTCTGGGCAAAAGCAAGCCCGCTCTATGATCCTCATGGCAATATCTCCGGAGCAATTCAGACTATCCGGGATATATCTGACCGGAAACGGGCTGAGCAGGAAATAACCAGCTCCCGACAGAGTCTTGAAGAGATCATCAGTTTTTTACCGGATGCCACTTTTGTCATAAACCGGGATGGGGTAGTGATCACATGGAACCGGGCTATGGAAGAGCTAACCGGAGTTTCTGCAAAATCGATGGTGGGGAAGGGTAATTACGAATATGCCCTTCCGTTTTATGGTGAGAGAAAACCGATGCTGGCAAATCTGATTCTTATGCCGGAATCTGAAATGGAAAGCCTGTATACTCATGTGATGCGGGAAGGCGATACACTAGTAGTGGATACGTTCATCCCGAAACTGGGTGTAGCCGGGAAGTATTTCTGGGCTAAGGCAAGCCCACTATACGATCCCCATGGAAATATCACCGGTGCTATAGAAACAGTACGCGATATTACTGAACGTCGTGAATTGGAAGGACGTCTTGCCCGATCAAATGCCGAACTCCAGATTGCTGCGGATATTCAGCAGAGTTTTCTCCCGGAAATTATCCCTCAGATCACCGGGTTCGATATAGCTGCAAGAAGTGTAATGGCAAAGGAGGTGGGTGGTGATTTTTTTGATGTGATTCCATTTGAGATTATACCTCTTGAGAAAGGAACTCTTGGAATTATCATCGCCGATGTATCTGGAAAGGGAGTGCCTGCAGCTTTGTTCATGGCATTGTCCCGTATTGTCGTCCGGGTGAATGCGCTCTGGCATCGTGACCCGGCTCGGGCAATCTTTGATGCAAACAATGTCATTGCACAGGATTCCAAAGCGGGCATGTTTGTAACTCTTTTTTACGGAACCCTTTCTGAGAAAAACAGGACACTGACATATGTGAATGCGGGCCATAATCCTCCATTAGTGTTCCGGAGCAAGGATGGATCCATAGAAGAACTCATGCCTACGGGAATTGTACTGGGGGCTGTCGAACAACGGGAATATTATTCTCGAACAATCGATATTGGACCCGACGATATCATTGTCATGTATACGGATGGCATTACAGAATCTATCAATAGTCTGGAAGAGATGTTTGGAGAAGAGAGGTTGCATTCGATTATTCGAAAGAACGCCCGGATGCCAGCCCGTGAAATCCTTACACAGATCCTTGATGGTGTACATCAGTTCACTGGGGACGTCCCCCAGTTTGATGACATTACCCTGATGGTGATAAAAGGGTACTGACGAACGAGAAAGTGATATACGATTTTTTTAATATTTGACTCCGTTCAATTTTTTCAATATTTTTTATAAAGTAATTCCTCAATTCTGTTACAAAAAAATATGGGGTAAAAATAATTGGCGAGAATTTTCTCATAAAAATATATAACTCGGGAATCATAGAAAAATCATAAAAAACTGATATGATAAAAAAATAAAATGACGCCAAAAAAGGTACTGATAATTTTTTATGGCTTACCCAATTGTAACGTATCCATTTCTGCATCCTGCTCATCGAAATAGGTATCAAGAAAGACAAGGGTCTCCAAATCGACATCGGCATAGGTGTGGACGCCAATCTCAAACGGATTGTCCATATCCCTAATAAGGAGCAGGAGACCAATCAGCATAACGCTGATGACTGCAAATATGATTATTCCCTCTATCATAGGATCGATTTTCACAAATAACAACAGAAAAATTACTCCCGCAGTTGCCACCTCAGCAAGGGCGTATGCAGCAGGAATGAAATCCGTCCGGATGATAACTTCTACCCGGTTGGTCATCTTATCGATATTTCCCAGTTCATTCCTTAGTTTTGCAATCAATGGGGGAGCAACGTTGAGGTAGGCCAGGATCCTGATATCATTATTTATTTTGTTCATTTCATGATTGATGTCGTGGAGATTGAAGTTGTTCTTCTTAAAACATAAGCTGATTACACGATGCAGATCACGGACGTGAGCCCGGAAAACCCTTGCCGGTGCCTCATCGGTTATGGGAAGTACCCGGCTGTCGTTATACAGTGCTTTTAAGGACGCAGCCAGTTCTCCGCCAATCTTCTCGCTTTCCTTGAAATCGGTGAAAGTGCCCGTAAAAATAATCGCAATAGTAAAGATGGCTCCGGTAATAAATGCACCCACTACCGGATTGATAGGTACCGTATCATAACCATAAATGTCGATCAATGTTCGTGGCACAAGAAGGACCAGCATGATCACTAATGCTTTGAACATGATGCCCCACTTTTTTTTGAATTCCATATCCATACAGAAGAATTCTCTTTCAATCATTTTAGAGAAATCGGTTCAAACCCCAATAGGGATGTGTGAAAATGGGATAGTATAAACTGAATAGATACTGTCTGCTTGTTTATCTTGAATTCGGTATTGTCCAGCTATTTAAGATCGAAAATCCCGGTCTGGCTATTCATATAATCGAATATCAAATCTGCCATTTAACGACTTATTTATGTGATGAGTCACTACCATTGGATACGAGAACAATGAGAAAAACATCTGATTTGGTCAACGAGATGCTTGCAGAAGCAAAAAAAACATTTTTAGTTGCAATAGCTGTTGGTTTTACAACAGAAACAAAATTTGTATTCAGTTCAGCAAAATTTCCCCTTAAGGATTTAAATACGCTGGTACAACGTGGAGGTTCTCCTATTGGTTTACTACGGTTTGAGAAAGAAAACTCGATAATTCAGGGTTCGTACCGTCCTTTTTTTGAATATGAAAAAGAAGAATGGGTAGGAAAATACCTTGCAGGTCTGCTGGAAAATACTCCGGATATTATGATTTTAAGCCAGCAACCGGATGTAATGGATTATTGAGAGAGAATACATCTCGGGTTTTTCCCCGACCTTGTCAATTTATTTTTTATGAATATTGAATCGCTCTAAAATCTATCATTTCTGCCACGCGGTCGGGTTGTGCAATATCACCGATCTCACAGCATAATTCATGTTTTTTTGTTGTAACAGCGCTTGGAGATTGCTTAAAAAACATTTTTTCTCTCTGCATACCAGTAGCGAATTATTCGCAGATTGAAGCGATATCTATATTGACATTAACAACACTCGTCCATGTATCCAGGTGGATTAGCACCTGGGCAACAAAAAGAGGAGGTAGAAAAATGGTACGACGTTATCACCGATCAATTTATGACGAACTCGATGAACTCAAAGCATCCATGGACTACCTGTTCCAGCTTGCTCTAGAACCCACTGACAATCCGCTGTTACCTGAAGAAGAAAGATCTGAAATCGTGTGTTATTCTCTGCATAACTTAAACGCTGAAATATTGGAGAACGATGATGAAGTGATGGTAACCGTGGACATGATCCCTGGAATGGATACAACAGTAATTTCTGTAAACCTGGCTAGTCCGGATACCTTAAAAATATCCTGTGAACGATATGATGAAGAAAGAGATGTTCATGACAGGTTTTCTCAATCCGGACAGAGATTTTTATCCCTCCACCATGTCATACCATTACCCGCCCCCGTCACAAAGAGTGGGGCGAGGATTTCGCTAAAAAATGGTGTGCTTGATCTTCACTTAAACAAAGTATCGTCATGAAAAACAAATCATTTTTTAATAATCATTTCAGGAAAATATGAATGTTTCATCCATTATCGTATGATTGGATGACAGGTTTTTACCGATGGTGCACACGTGTGCAAAAAAAAGCAATTGCGTAAAAATTTATGCCATGTTGTGCATGCCGGGAGTGATAATCCGGGATCGCATCTTGCACTGTTTGCAAGCCGCATCGCGTGTCTCTTTGTAATGATCTCGCGGGGATTTGTTAACAATAGCATTTTCTGTGGAACAAGCTGGGCAGGTGAACCGGATAACATACCCGCTTCGGGTTCCGGGAATTTCAGGTTTTAAGGAATTTTTTATCATTGTTTTTAAGGATTTGTGATGGGTGTTCTATCAGGAAGAAATTCAACCTGATCTCGTGTTCGATTCATGCGGATTAAAAAGGTTTTGCAGGTATAGGAATTAAGTGGATACACCTCATATGAGGGAAGTGTTCCTGTTTGCTAAAACCGATTGTTATGGTAATAGTATTGGTGTTCATTGGGTAAAGCATGATGGGTTGGAAAAAATTGTTACACAAGAGAGAAATAAAAATTTTCATTAGTCGTTTTCACTAATGGGAGTATGACCTGCCTTTTTTCCTTTTTTATCTTCGAAGAGATGGCTGACTCCAAGCACTTCATTGATCCACCGGAGATCGTCACACATCTGGAAAGTTAACAGAACCATCAGGGTAACCGGGATGGAAAAGAGCATGCCAACAAGTCCCAGCAGCCATCCCCAGAAGATTACTGACAGGATTGCAATCAAGGCTGGCATCTCAAATTTTTGTGCAGCAAGATAAGAATAAACCGGATTTTCCACAATTAAATTAAGCAAACAAACTGCTACAATGACTGCAACTGCCCCAGGTATACCAAATTGAATCCACGCAAAAAAAATGGCAGGCAGTGACGCTATTATGAGCCCGAAATAGGGAATATATCCAAGGACGAATGTCAGAACGCCCCACAGGATTGCTCCATGGACTCCCATAAGACTCAGAAATCCCCCAAAGAGTACGCCATGTATGAAGTTGGTCTCGGTCCTTACAACAATGAAATCAATAATATAACCGGTCATGCGGGATAGCTGCTGCATGGTGTCCGAATTTTTCCCTAGCCGTTGTTCGAGACGTTTAGATATATTCGGTGCTTCTAGTAGCAAAAAAAATGTTGTTACACCGACAAAGAAAAGAAACATAATCCCGTCGATTAGACTCATGACTCCACCAAGTCCCATGGACAAGATCGATGAGAGGTTGATAGTGGGCCCCCCATTACTAAGACTGGAAATGCCTATCGATGAGAGCATGGCCGAAATATCATGAAGACGCATATTGAGTTCGGTCTGATATTGCGGGAGATCGGTAAGAAGAGAATGGAATGACAGGAATGTAAGGAAACAGACCCCAAGGATTACAAGAGTTGCAATAGTAGTAAGAACCACTACCGCAGGCAAATCCGAGAGTCCTTTATTTTTCAACCAGAACAGGCTGGGCAAAAGAAGAAGTGTAAGGATAAGTGCCATTAAAAAAATGGTGATAACATATGCAGTCATTTTGACGGCAATGATGATAATAAAAATAAGTGCTATGAAGAGCAGTATGCGCTCAGTTCGCGATGCTCCAGCGGGAAACATAATTATTATTCTGTGTGTAGGTTATTATACATCCGATCATAGGCGATTTCTATTATGTTAAATATGGTTCTCGTTATAGCCGAATACTGATGTTCCAACATTATGTGAGACTATCAGTGACAAAAAAATTTATGAATAAAAATTATCTGTGGTTTTTCTACCAGTCAATGTATATTGCTTTTTAGTGTAAAGAAACGATAATTAAAAATTCTTCATCATCGTGTTTTATTATCAGATTTGGCATATAGTTAATGTAGTCCTTTTACAGTAGTACTTAAAATTCTATAATAGTTGTCAAAATTTCAATAACCGCTTAAACAAACCATGAACACGAACCAACGGAAAACCCGTCCCGGGGTCAGATAATCTTGACTGATACAATTCTTATCGTAGACGATAGCTCATTTATCGTTGAGGGACTTGTAGCAATCTTAAAAAAAAGTTATCGTCCGCTGGGGGTATTGGGAGGGAAGCAATGCCTCGAGATTCTGGAGAAGGTGTATCCTTCAATTATCATTCTCGACATTATGATGGAACCTATGGATGGATGGGAAACATTGGCGAGGATCAAGGAAAATCCCGCTACAAGACATATCCCGGTCCTGATGTTCTCTGCAAAAAAGATCAGTGCCGAAGAGGCAGATGAACACAGGATCAACATTGACGATTTCATTTCAAAACCCGTCAGCACAAAAAAACTTCTCGACGCCATAGAAAAATTACTCGCACGCCAGAAAGCAAACCGCTTAAAAATAGAGTCATGGCAATCTGCGGGAATCGGGCAGGACCGGATCGAAGAATATACCTCGTTGATGACAAACCTGGAGGTGGATATAAGCCTACTCCAGAATATGAAAGTCCAGCTCTCTCTTGTTCATGATGGGGACCATAAGAACCGCACAGATTTTGAAGAAGTAATCGCGACTATTGAAAGCAGGATACAAGAAGAACGCATACGCGAAGAGGGACTCTCCCGTGATATGCAGAAATCCGTTGCAATGGATGCTGAAAAAAAAGAACATGCAGAGCCGGTCCCTATAATTAATGAAGGCAGACTTGATAATTTGCCTGTTAAAATTGAGATGGAATCTCCCACTCTACCGGCATTTTCGGATTATAGTAATATCACTCACCATGAAACGAATGTATCCATGACAGAAACCCTAAATCCGGAAATGAATGTGCCTCGAGAGATCACCCTCCCGGATATCACTTCAAATTCTGAAGACTCCCTATCCGAGGATAATCTGCCGGATATTAATAAAGTTCCTGAAATATCCAGTCCAGATTTTCTTTTTGAAGACGAGGAATGTTTGGAACCCTCACAAGAAAAACCAGAGGAAAAACGTCCAACAGAACCCCCAGTCCGCATTGAACCTATCCCAAGTCCAAAAACCCTTGACAAGAAACCTGTTGTTCCGAATTCACCCCTACCTATTGTTCTTGGATCCGGAACTGACACCTCTTTAAGAATGAGCCCGTCCAGTCTTGGGAAATCCAAAGAAATTGTAAAAAATAACCCAATCTTACCCATCAAGGATGAGACGGCCTTGTCCGGTGGTTTTATCTCAAAAATTATTTCAATGATAATTGGGATTTTCAAACGTCATTAATGACAAGAACAGTTTCCTTCCCCCATATTCACAAGCTTTATTTTTACGAATCCCCTTCTATCCTTATCCAACATGAGCATGAATAAGCAGAGCGGTTTGCAATTTATGTTTTTGATCCCGGGTGCCCGGATTGCTGCTGTAATGACTGTGGGGAGGAATTCTTGTGGGATGGTGCCTCCCGGCCAGCCTGCCCGTCCTGCAATTCAAAAGACATCAGGTCTGCGTAACACGTAGTTTTATCAGATCCGGTAATTTTCCTATGCATTTTTTATGCAGAACGAGAATGTTACTATGATGATCCCAATCTCAAAAATACGCATCCGGGATATTTGGGCCAACTATTTCCGGGTGTTTTTTCCATGACCCCGGTTCAGGATTGCCTGCAGTGCGGTAAATGTTGCGAGAAATGGGGTTGGGGACAGAAAGGGGTAATCGAAGATCTCATTCCATGGATATTGGCAAATCGGCAGGATGTCCTTGAACATGTTTTAATCAGGTTTGAAAACGGCAAACGTTCAACTGGCAGTGGGATATCAAAAGAGGATTTGCCTCATATTGTACGCATAGATTACTGGACTGATCTGAATGGCCGGACAATAACCTATTGTCCATTCTTCTGGCGAGCTGATGATGAAAAAGTTTACTGTAAAATTCATGACACAAAACCCAAAGTCTGCATCGGGTTTACACCCTGGAATGAAGGCATACGTGATTATGCCTTAAATTGCCCGGCCTGCCGGATCAACGCTCCATGAAAAAGATCGAATTTTTAGGTTTTTTAGCATATCTGATAATAGCGATGGAAACGTGGTCCGCCTCACAATAAACAGACTAATAAATCATTCAAAGGACTCTGCCATTGCGCCTCTTCAAAGACCGCAGTGCGGATTATATATTTTTTAAAGTCTGGAAGTAATATTCCAAAAGATTTTTTTTAATAATCCGCAAAAAAAATAAAAAATGAGGGGATTTGTGAGATAGTTTAAATTATTTGTTAATGTGCACAACCTTCGCCGGAGGAAATCCGTTGAAGTACGTGGAAGAGGCATGGGAATAAGCCCCGATGTTTTCTGAATAAACCAGATCTCCAATCTCCAGATCGGGTAGCTCTGCCGAGAGCGTGATGGTATCAAATGCATCACAGGTAGGGCCAAAAACCGCGGAAATATGCGTCTCGCCTTCTTTAAAAGGCAGGACCGGGTAATTACTGTGATCAAATACCTGACCGGAATATGTGTGGTAAACCCCGTCGTTGATATAATAACAGGGTTTTCCGTCGCGGAATGCCTTGCCGACAACTTTTGCAACTACTGAACAGGCATTAGCTACAAGGAAACGACCGGGTTCTGCAAGGATCTGCATATCTTTTGGAAACAATCGTTTTATTTCAGCATTCAGTTGTTTTGCGAGAATTTTAAAGGATTTAACTTCAGGATGATATTTCACCGGGAAGCCCCCGCCAATGTCAAGGATCCTGAGTTTCTGGCGGGTCCGTGTCTCTACCTCATTAATGATATCGGCAGAGAGTTGGAGAGCCTGGACATAGTTCTCAAAATTGGTGCACTGGCTACCAACATGGAAACTGATTCCTTCTACAACAAGCCCCATGTCGAAAGCTGAAACGATTAAGTCTACAGCTTCACCAGGATGAGCTCCGAATTTTGAGGAAAGTTCCACAAGAGAGCCGGTATTGGGCACCCGTATCCGTAGCACAAGTCCCGCGTGTGGTGCATGCTGGCGGAGTTTTTTAAGTTCTTCAATATTGTCGAACGTGACTAATGGGTTGTATTTATCGAGCGCTTCCAAAGTCTCTATAGGCTTGATGGTATTTGCATAGATTATTTTATCCCAAATCCAGTCCTGTCGTTCTTTAGCGGGCATTTTCCGGATATTTTCATAGACGATCATAAACTCCGGCATGGATGCAACATCGAAACTGCTGCCCATATTAAAGAGGGTCTTAACAATCTCCGGGTTTGAATTCGCTTTTACCGCAAAATAAACCTGGACTTTAGGCAGGTTCTCCCGGAATTCCCGGTAATTATCCCGGAGTTTTTCATGATCGATAACAAAGATGGGAGTTCCATGCTCTCGGGCGAGAACCTGCAGGAGTTCCTTCCTGGCATCGCTGATATGATGTACCCCATCATCAGTCCCTTTCTTCTTTCTCTTCTTCTTTGCATCGACCGCGATTTTTGTCATTACATGATTCATTCATTGCACAAATAAGAAGTTTTTGAATTGCCAGACATCTTCACGGTCATAATCATTCTCAGGATTTTCTTTGAAATAGATTGCCCGGTTTTTTAACGGAGTCCAGTCTGAGGCACCCGAGTAAAATTCGCCAAGATAAGGCCTTGCAATGTCTAACACAAACTCATGGGGGAGATCATCAGGAAGGCAGAAACCACGCTTGGGATTTTCGATCATCCACATGACCGCGGTAACAACCCCAAGGCCAACCTGGACTGTCGTTGCGTTCTGGCCCGGTGCAAGGGTTTTTGCTTCTTCAATCGAAAGGATGCTGCCGGTCCACCAAGAATTATATGGATGACCCATTAAGAGGGCTCCTAACGCATCTGACCCGCTGATGATTTCGCGATCATTTAAAATTCGCAATTTTGGTTGCAGCTCATAATTCCTTCCGCGTAATTCATGGAGAGAGGCAATCGTTGCATCACAGGGCAGGTATGCGTAATGCACAGTTGGCCGGTAAATTGCTGTACCGTCTTTCCAGACAGTCCAGCGATCTGATATACCGAATGCCTCACCATGCCGGATGACCATCCCGACTATCTCATGGTGGGGGAGCCATGAGCGAACCCAGGTATTGATCCCCATCTTTGCAAGCAGGATCTCGTTCTTTGGACCGACAGGCGGAATAGTGGCTTTATCCGGGAGTTCTTTTTCATGAGTTCCCCATCCTATCTCTGCAGGGGCAGTTCCTTCTTCCCGGAGTCCTTCAATACACCATGTTCCAACGAATTCATCAACGTTTTTTGGTGAACGGGAAATCTGGGTATCTCTTTCGGAACAATGGATAACCTTAATATGAGTCTCCATGGCTAGCCCGGCAAAATTCTGCTCCATAATCAGGTTCTTCATTTTCTCTGGATCCGGAGCGATATCATCGGCAATCATCCGGCGCGCGATATCGCAAAGTCCCTGCCGTGCAAAATGCGAGATAAGACCCGGATTTGCACCATGATCTACCACACATGTGGGACCATCATGCCAGTCTTTCGTGAGTTCGTGGAGTTTCATCTGCCGGAAATACAGGGTTTTTTCATAGGGGCTGGCAGTGAATTTTTCGGCATCAGGATCCCAGGCTTCCACTGAAGTGTTTACATACATTACATTGTGGTCATGACACCATTGGACCAGTTCACAACAGTCAATGTTCCATGCAAGATCGATCAACAAGCCCCCGTCTCCAAGATATTCTGAGAGAATTTGGCTTAGGTTCTCCCGGGTGACCTTTCGCTTGAAAAACCGGAGACCTCCGGTTGTCCAGGCCTTGAGATCCTGTGCTTTATTTTTAAAATCAATAATCGTGATATTTTCAAGGGGTATAGTTACGTGCCGGAGTAAGATGGGCAGCGTACACTTTGAGACTGCCCCATACCCGATGATTAAAACCTTATTTTTAAACTCCAATCCTACCCCCCGGTTTAAATTATCTCATATACCGGACCTTTTCGTTAGAATTGATCATAATACATGATAAAATGTTAAGAAAATACGGGAGTTGTTCAACCAGAAAAAAATTTATCGGAAATTAGATGACATAAATTTTAAAAAAAAATTATGGCTTTTTCTTCAAGCCCGGAATTTTTATGAAATCTGCATCACGGCAGGTTATTTTTGCATCCTTAGCTTTTTCTTCGCAATCGGGTGTGCAGAAATCACCGGTATCATGTTTTTTTGTGCAGTTGGCACTTCCTGTTTCATTCCCTTTCGTCGGCCTTGACCCGGAGAGGTGTTTGCAAAGATAGGAAAAACTCATCATACGCGTTCTCTTCCGGATTGTACGTGTAGTTACTTAAAGAAAGGTGCCGGGTTTAGCGGGAATTTTTTTTTAGGGTTTTGGTTTCCAGACTTTCAAACATATACGAATGTTAGCCATTACAGAATCCGAGTTTCGCTATTTCTCATCGTAGTATTCGATATCCCGCATTACTGAACGTATATTCCACATGATCTTCCCAAGACTTTTCGTCAGGAATTGTAACACGGGCAATCTCCTGGTTCCAGAACCTGCGGAGATCAGCATCTGCGGTGATAAAATTCCGGGAAGCATGGAGCACTTTGCCTATTTTTCTATCATGTGAGTCAAAAACGAGAATCCGAAAACAGGAATACTGGCGACAAAGTTCGGGACGGGATGTGTGGACAGAGCAAACAAATTTACTATTGCCGGAATCCCAAAGAAATGGACATGCCATTGGCTGCGACATTATATTATCATGCAAACGGAACCAATTCCGCTTTTCAGAGTCTACTGACACGATTCGTTCTTCATTGGTCACCGTGAATTTTATTCTGAAGACAAAAGGATCCAGCTCATCAATTATTTCGATAATCTCGCCCATGGAACTGCAGCATTCCCCGCATTGCTGGCAATAAAAGGCCACCGTTTACACCAACTCACCCTTATTCTTGAGCACAAATACGATATATCGAGTGTTAATGCATAAAAAGCGGTTACTTATTTTATGACCGTCCAGATACTAGTAAGGTGATTCTTTTTGTCAAAACGGGCAGTTGACATAATATTCCAGGCACTTTTTACCCTTACTGATCTCCGGGTAATCCTCCGCGAAACCGCTCCACAGCACGAACTGGATGACAAACAGCGAGTGCAGGCACAACGGCTTTTAGAGAATCTTGAACGGCAGGTTGCTTCATTGAAACAGGAGATGCTGAAATGAGATGCGCGAGTGGTATCGAGGCGAGACAGGTAGATGAACTTGCAATCAATATCGATCCGATCCAAGCGGGGGGAAGACTCACAGCCGATGCGATGAAAGCCGTCATAGCATACGGTGACGGGTACTCGGTCTGCGATAATTGCCGCAAGCCTAATCGACTTGATTACATCAGCAAGCCCCCTATTGCAGAGTTTCACAAGGATATTGCCGCATGGCTGAACATGGATACGGTCCGTACCGTGCCTGGTGCACGGCGGGGATTCCAGGCTGTAGCCCATACATACATTCAGAAAGGAGATCCGGTTCTGCTCACTTCGCTCTCGCACTACACTGAATTCCTTGCGATAGAAGGAGCGGGAGGCATTGCCTGTGAGATCCCCGCAAACGACCAGCATATGATAACGCCCGATGCAGCTGCATTAAAAATCGAAGAAGTGAAAAAACAGTTTGGCCGGGCACCGGTTCTTGCCTTTATCGACCACGTGGATTACCAATATGGCAACATGCATGATGTAAAAGCGATCGCAAAGGTCTGCCACCAGTACGATATTCCCATGCTCTATAACGGAGCATACACGGTTGGAATCCTGCCGGTAAATGGCAAAGATCTTGGTGTAGATTTTGTTGTCGGTTCCGGGCACAAAAGTATGGCAGCACCTGCACCATCCGGTATCCTTGCGACAACTACGGAACGGGCAGCTGAAGTTTTCCGCACAACTGCAATTATTGGGGATGTAACCCAGCGAAAGTTTGGGATCAAGGAACCCGAGATGATGGGTTGCACGCTCATGGGAGTCACACTCATAGGAATGATGGCATCTTTCCCCCGGGTTAAAGAACGCGTGAAACATTTTGAACGCGAACTGGAGAATAATCGTATTGTCGTTGATGGACTTCTCGCGGTCGAGGGAACGAAGATCCTTTCTGATATGCCACGGAAGCATACGCTGACACGGGCAGATACAATCGGTTCATTTGACAAAGTGGCAGAATCGCACAAGAAACGCGGTTTCTATTTTTCAAGCGCATTAGAAGAAAAAGGTGTGACCGGGGTAATCCCCGGTGCAACGAAAGTCTGGAAGTTCAACACTTACGGCATGACAAAGAAGCAAGCAGTATATCTTGCAAAAGTGTTTGCCGATATCGCAAATGAAAATGGTCTGTCCCTCATAGCATAAAAACATAAAAAATTTTTTCACAACGGGTAATCATTTGAATTACCGACTGGTTTTAATACCCGATATGTCCCATGCTTCGTTATCCCAGTATAGTGCCAATAATGACAAAAATTGAGCGGGGGAATGCCGGATGTTAGAAAAGCTGGATCTGAAAAAGACAATCGATGATGAAACCTTTGAAAAACCAATAGGTGACTTAAAAGAGCGCCTGAGCATACTCCAGCGGACACTTCGCGATCTCAATATCCCCGTCATCATCGTTCTTGAAGGGTGGAATGCCGCCGGCATCACTATGTCCATCCACGAAATCATCCAGTCGCTCGATCCCCGCGGTTTCAACCTGCACGCAATCGACAATCCCAGTGATGAGGAACAAGCCCGTCCGTTCCTGTGGAGATTCTGGCTGCGAACCCCTTCTAACGGAAGGATAGCCATTTTTGCCCGCAGCTGGTATAGCAGAGCTCTGGCTGAAAAACTAACTAGCATTGGCTGGAAAAAGTCAATGACTGATAAGGTCAGTGCAATAAACAATTTTGAACGACAATTAGCGGATAATGGTACCGTAGTTTTCAAATTTTTTTTACACATCAGCAAAGAAGACCAGAAAATGCGACTGCTTGTCCGGGAGCGAAACCCGCTGACCGCATGGCTCGTAACTCCAAAGATCTGGAATTTTCATCACCATTATGATACCTATCTCCCTATCATCGATGAGTTCATTGAAAATACTGACACGGCATATGCACCATGGCATGTGATTGAAGCAACGGACCGGAAGTATACGATCTTAAAAATATACACCGTTCTTGTAAAAACTCTTGAGAAAAGAATTGCAGAAACCCAGACCGGGCATTCTAAAAAAAGTAAAACAAAAAACATAATCAAACCTCCCAAAACACCGGTCTTGAGAAGAACATCTTCCGAATCACCTCATTCCAAAGAGGAATGTCATGACCTGCTAAATAATCTCCAGATAGAGATGCTGGAGCTCCATTATCTTCTCTACAAGCGGAAAGTCCCTTTCATTATTGTGTATGAGGGATGGGATGCCGCAGGAAAGGGTGGCAATATTATGAGAGTCGCCCGGTACATGAATCCGTTGGGATATGATGTCATTCCTGTTGCTGCACCGACTCCAAATGAAAAACAATACCATTACTTAAGAAGGTTTATCAAGCATTTTCCGAGCGCAGGCCACATCGCCATTTATGATCGCAGCTGGTATGGCAGGGTGCTTGTTGAACGTGTTGAGGGATTCTGTTCCGAGAATGAATGGCAACGGGCCTACCAGGAGATAAACGAAATGGAACAGGATTATGTTGAGAGCAGTGGCGGCGGGATGCTAAAATTCTGGCTTGAAATAGATAAAGATGAGCAACTGAAACGGTTTAAACAACGGGAAGATGATCCTCTCAAGCAATACAAAATCACTGAAGAAGATTGGCGGAATCGTGAGAAATGGGATCTGTACAATGACGCAGTTGATGAAATGCTGGCAAGAACTAATACACCCTATGCCCCATGGGTTGTGATAGAATCCGACGACAAATGGTATGCCCGGGTTAAAGCGCTAAAAGCAGTAATAAAAAGTATAGAAGATCTTCTCTAATATTTTAACAATTTTCAAAGAATCAGGCAAGGTCCGCGCAGTTTTTCATGTGTCCTCATCTTTTTCAAAAAAAAGATTGTGACATTGCTGCATAATAATTGGTTTTTATGAAAAGAAATATCAGGTTCCTGAAACGATC
Organism: uncultured Methanoregula sp.; assembly: GCA_963676675.2. Lineage (GTDB taxonomy): Archaea > Halobacteriota > Methanomicrobia > Methanomicrobiales > Methanospirillaceae > Methanoregula. The sequence continues at coordinate 1,598,569 of OY781161.1, read as the reverse complement.
TCACTGTTTAAGGCAGTCACATATTGCAATTCCGTGCATGCCTGGTCGATGAGGATATCGATATCCATTTTCTGTTCGCATTCCCGTATTACTTCTAATACCGCAGATGTGGCCGGCATTTTGGGTACTGCCCTGCAGGCTAGATCTCCGGGGTGTGTATCAAATGTCCCGATACGGCGGGCAAGGGTGATGATCTCTTCCTTGTCATACGTAATAAGGGGGCGCAGGACGGGCACAGTCACACCATCAGATATAACTGAAAGATTCGGCAATGTCTGGGATGCTACCTGACCTAAATTCTCACCCGTGATAATTGCAAGTGCACCTTCGTGTCCCATGAGCCGGGCTGCTACTTGTAACATGAACCGTTTGCAGATTACACATCGGTACCGGGGAGGGATACGAAGTTCCTGCATTCGATTATACAGGGGTTCGCTGTTTGCGATCACCATCATGAGTGGGTTTCCTGCACACCATCGCGAAAGCCTGCGGTGATTTTCTATTGCCGCAGACTTCACATCACTTCCTGCCCAGCGCCCGCCATCAAGATGCAGGTGGGTGATCTCAACACCGCGTTTCATTGCCAGCCAGGATGACACCGGTGAATCAATACCCGAAGACAGCAGGACCAGTGCACGACCCTGCGTTCCTAAAGGTAATCCGCCAGGTGCCGGGATACGGGTATCATAGAGAAGTCCGCCAAAATCCCTGACTTCTATAAAGATCTCATAATCAGGGTGATCAAGATCAACAGAAAGGCCCGGGATATGCTCATAGATGGCTGAACCTATCCGCGCACCTAGTTCCTGACTGTCAAGCCCGGTTTTCTGCTGGCGTTTTGCCCGAACTGCAAAACTCATACCCCTTGACAGCCGCACCGATGCGAGCTTGATCGATTCTGTGCAGAGAATATCGATATGGCCGCTGGTCTTTGTACAGATACTGACATCCACAATACCAAAAATCCGGGATACAATATCGGCAATTTTCTCGGGTTCGTCGCCAAAGATAAGAATGCGTCCCCGTGGTGTTTCATAATGACCATGTAAACCGGATGCAGTGAGTGCTTTTCCGATATTTCGTAAGAGCAGCCCGATAAAATGATGTTTAACGGGTTCACTTTTTAAGAAAAGCTCGCCGTATCGTACCATCACGAGTCGTTCCGGACTATTCTTTTCCACGCAGGTTTGCATATTCCTCTAAACAATTGATATTCAAGGGAGATAACCATTGGCGGTCATGCTTTGGGTTTTATGGGGTCATTTTTTTTTCTTTTGATTTTAGGTAATTGCCTGATTTGTACTGAAAAAGAGTGCTGACAACGAAATCCTTTAATCAGGAGAATGAATAGTGTACTGAAATGGCGAAAAAGGCGAGCAAGAAAATTGAACCAGAACCGATGAAGTTGTTTTATATTTTTTACAACCAGGAACGCTGGGACAACTGGTTAAAGTCACTTAAGGAAGCGAGTTTTGAAGCGGATCCCAAAAGCGAAGAGTTACCTGAAGGGTTCCGGATACTTGACGGATTCTCAGTCGACATCACTGTATCTGTCTTAAAGATCATCAAGCTCTACCAGAACAAGCGTTACACTTTTGAAGAGGCAGTGGACAAGCTCTCGCAAGTCGAGGCAATTGTTATGTCACCCGCGCCGGAAGGCGAGCTTGGGGAACTCGTTGAGCTCCTGCAGCTCCCCAAACTGGCCCTCTTTGCCTCTTGCCGGCTCTACCTTGCCGGGGGTTTTGATAAGGATATCAAGACGCTCGTCAAGAAAGGCAAAGCGGAGGGGGAAAAGGACATGGAAAAGGCGCTTGAGACCGTATCAAATATCGGTGCCGCAGTCATTGATGGGGCAACCTGCTGCAGCAAATATGTCAAAGATGATCTTGAACAAACAAGTCTCTTTGATGAATGGTTAATCGAGTGTGAGCGAATGGGCGAGGCGATGACTTCATTAAAGAACTTCGATGAAACTACCGGTGACGAGGATTGATCGCTGATCGGGCACGGTTTAAAAATGCAAAAAAAATCGAACGGCTCACCGGCTATCGCCTTCCTGAGCTTGCATTTTCCGGAACCATGCTCGAAGCACTCTGCTCGCGCCTGGATTACGATTCACTTGATTTTGGCGTAAGAGACCAGATCCTATCTTTTTTTAATGATTTTCTTCGCTGCACCTGCAAAGATTCCCCTCTCTGTGGATGCCCGGAAAAAAAGTTTTCGAAAAAAGTAATTGAGCTCCGCGAGAACGGGCTCGACCACCGGCAGATCGCTGTTTTCCTGCAAGATGAATACGGAATCGAAGTTTTTCCCGCAGATATTCTCTCATTTCTCGAAGAGTCCGTTCACGTACTCGAAGCAATGTCAGATGTTGCACGGTTGCAGGGACAAGCGGATCTTGCGAAAAAAACTGATGAGCACATACAGCTCATTGAACGATAACCTAATGACTCATTTTTTCAAGAATATATCTCTTTTTTTTGCAATTTCTCCCGCATTACGGGTCAGCACGTAAGGAATTTTCTTGTTTAAGAAAATTGTAAAATTTTCAAAAATCTCTTTTATTTACATTAAAAATAACCATCAGAAATTCTGTGAAAATAAAAATGTAATGATATAAAATAAATCAAAACAGAAAATTTTTATTTTGGATTTTCATAAAAACACCAACCTAGTATCACCCATAAAAAAATCGTTAATATGGAAGATCAATAAAAACCTGGTGATGCTGGAAATAGATTGAGGTTAAGATCAATATGTCCACCGATAAATACCGGCTTATGAACGATTCATAGGATTTCTGCAATTTTCAAAAAAATATTATCTGATCCCTCCGGATAAATTCGCTTTGGCTGCTTTATTACTGCCGGGCCTTTTCTGCTGCTAGTTCTGTGACATGTAATAATGCCGGATATGTTTCGGGAGTTCCCTCCATTGAAATGATCTCAAATGTACCCGATTGCACAAATCCGAAAACATAATGTTGTGTTTCTGCGCCAGTGGGACCTACAGTCGAGATCTTTACAGCAAAACTTTTATCTCCAATATTTGGATTGGGGAGTTGCAGGACAACAATATTTTGTTTCTTTATATCAGTCAAGGATTTCTTGTATTCATCCAGCATTGCTGATGCATTTGCCCCATTAAAAACCATGATATCCTGCTCCATTATCTTGGTCTTGTCCATCAGCGGGACGGTGTCTGCATACAGAACCCGATAACCCCTCGATAATCCATATTTTTTCATTGTATCAGTAATATCTGATACCTGCATTGGTCCGTCAAATGCCCGGACCAGTCCCAAGGGCAGCTCTCCGGGAGAAAGCAATAGATAATTAAAATCCGTACCTGTTGTTGATGAAGCGGGTGATTGTACAGGAATTGATGATTGTGATGTACAACCAGAGATGAAAAGGGCAGCAATAACGAGAATGACTAATTGGAGGATCCCGATTTTAACCATGTATATACTCGGGCGGGTAAAATAATAAACATATCAGATTTTTAGTTGGAAATTCAACAACCGTGTTCTTAAAAAAACCCTAAAACAGTATGCGAGGGATGCGATTCGAACGCATGAACCTCTGCAGGAATGGATCTTAAGTCCATCGGAGTTGGCCGGGCTTTCCTACCCTCGCAAATATACTCTTATAATGATTGTCACAACAAGGTCTTAAGTCCAGCGCCATAGGCCGAGCTTGGCTACCCTCTTGCGGTATAATATACATCGCTTAACGCAAAAAAGAATTGCATACCCGCATGTCAAAAAGAATATCATATTCTAAAAATTAAGGATCTCAACACGAGAATCTTTTAAAAATGAGTTTTAGAACATGTTACTTATGATATCCTGCTAGCTCATCGACACCCGGCCCCATGAACCGTTCCTTGAGAAAGAGAAGCAACGCAACAATCGCAATGAGAAAAGCACCCATAATAAATGCATCAGCAATTATCGTAAAAAAAATCGAGTTTCCTGCTTTCTGAATAATTATTCCTGCCAGCGCCGCAATCAGGGCTACGATCGATGCCTGCACCTTTTAGATCACCTGATACGTATTGAAGGGAGATTCCTACTTAATATTTTGGATTTGTCATCAAAAATCAATGAGAACTGTTCGGATATATGAATCTTAAAAAAGCATACAATCAGTTTTCATAATAGGGAAACACAAAGTCAAACCTAAAACCAAACTGCAAGTGCGCAAGAGCTCTTGAAGGAGAACTATCAAATAATGATGAGCTGGCGATGACAGAACTTGAACTGAAGGGATGGATTGAACTTAATGGAGTGCGTCTCACCCGGACAGAGATTGAGACAATCCTGTATGAACATACGTCAGACATTCTCCGGTTTGGCGGAGAGTTCTTTTTATCAGGAAATGGATGTTGTGCCCGCGACCATTTTGGGGTGATTCCGGGGACCTGTCCGAAAGGAACACTAACCTGTGAGAGTGGAATAACCGGAGAGATCACACCTTTAGTACCGGATCTACCACTAGAAGAAGCGATTAACACCGCAGTCCGGATGCGCAGTGATGAAGGAGTGACCGCTCTTTCGGGAGGAGTAGACTCAACTCTCGTCGCTCACATTGCCGGACGGGAATGTGTGGCAGTTGGCCTTGCTGGATCCCATGATCTACGACAGGCAAAACATGCCGCTGACATCCTCAATCTTTCTTGTACTTACGTAGAGATTTCCCGACAAGATATTACGGATGCGCTCCCGAGAGTAATTGCTACAATCCCCAAAAAAGACCCGGTTAATACGGGCATTGCACTTACTCAGTATTTTATTACGCGCTGGGCTGGTGAATACGGCTATCATCGCATAATAACTGGTCAGGCCGCAGATGAAATTTTCGGAGGATATTCCCGCTATCTTGAAACTGAAACACTGGAAGAAGATCTCGCCAGAGACTTTTTAGGTCTCGAACAACAGGCAGAGCGCGACCAATCGATTGCGGCACTCCATCATACATTCCTGTCTATGCCCTATCTGGACATACGGGTTGTGCGCGCGGCGCGTAAGATCCTGGCCTCGGAAAAAGTGCAGGGTCCCCTTCGTAAAATACCATTAAGAAAGGTTGCAGAACGTTATATTGGCCCGGAACTCGCATGGTACGAGAAGAAAGCCATGCAATACGGCAGTGGGGTGTGGAAGGAACTCTGCAGCCTTGCCCGAAAAAATGGTTATAAAACATCCGTGCAAGATTACATAGACCAGATAAGCAGGGTGGAACATGGTCACTGAAAAAGACGTGGAACATATCGCGGAACTAGCCGATATCGGCATCAATACCGATGAACTGGATACATTTACCCACCAGTTTAATGCAATTCTTGACTATTTTGACGTACTCGACCAAGTCAAAGGCGACACAACAGTCACCCGCGATCTTACCAATATCATGCGTGAAGATATAGTCGAACCTTCCCTTCCCCGGGATGAGGTATTGAAAAACGCAGCAGCACAGGAAGACGGATTCATAAAAGCACCGCGGGTGATGTAGTGGAAATGCACGAACTCTCTTTCGAACCAGATGATCGGTACAATGCATTTCTTGCGATCTGCAAAAAGGCACCGTATGGAAAGGGAAAACTATCCGGCATTGCCATAGCCGTAAAAGACAATATCTCCACCCGAGGGATCGAAACTACCTGTGCTTCAAAAATTCTCAAAGGTTATATTCCCCCCTATGATGCCCATGTTGTTGAGTTGCTGCGGCAATCCGGTGCAGCAATTATCGGCAAGACAAACATGGACGAATTCGGTATGGGAACGACTACCGAAAATTCTGCATTTGGCCCTACCCTCAATCCCTGCGATACCAACCGGGTTCCAGGGGGATCTTCCGGTGGAAGTGCCGCAGCAGTCGCAGCCAATATGGTGCGAATGGCGCTCGGTACAGATACCGGTGGCTCCATACGGTGCCCTGCCGCATTCTGCGGAATTGTGGGTTTGAAACCTACATACGGCAGAGTTTCACGCTATGGATTAATTGCATACGCAAATTCCTTAGAGCAGATTGGACCGATGGGACAAAATGTCAGTGATGTCTCCACTCTCATGCAGGTAATCGCAGGAAAAGACCGTCATGATTCCACTACCTATGACCGGCCATACATCCACACACCGGTTGCAGATATAAAGGGATTAAAAATAGGTATACCCATAGAATATTTTGGTGAAGGTGTAGACCCGAAAGTTGCCGGAGTAGTTAAAACCGCAATCAGCCGACTTGAAGAACTCGGTGCAACCACCATTCCATGCAGCATTCCCTCAATGAAATTTGCCCTTGCTGCTTACTACGTTACCTGTACATGTGAAGCAAGTTCCAATCTCGCCCGGTTTGATGGTGTGCGATATGGACCTGCGGCAGATTCCAAGAAGTCATGGCACGATGCCTACAAGGAAGTCCGAAAAGCTGGATTTGGTACGGAAGTTAGCCGCAGGATCATGCTGGGCACATTTGCCCTTTCATCGGGATATTATGGCAAATACTATGCGAAAGCTCAGGTTGCCCGCGAGAGTGTGAAAGCCGATTTCGCAAGGCTGTTCTCTGAAGTAGACCTCATCGCGGGTCCTACTATGCCCACAATCGCGTTCAGGCTTAAGGAGAAAAGCGATCCGCTCTCAATGTATCTTTCCGATATCCTGACCGTTCCGGCAAATCTTGCCGGTATCCCTGCGATCTCTGTTCCCTGCGGAAAAGCAGACGACATGCCGGTAGGACTCCAGATCATGGGCAAACCATTTGAAGATGAACGTGTTATCGATGCTGCCTATGCATACGAACTGGCGGTGAAATGATGGCAGACGATCAGGTAATTGTCGGGCTTGAAGTGCATTGCCAGCTGGACACAAAGAGCAAACTCTTCTGCGGCTGCTCAACAGATTACCGGAGCGATGGACCTAATACTCACGTATGTCCCGTATGCCTTGGTCTTCCTGGAGCAATGCCGGTACTCAACAAGAGGTCAATTGAGTATGCGATGAAAGTTGCAAAAGCACTCAACTGTAATGTCCTCCACGAGTCCGAATTTTCCCGGAAGAATTATTTCTACCCGGACCTTGACAAGGCATACCAGATCACCCAGTATGACAAGCCACTTGCAGAAGGCGGATACCTTGAGATCGAAAGCGATGAAGGGGGCGAAAGACGTATCCAGCTCACCCGTATCCATGTTGAAGAGGACCCTGGGAGACTCGTTCATATGGGCAATGCCGAGCGGGGCAAATATTCGCTTGTTGATTACAACCGTGCAGGCATCCCATTGATCGAGATCGTTTCTGAACCGGATATGCGATCTCCTAAAGAGGCTCGAAAATTCCTAAATAAACTTCGTGCTACGCTAGAGTATCTCAGTGTCTTTGACAGTGAGAAAGAGGGATCATTAAGAGTAGATGCAAATATTTCTATCAAAGGCAATGAGCGTGTGGAAGTCAAGAATATTACCTCATATAAAGGCGTAGAAAAGGCACTTACCTACGAAGTCACCCGGCAGAAAAACCTAATACGGCGGGGTCAGCGGATTGAGCGCGAGACCCGGCACTTCATTGAATCAACAGGTATCACGCAGTCATCACGATCGAAAGAGCAGGAACATGACTACCGCTATTTCCCGGAGCCTGACCTTCGTCCGCTGTATGTACAGTCATGGGTCGAAGGTATTGTATTGCCGGAACTTCCGGATGCCCGCAGGGAACGATTTGTTTTACAATATGGTTGTTCATTAAACCATGCCCGCACCTTAACCGGGGAGTTAAAACTCGCTAACTTTTTTGAACACGTAGTTTCTGCGGATCCAAAAGGGCTCTCAACACTTGCTGCCACCTGGATTGCTGATACCCTTATTGGTGAACTGAATTACCGCAGCATGAATCTTGACCGTATGGATGCGGCAGGATTTACCGAACTTATTGGTATTCTGAATCAGGGAACAATCACGGATAAGAGCGGTATCGAAGTACTAAGAGTCATGCTCGACAAGCGTATGAAAAACGAACCGGCTGAGAAACCAGAATCGATTGTCGAGCGGTTGGATCTTGGGAAAGCCCCCTCTGATGAGGTTGCCTTATTACCAATTATCAATGAAGTAATCGCTGAAAATCTAAAGGCGGTAGAAGATTATCGCAATGGTATTGATGCATCAGGGAATTTCCTTGTTGGACAAGCTATGAAAAAAACACGAGGGAAATCGGATCCACGGGTATTAAATCGTTTATTTTTAAAGGCAGTCCGAAATAAGGAGGGGTAATTACCGTGCATCTTATTGTCGCTGAAAAGAACATCTCCGCACGCCGGATAGCAGAAATTTTAGGGCAGGGAAAAAGGATTATCGAAAATAAGGATGCCGGTGTTTCAACGTACAGTTTTGATGAGACCACAACGGTTGGTCTTAGAGGGCATGTTGTAGAGATCGACTTTGTAGCGGGATACAGTAACTGGCGGAGTGAAGAATACACGCCTCGAAGCCTGATTGATGCAAAAACAATCAAGATTCCCACAGAAAAAAAGATTGTCTCACTTCTCCAGAAACTTGCAAGGAAATCGGAACGCGTCACTATTGCAACAGATTTTGATACTGAAGGGGAATTAATCGGTAAAGAAGCATACGAGCTTGTCCGTGCGGTTAATCCAAAAGTCATAATCGATCGTGCCCGGTTCTCTGCAATAACTTCGCAGGAACTTACTCAAGCATTTTCCCACACAACAGATCTCGACTTCGCCCTTGCAGCTGCTGGAGAGGCACGACAATCTATTGATCTCATGTGGGGGGCATCCCTTACGCGTTTTATTTCGCTTGCTGCACGTAGGGGCGGGCAGAATATTCTTTCAGTTGGCCGTGTACAAAGCCCGACATTAACCATGATTGTCGACAGGGAGAAAGCGATCGAAGCATTCGTCCCGGAAAAATACTGGCAAATCTCATTGGATACAGAAAAATCAGGGGAATTGATCGAAGCCCGGCATACCCATGGGCGTTTCCATGAAAAACCTGATGCGCAACTTGCTTATGACCGGACAAAAGCTCCGCTCGCAGTCACTGAGGTAAAAACCGGCACAAAGCAGGATCGGGCACCATCGCCATTTGATACCACAAGTTTCATCGTAGCTGCAGCACATCTTGGATTTTCTGCTGCCAATGCAATGCGGATTGCCGAAGACCTGTACATGAACGGTTACATCTCCTATCCAAGAACAGACAATACAGTATATCCTCCATCTCTGAATCTGGATGGAATTTTAAACGATATCAGGAATTCCCCGTTCAAAAAAGATGTCGAATGGACCATGGCAAACCGCCGGGCAGTTCCGACCCGGGGCAAGAAATCCTCCACTGATCACCCACCAATCCACCCTGCCGGTCCGGCAACCCGCGAAGCAATCGGAGACGATGCATTCCGGATATATGAACTTGTACTCCGCCGCTTCCTTGCCACACTCTCACCTGATGCACTGTGGAAGACGTTAAAAATCCTCTTTGTAGCCGGTGGTGAAGAGTATACTGCTACCGGGGGCCAGCTCGTTGAACCTGGCTGGCATATGGTCTACCCATTCAGTGAAGCTAAAGAGAGAATACTACCGGAGTTTGTTGTTGGAGAACACCTCCCGATCAAAAAAGTAACTCTCGATGAGAAAGAGACACAGCCACCAGCCCGGTTCACCCAGAGCAAGCTAATCCAGATGATGGAAGAGCTCGGTCTTGGCACCAAGAGTACCCGCCACGAAGTTATCGCAAAACTCGTATCACGCAAGTATGTGGAAGGTACTCCCCTGCGCCCTACACTTGTCGGAAGGGCAGTAATCGAATCTTTAGAGCAGCATGCGGACATGATCACAAAACCCGATATGACCCAGACGCTCGAATCACATATGCAGCAGATCAAAGAGAGCAACCGGACACGGGAGGATGTGATTAAGGAATCCCAGATGATGCTCCACCGGGCATTTGATCAGCTGGAGGCAAATGAGGTAGTGATTGGAGAGGATATCCGGGGCAGGACCGCTGAAGAGATGAACCTGGGAAAATGTCCCGTATGTGGGGGTACTATCGCAATAAAACATATGCGAGGTAATTCGCAATTCATCGGTTGCTCACGGTACCCGGATTGCGGGTTCAATATTGGTCTTCCTAATGCCCAGTGGGGTTTTGCCGTCCGCACCGATGATGTATGCGAAAAACACCAGCTTAAGTCGGTCCGACTCATCCGTAAAGGTGCCCGTCCGTGGGATATCGGCTGCCCACTCTGCCACCAGATCAACTCAAACAAGGAATCACTAGCTGAAATCCCCTCCATGAATGAGAAACTCGCTTCAAAGATCCTGGCACAACACATCTACACAGTAGCAGAGATTGCCCGCAGCACAGCAGAACCTTTGGCAAAACGCCTCGATCTTCCCCTTGATACTGCACAAAAACTCATTAGCGATGCCGGGTCAGTACTGGAAAAACTGCGTCGACGCTCTGAGTGCCGCAAATTCATGCGTGAGCGTCTGGTCCCAAGAAAAGGCCGCAGTTCTGCAAAAATTCTCACTACTCTTAAGGAAATGGGAATCACCGAACTTTCCGGACTCGCACATACCGATGCTGCAACCTTAAAAAAAGCAGGTATCAGTGATGCTGAAACAGATCAGATCCTTTCTGACGCAAAGATTACCTACTATGGTCAGGTACTAAAAGAGATTGGAATTCCGGCAGTAAGCTTAAAAAAATACCTCGCAGCAGGAATCACAGATCCGGAGATGTTTTGCAATCGTCCTATTACTACATTATGCAAACTCACCGGCATGTCGTCAGCAACTGTGCAACGACACGTTGATCTGGTCTGCACATCCTTGAATAAACCAACGGTAAAAAAATTACCAACAGCAAAAATTAAAAAAGGTAAAAAAGAACTGCTCGCCATCAAGGGTATAACCGATGCAATAATTGAGAAATTCTCCCTTGCGGGAATTCCCGATACAACAGCCCTGCTTTTAGCAGATGCAGAAAAAGTTGCCCACAATACAGGTATTGCGACTGGTAAGATTAGGGAATTTCAGGCAGCTATCCAGAAAAAAAAGGATACTGCAATTATTCAGATCTGATAAACCTATTTTTTTAAGGCAAGTTGGATCGCAATGCGAAGAGCATTGTCCTCAAAAGGTTTTACAATAAACCCGTCAGGTTTTGTCTCTTTTGCCCGCTCAAGGGTAGCACCATCTGAGTGGGATGTAACATAGACAACAGGTATGTTAAAACCTTTTTTTATCATCTTTGCAGTCTCGATGCCATCGATATCTCCACGTATGTTGATGTCCATGAGAACAAGGTCTGGCTTGTTTTTCACGACAAGTTCCATGGCTTCCGCACCCGATGTTGCCCGGCCGCAGACATTATAACCAAGGTTCTTTAACCGCCAGTCTTCAACTCGTGCGATGATATCATCATCTTCCACAATGAGTATTGATTCACCTGCCATTTAAGCACCTTTTATATATACCATGATTGTCAGTTCACGTAATATCTTTACCCATATGTACACATTTAGCGAATAAACCGGAACGTACCGCGGGGAATAAAAATTTCAAACCGTGCTCCTTTTCCGTACAGACCATTTTCCACAATTGTAATTCCGGTAATACCCAAAATCTCCCGACTGAGGAACAAACCCATACCTGTATTCCTACCCACACCGCGTTCAAAGATCCGCGTCTTTTCCCCAGGAGGAATTCCTGCTCCGTCATCTTCACTGATAATTGACAAGCCCTTGTCAGATATCAGGAAATAAAACTTTATTGTGGTGATAGTGTCACCATAACGGATTGCATTATCCACCAGATTGTAAAACACTTTTTCTAAGAGAGGATCCGCATAAATTTCTGTGTTTTCCATGTCTACAAGAATATGCAGGCTGGCATTCTTAAAATTCGGAATTATTCTGTTAATGACATTGTTTACATTTTGCCATAGTGGCAGGTGGACACCGACTTCCTGATATTCCTTGGTAAAGGCAATCTGGCGTTGGATAGTACGAGTAAGATCCTTGATATCATTAAGAAGACTCATCCTTTCTTCAGAAGATGATGTGGCATTCGCCATATCTACGCAACCTAAGAGCCCGGTAATCGTATTGAGGATATCATGTCGGGTAATATTATTCATCAGATTTAATTTCTTGTTGGCAAGCTCGATTGCATCTTCAGCGCGTTTCCTTTCAGAAATATCAACAATAGCGGCAATACTATTAGTGGTTCTTGGGATCCTGACAACACTGACAAGACAATAATGAATATTTTTTGATATATCGATGAGCCTGAAAGAATATTCTCGTGGTACATGAAAGGGTTCTTCTATTCGATCATCGTGATATTTTTTCATCTTCTCAAGGTCTTCAGGATGGATAACTTCGGTCCAGTTTCGTCCTATAGCATTATCCATTGGAATCCCGGTAATACCGGTCCATCCGGGATTTGCCATTACGATAGATGTATCTTTAGCAATAATGATCATGGCACTGCCGGTATTGTCAAAAATCGCCATGTACAGGTTTTTTAATTCAGTTAGTGCTTCTTCAGCACGTTTCCGTTCAGAATCATCCCTCAGTACACCATAAATACCAATGGGTTTCCCGGATTGATCGAGACGCAGGGTACCTTTTTCATCAAACCAGTGGACATTTTTCCATTTATCGAGAATCCTGAACGTGGAATGGAATTGGGCACCCTTTTCGAGATCTTTGGATATGTCGTTTTCGACCCGGGCGATATCTTCCGGATGAATGAAAAGACGAATCGATTTCCCAATTACCTCCTCTGCAAGAAAACCATATTTGTTAACCTGCGGTGAGATATAGGTAAAATTACCGATCATATCCATAGAGAAGAGAATATCACCGGTATTTTCCGTGAGTGCTCGGTATTTTCCCTCACTTTCTGCAAGAATCTCTTCAATATTCTTGCGTTCAGTTATATCGGTTATCGTCCCGACATGTCCGCGGATAGTGCCATCTAAGTTGTAAACAGTCACTGATTGACTTAATACCCACATTATCGATCCGTCAGGTCGGAAAAATTTTGTTTCGATGCTAGTTTTTTCCTGTTCCGGGCTGTTTATTTTCATCTCCAGTGATAGACGAACTCTCTCATCCGGAGGGAAAATTTCTGTCCAATGCCGTCCTTTCATTGTTTCAAACGGATATCCAATGAATTGTTCCCAGAGATCACTGGCAAATGTGAGGTTGCCTGCCGGATCTGTTTCAAAGACCATGACCGGGGAGACCCGGAAGATATTTTCCAGTCGTTCCCGGCTTTGCCACAATGCATCTTCTGCATGCACACGGTCAGTTACATCACGAAGGATACCAACCAATCCCGTCGGGTTGCCTTGTTCATCCCGTTTGATGTTACTATTCTCTTCAATCCAGAGGATAGTGCCCTTATTATCAACAATCCTGAATGTTGAAGAAATGGACAAACGATTGTGTATTTCCTGACGGTAATTATTCAGGACATGTGCCTGATCATCTGGGTAAATAAACTGCTGGAACGATTTTCCTACAATTTCTTCGGGGGAATACCCGTACCGTGACACCTGAGGTGAGATATAGGTAAATGTGCCATTTATATCAATGGAAAATAGTATATCTGCCGAATTCTCGGCAAGAGCACGATATTTTTCTTCACTTTCAGCAAGTTTTAGTTCGATTTGTTTTCGATAACTATTATCAATAAACGTTTCAAGCAGACAGGGTTTGCCATGAAGAATCACCTGAGCAACATACTTTATTATCGAGATCTCCCTGCCATCCAGGGTCAACAGGGTACGTTCTGCATTATCCACCTTCTTGCTCAAATCAGTTATCGGACACTTTCCCACTTCCGCCGGGCAGATAACTTTGTGGCATAGCTGATTGATAACAGCATCTTTTGTGGTACCTATCATCTTAAGAGCAACCGGGTTTGCATCAATGATTGTATGGGTTTTTGCATCAATAACAAAAATGCCAACATGGATTGACTTAATAAGTGTCTGGAGGTATTCCTCACTTTCGATGAGGGCTTCCTCAAGCCGGATGCGTTCAGATATATTAAAAACAACCCCTCGGAATCCAATAACTTTACCTTCACGATGAATAAGTGAAGTGAACACAATGGCCCGCATCAGGTTACCGTTGAGTTGCTTTAAAGTATAGATCTCTCCAGGAGATTTGGCCCCCGACATTACTGCAGAAAGGCCGCGATGCATCTGTTCGATATTGTCCGAGGATAAATACTGCTGGATATTAATCCCCTGCGCAATCATTTGTTCAGTAACGCCGAATAGTTCAACGCCCGCTTTATTTACATACGTTAAATTCCCGGTTGTGTCCATTTCAAAAATAATCAATGGCAGCAGTTCTGTCAGTTCCCTGAACCTTGCCTCGCTTGCAATGACCTTATGTTGTGTCTGCTCGATTGTCTCAAGCATTCTGTTAATTTCCGCGGCAAGTCCAGACAACTCATCACCACCACCAATTTCAACATGATGAGCAGTGCGTCCATTTCTGCCAATCGTATTAACCTGATCCGCGAGGGAACGTATCCGATTCAGCATCACCCCATCCATCAGAAAAATTACTAAAAGTCCTAAAAACAAACCACCCACAAGAATGATGAGGATAACCTGGACCGTTGTATTTATTCCCTGCTGGTAAATATCGCGGGCTTCTGTGATCTGGAGAATAAGTGCATCATTGCCATAAATATCGCGAACAAGAGCATATCCTGCAACCTGCTCCTTGTTAAGCTGCTGGATAATTCCGGGTTCTGACCCACGGGCCTCCCTTAAACGTGAAATAATTTTTGAGGACAATGCCGGGTCATCAGTACGAATAAGAGTAAGACTGGGTTGTGAGTGTTCTGCAAGTCTTATAATTTCCTCATTATTGAGGTAACGTCCCATTATCACTACACCCCGGGGCTGACCGGAAAAATCGGAATGGACAATGGGTTGTGATACAATGAGCATCGGATCGCCAGGGAGCATGAGGACTCCTGCAGTAATATAATGGGGATCCGACATATTCATCAGGGGATTTTTTGGATCCAGTGGCCCGGCAAAGAATCCAGGAACCGGAATCATCACCTTATTCTGAAGATCATATGCGCCAGAAAAAAGGATCTCCCCCTTGGCATTGGTAATGATGATGAGATTAAGGTGTTGAGTATCGAATGCCGTGGCCTGAAGATTTGATTTAATATACCCGGGATAATTCCCGTTTACAAAATTATATGTATCATCCCAGGGACCCCAGACAGATACAAGAGCAGACATGGAATACAATTCGTCGTTGAGTTTATTGACAGCCTGGTTGAGGTCTTTTGCAACATATTGCTCTTCAAGAGCGCTGTAACTTGCCAGCAGTATCGTTGAGAAAAAAATACTAATAATCAACAGGAATGTTATGAGAAGACTGACAAAAACCAAAAGTGATTTTTTCTGAAGTTTCATTAAAGATCGCTCGGTATCTTTCCGATTACTGTTTATTGAATATATAATATCGGATTCACCGGCAGAATTTCTCACATATCCATTTTTTTACGCAGACAATCAAATACAGACCCGAAACCAAAAAAACCGGCAATACCGGAATGCCAACGGTTTATGGGGAAGCAGGACAAATGTATTTTGATGAAGTGGAAAGACTGGGTGCATGTGACCAAACTGGATCCTGACAAGCAGTTAAAACCCGGGGATATAGACGCAATTGCCGCAAGCGGTACCGATGCGCTGATGCTCTCGGGCACGCTCAATGTGACAAAAGAAAACCTTGCCGCTTTGCAAAAACAGCTAAAGGCTTACGATCTGCCACTCATAATGGAACCGGCTGGACCTGAAGCTGTACTCATGCACGGTATTGACTATGTTTTTGTTCCCAGCGTCCTGAATTCAATGGATGTCCAGTGGATTGTGGGTAAACACCGGATGTGGGTACAACAGCAGAATAAAAAGATCCCATGGGAATATTTAGTTCCCGAGGCCTACATTGTGCTCAACCCGAACTCATCGGTAGGAAAGGTCACAAAAGCGGTCTGCGATTTGAAAGCAGAGGAAGTCGCTGCCTATGCGACTGTTGCAGACCACTACTTCCATTTCCCGATTGTATACCTTGAGTACAGTGGGATGTTTGGTGATCCGAATGTGGTAAAAGCGGCTTCAGAAGCTATCGATAATTCTATTCTCTATTATGGTGGGGGAATCAACACTGCAGAGAAGGCTGCACAGATGAGTAAATACGCTGATACTATTGTTGTAGGAAATGCAGTTTACGATCAAGGCGCTGCGGTTTTGAAAGCAACCGTGGATGCCATCCAGTAATTTTTTTATGCCCGAAATTGATATCGTGTTGGTCGAACCCATCTATGAAGGTAATGTGGGATTTGCTGCACGGGTAATGAAGAATTTTGGGTTCCATCGCCTCGTGCTCATCAATCCCTGTAAGCTTGGCAATGAAGCGGATGCACGAGCCTCCCATGCATATGATGTGCTCCATAGCGCAGAAGTCTGCACGATTGAAGATGTATTTGCCCGGAGCAACATTGTCATTGCTGCAACGGGTACGGTGAGCAAATCCGTCTGCCGCGCTATGCGAATGCCGTTTTATTCCCCAAAAGAGATCCGCGAGCGAATTAAGAATACAGATGGCCGCATCTCAATCCTGTTCGGACGGGAGAACTGGGGGCTCAATAACGAAGAGGTGAAACGCAGCGATATGATCTGTACAATCCCAACTGCGGATGATTACCCGATTCTCAATCTTTCGCATGCAGTTGGTGTTGTTTGCTATGAACTTGCAAACATGCCGTTGCCCAGCTTCGCTCTCTGCCCACCCCAGGATATGGAGCACCTGTACCAGCATATTGACCGATACCTGGACGAGATCCATCACCCTGAGTTCAAACGAGAAAATACGATGATCCTCATCCGGAGGATTCTGGGACGGACGAACCTGACCATTCGTGAAGCAAGCACCCTCCACGGATTACTGCGGAGAAGCGAATGGCATATCGACCCGGCGTTGCTGGACCGGGATAAGACGGGACGGCAGAATCTTGAGGATGATGAATAAAGAAATATTCCCTATTTTTCTCTTGTGGGATCCTTCAGATCGTTCCCGTGAACCGGTATGCACCGTTCGGTACTATCATCTCAAACCGGGCTCCCTTACCCGGCTCGCCAGTCTCGCGGATAGTGATACCGGTAATATCAAGAATCTCCCGTGAAAGGGCCAAACCCAAGCCGGTATTCTTTCCAAAGCCCCGGTCAAAGATCTTTTCCTTCTCCTCAGAAACGACACCAACACCATCATCTTCACACACCATGACATTATTGCCATCGCGTTCTATAAACGCAAACCGGATAGTTGTGATCTTCACGCCATACCGCACTGCATTATCCATTAGGTTATAACATACCTTGGCAATCAGCGGGTCGGCATAAATTTCAGTACCGGCAGGGATATCATTTTTTACCGTAACCTGCCCGAGGGGGGCTTCTTTTATCACTAAGTTTACAAGTGTGCTGATATCCTGCCACCCAGGGACGGTAATTCCGATCTCCTCATATTCCTTGGTGAACCGGATCATGGCCGAGATACGCTGTGCAGCAGTAATGACTTTAAAGAAATAATCATTGAGTATGGGATCGAGCTGTTGATTTTCCATTAATGTGAGATAACCCAGAATTACCGTGAGCTGATTGTTGATATCATGCCTTGTGATGCTGGAAAGAAGCATGAGTTTTTTATTTGCCTGCTGGAATGCAATTGAGATCTTTTCCAGATCTGTTGCACGATCAGTGAGCTCGTCTTCGAGTAACTTCCGTAAGGTAATATCAATGAGAAGCAGGAGTGTCGCAGGTTTGTTGTTGAACTGGATCTGCGTACCTTTGACAAATACCAATCTCCGGAATCCATCCTGTGCGAGAAGCTCGAGCTCATAGATCGGAATTTCTCCAACTTCTTTCCGTGCCGCCATTTTGGCAGTCACAAACTCTCGGAACTCCTCTGTTACATATGAAAGTAAAGAAGTACCGATCATTGTTTCAGCACTATATCCAAGCGCCTTTACTGCAGCCGGGTTAATGTAGAGAATCTTTCCATCCTGATCATACACGAGGATATAATCCATCAGGTTTTCTACACGATTTTTGTCAAAAGGCTCACGATTAGAGTGCGGGGAATACACCCGTTTTTTCCCGGTGATGTCATGGACTGTCCCAATAAACCCTTTAAGAGAACCGTCCGGGTTTTTCTGGGGCACGATAGTAATGAGACCGTCAAGAATAGTCCCATCTTTTTTCTTGAACTGCAGGGAATGTTCTTTTACATATCCGTCCCGTTCAACCAGTTTGAGAAATTCAAACCTTTCCTCCGGGTGCGCATAGAACGATGAGACAGGAACACTAAATACTTCTTTCCGACTATCATACCCAAAAATCTCCACTAAAGCATCATTACAATCAACCCATTGTCCATCGGCAGTTGTGATAAATACGCTGTCTAACGTTGTTTTGAAAAACTGGTGGTACCGCTCTTCACTCTCGCGGAGTGCCAGTTCCTGCCGGGTCAGTTCGCTCAGATTAGCACGGAGTTCCTCTTCAGCTGCGGTCATTTGCTCATATGATGCGTTGAGTTCTTCATTTTTCCTTAAGAGGTCCTGTTCTGCTCTGCGTTGTTTTATGACATTCCATAATCCACTCATCATGAGCGAGAGTTCCTGAATATCCCGTTCATCATAGTCTGAAGTTTTATTTCCTACCCCTGCAACCATCACAATACGGTTACCGTCAAATACCGGGACATTCATATGCCGGACAATAGGGACATGTCCTTTTGGGTGTCCTTTTTTTAGCGGGTTTTCGGCTGCGTAATCATTCGTGATAACGGGACGACGTTGCCGTACAGCTTCTCCCCATAAGCCGGTTGAGTCAATGGGATATTCAATAGGTTTTTTATCAATATTGCATTCTTTCATTGCCTGTGCAGACCAGGCATACATGGTGAGCACGGTCTCATCATCTGAGACAAAAGCGAGATATCCCATTGAACTTGCAGAAATTTCCACTGCCTTTTCTATAGCAAAGTTCATTAATTCTTTTAATGGCACAGTTGTCATCTGGTAAAATTTCACAAGAGCCTGGAGCCGGCGATCGTCCTGCTTATGTGCATCACCAGCACGTTTGCGTTCAACTGCAATTTTTATTTTATGACTGAGTTCGACAAACTGTGATTTTGGCTCGCCTCCTTTCTGCAGATAGAAATCAGCTCCGTCATTAAGTGCCTGAATAACTACCTCTTCACGTCCCCTGCCAGTAAAGACAATAAATGGGGTTGTATCCCCGGATGCTTTGAGCTGCTTGAGAAACGTAATGCCATCCATATCCGGCATATGGTAATCGGATATTATCGCATCATACCTTTCATTGTTCAGACGTTTGAGTGCATCAATGGCAGATTCGAGCGTATCAACTGCAAATGCTCCACTTTTCTCTAAGAAGAGTTTCCCAATCTCCAGCAAAGCGGGTTCATCATCGACATAAAGAACCCGGATTGTATCTGGCATTATACCCTATTTCCTGTGAAACGCCACATACCTTTTGGCACCGTGATCTCGAACTGTGCTCCTTTGTCTAGTTCGCCCGTTTCTTCTATGGAGATGCCAGTGATCTCAAGAATCTCCTGCGACAGAGCTAATCCCAACCCGGTGTTCTTCCCAAAGCCCCGCAAAAAGATCTTCTCCTTATCCATTGCAGGAATTCCAACACCATCGTCTTTGCAAATGATTATCTGGTCTCCACTTCGATTTTCAACAGAGAAGCGTATAGTAGTAATAGATTCACCATAACGTACCGCGTTGTCCATCAGATTGTAAAATACTTTAAAGATCAACGGTTCTGCAAACACTTCCATGCCGGCAGGCAGATCGTTTTTCAGCTGGATCTTACCAAACGAAATCTCCATTGCCGCAGTTGTGACCTGAGTGCGAATATCCTGCCAGGCAGGTAGGGTGATTCCAATCTCATCATATTCCTTGGTGAACTGGATCATTGACGAGATACGTTTAGCTGAAGCGTCCATTTTCCTAATATAATCCATGAGAATAGGATCCAACGGATTCATTTCAAGAAGGGATAGGTAACCAAGCAAAACCGTTAGCTGGTTGTTGATGTCATGCCGGGTGATGCCAGAGAGTAAGTTGAGTTTCCAGTTTGCCAAACGGAGCGCCTCTTCAGTCTGCTTGCGTTCGGTGATATCAAGAATGATAGCAACAAAGACCGGCAAAACCTCATTTCCTGCAAACTGGATATGGGCTTCAATGGGATACAGTGATCCATCTTTTCGTTTATGGTCTGTAAATGCTACCTGTATATCCTTCTCACCAGAACGCAATGGGGAGAGCAGGCATTCAAATGACTCCTTTGAATATTCCGTAGTTATATCCAGCGGAGTCATAGTACGAAGCTCATCAAGGGAGTAACCAATATTTTCCCGTGCCCCATGATTTACATCAACAAACCGGAGCGTTTGTGCATCAAAGAAATAGATCTCATTCAACGAGGACTCTAATAAGCGTCCGAAACGGGTTCGTATGTCATCTGCTTCCTTGCGCTCAGTGATGTCGCTGTTAGAGCCACGGTAACCCAGGAAGTTATTGAATTCGTCAAAGATTGGCATTCCATTTGTTGACATCCATATAATCCCTCCGTCTTTCGTTTGCATGGCGTTTATGAGATCGCATAAAACTGTCCTTTGTACAAAATCTTCGAGAATTGATGTTTTGAATGCTTCACGTCCATCTTGAGGATGCAAATCGTAAAAAAACTTCTTCCCTATGAGTTCATTTGGTAAATAACCTAAAATTGCAAGTGACGCAGGGCTGACATATGTAAAGAATCCTTCGCGATCCACTTCCCAGATTATCTCACGACAGTTCCCGGATATCTGTTCAAAACGATCATGATTTTCAATCAGCGCAGCTTCCACCCGTTTCTGCTCGGTAATATCAATGATGCTTCCTTCAGCTACATCCTTTTCACGATCAATCCTGGCGGAGAATTGTGCCCAGAACGGCAGTCCGGTAGTATGGTTTTTAAACAAGACGATATGATCATCGATATGCCCCTGCTCTCTGAGAATACCGCTGATTTCTAAGCGATCATTGACATTCGCATAGAGATGGACTATATCCATCCCTACCGCATCATTTACCGAAGAAAAACCTGCAAGGGTGGCATATCGCTCGTTGCACGCAATGACCGTCCCGTCTTTAAGACTTGTCTCAAACAATCCTACTTGTGCGTACTGGTACAGGTTCCGATATTTTCGTTCGCTATCCTTAATGGCGCGTTCAGCGAGTTTCCTATCCGTAACATCGGATATAATTGTTGTGAATTGACGGGGAGCATTCTGATAAGTGGTCACTTCGAAGTACTTGTTCAGTGCCCGGGAATAATTTTCAAAATAATCCGGTATACCGGTTAATGCAACCCGACCGTAACGCTCAATCCATGAAGATTCAGTTTCCGGCATCACTTCGAGCACAGTTTTCCCTATCAGGTGATCCTTGGGAAGTCCAGTCATATGTTCGAAAGCCTCATTGACTTCGAGAAACTTGTAATCACGGGGTATGTCATTCTCATCGCAGATAATCTCATGGACCGCAAAACCATTGAGCATCTCATGAAAGAGTGTGCGATAAAGATTCTCTTTCTCTGCTAGGGTTTCGAGTGCATTACGAAGTGAGTCGGATGTGGCAGTGAGTTCCTCATACGAGGCTTCTAGTTCTTCGTGAGATCTTTTCGCTTCGTCTTCAGCGTTTATCCGGTCTGTGATATCCATAGCAGCAGCATAAATCAGGTTTCCGATAGGGTACGATCGCCATTCAATATGACGGTAGCTCCCGTCCCTGCACCGAAAACGATTCACAAAATTGATTGACGATTCACCGGCAGATAATTTTGCTACCGCTTCCTGTGTTGATGCAATGTCATCAGGATGGACAAAGTAAAAGAACGACTTTCCCTCAATATCAGAGCGCAAAAATCCCAATGTTGTTTCCCATTGCCGGCTGAGACGTCGAAGATTGCCATCGGTATCTGCGATGCATAACAGATCAAGAGCATTTTCAAAAAAACGATCCAGCTCCTCAGTTTTCTCACGGATCTTTTGATCAGAACGGCGATTTCCGATTGCATTGAGTATCTTATGTATGAGTTCGGCAAACTGGGCGACCGGATCGCCACCTTTCTGGAGATAGAAATCCGCTCCGCTGTTTAAGGCTTCAATAACAATCTCCTCGCGTCCCCGCCCGGTAAAGATAATGAACGGTATATCATCTCCTGTAATGCGGATGTGTTTTAATAACTCAATCCCGTCCATATTCGGCATCTGGTAATCAGAAATTATTGCATCGAACTGATCTTTTTTAAGAAGAGCAAGAGCGGCCTGTGCAGAATCAATTGTAGTGATGGAGAAATCTCCGGACTCCTCAAGGTAGAATTTACCAATCTCCAACAAGTCAGGTTCGTCATCGACATACAGCACGCGAATCATGGCATTTTTTCCTTTCCGATTTCCTGGAAAACTGACTGCGGAAACTTGGATATAGGAGAGATTGATGATGAATTAGCGAACCGGTAGGCGCCTTTTGGCACCGAGATCTCAAACCGTACCCCAGCACCCGGCATTCCGGTTTCATCAATAGTAATTTCCGTGATGGCAAGGATCTCCCGTACAAAGAAGAGCCCGAACCCCCCAGCTGGCCGTATGTCTGGTGCAAAGATCGAATCTTTCTGTTCAAAGGGTATACCGGTGCCATTATCCTCGTATACAAGGAGGAGTCCACGAGGAGATTCCTGCCAGGTAAACCGTATCTCAGTTGCATTCTTTGCATGCAGACAGGTGTTTTTCACAAGATTGAAAAGCGCTTTTTCCAGCATAGGATCGGCAAATACCTGTATTTCGTCAATGGTTGTCGTTCGGGTGATATTGCCAAGATCGAGGTGAGAGATTGCATACAGGAACACTTCGTTCAAATTCTGCCAGACCGGGGGAGACAATCCCATGTTCTGGTAGTTGCCGGTAAAGGCAATGCGATCATTAATCACACGCATTGATCCCTCTATCTTATCGAGATAGGGAGATACATCCTCGTCATTTCTGAGATCTTTTGCTATTTGGAGGTACCCGAGGATAGTGAAAATCTGGTTGGTTATGTCGTTGCGGGTAATGGTTGAGAGGAGACTGAGTTTCCGGTTCACCCGCTCAAGTGCCTGCATTACCCGTTTACGTTCCGAAATATTGTGTACAATGCAGAAAATTCCTCCACTTTCAATCATGCCTAAGGATATTTCCAGAGGAAAAGTGGTTGTGTCTTTGCGACTACCGGTTATTTCTCCACGCCACTGTCCTTCACGCTTCAGAGCTGGGAAGATCTCTTCTTCAAACCGCTTCAATTCAAATGCTGGAAAGAATTGATCAAACGAGAATCCAGGTTTCCACCGGGAATCAGGATACCCGAACAGGTTGTAGAACGCATCATTGAGATAGAAAGTCTCCCCGGTAGCGCTCAAAATTGCCATGCCATCTCTCGAGGTCTTCATTGCTGCAGCCTGTTGCTGTATGACTTCTTCTGAACGCCGTCTCTCGGTAATATCCTGTAACAATATAATTATATATTCACACATTCCTCGTTCATCCGGGATACCGGAAAACGAAAGGCTCAATTGAATTATCGTCCCGTCTTTTCTTAGTGCGGGAATCTCATGAGATTGTTGGAATACGGGATTCTTCATGACCGTAGAATATGACCGCACCAGTAGTTTCATATCATACTCGGTAAAAAATGTGGAGATGGGCATTCCTACAAGTTCTTCCGGGGTATATCCCAGGATATCTTCCGTATGCTGGTTTGCCTGTATTATGGTCTGAGTTGTGGGATCACAAAGAAAAATACCGGTATATGATTGTTCGAAGATCCGGTGATATTTCTGCTCCTCTTTTTTGATTCGCATTGAAAGGTACGATACAACAACGCCAACAAGAACGAACATGTAAAACCGGACAGATGCGGCGAAGAGATCTTCAGGATATGCTGAACGGATGCCATACACCATGAGAAGGTATGCACCCGAAATGATGAGAGCAAAAAAAGTTCCTTTCCGGGGATATGCGTACGCGGTAATAACGATTGGAATATAGAGTAGGTGGTTGCTTACTGCTGACTCCCCAAGTTCCAGACTAAAGAAGTTAAACAAGAGAGCAATTGCCGTTGTCACACCAATCAGGATCTGCCACCTGTACGGGGATTTGGTAATAAACGCAAAACGTTGTTGTTGGTTTTCCGGTTTACCTGCCATAATCTCCACCTCCATCCGGGTTATTTTTCCATGCATTGGTGCCCGCTGTATCAGGCACAAAAAAAGATTATGTGATAGATACAGCATGGCCCGTTCAAGGGTGCAAGTGATTCAATTGATTAGCTGAAAGACATATAAATCCTCGTTGATTATTTACCCTCTTTCTCACTACAAGTTAGTAATGTGGGACGAGAATAGTAACGAGTTAAATTTCACGCAAATTGAGGATTCTTTCATTAAAAAGTCATAAAAATGAAAATGAAATACTTAGGATCAATTGGCTAAAAAAATCCGAAGGTGTTAACATCCCCGCTGGACACTGCACGGAGAGGTCAGTGTTTTACCGAAACATTGACAAGCGACTGGCGTATCAGTTCGTTGCAGCGTGACAGGATCGGACTACCATGACCGGGATAAATAGCGGTAACATTCAGAGCGGCAATCCTCTCAAGGGAATCAATAAATGCATCTTCGTAGGTGTTGTCCCGGGTCCGGATGATAATCGGCGTATCACCGACAAAAAGAATTCCCTCTCCTTCACAGTACAGGCAGAGGGAATCGTTGCTGTGCCCGGGGGTTAAAATCACCACAGCATCAAGATCAGCAACCCGGATTCTGTCACCATCTTTTAAGACACGATCTGTACCTTCAAAATTCGATGAACAACCACACACTAACGGTCCATACTCTTTTTTGATTGCCTGCACCATAGATGCATGATCATAATGGGAATGAGTCAGGATAACCTGATCGACTCGCCGCTTTCCCACACCGGTTGGGTAATTATGAATTGCGTCGATAATTTTTGGGTCCCTGCCGGTATCAACGAGCGTATTAACATCAGGAATAGCATTCCAGGTACCTGTCAACAGGTAGGCATTGGATGTATAGATATCACTTCCCAGTGTGAGATTGGCAATCTTCATTTAAACCCGTTTACCTTCCTGAAAAGCTGTGCATACGGTACCACCTGTTCAAAATGTCCCTGAAGGGATGCGGGCATTTTCTGGGTATGCTCAACAATCAAAAAGCCTGATTCGTTAAGTGCATGATAATACATCTTCAGTACATTGACCCTTTCTTCTTCCGTGAAATGGAGCAGGACATTCTTGCAGACTATCAGGCTCAAATCGTCACGAACGGGTTTTAAAAGTAAAAGATTATGCTGCTGGAATTCCACTCTTTTTCTTATCTCCTCGTCAACCAAAAAGTGCCCCGGGTTGTTAGGATCTTCAGAAAAATATCGCTTAAAAATCTCGGGGGGGATACGCTCTAATTCTTTTGCCGGGTAGCTTCCATTTCGAATTATAGTTCCATACTGATTATTTTCATCAATATCTGTGGCAAGGAGTTTCACATTACGAAACAACATCGGCCCCATATTTTCCCGTAAAAGAATAGCAATGGTATAGGGCTCCTGTCCAGTTGAACACCCTGCACTCCAGACATTAATGTATCTCCGCAATCCAATAACGGGAAGTACATGTTCACGAATAAGATCAAGTGTCTGGAAATCCCTAAAGAAGAACGTAAACCCCATGTATAAATTCCGCCTTTGATATTATCCTCATATAAAATTTAGTATGAATTTAAACAACAGAAATTGTGCAGATATACCGGTTTGCATATAGTTAGGCAGAAAGAAAGCATAAGGTATTGCATAGAGCATAATTTTTTTTTTAGAATAATCATGCCGGATTACATCACAATGATCGCAACTACTTGTATTGGGCACACACGCATAATGTAAATCCAATAGTTTTTAATGCAGGCTGGTATTTGTATAACGTTACAAAGGTGGCCCTTTAATGCTCTCTGTACTCCTCATAGACGATGATCCTGAAATGTTAGAGATTATTAGTTTAGAAATCGGAGGTGATGGAGATTTTAGTATACAGACCTGTAATTCTCCTTACGATGCACTTGAACTTGCCCATGTGCAGAAATTCGATTCCATTGTTTGCGACTTTAATATGCCGGGAATGGATGGCGGTTCACTTTTACACCTCCTACGGTCGCGGGGATGTACAGCGCAACACATCCTGTATTCCGGAAAGGAACTGGATGATGAGATAAAAAACTTACTCACCGGTTGCGTGGATGTTTATGTTCAGCGTGAAGGAAATCCGGAAGCGGAATTTTGTAAACTAAAAGAGATTATCCGTACAACATCAACGTCAAAGGGACAATGTCTACTTTAGATAATTATCATCACAAATGCAAGGGTAATATTGAGGATAATTTATTAGATTATTAGCCAAAACAACGGAAATATCAAAAAACCATATCGTTTTTAAGCTTGCAGTTTTACCATTGAATCATGATTACGCTGGTCGGACCTTTCTTCCGTCATTTCTGCATAATGAGCGTAATAATCTCCGGCAATGTATTGCCAACGATTGAAAATGCCCGGTACAGCAATGAAGAGAGATTGGCGAACCGTGTCTGGAACTTCAAGGTTGCTGATGAGTGGGTGAAGGCGGCTAGTAACCGGATCAAAGATTTTCTCCCGGTGGAGTGCGTAATCGTAGATTTTTCGGTCACCTTAAAAGAGAGAGAAAATTCTCTTTTGATGATAGCACCGCTTAAATCAGGGAACTCATATGTCCCGGTCAACCTGATTCAGAACGATAAACGCAAAAGAACAGTAATCCGGGATATCGGGAATGATTTCCATGACAGTTTTTTCTTTTAATCTGATTGATGCAGCCCGTGGTAGTGCACCCGCAGACGTAGTATTCACAAACGCGAGTATTTTCAACCCGTTCACCTGCACATGGGACGAGGGCACGCTTGCGGTAAAAGATGGTATTGTTCTGGGAATTGGAGACTATACAGGTAAAAAAGAATATGATCTTTCCGGCAGGTGTATAGTCCCCGGGTTAATTGATGCTCATGTTCATATCGAGAGCTCACTGCTCACTCCCCGCGAGTATGCCCGGCTGGTTGCTCAGCACGGGACTGCGACGGTGATTGCCGATCCCCACGAGATTGCCAATGTCGCGGGTTCAGCGGGTATCAAGTTTATGCTCTCCCAGCGTGCGGGACTTCCTGTCGATATCAAGTATATGCTGCCATCATGCGTTCCGGCAACACCTTTGGATGTTGGAGGGGCTATACTTGACGCTCCTGATCTGGCACTGTTCAAAAACCGGGACGGTATATTAGGTCTTGGCGAAATGATGAACTTCCCCGGGGTTCTTGGCGCCAATGCGGATATTGGAAAGAAACTGGAAATTTTTTCCCTCAGGGATGGACATGCCCCGATGCTTTTGGGAAAAGATCTCAACGCATACATTCTTGCCGGACTCCAGAGCGATCATGAATGCACCAGTCGGCATGAAGCTGAAGAAAAACTAAAGAAAGGAATGTACATCTATATCCGGGAAGGTTCGACAGAACACAATATCGAAGAACTCGCCTCCCTAATCTCCTCACTCACAGTCTCCCGCTGCTGCTTTGCTACAGACGATTGTCATGTGGATCTCCTGATGCAAGACGGACATATCGATCGCTGCGTTAGAAAGGCAATTGCCTGTGGAGTTATACCGGAACTTGCGATACGTATGGCTACACTATCCACAGCTGAACGGTTCGGGCTTTACGATCGCGGGGCACTTGCTCCGGGACGTCGAGCAGATTTCTGTATAATTGATGATCCGCAGAAGTTTAATGTCGGTCAGGTGTTTGTCGCCGGAAAGGCACTAGCTGATACAGTGCCGGGCGAGAGAACCACCCTGCCCCCTGCGTTCCGGTGTAAGGTTCCTTCTGGTGATGCGATCCGAATTAGAGATATGGGCACTGCTCGCGTTATCGGCATTATTCCACACCAGATCGTAACAGAATCATTGGTACTGCGAGTTGAGAATGTAGCACTTTTAAAAAATGACATTCTTAAAGTCGTTGTCTGCAACAGGTACGGTAACGGAGCTTATGGCGTGGGACTGGTCAGGGGATTTAAATTTGCTACCGGAGCAATCGCATCGAGCGTTGCCCATGATGCCCACAATGTGATCGCAGTCGGAACCAGCGATGATACGATCCTCCAAGCAATTAGAGCCGTGATAAGGATGCAAGGTGGGATGGCCGCTGTTTTTGGCAATGACGAAATTAAACTCCCACTGGACTGTGGCGGGCTGATGTCAACGCTGCCGTACCCGGAGGTTGCAGCCCGGTTGCAGGAACTGCATGCGGTCACTGAAAAGATGGGCAGTATTGAAGATCCGTTCATGTACCTCTCTTTCCTTTCATTAACGGTCATTCCCTCGCTCCGCATCACGGAACGGGGAGTGTTTGATGTCGGGGAATTCCGGGATGTGCCACTGTTTATTGAATAGCACAGCTGTTTTCAAGGGAACAGGAGAATCAGCACTGCACCAAACAGCATTAATCCGGCACCCGACAACCGCCGGATAACGTCTTTCTCACGAAAAACAAATGCTCCGTAAACCACAATGAGGATGATACTCATCCGCTTAATTGCAATAACGTAAGGAACGATTTGTTGGGAATAAGCGGTATTGATAACAACCGCTTCAATAGTGATGACAATGCCGATAAACAAACCGGCATTTATTACATCCTGCCACCGGAATAAGGAACGATTTTTTGGCAATACCGGTATAGCGGGTGAAACTAATTGATGGAAATTTTTGTTCAAACGCAGATGACGTATAATGAAAATGATAACAAAGGCAATACCCAGAAGGAGAAAAACAATACCCGATCCAAAGACGGTATCGGAATTCTGCATCACCATCTTATCAAAATTTATTGCAATTGCATAGAGAAATGCCACCACCAGCATAGACAGGACACCGGGATGGGAGAACATTGCCCGGAATGGATCGATGATGCTCTCATCTTCATCGGCTGTATTCAGGATATATGAACCGGTAACAATGATCACAATCCCGGCCATGCCGATTACTGACGGAATCTCATGAAGGATCAAAGCTGCAGTACCTACAAGAAAAAGAGGGGTAAATGAGAGCATCGGTATGGCAAGGGAAATATCGGTTGATGTAAGAGCACGGAATGTGAGAGTGGTGGCAAGAATATTGAGTAAAGTTGTAGCCAGAACAGCAAGCAGGAACTGCGGCCCAATAGAAGGAATTCCTTGAAAAGATGATATCCCAAGAAGGATTACTGAAGTAGAAATGAATCCAGAGGCCGCAAGTATATTGGGATCCATTATCTGCAGGAATTTTTTATTGGCAATATAATATGCGGCGTTGGTGCACGCACCAATCCCCGCAAGAATTACCCAGAACATAGTACAGAGATCCGGATGAATATTTGTGAGCGATTACATATTGGATTTCTTTTTTCTTTAGCAGGCAGATTCAATAGAGACATGGGCTTTATGAGAGTTGTGATATTTGAATAATCCATTCAGCGGTCATCAACACCTTGGAGAAACGCTGCTGCTGGGTCACGAGAATTGCACGGTGGAGATCTGCATCACTTATCATACCGGCAGAATTTGTTATCGATAAGGTCCCGGTAGCATCCGATAGGAACTGCACGGCATAACCACGGTGAAAAGCCTGCCGGGCGGTTGTGTCGCAACACATCTGGGTCATATACCCGGCAATAGTAATAGTAGAGATTTTCTTCTCCTTTAACCAAACATCCAGATTGGTGCCGGTAAAACTTCCGGGCAGGGTCTTTTCAATAATGACCTCCGCATTCCGCCGCTTTATCTCATCATGAAGTTCCCACATCGGGGAATCTTTCCTGAATGTGATGGCGTCATTTGATTGATTTGTGTGCTGGATCACGATAACCGGTATGTGATGCATGCGGGCATGGTCCATCGCGCTTAATATATTTTCAAAACTCCGTAGAGGATACGTAACCGGTAGTTTACCGGTAAAATATTCATTCTGGACATCAATGACAAGTAAGACTTCGTTCATGTCGCGTTCACCTTATCAAATGTTTTTCTGTCGATAAGCATAGTAAAGAACTCCACCATTCGTCCGTTGATGACAGAAGTACTTTCACCGGTATGCCGGAATCTAAGGTTTTCGTACATTTTTCTGGCACGGGTATTATTCTTCCGCACAATCAACCGAATCGTGGAAATATCCGGGTTGGAAAAACCATGGTGAAGAGTGAGGAGAGTCAGGGTCTTTCCCATGCCATAACCAATATTTCCGGGATGAAGGGCAATACGGAATTCAGCTGAATTGCCAACTTCTTTAGAGATTATAGAAAAACCTGCTATCCTGCCCTGATTCTCTGCAACAAAAATTTCAGTGCCGGCTTTTGTGCTATATTCATCGAGCCATCCACCGTCCCGTAAGGAATAATCCAGATCTGAAAACTCCGGAGGATACAGGGGCCAGGATTTTATCCGGGGAATATCCTCAGGAATAAGATTCCGCAGTGTTATCATGAGTATAACGGGGAAAGATGTATTTGCATTAGTCCATAAATGCTTGTTTATCTGATAGTCTCTTTCCAGAAGACATGACTCATAGAGATTGATGTTTCTATTCCGGACGCAGTTCCCGGATTGTACCGAATCCCTGCGAAACGGACTGGCCTATGCCGAAATAATCCGGAATCCGGAGATTTGTCTGGAACTTCCCTAAGAAGACCATGACACTTTCACGTTCGATCCAATCGATCCGGAATTTCATCTTTGCTTCACTGGTAATCGGAACGGGTATTTTGTAGTCAAGCGACTTTGAGAGCGTTGTTAAGTTACCAACAAGGATCTTTTTCATGAATGCGTCCCGTTCAAGTTTGCCTTTAAGATCATAGAACTTCTTAGCATTTTGCTGGTTTAAGGCAAGCCACGGTGTCTGAAATTCATACGTATGAGTAGTACCAGAAATCCCAAACTCTTCTTTACGTATAGTGGCATCACGCGTAAGAATTGTACACCTGTTCTTTCCCTCAGAAATTTCATTCTGATTCACTGATAGTTGTTCGAGTAATGCTGCACCCTGGCTGATTCCAATAATTATGAGCGTGTTTTTGATCTGTTTGCACTGCACAACCGGGTAGCGATGTATAAATCCGGTTGCATTGCTCTTGTGAAGCGCAGTATACTCACCCAGTTTTTCGGCAAGATAAGATCGGAGCTCTGCGACAGAAAATTGTATCGGGTCAACGGGTTCAAGAGTGAGGGTAAATATTTCGAGGAACATGGGTTGTTAATCTCTCACATTTTTATGCCGGCCACCATCATGGAGTTTTCTCTTGACCATTACCTTATACAAAAAAGGAAGCTGATTATGGTGGAGGTATGGGAAGTACGTTAAACCGCCTTAATGCCGTGGAGTTCAGAGAACCAGCCGAGATCATAATATAGTATTCCTGAGGATTTTTTACATCGACATCAACAGACCATACATTTTCACCGCATACTCCTTCAGATACCCGCGTTGACAAGGGTTTTTCAGAACCCTGATTGAGATCTTTGGGTAGCTTTCCGGGGGGGAATACAAGATATCTGAGTTCTTCACCAACAGCCTGGTTCGTTGTCCCGCCAAGAGAGAATTTAATACCGGTAAACTGGTCCTCAATCGGGTTTATGCGAACCCATACTGGCTCATTTCCTTTTTGGGGACATACTGTTGGGACCGGTGTTGGTGCAGGCCGGAGCAGAAATTCGCGATATACACCGCAATCGGATACGATGCGATAACGGTTGGGTTCCCATCCACTAGTGACGAATCTGTACATTGTGGTGAATTTCCCGTGTTCGAGATAGGTTTTGTTGGTCTCAACAGGTTTATCAGTTCCCACACGCGTGGCCCATTTACCACTGCCGGTCTGGAATTTTACTGAAAATGTCGGAGGATCGTTAGAACAGGCGAGTTTTCCCGCTCCTTCATTGAGTATAAAAAATTCGATAACTTCTCCAATATTATACACGTCGGTATCCATTTTTATGGATTTGGATGTGCCATCCGGTTGGGCTATGGTCACTTTGTAGCTGGCCGGGAACTGCTGCAGGGAGGGAGTGACATTACCGGTTTTGTTAATATTATCAAAAAGTGATGTACAACCAGTCACTGCCAGCATTGCGACCATTACAATGCATAAAATAACCGCTAAATGTACAAAACTTCTTTTGCATTCTGGCGAAATCGGGCGTGCGGTCATTGGACAGAAAAATTCTGTGTGGTGTGGTAAATAGGTTGTGAAAGAATATCGGGATCTCCCCAATTTCACATCTTTCGATGTACATTATCCAGCCTGTTCCATGAAACGCATGAGTGTCAACCAGAATACCCACTATACACGATTAAATCCGTACCCCTTCAAAGAACTTTGGTCCCGGTTACTAGAGCCAGAAGGAAAATGATGATTGGTTGATGCACCAGATATATGACGAGTGAATGCCTTCCGAAAAACGATAAGGGGCTGACAAGAAAACCAGGTAATTGCCGGAGGGAGAATTGCCGTTCACCGCCCGTGTAAAGATATTCGCCAATACCCATACCAATCAACACTATACCGAACCACGGGAAAAACGGAGTATAATCAACGGAGGTGAAGCCGGGCGGCATAATTCCTATTGGCAGCAGAAGTGCCGGACCACTCATACCAGAAATTATCCATCCAATGAGAATGCAAGCAAATCCGAGCGGAATATTCAATTTCCTGTAACGGAAAAAGAACGGGGATAGCAGAACCGAAATACCGATCAGGTGCAGGATACCAAAGATTACAAAACCTTCCCGCAGGTACAGCCATGTCCCTAACGTAACTAAAAGTCCGAGTGCGAAGATAAAGATCCCACGATAAACAAATTTTAGCACGAGGGGAAATCCAGTAATTTTTTGCTGTGCTCTCGCATGGCTGACAATCAGCGATACTCCGACAATCAGAAGGAAGAGCGAAGCGGTTGCAAACGCAAAGATTCGCCAGAAACCTGTCGAGACATTAAGAGGAGCAATCCCAAAAAAACTGATATCAAATACCGTATGGAACAATACCATCATCAGGATCGCAATGCCTCTGAAAAAATCAATCTCCCAGAGTCGCGTACCGGTTTCCATACAAAAATATCAGTATTGTTGTCTGATAGTTATTCGTACAAAACATAGTTGCAAACGAACAGGATCAGTAACAGCGAATCTAAATATTAACGTCATGTATTATCGTTAAGGACTTGTAGTCATGACAGCGAGTAAAGACGAGCATATCATAGAAGCAATTGGCAGATGCCGCGTAATCGTTCGTGACGGAAAAGTTGTCGAAGTCGGAAAACCGATCATTGAAGACTGCCCGCTTGCAAAACGGTTTGCATTCCCCGTACCGGAAATTACTCCGGAAGCGGTGAAGGCAAACATCGAACACCGTATCCGTGGATTTGGTATGTGCACTCCTGCACGCGAAGTAATGGATATGCGACCGTTTGTCGGGTTTGGAGCTTCAGAACTTATCAGTTTTGGAATCCAGTCCGGTAAACTCGATGCAGCAGTTATCGCATGTGATGGAGCAGGCACCGTAGTTGCCACTACGCCGGAAATGGTACAGGGTATAGGGGGCAGGATGTCAGGGCTGGTGTCGACATCCCCCCATCAGCCTGTCATCAGCCGTATTGAACAGAACAGAGGATATGTCCTTGATCACAACAACGCACGGATCGATCAGCAATCTGGAGTTGCGCTTGCACATCTCAAAGGATTCCGTCATATCGCTGTAACTGTTGCAGCACCAGCCGAGGCTGAAGCAATCCGCGCAGCATACCCAGACTCGTTCATCGTGGCTGTGCATGTCAGTGGATTATCCAGAGTAGAAGCAGCCCGACTTATCGGAGCATCGGATCTGGTCACTGCGTGCGCATCCAGACCCATCCGGGAGATCGCCGGACCGCTTGCACTGGTGCAGGCAGGGATCTCGATTCCGGTCTTTGCTATGACTCACAAGGGAAAAGATCTCATCATCGAAAAGATCCGGATATCAGATGAGCCCGTTCTCATCAAGCCCACAAAGTTACCCGTAGTCGGAGACCGCGAGCCATCACCTCTGGTATAGGAACTAAACAAAAATTATCTGTTGCATTAGAAGTCCATTTTTTTCTGGTGAGGGGCCATCAATAGTTCTGTTACTCTTTTGTTCCTCTCGCATCGAGACACAAAGCCTAATGGGGTCTGGCGTCCACCAGTTTTCTAAGGGACAATGATGTTCCTAAGGTGATATTCTATGGTCGACAAAAAAATTGGTGATGCTGAAAAGGCTCTTGAAGGTGGGGTCATGGCACTGGGGAAAGGTGCACAGGGTTTCAATAAAGAATTCATGGATTTCCTCCAGAAATACCAGGTTATTGGTCTGGCTGTTGCATTTGTCATAGGTACGGCTGCAACAAAACTGGTCAATTCAACAGTTTCCGATATCATCATGCCCATCATTGCGGTGATTATTCCTGGAGGAAACTGGAGAGAAGCGGTATTTCAGGTTGGGCCTATACGGTTTTTGCTGGGAGATTTTGTCGGGGCAATTATTGATTTTGTCATTATCGCGTTCGTCATCTTCATTCTTGTCAAGTATATCATGAAAGGGGATGTCTCAAAAAAAGTGTAAATTTTTTTTCATATCAGGAGAAAGATATTTCTCTTGCGTATCGATGAAAATGCATTTGTTCTTTTTATTTGTGGGCACCAATGTGGCTCTAATAGATGTGGAAAAATGAGATTATGGTTATATTTCAATTTTTTTTTAATTTTAGAGAGCGCTCTCAAGTTTATGTTCGAGAACGTCCAGTCCCCTCTTGATATCTTCGAGGTTCTTGCCACCAGTGAGAATGATCTTTCCTGAAGAGAAGATTAGAACAACGATCTTGGGATCTTTTATCCTGTACACAAGCCCGGGGAACTGTTCGGGTTCGTACTCGATGTTTTCGACATTGAGTGTGATAACTACCTTATTGAGATTGATGTATTTACCGAGATTGTACGAACAGACCATATTGGTTATCGCAACTTTGGGCTCCTTGAGAGTTTCAATACCAGCCCCTTTTACCGACTTCATGACGATCGCAAGGCCATCTGCTAATGCCTTATCGTTACGGATGCCGGTGAGCACGATTTTACCGGTCGAAAAGATCAGGGCAGCAATCTTGGGATTCTCAATACGATATACTGCACCGGGAAATCTTTTCTTGTTGAGTTCGCAGTTTTTTACCTTTTCAGATAACGTAACAAGATCAATAGATTCTGCGATGACACCGGATGCAACAATATTTTCAATCTTCAATGATTCGTACTTTTTCTCAGTCATCTTCTATTCTATGATTTTCCCCGGACCATAATACTAATGGACAACCTTTATGACATGTTCTTTTTATTGCAGATTTGACAATATCAGATCTGTATTTTTTAAAACCAAAATGGTCTCCAGAACATGTGAATCTGTAACAGATACATCTCATTTTTACGATAGCGCAATGGTAACACAATGCAGTATTTTGTGCAGGCAGATGATTGCTAATGTTAAAAGTGCACGATCTACTGGAATAGGGATGCTGCGCGGATATGTTACAGGTCCGACATTATGTTCTGCAACCATTATTACAGCAGATGTGTAATGAAGAATACGAAGGAAGACGATATCCTATGACAGTCTCTCCAACTTCTCTTTGTCATGTAAGGACTGTTGTGGATGGTTTCGTGGTCTTAAAATAGAATGTGGAGGATATGGATAATTTCACAAATCCATATGCCATCATTTGAGGGAAAGAGAGAAGAACACTAATCTGGATCCTCACATTCTGAATAAAATAGACACCAAACCGATTTTTTGCACTTTTGGTTATCAAAAAATATCAGAATTTCATAAATCTTTTTGCAGATCACATCAAAAACACTGTATGATAAATGCTCAAGAATATTCGCCCGGGTGTCAGAATAGTCCGGCCCTGAAACTGATAACCGGGTTTTTCTGGGTAATTTTAGGGGCTGCCGTCGTTCTCGCTCTGATGATCCTCCTTCTTCCGGATAAGATTTTTCTTGCGATAAGCAACTACCTTCAGATTATTGCCGCACTCGCTGGAGCACTGGTTTTCCTGTACTTCTGGAATCGGTGTGGCAATCAGGAAACGCATCTCTATGTTGCAGGAGGGCTTGGGCTTTGGGGAATTTCGAACATCGCCTGGTACGTCAATATCCTCATGGGCCAGCGAAACTTGGTCTTTCCAAGTCTGATTGACATCGGAATGATCGCCTCCATTCTCATAATATCCATGGCATCCCAAAAAGGCCTCCCAAAAAAGCAAATTGCTCCGCATATTCTGTTAGGACTTCTCGTAATCTGCCTGATTATTCCATTAGGTGTTATTGCCATTGCCGGGATCAGTGCTTCCACACTGATTACGCTGCTCTATTTCTTTGCCTGTGGATCCATGATTGTCATCGGTCTGAATCACTCGCTTCTAGCGTATCCGAAAATCCTTATTGGAACGCTCCTCTTTGCTATTACGTTCATGATTTATCCACTCCGGGAGATATTCTTTTTAGATAATCCGGTATTACCAATCATCGGCACATTCGTATCTGCCGGTTTTTCACTCATTGCTATTGGGTGGCTATCTATCGGTGAATCGATAAAAAAAGATAAAACCTGCTAATCCGTCTCTCTTTTTTAGTTAACACAATTACAAAATCATTTTTCGATTACAGCACCGTATAGCGGTATATATCCGAGAGGCTCTATTCCGATCAAAAAAGGGAGTTGAAATCAACCCGTTCATTTACCATCCCTCATTATATTTGACCGGACTGGTCATTATGGAGCAGGAATATTACCAGCATCCTCAAGTTCCTCGAGAGAGCGTCCGGTCATATCAATACGGGTAAGCCAGGTCACGACAAATGCTACGATGCAGATGATTCCCATGAAGATGACGGTATTCCGGACCCCATAAGATGCGGTCATTAACGGGACAAAGATAATACCACAGGCTGCCCCTACCTTGGCAAGCCCCGCTGCAAAACCGTGAGCAGTTGCACGGAGACGGGTAGAGAAGAGCTCTGCGGGAAGGAGAAACGTTGTTGCATTCGGCCCAAAGTTCTGGAGGAGATTAAAAAGACCGAATCCAACAAACGCGAGAGCGATGATAGTCTGTGAACCGGATTGCGATGCGGCAAGAATGAACATCCCCACGGCCATACCAATAAAACCGGCAAGCTGGAGCCGTATCCTGCCTATCCTCTCAATAAAGAGAATATTAAGAATGAAACCAATGACTAAAAATACGTCAAGCAAGACCGTATATTCTGAAGAGTAGAAGTCCTGCGCTATGAAATTTAACCCTACCCCCTGAGTACCTATCATTGCAGTGATGAGGATCGGCGTGAATATTCCAACGCCATAAAATGCAAAATCCATAAAAAACCACGGGACGGTGATGAGGATAGTCCTGCGCAGATTCTTTTTTGAAAAAAGTTCAGCATACAAGTTCAGGTAAGAATGCCATACCGGCACTTTTTCCTGCGTCTTCTGGACAATATCTTCAACCGGGGGTTTGATTGGTTTTTTCATGGTGAAATCCGGTATAAGGTAACGGACGACACCCATTGCGAGTTTCCATTCCTTCCGCTGGATATGCCACCGTGCGCTCTCAGGAATAGCACGTCGCAGTACAAGGATTATGATCGCAGGGATAGCGCCGGCAACAAGCATCCACCGCCATGCCGATTCGGAAGGGTGCATAGCAAGAATAAAAAGTCCGATAGCTGCTGCAACGAAAATACCGACTGCCTGGAAACTGAATGCTGCAATCAGCATCCGTCCCCGTATCCGTTTCGGCATGAATTCACTTACATATGATGCGCAGACCGGATAATCCGCACCGATACCGACACCGAGCATGAACCGAAAGATGATGAGGGACTCAATGCTCCAGGCAAAAGAGGAGAGGATGGCAAAGATGATGAATATGAGAAGATCGAACAAAAAGACCTTCTTCCTCCCGAAACGGTCGCAGAGTCTGCCTCCTATAAGTGCTCCGAAAATTGCCCCGATAACTGCTGCGGCACCGACAATGCCCTGTTCAAGAGGAGTTGCGGAGAACTGGACAATGATGAGCGGCAGAGCGATTGACATGACAAAAAGATCAAAACCGTCAAGGAAGATCCCCATCGCCGAGAGGAACCAGATATGGGCATGCTTCAAGGTAAATGGAGCATCATCCATCGCTTCTGTAATAACGGTGCAGGGCATAAAAATACTCTAAAATGTCGCACAGCATCGTCTATCATCGAAAATGATATACTTTTCTCTTTCATGTCAGAGTGCTGAAAATCCCGCGTGAAAAAACAAAATGCCAGGATTTGGAAAATAAAGTTGATTCTCTGAATCCAGACAATACGTAATCTGACATCCCATTTCCTTCACGATAACTCGTGTCTTGGGAGACCAAAAAAGTGAGAGAGCCCACTGTCCTCTTTCCTTGATCTCCATTATTACTCTTCTGGATAGTTCTCTTAAAAAAATTACTTACGTCCCACAATCAGGACAAGAAGGGCAAGTGTTAGGACGACAATTGCAATGCCCGGTGAAGCCTGTTGTTTAGGAGTAGCCGTTGTTACTGGCATTTGTGGGTTCTGTTGATCATCCAGCCACTTCAGTGCATACGTCAGCTGGACATCCTCCCCGGCCATAGACCGGGCAACCGCATCTTCATTGATGGGAACCCGTATTTGCGGCGCCACCCCTCCCACGAGTTGGGCATTACTGTCGGTCTGGATTGAACGAGTCTTATCCAGCGATGCCCCGTCTGGGAAGACTACGTACATGCCAAGCGGCAGGATGGCCTGAAGACCATTCATACCAAATGCCCCATTTGTTCCGTACCAGGAAATGATCTTACCAGTTCCGGAGTTTGCAAACACCATGGGGACACCTTCGCCGGAACTGATGGTGTCCGGGCTGACAAGTACAGCGACCGGTCCGCGGTACCCATCCTTCTGTGGTTGCGTCCAGGCTTCCGATACTATGGTGAACTGTCGGGAACCAGGATCATATTTTGTTGCATATTCGTAGAAGACCGGTTTATCCACAAACCACCCGGCAAAACAGGACGCGATATTATCATCTCCTCCGCCGTTGAACCGGAGGTCAATCACTATGCCCGGTGCCTTTTTCGCAATTGCGTCCATCATTGCGGCCTTAAATGGCTGGTACACATCGTAGGATTCATCGTAGATCGCGATGTACGCGTACCTTCCTGACAGCGTCTGGTACGTGACCGTATCATTGCTGATCTGTGGCTTGATATCAGTTAAGATACTTACAGCCCCGATATCATTGATCTGTTTCCCGAGGAATGTTGTGGTCTTTACCAGGGTCTCGGCTCCGTCATCGTAAGCGGTAAGATTCACAGTTCGGGGATTCAAACCATTATTTCCTGCTACCGTAATGGATACCGGTGTGCCGAGCGGCGCTCTTGTTAAAAGCCGTTGTTGATGGAGCAGGATCCCTTCTGCAGTTGAGGGTTTCTTCACGGCCCAGATCTAGGAAATGGCATTTATGGCATCTATTATGGGTTTGCCATTCCATAGGGTCACGGTATCCCCGGGCCGGACTCCTGCACGCTCAGCAGCACTCCCGTTTACCACATAGCTCACTATAACTTTCCCGGAATCAAGCCGGCTCACCGCAATGCCGTAGCTCCCGCCAATATCTGCATACTTTGCTCCAAAATCACCGGAAGTTGGCAGTACATCCACATGTCCGTCCGGGATAGCAAACAGGTATCCCCGGAGAGCCCGGTAATACGCGGCCTTGTCCTGTTTTTTCTCTGCGTCAGCTATCATTGGTGCATAGGTCAAGTAGAGGGCATCCAAGTCAACAGATTTCCACTGGGTAAAGGCATATCTCTCTTTCAAAAGATTATGCAGAGCAAGAAACGCATTACTCCATGATCGATTGCTGAAATCCGCAACCGGGGTCTGGTTTGCTGCTATCTGAGAGAAGGAAGTCATAAGTTCTTCATTATAAGCGGTCTCGTTGTTCCGATCGAACGGAACGCAGGTATCTTTCCACACCATTCCGCAACCCGGACAGCTGACGGGATCTAATGCAGCAGCGGCTCCCGGGTGGAAGATCATAGCGGCAAGGAAGACCAGAAATCCTGCGAGAATAAGTATTCGGATATTTATAAACGACATACGGAATTCTCCTTTCGTGAGCAGGCAGCGGACCTCATAGTACTTCCTCTATTTCACCAGATATCTATTTAGTGAATACCATTATTGACAGATGATGATACAGACAGATATAGGGTAAAATATCCTGCTTTATATCCCAATTTTCCCGACCCCCGGAAAACCGACCCTCATATTCGCATTCTGGCAGGGTTTAGAGGTACGAATGGACTAAATTAAGGATTAAAAATGAAATCGATTTAAAGACCTTTGGCGGGCAATGAGAGAGGTGTATTTCGGTGGCATTTTGGCAAACGGTCCGAT
Source organism: uncultured Methanoregula sp. (assembly GCA_963676675.2). Taxonomy (GTDB): domain Archaea; phylum Halobacteriota; class Methanomicrobia; order Methanomicrobiales; family Methanospirillaceae; genus Methanoregula. The sequence goes on along the minus strand of OY781161.1, from coordinate 1,557,746 downwards.
AATTAAGCAAATTTTCCACAGGAAACTAAAAGAAGGATAATCTGAGGATTTTCGATAGTGAGTTAGATACAGGAAAGGGAAAACGGAGCCCGTTGTGGGGTTATTTACCCTCATGGCCAAAAACCTGAAAAACGTAGCGATCAGCTCTACGACTATCGGGAAAATACACTGTAAAGCAGTGTCAGTCAAAAAATTAAAAAAAATGAACGATTAATAATTTTTGAGTCCAGATGCGAGGGATGGGATTCGAACCCAAGAACTCCTGCGAGACCAGGCCCTGAACCTGGCGCCGTTGACCTGGCTTGGCTACCCTCGCGCCTGTATAGATTACGGTTGAAATTAAATAAAGATAGGGGGTCGTTAGACCTTTTGGGTGGCACCGTTATCATTGGATGCCTTCTTCATTTCTTGCTCACGGAGTTCTTTCCTGCGGATCTTTCCGGAAATAGTCTTTGGTAAAGAATCTACAAACTCAATTACCCGGGGATATTTGTACGGAGCAGTAACTTTCTTTACATGATTCTGGATTTCCCGTACCAGAGTTTCAGAGGGCTGGAATCCCGGTTTAAGAATAACAAATGCCTTGACTATCAGGCCGCGAACATCATCCGGAGACCCGACAACCGCAGCTTCCTGTACCGAGGGGTGCTCAATGAGCGCACTCTCGACTTCAAACGGTCCAATCCGGTAACCGGATGATTTGATAACATCATCATCCCTGCCGATAAACCAGAGATACCCGTCTTCATCTTTGTAGGCTTTATCACCGGTATAGTAATAGCCGTTGACAAATGATTTTTTATTCTCGTCAGGATTGTTGAGATATTGCCGGAATAATCCAACCGGGTGCGGATCTATTTTAATTGCGATCCTGCCTTCTTCATGAAGGGGGACCGGTTTCCCGTTGTCATCATGGAGTTCGACATGCCAGCCGGGCGAGGGTTTTCCCATTGAACCGAATTTGGGCGTCATGCCGGGGAAAGTACCGATGCAGAGCACGGTCTCTGTCTGTCCATATCCTTCGTAAATGGTCATACCGGTTGCATCCTTCCATGCCTTGATCACTTCCGGATTGAGCGGTTCACCAGCGCTTGTGCAGTGACGAAGCTCAGAGAAATCAAACTTATCGAGATCAGCTAATATCAGCATGCGGTAAATCGTTGGTGGGCAGCAGAATGTGGTAATCCCATATTTTTCTATGAGCGGAAGGATCTCGGTTGCATTGAACCGGCTCCTGATATCGTACACAAAGATAGCCGAACCTTCGATCCACTGGCCATAGAATTTCCCCCATGCACTCTTTGCCCATCCCGTGTCGGAGAGCGTGAAGTGGAGATCGTTAATGCGCAGGTCATGCCAGAACCGTGCAGTAACAATATGTCCAAGCGGGTAGCTCTGGTCGTGCACCACCATTTTGGGCTCCCCCGTTGTACCTGAAGTAAAGAAGATCACAAGAGGATCGGTACTCTTGGTCTTTTTCATGCTGGGAAGATTGACAATTTTTGCTGACACCGGAGCCGGGTAGTCAAGTTCGGTTAAGTAACTGATCCAGCCCGGGCGTTTGCCATCGATTAGCACTTTACAGGAGAGTGAAGGGCATTCCTTTGCGATCTCTTCGATCTTGTCTGCCTGCTCTTCCATAGTAATAACCATCTTGATATCGGCAATATTGATTCGGTATTTCAGGTCCTTTGGGGTGAGCATTGTAGGGGCAGGAACATATACGGCTCCCCTTTTAATCAGACCTAATGTAAAAGTCCACCACTCAGGAACCCGGGGCAACATGATCAGTACGCGGTCACCCTTACTCACACCATACTTGATCATAATGTTTACGATCTGGTTTGAAAGTCGCATCAGATCCCAGAATGTGAATGTCTTCTCTTTCCCTTCCTGGTTCACCCAGAGCATAGCAAGTTTGTTCCGATCTTTGTTTGCCCAAGCATCAATTACATCAAAACCAAAATTGAAATATTCTGGCACTTCAATGGCAAATTTCTGGAACATTTCTTCATAGTCGGGCATATTATGATCTTCGGGTCCAAAAACCGGACCTGATGATGGCAGGGTCGTTGCACCAATCCTGCCCACGCCAGTACTTTTGGTGAGGTGTGTTGTGCACGCCTCATTTACAAAATCTGAACGGGAAATATTTCGCTTCTCACACGATTTATCAATGCTTTTTGCAAGTGAATCGTCCATAGTGACAGAATACCGCACCATACTGAATCGTTTAGTGGTGCAGTAGAAGAGGATTTCGGTTTATTTTTGCACCACAACTCCGTATGAAACACCAAGAAATGTAAATTCATCCCAAATATTCTTTTTAAAAAATTAAAAAAATATGAAAGTATTACGGGTTAACAAAATTTTCAACAAGATTTCCCGCATTGAAAAAACTATTCTTTTGAAATATTTTCCAATATGGAACGATATGTTCCCTGAGGCGCATGAATTACAAACATAGCGCCTTGGCCAAATATTCCGGTTTCCATGATGGTTAAGTTAGTGATCGCAAGTATCTCCCTGGTTAAAAAGAGACCAAAACCGGTATGTTTGAAATATTCTCTCCGGAAAATCCGTTCTTTAGCATCGTCAGGTATTCCCGCACCATTATCTTTAATGATTATTTTGATGCTATCACCGACAGATTCCGAATAAATATCGATTTCAGTTACCCGTTCACCATGACGAAGGGAGTTTTCAATCAGGTTGTAAAAAACTTTTTCGAGTAAAGGATCTGCATAGACTTCAATGGGAGACAGATTCACGGTAATCCTGATATGATGAATATCAAGAGTCGCAAGTGCGAGCGAGACCATCTCAGCAATATTTTGCCATTGAGGGGAATGGACACCGATATTCTGATAGTCCCGGGTGAATAGGATCTGGTTTCGAATTGCATTTGCTGCCTGTTCTTCTTTGTCCAAATAGGTTAGTAATTTTGAATCTTTTATTTCATCTTTCGAGAGTTCAAGGTACCCGATTAGTGCTGTTAGCTGGTTGAGAATATCGTGACGAGTCACATTGTTAAGCAGGTTAAGTTTTCGGTTTGCAAGAATAAGCGCATCCTGTGCCTGTTTTTGATCGGAAATATCAACAACCGTACAGTAAATTGCTGGTTCAGCACAATCAGCAGCAGAAACCAGTGCCCATCGTGTACTCCCATCAGCACAAGTGAATCTTATCTCAATGTCTCCAACCCTTTGTTTATCCCGTACTTTTGATAGAAACAACTCCCGTTCTGTCGTTTCAGTAATGATCTCAGGGAGCGTCTTTAACAGTAACTCATTACATTCAAAGCCAATGAACTGTGAAAATTTCGGGTTTGGATCCTGGATATTAAGGGTTTCCCGGTCATAACTGAATGCCCCAGCCTGGGAGTTGAAAAATGAACCACAGCTCCGATCCCCCTCTTTCCGGTACTCCCTTGAATATGTTGACATGAGGACACCGATAGAAACAAAAATAAAAAACCATACCGTGGCTCTGGCAAAAATGCCGGTGTCCGGAAGACCGAGGGAGTATACAAGACCGATATAGAGCCACCCGACAAATACCGTAACAAATATGCTGATCTTTGGCCGGCTGAAGGCTATAAGTACTACGGGAATAAGGTAAAAGTAAGGAAATACATCATAGATCCCACGGGATATTGAGATATAGGTAATTGCTATGGATGCTAAAACACTGAGTATAATAAATATATCATAGATGAATTTCTTTTCTTTACTGATTGGACGCATGTTTCCTATGCCTCATACGTTATTTTTGTTACTTTCGCGTTATATCCGACATTACGCGCTGATATAGTGAGTTGCAGTTGTTTAATATAAAGCCATGGTGGTTAAACGAAAAAAAGAATAGATTTTTGTTTGATTATAAGGAGAGAGAAATCAGGAAATATATCTCATAAGAATCTCAAGTGCCTCAAGTTCCCGTTTTCCGCCGCACTTTCTTACGATTCCCGCATGATAATCGATCATTTTCTTAAGTTCCGGATCATGGTTTACCTTATATCTCGTTGCATGTACAGTAGTATCAATAATACTGTTAAAACCGCGGTTCACCGGGTGCAGAGACACATTTTCTATGATCTCCTTTTCAAGCGTTAAGGTTACCATCAGTGCTTCAGTTGTCTTTTTGTCAATAGTTGCTGTGAATGCAGCCCATGCATCCGTGTTTTTAAGCCGGTGCATTTTCCTGCCATTGACCGTTTCTTCTAAAAATGCATCCTGGGAGATATCTTCAAAGGCTGTAGTTACGTAGAGGATCGGATCGTATACGAAATTTGCCACCAGCCAACCGTATTTTTCGATATTTTGTGCTGTATGACTGCCGGAAAAAAGAATCATTTTTGCCACTCCATCTCGAAAAATAATCCCGATGGGTGCAGCGTTATACTCCGTTGTTACAATAACTTCGTTGATACCTGTTTTTAAGAGTCCCATTCCCATCCTTCTCCTAGAGCAATAAAGATCGCTGCTATGGTGATATCAGCAATTGAGCCTGGGTTGATATCCCTATCAATGCAGTCCTGGTCAAAATTTTCCAGAGTCTCATTCCCATCAAGTACTTCACGGGCTTTGCGCATGGTTTCCTGTGCTACGATAACACCGTGTTTTTTTATTATGAATGTATCCGGTTCCTGAGCAAGAAGTGTAATGAACATCTGGACAATTGCCTGCCGACCCTTACCAAATTGTTTGAGCAGATCCGCCCCGCGTCTGGTTAACGGAAATCCGGTTACCCACTCCCGGGCAACCATATCGTGTGTAGCGGAATGCTTCATGACATCCAGAAGGGACATCTCGCGATCCCGTAATACCGTAAGAGATTTGGGATCATTCACATCCAATTCATCATCAGAAAATGCGTGGACTTTTGTCAGGCCGAATGCCCGGTAAAAGGCGACAGCATCAGAGGTATCAGTTCGTTCAATTGCTTTCATTGCCCCATCGATGGAACGACCGTATACCAAGGGGATTAAAAGGATGAATGCCCCGAAGTGAGTATTTCCACCCTCGTGACAATTGGTCTGCTGGACCGCATGCCGGATAATCTCACCAATCCGTCCCTCGCTTTTCTCTGCCTCTTCAAGTGCCGGGCGTGCAAAAATAGTGGATGCGAGAAAGTGTTCGAGACGGGTTTCAGGATAATCATGGCAGCGATCGACATTACCGGGTTTTGGAAATGCGCACACTTCCAGCATCATCGCAAGCTGGGCCCGTTCAGCTGCTTTCATCGGAAGGCAAGTCATGAAAAATACCGCACATCAATGTTTCAGAGAGATCGCGTTTGAGACGCATATACTCTTTCTTTGATAAGCCTACCTGTTTTAATGTCATATCCCGAAACATACAAGGGGATGATGTTTTGCAGCACCAGGCTAGACTGCCAAAACAGGTCTGCTTTCCATTTTCGAGAGGCACACCCTTGACTGCTTCCTGTTTTATACGAATGTAATTTTCCTTTGTTATACCCATTCGTGACAATGTCGGTATGAGTGGGCACTCTTTCACCGGCATACAGCAGAAAGCCAGTGAGCGGATATCTCCTCCACGACAAAGTTGCTTAGGTGCATTGTACCATCCCTCTTCATCAGCATAACGTGAAATAGCAGCATCCAAACCGGATAGTGTACGAATATCCGACTGCCGTGCAACTGATACAAGATCTGCCCCATGTGAGAGCATATCTTTCATTTTATCAAAACCAGTAATAGAATTATTTGCAATCAGCATCAATGGACAACTGTTTCTGATCTGCCGGAGTTTTGCAGAGCCAAAATCCATGAGATCGATGTGCAGGATATCTGCACCCGCGGCCCAGAGTTTTATTGCGAGTTGACGATCATCGGCGGCAACACCGGCTCGGATCTTAACTGAAACCGTGACTCCTTTAGATTTAAGCGCCCTGACAGCAGCTTCAAGTTCACCAGGTTTTTTTAAATAATATTCTCCACATCCCGCTGCAACCATAGCAGGCTGACGACAATGAGCATCAATTTCATATACAACCCGGTCACCCAAAGCGTCTGCTAAAGAACTAAAAGCCTCCGGAGAACTTCCCCGAAGATTGATTCCCAGGATTACATTACTTTTTTCCATCTTTGCAATCTGCTTTGTCAACTCTTCGACCGGATTTTCATATAAGAATTCCCGGCGATCTTCGTGAGCAGCTATGGTCTTTGCAGCATCCATTGTTCTTTGGTCGATAGAATATCCGCCAATGAATGCAAAGCCGATATGCCCGGCTCGTTCGATTACATAGGATGTATCGACAATACCAGCCATGGATGCAATTCCCACAGGTGTCCTGACAACCCGATCATTGATGAGCAACCCGAAACGCTCAAATGCATCCATCATGAGTTCATATCCGTTGAAGCTTATCGAACTAATTACTTTGCATGAAATTTAACAAAATCAATTAAAATTATTCATACTTCCTTTGGATAATGTGTTTGGGTAAAAGAAACGCGCTTTTGCCGGGACTGAAATATACTTTATGGGGAAAATATGGATTTTAATGGCATTTTTTTAAAACACCACAATCATTAGAACGTTCATATTCTATCGAAAATCTCCTACGAAAAAATCATTCATTGGCTAATGGGGCACCACATCCAATAAAAAAAACATTTGGTAAGAATTTTTAATGATTGCAGTAATACTATTTGCTATATGGGTAAGAAGGGAATGTTACTCGTAGGGCATGGAAGTACGATGCCTTACAATCAGGATCTTGTTGAGAAAACTGCCGCTATGATCAAGGCAGGTAATACGGATTTTATTGTGAAATGCGGTTTTATGAATATGAATAAGCCCACCATCAAGGAATCACTCAATGAGTTCAGGCATGAACCCATTGAAGCTCTTGTTGTTGTCCCCCTGTTCCTTGCAAGAGGGGTTCATATTGAAAAAGATATTCCCGGGGAAATTGGATTACCTGAAGGCACAAAGAAAGGAAGCTTTGCATTGAATGGGAAATCTATTCCGCTCTTATACGCAGATCCGATTGGAAGTGACCCCCTGCTTGCCGATCTTATGGTTAAGAATGCGACAAAAGCTCTTTCAATCATCTAACTTTTTTTATGCATATCCTGATACTGGATACTATTCACGGCGGTAGAGAGATCGGTGATACGTATGCAGATGCAGGTAATGTTGTTGATGTTGTAGATATTTACAAAGGTTCTACACCTGAAATGGCGGAAATCGCAAAAACAAAAAAATACGATTTAATTGTTGCTCCGGTCCACATGGATCCGGATCACCCCCTCATTTCAAACCGCACAATACCAATCATCACCCATCATGAAGCGGTGCGCCGGTTACTCGGGGAAAAAATCCCCAATCCCATGATTGAAATAACCGGAGCACGAGGAAAGACCACTACTGCACATGCCCTTGCTCATATCCTTACAGGAAACGGGATACTGCATACTTCGACAGGGACCTTTGTATATCCGACAAAGAATATTCTCTGGAAGCGGAGTATCACTCCGGCATCGGTTCTTACAGCAGCAAAATATGCACGTGACATGCCAGGCTGGCTGGTTGCAGAAATTTCACTCGGGGTTACCGGTGCCGGGGATCTTACTATCATCACCTCAGCAGAAGATTATCCATTTGCTGCAGGAAAGAAGTTCGCGGTAAAAGAAAAGATTGCTTCTGCACAACACGCAAAATGCATTCTCGTTGCTGAAGGAATTGTTTGTGACAATGAAAATGTCATGCATATTGAGGATTTGGTACAATGCAATGGTTCGAACTGCATTGTGGAACGGGAAGGAAGACGATATATCCTGAAAAATCCCCTTTTCAATCTGCTCCCCTATCGTGTTCCTCTTATGCTCGCCGCAGCAGCCGCAGTAATACTTAATGTAGATCCTACTCCACTAAACAATTTTACAGCCCTACCCGGCAGGATGTCTGTAATTCACGAAAAAAACATCATTATTGTCGATAATGCAAACAGCGGGACAAATATCGCGACAACTGTTTGTGCCGCGCAATATGCACGGCATTTGGCCGGAACGAGCGAAATTACCCTGGTGATTGGTCAGGTTAAAGGGGATGGAGCGGTCTGCGAAGGCTTCTCCTTTGCCCAGATTATATCAGCAATTGAAAAGGTACGCCCCTTAAAAGTGATTTGGGTTGGGAAGATTCCAGATCCGCATTCAGAATATTACCAATCAGTTCAGGAGAGTATAGATGCTCACTGCACGACATTTGATGAAGGAAAAAAGACCGCTTTACAAAAAACCGACAAAGGATCCATTGTCCTATCGGTGAAAACCTGGAGATAACTGATAATAATGAAGTACATGCACCCCCGCCCCAGTTCGATCGTTGCTGCTTTGTATACCGCTCGTGATCTTGAAGCGGATGTCGCTATTTTACATGGTCCTTCAGGATGTTCTTTTAAACATGCCCGCTTGCTTGAGGAAGATGGGATGCGCGTACTTACCACGTCTCTTGCTGATAACGAATTTATTTTCGGGGGTCAGGCATCGCTTGAAAATGTGTTGCGGTATGCCGAGGATACCTTTGCACCAAAACGAATGGTCGTTGTAGGCACCTGCGTTTCGATGATCATTGGAGAAGATCTCCAGTCGGCTATTGATGGAGCGGGTGTCACAATCCCGACGATTGCTGTCGACATCCATGCAGGATTTCTCGAAAATATCGCAGGCGTGCTTGCAACTCTTGAAGCCGCCCAACTGGCAGGCTGGATAAGTGAAGAGGAACTCACCCGCCAGCAGTTCCTGATGCAGAAAGCAAATGAAGTTGAAAGGGTCCGGGGCGCTGCCTGCAAAGCCTATATCGAACCTTCCCGTGGGGACCTGAAACATGTTGCAGCCCGGCGACTGCGACAATGTGCACAGAGCGGAGCAAAAGGGGTAGCGATTATGAACGCGAAGAAAGAGACAGCGTACATGTTTGCCGATGAATTAATCGCTCTCCATGACGCGTGCCCGGATGCAGATATCACCTATATTGCCAATCTTGACCAGAGGGGACTTCCCAAAGTTCGAGCGGATGCTGCAAGGATTCTTGACGAGATGAAAAAGCGGGGCGTGACAATTGAACTTATTGGTGCTCTTGATGAGTATGGCGCAAACGGCGATATTCTTGGAAAACGCATACGCGAGATCGCTCCTTCATTTGCCCTGATTGCGGGTGTGCCTCATGCAATTCCCATGGAATACACAACGGGTATTGAATGTTTTTCCATTACAAACGGTCCACGCCAGGTAGAACCACTCCGGGATCTCGGTCACCGGCATGTGATGGTCGAAATTGACCTCCATCCCAAAACACTCGGTGTCCGTGACATCGTGGAGAGCGAATTTGGGGCGGTTCTCCGGAGCCTTTAATGAAACAGATTCTCATCACCGGAGATAGATCGGGAAGTGGAAAAACCAGTATCACGCTTGCTCTTACTGCCATTCTTGCAAAAAAATACCGCGTACAGACGTTCAAGGTAGGAATGGATTATATCGATCCATCTTATCTCGCAGCAGTATCGGGACGTCCCTGCCGGAATCTGGATAGTTTTGCTCTCTCAACTGACCAGATTGGAGAAATTTTTTCTTATGGTTGCCGGAATGCTGACATTGCTATTGTGGAAGGGGTCCGCGGACTCTACGAAGGAGCAGAAGCACTAACCGATGTGGGGAGTACTGCTGCAATTGCAAAAGAACTTGATCTACCGGTAATTCTGGTTGTATCTGCACAAAGTATTACCCGCAGTGCAGCAGCTCTCGTAAAAGGTTTTCAGGAATTTGATCCGAAAATCCGGATTGTTGGGGTAATTCTCAACAATGTAAAAGGGGGATCCCATAAAGCAAAAGCGGTGACTGCGATTGAACACTATTGTAAGGTCCCGGTCATCGGAGCAATTCCCCGTATGGAAGAGATGCAGCTGACCATGCGCCACCTTGGACTGGTCCCCTACCGGGAAGGGGCCGGGAAAGGTGATTTTGATACACGGATTCACACCATAACTGACATGATCGGAAAGTATGTGGATCTTGAACGGCTCCTCTCACTGATGAAAGACAGTAGTCTTCCTTTGCATGCTTCACCTTCTTTTGAAAAAACAATTGAACCAGATGCAAAGATTGGTGTGGCGTTTGATGAAGCATTCAACTTTTACTATGCCGATCTTTTTGATGTTCTTCGGTCATTAGGTGCTGAACCGGTTATGTTCAGTCCTGTCCATGACACTCTTCCTGATGCTGATGGCTATATCATTGGGGGAGGATACCCGGAACTTTATGCACGGGAACTTGAATCCAACCAGGAAATGAGGGATGCTATCCGTACTGCATCAAAGAATGGTACACCAATCTATGCAGAGTGCGGGGGTCTCATGTATCTCACGGATCGAATTGTCTTACATGCGGGCTGGCAGGGTGCCACAGCTGAACAGCACTATGCGATGTGCGGGGTTTTTTCCGGAGAAACCCATATGCCTGCCCGACGGGTTGTCAGTTATGTGAAAGGAACGAGCGATGCGACCTCTCCGGTAGGCCAGGCACAATTCAGTGGACATGAGTTTCACCACTCTGATGTTGTATTGTCACCCGATACGCGATTCGCTTACCACTTGAGCAGGGGTATTGGTATCCGTGATAATTTCGATGGAGCAGTTATCGATAACACGCTGGGCAGTTATACTCACCTGCATCCGGTCGGAAGTAAGGGTATGCTCGAACACTTTGTCCAACTATGCCGGAAGAAGAAAAGACTCTGAATCATTAAAAATAAAAAATATAATAACGATTTTTTCTGCAAATGGATATTTATTCAGGTTTTTCTGCATCAAAAGTCTACTTTCCATTACTTGTAATTTCGGCTTCAAAATCTACAATTTTATCAACAAAAGCAGACATCTGCGAAAGAATCACCGGGTCAAGTCCTTTTTCCACGCAAAGAAAAATTCCCGATACATCAGATAATTTGAGTTTATTTACTACAAAATGGAAGAACTTGGATGCCGTTGCTGATGGGATATGAATAAGAAGCATGCTTATAGAGTCAAACATAATACACTTTTTTGTTCCCGGTAACTGTGGAAGAATTTCGGATATTGCGATACCGAGATCCGTAAGATTTGAAGGATTATTTATATATTTCACCCGGGGACTGTTTTCACACACACCCCCGGAATATTGAGTCACGGTATCTATTACATAAAATTTTGATGAATCAATTCCTTCTTTTGTGTAGATTTTTGTCAGCACCTTAAACGGCTGGTTCACGGTAATAATGAGTGGAGTGCATCCATGTTCCAGTATTTTTTTTATAACGGCAATATTCATCGCATGGATATTTTCTGGTGGAGAAAGCATCAGGTAGAGGACATTTTCCCCACTCATATCCATCGGAGTTGAGTCGGTCACCAGACTCACTTCCCGAGAAGAAATTCCCTGAATTCCTTTGGGATCTCTTCTCCCCGCTCTTCTGCCACCATCCGGACCAGTTCATCAAGATTTTTTATCATCTGGCTGATATTATTTGCCTGTATCTGGAGTTCCATACGGATTTCTTCGGATTCAAATTCACCGGTTTTGACCTGATCTGCTATAAGTTGCATATTCATTTTCGTAAGTTCAAGGGGTCGGCGGATACGAAGTACAGATTCATTCATAAAACCAATGAGAGCAACTTTCCGGTCATCGGCAGTTTTCCGGTCAGAGATGTCAACGAAACTTTCTATAAGATATTCCTTTCCGTTGATTTTTACCTTGGCAACGGTCTTAAGAATTGCCAGCTTCTCTCCTTTTTGATTAATGAATACACGTTCTGTATTTACTACAGCAGTATTCTGGTCGGTGATAGGGCATGCTCCCTTTTTTGCCGGGCAGATAAATTCGTGACACACATGGTTTATCAGGTGATCCTTTGTTGACCCGAGAATTTGTTCGGCGAGCGGATTCGCATCAACAATCGTGTGACTGTCCGGATCGACAATAATGATACCCGTTTGGATCCTGTCAAAGACTTCCTTAAACAGACTGTCCTGAATATCTGAAGAGATTCCTGTTATTTGGCGGGAGATTTTGTCTTTTTGGTCCATTCTGCAACATCTCTTTTGCAATATTATGCTATGTAACGCAAAATTTTCTGTCTGAATAACGATATTGCTTGTTAGATATTGTTAACGATTTGCATCATCTGAAATATTTTTCATGTGATCTTTTAAAAAACAACTCCGGACAAAAGAAAAAACTACAAAAACCTCCGCGATCCATCAGAAACTATGATCATCTATTATGATGGAAAATTTGTGCCTGATGATCAGGCAAAAGTTTCAGTTTTTGATCACGGGTTCCTGTATGGCGATGGTGTGTTTGAAGGTATCCGTGCCTATAACGGGAAAATATTCCGGTTAAAAGAGCATCTTGACCGTCTTTTTGATTCGGCAAAAACCATTGATATCCATCCCCCGATATCAAAAGAGGAAATGACTGAAGCAATCTGTGAGACGCTGCGGAAAAATAACTTAAAAGATGCATATATACGCCCGATTATTACCCGGGGCGTTGGCGACCTCGGACTTGATCCACGAAAATGTCCAAAGCCATCAGTGATCATCATTGCGGTCACCTGGGGTGCGATGTATGGTGATCTATACGAGAAGGGCTTGAAGGGAGTTACCGTTTCCGTGCGGCGCAATCCTGCAGAATCAATGCCTCCCAATGTCAAGAGCCTTAATTATCTAAACAACATCCTGGCAAAGATCGAGGCGAATTATAAAGGTGGAGATGAAGCTATCTTCTTTGATACAAATGGGTATATCTCCGAAGGGTCCGGCGATAACCTCTATATTGTAAAGAACGGAGAGATCATCACGCCGCCTACGCTTAACAATCTCCGGGGAATTACCCGCATGGTGCTTATTGAGATCGCTAAATCACTGGGGATTACGGTAAAAGAACAGAATATCGGGTATTTTGATCTCTATACCGCAGATGAGATGATCTGCACAGGTACAGCTGCAGAAGTTGCGCCGATCACATGGGTTGACGGACGAACAATTGGTAGCGGCAAACCCGGACCGATTACACGGCAACTTATGGCCTCATTCAAATTAGTAACTGAGACTGAAGGCTATCCTATCAATAAAAAATAATCATTTTTGGTAAAAAATTTTTAAAACAAACATATTTACGAAGAGTGTTGCAAAAATCATTGTTTCCCCTCCATAATCTATTTATAAACCGCAGGGTAATTATAGAGAGCAACTTGCTGCTATAGTGTAGTCCGGCCAATCATGCGGGCCTTTCACGCCCGCGACTGGGGTTCGAATCCCCATAGCAGCATCCTATTTTTACGGGTAAAATACCTATTTTGAATTTCATAATTAACGTATCACAGTACAAGAGTGCAATTTTAAAAAAACTCTCATCCTGTATGTGCGCTCATTCAGGTTGTTAAAAAAGAATAGGACGAATTCCTAAACGGTTGACGTTGTATTCACCGTTGAATTTACTGCTGCAGTTACCGTGGGTGTAATAGTAGGACTCATCGTTTGAGTGGGTAATGGTGTAGGTGTTGGGACAGGTTTAAGATCAACCTGAAGTTCGACAATGCCTTTGGGTGAGACGGTTGTTGCCTCTTTCATCAGCTCACCATTTTTGTATACATCAACGGCAAGCGTATTGGACGAACCATCCATTTTCTGAATGGAAGCAACAACCGGGCCGTTAACGGTCGATACCATATAGAAATGGTCACCAGTATCCGCAACGGAAGACTGGCCATTAGGAGTACCATACGTACCACTATATTTACCGGAATACTTGATGCGAACCCAGACACCGTTGAGAGGAATGGTAACTTCCGGTGGCGCAGCGGTAGTCGGGATTGCCTCGATTGTGACAACTGGTATGGGAGTTGGAACTGGCGTTGATATTGAGGTTGTAATCATTGGAGTGGGAGTAATTGTCGGTGTGATTGCAGGGCTTTGCGGCAGTGTCCCCAAAGAGTTTGAGAAAATAACAATACCACCGATAACCACTAGAATTACAATGGCAAGTGCAGCGAAAGTAACCACCTTTGATTTTTTTCGTGGAACGGGTGGAGTCATCGGCGGTACCGGAGGTGGTGATGCCGAAGATGGGGCGTCTGCTGGCACAGATGCAGTTGAAGATGGCTGTGCGGGTGTTTCTCCCGGAGGAGATACACCAGCGGGAGATTCAACTGCCGGGGTTTCTACAAAGGGAGGTGGAGCAGGATAATGACGTGGTACCAGTGGTGCCGGTTCACTGCTGCGGGGTTTTGAATCTTCAATCAACGGTTCTATTGAATGAATAACCTCTTCGATCGGTCGCTCTTTGCGTTCAGCAGCCTGACCAAAGACCGGGGGGGTGGGGATCTGTACCTGGGGAACAGATGATGGTGGGACAACGGGCGTTGTCGGAATGGTTACCGGTGGAACTGCTGGTTGTTCCGCAGAAGTTACAACAGGTGTCCCGCATCGATTGCAAAATACTGATTCCGGGGGGACCCGGTTGCCACACCGTGAACAGAAAGAACCGATTGGGAGCGATGTCGTTTCAATAGGTCGTGGTATTGCAGGTGATGAATCTATTATATCCCTTATGGGCCGGGTGATCTCAATCTTCTTCTTCTGGGTAGATGCACCGGAACTACTGGGAGTTGAGGGCGGTGCAAATTCTGGGATTTGTGATGAGTGTTGATCAAATGCTATTGATTCCGGGGATACCGGGATAGTATCTGAAGAAGAGATTCTTGCTTTGAGTTCCTTTAACCAGTCATCCCGTTCCCGCCGCCGCTCTCCACTGGCTGATCGGGGGAATGTCAGAATCATCTGGCGCGCGGTACCTCCGTGAGATATGATAGAGAATGTGAGAATCGGATCCCGGATAGCATTCTCACCCCCATCAACAGTCCTGATAGTTTCAAGGAAGATTTCCTGAGGAGGAATAAGACCTTTTTTACCGTCAACAAGAATCAGGCGCTTATTCGTGAGGACTGCCTCAAACACAACAGATTTTACTTTGATATTATGAGCCCGGAGGATAACCGGCTCATCACTGCCCAGTTCTGGAAAACCCATACAATCCCTTCTTACTATTATCTACGTTATCTTGATAAAATAAGGATTTGCAAAAAACCTTCGTTTATAAAAAATCAGAGATATTCCTGGTCGTTCATGTACGGACGGAGAACAAGAGGCACCATTACCCGGCCATCCGGTTCCTGGTTATTTTCAAGAATTGCACGCATAACGCGCGACGTTGCAATAGCAGTTGAGTTGAGCGTGTGAAGGTGCTGTTTAAGTTCAAATTCACTCTTATCCCGCACTTTAATATTGAGTCGCACAGCCTGGTAAGAGGTACAATTAGAGCAGGATACCACTTCTTTGTAGGCATTTTCCCGGGGCATCCACACCTCAATATCATATTTTTTTGCAGCAACCGTACCGATATCGCCGGTACAGATATTGACAACATGGTAAGGAAGATCGAGTTTCATGAAAATTTCTTCTGCATTTGCTAAGAGTTCTTCATGAATTTTCCAGGAATCTTCAGGCTTGCAAAAGACAAACTGTTCAATTTTTGTGAACTGGTGGACGCGGAACAGGCCTTTTGTGTCAAGACCGTGCGCGCCGATCTCGCGACGGAAGCAAGGTGAGATGCCGGCAAGTCTTAACGGGAGATCTTTTTCTTCGAAAATCTCATCCTGGTACATTGCGCCAATCGGGTGCTCGCTGGTCGCGATAAGGTATGAGTCACTGCCATCGATCTTATACATCACTTTCTCAAAGTCACTAAGGTCCGTGACTCCTTCGTAGGAAGTGCGGTTGATCATATAGGGGGGGATAATCGGAGTATAGCCTTTTGCAGCAAGAAGATCGATAGCAAATCGCTGCAGTGCCATATCGAGAAGGACAAGACTGCCTTTTAAGAAATAGAACCCGGCACCGGAGATCTTTGTGGCTCGCTCAAAATCTGCCCAACCCTGATCGGCTGCCAGCTGGCCATGGTTCCTGAGTTCGAAATCGAACGTTTTAGGAGTACCAACTCGTTTTATTTCAACATTTTCGGTATCATCTTTCCCCACCGGGACACTTTCGTGCAGGATGTTAGGCAGGCGCATTAAATACGAATGAATTGTTTTTGCGTTTTCTTCCTGTTCAGCATCGCAGTCCTTGATCTTTTGCGGGAGATTGGCCGCTTCAGTCATGAGAGCGGTTGCATCCTGACCGGCTTTTCGTGCTGCATTGATCTCCCGGGCGATGGTGTTGCGCCGCTGGCGGAGCAGATCCGTTTCCACTTTGAGTTCTCGTGAACGGGTATCTTTTTTGAGGAGGTCGTCCACCCACGCAAGTTTCTCTGTATCATTGCGTTTTTTGAGATCTTCTTTTACTGCATCCGGGTTTGCCCTAACGAACCTGATGTCAAGCATTGATGATACCCTCTTTTTGAATTATTACACTATTGATTGATTCTTATCATTATGTATCGTTTTCATTCTTATTTTACACAGGTGATTCAAAGAGATTGATTGGAAATATGTCGATCTTCTTCACAAGGATGGAATGAACTACAAAGAGATTGCAGAAAAAATCAAAGTACCTTATGTCACATTGATCAGACGGAAAGGTCATCAATAATACCTAAATGACGTTCTATCCCCATCTTGAAAAAGAAAAGAAATCCCAAATCCGATAATACCATATAATTTTGCATTTGCTATCGCCACTGATTTCATAGGGAATTGAATACCTTTTGAGAACGGGGTATTCTCTTTGTGCTAGTCTCCATAATCGGTGGCGAATTTTTTGCCTGATATTATGCCCATGTGATCCCTGTTGTTTGTAAATAGCGTGAGAAGTACCAACAATTATCCAGTTCACTTTATACCATCGTGCAGGATCATCTTTGATGTAAGACACTACATGGGAAATATTACGCATTGCAATAGAGGTGTGTTTTCTGTGATGGTTCATTTGGGAATATGTGCTTGGTTGTTTTACACGGATAAGAAAGTATCTTGATTGCAGAAAAAATCAAAGTGCCTTATGTTACATTGATGTGGAGGAAATGATATTATTAAAAAGGGATTACTTTGCCGATATTCTCCGAAAGATTTGGGTATAAACCGATTCGTGATATCATACAAATTAACGGAATAGATGATGAGTTAAAAAATGGTCTTTGGAGTGCATTTTATAATACTTACTTCCTTCCTGTGGGCGATTTGGGTAAGCCAATAGATCAAGATAACATCATTTTTTTTAATTCTGTTTGGAATAACTTTCTAAAGAAGCCGACAGATGAAATGCCTGATTGGTGGTATACGATGAGGGATTCCTTCAAATCCTTCTTTTTTAGATGTGAATGGTGGAAAGTATATGATTTTCTCGAATTCATGTCTTCCAATGATCCTAATTCGAGAAGAAGTATTTCTCTAGTTAACTGTTGTAATAACATATTAGAAAGAGAATTTGCTGGATTTCGTTTTGTTGATAACCAAATTACACCGATAACATCAGAATCAGAAATTGTGGAAATCGAAGAAGCTCTTGTCTCCCCGTCCCAAGTAACTATTCATCTAAAACAAGCGATTACCCACCTATCAAATAAGGAGTCTCCAGATTATCGGAATTCGGTAAAAGAGTCAATTAGTGCAGTTGAAGCCTTATGTAAGATTATTTCAAACAATCCAAAGGCAACGTTGTCAAGTGCGATTAATGAGATGGAGACTAAACAAATCATTAAACTTCATCCCGATTTAAGAGATGCCTTGAAAAAGATTTATTCATGGACAAATGATGATGAAGGAATTCGTCATGCTTTGAAAGAGGATCCTAGTCTTGATGTTGAAGATGCAAAATACATGCTGATTGTGTGTTCAGCCTTCATCAATTATATAAAAGTAAAAGCCTCTAAATCAGGAATTGCACTTAATGGCGTGTAAGAATTGAAAAAAAGTTCAGATTCAAACTTCTATTCTTATCATTAATTTTAAGCTTTTTGATGACTACTATTTGTTATGGTAGATTGTTTGGTAATAACCACAACAATAAAAAAATCCATCCAAAGAAAGGTTTCATTGCACCTTGTATCCGATTCCCTTGGAATACTTACAGGGCGCTTATCGGTAAATCAGTGGCAATCTACAAAGTTGAAGGTGGATTCTTCCTTTCTGCTGAATCTAACGAGTTTAAACCATCTAATAATATAGATACAAACCAAGAAGATGTTTGTTCGATGAATAAAGAGTTTAAACCAAAGGAAACTCTAAAATCTCGAATAATTAATCTTGAATCTCAAATATCAACAATAAATCAGGAAATTGAAAAATCAAGAGTTTAAACAAAAACAGAAATGCTAATTATCCAAAAAGATACTCAAAACGAGAATGTGAGTGGGAGGAGTAAGCCTCCTTTTGTTTTAGCGGCATTCAGCTCTGCGCCATACCCGGGCGGATACCGGACTATCCATTTGCCCTGTTCTGGCTTGCACCCGCAGGGATTCGTCGTTCCAACGTATCCTGTTCCTCAGACGCTCAGCGAGTTACTCGTGCAGTTGCCTGCACTTCTTGCTTTAACGGCTCGATCGCATCATTGCTAAAAACAGGCCGTGTCGTTTCTGTGCCATAGCCGTGACTCTCGCCACCCGTACTTGCGTACGGCTGCGTGACCGGTGGGTGGGGGGACTTTCCTCAGCGACACTTAAGTCACCGTCGGCCGCTCTCTCCCTCTCGTTCCATATATTGGCCGTCCGGGCTGATAAGCACAGCGCCAGTCTCAACCACAAGGGCATATTCCCGCACCAGAATTTTTTATGATAACGCTACAAATCCACACGGACGGGCCAGAAAAAGATTCGGATTACATTGTATCATTGGTATTTCCATAACAGAGAGATGTGGTTGACATGTTCGATACATTGTTATCCAACCTGAACTAAGCAGACTTTCAAGAGAGGGGCAGTGAAAAGTATGCTGACAGCAGAAGAAGGAGCTCTTGCAATCCGGCTCGCACGCGGTGCACTTGAACAAGCGGTAGGGAAAAAACCAAAATCCGACCTTAAACTCACCCCGGTCTTCAATGCAAAACGGGGTGTTTTTGTCACACTCACCTCCGGTGGCGAACTGCGTGGCTGCATAGGACTCCCGTATCCGGTTATGTCACTCGGGGAAGCAATTGAGCACGCTGCGAAAGCGGCTGCACTCGAAGATCCGCGGTTTCCACCGGTTTCTAAAAATGAACTTTCAACAATTGATCTCGAAGTTACTATTCTCACTGTACCTGTTCCACTTTTATGTGAGCCTGAAGAGCGCCCGGCAAATATCATCGTGGGAAAACATGGCCTGATTGTTCGGGGCATGGGCACAAGTGGCCTCCTGCTCCCCCAGGTTGCAAAAGAGTACGGGTGGGATAGTACAACCTTCCTTGACCATACCTGCAACAAAGCCGGACTACCACGTAAGTGCTGGACTTCCAAAAATATCGAACTGATGACCTTTGAAGGCCAGATTTTTTCCGAGAAGAAGGGAACCGTTTAACCTCATGAGCGCACATATACCAGCACATCAGGGTGCCTCATGGGAATTTCTTTCGAGAGTTTGTATAGCGATATTGCCGGTCGTTGCGGGAAGTTGACCGTAGGCAAAAAGATTGTTAAGACGCCTGCCCTGCTGCCGGTCATTAACCCCCATCTCCAGCTTGTCACCCCAAAAGAACTCAGGAAGATGGGCGTGGAAGCAATCATAACCAACGCTTACATTTTTTCCCAGAGCAAACAGTACCGTGAGCGCGCACTTTCAGAAGGCCTGCACAAAGTTCTTGATTACGACGGCGTCATCATGACCGATTCCGGTTCTTTCCAGCTTTCCGTGTATGGTGAAGTCTCCATCACCAATACCGAAACTCTCTCGTTCCAGCGCGATATAAAAAGTGATATCTGGGTACCCCTTGACATTCCTACATCCCCCGCCTCCGACCGGCAGACCGCAGAAGGTGAACTCGCAATAACCATGCAGCGTCTCGCTGAGGCAAAACAGGTCTTTGGCAATGATGCTCCAATTGCCGGCCCGGTTCAGGGAGGGATATTTGAAGATCTGCGGGAACGTGCAGGAAAGGAAGTCACTGATCTCGGGTTTACGTTCTGCCCCATTGGTGCGGTTGTTCCTATCATGGAGCAGTACCGTTACCGGGATCTTGTCAGCGTTGTCATGGCCGCAAAGCGTACGATCTCTCCTTCGGCCTGTGTCCATCTCTTCGGCGCCGGCCACCCCGCCATGTTCGCACTTGCAACTGCAATGGGCTGCGATCTCTTTGACTCGGCTGCCTATGCGCTCTATGCCAAGGAAGGCCGGTATATGACCGTGCATGGCAGTTATAAGATAGACGAACTCGCCGATCTTCCCTGTGCCTGCAATGTCTGTCGCACCCATACCGTAGAAGAACTCCGCACTTCACCGCAGCGCGACCGCCTGCTTGCGCTCCACAACCTTCATGTGACTCTCGCCGAGATTGCCCGCATCCGGCAGGCTATAACGGACGGTTCGCTCTGGGAACTTGTCGATGAACGCTGCCGGGGCCACCCGCAGCTGCTCGCAGGCTACCGGGCACTCCTTCTCCGCAACACTGAACTCGAAAAAACCGACCGTACCTCAAAGCGCCGCTTCTTCTACCGGGGTGACGAAAGTTGCGCCCGTACTGAAGTGCTGCGCTACCAGCAGCAGCTCGCACGTCTCCGGCTTGGCAAAGAAGTACTGGTAGCACTCGATGGTGGTGAACGTGAAGAATTTGATACTACACTCCTGTTCAAGCCCCCGTTCGGTCCATACCCTAAGGAACTCAAAGAAACATTTCCCGTAGGCCAAAGCGAGATTCCCGAATGGGACGATGCAATGGTGCGCCAGGGATGCCGGGGTATACGTGCGCTTGTAGAGAGCCACCCGGAAACCCATGTAGTAGTGTCCTGCAGTAAGCGGTGGGAAAAGATCCTGCGACAGGAAGTTCCCGATTGTGAGGTGCGCAATGAGCCAGTTTAATATCCGCAAAAGGGACGGTCTTGGCCGGACCGGCCTGTTCAGGCACGAGGGGACGGAACTGAAACTCCCGTCGGCCACTGATACCATCAGGTTATTTCCTGCGCTTGGCACCCTGCAGAATGCCAACATGCCCGTATGTGCCCCGGCTGCCGTAGCCCGACAATTTCCTCCGGCAACTGGTGTGATGCCCGTCACTATTCATCCCCAGCTGGACAATAATGCCGTAAGTGGCGACTGCGTATTGGTAGCCAACTGGCATACCGCTTTTGCCAATCCACGGAATTATGCGGAATGGCTGGCAGGACTTAAGAGAAAAACTCCGGCCGACACCGCATGGTATGCACCGGCAGCCGCCATCCCCTCAACAGCCGCCATTCTCTGCTACTCCGGCTTTGACCTCTTTGATTTTATCGGCGTTGATCTCAAATCCGCACAGGGAATATTCTGCACAGCCGATGGCGAATTTCCCGTTGATGCCATGGAAACCGGCATCTGTACCTGTTCCGGGTGTGCAGGAAAAAACCTCAAAGAACATAACCGGAATGCACTTCGACAGGAGCTCGCCCTCATTGCCCGGTTCATCGAGCAGGGACAACTGCGGGATCTCATAGAGTCCCGTTGCCGGATGAACGCAAACCAGGTGGCAATCATGCGCCATCTCGACAACCAGTACCCGTTCATGGATGCGGCACAACCGGTTGCACGGTGTGGCGTGATGCGTGCAAATTCCGGCGACTCCATGCAGCGGGTTGAAGTCCGCAGGTTTGCAGAACGCGTACTCACCCGGTATATTCCTCCCAAGACTGATGTGGCTGTTCTCCTGCCCTGCTCGGCGCGAAAACCCTACTCTCTTTCCCAGACCCACAAACGTTTCCAGATGGCCATTGGGGGCAGAGCACACGAACTGATTGTTACATCCCCGCTCGGTCTCGTACCCCGCGAACTCGAGACGGTTTACCCGGCAGGGCATTACGATGTGCCTGTCACGGGTTACTGGGATGCAGAAGAATGCGCATTCATCAGCGGAATTCTCACCCGGTATTTCAAACGTCACCCGTACCGCCGCATCATTGCCCATCTTGAAGGCGGGGCACTCAAAGTTGCCCGGCAGGCAGCAGAAGCAGCGGGCATTACACTCGAATGTTCCTGCGAGGAGTCCCCGACAAGCGATACGGCTCTCAATGCACTGGATACTGCCCTAGCCGGTGAACGCAGGATCAAGGATGACCGGCTGCATGGTATGGCCTCGTACCAATTCAATATCGATCTCGATACCAAAGGCACAACACTCAGAGGACACTTTCCGGAAGTTTTTTACAGCCGGAACAATCTCCAGCTCTTCTCCATCGATACCGGCACCGGGATGCTCCGTCCGACTATCGATGGCTGGAACCTGATTCCTGAAGGTTACCGGGTGCATATCGATGATTTCATTCCTGAAGGCGATGTGCTGACACCCGGCGTAATGCGGGCGGACCCTGAAATCCGGGATGGTGATGAAGTGCTTGTCGTGGGCGCGCGTGCTCTTGCCACGGGCCGGGCTGCCATGCCGGCGGATGAGATGCTCCGCTCAAAGCGCGGTGTCGCGGTACGAGTGCGTAAGATTAAGCGATTGTAAAGAAAATTTATAATCCAGAATTCTTGATTGATCCAGATTCTTTGAAATCATTTTAGGAGTGACAGGGTTGTATTCTATTGAAAAAGCCGGGCAGCTTGCCGATAAAGTATACCAGATGTGGGTTAAGGCACCGCATGTAGCCCACCATGCACAGGCCGGACAGTTTGTAATTTTCCGGATCGATGAGAAAGGCGAGCGCATCCCTCTCACCATTTCCGCAGTTGATGGAGATTCATTCCGTGTGATTTTTATGACCATCGGAAAGACCACAACTCATCTTGCCGCTCTCCGGGCTGGCGATCATATACAGGATGTTGCAGGTCCGCTTGGTAAACCCAGCGAGATGCACCGGTTTGGAACCTGTGTGCTGGTTGGCGGGGGCGTTGGTACCGCAAGTCTTCCCATCATCGCCCGTTCCTTAAAAAATGCGGGTAACCGGGTAATCGGGATTGTCGGCGCACGCAACGCAAGCCTGCTCATTTTAGAAGACGAAATGACCAAAGCCTGCGACGAACTCCTTATTTCGACTGATGACGGTACAAAAGGCTTTCACGGCTTTGCCGCTGATTTGCTCAAACAGGTGATGGCACGGGAACAAGTCGATGCAGTCTGGATCATCGGCCCTGCCATGATGATGAAAGTGACCTGCGAAGTGACTCGTCCGGCTGGGATCAAAACATTTGTCAGTCTCAATCCGGTTATGGTGGATGGGACGGGCATGTGTGGTTCATGCAGGGTGATTGTCGATGGCGAGACAAAATTTGCCTGTGTTGACGGCCCGGAATTCGATGCCCACAAAGTTGATTTCAACATGCTGATGGGACGACTCCGTACATACCAGCCTGAAGAGAAAGAGTCGCTTGAACGCTATAATGCACATATCTGTGCCTGCAAAGGCGGTGATCACCATGCATGACCGACCTGTTGACAAGAGACTTCATGATTTTAATGAAGTGGACGGTGGCATGACCGCTGATGAGGCAAAGATTGAAGCTGAACGCTGCCTCCAGTGCAAAAAACCGCTCTGCGTGAAAGGATGCCCGGTCAATATCGACATCCCTGCGTTCATTCGCGAAGTAGCCGCCGGCGATTTCAAAAAAGCAGCTGCGATTATCAAAGAGCAGAATATACTGCCGGCGATCTGTGGCAGGGTCTGCCCCCAGGAAGTCCAGTGCGAAGGAAAGTGTATTCTCGGGATCAAGGAAAAACCCATTTCAATCGGTGAACTGGAACGGTTCGTAGCTGACACAGAACGAGCTCACGGCATGGTTCCGCCCCAGAAGAAAGCGTCAACGGGACGCAGGGTGGCAGTTGTTGGCGCCGGCCCGGCAGGGCTGACTGCTTCTGCTGAACTCGCCCGGATGGGGTACCGGGTTACGCTATTCGAATCGCTCCATGCAGCTGGCGGTGTGCTTATGTATGGCATCCCCGCATTCCGCCTGCCCAAAGATATTGTTAAGGCAGAGATCGATGCGGTCCTTTCTCTCGGGGTAGATCTGAAACTCAATCACCTTGTCGGCCGCAGCATCACGGTAAAAGAACTGCTCAGTTACGATGCAGTATTTTTAGGCACCGGAGCCGGCCTCCCTTATTTCATGGGCCTGCCCGGAGAAAATCTCCCGGGCGTGTACTCGGCAAACGAGTTCCTGACCCGGGTCAACCTGATGCATGCAGATAACTTCCCGGTTTATGATACTCCAATTAAGAAAGGCAGCCGCGTGGTTGTTGTTGGTGGAGGTAATGTAGCCATGGATGCAGCTAGGGTTGCACGAAGGCTCGGTGGCAAAGTATCGCTCGTATACCGTCGGCGCGAAGAAGATCTCCCTGCGCGTGAAGCTGAGACCATGAGGGCAAAGGAAGAAGGCATCGAATTTGTCATGTGTGCCAACCCATTAAAGATCCTTGGTGACCAAGGAATAACCGGTGTTGAGTGCGTACGTATGGAGATGTGTGACCTTGATCAATCCGGAAGGCCGGAACCCGCACCCATTGAAGGCAGTCATTTCACGATCGACGCTGATGTCTTCATCGCTGCCATAGGTCAGGGCCCCAACCCGCTCCTTATCAGTGAAATCCCCGAACTTAAACGGGGCAAACGCGGAAATGTTATCGTTGACGATGAGTTCCGCACTTCCATGCGAAAAGTCTTTGCCGGCGGGGATGTGGCAACCGGTGCTGCAACGGTTATTCTAGCCATGGGTGCAGCGAAAAATGCGGCACATGCGATCGATAAGATGCTGCGGGAAGAATAGGTAATTTTTTTTTCATTTTTTTGATATAATTTTTTGCGGTTATTGTAAAAATAACTAGAAATATATCAAATATCCTCAATTCTATGACTGCCTTGGCTCATCCAACTCTAAAAAACCATTTTTCCTGGCTCCCTCAAAAAAAGGAACCTCATAATCGCATTCTAGTAGGGTTTAACGGCCCCTTTGGGCTAAACTTAATGATAAAAATCACCTCAATTTGAAGGCCTTTGGCGGCCATTGGGGGAGATGCATTCCACCCCTATTTTGACAATTGGAGCGACATTTGGGCTTATTTCCACAGGAAATGAAAAGGAGGGTTTTACGAGGTTTTCCGGCATTGACTAGAATATAAAAAAGGGAAACAGAGCCCGATTCGGGCTTATTTTCCCTCATCCCATTCATACCCGTATCAGCGAGTCCTCCTCCTATAACAAGCGAACCAAAAAGTAAAAGTATCAATCCTTCGCAACCAAAGCTGATCAAATGCCGTTTTGTACATCCTGTGGCGCAGAGGTTGCCGCGGACAAAAAGTTCTGTGTTCAATGCGGGGCTCCCATGGAACAAGCCACTGCACCGGCTGTTCCTATAAGATCTGTTTCCGTGGAAGTGCCTGTGAACCTACATTCTCCCTATGGAACTCCACCGGTCAAACCCAAAAAACCCCAGACTCCTCTGATTATTGGGGGAATTGTAGTGGTCCTTGTCATTATTGCTGTTGTATATTTTGTAGGAATGCCGATGTTCAAAGCAAATCAGAAATCTTCTGATGGATTTGTACTATCCAAGATACCGGTTATCACTCATACGATGGTGCAGACTACGCTGCCAACACCGCAGTCTATGGCAGTAACTACAGAAACAACGACCCAACCGGTTGTCATTGTACGAGACGATCGCCTGGAAGAAGAATACGAACAGATATATACCCTTAACCAGACGTTTGCCTTTGGCCAGAAAGTAAATTTCGCCAATGAACTCACCCGCCCCCCGCTCTATATCAAGTTCAATCTTACCCCGACTAAAATTTCCCGGATCCGTTTGGTATCTATCGGCACTAAAAGCGAACATTACGAGAATACTACTGACATTAGTCCCTATGCGTGGTTTGAAGTTAAGGTACTTGACGCAGGATCCGGGGCGGTCATTGACCAGCAGGGATTTGGAAATGACTACTCGGATATAACAAAACAGAATTTCATGGTACGACAGAAAGGAAATTACCGTATCGAGATGTCCGGAAATGATGTCATAGCAGATATTCAGATGCTGATAGGCAAATAATTAAATTTTTTTTCATTGGAATAGTCTTATTTTTTTATAATATGTGCTCCACCATTATCTTTAATTTGGTGGGAAAATAACATGTCTGGGTCAAATGACAGTGAAGTGAAAAGATATGAATTTTGGAAGTCTTGGTAGCATGGGCGGTGCGGTTGGAAGTTTTCTTTCGACCCCCGAAGGACAGGAAACAGCAAAGAAATATCTCGCATCACCTGATGGTATTGCAATGCTCAAAGGGTTCATTGCAACCCCTGAAGGAAAGAAAACTATTCTCAGCATCCTGCCGGCTCTGATGGATGGAGTTAATCTCCCTCCGGCAATTAAGGATGCAGTCATAAGCGCAATCAACGCATCCGCATAACTCGTTTGATGTTTCGGAATCCAAAAAACCTGATCTTTCAGGATGTTTAAGAATTTCCGAGAATATCAAAAATAATTTTTTTGCCAAACACTTTTTCGAAGGCTTTTTTCTCGCCCTCAATACCCCAGATCTCCAGCTGGCAGTCGCCTCGTGCGACAACTTCGAGATGGACGACATCATTTTCTGAAGAGGTGAAACGGACGTGTTGGATCAGAGCAGCATGACTCCGGTCCAGACTTTCACCCAATCTTATGAATGTAGCCAGCATTCGCAGGGCTTCGCGCTCATGGGGATCGAGATCAAGGATATCGGGATCCTTTTTCCGTGGGCTTTTTTTGCGGTGATATTTCGCAAGGTTGGCAATAAATGTCACCTCTTTTTGATCAAAGCCTAGTAGTTCGGAATTTTTTATCATGTAATAAGAATGCGCCTGGTGATTGGTATACGAAATAAACGATCCGATATCATGAAGGAATGTGGCAAATTCCAAAAGTTCACGTTCTGCATCACCGAACGGATGAAGTTTTTGCTCTTTGGCACTATCAAACATAGAAAGGACAAGAGCGGTGACGGTCCGTGCATGTGCCTCGTTGATGCCACAGGATCTGCCCAGCTGCAATACACTGCGCTGGCGTGGTGAAAGTTCCCCTAAGAGCGGGAATTCATCCATACGAGAGAGATAATCTACGAGCAGGCCATCCTGCAGCCCTCTTCCGGTGACCGTAATCGTATCGAGAGAGAGTTCCTGCATGAACGTGTCGAGAATCGCAGCTCCCGGAACAATGATATCTGCCCGCTCCGGGTTTATACCAGGGATTTTCCTTCGCTGTTCGAGAGACAACGAACATAGAATATTTATTACTTTTTTTAAGTCCCGGTGGGTGAGAGTGATCTCGGAACCTCCATTCGGGTGCAGGGCTTTATGTGCAATCTCGGCAAGATTCATCGCAGTGCCGGAACTGGCAACTGCACAGTCAGGAGAGAGTTTGCGGATTTTTTTTACTGAACGGATGATACTGTTTTTTATATGCTGCTGGATTTTTTTATAACGTTCTGGTGAAATGGGACCGCTGTCAGTAAGGGGGACGTACTGGTTTGAGAGGCGTATTGCCCCGAGTTTAAAACTCTCAAGTAACTGGTAATCACGTTCAGTACCAACCGCAATTTCAGTACTTCCGCCGCCGATATCTATGAAAAATGCCCGTTTTCCTTCAAGGTGCAATCCGCTTGACACGCCGAGATAGATCAACCGGGCTTCTTCCTGACCGGATATCACCCGGATATCAAGATTGGCTTCCTGTCGCAGCCGGTGAAGGATCTCCTGCTGGTTTTCTGCTTCACGCAGAGCGGAGGTGGCGACTGCAACAAACTCTTCGACATTGAACGTGCGGGCAAGATCGGTAAGCGATTTACAGACAACAACTGCACGTTCTACGGCATCAGGGAGTATTTCTTCATCTTCAAATTCTCCATCACCCAAACGGACCTGCTGTTTCTGGCGGGTCAGAATAGTATACGAATGATTTGGGTTGAGACGAACAACTAACAAGCGGATGGAATTGGTACCGATGTCAATGAAGGCAACGACCCGTCCGTCATGGCCCGGTTTTTTCATTTTCACCGGATCACCAGGTTCCTGCCAAAGGCCCGTATGAAGAGATCAGATTTGATGCGGGCACGTTCTTTTTCTATTGAAATATCCGAAGCAGCGATCACATCGCAGGCAATCTCATCACCGATAACACAGTGGACCTCTTGTGCAGTCCCAAGATGCAGGTAATCCAGACCGTCAGCTATACGGAGTATTCCGGTTATCTGAAGAGTTTTTTTCTGGTATTCGGGGGAAAGGAGATAAAAAAAACCCTGTGATTCGGGTGGTGCAGAGCCACGATGAGAAAATGCCGCAAGAGCAATAATACCGCGTTCTGAAAGGTCAAGCGGGAGACGTTCATCGGCAAAGATCATGGCTGCACTGCGCTTGTTATGGTTTTTACGCCCTCCCTTCCACCCGATATCATGCAGCATGCCGGCACATTCGAGTAAGAACCGGTCCCGGGCATCCATCTTATGGAAAGGTTGCAGGCTGTCGAACAGCATCAGGGCAAGTTTTGTGACATGAAGGCTGTGTTTCTGCCCGCCGGGAAAATCTCCGGATATAAGGGTGACAGCAGTCCGTACCTCCTCTTCTGTTACCAGAGCATGCGGCCTGAAACTTTTTTTCCTGCCAGAATCAAGCGTTGTTCGGATTGTTTTCCAGATATGTGTGTGCTTTAAAGATGCCCAGTAGCGGACGAAATGCCGGTACAGCTGTTGCCGTTCCCTCTCCCTCTCCGCTAAAAAGATCTTGAGACTCGACAACGTGAAGGTATCAGGACGTTTACCTTCGTTCTCGGTCCGGAGAAAAGAGCGTTCGCGCAGGAGAAGACGGGTTATGGTGTCGATCCAGACATCGCAGTCATGGAGGTCTCCGAGTATTTCCTGCAATGCCTTTACCCGCGAGATAGGTTTTTTCAGGTTAAGCCGGTATACGGGGGCGTAGACTTCAAGGGTATACCGGAGTTTTTTTGCCGCGATCCGGGTAGCATGGTGTTCTGCCACTGCTTCAGGGTGAGAGACCCATGGTTCGAAAGCGAGGAGGGCACATAAGCGGTCTTCGATCCGGAGAGCAGCCACCGGAGATATGCCATACGCAAGCGAACGTTTCAACACGCTTCGGGAAGAAGGGAGTGGCCGGCTGAAGTAATCCTGCATATCTTCGATGACATGACTTTTTTCTAAACTATCCAGTGCAGAGATCACATCTTTCTGGAGATTACCGCGGCGTTTCTGGAGATCGGAAATAAGATACTGAACAGCAGGAAGGGTTGGAGCATTTCCTTGCCGAACCGGTTTTTTAGAGTTCCATGCTTTTTCAGTTCGTTTCTGGTATTTGGTGAGATACGCAATCTGGACATCGGTGTCACGAGCCTCACCCAATGCACGGGTAATCTCCTTGATTTCTTCAGACCACCGGTTATAATTTTTTTGAGGAAAACATGAAGAAAAAAGTGGGAGGGCTGCCCGGAGGCGGCGGGATGCTACCCGCATCCGGTGAATATATTCGATATCCTTTGCTGCCCGTACGCCATCAATCTCTTTCGCAAAGGCTTCGAGCAGGGGAAGGAGTCTCGTGTCTCCAAAATAACAGGCAGATCTCACGGGCTCTTTCTTTTCTTCCTTCGTGTTAGATAATGATTTACTGGACGCCATGATACCAGCACCCACAGTGTTTTAAAAACCATACCTGTGCATTGAGGGGTTTTACGTTATCAGCAGGAGTCCTTCGCTGATACGTTCCATCACACTGCAACACTCTTAGTTTGAGATTGTCAGTAAGCTGAACAGGGATAATTTTGGTAATGATCGCGTTGCGGATATCCGGATTCTGGACCGGGAAGAGTACTTCGACCCGGCGGTCAAGGTTCCGGGGCATGAGATCTGCACTTCCCAGATACACTTCCTCGTTCCCGCCATTGTGGAAATAATAGATCCGGGCATGCTCCAAAAACCTGCCAACTATCGTTGTCACTTCAATATTCTCACTGACTCCACTAATTCCCGGCCGTAGGCAGCAGATGCCGCGTACCTGGAGGTCAATTTTAACACCGGCCTGCGATGCCCGGTAGAGTGCCGCAATACAGATCGGATCAACAAGGGCATTCATCTTGAAGATGAGGTGCCCGCCGCCATGCTGCTGGTGGCTCACAATCTCCCGCTCGATCATGGACAGCATTCCTTTTCTTAAGGTAACCGGGGCAACAAGGAGTTTTAAGTAACTATCAATCCGGGCATACCCGGTCAGGAAATTAAAGAGGTTTGCCACGTCCTCACCGATCTGCTTATCGCAGGTAAGAAAACCAAAGTCCGTGTATATGCGGCTGGTTGTGGCATTGTAATTTCCGGTACCAAGATGCATGTAGCGCCGGATACCGTCTTTCTCCCTCCGAACCACCATACAAAGTTTTGCATGTACTTTGAGTCCCACCACACCGTAAACAACATGCACACCTTCGCGTTCAAGAGCCCGTGCCCATCCAATATTATTCTCTTCGTCAAACCGGGCTTTGAGCTCGATGAGGGCAGCTACTGCCTTTCCATTCTCCCTTGCTTCCATGAGCGCCTTTACAATCGGGGAGTTGGAACCTACCCGGTAGAGGGTAATTTTTATGGCAAGCACATCGGGGTCCTTTGCAGCCTGCCGGATAAAATTAACTACTGGTGTAAAACTATCATACGGCTGGTAGAGAAGTATGTCATGCTGTCGTATCGCAGAGAAAATATCCCTGCCTTCCATCAGATCTGCCGGCAGTGACTGGATGAACGGCGCATCTTTGAGATCCGGACGGTCCAGCGAGAGGAGCTGCATGAGATCGGCCATCCCTACCGGGTGACCGACACGATGGATCATCGCAGATGTGACGAATAACTTTTTTTCGAGCATATGGCAGATACTGTCGTGCATGGAACATTCCACCTCGATACGCACTGGATTGCCATGAGCACGTTGTTCCATGATCTCTTCTACAGTCGTAAGGAGATCAGAAGCATCGTCGACTTCGATTTCAGGGTCTGCATCCCTGGTGATCCTGAAAGGAAATGAAGCTACCGTCTCGAGTCCTGGAAAGAGCATGTCGAGATGCGCTGCAATGATCTCTTCGAGATACACAAAATGTACATTCTTGTTATCATTGCGACTATTCCTGTCAGTATCGGGAATGCGTATGAGCCGGGAGAACAGGTTGGTAGGCACTTTTACCCGGGCAAAAAACTCTTTTTTATTGGAATCTTTTACGATAATTGCGAGGTTTAATGAGAGATTTGAGATAAAGGGAAACGGGTGAGAACTGTCAAAGGCGAGCGGCGTGAGCACCGGAAAGACCTCATCGACAAAGAAGCGGTGCATAGCAGATTTCTGGGATTCATCAAGATCACGGTAGATATGAATGTGTATCCCTTTTTGTGCAAGTTTGGGCAGTATGTCATCATGCCAGCAACAGTATTGGGTAACAAGTTCCGGTAATAGTGATTCTTGCAATGCGTCCAGCTGCTGGGCAGGTGTCATACCATCCGGTGGAAATTTCCGGACACCTTTTGCATACTGGCGCTGGAGCCCGGATACCCTCACCATGAAAAATTCATCAAGATTATTGGCAAAAATTGAGAGAAATTTTACCCGCTCCAAGAGAGGATGCGCCGGGTCCAGGGCTTCATCAAGAACATGATGGTTGAACCGTATCCATGCCAGTTCGCGGTTGATATACAATGCGGGATCGTTGAGAGAGTTTATCGGGGTAGTATCCATAAGACTGCACCTGGCAGAAGCTGAAATCGGGATAGCGTCAATGCTAGAATGGGTACCGGTAAAATATAACAGTTATTACCGGTTCTTTGACAATCCACTTAATCAAAACGACCAAACGGGAAAAAGAAGTCAATTTATTGAGAATATAGTGAATTATGGATTACCCGTTAAAATTATGAAAATCATAACAGTTCTTGATGAATTCCTGTTTCTGGTGTGAACTTGGGTTCACCGGGGGTTTGAGATACCCGATAGCCGGGGTTTGCAGGGCAGGACAGAACGGGCAGAGAGCTGCATCGACGTCGTTTGCCTTTTCCCGCACGGGGCAGTAGTATACCCCATCGATATACTTGACCATATCACCACCAGGAAATGGTGTACCCACAGGATGCCCCGGTTCGTGCCGGACAAACATGCAAAAGCCGGCGATAAGAAATTTTAAGAAACGGAGCCGGATATCATCATGTTCACCACTGCACTGCAGGACAACCATCTCCCAATATTCTTTAACCTTAACCGGTACCAGCTCTTTCATAGGAGCGAATGCACCCTGTTGCTGCATAAGCCGCAGGGTTTGCCATGTGCCTAGCAGGTGTTCGGTGATCTTA
Source organism: uncultured Methanoregula sp. (assembly GCA_963676675.2). Classification (GTDB taxonomy): domain Archaea; phylum Halobacteriota; class Methanomicrobia; order Methanomicrobiales; family Methanospirillaceae; genus Methanoregula. Next base: position 1,525,232 of record OY781161.1, on the reverse strand, counting down.
ACTTCGAGGCGATTACGATATTCCGGTGAAACATCCTGGATCTTTTCTTTGAAATTCTGCCGCATCTGCTCGATATCTTTAGGGGAATAAAGAAGCACAACTGATGAAATAAGCATCCCGAGTTCACCGGTTGTGCGTGCAGAAGTAAGTTTTGCACAATCCGATCGGATCGTAGCTGCAATGGTTGCAAAATTCCCTGCGTTAAAGGGAGATGGAGGGGTCATTTTGTAAATTCACCTTAGAGCTAATGAAGCAGGACAGTCTTCCTCAACTTATCGAATGTGGCAATTACCAGAATTTATTGATTCTGTTACAGGAACATATCAGACAATGTATATATATTCCCCTTCCAAACGTGTATTCATGGTGAATTCTGCCATGAGTGGTTGTTTTATTGGGCCAAAGGCTACGTTTTTTTGATACCACATTACGGGATGGGGAACAGACGCCCGGCGTTTCATTAACCCCGCAAAAGAAACTTGAAATTGCAACTGCCCTTTCCGATATTGGTGTAGATGTTGTTGAAGTTGGTTCGGCTGCCGCATCGGTAGGCGAACGGGATGCAATGAAACTTATCTCGGAGGCTGGCCTTTCTGCAGAGATCTGCACGTTCGTGCGGGCCATGCAACTGGACATTGATGCAGCTGCCGATTTCGGTGCGGATTCTGTCCATCTTGTTATTCCCGTAAGCGATCTGCACATCGAAAAGAAGATGAGAAAGACCCGCGAGCAAGTTGCGCAGATGGCATGGGATGCTGTCGAATATGCCAAAGGGCGGGGACTTATTGTAGAACTGTCGGGAGAAGATGCTTCACGGGCAGATCAGGTATTCCTGCACGAGATCTTTTCAGAAGGAGTAAAGCGCGGGGCAGATCGCCTCTGTTTCTGTGATACGGTCGGGCTCTTGACCCCCGAGAAGATCGCAGAGATTATTCCACCGATCAGCCGTATTGCACCCTTATCGATCCATTGTCACGACGATCTCGGGTTTGCACTTGCAAATACGGTAGCTGCACTGAGAGCAGGTGCAGGTTGTGCGCATGTAACGGTGAACGGGCTTGGAGAAAGGGCGGGTAACACTCCATTAGAAGAACTTGTTATGGCACTTGAAGTGCTCTATGGATACCAGACGCGGATAAAAAAGGTGGAGATCTATCATCTATCCTCCTTAGTATCACGCCTTACGGGCGTGCCGTTACCCGTGAACAAAGCGATTGTTGGGGAGATGGCATTTACTCACGAGAGCGGCATCCATGCACACGGGGTCATGAAAGAACCGTCTACCTATGAATCGATCAAGCCCGAAGAGATTGGCCGAAAACGGCGGATTGTATTAGGCAAGCATTCCGGTTCTGCATCTGTTGAGGCTGCCCTCAATGAGATGAAGTATAGTCCGGATGCTCCGCAGCTCAAGGAGATCTTAAAGAGGATCAAGCAACTTGGCGATGAGGGAAAACGGGTATCCGATACCGATCTCATGGCAGTTGCAGACGCTGTGCTCGTGATTGAATGTAAACCCGTCATAAAGATGAAGCAATTTACCGCTATTTCGGGCAGCAACATGATCCCAACGGCATCAGTGACTCTTGTGGTCAATGGCGTAGAGATGACCGGGGCCGCTACCGGTGATGGGCCGGTGGATGCAGCCATGCAGGTGCTCAGGAAATCAGTTGCTGAACTGGCTGATATCCGGCTCGAAGAGTACCATGTGGATGCGATCAGTGGGGGGACAGACGCACTGGTCGAAGTGACAGTAAGATTAAGTAAAGACGGGAAGATAATTACTTCTCGCGGCGCACGCACGGATATTATCATGGCGAGTGTCGAGGCGATGATCGCCGGCATGAACAGATTATTGAGGGAAGAACATGAAGACCGGGGCAAAAATACTCGTTGAATCACTCCTGCGCGAAGGTACCGAAATCATCTTTGGATACCCCGGTGGAGTGGTATTGCCGATCTATGATGAACTCTATGATTCACCATTGCGGCACCTCCTCGTACGGCACGAACAGGCAGCAGCGCATGCCGCAGATGGGTATGCACGGGCAAGCGGTCGTGTAGGAGTATGCCTCGCCACATCAGGCCCCGGTGCATGTAACCTTGTCACTGGTATTGCCACTTCATACATGGACTCAACTCCTGTTGTTGCCATCACCGGGCAGGTACCGACAAACCTGTTGGGAAACGATGCGTTCCAGGAATCGGATATCACCGGCATTACCCTGCCAATCACCAAGCATAATTATCTCGTGAAAAGTGCAGGCGATGTCAGCAGGGTGGTCCAGGAAGCGTTCTATATTGCCGGTACCGGAAGGCCGGGGCCGGTTCTTATCGATATTCCAAAAGACGTGAGCACCGGACTAGCTAAGGAAGTGAAATTACCGGATAAAGTCACACTTCGCGGGTATAATCCGACCTATAAGGGGCACAAGCGCCAGATTGAAAAAGCGCTTGAACTGCTCAGTCATGCAGAGCGCCCGCTCATCTATGCCGGTGGGGGTATCATCTCATCCAACGCTTCGCCCGAACTCATGGAGTTTGCAACACTGGCATCGATCCCGGTCACTACGACACTAATGGGCATCGGTTGCATTCCCTGTAACCACCCGCTCAACCTTGGCATGCTGGGCATGCACGGAACAGAGTATGCAAATTTTGCAGTTACGGAATGCGATCTCATGATTGCAATCGGGGCCCGGTTCGATGACCGGGTAACTGGTAAGATTGACACCTTTGCATCTCATGCAAAGATCATCCATATCGATATCGACCCTGCTGAGATTGGGAAGAATAAGAGGGTAGATGTCCCGATTGTCGGGGATGTCAAGGGGGTCTTAAAGGATCTTCTCGCCCTGATGAAAAAACAGGATGCACATGAGATCTGGTTAAAGAAGATCAAACACTGGAAGCAGCATCACCCACTCAAATGTCCATCCACGGGAGGACTCCACCCGCAGTTTGTCATCAGGACATTGAGCGATCTGGTAAAAGATCAAGCGGTGATCGTTTCTGAAGTGGGCCAGAACCAGATGTGGACTGCGCAGCACTTCTGCTTCCACAATCCACGGACATGGATTACATCCGGGGGACTGGGTACCATGGGTTTTGGCTTTCCTGCAGCGATTGGAGCGCATTTTGCCCGGCCAGATGTCCCGACATTTGTGATTGCCGGTGATGGCAGCATCCAGATGAATATCCAGGAGATGGGCACGGTTGCGGCGAACAATATCCCGGTGAAGATTGCGATCCTCAATAACATGTATCTCGGCATGGTCCGGCAGTGGCAGGAGCTCTTCTTCGACCACCGGTATTCGTTTACCGAGCTGCCACCAGTTGACTTCGTGAAGATAGGCCAGGCCTATGGTATTGAAGGTATGCGGGTCGACACACCCGAAGATGTACTGCCAGCCTTCCAGGCATCGCTCGATTGCGATGGACCGTTTGTCATGGACTTCCGGATCGAGCGTGAAGAAAACGTGTTCCCCATGGTCCCGGCCGGTGCAGCGATCAATGAGATGATTGGGGGGCACCCGCGATGAAGCCACACACACTATCAATCCTTGTCGAGAACAAGGCCGGTGTCTTATCAAGAGTCACCGGGCTTTTCTCGCGACGGGGATTTAACATCGAGAGTCTGGCTGTCGGCCCTTGCGAAGAACCGGGCATGAGCCGGATTACTATTGTGGTTATCGGCGACGATGCAAAGGTTGAGCAGGTGATGAAACAGCTCAACAAGTTGATCGATATTATCAAGGTTTCTGACCTGACTGAGAACGAGCGGGTGGAACGGGAACTCGCCCTTATCAAAGTCACTGCCGAACAAGGGACATCCCGGGCAGAGATTATGCAGATCGCCACGATATTCCGGGCATCGATTGTGGATGTCAGTTCGAAATCTCTTATCCTCCAGGTTATCGGAGAGACTGACAAGATAGATGCATTGGAAAAACTCCTGCGCCAGTACGGGGTTAAGGAGTTTGTCCGGACTGGGACGATTGGGATTTTACGCGGCTCGAAAATTGTGTCAAGCGGGAAATAATTTTTTATTTTTTTCATTTTTTTATCACAGCATAGTGAACTAAGCCGGTTGACACAGCCATTTTGTTTTCAAAGATTCTGGAGTAATTCAAAAAAATATCGATCCCTTTTCATATCAATGCGAGATTAAGTAATAGCCAGATTGTTCCGGTTAAAAAAAACATAGGTAAGAACCTGCGAGGGTACTTTGGTTAATAAAGTGTTTGTAAGACGTGCATATGCAAGAAAGATACTCATACTTTTTCAAAGTGAATATACACAAAAAATATCACCACACCAAAATACCCGGTAAAGACAAAAAATTTAATTTAAGACAAAAGAACGCTAAGATAAGATAGAGCGCCGATAGTTAACACTACCGACATTTTACGGTGAACCTTAATGAGTGACAATACCAACATGATACTTCCCGACCAGCAACCACTAGGAGCAGTGACCTTTGCAGAAAACCCGGAACCGCGGTGCCCCTGCCTTTTATTGCTCGATACATCCGGATCGATGGCGGGACAACCTATCGCCGAACTGAATGCAGGGATCCGTGAATTTTATAACGAATTGCAAACCGACTCGCTCGCAGTCAAACGAGTTGAGGTTGCCTTACTTTCATTTGGCCCGGTCAGGCTTATTTCTGAATTCAATACTGCCGAATGTTTCTTCGATCCAGAGCTCAAGGCTGACGGTGACACACCAATGGGCGAAGCAATACAAAAAGGAATCGAACTGATAAAAACCCGAAAAGAACAATACCGGGCAAACGGTATCTCATTCTACCGCCCCTGGATCTTCCTTATCACCGACGGCGCCCCGACCGATGCGTGGCAGACCGCTGCCACAATGGTCCGCGATGGCGAAAATGCAAAAAATTTTGCGTTCTTTGCCATCGGAGTCCATAAGGCAGACATGAAGATCTTACGGCAGATATCAGTACGGGAACCGGTAAAACTCCAGGGCCTCAAGTTCCGTGAGTTCTTCCAGTGGCTCTCCAACTCAATGAAATCTGCCTCGCGGAGTAATCCCGGCGACCGTATCATGCTCTCTCCACCTCTCGGCTGGAGTGAGATATGAGATGGAAGTTCACTAGCGCATCTGTTACCGGAAAAGCACATACCGATCGCAACGAGAGCGGACAGGATTTCTGCAAAGCAGGAACGATCCTGCTCTCGGATTCCGAATTTTTTATAGGGATTGCAGCTGACGGCGCCGGCAGCACTACGGATGGCGGACGCGGAGCAGAAATTGCATGCGGGACACTCTATGCAAAAATCATTGATGCGGTGCGGAATACGGGCGATCTCTCTTCCATTACCGATCAGGATATCAGGAACTGGATTACCGCATCACGCGAAGCTATAGTTGCCGAATCACGAGAAAGCGGGAGGCGACTAAGAGAGTATGCCTGTACGATCCTCGGTTCTGTAGCGGGAAACAATCGTGCGATCTTTTTCCAGATTGGCGATGGTGCGATTGTGACCGGTTACGGTCCAGAGTACCAGACTATTTTCTGGCCCGAACAGGGAGAATATGCTAATACAACGTTTTTTATCACGGATGAACAATACCTTGACCACCTGATCGTTAACCATGCGGAATTGCCCGACGAGATCGCATTATTTACCGATGGCCTGCAGAACCTTGTCCTCTCGTTTGCGCAAAAAAAAGCTCATCCCGGTTTTTTCAGGCCGCTTTTCGATGCACTGAAAAAGAGCCCTGATGATGATTTTTTGAATTTTTCAGCACAACTGGGCAGTTTTCTATCCCGTGACGATATTTCTGCGAGAAGCGACGATGATAAGACGCTCGTTCTCGCTATGCGCATGACAGGTTGATATATGGCGTCTGTCCCCCTCAAACCGTTTTTGGATAGTTCCGGTACCAGGATCCTGCTCGGAAAAAAGATTGGCAGTGGCGGAGAAGGGGACGTGTACGAAATTCTCCCCCTGCACTCAAACGTGGTTGCAAAGATCTATCACAAACCGCTTGAAGCGCATAAACAGGAAAAATTACTCCTTATGGTGAGAGGGTGCAATGACGAACTTAAGAGCATATCAGCATGGCCAACAGATGTGCTCCGTGCCCACAAGGGAGGGCCGGTAGTCGGCTTCTTAATGCCGAAAATCAGCGATTACGAACCCATTCACAAAGTGTACGGGCCCACCCACAGGAAAGAGCATTTTCCCCATGCTGATTGGCGATTTCTCATACGCACGGCAAAAAACCTCGCCGCAGCGTTTTTTGTAATCCACAAATTCGGTTACGTAATCGGAGATGTCAATGAGGGAAATATACTCGTCAACCAACAAGCCTGTGTTCGTTTAATCGATTGCGACTCGTTTCAGGTCCGGACAAATGACCGGCTCTATTACTGCGAAGTCGGTGTGGCCCAGTTCACACCGCCCGAGATCCAGAATTCGAAAGATTTCAAGATGGAGCGAACGGCAAACCACGACAATTTCGGGCTTTCGATCCTCTGTTTCCAGCTTCTCTTCTTCGGAAGACATCCATTCTCGGGGGTCTATACGGGAAAAGACGATATGCCACTCGACAAAGCGATTGCTGAATTCCGGTTTGCATACAGTAAAAATTCCCCGCTTAAATCCATCTCTCCTCCACCGAACTCTGTAGGTCTGTCAGTTGTTCCTACTGATATTGCCGGGCTTTTTGAGCGCGCTTTTTCAGAGTCGGGTGCCCGCAGCGCGGGTCGCCCCCCTGCCGGGGAATGGTGGGACGCGTTTGAGTCCCTCGAAAAAAGAATGCGGCGATGCAGTGCAGACTCCGTACATAGTTACTATTCAGGTCTTTCAGCGTGTCCGTGGTGCAGGCTCGAAGAGACCTCTGGTCTCCTGTTGTTCTTAAGTGCAGACCGGATCACAAAAATTGATCTTCGGCGTGAATGGCAGAAAGTAGAGGCAATCACTCCCCCGGGCCCAATTCCGTATATTGATCCGGGCAATTTCGTCCCCAACCATGTGCCGCTTGCACCGGATATTAAACGATCCCTTGACTTCAGGAATTTCCGCCAGATCGCTGGTATGGCAATTATTGCAGGTTGTGTTGTCATGGCTCTTGGTGAAATGATAACTGATTATCTCACAATCCTGCCCATAGTCATCGTTGTCATGGCACTGTTCCTGTATCCGGGAGACGCAGCCGGTGAAAAGAAACGGAGATTAGGAAATCTTGACAACGCACGGTATATGTGGGAACTGTGGAGCAAAAAGTGGATCACCGAGGCCGGCGATTTAGCGTTTCATACCCAGCTGAACCAGCTGCGAGACCTCAAAAGAAAATATGAAAATATCGACAGGGAGTACAGGACCAGCCTCCTCACGTTAGAACGCACGATAAAAGAGCGGCAACAGAAAAAATTCCTTGAGCGCTGCAGCATAGACCAGTGCACCATTCCCCGTATCGGAACCGGGCTCAAAAATACCCTTAAGTCTTTGGGGATTCGGACTGCTGCCGACATCACGCGGAATGCGTTGCATGTTATTCCCCAGCTCGACAACACCCTCACAAACGAGCTCCTCGCGTGGCGGGAAAAAATGGAGAGAAATTTCCTTTTCGATCCTTCACAAGGGATTGATAAATCCGATCTCCAGATCTACATTCATAAGTACCAACCAATGATAAGACCCGTAGAACGGGATCTTTTGCATGGAACCCTGAAACTGCGCAGGATACAGGAAGATATCCTAAAGAAACGGATTACACTCCGTCCCGCTGTTGAAAAACGGGCACGGGAACTCGCACAGGCCGAGGCAGATTTCGAAGTCTTCGGCCGTACACCGGAAGAATTGATCAAGCGGGAGATTATTGGGATTCTTCATCCACGGAAAAATTCACGGTAAAAGAAAATCATTATCGTTAAATTTTTTTTAACGTAACCTGATGCAATTGGAGACGAAGGCAAAAACGAAGAAAAGAGATCGATTTTTTTATGGATATTTAGTCAGCCAGATCATTTGCCATATGCTTTCAATGTCGTCACAATAAAACCACCAGAAATTCTCAAGAGTATTTCATCCAGAATAAAATCGATATTCTTTTCAAGTTAACTATCGACAATTACTCTGCCATGCTATATCATAGCATAGGGGATTTGAAATGAAATACCAGGTTCTCTTCATCGCGGTCCTCCTTGTCATGGCCGCACTTATCGCCGGCTGTACCCAGCAGGCGGCTACGCAGCAGACTACGTCGGCACCTCAGGGTGTAATCAAAGTCGGTGTTATCGTTTCACAGACCGGTCCGGCGAGTAACGTTGGCAATAACATGTGGCAATCGGCTCAGGTCGCTGCCGATAAGATCAACGCTAATGGTGGCGTGACCTTAAAAGACGGGTCGAAGGCCCAGATCAAGCTGATCGTTGGGGACGATGAGTCCACTCAAGCGGGCGGACAGAAAGCGGCAACCAAACTGATTACTGATGACAAGGTGGACATTCTTGTCGGCGGTTACTCAAGTGCAGTAACTTCCGCGTACGAACAGACCATCGCTGAGTACAAGGTGCCATACATCGTCACCGGTGCATCGAGTCCCATCATCACCCACCGCACTGACATTGATACCAGTTATATTTTCCACCACTGCCCGACTACCGATACCTATGGCCAGTACACAACGGCTTTCATAGACCAGGTTCTCCGGTCAGCGATTGCAAAGAAATCCGGTTTTGCCGCGGATCGCCCGCTCCGGCTTGCGCTGCTGTACCAGGATACTGCATTCGGTAAAGGTGTGCAGACTGCGGTGAACAATACCATCACAAAGGACAAACTCAATATCCAGCTCGTTTCACAACAGAGCTTCAAGATGGGTGAAAGCGACTTCAGGACGCCGCTGACTGCAATTAAAGCAGCGAACCCCGATGCAGTCTACATAGCGGCGTTCCCCAATGAAGGTGCCCCAATCATCACACAGGCTCGCAGGGATATCGGCCTGAACACGATCTTCCTCAACGTAGAGAACAATGACAACTCCCAATTCTACAAGGACCTCGGGCAGTACGGTGAAGGAGCTATCATCGAGAGCAGGTTCTCGCCCTATACAGCACCAGTCGGTGCAGTCGCTGATGCCCAGAACGCTTATAAGCAGGCATATTTCACCCGGTTTGGTACCTACCCGGACATGATGGGCGCTTCTACCTACGAGGGAGTGTTCATCGCTGCAAAGGCAATCGGCAATGCGGGAACCACTGATAAGGCAACCGTCAGGCAGGCACTCGTTAACCTGAAGATGCCCCAGGTCATTGAAGCGATGAAGGACCAGACCATCTCGTTTTCGCCAGATTTCAGGGAGTCAACCTTTGATCTCTGGATGGAACAGCTCTCGTTTAACCAAACTCTTGGGGAGACACGACCCGCAATTGTCTGGCCGGATAACCTTAAGACAACGGACTTCACTCTGCCTTCCTGGTATAAGGCCGGCAGTGCCTGAAATCCGGTACATTCCTTTTTTATTACAGGCAGTATGATTTTAACACAAAAACAAAGAACAAAAAGGTGACGATGGACAACATTGGGATTTTTTTACAGATAATGTTCTGGGGACTCTATGCCGGTTGTATCTATATCCTGCTTGCCACCGGCCTCAACCTCATCTTCGGCGTAATGAAGATCGTCAACTTCGCGCATGGGGAGTTCCTGATGATCGGTGCGTACATCACCGCAACAGTCTTTCTTTTAACCGGTATCAACCCCTATGTGATCCTCTTATTGTCCATGCTCGCTCTCGTCGGCATTGGTGCAGTTATCGAACGGCTCTGTTTCCGTCCGATCCTTGGTACCGGTAAACTCAATGAGATCTTTCTCTCCATAGGGCTCATCTATATCTTCCAGAACGGGGCCGCCATGATATGGGGTGACGCCTGGCAGAGTGTAAAAAGTCCCTATGACGGAATTACGGTCCCGGTAGGCTCGCTCAACGTTCCCATCGACTACATCATCATCATTGCGTTTACCGCTGCGATCCTTATTGCTCTCTTCCTCTTCCTCAAAAAGACAAGGATTGGCATGGAGATGCGGGCAACAAGCCAGAACCGGAAAGGGGCGAAGCTTGTTGGCATCAATGTTGAACGGATAGATGTCATCAGCTTCGGCATTGGATGTGCACTCGCGGCTGCAGCAGGAACGCTCTGGGTGGTGAGCGGACAGGTTTTCAACCCGTACATGGGATCGATTCCCGCCGTCAAGGCCTTTGCCATCATTATTCTCGGTGGGCTCGGCAGTATTCCGGGCGCTATCATTGGCGGGCTCCTGATGGGTATTGCCGAGAACAGCGCGGCATTTTATCTCGGCGGGATATGGAAAGACGCAGTCTCATTTATTATTCTCATCATTGTACTCGTAATACGGCCAACCGGGTTGTTCGGGGAGAAGGGAGAGTGAGATGATGAAATTTAAACACGATGATCTGATAAAATACGGACTCGTTGCAACACTCGCCATAACGGCAGCATTCCCGTTCATTTCAGACAGTGTTTTCCTCTTGAACCTCTTTGTCCTGATGCTCATATCCATCATCTTTGCATCGGCATGGAACCTGCTCGCATATTCCGGGCAGGGTTCACTCGGCCACGCAGCATTCTTAGGTATCGGGGCATATGCCTCGACCCTGATTGCGATACAAAGCGGGATCTCGCCGTTCATTACCATTTTTCTTGGGGCCGCGGTTGCCGCGTTCATTGGTGTCCTCATCGGGCTTACCTGCGTCCGTCTTAAGGAATGGTTCCTTGCGATGGTTACCTTCGGGTTTGCAATTATTGTCCAGGCACTTACTGTCAGCGTGCTCGCACCAATGACGGGGGGCTGGGATGGAATCGCATCACCCCGGCTGGTTAGCCCATCCATTCCCGGATACCAGCTCATCGAATATTATGCAATCCTCATCATTACCATCGCTTCTCTGATCGCAATCTGGTATATTATGAAATCCCGGATTGGCCTTGCGTTCCTTGCGATCCGTGAGAACGAGCTTGAAGCCCGAGCTGCCGGAGTAGATCCTGTCCGCTACCGGCTCATCGCATTTGCCATGAGCGCTTACCTTGCCGGAGTTGCCGGGGCGTTGCAGATCCACCATATCGGGTACATTACACCGGAATTGTACGGCGTAGACAATTCGTTCTGGCCAATTACCTTTGTCATCCTCGGAGGTCTTGGCACACTTGCAGGACCGGTCATCGGGACAATTGTGCTCACGATCATCTGGGAAGGCTTAAAGGCAACGGGGCTCACATTCGGAAGATACGTTATCATCGGATTCATTCTCATCCTCACGATTATCTTCTTGCCCAAGGGGCTGGTAAACTTACCAGAAAGGTTGCAGGTATGGTGGAAAGGACGTGAAAGAAAAGGGACCGGGGCTGTTCCGCAAAAAGAATAATTTTTTGGTACACTTTTAAAATCCGAGATACGCTTTCTGGATATGCGGGTCGCGTTTGAGCTCTTTTGCCTTCCCTTCTTTGATGATCCTACCGTTCTCAAGAACATACCCGCGGTGGCACATATCGAGTGCGTGGCGGACGTTCTGCTCGAGCAGGAGTATAGTCATCCCTTCCCTGCCGAGCTGTTCGAGTGACCTGAAAACCTGCCCAACAAGAAGGGGGGAGAGTCCGGTCGAGGGCTCATCGAGAATGAGGAGACGGGGGCGCGACATAAGTGCCCGTCCAATCGCGAGCATCTGCTGCTCACCTCCACTTAAGGTTCCGGCCTTCTGGTTTTCTCGTTCTTGCAGGATAGGGAAAAGCTGGTAGATATGTGCAAGGGTCTTTTCGGTTTCATCCAATCCAATCCTTCCAAGAAGAAGATTTTCTACGACCGGCATTTTTGGAAATATCTCGCGTTTCTCCGGAACGAGCGCAAGCCCTTTCCTGAAGAGATCGTAAGGCTGACGACCGATGATCTCCTCATCTTCGAAGAGGACTGAACCGGAGGCTTTCCGGTTGAGACCTATGATAGTTTCCACCGTTGTCGTCTTCCCGGCACCGTTTGGGCCGATAAGTGTCACGAGTTCGCCCTTTTCGACATGGAAGCTCAGGTCCCAGACAACTTGGAGGTTCCCATGAAAGACGTTGAGGCCGGTCACTGCAAGCATGTATTTCCCCTCGTTAAAACGCGTTGAAGTCACCGAGATATGTATCAATGACCTGCTGGTTATTCACGACCTCGTACGGTCGACCGTCTGCGATCTTCTCGCCATGATTGAGCACTACGATGCGATCCGAGACTCCCATGATGACACTCATGACATGCTCAATGATGAGGATGGAAGTTCCCTTGTCCCGGATATTCCGGATCAATTCCACGGCTTCCTTACTCTCCTTTGGGTTGAGACCTGTGGTAAGTTCATCGAGCAGCAGGAGTTTCGGGCGGGATGCGAGTGCACGGGCGAGCTGCAAACGCTTGAGCTCAACAACATTTAAGTTCCGGTTGAGGGTTTCAGCTTTCTCAAGCGGGAAATTTACCTCAGCAAGTATTGATAGCGCCTGGGATTGTGCTTCTTTCATCCCCGGTGCCGTGTCATTCCCAAAGAGAACACCGATCATCACACACTCTTTGGCGGTTAAATCGGGGAAAGATTCGGCTATCTGGAAAGTCTTTGCGATTCCCTTTCGGCAGATCCTGTCCGGTTTCATACCGGTGATGTCTTCACCACAAAAAGATACTTTCCCGGCCGTTGGGGGTGTTATACCAGAGATGATGTTTAAGAGCGTTGTCTTTCCGGCACCATTTGGTCCCACAAGGCCGACGATCTGGCCATTTCCTATCTCCAGGTCTACCTTGTTCACTGCGGTAAGTCCACCGATCTGTTTGGTTACTGCCGAGAGACTGAGCGTGCTTTACTACCCCCATCAGATGCCGGTTTTATTTACTGTGCTATAGTTTCGCACAGAGGAGTATTAAACATATTTTAATGAACTGATCATCAGTCTGGTTTTCTTTAAATCTGATTGACGTTGAGGTGATTCATTGTAAGTTTTTTTGCCAAAAACCGGTATCCAACAATTATGCATGATTCCCTTTTTTGCAATCGACGGTATACCAGGAACGTTTTCCCGATCACGTACGAATGTACTCTTTCGTTTAAAAATTGCGGATAAAATAGAGTGGAATTACTCTTAGTATGAACATGCGAGGTTTCTTTAGAATTTCGGAGTTGGAAAAAATGGAACTGCATCATCCCTTACATTACACCGAACAATTTCGATTATGTTAAATGTTAGCATGCTACAATTTAGCATGGTACTATGTTTGGATTACCAGATATCACAATCTTGGTTTTTGGTGCGGTGACTATCATCGCCATTGCAGCGCTCGTTTATTGGGGAATAACATTTAAGGGGCATGACTAATATGGCAGATTTTATCACCATTGCTGTCGTTTCTCTCTATTTCCTTGCCATGCTCGGAATCGGGTTCTGGGCTTCAAAGAAAATAAAAAGCACTGAGGATTACCTCGTTGCCGGACGTTCATTAGGATTCTGGATGTTTATTCTCCTGATGATCGGCACAGTCTGTTCGGGTATGTCTCTCCTCGGAGTTTCCGGGCTCGGGTATAAAATGGGTTGGCCGACCATGTGGGAACAGATCTTTGTTCCTTTGTCGATCGCATTCTGTATCATTTTCTTTGGCGTGAAACTCCACAATGTTGCTAAAACTGCGGGTTATGTCACGGTCCAGGATTATCTCGCTCATCGTTACGAGAGCCCGACTGCACTCCGGACACTCGCGGCAGTTGCCGGTATCATTGTCTCGCTGATTTACTTAGTCGGCCAGTATACGGCAATTGCAATTGTTCTCATCTGGCTCTTCCAGATCCCATTGTGGCTGGCACTTGTTATCGCGACTGTTGTTACCATGGTGTATACAGCAATTGGCGGACTCTACGCGGTCGCATGGGCATCGCTCATCCAGTCCATTATCCTGATTGTTGGCGTGCTCATTATGGCGCCCATCATTATTTTCTATGCGGGAGGATTTACCCATGTCAACGAATATATCGCATCGGTTAACCCGGCTCTCGCTATGCCATGGATGCCAAGCGGTGCATTTGCCATACCGTACATCTTCTCGTTTGCAATTCTCCTGATGGTCGGACTTGCCTGCGCACCGCACGTGATTAACAATGTGCTGGCAATAAAAGATGTCAAGTACTTCAAGTGGGCGCCCCTCGTTGCGTTCCTCATCTACTTCATTGCCATGTTCCTGCTGAAATTCACCGGGTTTGCCGGGCTCGCCATGGTAAAAGAAGGTGTGTTCACCCTCCCGAATGTCCCGAACGCCGGGGATTTCGTTATCCTCTACGGGATCCAGTATGCATTGCCCATCATTGCACTCTGGGCAGTCTTTGCAGTGATTGTCCTTGCAGCCGTCATGTCAACGACCGACCGCCTTATGCTGACCATCGGTGCAATGTTTTCGTGGGATATCTACAAGAAAGTGTTAAAGCCTGATGCAGATGACAAAACAGTGCTCCTTCTCTCAAAAATCGTCGTAGTACTTTCAGCTGTCGGCACCATGCTCCTTGCGATCAGTCCACCCGAGATGCTGGCAAGTCTCATCTGGATGGGTATCGGCGTCATGCTCGCCACATTTGCCGTTCCGCTCCTTGCCGGTCTTTACTGGAGGGGTGCAACCCGTGAAGGTGCACTTGCAGCCATGTCACTGGGACTTGTTTCCTCCCTTGTTATCGGGGGTCTGAATTATTTCAAAACCGTTGCGATGGGTATTCAATTTGCAACAATTCCCCTGCACTTCTCATTCTACGCATTTGTAATCGCCATTCTTGCGATGATAATCGTCAGCATGCTGACAAAAAAGACGACCGAAAAAGTGCTTGACGAAACCCAGACCGGCTGGTATTTCTCAAAATAATCTTTTTTTCACACCTTTGCTCTGGCATACATAAGTAAGAGCCAGAGTTTACACAATTCCTTCCACCTAATTTTCCCAGTATCGGGACCCAACAATAAAAAACAAGGAGCGGGATATACTTCATCAGGATAACCCTATGGAAGCACGGAGCGAGAGAAAGGAAGGGGTAGTGATCGTTTATGTATCAGGACGACTCGATGCATTCGGGGCTCAGCAGCTGGATACCTGGGCACGTGACGCACTCCACGATGATGACAAGGAACTTGTTGTGGATATGGCGGGTACGGGGTACTTAAGTAGTGGGGGATTGCGGGTTTTTAACAGCCTTAAAAAGGAGATGAAACGCAGGAACGGACGGTTTGCGCTTGCTGCTGTTGGAGAGTACCCGAAAAAAGTACTTGACATGGCCGGCTTCTCATCGGTGTTTGATATGTTCCCCTCAGTAGATCTCGCGGTTGCTGATATAATCCATAAACGAAAGAACCTGACCCTCTTCAATGAAATTTTTTATAAAAAAATTATGGGAGAAGGCGTGCAGCTTACCGTAGAACCGGGCTGGCTGACTACGCCGCCTGTACTGCGGGTTCTTGGGGATCTGAATAAGGTACTCTATTCGCAGCTTAGGGAAGCCGATATTAAAACGAAGAAATTCTCGGAGATCACCTACTCGCTGGGTCTTGGAGCTCTCGGTGCCAATGTAAAAGAGGCAATGCCCCTGATGGGTGAAATGATCACGCTCTACGGATCGATGGTCTGGCTCCCGACCGACGGAAATAACACCCCCGATTTCTTAACCCCGTTGGATCACGACAGTGATGTTACTGTTTATACCGGGTTTAACGTTACACTTGACGGACCGTTTAACGAGTATTTTACGCTCGAAACAAACCGGCCTGACGGTATAAGTATCAGCGATATCTATAAGACAATATTTTCATCCTCGCAGGAACGGGTAAAGAGTTATCATGGGGTTGTTGCGGTCACCATCTGGGGAGTCCTTACCGGGCTTTCAAGTTCCGGTCTTAAAAAATCCCCGGTTGCAGAAGCAGCACCTCCCAATGGGGTATCGATCATGGACCCATCGCAGATTCACCAGTGGATCGCATCCGATACCGGCACATCGCATAAAGGCGATACGCTCGTGAGCTTCGGCATCGGCATTGATCTGACCACAGATCTCTCGTATTTCCCTGCTGAAAAACTCTCATCGCTCTATTACACCAACCCGTTGAACAAAGGTGCGGGAAAACAGATGTACCTGCACAATCACGGGGTAGTATTCAAAAATATCCCCTACGATGCATCGCTTGACTTAAACACGCAGGTAAAAAAGATTGTAACCGATGGAGAGTTTTCCGATATGCGGCACCTGCTGGACAGCACACGGTTGAGCAAGGCCAAGATTGGTATTGCCTATATCCAGGACATCGTTAAGGATGCGTGAATAGTTCCCTTACACCGACTTCTTTTTTACCATTACAAGGATATTTTTCCCTGCTTCATAACGGTAAAGAATATCGTCCATGACCTGCCGGATCAAAAAAACGCCCAGACCTCCAATCTTACGGTCTTCAATATCCTCAGTAATATCCGGTTCCGGTATCGACAGGGGATTGAATGGCGGGGCACTATCTTCTATCTGTACCTCCGCAAGACCGTGGGTAACGCGACAGGTGATAACAATATTTCCAGCGACTCGCTCATAACCGTGCAGGATAACGTTGGTTATTGCCTCTTCAACCGCCAGCTGGATATCGAGAATCTCCTCGTCAGAGAACGCATGTACTCTTAATACCTGATCGAGCGCAAGGGATACCTTGGGGATTTCAAGAATATCAGCATCTATCGTGCAGTTAAGGAATTTCTCCATGAATCATTTCACCAGTATAACCATCAGTGATCGGAGGATTGTTGCATCCATTAATTCTCAAATATGTTATTGTGCACCAACTCTTTTAATGGTCACTCCTTTCCGCGTTTTTTAAAAAAAATAAAAAGTGCCGGCATTTACCGGAATAATATCGTAACGCTGATGTAACATCTATATCTCCGTTATTGAGAGCGAGTAGCTGGACGAAGCAGGATGAAGGAGGAATAGCATTATCTTTTGAAAACACCAAAAAAGTATAAGAATTAATTTTATCTCAAGAACAAAAATCTGGGGGAAAAACTATGGAGATTACATCTGCAATCCGTGATGGCGCAACAATACTATCTGTTGCCGGTCGAATCGATACTGCCACTGCACCAGCACTTGAACAGGCGATCAATAAGGAGATAGAGAACGGGAACCGGAAGATCCTGCTCAATTTCTCCGCAGTCACCTATATCAGCAGCGGCGGACTGCGGGTACTGCTTGCAACTGCAAAGAAATTAAAAAATCCCGGTGATAAGTATGCACTCTGTGCTTTAGCAGCAGAAGTGAACAAGATTTTAAAGCTTGCCGGGTTCACCTCTATTTTCTCTATCTATCCTTCCGAGGGCGAAGCGCTTGCCGGGTGGTGAGACTCCTCTCCTTCCCCTGTCGTGGCAGCCGGTACCGGGTGCCCCCGGGGCGCGGATCTACCCGCTTATACGAAAGATCGATACCACCTCTTCTAATTCATTCCTGATCCAGACCGACGATGTCATTCTCTTAATCGATCCCGGTGGACTTGCAGAGCAGGCAGAACAGCTGGTACGGGTAATCGAAGAGATCCGCCAAGAATATGACCGGCCGGTATTTGTTTTTCTCACTCATGCCCATCTCGATCATTTTATCGGCACGCAATGCACTCCTGCATTTGCACACCCGGAAACAGCAGTCTTTGCGGTCCAGGAAGCAGGTGCATCCGCCCTTGAACACGGGGATGGGAAACTGACACAGGCAGAACTTCTGGGCCAGACGATTTCTCCGGTAAGGATTGGGCTGCACCTTATCACCGACGACCGGTCCTCCTGCACAGTCCCCATCTCACTGGCATTCTCAAACGGCGCTACAATTACAATTACCCGTGGACAGACACGTACTGGTCTTCTTCAGGAAATAATCCAATTCGGTTCCGGTCCCTCTCTTGAAGTATATCACACACCCGGCCACAGCCCGGACAGCATCTGCATTCGGATGGGCGGATTGTTATGTATTGGGGATATCCTTTTTGCCGCTAACCCGGGTATTGCCGGCCTGTGTGGATGGGATCAGCAGGCACTCATCCGTTCTCTCGATGGTATTGAAGCTCTCATCGCAGATGGGGGAATTGATTGGATCCTGCCGGGCCACGGGCGGATAATAACTGCTGCCGATGCAATGCGAATGTTTGCAGCCATCCGTTCCGATGCCCAGGCACTTGAAAATATTGCAGAACTTAACCATGAGCGGGCAGTCGAGACCGCTGCATTTGCCGAAGACTGTATGGAACAGGTCAATGAGCTCTTCACCATCATGGCAGGCCGGCTTTACTATGTCTCGTATGTTATGGAGGAACTCGGAGAAGATGATGTGGCAGCTGAAGTCGAGCGTCTGATAAAAGGAGATGTAATTGACGAACTGCTCGAAGCGTTCCGTTCCTTTGCCGACGAGCATCATAAGAG
Organism: uncultured Methanoregula sp.; assembly: GCA_963676675.2. GTDB lineage: Archaea > Halobacteriota > Methanomicrobia > Methanomicrobiales > Methanospirillaceae > Methanoregula. The sequence goes on along the minus strand of OY781161.1, from coordinate 1,506,753 downwards.
AAAAGGCATTTCCATTCACCTAGCACTCAAAGCAGGTCAGGTTATTGCCAAGCTCGAACGATCGTTTAACGGTGCAGAGCTTGCGCATATCATCGATCCGGCACTTGCCCGTCGGGCAGCACGATTGCTTTCGGATTACACCACCATGCTCCGCGGGTTCTGTCCTCCCAGTGAGCTGGCTGAATGTGACCTTATCCGGGATATCGGGGCGCTCGTGACCGGCCTGTCGGTTCCTTCCTGTTCAGATGACGATCTCCTTTCGTCAGATAACGAGGATGCAACATTCATAAAGTTACTCCTGAGACGGATCGGCATGCAGCCACTCCTTTCGGATGTTGAATTTACATTCTCTGCGGCAGAAAAACACCTTGAAGTTGCTATCGATCATGATGATCTTACGGATCTGGTCACGTACATTCTCGAAGATCTCGTGGGCACCGGATCTGATGCAATCACCCTTCAGATAAACCGTACCGAAGACAACGCCATCATTACCCTCCGGGGAACCGGGAGCACTACTTCGGATGACATGAAAATCGGCCGAGGCTTTCTTCAGCGACTCTGTAATCGTTTGGGAGGAACGCTTTCCTATGTGATAGAGGACAAAACGCGGGAGTATACAATCTGCCTTGGCGGACTTATCTAAAAAAGCAGATGCTGATACCAGTTCTCTGACCATCTTTCTCATCAGAAATTACCTAATGTATTGTGACTTTTAGGAATTCCCTGCAATGACAAAAAAGAACTCCCATAAAAAAATCCGCAATCCACCGCTCCTCGAATTTCGGAATGTGACGGTAATAAAAGGGGAAAAGAATGTTTTACAATCCCTCTCGGTTACCATTCATGAAGGGGAGCATATTGCAATTCTCGGTCCCAATGGCGCAGGCAAATCCTCGTTCATCAAAACCGTGAACCGGGAATACTACCCCCAGCTCAACGATGATGTGGTGTTCCGGATCCGCAATGAGGATGTGTGGGATGTCTTTGCCATGCGATCCTTCATTGGAATAGTATCCAATGAATTGCAATACACTTACACACGGGAAGTGTCGGGCAGGGATGTGATACTATCCGGGTTCTTCTCAAGCATCGGGCTTTTCAACCACACGGTTACTCGGGCAATGGAGAAGAGAACTGATGAAATCCTGATTTTTTTAGAGATCGGGCACTTGCAGGATCGCCCGATGACTGAAATGTCATCCGGTGAAGCCCGGCGGTTCCTGATCGGAAGAGCACTCGTGCATCGCCCGGCGGCACTCATACTCGATGAACCCACCAACAGTCTCGACCTGCACGCCCTTCACACATTCCGGAACCTGATAAGAAAGATCGCACAATCCGGCACCGGTATCATCCTTGTGACACACAACCTGCATGATATCATTCCGGAGATCACCCGCATCATTCTCATGAATGACGGGAAATTTATAGACGATGGCAAAAAAGAAGAGATGTTAACCGATAAAAAAATTGGAACGCTTTTCAATGTGCCCGTCCATGTCCGGGAAGAGGGCGGATGGTATTATGCTACAGGGTACTGAGTAATAATTCCTTCAGAATTATTTAATAAAAAAAACCTAATTCGAGAATTAACGTCATACAAATAACAAAACCAAAAAATTTGAGTATTGTTCCTTTTGGTCTGCTAACACAGATCCTGTCTTACCCTGCTGCTGTGTGGCACATTTTTTCTCATCACCTACTCAGATTTTATCCTCGTTTTCTTGCTGGCCAATATCCTTCATTGGAATTCAGTCCTTAAAATTACCAGTTTTCAACTACACTGGCTAAAAAGCATATTGCCACGGACAGTACAACCTATACGTACCTGACTGAGGTATCATGGGCGACTCGTACTTATCCAGCGATGAATCTCTCATCCTGTCCACACAAAATATTCGCATCGATGGCAGGTCCCGGGACCTGATGCTTACAAGCCGGCGGCTTATACTTATTGATAATTCAGTCACCCCCTTCCATCTCCGGACAATCCCCCTCGATACTATCATCACCGTAATAGCGGGAATGGATGTGAAAGGAGATCCGATCATCACCCTTTCTCACATGGATCCCTCCGGTGCTGGCGCCCCCCACCCGGTGGACTTCATCTTCACCCGGCAAAAAGGTGAACAGAGAACAAAGGAATGCAATGAGTGGGCAGCAACCCTCAATATTTATTCTGCCGAAGCCCGGAAAGGATCACTTTCTTCCGGCACCCTTCCGTATGATCCGGTAAAAGTTATCCAGCCACGGATGTCTGCCACTTATGGGATTGAAACTTTCAGTCCCCGAAAGCCGGTCATGGAGGCATATCCGGGGAAAATTTCACCGGTCACACCACCAGTGCCCTTAAAAACTCTTAACAACGATGAAATCACGAGAGGGAGCGAAGAACCGGCTCAATTGAAAAATACGGAAATTGTTGAATCATTTGACTCAAACTGGATTCCAACCCATGAACTTGACGAAACGGAGATGCCGGTTATAAAAGAACCTGAATCTCATCCACAGGAAATTCCTATCGGACCAGATAAAAAACTGGAAAATACCAATACTGAAGAATCTGTATCTACTCCGCAGGTAACTCCAATTGAATCTGATCTAAAACAGGAAAATACCAATACTGAAGAATCTGTATCTACTCAGCGGGTAACTCCAATTGAATCTGATCTAAAACAGGAAAATACCAATACTGAAGAATCTGTATCTACTCCGCAGGTAACTCCAATTGAATCTGATCTAAAACAGGAAAATACTGATACAGAAGAATCGGTATCTCCCTCACAGGTAATTCCTATTGAACCAGACGAAAATCCGGCAAGTACCGATACTGCACAGATATGGGCAGATGCAGTCCGCACAGCAACTACTCCTTTACCTGCTATTCCTCTGATCCTGCAGGATTCTGCTGATGATAAACCCATAGACCCATCCGCTCCAAAAGCAGCCTCTGCTCCTGCCGCAATCTCTCCATCTGCCCCAAATAATCAGAAGAAATCACCACCAACCATGATGATAGCAGCGATTATCGTTATCATCCTTGTTGTGCTGGGTGTGGCGGTCATCAGTTCACTTAACCTGCGGAACTCTGGTGATACCCCACCACCACTTGTTGTTTCGATTGTCACAGTTCAGCCCACTCTCACACCCATCCCGACTCTGGTACCTTCCAACGGGGTTTGGGTGCGCATAGTATATCCGGGAACATTTATTGGAGAAGTGGGCAACACTGAACTCATACGTCCTGTCTCGGGCTCTGGTGCGCAGATCTACAAAATACTCTGGAGCGATCGCATAGTCCAGGTATCAGCACAGAAACAGGATAACTCGGGAGATACGCTTCTGATTGAAGTGTACAATAACGGGACACTGATCAAAAGCAGCTCAACCCGCAAACCGATGGGAAGTATAAATTTCCTTATTGATCCAATTACCGGTCAACCCCCGGGTTTTAATCAAGGGGATAATCCTTAGGTGCCATGATCCACGAAGCTAAATTTTCTGCTGGTTCACTGGTCTCCCGGTTCCCCATTCCTGATGCGATCCCGGTGAGCGATGCCCTTTTTGTTATTGTCCGTAAAAACGATGTTGCAGTAAAGAACGGGGATAACTTAACCATTTTCTTTCAGACAAATCCCGCTGATTCCTGCCCGGTAATGCGAGTCCAGTATCTCGGACACCGTGATACGGTTGTTTGTTACGCAGTCGAAGTTGCTTCAGGTACAGCACTTCCCGCAGGCTGGCAGTTTTCCGCAGTCAGGGAACAGTTCGGCAAGATGCCTGATGATGAGCTGGCCATCGCTGCTCTCGCAGTCCAGATGATAGACTTCGACCGCACCACGCAGTTTTGCGGGCGGTGTGGTGCAAAAACCCGACAGCTGCGGACCGAACGGGCGAAATTCTGTTCTGACTGCAACCAGATAACCTATCCACGACTTTCACCGGCTATCATCGTGCTCGTGCAAAAAGGGGATCAGATCCTTCTCGCCCGCTCTCCCGGGTTCCCGCCCGCTCTCCACAGCGTGATCGCCGGCTTTGTTGAACCGGGCGAAAATCTCGAACATGCAGTCCACCGGGAAGTTAAAGAGGAGGTGGGAATTACCGTAAAAAATATCCGTTATTTCGGCAGTGAACCATGGCCGTTTCCCCACTCGTTCATGATCGGGTTCGTTGCAGATTATTCCAGCGGGGAGATCACTATCGATAACAAAGAAATTGTCTCTGCGGGATGGTTTGACCGCGATCATCTTCCTCTAATTCCATCACCATTGAGTATCTCACGGGCACTCATTGACGAGTGGAATAAAAAGTAAAATAGCACCTGCATTTTATTTTCACTATTTTAGACCCGGAACGATAATCGGATAATCATTATAGAAAAAAAACGTGATCACCACCATTCTCTCAAACCTTTCCCTGCGGCAGACTGCGGCACCCTATATCGTTTCAGGAAACAGACATTAGGGTAACAATGGCAATCGACCAGATCCCTATAGGCAGGTTCTCGCTTATTACCCGACTGAGCCAGAAAGCTCTTCGTCTCTATGATGAGCGGGGCTTGCTTGTGCCTCAGGTAAAAGACGCGTTTACCCGGTACCGGTATTATACGGGCTCCCAGATCGCACGCGGTGTTTCGATCAAGACGTTATGTGAACTGGGGTTCCCGCTCGCGGAGATCGAAACGCTCCTTTTGGCAAAAGACAGAAATGACACCGAAACAATCCAGGAGCTTTTTACAAGGCGTAAGAATGAGATCCGGTCTGAAGTCATCAGGTTACAGGAGATAGAGGCAATTCTCAGAAACCCGGATGCCTCATTAGAGTTGATCTATATGTCACAAAATGAACCTGTTGTTAAGGAAATAGCGTCAGTGCGTATTGTTGGAAATCGGGGTACTGGCACCTACAGTGAAACGATTACCCGGCTCATGACCGGACTTTGCAACCAGCTCTTCTCTGAAGAAAACCAGAGAAACGGGCTGAAGATTGCCGGACCGTTTATGACACTGTATTATGATTGCGAATACAGGGAAAAGGATGCGGATATGGAATGCGTTGTACCGATCACCGGCAGGTGTTCTATCAGTGATCCGTCAATGGAGATCCGGACGCTTGCGGGGGGGAAGGTCTTAACTCTTATCCACAAAGGGCCGTACACCGGCCTTCACGAGGCCTGGGCCCGGATCGGTGCTTATGCGGAGGAACGGGAATTTGTCGCCATCGGTCCCCACCGCGAGATGTATCTCAACGACCCTCATGAGGTTGTGGAAAGCGAACTCTTAACCGAACTCCAAATCCCCATTGATCCCACCCTGCACAGTTCGTGTTCCTAAAAACCCCCCATTTTTTTGTGATTTTCGCTGGTTTTTGCCACAATAAGGCCTCGTCCATCGCTATTCGACCAGAAGTGCTATAATGCAGTATATAAAATCATATATTCAGGCATATAGTACCGTGAGAGTTTAACCGTGCGAGAGATTGCGATGAATAATCCTCTATCAGATGGTAATGAAAGTGTCATTGATATTTTCGTTTTGGGTCGGAGTGAAACGGGGACACTGCAGCTCATAGAACAGCTTGAGCATCAGGATTACCGGGTAACCCTCTTTACAGATGGGACGGAACTCTTTGATACCCTCCACCACTCAGGAAAACCCAACCTGATTATCTGTGACACACCTTCCTTTGGTCAGGAAGCGTACGACTATTGTCGGCAGATAAAGGCAAATGAGTACCACTGGATGATTCCGGTCATAATCCTGACACGCGCATCCTCTTTGGGAGATTTGTTGTTTGTCCTTGATTGCAATGCTGACAATTTCATCGCACAACCCTATGACTCTCCCTACCTGATCTCAATGATCGAAGGAATGCTCCAGACACCAGTCGAGCGGCAAACCACGGACCAGATTAAAACACAGTTCAAAATCCAGCATGACGACCAGATGTTTGTTGTCACTGCCGACCGCAGGAAACTTTTGGAATTCCTTCTATCTGCATTTGAGATCACGGTGAAAAATTCTGAAGACCTCTCATCCGCTCATTCAAAAATAAAAACACTCTCCTCACGGTTAAAAACACTTGAAGATACCGGCATTGAGAACGCACGGGTTATAGAGATACTCAGTGCCAGTGTTAAGAAAAAAGAGCAGGACGAACGTACACTTCAAAAAGATCTTGAAGAAACCGTGCAGGCTCTTGATGAAAAAACCGCTGAAGCCGTACAACTCTCGCGGGCATTTGGAGAGGTAAAAACACTCCATACTTCCGCTGAAGAACATATCCGTATCCTATTAGACGATAAAGAAAAAACCGCGGTCTCTTACCAATCAGAAACATCCCATTTAACCGGGCAGGTATCGAACCTCACACAGGAAATTGATACAAAAACAAAGGAGCTTGAAGAAGAGAAACAGGCCAGAGAAGAGAAAACTTCCCTTTCTGCCCGGCTCGATCTCGCATTAAATGAGGCAAATGTGCAGATCGAACAATTCAAAGCTTCACTTCAGACACTCACCATCAATAACGAACGACTAGTTTCAGAATTATCCTCAGAGAAAAACCGGGCTCAAGCAGCAGAAGAAGGGCTACAATCATTACTCCAGGCAAAAGCACAGTCAGAGAAGGATCTGACCATTCTTGTCAATGATCAAAAGGACATAAGCCGACAGCAGAATGATGAAATTCTCCGCTTGAAAACCGAGCTTGAAGCCAGGAATGCACGGTGCACAGTTATTGAAACGGAACATGAAACACTCCGGTATGAGTTGGAACAATTACAAAATACCCACGCTGCTGCGGATTCGTTGCAAAAAAAGGAGTTCGATAATCTCCAGACACGATTTGATTCCGCGGTTGCAACGATGTTTTCACAGGAACGGGAATTAAAAATCCTCAAAGATGAACTTTTAGTGGCCCGTGATACTATTAAAAAATCAGCAGCATCGGCAGCCTCTGTGACTACTGCATTTAATGAAACAAGGGTAGAGATCGAAGAGCGTGAATGGAAGATCCAATCTCTTGAAAAACAGATCGCTGACATTGGCACGCTCAAAGAAAAGAGCGATGAAAAAGTCCGTAATCTCACCACATCGCTCGAAAGTGTTCAATCTGCATTAAACGCTGAAAAAGAACAGCGTGCTGCTGCTGAAGAACGGTTACATGCTGCAATCCGCGAACGGGATGAAAACCTGCAATCAGTTCGCGGTGCGCACGATACCGTAAAAACCGATCTCGATCAGCATAAAAATGATATCTCGAAGCTAAATCGCGATCTTGAAACCGCAGCGTTGCTCCGGTCAACACTCCAGGGGGATATTGCTACAGCATCTTCAAGGATCAAAGATCTGGAACATGAACTGAAATCCGCCGTGCAGGTAAAGGACCAGTCTGTCGAGCAGGTTCGTTCTCTGGCAGAAGAACTGGGTGCAATAAAATCAGCGTTCAAGGAAGTACGGTCTGCACTCGATAGCGAAAGAGAACAGCATGTTGCTACTGAAGAACGGTTAACTGCTGCAATCCGCGAGCGGGATGAAAACTTACAATCGGTTCGCGGTGCACATGACCAGACTAAATCCGATCTCGATGTTCACCGGAATGATCTCATGCGGCTGAACCGGGATCTTGAAGCCGCTACCCAGCTCACTTCTGTCCTTTTAGCAGACTTCAATGCTGCATCTTCACGGATCAACGAACTCGAACACGAGCTGAACTCGGTAGTCCAGGGTAAAGAGCAGACCGGTCAACAGGCCCGGTCGCTTTCCGATGAACTGGAACGGATAAAAGCTGAACTTGAGACCGAGCGGAGAATCCGTCGCACTGCAGAAGTGGACCTTCAGAAATCTGCACAGCTCAACAGCAGGCTCGAAGGAGACATTGCCCGGTCGGCAGCAGAGCGGGAACGATTAAAAGCCGCTCTTGAACAGCAGAGTATTCTCGAACAGAAGGTAAAGGCACTTGAGTCAGACAAGGCTGTAGCAGAAGCACGAGCTGAGGCACTATCCGATGAAATCCAGCAGGCGCGGACTGCTCTTGCAGACGAGTGGGAAGAACACGTGAATGATGAGGAGCGGCTTGCTGCTTCTCAAAAGACAGCAGCTTCTGAACAGGAGAGTATTCTCGAACAGAAAGTAAAGGCACTTGAGTCAGACAAGGCTGCAGCAGAAGCACGAGCTGATGCATTATCCGATGAAATCCAGCAGGCACGGACGGCTCTTGCCGATGAGTGGGAAGAACACGTGAATGATGAGGAGCGACTTGTGGCTACTGAAAAGAAAGTAGCTCAGATGGCGCAGTCCCCGTCAGGTACCGAAAAAATAGCATCAGAGCGGGAACGTAAGTGGGCGGTTGTTGTCAAACAGACAGACCTGCCCGCTGAGATCAGATCCACACCAAAAGCAGTAGTTGTAACAAAACCTCCAGAAATGTCTGCAGAGCCTGTGGATTCTCACAATAATAAGGAAGCATCCTTATCTCCCGGAATTGAGGATTTGTTTGAAGACGATTCCCCCGGTACGGAATCAGGAGATCGAATACCTGAAAGTGCTGATCATTCCATTGCAGAACCGACAGCGGAAACTCAGGATGCAATTTCTGATGAGGAACCTGTTGAAGAGATTGAGACAGTTGATGATGAAGAAGCTGAGCAGGAATCTGATGAGTCAGATGATGAGCAGGACACCGATGAGGGAGAGGGCCACATAAAATCTCTGGATGATTTTGTGAAAAAACCCTCCAGTTACGGCATCTCATTTAACCGCCTCCAGTGGCTCGATCTCATCAAATGGTCACATCACTCAGGAGCACTCTCCCAGGAGCAGCGCATGCAGATCGTCCGGATGGGACGATTTATCCAGAAAGGCCGGAAGATTACAAAGAAACAGGAAGAACAGGTGCGGGAGATGATCGTACTCGTCCAAACTCTCGGTTACCAGTTCCACTAACCTATTTTTTAATTGGAGAAGAGGTTGGCTATTTTCACCGGCCTGAATTTCTTGTGGCCTTGAGAATCGTGTGATAGTAAAATCCAGTATCCTTATCAATCAGGAAATCCTACCTGCTTTCACTCAATTATGCCCGGACGCTCTCCTAAACGACAAGATACCACTCCAAGAAAAAGCATGATGGTCAAAAAAGACTCAAAGACCGGTTCTGATTACCGGCTTGTCATCGTTCTTGGAGCAGCGCTCATTCTTGCAATCGCGATCATCGTTGCGATCATGTGGACGACCCCATAAGATACCCGCACAATAATTTTTAATTTTTTTTAGTATGCTTTACCTGAACTTGTGTCGCTTATACGGGAATCAAATCCATCCTTTTGCCTGAACATAGTATCCTGCGCCGGTATAGACACATCCTGCGACAATGATTGTTAGAAAACTGTAAAGAATGCTACTGTAATTCCCGGCAACCGCAGCGCCCACTAGCCATACGATAAAAAAGAACACGGCAAGAAGAACGACAATGATGACTGCAAAAAATGCAATGAGTGCAAGGGTCCCGGTCAGCACCAGATCATCCATGGATCAAAGATGTGTTGTCGATCTATTTGAACCGTGACAGAGTTGGACTGGCTATTCGAGATAGCCTGCCAGTAGTTCATTATAGAGCCTGCGGACATTTTCTTCTGTGGATGGCATGTCGGGGAACCCGGAATATCCCTGTGCTGCCCGGACATCATCTGCAAGATTGAGCCAGTACTGGCTCTGTGAGCGGAACCAGCCCTGCTCCTGGTAATACCACGAGAGGTATTCCTGTTCGGTCTGCCCGGGAGTGGGAATGAAAAGACCTTTTTTCTTGTGCAGCTCGGCAAGTTCCATCATCGTTGTATACCCTGAACGGCAGATGACAAATTTCGCACGGTTCATGAGCTGCACCTTTTCGTCATTGGAAACGTATCCTTTCACCGTGCAGGTATCCGTTCCCGTAATTTCGGTTTTCCTTTTCGGACTCCCAAGGATTACCATACTATTACCGTCAAGTTCATGGATTGACGGAAGGAGTAGTTCTTCGAGTTTTGTCCGCTGGGGTTCAGGCCCCGAGATCATGACAAGATAATCGAGATCCTCTGCTACGTCCCGTTTTTGTATGCTCGTAAGAATGCCGGAAAAAAATGCCCGGGATTGTGTATCAGCAGATCCGGGACGGGAAAGTTTTCCCGCAAGAGACTGGGGACCCGGCGGATTGTCCGGTACAACAATCCGGTCATATTTCCTGTGGAGGTATGTATTGATACGGAGTGCGAACAGCTCAACCGGCCAGAGAGCAAAGGGCATGTGGTAGTGGAGTTGATGGGTGATGAAGATTGAGGGAACTTCTGAGGAATACGCCCCGAGCCTGTTGTCGCTGATGATGAGATCGTAGCGATCCTTTGCCAGAATTTTTGCAAGTTGTTGTCTCTCGTTTGAGACTGCCTTAAGCAGGATGGGGAGATACAAAAAGAATTTCGGGAGGAACAGACTACCCGAGCTGTACGGCGAAGGGTAATCCTCAAACTCGATGAACCGGCACTGGGGAAATTCCTGCTTGAGAGCGTTGAGGGCATTACCGCATGCAGCAATCGCGACTTCGTGATCGTGTGCAAGGAGTGTTTTTATTATGGGGATATCTCTCATTGCATGACCGAGTCCCCAACTCAGTGGTGAGAGTAAAACTTTTGCCATTTTTTTTAATTCCTCGTATCCGTGTATAGATATTGCTTCTCAAAAAGTATTGAATTGTTCCAAGATCACATTTGGTTTTTTCCATCCGGTTATTGTACTGCAGGGTCACTGCTCTGATCTAAAAAAATTTGGCGCATATTTTTTCGTGGAAAAAAATTCTGCTGATGGCTTCTGTCCATTCGCAACTATCTAATGGGTAATACGTAGCACTCGGTTACCCTCAAATGGCCATTTCCCCACCCACAAAAAAAGGAGTTAACTCCGATCGCAAAAACCCCTAATCCGGGCATTATACGGGCTTTGATTTCTGTATCTCTCCAAAATGGGCTGCAAATATATGAAAATGACCCCCTGTTCGATCGAAAACTCCTGGATTATTTGCATGAACAGGGGGTCTTGATCATATCAGATAAGATCTATTCCGGGCAGTTTTCCCGGTCTAAAAGATGATCTATTTGGAGTCCATTTCGGGCTCTGATTGACAATCCGGAACACCTATTTTCCGGCACATGGGTAGTTGTGTCAACATCTTTTAGAAATATCGATTAAATCGTTTATTTTCGAAAAAAAAGCGTTTTAAACCGATTAAAACATGTAAAATTAGCGGGCTTCTGTTAGTCACTTTTTTTGATACATAATCTACCAGGTTTTATGAGAGATATGCCGCAGAATGCCCTGCTGTTGCCCGCCATTGCGTTAACGTCGGAGAAATGGGTGATTTTTGAGTGTTTATCAGATTTTAATGATTGGGGATAATTTTTATTTTGCGGGTGAATGCTTACTGGTTTTTTTACTCAAAGTAACTGCCGGCATACTTTGTCTTTTTACGCTGACTTCTGAAAGAGTGTCGCTAATAATATTTTAAAAAATTTCCGGATTTGTTTCCGGAATTTTTTTGGCCCATAAATCCGGCATCACCCGGGACATCTGGTTCCGGACTCGCACAATGCCTGCGGACATAACCGGCTGCAAACGTTTAGAATTTTTTCGCGATGAAAAAAATTTAAAAATAGTTTTTCTGGGTTTTCTGTGAGCCGCGAAAACGTTTTGAAAAAAATGGTTCGCACATACAAAAAAACCGGGTCATAAATATTTTTCAAAAAAATCTCGCAACAAGTATGTCAGAATTCCATCCAGTCAGAATCAATAAATTCTATCCAATCCACATCATTACCAGCATTTAAACAATTAAGGAGAGATCTGTATCTATCACCCATTGAAACGACTCATACGATTTGAAGCATATGGCATCCTCTTTGTGATTGCCGGTATTTTTGGCGCGCTTCTTGCTGCGGGTCGGTTTGATCTCTCTCTCCCACTCCTCCTTGTCTTTATCGCGGCATCCTCTGCATTCGGTTTTGTCATCAACGATATCTCGGATATGGCACTGGATGCCCGTTCTGCAAAACCCAGAAATCCGCTGGCCGATGGTTCCATGACCTGCCGGACTGCCAAAATAGTCAGTGCAGTTCTGCTTGCAATCTCTCTCATCTGCATGGCACTTCTGCCCTCATCCCTTCTCTTTGTAGAACTGGCAGTCCTGTTCATCTTTATCACCTACTCATTCTGGATCGAAGTAAAAAATATCGCCGGGCTTGATCTGGTGTACCATGCCCTGTTCCCGGCGCTTTACGGGTTGCTCGGGTACGTGCTGTATCATCCGCTGGATCTAACCGGAATTGTGTATGTCGTTCTGCTCGGGATATTCGGGGCAGTAGGAGAACTGGGCAATGAGATCCGGGATCTGGAGAAAGACCGGACCGAGCGGAAAAATACCGTTGTGATTATCGGGGAACGGGCGGCATTTTTCCTAACCATTGCGTTCATGACCTGCGCATTCTGTATCATCGCGGTCTTTGCCGTCATCGAGCCGGGCTTTTTCTGGCTCCTGCCGTTTGTGCCATTCGGGCTGTTCCTGGCCCACCCGGTTGTAAAGGCCATGACGAATCCGGAATATAAAATGCGGTTTGTGGATGCGATCAACAACCGGGCGATCATTCTTGCCGCAGCCATGCTTATTGTGTATGGTTTTATGCGGTTTACTTCTGTATTTCATGGATAAAAAAGATCATTTTTTCTGGATTAAATCATAGACAATTGCTAAGGTTTCGCTGTGACGCACGACAATAATCCTGAAACAAACACTCCCGAGAAGGGCAGTCTGAAGACAGAACATAAACAAGAGCAATCATTTTTTAGTAAAAGTACTCTTGTAGCCATAATCGGCATCGCCGCAGTGATTGTGATCCTGCTTGTCGCCGGATTTACTCAATATATACCGGGTCCGGGAACAGTTATACCCTCACAGACCTGCGCTGAAAAAACCCTCACGTATATCAATAACAACATGGTCTCTCCCGGTACATCCGCCACGGTCACCTCAGTTACAGAAAACCGGGGTATGTATGAGATGAAGATCACGTACCTGGGCAGGGACATGAATATCTATACCTCCAAGGACTGCTCGTCCCTGTTTACCACCAGAATTGATATGAATGCGGCAGCAGGAAGTAAAACTGCTCCGGCACAAACTGCGGCCGCTCCCGTAAAAACTGAACGCCCGGTTGTAGATCTTTACGTCATGGCTTTCTGCCCGGGTGGCACCTATGCCGGGAATGTGATGAAGCCGGTCGCTGCACTGCTCGGTTCAAAAGCTGATATTCGTGTGAGGTATCTTACAACTATAACCGGCACAAACGTTGCATCCGTCCAGTCATTGCATGGGCCATCTGAGGTAAAAGAAGACCTGCGCCAGATCTGCATCCTTAAAAAGAACCCGGAAAAATTCTGGGAATATTTAGGAAAGTTCAATGATGCGTGTTACCCGCAATACCAGAATGCAGCTCTGCTGGATTCCTGCCGGGGAAATATCACTGCCGCAATAGGCATTGATGACAAGAGTATCGAAACCTGTGCCAGCGGTGAAGAAGGACTAGCCCTGCTCAAAGCAGATGATGCACTCTCGAATAAGGACAGGGCATATTCATCTCCAACACTCATCATCAACGGACAGGAATATCTTGGAACACGGACCCCGGATGCCTATAAACAGGCAATATGCGATCGATTTATAACTCCCCCGGCGGAATGCTCCACCATACTTCCCCCGTTAACAGGAACTGTGACAAGTGGCGGGTGCGGATAATATAAAACGAATTTTCCTCCCGTTCGTTCCACATTTTTTTTATGAAAATTTCAAAAAAACCCTGCAATCTATACTTATTTGACGTGAGACGATCCATGATTCAGAACAATGGCAGTTGAGCCCGAGTTCCGGTACAAACAATGTCTCATTATCCGAAATGACGTTAAGATGAGCTGCGGCAAACGATGCGCCCAGGCAGCGCATGCATCCATCGGTGCGTACAATAACGCAGATAAAGCACTCTCAAAAGCTTGGATCTCAGAAGGGCAGAAAAAAGTTGTGCTCAAGGCCAATGACGAAAGGACCCTGCACGAGCTCAGGGTTATTGCCGAACGGGCCGGCATCTCACACTCACTCATCCAGGACGCTGGCATGACCGAGATCCCACCCGGGACGATCACGGCGCTTGGACTTGGACCGGCCAAGAGCGAAGACCTCGATAAAATTACCGGCAATCTCACCCTCCTATGAAACAGAGCACGTATCCTCTCGAACGCGAGCTCGGTATGCGCTACTATGCGAGCGATGCCGAAGGAATCGGGGGAAAGCTCCGGACATCACCCGAAGATTTCCTTGTCGAAGAGATGCCACTTCCTGAAAAAGGTGGCACTGTCGGCCCGTATCTCATCTGCCTGCTGACAAAAAAGAATTGGGAACTCCAGCATGCCGTCAAGGAGATCGCAAAACGGCTGGGCATCAGTCACCGTCGCATCGGGTGGGCTGGCACAAAAGACCGGAATGCAATAACTAAACAGTGGATCTCGATCTATAACGTAACTGCCGAGCAGGTCGCAGCAATTCATCTTAAGGATATTACCTTAGAGCCGATCCGTCAATCCAATGAATCATTATCGCTGGGCCAGCTGCTGGGAAACCGGTTTGATCTGGTAATTCGGGATACCCGGTCTTCTGATCTTGTCCAACATGTTCAGACCCTGAACAAAACCGCATCCGAAGGGGTCCCGAATTATTTCGGGCTCCAGCGTTTTGGGGCCATACGACCAGTCACCCACCGGGTAGGGGAATGGATCTTACGCGGAGATTTTGAACAGGCTGTAGTTACCTACGTGGGTCAGGAATTTCCCGGTGAAGTTGATCCGGTTAAAACCATAAGATCAGATTTTTTAGCCACACGGGACCCGGAACCTGCGCTGCGCAACCTTCCGGTGTATATGGCATTTGAACGCTCGATGCTTCATCATCTCTACACTCACCCGGGAGACTATAACGGAGCACTTAAGGAGTTGCCACCAAAACTCCTGTCACTGTTTGTGTCTGCCTTCCAGTCATACCTGTTCAACTGTGCACTCAGCCAGCGATTCGATGACGGAGGCACGCTCAATGACCCGGTTCCTGGTGACCGGCTGATCTTTGCAAACGGGCGCACGGACACAGTCACGGCAACAAATGCCAATGCCGTCTCGATCCACATAAAACGCGGCCGCTGTACTATAGCGTTATTCATGCCCGGTAAAACAAAAACGGAAGCAACAACACTGGGAGAACAAATCATGGAATCGCTTATGCTTAAACATCACATTACCGCAGAAGATTTTGAACGGGCATCGGTGTTTGTCAGCACCAAATTTGATGGTGCATGGCGCCCGATCACGCTAAAAACTGATATTGAATCCTCGATAGAAAATACCGATGTGCGCCTTAAGTTTACGCTCCCACCCGGCCATTATGCAACAACGGTCTGCCGTGAATTTATGAAAGCAGACCCGTTACAGATGATATAATTATACTTTAGTCACGCGACTTGGCTATCTTCTTTGCACCACTTATCGCATCATTTAAGTTGCCCAGCTCATCGACAACATTAATTTTTATTGCATCCGCACCCCGAATCACCCTGCCGTCGTCAATGTCAGACCGTAGGATCATACGCTGTGATGTGACATCGGAAATAAATGTCTCGAAACTGTCATCCACTATCTTCTGGGCATAGGTTTCCTCATCCATACTGAGCGGGCGGGCGGTAGAGCCCATATCCTTCTTGGCCCCGGACTTGACTACACTTAAATTGTAGCCTTCCCTCTCCATCCAGCGGCTTATATCGGAGAATTTCCATATGACACCAACACCAGAAGTGAACGTATCCGGGTTTGCATAGATCCTGTCCGCATGGGCACTCACATAATAAGCAGCTGATGTTCCCATGTCGCCCATGGAAACAACGACCGGCTTTTTCGATTTTGCATATTCGAGATCACCAATAATCTCCTGCGCAGCAGCGGGTGTACCGCCGGGACTATTCACCCGCAGCACAATCGCTTCCACCATCGGGTCATCGGCAGCCTGCCGTAACTCTTTTCCCACAACTTCACTACCGATATTATCAGCATCAGACACCTCGCCGGTCACCATGGTGCCTTCCATACGCACGACCGTGACGCCCATCTGATCTGAATGGGTGAAGTAGAATGCAGCTACCATGCATCCAATTACAACGATAAGCCCGAAGACGATAAGGAAAAACCATTTCAGTCCCGAATTGGACGGGGGTTTTACTGAACCAGAAGGAACGAGGGTATAGGTACCATCCATGTATTACTCCGTTGTGTAGAGGACATCAAACTCTGAAACGAGATTGCTGCCGCACATATAATATTTTTTTAAGGTGAGCCGGATCATCTCGTCTTCGGTATTGATATGCATACCCCCTACCAGTGAAGGTGTATCCGCACCACCAACAATGAACGGCAGGTGGATCAGGCGGATCTCGTCGACAAGCCGGTCATGGAGCATATGCCAGTTGAGCGTGGGTCCGCCTTCGATCATCAATTTGTTAATACCGAATTTTTCCTTGAGGATTTTTAAGAGCAGCGGGAGTTCGACATGGTTTTTCCCCGCCACTACCACATGCGCTCCTTTCTTTTTTATTGCTTCAACGCGCTCCTTTGGAGCCGCTTCACAGACTGCAATCGCCGTTGGTGCATCTGTCCCCAGAACATTGGCATCGAGCGGAAGATCTGCCATGCTGCACGGGATCACCCGCAGGGGACTCTTGCCTTCGACATAACGAACCGTGAGAAACGAGTTATCGATGCGTATAGTGTTGGCCCCGACCATGATTGCATCATATTCAGCCCGGGTATTATGGAGCAACAGTTCGGTCTCGTGGGACATATATTTCATCAGGATCTTTGAAGACGCACCCTTTTTTAATGTCAGTTTTCCGTCTGCGGTAATCTCTGACATCATCAGTACATGTGGGCGATCGATTGGTGAGATCATTACTACTCAGCTCTCCGGTTACATTGGGCGGGTGATATAAATAAAGTGATGATGGGACTACTTTTTGGCCATCGTCGATATAGAGTAATTATTAAACGTTTACGTTCCTATGATTTGAGCTATGAATATTACTGCACTCCGCCCAAGGTTTACCAAGTACCTTGAGCCGGTCGCAGAAGTCTTTGTCAGGATTGGTATCACACCCAACCAGATCTCGCTGCTTGCACTTCTCGCCGGTATTGCGTGTGCGGTCCTTTTTTTTCAGCGGCAGTTCGTATTAGGAGCTTTTTTTCTTCTGCTCTCTGCGATCTTTGACCTTGTTGACGGGAGTGTAGCGAGAAAGACCAACGCACATACCGATTTCGGTGCAGTCTTTGACTGGATTGTGGACAAGTATGTAGATGCCCTGGCCCTGCTTGGTGTTGGGCTGAGCGGCATCGCTATTGTCAGCCAGTACTTCCCTGTTCCCCCATTAGCGGATTTTGCCGTTGTGACATTTGCCATCATCGGCTCTCTGATGAACACATTCATCAAACCGGTGGTCTACGCTGAAATCGGCTATCACGAGAAAGTGGAGGGAAAAATTGATGATCCCCTTGAAGGAGTGGGGTTTTTTGGCCGTCCCGAAACCATCCTTGTGCTGATCCTTGGCGGCGTTTCAGGTTTTATCTGGGTTTCAGTGATCATCATCGCGATCTGTACAAACCTTTCTGCAATTCAGCGGATTATCTATCTTTATAAAACGTTGTCTTAAACATTCCACAATAGCGCAGGTAAAAGTTAACGGTACTCTGAGGAACATATTCATCAAACCGAGAGGATATACCGAGATTGGTTATCACGAAAAAGTGGACGGATTTGTTGACGATCTGCTTAAAGCAACGTGTGTTTTGGCCACCCAAAAAAATCTTGTTCTAATCCTTGGCAGCGTCTAAGAATTCATCCGGGTTTCTGTGATCATCATTGCGACCTGTGCAAACATTTCGGCAATCCAGCGGATCATTTGTTCTTAAAAAACGCTCTCTTAATCTCGCCATAATACAGCTGATAGAGAACATCGGCAAAACTGCCAAGTTTTGGAATAATTGTAAAGAGACCATACGCTATCATAACCAAGAAGACAAGAGCCAGGATTTCTGCGATCACATTGTGTGCCCAGAAAAAACTCTCGTATCCAAATTCACCGTTACTGGCAATTTCCGGGTAATAGGGGTACATCTGATTAGTGTAGGCAATAATGACAAACGCATTTCTTAAAAGATTTAAGATATAGATTGTCGGAGCGATGATAAGGAAGGCATAGCATTTCTGCTTGAGTGTTGTTGGAACCGCTGCTGCGACCCCGAGCATAATCGCAATGCTCTGGATGCCAGTGCACCCCAAAATGATCTCTACCCGAAAACCGTTCCGGGCAATGATATTCCAGTCCGTATTGGTTACATTGAACTGGAGCAGGTCTAGTATCCAGATAACCTGACCTACTACAACTGCAATCAGCCAGTCCCCGAAAAGAGGAACATACTCAAACGGTGCATAGATGATAAAAGCAACCGCTGCAGCACGTGACAGGTGCATCACGCGATCATCCTCTGCAAGAAGATATTTTGCTGTGATCACGAGGAATGGTACAGAAAGGGCAGCAATCACCGGATACATGAAATTATTTTCAGAAAAATACTCCGGTAGCTTGACAAACAGTGCCAGGACAATAAAGGTCCAGCCAACAATTGCTGCATATTTCCGGTGCCGACCCGGGAGGAGGAACGCAAGAAATCCAATACAGGAGATCAGCACCAGATACTCGATCATTACACAATTATTCACTCCTTACCAAAAAAAGGATTCTGAAGTTACACGTATTTTCCCTAATGTCGTAAATCGGAAAAAAGTATTTCGTTTGGAAAAATTGCAATAACTCTTTCACAAACCTAAAACCCCAGGAGAATTCCAGTGTTCCCGACAAGAGGGTTAATCTCCTTTGATCACTCATACAATACCGATGTTCTGTCCTGAATGTAAGACGATGATGATATCTTCTGGTGGTCAGCTTAAGTGCCGTAAATGCGGATATATCCGTAAGATTGAAGCCGCAGATCAGATGAAGTCCCAGAGGATGCGCATAGAAAATGAGATCACAATTGTTGACGATGAAGATACTAAAATAAAAACAATGCCCACCATCCAGATAAAATGCCCGAAATGCGAGCATAATCTTGCTTTCTGGTGGCTCCGCCAGCTGCGGGCTGCGGATGAAAGTGAGGTGCGGTTCTTCCGGTGCACGGAATGCGGTCACACGTGGCGCCAGTACGATTAAAATCTATCTTTCTTCCCAATCTGTTTTTTAATCATCCGGCATTACAATTCCTGCCTGCTGATTTTGCTTATTTTTTTGCATAATGCTGTGCCTTTTTTATTCATCCTGTTCTCTCTGACAAATAACAACCTTTTATTGAATATACCCATTATTAATAATGTAGAATCGGGGTTTTTTATGGCTGAAGATTTTAACGTTAAATTCACCGACAAGCAGTATCTGCCGGATCCTTCAGTGAAAAAGAACAGCTGGATCGGAGATTACCAGAAAGCGTACGATGCGTTTTTAAAAGATCCCGATGGCTTCTGGGACAAGATAGCGTCAGAACTCCACTGGTTCTCACCCTATAGAAAGGTAAAGGAGTGGAACTTTCCAAACGCCCGGTGGTTTGTTGACGGCAAGACCAACATCACCTATAACTGCCTCGACCGCCAGGTGCTGAACGCCCGGCGTAACAAGGTTGCCCTCATCTGGAAAGGTGAGGATGACACTGAGAGGATCTACACGTACCGCCAGCTTTTCCGTGAAGTAATGCGGGTGGCTAACGGGTTAAAGAAACTCGGTGTGGCAAAAGGCGATCGTGTCTGCATTTACATGCCTATGGTGCCCGAACAGATCATTTCTATGCTTGCCTGCGCACGAATTGGGGCTGTCCACAGCGTGGTCTTTGGAGGTTTTGGAGCTGCGGCACTTCACAGCCGGATTACGGGCGCTGAAGCAAAAGTAGTCATCACTGCCGATGTCACATTCCGTCGTGGTAAATCCATCCCACTCAAACACATCATTGAAGAGGCAATTATTGACGCACCCAGCGTGGAACATGTAGTCGTACTGAGGCGCGAACTTCACCAGCCTGTCGAGATCCACCACGAAATGGAAGTTGACTTTTACGATCTGATCAAGGATATCAGCCCGGACTGTGAGCCGGAAGTGATGGACGCAGAAGACCCGCTTTTTATACTCTACACGAGCGGGTCAACCGGTGCGCCAAAAGGTATTGTCCATACATGCGGCGGGTATATGGTCGGTGCCTATTATACAACGAAAAATGTCTTTGATATAAAAGATAATGATGTATACTGGTGCACTGCCGATCCTGGCTGGATTACCGGACATTCCTATGTAGTCTATGGCCCGCTATCAAACGGGGCTACCATTCTCATTACTGAAGGTACTCCGGATTATCCTGATGCCGGTGCCTACTGGCGAATGGTTGAGGATTTTGGGGTAACCATTCTTTACACCGCTCCGACAGCAATCCGCATGTTCATGAAGATGGGGGAGGACTGGCCCAACAAGAGCAACTTAAGTTCCCTTCGAATCCTTGGATCAGTTGGCGAACCACTTAACCCGGAAGCCTTTGAGTGGTATTACCGCGTTATCGGGAAAAACCGCTGCCCGGTTGTTGATACCTGGTGGCAGACCGAGACCGGCATGCATATGATCACCACGATAGTTGGCGAACCTATGTACCCGGGTTTTGCTGGTAAGCCTATCCCCGGCGTAGTTGCAGATGTTGTTGATAAAGAAGGAAAACCAGTTCCTGCCGGCACCGGCGGTTTCCTTGTCTTAAAAGAACCCTGGCCATCAATGTTCCGCGCAGTATTCAAAGACACGGAGCGGTACCAGAAATACTGGAATACAATTCCCGGTTGTTATGCAGTAGGGGATCTTGCAGTAAAAAACAAACAGGGTTATATCATGGTGCTCGGGAGGTCCGATGACCTGATCGTTGTCGCCGGGCATAATATCGGTACTGCAGAAGTCGAGAGCGCGCTGGTTTCACACAAAGCAGTAGCAGAAGCAGCAGTCATTGGAAAACCTGATGATGTGAAAGGCAACGTTATCAAGGCTTTTGTTATCCTGCGGATCGGTCATGAACCCTCTGACAGATTGAAAAACGAACTCCTTTATCATGTTCGTATCACGTTAGGACCGATTGCCATGCCATCAGAGATCGAGTTCGTCACTTCCCTGCCAAAGACCCGAAGTGGTAAGATCATGCGACGGGTGTTAAAAGCAAAAGAGATGGGCATGGACCCGGGCGATATTTCAACAATTGAAGATTGATCAACCAAATATCATACCCAACTTTTTAAATACTGTTTTATATCATTTATAAATATGAAGGTCAGACCAGAAGACTCCCTCAAAATCGAAAACATTGTTGCCTCAGCTAAGGTAACTGATTATCTGGATCTACCCGATATTGCATCCAAGATCCCGGGCGCAGAATACAACAAAAAGCGTTTTCCGGGAGTTGTATTACGGATGCAAGATCCCAAGATCGCAGCACTGGTCTTTGGTTCGGGAAAAGTGGTGTTAACAGGAGCAAAAAGTGTTGACAGCCTGAGTAAAGGTCTTAATATTCTTGGCGGCCTCCTGCGAAAACTGGGAATAGATATCCCAAAGAAACTGGATTATAAGATCCAGAATATTGTCACATCCGCAGATCTGGCTACACCCATCAACCTCAATAAGATCGCTGTCGGTTTCAATCTCGACCGGATTGAGTACGAACCTGAACAGTTCCCGGGCTTGGTATACCGTCTTGAAGTCCCAAAAGTTGTCGTGCTCTTGTTTGGTTCGGGCAAACTAATTATCACTGGTGGAAAGGTAGAAGAGGATGCAAAGAAAGCAGTGGTAAAAATTATCGCTGACCTACGCAGTATTGGACTGATCTGATAACTTTTCATCTTTAATTAATGTTTTTTAATTTATAACGGGAGTAATTTTCTAACCCTTTTTTTAAGATTATACCTTCTAATTTATTACAATATATAAAATGAACTACCATTGCACTGCGATACGAGGCCATATATATCAATAATTAGATAATTTTTAATGGTAATCTTTGAAAAAATAGTGTGGATGTGATGCATGAGAACGGAAAATGTAATGTATTTCACGGAAAAGGAAGAGGAGTTTGCAAACCTCCTCATTGAGATTGGAACCAAGAGAAATGTAGCAAAGGTGCTCGTATTTCTTGCAAATACACCAGAAGCAACTTCACGGGCCATCGAACGGGGAACTGATCTCCGCCAACCCGAAGTCAGCATCGCGATGCGCTACCTGCTCGAACAGAACTGGATCTCCAACCGCGAAAGCAAGGCGGAGAGCAAAGGTCGCCCGGTAAAGATATACGAGCTGGCAAAACCGATTCATCAGATTATGGACAGCATCGAAAAAGAGAAGAAGAAAGAAGCAAATAACCAGCTCGCTCTTGTTCACAAATTACGGGATTATATCAGTTAAGGTATAATCCTGCATTTTTTTTCGCCACCGACAATGACGGTGGTTTTATGGGTGAACCCACAAAAGAGCCCGCTCTCAACAACCCCAGGGATGAGACCAATCGAGGCTTCGAGTTTTTCGGGTTTGGTAATCTTTTTAAATTTTGCATCGATAATGAAATTTCCATTATCAGTAATGACGGGGCCATCTTTTTTTACACCCTCACGGAGAATAGGTGTACAGCCCATAACCTGCAATTGATCCATGACTGGTCGTAAGGCAAACGGGACGATCTCAACAGGAACCAGTCCATCAAGACGGGGCACCATTTTCTGTTCATCAACGACAACAATAAACCTGTGAGCAGCAGCAGCAACACACTTTTCCCGGGTGTGTGCAGCACCCCTGCCTTTAATCAACCGCAACTGCGGGTCAACTTCATCTGCCCCATCTATTGCAAGATCAATTACCGGGTGATCGTCAAGGGTTGTTAACGCTATACCATACTCACGCGCCCGCATTGCTGTCTGAAAGGATGTTGGAATACCAGAGACCGTAAGTCCTTTTTTTATGCGCTGGGATAAACGCTCCATGGTATACATGACCGTTGAACCCGTGCCAAGGCCGATGACCATACCCTCTTTTACCATCTCTGCTGCCTTGTAGCCTGCTGCACGTTTGGCCGCTGCGGGATCGCGAGTCATTGAGTCCATTAAAGGCATATATTTCAGTACAGGAATTATTAAAACTGGTGATGTGATAGCGGGGATTATAGTGTATCAACCTATGCCATAAGAGAAAAAGGACATTTTCAAAAAAAAAAAGATTATCTCGATCAGATCCAAACCAAAAATGTAGTGTTTCCCAACTCAGGTTTTTGTGATTATTCCCTATCGATCTCAAAAGATTCAGCCGAAAAAAGAGTTAAATCCCAATCAAAGCGAGTTTTAAGCGCGATAAAAATGATAGACTTGGTTTAAAGTCTTAATCACCAATCCAGTTCCATAGCGGCGATTCCAGTTTAGGCTCAAAGTGAGTGTTTATATAGAACTACAATACAACAGATATTAGAAAAACGTAATGGATGCACTATGAATGATGCAGAACACAGTGAAGAACAGACCGGCGAAGAATGTCCCGGCATTTCGGATACTGCCTCTTTGAGCAACCAGCCGGATTCTACCGGACTGGATGAGCAGAAGAAGGCATTTGCCGAACTCAATGATCGATTCTTACGCTTGGCTGCGGATTTTGAAAATTTCAAAAAACGCACAGCCCGTGACCGGGAGATGACCACCAACATGGCAAACGAACGATTTGCAATCGACATTATTGAAGTTCTCGATAACTTTGAGCGGGCCGTCAAGTCAGATGATGCGCACCTGCGCGAAGGTATCGTGCAGATCCGTAACCTGCTGTCTTCACAATTGCAGCGCCACGGCATCACGCCATTGGATGCTCTCAACAAACCATTCAACCCTGCAGAGCATGAAGCAATTGCGCATGTACCTTCTAAAGAAAAGGAAGGAATCGTTGTCGATGAAGTGGCACGCGGGTATCGTATGCATGACAAGGTAATCCGGTATGCAAAAGTTGCAGTATCGAAAGGAAATCACTAAAAGGAGGTAAAAATTATGGCAAATGATAAAGTTCTGGGTATTGATCTGGGAACAACGTATTCCTGTATGTCAATCATGGAGGCAGGAAAGCCAATTGTGATCCCGAATTCAGAAGGCGGGCGGACAACTGCATCAGTTGTTGCATTTACCAAGGAAGGAGAGCGACTTGTTGGCAGCCTAGCAAAGAGACAGGCAGTGACCAACCCACAGAGAACAATCCAGTCAATCAAACGGAAGATGGGTACTTCGGACAAGATCAAGATTGATGACAAGAATTATACTCCGCAGGAGATCTCGTCCATGATCCTGCAGAAACTAAAAGTTGATGCAGAGGCATATCTTGGCGAGAAAATCACACGAGCGGTAGTGACGGTACCAGCCTATTTCAATGATGCCCAGCGTCAGGCAACTAAGGATGCCGGCAAGATTGCAGGGTTAGATGTAATGCGTATTATCAATGAGCCAACCGCAAGCGCTCTTGCGTATGGTATTGACAAGGAACAGGATGCAACAGTACTTGTCTATGATCTTGGCGGCGGTACGTTCGATGTCTCCATCCTCACCCTTGGCGATGGAGTTTTCGAAGTAAAATCCACTGCTGGTAACAATCATCTTGGTGGCGACGACTTCGATCAGCGGGTTACTGATTACTTAGTCGAGGAATTCAAGAAGAAAGAAGGTATTGACCTGCGGTCGGATCCCTATGCCATGCAGCGGTTGCGCGATGCTTCGGAGAATGCAAAGATCGAGCTTTCGCAGCGCCAGAGCACCAACATCAACCTGCCCTACATCACGCAGGACAAGAGCGGCCCTAAGTTCTTAAACATTGATCTCACCAAGTCAAAACTTGAACAACTGATCGGAGATCTGGTAGAATCAACCGTAGGACCGGTCAAGCAGGCACTCAGTGACGCGAAGCTTGAGGCAAAGGATATCGATCATGTCCTGCTCGTTGGCGGCTCAACACGTGTCCCGCTTGTGCAGGATACGGTTAAAAAGCTTCTCGGCAAAGAGCCAGACAAGGGACTTAACCCGGATGAATGTGTGGCACTCGGTGCTGGTATCCAGGGCGCTGTCCTTACAGGTGAGACAAAAGATATTGTCTTGTTGGACGTCACTCCGCTCACTCTTGGTATCGAGACCCTTGGGGGCATAGCAACCAAACTTATCGAGCGCAACACGACAATTCCTACACGGAAAAGCCAGATCTTCTCAACAGCAGCGGATGGCCAGACCAGTGTTGAAATCCACGTAGTCCAGGGTGAGCGTGCACTGGCAAAGGATAACTTCACTCTGGGTAAATTCCAGTTGACCGGCATTCCTCCGGCTCCACGCGGTATCCCGCAGGTTGAAGTCACGTTCGATATCGATTCGAACGGTATCATCCATGTATCAGCAAAGGATCTCGGCACCGGTAACCAGCAGAACATCTCCATCAAAGGCGACAAGAAACTCTCTGACGAAGATATCAAGAAGATGATGGATGCCGCAAAGACGTTTGAGAACGAAGACAAACAAAAACGCGACGAGATCGAATTGCACAACCAAGCAGATACTGCCGTCTTCACT
This sequence comes from uncultured Methanoregula sp., assembly GCA_963676675.2. GTDB lineage: Archaea > Halobacteriota > Methanomicrobia > Methanomicrobiales > Methanospirillaceae > Methanoregula. Next base: position 1,480,966 of record OY781161.1, on the reverse strand, counting down.
GCTGAAAAGATGCTCAAAGAGAGTGGTGACAAACTCGAAGCTGAAGACAAAACAAAAGTTGAAGATAGCGTTGCAGCGGTGAAAAAAGCGCTGGCTGATGATAATCTCGATGAGATTAAAAAATCCATGGAAGCACTGACCGAAGCAGTATATGCTGTGACCACAAAGATCTATCAGAAAGTTCAGGCCGAGCAGGCTGCACAACAGCAGGCTTCTGGTTCCGGCCCTCAACCAAACCCGGACACCCCAAAAGACGATGACAATGTCGTCAATGCCGATTACAAGGTAAAAGAAGAGTGAATTAAATTATGGGCGCAGGAGACTACTACGACATACTTGGCATACCACGTAATGCCGATGACAAGGAAGTAAAGAAAGCATACCGCAACCTCGCCCGTAAATATCATCCGGATGTCTGCAAAGAACCTGGCGCAGAAGAGAAATTTAAGAAGATCAACGAAGCGTATAGTGTCCTTTCCGATGAACAGAAGAAAGGCCAGTATGATAACATGGGCCACGACACGTATACCAATGCATCAAAAGGCTCCTATACAGGAGGAGGGCAACACGGCGGAGGATTCTCTTCCGACTTCTCCGGTTTTGGAGATATTTTTGATTTCTTTGGCGGGGGCCAGCGGCGCTCAGGTCCCCAGCCAGGCGCAGATCTTCTCATGCGCATCCAGATCCGCCTTGAGGATGCCGTTTCCGGCATGGATCGCGAGATCGAGGTGATGCACACTGAACCGTGCGCGAGCTGCAGCGGATCTGGTAGTGAAACAAAACGCCTTAACACGTGTCCCCGCTGCGGGGGAAGCGGTCAGATGCGACAGACCGCCAACTCAGCATTTGGCCAGTTTGTCCGCATGACACCCTGTACCCAGTGTGGAGGAAAGGGCAAAATCCCCGAGAAGACTTGCAAAGACTGCCGGGGTTCCGGCCATACCCGCGTGAAGAGAAAAGTGTCTGTTCATATTCCTGCAGGCATTGACAATGGCATGCGGCTTCGTATGGAAGGGTATGGAGAAGCTGGCGATTATGGTGCAGCAAATGGCGACTTGTTCATCGAAGTGTATGTACAGTCACATGACCGGTTTGTAAGGGTTGGCGATAACCTTGAGACCACTATTGAGATCAGTCCGGCTCAGGCAGCCTTGGGAACATCTGTAGAGATAGAAACCATAGACAAGCGTCATATCGATCTCAAAGTCCCTGCAGGAATACAGTATAATTCTGCATTAAAACTTGGCGGTGAAGGGGTAAAGCGCCGCGGGCATCCCGGGGATCTGCTTGTACGGGTAAAAATTATTACGCCAAAATCCATGAGCGGAGAACAAAGAGAACTGTACCAGAAACTTGCTGACCTTGAAGGAAGTTCTAACGCTGGCGGGGGATTTTTCTCGGGCATCATGGGAAAGAAAAAAGGGAAAAAGTAAAGGATTCTCCCTTCTCCCGAATTCTATCTTTTTACGTATATCTTTTTAGTTCCTGCATGTAATGGGATAAGGATGAAGCTGCTCTTTGAGCTTTCTGGCGAAAACCCGACACTGCCCTTTGCAGAACTTGCCTGTGTCGGTACTATTCTTGAAGAGCGTCTGCAGGTTGCTGTTGTAAATTGTCCTCATCCCGAAAATGCACAACGACTTGCCATGACACAGGTAGTGCTTGAATACCTTGGGGAATGTGAACCTGGTATTCCGGCATTCAAAAACTTACTCAAAGAACTGGCCATTACAACATCCTGCACATTTGCCGGCAGGGCAAAGAAAGTCCATGGCGGGTGTAATGAACACAATCCCTCATCGCAACAGGAGTTCGAACGGGTAATTGGTGATATGATATCAGGTCCGGTATCTTTAAACAACCCGGTAACTGAATACCGTGCGATTCTCTCTGAAGACAAATGTTATTTTGGTAAAGTCCTCTTCTCAATCAACCGTTCCGGGTATGATGCAAGAAATCCCGGGAAACGTGACTTTTTTCACCCGGGTGTAATGATGCCAAGAATGGCTCGGACACTGGCAAATATTGCTGGAGTACAAAACGGAGATCGGGTTCTCGATCCATTCTGCGGGACTGGTGGAATTCTAATTGAAGCAGAGTTGTTGGGGGCTACTTCAATTGGCAGTGATTTTGATCCAGTGATGGTCAAGGGTAGCCAGCAGAATGTCATGCAATCTTCCCTGATGCTTGCTGACGCCACCTGTTTACCTTTCCACGATCATTCGATCGATTCCATTGTCACCGATCTGCCCTATGGCCAATCAGTCTGTATTAAAAAAGCAGACACTATGGATAATCTCTATGCAGATGCACTGGATGAGATCGGTCGCGTATTAAAAAGAGGGAGACGTGCTGTTGTTGTAACCCACCGGGATATTTCCGGTATTGCCCGACAACACATGACGGTACTTCAGCAGCACGAACAGCGTGTGCACAAGAGTCTCACACGGCGCGTTCTGGTTCTCGGCCATTAATCCAGGAATTTTTTTAAAGAATTATTTATGATGGATTCACGCCAGATATGATAGAGTTGTTATGAACGCAAAAAAAATAATGAGCACGGGATTTTTTGCTCTCCTTCTCGTCATTCTTTGCACACTTCCTGTATTGGCATATTCTCCTGAGGCTACTGATTGGTATTCACAGGGAAACATGCTTATGAAAAATAAAAATTATACTCAGGCAATTGGTGCTTATGAACAAGCGATATCTCTTGCCCCGGATTATTATGAAGCCTGGAATGGCAAAGCAGATGCCTTAAACCGGGCCCAGCGGTTCGAAGACGCTCTCGCAGCATCAGATAAGACACTGTCTTTGAATCCTGAATATGTGCCGGGATGGATCAACCGTGGCTATATCCTTTACAATCTCGGCAGGTATGATGATGAACTCAAAGCCTATGAAAAGGCCATCTCTCTTGATCCTTCAAATCCTGAAGCATGGTTCAACAAAGGCTACTCCCTTGCAGGAATGAAACGGTATGACGAAGCCATCACGGTCTTTGATAAAGTCAAGTCACTCGATCCCAATTATCCGAATCTTGCCGCAAACCGGCGTATCGCAGAACAGAGTCGCGATGCAGCTACACCATGGTATGTTAAAAACGCTTTCACCATAGGAATTATCGCCCTTTTTGCCGGCGGGGCAATCGCGTGGTTCATTTTCGTTAAGAAAGAATACTAATTTTTTTATCCCAGCCTATTTTATTCCCAAAAAAAGGGACGCTGATTCATACAAAAAATAAAATTCCTAGCTGAACCGGATTACCGGGATTTGTCGTAGCAGATCTGTGCTTCTTCACTCTTGCCGATCGTATCGAGTATCCCGCCAATATCCTTCCAGATCTCTTTTCTGGACGCATCCAGTTCAAGCGCATGTTTGAAAGCGGTCAAGGCATCCTGGTATTTTTCCAGCTCTTTTAAGGATCGTCCTTTGTGGATCCATGCATCCACAAATTCCGGCTGGATAGTGATCATATCGCTGTATGCCTCCACAGCCTCATCGTATCGTCCGAGTGCATCAAGCGCACTGCCTTTCGTAAAGTGAGCAATAGAAAACGTTGGATCGATTGCAATCGCACGGTCGTATGACTCCAGCGCAGATTTATCTTTATTCTGACCAGCAAGTGACATCCCATGACGGGTCCAGCCAACTACATTTTCAGGATCGAGTTCCAGGCCGTGTTCATATGCAGATTGTGCTTCTTTAAACTTCCCCAGGTCATAAAAGGCGTTTCCTTTGCCTATCCACGCATCTGCCAGTGTCTCATCCTGCTCCAGTGCCCGGTTAAAAGCATCGATTGCATCGCGTGGCATACCCAGTTCAGCAAGGGCAACACCTTTGTGAACGAATGTTGTAGCTGCATGATCAATCTCAAGTGCCCGGTCATAGGACTTGATTGCATCCCGGTACTGCTCAAGTGCAGCATATGCAATACCACGGCAGGCAAATATTTCAGCAGAGCGGGGTTTGTTCTCAAGCGCATGGTTGTACGCGGTGATGGCAGCATCAACATTACCGAGCTCAACATATGCTCTTCCCATCCAGAAGAATGCAGGAGCACAGGTAGGAGTGATCTCGATTGCATGTTCGAATGCAGAAATGGCCAATTCATAATTACCCAGAGAGAAATACGCCCGTCCCTTCTCATAAAGTGCATCGGCAAATCCGGGATTTATTGCCAGTAAGCGATCGAATGCGGCAATTGCATCCTTGAGATTCTTGTTGTGTACGAGGGCACGACCTTTCTCGTACAGCGCCTCTTCAGAATCAGGTTTTATTCCCAGTGCTGTATCAAACGCAATGATCGCATCTTCATATCGTTGAATCCGGGCAAGGGCAATTCCCTTGTATTGGAATGCCTCACAGTACCGTGTATTGAGAGCAAGTGCTTTTTCAAATAAGGCAATCGCATCTTCATATTGTTCCCGATGAACAAGGGCAACACCTTTGTGATAGAACGCTTCGGGATAGGCAGGCTGGTATTCCAATGCCAGATCAAATGCATCGACAGCCTCTATATACCGTTTCAGCTGAATCAATGCAATGCCACGATATAAGTAGGGAACAGCGTAGGCGGGATTAATTGCAATCGCACGATCATAGCAGTCCAGTGCTGTATCGTAACTGCCCAGATTTGTCTCTGCAATACCCCGATAGAGCCATGAGTCTGCAAAAGTCCCATTATATGCGAGTGCTTTATCAAAAGCGCTGATGGCCTCGTGATACATTGAAAGACCAGATAGTGCCTGCCCTTTCTGGAAATATGCTTCAGCGCATTTAGGTCGGATAGACAGAGCTGCATCCAGGTTCCTGATCGCTTCCTGGTGCCTGCTCAGACGGATGTTGGAGATACCGAGATTGTAGTGTGCCTGTGCATCCCGGCTATCGATACCAAGTGCTTTGTTATAGCAGGTGATTGCCTCTTGATCTTTTGACATTGCGGAAAGAGCGATACCTTTTCCGGTCCAGATCATAGCAGCAGTCGGACGAATGCGTAGTGCAGGATCAAATGCCGCAATTGCATCTTCATACTGTCCGAGTCGTATAAGTGCCCGCCCTTTCTGGTACAGGGCATCAATATTATTCGGATCTATTGAGATAGCATTTTCAAACGATAGTGCTGCCTCTTTATACATCCCCAATTGGAAGAGCGAACGACCCTTATCGAAGAAGGCCAGTGTATAATCGGGACGTATCTCCAGTGCCCGGGCGAACGCTTCGATGGCATCCTCGTATCCACCAAGCGCATAGAGTGCACTACCTTTCAGGTACCACGCCTCAGCATTGGACCGATCTATCTCTAATGTCCGGACATAGGCTTCAATGGCATCATTATATCTAGTAAGATCGGCAAGAGCCAGCCCGCGATGCAGCCATCCGTCGATTGATTGCGGGTCGATCTGGAGCATGCGATCAAATGCTTCAATGGCATCATTCTGCCGGCCGGTGGCAGCAAGGGATAATCCTTTGTTATAATAGGATAGAGCATTGCCGGCATCGAGATCAATGTTCTTGTTGAATGCGATAATGGCATCTTCGTGTCGCCCGAGATGCGCGAGTGCAAGACCTTTATCATAATATACTGCTGCGTAATTTTTTTCAATGGTTAATGCTTTATCGAATGTTTTTACTGCTTCACGGTACATGCCCAAGGATGCCAGTGATCGGCCCTTATCATAGAACGCTTCATAAAATGCAGGATCGATTTCCAGTGCAAGATCATACTCTTTTGCTGCTTCTTCAAACCTGCCGAGATGATAGAGGGCCCGTCCTTTGAAATGATGCGCCTGTGCATGTGCAGGATCAAGAGTTAGGGCCTGATTGTATACCGGGATCGCTTCTTTTGTCCGGTTGAGAAGATCCAGAGAGCGTGCTTTACTATAGAAGGCAGTAAAATTATCTGACTGAAGACTCAGGCATTTATCGAATGCCACAATAGCTTTTTCATGACGGTTGATCTTTGCAAGGATAAGGCCCTGTTCCAGCCATACAGCCGGATTCTCCGGAGTAAGTGAAAGCAGCTGTTCATAAGATTCTGCAGACTGGGCATAATCTCCTGCCTCGGCTAATGCTGCAGATCGATAATAAAGAGCAGACGCATTATCCGGATCTGCCGCAAGAGATTCATCCAGTACCCTGATAGATTCTGTAAACTTTTTAAGATGGAACAGGGCAAGACCTTTTTCATACAGGGCACTTGCATCCCCGGGTTTTTGTAAGATGGCATTATCAAATGTCGATATAGCATTTTCCATCCTCCCAAGAAGCGAATACGCCATACCCTGTTCAAGGTATGCCCGGTATGAGTCGGTGGCGTTATGCGTAATAGCATTGGTAAACGCTTCGATTGCTTCGCCGTAAAGCTTGAGATGCAGGAGTACCGAACCTTTCTCTACCCAGATATCTGGATTTATATCATTAAGACGGAGCGCTGCATCGAATGCAACTCCTGCTTCTTCGTACCTGCCAAGGATTACCAACGAGAGTCCCTGTTCATATGCAGGTTCAAAACGCCGGGGAAGATTCGCTGCTGCGGCACCAAGAATTTCTGCGGACTCTGCATACCTTTCAAGACGGGCAAGCGCACATCCTTTTTCGAAGAGTACATCGCCATTATCCGGCTCACGCCCAAGCGCGATGTCAAGGATATGAATAGAATCTTCATATTTTCCCAGCCGGGCTAATGATCTTCCCTCTAAAAACAGGAGGGAGATATTGTAAGGGTCACCGGCACGAGCCTGCTCAAAGGCTTCAACTGCCTTGTTATCCTGACCCAGATACTCATATGCAATACCGGTATGGTACCATGCACCAGCGTGTTCAGGTTCGTGCGAGAGCATACCTGCCAGTGCAGTTATCTCTTCATTGTATTTCCCAAGTTCTTCGAGTGCCAGTGCCTTTGCCAGATACGCTTTAGTAAAACCGTGATCGCAGTCAATTGTCCGGTCAAATGAGTGGGTGGCATCTTCGTAACGGTGTAAAGCCACATATGCACGACCTATGGCAAAGTGCCCATCCCGCTTGTTGTCATCAAGAGACAGAGCCTGCAAAAATGCGACAACTGCTTCGTCATATCGTGATAACCGGAACAGTGCACAACCTTTTTCGAAAAAGGAATCATATACCTGTGGATTAAAACCGATTGCTTTTTCGAATGCATCTACTGCATTTTCAAATTGTTTGGTTTCAGACAGGGCAAGACCTTTGTTATACCACACATCATAGTTACCACCGTCAAGACGGATTGCTGCATCGTACGCTCCAATCGCATCTTTGAATTTTTTAAGATGTGAGAGTGCAATGCCTTTGTAATAATATGCCGGAGCATATGATTCACTAACAGAGAGCCCCTTTTCAAAGGCTTTAATGGCTTCTTTGTAAAAGGAAAGCCGGAGGTTCGCAAGGCCGGTGTCAAAGAACGCAGTGGCAAAATGCGGATCGATCCCTGTTGCACGTTCAAATGCACGAATAGCATCAGTATCCCGGTTCAACCGGGTAAGAGCAATTCCTTTGTCATAACAGGCATTGGCATATTTAGGGTTAATGACAAGAGCACGATCATACGAGACCACGGCTTCTTCGAATCGCCCGAGTTCAAAAAGGGCAATTCCATGATCATACCATCCGTTTGCCGATCCGGGTTTGATCTCAAGGGCATGGGTCAGTGCATCAACAGCAGGTCCGAACTCCCCTGTCGAAAGATGTGCGCTTCCTTTTCTGAACCATGCCGGGGCACATGCAGGGTCCTCGGAAAGCACCTGGTCAAAACAGAGAATCGCATCATGCGTTTTTTCCAGTTCGAGATATGATTTGCCTTTTTTATACCATGCAGTGCTGTTCTTCGGTTCTAACGCAAGAGCCCTTTCAAATGCTTCCAACGATTCTGTATAACGTTCGCATTCATACAATGCACTCCCTTTGAGAATCCACACGTCTGCCCGGTTATTTTCACGATCCAGTGCAGATTCGATCGGGAGGAGGGCATCATTAAACCTGTGGAGTTTTGTTAAGGTGAGCGCCCGCTGGTACATAACTGTTGCATTTTCGGGAGTCAGATCCAGCATCTTGTCAAATGCCTGCAGGGCATTGTCATATTTGCCAAGCTGCAGATATGAAAGGCCGGACTGGAAAATTGCATCATATATTGAAGAATCCTGCGTCACTGCTGCCTTAAATTCCCGTATTGCTTTCTCATATTTTCCTATTGCATTCAGTGAGAGTCCTTTCTGGTAATGTGCCCGGGCGTGATCGGGAACATATTCAAGAGTGTAATCGAATGATTTGATCGCTTCCGGATAATTCCCCAGACGGGCAAGGGCCAGTCCTTTTCCATATGCTGCATCCGCAAATGTGGAATCTAATGATAACGTCAGACTAAATGCAGTAATTGCATCATTGTCCTGTCCAAGCGCAAACAGTGCCTGCCCTTTTCCAAACGACGCATGAACGTCATTTGGATCCAGTTCGAGTGTTCTTTCGAATGCAGCAATTGCACCATTGAAATCTTCTAACAATGCCAATACCAGTCCTTTGTCAAACCATGTGGCAGCATCATTGGGAGCAAGATCGATCGAACGGTTCAGTGAACTTAAAGCATCTGCATAACGCCCAACAACCAAAAGAGCATGTCCACAACTGAATGTGATCTGTGCATTTTCATTACCTATAGTAAGGGCATGATCAAAAGCACCTATTGCTTCATCGTTTCGGCCCAGAATAAAAAGGGCCAGACCTTTATGATATGCAGCGTCCTGATTTTTTGAGTTGAGTTCAAGACAGCGATCGTATGCAGGAATACAATCTTCGAATCGCTCGACCCTGCGGAGCATCTCTGCTTTTTCGAACCATGCAACAGTACATGAACTGTCATTTACAATTGCATTTTCAAACGCGTGTAAGGCATCGTCAAACAGGGCCATCTTAGCATATCCCATTCCTTTGTAATACCACGCTGCAGTATCCTGGGGATCAATGGCCAATACTTTTTCAAAGAGGGTGATAGCATCTTCCCACCGTTCGAGGTGCATGTATGCTTTTGCCCGGAAGAACAGGGTTTTGATATCATGTGGCCTCAGTTTGAGGGATTTTCCCAATGCTTCTACCGTTTCCTTGAACCGGTTTAATCGATACAGTGAATATCCCTTGCACGTGAGGATATCAGGATTTGCCTTGTCATAATCCAGTGCATGATCAAGAGAAATGATCGCATCTTCATATTTCTTAAGTTTAACAAGAGCTATACCCCGGCCCCGATGTGCCTGCCCGTTCTCGGGATCGATAAGCAGTGCTGCATCGAATGCAGTAATTGCATCTTCGTGTCGTCCAATCTGTGCAAGAGCGAGACCTTTTGCCAGATACGAAGGGGCATCATGATTGTCCTTAGAGAGAGCCCGATCAAATGATAGAATCGCTTCAGCGTAATTTCCCAACTCATAGAGTACAAATCCTTTTTCCGCATGAACCCTTGAGGTATCAAGCCCAAGAGTAATACACTGGTTAAACACTTCAAGAGCAGATTCTGCTTTTTTCAGTTTGGTTAAAGCCAGTCCCTTCTCATAGAGGATATCAACCGTATCGGGTTTAATTACGAGAAATGCATCAAAAGCATCGACAGCGTTCTCATACTTCTGGAGTGTGACTAATGCTCTCGCTTTACTGCTCAAGGCTTCATCGTTTACCGGATTAAGCTCAAGTGTGTGGTTGAAGGATTCTACTGCATCTTCATTGTGATTCAGTTTTACCTGCGACAGACCTTTATACAAATATGCCCGTTCGCATGAAGGATCGAGGCGGTTGACCCGGCTATAGGACAGGATTGCATTATCATATACTCCCTGTTTATCAAATGCACGTGCCTGACCGTAGAGTGCAGTGACATCTTTTGGATCAACGGCAATTACCATACCGAATGCATCAGCAGCTTCCTGATATCGTCCCAGTACGAAAAGGGTACGTCCTTTCTGAAGAAACGCAGGTTCGAAATCGGGCATCAGGTTGTTTGCCTGCTCAAAAGCCGCTGCAGCATCGGAGAAATTACCAAGACGGTACAAGGCAATACCTTTGTAATAGAAGGCTTCCCCAAATGCGGGTTGGTTAGCCAGAGCCTGATCGAATGAGTTTACCGAATCAGAAAAAGCGTCAAGACTGAGTTGTGCACGCCCTTTGTAAAACCACGAATGGACATTGTTCGGTTCGATATCGAGCGCATTATTATAAGACAGGATTGCTTCCTGGTAGCGTTCTCCGGCAGAAAGACAGAATCCTTTGATAAGCCAGGCATTGGCAATCTTCGGACTGGTTTCGAGTGTCTTTGATAGTGCATCAATAGCGTCTTCAAATCTTCCCAGTTCAGCGAGGGATAACCCTTTGTGATACAGTGCATCAGTGTATCCCGGATCAAGTTCAAGTGCAAAGGCGAAGGATGCAACTGCCTCTTCATGCTGGACCAATAATGCCTGTGAGAGCCCTTTCTGGTATACGATATCTGCTCTTTTGGGTTCAATTATGTGGGCAGCAGTAAATACTTCAATAGCTTCCGAATAGTTCTCCAGGTTGAAAAGGGCCAATCCCTTCTGGTAGAGTGCATCTGCGTTATTGGGATTAATTTCAAGAGTGATATTAAACGAGAGTACTGCCTCTTCAAACAGGCCAATCGCACAGAGAGCAATTCCTTTGTGATAGAAAGCAGGGGCATATCCGGGAATCAGATCAAGTACGTGATCAAACGAATCTATTGCTTTGACGGGATCTTTTACGTGAATGAGGGCTAGACCTTTATCGAAATATGCTTGTGCATTAGTCTTATCCAGCTCGATTGTCCGGTCAAATGCAGTGACGGCCTTATCGTATTGTTCAAGATCTAAAAGGGCAACGCCTTTCCGGTACCATGCCCCGGAAAATTCCGGATTGATCTCTATTGCCCGTTCTGCTGCAACAAGGGAATCTTCATTGCGCCCAAGGTCGTGCAATGCCAGCGATTTATTAAAAGCTGCATCAGCAGATTGGGGTTCAAGTTCCAGTGTGCGGTCAAAGGAGTCGAGTGCATCCCGGTAAAGACCAAGGGTGTAAAGAGATAATCCTTTCTGGTAGACGGCAGACACATCAGTGGGTACCAGTGATAGTGCACGGTCAAATGCGGTAATCGCATCGTTATAACTCCCGGTTTTTGCAAGTGCATAGCCCCGGTTATAATGAGCATGTTCGAGATCGGGATCAATCTCAATCGCTAGATCGAACGAAGAAACAGCATCAACAAACCGTGATAGTTTCAGAAGAACGAGCCCTTTATGGAGATGAGCCTCGCAAAAAGCCGGATTCAGTTCCAGTGCCCGGTCGTACGCTTCATTGGCTTCAGTGAAGTTCCCCAGATCGAATAAAGCACGGGCTTTGTGATAATATGCATGTGAATTATGCGGATTCTCATGGATTGTCCGGTCGAAATCCTTGATGGATTCACGTAATTTACCAAGATGATAAAGAGCCAACCCCTTTTTCAATCGTGCATCGGTATATTTTGGTTTGAGATGAAGCGTTTTATCAAAGGAAAAGACTGCCTCACTATACATTTCTAAGTTTGCATAGGACTGCCCCTTGTGATAAAATGCGAGAGCGTTGTCAGGATCATAGATCAGGGCTTTATCAAATGCCTCAAGAGCCTCTTTGTCCTTGTCAAGTTTCTGAAGAGCTATACCCCGGTTAAAGTGTGCCTGTGAATTACTCGAATCATTTTCAAGATTACGATCAAAAGACTCAATTGCTTCTTTGAATTTTCCCAGTTTGAGATAGGAGTAACCCAGGTAATAATAGGCTTCAGTATACGTAGATTCTATTTTAAGCGCATGCGAAAATGCATCAATAGCGTCTGGGTATTTACCAAGCTCTGTTAACGAACGACCTTTATTGTACCAGACCGGGGCAGAGGGTTTAAGCGCAATAGTCTTATCAAAAGCAACAATTGCATCCTGATGATCCCCCAGTTTCGAGAGCGCAAGTCCTTTATGGTACTGGGCATCGCTGTTTGCAGGATCAATTTCAAGAAGCAATTCAAAAACATGGATTGACTCTTCTATACGGTTTATCTTTTCCAGCGACAGTCCCTTGAAATGGAAGGCCTCGATGCTTCTCTGGTTCAATGCAATCGCATTATCAAAATTATCGATGGCATCCTGGTATCTTCCTAAATCATAATATGCCCTGCCACTTTTTACCCATCCCTCGACATGCCCGGGATCGATTTTAACTCCTCTGGCATATGCATTAATCGCATCAAGGGTTTTGCCGAGTTCATTTAAGGCATCACCCTTGCGTATCCAGACATCCCTTAACGAGGGATCTATGTCCAGCCCGCGGGTATAGGCAACAATCGCGTCCTGCGTTTTTCCCATTTCATACAGGACATCTCCTTTTTTCACCCAACCATCGGACAGGTTCGGATCAATCTCGAGTGCTTTTGAAAAAGCAACCAGTGCCTCTGGCTTTTTTCCCAGACTGACAGTTACATTTCCTTTCTGCATCCAGATATCGACTAACGTCGGGTTTAAAGAGAGGATACGATCGTCAGTTTCAATGGCATCTGCATACCGTTTGAGCTGGATTAAGGAACCCGCCCGGCAGATCAGTGCCTCCATCTGCGAGGGATTAGCTGACAGGCTCTTGTCAAGGTTCACAACCGCTTCTTCATGACGGGAGAGGTGTGCAAGTGCAATACCCCGGTACATGTACCCGTCAGAAAGTGACGGATCCATATGAGTTGCTGTAATAAGAGTCTCGATTGCTTTTTCGAATTGCTTTGACTGGAGATACGCAATGCCAAGATAATAATAGGATTGGGAATTGGTCGAATCCAGCTCAATAGCTTGTTCAAAGGTGTTTACGGCATCATCATATCTTTCAGCCTGGATGAGAGCAATTCCCCTGAAGTGATAGGCCTCTGCATTATCGGGATTAAAAACAAGTGCCTGGTCAAATGCTCTGATTGCCTCATCGTAACGTTCCCTTCCGGTAAGAGAGATTCCCAGATAATAATATGCAGGGCCATTTTCAGGTTGTATGGCGAGGGCACGTTCGAATGCTTTGATCGCATCATCATACCGTTCGCGCTGGGCAAGAGCAAGACCTTTGTGATAGAGAGTCTGAGGATCATCCGGTGCAAGTTCAAGCGCCTGATCATAGGACAGCACAGCTTCTAAATGTTTACCCATGCGGGCAAGTGCGGTCCCCCGTTCATACCATGCCGGAGCACATCGCCGGTTGATCTCTAAAACCCGGTCAAATGCTTTTACCGCCTCGCTGTCCAGACCCTGCGCTGAAAATGCGATTCCGGAATAATACCATGCCTGAACGTTTCCAGAATCATCTTCCAGTGCCAGGTTGAATACAGTGACAGCCTCAGAAAAACGGGAGAGGTTTACTAAAGCGATCCCTTTTTTTACCGTTGCTTCAGTGAGTTGAGGATTGAGGGCAATCGCTTTCTCAAACGCTTCGACTGATTTTTCTTCCAGTCCCAGATGAGAGAGGGCTACACCTTTTTTGAGCCATGCATCAACCAGAGCTGGATTCTGTTCAAGTGCATTGTTGAATGAAACATTTGCATCTTCGAATCGCCGCAGGTGCATCAGAGCTGCGCCTTTCTCATAGGCCGCATCCGCATTCTGAGGGGAGAGAGCAAGGACGCTGTCAAATGCGGCAATAGCATCGTCAAACCGGTTGACTTTCAGGAGAGATTTTCCCCTATAATACAGGGCATTGAGATGCGAAGGATCAATATCGATTATGCTTTCAAATACCCGTACCGCTTCATCAAATTCCCCGATATGGAAAAGTGCCTGTGCTTTTTCATAGAGTGCATTGATATTCTCAGGGGTGTGTGAAAGGACGAGATCAAATGTTTTTATTGCTTCATCATATTGCTCGTTTTTTATGAGTGAATGCCCTTTTTTAAAGAGGATTTCCTCATCGTCAGGTTCTATTTCCAGTGCCAGATCATAAGAAACGATTGCTTCCTGCACCCTGTTGGTAAGAAGAAGTGCGTTTCCCCGCTCATAATGAGCACGGGAGAACCGGTTGTTGATCTCCAATGCTTTATCGAATGCCCGGATCGCCTCATCAAACCGGTTTAAGGAAAGAAGGGCAACTCCCTTGTAACACCACGCCCACACATCCCGGGGGTTATCTTCAAGGGAACGATTAAAGAGAACGATTGCCTCACCAAACCGGGCAAGACTAACCAGCGCAATTCCTTTGCGGACTGATGCCTGAGTATGTTTTGGGTTTAAGATAAGTACCTTGTCAAATGCGACAATGGCTTCATCCATCTTCCCCAGCGTTGCAAGGGTTATACCTTTATGGAACCAGGCATTGATGAGGGAGGGGTTCTGATCTAATGCTTCGTCGAATACCGGAATCGCTTCTTCAAACCGGTTGAGATGCACAAGAGCTATTGCTTTTTCATACAATGCGCCGGCATTCTGAGGGGACAGGGCAAGGACGCTGTCGAATGCATCTATGGCATCATCGTAGCGCTCAAGATGTACGAGCATGAGGCCGCGCTGGTAAAGAGTCAGGGTGTGAGATGGATCGATTTCCGCTGCACGGTCGAAAGCATCGAAAGCATCACTGAACCGGTCAAGGCTGGCAAGGGCAAGCCCCCGGTTATAATGCGCATTTACATAATTCGGATTAATTGCGATGGCTTTTTCAAATGCATTAATTGCTTCCTTGTACTGCTCAAGCCGTGCATAGGCAAGACCCATGTCATAAAATGCCTGTGCATAGGTCGGCTTTATCTCAATACTTCGCAGGTATGCATCAACGGCTTCTTCAGATTTCCCGAGTTTCGTTAACAGAAGTCCTTTCTGGTGATATGCCAGGGGATTCTGAGGCTGTTCTGCAATTGTCCGGTCAAATTCCTGTATTGCCTCGGTATTTCGTCCCAGTTTTGCGAGAGCGAATCCTTTGTGGTACATTGCATCAGCATATGCCGGACGGATTTGCAATGCAAGGTCATAGGCTGTAATAGCCTCAGCAAAACGACCGAGATGTGCGTAGGATAATCCTTTCTGGTACGCTGCCGGTGCACATGCTGGATCGAGAGCATGTGCGTCCTCAAAGGACTCAAGCGCATCTTTGAATCTGCCAAGCCGGGTGAGTGCAATCCCGCGGTAATAGTACGATGCGGCATGATCTTCTTTTTTATTTATCGCCTGGTTAAACGCATCAAGGGCTTCATCATACCGGTTTACATTTATGCAGGATACCCCTTTTAAATAAAAAGCATCAGCATTCGATTGATCGAAAGAGAGGGTCCGGTCAAAATCCTGCATTGCTTCATCGTAGTCATTCAGGAATGCATAGGCAATACCACGATTATAGTAAGTCTGGGCATGAGCCGGGCTGAGGTCTGCAGCTTTGTCAAAAGAGCTGATTGCATCGCTGTATTGCTGGAGATGATTATGGGCAAGTCCCTTGTGATACCACGCATCTGCTTCATGAGGGTTGAGTGAAAGTGCCTGTTGCAGTGCCGAAACAGCCTCTTCATATTTCCCGGTTTTTAAGAGTGAAATGCCTTTAATTGCCCAGATGTCAGCATGATCCGGCTCATGTTCAAGGAATTGTGCTGCCGATTGTGCTGCTTCTTCAAAGCGTTCCTGTTTTGCTAATATGAAACTGCGGTAATACCAGACCCATATGTCAGTTGGATCCAGTTCACTGGCTTTTTCGAATGCTGCCAGTGCTTCATCGTATTTCCCGATTTCATAAAGAGAGATCCCACGGTTATAGAATGCACGGGCATAACCGGGCACAATCTCAATTGCTTTATCATAAGCGATGATCGCTTCATGATGCCTGCCGATATCGCCGAGGGCTATGCCTTTATTATAATAGACTTTTGCGTGTTTTGGATCAAGGGTGAGCGCATGATCGTATGCACTGATTGCTTCTTTGAACCGCCCCAGTTCGTACAATGCAATGCCTTTTAAAATCCAGGCTTCGGCATTATCAAACCGTATAGAGAGCAGTTGTTCACAAGCGTCCAGAGCTTCTTCGTTCCTGCCAATCTGCGCTAATGTTGCTGCTTTGTTATACCATGCATTTGGATCTCCGGGTTCAATCGACAGGGCAAGATCATAAGCGGTGATTGCTTCATCATATTTCCCGAGATCATACAGGGCAATTCCTTTAAAATAATGGGCTTTTGCAAGTTTGGGGAACAGTGCAAGTCCACGGTCAAACATGACAATGGCTTCCTGGTACCTGCCAAGGTCATAGAGTTCGATGCCCTGGCGCAACAATGCTTCAGCATCACTCTTATTCATGAATTTTTTTACCTCGCACGATAAATTTTCAGGTTTTTTGATTTCACGCGGCAGTACTACGATTTATACATTTTATAAAGACGGCATATACCCTTTCTGGTACTATATATGTACATCATTGATTTATCAATCCTGTTTTTATACCGGGTAAAAAGGCAGAGGAAAAATTCTAAAAAGAGATTATTTCCCACACTGTTGTTTTATTACCTGTGCCAGTCGCTGAATGCCCGTGATAATCTTCTGATCGGTGGAGTTCGAGAAATTGAGACGCATGGTATTCTTCCCACCACCATCTACGTAAAACGGTGTACCCGGCAATACCGCAACTTGCTCTTTTAAAGCAGCATCAAAGACATCCAGTGATGAACACCCTTCCGGCAGGGTAACCCAGACAAACATACCCCCGTGTGGCCGGGTATACGTCACTGAACTCGGGAATGTCTCTTTCATGATGTTGAGCATGCATTCGCACTGGTTTTTGTATGCTTCCTGAATTTTTGAGATATGGGTTTCGATTGTTCCCTGTTGCAGGTATTCGTAAGCAATCCTTTGTGAAAGGTAATTGGAATGCAGATCTGAAGCCTGCTTTGCAATGACAATCTGTTCCATGATCTCCGGGGGGGCCACAATCCATCCCAATCTCATACCCGGAGCAAGGATTTTAGAGAACGAACCGGTGATGATAGTCTGTTCTGGTAAATATTTCCTCAAAGAAGGAAGAGAGCGTCCGGAGAAATTCAGTTCACCATAGGCATCGTCTTCAATATACAGGGTATCGGTTTGTTTAAGGACGCCTGCAATCTCCTTCCGGCGTTCTTCTGAGTAGGTGATGCCCGAGGGATTCTGGGAATTCGGGACACCATAGAAGAAGCGGATGTTGTTATGCCGGCAGGCATCACGAAGCATGGCTGGATCAGGACCTTCTTCGTTTAAGGTTACCGGGTGGAAAACGGGCTCATAAAGAGAGAATGCCTGGATTGCACCAAGATATCCGGGTCGTTCTATAGCGATGTGATCTCCGGCATCGATAAAAACTTTCCCAATGAGATCAAGACATTGTTGCGAGCCGTTCGTGATCAGGATCTCTTCGGGAGAGACCGATAATCCCAGACGTTTTTTATACCTGTCTGCGATGAACTGGCGGAGCGGCAGGTATCCTTCGGTTGTGGAATATTGCAATACAACTCTGCCATCATCTGCAAGAACCCGTGCAGCAGCCTGTGCAATTCCTTCAACATCGATAAGTGCAGGATTCGGGAGTCCTCCGGCAAAGGAGATAATTTCAGGTTTTTGTGTAACCTTGAGTATCTCACGGATGAAGGATTTGGGTGTTTTTGCCATTCGCGATGCAAATGTGTACTGCCTTTTTGCAGTGCCGGTATTTTGTGCAAGGGGGGATTTCATAAATCGCCTGATAACTAAAAAGTTGTTAAAGAAATAGTTTGATGTACATAGTTTTAAACTATCATCTGTTGAACGGGAATTTTTTTGGAAAACAGTATCACAAAAAACCAAAAACCTTTGTCGAAACAATTCCGGACTGGACCCCAGAGGAACTCGTGCTCAATGCAATCGCATGGAAAGATGGGTATCGGTTCTTTGGGTGTTCTCGTAATTTGTCAAATGTGATGAAAAGACCCTCAATAGACAATCCCGCGTATTCCTGGCTCTCCACTACAATGCACCGCCCAGACCGAGGGCATGAAGAAGCTGTGTTCCTTCAGAAAAACCCGACAGTAAAACTGGAAACTAATAATTGAAACTTCATATCGAAAGGTTAGAATAAATGTTTTTTATAAGTAAGATGTATGGGCAATGAAATTATTACCGGCAGTTTTACAATTTTAGGAACTGTAATCGGTTTTTTATTAGTAAAAATTTCTGATTTATATAAAGACAGATGCGAAAGGGAAAAAAACAAGACTCTGTTAATTTTTCATTTGTTGACATTGCGTGCGGTCATTAATGAGATCAAGGAAGTTACTGAACATTTGAGTGAAAATACCACAAAAACCGATGTAAATAAAATTATTGATATGACGATTAAATTTGATATCAGTAAAGAGATAACAAAGATAGAAAGCCTTTTCGAAATTTCGATTCCAGCAGAAAAAGGAAACGCTGACTTATTTGCACAAATTCCAAAACTTACGATTCAATTGAATAATTTTTTAAGTATTAATTTGTTTATTGACAAAGTTCAAGAAAATGCACGGATACCGGAGAAATTTAGACCTGATCTCATTCAATTGTTGACAGGTATAGTTCACAATATTGATGAAATTACAAATGAGTTATATACAAAAAAATGATTAATCGAATAAAGGATCAAAGGTATTTTAGCAAAAGACGTGAAAAGATTGGAACTTTATAATTCAAGCCTATGCCGAGATTTGAACTCGGGACTTCCTCCTTACCAAGGAGGCACACTGCCGGGCTGTGTCACATAGGCATTATTTGTTGAGAGATAATCAATTGCCCCGTCCTTACCAAGGACGTACTTTTTTACAAAACCATTGAGGCGAATTGCCTAACAACGTTGTAAGTCATCCCTATAAAACATTGCGGAAAGAAACAAGAAAATCCTGATTAATTCCGATGACTTCATGGGATGTATTCATACTATCTACCGTTCAAAGCGCACGAACCTGTTCAATACTCCACATTATCCATCCATCACTTCAATTATCGTTGCCCCAAAAAGTCTGTCTGATGTGTATTAAAGGGGAACACCTATGACAACGGAGATGAATACCCCGAATATGAATGAGTGATATTCTTACTCTGTCGAAATCCTATTGTTTCTTTGAAATCACTTTTTGGGCGATTAGGAGTATAACCCTCTCTTGTGCCTTCAAGTCTTGAGATATAAAGAGGGGGTCACATAGGTACACATTACAGGAAAGGACCTGACCTGTGAGCCAGAATCCAACCACTATTTCACGGCATATTAACGAGAGAGAAATTATTCTAATGGATCACCTAAAGCCGCAGGAGGTCTGAGTGAAAATTATCAACTGTACCCACGCGACCCCCTCCAGACCATTTTATTTTCAAGGTATATTCTGTCCAGATTTGCGTCGATGAGTGTAGTTTTATTGTGCCAAAGTGCGTGGAGGGGGTCGCATGGGTACATTTTGAATGCCGGGGTGATTCTCTGGACCCCACGAGTCATGTTGCATGAATTCCTAAAAGCGTCTAAAATAAAAAACGATGATTTCTCCAGAGTCGATATTCTTGATGTTCCCGATCAAGATACACGTTTTTATCAGAAAAAAATGAAGTTATTTTTTTAACCGGACTTCCATCTGCGGGCAGGGGATAATAATTCCTTCAGCGGCAAAACGTTCCACGATTTGCGTGTTGATGGTATCTTTTACTTCATCAGGAAGGTTATATTTCCGTGCCCATACGTAGAGAATAAATTTCAGGCTGGAGTCCTGGAACTCTGAAAAGAATGCTTTTGGGGCTGGTTCTTCAAGAAGATATTCAGTATTTTTAATAGTATTTTGTGCAATGTCAAGCAGGATCTCTTTTACCTTTTTTGGATCGCTTCCGTAGGCCACAGAAACCGGGACAATAATTCTCAGTTTTTGATCCGGTTCTGCATAATTTACGATTACATTGGTAGTTATCTTGTTATTGGGGATCGTGACAATCTGGTAATCCAGGGTTTTTAAGCGGGTGCTTCTCGGGCCGATACTAATAACATCCCCATAATACTGGTCTACCTTTATCCGGTCGCCAATCCTGAAGGGTTTGTCAACCGTAATAATTGCCCCGCCAAAGAAGTTGGAGATGAGATCCTGCGCTGCCAGAGCAACAGCCAGCCCGGCGATACCGGCACCTGCAAGGAACGGGGTAATATTCACTTCAAATATGGACAAGACGGCCATTAAGGCTGCAAACCAGACCACATATTTGACAATGAGTTCGAGCAGCTCCACTAACCGGTCATCCCAGTCACCTTCCGATTGTTCTGCCAGTTCATGGCCATAAATAACAATGATATCATGCAGGAATGATGAGATGATCCAAGCGCCAATCACGACATAGAATGCAGTGACATAGCGCGGATCAAGGATCCATTGCAGGTTTGACGGGAGAATCCCGAAACGACTGAGTGCAAAATAGATTGCAACAACAACGATGCCGACCTGGACCGGGGTACCAATCGCTGCAATGATGATATCGTCCCAATTTGTGTCCGTCTCCCCGGCTTTTGTTTTAAGCCAGTTGACGACTGCCCGTACGATCAGGGCAATAAGCACACCAAATACAACTGTTGCAGCTGCATAGGCGTAATTGATATCAGAAATCGGTATCTCCATGTACGTAGTCTTATGTGACCAAAGGTAAATAATATTAAGATTACATGGCGACGGGGACTGATATTGCCAAAACACTTGCAGAGTTAGTAGACCGGGATATGACCTTTATGCATATCTGCGGTACGCATGAAGCATCCATAGCACGGTCCGGTCTGCGCAGTATCCTGCCCGAACAATTAAAGATCGTAATGGGCCCGGGATGTCCGGTCTGCATTACTCCCCAAGGGGAGATTGATGCCGCGCTTGATCTCGTTGACAAAAATTGCATTATCGCCACCTATGGGGACCTTCTCAGGGTTCCCGGATCAAAAGGGTCGTTAGAATCCTGCGGTGGCGATGTCCGGGTTGTGCAGGGCGTTCATAAAGCAGTGGAAATTGCCCAGAAGACCGATAAAGAAGTTGTATTCATTTCAGTGGGTTTTGAGACAACCGCCCCCACCGTTGCTGCGACCCTCCTCACCAAACCCCCGAAAAATTTCTCCATTCTATCCTGTCACCGTATCGTTCCCCCGGCCATGAAATGGTTACTGGAACAGGGTGAAGCGAAACTTCACGGGTTCATGCTTCCCGGTCATGTCTGCACGATCATGGGATATGATGAGTATGAACAGTTCCCGGTGCCGCAGGTTGTTGCAGGTTTTGAACCAGAAGATATTCTTCTCGGTCTGCTCATGCTGGTAAGACAGGTAAACGAAGGAACACACCGGGTTGACAATGCATATCCGAGAGCAGTTTCCCGAGAAGGTAACGTTAAAGCTAAGAAACTCATGTATGAAGTCTTTGAAACTTCCGATGTCGAATGGCGTGGGTTCCCAGTAATTCCGGGCTCCGGACTCCGGTTGAAAAAAGAGTTCGAGCAGTACGATGCCCAGAAAAAATTCAACATCGTCTTCAAGCACATAAGCAAGCACTCCGCATGTGTCTGTGACAAGGTACTGCGTGGAATCGCCACTCCTGAAGACTGTAAGCTCTACAGCAAGGTATGCACTCCAAGAAATCCGGTCGGTCCGTGCATGGTTAGTCATGAAGGGGCCTGCAAAATATGGCACATGTATCATGCAAAAAAGGTCTGATTACCCTTACCCATCCTTGCATTTATATGGGTAGCGGTGAGAATAAGTAAGGTAAATTCTTGCCTCGGTAGGGTAGCGGACATCCTAGAAGCCTCCGGAGCTTTTGACCCGGGTTCAAGTCCCGGCCGAGGCGTGTTAGTTTTTTTAATCTTTTGTGCCAAAAACACACGTTTTCAATAAAAAGAAAGGGTAAACTACCAGTTTAATACCTAATTTTCTCTCACAGTTGGATGACTCTCCGCGTCTTTATCCATTCTGGATCAACCCGATGATTGTATCCCCACACGTATTTTCCTAAGAAAATATGCACTCTTTCTCTTCGATCACCCCATTTCGATGCAAGTTTGCTTTTCAGGTAACCCCAGAATCCCTCAAACCCATTGATATGATTACCCTTTCTATCGGAGTACTATCTTTTAGTGTGATTAACAAGACGATGAACATATCCACGGGCTGCTATTCCGGTGTAAGCTTTGCAGGTATCGGAACAAACGATAGAACCAGTGGATACTTTTTGTGAGATAAGTGGTTGAAGGGTATCAGCTCCAACGTCATCACTGACCTCAGCCCAAACCGTACCGTTGCGACAAAGAATTCCGAATACCGGTTGTTTCTCGTTTCCTCATCCTCGTTTTGTTCCCTTGTTACGAATCGTTTTTTGTTTGTTTTTCCATTGACCTCCAAGAACGGTTTCATCCACTTCAACGGTACCTGAGAAGATCTCTGGAACGTCTTGCATCATAACGAATCGAATCTTAGTTAATGCCCGAAGTATTCTGCGTTGTTCGAACCCAGTTTGTTCGTTTATCGAGTTCGAACTTTGTTCCATGAGGAACATATGGATAATCTGTTTCCATTCGTCTGGATAAAAATCAAGGGTAATTTATGTGGCATGAATTCGTATCTGCATCGCGCACAACGTCTCTTCACACTCTCCAGTTTGTATAACTTTTTGAATTGCATTTTGGACATGCAATTTTTGCCAGTTTTAACTCCCTAAATCATTCCTTGATTCAGGTGCTAAAATGCATATTACCCTAAAAAAGATTCAGAGAAAAACAGCAACCGCGATGGTTGTTGTCCAGAGACCGTTTTTGTCACCTTCGGCAGACTGGCAGGTGTTTTTGGTCTTGATGATCTTGCCACTTGCCTTGTATATCTGCTCACGTTCCTGCCACGCAAGGTTTACATCGAATTCAATACCAAGCGTAGTTGCCAGCATAGTTGCTGCAAGATCTTCAGCATATTCCCCGGTCTTTTCCTGGGTTTCCCCATAGGCATGATGCTCGGAGAGGTAGCCATACTCCTCAGAATCTTTAGGGAGGGCAAGACCTATTGCTGAGGATACTAATCTGTTTGGTTCGTTCGTTTCGTTCCGTGCCATGACACAGAAAGTGATACCCCCAGGAAGCAGTTGCTTTAATCCATCCGTTCTGGATAACTGTTTACAATTGGGAGGGAATATACTCGAAACATACACAAGATTACACTTCTCTATCCCGGCCTTTCTCAGAGCAAGCTCAAAGGAAGCCAGACGGTCTTTATGGACACCAACTCCCTTAGTGAAAAAGATCCTTGTCGGAACAAACATATTTTTTAAATTTTATCTGTTTCCTTTTTAAGTTTTGGCCATTCGGACAAAAAATACATGAATTTAAAGGTTTTTTTGCCTGAATTATTGAGACGCGCCCTTCCGGAAGATTTTTGCCTGCGATTTTGATTGTTGATCTGACCCTTATTATTCTGAAAGTCCGTCCAGAATGGCAGGCAATTCATCCATTGTGTCAATGGTAAAATCCGCCTGGAACTCACTTCTATCATCGGAAAAACGATCACCATACCGGGCATAAACCGAGCAAATTCCCAGTCGTCTGCATGGTTCTATATCGCGCCTGGGACTATCTCCTACGAGAAGCGTCTCATGGGTTTTTGCCCGCATCATCTCAAGTGCGAAGAGGAAGGGAGAGGGGGCGGGTTTTTTCACCCCCACCATATCATATGTCACCATCCCGCAAAAAAATTCAAGTAATCCGGCTTTTTCAAGGCGAAGTGTTGCGTCTTTTGAATGAGCATCAGTGATAATTGCCATTGGATACCCGCATCCCCTGAGTTTTTCAAGAGTTGCCCGTACTCCCGGATACGGTGTAATATAATGGAGTTTCTCGGTTTCGTAAATTCGACATGCATTTTTATACATCCCATCATGAGAGAGCGAGAGGTCATTCATATAATCAAGAATATTTTCATGGGATTCAAATCCATGAACCGGGCGAAGGAAATAATCAAAGAGTGCGTCACCATCATCGGTTTTAAGATATTCTGCAACAGCGTGACATGAAGAAATCTGGGCACCGACAAGATCAAAGAGGGTATTATCCATGTCGAATAAAACCGTAGTGATATTTTTTTTTAGATTTTTTTGGGCCATTCTTGTAATTATAAGGGGTAAGAATCATGATGAGCCTTTTGATAGTGATAACTGACAGGGCCCATTACGTCGTGCAGCTCGATTTTTTTGTGAAAATTCTTGATTGGACAGATTCAAAGGAGAAGGTATTTATACATTAATGTTTAATTTTGATTCATCTGGTTAAGTCAGACAGTAAGACACTAAATGTCTGACATATGTATGACAAATGACAGACATATGTCAGAAACGTGGGGTAAAATGATGCAAAGAATCACGCTCCGATTGCCTGAACAACAAATCAATCTGCTCCAGCAGATAGTAGACACGGGAGAATATCCCAACATCTCTGAGGCTGTTCGGGCTGCGGTCCGCGAACTTGTTGAAAAACGTGCAAATCGTGTCTTAAAGGAAAGCGACCAGGTTTCATTCAAGGTTTGAGAGGGTAAAAAATGCAGAGTATTATTAACGACGCTTTAAAAAACGCCGATCTTGAAAAAGAGATGAAAAAGGCCGGCTCATCAAATGAAACGGATGATGACTTTTGCGGACAACCACGTATCGTTATTATCGGATGCGGTGGCGCAGGCAACAACACAGTAAACCGTATCCACCACATGGGTGTTTCCGGTGCAGAGACGATTGCGATCAACACTGACAAACAGCACCTGGATATGATCCAGGCTGACAAACGCATCCTCATTGGTAAATCATTGACCAAAGGTCTCGGTGCTGGTGGATACCCCGATGTAGGTAAACGTGCTGCTGAGATGGCCCGCCCGACACTTGAGGCAATTTTGGAATCTGCGGACCTCGTCTTTATCACAGCAGGCATGGGCGGAGGTACCGGTACCGGTTCAGCACCCGTTGTTGCATCAATCGCAAAAGAGCAGGGCGCAATCGTAGTCGGAATGGTCAGCTACCCGTTCCAGGTTGAAAAGGCACGTTTGATCCGAGCAGAAGAGGGTCTTGAGGCACTTGCAGCAGCAGCCGACTCCGTGATTGTTCTCGACAACAACCGGTTGAAAAACTTCGTCCCGAACCTCCCACTCGGCCAGGCATTCTCTGTTATGGACCAGCTCATTGGTGAGACCGTCAAGGGAATTTCTGAAACGATCACCGAGCCATCACTCATCAACATCGACTATGCAGATGTCCGCGCCATCATGTCAAAAGGTGGCGTTGCAGTCATGCTCGTTGGAGAGAGCAAGCAGCAGAACAAGGCAGAAAGCGTTGTCCGCGAATGCTTAAGCAACCCGATGCTCGATATCGACTACCGTGGCGCAACCGGCAGCTTAATCCACATCACGGGTGGCACCGACTTAACCCTGCAGGATGCAGAAGAAGTAGCAACCTCACTTACGTATGAACTCGATCCCCACGCAGATGTTATCTGGGGCGCTCGTGTACGCAGCGATATGGAAGGTAAGATCCGTGTACTCGCTATCATGACAGGTGTCAAGAGCGCGCAGATCCTCGGTACCCGCCAGTCCTATAAGACCATGATCAACGATATGGATAACAAGCGATCAAATCCAAAAGCAGTTGAGATGCCACAAAGCAGAAGAAGCGGCAGGGACCAGCCCAGTGGCGGCGGCACCCTTGAATGGGTCGGTTAATCATACCGGAATAATTGTTAATCACACTAAACTCCAAAAATTCCAGCAATTCAAGGAAATGTTGGCCTAATCCAACTACCAACATCCTTTTTTGAATAAGAGTTCCGCACAACCCTTTTAAAAAAACAAGAGTTATCGAGTTGATTTTGAAGTATTTAGTGAACTTAAGGTTTGGGAGTCCCCCATTATGCAGGATAAACCGTAATCGCCCCCAGAAGATTGACAACTTCTAATAAAATATAATCATGAAAGGTGCAAGTGACGTCACGTTTCTTGTGCAGTATCATAAAATTCGCAATCCGTTTTTCCGTAATGAGAGAACGCTAATAAAGTGCCTCAGTAAACTAATCCAAATCCAGAGCTTCGTTTGTCTATCAAAATTTTAAGTAGGGTATTTTCTACAAGAGTTATAGGCTGAGTGCAGTACAAAAAAAGATCATCTTCAATCGTCATTCGCACAAATTTTCCCAATTATTTATCATACACAATAATGATTGCAAAAAACCAGAAAAAAGAAATTGATCTTTCATGCTGCCTTGTCGGCCATATTTTCGCCTTCGAGAATCGCGGCCTGGGCAGCAGCGAGCCTGGCGATCGGGATGCGGGGACCGGAGCAGGAGACATAGGTCAGGCCAATTTTATGGCAGAACATAATTGAAGCAGGGTGACCCCCATGTTCACCGCAGATACCCATTTTCATATCCGGACGAGTGTGTCTTCCCCATTTCACGGCCTGTTCCATAAGTCTTCCAACGCCTTTGACATCCAGTACCTCAAACGGGTTGTCCTGAAGGATGCCACTCTGGTTATACATAGGAAGGAATTTGTTCTCTGCATCTTCGCGCGAGAAGGAGAATGTAGCCTGGGTCAGGTCATTTGTCCCAAACGAGAAGAACTCTGCCTGTTCTGCAAGATTGTCCGCCCTCATGCAGGCACGGACCACTTCAAGCATCGAACCAAACTTGAAGTCCAGTTTTACCTTATAGACCGATTCCACATCCTTTCGGATCTCATCCACCCACACTTTTACCCTTTTTAACTCCTCAGCAGTACAGACTTGGGGCACCATGATCTCCGGATGAACTTCAATTCCGGCTTTCTGGCACTCGGCAGCAGCTTCTAATATGGCCCGGATCTGCATGGTGTAGATCTCCGGGAAGGTAAGGCCAAGCCGGACACCCCGGTGACCAAGCATAGGATTGACTTCGTGCAGAGCGCGGACTTTTCGTAAGATCGCTTCCTTTTTCACAATTGCTTCGTCAACTAATACCGGGTCGGTGAATTTTTGCACCTGTGGTTTTGTATCCCGGGTATGATTCATAAAAGTGACTGCTTCAGAGAGGACCTGCATACCCAGGAGAATTTCGCGCAACTGACGAAGATGTTCGATATCGTCTACGAGAAGATTTTCTGTTGGAAGGAACTCGTGGATGGGA
The DNA here is from genome assembly GCA_963676675.2 of uncultured Methanoregula sp. Classification (GTDB taxonomy): domain Archaea; phylum Halobacteriota; class Methanomicrobia; order Methanomicrobiales; family Methanospirillaceae; genus Methanoregula. The sequence continues at coordinate 1,453,784 of OY781161.1, read as the reverse complement.
GGATCCAACAGGCGAATAGTTACCTGTCGGGGTGTCATTACCTTGAAGATACCATTGAAGTCCTCACGCTGTATTGGCAGTAACTTATCAAGAGCTGCTTGACGATCGGCTTTTGTTTCAGCTACAATCATCTCCACCATGATTGGCAATCGTTCGGTACCATTGAACATGCGTTCGGTACGACACAGCCCAATACCCACAGCACCAAACTTCACTGCTCTTGCTGCATCATCCGGGGTGTCAGCATTGGCCATGACACAAAGCCGGGCTTTCTCGTCGGCCCATGACAGAAGAGTGTTGAGCTCCTGTGAGAATTCCGCTTCTATCATGGCGACTTCGCCTAAGTAAACAGCACCGGTCGTTCCATCGATGGTGATCAACGCACCTTCACCAAATTCCTGGTCACCCGCTCGTGCCTGGCGCATACGGACATCTACATGAATACCTTCGGCCCCGGATACGCAGGGTTTTCCCATACCCCGCGCAACAACGGCTGCATGGGATGTCTTCCCCCCACGGCTCGTCAAAATTCCCTGGGACGCAAAGAACCCATGAATGTCTTCAGGTTTTGTCTCTTCCCGCACGAGAATCACGCGCTCCCCGGTCCTGCCCAGTTTCTCGGCACGGTCGGCATCGAAGACTGCAATACCAACTGCTACACCCGGTGAGGCAGGCAGACCTTTTGCAATAGGCTTTTCCGTAACTCTCGGGTCAAGACGGGGAAAGAGCATCTGATCAAGCTGTACCGGCTGGATGCGAAGCAGGGCATGGGATTTATCGATGAGCCCTTCTTTTACCATTTCAACAGATGTGCGCACGAGTGCTGAAGCATTCATCTTGCCGTTTCGGGTCTGCAAGAGGTAGAGTATGCCTTTTTCTATAGTAAATTCAAAATCCTGGACTTCCTTATAGTGAGCCTCGAGTATTTTGTGCAACACCAGCAGTTCTCGGTAAATGCCAGGCATCTCATCGGCCATTGCAGCAAGCGGCTTTGGGGTTCGGATGCCAGCTACCACATCCTCTCCCTGGGCATTTACAAGATACTCGCCAAATATAACGTTCTCACCTGTGCCGGGATCTCGTGTAAAACCCACTCCCGTGGCGGAATCGAAACCCATGTTACCAAAGACCATCTGCATTACGTTCACCGCAGTGCCGTTCGCCATATCGGGAGTTATCTTAAATTCCCTGCGATAATCTACCGCACGTTTGCCACTCCAGGAGTTAAATACCGCCCTGATTGCGATCTCCAGCTGTTCATAGGGTTCAACGGGAAATGGTTTGCCGGTGTTGCGGTGGACAACTTTTAAGAACCGCTCGGAAATTTCAGCAAGATCGTGAGAAGAGAGATCTACGTCATGCTTTGCTCCGGCTTTTGACTTGATTGCTTCAAACTCGGCATCGAACTCCGCTTCGGGAACCCCGAGCGCCACTTTTCCGAAGAGTTGGATGAAGCGTCGGTAGGCATCATAACAGAATCGTTCATTCCCAGTCTGGGCGATGAGACCTTGGAGAGTCTCGGCATTGAGACCGAGATTGAGAATAGTATCCATCATACCCGGCATGGACATAGCAGAACCTGAACGAACCGAAATCAGAAGGGGGTTATTACGCCCACCAAAGACACGATTACTTCTGCGTTCAACTTCGGCCAAATAGGAATGCACCTGGTCCATCATCCCCTGCGGAAGTTCTTTCTTTGGATCATTCACTACTGCAAGACAGGCTTCGGTGGTGATCACAAAACCGGGTGGCACCTTAAGCCCGATCTGTGTCATCTCGCAGAGGTTAGCGCCTTTGCCGCCCAGCAGTTTCTTGTTCTTGCCATCGCCTTCGGTGAATGCATATACCCATTTTCTGTTCATGATCTTCTCCTCTTAACAACCTACACTGTGCTACCGGACATACAGAACCACAAGTCAGGGTTATCCTTTATTGATATGCGTGAATGCGAAATTACGAGAAAAAAGCAAAGACATTGTCATTGATCTCTTCTGCCCGTGAACGCGGTTCGCGTAATCGTCCCTGAAAATCCGGTGAACGCAAAAAGGCGTCCCGCTCGTTATTATTATCCAATAAAAAAATTGGCACCGGGACAAAAAAAAGGTTCTGTATTTTAAATTGATTCTTTCCATACGGGTAGTCAAAAAAAAGGGACTGGAAGTTACAAATCTTCAGAAGGGTTCTCTGTATAGAACATCTTTGGAAACATCTGTACGCAGATCACCAACTTATTTTAATTTAAAATACCCGGCGTATACACGAAAAAATATACACCAGAAAAATCGAACCCTGATAATTTTTTTAATTCTCGTAGATTAGTTGATGCAAACGTCATTCATTTAAAAAAAAAAGAATGTGCCTGATCCGATTATGTACTACTTTGGCCGGTAGATATCATAGTAATCACGGGGGGCTTCGAGACTGATGTGATAACCATCGATATACGCAGTACTTATAATCATATACATATCGGTATTAGAAACCTGTACAAGGCGATATGAAGTTCCATGATTAAGGATCTCCTCTCCTTCAATAATGATGCCATTTGCCCTATTGCAGAGCGCCATCTGGAATCTGCCGTACTGAGGATTTGTATCTGCAGTTACAGTGGTATTGATTACCCACAGGGGATACGGAACAGAAAAATTCTGTGTCAGACCACCCTGCTTTCCATCAATAAATGCAAAGGGAACCCACTCCTGTTTGCGGGGAACAATATCTGTTGCGCCATATTTTTCCATATTCTCGGGAAGTTTAAAAACCGGGTACTTGAAAGGATTGTTTGTAAAAATGATCTGATACGGGGGTGCATCAGTAACTACTGGAATGGGAGTAGGTTTTGTGGTCGGTGTGGGGGTCGGAGGCTTTGATACTATTGTCTGAACCGGTGGCGGGATTGGTGTTGGGACGGGTGTGGGTTTCTCGACAACGCCTTTAATTGTGGAGAGGTACTGGGGGTTTGCAAGTACAGCAATTACCATCACGATGACAAGACCGATTGCAAGAGTGATTATGTCGCCTTTTTCCACACAGAGTAATGAGTGATACTCTATAAAAATTATGACGATGTGTAATGGATAAAATATTCGCCTGTAAAAAAAACCTGCACTTTTATGTGTCAGTTTTTGGTTTTTTCAATTGAACTACAAAAACCACAGATATGTTTTATGCATTCGGCGAATAACTGATGTATATGGATCTGCCGGGAATTCAGACGTGGATTGTCTTTTACCTAATCTCGTTTGTTGTTCTTTTATGGGCAGCATTTCTGTCTGCACAGGGTATCATGCTTTGGGTTAGCCTGATGCTTGTCATTGTGATTGTAGGGGTAAATTTTTACGTAGTGTTTACCCAAATCAAACTTCAGGCATCCCGCAGGCAGATGCAGCACGACCTGACGAAAGATTTTGTCCGTGGAGAAAAACAGGCAGCGGATGACCGGCCAAAACATTAGGTTGTCTTCTGGAGAGCTGCAGGTTCTTTTTTGATAAAAATTTTCTGGGCAGTATTTTTTGCTACAAAAAGCCCGTCAACCGCACGCCCGAGATATTCTGTCTTGCCCATGATGTAGTAACCGTCAGCCACCAGTGCACTATGGAACGTGCGTGCGAGATCATCTTTCTGTTTTTCATTAAAATAGATGGTAACATTGCGACAGGTTATGAGATCCAGGTATCGGGAGACGGGGATACCAGCCATCAGGTCATTGGGACTGAACCGGATCAGCTCTTTTAAATGAGGTTTTGCCTGGAAATCACCATTCGGAAGTTTATCGAAATGCCGGTGGATCTGGGTTTCAGTGAGTTTGACCATGGCTTTTGGAGAGAATATCCCTTCTTTAGCTTTACCAAGAACTACCTGATCGATATCTGTGGCAAGGATCTGGGCGGATAAATCTTTGTGGAGCGCCATCATTTCGTGGAGGATCATGGCAAGCGAATAGGGTTCCTCACCGGTAGAACACCCAGCACTCCAGATGCGGAGACGTTTTCGCTGGCTGAAAAGATCAGGCAGGACTTCCTTTTTGATCGCATCATAGACTTCGGTGTCGCGGAAAAATTCAGTTACGTTGATGGTAAGCGCGTTTCTCAGCAGTTCGAGTTCGGGGGCATTTGACTTGAGATACCTGAGATATGCCCCATAGTCTGCCGAATTAGTGGAGCGCATTCGCGAGAGAAGACGGCGCTTGATGTAATCCTCTTTATAACTCGAGCACTGGATCTTTAACGTCTGTTCAATATATCGTTTCAGGGTTTCAAAATCGTCCATGTCCGCCTCACACTGCTTATCATCAACAAGGATATGACTGATATTAAAAGTTGGGGGGTTATTCTCCAACCATTCCCCGGAATATTTTTTCCATATCAATCCAGATGAGCAGTCCTTTGCTCTTCTTCTCGTGATCTTCGCTCTTTAATTTGATAATCCCTTTCACAAAGCCCGACATAGTTGCTGAGGCATTATCAGGTAATATTTCAATATCTGCCTGAGGTACCTGAAAGACGCTGCTTACGTTATCTACAATTATCCCAACATTGTTTTTCTTTGCGGCACCCGGAACAAAGACGATAATTTTCTGGTCCTTTCTAATTTCGGGATCATTTACATCAAGAAGCTTGTTGAGGTTGATGATGTAGGTGATCTCCCCTCGCAGGTTAAGCACACCCGATATAAATTCCGGCGCACGAGGGATAGGTGTTATGGGCATCATCACCACTATCTCTCGGACAAGCTGGATGTCAAGTGCATACCGTTTACCCCCGAGCGAAAATTCTACTACTTCAATCAATTCTTCAATACCGGCTTCACGGGTCACCTGTGGAGAATGTTCAGCTTCTGCCATACGTTACCTCATCATGATTTAATTCCTGTATGTTTGCTATTTTCTCAGTCATATTGCTAATCATTGATTATGCACCCCGGATCATCTCTTCAGGAACGGTAATTTCAAAACGTGCTCCGCTACCAGCCGTACCTGTCTCCTTTATGGTGAGTCCGGTAATGGCTAGCACTTCTCGTGAGAAGAAGAGCCCGTAGTTGATTCTGCCACCTCTGCTGTGTTCGAAGATAAGATCTTTCTCTTCGTTTAAGATCCCCCTTCCGTTATCTTCATAGATGAGCACGAGGGACTTGCCTTTCTTTTTAAAAGAGAAGGTGATCGCGGTGACATTTCCACCATGTTGTATCGTGTTTTCCATCAGATTGAAAAAGACCTTTTCAATAAGATCGTCAGCAAAAATTTCAACATTGTTGATTGTAACGGTCAATAAAATTTTCCCGAGATCTACATCAGCAGTTGCTGCCCTTATGCTTGTCCCGATATCCTTCCATTGCGGGGGGCGGATACCGATATTCTGGTAATCACGGGTAAAGCTGATCTGGCGCTGGATGGTGTTTGTTATCTCTTTTTCCTTATCGAGAAGTTCTAAGAGTTTTGCATCTTTAGTCTGGCGCTTTGCGATATCGACATAGGAGAGGAGTTTTGTTATACCGTTTAAGATATCATGACGCGTAATGCTGTTGAGCAGTATTATCTGTTTGTTTGCTCTGCGCAGCGAATCTTCCGCACGTTTCTGCTCATGGATATCAGTGATCATACCCTGGTACCCGGCTGGTGCACCTGCATGTTCAACCGTTTTACCTGAAGCATGAACCCAGCAGAGTACCCCATCTTTTGCAACAAAACGGAATTCGAATGGATTTGGGTCGCCACCCTTACTTTTTTCAAGTCCTTTTGTGAAGGTAACCAAATCGTCACTGTGCACATAATCAGCTAGTGGATGACCGAGCAAATCTGCGGGTGAAAATCCACTGATAGGACCGATGGCCGGAGATATATAAGTGAGTATACCATGATCATTAATCGTGAAGATTACTTCTGTGATATTGTTAACCAGCGCCCGGTACTTCTCTTCTGATTCCAAAAGGGCTTTTTCTATCTTTTTATACTCGCGAATCTGCCGTTCCAGTTCCACATTTGTTTCGTGAAGAAGCTCAGTGCGCTCCTTGACTTTACCTTCAAGATTTTGCTGATAGGCCTTGATACCCGTGATGTCGATAAAGATCGCACCAATGCCCTTACCCCCCTGGTCAAAGACAAGCGGGAGGACTTTTATCCGGAACGAATGCAGTTTTCCATGGATCTCCATCTCCTCTTCAAAGATCTTCTCTTCACCATCAAGCGCTCCTTTTAGGGTCAGTAAGTGATCTTTGGAAAAGTACTGGGCAAGCGGCGAGTGGGTGAGCTGCACTCCCATGAGCTGGTCGCGTTCGAGCTGGAAATAGGTGAGGAGAGCATCATTTACCTGTTGGATGAAAAGATCGGCATCGAGGATCAGTATCAAATCGGTCCAGACACTGAGCATCTGGGAAAGCGGTACCCGCTGGGAGATTGAGAAGAGTTTGGCAGGGCCAAGCGTGCGCATCTCTGCCTGCCCTGAAACAACAAGAAGATTAAGATATTTTGCCGCAGTGCCCCGGTTCAGGGATAATTTCTGAGAGACATCCTCAATGGTCATTCCCTTCGGATTGCGCTCAAGCTCCTCTCGGATGCGTAATATCTCATTATCTTTTACCATGCTCACCTCATGCTCCCACCTTATGAATCCGCACCTGTTTAGACTTGCGGCGATTGGTAATAATTATCATATCCGTTCATCTATTTTAATCATTGCTTATCATCATCATAGCACATTAAGTTTATATATTATGCTTAACAAAAGATTATTTCGCCCACATTCCGCCCGGAGTTCCGGGTATTTCAAGAGCGCTCCTAATGTCACGGGTGTGCTCCAACATAGCACGGGATGCGGGGCAGGGTACATCGATGCCCTGCATCCCTGCTCAATAGACGGCAGAATGAAGGGAAATCCAGCAAGAGAATCCTGTAAAAGATAGAGGTTGTTAAAATGAGTTTCATTGACGACATGAAAATTGGGAAGAAGATGATCGGGGGATTCCTGATTGTTGTGCTGATTCTCGTTGTTGTAGCGATGATCGGTTATATAAACATGGGTACAATGGCCGCCGCAGATAAGTCATTGTATGAGGATCGAACAGTTCCCATCGACCAGTTGGGAATTGTAAATAGCGAAATTTGGGGTGCACGCGGTGATCTGTACAAGATTATTTTGCTTCCCAATGAGCGTACAGCTACTGAAGCGGGATTACTTATACGGTTCCAAAATATTGAGAAAGAAATCGCAGCGTACCGTACCACATCACTGACTGCTGATGAAAAGACCAATCTTGCTGAGTTTGACCGAGTCTATCCGTTGTATAAAGCAGAAGCCCTCCAGATAATAGAAAAAGCAAAAATTGGGGATATTAAATACGGAACTGCCTCGATCACTGATGGTGGAACAATCGCAAATTACCGCAAGCAAATCAATCCGCCATTAGTTAATTTGATGGAGATAAATGTTGCGGGGGCTAAGAAACTCTCCGATTCCAACACCACACTCTATAATAGCAGCGCCATGATGCTGATCGTCGCAACCATCATTGGCGTCATCATCGCGATTGCACTCGCACTCTTCTTAAGCAAGAGTATCACCGGGCCGGTGGAGATGGTTGCTAATAATTTAAAGGAACTCAAGAAGGGGCACCTTGGGGGGCGGCTCAAACTCAACCGTAAGGATGAGATCGGTGAAATGGCCAAGACCATGGACAGTTACGCGGACGGTCTGCAAAAATTTGTCATAGGTACCATGCAGAAGATTGCGGAAGGCGACCTTTCAACGAATCTTAAAGCCCAGGATGCACAGGATGAGATCGTCCCGGCAATCAACACCATCACCGTCTCGCTCCGTGCACTCGTCGCAGATGCCAATATGCTCTCGAAAGCAGCTGTCGAAGGGAAACTTGACACACGTGCAGATGCTTCCAAACATAAGGGAGAATACAAGAAGATCGTCGAAGGAGTTAATGGAACGCTCGATGCCGTTATAGGGCCGCTCAACGTTGCAGCCGAATATGTTGATCGGATTTCCAAAGGGGATATGCCGAAGAAGATCACCGACCACTACAATGGTGACTTCAACGAGATCAAGAACAACCTCAATAATTGTATCGACAATATCAACGCTCTCGTTACTGACGCGGTCATGCTCGAAAAGGCAGCGATTGATGGCAAGCTCTCAACCCGTGCCGACACAGCGAAGCACCAGGGAGACTATAAGAAGATCGTTGTCGGCGTTAACAACTGTCTTGATGCAGTGATCGGACCGCTCAATGTTGCAGCAGACTATGTGGACAGGATCAGCAAGGGTAAAATTCCTCCGAAGATCACAGACGAGTATAAAGGCGACTTCAACGTGATCAAGAACAACCTTAACCAGTGCATCGATGCCATCAACCTCCTAGTTGCAGACGCTAATATACTAAGCAAGGCAGCGGTGGAAGGCAAACTCGACACCCGCGCTGATGCAACCAAGCATCAAGGTGATTACTGGCAGATCGTAGCCGGCGTCAACAAGACGCTCGACTCCATCATCGGACCCCTGAATTTCGCAGCGGAATATGTAGACCGGATCAGCAAAGGCGATATCCCGTCAAGGATCACCGATAATTACAATGGGGACTTCAACGAGATTAAGAACAACCTCAATAACTGTATTGACGCAGTTAATCTGCTCGTCGCAGATGCAGGCATGCTTGCAAAGGCTGCCGATGAAGGAAAGTTAAAGACGCGGGCGGATGCCAGCAAACACCACGGCGATTACAAGAAGATCGTTGATGGTGTCAACCAGACGCTCGACTCGGTTATCGAACCGGTCAACGAAGCACTCCGGGTCTCGAAAGGCTATGCAACGCAGGACTTCACTACCCGTGTCGATCCGAATCTCAAGGTCCCCGGGGACTGGTTAGCCTTCAAAGAAGCGCTGAACAATATCGGTATCGCAGTTTCTGATGCGATAATCAACATCAGTACCCAGGTGACTGACCTTGCGGCGGGAGCCGAAGAAGCCAATGCCAGTGTCGAGGAAGTCACTGCAGGTGCCGGACAGGTCGCGAGAAACACGAGTGCAGTTAGCGTCAATGTCGAGAAATCGATGGCAGGTATCGACCAGGTACAAAAGGCCATGGAAGATCTCTCCCGTACTATCCAGGAAGTCGCTACCCGTGCGGATATGACCGCGAAACTCGTGCATGACACTACCCTCTATAGCAAGGAAGGTATGGATCTTGCCCAGAAGACTGAAAACGGTATGCAGGGTATCACCAAGTCTTCGAACGACGTAAATGTCATCATCCTCGAGATTAAGGGACAGATGGATAAGATCAGCGAGATCGTTAACCTGATCACCGACCTTGCGAACCAGACAAACCTGCTCGCACTCAACGCAGCAATCGAAGCAGCTCGGGCTGGAGATGCAGGACGCGGATTTGCCGTTGTCGCAACTGAAGTTAAATCACTCGCAGTCGAGTCACGGGCTTCTGCTGAAAAGATCGCCGACATGATCAACAGCCTCCAGCAGCAGACCAACAGTGCCGTAGATGCGGTCACTTCCGCTAACACTGGGGTCAAACAGGGTAGCGAAGCCTTGAAAGATACGCTGAACAGCTTCTCCAAGATCGTAACATCGATTGACCAGATCAGCAAGAACATCAGTGATGTTGCCGCTGCTGCTGAAGAGCAGGCGGCTTCGGTCGAGGAAGTGACTGCCAGTGTCAATGAAGTTGGTGGACTGATGCAGAGTACATCCAAGGAGTCCACGGATGCTGCTGCTGCGAGCGAGGAATCGGCTGCCGCAATTGACCAGATCTCAAAGGTCATTGGTAATGTGAACAACATTGTCGATAAAGTGACAAAAGAAGTCTCACGGTTCAAGTGCTGATCCAAGGGGTAATGACATGGCAAACTCTACAAAGCCAACTGAAGTGGGGAAGGTCTCATCCCCTCCCGTCACCCCAGGTACAGAGTCGCTTGACAAAAACCAGTCTATCAAGGAGTCAAAGACAGGGAAGCATGAGAAGGGGATGCTGCAAGTCGTTGAGTTCCTGCTCGGGAATGAGCGGTACGCTGTCGATCTCTTCGACGTAAAGGAAGTGGTGGAGTACACGACCATCACAAAACTTCCTAACAGCGCTTCTTACATGAAAGGTATAATCGATCTCCGGGGCGAGATCACAACTATTGTGGACTTGAAAGACCGCTTGCATATCCCTTCGACTGCCGAGACGAAGGATGAGAACAGCAGGATCATCGTGCTGGACGAGAAGATCACCCGGGCTAAAACCGGGATCATGGTCGATGATGTTCTGTCTGTATCCACTTTCGATCTGAGTGATATTGACAAGACATCTGCCTCGGATAATCATGAGGATACCGCTATTCTCGGTATCATCAAAAAGAAAGTCAAGGACAAGGACCACGAGCGAAATGAACTCATCATCTGGATCGATATCAAGTACCTCCTCAAGGATATTGGCGAAGGGATGTCACTGACGTAGTATTAGGAGAACCATAAGCATGACCATAACAGCAACAGAAGGAACTTTGGAAACCCCCGTCAAGCAAGTCCAGCAAAACGGGCCTAATTACGGTAAAGCGGCTACACAGCAGGCTGGCCCGACAGAGAAAGCCATCCATGTGGTGGAATTCCTGTTAGGAAAGGAGCATTATGCAGTCGACTTAACCGATATCCGGGAGGTAGTTGAATATACGGCCATAACCCCGCTTCCCAATGCCCCTGCGGCTGTTCAGGGTATCATCGATCTGCGCGGAGAGATCACTACCATCCTTGATCTGCGACAGCGGTTGAACATAGCTGCGCAGGAAAACAACGTAAAAGAAACGTCCCGCATCATGGTCCTTGATGAAAAGATCACCCGGGTTAAGACCGGCGTCATTGTTGACGATGTCCTTTCGGTATCCATGTTTGAACACAGCAATATCGAAGTCAATAAAGAAGGTGGCAACTGGGGTGATCCAGCCATTCTCGGAACGATCCGAAGAAAGACAAAAGAGCTGGAACGGGAAAAAACAGACCTCATCATCTGGATTGACATCAGGCAACTTACCCGGAGCCTGGTGAAAAACGTGAAAACTGTGTAAGAGAATGACAAATTAGTTTTTTTACACAATATACACGAAAAACCGGATTGCCCAAAAAAGGAACATCATGCAAAAAAATGAAATCACGCATCCCAAGAGTATGAGGATGGACCTCATGAGCACTTTTACGGAGTGCGTTACTAAAAAAATTGCTCCATTGCACGGGAGCAAAGAGACTCTGTCATGAACAAAATACCCGTACTCCTAATCGACGACGATAAGGATTTTTTGACCATTGGAAAAGAGTTTCTCGAAGATGACAAGACCATTGTGGTGGAAACTGCTCTTTCTGCCGAAGATGCTCTAAAACGTATCACCGTGCAGCATTTCGATGTAATCATCTGTGATTACCGGATGCCACCGGGCATGGACAGCACCGGTTTACTAAAAGCCATGAAAAATAAAAATATTGATATCCCGCTTATCGTTTTCTCTGGCTTTCCGCGTGAAGAACATGCAGCAGAAGCGATAAAAAACGGTGCCGCTTTCTATTACCAGAAATCCCCCCGGCCCGAAGTGCAGTATGCTGAGATGAAGAACATGATTCATCACCTCTCGTTGTTAAAGCACACGCAGCGGATGCTTGCCGAGGTACAAAAAGAATTCGAGTCATTTTCCTATTCAGTCTCCCATGATCTCAGGGCCCCTCTGCGGATTATTGATGGCTATTGCAAGATTCTCTCTGATAAGTACAGTGCAAATCTGCCGGCAGATGCTCAGCAGCATATCAGCCGCCTCCGTATTTCTACGGCTAGGATGGATGCGTATTTTGAAGACCTGCTCCAGCTCTCCCGGGCCGGACGGGCTCCAGTAAAAAATGAGTCGGTGAACTTGTCATTGATTGCAGCATCCACACTCATGAGTCTTCCCCACCCCCAGCAGGGACCCCAGTTTATACTGGAGATTGAAAAAGATGTTATCGTGCAGGGTGATCGGGCCCTCATGGAACGGGCGATGCAGCAGCTCCTTGATAATTCCTGCAAATATGCAAAGAACCGGCAGCAAATTCGCATTGCCTTTGGGAAGATGCATATTGATGGTAGACCCGTGTATTTCGTCCGGGACAATGGCGAGGGGTTCGATGCAGCGAATGCAAAAGATCTTTTTATGCCGTTCAAGCGGTTCCATCCTGAATCACATTTCCCCGGCACCGGTATCGGACTAGCTATCGTCCAGAAGATAATCAGCCGGCATGAAGGAAGTATCTGGCTCAATAGCACTATCGAAGGTGGGACAACAGTTTTTTTCACGCTGGGTGATGGGGGTCTCGGACCTCCACGGAGACCACAATGACAAGTACCGTTTCACAGCATAAAATTGCCATGCCCATGATCAACAATGAACATTACACATTTGAACTAAAAAATGAGGAGGAACAATGAAAGACGAAATCAGAATATTATTGATCGAAGACTCACAGGATGATGCAGTCTTTGTAATAAACGAACTTGAAAAGAGCGGCCTTAAAATCCAGCATAAAAGAGTGGATACCGCCCGCGAAATGAAAGATGCATTGACTAATGACGTCTGGGATGTCATCCTTTGTGATTATTCGATTCCCGGGTTCGGGGCAATGCCTGCTCTCGCAATCATAAAAGAGATGAAATGTGACTTGCCGGTCATCATCATCTCTGGAGTCATTGGAGAAGAGACTGCAGTAGATGCAATGCGGGCAGGTGCCCATGACTTCATTGTCAAAGGCAAGTATGCTCGTCTCATCCCTGCAGTAAAACGGGAGATTGAGGAATATACACTGCGGAAGGCCCGTGAGATTGAGGCAACGAAACAGAAATCTGAAGCGGCAAAGCAGCGCCAGCTTGCCTTTACAATGATTATGCAAAATCCCCAGCCACTGCTCATCATAGACACAAAATTCAATATCAAACTGGCAAACGAGTCGTTCCTTACCTTAAGCGGATTTTCTGAAGAGCATCTTCAGAAAATGAGTATACGGGATTTTAAAATCTTAAACAAGAGCGGGCACAATCTCAAGGAAGCAATAGAGACAAAGAAAGGAGTAACCGGCCAAGTCACAGTTCAATTTCCCGCAGCCATTCACAATCTGGAACAGCACACTATCCCCTTGCTCGACAAAGAGGGGGAGATTGTCAGTATTATGGCAGTGTACAATGATCTCACCGAAAAACTCGCTGAGGAAGCCAAACGCGAAGAACTGGCCAATTATATCACTGCCTATCTCTCCTCCATGGCAGATAACTTAACCAAACTCTCCAAAGGAAATCTTGATTTCAACTTAGAGATCTCCCCTGCATCAAAAACAACTGAAGAGGCGCGACAATGGTTCCTTGGCATAAACAAAAACCTTGCTGAAGTAAAAGATGCACTTTCGTTACTTGTTTCCGATGCAGACAAACTCTCAAAAGCAGCAGTTGAAGGAAAACTTCAAACCCGTGCAGATGCAGGCAAACACCAGGGCGACTTCAGAAAAGTAGTAGAAGGCGTCAACCAAACGCTCGATTCAGTTATTGCTCCGGTCAACGAGGCACTGCGGATCTCATTAGAATATGCGAATTGCAACTTTGCCGCACGAGTGGATGAAAACTTAAAAGTGTCCGGCGATTTCCAGACGTTCAAAAATGCACTGAACAACATTGGCATTGAAGTGTCAAAAGCTGTTGTACTAATCAACCGTCAGGTGGCTGAGCTTGGCGATGCAGCCCAGGCCGCAGACGGCGGGGTGAATGACATATCTACGGGTGCTGCCCAGATTGCAAAGAATACCGGGCAGGTAAGTCAAAACGCTGAGAAGAGCGATCTCGGAATAGAGCAGGTTTTAAAAGCAATGTCTGACCTCTCTTCAACCGTTGAAGAAGTGGCCTCATCCATGGAGTCAGTTGCCGGCATGGCGAAGAACACAGATATGCTCAGCGCGGATGGGGTCAAACTTGCCAACAAGGCAAACCAGAGCATGGGTAGGATCAATGAGTCAACAAAGATTGTCGACACCAACATCTTAGAGATCAACAACAAGATGAAAGAGATCGGCAATATCGTTAAACTCATCCGCGATATTGCTAACCAGACCAACCTTCTTGCTCTCAACGCAGCCATTGAGGCTGCCCGTGCGGGCGATGCCGGACGCGGGTTCGCTGTTGTTGCAGCTGAAGTTAAATCCCTGGCACAGGAATCTCGTGGTTCTGCAGAAAACATTGCAGCGATGATAGAAGATCTCCAGAAACGGAGCAAGAAATCAGCAGAAGCAGTAGTGCAGGCAACAGAGCAGGTGACACAGGGTAGCAGGGATGTTGAAGATACCCTTACAGTTTTTAACAAGATCGTGGAATCCGTTGCAAAGATCTCCCAGAGCAGTTCGGATGTAGCGGCGGCAACAGAGGAACAAGCCGCCAGTGTTGAAGAGATCACGGCAAGTGTCCATGAAGTCAGTAGTCTTATCCAGGGCACAACAAGGGAAGCCGGTGATGCAGCTGCTGCAACTGAAGAAGCATCCGCAGCACTCGATGAGATCACAAAAGTCGTTGGCAAAGTAAATTCCATCGTTGCGAACGTGAGCTCAGAGATGGCAAAGTTCCGGATATAAAGAGACAAAAATTCAGATAAAACATGCAAAAGATGTGATGACCATGAAACGACGTGAATCCGAAAGAAAAAACAGAATCAATCTAGCTGACATCTGTAACGACAATGGAATAATTCACATCTGTTTGAACTGACAAAGGAGAAGAATATCATGATCGAAAAGTTATCAGATAAGTTCAACGGCATGAAGATTGGAACAAAAATCCTGATCATCTGCCTTATCCTTGTCATAGTCCCTACCCTCGTGTTGGGAATCGTGGCATACGTAACGGCGAGCAATGCGATTAACAGCCAGCTCGATATGACCCTGAATACGCAGGTAACTGATTTCAAGGGAATGACTTCCAATTCGTACGATTTGTCAAAATCCAAACTGAACGGAGACTTAAACTTATTAAGAAGTCGGTTCGCTGTTTCGGGGACCCCAGCGATCGTTGATGGGAAGATTGCTTATGGAGGGCAGGTCATCAACGATAACTTCGGCGTTGTTGATTCCATAGAGAAAGATATGGACGTTAAAGCTACTGTCTTCCAGAAGATTGGCGATAAAGCGATCCGGGTCTCAACCAACGTTGTTGGTGCGGATGGGAAACGCGCCGTTGGCACACAAGTATCCGATGCCGTTTACGATGCAGTCATTAATAAAGGACAAACATATTACGGATCTGCGGTTGTTGTTGGAAAGCCGTACGTAGCTGCCTACGAACCCATCAAGAACTCGAAAGGCGAGATCATCGGGATTCTCTTTGTCGGGGTTCCTGAAGATGTAGTCTATGGCCCGTTAAAACAGGAGATGGGAAATACAAAAATTGGTGAGAACGGATACGTCTATGTGTTTGATAGTAAAGGCACCGTGGTCTCCCATCCATCACTTGCAGTTGGGTCCAGCTTAACAGATTTACCCTTTATCCAGCAAATGATACAGAACAAGGCCAATGTAATGACCAGCAGCGCACGTATGCCATATGTTTATCAGGGAAAAGATGCTGTTGCGTATTACACGTATTTCGCCCCTATGGACTGGTTCATTGCTACACGCGTTAATCCCACTGATTTCAGCGGGCCTATCGATAACTTGAGAAACGCTATCCTCATCATCCTTATTATCAGTATTGGAGCCGGAGCAGCAATTGCAACACTGTTTGGTAAATCAATCGCTCGGAGAATGGGAGACCTTGTCAGCCTCGGAAGGCGTGTTATGGACGGAGATATCTCGGGTGCTGCAAAGCAAATTGACTCAAACGCCCGGATAGTTAGTGGTGGAGACGAAATAGGTCAGGTTTCTGAAGCTTTCAGCGGCGTGGTCAATAACATCCAGCAGTTCAGTAATGACATAACTACGCTCAGCACCGCTGCCATTGAAGGACGGCTTGATTCACGGGGCGATTCCAGTAAATTTAAAGGGGAATATGCTGCCATGATCAATGGGCTCAATAAAACTCTGGATTCAGTTATAGGCCCACTTAATGTCGCTGCCGAATATGTTGACCGGATTTCCAAAGGAGATATGCCAAAAAAGATCACCGACCACTACAACGGCGACTTCAATGAAATCAAAGTCAACTTAAACAGCTGTATCGACAACATCAACGCTTTGACTGCCGATGCCTACATGCTTGCAGATGCTGCGATTGAAGGAAAGCTAAACATCCGTGCCGATGCGGGAAAACACCAGGGTGATTACAAGAAGATTATTGAAGGCGTGAATAATTCCATCGAACGCCTTGTAGGGTTAATCGACGAAATGCCGGTTCCCTGTATGATCATTGATAAAAACTACCAGATTCAGTTTATGAATAAGGCCGGAACAAGACTTGGTGGCACCACCCTCGATGGACTTTTAAAAGAAAAAGCCTACTGCTACACACATTTCCGAACGGGAGATTGCAAAACCGAGCGGTGCGCCAGTTGCCTTGCAATGAAAAACGGGAATAATGCTCAGGGAGCCACGGATGCCCGCCCAGGGAAAAATATACTTGATATCTCGTACCAGTCAATCCCCCTTCGGGACAAAAATGGCGATATTATCGGCGCTTTTGAACTGTTAAACGATCAGACTGAAGTGAAGACAAAAGAGAGACAGGCTATTGAAGCAGAGAAACAAGCCACAAATGCAGGAAGACTTTCGTCAAAGATTGTCGCCTACCAGACCGGTGAGACCGATAAACTCACAATCGCCCTGGATAAACTTGCCGTAGGAGACTTGACCATAGATCTTGCTCAGGCACCCGGGGATGAAGAGACCGCTCAAGTGCATGCAACATTTGCCCAGATATACAAATCACTGGGCCAATGTACAATCGCGATTAACAATCTCATCACGGATGCAGATCAGCTTTCAACTGCCGCTGTGCAGGGAAAACTCAACACCCGGGCAGATACAAGCAAGCACCAGGGAGATTACAAGAAGATTGTCGAAGGTGTCAACCAGACACTCGACTCGGTCATCGAACCGGTCAACGAAGCACTCCGGGTCTCGAAGGGGTATGCAACGCAGGACTTCACCACCCGTGTCGATCCGAACCTCAAGGTCCCCGGCGACTGGTTAGCCTTCAAAGAAGCCTTAAACAATATCGGTATCACAGTGTCTGATGCGATGACCAACATCAGTTCCCAAGTGACTGACCTTGCGGCGGGAGCCGAAGAAGCCAATGCCAGTGTCGAGGAAGTCACTGCTGGTGCAGGACAGGTCGCGAGGAACACCAGCGCAGTCAGCGTCAATGTCGAGAAATCGATGGCCGGAATCGACCAGGTGCAAAAGGCTATGGAAGATCTCTCCCGCACCATTCAGGAAGTCGCTACACGGGCAGACATGACCGCAAAACTTGTGCAGGACACAACCCTCTACAGCAAGGAGGGAATGGAACTTGCCCAGAAGACCGAGAGCGGTATGCAGGGCATCACCAAATCTTCAAATGATGTCAATGTCATCATACTCGAGATCAAGGGACAGATGGACAAGATCAGCGAGATCGTCAACCTGATCACCGATCTTGCAAACCAGACGAACCTGCTCGCACTCAATGCAGCTATCGAAGCAGCACGGGCTGGAGATGCAGGACGCGGATTTGCCGTTGTCGCAACTGAAGTCAAGTCGCTCGCAGTCGAGTCAAGGGCATCTGCAGAAAAGATCGCTGACATGATTAACAGTCTCCAGCAGCAGACCAATAGTGCCGTAGATGCGGTCACTTCAGCCAACACCGGAGTCAAACAAGGCAGTGAAGCCCTGCAGGAGACCTTGAGCAGTTTCACTAAGATTGTTACATCGATTGACCAGATCAGCAAGAACATCAGTGATGTTGCCGCTGCTGCTGAAGAGCAGGCGGCTTCGGTCGAGGAAGTGACTGCCAGTGTCAATGAAGTTGGTGGACTGATGCAGAGTACATCCAAGGAGTCCACAGATGCTGCTGCTGCGAGCGAGCAATCGGCTGCCGCAATTGACCAGATATCAAAGGTCATTGGTAACGTGAACAACATTGTCGATAAAGTGACAAAAGAAGTCTCACAGTTCAAGTGCTGATTCAGGGGTACTGACATGGCAAAATCTACAAAGCCAACAGAAGTGGGGAAGGTCTCATCCCCTCCCGTAACCCCAAGCACAGAGTCGTTTGACAAAAACCAGTCCATCAAAGAGTCAAAGGAAGGAAAGCATGAGAAAGGGATGCTGCAGGTCGTTGAGTTCCTGCTCGGACACGAGCACTACGCAGTTGACCTCTTCGATGTCAAGGAAGTCGTGGAGTACACGACCATCACAAAACTTCCTAACAGTGCCTCCTACATGAGGGGCATCATTGATCTGCGAGGGGAAATCACTACCATCGTGGACTTGAAAGAACGCCTGCATATCGCAGCGAATGCCGAGACGAAAGATGAGAACAGCAGGATCATCGTACTGGACGAGAAGATCACCCGGGCTAAAACCGGGATCATGGTCGATGATGTTTTGTCTGTATCCACTTTCGATCTGAGTGATATCGACAAGACATCCGCCTCTGATAATCACGAGGATACCGCTATTCTCGGCATTATAAAAAAGAAAGTCAAGGACAAGGAACACGAGAGAAACGAACTCATCATCTGGATCGATATCAAGTACCTCCTCAAGGATATTGGCTAAAGATTGACGGTTGTCTGAACATTGAAAGAAGAATAGTTCCTGAAAAGGGAAGTTACTCTTTTTTTCCTGAAAAACAGCAAAAACGGATTTTTATTTGCACGAATTACTTACCGGTCATGTTCCGTATTGCATTCATTTAATGCGATTTCCCGGTGTTTCTTAGCATCGGTATAATTCGGGTTAAGCGCAAGTGCCCGGTCAAAAGAAGCAACTGCTTCAGAATAACGACCGAGTTTGCGCAGTGCACAGCCACGGCTATACCACGCTACAGTATAATCTGACTTAATGGCAAGCGCCTTATCGTACGAGCTGAGGGATTCTGCATACCTTCCGAGATCGGTTAACAGGGATCCACGAAGCACCCATAACATGTCATTATCAGGTTCAAGGGTGAGCGCCTTGTCAAACAATGCTATCGCTTTTTCGAGATCCCCGAGTTTGGCAAAATCAGCACCTTTATTAAAATTCTTCTCAGCCCGATCCAGCATCCATGATTATCGGCAGATTATGACATTAGTATTGCGGTTATCCGTGCCAGAATAACCAGTTAATAAAGGATTAAAAACAGCCATTTTTCAGGATTGGATATAATTATGACGGTCATAAGTGTTTGTATCATTTCTTTATTAATGTCATTGATTTGAAAATCCTTACAGATAATACAGAATCGAAGGTGAAAACAAGAAGATACTCCATCTCTTTTTTATATCGCAGGCACAGATCACTCATTATGTCACCAAGACAATCCGCTCCCAAAGACAAGCGAGATGTATCACCACTCGTAAAAGCAGGCCCCGGTCAGGATCGGGATCGCCAGTTGGAAGATGCCCGCCATCATCCCATTGCCCGACCACTCCCTCACCCGGAACATAAGCCGATAAAAAAGCCTGTGCTCCCAAAAAAGCACACGCCACATTCCCATCCCCATGGAGATGAACTACCCTCTCATACGAACCCCCCAAGCCCCATCAAGCCGGCAAAGAAGATCACTAAGACAGGAGCAAAAAAATAACCCTTTTAATCTCTTTTCTTATCATCATAATTCCTTAAATTGCGTTTTCTCCCTACTCAAATAGATAATTTCCCACTTCAACACATAAAAGTGACCAGACCTCATGACCGGAATTACCGGTTGTCGGGTAACGATGAAGATACGAACACCCATACGATCGTTTATACCATCAGCGTGACAATCGATACGAACAGCGAGCCCTTTCTATGTCTGCCACCCAGTATTTTCCCATACCTTCAGAACTTCTCGCACTTACCTGTGAAACGATCAACAGGCGCGTTGGCCAGCTGCCATTCATGCGGGATGGTTGTTCAGTCACACAAGACCTTATTGGAGTGACCATGGAATGCCTCAACGCCGAGTTTTCAAAAACACTTTCCATAACGACAAAACAAACTGCTGAAAACAAAGATACAGAAGGACTTGACCGGTGTCTTGAGCAACGCTTAAACCTTAAAGGGAGTGACTCCTGTGCTTCCGTGATCGCCGGTGTGCTCTGTAGTGCTGGAATCGCCGAGAAGACCGAAGTTCTCGACCGTGTATCACATGCGCGGTGCAGGGGAGTCCGGTTGTTACCCCCATGGACGTGGCATATTGCATCAGTTCCGGCATCTTCCCTTTCTTGTATCGTGGCGGGAACAGATACCAACACTTCTCCCGAACCGTGGATGAGTCTCTGCCCGGTCTGCCGGACCGGAATCTTAAACCGGGTTTTCGGAAAGCAATTGTATGGCATTCCTCATACCGATTATTATGTCGAATGCACTCATTGCGGTGCAAAGTTTATCCCCGAAAAAGAAAAATTCTGCCTTGTTTCCATAGCAACGATCAGCGATCCGATCTGGAAACACAACCTGAACAAATCTTTTTCACCCGAATCATGGATGGAGATTGCGCGCGCCAGTAGCACGGGCACACCAAAGCGCGCAAACATGCCATCCTCTCATCGCTCTTCTCTTACTTCCCCGTTCAGTGCCCCACACATCTCCCCGCCTCGCAATCCCTTTGTTTCTGTAATGCTGAAAACCGGTACACTTCTCCCAATGAAAGACGGTTCTTTAGGTGTTCCCGTGCTTGATAAGATCCTCTATTTCAAACCGGTAAAACTGATCTTTTCTGGGGGATTGAAAGAGGATGTCTTTGAAAAAGAACAGAAGTGTGTGAAAGATATCATCAATTCTCCAGACTATTCACATCTTAAAGCAAAAACTGAAGATAAGTATTCAAACTATCTTCCGCTTCGCCTCGGGCTCTTTCTCTGGGAGAGGAAAGAGAAACACGATCCATTCTACCGGGAATTCCTCAATCCATGGGGCGATGAAAAATACGGTACATTTATGGTGGAAGATAGTGACCTGTCCAGCAGAAAAGGGGTATACCTTGTCGTAGTGGACGGGAAAGTAACTCACGCAGGATGCAGTCTGGAATCCTTTAAAAAGACCCTGACCCAGGAGTTCAGCAGGATCACAGCGGGAGATTGCTACCTCGACCGTGACGGTACCAGATGCAGGATCAATGCATTACTCTGTTCGCAGAAAAAAACATCATCCGTGTACCTCCACGCTATCGACAACGAGGAGGAACGGGTACGAATTGTTGATGCGCTGATGAACACTCCACCAGCTCAACTCAATAAAACGGATCTGTGAATCCCGCGATGCCGATCATAGAATTTTTCATATGGAATGTAAACATTATAGTTATCTACTCTGGATACCGATCAAGGAGATCATAAATGAAGTGCCCTCACTGTGGGATGAATATACGCGACAATATTGTGGAGTGTGGCTATTGTGGCGGTAAGATACCGCACAGCTCCTTAAAATCTTCCGCAGCGGAAGGCAGGACAATCCCAAAAGAGAGTTCTGCGAAAAAAGACACAAAAACCACAAAACCGCAGGATGAAGAGATAGAGACAGAAGATGAAGATGGAGGACTATCACCCTATCTGCAACCGGGTGAACAGGTCCAGATCGGATCTCTCAATGTATCTGTTAAAAAATTCTTTTTCCATGCATATCTTACCGACAGGCGTATTTTTTTAATTGATACACAGGAGAAAAAACTCAAAGTAACTGCAAAAGATGTTGCAAGGGATACAATAACGGACTGCATCAGCGAGTTTTCCGAGAATTCTGATCCTGTTCTTGTCCTGTCAATACGGTCTCCAGACGATGAGATAAAAACAATGAAGATCGTATTTGTCCAAAATGGCATGGACCGGTCAACTGAGATTGATGAGTGGCTCTCGCTCCTGCAAGATAAGCGACCTCATAAGAAGTCTTCTAAGAAAAAGGTAGAAGAACCTGCCCAACAGGATGAAGAACCGGTATTTACTGCTCCTGTAGAAAAACCCGTACAGAGAGGGCTGCACCCTACAAAAAAGCCGGCTAAGGATCATGAAAAACAACCTCCCGTTAAACGACTTCTCTCGACCTATAAAATGCCCGAGGAAGAGAAAGAACCAGAGCCCATAGAAGAAGAACCCCCACGGCGTTCACCCATCCGAAAACAGGAGCCGGTGAAAAATCCGATCTCGATAAAAGAATATGATCGCGAGATCACCCCCACCGATAATGAAAATATTAAACCCACTAAAAAACCTGAAGTACAGTCGGCAATGAAAGTTGCCATGAAAAGTGCGATGCAGCCGCTCAAACAATCTCCCTCGCACCCGGTGAGGAGAGTCACTGCAGAACCCATGCGCCGCCAGCCGGTTGCTGAGCCCGAACACCCCCCGTTTGTTGAAATTCTTCCCGAAGAGGAGCCGGAGATTCATGAAAAACCGGCACGAGACGAAGAGACCATAAATCCCCAGTTCTGCCATAACTGCGGCAAAAAAATCCCCCACAGCGCAAACTTCTGCCCAGGGTGCGGAACCAAACTTTCAGCTCATAAAGCAGAGCCGAAGACCGGTGATGCACACACATCAGCAAAAGCAACAGCACACACTCAACCAACCCAGCAGAGGAAAGTTCCAAAAATCACGATATCTTCTGCTGATGAGGATGATGATGAGCACGATGTTGCACCGGCACCGGTAAAACCCCCGGTAAAAAAGACACCCCCGGGTAATGAAATGACGATTCTCCACAAGTTCCTGAGACGATAGATACGTTCAATGAACAATCCATTGAACATTTCTTGTTTTTCCCCATTTTTTCTTGAGCATATTATACTGATTATATCCCCAAAAACTGCAGAAAATCCTTTGACCCTTTCCTGAATAATTCTTTTGTACTATTTTTCATCCACCTCGGTATTTTCTATCGTTTTTTCTTATATGTGGATTCCTATCATCAAACTGATAGCACCATAAATTAAGTCGTTTCCAGTCAGAATTAAATGTATTAAAGCGTATTTTCCATTACTCCCAATCATTTTTTGGCATCAGAAGAAAACGGTTATATCACCACCAGTCCCAGTTTATTAGTACGAAGTTTTACGAGGACATCAATGAAGAGAAATATCCAGATTGAAGCATTGGACCAGATTCCCCTTGAAAAGCAGCGGATTGAACTTGTTGAACGCAAATGCCTTGGCCATCCCGACA
This sequence comes from uncultured Methanoregula sp., assembly GCA_963676675.2. Lineage (GTDB taxonomy): Archaea > Halobacteriota > Methanomicrobia > Methanomicrobiales > Methanospirillaceae > Methanoregula. The sequence continues at coordinate 1,430,482 of OY781161.1, read as the reverse complement.
GCCTTGCGGACGGTATTGCCGAGTCGATCAGTCAGGCACTCTGCAAAACCTACCTTGAAGAATTCGGGGTAGTGCTGCACCACAACACCGACCAGGGTGAAGTGGTGGCGGGAGAATCCCGCCCGAAATTCGGTGGCGGCAAGATGATTCGCCCGATCTATGTCCTAATCGATGGGCGGGCAACCAAGCAGTTCAATGGCATCACCATTCCGGCAGATTCTGTGGCAGTCGAGGCTGCACACACGTATCTCCATAAGATTCTCCCGGAACTCAATCTCAACCGCGACCTGATGATTGATTGTCGTCTCGGGACTGGATCTACTGATCTCCGGGATGTTTTCAAACCCTCGCAAGGAAAAACACCCCGCTCAAACGACACATCCTTTGGGGTCGGCCATGCACCCTTCTCTGAAGTTGAGACCATCATCAAAAACTCGGCAGAATATATCGATGTCAAACTCCGGAAAAAATATCCCGCTATCGGACAGGATATCAAGATTATGGGCCTGCGTGACGGCAATACCATCACGCTTACGATCGCCTGCGCCATTGTGGACAAGTACTGTGCAGACATCAAGGAATACAAGGAATACATGGTACTGCTCAATGAAGAGATTGTCAAGATCGCAAAGAAGAGCACCAAGCGTAAGGTTGTTGTCCACGTAAACACTGCTGACGACATCAAGAAAGAGAGCGTCTTCTTAACGGTAACCGGTACTTCTGCTGAAATGGGCGACGACGGTTCGGTCGGTCGCGGCAACCGCTGCAATGGCCTGATCACCCCCAACCGCCCGATGAGCATGGAGGCCACGAGCGGCAAGAACCCGATCAACCACATCGGCAAGATCTATAACCTTCTCTCTACCCAGATTGCAACAGAGTGTGTTAAGAAGGTGGACGGTATTGACGAGATGTATGTCCGGCTTCTCTCGCAGATCGGTCATCCCATCGATCAGCCGCTCGTAGCGAGTGTGCAGGTGCTGCCGCAGTGTGGCATCAAACTCAAGGACATCAACGGTGATATCCTTTCGATCGTGGATGAAAAACTCGCAACGGTTACCCATGTCACCGAGGCAGTCATCCGTGGTGAACTAAAGACATTCTGATCACCTACAGGAAAGACCGTGAAAGCAGTTACACCAAAAAAATCAATAAAGGCCGGGAAAAAAACCGGAACCTCAACTCCTTTTTCTGACATTGTGCGTCTTGCAATCCCTAATAAAGGCAGGATTGCAGAACCGATTATGGAACTGGTGGAAAAGAGCGGGCTTCACCTGGCAGAGACCGGGGAACGGCGTCTCATAACCCGTACCCTCGACCCTCATGTGGAGATTCTGTTCGCCCGTCCCATTGATATTCCGGAATACGTGGCCACGGGTGCAGCGGATCTGGGTATTACCGGCCACGACATGGTCATCGAACGAGAGGCCAATGTCGAAGAGCTCCTCGATCTCCAGTCCGGGAAGGGAAAACTCGTGCTGGCCGTCCGTGATGATTCATCCATTACTTCGGTTAAGCAGCTTACTGGAAAGAAGGTAGCTACAGAATTTCCGGTCATCACTCGTACATACTTCGAGCAGCAGAAAGTCAAGGTCAATGTGGTGCTGGTCGGGGGAGCTTGCGAAGCAACCCCACATCTCGGGATAGCAGATGCAATCATAGATCTGACGAGCTCGGGAACTACGCTCAGGACCAACCGGCTCCGGGTGATCGATGACGTGCTCCAGACATCAACGTTCCTGATCGCAAACAAAGAATCGCTCCGGACTAAGAAAGAGAAGATCGATGAGATCCATCTCGCACTTGAGAGTGTTATCCGGGCACGTGGCCAATGCTACCTGATGATGAATGTGAAACGTTCCTCGCTCGAAGCAGTGAAACGTGTGCTGCCCGGCCTCTCAGGGCCCACGGTAATGGATGTGGCATCAAGTGAAAATCTGGTCGCTGTGCATGCAGTAGTGAACGAAGAGCGCGTCTATTCACTCATCAATGCGCTGCGGCGTGCCGGTGCAAAAGATATCCTTGTGATGGCGATCCAACGGATGATCCGCTGATCTCTTATGAAAATATTTCCCGCTGTTGACATCCTTGGAGGCAAATGTGTCCAGCTGGTGCAGGGCAAGCGGGAGAGTGCGACTGCGTATGGCAATCCACTTGACTGTGCAACCCGTTGGCTTGATCTGGGTGCCAATGCCCTCCATGTCGTGAATCTTGATGGGGCTTTTGGGAGCTCAAAACAGAATGCCGAATTGATTACCGAACTAATAAAAAAGACAGATGTCGAGATCGAGCTGGGAGGCGGAATCCGCTCGGTTGAGGACGCTGCACACTGGCTGGATACCGGTGTATCACGGGTTATCATCTCAACGCTCGCCACCCAGAAACCAGAGTGTATCCGGATTCTTGCCGATGAGTACGGCAGCGAACGGGTGATGGCAGGGGTGGATGCCAAAGGCAACCAGATTGCCGTGCATGGGTGGCAGGAAACTGCTGGCGACTATCTTGACTGGACCACCCGGTTCGAAGAACTAGGAGCCGGTTTTCTACTTTACACAAACGTAGATGTGGAAGGACTACAGCAGGGAGTCCGGTTCGAGCCGGTGAAGCGACTGATCGATCACACCCGCCTTCCCGTGGTGGTTGCCGGGGGCGTATCCGCACGAGCAGATGTTGTCGGGCTAAAGGAGATTGGGGCGTTCGGGGCGGTGCTCGGCTCTGCCCTGTACAGCGGGAAGATTGGACTGAAAGAGGCTATTGAGGAGAGTCAATGAGAATTGTAGAAGTGAAGCGGGAAACAAAAGAGACGAAGATTGCAATCAGGCTCAACCCCGATGGAACCGGGAAGAACACCGTGGACAGTGGGGTCCCATTCTTTGATCATATGCTCAACGCAATGGCGAGGCATGGTGGATTCGATCTCACCTGTACTGCCAAAGGTGATCTTGGAGTGGACTGTCACCACACAATTGAGGATATTGGTATCGTACTCGGGGATGCCGTGAAGCAGATAATGGGCGATGGAAAGGGAATAAAACGTTTCGCCCACGCGATCATCCCCATGGATGAATCAATATCTACTGTTGTACTTGACTGCGGGGGTAGGGGATACCTGGTATTTACCGGCACTTTTGGCAGCAGGACAATTAACAATATTCCTGCAGATATCTTCGAGCATTTCTTCTATAGTCTGTGCAACCGTGCCGGTATCACTGCACATATCGCATTCTCCGGGAAAAATGATCACCACCAGTGCGAAGCGATGTTCAAGGCATTTGGTATTTCGCTTGGGGAGGCACTGTCCATGAGCGGAGACAAGAAGGCTATCCGGAGTACTAAAGGGAAGTTCTAATAAAATCAGATGAACTTTTGCATCCAGACTGTATCGAAGATTACCCCTTTTTTCATCCCGACGTTTACAAATCTGCCGCACTCGATAAATCCGTGTTTTGCATGAAAGCGGATACTTCCCTCATTGAAGGATGAGATACTTGCGAGAATAATGGTAATGCCTCGTGATTTTCCTGCTGTTTCAAGATAACTGAGCATCTTTGATCCCAGTCCTTTGCCTGTAAGATCCGGCCGGATAAAATACGTGATCTCTGCCGTATGCCGGAATACCGGCATCGGATTGTGAGCGCGGAGCAAACCGAAACCCGCAACTGTGCCGTCAGGTGTTTTTGCGATTACCGAAGGGTAATTCTTACTGGCTTCAAGGAAGATAGAAAAAAATTCGTAGGGGACTTTCTGTTGTGGATACGCTGCAAAAGAATGCTCAACATAGTAGTTGAACAAATCAATGACCTCTTTGCCATCTGCAGGATTAATTGGTGAGAACGTAAAGGAATCCATGACAATCAACAGTTAAAAATTCAGAAAATATACAAAAAACTGATACAATGAAGGATAATTCGAGAAAAAGAGAGTTAATCTAGGACTTTGATGCCAGATCAACGTCTTCTTTCTTGATCGTCTTTCTGCCTGCGTGCTCGGCAAGCTTGTTAGCTTCCTTGGTAAGCGATGCGATGTATTTCTCAGCCCTGACAACAAGTGCTTCTGCTGCATCGCTTCCCACGCGTTCGGCTCCGTTCTTCTTTGCAATCCTTACAACTGCTGCGATTGGTAAATCGGTCATGTTTCTTACCTCAAAACAAATTCCAATTGGTATATATAAAAACTTTCTGGAGAAATGGCCCAAATTATCCCGCAATACGATTTTAAGAGGCATCCCATTTAGCAAAGTAAAATCGGGCTTCAGAATTTCGCAGAATATTTTTTATTTCCATTAAAAAGGTTTTTTTGACAAACAAAAGAGAATTTAGAGATTAAAATTATTCCAACAAAGATGCTGCGAGCAATAGCGCATTGGCATAATTTGGTGAGGCGCGCGAACTATCCACGAAAATTCTGCTGATATTTACAACGGGCGCGCCATGCCCAAACCCGCCACCCAATAAAACAAGTGTTCTGAAGATAAGATTACCCGAAATGCCATCCGGTGCGATGATCAACCCACAGGTTTCAACCGCATCCTCAATCAGTATCTCGCAGTGGGTGGCATCACCCAGCCGGGCAACCCGTTCGGCATCAGCCATACTCGCATCCACGTTTGGATGCCGTCCAATGTCCCCGAACCGACCCCCTGATAGGACACCCACTTTTTCCGGCAGGCCAAATTTCCGGGCAATGATCCTGCCTTTTTTGATCAGATCGAGTTTCTCTTCAACAGTCCACCCTTCATCCACACCAACTGGGGCGAGAAGGAATTTTTTCCCGGATAACGTCTCAAGCAGCGCGATACGTTCCAGATGATCTACACCGGCTGCCTTTTTTAATGCTTTTAACGTGGTGTTGGCAGGCAGTGTACCCCGTACAGCTGCATCGATCCTGCCTGCCATCAGATCGTCAATCAGTGCATGTTCCGGATGTGTAGACTCAGCAACACTCACCCCTTTTTCGACATATTTCCTGTCAACAATTCCCGATTTGCAATAACAGATAATTGCAAATTTCCCGCTCACTTGGTTAGCGCTGTCAATAACCTTCTCAGGGTCTTCGGCTATTCCGATCCCGATACGTTTTACCGGCCCTGACATGCCACATCCTCTTCGGACAGGTGCATAATACCGTTATTGATGAAATCAAAGACCTGCGTGTCCTTTCCCTCGTAACGGATCCGCAGTTCGCGTGTTGCATTTACTGTGCCGATCTCATGAGCCATCATTCCCACACCGGCAAAGAGCCGGATAAGTTCCTGCACATGCGCCTTGTTTGCCGTCAGGATAAAACCCATCCCCGGGTACATCCGGACCCACTGTTCAAATGTCAGGTTATTTTCCGAGAGGTTTGGCTTTGGAATCAGGCCGAGATCGATCTCGGCGCCCTTTCCACTCACTTCGAGCAGCATCCCCAGCGTTCCGATGATACCGGGGTTGCTGATATCTTTTCCTGCGGTCACCAGATGCTTACTGCCGATATGCTCCATCAAGGATATCTGGGCACGGACTTCCGCAGCAGATTTCATAGTGACCGAGTCCCAGTTGAGTGTACAGGACGGGTGTACCCGGCCTGTGATATCAATAGCCGCAACAACACTGTCTCCTTCCTGTGCAGTGTGGCTGTAAATGACAGAATCCAGCCGGGCTGATCCCAGAATCGAAACATCGATAACACTGTATGGGGCATCGGGATGCAGGTGACCGCCAACAATCGGAACCCCGAACTGTGCGGAGGCATCGTGCATACCCTTTACTACCTGTTCCTGAACGGTGGTCTTGGCGATTGAGAAAATATCTACCATTGCAATCGGGTGGCCACCCATAGCTGCGATATCGTGAATATTAACCAGTACCGAGCAGTATCCCGCCCAGTAAGGATCGGCTTCCATCAGCCGGCTCCAGATACCATCAGCTGCGAGCAGCAGCGCTTCGCCATTGTGTTCTATAACTGCGGCATCCTCACCAAATGAGGCTACCACGTGCGGGGCATCGATCTTCAATGCCCGGACCATCTCTCCGATGGCATGCTTGCGCCGGACACCCTCATATTCCCGGACTACTTTTGCAATTGTCTCTGTTGAGCAGTTGTGGGTCACGGCATCACCTGAAATCAACTTAAAAAATATTGCTTACATCCTCATTTCGTTTCATCAGAGATAATTTATTTGATATACAGTCAACGTGTCTGTATGGACTGGGCAGAGAAATATCGCCCCACTCATTTGCAGGATATTGTCGGTAACTCGACGGCAATACGTCAGATTGCGGAGTGGGCGAAGAACTGGACGAGGAAATCAAAACCTCTCCTAATCTACGGAAAGCCCGGAATTGGTAAGACGTCAAGTGCATACGCGCTGGCAAATGATATGAACTGGGAGTCCATCGAGCTCAACGCAAGCGACACGCGGACAGCCGGGGTCATCGAGCGCATTGCCGGCGCCGGAAGCCAGACAGCGAGCCTGATGGGAGCCACGCGGAAGTTAATCGTGCTCGATGAAGCGGATAACCTGCAGGGAACCGCTGACCGGGGCGGTGCTAAAGCAATCATCGAATGTATCAAACAAGCCCAGCAACCGATCATCCTGATTGCAAATGACCTCTATGGGCTCTCCCCCGAACTACGGGCACGGTGTGAACCGGTTCAGTTCAAGGCAGTTCCTGCGCGGTCGATTGCCCCACGGCTAAAATATCTCTGCTCTGCAGAGAAGATTAACTGTAGTGAAACCGCGATTCACGCAATCACCGAAAGCGCGGAGGGGGATATCCGGTCTGCGGTCAACATGCTCTATGCTTCGGCAATCGGGCGGGATACAATTAACGATGCACAGGTACACACCTCGCAGAAGGATGAACGGGTGTCCATCTTTTCACTCATTTCAGCCCTGTTTGCAAAAACTTCTGACGAGGAACTGTTGCGCCTCTCCTATGATGTGGACGACACTCCCGAGACAATAGAACAATGGGTGGAAGGAAATCTTGGTCAGATTTCTGACCCGACAGCAGTCGCGCGGGCATACCAGCACCTGTCGCGGGCAGATGAATATCTTGGCAACACCTACCGCAGGCAGTACCATACGCTCTGGCGTTATGCAACAGCAGTGATGCTGTTGGGGGTTGCCGATGCAGCCGGTGGGAAAGGTATCCACGCAAGGATTATGCCCCCTGAACGGTGGCAGAAGATGTCGACAGCAAAAAAGCAAAAGGCGATCAGGATTGCCCTGCTCAATAAAATTGCCGGTAGTATGCACATCCCGCAAAGTACCCTTCGTGAAGAGTACCTGAGCACTCTCTCACTACTGGTGGAAAACGACCCGACGGGATATACCCGTGAGATGATGCTGGATGCAGATCAGCTCAATTTCTTTTTAAATGACCGTGCGCGGGCATCAGAGATTGTAAAGGCACTTGAAAAAGAGGAGAAGGAAAAAATAAAAGAGCAGGAAAAAGTCAAAGAACCTAAGAAAAAGTCAAAAAAGGAACAGTTGCCAATACCAGAACCTGTACCTGAGGCTACACCTGCCAAAGAACCAGAACCAACTACGGTTATATCCCATGAACCGGAAGAAAAGAAATCCCCGTCCCGGACTCAGTCAACCCTGTTTGACGGCTTCTGACGAAGATGATACCGGTGGAGGAGCACACCGCAATCGATAATCTCCCCGCCATTTTCATAGGATTCGAAACCAAGGTGGTACACGATCAAATCAGCATTGATCCGCCGTGCCAGTTCGATCGTGGGAGGGATCATCTCTGGTGCAGGGCGAATCGAGTAAATGACCTCTGCACCTGTGTACAGGGAATAATCCGGTGAAAAAATATCATCCTGCGAAAATGGCAGACTACTGGAAATCCCAACCGGTTTTACATCAGTACAACGAACCAGTGCTCCAACACAGCTGACGATTTTTGCAGCCTCCTCATTCCTGCCGATTCCGACTTCAATGGCGCGGGCATAGTGAGAGGCGATATACTTTCCAATGCACGTTTCAATATGTTTATAGTCACCCATTCCAACAGAATATAGCGATGCATGTCCATATTTTTTGGGATGCCCAGTCACCGGCCGGGCTCCAGATGCCTGTTTCCCGGAAAATTTCTGCCATACTAGGTGTGCCCACAACCGTTTCTGATAATCATGTGCGCATGATGGGGTATGTGACAGAGCGGCGGCAGATTGATGCACAAGCGCTCCTTGACAGCATCCAGACTTATAAGCACCGGCACGGGATTGAGGATCCGATCCTGCTGGTTGTTCACCAGGACCTGTTTAAAAACGGCAGCAGTTTTGTTTTCGGACTTGCCCGGGAATCCATGGGTGTTGCGGTGGTATCATCGGCTCGTCTGGGAAATGAATATTACGGGCTTTCCGGAAGTGATGATGATCTGATGGATCGCATTGTCAAGGAGGGGGCACACGAGATCGGGCACTTGCTGGGTCTCGGGCACTGTAACAATAGGGAATGTGTGATGTTCAGGCCCGACACTCTTGACGAACTCGACCGCAAGAAAAAACAGCTCTGTTCCGCCTGTTACGAACAAATGGTTGCACACCGGGTTATCTAATCACCAATTTTTTTGTCTGTTGAACTCGTGGCAACCAAAGTACAAAGGTACACAGTTGATGCTGAGGTTCACTTTTTTTCCCGTTGGTTCCAACAATGAAAATGCGTAATGCTCACAAGATATTGATACACATCCTCATCTTGTTCACAGCAAAACGGATATGCCATCAGCGAAGAAGAGTTCATTATCCCCCCTTACAGGTGAATGGAGAACTTAATGAACCGTTGCTCAGTAATTACCGATCCCGTATCGATCTGGCACGATGCACCGGGCCACCCGGAATGCCAGAGGCGGCTGGATACGGTATTATCAGCAATTCCCCCGGAACTTCCTGTCCATTCTGCGCCACTAGCTTTAAGAGAGGATGTTGAACGAATTCACGATCCCGGTTACCTCCGCTGGCTTGAGCAGCAGTGCGCTGCAATTCCGTCGGTCTGTTATGTTGACCGGGACACGTATCTGACTCAACGTTCATTTGATACTGCTTTGCATGCAGCAGGTGCTGCGATTGTTTCTGTCGAACGGGCGATGGATGGAGAACACTGCCTTTCGCTCATGCGGCCACCCGGCCACCATGCAGAGCATGGTCGTGCAAGGGGGTTCTGTCTGCTCAACAATGCCGCAATTGCTGCTATGCATGCACTTGAGAGTGTTGACCGGGTTGCTATCGTTGACTGGGATGTACACCATGGAAACGGGACACAGCACGCATTTTACAGCACTGATCAAGTACTCTTCTGCTCGGTTCACCAGAACGGAATTTTCCCGTATTCCGGACGCGTGGATGAGATAGGGAATGGAGCAGGAAAGGGATACAACATCAACGCACCGCTCGCTGCTGGAGCAACCATTGGCGATTACCAACTTATCTTTTCTGAGATCTTCTGTCCTGTTCTCCAGCGGTACCGTCCGGATCTTGTCATTGTTTCGGCAGGTCAGGACATCCTTGCGGATGATCCACTCGGCTGGATGAATATCTTGCCAAAGGATTTCGAGGTCCTGACCCGGCTTATCCTGAATGCAGTTGATGGACCGATCGCACTGGTTCTGGAGGGAGGGTACGGTCCATCCCATGGTGAAGCTATAAGGTATATTATCTCTGCCCTGAAACGCGATGATATTATTTCCGGACCTGATAAACCGCCAGCACTTCCGGCAACAAGGGCACTGGTATCACTGCTCAAAAAATATCATGGATTATCCTGATTTTATGATATGGGAACAATATCGATCTCCATCTCACTAATTTTCTGGTACACTTTTTTCATCTTAATTATTGGCCAGAGCTCGTAAAGCATCACAGTTATTGGTTCCCACATGGCAGCCCACCCCATAATCAGGAGAGCGTCAGCAAAGATCTGTGCTGCCAGCTGATTACTCAGGTGTGAAACCATCTGCCTAGCGAAAAGAGCGATGGTCAGGAACGAAAGACCAATAATCATCGTACTCCTGCCATGCCGGAAATGCGAGCGGTATTTGCGATCTGCTCCCATTACACGGTATTCAAAATGGTGTTGGATGGCAGGTCTGATCTTCTGGGCCTGTTCACTTTCTGCCAGTTCTTTTGGCAGGTAAATTACGATTTTAAACTTCGTGTTTACGGGGAAGTCCTTGACGGTATCGATGATATAATGCTCTGCTGCAGTATCGAGTTCCTTTTCGTGGAATGGGGCAGGATCGAACGAGTTGAAGAGCTGCATAATCGATGAGAGTTTGATCTCAATCAGGATCATACCATCCACTTTTTTGTAGAGTGATTCGATATCGGCCATATGTATGTACTTGTGATTTGGTGGTGCTTGAGAATCAATAAACCTGTCTTTATCGTTCATTTTTTTCACGGTGTTATTGCGATGATTAAATAACCAAAATGATTGAAAAAAGATTGCTCCCACCAACAAAAGACGAATGCAAAAAAATATTTTTGTCTGTAAAAATTATTCTTTTTCTTTAATGTACTGGATCCCATCAGGTTCCTTGTAATCGGTCTTGATCACAATAGTATTGGATATTCGGTTAAAGACCCGTAGTTTTGTATTGGGCATTGCAAACCATCCAATGAGGCAGTCAAGCGGCAGGAGGAAGGCCTTTCCGATACTCTCGATAGCTGCAGTGCCATAGTGGATCTTTGTTCCATCGCGGTTGACAACTTTTAAGTTCATCACCATCTTACCGATGGACTGCCCTCTGAATCCTTCCATTACGGTCCAGTACAAAAAGAAGAAGACCGTCTCAAAACCTATTGCAAAGATCTCCCAGTGCCCGTAATCCCAGAGCAAAGGAAGTCTCCAGAACGGTTCAAAGATCCCGCGAACGATATTTAAAAAGAGTATAATGAGGATTACATCCACAAGCCAGGCCCAGAACCTGGCGCTCCACTTAGCAAGATGAAGGGTTCTTTCCGGAACCGGGCTGATACATATTGGTTCCGTAGCCATATTCTCATCAGACATAATACTGAGCTATTTGCTACTTGAACGAATGAAGTTTACTCTTTTTTGTACAGGCTGATAAGATGGACACCTGAATAAAGAAGAAACTATTTCTGTCCCCGGCAATGAATCAGATTAGGAACTTTTACGGAGTGAATACGCACAATGACCGATGCAGTAATCACTGAATATGCAGGAACTCGCAGAAATGATAAGATATCCCGCTTCTACCAGTACGGCAACGGCGGTGTGCGGGTACTTGACGGGACAAAGAAGGTAAAAAGAGTCTACCGCTTCGATCCATCCACGGATATGATGACCGAACGTGATCCCACGAATCCGGACCGGATTTTACGACGTTTTGTATTTGACCGTATGGGCATGCTTGAGGAGACCTTTTCCCAAGGGAGCCGTCCACGGACATTCCGCTACGAACAGGGAGGCCAGTTGATTGTCGTTCGCGAAGGGGGAGATTACGGACAGGTAGGAAAAACCTTCACATTCGAGGACAGCGGGATCGCTGAAACCGGGTGGGGGCGTAACGGCGAGATTGAGCGGGTTTTTATCTTCGAACCCGGTAACGATACGATCACAGAGAGGGTAGGGGGGTGGTTTGGAGATGTTGAACGAACCATTTTTTTCAAGGGTATCAATGCCTCGCTCTTCCGTGAGCCTGAGGCATTCCTGCAATTCCTGATGTTCACTGAATGGAGTGCCGGAGATCGGGACGAGGTAATTCAGGAACAAGTAGCAAAGATCCGGGGTGGAAGTAATGCAGGAACCAGCCGGAGCCCGTACGCTTATACCGGCGATCGGCATACTTCTGCAGATACCGGGGTGCCGGGCGGACGTGGACCGGTCTCGCGTAATCCGGCACCGCGGCAGGATGCAGGTATTGATTTCATAACTGACAGTGACACCTCCGGTCAGGATATCCCGCGTGGGCTTGTCCCCCCATCCCGGCAGAGCCGCAATATCTCCTTTGAGGAACGCCTGCATCCTGATCAAACGGGTGCCCCACGGTTTTCTGCGGGAAAAAGTGTTGAAATTCCCATCCAGGAACGTTTTGAAAAGGCCCGCAGTGAGCGTGAGCCACTCACAAAGGGTAGAAGTGTCGAGATCCCCATTCAGGAACGTTTTGAGAGTGCACGCAGTGAACGGGAGAAACTCTCAAAAGGAAAGAGTGCCGAGATCTCTCTTGACGAGCGTTTCGGGAATGCACATAGTGAACGCGAGCCGCTCTCAATGGGAAAGAGTGTTGAGATCCCCCTTGAAGAACGTTTCGAGAGTGCACGTAAGGAACGGGAAAAACTCTCAAAGGGGAAGAGTGCTGATATCCCGTACAGTGAACGCAAAGCCGGCCGGGAACGCTGAATTTTTTTATCGAAATAATGCATGGACGGGGAGGGTTAGAGACGTTGCTCGTGCCTTGGGTTTTGGTGCTGGTGAAAACGGGCACACCTCATTTTAATGCTGCATTAAAAACGGGATACTATTTCTAAACGTTATGGATCGCAGCGGAGTTTTCCCGCATTACCGATATTTTCGAGATCATGTTCATCTATCATGATCGTTACAAGTTTTTTATCCGGTCCCAGCGTTGAGCAGCGCATATCGGTGAATTCGCGTACGATCCTGCGCTTCTGTTCGGTTGATGCACCTTTCTTCATTCTAATGGCAACAACGGGCAGGTGTACACCTTCGTTCTGGAAATATTGGATTCCGTAGAATTTAGACAGAACGCAGTTTCTCCCCAAACCACGGAATGATATCCTTTTTCCGGGACATCATACCTGCCAGCCGGACAGGTTGCATTTTTAATCCTAGTTTTGTTAAGAAATTGCTGTCAGCTGAAGCAAAGAGCTCGCTTCCGTTCTCAATGACGCTGGTAAACAATCCCAGGTAAACGTCAACGCCCTGCTGGACACGCAGTCCTGCAAGCTCCTGCTGAATCTCATCTGTGTGTGCCTGCGGGTATACAAACGAGGGGACCATGACTTGGGAAATAATCACCTTTTTTCCAAAAAGCTCGTAGCGTTTCGTATCCCGGACAAGGAGATCTTCCATGGTTGCTCCCTCAAGATTCATGCCACGCTCCAACAGTTTTGTTCCAAAGGACACCGGATCAAGACCGGTAATCCCTGCGAGATACGCTACCATTTTGTGATCTTCAGGCGTGGTTGTGGACATTTTCAGGATCAGGGTGTCGGAGAGGATACCGGCCAGGAGGATACCGGCAATTGCGGTTGTGGGTGTGATACCACTGTCAGCAAATTTTTTGGTGATGATTGTTGAGGTTGAACCAACCGGGTCATTGAGAAACCTGACCGGTTTTAATGTGGAGATAGCCCCGAGCCGGTGGTGGTCGATGATCTCGATAATATCTGCAGTATCGATTCCCTCCACCGCTTGCGCAAATTCGTTGTGGTCAAGGAGAATGACCGGTTTATGCACATCGTCAAGGAGCGTTGTCCTGGTAACAATTCCCCGGAGCGTCCCATCTTTTTCTACAACGCATGCGGAACGGAACTTGGACGAGTACACGATCTGTTTTGCGTGTGCAAGCGTATCATCGAGCGAAAGGCGGGGGATATCAGTCTCCATCACCATACCTGCCGGGAGGGAGAGGTTGATCATGGTTCCTATTCCGAACGCATCGAGTTCTGTTGCCAGAAGGGAGACTCCCTTTTCCCATGCGTCCTTTATGATTTGTTCGCTCACGGGTGCCTTGTCTGCTATGATGAGTGCCGCGATGCCCGAGGTAATCAGCGCATGCTGCATCGGCTCGTTATCTCCTGCAACGGCGATATCCCTGATTGTCAGTTTCTTTGCACTGACCGCAGGTGCATCGATCGCAATCGCCACCCGACCCTGAAGTACTTCTGTTGCTCTCACTACTACGCGTGCGCTGAGTATTCGGGCAAGAGTGTCGAGAGGAAGAGGTGTGATCGCGAGCTCCCCGATTTTTAACCGTTGGACATAAGCCTGTGCGAGCCCGTGTTCTCCTACAATTCCCAAAAGTCTCCCCTCCGCATCGGTGACAGGCACATTCCTTATATCGTGAGTATCCATGAGCGCTGCTACATCAACAGTAGGCACATCGTGTGTTACGCTGATCCGGTGGATCGCAAGGTCAGAGACGCGAGGCTCTATGCTATCAATAAGCACCGGGGGTTTGATCCCAAGCGTCTCAAGCGCAAAACACGTCTCTGCATTCAGTTCACCACACCGGGCAGGCATGTATTTTCCCGGTTCAGCGTGGTTTAAGAACGCTGCATATCCCGTCACACTCGCGATGGAGTCCGTATCCGGCTGCCGGTGACCGATGATTATCACTTTTTTCACTGCACTCCCCCAATAATTCGATCCTTTTCACTAGTATTGCGAGATGGTGAATAATTAATGTCGCTCCATATTCATGGGAAAATCCATCTGAAAAAAATCAACTACACGGATTCTATGGACTCATTAAATACAAGAGGATATACTGTTGTCTGGTGTTCGATGACCTGATTACGCATAAGGGAATTTCTGCGAGTTTCCGGTTCCTGTATCACTTTCATGCCCCAACCCTCAGCCTGATAAGCTCCTGTGCCGATTCGTACAGCACACGAATGAAGAATATCATTATCAAAGGTGCCCGCCAGCACAATCTTAAGAATGTCAGCGTGGAGATTCCCCGCGACAAGCTCGTTGTTATTACAGGAGTCTCCGGCTCTGGAAAATCAACGCTCGCGTTCGATACACTCTACGCAGAGGGACAACGGCGCTATGTGGAGTCACTCTCTACCTACGCCCGCCAGTTTCTTGGCATGATGCACAAGCCGGATGTGGACAGCATCGAAGGTCTGTCACCCGCAATATCGATCGAACAGAAGACCACGAGCAAGAACCCCCGCAGCACTGTGGGGACGACCACCGAGATCTACGATTATCTCCGGCTCCTCTTCGCCCGTATCGGGACTCCCTATTGTCCTGAACATAACATTCCGATTGCCTCCCAGACACCCGACCGGATCGCGGACCAGATCGCGGCAGAACACCCGGGTATGGTCACCATCCTTTCACCGGTAGTCCGACAGAAGAAAGGAACCTACCAGCAGTTATTGAAAGATCTGAACAAGGAAGGATATGCACGAGTACGGGTGAACGGGACGATCATCCGCACTGATGAAGAGATCAGCCTTGACCGGTACAAGAAGCAGGATATCGAGATCGTGATTGACCGGCTCGCATCAACCGATCGCTCCCGCCTTGTCGAAGCAGTTGAGAACGCGCTCAAAAAATCCGAGGGCCTTGTATTTGTTTCCAGGGAGGATGAAAAAGAATCCACGTACTCCTCACTTATGGCCTGCCCGGTCTGTGGGCTTGCCTTTGAAGAACTCCAGCCCCGGATGTTCTCATTCAACAGCCCGTTTGGTGCCTGCGAGGACTGCCATGGTCTTGGTGTGAAGATGGAGTTCGACCCGGACCTGATCATCCCGGACAAATCACGCTGTATTGCTGATGGTGCCGTTGCCCCTTACCGGAACCCGATGGATGGGTTCCGGGGGCAGTACCTTGCAACGGTTGCAAAACACTTCGGGTTTGATGTCTTAACCCTGATTAAGGATCTCACTGAAAAACAATATAATGCACTGATGTTCGGTTCGAAGGAAAGGATGCATTTTGCCATGAGCATGAAGAACGGGGATGCCCAGTGGTCCCATAACGGGGAATGGGAGGGACTCCTTCCGCAGACCGCCCGGTTATATTCACAGACCCAATCCGAGTGGCGGAAACGTGAGCTGGAAGGTTATATGCGGATCTTTGACTGTCCGGCGTGTAAAGGCCAGCGGCTCAAGGATAAAGTACTTGCGGTCAGGATTAACGGAAAATCCATCATCGATGTCACGGATCTTTCCATCAGTAACAGCATTACGTTCTTCAATTCTCTCAAACTTACTGAAAAACAGAATGAGATTGCCCGCCAGATCATCAAGGAGATCCGTTCCCGTATTGAATTTTTAGAAAAGGTTGGGCTGGGATATCTCACACTCTCCCGCAATGCCGGTACCCTGTCCGGAGGGGAAGCCCAGCGTATCCGCCTTGCCACCCAGATCGGCTCGAACCTGATGGGTGTGCTCTATGTGCTCGATGAACCTTCGATTGGGTTGCACCAGCGGGATAACCGGAAACTGATTGAGACATTGCGGACTCTCCGTGATCTCGGCAACACCGTCATTGTAGTGGAGCATGATGAGGATATGATCCGCTCAGCTGATCACCTGATTGACATGGGGCCGGGAGCGGGTCTTCACGGTGGGGAAATCGTTGCGGAAGGAACGCCACAAAAGATACAGAAAAACAAGAAGTCCTTAACCGGCCAGTATCTTGATGGCACAAAAAAGATCGACATTCCGACAAAACGCCGTACTTCGGATAAATTCCTCACGGTGAAGGGATGCCGGGAGAACAACTTAAAGAAGATCGATGCGAAGTTCCCCATTGGTCTGCTTACGGTCATCACCGGGGTCTCCGGCAGTGGAAAATCTACACTCGTGTACGAGACGCTCTACAAGGGCATGATGCAGATCCTGAACCAATCACGGGATCAGCCGGGTCTCCACGATCGGATCGTGTTCGATGCAGAGATTGACAAGGTAATCGTGATCGATCAGTCTCCTATCGGAAAAACCCCCCGCTCCAACCCGGCCACTTACACAAAAGTCTTTGATGAGATCCGGACGGTCTTTGCTGAAACTAAAGAAGCCAAGATGAGGGGATACAAACCCGGCCGTTTCTCGTTCAACATCCGGGGCGGGCGGTGCGAAGCGTGCGAGGGGGACGGATTGATCCGTATCGAGATGAACTTCCTTCCCGATGTCTATATCGAGTGCGAAGAATGTAAGGGCAAGCGGTACAACCGTGAGACGCTTGAGGTGAAGTACAAGGGTAAATCAATTGCTGATGTGCTCGATATGAGCGTTGAAGAAGCACTCGCTCTCTTTACCAATATCCCTGCGATCCGGACCAAGCTTGAGACACTCTCCCGTGTGGGGCTCGACTACATCAAGCTTGGGCAGAGTTCCACTACACTCTCCGGGGGAGAAGCCCAGCGGATCAAACTCACGCGTGAGCTTGCCAAGCGGGCAACCGGAAAGACACTCTACCTCCTTGACGAACCAACCACCGGCCTCCATTTCGACGATACCAAGAAACTGATCAAGGTTCTCGATGATCTGGTGGAAAAGGGCAACACGGTTGTCGTGATTGAGCACAACCTTGACGTGATCAAGTCCGCCGATCATATCATCGATATCGGGCCTGAAGGCGGCGATGGTGGCGGGAAGATCGTGGCAACGGGAACTCCGGAACAGGTTGCTAACGTGAAGGGAAGTTATACCGGGGAGTTCCTGAAACCTATGCTTATGTCCGTATGATCGATCCTGCCAATCTTCCCCACGCCCCCGGCTGCTATCTCTTTTCTGATGAAGCAGGCACCATCATCTACGTGGGTAAGGCAAAAGATCTAAAAAAACGGGTGACGAGTTACTTCCAGAAAACCGATCACGATACCAAGACGCAGAAACTGGTCGAACGGATTGCATCGCTCGATTTTATGGTGACGACGACTGAAACCGAAGCGTTTCTGTTGGAAAATAACCTGATAAAAAAGCACCAGCCGAGGTACAATATCGACTTAAAGGATGCAAAGCGGTTTGCTTATATCGAGATCAGCAGCGATCCGTTCCCGCGAATCGGGATAGCCCGACAAAAAACCAAGGGTGCAGCATATTACGGGCCATTTGTTTCAGCGACGGAACGTGACTCTGTGCTTCGCGTGATAAAACGCACATTCACCATGAGATCATGCCGGATACTCCCGAAGCGTGCGTGCCTTCGCTATCACATGCAATCCTGCAGTGCACCTTGTGTAGGTGCAATCAGCCAGGAAGATTATCGCATTCATGTTGAAAGGGCTGTAGCATTGCTCAAAGGAAAGGGCAGTGAACTCATAAAACAACTCCGCGAAGAGATGACATCGTTTTCTGCTGCTCAGGACTACGAGAAGGCATTGTCACTCCGCAACCAGATTGGTGCAATCGAACGTCTTTCGGAACGGCAGTCGGTCGAGCGGCCGAAAGAGAGTGATCAGGATGTGATCGCGTACACAGTTGCAGACGGAATGGTCTCACTGATGGTCTTTGCAGTCCGGAAAGGCTCACTCACCCAGAAACAGGAATTCTCATTTGAACCCAGTGAGGATTTCTTTGAAGAATTTCTTGTCCAGTATTATGCGGATCACTCCCCACCTGCTGAACTTATCCTTTCCTGTGACACCGACCCCGCCATTACAGAGTACCTGACAGAACTCAGGGGACAAAGTGTTCAGATCACGGTCCCGAAGATTGGGGAGAAGAAAAAACTGCTCGATCTGGTGTACACTAATATCGAGCTCAGTTTCCATCGCGGGGCACTGAAGACGGGAGATCTCCAGACAGCACTTGATCTGCCCGACACCCCGCAGGTGATTGAATGTTTTGATATCTCGCATCTCTCCGGCACCTCCATGGTCGGTTCCATGGTGCAGTTCCGCAATGGTGATCCGGACAAGAAAAATTACCGCAGGTTCAAGATAAGAACCGTGGAAGGTATCGATGATTTTGCCTCTATAGCAGAAGTTGTAAAGAGACGTTACCAGAGGCTTTCTGAAGAAGGGGCTGATATGCCCGATCTCATCGTCATCGATGGGGGGAAAGGGCAACTCTCCGCTGCTCTGGATGTGCTGATTGGTCTTGGACTAGAGATCCCGGTAATTGCGCTTGCCAAACGGGAGGAAGAAGTATATCTGCCCGGGGAGATGCTTCCCCGTCATCTCGAAAAAAAAGGATTAGCACTCCGGTACTTGCAGGAAATTCGTGATGAGGCTCACCGGTTTGTCGTGGTGTATCACCGCCTGCTGCGGAGTAAAAAGATGAAAGGAAAAAAATGACGACCTATCCAGAGAGATCAGGTGACTGTACTCTCTAAATAGGGAATGGTGATCTGTGCATTATCCGGTAATAATCAATGATGTGCATCAACCCCCTTGTTTTCTCTCAATAAAATGTGTTTTAATGTTCAGCCCTTTTTTCTGACACACATTTATCATCACAAACATTAGAGTAAATCACAGGAGTATATTTTTGTGAGTTCGGGTGAAGTGGACCGTGTCGAACCCGTAAGAATATTAATCGTCGAAGATAGTCGTACCCAGGCAGAGATATTAAAGAATACTCTTGAAAAACACGGCTATATCCCTTCTCTTGCTGAAAATGGTAAGGAAGCTCTGGATATTATCGGCAATGTAAATCCTGACGTGATTATCAGCGATGTGATCATGCCGGTCATGGATGGTTACGAATTTTGCCGTACGATAAAAAATGATGACCGGTATCGGCATATCCCGGTTATTCTCTTAACTATGCTGACGGATAGCAAAGATATCATGTATGCAATGATATCCGGGGCTGACAATTTTATCACGAAACCCTACCAGAGTCAATACATTGTTTCACGGCTTAAAAAGATCCTATCGCAGAAAAATCCTACACAATCAACAGACACTGGAGAACCTCCGATCGAGGTAATGTTATCCGGTAAAAAATTTGCTATCTCCCACAACCGTCACCAAATTGTTGATTTTCTGACATCAGCTTATGAGGCGGCAGTTTTCCAGCACCATGAAATGCTTAACGCCCAGCACAGGCTTGCCGAGGCAAATAATGAAGCGAACCTGTATCTCGATATTATAACCCACGATATCAATAACGTAAATACCGGTGCTCTCGCACTCACTGAACTGCTTTTAATGAGAGCTAAAGGAGAATCAGAGAAAGCACTTGCCACACGGCTTGCTACTTCAGTCAATCAGAGTATCGAGATCATAGGTAACGTTTCCACTATCCGAAGACTGCATGAACGCAGGGAAGCACTGAAACCTGTACTGCTGGATGATGTCATACACAATGAGATCCGGCAGTTCTCGAATTCGAAAATCAATTATTCCGGATCCGAGGTTCGTGTTTTTGCCGATTCCCTGTTGGATCAGGTTTTTATGAACCTGATCGGTAACAGTATAAAATTTTCCGGAATAAAAGCGGTCATTGATGTATCCATCAAAGATTGTGGAGAGATGGTTGAGATTATCGTATCCGACAATGGTCCCGGAATTTCAGATGAGGTGAAACCCCTTATCTTTGATCGTTTCAAGCGCGGAAAAACCCATAAGAGCGGTAAAGGACTCGGACTCTTCATTGCCCACGCGCTTGTCGAGAGTTATGGGGGTAGAATATGGGCCACGGATAACGTGCAGGGGAAACCGGAATTGGGAACCGCGATCCATTTTACCATGAAAAAAGCCGATTAAAAACGTTCTTTAATCACTTCCAATCCTTCAAAGAGCCGGTTTTTCTTTTAAACAGTTCATACCGTCTTTTATCTATCTATTAGCCATTGCCCGTTAATAACAAAAATAGAAAATCCACACTGTACGGCGAAGGGTATTCACTCCTCATAAGGGATAAGCGGGATTATGTGCCCGATTATTCAAAAAAGAACTGGGGAAAAGGAGAAAAATTTTCTATAAATAGTAAGAAGGTAAACACCATCAGTAATTATGTAACCGCGATCCCACAAAAGAGGATCCGTCCATATAAAAAAAATACGAGGAGGGCCAGTATCGTGATGCAGATATTTAAGACAAGGAAGGACTCCGAACCCGCTGTCACTGATAAGACCGATGTCATTGAACCGGGCTGCTGGATACAATTGTTCGGTCCCACTGAAGAGGAATTGTTCGCAGTTACCCAGAAATGTACTATCCCGCCGGATTTCTTAAAGGCAGCTCTCGATGATGAAGAACGTCCCCGCATCGATTATGAGGAGGGCGTTGCACTTATCGTCATGGATATCCCGGTCACCAATGCAAACGCTGAGATCAATAATCTGACAACCCACCCGCTGGGCGTGATCATGACCAATGATCACATCATCACGGTCTGCAGCCGGCAAACCCAGATCCTTGATGACTTTATTGCTGGTAAGGTGCGACACTTCAGCACTATCAAAAAAACCCGGTTCCTGTTCCAGATCTTTTACCGGAATGCTTCCAACTACCTCCACCATCTGCGCCAGATCGAGAAATCCATCTCCCGTATCGAAGTCGATCTCCACCGCTCTATGAAAAACGAGGAACTTTTCCAGATGATGGAACTCGAAAAGAGCCTTATCTACTTCTCAACATCACTCAAGAGCAACGAAGCAGTCCTTGAACGAATCCTCCGGACAAAACCGTTGAAGATGTATGAAGAGGATGCTGAACTGCTGGAAGATGTCATCATCGAGAACAAGCAGGCAATGGAGATGTCCCAGATCTATTCCCACATCCTGAATAGCATGACGGAGACCTTTGCCACCATCGTTTCGAATAACCTCAATATAGTGATGAAATTCCTTGCATCCGTAACGATCATCCTTGCCGTGCCAACCATGATCGCCAGTTTTTATGGAATGAACGTCGTGGGTATTCCACTGTCCCAGGCGCCCTTTGCCTTTGAGACAATTTTCGGCATATCATTCTTAATCTCACTCTGCCTGGGGATATGGATGTGGACAAAGAAGATGTTCTGATCTTTTTTCACCGTTCTTTTAACACTTGAATATTACCTGAAAAAGATTCGTGCAGATCATTTTTTGTAATAATAATGGTTATCCCATTTGCTGACACTATTCATTATCAACAAAGGGAAACCCTATGGATAACGCAGACACACCAAAACCTTCTGCACAGGGAGGAAAAGCTGTTGCCGAACAGGGAATTATTGAGAATGTCTTTGAACGGGCGCTCTGGAACGTTCGAATCGTCGTAATTCTTGGCGTAATCTTTAGCGCACTCGCCGCAATTGTCCTGTTCGTCGCCGGATCTTTAGAGATATACCACATCCTTGTGGGGTTTGTTCCGGGCAACCTGCACCCGCTCACCAAAGTGGATATCCTGATCGGGATTATCGGAGCTGTGGACTTTTACCTGATTGGCCTTGTCCTCCTGATCTTCAGTTTCGGTATCTACGAGCTCTTTATCTCTGAAATTGATATTGCACGGGCTGAGAGCGGGATAGGGAGCATTCTCGATATCGACAACCTTGATGATCTCAAGAACAAGATCATCAAAGTCATCATCATGGTACTTATTGTGACATTTTTCCAGGGAATTCTTATTAATTCTAAAACTTTTACCTCATCCATCGATATGCTGTATATGGCAGTGTCGATATGTCTGATCTGTGTTGGTGTGTATTTCCTCGGAAAGCACGGACACTGATCTTTTTTTTGAACTTTTTAACAGCATAATCAGGAAGGCGGGGTTGTGAACAGACATTCTTTTCACGACATTTTATCGTTTCAATGTGCTGATATCAACATTTCCAGGGAATGATTATTCCTGTAGGGTAATTCAGGAAGCGTTTCTCAACTACACAATTATAGATACGTAAAAAAAAGGGTGGGAAATTGTATCACACTTCTGTTATCCCCTCATTTTTAATCCCAGAATTTCTTGCTGGCGCAGTATCCCCGCCCACATTTCTCAAAATATTGCTGGTGATACTCTTCTGCTTTCCAGAACCGGGGTGCAGGGACAATCTCGGTTGCAATAGTTTTCCCCTGATATTTTTCAGATGTTGCGAGCCGGGCTTTGGATGCTTCAGCTTGTTTCTTCTGATCCGGGGAATGGTAAAAGATTGCTGACCGGTAATTGGTGCCGACATCTGGCCCCTGGCGGTTCAGCTGCGTTGGATCGTGTATGCTCCAGAAGATATCCAGCAGTTTTTCGTAGATCACCACCGCAGGATCAAAGATGATTCCTACTGCTTCTGCATGCCCGGTACGGCCCGAGCAGACTTTCTTGTAGTCCGGTTCCAGGATAGAACCCCCTGTATACCCAACTGCAGTTTCAATCACACCTGTTATCTGCCGAAATGCAGCTTCAACGCCCCAGAAGCAACCGGCAGCAAAGGTTGCTTTCTCTAATTCTTTCCCTTCATCCATGCTATGGGATGCTTCCTTAAGGATGATGGACGTTACGGTTCAGGCAAGATTTCGTACGGGATTTTGGAGAATTGTCGTGAAAAAATTCTGGAATTTGTCTGCCGGATAACCAATTGAGACCGATGACCCCATATTATTCACCTGACGATATCAGTCAGAAAAACCGGCATTCACTATCTATGTTATACCGGAAGTGCTAAGGATACTGGTTTGACTATCGAAGATGTCCAGATTGATTATAGAATGTAGGGATCTTTCGTTCCCAGCGAATTGAACGGAATACTGACAAACCCGTGCGTGAAATATTTTGAATTCAGCTGGAAAATAGCAGCAGAACAATGTTTAACAAATTCAGATCCCTGTCAGGTTCCGTTCTTTCTGTCCAATGTGCCATGTATCAGCCCCATTACATTTTTTTCAGAGCAGAACGTAGAGTGCTAAAATCTCCCTCCTCTGCGTTTATTTCGTAAAGCATTGTACCATAGCAGGGTTTTGTAAAGGGTAACAGGATAATTCCGGACTCCGGTATAATCCCGACAAGCATTGGCGATTTAAGCTGAATAGTAACTCCCCGGAAAACAAAATCGGGGGGTATCAGGTAATACTCACTACAGTGTTTCCTGATATAATTGTTGACTTTACGCCCGGTCACATTATGCAGTATAGTGTCTGCGCACATGTGCCTGATACATCGGGCCGGTTGATCCATACCGGATGTAATGAGATTGTCATGAAAAAAAGATTATTCCCGATTAATTTCCTCATCACCCAAAAAAAAGATAATGACATTCCTGAAATGCAGGCTAATCTTTCTATTCTTCATCGATACTGTCAACTTTGGTGCAGGTACGAACCGTCCGGAAAACCCCGACAACAATCGATGCAACTGCAAAGAGCGAGAGTGCGATGATCGCGTAGATAATATAATTGAAGTTCTGCTGGACTATTGGGATGCCACCAAAGAAATACCCGGCCATGGTAAACCCGAGAATCCAGAGAGCGGCCCCGATAACATTGTACGTAAGAAACCAACGGTAGCTCATCTTTCCCACACCGGCAAGGAACGGGGCAAATGTCCGAATGAAGGGAATAAACCGGGCAATCACAATCGTAATCCCCCCATACCGGGTGAAATATTCCTGAGTCTTTTCCAGATGTTCGCGACGAACGAGAGAGTAGTTCTTCTCCAGTAATTTCATGCCAACGGTATTTCCGATCCAGTAATTGACAGTATCTCCAATCACCGCAGCGATAAAAAGCGAAGCGAGCAGGATTTCAATATTGAGGTACCCACTTCCTGCCATAGCGCCGGCAACAAAGAGGAGCGAGTCTCCAGGAAGGTAGGGCATAACTACGAGACCGGTCTCACAGAAAATGATCACAAAAAGGATCAGGTACGTCCAGAGACCGTAAGTATCGATAATACCAGGGAGGTATTTGTCGAAGTGGATGACAAGGTCGATGATGTAGAAAAATGGATCCATCTCCCGTTATATTGGGGGCGTGGCATCATAAACTCAACGGCGTGCTTATGGGGGGTCTTAATGAGAGTAGGAGAGAAAAAGAGATCCCAATTTTCATAAATGTGCAATTTCTGATTGAAAAAAGATGAGATTATGCTGGCAGTTTTCTTCCAGCCAGAAAAACGGGGTGCAGTATCCGTAGCAGCAGTCCGATAACCAGCACTGATGCAGTTGCTATCACAATCATAATCCATTGATTGAGGGAGAGGGGGACGGTACCAAATATCACGCCGCCGTACTGGATAATCAGGATCTGGGCGAGAACAACGGCCCCCATCACGACAAAGAATGTCGGGTTACCCTTGAAAAATGCCGGCATCTTTCCGCCAAGTGCCCGGCAGTTGATGCCATTCCAGACTGCGGCTATGATAAATGCTGCAAAGAACACGGTACTTATCTCGGCAGGAGTTGTTCCGCCCAGAAATCCTGTGGCGATCTGGAGCATACCGCCAATGATAAAAAATACACCTGTGACGATGATAGATATCCACATGAACGGCGTGATGATCTTTGCATCATGCGGTATTGGCCGGTGTTTCATGAGAGCGGCATGCGGGGCTTCCGAGCAGAGAGCAAACGCGGCCAGCGTGTCCATGATGATGTTGATCCAGAGAATCTGGATGATAGTAAACGGTTCAGGATAGCCCATCACTGACGCGAGGAAGACGAGAATACAGGCAGAGAAGTTGATTGTGAGCTGGAAGAGTAAGAACCGCTGGATGTTTTCATAGAGGGACCTGCCCCACAAGACGGCATTGGTGATGGATCCAAACGAATCGTCGAGCAGGATAATATCGCTGGCTTCCCGTGCAACTTCTGTACCGGCTATGCCCATCGCAAGGCCCACATCTGCGTGCTTGAGTGCGGGGGCATCATTGGTCCCGTCACCGGTCACGGCAACAACTGCACCGGTTTTCTGGAGAGCCGTGACAAGCAGGAGTTTGTCCATGGGTTCAGCCCGAGCCATCACGTCGAGTCCCTGCGCTGCTTCGACCTGCTGGTCATCGGTGAGGGACCTGAATTCCGAACCTGTGACAACCGTGCCCTGTTGTAAGATTCCTGCATCCCGGGCAATCGCCCGGGCAGTCTCCGGGTTGTCCCCGGTTACCATGCGGATCTTTATTCCCGCACTCTGGCAGGTGGCAACGGATGCAGCGATATCGTCCCTGAGCGGATCACGTATCCCGACATATCCGTCCCAGATCAGTCCCGTCTCTGTTTCATCGTTATTGATGATCTCTTTATGTGCAAAGGCAAGCGTCCGCATAGCCTGCGAGGCGAGTTCGCTCACACCAGTAAGATCAGGTGTTGCCGTGCAAAGCCGGCTGATGATCTCCGGAGCCCCCTTGACGAGCAACCAGGATGTTCCTTTGAGATGGACAACTGTCGACATTCGTTTACGGTTCCCGTCAAAGAGATACTGTTTTGTAACGGTTGTCTCATCACGCAGCTGCTGGTAATTCAGTGATTGTTCCCGCAACCAGCGGTTGAGGGCACCTTCTGTTGAATTGCCGATCACGATCACTTTTCCCTCGCGTTCTTCGAGATGGGCAGTACCGTTCACCGCAGCGTTTAAGGTAATCCATTCCGCTGGTGAACCCGGGAGATCCCCGGGGTGGATGGGTTTTCCGGCTGACGATGCAACCACTTCCATCTGGTTTTTGGTGAGCGTGCCCGTCTTGTCGGTACAGACTGTTGTAGCAGAACCAATCGTTTCACAGGCAATCAGGCGACGTACGAGACAGTTAGCCTTGGTCATCTTACGCATGGCAAGTGAGAGGGAAAGGGCAACGCTCATCGGGAGTCCTTCGGGGACTGCAGCAACGACAATGACGACTGCGAGCATGATGTAATGCAGGAGATGGTTGGCAGTATCGATATTGAGCCCGGTGACTTCTCCGAACAGGATACCCCGGACCAACAGGGTGCCGAAGATGAGTATGGCCATAGCATACCCAAACTTGCTGATGATACCGGCGAGAGATTCGAGTTTCTGTTCAAGAGGGGTCTGGGTGGCATGATCGATGCCGAGAGATGCAGCGATGAGTCCCATCTGGGCCGAATCACCGACAGCTGTTGCGATCATGCGACCTTTTCCTGCGGTTACAAATGCGCCTTTCAGTACACGGGCCTGTACCTCTTTTCGGACGGGTTCGCTCTCCCCGGTAAATGCAGATTCATCGCTGAATATATCATCAGATATCGAAAGATACCCGTCTGCCGGGACTGCATCGCCGGCTTCGAGTAAGATGAGATCGCCAACAACGATGTCGCGGGCAGGAACCGAGGTGGGATGTCCGTCGCGGATCGCCTTGATTCCCATGTCATCCCGGTGGGCATTTAAGATATCGAACTCCTTACTGCTCCGGTATTCATTAAAAAATGCGATACCGGTTGCGAGCAGGATTGCGAGAATGATCCCAATCGTATCTAGAAAACCGCTGCCCTGAACGAGCGAGACGATCAATGAGATCGTAACGGCGAGGAGCAGGATCTTGATGATCGGATCATCAAAATTTTGTAAATATTGTTTCCAGAGGGGTTCCCTTACCGGAGGCGTCATCGCATTGGCGCCGTATTTCTTCCGGAACTCTTCTACCCGGGATGATTGCAATCCGGAATCCCCGGCCAGCTTGATTATCTCATCGAATGTAAGCATCGTTGATGTCCTTTCTGATAATGAAGTGAAAAGTAAATGCAGTATCTACATTGTTCTTCCGGATTATAATCCAGATTATGGAAGTATACTTCCAATAGTGCAAATCTGACCTATTCAATAATCAAAAATGTCTTTCGTCCCCCTATGGGCGTGGGAAGAAAAAGATATTAAAAAAAGTTCAGAGGGTCGTATCAATGATTGTTTTTCGTGAACCGTCCGAAAAGTAGCCAGTGACAAACACCTGATTTTTCCCGTCAAACGACCCGGAGATTGAGTCTGAACTTCCGTACGGGATCGGTGTTGTTCCGAGCCGTGAACCCATTGACCTGGTTGTTACCCTCCCGTTGCTGTCAGTAACGGAGATCTCCAGTTCCACGAGTTTGTCTGTCTGCGGACTTCCCGAGTAAGTGATGAGGATATGCGAAGAGTCAGGCTTCGTAACGGTTACTACCTGTGTTGTCTGCGAACCTGCAGGCAGTTGCGTGCAGCCACAGGATACGAGCAGGAGTGATAGTACGGCAAAAAAACAGAGAACCTGTAACTCTTTTCGCTGAATGAATAATCCATCCTTCATAAGGAATCATTTCAGTTCTTGTTTTTATTAAGATTGCTTTATGAAGGCGAATCCGGAAAAAGAGTCCGGTGAATGAACAAAAATCATTTCTGTGTCGATCCGGTTTGTTGGATTTTGGGAAGTATGGTCATATCTGTATCGGGAGATTTGGTTAGTTTTGTTTCTCACTCCGAGATTCAGTGGGACAAGCACAACAGAAAAAACATATAAGTGTATAAGCAAACACTTATACGGAATCCATGGACCCGTGTAACAAGTGTAAAGAATGTACCAAGCTCTGCGAGATCGTTCCTCTAATGGCCGGGACGTTCAAGGCCCTTGGGGATCTCACCCGCCTCCAGATCATCTACCTGCTCGCAACTGACACGAGCGGAACGCTCGGTGTGGGGGAGCTTGCAGTCCGGCTCGGCATCTCGCAACCGGCAGTCTCCCAGCACTTAAAAACGCTGAAAGGCGAGGGGCTTGTTGATTCGCGGCGGGAGGGATTCTATGTCTACTATACGATCAACCGCGATCGTATCGTACAGTTCCGGGAACAATTCGAACGGATGTACGCAAGCGTCATGGAAAACTGCAACCGGGAACTGGTCCGGAAGACCACCCGCGACCGGGATTTGAAAGCATGTGTGATCTTTTACTCGCTTACCGGTGTGACGCGGGGGATTGCAGAAGGTATCCGGAACTCCAGCGGGTGCGATCTCATCGAAGTAAAGACCCGGACCGAGTATTCGACGTTCACCGCGTACACAACAGGCGTCCTGCGATCCCGCAAGGGAACATGCGATGCGATTGTTCCCGATGAGATAGATGTCTCGCAGTACGACCTGCTCATCATCGGCACACCGGTCTGGGCATGGAAGCCGGCACCTGCCATCAATGCCGCAGTCCGGGCATTAAAGGGCTGCGAAGGAAAAATGGCTGTCGTCTTTGTGACCTGTCATGACCAACCGGGCGAGGCCATCCCTATCCTGAACAGGGCACTGGCAGAACGTGGCGTTGAAGTCATGGCAGAGATCTGCCTTACTAAAGAGGATACGAAAAACCCGACCGTAGGAAATGAACTCCTCAGCCGTATCGCCGCGGCATTACCGGTCCTGATTGAGAATGAAAAATGAACAGATGAGAGATACAAAATGGAAACGAATGAAAACAAACCCAACAATCCGCAGATGGGAAAAACACTGGTGATTGTATTCTCCTATCATCATAAAAATACAGAGAAGATCGCAAACATTGTTGCAAACGTGCTTGGTGCTGAGGTAAAAACGCCGCAACAGGTTAAACCAGAAGAGATCGCGGAGTACGACCTTGTGGGTTTTGGCTCGGGGATTTATGGTGCAACATTCGATGGTTCCATCCTTGACCTTGCCGACCGGTTGCCGAAGGCGAACAATAAAAAAGCGTTCCTCTTCTCAACGTATGGGGCACCGGCCGCTTTTGCGGACAGGGATTTTGTGAAGAATAATCACTCGCAAATCCGAAAAAAACTACAGGAAAAAGGGTACGTGATTATCGGTGAATTCGGGTGTGCGGGGTGGAACACAAACAGTTTCTTAAAATATTTCGGGGGACTTAACAAGGGTAAGCCTGATGCCGAAGACTTCAGGAATGCAGAAGTGTTTGCTAACAACATGAAGGGGCTCGCCGGTAGAGAGAGAACGGATACAAGAAAGGAGATGCCGTCATAACGGTGGAACACGGGGATCATACCC
Organism: uncultured Methanoregula sp.; assembly: GCA_963676675.2. GTDB lineage: Archaea > Halobacteriota > Methanomicrobia > Methanomicrobiales > Methanospirillaceae > Methanoregula. Next base: position 1,400,955 of record OY781161.1, on the reverse strand, counting down.
TCATAAAAATCATTATGAATTAAGGAAATTACCATGCCAGAAAAAAACATGTCTCAAAAATCAGCATCGTCACTCCAGAACATCCGGAAATGGATTCTTGTCATATCTTTCCTCCTGGTTCCGATTACGATCTTCTACATCTCACCTATCGTCATCATGATGGGAGCAGCAGTTGGTGTTGCAACGGGAAGCCTGCTGCTCTATCTCCTGCTCTTCATCCTCTCCCTTGTTGTTGCACGATTCTGGTGCGGGTGGCTCTGCCCGATGGGGGCATGGCAGGAGATCTGTTCACCGGTCATGAAACATACCGTGAAGGAGGGCTGGCGGAACTATGTCAAGTATGGGGTCACGGTGCTCTGGCTTGCCATGATCGCGTACTCCTTTTATGGCGCCGGGGGAATCCGTTCTGTTGATCCATTCTATGGCACGGTTAACGGCATCTCGATCTCGTCCATTCATGTCCTGATGATTGTCGGAATTATCTTTGGTATCATCTTCATCGTTGCGTACTTCATGGGTAGGCGCGGGTTCTGCCACGTGTTCTGTCCTATTGCCGCTCTGATGATCACGGGCCGGAAGATCCGGAACCTTATTGGTTGGCCGGCACTGCAGCTCGGTGCTAATGCTTCACGCTGTATTGACTGCATGAAGTGCTCGAAGGACTGCCCGACAGGCCTTGACGTGAACGGCATGGTCCGGAACGGTGAGATGGAGAACGCGGAGTGTATCCTTTGCGGGAGTTGCGTGGACACCTGCCCGAACAATGTCATCAGCTACGCATGGAAACAGAAATAACTAAAAGGTGAATTGTGAAGAGCGTCATTTATTATTTCACCGGCACCGGTAACACGCTTGCCGTTGCCCGTGATCTTGCCACAGAACTTGGGGACACAAAACTCATCCCCCTCCGACAGGCAATGACCCCTGGCGGAATCATAATTGAAGCTGATGTCGTGGGGATCGCGTTTCCGGTCTACTTCCTTGACATGCCCCTAATCGTCAAGGAGTTCGTGCAGCAGATCCGTTTCACGGGCAGTCCCTATATCTTCGGCATCGCTACCTGCGGGGAACGGCCGGGAAGTGCTCTTTTTAACCTGAGACAACTTCTCGAAGAGAAGGGTTCAGGGCTTTCGGCGGGTTTTGTTTTTATCATGCCGGAGAACTACATCGGACCCGTTGACCTCATGGGGGATGCCAGTCGCCGTGAGGAAAAATATGCCAATGAAAAATGCCGGATCCCGGCAATCGCAGCAGCAATACGGGAGAAGAAGATCTCGATGCCTGAAGGTTCAGATTCAGCCCTGCTCCGTATTGGAGGCAAGATTACCCGCACGCTTGCAACTTCCGTGTACAGAATACCCCGCCGTTTCCATGCAACGGCAAAATGCAATAGGTGCCGAACGTGTGAACGGATCTGCCCCACGCGGAATATCACGGTAGGGACGAACACCATTATATGGGGGAATACCTGCACCCAGTGTTACGCCTGCATCCACTGGTGCCCGACCGGAGCAATTGAGATCGGTGGCAGGACTACCGGAAAACCACGTTACCACCACCCGGATGTGACAATAAGGGATATGCTCATCCAGCGGGGTGAACCGCGGTGAACAGCATCACGATGCTTGTTGCATGGCCGGCACAGTTACCGGATATTGCCCGCTTTACGAAGGTGGCGGGACTCTTCAAGTTCACGTTCAGCGCTCTTGCCTTTGTATTATTTTTCGGGGCGCTCATTGGCTGGGCAATGAGCAATTTTAGGAAATGTTCCGGCAGTAGTCCATCACGATAACAGGAAAAAACATGGAAGAGAACAACCACCAGTACCGTGAGACCTTCGATACGACCATCGGGGAAATCCTCAGCCAGGCAATCCGGATTATTGCACAATACCCGGCACTTGTTATCCCCGGATCTGTAATCCTGCATCACCAGCGCAAGGCGGCAGCTGTGCGGAAGCAGTACGAGAAAGAGGAGCTGCTTGTCCCGCCCGTTATGATTATGAGTATCACTTCGCGGTGCAATCTCACCTGTGCCGGCTGCTACATGCATGGCCGTGGGGAAAAGCCCGCGGAGGATATGACACCGACAGTCCTTGCATCGGTTACCAGCCAGGCAGCAGAACTTGGTGTCTCCATCATCGTGATTGCAGGAGGTGAACCGCTCGTCCGTCTGGAAGAGATCTTCGCGCTTGCCCAGGCTCACCCGAAGATACTCTTTCCCGTCTTCACCAATGGTCTTTTGATCGATGATGTGGTTGCAGAGAAGATTGCAGCCTGCCGGAACATTGTACCGGTTATCAGCTTCGAAGGTTTCCGAAAGGATACTGACGGGCGACGGGGTAACGGGGTCTTTGACCGACTCCTTACGGTCTGTGCCCGGCTGAACGCTCGGAATGTTTTTTTTGGTTGTTCGGTCACGACAACACAGGAGAATTTCCCTCGGGTCACAGATGAGGCATTTATCCGGCAGATGCTTGAAGCCGGCACCCGGGTCTTCACGTTTGTCGAGTACGTGCCCATGGAGCAGGGAACCACACATCTGGTCCTGACCCATGAGCAAAAGAAGGTGCTGCAGATCGTGCTTGCAGATTTTAACCGGAAATTCCCTGCCCTTTTCATTGGGTTCCCCGGTGACGAAGATGCCTATGGGGGATGTCTTGCAGCGGGCCGTGGTTTCGTGCATGTCAGCCCGTCCGGGGATCTCGAACCCTGCCCCGCAGCCCCGTTCTCAGACGCGAACCTTACGACCGTGCCACTCAAAGAAGCGCTCAGGTCCCATCTGCTTGCCCGGATCCGTAAGGACCACGGATTGCTCACTGAGAGTACCGGAGGATGTGCCCTTCGGGCGAACCGGGCGTGGGTGCAGCAGATCCTCTCCAGATGACATCCATTATAAAAAAATCAGGCCGCTGCCGCTGCCGCAGGTTCGAGTTGGAGCAGGACAACATTTCCATCTTTCCGGGTAGTGACAAGCAGGCAGATATTTTCTTCAGTCCCCTTAACTTTGCGGCAGATCTCTGCAGGGCGCCGGGTTACTGCATTCCCGGTTGCATATGTTTCGTTCACGGATGCCCTGATGGGACAGTCAGGACAGAACGGAGTTTTTCCACAGCCTTCCGGGAGGTAGGCATTGATGCAATCCAGTATTTTTCCGCCAAGTTTCCCTTTGATCTGTGCAATAGGCTTATTCAAGAGAGTAGTCGCGAGGGTATTGGCTGCAAGGATCCTGACATCATTGTCTACAAGAAGGACGGGGGCATCGAGCATGTCGAGGAATTTCCTGGCATTGAACCCATGACTGGCAAGGATACGATCGTAACAGGGTTTACAGACTCCGTGACTGACCGGGTCGTCAGGAGATGTCCCGGGACTAATGACAAAATCGCAGAATGAGCAGACCGTTTTCATGAAAAAACCCGATGATTGAACTTGGCGGGTATTCGGTTATAAATTTTCGTTTGGATCATTGAAAACGGGAAGCCCGGCTTCCGATTGCTCTTTTTCCCGGAGCAGTGCGTCGCGTTCATCCTTAATCTTCCGTTCATTCTGGAGATTTTCTACCATGAAACAAAAGACGTACATGCCCACGGCATTGGCAACGATCATCGGGATGTAAACCTTCATGACTATCGCAAGAGCAGCATCAAACGGGCGGGCGATGAGGAGCGTGAGTGCCATATGAAATACTTCCATGAGGATGGCAAAAACTACCGCAATGGTGGTACCGGCAAACTTCCGCTTGCGATAAAGCCAGATGAGCCCCCCGAAGAGCCCGGCAAAGACTGCGGTGACCGAGCAGGAATAAACGGTGATACCACCCATGGTCAGCCGGTACGCTGCCCCGATCAGTCCCGCACCAACACCAACCCATGGACCCGCGAGCAGTCCGGCGAGCATGGGACCGAGGTCACGGACATTCACGACCGAGCCTAAGAAATCGATGCCGCTGATCGTGCCATACACAGAGAGAGCGCCAAAGAATATGACAAGGATTATCCGGGTCTTTATTGTCGGGTGACCATCAAGGATCTCCGTAAATATCCGGCTCCGGGAGAGGAGGTAGGCGGCCACGATGATGACGCACATGAGCTGCACGAGGACATTGAGCTGGGTGAGAATCGAGAAGTCCATGATCATGTACCTTGGTGCTCTAGAAATTGCACATGGTGTGTCATAAAGGGGCGAGGTCCGGGTTTTTTCCGGAGCATTGCCTGGGCCGGTTTTTCCGGGGAGGAGGGACCCCTCCGGGATCATGAGGGGTCCTCCCGGGGGGTGGATCCTGCTGAGGGAGGGGCCCTTCCGACCCACCCCTCTTGTCCTGAGCCTGACCCATCCCACACGCAGCCCTGTCGCAGGAAAAACCGGAGCCGGGTTTTGCGACGGTCTTTGCAGGAGGGGTAGATGTGAATACGGTATGATTGTGTGGGGCTGGCACCCGGATCATGAGGGATCTCCCTCAGGGTACCCCTCCCACTAAGGCAGGGGTCCCCCAGTAACCACCCCTCCATGATCAAGAGGGGGACCTCTTCACTTCGTACGGGACAGGCCTCCATCATTCACTTTCCTGCCGCATCCCCATCCCTTTTAATATCTCAATCCGAGATCCTAAGCACCGTGACTGAGTTCGAGCTCGTCTCCACATTCGCACCGGCCGGCTCCCAGCCTGAAGCCATCAGAGAGTTAACTGAAGGTCTGGAAAAAGGAGAGCGACTCCAGACGCTGCTGGGTGTGACCGGCTCCGGCAAAACCTACACAATGGCAAACGTGATTGCGACTGCCGGCCGCCCCACGCTCGTGCTCGCCCACAACAAGACGCTCGCTGCCCAGCTCTATGCCGAGTTCTGCGACTTCTTCCCGAAAAACCGGGTCGAGTATTTTGTCTCCTATTATGACTACTACCAGCCCGAGTCCTACATTCCGTCAAAGGACCAGTATATCGAGAAGGACTCGGCCATCAACCCCAAAATCGAAATGATGCGGCTCTCAGCCACTGCCTCGCTCTCATTCCGTCGCGACGTAATCGTGGTCGCATCCGTCTCCTGTATCTTTGGTCTGGGTAACCCCGAGAACTTCCGGAACATGGGGTTCGAGCTGTCGGTGGGCCAGAAGATTTCCCGCACTGAGATCATGAGTAAATTGCTCGACATCCTTTTCGAGCGAAACGATCTCGAACTGATGCCCGGCAGGTTCCGGGTCAAGGGAGACACCATCGATATCATCCCCGGGTACTTCAACGACATCATCCGGATCGAAATGTTCGGCGACGAGATCGAGCGGATCAGCGAAGTGGACAAGAACACCGGTAATCGCAAGGAACAGCTGAAATATTTCTATGTCTATCCCGCACGCCACTTCGTCACTCCCGAAGGTGCCCGGAAGAAGGCTGCCGCCACCATCAGAAAAGAGCTCGATGAAGTCCTGCCCACGTTAGGAATAATTGAGGCACACCGTCTTGAACAGCGGACCAATTACGATCTTGAGATGATCGAAGAGACAGGATCAACCAAGGGTATAGAGAACTACTCCCGGCACTTTGACGGGCGCTCGGCCGGGGAAAAACCCTACTGCCTGCTCGATTATTTCCCTGACGACTTTTTGCTCATCATCGATGAAAGCCACCAGACCATTCCGCAGCTCCATGGCATGTATAACGGCGACCGTTCCCGCAAAAAATCCTTGATCGATTACGGGTTCCGGCTGCCGAGCGCGTACGATAACCGGCCCTTACAGTTCCACGAGTTCGAACAGTACATGACAAGTACGATCTTTGTCTCTGCCACTCCGGGCGATTACGAACTGAAACACTCCGCCCGGCTTGTTGAACAGATCATAAGGCCTACCGGTCTTGTCGATCCAAAAGTCGAAGTACGCCCAATTACCGGGCAGACCGACGATGTAATCCGCGAGGTGCAGGCTACGATTGCCCGGGGAGACAGGGCACTGATAACAACGCTCACAAAAAAACTTGCAGAAGAACTCTCCGAGTTCCTTGCGGACCGGGGCATCAAGACCCGCTATCTCCACTCCGATATCAAGACGCTGGAACGAACCGAGATCATCCGCCAGCTTCGTCTGGGCAAATTCGATGTACTCGTGGGAATCAACCTGTTGAGAGAAGGTCTCGACATTCCCGAAGTCGGGTTCATCGGCATCCTCGATGCTGACAAGGAAGGATTCCTCCGCGATGCCCGCAGCCTGATCCAGATCATCGGGCGGGCCGCCCGTAACGTCAACAGCAAAGTCGTCTTGTATGGCGATAATATGACCGACTCCATGAAGCGGGCAATGGCCGAGACCAGACGACGCCGCGAGATGCAGGTCAGTTACAACACCGAACATAACATCGTACCCTTAACGATCATCAAGCCGGTCAAGGAAAAGGAAGTCGAGCTGACTGACACAAAACATGTGCCGAAGAACGAGATCCCCAATGTGATCATCGATATTGAAAAACAGATGCGGGATGCAGCTGACAGCCTTGACTTCGAGCGGGCGATCGCATTACGCGACCAGATCAAGAAACTCAATGAGCGGTTAAAAGAAGCCGGGAAAAATCCGCACACGTAATCGCTTTACAAAATCCTAAAAAAACGCAGAGAATCAGGGAGCGTGGTACTTATTCTGTTCTTCTTTTCGGGGTTCCCCATCCGCACTGCCTACCATGTAATAGCGTTTGATAAACTCATGCACTTTCCCGGATTCGACCCAGCCCCTGTCCAGCTGGGTGACAATCCGGTCAATCTCCCGTGCCTGCAGAATGATCTTATCGGAGATCTCACCGGGAGCCAGGCTCGAAAGGCCCATGATAACAGCCAGCGGGTTTCGTATATGATCCCCGAGGATGGCAAACTGTTCGATATTGCGTTCGATCTGCTCAAGTGCTTCCCTTTTTACCAATTCCATCTGTTTGATATCGGTAATATCAATGAACGACGCCATGATGCAGATCGGTTTACCGGTCTCGTCTTTTACCAGATTTATCCAGATAAGCACAAAAAAGGGCGATTTGTTATTTTTTATCAGGGAGACCTCCCCAAACCAGCTGCCTTTTTTCGGAATCGTCTCACGGATCTCATCAAAAACCAGATCTGATCCAAAGAACTGGCTGGAGGGTTTCTCAATCAAATCCTGCTCATGATTATATTCCATCATTCTCATGAGCGATCGGTTCACATACTGGATATTGAAATCCAGATCAAGGATCGCAATTGCGTTGATCGATGAACTGATGGCATGATCCTTGATACGCAGTGCCTCTTCAGCTTTTTTGCGATCGGTGATATCAACAATGTTACAGACAAACTGGTTGTCTGGCAGTTTCCCTGCAGAGATCAACACCCACCGCTCTTCATCCTGCTGTGACCTGAACCGTGTTTCAAAATATTCTACGCTGTCACGGAGTGAAAGCTGGTTGAAAAACATTTCTTTCGCCGTAGGTTCCAGCCAAAGATTATTAAAAGAGATTTTTAAGAGTTCTTCCCGGGTATACCCGAGCATTTCTGCAAACCGCTTGTTTACATCTGCAATTGAGAAATCTTTGGTATTGACAAGACCAATTCCCGTTTCCGAGTGATTGAAGAGCCCACGATACTTCACCTCATTCTTTCGCATATGGGTTGCAAGGCTCGATACAACCGCTGACACACCAATGAGAACAAAACATTTGATGGCCGAAGCGATCATTTCCCCCATTGCTCCATGGGTAAAAAAGTATACGATTCCCAGATACATTAACGATATGATTACCGCAAAAACAGGGCCACGGTTAGGGTACCAGTAGGCAGCAATCACGATCGGGATAAAGAGCAGGAACGGGGCGACATTATTGGAGCCATAATTCAGGCTCAGTATATTTATCAGAAGGGCAAGGATAGTTGTGATAATTACAATAAAAAGCCAGAGATGGACGAGACTTTCATCGCGCTCAACAAAAATATTCGTACCCGTCATTCATGCACTTATCCCATTATTCATCTCATATACCGCATATCAGCGGCTGGCTGTTTTACTCACGAGAGATATGAATCCGATTTGCATCAGCCGTTATTAATAAATTTTGCTTTTACCCTGTTTAACTTTGTAACTTTGTGCGGATCCGTTTTACGATCCATTGTGTCTCCCTCTTGAATGTATGAGTATAAAGCAATAATGTGGCGCTGCATCCATAGGGAGAATTTACCTTATCGTGACACCAAAGATCCGGAATGGTTTGTGAAACATGAACGTAAGAACAGGTTTCATTGGTTACGGCAGCATGGGGAGCATGATCGTACAAGGTTTGTTGGATAAAAAATGCCTCCAGCCGGATAACGTTCTGATCAGCACCCGTCATCCCGCGGTTCTCACCAGACTTCTCGATAAATACCCCCCTGTGCATGTTGCGGAAAGCAACCGTGCCCTTGCCCGGGAATGCAATCGGGTAATACTCTGCACCAAACCCCTTGATGCAGTTCAGGTTCTCTCAGAAATTACTCACGACCTGAAACCGGATACCCATCTTGTCTCCATCGCAGCCTGTCTCCCCATAGAGCAGATTGCACGCTTTTATGCCGGCCCGATCACCCGGGTAGTCCCGAGCCTGACAGGTGAGATGAGTTCCGGGGTCACCCTGCTCTGCCATAACACCGCAGTCACCCGGCGAGCGGCACAGGAATGCGAAGAGATTTTTTCCGCATTCGGGAACGTAGTGGTGATAGATGAGGAGAATTTTGATGTGGCTACCGATCTCACCAGCTGTGGCCCGGCACTGATCGCGGTCCTGGTCGACGAATTTGCCCGGGCCGCAGCCCGGTACAGTACTCTTTCACCAGAACAGGCCCGGGCACTGGTTATCCCCACGCTCTCCGGCACAGCCCGGCTGCTTGATGAACAAGAGTATAGTATAGAGACGATCCTGCGCCGGGTAGCAACCCCTGGCGGGATTACTGAAGAGGGGGTAAAACAGCTCCAGTCAGATATGCCGTTAATCTATGACAATCTCATACAACGGACGCTCGCAAAATACGAGTTGAGAAAAACGAACGTGCATACAGAAGCAGACCGGCTGCTGGATCAGAAACCCTGATCCGGCATCTTGGTAACATTTTTTACTATCATTACCATTCTTCAAGATTCTGGAAAATATGAAGAAGTAATATTTTCTCCAAAGCCATAATCGGTTAAATTAAAAGTATACACACTAAAATTTGTTTGACCAATAAATTTTGAATAATTCTTTGGATCTACGTTCCAATAGGGGGAATCTGTAATAACAGTACCATTACTATAGCCGAATTGTTGGATATCAAACACTTTCCAAGATCCATTAATCTCAATCTCGTTCCAAACGTGATCATATCCTTTAGATCTTACAGCTCGACTAACAAAGCCAGATCTATTTACTGTTTCATTAAATAATATTGAAATCGCTTGACAATTTCCGCCTTTCTGATAGGCAATCCATTCTGGATTAACACTTAAATCGTTAGTGACATACGCTGTAACATTTCCTAATTTATTAACAAGATATGGATATTTCATCTTATTTTCGTCATAAATTTTATAGAGGGGTGTTCCATAATATGGACTGCACCAACCATATGTCGATGAATTTTGATATGGACAAAAACGCTCCTCCCATTGGTATGGCCACCACGAATTTGAAAAATTTTGAGATATTAGTAAAGCAATCTTCGATAATCTAACAGGAGAATTATCATATTTTTGCGTCTGTGAGACTATGTTGTTTATTGTGTTATTTCCATTTTCTTTATTCAATGAGTATACGACATGATAGTAAGGATCCATCCAAAAATATGGGAAGATGGTAATGATTAAAATTGAAATTAAACAAAAGATTATCCAAATTATAAAAGCAAAAAAAATCTTTACGTGTGTTTTCACATGTTAATCAACGAAACTATTTCATAATCAAATTTTGGGAAAAGATCATTGACAAAACTATAAAAATTATCAGCCGAATCCCCACTGGGCAAGGGTAGTCCGCGAGGGATCGACATCAGCCCAGTTCCAGCCGAGCGCCTCAATAATCCTTGAAATGGGCTGCTCGATGGTCTTGTCCAGCATCAGTTCCAAATCAACGACAAACTCAGGGGGCACCTGATCCCCGTACTCAAAACAGAGCACATCCGTCTTGGGATATTTCGAGGTGACTGTCCGGATATAGATTCTCTTGGGCTTGCTCCCTTTGCCAAATTCGGTCTTGAGATGCAGGTTGGCATATTTTGCCCCACGCACCTGTGCATCATCATTCCCATAATCATCAAGGGATTTACCGATACCGCCAGGAATGCCGATCTCATCGAGAGTATATTTTCCGGCCCGGTACTTTTTGATTACATCTGACAGGAACGCCTTGATCCCCGCATACTCTTCTCCCTTAAGGATCATCTCCATCACCCGCTGCTGCACGACTTTGGTGATCTGGGGCGTATCGCTTCTTTTGATCTCAAAGCCCACAATGTCCACTTCGTCGACATCCTTGCCCTCTTTCCAAACAAGATGTCCCGCATACCGCTTCTTTTTGCCGGCCTGGAAGAACCGTTCATAGATCTTCTCGAACTTAATCGAGAAGTAATGGACATCGGCATTCAGTTCCTTTTTGGAAAATTCCTGGTAACTTTCATTGAGACGTTTCTCAATTGCCCGGGCTGTTGCAATGGTTGTTTCCCGGTCCAGGTTCGGGGGCAGATGCACCATGCACGAATCGGTGTCTCCATAAATGACCGTGTAGCCCTGCTGTTCGATCACACGCCGGGTGTGCTCGATTATAGCCCTGCCAACGGACGTGACGGCCGACCCGATCTCCCGGTCGAAGAGCCGGAAGCGGGTATAGCCGGAAACACCATAGTACGTGTTCATGATCACCTTGAGCACATTCTGCTGCATATCGTAGAGCACGTAATTCGGAGAGCCGAATTCGTACTTGTTACGCAATGCCTTTTTATCATCCCGCTCTTTCAGCAGTTCGGATATGATGCTCCTTGTTAACCCGTCCGGATGTTTCTTAAACCGGATCCCGTTGGGTGCCACCAGTTCACCGGCAGGGTCTTTTGTCTCCATCGATGCGTTGATGGTCATCATCGCCATAGGGTAGAGCGATTTTAAATCGAGCACGACTACGTTCTCCCGCACACCCCGGCTCGGCTCGAAAACAGTCGCACCCTCGAATTCATCTGCATTGGCAAATCCTTTGGAGGGCAGGACATATTTTCCTGAAGCCTTCCTTAAGATGTAGACATCGATCACGCTCGATGAATTCAGGGTCTTATCGAGCGGGCAGCCGACATAGCGGGCAATCTCACGGTAGAACTCGATAATGTTATCTTTTTTATTTATCTTGACACAGAGTTCAACGTCTTTGAAGTTGTACTCGACAAGGAGTGCCGGTTGTTTTCTCCAGAGATCCGAGATGGTCCCGGTATAGCGAACTTTTTGCTCGCCTACTTCTTCAAAAGCCACTGCATCCAGGCGGTATGACTCTTTCTGGGAGAGGTGCATCTTCTTGTATCCCATCAGGAGATCGAAAAGTGCCCTCCCTCTCAGGGCATTGCGTTCAGTCATTCCCGGCAGGCGGGCGAGATGGGTGGCCGAGAGCCCGAGTCGTTCCATCCTGCCGGCTATGTACGGCATATCGAACTCCACAAAGTTCCAGCCGGAGAGGACATCAGGATCCCGTGCAACGATGTACGCGGAGAATGCCCGGAGCATCGATACTTCATCGGCATAGGTACAGATTGTGTGGGTATCTTTCCGGAAACAACCGTTGGCAAGGCCACCCTCAGCTTCTTTATCTGTTATCTCACCGGGCATGCCCCCATCCCTGAAAAGGAACGTTGTATAATCGTTATCGAACGAATCGAAAGCGGTGATGCAGATGATCGCATCCCGCTGGGTGTCAGGAAATCCCCGTTCATCCTCACATTCGATATCGATGATACAGGAGCGGGCAGGTGCGTCCACCTTTGCAGGTTTGAGATCCTTATAGTCCACGGTCATTGAGGGAGCAGATACCCCGCCCGTCAATCCGCAGTCGATCATGAACCGGGTGGCAAACGGGATATCTGCTTCAAAATGACGATACCGTTCGCGCACATCCCGCACATCACCCGGTTGCTGGACATACATCCGGCGCAACGGTTCGTTACGAATCGAGCGGTATTCCGTTCCATCCTCTAATGTGGCTTGTCCGGGGGGTGCAGTTCCCAAGACCTGATCTGCGGGCACGTAGAAATACGGTTTGAACCCGGTTACATCGAGCCGTAGTGCTTTTCCGTTTACATCGCGCCCGAAGACATGGATGATCGGGCCATCCGGTGCCCTGCTGTACTCCACCTGGTTAATTGCAAGGCTGATATCGGAGAAATGGTCGAGCGTCGTGCAGGTTGTGTTTATGCAGACATCCGTGCGCTGTGACGAGGAAGTCATATCAGGTGATCGCCTTCCGGCAGAGTTCGGAAACGAACGCACCTGCCTGGTCCATCTCCTCCTGCTCCCAACTATCAAGTTGCCATTCCTCGATTGCCAGTATTCCGTCTCTTCCAATCCTGACCGGAACCCCAAGAGAACAGCCGGTAATTCCATATTCCCCTTCGAGTACGGATGAGCAGATCACGAGTTCACGAGCATCTGACAGCACCATGCGGGTGAGGTGTGCGATATGCAGGGCCGGGCCAAAGACCGTCCCGCCCTTACCTTTGATCACTTCCATGCTCGCTCCTCGCAGCTCCGTGAGGATCTCTTCTCTTACGGGTATGGGGATCTCACGGGATTGGGTGGAGAAGATAGGTACCTGGTGCTCACCGTGCTCTCCCAATACAAATGAGAACCCGGTGATCCCCCGGGAACGCAGAGCGAGAGCGAACCTTGCACTGTCAAGCTGGCCCCCGAATCCGATACAGCGTTCTCTCGGGATTCCCGTCCGGGTGCAGAGCAGGTAGTTGTTGGCATCCATGGGATTGGTCACGGTGATTACAATCCCATTAAAATCTTTGAGCAGGGCAGCACATTCGTTGACGGCTGCAGAATTTGCTTCGAGCAGGTCTGCCCGTGTTTTTACGGAGGGATTGCGGGGTAGGCCCGCAGAAAAGATGCAGACATCCGCATCACGAATTGCATTTTTATCAGTACTAATATCCGTTACGAGCCCCGTATGCTGAAGATCAAGTACCTGCGCTTTGAGCAGGTCAGGTGCGCTATCATACAGGACAAGTTCGTCTGCGATACCCATCGATGAGGCAAGATAGGCGACCTCGCCACCAATCCTGCCAACTCCCACTATCGCAAGGCGCGCCATCTGATAACATATGGGTTATGCTAATAATAAATAACGACCATTTCCTGATGGATGGTTTCGATCAAATCCGGACCGGTAACTGTGGGAGGGGTAACCTTCAATAATCACCTCTTACTCGCTGCCGGAGTACTGGGAACGACCGGCACATCGCTTGCGCGGATGCTCTCTTTGGGAGCGGGCGGTGTTGTGACCAAATCAATAGGTCCTGTGCCCAAGGAGGGGCATGCGGGACCCTGCCTCGTGGTACTGGAAGACGGGCTCTTAAATGCCATGGGTCTCCCCAACCCGTCGCAGGATTTTATCGAAGAACTCGGACCTCTTGCTAAACAACCCGTGGTGGCAAGTATATTTGGGGGAAATCCCGAAGAATTTGTAACCGTTGCCAGTTGGTTCAAAGGAAAAGTTTCCGGGTTTGAACTGAATCTCTCCTGCCCCCATGCTGAGGGATATGGTGCTGCAATAGGCAGCGACCCGGCGCTTGTCGAGGCATGCACCCGTGCAGTGAGCAGCACCGGTGTCCCGACATGGGTGAAACTCACTCCGAACGTGACCGATATCGCAGCAATTGGAAGGGCAGCGGAACGGGGCGGGGCAAGTGCGATAGTTGCTATCAATACCTTAAAAGCGATGCGCATCTCGACGGGGTTAAAGCGCCCGGTACTGGGTAACCGGTTCGGCGGGCTTTCCGGCAGTGCACTATTTCCTGTCGCAGTCCGGTGCGTCTATGAACTCTATGCTTCCTGTAAAATTCCGATCATCGGGTGCGGGGGCATAGCGACTGCTGACAACGTGATTGAGATGATGATGGCAGGTGCCCAGGCAGTCGAGATCGGAAGTGCGGTTCATGGGGATGTGCACGTCTTTGAGACGATCGCAAAGGAGCTGTATTCGAAGAATGGGATTGCCGCAGAAGATATTGTGGGGTGCGCTCATGAGTGACCGGATTGAGCAGGTTCCTGTGCCGGTTACTATAGCCCGCGTGAAAAAGGAAACACCTGCTATCCGGACCTTCATATTCGAAGAATCTTTTCCTCATGCTCCCGGACAGTTCGTGATGGTCTGGGTGCCGGGCGTTGACGAGATCCCGATGGCACTATCCACGGAATGCAGCATCACGGTCCAGAAAGTCGGTGATGCTACGAGCGCACTCTTTGCTCTCGAAGCGGGAGCAAAACTCGGGATACGCGGTCCATTCGGAAACGGGTTTACCAAAGGCGAAAAGATGCTGGCAATCGGTGGAGGGGTCGGTGCTGCGCCGCTCCTGCCACTTGCACGGGCTGATTGTGTCATGACTATGCTTCTTGGCGCGAAGAACGAAACCGAACTGCTCTTTGTCGATCAGCTGGATGAATACACGGATGTGCTGATCGCAACTGATGACGGATCGCTCGGGCAGAAAGGGTTTGTAACTGCACTCATGGACGATCTCAATCTCGGTTTGTATGACCGGATAGCGGTCTGTGGCCCGGAAGTGATGATGCGTTCTGTGCTCTCAAAAGTTGATGAGAAAGGGATTGCTCATAAAACCGAGTTCTCCCTGCACAGGTACATGAAATGCGGCGTTGGTGTCTGTGGTTCGTGCTGCGTCGATCCATCCGGGCTCCGGGTATGCCGGGATGGCCCGGTCTTCTCCGGGGACAAACTTTTAAAAAGTGAGTTTGGGAATTATATGCGGGATGCAAGCGGCAGGAAAAAGAAGATTTGAGTTTTTCCGCGGTCCATAACCTGAAAAAAAATTATTTAATCCAGCCATCTTTTTTTAATTAAAATAACCCGCTTGAAACCAAGAGCTTAACACCGAAGCATTGACAATTTTGCCAATTCTCAAACAATTTCTGGTTTTGTTTCGGATTGCTGTAGTTTCTTAAAAAAAATTTTCTGTATTTATTCTTACAGGACTAAAAAAACAGGCTCTTTTACAGTCCTAATAAGGAGCGAAAGTGCGGTTATGGTACAGACATTATTTCTGAGCGTTGTTAATTCGTTCGAGATCTTCAATTTTGTTAATGTTGGTAAACGTGCTCAGTTCATGATCAATGGCGCGTATTTCATCGATTGGCACATAGAGGGTGTTTAACCCTCTGACCATGGTTCGCAGGGAATAGGAAGCATGATTTTCCAGATACCCCATCAAAGCGGTTTTCCGGTAAACTGCGTGCAGGGGTTCGAGCATTTCCGGGTTCCAGCTGGGAATCGCGGCATCGTAATTATCAAGCCTGTTGAACAGGTGAGCGATTACGCGTGGATCAACACAGGGCATATCACATGCTGATACAAAAATTACATCGCCGAGCGCCGCAAGGGTTCCCGCATGGAGTCCTCCGATGGGTCCTGTCCCCGTACGGATGTCAGTTATGCACCGGACTCCTTTGATGGCGTTGAAACGTTTGCATTGCTCGGGATCCCGTGCAACAAGGATGATCTCGTCAACAACCTGCGAAAGAGATTCGATCAACCGCTCGATGAAGGTCTTTCCCTCATACGTGAAGAAATACTTCTCCTGACCGTTTGCGCGTCTCGCCTCTCCACCAACAAGGATAACTGCTGACTTCAAAACCGGCTCTCCGTACGTAATAACTGCGTCTTGGTAATTATGTTGGGTTTTTTTGCAATAGTAATTTGTGCAGGCTTTTCTTTTCCATTGCCAGCAGTGCTTCCTTGATCTCAACAGATGGTGAGAATCCCCCGATGCCATTCACCGCGACAATACGGTGGCATGGGATAACCAGCGGTGTCGGGTTACGGGCCATTGCCTGTCCAACTACTCTTGGCGAAGTGCTGACCTGTGCTGCAATCTCACCATAGGTTGCAGTTTTCCCATACGGCACATCCCGCACAACCCGGTAAATCCGGCTGTACATGGTATCTTCATGGAGTGCGAAGCTGTCAAGTGCTGAACAATCAATGGGTTGTCCTCCACAGTATTTCCTGATGAGCGGGGGGACTTCCCCGGCAAGTCCGGTTGTAGAAAAACGCACGCGTTGCACTGATGTGTCATTCCACAAGACGTGGACATACCAGAGTCCGAACCGGCACGAACCACTTATGATTTCCATTTCCCAATCAGCTCACGGAATTGCGTGACATCACATTCGATCATTTCTTCTTTGATCCAACCGGGAAGTGCGTGACGCACCCGTCTTTCCAGGAATCGTTTTTCGCCCAGTACAAGAACACCGCGATCTTCCGGTGTTCGGAGCACCCTTCCCAAAGCCTGAAGGGAGCGGTTGACTGCGGGAAGCGTATAGCAGATGAACTCTCCTTCATCACCGAACTTGTGCCGGAAATATTCAATCGTCATCTTCCTGACCCGGTTGAATGGGGCGAGCGGGAGACCGATCACCATCGCACCGTTCAGCATCTCGCCCCGGTAGTCAAGACCCTCGCTCCATTTCCCGCCGCAGACTGCAAACATCACGCCGGATTCGCCGCGTGTCGGCAGGGAGAGAAATTCATTGAGAGCCGCACTGGCATTGGCGGCATCGCGGGGTTCGATGTAGGTCTTCCTTCCCCTCATGTGTGGTACCGTGTGGCTGGCAAACGATTCCAGGATCTGGTAACTGGGAAAGTAGCAGGCCCGGTTTCCCTTGAGTGCACTGAAGGCTTTGATGTAATCGCAGACCCGGCTGGTATTGTCCTTGTTCTGCCGCATCGAATATGCAGTCGTGATGTCATTTGCGCAGGCAACCAGCCGGTTCTCTTTGGGAAAGGCATTGGGCAGTGAGAGCGTTGTCACCTTTGCGTCGCTAAAATAGTAGCGGCGGAAACTGTCAACCGGAGATAGCGTTCCTGATATCAGGATACAGCTGAAGTGGGAACCGCAGACATCCGAGAGCGAGGCTGCAGGATCAATGTTGCGCACTTCGAGGGTGATCCCGGCTTCAGTTTTCCGGTATACCGTCAGGAAGGCCGGGTCTGTTGAAGAATGGGAGAGCCGGACTAAAAATTCTGTCAGTCGTTCGATTGCGGTTTCCCGGAACTCCCCGGCCTGCTGGTTCTTCTCCCGGACGGTTTCCGAAAGACCCATCAGGTCATCGACGATCTCGTCCATCTCCTTGTAGAGGGACTCCCGTAAGATCATCCGCTCGAAGATGGCGGGATCGAACCAGTCCTCTGCTTCTACAGAATTGACAAGGCCCTTGATGAACTCGGTGAGCCGTGGCAGCACATGCTGTACTGCTTCAGCTCCCTTGTGCCGTTTGCGCATACCGGAGAGTTCACGGGATGCCTGTTCGAGGTCGCGCTCTTCTAACGTCACGCTCTCGATGCCGGTGATCACATCGCCGCAGTTATGCGCCTCATCGATAAGCAGCAGGACATCCTGTGGTTCAACACCGAGATTGGCATAGAGCTGTTCACGGATGTCCCGGTTAAAGAGGTGATGGTAGTTGAGGATCACCACATCGGTGTTCCTCGCGGCCTGCATCATCAGTTCGTACGGGCAGCAGGATCCGGAGAATTCAGAGAGTTCCCGCGGGGGCACCGGATGTGCAATCACCCGGTCGGCTTTGGCCCGGAGTTCGGTTGAGGGAACCATCTTGACCCCCACGGTCTCTGCGGGTACGAACATCTTGCTCGCGATATAAAACGGGCAGAGAAGCGGGTGTTCCTTGTCCATGCGACGAATCTGCTGGATGATGAACGGATCTTTTGCCGGAACAAGCGCCCCTTTATCCGCACGATCCCGCATAAGTGAGGAAGAGAAGGCCTTGACTCCTTCGCATTTGCGATAGATATCCCCTTCACCCCCAAGAGGACACATGCTCTTCTTGCCAACCAGGTACACGGTTTTGAGGTGGGGCGCTTTTTTCCGTACCAGTTCCAGTTCGCGGATGAACGTGGTGAGCTGGCTGACTGTCCGCACCGCAATCACAATCTTCCGTTTCTTCCGCTCCGAAAGGAGCGAGGCAACAACACTTGATTTCCCGCTGCCGGTGGGGGCATCGATCATGGCGATTCCACCCTCACGGGCAACCTGCGCTGCGACTTCGAGCATATGGCGCTGGCCCGGACGGTATTCGCTGTACGGGAAGTAGGTGTCGATGCTGTCCATTGGTACACTTATTGGTGCTTGTGGGTTTTATGAGTGTGGGGGTGCGGGGCGAAGGTGACGGGGATTGGTTTTTGTAAAGTTCTACATGTTGGCTTCCAAGAATGCAACCTCCCGTGGGGCCAGCAAGCTTTCGAGTATCCATCATAGAGTACAAAGTGATCCTATTGGCGAATAAGGGAAAAATGAGCGATTTAGAGAAATACCCCTTTTTCGTTTGACTGTAAAAAGTGTGAGATTCGTAGAAAACCAGTCAATAATTCGAGTAAAATGAATAGGTTTTTGTCATTTTCACTTCGGGAAAACCGTTCTTATGAAAAGTCAACCATTACGCACAATTGGTTGGATAACCGAGCTAAAAGTCTATGGGGGGTAGGGAAAACGAAATAAACCCATTTTTGGAGAGGGTTCACGTCCGATAAGATACTTTCACTGTCGGAGACTATAAGGAGGTTTTAAGGTTCAGGGTTCGCATGACATAAAGCCGGACATCCACTCGTTCCGATACCGTTATGACTTCCTGTGCCCTAATACGCATGAAATGGGGAGGATACGGTGGAAAAATCATTAGAGAAAATCCTACAGGAACCTGTGACAGCGGTTATGACCCGGTGCCCTCTCCCGGTTCATCCGGATACCCCGATCTTTCGCGTACTCGAACAGTTCTCCCACAGCAACCATCCCGTAATTGTGGTTGATTCTGACGGGACCCTCGCGGGAGTGATAACTTCCATGGACATCATATCTGCACTCACCCCGGGTGAAGGGTTTGGAAGCAGGCACCAGATATCGGAGCTGGACCGGTTCTTAAAAAGTACCGCTCATAATGCGCGTGACCTCATGTCGGATGAACCACTCACGGTGCCAGAAGATGCAAAAATTTGTGAGGCTCTACAGGCAATGGAACATGGTCATTCGTCATCTGTAATTCTCCTGAACGAGAAGAACATCGCAGTCGGGTGCATTGAACTGGCCGATATCATTGCGTACCTTTATCGCTCCCTGCCTCACTAGCGGGGGCTATAGGCAAGGCTTTTTTTATTGAGTTCAGCATGATCTTTAAAAAGAACGGTGTCACAAGCACGGTCACAATAACAATAAGGACCGTTGCTGTGTAAATCTGCTGTGATATAATGCCGGCAATGATGGCCGACTGGGCTAATGCGAGCGTTAAATCTCCCCGGGGAATCATACCAAGTCCGACAAGGAACGCAAAGCGTCTGTCTTTTAAGAACGGGTAAGAGCCGATGAATCCACCTATAATCTTTGCAACTATCGCTATAATGATCACAATCAGGATAAATGGGGAGAAGAGTTCCGCAACCGGGATTTTCATGATGAGACCGACAGATGCAAAGAAGATGGTGATAAAGATCCCGAATGCCATGTTGTGGAAGCTTTCATGGATATCATGGTCCTCATGGACACTCTTGTTGAGGGTTATCCCGGCAAAGAATGCGCCGACAACAACCGTGAGCCCGAGAAGCTGGGAGAAGAAGGCCGATGTACAAGCGATAAGGAACGCAACCGCATACGTCAGGGCATGGTTATGCAGGAGCTGCACACGGTTATAGATGAACTGGAATACTTTTTTTCCAATTGTCGTAATGACAAGAATGAAGAAGACGGCCACAAGGAGTGGACGGAGAATCGATGCCTGGGTCAGGATCCCTTCAGCTTTGATGGATGAGAGGATTCCAAAGAGAATGATACCACTCACTGCACAGACAACAGCTCCCCCAACAATGGTCATACCAAAGTCCGTGTTCAGCTGACGTTCCTCAATGAGGGTACGGACAGAAATGCCGATTGACGTGAGCGTAAAGACGACAGCCAGGAAGAGCGATTCATCAGGTGATAAGGAGAGAACGGTGCCGAGTACATATCCAATAATGAAGGGGATTGCAGCGGAACAAAGACCCGTTACAATCATCCGGTTGCGGGCTGAGCGGAATATTTTCTGATTGATCTCTATACCGGTAATGAAAAGGAGAAGTATCACCCCGATTGTAGAAAAAAACTGGATAACGGGTGTCACTTCAACGATGTTGAAAACGGTCGGCCCAAGAATGATGCCAGCGACGATCTCTCCTATAAGCGACGGATAACCGGTATATTCAACCAGTTCCCCCAGGATTTTTGCCGCTATAAGGAGTACAATGATGCCCGCAAGAACATCCATGTCAGAGTATTGAGGAACAGGTCAGTAATAAATAGTCTGTATTTGGTGCAGAACCAGGTAATCTACACCCCTCATCCCTTATATCCCTGTACAACCCATTTCTACCCATGGCAGTCCACCCCATAGAGGAGCGCTACGGTACAAAAGAGATGCGTGCCGTCTGGAGTGAGCAGAACAGGTTCTCCTGTGTAGTCGCCGCCGAAGTCGCTTTGGCAAGAGCCGAGGCACATCACGGTATGATCCCGGCAGCAGCGGCAGTCGAGATCAACGAGAAGGCCCACAATGCCTCGCTCGAACGAGCAAAGGTAATCGAACTCGAGATTAGCCATGACATGATGGCAATTGTGAAAGCGATCTCGGAAGTAACAGGAGAGTCCGGCCGTTGGGTGCACTACGGTGCAACGAGCAACGACCTCCTCGATACGGCAACCGGGCTCCAACTGAAACAGACGCTTGACCTGATCGATAAAAAACTTCGCCGGCTTTTAGGGATCCTGCTCAAGAGGGCAGAGGAGAATAAGACCCTCGTCTGTATCGGGAGGACGCACGGCCAACACGGAGTCCCAACGACCTATGGTCTCCGGTTTGCCATCTGGGCGAGCGAGGTGGGACGGCACATCGAGCGCCTCGAACAGATGCGCCCCCGGGTCGTGGTCGGGCAGATGACCGGTGCGGTAGGCACTCAGGCAGCTCTCGGACCAAAAGGGATCGAAGTGCAGGCAACCATGATGGAATACCTCGGGATGAGCTCGGTGGACGTCTCAAACCAGGTTATCTCCCGCGACCGGTACGCGGAATATTTCATGTTCTGTGCTGGTGTTGCAACCACGCTCGATAAGATCGGCGTCGAAATCCGCTCGCTTCAACGAACCGAGATTGGGGAAGTTGAGGAAGCATTCGGGGCAAAACAGGTGGGCTCCTCCACTATGCCGCATAAGAGAAACCCCATCAAATCTGAGCAGGTCTGTGGTCTTGCCCGCATTATAAGGTCCGCAGTCGAACCCGCACTCCAGAACAACACGCTCTGGGACGAACGGGATCTCACGAACTCATCCTGCGAGCGAGTACTATTCCCGGAGGCTTCAATCCTCACAGACCACTGCCTCCGGTTGATGGCAGTTGTTCTTGAAGGGCTTGTTATCAACCGCGCCGCAATCCGGCGGAACCTAAATTTTCTTCACGGGATCAACATGGCAGAATCAGTCATGATCGAGCTGACAAAAAAAGGCATGAACCGCCAGGATTCACACGAGAGGATCCGGATGGCGAGCATGCAGGCGCTGGCAGAGAACCGGCCACTTGCTGATGTGCTGGGTGCCGATCCTGAAATCGTGCGGTACTGTTCGAAAAACGATATCGCTGCACTTCTCAACCCGGACACGTATATTGGAACATCTGTCAGACAGGTGGAGCGTTTGGTTGAAAAACTCTCACCACTCTGCGTATAAATGCAAAGGGCAGATTATACTCATCCTGTTTTTCAAAGAAAGGGAAAACATACCCGGATGATTCGTTAATAGTTGATCCAAAAATTAATTGGCTCAGGCATTATCACTTCCCGTTCTGGGGGTTTTGTTCCACAAACATAGTACCTTTATCTCCTCAAACAATCAACAACGAAAATATCCATGGATCGGTATGGCCCCATCTCCCGAATCGGCAATTCACATACTGACCTTGTACGACTGATTGTCATTATATCACTGACCATCTGTTGTATTGCAATCACCGATGTCTCCCTCAAAGAAAAGATTGTACCCATCTACGCCCAGCTCTTCTTCTTCCCTATACTCTATGCAACGTATTTCTATCCAAAATGGGGGATGTACCTAGCTGGATTTTGTGCTGTCGTGTACGAGGTCTTGGCCTATGTTTACGTTTTCCCTGATACCGGCCTTTTGATCTACACCACCGGACAAGCAGTTCTTTTTATTTGTATTACTGCGGTTGTTGTACATTTCACAGAAAAGGTGAACCGAAGCGAAGCACGCTACCGAAGCATCTTTGAGACTTCGCTTTTGGGGATTGTCCTTTTTGATCAGAACAGCTTTGCAATCCGAATGACCAATAATTACCTATCGCAGATGTTGGGTTATTACCCTGAAGAATTTACCGGCATGACATTTCCCCAGTTATTTTACTCTAAAGAAGAGCAGCGCAAATTCTTTGAGTACTTAGGTTCGAGTGCGGATGTGGATAATTTTGAAACCCAGATCCTTACCCACAACAAAGAACCGCTCTGGGTAAATCTCTCATGGCGACGGATCAGCGACAACCAGGTGAGCTGCTCTGTCATCGATATCAACAAGCGCAAGTGCGCTGAACAGGCTGCAGAAGAAAATTTTACCCGTTACCAGCAGGTAACCGAGGGATCACCGACGGGTATCATGATCACCCGGGATAAAAAGATAGTTTACACCAATCCTGCGTTTCAGATCTTCTCCGGTTACAATACCAATGAACTTGCGGGTAAAGACCTGCTCGAACTCATTCACCATGATGATAAACCGGACTTTCTCAATATCCTGGCACAGTCTGGTGAGCAGACGGGGAAAACCAGTAAGTTAGAGTACAGGTTTATTACAAAAAACGGTGAAATCCGGCTGGCAGCCGCATTCTTCTCTCCCATTCAGCAGAAAGGGAAGACTTCCCTGTTGATCAACCTCGTTGATATCACAGAAAAAGAGCAGCTCAGGGAACGCATTGAGCAAGATAGTGAACGAAGTCGCGGTCTCATCAGTAAGGTTGCTGACGAATTGCGCACTCCCCTACAACCAATCATGGGATACTTAAAGCTCTTAACCGGAGATCCACAGACGTACGGTGTCACCGATGAAACCAAAATCATCCTTGACCGCTGTGCAAAAAGTGTTGATCACGAACGCCAGATCATTAACCAGATGCTCGAGCTTTCCGTACTCGATACCGGCAAGATCCCGCTGAACTACTCGACATTCTCTCCGACAGGAATGGTCCAGTCGATCATTGATGCCGGAGGATATGCAACAAAAGCTGACCTGACAATTGACATCCCGAAAAATCTCACGTTCGATGCAGATGCCAGTAAAATATCGACCGTGATCGAGTCTATGCTATCCAATGCGGTCAATTATTCAAAACCTCCAAGGAGGATACGGATCTCGTACCAATCTGGCGTTTCAGACATGATGCACAGGATTGCAATTCAGGACAACGGCATAGGCATTACCAATACCCAGCTCGATGAGATCTTTGAGCCGTTCAAGCTACCAAATTCCGGAAATATCAGCAGGAAATATGATCGGATCGGGCTTTCCTTATCTATAGCAAAAAAATACGTTCAGATGCATGGCGGTTACATCAGTGTGGACAGCATTGTGAACCTGGGAAGCACGTTTACCATCCACCTCCCAAAAACCAGAACTTCGTCAGTGAAAGTCAATGACGCATAAATAATTGTTATCGTAAAGAACAGCTTATTTCTGAACTAATAAAATTCCTACCTTCATAAAATCACAACCCGGGAGAATAACGACCCGGGTATTGTTATCTGATCTGATATCTCAATCTTGAGTGGAAAATTTTGTCTGGGCTCCCTGCATTGACGATTAAAGAGATGTATTTTCGTTAACACAACAGTTCATAAAGCATCCATTTCCGTGTGTGATTCTTGGGATGGGCGCCGCACGGTAGAAGCAAATCCGGCTCTTACCATATATCAGAGTTAAAACACAATGATTTAATATTGCAAAATTATTATCATTCTTAAACAAATATTTCAAGAAAACAAGAATCTACCTATCCAAATGGTACGTGTCACCGGAAGATCAAACAACGGATATTTTCCGGACAAACTGATGTGCACATCCAACTCAACTCCAACCTCATATGAACTAAAAAAAAGGCAGTCATATCATAGAAAAACCAGTATGATGGCCAATTGGATTAGTGAGATATGACCATACGGGAAATTTTTTTTAAAATATTGGTACCAGATACCCATGGAGAAGCAGGACTCCAGATATTGTTACGAATCATAAGGATATTCCTAACTAATAAGCATCCCAAGATTCCAGGGATATTTCCATTTACTCAACACATTCTGGTTCAACCCGTCCATTGCATGAACACCGGTACGTGTAGCCAAATTTATTCCATACGGGAGGGTTCATTTTGAAACATGCGACAATACTCGTAGTTGAAGACGAGGTTATCGTCAGCATGGATATTATGAATTCCCTTGAAACGATGAATTATTTTCCCCTGTGTGCTGTCAGGACCGGTGATGAGGCAGTCATAAAAGCACGCGAATATGCACCGGACGTTGTGTTAATGGATATTCACATTCCCGGCACAATGGACGGGATTGACGCAGCGTGGGTAATCAGAGAAGAACTGGGTATTCCGGTAATATTCGTCACCTCTTTTGCAGATGATGCAATCATCGAGAGAACAAAACGTGTCAACCCGTATGGATATGTGCTCAAACCATTCATGGAAAGGGAATTAAAAATCGCAATAGAGATCGCACTATCCCGAAAATCTGCTGAAAAACAAGCTAAACAGGGAGATACGCAGATAATTCTTACAGGTAAGGATGAAAAACCGGATGAAGAAAACGGGGAACCTGCCAGTCTTTCAACTATCAGGACATTACTTATCGAAGATTTTTTTAGTGATATTGTCCTGCTTCTCTATAACAACGCTGAAGTAAAGGAACAAGCCTTCACTACATTTATTGAGAGGAGCTTAAAAACACAGGATAACCTGCTTTTTGCCTATTCCCTGTCAAAAGCCCACAGGAAATTCTTACATGAGAACCAGCAGGGAAAAATAAATTTTTGCCGGATGAAAAACGGGGAAATGTCATCCCTCAAAAAAATCCTTTTAGATACCTGCGAACAATCAGATCACGTAAATCCCATTCCCCAGCGATTCATCATTGATTTTTCCGAGCGATATGATCAGGGGGATATTCTCGCTGTAGTGGACCTTATTCTTGCGATCCGGAAAAAAGGGATATCTGTTTGTGGAATAATCGCATTGTTAGTCGGAGCCAACGATGACACTCTGATAAAAACGCTATCAGGACGTATTCCTAAAGTCATTGTAACAACCAGCCAGGGAACGGTAATATCCTGTGCAGATCATTCGTTTCCCTTAGAGCATCTCACATTTCTCCCCCAACCCGTTCTTGATGAGACGGTGAAAAAAGTACTCGAACCGGTCATTCTCTCCCTTCTTGATAAACCGATATCCGGATTTGATATCTTAAACGAGATTCAGCAACGCTATAATGTATCCATTTCCCAATCCAGAATCTATACCCAGTTATATTCTCTCGAGAAAAAGGGATATCTTGCTGTGACTGTTTCGGGAAATTCCAAAATGTATTATCCAACAGAAATCGGGAAAATTTATATCCGGCAGAAACTCAATGAATTCAATTCTGTTTACCATCACATCCTGGCAGAGATAATTAACAGAAATGCCGAATCCAACATTAAGGACAAAAAAGAATGAATAATTCCCTCTTGTCAGTGCTTATTTTTCTTTATTTTTAATCTGCTTGTTCTTTTTATGGGAACGGAGATCATACAGAATAACACTGATTCCAATTGCCAGCAGGATGATACATCCAGCGATTACCAGAACAATATTATTCAGTATAAACCTCATGATACCTCCAAAACTTTGGATACGTTCACTAGATGGCTGGGATGGTGGTGAAGGGGCCGGGGATTTAATTTGTATCTGTGCAGGGCCGGTAAGATTTTCCAAACTGATCAGGCTGAACAGGGATAACCCTTGGGGTGAGGTTGCCTGAAATACCATATTTCCCGCATTATCGTATCCTTTATAATCGGTGATGAGTATGGTTGATTTTCCCTCATCAGAGATATGGGCAATTCCTACTGCCGGGATACCTCCGTGCTTTGTAACCCAGTCTGGGGGAATGGTCAGGATAACAGTCGCCGGCCCGGTTGCAACAAAATTGGTTTTTGTAATATAGGCATTGTACGCTATCCCTTTGACCTGCTGGTTTTGGCTCTGTGCAGCTAATCGGAATGCATCCTGTATGCCCGGGTTCACGGTTTCTGAAATAGTGGTTGTGATTGCTGCATTTTCTGGAATAGTGGCCAGGGGTGTATCAACAGAAATGGAAACGGTTCCTGTACTTGTGTCAGCATACGCAGGAGTCGTATGTAACCTCACGCTCTGGACGGTTCCGGATATCACGCCATTTTCCTTAACGGGCGTGTCGCGTGTTACTACAGTAATAGTGAAACCGGGTTGGTTGAGAGTGATTACGTTACCCAAGAGAGATACAATTGTTCCCGAATGTTCAGCGCGTGCAGTGTCGAGGTGAAGGGTCTGTTCCCCGGCAGATCCGGGTGTTACGGTTAACCCTGCAATAGCGAGGGAGCGGGTTGTCGTCGGTGCGTTCTCATCACGGGGGGCCAGTCGCTCATTGACAGGTGGCTCAACGGGGGGGGATGACTTCTGGCCCGAGTTCTGACCCGTGATGAGGCCTAATAATCCGCCGCTGCTATCGCCGCTACTACTCCCACCACCACTGCTACTACTAATGCTGTTACTACTGCCCCCGCCATCATTCCCTCCTCCTCCGCTACTGGTGGAAGAAACGGCAACCATGCCAAAGATAGAGAGTCCGTGGTATGATTTAGCGGTGAAAAAATCGATAGTGCCCTCGCTGCGGGTATATTGCGTGTCGAGGACTTCTTTTCTACCATCGTCAGCGAATCGCATGATCCTGATATTATTCCTGTCACCATTCGGAGCATTCGCAACGACCCATGCATGATCTACGCTCAGGTCCAGTGTCACACCGGCACTACCCAGGTTGGCGTTGAGAGACCCGGTGTTCTGGAATTCAACCGTATACGCGACAGATTTGACATCAAGATTGCTGTTTGTTGCTGCAAGCTGGAAGGCATTATTTACTGAAGAACTCGCGCCCATAATGACATTCTGCTGGATTGAAACGCCGGAGACCTGCTGGGTCAGGGGGACATTTATCTGGGTACTGACGGTCCCGATATCCCCTCCAAGGTCCGCAGAGACCGGATCGCTCTTCATGACAACGCTTTGTATCCCGTCAATAGTGATGCCTGTCCCGTCATTTGTCACTTTTGTCCCGGTATATTGCATACTGGACCAGCCATTCCCCGGATTGGTAACCGTAACGGTGTTTCCGGAAACCTGGGTTGTCCCCGAAACGGTTGAAGAGGAAATATTAACCTGCTGTGCACCATCGACCGTTTTTGTAGTGACTCCGGTGACGGTTGTTCCTGCGGTTTTGGTGGCAACCGTTGTTCCAGAGGGGTAAACGGTTTTGAAGGTTGCATCAGGACTGGTATAGGATCGCCCATCAATCATATTAGATATAGTCCGATAATGGTATACTTTGGGGACAGAGAGTCCGATCAACTGAATGGTATGCGATGTATTCATCACATCGTCAGTACTGGTCGAACCATAGCCGGTTGTGAGGCCGTACTCAACAGCGCTGTTCGCACCACCGTTTGTTTTCCAGGTGATGGTGGATTTATCTGCACCGATATCGGTAGCCGTTATGTTATAACTGACAAATGTGATTGTCCCGGTAATCGCCACGTTTCCTGTGTTTCCCGCATCTGCGGGATTGACAAGAAATCCTGAAGTCAGAGAGAGAGAAAAACAGATGACAAATAAAATTAAAAAATTATTTTTCATTCATTTTCATTTCCTGACACTCTTCCCGACTGCAATTACTGCGATAATGAGTGATGCGAGAATTACTATCATGGGAACAGGACTCTTAGTGGCTGTTGCCCCGGGTGCCGAGCTGCCGCTGGATGTTGAAGATGAGACCATAACGGTCCAGACACCCATATGGTTGGTGGTTGCGGTCAGTGTCGTGCTCCCTGCATTTACCTGCGTTGGTAGGATAACCCATGCGTTCTGGGCGGCATCAAAGTAGGCGAGTTTCAATTTAGTTGTATCCCCGCCCGCTGCTGCGAGATCATCTGCCGAATAGGTAACCTTGACCGTAGCATCCTTACTGAGCAGCCCGGAAAGCCCGGTGATCTCAAAGCATGTTGCTCCTAGTTTTGCATTTGCCGGGGCTGCCTGAAGTTTATCTTTAGAGAAAGGTTTTAAGGTTACTACCGCATCACCCAGTACTGCTCCCTGCGGGAACGAGACAGAATACCGCCTATCGGGTGTGGCTAAAGTTCCCGCACTTCCCGGTGTCAGCGTGATTTTGGACTCTGTTACCGGGGATATGTAATTTTTATTTACTGTGAAAGTCGTGGATTTTTCGTCAAGAACCTTGCCACCATCTAATAGGATTTTGGAATTTGCCATATAGGTTCCCACCGGAAGGTTTTGAATTTCAGGTGTTGCACTGTACTGGACGGTATTTCCCGGGATAATTGCATATACTGATGGTTGGGTTGAGAAGTTTCCTATAACGTTCCCATTTCCATTATATACAGTCACTGTATTCACATTATGATAATAGTGATAATTTCCGGTATTTTTGAACGTTGTTGTAATTGAAATCGGCTGACCGATAGTTACATCGCTTACTGAAAGATTGATGATGCTGCCCGTCTCGATAGGTGTTGTTCCGGGAATCGTGATCAAGACAGGAACCAGTACTGCAGTTGTGAATGACTTTCCCTTACCCGGCAGGGCGTGGATATAGATAAGTGCATATCTCCCGCCTGGGGCAGCGTTTCCGGGAATCGAGATTTTTGCTTTTACGGTTGCTACGGTTCCGGGTTCAAGGTGAAGAGCATTTTTATCCAGTGTAATAAAGGACCGGGCAGAATAGGGACTAATATCATCTGTGGGATTTATGACAGAATAACCCTGATCCATATTCTGACCAAAACCGAAAACCTCCACTGCTAAATCAGTCGGAGCTTCACTGGCACCGATACTCACTGTCATTGTATGAGTGTCTGTTCCCCCGGGCTTGATGCTATCCATATACTTTGCTCCATTTACACCGATCGCAGACACCGAACCCGGAACTATGAGTACCAGACACAATATGATAAGTCCAATCTTCTGGGATTTCATCATAAAATTCCTCATTCACAACCTCTTGTAATAATTTGTATAAATATATAAATTTTTTTTGGAATGCCTTATCACCATGATTAAGTAGCAGTTCCCTCGAAAGTAATTAGTGTTTTGTAAACGTGTCCAGTTGCCAGATACATATCATTGTAATCAACATATTGTTTGATTACGATGGGGATATTGGACCATGTATTACTCGTTGATCCGGATTCAATAGTACTTCCTATAGGACCCAATGTTGCTGTTGAATTAATCATGTTATTTCCTGCATATCCCATTACAGTCACGTTTGTTCCCAAAACCTTCGGACCTGATGTTACATATTGTGAACCATCCCATTCCACCAAACGACCTGAATAACTGGGAGATTTTCCACTATTTGAGAGATCGCTCACCTTGACAGTCCATCCGGAAGTAATATCTGAAGTAGTGATGGATAATTTAATTCCAGAAGTATCCATGTTGGTTTGTCCCGGATTAAAAGCCATATTATCAATATTTCCTGACACATCGACGGATATTGTCGAAGCGGATACCGAAATAACGCAAGTAAACATGAAAACCAGAACTAAAGGAATTACATACATCACTCTACTAAAATTCAGAAAAAAATATTTCATACCTTACTCCCACAAATGTTCAGATATGAATGAAAAATATGTATACTTTTACCCTAACAAATCACGGTGTGGTACCGGTGAACGTAACAATTATTCTGTAGACGTGGTTAGTTCCCAGTATCGTATCAGTATATGCAACAGGTTGTGAAAGGGTAATTGCATGTGCTGCAAATACGCCTGTACCGCCGGTTTCACTGATCCCAGTTTCAATAGCTTGATCGGCACCAGTTAACACATGAGATGCACCCGTAACATGAGCTGGTGCATTTGCACTGTTAACTGTAAGGGCAGTACCCAGTTTTGTCGTCCCCCATGTACCTCCCCCAGTTGTGAGGTAGTCTACCATAAAGCCTGCGTTAGGCTTTGCAGCCGGGACACCATCGACATCCAGAGCATCCTTAACTGAAACAACCCATCCGGGACTGTTAGAAGACACTGCT
This sequence comes from uncultured Methanoregula sp., assembly GCA_963676675.2. Taxonomy (GTDB): domain Archaea; phylum Halobacteriota; class Methanomicrobia; order Methanomicrobiales; family Methanospirillaceae; genus Methanoregula. The sequence continues at coordinate 1,370,292 of OY781161.1, read as the reverse complement.
AAAGTTACAGATGTTGCATCGGTCTCAGTAGCTCCAGGAGTTAACACCCAATCTGCTATAGTACCCTGAACATCGATTGCTATTGCCTTTTCCGGATTTCCCGTAATTGTAGCTGAACTTGCTGCCATCACCGGCGCAATCATCGCAGCAAACGCTATGATCAGAATTCCAACAATAACCAATAATCTTGTTTTCATTTAGTAGCTCTCCGAACAACCGTTTTGTTCAATTATAAACAAAATGTAAAGTAAATTAAAGATGATTTGAAGTTTCTAAATTAGAGACAACAAAAATTCTGCAAAAAGCATTTAGATTTTCCTAATTTTATTTGAAATTTTTACGGAGTTATAAAACTATGTTACTAATGGTTAAAAATTCGAAAAACACATAAAATTTAACAAAAGATTATTATTTTGGTTCAGATCGCAAAAAATAGTATAAATATTACTTATTGAAAATAAATTCCGATCAGAAATCCCGTTTCCGCATATTTTTGGGGAGAACTCTGAAAATACTGTTTTACCCACGCGCGTTTCATTGGATCAGAACCATTTCTTGTGATTTCATTCTCCGTATCATCCCGATTTTTCCCGGAACTGGGTTCAGTTTACTAATACATGTTTGGAGATTTTTAGGGATCTCTGGAGACATTGAATGCAGAATCAAGTAAGGATGAGGAAGAAACCTCCAGATTCACAAAAACAAAAAAGAATTCAGATATACCGGGCTTTCAGGGAAAGCTTCCGGGGAGTATACAACGGGCGGAACGGTTTTCCTTCCGTATCCTTTTTCACCGCTGCAATCAGCGCTTCGATGGTGAGCTGCTCCTTGAACGGTTTGTTGGGCTGCGACCTCTTCCGTACCGTGACAGTCAGGTTCTTTGATGCGACTTCCTCGTCACCGACTACAATAACGTAGGGAACCCAGTCCATACCGGCTTCTCTGACCTTCTTGCCCATCGTCTCGTTTCGGTCATCAATGTCACACCGGACCTGTGCGGCGTTGATCGTTTTTACCAGTTCTTCAGCAAACGCGATGTGCTTTTCCGTTACCGGCACGACTCGGACCTGCGTTGGCGAAAGCCACGTCGGGAGGGCGGGGACTTCCTGCGTGGAGATGTTCTCTAAGATTGCGCAGATAACCCGCTCAACACTTCCCGTGGGGGAGCAGTGGAGGATCGGCGGGTGGACAACGGTACCGTCTTCCTTGTGGTACTTGATGGCAAACCGGGTTGAAGACTCGACATCTATCTGGACAGTCGGATTCTCAATAGGGCGGTGCTGACCGTCGATTGCAGCGAGGTCGATCTTTGCCACCCAGTAGTGGACACGGTCGGAGAGTATCTCGATGAGCATCGGGCAGTTGGATTCCTTTACGATCTTCTTGACCCATGCCTCGTGCTCATCATAGAATGCTTTCGTACATCGGAACGCGGCAACGAGTTCTGTCTCGAAGTCCCTGCCGGTCTGCCAGCCCATGGCAAGCTGCTCCTCGAAGCACTTGAGTGCCTGCGGCATGTCAAGGCAGAGCGAGTGCATGTCGGGCATCGTGAAGCACCGTAAGCGCTTTAAGCCGATGACTTCTCCCTTCTGCTCGTGGCGGAAGGAGTAGGTGGAGAGCTCGTACATTTTCATGGGGAGGTGGTTGGGCGAGATGTGCATGTCACGCATAATCGAGAACATGCCAAAGCAAGCGGCGAACCGGAGCATCATGTCCCGGTTGTTGGACTTGAAGCGGTACTGGCGCTCGCCAAACTTTGCGGCGTGTTCGCAGATTGCCTTGTCGCCAAGGTCGTACATAACCGGGGTCTCGACCGGTGAGCCGCCATAATCCAGCACGAGGCGGAGCACATAATCGGCAAGCAGGTCGCGGACGATCTTGCCTTTGGGCAGCCAGCGGAGGCAGCCGACATCGCTCGCGGGCTCATAGTCCACAAGTTCTTTTCCGCGCATCAGGTCCACGTGGGCAGGGTCGCCGCCGACCGGGACTGCAACCCCGAGTTCCTTTTTAACCATGCAGCCAAAGGGCGTGTCGTTGAGGTACTCCTTGTAATCGTGCTGCTTCCCGTCAGGAGTCAGGACGAACCAGTCGTGGGTGACCTCTGCCTTCTCCTTCTTGACCGTTATCTCTCCGGGAACAATCGTCTTGGAGAGTTCGGAGAGCGGGTGGCCCTTGCAGGAGAGTTTGAAGGATTTGTACCAGCCAAAGGGTGCACGTTTGACGGCAAACCCTTCGCCTTCAAGACCTGTTTTGAGTGCCTTGAGTACGGTGACTGCAGTCTCCGGTGAAGAGAGATCGCTGGAGAGGTGAGCATATGGGTATACAACAATCTTGGTGACGTTGACCTGGCCCGCTGTCTTTTTTACTTCAGCAATGGCCTGGAGGACTACACCTTCCAGGTCTTCCTCATCGATCGATTCCACGGCGCAGAAAACGGTGAGTGCCTCATCTTCCCTGTCTGAAAGAACCGTGCACTCTTCCGCGATCTTTGTCTTCTTTTTAGCTTCGTATTCGATATAGTCAGAATGAATGAGAAGAAGTCGCATTATTTCATCTCCGATCCGAAATGATCATCCGTATAAAATGGGTTTTTATGATATATAAGGTGCTTAATCGGACACACTCATGATGAGGGCTGGGTTTTTAGGGAGATATCCCGGGTAAGATACCGTTACGGCATTTTCTTGTTTGCGTGGTACCGCGAGAGGGTTGCCTGCCGCTGGTCGAGATATTTTGCATCGCCTTTTTTGAAGTAAGGGTTCTCTGCCCGCTCGGTTGTGTAGAAGACGAGCTGGCCGATTGGCATCCCTGCGTAGATCTTTACCGGGCGGGTATTGACGTTGGCCATCTCGAGCGTGATGGTACCCCGGAACCCGGCATCGATCCAGCCACCAGTCTGGTGGAGGGTGACACCCAACCGGGCGATGCTTGATTTTCCTTCAATCGTTGCCACGATATTATCGGGTAATTCTATACACTCCAGTGTCTCAGCAAGAATGAATTGCCCGGGGTTGAGGATGAACGAGTCCGCGTGCGTCTCTTCGACATCCGCAGTCACGCTCTGCTGGTTGTACGGATCAATCACTGCTGTGCCCGGTTTATACCAGACAAAATGGTTGCCGAGCCGGATATCGACCGAGTTAGGTTGCACAAGTGCAGGATCGTACGGATCGATTTTGATAAAGCCCCTGCTTATGCGGTCAAGGAGCTGCCAGTCCACGAGAATCATTGTGCTGATATGATGGGAGTTGATCGGTCATAAGGAGATCATCCGGTGCGAAGGAGTGGAAAAAATGGACTCGAATTTATTTATAAAACAGTAATGGTCAATTTCTTTGGGGTCATTTTCCCAATTATGATATAATGTCGCTGCCAAATAGTACAAACATGGCTGGCACCACAAAAATCGAGATCATCGGCCTGAAAGATTCTGAATGCTGCCCGTTTCCCTGTGATGAGAACCGGACCTGTGGACTGTCCGATTGCTATCCCACCGGAAAACTCACTGCTGCCTTCGATGCACTGGCAGAAGCTCTCAAAAAAGAGTACGGTGACCGGGTGGACATCAAACTCACCCTGCTTGATGACGGTGTACCGGATTATGTGAAGAAGATAATTGAGACAGATTTCCCTCCGCTACCCATTGTCACGGTGAATGGAAAACTCACCCGTATCGGGCGCATTGTCATGAGCCGAATCAAAAAAGAGATTGATGCTGTCTGCTGATGATCACGTTACCCGTGTAAGGGCACCATTCCCGAGATCATAATAAAGGCCATGGACCTGCACTCTCTTCTCGTCAACCGCTTTTTTCAGCAGGGGGTAAGTGTGGAGATGTTCGATCTGGAGCCTCACGTTCTCCTGTTCTATCTGGCGGTACCTCTCCTCCTTTTCGAGCACGGTCGTAGGAGGAGCGATCTTTTTGTCAACCCGCTCTTTTGCCTCACGGGCATTGTTTAACCAGAGTGGTATGTAAGAATCGGTGCTCTCCTTATCGAGTGCCCGGATTGCCCCACAATTTGAATGCCCGCAGATAACTACATCCTCAACCTTGAGGTGAACAACTGCGTACTCAAGCACTGTGGCAAAATTCCAGTCATGGATGGGTATGATGTTCCCGATATTTCTCTGGATGAACAATTCACCTGCTCTTGCCTGCGTGATATGTCCTGTCTGGAGTCGGGAATCTGAGCATCCTATCCAGAGAGTAGTCGGGTGCTGGCTGGATGCCAGTTCGCGATAGTAATCAATATTCGGGGTAAAATCAGACTCCCGAAACTTAAAATTTCCCAGCAATAATTTGTCGATCATTTTAGTTGGATTCTCCTCTTTATGGCAACTTCCCATTACACACACATCAGGATAGTATGCCGTAGTGTTCAGTCGTACGGGGAACAGTTAAATTTTGTGTTTTTCACTCATGTTCTCGTCAAGAAGAAAAAACCGGAGACCTGTTTAGCGGTTTTTTGTTTTTTAATTGTAACACCCCAAGATTAACTGCGCGCATTCAACGCGATTACCAATATCTGCTGCCGGATTCTCCATCAGAACTATCATTTTTGTTTAAAGACGGGAACATCTTTTCCTGCGCGAGAAAAAGGCTGAACATATTTTAAAAAACCGATGCTTCTCCTGAAAAACAGGGGATGCATTTATGGTGCTGAAGTGGTAACATAAAGAAATCGACATCCAAACGATGATCTGAATGGACAATTACCCTTATCATATCACTACCCGAATAACTGAATTTGTGGAGGTGCTGTATACCGATCGTTTCTTCGTATGCTGAACCAGAACCGTTCAGTGAGGATCAGACGCTCCTTACCCTGTATACACTTGCCGGAGAGGAGAGCGGTGGTTTTGTCACATTCCGCCCTCACTTTTTTATCGAGATTGGCAAAGCCCTGTTTTCTCAGGGTGCTGTGGCCTCACCGGTTCAGGTCATTGGTCCCGTTGAAGTACGGGAGCTTTCCCCCGCCGAACTCGTCCGTGCTGAACGTGAACTCTGGACCCACTACCACCAACAGACCGCTGATCGGGTGAACGACCGGCTCTTTGCTGCGTTTGCGGGTACCAAACTAATCGGAGTGGCAAGGTGCTCCCGCCATCCGGACGGTCTGGAAGTTGATGCTGTGTATGTCCTGGACGAATACCGGCGCCGTGGATTTGCCCGTTCGGTTATGATCCTGCTCATAGAAGAGTGCGGCAGGAATGAAACCCTGTATATGCACTCGAAGACTGAACTTGTGGATTTCTATGGAAGTCTTGGTTTCTACCCCATGGCCGAATGTGAACTGCCAAAAACCATCAGGGACCGGTTCGGGTTCGTTATGGGAAATCTCAAAGGAATCGATGTCTGCCCGATGAAACGGGATCCCGCTGCTCTTCCCCGGGAGCAGAATACCTGATACGAGTGCAAAGCGTGAGCGACCACACAATATTCTATAAAGAGATGGGGAAAACAGGAGTAGTTCTCTGCATCGTATGTATCGGCATGTACAGTACCGGTTTGTCAGGAGCAAAAAATGATTGTTGAACTTTTTATTCTCGCAATTCTGGTCCTTCTTGCCGGTACAATATTTCCCCTCCTTGTAGCATCGCTGGACCGGAGATCCGTACGGACAATCTCGCTCTTCTCAATAATCATTGCATCAATCCTGCTTGGCGTCCTCTCCCTGATGATCCTGTTCTCCGGAGAATCGGTGTTCTTTACTCTCTATCAACCTTTCCCCTTGATTTCCCTCTCATTTGTCATCGACCGGCTTGCTTCATTTTTCCTGCTCATCATCGCTGTTGTGTCGGCATGTGTTGCCCTCTACTTCTCTGAATATATTGAGCATATGGAGGGTCATTCCCGCAGGAACCTGCTCTGCGCTTGTACCAGTCTTTTCATTCTTGCGATGGTACTCATTGTCGGTTCGGCAAACACGCTCTCATTTTTCCTGTTCTGGGAACTGATGGCTGCCAGTTCGTTCCTGCTTGTGACGTATGAATATACTCACGATGAAACCAGAAAAGCCGGGATCTTTTATTTTATCATGACCCAGCTCTCATCACTCTTTGTCCTGCTGGGAATCATCATCCTCTATGTCATGACCGGTTCATTAGCCATCTCGCCTTTGTCAGCAGCATCCACTCCCCTCGTCGCTGTTGCATTCCTCGCTCTTTTTGCGGGATTCTCCATTAAGGCAGGAATTATCCCGTTCCACAAGTGGCTTCCCTATGCCCACCCGGCAAGCCCGTCACCAATATCCGCTCTTATGTCTGGAGTGATGCTTAAGATCGCCGTATACGGACTGGTGCGTTTCCTGTTAAACGTATTTACACCGGATCTCTGGTGGGGAGTATTGATCCTTGCCGCAGGTACTGCATCGGCGGTTCTTGGCATCATCTATGCATTAAAAGAACATGACATTAAGGGAATGCTTGCCTATTCGAGCATTGAGAATATTGGTATCATTTTTATGGGTATTGGCCTGTCAGTGATCTTTACAGCAAATAACCTACCCCTGCTTGCAACCCTCAGCCTACTGGGGGCTCTCTTCCACTCCTTAAACCACGCCATGTTCAAGAGCCTGCTCTTCCTTACAGCAGGTTCCGTTGTATCTGCCACCCATACACGGGATATCGAACACATGGGAGGACTTGCCCACCGGATGCCGGTCACTTCTGCACTCTTCTTTATCGGCGCAGTCTCAATTGCTGCCTTGCCCCCCTTAAACGGATTTGCCAGCGAGCTCCTGCTCTTTATCTCGTTCTTCACTTCGGTTGCTGTGGTGGCACCGTTGTACAAAGTGCTCCTGTTTATCTGCCTTGCCCTGTTTGCGCTAACGAGTGCCCTATCAGCAGCGTGTTTTGTCAAGGCGTTTGGTTCGATTTTCCTTGCCCTCCCGCGTTCGCCGGAGAGTGCCGCTGCCCGTGAAGTCCCCCGTGCAATGCTGATCGGGCCGGGTATCCTTGCAGCGGCCTGCATTTTTTTGGGAGTGTGTGCCCTCCAGATCTTTGCCATCGTTGGTTTTGCCGTTCCTCTGCCGGATATGCTGCTGGTCAGCCTGTTGCTCATTGGCATTGCAGCCCTCACGTACGCAGTGCTCTATTTTACTGCTTCCCGCGAAGTGAGAGTGAGCGAGACCTGGGGATGCGGAACGCTCTCTCAACAGGCTTCGGCCGAATACAGCGGTCATGGGTTCTCAGAACCTCTTGATATCATCTTCTCTGCTATCTACCGCACCCGGACAACCAGTGAACGGACATTCTTTGATCAGAAGAATTGTATCTTCAAGGAAGGAAAAGGAGAGATCCGTCTCTTAAAAGTTTTCGAGGAATATATCTATCGCCCTATTGCGGTACAGTCTATGAGAGTGGCTCAAAGTGTATCGCGCTTCCAGAACGGGTGCCTTGACACCTATCTTCTCTATGTATTTATCACAGTCATTGCCCTGATTGTATTCCTCGGGTGGTTTGCATGAACATGGATTTTGTCGTGTATCTTGTGATAAATACCCTTGTCGTCATTGCAGTATCACCCCTCTTTGTCAGCATTATAAAGAAGATCAAAGCCTGGACACAGGGAAGAAAGGGCCCATCCGTCTTCCAGACCTACTTTACCTTACTAAAACTGTTGAAAAAAGAGGTTATCTACTCTCCAAACTCCTCGCGGATTATGAGGGTCACCCCCCTGGTTACTATGGCAGCGGTCCTTGTGGCTGCACTCTTTGTCCCGCTGGTCTTTGTTCCTGAACCTGTCGGGGGTATCGGCAACATCATCCTCTTTATGTCCCTGCTCGCACTGGCCCGGTTCTTTATGGCACTCGCTGGTCTTGATGCCGGCAGTTCCTTCGGGGGTATGGGTAGTTCCCGTGAGATGAGTATCTCGGCGATTATTGAACCCACGACTATTATCGTCTTTGCTGCACTTGCTTTCGTCTTTAAGACCCTCAATATCTTTAACATGTTTGCTCCATCAACAGCTGCCGGGTCACCTTCCGTATCGACTCTGATCCTGATCGGTATCTCGCTGTTCATCATTATTATTGTAGAGACTTCGCGGATACCTGTTGATAATCCGGAGACACATCTCGAACTGACTATGATCCACGAAGGAATGATCCTTGAGCAGTCGGGGAAGAACCTGGCCCTCATGGAGCTTTCCGCTGCTGTCAAGATGACGGTGCTTATGGCGCTTCTCATAAACCTGATCGCTCCTTTTGGGCTTACGAGTACCTTGACCCTGGCAGGAATTATCATCGCTGTGATTGCATTCACGGTGAAAGGTTCAATCCTTGCCGGAATAATCGGACTCTTTGAATCCTCAATGGCTAAGAAGCGGTTCTTCCAGCTCCCCAGTCTCTTTGCTATGGCGTTCTTCTTCTCAACCCTGATAATTATCCTCGAGGTGTTCTCATGATAGATCAGGCCACCATTGAAGGGATCATAAGAATCCTGCTTGTCTGCATCATCATTACCGCTGCGTATATTATTTCTACGCGAAACCTGCTCTCCGTAGTGTCAGTCTATTCCCTCCAGAGTCTCACTCTGGTCGGCATTGCTCTCGCGCTCTGGTCACTTGAGGAATCCATCATTCTTCTCGCGATTGCAGTGGTTACGTTTGTCAGCAAGGTAATCATCATCCCGTACTTCATCGCAACCATCCAGGAAAAGATCAGGATCAAAAGGGATATCGAATTCCATTACTTAAATCCCACAACATCCCTGATTTTATCTATGGCCCTGATGCTGGTCATCTATATGGCACTCTCCCGGATTATGCAGGGAACACCAGCACGCGAGAGCCTCTTTTTCTTTGGCGCTGTGCTGGGAATATCGCTGATGCTGATGGGTATGATGGTTACATTCAGCAGGAAGCGGACGATTACAAAAGTACTCGGTTTTCTCTCTATGGAAAACGGTGTACTCCTCTTTGGAATGTTTGTCACCGAACTCCCGTTCATCATCGAATTTTTGATCATTATCGACCTTATCATCCTCGTTATATTAACAACTATATTATCAGTCGGGATTGACTCAACACTTGAGGATTACCACAAACGTCTCCACCGTTTCCATCTCCTTGAAGAATCAGAGGAGGTCCCATGATCCTGATTGCATTTGTGCTGATATCCGTGCTCGCGCTTATCATCATTGCAACCACCCACAACCACCGCCAGATGAATACAGCCTGTATCACACAGGCACTGATCTTTGCCGCTCTTGCTGCATACCTCGTACTATTCCAGCAGATTCCTGTTGTTTCATTTCTTGTCGGCAGCCAGTACTTCTTTATTGATCACCTCGGCCTTTTTGAGGTGCTCATTGCCACGGTCATTTTTGCCTGTGCAGCGGTCTATGCCCGCGGGTATGTCGAGGGGCTTTTAGAGAGCGGGGAACTGGAAAAAGGCAGCCTCAAGCTTTTCTATATGGCCTGGGCCCTGCTCCTTCTTGTCATCGTTCTTGCGTTCTTCTCTGATAATCTCGCACTGTTCTGGATCTTCGCCGAACTCACAACAATCATCTCTGCGATGCTCATTGCCATTCTGGCAGCCCGTGACAACATCGATGCTGCGATCAAGTATATTTTCGTAGCATCTGTTTCCATGCTCTTTGCCTTTGTCGGATTCATCTTTCTCTTCGAGATATCGCGGGTCAGTCTTGGCACAGGTACATTAAACTGGACGGTACTCATGCAGCATGCTGCTGTGTTTTCCCCGGGTATGATGATTGCTTCCTTTGTGCTCGTCTTTATCGGATTTGCTGCAAAGTCCGGCATCTTCCCGTTCCATACCTGGCTGCCCGAAGCCCATGCCAAAGCCCCATCGGCGGTCAGTGCGATTCTCTCAGGAGTCCTGTTGAATGTGGGCATCTACGGGATCATCCGCATGTATGCGATTGTGCACCAGACAACCATCCTTTCTACGATAGCACCGATGCTTGCGGGATTCGGACTCCTCACCATCGGAATTGCTGCCTTCTCCATGCTTCCCCAGAAAAACTTAAAAAAAATGGTGGCATTCTCGAGTGTGGAGAATATGGGGATTATGTTAGTCGGTCTTGCCATCTCCACGCCGGTTGCCTTGTTCTGGGTACTCTTCCATATCATGGCGCATTCCCTGACAAAGGCATCCCTGTTCTTCTCTGCGGGCATCCTGCACCGGCAGTACCGGAGCCGGTTCTCTGCGGATGCAACAGATGAGATTATTGATATTTTCCGACTCCAGCCACTTGCCGCGTGGGGAATTATTCTCGGTGGGCTTGCGATCATTGGCATGCCACCATTTCCGATCTTCTTCTCCGAATTCTTCATAATGTTGCAGCTGGGGAGCGTCTCCTTATGGGTGCTTGGCGTGATGCTCGTCCTGCTGTTCATTGCTGCCGGAGGACTGGGATACTTTGTGCTTACGACATTTACGCACGTGTCTGAACCGGATACTCCCTCAGATATTGAACCGTACCGGACACCTGCCAGCATGAAAGTTCCCATCATTTTCCTGTTGGCGCTCCTCCTCGTTATCGGAATAATTCTTCCCACCGGTGGAATGGAGTTCCTCAACCAGATTGTTACGGAGCTGAAATTCTAAATGACTACTGATATGGATATCGGGATAAGGGCAGCACAGGAATTTCTGGGCAAGGATCTTCTGCGAGATCGGATCAGTGCCGGATCCAATAACGAACAGTACGTGCGCATCGAAGAGCCGGAATTTGAATCGGCCGTATCTCATCTGGCTGCAAACAAATTCGTTCTGATAAGTCTCTTCTGTTGCGAAGGCTTCACGGCGAATACAGCACAGACGCTCTTTTATGTGTTTGAACGGAGGACCAGTATCCTGGTTCTTGTTCGTGGCATCAACACACATGCAACGTCAATAGCCGATATTTATCCTTCAGCATCATGGTTTGAACGCGAATGCCGCGACGGGTTTGGTGTTGAGTTTGAGGGCGCTTTTGATATCCGGCGGCTCTTCCTGCATGAGATGTATCCTGAGGGTTTCCATCCCTTAAAAAAAGCGTTTAAGAATGCTCCCGTCATCACAAAAGAGACTATTAATCCGGCTGATGAATACCCGTTCCGGGAAGTGAAGGGGGAGGGAGTGTACCAAGTACCGGTTGGCCCGGTGCATGCGGGAATTATCGAGCCCGGTCACTTCCGGTTCAGCGTGATTGGAGAGACGATCTTCAATCTTGAAGTTCGGATGTTCTATAAACACCGGGGCATTGAGAAACTTGCAGAAGGCAAATCCCCGCAGGAATGCGTGAGGATTGCTGAAGCGGTGAGCGGTGATGAATCAGTGGCAAATGCAATTGCGTTCTGCATGGCTGTTGAACAGATATCACAGATACCGGTGCCGGAACGGGCATGGTACCTGAGGACTATCCTCCTTGAGATGGAGCGTATATGCTCACACCTTGGGGATCAGGCAGGAATGCTTGTTGATGTTGCGTTCCCGCTGGGTGCCAACCAGTTTTCAGTGCTGCGCGAGGAATGTTTCCGCGAGAATGATCATTTGACCGGCTCACGATTCCTGCGGGGGATGGTCTGTATTGGCGGAATGAACCGGGACATTTCAAAATTATCTATTGATGAACTTGCCCTTTTCGTCAAGCAACTACGGAAACGGTACAGGACCGGCCTGAAGATTGTTCTCTCCACCGCATCGGTGATTGACCGGTTTGCCACTACCGGGGTAATCCGTCCTGCACTACTTCGCCCGCTCAATATCACCGGCCCCTCCGCACGGGCATCGGGCGGGAAAGTTGATGTCCGTCTCAATCACCCGTATGGCATCTATAACCAGTTTAGTCCAAAACCGCAACGGCTGCGGGACGGGGATGTGCTCTCACGGTTTACCATCAAAGCCTCGGAGGTCATGGACTCGCTCGATCTGATAGAACGGCTGATTGCCGCAATGCCGGAAGGAAATGTCAGCACTGAAACCCCGATTCGGGATGGACACACACTTACCATGGTCGAATCAGCTCGTGGCCAGAATCTCTGCTGGGTCTGGATTAAAGAGAGTATAATTGAGCGGTACAAGGTCCGGACCGCATCGTTTGGTAACTGGCTGGCAATCGAGCATGCTGTGCAGGGTAACATTATCCCGGATTTCCCGGTAATCAACAAGAGCATGAATCTCTCGTATGCGGGAACCGATCTGTGAGGTGAGAGAAAAATGGTGAATGCGCTAACCTGCCTGCTGAAAAAGAAAGTGACCGAAGATGCGCCGGTAAGGGATGAAGACGTAGAGGCAATCGGCCGCGAGATCAAAACTGCTATCGATGCGGTGTTCGGCAGGAGCCTTACGATCCGCGAACTGGATACCGGCAGTGACAATGCCACTGAGATAGAAATCAATAATCTCAATAACCCGTTCTACGATGTGGAACGCTTTGGCATCACCTTTGTTGCATCACCCCGTCATGCAGATCTTCTTATCGTGACCGGTGCAGTGACGCACAACATGGCAATAGCTGCAAAAAAAACCTACGATGCAATGCCGTCTCCCAAGTTTGTTGTCGCAGTTGGTGATGATGCCTGCACCGGGGGGATATTTTCAGGAACCTATGCCGTCCATGGAGGTGCGGACAGGATCTTTCCGGTAGATTTGAAGATCCCGGGCAATCCCCCCACACCGACCCAGATTCTGGCAGGCCTGCTTGCATTGATGGATAAGGCCCGAAAGGAATAGGGGCATGAAAGAACCCCATTTTTCTGCCCGTTTATTACGGGGACAATATATACTCCCGGGGAATAACCGGGTACATGTATGAGACCGGTACGCAAATGGGGGCCGGGACCCTATCCGGTTGCCGTTATTCATGGGGGCCCGGGTGCTCCGGGTGAGATGGCACACGTAGCTAGGGAACTTTCAGTAGTAAAAAGTGTGCTCGAACCCTTCCAGACCGAAACGTCTCTTGAAGGGCAGGTCCAGGAGCTTCGCTCAGTCCTGTCAGAACATGGACAGGTACCCGTTACCCTCATTGGTTTTTCATGGGGAGCGTTTCTCTCATGGATTGTTGCGGCACGATATCCCGCGCTTGTTAAGAAGTTGATCCTGGTCAGCAGCGCACCATTCGAAGAACACTATGCAACTTCGATCACAAAGACTCGGCTTGACCGGCTCAAACCTAAAGAACGAACTGAGGCGCAGTCACTGCTTTTACAGTTGGAGGATCCACAAATCCCTGATAAGAATGCCCTCCTTGGAAGATTGGGATGCCTCATTGCGATTGCAGATGCTTTCGATCCAATTTCCATGAATGATGAAGCATTCCACATCCAGTATAATATTTTCAAGGGAGTCTGGGATGAAGCCGCGGAAAAGAGACGGAGTCTGGTCCTCCTCCATATGGCTCATTCAATTAGCTGCCCAGTGGTTGCGATTCATGGGGACTATGATCCTCATCCGGCGAAAGGAGTGAGTGTCCCGCTCACGCGGGAACTTCCTGACTTTAAGTTTATCCTGCTCACCAAGTGTGGTCACCGGCCATGGATTGAGCGGAATGCAGCTGAGGAATTTTTCAATATTCTTGTAAAAGAGATATGAGGGATTTTTCACCTCATTAATCCCGGTCATACCTCACCACGTAATTCCGATAACAATAGGTTTACCAGCACATGAAAAAAGCCGGGCCATTTTCATATTTGAAAAAAACCAAACCATTACAACCTGAAAATATCAAACGTAAACTAACGATCAGGATACATAGCAGAGGTCGCAGAGTACTATGGTGAAACTATCGACACGGGGCTGGTTTGCACTTACAATCCTCTTTAGCCTGACTGTTATCGTCATTATCTTTGCAACAACCTTCAACCAGGAAACGATTGGCTATATTCTCTCGTTCAATCTCATATTTCTGGGAATTGCCATCCTGTTCCGTCTCCTTGCACTGGTGCTCTGGGGTGTAAGAATTCAATTGATGTCCGGCTCACTCGGTTACCGTGTAAAACTCCCTTACTGCGTGAACATGGTACTTGCCGGACTGCTTGCCGGGACTATCACACCTGGGCAGGCAGGTGGAGAACCAGTCCGGGTGCATGAACTCTACCGGGCGGGGGTAAAAATTGGAGACGCTACCGCGGTAGTTATCATGGAGCGGGTTCTTGACGGGATAATCCTGACCGTTATGGGGATCCTGCTGATGATCATGATGACCCGGTATATCGAGACTATTTTTACCCCGGCCCTGTTCATCCTTGTAATCATCGCATGGATCTTCCTGATAAGTTTCCTCTTCATTCCGGTTTTTGCGATTAAGTATCCGGAAAAAACAAAAAAACTCTTAATGAGACTGGTCAACTGGCTTGTCCCCCGGCTCGGCAGATTCTCAACATCTCAACAATCGATAACTGAAAGGGCAGATCATGAGATTGACAACCTGTTTACGAGTATGACCCGGTTTACCGGAAATGCCTGGAAAGGACTGCTCTTTGGAGGAATCGTAACCGCATTATTCTGGATAAGTGAGTTCCTCGTTGCTTCGGTAATTATGATGGGGTTAGGTCTTTCTCCCTATATTCTCGAATCTTTTTTCTTCCAGATCCTCATTGCAATCATCATGATGATCCCGCTTACCCCCGGTGCATCTGGGGTTACCGAACTTTCCACATCATCGCTGTACGCACTAATCATACCCTCAGGAATGATCGGAATCTTTGTTATTCTCTGGCGTTTTGTGACATTCTACTTAAATATCATTCTCGGCGCCATTGCGAGTCTGGCCATTTTCAAACGTGAACTCAAGAATCAGAAAAAAGAAGAAGTGCTTTAAAAAAATCAGAATGAGTGTCAGGTACAGATCTACCGGTCACTCTCACTCATTTTTTTAGCGGGTCGTTAATATCTGCCTGTTTGTTTGAATTCTGGTTTTTGTATTCCCGTTTTGTATAGGTAAACTGTTTGGAAATACCACCGGAAAGGACAATCCAGTACCATTCAAAGATTGTTTTCCAGAACCCGTACTGGTCATATCGCCGGAAATCAAACCCGACTTTCATATGAGGATTAAAAATGACCTTTCCCTCTTTACGCATCCGGGTTGCCACCTCCAGATCGTCTCCCGCATCCATAACCTTGTACAGTCCGGCGTGCTTTAAGATATTATACCGGAAGATCGTGTTACAACCGAGTGTATAATAATAAATGCGGGTTACTGCCCCGAACCGCATCAGGATATCAAACAGCAGGACATAGCGCCGGTTTTTTGGTGTATCGGTAATTGCGGTTACCGGACCAAAAGCAAGGACCACCTTGGGATCTTTAAACGAGTGAAGGATCTGCTCGATCCAGTCCGGAGCCGCAATACTATCGGCATCCGTAGTTGCAACGATATCATACTTCGCCCGGGCAAAACCGTCATTTCGTGCACCGGGAACCCGTTCCGATTCCTGGATAAAAACGAGATCTGCATACTCAGCTGCAATTTCCCGAGTCCGATCACGGGAATTCCCGTCAACGACAATCAGCTCATAGGAGCTTCTTGGAACGGTCTGGTTAGACAATGCATACAGGCATCGTCGAATCGTGGCTTCTTCATTGTAAGCCGGAATAATTACAGATATCATGATGGGAATAGAGAACCTGAATTGAACCTGAATTTTCTCTGTGGTATAGGGTATGAAACTCAATATATTTAGCCAATCTCAAATACCATACAATTTTCACTTTATCCCATAGGCCTAATTAGGAAATAGAATCTCAGTGCTCCTTATTCCATCTTCCCAATCCGCTCCTCGAGCATCCGGCCATGAGAGCCATTCCAATAGAGTTTCTTACACTGCTCGCACCAGAAAAACGATAGTCCCCTCCAGTCCTTTGGCGCATATTCGGCACCGGTAATTTCACATTCGAAAGCTTCCCGTACCCGTGTATTGCAAAGCGAACAGCGGCTCATCGTCACCCTTCGTTTGATCAAACCGAGTCCGATGAGTTGCTGCACCTGTTCAATCACATCTTCGGATTTGACAAGGATAGCCAGTTCCTTCCCTCGCCGGGCAAGTTCAGCATCCCGGGTGAGCAGGATGCGGTGTTCCTGAATACCGAGTTCGAGCAGGAGGGTGTCTTCCTTTGTATTGCCCGCAGCAAGACCATTCGCGCTGGTAGTATCATACCCCATAAACCGCAGGTACCGGGTTAGGGTCCCGAGCATACGGTCAACGATAAAACGGGGTTCGGGATCCGTGATTTGTCGGGGGGTAGCGGGGTCAGGTGACATGGTGTAGTATCTCGATCTTCTCGCCGCATTTTGTGCACTGCTGGCCTTCAAGTGCCGCGAACCGGCTTGAAAAACCCTGTCGTTCGATCAGTATCGCATTGCAGTTCGGGCAGTACGTGTTCTCAAAGGGATGATGATATACGTTGCCAAGGTACGGGAACCGAAGCCCAAGCTCTTTTGCCTTCTTATAGATCTTTTCGAGCGTAGCCACAGGAGTCGCCTCACGGTTGAGCATCTTGTAATCCGGGTGAAATGCGGAGAAATGCATGGGGGTTTCCGGACCAAGATGTTCTATCACCCAGCGGATCAATCCTTCCTGTTCTTCCATGCCGTCATTGAGACCCGGGATAACCAGGGTAACAGTTTCGACATGCATGCCAAGCTCCCGGGCAAGCTGTGCCGAGTCGAGTACCGGCTGGAGCTTCGCACCGCAGATCTTTTTGTAGAACTCATCCGTGAATGCTTTGAGGTCTACCCGGAATGCTCCGAGCATCGGTGCGAGCTCGCGGAGTGCTTCTTCCGTGATGTACCCGTTCGTTACATAGATCGTGCCCAGTCCGTTAGCCCGGGCAATTGCACCCATATCCAGTGCGTACTCATGCCAGATCGTAGGCTCGTTGTATGTCCATGATATGCTCTTACTCCCGCTGGCAATTGCCCGCTTCACACCTTCTGTGGGTTCCAGCGAACGGAGCTTTGCCCCATCCAGTTCCGCCCAGGAGATATGCCAGTTCTGGCAGTGCTCGCAATGGAAGTTGCAGCCGATAGACCCCAGCGAGTACGAAAGAGTGCCGGGCAGGTAATGGAAAAGAGGTTTTTTCTCGATCGGGTCAACCGCTTCGGCGCTTATCTTCCCATAGGTCATCGCCGCAAGCGAACCGTGCTCGTTCTCCCGCACACCACAGATACCGTGCTTCCCGTCATTGATCGTGCAGCGATGATTACACAGCGAGCACTTCACCACATTATTTTCTAATTTAGCATACTGGCGTGCCTCGTGCATACCCGGCTCTCCGACGTTTTATTTGGGATGTTCTTTATTTTCCTTTTCAATATCCTTAAAGGCGTCTGCTCCGTCGATCTCAAGCACAAACGAGCCACGATATCCGCAGTCTTTGCAGAGAAATATTTGCCCGACACAACCACCGGCAACGGGAAATATTTCCTGGCTTTTACAGTTCGGGCAGTAAAACATAGTAAACAACTCTATATGAGCATCAGATACAAAAACTAGTGCAATGAGGAATATTGTCGTCTCGCTGGGGGGTTCGATCCTGATTCCCAAGCTCAGTGAGAACAGGATCAGCAGTTATGTCCCGGTGCTAAAGGCGATCGCAGAGCACCACCGGCTCTTCGTTGTCGTTGGCGGTGGCGGGGCAGCCCGGGATTATATTGAAGCTGCACGAAAACTCGATGTGGACGAGGGAACCTCCGATGAGATCGGTATCCTTGTCACCCGGCTCAACGCCACACTTCTTATTTCTGCACTGGGAGATGCTGCTTATCCGAAAGTTGCAGACAGCCATGCAGAGGCAAAGAAGTTTGCAGAATCAGGCAAGATTGTCGTTATGGGAGGGATCACTCCGGGCCAGACGACCGATGCAGTCGCCGCTGTATTAGCTGAACGCGTGAGAGCATCGGTTTTTATCAACGCAACTTCAGTCAATGGCATTTATGACAAAGACCCGAAGAAGCATAAGAATGCAAAGCGGTTTGAAACCCTCACTCCACAGCAGCTGCTGGTGATTGTCAGCCAGATTGGTCTTGGCGCCGGATCCAACAATGTGCTCGACATCATCGCCGCCCGGATTGTTGAGCGCAGCCATATTCCTCTGGTAGTGCTTGATGGGCAGGTGCCAGAAAACCTGTCAGACGCGATTCTCAAGGGAAAATTTACCGGAACAATTGTTTCTGAAAACAATCAATCTCCCCTCCCCGTTTAAGTGTGGGAGACCATTACCTATTTTTATCATCGCGGCACATCTATGATGTCGCGGGGTAGTAGGGTAGCCTGGTCCATCCTAGAGCGTTTGGGACGCTTTGACGGCGGTTCGAATCCGCCCTACCCCATTGGCTATGAAAAAACAGGACGCAGCGCAGATCTATTCTCTTCTTGTGAAGCGCTATCCTGATGCACGTGATTCTCCTGCCATCATATCGAAAGGTTCTGCTTTTGAAGTGCTTGTCCTCACGATCCTGTCCGCGCAGACTACTGATCGTGCGGTCTTAAAAGTACGAGGACCACTTTTTTCAAAATACCCGACACCATCTGCTCTTGCAAACGCAAAGACCGAAGACGTGGAAATAATCATCCACAGTCTTGGCTATTATCACGCGAAAGCCCGCAATATTATCGCAGCCTCTCAGGCACTTCTTTCAACATTTGGAGGCAATGTACCTGAATCGATGGAAGAGTTGCTCACCATTCCCGGGGTTGGCCGGAAAACCGCCAACATCGTGCTCTACCACGCGCTCGGAAGGAATGAGGGGATCGCAGTCGATACTCATGTCCGCAGGCTTGCCCGGAGGATCGGATTTTCCAATACGGACAATGTCACGGTGATTGAACGGGATTTAATGGCACTGTTCCCGCAGGAGCAATGGGGCGATCTCACCGATGTCCTGATTGCTCACGGGCGGGCATGTTGTGATGCGAAGAAGCCCCGGTGTGAAGAGTGCCCAATTAGTTCGCGGTGCAGGTATTATTCGACACTAGAAAAAAAGAGTAAATAATTTCCGGTTTTTCAGGCGCTTTTTTTTATGATCCGACAATGAGCCGGATCACTACAAACGCAACAAAACCGATGAGGGCACTAATGGGGATTGTCATGATCCAAGCCAGAGCGATGCTCCGTGCAACACCCCACTTTACCGTGCTGGCCCCCATCGTGGTACCCACACCCATGATCGATGTACATATCACATGGGTTGTGCTCACCGGAATTCCCATAACTGAAGCGCCAAGAATCGTTGCAGCGCCAGCAGTTTCAGCAGCAAATCCATGCACCGGGCGAAGCTTGGTGATCTTGTAACCCATGGTTTTTACAATCCGCCAGCCTCCGGAAAGAGTTCCAAGGGCTATTGCTGCATATGATATCAGAATCACCCACAATGGGACGGGTAAGTGGTTGGGATCAACCGTGGCCCCATAATACCCTATAGAAAAAAGGAGCGGAAGAATTATACCCATCGTCTTCTGGGCATCATTGGTCCCGTGACTGAAACTATAGGCGGCCGCTGAACAGAGCTGGAGCCGCTTGAAATGGGTTTCCGCAGTTGATTTATGGGCATTTTTGGTGATATTGAGCACGAGTGCCATGAATAAAAAACCAATGGTAAAACCGATCAGCGGGGATAGGATCATAAATGTCGCTACAAGTTCAACGGTGGACCACTTGATTGCGGCAAGGCCTGCTGCTGATATACCGGCACCGACAATCCCGCCAATCAGTGCATGGGATGATGAGGTAGGAAGACCGAAAAACCATGTGATCAGATTCCACACAATTGCACCAATTAGTGCGGCGAGAATGATATAGGGAATAGCAACCGTGTCTACGATCTCCAGTTGAATGATTTTTGAGATCGTACTTGCAACTGCAACCCCAAACCCGAAGGCTGCAATAAAGTTAAAAAATGCAGCAAAGATCACCGCATTTCTCGGAGAAAGGACTTTTGTTGAGACGACTGTTGAGATCGAGTTTGCTGAATCGTGAAACCCATTGGTATAATCGAAAATCAATGCAATAGCGATGATGGCAATAATAAGGATAAACGGTGCCTCAATCATGCAAACTCCTTACGTGTGATTCTGCCTCTTAAGAGTGCCGGATGGCGATATCTGAGAGGATGTTTGCAACATCTTCACAGTTATCCGTAGCAGTTTCAAGATGTTCGTAGATATCCTTGAGTTTGATTATCGTGATAGCATCTGTTGTCTTGAAGAGCTCGGTCACCGCATTTGCAAGCACATCATCAGCAAGATTTTCCAGCCGGTTCACCTCAATGCAGCGTTCTTCTATATACCGGGGATCTTTGATGGAACGGATCGCTTTTACCGCACTTTCAATCTCGATACTGGATATATGGATCAGTTTTGCCAGTTCGATCATATGGGAATCCGTAGATTGAATATTGTAATAATACATCTTCTCTGTTGCACCATCGATATAGTCCAGTACTTCATCAAGGGAAGATGCAAGTTTTGAGATCTCTTCTGGATCCATCGGGGTAATGAACGTGTTGTTCAGCTGCTGGTAGATATCGTGGGTGATCTGGTCTCCCTTGTGTTCGAGCTTCTCGATCTCATGGCGCTTCTCCTTGACATTCGTAAAATCCTCCGTCAGGGCAACGAGCTGCCAAGCTGCTTCCTTTATAACCCCTGCCTGTTTTTCGAACAGGTCGAAAAATATCTTATCCTTTGGTATCAACAACTCACGAAGACCCATAACAAACCTACTGGTAATCGGTCGCTGTTCTTAAAAAATATAGCGAAATTATGCAGGTCATTAAACGATGGTCAATGCGAAGCTGACAATCAGGTATCCGACCCATGATACGACCAGCGCAAGCGGGATGGTGATTATCCATGCAGTCATCATCTCACGTACAACCTTCCACTGCACAGCATTTTTCCCTCTCGTGGCTCCGACACCAATAATCGCGCCATTGATCGCGTGGGTGGAGGAGACGGGTATACCCTGCTGGGTTACCATAACGAGTATGGCACTGCTCGCAGTTGCTGCACAGAATCCCTGGTACGGCCGGATCTTGGTGATATCTTTTGCCATCTTATCAACTACCTGCCACCCACCAAAACAGGTGCCCAACCCGATTGCAACTGCGGATGCTAGAAGAACCCATAGAGGAACTTCAAACGCGAACAAAAAACCGGACGAGAGCAACAGGGCAGTAATTACACCCGCTGCATGGAGGCCATCGTTCGCACCGTGGGCCGTCGCTTGAACAAGGCATGCGAGAATATGCAGGGGCTGGAAGATGCGTTTTGCCCTGTCCTGACGCGAGTGTTTGATCATCTGGGAAACAAGGACATTAAAGAGAAACGCACCCGACATACCGAGAAGAGGTGAGATGAAGATGAAAAGCACGATCGCAAAAAGGCCATGGAGTTGTATTACACCGGCAATCATCAGGATTGGGATGATTATTCCCGCTCCACAAACCCCGCCTAGCAGGATTCCATACCGGATATCTCCCTCAAACAATGCACAGATAATGGCAAGTACAAGTGCCCCGAGAATCGCACCAATAATCGCGTAGAAAAATACCTGGACTACGGTTCCTACACTTGGAAGGATAACAGCAGAAAAACCAATAGCTCCAATCCCTGCACCCAGTAATCCTCCCACCAGGGCGTGACTGCTGGAGAGCGGAATTCCCATACGAGTTGCGACAAAAACTAAAATGATCGATGCGCCCATTGCCACAACAATCGAGAGAGGTGTGAGCGCACCTGATGTAACTATTGCTGTACCGATGGTTGTCGCAACCGCGATGGAAAAGATAAACGGCCCGAGCATGTTGCAGATAGCCGTAGAGAATACTGCTTTGATAGGGGAGAGTGCTTTTGTTGCAACAACTGTTGCAATCGAGTGTGAGGCATCATTGAGACCGTTTACAAAGTTCAGCGCAAGTGCGAGAATGATACCAAACAGGATGATGGGTTCCATGCCGATCATGTGTGGCTCATCGCGATGTCGTTGAGTGCGTGCCCGACATCATTACACTTCTCCATCACCCGGCCGAGCCCCTCATAGACATCCTTGAGCTTGATTATCAGCAGCAGGTCCTTTGTCTTGAAAAGATCGAGTACCGCTTTTGCCTGCAATTCTATCGACAGATTATAGATCCGGTTGATCTCGATTGTATGGCTCTTCACTTCATCCGGTTTTCTTAAACTTTCGAGAGCATTTACTGCCTCTACGATTTCCGAAGCCGACATCATAATCAGGTAGGAAAATTCCTTTAACGTCTCATTGCTCTCGGCAAGCTCATAATTACAGATCTGCTGGGTGACCCGGTCAATGCGGTCCATGACATCGTCCATAACCGGTGCCAGCCGGGAGATCTCTTCGGGTTCGAGCGGTGTGATGAGTGATTCGTTCAGTTGCTCGTACACATGACGGGTGATCTCGTCACATTTATGCTCCAGCTGGCGCACCTTGTGAGACTTTTCTGTACCATTCGGAAGTTCGTGGGTGATCTCATTTAACGTGGCAGAAGCTTCAGAAATTTTGTCGGCCATCTCTTTAAAGAGAGTAAAAAAGATCTTGTCTTCGGGAAGGATTAGATCACGGATACGCATAAGAGGTCTGAATAGTCCTTCAGGTATTCAAGTATAAAAAATAAGGGGACACTTCATTGTGTAACGGAATGCCATCGTTTAATTATCCACCTGAATTCTGGGGATGTCTGCCGGCGGGGTATATTTCATTTTAAGAATAAGCCGGCTTTACGGTACATTGGCTGAACCTCTGCTCCTTCAAGGTTACCTCCAGCCCAGAGGTACCTTTCACGGATGGACGGAGGCAACTCTTTTTCTTCGATCGGTATAAAACCCTGCTTTGCGTAAAAACCAATCAGGTGCCGTACCGCGTGCATATACAGGTTATCATTGTGGCAGGCTTCCACCAGTGCCCCGACAGCTAGCTCTGAATAGCCTTTCTTACGATATTCAACAGGAGTAAAAATGCCATCGACATCCATACCGTCCGGATGACGACGGCAACGGGCTAAAGAAACGATGAGGGTTCCTGAAAAAACTGCAAAAATCCTGTCAGTGGCAGGATCACCAGTTGTATCATGGTATTCCACCCAGCACTTATCCGCTGCGGGAAATTCATCTGATCGTAGTTCACGGACTCTTGTTTCCCTCTCTGGGAGATTCATCGTTTTTTGTAACGTGTCCTGAGATATGTTCACCACGGCCTGTTTGTTTGCGATAATCCCGTTTTGTTCGATCATAGTATCCGGTATCCTTCTGCGGGAATTATGATCTCAAACCGAGTGCCTTTTTTTGGAGTACCCGTTTCTCTGAGAGTCATATCACTGATTGCGCAAATTTCATGGGCTAGGAACAATCCATTTCCATATCGCTCATCTCTCTGGGTGAACAGCGATTCCTTGATACTGTTTTCAATACCCCCGCCATCTGTTTCAATAAGTATCGCACAGCCGTTTTCCCGTATATGATACGTGATGATAACGGTAGTCACCCTTTCAGTCTCTTTTATAGTTGAGTCAAAAATATGGAAAAAAACTGCTGGCAGGTGGGGATCGGCAAAGATTTCCAACCGTTCAGTCCATGTCCTGAACGACACTCCGCCAACTCCAAGCCGCCCGATCGCATCAAGGACTGCACACTGCACCGGAATCCACGACGGGGGTGATGTGCCGATATCCTTAAACTCCCGGGATATGTCGATCTGGTGCTGGATACCCTGAGCTGAATCCTTAAGCGCTTCAATAAAAAACAAGACTTCAGGATCATCGAATTTCATCACTCCAATCGATAAGATACTGTAGAGACCTGCCAGCTTTCTTGAAATATCGTGACGAACGATCCCAGCGATGGTATTGAGCCGGCTGCTGGTATTCTGGAGCGCCGACTCAGTCATTACCTGTTCGGTTATGTCCCGTATTGATTCAATTGCACCGGTAATATTTCCGTTCCCGTCGACAAGGGCAGTTGCAGCAATCCTGAGATGAACACCCTTACCTCCTTTGAAACGGGGAATAAAATCCTCAGAAACAAGTTTTTTGCCATCCCGTTTTACATGGGGATACCAGGCTTCAGTTTCAGGAGTGGGTGAAAGAATGAGATCTAAAAGGGCGGGGCGTTTTACACCATAGAATGCATGGGAATAGGCGTAATCCCCCTTATTAAGAATCTCCATTTTTTTCACTCCTGTTAATTCTTCGACTGCCTGGTTCCACGCGATAACAACTCCGTCACGGTTTATGGCAAATGTCGGGTAAGGCAAAAATTCAATGATCTCATGAAGCTGTTGCTCAGATTCCCGCAGTTTGGAAGAGAGATATGATACTTCCCCCGATAAGGATGAAAAAGATCATACGGAACAGGGTGGATACGATGAGAAGAAGATCAAGGGGCAGGATGAGCGCGATAAGGGCACCATACGTCACTGCAATCAATGTGGAAAACACGAGACCCCGACGGGGAAACCAGTATGCAGCTAGGATAATGGGGATGTATATTACATGCGATAGCAAAACCGTGATTCCGGTAATCATGCCAGCGATGTTTACGCCCAATGCAATAATTGTCACAATCGCAAGGGTAATCAACCGCTTACGGGTGAAGGGAGATGAAGTATTGAAAAAAATAACGTTCTTCATACCCGGATGCTCCTGCTGTTTTACGGATTTGCTCTGAATTGCCAAAAAGATTGTCTTTTCACGGGATTTGTTTGACTCCTGAAGAAGTCCGGACGCTCCGCATCAGACTTCATTATCATTTACCGAGGACAACAACCATTCCGGATTTTCACTTAGACCCATGCACCTGAGGTGTCGTTTCAGATCCCTTGTGCAGGTGGGAAAAATATTATTTTTACATTGAACGGATGGTCGCCTGAGGGCAGGCAATTTCAAACCGTGCACCTTTATGGGGTTCTCCGGTTTCTTTTATGGTTATGCCGGTGATATTGAGAATTTCCCTTGAAAGGAAAAGGCCAAGACCGGTATTTTTACCAAACCCATACATAAAGATCTTTTCCTTTTCATCTGTGGCAACTCCGTTACCATCATCCTCGCAGATGATTGTGCAGGTATTGTTGTTACAGATGTAGCTAAAACGGATTGTAGTCATCGATTTGCCCCCGTACCGTATGGCATTTTCGATGAGATTGGAAAAGACTTTCTCGATTAATGGGTCTGCATACAGTTCGATCTCTGCAGGAATTGAATTTTCCAGTTTCACAGAGCCTAGTGAGATGTGTTTTAAAGAATGGTCTATCAGAGTGTGGACATTTTGCCATACCGCTGACTTGATACCGACTTTCTGGTAATCCCCGGTAAACCGAACCGTGCTAATTGTCTGGTTAACAATTCCCTCAGCCGTGGTGATATGGTTCCATGCTTTTTCGGGCTCTGCCGTTTTTGTCATTAGTGCGAGCTCTATGTATTCGTGCAAGGCCGTCAACTGGTTGAGAAGATCGTGCCGGGTGATACTTGCCATCAGCTGAAGTTTTTTGTTGGCTTTCTCCAGTGCATCTTCAACTTTTTTTCTCTCAACATTCTCTTTGAACAGATCATCATTTGCCAGCTTAAGTTTCTCTACGGTCACCTGAAGTTCTTCATTCACTGCATTCAGGCGCTCATGTGTTTCTGACAATTCTGTATTCTTCTTTACTGCTAGATCATACGTAGAGAGGAGAATGGTTAAGACCTGCAGCCTGCTTGCCGTGATCGTATGGTTGCTGTTTGCAAACGAAACCTCAATACCAGTAGATGAACAGTCGTCTTTGTCAGGCCGGGCAAGCATCTGGAGTACACTCTGAATCCGGGAATAGACATGCTGGGGCTCAAATGGTTTGATGATGAAATTATCAGCACCTGCTTCAAGACCTTTAATCACATCAACCGGATCGAAGAGTTGAGTGACGAGAATAACCGGAATTGTTGCTATTGAAGCATCGGAGCGGATCCTGCGGCAGAGCTCATACCCGTCCATCTCCGGCATAATAATATCGGATAAAACCAGTGCAGGACGGTCAATTTTGATCTGTTCTAAAGCGTCAATGCCATGTACTGCAAGGACTACCCGGTACCCTTCATTTTCAAGAATATGGCGCAGGTATTCTGCCTGGGTCCTGCTGTCTTCGACAACAAGAATCTTCATGGGACTTTTAAGTGAATTACTGTTCATATCAGACCTGAATCCAGCATAAAGTGATATCCGGCACTCATTTTAGTAATCTCCACGTAGCAGTTCATAAATAACTGATGAAAATTTTACCTTCTCAAAACCACTTTTTTCCATGTAAACATCAGCCCCGACAGCAATACCATGCGCCCGGTCCTCCTTAGTGTCAAGGGATGTGACCAGCACAACCGGCATGTGAGAGAGCCGGGTATCAGCGCGGATCTTTTCTGTCAGGGTAAAGCCATTCATCCTTGGCATATCAACATCTGACACGACCATATCAAATTCATCTTCCTTAAGCATTGCGAATGCTTCCATGCCATCGCGGGCGGTCATCACATCGTGACCTTCCTGTTCAAGTATATTTGCAAGGAACGTCCGGGATGTTACAGAATCCTCGACAACAAGAATTCGTCCCGATATTGTGGGGTCACGTTCCCGGTACGATACGGGATGGTCGGTTTTGATCGCTTCTTGTATCAGTTCGATAGGATCAAGTACAATAGCCACCGTCCCATCACCAAGAATTGCAGCCCCGGTGATACGTTTTACCCTGCGCAGCTGGCTTCCAAGGGGTCGCACAACAATCTCCTGCACCTGTAACACCTCATCCACCATACAGGCAATCTGTCCAGCTCCATAAGCAATAACAATAATCGGAATCGCTGATGGTATCTCAGAAGTATGATGATATTTGCTTATCCCGAGGGCATCTGTAAGCCGGATTAAGCTGATCAACTCACCATTGAGGTTTATTGTAGGACGGTTGTCCTGGAAGACCACAGCATCCGGTTTTGCCCTGAAGACCTGCCGGACCTGCTTCATGGGAAGGACATACCTGTGGCTGCCTGATCGCACAACAACTCCTCGAAATGTAGCTAGTCTCATTGGGACTTTTATCGTGATACTGGTCCCTTTCCCTAATTGCGATGTGAGGATCACATTTCCTCCAAGACGCGTTACCGTATCTTCAACAATTGCAAGACCCAGCCCGCGGCCGGATATATCCGTAGCATCGGGTTTTACGGAAAGTCCGGAGCGGAAGATAAGCCATATGGCCTCTTCATCAGTCAGTTTTCCAGCCTCCGGAGCTGTGATAATCCCGTTTTTTACGGCTGCGTTCCGCACATTATTACAGTCAATACCGGCACCATCATCAGATACCTCGATGCCGACATTGCTGCCGGAGTGGGGGATAATCCGGATCCGTACGATACCTTGTTCAGGTTTGTGTTCTACCTCCCGGATATCGGGATATTCAATGCCGTGATCGATACTGTTATTGATCAGGTGCATTAAGGGATCTTTAAGCGATTCAAGGATACGGCGATCCATCTCAATCTCTTCGCCTTCAATAATGAGATCGACTTTTTTTCCCGTGCTGCGTGAATATTCCCGCACAAATCCTGAAAAAGGCAGCAGGATTTCGGAAATCGGTACCAGTACCGCATCATGGATGAGATCAGCTATCTCTGACGTGCTCGTTTCGAGTGCAGACCGGTCCAGTTCTGTTGCACGGATGTGTGCCCCCAGATCGTGCCTGAGGTAAGCCATGAATTCCCGGTCATATTCTAAGAACTCAAGCATGTGGCGGAGTGGAACAACAAGATCGGGGGGGAGTGTGGTTTTTTTAGTGCCGGCAATAGCTTCCCTGAGTAAATAGAGATCGGATGAGACCAGGGCATGATTCCAGCGCCACTGGGCAAACCGGGTCATCATTTCCTCAAGCTCGCCCATCCTATGGGTGATGAAGAGCCTTGTTGTAAGAAGATCATCAGAACCTGCGATAAGGCGGTCGAGTTTGTGTGCAGAAATCCTGACCGTAGTACTGCTTTCGGTTCTTTTATGCGGCCCCTCATTCTTTTTTGACGGCTGGACCGGAATTGGTCCTGGGGTAACGGGCCAGTTTTTCTCTGAAAAATCCGTTGAAAAAGAGCTACGTTCCACGCGTACACCTGCATCTTGTCCAACGGATGTAACAACGCGGATGACTGGGGATGTATGGGGGGAGGTACTATCAGGAGGTCTTATGTCGCTTTTTAAGTCCTGCCCTTCACTCTTTTTTGGTACCAGCAGTTTCCGTATCGCAATAATAATTTCTGCGGAACCTGATGGTGAAGCCGGTAAATCCTGAAGATGTGCCCGTATTACTTTGAGGGCACTGTGGAAGATGTCATATGCATCAGCATCGGGAAAGTAGGCTCCTTTCTTGATAGCAGCAAAGACATTTTCAAGGTTCTGGCAGACCAGTTCGATCTCTTTTAAGTTTACTGCCCGTGCTGCCCCTTTTAAACTATGGATAGTCCGAAAAACCCTCTCGGTTACCGGTGCTCCGGTAACAGGCCCGGTCTTCTCCAGTTCAAGGAGCCCTTCGGTAATAGTGTTTACATATTCTCCTGCCTCTTCCCTGAATGTGGCGAGGAGTTTTTTCTTGAATTCGTCGTCCGGACCGGTCATAAGCAGGATATATCAGACGTGATACTGGACGGTGAGTTTCTTTAAGCGCACGCCAAGCTCATGCAGGTCTTCTGCGGTCTTTTCCGCTTTCCTGGTGATTTCAAGATTTTTCTGTGCTGCATCCCGAATCTTTTCCATGGCAAGTGAGATCTGGTCAACACCCGCTGCCTGTTCCTGGATCGATGACGTAATCTCAATTGCTTCACGTGATGAATCGGCAATCGAACGGGTAAGTACCTCGATTGCTTCCCGTGCATCACTTGTCAGCCGGACAGCATCGGCTACGGAGCGGGTTCCCTGCTCAGTTGAAACCACCGTTGATGAGACGCCGCGCTGGATATCGGTTAAGAGGGTACGAATATTTGCTGTTGCCTGCTTTGATTGCTCGGCGAGGTTGTGGATTTCATGGGCGACTACAGCAAAACCTCTGCCAAAATCTCCTGCCTTTGCTGCTTCAATGGATGCATTGACTGCAAGCAGGTTGGACTGTTCTGATATATCGGTCACCGTAGCAATGATCTCCCCGATAGCCTGGCTCTGTTCAGAGAGCTTAATGACACTCATGCCGATAGTGTCCATCTGACGCTGAATATGGTTCATACCGTCTAGAATTTCCTGAACGGATTTCTGGCCTTCGCCAGAGACTGTTATGGCTTTCATGGCTTTTTCCGACACGGATTTTGACTTGAGAATCACAATGTCAGTCTTTTTCCTTACACCTTCGACGGTATCTGAAGTATCATTGACGGTAGTTGCTGTCTGTGAACTGGCAGTTGCGAGTTGAGTAGTCACGGTCAGGATCTCGCTTGATGCAGATGAAAGAACAGATACACCTTCGTAGAGTTCCTCGTTGATCAACTTCATTAAACGCTGGAGCTCGATACCGATAGTATTCAGTGCATCACGGTAGGCAACAAACTCGCCTGCAACCGGGATTTTCTCGTCAAATCGTGCAGTAAAATCACCAGATGCATAGAACCGGGCAAGACGCATGGCCTCATTCACCGGCTCGGTGATTGTTTCAAGGGTCTTGTTGAACCCGGCGATGATCATCCGATAGCCGCCCCGGAATGCATTTTCATTCCCACGAACAGACAGGTCACCTGCTCTTGCTGCATCGGTAAGTTTGATCGTCTCTTTATGGAGGTGATCCAGTGAATCGACCATCATCCGCAGGGCTGGACGGATCTCATCGCGATCATCGACCGGCTCTGCAAATGCTTCGATATAATCTCCTTTGGCAATCTTTTTGATATTTCCCACAACGTTCGTCTGGAGATCATCGGCAAACTCATCCATGGTCGCAGCCATGATACCAATCTCATCCTGTCTTTTGATATTGAGACGTGCAGAAAGGTGGCCGTTCCTGAGTTCCTTGATCATGACCACGACAGACTGGAGAGGTCCGGATATTGAGCGGCCAAAGAGAATCGCGATGGCAGCACCAATGGCCATCGACGCGATCATCAGGGCGAAGATGGTATTTCGGATCGTATCAATAGGCCCGGTAAAGTCCGAGAGTTCAGCGCGTGAGACAATATACCAGTCAAGCGGTTCGTAGTACGTATATGCGTCAAGGACATTCATCCCATCTACTACGTGAGGAACTGCACCTTCCTTGTTCCTGAACATCTGTTGGACATAATCCTTATCTTTCCAGTTCTGCCCTTCAGAGTTGGGGTGGACAAGCACATTTCCCGCACTGTCTATCACATACATGTAACCGTTTTTACCTACAATGGTCTCACGTATACTCTTCTTGACCACATCAAGAGTCTGTCCTTCTTCAGTTCCTACGAAAAGAACACCAATTATCTTTCCGTTGGGATCTTTGATTGGTTCATACGCAGTGACGTATTTTTTCCCAAACAGGTCACGTCTTCCATAGTAGGTTATACCGTCATTAACCGTTACTTTATAGACGTCATCGGTCAGGCGGGTTCCGACAGCACGCTTTCCATTTGTATCCAGAACATTCGTGGAGATGCGGACAGCGTAACTATTATTGTATACTTGGAAAACCGTCGCAGCGCCTCCGACCATTGCCTGCACCTGGTCGACAATCTCAAAGTTGTCATTGACCACATAGCGTTTTCCCCTGCTGTCGATTAGGGTCATTTTATTGTCAACGACTTCCGGTGTTCCCGTACCATAGAAATTCTGTTTTGCCACATTGAGGTCACTGTTGACCTTATTTCTTGTCAGTTTGTAGACATCGTTGGTCCACCCTTTCATATCCCCTGTCTGTGTCTCTAACAATGCCTGAGTCTGTTCACTGATAACGCTGCTTGAGCTGGTATATGCGACCAGTCCCAGTAACAATGTCGGGATGATTGCCAGGAAAAGGCAAATTACGAGAATCTTGGTCCCGACTTTCAAGTTGGAAAAAAATTGCATACTAAACTGCATACTATCCCGCACCATTCCAGTACTTGTTCACATTCTGGTATTGAATAGACTGATGGCATATTGTTTAAAAGTACTGATATTATTTACATTTCATCCAGCTTTTTCCCAAGCAGCAAAGCGGGAGAAAATGTGTGAATGCTTTAATGGGATTGTTCAGGCAGCGGTCTCATCGATAAGCATACGGGGATCTGCGAGAAGTGCTGCCCCATCCAGTACCACAATTCCATCAACAACACCTAATTGATAGGGAACTTCTCCTGAGGATGGGACCGGTATCGGTTCTGCGGGTAAAATGGCCGGAATTGTCGCAATACCAGTGATATAATCGGCAAGAATGCCAAATGTCATCGTTCCATCAGTGATCACAATCACCCGGTTTAAATCAGTCAGGCCTCTGCCGCCGATAGAGAAGAGTGCCCGGAGATCCACGAGAGATATAATCTCTCCGCGTATGGCACAGATACCGGAGATGTATTCAGGGGTTCCAGGAACCGGGGTGATCGCGCCGGTTAAGACGACTTCTCTTATAAATTTCATTTCAATAGCATATTCCTGGTAGGCAAGCCGGAATTTTAGTACCTCCATCCGGACAATCCCCTTCGATCTGGCTGCCGGTTGTGAAAGCTTTTGTGCCCGCTCCGCAAGGGTAATCTCAGCCCTTCCGGCTATTTCATTCTCATTTTCCGCACGAGGAATAACCCTCATTGTACTAAGTGCAGCGCGGATCTGTTCCCGATTCCTGTTCTTTAAAAAACCTGCCAGATCACTGATGATGATAAGCCCCTCGGCAGTTATGGTCACACCTTGGACAACAGGTTCACCTTCCCGTACAGAAATGTCTTCCACGGGGAGAGTGGCATCAGGGCTGATGCCGGAGGTCTCATCAACCCAGAGAGCAACACAATCAGAACCAGTCTTTGTTACAATCAGGACATCAGACAACCGGGGTTTGCGGTCAGGGAATCCAAGGAATGTCCGAATCGGGTAGACCGGGACCGTTCGGCCATGAAGGTTGATCATTCCAGCTATCCCGTATTCACCATCGGGTTGCGGAGTTATCCGGACCATCCGCTCGACAAATACGGTCTTTCCCACGGTGATTGCACAGGAGACCCCTTCAACTGAAAACTGCAACAGGGTTGTCGTACCGCTTCACCTTAATAATCCCTTATTAGCGCTGATGTGATAAAAGTGTAGAGGAAAGGGAACCTGCAAACAAAACGGTTAAAACCGGCAGTTGCGTTTTAAACGAAAAGATTTTGGATTTTAATTGTGTATTCAAGGACAATTTTCAATATGGGATTGTGTAAAAAATTCTCAATCTGCGTAACGTTATTCGATGTGACATTATGAAAAGTCAACAAGCCGGTTTGGCCCTATAAAAAACGAATGGACTGGGCGGGAATTGAACCCGCGGCCTCTCCCATGCCAAGGGAGCGATCTACCACTGATCTACCAGCCCGCTCCACTATAGTAGGATGCCATAGGTTAAAAGAATTGGGCTAAAAAGAGGACGGGAGATAAATAGGGGAATTCCCGGAAAAATAATTATTTATCCGATGTGGATAGGGATTTGAGCCACGTAAGTACATGTGCCCGGGCATCTGCCATATCTGATCTTTTTAAAACAGCACCGTTTTTTATGAAAGGTTCAATCAACGGAATCGCACCATGCGGCATTTTGCTCTTCATGGGCAGGACCGTGCGTGTACCAGATGAAAACTGATATACCTGTTTCACCCCGCTCCGCTTGCCCCTTTTTGCTTTCACCTGCCCTTCAATCTCCACGATATCCATCGCAAAGTCGATCACGGGTGCATTTGCAATGGATCCACCTACCCCAAATGCATCCACAATATCGCGATACGCAATAATTTCTTCTCGTGTTACTCCCCCGGATAAGAAGATCTTCACATTGGAATGCCCATGCGCATCCAGTTCCCAGCGGACTTCTTCAATAATAGAACACATATTGCCCCGCCTTGAACGCGGTGTGTCGAGCCTTACCGCGGTAGCTCCGCATTCGGCTGCCCGCAGGGATTCAGATTTTTCATCACAATATGTATCGGAGAGCATGATCCGCGGGACTTCTTTTGGGGCGTGTTTGTCGAACGAGCGCCATGCCTCTTCGGGCTTGTTGTAGCACATCACAAATGCGTGCGGCATGGTGCCGACAACCGGTATTCCCTCAGGAGCACAGGTGTTGGAGACACCGTCAACCCCGCCGATCCATGCAGCCCGTTCGATCATGCGGGCGATTGCCGGATGCTGGCGACGCGAGCCGAAAGAGTATACCGGGCGGTGATGAGCGGCTGCCTTGACATGAGCGGCGGCTGATGCTACGCCGGATGCATGGCAGAGGAAACCAAGGATCGCAGTCTCATACCGGCAAAAGTCCCGGTATTTCCCGGATATGCGCAGTACCGGATCGTTCTTAAAAAAAATTGTGCCTTCTGCCATTGCATCGATTGTGACCGGCAGCCCTTCAAGCAGCGCCAGCACATCTGACAGCCCACAGAAGACCGACCATGTGTCGGGAAGCGCAGATGCGGTCACTTCCATCACGACTTCCGGGTTAATCCCCTCAGCCAGAAGCGTCTCTTCCGTGCGCTCGAAATAAATATCCGTGCATCCCCCGCTTCGGATCGTCTCATCACTAACCGTATCGAACATACCCATACCAGATGTTGGTGCAGAGGAGGAATTTACGCTTAGCGGAATGCTCTTTGATAATTCGCTAAATATTAGTGTCTCCCGCGACAACCATTCAGAAGCGAAGGTAGTGCATGCAGTCTGAATCATACACGTTTACGGGTAAATGGTCTGCACAGGCCGGGATGTGGAGCTGATGCTCGGCATTATCGGAGGTACAAGCCTCCTGTTTTCTGAGCTACCGGAACTCGAGAAACGCCGGGTGCACACGCCGTTTGGCAATGCTGAACTTCTTTGCGGGGACATCGTGATGCTGATGCGCCACCAGCAGGGTCTTCCCCCACACAGGATCAATTACCGGGCGAACCTGGCCGCGCTCGCAATCGAAGGTGTGGACAGGATTGTCACATTTGGATCCACTGGATCATTAAACCGCGAGATTACCCCAGGCTCACTTGTTATTCCGACCGATTATGTGAGCATGACTGATATCCCTTCGATTCACGACCACGCGATCGAGCATGTACTCCCGGTAATGTCTGATGCTCTTTCCAAAAAGCTCGTTTCTCACATACCTGAAGCCCGGTACGGCGGAGTGTATGTACAGACAAAAGGCCCCCGGTTCGAGACGGTTGCTGAGATTCTGGCATTTTCCCGTATAGCCGATCTCGTCGGGATGACCATCGCTTCTGAGGCCACCCTTGCCGGTGAACTGGGGATGGATTTTACTGCACTTTGCACGGTTGACAACTACGCAAATGGTCTGGCTGACGGGATTTTGACATTTGATGAGATTCTTGAGATCTCAAGGTCATACCGGCACCGCACCGCAGAACTGGTGAACACGATTATTAAAAATATGGCATGAAACTGACTGGAGATCATTATGGGCGATATGGATAATGTTTTCAACAAACGGCAATCGATCCTGATTGCAAATGTGATTGTAGACGGAAAGGCTGTAGATATTTTTGTGAACGATGGGGGTGCTATCGCTGCAGTCGGGAGCGGAATCCGGGGGGAGCATAAGGGTGAAGCAGATTTGGTGATTGACGGGGATGGCGCGATTGCCCTTCCCGGTCTCACCAACACCCACACCCATGCGGCCATGTCCCTGCTGAGGGGTTATGCGGACGATATGATCCTGCAGGACTGGCTCAGCCAGAAGATCTGGCCGCTCGAAGCTCATCTTACCGGAAACGATGTTTACTGGGGCACAAAACTGGCCTGCCTTGAGATGATCAAGACAGGAACAACCGCATTCAACGACATGTACTTCATGATGGATGAAGCGGCGCGGGCGGTTGATGAAGCCGGTATCCGGGCGGTCCTCTGTTACGGGTTTATCGACCTCTTCAATGCAGAAAAACGAGAGGCCGAGTGCAAAGCGACCGAGAAGCTGGCCTCACAGATCCGTTCGATGAATAATCCTCGGATTAAAGCTGCTACCGGACCCCATGCAATTTATACCGTATCCCCAGAAGGCCTGAAGTGGTGTGCAGAGTTTGCAAAAGAGCAGAAGATCGCAATCCACATTCACCTGTCCGAAACAGAGAAGGAGATCAACGATTGCGTTGCCCAGCACGGCAAACGCCCGGCGGCACTGCTGGACGACTGCGGTATCCTCACGCCAAAAACCATCGCAGCCCACTGCTGCTGGCTCGAGGATACCGAGTGTGCGCTGCTTGGTAAACGGGGCGTCTTTGCGTCTCATAACCCGGCGAGCAACATGAAGCTCGCAACAAACCGGGCGATGCCTATTCGCAAGCTTACGGCTGCCGGGGCAAATGTCTGTCTCGGTACCGATGGCTGCGCCAGTAACAACAACCTCGATATGTTCGAAGAGATGAAGACCGCTGCACTCCTCCAGAAATTCTTCTGGAACGATCCTACCGTTCTTCCGGCACCTGCAGCACTTGCAATGGCAACAACAAACGGTGCAAAGGCACTAGGCTTTGGCACCGGGACGCTCACCATCGGTGCGCCCGCAGATATCGTGCTCGTCTCTGCCCGGACAGCCTGCAATATACCCCTGCATAACGCCACATCCAATCTCGTCTACTCGTGCAGCGGGGCTGCGGTAGAGACCACCATCTGCGATGGCAGGGTGCTGATGCTGAATCGTGAGATCCCAAACGAAGACGAGATTCTTGCCGGTGCGGCAAAAGCAGCCCACGAACTCGTCGGCCGTTCACAATCCACATAATATGTTTCAGAAATACCCAAAGGAGACCAGTCCGCACCGTGCAGTTGCGGTCATCAGCATTATTTTTATCCTGTTATCGTGTATCGCCGTCACGGGCTGTATAGGCGATCTCGGCATTCCGGACATTGGCCTGCGAGGGTCTTCCCACCAGGCAGAGAATGATGGCAAACTTTCCGCATATTTCCTAGATGTCGGACAGGGCGACTCCTCGCTCATCATCTTTGGCAATAAGACAATTCTGATCGATGCCGGGGAAATTGACATGGGCGATCGAGTGGTCAGTGATCTTAAGGAACGTGGTGTTACCCGGATTGACCTTCTTGTCGCAACCCATCCGCACTCCGATCATATCGGGGGTATGCAAAAAGTACTGGATAATTTTCCTGTCGGTAAGGTGCTCGATTCCGGGATGCCTCATCCATCTGCGCTGTACGAGCGGTTCTTAGAAAAGGTTGATAAGAAAAATATCCCCTATAAGGTCGCAGTGCAAGGCGATACGATCGATCTTGACCCTGCTCTTCGAATTGCTGTTCTCTCCCCTCCGGAAAAACGGTTCGGCGATGACCTGAACACCAATTCTGTTATGCTGCGTATCTCCTACGGAACGATCAACTTCCTGTTCACGGGAGATGCCGGCGGTGAAGCCGAGACGGCACTAACAAAGTCCGGGTATGCCCTCGATTCCCAGATTCTCAAAGTCGGTCACCATGGGAGTATGCACTCAAGTTCGCCAGCATTCATTGCACGGGTTCACCCGGAAACAGCGATCATCTCACTTGGAAGAGATAACCCGTACGGCCATCCGCATAAACAGGCAATTGATACTCTCACTGATACCGGAGCCATCATCTACCGGACTGATCGCGACGGGACAATCCTGGTGAGAAGCAATGGGATTTCCTACACTGTAAAGACCGGTAAAGACCTTAGGGATTTGGCCCAAAAACTGACATCCAAACCGCAGGTTAATAGTACCTATGCATCCATTGTGCTCTCAATTCCCCAGCCATCGATTACCATTCCTCAAATAGGCAATGCATCTGCAGTCGTCATCAGCGACACACGTTTCAACGCGCCGGGGGATGATCGGCAGAACGTGAATGGTGAATGGGTCAAGCTTGCTAACCGTGGGAATGATACGGTACTCATAGCAGGCTGGAGCCTCTCTGATAACGGCCGAAACACCCTGTATTCATTCCCGGCTGTTTACCTTATACCAAATGAAACGATCACGATCTTTTCAGGTACAGGAATCCTCAACAACACGGCTCTTTTCATGGGTAAAACAGAGCCGGTCTGGGGCAACAGCGGGGACATTGCCATTTTAAAAGACGGTAGCGGGAAGATAATCGACAAGAAGTCAGAGTGAGATGAAATGAAAGCGACCATTGACCGTATTGATGAGGGGATCGCAGTGTTGATCAGTATTGAAGAAAAGCCAGTACGCATGACTGTACCGGTATCGCTGCTTCCGCTTGGTGCAAAAGAAGGGGATGTGGTTACCATTGGTATTGATCGCGATGAAGGGGCAACGGTAGATTCAAAGGATCGGGTTTCATCCTTGATAGAAAAACTAAAAAATAAATAAAAGAGGATTTCAACGAGCCACAACACGACATCTACTTTTTTATTTACCGTATAAGTCTGGTTCTTATCAGCCCTGAAAATAATCTCTCATAATCTGTGGGTATTGAGAATGCAAGAATTCCAGACAATTGCAGGATCGAATATAACTATTCTAAAAAATTCGCTTTGAATTTCGGTATGTTTTTTCCCTCGCACGATCAATGTGGATGGTATGACTCATCACCAGCAGTTCGAGCACCATGACCATGCCGGACACAAATGTCGTCTTTGCTCATCGTCCCACGATCCTAATCACAAGGCATCCGTGGGGGGCGTCTGTCACGGTTGCGTATATAAGATCCTCATCGTTGTATTCATTGTGATGATCGCGATCTCATATGTCGCGTGGTTTGGCTTATTGTAAAAATTCAACTTATTTTTTTATTTCCCTTTCTTCATCGTTCTCATGTAACCGTGGCAGGATGAGGGCCTTATATTCTTCAAATTCCTCTTCGGTAATCAATCCACGCTCTTTTAATGTCCCCACCCGCTCAAGCAGTGAAATTCCTGCTTCAGTCCCGTAATGATTACGGTTTGACTGCTCTTTTTGTCGTTCTTCCATAAACCCGGCAGCGAGAATTGCAGACGGAAGAGCAAGGAGTAAGACACCCCCAATCGTTACCAAGCCTGTGATGGTCTGACCTAAAGGAGTGATGGGATAGATGTCACCGTACCCCACGGTAGTAACTGTCATCGCCGCCCACCACATGGCCGCCGGGATGCTGGAAAATTTGTCCGGCTGGGCAGCGTTCTCGACAAGGTACATGATCGTTGAAGCGAACAGGATCTCAAATACCAGGAAAATTACGAGAATTGAGATAATCTCACGCTTCTTGAAAACGACACGTTGCAGGAGTTGCAGCGCATCAGAATGACGGGTGTAGCGCACCAGCTTGAAGATTGAGAGGAGCCTGAAGATGTGGAGCATGGAATAGTCATTGGGAAAGACAAAGGGGAAGATGATGGGGATGATCGAAAGGAGATCGATTATCATATAAATTCCGGTAGCATAACGCAGACGATCTTTTAGCCGGCCAAAGAATGTGGGGTTCTGCGTACATGACCAGAGTCGAAGGATATATTCGATCGCAAAAATGGAAAGACAGAACGAAATGAGCGCAAAAAGCTGGATGCGGAACGATAGCGAAAGATCCGGCATCGTGGAAATAATTACGGCGATTGTATTGGCCAGGATGAAGATGGCAAGGAAATACTTCACAACCCGTGCCGTCGGTTCCGGATTTGGGTAGGTGTTGAGGATCGCATTAACACGGGTTTTTATCCGGTCATAGCGGGGCGATGTTTCGATCATTTCCTGTGCTGTATTCATTATAATATGACGAAATCCGAGTGGATGGTATTTATAGTGTTCGAGATTTGTTGGACGAAAAAGATCAAGAGATTTTGATTATCCTTGTACAAAAAAGAGAGCGGATATAATTATGCCGTCTCGATTTTATCCGCTTCCTGTAAACTGAGCACCTTGATCGAGGTCTCCCGCATCTTGAATTTCATGATCTTGCCGGAGATGTTGATCGGGAAGTCATCAACGAACATAACATACCGGGGGATCTTGTAATGGGCGATCTTCCCCTTGCAGAAGTCTTTCACGTCCTGCTCGGTCATGGTCTGGCCGGGCTTCATCTTCACCCATGCGCAGAGTTCCTCGCCATACTTGATATCCGGCACGCCGACAACGTAGACATCTGATATTTTCTCGTGGTGATGCAGGTATTCCTCGATTTCTCGCGGATAGATGTTCTCCCCGCCCCGGATCACCATGTCCTTGAGCCGCCCGACAATCTTGAAGTAGCCCTCCTCATCCATGGTACCGAGATCGCCGGTGTGGTTCCAGTGGTCCTTGTCGAGCGTGGCATGGGTTGCCGAAGGGTTGTTGTAATAGCATTTCATGACGCAGTAACCACGTGCGCAAATCTCACCGATCTCTCCATGCGGAACGATCTTGCCGGTCTTGGAGTCGATGATCTTAAGTTCTGTGTGCGGAAACGCCCTTCCGATTGTTGTAACCCTGCGTTCGACCGGGTCTTTGGTTGTTGTCATCGTAACGCCGGGGCTCGTCTCGGTCTGGCCGTACACGATCACAATCTCACTCATGTGCATTAGCGTGTTGACCTGTTTCATTACCTCGATCGGGCATGGTGAACCTGCCATGATACCGGTCCGCAGAGACCTGAGGTCGTATTTGGAAAAGTTCGGGTGGCTGAGCTCGGCAATGAACATGGTCGGGACTCCGTGGACTGCCGTGCAGTGCTCCTTCTCGATGGTCTTGAGGACCTCCTCGGCATCGAAGGTCGGGGCAGGTAACACCATGGTCGAACCGTGAGTAACGCAGGCAAGGTTGGAAAGGACCATGCCGAAGCAGTGGTAAAAGGGAACGGGAATACAGAGCCGATCCTTTTCGGTAAATCCCATCCCCTCACCGATGATGAAGCCGTTGTTGATGACGCTGTGGTGGGTCAGGACAACCCCCTTGGGGAACCCTGTGGTGCCACTTGTGTACTGGATGTTGATCGGGTCGTCAAACGAGAGTCCTTCGCCCCGCTCGATGATGTCATCCATCGTGATCTCATCCGCCTTTTTCAAAAAGTCCCCCCATGTGTACATACCATTGTAAGGGATGTCACCCATGAAGACTGCATTTTTAAGAAACGGAAATTTCTCGCATGAGATCCTGCCGGGCTTGCATTCGTAGGCCTCGGGACAGGCTTCGTAAAACATTCCCACGTAATCCGAAGTCTTGAACCGACCTTGCACGATCAGGGTCGAGATTTCAGCCTGTTTGAGCACATACTCGAGCTCATAGGTGCGGTACGCCGGGTTAATGTTTACCATGATTGCGCCAATCTTGGAGGTAGCGAACTGGACTACAACCCATTCGGCATAGTTCATGGCCCAGATACCAACCCGGTCACCTTTCTCAACGCCAAGACCCATAAGGGCGCGGGCAACCTGGTTCACCCGCTCCGCAAATTCCCGGTACGTCCAACGGATATCCTGATGTACGGACACGATGGCCTCGGTGTCCGGGTATTTTGTCGCGATACTATCGACCATTTCGCTGATGGTCATTCCCAGCAGAGGAACTGCTGATGTCCCGCAAATATAGCTGCCCTGAACCATTGGTAAAATATGGGGTAGGATTTGCATATATTGATGCTGATTTTACATCGGCTGTGGTGCAGTATTAAAAAAAAGTGGTGCACCCAATAAATGTCCCGTCGAAAATCTTTAAAATTACTCCACATTATTTTTATTCATTTTCTCTGGATGATGGCCCGGCCCGTACTTGGGTTACGATAGGGCCGGACCCGAAAAAAGAACGCAGATAACCAAACTCTTAAGTTTGTATACTGCGAATTTATTGAGTCAGCGGCAGGAAATTCCTGTACGCGGATTGTATGGGGTTGTGGCCTAGCCCGGAATGGCGACGGGCTCCAGCGGTCTTTGCGTTCTTTGTGCTCGCAGATGATGAACAATGGGTCTACTGATGAAAAGATGATGACCCGTTGGAGCACTGATGCATGTCGGAGAGACCCGTCGATCGTGAGTTCAAATCTCACCAACCCCACATTTTCTTATTCTGCCTTTAACCTGTAGCATACGAATTGCAGTACATAATCGGATGCCGTTTTTGTTCTTGCTATAGTACGCTTGTGTTCTTTTTTACTGAGATGGTTCAACGAAACTGATTGATTACCGGAAGATTTCCTTATAATCCGGACTCTGGTCAAATGAGCCCGATCAGTTATAAGAATTCGAAATTCCATCTCACTATTATGAGTCATGAGCTGCATCTGGTAGATGCCTTTACCGGCACCCCGTTCCGCGGAAACACAGCGGCTGTCTGCATCATGGACGGACCTGCCGACCTGGTCTGGATGCAACAGGTTGCCGGAGAAATGAAGCATTCCGAGACTGCGTTCCTGCATCCGGGTCCGGGAAGCTGGAACCTGCGGTGGTTTACTCCAGAGCGTGAAGTGGACCTCTGCGGTCACGCGACAATCGCTGCTGCATTCATCCTGTGGACAACCGGTCACGAGAAACCGGGATCCTCGATCGCGTTTGAGACGAGATCCGGAACGCTCACGGCCCAAAGGGACAGGGACTGGATAACTATTGATTTTCCTGCAGAGCGGGTCATTTCTGCGGCATCAGTTCCCGGTCTTGATCGGGCACTGGGAGTTACCCCGGTTTTTGTGGGGCGGAACCGGTTTGATATCCTTGCCGAGCTCCCGTCAGCAGCAGATCTCTGCACCCTTGAACCCGATATGGTTGCACTCGCGGCAATTCCAACGCGAGGGATCATCGTAACTGCAGTCTCTGATCTCCCGCATTTTGATTACGTCTCCCGGTTCTTCGCACCAGTGGTAGGGGTCCCGGAAGATCCGGTTACCGGCTCTGCCCACTGCTGCCTTGGGCCGTATTGGGGAGAAAAACTCAAAAAAACCGAGCTTGACGGGTTCCAGTGTTCGGCACGGGGCGGGACCGTGAAGGTCACCCTGAATGGCAACCGGGTAATTCTCGGGGGACACGCGGTCCACATATCGTCAGGCCAACTGCTTGTGTGAAGGGGATATACGGACGTGTTGTGAGGACAAAAACCGGACGCGGCAATTGCCGAAGCCAAAAAAATCGCGTAACGGGTGAACTACCGAGCGAAAGAGAACTTGCACTCGGTATCTTTTCCGAAGCAGCAGGTCTCACGTTTACCCCTTGATATGGATGTCAATGCCAAAAACCAACATTAAAATAACTCCCCTTCGCAGGTTACATATCCTGCAAAGGGACGAGGTGAGTTATGCTTTTTATTGCACTGGCAAAATTCAAAAAACAGTTGAGCAAGGAAGTTGTTACCCAGAACATGAAGGATATCGAGTCTGACACGAAAGGACACATCAAATACCTTGGGATCTACTGGACGCTGGGAAGGTACGATAACGTCGTTATGTTTGAAGCCCCGGATGAAAAAGCAGCAATGAATATGGTCTTGAAACGGGCAGACCGGATGGATATAGAGATGCTTGTTGCCATTCCGGCAGATGCATCGAGCCCGGCCGGGCCGGCCTAACAGGGATGTGAATCACATTAAATCGTAATCCTCGTACAGGCCAGATAACCCAGCAAAGACAAATCCAATCCAAACGCTTTTTTTACCAACAACGCCATGTCATGTATAAACAGGGATGTTTTATGGATTCGCACAAAGTATTCATGATCGGATTAGTCATCCTGGCTCTTTTTGTGATTGGCGATGCAATCCTGGTGATAATTACGCCACCCACAGGGGATGAACTGCAGGCATATGCTTTTATTGTTATCGGCATTTTCATGCTCTTCATAGGATATGATATTGCAAAACGGGGCAGGAGCTGCTGTCCGTACTAGTTCTTTTTTCGAGAATTGATTGACTGACTTTTTTATATGGAAAAAATGTGATTACATTCGTTTTTGATCTTTTATTCATACTGTTTTTTATTATTCCGGAATCTTCATCGAATCCTGAATTTCCCTTATATAATCCAACAGTTTGGAATGATAGACATCTGCGAGTATCTGCGCTTCCAGGTGAGAATTACAGGAACAATTCTGGAGCCCGATATTCCGGATTTCTTCGGGATGATGATCCCCCACCTTATATATTGTATCAATCGCAGACCAGGTTTTTGAACACCACCGAATAAAGTCGTAATATTCGAGACCGTATTGGTTTTTTTCAATCATCGGTATAGCATCGATTCTCTCATGAATCAGAAGAAGTGCTTTTTCAGGAGGCATTTTCAGGTTTACCATACGATTACAACCAGGATATTGATTCAATGATGCCAGAGTAAAAGATTTTGTTGATTTTTCCATGGAATTCAATAACTCTAGATCTAAGTTTTCGCATTAGGCCTGTCAAATTAAAAATATCATTCTCATCCATAAACAAACACATATACAAAAAATGGTCGATCCTTCTACCCCCTCCAAAGATACCCTTAAAATCCTCCTTTACCAACATCATCCCGGAGAAAACCAAAATGGAAAAAATCACCATCGGCCCGATGCCGTACATGAGTATCATGCCCACCCTGCTCGTGGGTGCAAATGTGAGCGGGAAAGCAAACTACATGACTGCCACGTGGGCAACTGTTGCCTGTATGGCGCCGCCCATGATCTGCGTTTCGATCAACAAAGTGCGGCACACAGCAAAGGGAATTGAAGAGAACAAGACTTTCAGCCTGAACA
Organism: uncultured Methanoregula sp.; assembly: GCA_963676675.2. GTDB lineage: Archaea > Halobacteriota > Methanomicrobia > Methanomicrobiales > Methanospirillaceae > Methanoregula. Next base: position 1,326,574 of record OY781161.1, on the reverse strand, counting down.
TCCCGTCTGCAAAACACATAGTCGAAACCGACCATTGCGGTCTTGTCTCCGGTGCACAGGCAGACAAGTCGAAGGTTTTCAAATCCTTCTACGGAAAGTTAAAGACCGCTCCCTTAGCGGAGGAATGCCCGGTCAATATCGAATGTACGCTCTTCAAGTCTGTTGACTGTGGGAGCCACATGCTGCACATTGGTGAAGTTGTGGAGATCCATGTCGATAAAGCATGCGCAACTGACGGAAAACCAGATGTCGCAAAGCTCGATCCGATCGTGTACGCTCAGGCAACCTACTGGCAGGTCGGAATGCAGATCGATAAGGCATTCTCGGCAGGTAAGAAATACCAGAAGAAGTAGATTAGCTGTGGGGAGAAATGTCCTATCCTTTTTCCACTAATCATCTGAAGGCGAATTGCCCCAATATTTCCTGCCATATTTTTTACAGCGACTGGCGTGTCTGCCTGCCTCACATATCCCTTTTTAGCGCTACAAATCGCACCGCTTGGTAAATATTCCGGTCATTATTCACGCCACATATATTGAATAAAAACAGGAATCCGTACTGCGCGTATCGGGTTAGGGCAGGTCCACACACTGCATGCTATGAGGTTAATTTTGTTAACGCTATTATTTTATATATAAATATTTTATTTTCTTTTGTGACAAAAGAAGAACAGGTAATTAAAAATCAAGACATATTTTCATAAAATAAGGACTTTTTTTAGAATCAAATCGAAGAACATATAAGGGAAATTCTTTCCACTATAAATAGTGAAAATAAAAACCTGATTTAATAAACAGGTTCTATAGAATTATCGGCAGTAATATCCAAAATATTCCGGATTTGTTTAGATGTATTCCGTTCTTTATGTTGACGATGAGGAGGTCCTGTTAGGGATAAATAAAATATTCCTTGAAAAGACCGGGGATTTTTCGATTGATACCGTAACTTCTGCACTAGAGGGCCTCAAAAAAATCCAGGAATTGTCTTACGATGCCATCGTATCGGATTACGACATGCCCCACATGAACGGAATAGATTTTTTGAAAGAAGTGCGTTCACGTCACGGAAGTGTGCCATTCCTCCTCTTTACCGGCAAGGGCCGTGAGGAAGTTGTGATCGAAGCCGTGGACAACGGTGTGGATTTTTACATCCAGAAAGGGCAGGACGTAAAGGCTATGATCGCCGAACTAAGCCACAAAATCAAGCGGGCCATTGAGCGACGGCGATTCAGCGACGAACTGGATATGTCAAGACAGCAGATGATCGATATCATCAACTTCCTGCCGGATGCGACTTTTGTCCGGGATTTGAGTGGATGTGTCATCGCATGGAACCTTGCCATGGAGAAGATGACCGGCATCAGCAGGGAAGATATGCTCGGCAAGAGTGATTTTGAATATGCCCTGCCGTTTTATCATGACAGATGCCCTCTCCATGCAGATATGGTCCTTGAAGAAAATCCTGCATACCGTTCGCGGGACCCATTTTTTGAGCAGACCGGAGACACGATCACCTCCGAGGTTTTCATACCTCATTTCAATAACGGAGCTGGGGCTCACCTGTGGATCACAGCCAGCCCCCTCTACGACTCGAAAGGTACGATCACGGGAGCGATAGAATCATTCCGGGACATCTCCGATCACTATGCAGTCAAGCGGGATCTCAATATCTCGCAGGAAATGATCCAGGGGTTTGCCGATATCATCCCGGTGGTAATCTACGAAATGGACCTGAATTATATCCTCACATTCACAAACCGTGTGGGCTATGACTTATTCGGCTATACAAAAGAAGACTTCAAGAATAAGATTAGCATTCTTGATTTCATCACACCAAGCGACCAGGAGCGGGCGATCACTGACCTGAATAAAGCAGTTAGCGGAAGACCAAGTACTGGTCAGGAGTACCTGCTGATAAGAAAGGACAAAAGCACGTTCCCGGCCCTGATCTACGGCGGGAAGATTGTTGATCCTGATACCGGGAAGCCAATCGGCGTGCGGGGCGTCATCATCGACATTACCGAACGGAAAATAGACGCACAGGCACTCCTCGAGAGCCAGGAACGGCTGACCCTTGCCATGAAAGCGGGAGATATCGGGATATGGGATATGGATCTGCGGACCATGGTTGTCCATGATATTCACGAATGGGCCCGTGAAACAATGGGATACCAGCCGGATGAGCTCCCGCTCATCACCATGAAAACCTGCCAGTCCCTTGTCCATCCCCTTGACATGCCGAAGATTATTTTTGATTTTTACGAGCATCTCAATGGAAAAAAACCTCTTTTTGATTCTGAATTCCGGCTTGCCTGCAAAGACGGAAACTGGAAACAGATAGCCGTCCGGGGGAAGGTAATCGAACGGAATGCTGATAACCGACCACTCCGTATTATTGGGACTATCAACGAGATAACAAAGAAACAAAAATGAGCGGTTTGCCAGAGTATTAACCGGGTATTAATCCTTACACTATCTTTCAGGGGAGATTTAACCAGGATTACTGCTGATCATCCATTCTTCGTATTGATTTCGTTGGGTGCGGAGTATTCTTAAAGAAGTGCTTATACATTTTTTCACTGTCATTTTTTTATTCCGGGTTTTGTTTCCCGCACGCGATTTGATATATTTATCATACTTTAGCGTCACATACTATCAGGATTAGGAGAGTTCCATGTATTTAGTCGGAGAAGCACTTATTGGCGATGGCGCGGAGATTGCGCACATCGATCTGCTGATGGGCGATAAGGAAGGCCCTATCGGTTCGGCGTTTGCAAACGCGATTTCACAGCTTTCAGCCGGGCACACCCCGCTGCTCGCTGTCGTCCGCCCGAACCTGCTCACAAAGCCAGTCACGCTCGTCATCCCGAAGGTCACCTTAAAGGATATGGCGCAAGTCAACGAGATGTTCGGCCCTGTGCAGGCTGCAGTTGCAAAGGCAGTTGCAGATTGTGTTGAGGAAGGACTGTTTAACGGTGTTGACATTGAGAATGTTGCGATCCTTGCATCGGTTTTCGTTCACCCGGATGCGAAGGATTACAACCGCATCTACCGGTATAATTATGGTGCAATGAAACTCGCACTTAACCGTGCACTCGCTGCATTCCCGGATGCAAAGACTCTCGTATACGAGAAAGACCGTGCCGCCCACGCGATTATGGGATTCAAGGTACAGCGACTCTGGGATGCACCATACCTGCAGGTCGCAATGGACCTTGTGGACATGGGCAAGGTTGCACAGGTATTAAAGGAACTCCCGGACAATGACCACCTCATTATCGAGGCGGGGACTCCCCTTATCAAGAAGTTCGGTCTTGGCGTTATTTCCGAGATCCGCAAGCTCCGCCCCAACGCGTTCATCATCGCGGACTTAAAGATCCTTGACACCGGCAACCTTGAAGCCCGTATGGCAGCCGATGCAACCGCAGATGCTGTCGTGGTATCAGGTCTTGCGCCCGTATCAACCATGGAGAAGGCTATTGCCGAAGCCCGTAAGGTTGGCATCTACTCGATTGTCGATATGCTCAATGTGCAGAACCCGGCAAAGGTTATTGCAAGCCTGAAAGTCAAGCCCGATATCGTGGAACTCCACCGTGCAATCGACACCGAAGAGACCGCCCATGCATGGGGCGACATCCCGGCAATCAAGAAGGCAGCTGGCGGGAAGCTCCTTGTCGCCACCGCTGGCGGCGTCCGGGTCAATGTAGTCAAGGATGCCCTCAAGGCAGGGGCAGATATCCTTGTGGTCGGCCGTGCCATCACCGCGAGTAAAGACATTGGTCATGCAGCAGATGAGTTCTTAGAGCAACTCGACCGCGAAGAGATTGACCAGTTCCGGATTATGACGGATTTCTAAGAAGCTATCAATATACTCTTTTTTAAATCTTTTTTATCAATACCTCAGCCATGTTTGACATTAAAATTCAAATGTTGTAACGAGAGATTTTTTATCTAAATAATCAATTAAGGCGATTTTCCGGTAATTACAGCCGAATCTTCCCCTTGAGAAAACATAAAGATTACATCCTTTTTTCTAACAAACAGGTTCAGAGATTTGAATGTAACAAACGTACGCGTATTATCTTCTGCGCATCATCATGACAACAACCAGTATCATGAGAGCAAAGAGCACCATTCCCGCTGCGATGGTAATAAATGGCATTCCCTGCTGTGATTGAACAACCTTGGGACCATCCGGATCAGACGGGTAGGTCTGTTTGAAAGAAGTGATCGCTGATGATAGATTGACGGACTTCATCAACTTCCCCGAGGTCCGGTCATGGAGATCGAACTTCTCTTCCACACCGATATAGGGCAGGGTGAGGAGAAGATCTGCTTCGGGTAAATGTACCATTGCGCCACTAAGCCTCTCACCCCCCTGCCCGTCATCAACTATCTCGTCTCCTAACTGTATTCGGGGATCCCAAAGGGAAAACTCTCTAACCGTCCTGCTATCTGCAGAAAGCAGTTTGCCGGAAAAAGTGCCTGAGCGCAGGCCGGGCTCTGGCGGATGACCATAGCGGAGACCAACGAAATCCTCCCTTACACCATTTGTTCCAATATGCAGTTTGATGACCAGAACTTTGGTAAAATCACCCTGTTCTCCACCGTAGAGAACATAAAGCAGACCACTGGCTGCTAGAATTGCACAGACAAGGAAGAGAATCCATCGGTTTTTACTCATCTGATCCTCCCTACCGCATCGAATATGTACTGGATCCGCTGTGTTGAGCTCTCGCCGAATGTTGCCGAGCTGGTTGTCGATGCCATCAGATCCGGATCGCGGTCGAATTTCAGGTAATCCTTTTTACAGGTGCTCGTGCTCCCTGAATCATTCCCACTAATCGGCCGACATGCTGATCCTGAACTCCCGCTTTTCGCGGTGTCGTAGCTACAGTTTTTCTCAGATTGCCACACATTGGGAACAGGCCGATTCTCTTCATAATAAGTGTCACCGCAGTACGTATCCATCAGACCAAAGATCGCATGTCCGGACTCGTGAAGAAATATTTGTCCATTATTGGCAGGCGCTTTGAACCAGGAATTGGTACCCGATCCGATCCCGCTGGAGCAGCCGACAGGTTCGCATGTGGTTCCTTTATTGAGACCGTAATATTTGGGATAGAGGATAATGGCGACATCCGCAAAGGGAGCCTCATCCCAGAAACCTTCCGGAAGGGTTCCGGCACACCCGTTGAATGCATCTGCGTATCGTTCACCATCCCAGTAATAATAAATATTCAGACGCTTTTGATAGCCATCTGAAATTTTTGCAGGTACCGAGGAGTACCTGCCAAGCTGGAACAACTTAAGATCGGATAGTTGCCGGACATCAGTTAAGAATAGTTCCGGATTATCCATGTACTGGTCTGCGACAATTTTAGCCTGAAGCCCGCAGTCGTAGGATGTATTAGACGGGACAAAAACTATGTCAAGTGCGGTTTCTGGAGATGCATCACCGGCAATTCTCTGGATAACGGAGGGTTGTAACCGCACGGTAAGGCTTGAACCCGTAGTGCCATCGGCTATCACGGTTGTTTCCCGGTATCCGGGTTTTGTTATACGTATTGAATGGGAACCGGTACCAAATTTTTCAATAAGGTATATACCATCAGTTTCCGATGTCCTTCCCATGATCTTCCCGTCGTAATATACCTGAGCACCGGCAATGCCGGCACCGGTCTTTCCATCCCGGACCCTGACCTCAAGACCGCTATTTTTTCGTTGTTGGGACGCTGAATTGCGCAGATCGGGAGTCGAATCTCTGCCGGCAAGTCCTATGCTCGTGATGAACAGTGTGCGTCTTTTAGACTCTACGGGATCTGTTGCGTAACCGGTAACAACCAGTGATCCGTCAGGAGCCATGACCGCACCGGTAACAAAATCGTAGGAGGGAGTGCCAAACGTGTTGGTCCACAGCTCGTTTCCGTTGGTATCCATATGCACAATGTGGATATCACGGTCCAGTGCTCCACGTTCCGGGGAATCTGAAGATCCTACAATCGTATATCCCCCATCAGGAGACGACAGTATGACATAGGCGGATTCACGGCCGGTTCCCCCAAATTTCCGGTCCCATAGTGTACTTCCCGCAGCATCAATCCTGATTACATGGATATCACAATCTCCTGACAAACCGCGCCGGCAGGATGTTCCGGCGATTACGTACCCACCGTCTCCTGTAGAGGTGATACTCCGGACGGTTTCATCATTCACGGTTCCGATAGATCTGACCCACTGGTCAGTCCCCTGCCCATTAAGTTTTAATAAAAAAATCTCTTCTCTGTTGGATTCAGCATTCCTTGTCGAACCGGCTACGATAAATCCACCGTCCGGTGCCATGACAACGGCCTTTGCGGTATCATTGAGTTGACCTGAAAACAGTTTAGTCCAGAGAACCACACCTTTAGAATCAATCCGGTTAATCATCACGTCCCGGTCATTCCTCCCTGGAGACGGGTTGTCTCCATCTGCAAGGAAGAGATATCCCCCATCACCGGTACTGAGCAATGCTGTGCCGGTGGCATGTCTGCCGGCTTCAAAATTCCAGTTATACAATACATTCCCTTTCGTATCTTCAATGAACGACTGCGTGACCCTGCCGCTGGTATCACAACCCCCTCCAAGTATGGTAGCATTACCGGGGGCCATAGCAATCACCGCGTTGCCTTCACAAGAGATCCCGCTACTGGTTGTTCGCCATTGCTCATTTCCCCTCGAATCGATTTTTACCAGCAGGAGATCGTGCCGGTTCTTGTCACTCCCACTTGTGCCGGTTACAAGATACCCGCCATCGGCAGTACGGGTAATTGCGTGTGCTTCGAAAGAATCACTGTCCGGATAAATCTTTGTCCAGGTAATTCCGGTGATCTGCTGAGGTTCGGCAGCCGATGCAGTGCAAAAAAAACCGGTGAGCAGCAGCATCAAAAAGCACGCTGATGCTACAACAGCCATATGCTGAATCATTCCGATATTCTGCACGATATGCCTGTACCGGATTATCACGAACGGTTAGTACGTGTTTCACAATGTTATACATTGTGACGGATGGGGAAGCAATGATTGAAATAAAACCTTAAGAAACATCAAGCGTTCATTCCATTACCGGAAAACCGGATCGCAGAACCTATCGTATATGGCGGCTAACCGTTCTGGTAATGAGTACAGGTCAATGCCCGGTCCTCCTCGTCCATGGATGGAACAGCCATCCAGGGATCTGGAACCGGCTCGTACCCCGGTTATCCGAGGCTTCTATCACCGTATGGAAATTCGACCATTCATGCATGGATAATACGGATATTGCAAAACGTGCGACTGCCTTGAAAACCTATATTCGAACTATGCGGGACGATAGTGGGTATAACGGTCCGGTTAACATTGTCAGCCATTCGGTTGGCACCTGCATAACCCGGTATCTCCTTGAAGTGATGGATGGAGCTGCCCGAAAAGAGAATGTCCGGCAGCTCATCGGCCTTGGTCCGCCAAATAATGGCTCAGTACTCGCCGAACTATTCCACGACCCGTTTAAGGGAAAAGATATTATTAACCGGCTCACCGGGGTATTTGTCCCGCTGGGATTTGATCCTTCCATGGATTTGATAGTACAGGATGTAAGGCCTGCAAGTCCCGCCATGCAAAAGCTCCGTCTGGCAGGAACCCGGGAGGACATCACCTACCGTATCATCGTAACGGCAAATCCAGAAGGCATGCCGGATTTCTTTCCCTTGTTCGAAGGAAAAACATGGGACACCAATAATGAAGGGGGCTGGCAGGAGACCTGGGAGGGTGATGGGATTGTACCGCACAGCGAATCGCGCCTCCCGGGAATCTCTCTTGATATTTTGCCAATAGGCAAGGACGATGCAGATCTGTTGCCCCGTCCCGACCAGTACTGCCACATCAACCTGCCAAAGAACCGGGTCATCATTGACCGGATCATGCACTACCTGACAACGCCACTATCCTGATACAGGAATCAGGTAACCGCACCAACCATTAAGAGGAAATGGGTTAACATTGTGTACGTAACCGGGGCTTCCACGTCATGGATTTTTTATATTTTGATCAGGTATACAAACGGCCCCTTCTGATCCCGGCGCTCATCGGAATGAGTGCGGCAGTGACACTATTTCTCAATATATATGGGCTTATCCTTGGTATCACAAACGTACTTCCCCATGTCTTATACATCCCCATCATTCTCGCATCATATTATTATCCAAAAAGGGGGGTGCAATTCACGCTCCTGCTCTCAGCACTCTATTGCGGGGCAGTCTTTATTCAGTATCCGGCCAGTATGGATGTGCTGATTGCCGCCCTTGAACGATGTCTCGTCTTCATAATAATCTCTGCAGTTATCTCCTACCTGAGTGGCCGTATGCACCATGACACCCTGATGTGCCGGCGACTTGTTTCTATCGTAGCTTCTTCTGGCGATGCGATAATTGGAGAAACGTTTGATGGCATTATCACCGACTGGAATGCCAGTGCAGAGAAACTCTACGGGTATTCAGCAAAAGAAATGAAAGGCAAATCCATCACCATACTCCTCCCTCCTGATAAACTGGATGATGCCATGATGCTCTTAAAAAAGATCCAGAATGGTATACCGGTTGATCGATATGACACCGAGCGACTGACAAAAACCGGCAAAAGGATCCAGGTATCCCTGTCACTCTCACCGATAAAAAATGTAAAAGGAGAACTAATCGGGGCCTCGGTAATTGCACACAACATTTCCGACAGGCAACAGTTACAGGATGAGATCCTCCAGGCAAAGATCGAATGGGAGCGCACCTTTGAAGCAGTTCCCGACATGATTGCAATAATCGGACGGGATTATCATATTATCCGCGTGAATAAGGCCATGGCAGACCGGCTGGGAATGCAACCGGAAGATGCCGTGGGCAAGCCATGTTACGATCTGATTCATCGCGGCAAAAATCCGCCTGATTACTGTCCGCTTGCCAGCTTGTTAAACGATGGAAACGAGCATGCTCAGGAATTTCATGAAGATACCCTGAATGCAGATTTTCTTGTCACTGCCTCACCACTCTATGATGAAGGGGGAAATATTATGGGCAGTGTTCATGTGATGAGAGATATCACTGAACGCAAACACGCAGAAAATGCACTGCGAATTGCAAACAATAAACTGACCATGCTCTCTTCCATTACCCGGCACGATATCTTGAACAAACTCACCGGGCTTAGGATGTACCTTGAACTCTCGAAAGAGAATGTGAAAGACCCGGTCTTCCTTGAATATATCACAAAGGAGATAGATGCCGCAGGAGCGATTGAGCGGCAGATTGAATTTACGCGATTTTACGAGAGTATCGGAGTGAATGCTCCGCAATGGCAGGATGTCACCGAGCAGATACGTTCTGCTGCATCGCAACTCCCTTTAGAAGAGATAACATTCGATATCCTGCTGCCCCCAGTCCAGGTATACGCCGATGCGCTTATCGAAAAAGTGTTCTACAACCTGATTGAAAATTCACTTCGCCATGGAGTCCATGTTACCCGAATGTCGTTCTCCTTTGAAGAGACCAAAAACGAAGCAGTGATCACGTACCGCGATAATGGAGTTGGCATCTCGCTTGACGATAAGGACAAACTTTTCCGGCGCGGTTTTGGCAAACACACGGGTCTTGGCCTTTTCCTGTCCCAGGAAATTCTCTCCATTACCGGAATCACGATAAAAGAAACCGGCGAACCAAAAAAAGGCGTTTGTTTTGAGATACATGTACCAAAAGCCAGTTACCGGGTTACATCAACCCAATCCGTTTGATGCAATAAAAAATTGGAGTGAATACCCGGGAGCGAATTCTGAAAAATAGGTGAGATGATTGAATATGACAAGCAGTACGACCGACCAGAAAAATGTAACAATCCTCCTCGCCATGCAAAAGAGCGAGATCACGGAGCACCAGATCTACTTAAAGATCGCTGCAACGACAAAAGATGAGCATAACCGGGAAGTACTGACAAGGATAGCAAGCGAAGAACTCACCCACTATGGTATCTGGAAGCGGTACACAAAGCAGGATGTAGCACCCGATACGCTGCGGGTCTGGTTCTATTACTTAATCGCACGACTGCTTGGTTTGACATTTGCCATAAAACTCATGGAGGGTGTTGAGAAGCGGGCACAGTCGACCGATCGGGCCATCCCTTTCACCGTACCGGAAATTGCCGGGATCTTAAAAAATGAAGAGGTCCATGAACGCGAACTGATCGCTCTTATCGATGAAGAACGCTTGAAATACGTGGGTTCTGTGGTATTGGGATTGAATGATGCACTTGTCGAATTCACCGGAACTCTTGCCGGTCTCACGTTTGCCATCCAGAACACGCAGATAATTGCAATTGTCGGACTTGTGATGGGTGTCGCAGCATCTCTTTCGATGGGGGCATCTGAGTATCTCTCGCAGCGATCTGACGGGGGACCTGCGGATCCGATCAAAGCATCAGTGTACACAACCGTTGCCTACATTGTCACCGTAGCCCTGCTGATCCTGCCGTTCTTACTCTTCTCCAGTCCCTTTATCGCCCTGATGCTCACCCTACTGGCAGCAATAATTGTAATCTTTGTCTTTACATTCTACATCTCTGTAGCAAAAGATCTCCCATTTTACCGGCGCTTCGCCGAGATGGCAGCTATCAGCCTTGGCATTGCGGGGATTTCATTCCTGATCGGTATTGCGATTCGAACTGTCCTCAATGTTAACATATGAGCGGGGATTTTTTTATTAATCCCGGCTCTCTTTCTTGTGTAACCGTTTCCATAAAAATAACAAATGCTATTGCCAATCACCCGCAATCATCTGGTAACGATTGTAGTGCAGTAATAAAAAAAGAGCGGGCAATAAGTTCCTGTCAATGACCTGACCCTCCAGAAGCCAAAAACAAACATCCTGATAGTTATGATGCCCGGAATTTTCCATTCCAAAGAATTGAGTGTCCGTCAGAAGATTCTCATCATCTTTTTATTCCTCTCAATCATCTCGCTGCTCATTACCGGTCTGGTGGCGTTAGTCACCATCAGCGATATCGGGCATTATGCAGAAGACAGCAGTACGGCACTTGGTGTGACAGCCGTCAATGACAGTTTTGTTGCTCTCCGACAGGAGGCAGAGAGTAACCTAATGAGGATTGCATTTGATCAGGCTGATATCACGCGATTAACATTCGATGATACTACCTCTGAAATAGAGATCCTTGCGGCGCAGGCAGTCTCACTGCAGAATAATCCCCCGTTCCAACCGGTCACTCCCTCATTTACAAAATATACCCCGCCAGAAAATCCGATGAACGCCACCGTTGTCATACTTGCACCCGAATCCACGGTAAATCCACTGTCGGATGAATATCGCACTCTCGCAGGTATGGACGATCTGCTCAAGGGGATGTATGTCGCCGATGTGGAGCTCAACAGCACCTATATTGCTACCGATTCCGGCATCATGCGCATGTATCCCTGGAATAATAAAACAGTACCGTATTATGATCCCCGAACCAGGGATTGGTTTACCCATGCAAAAAACACCTCCGGTTACATATGGTCCGGACCGTATGTGGATGCATCCGGTTATGGCCTGGTCGTTACCTGCTCGCATGCTGTTCCAACAAAGTACGGTACGTGGGTGATCGCATCAGATGTTACAACCAATACCATCAACCAGAATGTCCTCAACCTTACCTTAGATGGTAGTGGCTACGCGATACTGGTAGACAGTGAAGGAAACGTCATCAGCCGCCCGGGTCTTTCTGCGGGAGATACACACTGGAACGAGGCATTTACCACAGACAATGTATTTGACAATCCCAATCCGGGTCTGGTCGCAATCGGCCGGAAAATGGTTGCCGGACAATCTGGAGTTGATCACGCCTGGATTGATAACAAGGAGATCTATGTCGCGTATGCGCCGGTAAAAACCTTGAACTGGAGTTTTGCCATCTCAATGCCAGCGTCCCAAATCGTTGCACCGGCAATAAAGACTGAGAGTAATATTGTTGCTGCAACACGGGTTTCAAGTCAGCATATCGATGCCCAGACAACCCGGATTCTGGAAATTTTCGCCGGACTGTTTATCATCATTCTCATCGTTGTTATCCTGCTCTCGTTCCTGCTTGCAAGGATCATCACCCGGCCAGTAGAGTTACTCAGGCAGGGTACTGTGGCGCTCGGTAAAGGAGATCTCGATTACCATCTGACTATTGAAACCGGGGATGAATTCGAAGAACTTGCCCATTCATTTAATTCGATGGCAAAAGATCTCAAAAAGAATATTGAGGAACTCCGTCGCACCACCGCAGAAAAAGAACGTTATGCCAAAGAGATGGAAATTGCAAAAGAGATCCAGGATAACTTCCTTCCGGAGTTTACTCCTGCAATCCCCGGCATCGAACTTGCTGCCACCACGCTTCCGGCCATGGAGATCGGTGGTGATCTCTATGATTTCATACCGGTATCGAAAGAACGGTGGGGGCTTGCCATTGCAGACGTTTCGGGAAAGGGAGTCAGTGCAGCCCTGTTCATGGCACTCTGCAGCACTTTGATTCGTGTGAGCGGTGGTGCTGAAGCAGACCCGTCTGTTGTCATGGAGCATGCAAACCAGATGATATACGCAGATGGGCGATCGAGCATGTTTATAACCATCTTCTACGGGGTGCTGGATCCTGTAAACCGGAAGTTTACGTATGTAAATGCCGGACATAATCCCCCTATACTTGTTCGGGGCGATCCTCCAGAAGTCCGGACACTTGAAGAAGGCAAGTGCATTGCGCTCGGGGTGGTTCCTGAAGTAACGCTTACGTGTGCCGAGCTTGAGCTGGAATCTGGCGATCTCATTGTGATGTACACAGATGGTGTAACTGAGGCGTTCAATCCGCAGGATGAAGAATTTGGTGAAGCGCGGTTAATGGACTATCTGCAAAAACACCGGAATAATCCGGTCCGGGAGATCATTGACGGGCTCGTTGATGAGGTTAAAAAATTCTGCGGCGGTAGGTCACAGTCCGATGATATCACGCTGGTTGTAGTAAAAGTTCAGTAGAGGGTGAAAGAATCCTTGTAAATCCTTAATTTCCACTCTTTTTTCTGGTGCATGAAATAAATAACAAAAATGTGTATCGTAATGATACAAAAACCGGGCAAAAAAACCTGCAATGTATCAGACCTGTCGGGTCCGCTTGCTTTTCCCGTAGATATAATGGGATTCACTCCCGTCAATGAGAGGAGTGCACATGACACTTTCATGTACCTGCGATTTATTTGAGTTGGTGTTATCAGCGTGTCTTCTCATTTGTAAAAATAATTCGTCGAGTCTCGTTACCTGATTTTCTATTTCCCCCATCTCATAGTCCGTGCGTAACTCTACCAGTAAAGCCCGGATGACTTCCCTGTTGAAGAGATCATGGTCGGATTCGATTGAGATCATGTTCAGGTCAGCGTAACAGAGTGCCGAGTGATACGCAGCAACATAATTGTCAAGATCTTTACGGAGTAATTCCCGGTAGTTGGGATCTTTAAACGTATCGGACGTAGTGAGTGTTGCTGTGATCCGATCGTATTCCTTCCAGAATATTGTGCAGATGTCACCATCTGATTTCAGTGCATCTATAAGATGGGGAATATTGAATTTTTCATAATAGGGAGCGCAGGCACGATAATTCCCAAAACTTTTGAGCTCGCTGAAGTGTTCCTCGGTCTCCAGAATACTCTCTTCATATCTTTGCAAACGATGCTTGATGTAGTTGATCTGGTCGTCGTCCATGGGTATGCCTTGTGTGATAGTTCGGTTGAGAAGTCCGTGTCAGGACGCTGCTAAAAATGCTTATTTTTATTGCCATGATATCTTTAAATTTTTTTCTTTAATTGCCGTCTAAAAAACCTGCATCGATTCGATACTTGCAATGAAGGGTTCCGGATAGTTTTTAATTTTTTTTATTCCCCCCTTTGATCGCTGGTATGATCTTAAAGAAAAAACCGGTTTTCTCCTTTTTAGACAAAAACACTTTTTCAAGGGAAAAAATCATACAGTCTTTTTAGCCTGAACAACCCACCATTACAGAATAACCTATGTCGCATGCAGCATCTGTCGATGACGGGGATGGACCGGGTTCCTATGCCAAAAAACAGCGGACCGTTCTGATCAGCCTGGTTATTGATTTCATATTGTGGATCCCAGATATCATTGCTGCTCTCCTTTCTGGTTCGATTGTGCTTTTTGCCGATGCGGTGAAATGCGGCAACGAGATTATTGCCACATTTTTGGCCTATCTCACGATACGCAAGATGGCAAAAGGTGGTGCCGGGTCGTACGATTACGGCATGGGTAAGATGGAGACGATAACCTCTGTCGTCACGGGGGGTGTGATGATAATCTCGTTAATGATCGTCTTTAGCGTTGCCCTGTACCGTGTTGCTGTCCCGGGAGAGCTTGTCTATGAAGGGGTAATGCTGGGTATCATTCTCATGGTAATCGGTGTGAGCACGAATTCATATCTCTGGCTGAAAAATTACCGGTTCAACTTAAAAGAGCCATCACCGATCATGGATTCACAGTGGAGGTTGTTCCGTACAAAGGCATTCTCTGATTTCGTTGTGCTTGTCTCCCTGATAGCTTCCCTTGAACTCTCTGCTTTCAGCTGGTCACGGTATATCGATCCGCTCGCATCCTTTGTTATCGCGGGTTTCCTCCTGTTCTCGGGATACCGGGTGATCACAACCTCCCTGCCGGACCTGCTCGACAAAACACTTGATGAAGAACTCCAGATGGTAATTGTCCGGCACCTTGCAGCCTTCTTTCATGATTATACAGCCCTGCATGGCGTACGCTCACGCCGTTCGGGAAATAATGTGTACATCGAGATCTTCTTAGAGTTTGACGGTGAGAAGAGGATGTGTGAGGTGCAGGGTATCATCAACCGTATCAAGGTGTCGCTTGAATCTCATATAGCAAAAAGTTCGGTGAGTGTGATACCGACAAGTTCGGCGGTATGTAAAGTAACTATACCCCCGCCTCCGGAATGATCGCATCTTTTTTTTGTTTTTTTACCTATATCTTTTTTTTAAAGCCAATCCAAACACCACTCCCAGCGTGAAAAACCGTGTTTCTGTATCAAAAACCTACATTTTTTGCCCTCAACTACCAATTAACAGACAGAATTATTTAAAAAAAAAAGGAAAACCGGCTATGAAGACCATTATTTATTATTTTACCGGCACCGGAAACTCGCTTGCTACAGCCAAGCATATCTGTGCCCGTCTCGGTGACTGCGACCTGGTATCGATACCTACTCTTGCGGGGTCACAAGCGGAGATCGTACCTGTAGCAGATCGTGTTGGTATTATCTGCCCGGTCTACGACTTTGGCCTCCCGTCCATTGTCGCAGCATTCGCAGAGCGGCTGGATCTTTCCCGCACAGCCTATTCATTCGCTGTGCTCACCATGGGCGGCATGGGGGGTTCAGCCCTCCATCAGATGGACCACATTATCCGGAAACATGACGGCAGTCAGCTTGATGCTTCATTTACCGTCAGGATGCCAGGCAACTTCGTCCCGCTCTATAACCCGCCACAGGGAAAAAAGCAGGAGGAGATTCTTGCGCAGGCAGAAAAACGCATTGGTGAGATCGCAAGTATGATCGACAAAGGGCTGATTGTCCGGCCCGGTATGTCGCCCCTGACATCGCTGCTCAAACACCTCACGTATGCAGGATTTATCAAAAATTTACATGAGAGTGACAAGGCATTCATTGCCAATGAAAAATGCATATCCTGCGGCACCTGCGCAAAGGTCTGTCCCGTGGGAAATATTGAGATGGAAAAGGAAAAGCCATCGTGGAAGCATCATTGCGAACTCTGCCTTGCCTGTATGCATTTCTGCCCGGTTGCAGCGATTCAGATGGGACCAAAAACCGTAAACCGGGGACGATATAAAAACCCGTCCGTTACGATTGCAGATATGAAAAAACAGCGCGGTGAATGACCGGTTAATTATTTTTTTCTATAGTAACTGCCGGCAACTCACAGGTGCGGTTGTTGCTGGGTTCCGCAGTGGAATGTGCCAAATCCTTCCACCATTGCCCGGGCATTAATCCCGATTACTTCTTTTTGAGGGAAGAGATTCCGGATGATCTTTAGTGCCTCTGCATCATGCGGATCCTTAAACACCGGGACGATAACAACAGAATTTCCGATATAGAAATTGGTATAACTTGCCGGGTACCGCTCGTCACCATCCATAACGGGTGCCGGCATGGGTAACTTGACAATGGTGAGGGGTTGCCCGCTCTGGTCACAGGACTGCCGGAGAATCTCATAATTGTCATGAAGGGCGGGGTAATTTGCATCTGCAATATCCATTTCATAAGCACATACCACGGTTGAAGAGCCGACAAACCGGGCAATATCATCGATATGCCCATCGGTGTCGTCGCCAACAATTCCATCATTGAGCCAGATCACTTTCTCGACACCGAGATACTCTTTGAGCTTTTCTTCGATCTGGTCTGCTGATAAGTCAGGGTTACGGTTGGGGTTTAAGAGGCAGGCACGGGTTGTCAGTACCGTTCCTTTGCCATTAACATCAATCGAACCTCCCTCCAGCACAAGACCCGGGGTGAAGATCGGGAAATTGAGCCGGCGGTTCATTGAGAGCGGGATTCTTCCATCCCGGATCTGATCTTCATATTTTCCACCCCATGCATTGAAGTCCCAGTGGACAATGGCAATCTTTTGCAAGGTACGATTCACAATGAAAGTCGGACCGTAATCGCGGATCCAGACATCGGAATACTCACTGGTATGCAGGGTGATCCGGGACAGGTCTGCACCAGCTTCCCTGAGCCGTGCCCTGACTTTCCGGTGAATAACGGCAGAGGGGACGAATAGTTCAACCCGCTCTGAAGTATGGACTGCCCGGATGAACTCATAGTACACCTCTTCAACTGCATTGAGGTGGGGAAAGGTATTGGTGTTGTGCGGCCATGAAAGCCAGACTGCATCATGGGGTTCCCATTCTGCGGGCATGTGGAACCCGCGGTTCCGGGGTGTATCATCTGTTCTCAAGGCAGGGAAAATTCCGCTCTCTCCTAAGAATGCAACCCCAATCCGCCCATACGTTTCAGGACGACGGTTCCGGAAAAATCCCCATGATTCCTGAACCGTGTGGTTCATGGAGAGATCAAGCGATGCAATTACCGTCTCTTCGCCATCACCAGCTTTTGAGAGGATCTTGCCAAAGGCATCGCAGACAAACGATCCGCCAAAGAACCGACAGCTCTCTTCTTTTCCTGCCCGGTTCACTGCTGCGATATGGACACTGTTTGCCACCGCATGACTCCGCTGGATAAGCTCCCATGCTTCCTGCCAATCCCCTTCAGCTGGTTCATCGCCACCGGGATGACCGATAGCGGTCGGATAAAAGATGATCTCTGCCCCTTCAAGTGCTACACACCGCGCTGCTTCCGGGAACCACTGGTCAAAACATATCAGGACGGCGATTCGTCCGTACCGGGTATCAAAAACCTGGTAACCTTCTCCGGGATAGAAGTATCCCTTCTCAAAAAATCCGGGATCCTGGGGTATGTGCACCTTGTGATATGCGGGGTGGAGCGTGCCATCGGCATCAATAACCACTGCAGTGTTATAGAACCGGCCATCGGACGTTTTCTCGTAAAGCGGAACGATGATAACGACATTGTGTGCCCGGGCCAGCTCGGAAAAAATGTGGGTGGTTGCACCGGGAACGGTTTCTGCAAATGCTGATGCTTCGAAACCGATATGCTGCGGGAAGTAACGGATTTTGAACAGTTCCGGAAGGCAGATGATCTGTGCACCTGCTTTTGCTGCCTGCTCCACTTTATCCTGTGCTTTTATTCGCATCGCATCGGGATCATTGCCGACTGCCATCTGGATGAGCCCGATAGTTACTGTTCCCTGCTGCATATTCTCCGTGCTATACGGGTTTTTTTTACTGGGATATCATGCTATCCAAAGATTACTGCGATTGCAACTGGTACAGCATGTGGTTTTTTGTTTCCGGACTATATGATGTCCTAATCACCGCACTATACCGTATTAGTAAAATATATATTCCAAAAAGTTAAAGATACTTTTTAAAATGTAAAACATAATTTACATTTTTAGTACATGGAGTTGCATGAGAATGATTAAGCAAACTCATTCGTCATCAGTTTCCACGCCCTCTCACGAGCGTGAAAAAAACGACAGGGGAATTACCAATAGTCTTGGCGACGGGAGAATCCGGTTTGCCTTTACTGCAGGTGCCTGTCTTTTTGCACTGGTGATCGTGTTAAAAAATATCCTTCAGGTCCCGGAAAGCAGGTTTTTACCCGATATCATCGTGTATATTGGCATCTACACGGGTTTTTCCCTGATGTATCCGGTGACTGTACACGAGCGACATTCCCGGAAGATCAACAACCCGGCACTCTGGAGTGCACTTATTGTGGTCATGACTCTTGCGATCATCGTATTCTATACTCTCTGATATGAGCGGAAATACGATGAACGTGAATTACGCCATTATCGCCGTGAGGCAGAACCCGTTAAAAATTGCAACTCCATGATGCATTTACCATCAATAATAATTTTAACCGAGAGGTAAAGGGCAGGATGAAGAACAGGATCAAGGTCTACCGGGCGCTCCACGATCTCACCCAGGAAGCCCTGGCTGACAAACTGGCGGTGACCCGACAGACCGTCCTTGCAATAGAGAAAGGAAAATATGATCCCTCCCTTGATCTTGCGTTCCGGATTTCAGAGCTGTTCGGTGTACCTGTTGAGAAAATATTTCTCCGCAGTCCTGATGGAGAAGATAAACCGCAGTTTGAAGAGTGACAGTACGGTTTTTTTAGAAAATATCTTTCCCGTTTATTGAAAGGACAGATCAATGGGGCTTTTATATTATGTCTTTCTCGAGGAATGACACACTTGTCAGCAGAATTATACGGAGAGAAATGTTCCTCATCATCAATTGTGGTGCAAAAAATATTCAAAATTCCGCAGATGTGGTGCGAATTGTTTAAATGTGTACACCACAACCGTTTATAGTAGTACACGTTTTACCAAATGTGTGCACCACATTGGTTGCTGGTTCACCTCTTTTCGATGGTGCACAGGATTCCACTGTTGCCGGACCGTACCGTGCAAACATATGGATCATGTGTGCATCCAGAAATGGGATCTGCACCAGAGAATTCAAAAGAGATGATTCAATGGAACATATCGAAGAAAAGAACAGGAATAACCTTTTCCTGATGGATAATTCGGCTAACCCGGCACCGCTGGGACTGTGTGCATTTGGCTTGACCACTGTCTTACTCAGTCTCCACAATGCCGGATTCACCCCCCTTGGAAGTCCCATCCTTGCTATGGCGATCTTCTATGGCGGAATTGCACAGGTTATTGTCGGCCTGATGGAGTGGAAAAAGAACAACTCGTTTGGGATGCTCACGTTTGGGAGTTTTGGTTTTTTCTGGATCTCGTTTGCTACACTCCTCATACTTCCCGCACTGGGGCTTGCAAAAGCGCCCGGGTCGATTGATCTCGCAGCATTCCTTGGAGTCTGGACGCTTCTCATCTTAGGCCTGTTTATCTGCACGTTAAAGATGCACCGTCTCCTTGCATTCACCCTCTTCATGGTCCTGCTCCTGGCAGTTTTACTTGTCGCAGCACAACTCACGGGCAGCCCAATTGTCCTCAAGCTGGGTGGATTTGCCGGTCTTCTTGCCGGTCTGCTCGCCATGTACATGGGACTTGGGCAGGTCATCAACGAGATTTATGGCAGCCGGGTTCTTCCGGTATAATCTTTCTTTTTTACCGTTTTCTTATCGGCCCTCAGGATTTTTCTGACGGATAACAGGTGTTAAATTATCACCCGGCAAAAGATCCATACTATGAATCTGATGGAAATTCTCTGGCCGTTGCTGTTTCCGCTTATTGGGGTACTGGTCGCCCTGGTCCATATACATCAAGAGAAAAAAACCGCTGATACGCACCGGAAACTGGAGATTATCCTGATGTGGCAGCTCGTCTGCGGGCTTGGTCTTTCCCTGCTCTGGGGCGGAATCGGTCACCTGCTCTTTGCTGATAAGGTAGCTGAATCGATCGGGTGGCCAACCGGCAGTCCCTTCCAGCGCGAAGTTGGCATGTGGGATGCAGCGATTGGCATTGTTGGCATCCTGTGCCTGAAGTACCGGGATCATTTCTGGCTTGCCACGATCATTGGCGGGGGATTGTTCCTGTTCGCTGCCGGTCTCGGCCATGTCTACGAATTTATTGCACACGGGGATGTCTCGCCCAACAATATCGGCGGGGTACTTTGGGTAGATCTCCTGTACCCCATTCTGCTTGCTGCGCTGTACCTGCTCTACCATAAAGAGAAGGCTGACATTCATACCCTGAAGTAACAAGTCCGTTGTACAGAACAATTGGACATGTAAAAATCCAGAAGCATGCAGATGCGACAGATAAAATAGTGTGAGATAACTAATCCGGCAGGGTGAGGTGATATATGGGATGTGGCATACCTGTGACGATTCACTCACGGATTCTTTTTTTATGTCGATGCAGTCCAGGTTTTTTTCCGTTGGATCATACCTATGGTCTCCGCATAAAACCACTATAATTTTTACCTGTCACGATTAACAAGCAGAGAGATAACCGTAAACAAGGTGGTATTCAATGCTCTTTCTTTCAATACAGGAGAAAAACCAATGGGCTCGATATGCCAAAGAGATTGTTGAGACGGGTAAAAAGCCCGTAACGTATGAATCAAAGATTCGCAAAAACCTGTTCTCCGCATTCTGCTTTTACATCGGCACCCTGCTCGCTGCACAGGGACATGACCGTCGCTGTAATGAATGGCTCGAAGCAGGAACGATGTGCGAAGAGGATGGCCTGTTCTCGTCAACATTTCTAATGGGTTTTTTACAACGGCATAACGGAAAGATGAGCAAACCTGCAGTTGCCTTTGAAGATCCACGACCTTTTGTTCATTTCTCGAATGTGCCGATCATGAAAGATGCGCGAAAACAGCTGGTGCACCAGTGCGCTCATACCCTGCCTTCATTTGACAGGCCTGTGCGTTTTATGGACATCGGGTGCGGGGATGGGGCACTTACCGTGATGCTCCTGTCACATCTCTTAGAATCCGGGAAAATAAACCAGATTTCAGAGATCCATCTTGTAGACCCGTCACCTGCCATGATCGCGCTTGCAAAAAAGACGGTAGGAGATGCATTCCCGGGAATCCCCATCACTACGGAGAATGCACGCATCCAGGATTGTTCAGCAGGAATCTGCCACCACTATGACATTGCATTTTCTTCGCTTGCATACCACCACATGCCAATTGAAGACAAACGGGTCCATCTCGCCCGTCTCAAACCATGGATCGATCATTTCGTGCTCTTTGAGATGGATGCAAACAATGATACGACGGACTTGTTCTCCCCTGATCTTGCGTTCTCTGTGTACCAGTCGTACGGGCGGATCATCGACTTTGTCTTTGCCCATGACGCACCGTTAGATATAGTAACGGATTGTGTGGATTCCTTTCTCATGACCGAACTCATCTCGATCCTGACGCAGCCGCGGGGCGAGAGGACTGATTACCACATGCTCCGCACCCAGTGGAGTGATCTTTTTAAGACGGTGCTCGGACCTGAATTTATGCTCCAGTGCGACTCTGCCTGCTATGCGGATGAATATATGACCTTGTTCACCATGCACTATGGGCGGGGAGAATAAACCAAGTCGAACACAAAGCGGCTCACGCCCGGTGCCACGTTGCCGCAGGAGTTGTAATACGTGAGATCGAATCCTTTCTGTTTATATTTTTCAATGAGCGCGGGAATCTCGTTTTTGGTTTTGAATGTGTACATATGAATCATTCCGCCTTGTACCACGAGCGGTGAGAGGATGTCAAGCACCCCGTCCATGCCATAGGGTGCCGGGATGATCACCCGGTCAAACTTCTGGTGCGGTAAGAGACGTATGTCGCAAGCATCCCCGTGGATAGTAGTGATATTTTTTCTGACCTTGTTAAGGCTGATATTTTCTTCAAGCCAGAAATATGCATCAGGATTCTGCTCAACGGCTACGACATGTGCCCCTTTTGCTGCTGCAGGAATGGCAAACGGACCGACACCGCAGAACGGTACAAGGATTGTTTCGCCTGACTCTACCTGGTCGATGACCCGCATCCGCTCGTAAGAAAGACGGGTATTGAAAAAGACCCTGCTCAGATCGAGGCGGTAAGAAAAACCAAATTCGTGATGCAGGGTTACGGTAGTATTGCCAGCAAGAATTTCATATCCTGCAGTTCTCTCCTCTCCTGCCACTTTGGATACCTTGTTGAGCACCG
Organism: uncultured Methanoregula sp.; assembly: GCA_963676675.2. Classification (GTDB taxonomy): domain Archaea; phylum Halobacteriota; class Methanomicrobia; order Methanomicrobiales; family Methanospirillaceae; genus Methanoregula. The sequence goes on along the minus strand of OY781161.1, from coordinate 1,304,172 downwards.
TGTATATGTTCTTCCGACGGGAGATGATCTCCTGTGCTATGATTTGTTTATAGTCCGAGAGTTGCTGCGGGATAGAAATGACCGCGATATCCCCGATTACCTCGAAGTGATCAGAAATAGAGCCTAGTGCCTGATCCGGGATAATCCCCCGCAACTGTTCCTTAAGTTTCATGTTTGCCGGAATGTACGTATGCAGTGCCAATAAACGCGATCGTTTTTGGTTTTAGTTTTTTTGACCCATAGATTAATGAGCCATGACTTCCAGTTCCTCTTTCATGGCACGGGTCCGTGGAATTGAAAGAATCCTTTCAGCGTATGCAACGGTGGAAGGAGCGGGTGTCCATCTGCACCGGGCATTCGGGTACTATGAGGTTCCGCAGTTTGACCCGTTCTTAATGCTGGATGATTTCCGCTCACCCCGCAATGAAGACTACCATGCAGGATTTCCCTCACACCCGCATCGGGGTATAGAGACGGTCACATACATGCTCAAAGGCAGAATTGAACATGCTGACAGTATGGGAAATTCCGGCAATATCAAGGCAGGAGACGTCCAGTGGATGACTGCGGGATCAGGCATCATCCATTCAGAGATGCCAAAGCCGGTGGATGGCCGGATGGGCGGGTTCCAGCTCTGGGTGAACCTGCCGCGGGCAAACAAGATGATGAAACCCAGGTACCAGGAAATTAAGAGCAAGTCTATTCCTATGGTATCCCCCCATACGGATGTCAACATAAAAGTGATCGCGGGAACGGTCTCGGGGGTAAAAGGTCCGGTGAAAGATATTGTGGCAGACCCGCAGTATCTCGATATAACCTTGGGCCCGGACACCACATTTACCCATCCGGTAAAGGACGGTTACAACGCCTTTGCCTATGTAATCGGTGGTGAAGGCACCTTTGATGCCGAAGAAGGATACCGGATCGGCAACCGGGACCTGGTCCTGTTCACTGACGGCAGCTCGATCTGGGTACGATCGTTTGAGAAAGGCTTCCGGTTCCTCTTTGTTGCGGGAAAACCCATCCGCGAGCCGGTTGCGTGGCGCGGACCGATCGTAATGAATACGAGTGAGGAGATTAAGCAGGCTTTCGACGAGTACGAGGCAGGGACTTTTATCAAAAAGAAAGCGTAATATTCGTAAATAACAAGGCGCTGCACCGTGAGTCCTTATTCTCCATTACCTGAAGACAAACAGGTCATGTTCCTCATAAACGACGCACCGTTTCGCCAGATCACGGACGTACCCGAATACCGGTTTGATGATATCTGCCCGGATGATGTGGTAGTCGATATCGGTGCCAATGTCGGGGCGTTCTGTATCCGCGCTGCACGCATGTCTTGTAATGTAACAGCCGTTGAGCCGGTGACTGCTGCGCTGCTTAAGAATAATATCCGGGCTAATGGTGTTTCTGTCCAGGTGATCGACGGGGCTCTGGGTGACGGGAAACCTGCTGAGATCTGTTGGGACGATTGTAAGGTTCTCACGCCAACGTTCACCCTGCGCAGGATCTTTGAGATGGCCAGGGGCTGCGATTTTTTAAAATGCGATTGTGAGGGAGCGGAGTGGCTGATCAATCCCCCTGATCTTTCTGGCGTCAGGAGGATTGAGATGGAACTGCACCAGCCGCCAATCGGAAACCGCCCGAATCCGGCTCTCCTTGACTACATCGGGAAGCACTATACTTTTGAGATTGACAGGAAACCGGTGCATGCGGCGCTTGGTCTGATGGGCATACTGCATGCAGAGCGGCACTGAGTCGATTCAGGCAGGCAGGCACGGGCCTTACCGTTGCAGAGTAATGAACGGGATTATGTTCACAAATCCCGGTAACAGCAAGAATGAATCTGACTAACTCCGCCCGGGGGTTCATCGCTCTCGTGGATCCTGCCTGCAGGTATCAGGTTACAATTCATCATCAATGAACGGATAATCGGTCTCGTGGTTTCCTGCCGCCCACAGGATAAGTCTTAGAAGGTTCATGATCGGTTTTCTCTCCGATCCATTTCGTCTAATAAACCCGAAAACATCGCTGCGATATGCCTCATTTTTCACCGCGACACTGTCACTTTCTGAAAAAAAGATAAACGGCAGGGTAAACCCCACGGATCGCAGGGAACGAAGCAATTCGATCCCGTTCATTCCCGGCAAATCATAATCAGATACGATCACGTCCGCATGATTGCGGGCAAGCCATGCGAGTGCCTCATCTCCTGAATATACAGGAAATACAGATACCTGCCCATATTTTTCAAAAATAGGGGAGAGTAACGGGCACATGGTTGGATCTGCATCGACATACAACACCGTTATCATACATGTTCTTCGGTTGTACCGTGTCCTTTTCTCGTTTTGAGCCATCCGTCGAAACTACCCACAAGGGAGAGCACCGCAGGCATAATGAATATCGCACCGATCAGGGAGAACCCGACGGCAATCAGGGTCGATATCCCGAAGTTGCTGATAATGGGGAATGTCGCAAGACACAGCGCCGAGAATCCAAAGAATGTGGCAAGACCCGAGACCGTGATGGCGCTGCCAATCTTCTTGATACTCTCCTGAATGGCGGCAACCGGATCGTGCAGCCGCTCCTCTTCTTCTGCGTACCGCTCCATTACCAGGATCGTGTATTCTGCGGCTACACCGATCGTCATCGATCCCAGTGTAGCTGTGAGCGGATTATATGTGAGGCCGATAATATTCATCATGACCGCGTTCCAGCCAACAATGAAAATGATGGGAATAATTGGTGAAACCGCGTGGATGTGCCGGTACACGACAATCAGGAAGATAAAGACGAAGATGAACCCGAGATAGGTCATTGTCTCTTTTGATTTTGCCATGGATCCCAGCAGCGTAGTCATCGTCTCAAAGTTGCCTATCGGTTTTACGGTTATCCCGATCGGGGGTTCGAGGAAGGCGATGTCCTTGATGATCTGCTGTTTTAAGGAGTCTTTCTGGCTCATCTCGAGCTTGATAGTATTGAACTTTATCACACCGCTCATCGAGCCGCTGATGAAAGATTTTCTGGTATCTTCCGGAATCTTTTCCAGCACGGCATTAAGTCCGGCCTGGGTCTCGGGCATCACACCGTTGTTATACTGGAGGACATATGATACGATACTGGTGGATGCAGTCAGCTCGGCATGATGCGAGAGTTCGTACTTCTGGAACTCCTGCATCCAGATTATGGTTTCGAGATCCGTTACACGGGATCCCTCAACAAAGAAGTCTGCGGTATCGGTTGCCCCCATGACACGGGTGACCTTGTCGATATTGATCTTGGCTGGCATATCCGAAGGAACAAACGCGTTCTCATTGGATTCGACCGGGATGGTCGGGTCGATCTGGAACCCTATGAACGCGATGCATGCAGCGATCAGGAGAATGGGTATGGGATTTTTTGCAATCTTAACCGATGTGTTCGTGAGAAACTGACCATAGGAGAACGAACTCTTTTTACCGTTTTTGTTGGGAGAGCCGTTTTTCCCGCTGCCGATGATTGAATCACAGGCATCTGTCCCGACCGCATAGCACTGCTCGGTTTTCTGGGGCTTGGGCTGGTAGTTCAGCAGGAGAGCGAGTGTCGGCATGCCGATGCAGGATATCCAGTAACAGGTGAAGATGCCGATGATGGCAACGAGACCAAACGAACGGATCATCGGTACTGTGGAAATAAACATGGCTAAAAATCCCATGCAGGTTGCCAGCATCGCGTACATTACCGCAGGGCCGGTGCGGGTTACGGTCGTGAAAACCGCATCCTCAAGGGATCCCTTCCGGGCTTCCTCATCGAACCGGGCATGGAACTGGATTGCATAATCAATCCCAAGACCGATCAGGACCGGGAAAGCCCCGATTACTGCCATGTTCAGCTGGATACCGGCAAGACCCATCAGGCCAAGTGAGGTCACCAGGCCAAGCGCTACGAGCAGGACCGGCATAAACCGGTAACGGACATAGGCAAAGAGGATCCCCATCGATATGATCATCAGGATCATGGCACCGCCAATGAGAATCCCCATGTTACTGGTCAGGCCCGCGCTCATCTGCTGGTTGAAGGCCGGGGAACCGGAGAGCTCGACGGTTACTCCGGGTGGCGCATTGGAATTACTGATAATCGATGCCACATTGGTCAGTACAGACTTCTGGATCTTTTCAGATAATCCCGGGGCGAGCTTTATCTGGACGAGGGTCAGCACATTGGAGGGCGAAACCTGTTTGCGAATGTTTTCAGGCAGGGAACTGACAATGCGATCCGTATCTGCCCGGGACGCGGGGAGTGTCCCTCCATTGGCACTTTTTAAGACATCAACGATGCTGACGGCGCCCTTTATATTCTGTTGCTCCACGAGATTCTTTTCAAGAGTATCGATATACTTCAGGACCTCCGGGCTGAGCGGGTCTGCGGCTTCGACAATGAGAATAATCGAATCTGCTTTGTAATCCTCGTCATATTTTGTCTGGAGGATGCCCCCGGGGGAGTCCTTGTTCATATAGGTCTCCCACCCGGTCTGCATGCTGAGCATGGTCATCCCGAAAAGACCAATGCAGAATATGGCAATGACAAGGCCGGCAACGAGTTTCGGCTTTTTAATGATTGTATTTGCGATTCCTTCAAAGATCTGTTGAATCATGGTACCCTCACCGGCTCTTATTTTTCAACCGGTAGATTCGCACGGCAATCCAGATAATAATACCCGCTATGATACATCCCGCTACTATACGAAATACCGTTTCCTGCGTTGATGGAGCGGAAGCTGCTGGTACAATTGCAATCTTCACAGGTAAAGTATCTGATGTCAGGCTGTTGCCCCGTGCATCACGGTACCGGATGTTACTGTCAAAGGTGTACGCCGTTGCCTCAGCTGCAGCATCTGCCTGTATCACGTAACGGGCACGTGCAGTCATGCCGGGCTCCATATCCCCAAGAAATGCACTATTATCAGTCATAGTTATGGGACTGTGAGGTGTAACCCGTGCCTGTGCATTATAGATGGTTACATTCCCGTCGTTCCGGTACTGGATCTCGATTGATCCGCTTGTGCCGCGGGGAATTTCAGGTACCGGGGATATCACCGAAAAGATAGTTTTAGCGTTTACGGGAACTCCCATGGTTTCTGAGGATGAGGTAACAATTGTTCCTTCCCGGTTCGTGTAGGAGACGGCAACATCGACCGGGTATGTCTGGTTCATTGCATCCTGTGAGACCGATACCTTGTACCGGCACTCTACGGTACCCCCGCTGGGGAAGCTTCCGGCAAACAGGGTACTGTCGGTGGGAACTATCGGGCTGTGACCGTTTCTTATAAGTTTCACTACTGCCATCTCACCGTTTTCCGGGCCGGTGTTCTTAATTTTTAAGTGAATATATCCCTCAGATCCTGCACTCAGCCCTTCCGGCACGGCTTCAATGACCCCGATCTTTACCAGAGGTTTGATCCGGATGGTAACGGGTAGGGTATCTTCTGCCTTGTCATAAGCGAACTCGAAAACATCTCCCGCTTCCTGCTTAACCCAACGCGGAGACTTGTACCGGATAGAAAGGGGAAGCGTGTATTCTCCGGCAGTTGCATTTGAAGATATTTTTGCACGGAACTTTACGGTGACCGTATTTCCGCTACCGGAAATATCGCCGACCATCTGCGGATCGGTCTTGATTATCACCGCATCACTGGCTGATGCAAGTCCGATAGTCACTAATTTTGCGGTAGTGGGAAGATCTTCTGGATCTATCGTACCCTGGTCAAGCTGTTTCATCAGATTGAGCCCGGAGTTTTTCACCACAATGCTGATAGTTGCATCATCTCCCGGGGTAAACTCATTGACGCCGACAACAGCGGCTGAAAACGAGGGTGCACCCCCAAGGTACTTTGTTGCAGCCGAGACCGGTGCCGCGATAAGGGCACTACACGTGAGCAGGGTTAAAAATATCAGTATGGTTCCGGCAGATCCGGAAAAACCCTTGTGAGTCATTTTTAAATCACTCACCGGTTTTTATTTCTACGGTAGAGGGCGTAGCCAATTCCAAGTATTACAACAGCAATTACGGCAAGTGCAAGTGTATTTTTCAATAACCCGGCAACAACACCCGTATCCTGTCCTACATTCAGGCTCAGCTTTAAGGGATCAGTTATTATCGGGTTATCAAATGCATCACGATACCGGATCTCGGAATCAATACCATATTTTTTCTGTGTTGCAGTCCCGGCAACGGTAATGAGAAACGATGCCTCCTTTGTCTCACCCGGTGCAACATCTCCAAGGTAAGCAGTATCATCGTTGCTGGTGAATGGATCGACCATGCTTGCGCGGGCCTGCGCCTGGTATGCAGTAGCGCCCACGGTGTTCTTGTATCTGACCGTGATAACTTTCTTCTGTCCGGGGATCAGGGTTTCGGGTTCTGATACAATGGTGAATTCAATTTTTTTACCTACGGGTACGCCAATTGTTTCGATATCCGATGTGACCGTGTCCCCTTCCCGGTTTTCGTATTTTACCTGCACATTGAGTGGATAGGTCTGGGCTTCTGCACTATCTGCAACGGTTGCCTTGAAGACTGCTTTTGCTGATCCACCTGAAGGGAAGTTACCAATATAGGCATTTCCTTCCGTGGGAACTACCGGGCTTCCATCGTTCCGTGCGATAGTGATGATTGCTTTTTTAGCATCTTCGGATCCGATATTTTTTACTTCGAGATTAATCGACCCTTCAGTACCGGCGTTCAGGTTCTGGATATTTGCTGAAACTACATTGATCCGGACATCCGGTTTTATCTTAATAGGGATCTGGGATAATTTGTTTATTGTTTTGTATGAGTACTGGATTGTATCAGTACCGTATTGATCTGCGGTATAAAGGTAAGTATAACTAAGATTTACCGGGAGCGTGTAGTTTCCCGAGGGAGTACCCGAAGGGATCCTGACGGTGAATTTACTGGTTGCCGAGCTGCTGGCTTTGAGGTCCCCGATCATCTGGGGATCGGATTTGATAATGAGCGGCGTATTTCCAGCCCCAAGAGTGACGGTGAGGAACTTTGCCGTGTTCGGGAGATCGTCCCGGTTCACGATATCTGATCTGACAAATTTGAACTCGTTCAATCCGGTATTTTCGACTGCAACGGTGATCTGGACTTCTTTTCCCGGGGAAAATTCATTGGTTCCCGCAATAGAAGCAGAAAGGACCGGGCTTCCTGCCATATACTTTTCTCCCGCACTGGCAGGAGCGGTTATGATAAACAGTGTTGCAATACCGATAAGAAATATCAACCACAGTAAACTGTTGCCTCGCTTTTGTCTGAACGGGTAATTACGGTAGCCGGTTTTTTCTGGTTGTGTTCTTTTTTGATCGAAATTCATAGAGTGTTCACGTTTTCCTGACTTGTTGCTATCAGCGTTGAAACTAATAATATTAAAACATTTGTCTTATGGATTATACATATTAATTATAAATAAAAAATCAACAAGGTAAAGAAACAACCAGACACAGGGTGAAAAAAAAATAACAGGATCCTAAAAAAACAAGAAACGTTAATGGAGCAGATCCTGAAGCGCATTAATACGCTGGCGCATCACTTTCTCGCGCTCAACAAAATCCGTGATATCCGACAGGGTGATGTAAAAGCTGGTGATATCCCCATGTTTTGCAGCGGTGATTTTTCCATGGAGATAGCGGTGCTTGCCATCTTTCCGCTGTACCCAGATCTTGAATTCCCCCGGAGTGGGCGAGTCCGGCTGGACATTTTTAAAGATCTCCTCAATCCTGCCCTTATCGGTTACCGGGAAAACTCCGGAATCGGATAATGCCTGCAGATCGTCAGCCAGGAGAGTCCCGTGAAGGCCCATGTCAGCCATTTCATCGGCAGAATAACCGGTTATCTCCTTGATACGACGGTTGGAGAACACAATTTTCTCATTTTCTAAAATGATGAGCCCGTCCTGGATATTATCAGCCATCATCCGGAACCGCTGTTCGCTCTCGCTCACCTGTGCTTCCTGGGTTTTAAGCTTGGTAATATCGGTGAAGATAATGAAATTATAGAATGTATCGAGATGTTGCACACCGCTGATCCGGACATAGACAAAACGCCGCTCCCCATCTTTCCTGATGATCCACATCTGGAGTTCACCGGGTTTTTCGGGATGTGTTTCAAAATCCCGGATCTGTTGTGCCGCACACTCGTAGGACTCCGGTGCGACAATCGCAAGAGGACTCATGGCCCCCATTTCTTCGTGGGAATACCCGCTGATTTCGGTGATTCGGTTGTTTGCATATATCGTCTTACCGTTTTCCATTATGAAGAGGCCATCCTGGATGTTATCTGCCATCATCCGGAACCGCTCCTCGCTCTCCCGGATTTCTCTTTCGGCAAGAATATGTTCGGTAACATCTTCAAGAATCAGCGTGATCCCTTTTCTCCCGTCATCAAAAACCGTGGGAACGCATTTCTGGTGGAAGATCCTCTCCCCCTTATCCTTGATAGAGAAGGTGATCGTGGTCCCCTGGTCCCCACTATCAGTTGTGATAGTATCAAGCAGCTCACGGACATCCACATCGGCTGACTGCAAATATGAAATGTTTTTCCCAAGGGTATCTTCCCGTAAGAGATGCAGGAGTTTTAAAAAATTGTCGTTGATATCGATGATACGGGACTCGTTATCCAGCACCATGATGAGTTCTTTTGAGTAACTGAGCATGGCTGATAGAGGAACCCGCTGGGAGAGGGTGTATACCTTTGCCATACCATAAGCCCGCATGGCAACCTGGCCGGAGATAAGCAGGACATCGAGATATCTCCCGACGGTGTTCTTGTTCTTGTTCAATGCTTTTGAAATATCAGTTACACTCATTCCGTTAGGATTTTTCTTGAGAAGATCCTTAATCGCAATGAGTTCCTGCTGGTAATCCTGCATCATAGTTTTGCCCGAACGTACATTTCGTGTTGATGATTAATATGAACACGGGCATTTATAATTGTTATGAATAACCAAAATGTATAACCAATAAGAGTATAATTTAAATACAAAAAGATAAAATACTAATGTATAGGGTATCACATGAGTATGCGGCACCCTGTTGCATAACGCACAATGAAAAAACTGGAGATTTACACTATGGTAACAGAATCAATTAACATATTTTCCCGTGGACTGGATAATACCGCGGCGGTGCTTCCCGCCATTATTGGTGCACTGATAGTTCTTATTATCGGATGGATTGCCGGACGCCTTCTAGGAAAAGGAGTACGCCTCATTCTCGACAAAGCAGTCACATCACCACTCATCGGTAAATCGGATATGGGAAAATCAGTAACAAATTCCGGGTTTACGGTAGGATATCTTGGAGATATTGCTGTAAGGTGCATCGTCTACCTGATTGCCATTCTCGCGGCGGTTGATATCCTTAACCTTGATTACCTAAGCCGGTTTATGGTAACAGTCATCGGGTATATTCCTCACATTATCGCGTTCGTGATCATCCTCGTTGTAGGAATTATACTGACAGACTACTTTATCGACATGTTCCAGGTTTACTCCGGGAATTCCAAGATAGAGCTGCTCAGCCCGGTATTGGTCCTGCTTCGCCTGTTCCTGTATTTTATTGTCGTGACACTTGCACTTTCCCAGCTGATGCTGGACCTCACGATCATCTACACGATCATCACACCGATTGCATGGGGACTTGGTATTGGGCTTGGAGCCTCAATTGCGATCGTTGTCTGGTACGGCATGAAGCACCGGAGCGAGGAGATTATGAACAAAGTCATGGAGGCTATCTCAAAATAGATAAGTACTGTAAGTTCAATGGAATCCGGATGAAACCTGGAAACTATTAATTCACGATATGGCAGCACTTTGGCTTAATCCACTCTCATGCCACCTCCCATTTTTATTAAAGATATAAAACACACCATATCAGGGAGTTCATCACTGCACCTTACAGGAAAAACCCGTATTGGGACAACCAATCCCAATCGGACAATTGTATCAGGTGGAAAGATTCACAAACTAAAAAGTGACAAGGGAGAAAAAAGTATCATGAAAAAAACCCATATGCGGCTCATAATTTTTGTTATGGTTGCGTTCATTTTATTACCCGCTTCTGTTCTTGGCCAGAATACAACGAATACTACGGTAGTTCCGACAACTACGGGAACGGTAGAAACCCTGGTGACAACACAAGTCACCACTGAAATGACAACAACGATGCCGGTTACCAACACAACACAGGTCCCCACAGTAACGACAACAACAGTTCCCATTCCCACCACAACAACGGTTCAATCAAATACCACTCCGTTACAGGGTACAACAACCGTAACAGTATCCGGGACAGCAACAACGACGATAATTCCCACAACATTGCCGGTTACACAAGCATCTACCGGTAATATTACGGTCGCATCCTCTCCTCTTGGCGCCAGTATTCTTATCGATGGGGTGTACTATGGGACCACTGTCGGAAACATTACCGGGATTCCCGCGGGAAACCACATTGTGAGACTTACCATGAGCGGCTACTATGATTACGAGGGAACCCTCTATGTTGTTCCCGGCCAGGTTTCCCATGTATTCGGGACACTCCCTCCTTTAAGTGGAGCAGCCCCTCAGATCATCCAACCGATAACTCCTGCTACGGTAACCACCATCTCGCCAACATTAACGTTGCTGCCCACGCAGACATCATCAGGAGGAATATTCGATAGTCCGACGGTTATTGCAGCGGTAATCGGGATTATTACAGCATGCATCGGTGCAGGTGTAACGCTCTTTACGCATAACGCGAAAATGAAAAAGGACTGAAAGATCTGTTCATGTCATGCAGGAATAGAATACGTCAACGAGTAAATCACGAAGCGGTTGCCCATTTTTATAATTTCTTTTACCACAACAGGATAGTATGGGAAAAAACCCACAAATATACGAATAAACAGTCAGGTTTTTTTAGAATTATTCCTGCATGCTCTGGTATGAATTAACAGAACTTTAAAAAAGAATTCAACAATGGAGAAACTCGGATGGTCCCGGATAGCATGATAAAAAAATTAGTTGCATCGTACATAACATCCCCCCAGGGAATGGAGATGATTCTTACCTACATCTCATCATCAAATGGACAAGAATCAATCAGGGAATATTTTAAAACACCCCGGGGGAAGCAGATCGCGCTGAATATTCTGCCACTGTTACTGGATGTAATCGAACTTCCGGACGACATCAAGAACTCGGTCCGGGAAAACCTTGGAAAGAAAAATTAAAAAAAAATATCATCCTGTCTATTTTAAAGAACTCGCAGAAAGTGTAAAAATCATATTTTATATGTTCCTGCATTGCCCGGCTATGACATGGTTCAAAAACGGACTCGGGAAGATTGCTTTGATTCACCCCGATACGATGACAAGACGCCGGTGAGGGATCCTCATACATGGGAACAGGGTTTTATCCGGGGCCATTGCCACATAACGGTTGCTCCTGCCAATGCCAGAATGCCGGTCGTGCACGTCACTACTACCGGGTAAGTGGGAGCAAAAAAAGTATTACCGGCACCAAAAAGGCTTGCACCAACCATCAGAATTCCCATCCCCGCGAGCAGTACGGTTGTTACTGACCAGAGGTAATCCCCACCTTTGGAAGTACCTTGTTCAGTTGAATAAATCTTAAACAACATCACTACTGAGACGAGGAAAAAGATCCATTCTGAAGGTGAAGTAATTTCAAGCCAGAGATAATAACCCGAATAATCCGGAGGGGCGACTAACGGGAACTGGCCGAACAACGGGTACGCCCATACGCATAAATTCAGCCACATGCCGTCAAGTAACTGGTGGACAAAAATACAGCATGCAACCGCAATACCCCACAGGACATACCGTTTTCGCAAAATGACGAAGGTGATAATCAAAACAATAAAAACTATGAACAGGGCATGAAAGATCGACCTCCCACAAGCCAGTGCAGGAAATATTAATGCCAACGGTTTATCAATGATGTCGGGTAAGAGGGAACTTACGATACAGAGAGGAATTGCCCGCCGGTCATGGATGATGCTGCAGAAAAATAATCCAAGCAGGATACCGCAGACCAGATGGGCAAATATGAACATCGGTAAAAAATTAGTCGTACCGGGATATAAGACAATGGAGTATAAAACTCCCAATAAAAATTCCGGGCATATGATCTGAGGGAATTGATCCAATGCACTCTTTTGGCATTTCCTTATCGGCAAGATTCAAGAACCCCCGTCACCAACAACACTTTTGAGAATTATCATGTGCACTGATATTACCGAACAGAAAAATGTCTGCCTCGACCAGATCCTTGCTGATCGCCGCTCTTACCGGATGTTCACAACTGAACTTCCCAAAGAGGATGATATCTGCCGGATTATCCATGCAGGGCTGCTTGCCCCGTATGCGGCGGCGGCAGTAGGCGGATCGAAAGATTACTTCCGGCGTTTCTTTGTGATGAAGAAGGGATCACAGAGCCTGAATGCGGCTATCCCCCTGATCATGAACCAGGTACAGGTGATGACGAAGGGACTCGAAAAAGAGATGGAAACGAACCCCGCGCTCCGCCAGAAGGCAGTAATGTTTGTCCAGCGCCTCGGTATGATCCGGAAGGCCGGCCGGGTCCCCGGTGTGGGCACTGCACCGTATTACATCGTGGTTGCTGAACGCAAAGGGTTCCCGCCGGTTGAACTCCAGTCGCTTGCCCACTGCCTGGAGAATATGTGGCTGAAAGCGACGGCTTTGGAGCTCGGGTTCCAGCTGGTTTCGATCACGTCCCAGATGTCGGGGAATGCAGAGTTCTGTAAGATACTGGGAATTCCGATGGGAGAATGGGAACTGATGGGATGCGCTGTCGGGTACCCGTCTGATGAGCTCTCCCCCTCCATCCGTCCACCGGTTGAGGATGTAACCCGTTGGCTGGAATAATCAAACGATCTTATTTTTTATTTTCATTATTTTCAGCGGGAAAATTTCTAAAAATGAAGTGAGGGTTACCACAAGAAGGGACACCCCCATATCCCGTAGGATGGACGGTCCGTATTTTTCACCGGGCAGGTATAGTCGTCACGTTCACAGACATAAAGAACCGGACTACTTATCCATTCCCCGCCTGCCGGGATTAAGATTTCTTCTGGCAATCATAGGGTATCTATCCCTTGCTATGGAATCGATTACGCTGCTTTTGCCATATGCACAATGGTACTGCCTTCATCGATATCGGCCATATTATGGGTCACGATGATCACCGTTTTACCGGTCAGGTGCCGGATCACGTCGTAGATGGATTGTTTGGATTCTTCATCTATGGAGCGGGTGAATTCATCAAAGACAATCACCGGTGAATCTCTCAGGAGGACCCGGGCCAGGGCGATCTTCTGCATCTCCCCACTGGAGAGGTTGAGGCCGCTCTCCCCCACACAGGTATCGAAGTTGCCGGGAAGAGTCTTTACAAGATCATCAAGCCCGGCTTTTTGCGCAGCAGAAATCACTTCTTCCCGGGTTGCATTGAGATTCCCGACCAGGATATTATCGTATATCGAGCCGTCAAAGATCATGGAATCGGAAAAGACAATCGATACATACGACCGGAGGTCGTCCCCGCGTACCGATGCAAGATCCCTGCCATTGATCGTGATCCTCCCGTGATCCGGAGAATATAACCGGCAAAGGAGTTTTAATACCGTGGATTTCCCCGAACCGTTCTCACCGATCAGGTAATTTATTCCCCGTGTAAAATGCCCGTTGAAGTCCTTAACGATGACCCGGTTGTCGTACGAGAACGCTACATTCTCAAAACGGATATCCCCCTCCCCGTCCAGCGGCAGGGGAACATTTCCCTCCGGACCGCGTTCAAGTTCCAGTACCTCGGCAATACGGTCATAGGATGCCTGGGAAGTCTTGTAGGAGTTCCAGAGATCCGAGACCTGCAGGACCGGGGAGAGGAAGAGACTGACATACGCGATGAACGCCGTCAGTGTTCCTAAGGTGATCGTTCCCTCCAGCACGGAGATGCTTCCCAGCGTCAGGACGAGAATGGTAGGGACGCTGTAGATGAGCATGGTGACTGCAGCACTCAGTGATGAGAGCTTTATGACCGATACAGAGGTATCCTTAAACCGCTGAAACTGCCGGTCGTAGTTTTTCTCTGCCCATTTAGCAAGGCCGAAGACCCGTATCAGGGGAGCTGATGGCAGGGTCTCCTTGAGGTACGATTGTATGCCGGCCTCCGCATCCAGTGCCGGCCTCTGCGCCGCTTTCATCCGTTTCCCGAAATATGCCGAGGAAAAAACAAACAGGACTGCCGGCAGGATCACGACTGCTGCAAGGACGGCGTTCATACTGATCATGATGGTGAACGGCAGGATGATGCCAAGGCTGATTACGAGAATCTGGGGGATTGTCCTGATTGCGGTCTGGACTACCGTTGTCATATTTCCGGTTATCCTTGTCAACAGGTCGCCGGTCCTGAATTTCTTCAAGGATGCATATTCTGCCCGCTGGAGATGAGCAAAGATGCGTGATGAAAATTCCCGGTACAGGTCAATGTACAGCGTCCCCTTGGCACGGGCGGACAGGTAATTTGACAGCGCAGAAACAAAAAAGATCCCGGTCATTGCCGCAAGCAGCGGGACGAGGAGCGTGGTGTTCTTCCCGATCAGTACATCATCGATCAGTGACCGCATTATGAGCGGGCTGATGATGGCAAAAAGCGTGCCGGAAATACTCAGCAGGATAACTGCAAGATAGGAAAACGGCCGGGCACAACAGATATCCAGAAGGAACCGGTTATACCGGTATCCTTTGGTCGGGGTCATGCCTGCAGAAGATTTTTCCATAACGGTCTCCGGATAGTTTCTGGTAGGTGAGCCCGGATTAAAGATATAGTCCTTTGACTCCGGGCCCGGTATGTTGCCATTCACCCGTTTTTTTTGAATATTTAACCTTCTACCGCAGTCCGGCTCTCACTGAGCCGGGAATGCAATCCACACGGTCCATGTATCCGGTTATCCGGCAGTTGATGGGAAAGACCGTGATCATCCTGACCTATGATACGGCTGATATAAAAGACGGCACCACACTTGTGCACCGGGCAAAATTTGAGTGAAAATTTTTTTTCACTTAACGCCAGGTATATCCTGTTTTACCGAGAACCGATATTTATCTCATCCAATTGTGGATGACCCTGATAAAAGGAGTAGAGCAATCATGTGTCAGAAACTTGGAGAATCGGTAACCGAGCCTCTCACGGGAGCAGCGACTGGTGTTGTAGTCACGAGTTGGTCTTGCGACAGGACGGACTGTCCTTCCTACGGGAAATGGTGGTGCCCCTTCACAGGATGGTAAACGCCATTTTTTAAATTATTTACCGTCAACAATGTGTTTTAAAAGAAATTCAAAGTAGAGGTCATATTACGTCGTCTTTTTTGCCAACGTCAGAAAACATTATTGTAAGTGCAATTTTCTTCAGGAAATACACAATCTATTGTGATTTTTGTAAAATTTTTTATTGAAGGAGATCGTGCGAAAAAGAAAAAGATTACAATCCTGCTCGCTCGACGATGACGTCAGCGACAGCCTTTGCACTCTTGAAGGGGAAATCAGTAGCCTTGAGCAATTTTCCTGCTTCTCCGGCAGTCATCTTGAGGTCGCCCACTTGACAGGTTGTAGCTGCACCGTTCGGAAATGCGGCAATAAGATCCACAGGGGTTTTTAACGGGAACTTCGCTCCTGCGAGAGCTCCAGAAATCTGTGCATGAATTTGTTCCTTAACTGACTTTGTCATGGTACTTTCACCGGATATGCATCGTTATGGTATGGATATATACTTGAGCGTCATTAAAATATACAAACGAAATTAGTATAGAAAAATGACCCGCAATGTAATGAACACACACCTCAACACCATAATGAAAGGAAATTAATCTATGGGAGCAACACAGGGTTCTCTGACAGAAATTCGGGAGCTAAAAACCGAGATTTCAGGTCTTCGGAATGAACTGAAACGGTTCATCGAGCATGCAAACTTGCAACACGTTGATGGGATCCTTTCGGACCTGAAGAAAAATTACGCAGACTTATTCACGAATCACCAAGTCGATACTGCAAAAATTGATCTCTCCTCCCACATGATCAGTGACTGCAAAATGCGTAGTAAATGCTTTGAACTGTTCATGGATTTTTTGCAGAATACAGCCCGTCATATCAAAGACGGGCAGGTATCTGATGAAATTATCCAATCCTACCGGGAACAGATGAAAGTGCTGCGGAAGAAGGGACCGTATGACAAGTGCGATACGTGTTTTTCCGAAGTTCACCGGCTTTTTGAAAAGCAAATTGACCTGATGCAATCACTTGGTATTTACAAAAAATCAAAAGAAAACAAGGAAATTGTTGCGGAAATTTCTGATGACACTGTGGTAAAGGATTTGTTAGAGCCTGTTGCGAATAATCAGCGTTTTCAAATTCTCAAGGCTCTTACCGTCCAAACGCGGACATTTTCAGATATTTCACAGTTAACCGGGCTGCGTGGCGGAAATCTCCTGTTCCATATCAAAAAACTGACGGATTCCGGCATGATCCTCCAGCGTCATGAACGGGGGGATTACATCATCACCGACAAGGGATTCAAAACAATGACTGCTATTTCGCAGTTGCATCAGCTGCTAAACCTGGACATAACACATTAATTTTTTTTACCAGTCACCCATGTGCGTTTGTAAGATATTCCTGCTTAGTAAAACCTGATGAATAATTCCCGGGAAAAATCCGGATACATCCATTTTTTTATAAACGCAATAATCCCAGTCACCCTGCGGCACCCTCCATCCACCAATCAGGATTTAGCCTTAAATCTGCCCGCAAAACCGGATTTGGATCCGGGAGTCACCGCGCTGCTGTTCACACAGATCGGGCGGGACGAATCCGGGTCATCTGCGAACCCGGAATGGCTCATAGGCCACCAATTTTTTCGCAGTGATACATCTGCTTAATATATCACAAGTCAAGAGTTGGACCATACAATGTTCAGAGAAACCTTCGCACGACTGGGAACGAGGCTGCATGAGATTGCACAAGCCATCCTGGCAAAGATTGGTGCTGCAATCCGCCAGTGTACACCATCACTCCCGGCCGGTGCAGGAATTATAGTTCTCATGGTTGTAACCGGAACAACAAATGCATTGAAAGCGGGGAAGCGGTACCGGTTGACAAGCGACCACGCTCCCGTCTTTTCGCTCTTTACCTTTTTTGGCAATCGTTGTTAGACACCGTCTCCCCTCTGTCCGGATATCGTTGTGGTAACTCTCCGACAGGTCACCTGCCGTCTCTCACATGAGACGACCCTGGCCAGCGATGAACCTGAGCACTATCCGGCCATTCGGGAACCGGTGTTTATGAGATCGTATGAGAATTCTCGCAGTGCTGCTGAATCGTTGTTGAACACAATTTACAGGTCGTGAAAAACTTATGCAGAACGTATCTGCTGTCAGGTCCGGAAGGATCGGGGAAGAGATCGAGACAATCAGTATGGCGATCGGCTTCCAGGGAATCGCAAACCAGGATACAGATGAGATGGAGATCATTCCAGGGCTTCTCCCGGGAGATGCCATCCCATTGCAACACGATGGGACTACGGGACTGTCTGCTCATACCATTACGCTATCTTCAACGTGTGGTGGTGGAACATGACTCCATCCCCATTAGTTATTCCCGCGAATGGGATTGCACGGGCAATTTCAATCCTTGCAGAGCCGGGTCAGGTTGTCGAACTGCGTGCGCTTGCCGATACGGCGATACACAGCGGGTACTTTAACGATTATGCGGCATGTGCCCGGTTTGCCGAAGTGCTGGACTGCGACCCTTCCGTTCACGGTTGCTATGTAACGCTGAACGTGGTGAACCCGGCTCTCCTTGCACGGCGGGCAAACCGGATCAAAATGCACATCTCGCGATCCGAAACGACAACGTCCGATGCGGATATTATAAGGCGCCGCTGGCTCCCGATCGATATTGACCCGGTGCGACCGGGCGGCGTATCAAGTACGGATGCGGAGCACGAACTCGCCCGTGCAAAAGCAGAAGATATTGCCGGCTGGCTTTCCCAGTTCGGGTTTCCCGAGCCGGTAACCGGTGATTCCGGGAACGGTGCTCACCTGCTGTACCGGATCGATCTGCCCAACAATGAACCTTCAACGAAACTCGTAAAATCGGTTCTTGGTACCCTGGATTTGCTGTTTTCCGATACCACAGTCTCTGTTGATACGGCGAACTACAATGCCGGTCGGATCTGGAAACTCTATGGTACGGTTGCAAAAAAAGGAGATCACATTCCTGAGCGACCGCATCGCAGGAGCCGGATCATTTCTGTGCCGGATCAGCTTGATGTGGTAA
This sequence comes from uncultured Methanoregula sp., assembly GCA_963676675.2. GTDB lineage: Archaea > Halobacteriota > Methanomicrobia > Methanomicrobiales > Methanospirillaceae > Methanoregula. The sequence continues at coordinate 1,285,776 of OY781161.1, read as the reverse complement.
GTGCGGAGCTGCTGGAAAAACTGGATACTGTATTGCCCGCTTCCGGCAGTTCTCCGTCTGAATCTCCAGTAGAAACAAAGGGGTATAAGAACGCGGTAAACCTGTCCGTTTGGCTTCGCGCGCACAGTATTTCGGTGAATGTCGAAAAACCCTATCAAAACGGGAGAATCTACCTCCTTGAGGCATGCCCGTTTTCCTCTGCTCACAAGGACGGGGCGTACGCGATCCAGTTTGCCGGCGGTGCGATTCATGCGGGCTGCCACCATGCATCGTGCGGCGGCGGGAAGCAGCGGTGGAAGGAACTGCGGGAGATGTTCGAGACGAACGAGGAGAAGCAGAAGTGCCGGGATGAACGATTGATCGCCGGGAAACGGGAGTGGGCGAGGGCAAAGGTTGCAGCGGAAGGTGCCGGAACAGGGAAGTCGCTCGCCGGTGTTCGTTCAGTTGTTTCTTTTTTAGAAACTCCTGCCGGTGCAGAGAAGCGGCTCAATGGTGTTCGTCCAGAAGTTTCTTTTTTTGAAACTCCAGCCAGAGAAAAACCGCACGATTTTTTCCGGGATCTTTGGAAGGATCCAAACCCGGTACGTCCGGATAGAGACCGTGAAAGTTCAACGGTGTTTGCTCCAACCGGTACCGTGAACAACAAAAACCCGGCCCGGCCGGATGAACTCCGTGAAGGTTCACCGGTTTATGCTCCAACCGGTTCCGTGAACAACAAAAACCCGGCCCGGCCGGATGAACTCCGTGAAGGTTCACCGGTTTATGCTCCAACCGGTTCCGTGAACAAAGAAAACCCGGCATGCCCGGATGGGTACCGTGAAGGTTCACCGGTATATGCTCCGACCGGTACCGTAAACAAAGAAAACCCGGCACGTCCGGATGGATACCGTGAAGGTTCACCGGTGTATGCTTCGACAGGTACCGTGAACAAGGAAAATCCGGCACAGCACAATGCAGACCCGGAGACTCCCCCGGAGTACGCCACGACCGATGCCGGGAATGCCGAGCGCCTGATCGCTGCGTATGGCGACCGGGCCCGGTACTGTGCGGCCTTCAATGCCTGGTATCTCTGGAACGGCAACGTCTGGGTGCGGGACGATGCAGGAAAGATGCTGCTGATTGCAACCGATGTCGCCCGCTCGATCCACCGGGAAGCAGCCGTGGCATCGACCGCCGACCGCTCACGGGCGCTTTCCCGCTGGGCGATCATCTCCGAAAGCCTGCACGCGAGAAAAGCGATGATCGATTCCGCCGCCCCGCACTGCCCGGTCCTGCCCTGCGAGTTTGACGCAAGGCCGGAACTCTTCAACTGCCGGAATGGCACCCTCGAACTTGCGACCATGAGCTTCCGCGAGCACCGGAAAGAAGAGATGCTAACCAAGAAGGCCGCCGTCGATTACGACGCGAAAGCACAATGCCCCCGGTGGCTCGCCCACCTCAACCTGATCTTCGGCAGCGACACCGATTACCTCTCGGGCTTCCAGTCCATGTGCGGGTACACCCTGCTCGGCACCAACCCGCAGCAGATCATGTTCATCCTCTATGGCCGGGGGAGGAACGGGAAGTCCAAGACGATCGAAGTCCTTGCACGGCTCTTTGCCGACTACGCGGTCAACATCGCCGCCGACTCGCTCATGGCCAAGCGCTTCGAGAACGCCCGCTCGGACCTTGCACGCCTCGCAGGAGCCCGCCTTGCGACTGCGGCCGAAGGAGCGGAAGGCGCCCGGATGGACGAAGCGATCATCAAGCAGATTACCGGCGAGTACGTGATCACGGTCCGGAAACTCTACGAAAACGAATTCGAGTTCACCCCCGTAGCCAAGATCTGGATGACGACCAACCACGAGCCCGTCATCCCCGGCACCGATGACGGCATCTGGCGCCGGATCTGGATGGTGCCATTCAGTGTCCAGATCCCGGAGGAGAAGTGCGATCCGGATATTGCGGCGAAGCTGCTGGCGGAGTCTTCGGGAATTTTGAACTGGTGTCTCGCGGGGCTTTCCCGGTATTACGCGAACGGGAACCGGCTGGTGCAGCCCCGGAAGGTTTCGCAGGCTACGGCGAATCTCCGGACGGTGAGCGATACGGTGGGGCTGTTTCTCGCGACGGAGTGTGCGTTTGAGGTGGGGGCGAAGATTCCCCGCACGACATTCCGAGAGATACTGGAAAAATGGTTTGATGAGGAGGGAATCAAGTACCCGCCTCACTCACGCAAAGTGGCAAATATTCTCAAAGAGCACGGTGTCACGGACGGAGGAAGATCCAATGGCGAACGATACTGGGCTGGAATTCGCTGGAAGAATGCAAACGAGCGGGCAATTCTTGAGCAGGCCGGTTCGTTCCAGGATGTACTGTCTGGAGTGTGATGAGGATTGTTTACACATTTTTTAGTGTGATTTTACTCAGGGCACTTAGGGCACATGTACCTCTTTTTCGGAAAAGTCTTACGAGAAAATGGTACAGAAAAAAGATTACCGAAAATGCCCTCTATGTGCCCTTAGTGCCCTGAGCGGGTAGGGGCGGGATGTGGAATTAGTAACAAAGAGAATGGTGAATTTTCGACAAATTCTATTCACTATATTGATGCTCTGAAAAAATAAACTAAAAGTTGTAAAGAGAATTTTTAATGATAAAGCAATCTCCTGTATATTATCGACCGACTAATGATGAAATTGATAGTTTATGGGAAAATGGTTTGATCATCGTTGATACCAATGTATTGTTAGATTTATATCGTATATCAAAAACAACAAGTGATGAGTTTTTGAGAACTCTAAAAGAATATTCAAAACACTTATGGATTCCAAATCAAGTTGAATTTGAATTTTATAAAAACAGAAATGATGTAATTATTGAGCAACAAGAGAAGTATTCCTCATTAGTATCATTCTTAACAAAAAGTGAATCAACTGTATCTAATGAACTAACCAAGTATTCACGTCACCCTTTTATTGAGATTAAAAAAATCCAAGAACCCCTCCAAAAAACCTTTCTGGAAGTTAAATGCCAACTTGAGAATTTAGAACAGAAGCATCCAGATTTGATTTTAGAAGATCCGATTCTTGATGAACTGACCCGACTCTATAAAGGGAAAACTGGTGAAGAGTATTCAGATACCCGATTACAGGAAATTTACACTGAAGGGGAAGAGCGATATCGATTAAAAATTCCTCCGGGATATAGAGATCAGGATAAAGCCAAAAATCCAGATAATGACCCATTTGGTGATCTTATTTTATGGTACCAAATTATCGATAAAGCAAAATCGAGTAAAAAACCGATAATGTTAGTCACATCAGAAAAAAAGGCTGATTGGTGGCACAAGATTAAAGGTCAAAAGATTGGGCCCAAACCTGAATTGATCCAAGAAATTCGGAATAAAGCCGGCGTTCTCTTCCACATGTACAGTTCTGATCGCTTCGTGCTTAACGCACAGGAACGATTGAAACAAACTGTAAACAAAGATACTCTCACTGAGCTTCGTGAAATTCGTAATCAGTATGAAATTGCAGAAGTGAGAAGAGATGAAGAAGTCAGAATTGAAACGGACCGGGACAGCTTTGTAATTGGAAGATCCGTGGAGGTTTTGGGGTATTCATATACGAACGAAGATTTTGTCCGTTTAGTTCTTTTTGGGCCAGGTCAATTCTCTGAAGGAATTGAAATTGCTACTCCTGAGGTATCCGATTCAAAGCGTTGGAAATTTACTTGGGATCCGGGCTATTCAATCCAAGCGGGTCTCTACACATTTGTTGTCTTCGATCCTCAAAAGCGAATTTCTGCTGAAGTATCTGTCAGAGCAGAAAAAGGTTCAGTTACAGTTGTAGCCCACGGAGACCAGTCATACTATATCGGAGAAAAAATTAAGTTGAGCGGAACATCAACTGCTTCACGATCAGTTTTTCTTGCAATTCGCGGTGCAAACGCGATACTTCACGGAAGGAAACTTGACGACATTCCTGTGATCTCAGAAAATTCGAATCCTGCTACATTCGTGGAAGTGAATATACGAAATGATTGTACGTGGTCATATATTTGGGACACATCAATCGTTGGAAAATATCTCCAATCTGGAACCTATACAATTTTTGCAATTGAAGGCCCATTTTCTCCAACCAATATCGAAGACAAAGCGTATGGTTCAGTCTCAATAATTATCAAAAAACCATTTGTTAGTTGCACGGTTTCGCAATCCATAATTGCCCAAGGAGACCGATTAATTCTTTCAGGTACTGCTGAAGGAGTATCACGACAACAAATCCAAATTTGGATTTTTGGTAATTCTTTCAGTCATCAGGAGATTATTCATACAAATTCGGATTCATCATTCTCCTATATTCTATCCTCATTACAGACGAGGCAATTTACACCCGGTCAATATTTTGTGATAGTTCAACACCCCATGATGAATAATATTTTTGATGTCTACATTGATGACTCGAAGAAAAATGTATACTCGAATTATTCTGAACCATCAACCCCAATATTCTCTTTGGAGGGGCCAGGGAGTGTAAAGGGAATGGACGCCGCCGTTGCTGTTGTTAATGCAATTAATAATTCCAATATCGATGATACGTACACAAAATGTATGTTTTTAGTCGAATCTCCATATCTTAACCTTCTCCCAATTACGCCAAAAAACACTGGGGATATATTCACAATATCTGGATCAACGAATTTCGCTATCGATTCAGAAATCTTGGTTGAAGTATACTCTTCCTCTTTCGATCCCACTCAAAAACATCAAGCCGGAAAATTCTCAGGAGCAACGGGAACAATAAAAGTAAGAAAGGGAGGAGTTGATTATAATCAATTCTCATTCGATGTGGATTCATCACCTTTTATTCCAGATGAGTATATCGTAACGGCAATCGCAGTGACTTCTAATCTTTCTTCATCTATCCATTTCATCATTCGAAAATCAACGTTCATATCACAGTTAATAAAAAGAATTTTTAGGTTATTCAAATGGAGATAATATTTCACGAGATTGATTATTTTCCTATCAACCTTTCTGTCAATTATAATCAGAGAAAAAATTACCCCAGTTTTCACTGAATCTCCTTCAGTGAAAGAATGAGCAACGAAGAAGTTTTTTTGCTAAATACTGAAAGAAGAGCGAAAAGCCAAAAAGATTTCTCAAGAAAAACTCACCAACACTCGGGTTTCGATCGGACCTTCATCAGCCTCATCGAGAATTTTTTTGAATGATATAAGAAATCAACGGAATTTCGGTTCGAAAGTAGTATATAATAATAACCCCGGGGCAAGCCCACGCGGCGAGGGGCGGAGCCCCGTTGAGCGTCAAATCCCCATCCACATCTCTGAGTAAACCCCAACCCCTCCCCTTCATATCCTTCCACGGAAATACACTCCCTCATCCACAAGGAGACCCCATGAAAAACATCATCCTCATCGGCATGCCCGGCGCGGGCAAGAGCACCGTGGGAGTAATCCTTGCAAAAACATTGGGAATGAAATTTATCGATACCGATATCGCGATACAGGAAAAGAGCGGGAGGCTCTTACAGGAAATCATTGACACGGACGGGCCCGATGCGTTCAAAACGATCGAGGAAGAAACGATCCTCTCCCTTCATTGCCACCATGCGGTTATCGCCACGGGGGGCAGTGTGGTTTTTTCCGAGCGGGCAATGGAGCATCTCACCCGGGATGGCGTTGTTGTTTACCTGGAGATCTCCTTTGACGAGATGGAAAAGAGACTCAGGAACATCACGACACGGGGAATTGTGTTAATCGCGGGCCAGAGCCTTCGTGACATGTATACCCGGAGGATCCCGCTGTATGAGAAGTATGCCGGCATAACCATCGACTGTGAAAAAGACGATTTTGAAAATATTGTGAGAAAAATCATTGCGGATCTCTGAAGGTCGATCGCAGCCACACAACATCATTGCGATGGTTGATGCGCTGATGGCGTTGAGCGATGCCCTTGAATCGCGCCAGAAAGAGTGGGCGGGTGTGCAGGGGCGGCCGGCGGGGGCGGTGGTGAAGCAGGTGGCGGGATGATTGTAGGGGAATCAACAGTCAGGGAATACTTGACAGTTGCCACCGATGCCAAAAAACGGATAAAAAATTTCAGGTTTCTTCAACCCGTGAGGCCCGGCTGCGGCTTCGGGTGACAGGAGCGGCAACCGGCTGCATCGCCAGAGGGGGCAGTGCAACTTCGTACAAACCGGCCAGCAGTTTTTCGCCAAGAGTTGTTGAAGTATAGTAAGTCTTGTTTGTATCGCCAATATCCGCAAGTTGTTTTACTTTCTTTGCAACAAGACCACCCGCTACCAGTGATTTGAGTGCTTTGTCGATCGTGTTTGGATTTGCCTTGAACTGTTTTTTCAGCTGGTTGAAATATTTGTCTCCCTCGACGGTAACTGCAATATAGATCGCCCATTTCTGCGGGGAGTCAAGTTCCATGACCGCTTCGCGGATCTCAACCGGAACCTGATCCAGGTAATGCTGTACAGCGTGCTCATCCATGAGTTACTACCACATAACTAGTTACGAATTGGTAACTCATAATCCTTTTGATAACACTTTCACACCGCGATGACACAGATATCTAAACCTGTATAATTTAATCATACAACTATGTCCTTCTCTGAAGAGTCCAGCCATTATTATTCAGAGAGGAGAAAGCAATTCGACCGTTACAAAAGAAATACGCCCATTGGCATTTTCGGTTCATTTTATGAATCGAGAAAGCCGGGTTTACTCTCCTTAAAAGAATTCCTTTTAAACGCCGGTTACAATCCCCGGATTTCTGAAGATCTCGATACAAGAAAAGGAAAAGATCGAAAGAGTAAGGATCCTGTAGTAGATCGGGAATTAAGTGAAAGGCTGATAGCTGAAAGTGATATCCACTTGTTTGTTCTGGTCTGTGAAAGAGAGAACGAACCCGACAATCTGATACAGTCTGTTTCCATGGAAATCGAACGGCTGCATACGCTGGATAATTGTGGACAGAAATCTGCAAAATATGTAGCCGTTTATACAGAAACCGGCTTGATCGGGACAATGGGGAGCGTGTGTGAAGGGTTGTTGCTATCGAAAAATGGCGACTGGCAGGTTCAGGAATTTACTGATATTCAGGAGATATTCAAACCCGCCAGACAATTCTGCATGAACTGCATTCAGGATATTTACCGTTTCTAAAACTCCCCATCCCTATCTTTCGCTCTGCATATTCTTCGTCGCCTTCATCAATCACCGATGGGCGTTGTGCAATAGGTTGTAGTAGCGGGCAATGGAGCATCTCACCCGGGATGGCGTTGTTGTTTACCTCGAGATCTCCTTTGACGAGATGGAAAGGAGACTTAAGAACATCACGACACGGGGAATTGTGTTAATCGCGGGCCAGAGCCTTCATGACATGTATACCCGGAGGATCCCGCTGTATGAGAAGTATGCCGGTATAACGATCGATTGTGAAAAAGACGATTTTGAAAATATTGTGAGAAAAATCATTGCGGACATTTGACGAGGTTCAGGGATTATGCGTTTTTTAAGGAGGGTACCTGAGTGAATGGTTTTACCGGATAATCAGATCAATAATCCACACACTGATTGGACAATTGAGCTGGTCACATTTCACATCCAACACGGCCGCCCCCTCGCGCCGGGTATGGCCGGATGCACAAGAGTTCGCATACGAGTGCCCGGTTGTTTCAGGAACCTTTCGGAACGTTCTGCAGGAACGAAAAAAGGGGAGAGGAAAACAAATCTGACAATTCCTTAAATATGTGAATACACATAGATATGTGTGGTGAATTAATGCCAAACATGACGCTGTCCATACCGGAAGATGTCTATAAGATTGTAAAAGCTCACAATGAAGTCCGGTGGAGTGAAATTGCACGGCGGGCAATTGAGGAATATGCCAAAAAAATTGCACTGCTAAATGCCATGACCCTGGAGAGCGATCTTACCCTGGATGATATCATGACACTCGATAACAAGGTAAAGACAGGAATCCATAAGCATTACAAGGCGAAAGCATCCCAAAAAACCGGCACGAAAACAGACCTCTCCCGATAGACGGCGGTCAGGATACCATTGTTACAACAGGCTGAAAACTTTTGAAACTTGTCATAGATACCAACCGGATTATGGCGGGTCTTCTTAAGGATTCAGGCACGCGGAAAATTATACTGCATGATTCATTTTCTTTTTACGCTCCGGATTATTTTTTAGACCGAGTTGTTGAAGCACCGGTTGTATCTGGTAAAAAAGGCAAAAATCCCTGAACCTGATTTTGATATCCTCATGAGCACTCTGCTCGATAAAGTAATACCGGTTCCTTTTGAGGACTTTGAACACGAGTACGATCATGCGATACAGATCATGAAACCCATTGATGAAGACGATTCTCCGTTTTTAGCGGTTGGTCTTGCCCTTGGGATCCCGGGCATATGGACAGAAGACCGGCATTTTCTCAGGCAAGATCTTCTGAAGGTCTATACAAACCGTGATCTTTTTGAGCACATTTAATGTAAGAAAATCATATTGCTCCACAATCAAAAAAGAGCCCGGGTGAAAACTTAATTTTCAGAAGAGAGAATACGAACAAAAATGTGAGAAATGAGAATGGGATTATCCGCGTTTTCCGCTGCCTTTCTTGGCTCCGGCTGTGGTCTTTGCTGCTACGGGAGCGGTCTTTGCTGCGGGGGCAACTACTTTCTTTGCTTTGTTTGACGTGGTTATCACTTCCTTTTCAGCGTTTTATCGTGAATCGTGGTATTTTCCACGTATTCATATTCTTCCGTCGCCGGGATATACGCTTTCTCCCTGTGCAGGAATTTAAACGCTGTTAAAGCGGTATTTTTACGGAAAGGGAACGGGAAACGCGCCGGGGAATTTGCAGATAAGGGCCCGGACACCTAGGGAGCGGAGGAGATCCCACGCCGGGATTTTTTAGATTCCTTAAGGGAAATTCCCGGTTGTGAGCCCGGAGCCCGGTCATGACTCCCGCCACTACCCACTGATTATTACAAATATCCCTGCAAAAATGCAACCGCCACTCGCCAGAAGGATCCAGTCGTTCCCCCAATCGTTATTCAGATACACCATGACAATTCCCCCCAGGAGTAAAAAAATCCCGGAAATAATTTTGTGATAATTTCGCGTACCAGGCATACCCTATATGGTCTCTAAAAGAGGATTTATGATTTGGCTAACCGTTCACTCTTACCAATACAAAAAATATCCGTACTCATACGAAAAAAGGGATGCTCACCCGTGACCGATGAAAAACTGAAAGAATACTACCAATCGATACAGGGCATCCTGCTTGCGAATCATTTCACCATAGAGGCGTTCAGGAACATTGCTTTTGGCCTGCAGTTCACCATATCCCGCGATGACAAAAGCGGGCTCATCCGGATTTACCAGAAAAAGAACGGTAAATTCACCCTCGATTTTTCCTTAATAAAAGACCCGGAACTATTGAAAAACGTCCGGCAATTGCTGGATAAGAAACCCCCGTCAGCCGGTATTCCCGGAATAATCCCCCGGAAACCCATTACTGCCTACGAAGTGGGGTATCCGGTTATCGGTACGGATGAATCGGGAAAAGGAGATTATTTCGGCCCGCTCGTATGCGCCGCGGTCTGTGTCGATGAAACGACAGCGGACGCATTGCGAACGATCGGGGTCCGGGACAGTAAAACCTGCAATGATTGGGAGATCAAAGAACTCGCGGAAAAAATCAAAGAACTCTGCGCCGGGAAGTTCGAGATCATCGAAATTTCACCGGAGAAATACAACAAACTCTATGAACAGATGAGAACGGAAGGAAAGAACCTCAATTCCCTGCTTGCATGGGGGCATGCCAAGGCCATCGAAGAATTGCTAAAGAACGTTGACTGTAAGCGTGCGATCGCCGACCAGTTCGCCGACAAACGGTTCATTCTCGGAAAACTCCAGGCAAAGGGCAGGACCATCGAATTGATCCAGATGCATAAGGCAGAGCAGAACATCGCCGTTGCTGCGGCATCGATCCTGGCCCGGGCCCGGTTTATAGAAAAGATTGCAGCACTTTCAAAAAAATATGCAATGACTTTTCCCCTCGGGGCGTCGGCAGCGGTCATTAAGGCCGGAAAACAATTTGTCGCAAAAAACGGACGTCCCGCTTTACCGCTTCTGGCAAAGATACATTTTAAGACAACTGCTGAAGTCCTGGGTAAAGAAACCTGAAAAATATCCTATCTCTTCTCACGGAGTATACGGAAATGAGAAAGAAAATGAGTGGGGTGAAGCCATAATCAATTAAAAAACCCGGAAATAGTCCAAACTCAAACTTTCACGAGCTCTCTTTTTATTGCCATTTTTTTGATCTTATGATTGAGATTGGGACTGTTCTCCATATTGTGCCATAGCCGGTTATTCATACCCATGAAAAAACCGCATGAAGAACACTTAACCCAGGCCTCATAATGATCAGGGAATTCTACATGAACGGTGAGTTTTCCGCACTGGGGGCAGACGAGTTTCTCGTCGGTTATCATCTTTGTTACCTCACTCTCCCGGTCGTGGGGATCCACAGGAGATGCACCCGAAACGGGCTTTTTCCCACTTTTTGTTGCATCATCTGATACGATATGTTCCACTACGCTGCCGTCACCGCGGGCAATCCTGGCCCGGGTTTTTAGTTTGTCTGTCATTTTTTTAGAAACTCCTGTGACTGGTATGATTAAAAAAACCGTAAGAGATACTTTTCCTGACCGGTTCCATGATACCCTCCCATAGCGTGTGAGAGTATATCCTTCTGGCGGGATGTTGCAAAATTTGAATTAATACGGAATGTTCTGCTGGTTTTTGTACAGGAAAAAGAGCACAGGCACTCATAAGGACAGGGGGCATTCCATCCACGCCCTCTCCACGGGCATCTGCCGGGCAGAACAACGGGGGAGTCTCCGTTGTGGCCGGGCTGATCGTAATGCCCGGTCAGTCTGCTGTCCCCACACCAATTACACCAGTTCACCGTACGAGAGCGAACCATGGCAGACATTCGTCAGGAAGCCCGTTAAGAAGCTCTACAGCACGTTCGGCGGATAAAAAAATTACAGGAGCAAATGAGAATGCATACAACGCAGTATATCCAACCATGGAATACGACCATGACCGAACCTGAACCGGCTGAAGAGCAGGAAGTATGCTTAGAGGAAGGCGATGAATACCTTGCGGGGGGCATCGAGCTCCATGCCCTGATCGTAGAGGAGGGCGGGAGACCGGGAGTGGAATTTATCTGCGAGCCGGTTGTCCATGACCGGGAAATTCCAGAAGGGGTAGCGGAATACAACCAGGCAATAGAGGAGATGTGCCGGGCAACAGTGACGAATTTTCCCAACCCCCAGAGTCTCGGCCGGTTTTACCGCGAGGTAAAAAAGGACGGCCTGAAAAACCGGTGCTGGTATCGCGTTACCGTATCCGCCCGGGTCGGTGCCGGGGATAAAATCACCGGACGGGTTACTGATGTAATCGACCCGGCTCTTGTCCGGGCCGATCCCCATGTGAGGTTCCGGGCACGGCAGTTGCGGGCGATGTTGCAGAGAGGGTTTGGGGAGGGGGGCACATCTGATATCTGAACGTTGAATGGGGATTCCCGCATTCCATTTTTAAATTATTGTTGCCCGGGGAAATGCCACTATTTTAGCAATATTCCTGAAAAAAGTCACAGGTTCGTGCGCAGTTTTTGTATTTTCGTTATTTAAAACCCTGTGAAAAACGCCAGTATAATGCACACCCGCTATCTTCACCGGGACAGGTTTTTGATACAAAAAGCGGACAGTTACTCCCGCAGGGGGATGTTAGTTTTACCGGTTTCTTCGGTTGTTTTTTTGACGTTTCTGCCATGGCTCGACCTGTTTCATGTACCTGCATATTCTTTAAATTTTTTGGGTATCATCACTTTTTGCAACCTGTCATTTCTGATACAACTTTTCAAAAACAAGTGATGGGGGCTCATGCGGGTTGTGACCCAGATATTGATTTCCCATTCACTTCACAACTGCATCAATCTCCACAATCTCCCTCAGCAGCACCGGCCCTCTCTCTTTGGGCCACCTTGCCGGAAATAATCCCCGCCCCAGTCTCGCAAAACAATATACGATCATTGCTCCAAACACGAGGAAAAACGCGAGAACATTTAACGGGAGGGTCTGAAGTACCGCTAACGAGAGCCAGAGCAGCAGATAACCAATCATGGCAAAGGAAATAACGATGCAGATAAGGTAAGACAGCACATCAAAAAACGGCGGGCAACCGGTATCTCGCATAATCGTATTTTCTTATTGCTTATCGATGATAGGTTTTTTGGGATCAGTTACTTCCTAAAAGAGATTGTTGGATTTTTACAAGCGATAAAAAATTATTTTATATTTTTCAGGTTTTTATCCAGTTCGTCTTTTACGCTTTTGATGATCCCATCAAAGGATTTCTGGATCTGCATTTGCGTATCATTTATGGTTTTTTCAATGTACTGTTTTCCCTCTTTTGTGGTTACGAGGTCATGGGTAACTTTCATCACGTCATTAACCGATGATATGACTGCCTGTGTTGCTTCGTTAAACCTCTTATCGATGACGTTTTCATCCAGTTTGGTGGCCGGAGGTTTGGTCTCAACTACCCACCGTCCTTTTTCAAAGTGTCCTTTTTCTTCGGTCATAGTATTCACTTACTTTGTCTTCATTGTCATCAGTTTTCTTCATAAATAAATTAACGGCATGGGATTCGTGCTCAAATCCCAAAGGAAAAACAATACAGGAAAGGACAGCACATCAGAGAAACGGTGGAAACCGGGATCAACCATCTCGCTGGTTGATGACCGGTACTTTGGAGCGTTTCTGCAAAACAAAAAGAAGTTACTTTTTTCCCAAGGGTGTTTTGCTCGGAGTATGGGTAGGATTTTTCTGGTTAGAATGATTATCAGCGGCCGCCTTGGATGCAGGGTTGTTTAAATTCTTTACATTGGCTCGGTCATTGGTAGACATATTCCATGAATTCGATTCCAGCCAGATAAGGATATCATTGAAAAGCAAAAATCTCTCTCACCGGTGCCACTGTACATCCACAGGATGATTCATTTGGAAAAAATCGCATCATATATACGTCATTTTTGCTTTCATGAGATGATATGAGGAGGGAATCGGTACCCCACCGGTTGCATACTATTTTCCATTTTTTGATTTGAGAGAAAACTCTTATCAGGTCAATACCCAATTAGCGCACCGTCATGAAAACATTATACGTTCCACCAATATGGTATGCAGGAGTTCTCCTCCTCATTGTGCTGGCTATCCTTTTCTCGGGATGCACCCAGCCCTCCGCCCAGGGCACTGCCGTCACTGCAGCACCGACTACCGCCCAGGCATTAAAGGCACCCGTCCAGACGACAGTTATCGCACCAACAAAAACCGCGAGCCTGCCCTACGGCGTCACTATCACGTATCCGAATGATTGGGAGAGACAAGACGTACTCACTACAGATGTCCGGGACTATGGGCGAAACACGGTAAATATCGCAAACTTCTATTCCCCCAATGAAATTCCGGGCGACACGTTGTCCTACAATTCCTTAAGTATCGATGTAGACCAGAATGTCAAGGAGGATTTTGACCAGTACTTCAATCAGGCAACCCTCGCAATCGGGAAGACCTACGGCACCCAGATGGAAGCTCACAGCTACTCGCTGAAGATCTCCGGGTACGATTCTTACGAGCTGGACTTCCAGTACGGCGATGTGAAGGGGAGTTATATATTCACAAAAGCAGATGGCTCGATATACATCTTTGCGTTCAAGGGCCCGACAAAACCCATTGCAGTCAGAGCGCTATCCGGAGAGATCGTGGATATGTACCAATCAATCAGGTTAAACCCCCCGGTTAACAATGCACCAAAACAGCGGTAAAAAGCGTATCCCCCGGCAGCACTTTTTTTTTGGCTTTTTAAAAGAGGGAAGAATACCCGGCCATATCAATTCCCGGCAGATTCACCTCAGCCCACTCGTTCGACAGTCTCAACCTCAAAAGAAACAATCCCTGCCTTAATCCCGCGAAACAATACACGATCATAACTGCAAACGCGGGTAGTATTTGCTCACTCAAAAAAAAATGAATTCTCTCTAATACCTTAATCGTGGGATCTCGTTGCCCGACATCGTATCTGCCTGCCTCTTGGTGAAATAGGCAAACGATGCGACAACCTTTTCGAAATCCTCCTTCTCGAACGGATGGGATGCATCAGAAGTAAAAACCAGCACGCTGGAAAAACCGACATCATTGGCACTGCCCTTCCGGGCTACATACCCGACATGTGTTTTTCCATCCTTTGCAGACTCGAACCGTTCAAAGGTGATATCGTTTATGGTGACCGTAGTCTCGACCGGGGCCGGGTCCCATGTCCGGAACGTATCACGGTATGCCTGGTCATCGTTGAGGCTTATGGGAAAGGTCCGGATATAAAAGACGTCATTCGAGACGAGATCGGTTTTGAATATGAGACCCTGCGAACCCGCAGGCAGGCTCAACTGCCGGGTCGTAACATTCCAGTCCTGCGGCGCTGCAACGGTGAAATGGAGTTCTGAATCCTTCCACACTTTCGTTGGCTGGAAGTAATGGATCTCGGTGACAATCACCTGCGGAACGCTCGTAGTGATCGTAGCCGGAGGTGTTATTGCGGGGAGTGCTGGAGTCGATGCAACCGTTTGGGGGAGAGGGGCAGGTGCCGACTGGGTACACCCGGCTGATAAAAGGAGAGCGATTAAGAAAACCAGGATTCCTGTTTTTAAATATTTCATAATTTGCATAATATACGGACGAGGGGTTATATGTTGTGATAGCGGCACCCGGTGCCTTAAAAGGAATCTTACAACCGGTCCTGGTAACGATGAGATTGTTTATCAACCATGAGTCCCAACTTCCCTTCTACTGATACCAATACGGATCTACCATGTTTTCAGTCCTCTATGTGGATGACGAGCCGGACCTGCTGGAACTGGGCCAGATGTTCTTAGAAAAATCCGGCGAGTTTAGTGTCGCAATATCGACATCAGCAGAGGCAGCACTCGAATCACCATCAATCCGGTCGTACGATGTCATCATCTCCGATTACCAGATGCCGGGAATGGATGGGATTGCATTTTTAAAAGCCGTGCGGGAACGGTTTGGCGATATCCCGTTCATCCTTTTTACCGGACGGGGTCGTGAGGAGGTTGTCATCGATGCAATCAACAATGGTGCGGATTTTTATCTCCAGAAAGGCGGCGACCCGAAGTCCCAGTTTGCCGAACTCTCGCATAAGATCCGTCAGTCCGTGAGAAGGAAACAGGCGGAACATTCGCTCCATGAATCGGAACGACGACTCTCTGACATCATCGACTTTTTGCCCGACGCAACATTTGCTATCGACCGGTCCGGGCAGGTTATTGCATGGAACCGTGCCATTGAAGAGATGACAGGTATCCCTGCCGGCGATATGCTGGGGAAAGGAGATTATGAGTATGCAATCCCGTTCTATGGATCGCGGCGCCGGATTCTCATAGATCTCATTGATGAACAGGATGAAAAAATTGCAGAATTTTATTCAGATATCTACCGGACCGGAAACTCGATCACAGCAGAGACCGATCTGCCTCACCCGAAAGGTTACCAGATTACGGTACTTGCCCGGGCAGGTCCGCTCTATAACCAGTCCGGCGAGATCATCGGGGCAATCGAGTCTATCCGGGATATATCAGCCGGCAAACGCGACATAGCAGCGTTGCAGCAGATCTCTACAGAATTAGAGTTGATCTTCAAGAACATGATCAATGCGTTTGTAGTCTGGGAGTCGGTCTTTGATGAGAATGGCAACTATGTGAGTTTCCGTTTTGGAAAGTTCAATGACGCCTATGCCCGGATTGCGAAAGTAAAATACGAAGATGTTAAGGGAAAGGATGTGTTCGAAGTCTGGCCGACTACCGAACGGAGCTGGGTGGAAGTGTATGGCCGCGTGGCTACAACCGGAATCCCTCATACATTTGACATGTACCACGAGCCGACCAAAGGATGGGCCCACTGCAATGCATATCGCCCGACAGACTCTCCCGCACAGGTCTGTGTTATCTTTGAAGATATAACAGAACGCAGGCGTGCTGAAACAGAACTGCGGGCTGCGTATGAGCAGATCACCGCTTCTGAAGAGGAACTGCGGGGGCAATACGAAGAGCTCGTGAAGAGTGAGCAGCGGATCCGCGAGAGTGAAGAAAAATTCCGCGTCCTTGCTGATACCGCTCCGCTGGGTATCATAGTGATCCAGGGAACACGAGACATTTACATTAATAACCATGTAGCCAGGACAACCGGGTATAGTAAAGAAGAAATTATCTCGATGAATTTCTGGGATATTATCCACCCGGATCAGCGGGAACAGGTAAAGGAGAGCGGACTTGCCTGGTTACGGGGAGAACGTCCCTCCACGACAAAAGAAATTCAATATGTTACAAAATCCGGAGAGAACAGATGGGCTCTTCTTTCTGAAGGAAAGATCGAGTATGGCGGGAAGTCGGCAGGCATTGTCCTGCTGCTTGGCATAACCGACCGGAAAAAGACCGAAGAGGAGCTGAGGACAGCATACGAACAACTGGCAACAGTTAATGAAAAATTACAAGAACAGTACGATGCGCTGAAAGAGAGCCAGAAAAGGATACAAAAAAGCGAACATGACTACCGTTCGGTAGTCGAGAATATCCAGGATGCATTTTACCGGACCGATATACAGGGTAATCTGCTGATGATCAGTCCATCGTTTGTAAAGGAGTTTGGCTATTCCGGAGAAAAGGAACTTCTCGGAAAAAATGTCCGTGATACTTTCTATGTCAATCCCAAAGACCGTGACGTTTTTCTCAAACAATTAGAGAGTTCCGGAAACGTGACGGAGCGCCGCGTTACCTTGAGACGGCATGACGGAAGCCCGGTAGTGGTATCTGCCTCAAGCCACATTTACTATGATGAAAACGGAAAACCTGCCGGTGTCGAAGGCACTCTCCATGATTTGACAGAAATCGTGAGGGCGGAAGAGGCACTCAGTAAAAACCAGCACGTACTTGCAGAAGCAATGGACCTGGCAAACCTGGTGAACTGGGAGTATAATGTCATGACGGGAATGTTCAACTTCAACGACCGGTTCTATGCCCAGTGTGGTACAACGGCGGAGCGTGAAGGTGGCTACAAGATGCCGGCTGAAGTGTTTGCCCGGGAGTTTGTTCACCCGGAAGATCGTGGTGCTGTTGCAGAGGAAATAAAAAAAGCCGCTAAAGTAACCGACCCCCATTATATTTCCCAGCGCGAACACCGGATAATCCGCAGGGATGGCAAGGTCCGGCATATTATAGTGCGTATTGAGGTTGTAAAGGATGCGGAAGGCCGGGTAATCAAGGCCCAGGGTGCTAACCAGGACATCACTGAACGTAAGAATGGCGAAGAAGCACTTCGCCTGGCGAACCGGCAACTCAACCTGCTCACGGGAATCACCCGACACGACATCCTCAACAAGGTTGCGATTATTATGGGATATCTCAAAATTGCAGAATTGAAATTTGAGGATCCTGCTCTGGTTGAGTTTACCGGGAGAATAAAATCCGCTACAATGGCAATACAGTCACAGATAGAATTCACCCGGATCTACGAAGACATTGGCACCCATGAACCGCGATGGATAGCTCTGGAAACGGTCATGCCCCGCTCCCAGGTCCCGGCAATGATCACGCTGGTTGCAGACGTGTCCGGGGTCGAGGTTTTTTCCGACCCGATGCTGGAGAAGGTTTTTTTCAACCTTCTTGACAACTCAATCCGGCATGGTGAACGGGTGACAGAAATCCGGGTGTCATCCCACAAGTATGATGAAAATCTGGTTGTGGTGTGGGAAGACAATGGTATTGGCATCGATGCTTCTGAAAAAGAGCAGATCTTCGAGCGGGGATTTGGGAAAAACACAGGACTTGGTTTGTTCCTTGTGCGGGAGATTCTCTCCCTGACGGGTATCACCATCACCGAGAACGGGGAGCAGGGTAAGAGTGCCCGGTTCGAGATCACGGTACCGAACGGGGAGTACCGGATTTTTCACCAGTAACCGGAACCACTATCGGACGTTTTATGCGATTTTTTAAAACCGGGCCATTCACCACTTCATCTTTTTTGCTGGAAAGGGTATACTTTTGGCCGGGCCTGAGAAAAACCCGGGATACTCAAGAGCGGGATTTCCTATCCGGTACATCAACCGGTGATAGATCTCCTTTAAGGCAATGACCTGACATCAGGGAAAAAGGGAGCGGGAGGGTGTGAATCAAGGGTCTGTTAAATTTGCCGGGACATGGCAATTCATGAGGCACGGGAGAATCATGTACAACGGAAACATCATCTGTTTTTAAAAAGATTAGAGCAGATGGAAATCATCTTCCATATATATAAAAAAAGTCAAGTCAGTGATATTCATTCAGGTTTGATTGCTAATGACTGAAACGAACAGTACCAGGAATTCAATTGTTGAGATTAAGGACATCACTGCAGGAGCCGGGGCACTGGGTCTTTTAGGATACGGTATGCCGGGTGTTCTCTTAGGACTTGCCAATGCAGGAATAATTAATGCGGGATCAATGATCCTTGCTATGGCCATCTTCATGGGAGGATTTGCCATGTTCACCGCCGGTCTTATGGAGTGGAAGAAGGGTAATACCTATGGCATGGCAGCCTATGCCTCGTATGGTCTGTTCTGGTTCTCGTTTGCCGCACTTCTTCTTCTGCCGGTGCTCGGGCTTGCGAAAGATACCGGCGGTGCGGGTGCAATGGCTGCATATCTTGCTCTCTGGGGTCTGTTCACGGCAATCCTGTTTATTGGATCGTTAAAAATGTCACGTGCACTCCAGTTTGTTCTCGGAACACTTGCAATTGTGTTCTTCCTTGAAGCCGCAGGCGCTGCAACGGGCACTGGTATGTACACGATAGTTGCCGGGTACATCGGGGTTATCAGCGGTCTCGCTGCGATTTATACCGCCCTCGCACCGATTCTCAACGACATCTACGGCAAGACGGTCGCACCGTTGGGATAAGAAATAGGGATTTCGACAAAAAATTAAAGATTAATTTTTAGGGAAAAAATCCCTGCTTTTTATTTTCACAACGTTCTTCGTCATCATTTGTTGCGTTGTTGTTTTAACAATCATACACCCCGGTTAGGATCGGGGGTCTGGGAAACCGTGAGAGGTATTGTGTAGAGAGGAGAGTATTCAAACTCTTCCGTTCATCTCTCGTTTTGCTTTATGTTCAATCCGGGTGCATGCATCTTTACGAAAATGACCGATACGATCTCCTTAATTATCTGCGGAATATGCAATGCGAAAAAACCAATCTGGTTTATCTGGTTTTCCGTTGAACGATTCCGGGTATGAAGATCGCGTTCACTATCATTATTATCATCCTTGCCGTACTTGCGTGCGGGTGCACGGCAACAACCCCGGCTGTACCGGCTACACCGGTTGTACCAGCGACCCCGGTCACTCCGGGGACACCAGCGGTTATTGCCATACCGGACCTTACCGGAAATTGGACCGGGCCCATAAAAGGGTATGACGAAGGAATAGGATTTAACGACTATTCCAATATGACCATGTGGCTTGCCATAACAGAACAGCGCGACCGTATCTTCTCCGGGTATATCGTCTATAAATATAAGAATGGTGAGGGAGGAGCCACGGCAATTGCCGGGGCTATTGGTCGTGACGGCCGGACATTGACAATAGTCGAAAAAGAATATGGGTACACTTTTGGCACGATCCTGTCCAACAATGAGATCGAACTGACGTACGTGCACGATGCCACACCGTTCAGCATCGCGGTGGATTCATTTAAGCGGGTATAAGAAAGCGGAGCATTTCACCGTTTCTCCTCCACCTTTTTTTAATAGGATGAATTTGCTGTCAAGAGATCCTGTTGTACGGAATTGGTTCAAAGGAGAACGGGTTTTTTTAAAATCAGCCGATCGTGATTTAACGTATTAATAATGAAAAAACACACAAAAGGATTTTATCTCATGTTATAAGATCAGTTTATGCCGGCCTACTATTTTGCCATGGAAGGATATCATACCGGGGAAAAACCCGATCCTGCCGTCGATAAACTAATGACTATCCAATACCAGAAGATCGATTTAACCACCGGAGAACCGTTAGGAGAGTTAACCATCTTAAAAGAGTGGGAAAGCTCCGAACAAAGTATCATCACTACGTTCTGCAATGAATTTTTCAAACCGGGAATACCGGTCACGCATTTCATTCCTGTGGGGATGAGTCTCGATTACGAATACGAGATGATCATCACGAAATGCAAAAAATATAATCTGCCCGCAATTACCAGTCACCAGCTCTATTTCCAGCGACCCCGCTTTGACCTCAGGCCAATCGTTGTCCTGTTAAATGACGGGCGTTTTGCCGGAGCACGTCTCGATCTGTTCTCATCAAAAAAATATGATGGCAGTCATATGAAGAAATGGTACGAGAACAAGGATTTCAAAAAGATTGAACACTTTATCCGGGAAGAGACTGAGGCTGTTCTCAAATTACTGCAATACTTAAGTAAGTATAAGACCCGGCTGGGAATTACCAAAAAAGAAGAACCCGGCCACAGGAAACCAGCACCTGTAACCCCCCCGATCCGGACTGAACGGGTACTCCCCTCCCCACCGAAATCACCGGCTGCTGCAATGCCAACGGCAAAAAAACCCGTGGATGCCAGAAACCCCGCTCCAAAGAAAAGTTCAGCACAGCTTGCAAAGGTAGAATCTAAAAGTTCAAAAAAATCTCCTGCCACAGCAAAAACCGCAGGCCCGAAATCATCTGTGCCCCTCAACCAGTTCCGTAAACATACACCAACAAAAAAACCTGCGGGAAAAATGGACAGGAGATAATTTTTGCTTCTGTTGTACCAAAGATCTTTACTACGTGACAAGGAAGATAACAACATCCGGCCTTATCATATCGGGGTCCATCCTGCGCCACCTCAAACTTTTTTCAAGATAACCCTGATCCATTAACAGTTTTCAGAGATTTTTTTCTGACCTTCGGTAAATCATCGAGAGGAACCAGACAATATGATAAAAACAGTTACATGCAATCGAAAGAAGGAATGACGGGAATTTCGCCCCGCCATTTGTATTCAGGTACTGCTTTTTCGTTTACAAAGATTTTAGTTTACAAAAACTACGTGCAGGTTTTTAAGTCCTGCCACAGGAGACGGAACATCCCTGTCCGTGGAATCATAGGGACTATCGGTTTCCAGATGAACGTCCCCGGCAGGACACCCCTGCTCATGTTTCACTAACCCGTATGGGCTTTCAACCAACTGAGCAGCTCAGCGATAAGATCATTTGTTGACTGCTGCTGATTCTTCGTTTGCTGTTGGTTCGTGTTTTGCTGCTGGCCCGGGTTTGCTACATCGCCCTTCTGCTGGGGTGCGGGCATGGTTGTGTTGCCGGCCCGATGACCGCTCATATCACCCATGGCAGTCGAGTTATCTGCGTTCCAGTCCGGGGGCATGGAAGGGGCAGTCCCATTCCCGAAACCCTGATGCCGGGTCATGTTACCCATTGCAGTGGAATTGTCAGCGTTCCAGTCCGGTGGCATGGATGGTGCCGTTCCGTTCCCGAATCCCGACCGGTGCCCGGTCATACCGCTCATCGTGGTGGAGTTATCGAAATTCCCGTCCGGTTTGTCGGGCGGTGCCGTCATGTTGCCGGCGTCCATAGCGTGATTGGGTCGGTCCCCGGACGCGGGGGTGTTCCCAAACCCACCGGGCCGGTTGCCCTGCCCGGGTCCGGCAGAATTCTGGCTGTTACCATGTCCCTGGTTTGCATTCCCTCCCTGTCCTGATCCCTGGTTCGGGTTTTGCATCATCTGGTTACTGCCCTGGTTTGCCTGAATATTGTTAACCTGGGCCTGATCGATACCCTGGTACATACTCTGGCCTGATCCTGCTGCCGTAACTCCTGTTGTCAGTACTATGGCTGCACCCCAGGAGATTGCAATCATCAGGCAAAGAAACCTGAATATTTTCATCGTTTGATTCCTCCATTCTGGCAACTGACCACTCAGCCAGTTGTCTTGCACATACATCCCTCGTTGTCTGGTATATATTGGGACCATGCAACCGGTCAAATACTATCAGCGAAAAACCAATAATTGAACTCGCAGGTGTACAATATTGCAGCGGTGCTCCGTCCAGGAAAACAAAAAATCGTTGCACTTTTTTTACGATTTATAAAAATGAATGGGTATTTTTACCGACACATGAACATTGACGGGAGTTTTTCTTCACAAAAAGTTACCAGATATAATCCCTTCAATGTGGCTGGGCTGATTGGTGTGCACTCTCAAATCGTAGTTGGAGAATAGCCAAACATATACCATGCAATGCCGGCAATGCACACCGCAGAAAAAAAGAGCACGAGGGCGATATTGATGGTCTTTTCCTTCCGGGTCATCGCAGACCATTCACTTCTCTGTTGTTTTGCCGCAAACCCGATGAACAGGCCAATTGCCGTTCCCGCTAAGGCACCGAGCGCCACGGCCATTAGGATCCCAAACACACTCACACTCATGCAGCTTCTCCCTTTACGGTTACCCATTCATCGATATAAATTACCCTGCATTCCACCGCCCTCGATCTCTCCCTAAGGTATTCCGGCACAAGAAAGCACCCTGCTTATTTCCTGCGGATATAATGGATGAGAAGTACTACGGCTACAAATCCTGCAATCAGGGATGCTGCTTCAGGGCCAGCTGCACGGGTTGTCACTGCTTTTTGCGCAGGCACTGGTGAAAGACCAAGAGTGATCGGCTGGGTCTGACCCGGGATGACCGTAACTACCAGTTGCAGCGGCATGTAGCCATTCAATGAAACTGCAACCGTGTGATTTCCCCCCGTCAGATTTGAGACAGTGACCGGGGTTATGCCGGGATTGCCTCCATCCACCAGCACGCTTGCCCCAGCTGGAACAGAGGTGATAGCAAGCGATCCTGCATCCGGAACCATCGTTGCGGTAACTTCAGTGACCCTGCCGGCTTCTACCGGGACCCGGGTAGAAAATTTCTGGTACCCGAACCGTGTAAAAACGACTTCATAGGTGCCTGCCGCAAGATCCGACACGGTCAGCGGAGTCTTCCCTAAGTATTTTTCACTCATTACCACGGATGCTCCGTCAGGAACTGAACGAAGGTCCATTGCACCTGACTTTACCGGTGTATCAATAGAGACTGAGGGTTTTCCGAGGGTGACCGAAATCGTACTATACTCTGCCTGGCTCAGGTGGGACCGGTCATTGGGCCCGTTCGCCACCCAGATGGTATACGTCCCTTCATCGAGCCGACCCCCTATGTTTGCTGTCCCCCATTTGTAGCTCCAGCGGTCATTGCTGTCCACCTGCACACGGGTGAACCCCCCATCTTCTGCACGTTTCGAGATGTCATCCAGTGCAACACCGTTTGCCGGGAGATTGGGGCCGGTTAAAAAAAGATAGACGGTCTGGCTTGTGTAGGAATAGCCCGAGAGCGGGATGACATCCCCAATAGATGCCTGTATTCCCGGTGCCGCAGATGCACTGGCGATAAACAGAAGGCATGCAAGGACAAGCATGCAGGACACGTTGACATGATTATGGGTCTGCATAGGTGGTACTGCCGTTTATGTTCCGTAACCTCTTTTAGTCTTTGGATTGGGGGGATATACTATCCTGCCGGTAATCTATTCGAGGATTTATTCGCAGATTGTGGAACCGGGGTATAAACAAAGAACGGGTAAATGACACAGTTTCAAAGGAAAAAAGGTATTTCTCGTTATTTCACAGAAAAAAACATTGGCAAATGGCAATAATGAAAAACATTTTTAAAAGGGATCTCTGGCACCAGGAGTGCTAAAGTCCCTGCTCCCACGTGTGTTTGCAATCATTGCAGATACAGACAACTATCGTTTTGTCATTGACTGTCTTACAGTCAGTCCACTCAGTATTTTTTGAACCACATTTCGGACAGTTAGACATAGTAAAGCAAAAGACCTGTTTTGATTGTGGAGATCAACTTCCACGCGCCTGTATAAAAATTTTACAATCCCCTGTTTCACATAACACAAACGAAAAGAGGAGATCAGGAGCCGATTTGCATGCTCTCACCCGGCTTTAACACCTGGACTTTGATATCAGTTGTCCGCTCGATCGCTTTTTTGAACGGAATGGGATCGGCAGTGATATTCTCCCAGGTATTGTAATGGATCGGAATGACCGTCTTTGCCCCTATGTAATTTGCCGCAATCATCGCTTCTGCAATGCCCATAGTATAGCGCCCGCCAATCGGGAGCAGTGCGATATCTGGGTGATAGAGTTCCCCGATGAGTTTCATATCTGAAAAAAGAGCGGTGTCTCCCGCATGGTAGACTTTCACGCCATCCATGCCAATAACAAATCCCGCGGCAGCCCCGGCAGAAAATCCTACTCCCGCTTCTTCTAAAAAGCTGGAATGCATAGCAGCAGTCATGGTAAAAGAGACCCCGTCAACGATGATGGTACCACCGATATTCATGCTTTCGACAGGCACCCCTTTTGTTTTAAGGTACTTAGCTATCTCGGTGATTGCAACCGTTTTCTTATTGAGCGCAACAGTCTCTCCCATGTGATCATCATGACCATGCGTGACTGCGACAATGTCCGGATCGACTCCCCGTACGCTGCTGCCTTCAATGAAGGGATCGATGAGCACTTTTTTTGAACCGGTAAGAAGTACACACGAATGTCCGAGCCAGGTGAGTTGCATATATGCAGATCTTCGTATAATCGGATGAAATTTCCTATTGTGAAAAGTAAGGCAAAATTAAAAGAGAGCGCACCATGGCTAAAAAAGATCTGATGCCGATAAAGGAACTGCCCTTTACGTTACATCAATCAGTTCAGCTTCGGTGATATCGATAGAGTCCCCAAGACTGTCGGCAGTTGCGCTCCGGGTCATCTGCTCGGAAAGATCGCGGTCTTCCATAACATCCCGGATGCGGTCGATGTACACATCAATCGTCGGGTCTTCCTGTTCTTCGATCACATGGCGGTATTCGCGGAGTGTTGACGGGCTGATTCCCAGCTCATCGGACACTTCTTTCATGGTCTTGCCGGATGTGATGAGTTCTTCCATCTTCACTTTATCAAAGGGCATCTTGAAGTCAAGCTCCCGGAAGAGCTTGAGCCGTACCCTTGCCCGTGCCACTGTCTTTGACAGCTTCTCATCACCAAGTTCCCTGGCGATCTCGGTGTCATTCTTACCAGCGTAGAACAACGTGACGAGTTTGGCGAGCTGGATCGGCTTTAATGAGGTCTTGAAGATTCCCTGTTCTGTGATCTCTCTCATGACGAGGGCGACCTCGCGTTCGATCGCGTCGCTGTCTCTCAAGGTACCATGGATATTTTTCATCGGCTCGACGATTGTTGTCTTGCCTGACATGGAGCTGAAGAGTTTTAAGAGCTGTGCTTTACGTTTGTCTTCGGTCATTGCATACCCCGTATTGGGATTAGGATATACAATACTTCGTCAACTATTTAACCCTATCTTTACGCGTCGTTTGACCAAAAAGCCTTTAAATTGGTGTTTGATTGCACTTAAAGTATAGCACTGTTTCGTGTGCAACTTTCTCAAAAAGAAACATTTTTTTTCCTTATTTTTTTATTTAATGTCAAACTGGATCCAATACTATTGAATTGGACATCGCTTAGCGATCGTTCCTGCTATACGATGAACTGCATTGAGAAAAGGATGAGAGTCTTTTTGTCGTCAGTTGTGCAATGCTATTGAGAATTTGATAAGGGAACACCATGAGCGACGTCTTTGAAAAAGTGATGGATCTCGCCAAACGCCGTGGCTTCATCTGGCCCACATCCGAGTGTTACGGGGCTGTGGCAGGTTTCATCGATTATGGCCCGCTGGGCGCGATGATGAAGCGGCGGGTTGAAGATATCTGGCGGGATTTTTACGTCATCCAGGAAGGCTACTACGAGATCGAGTGCCCGACGATTGCACAGGAATCGGTTTTTATTGCTTCAGGGCATGTAAAAGGATTTTCTGACAAGATGTGCCAGTGCCCGCACTGCAAGGAATTTCTCCGGGCAGACCATGTGGCTGAAGGCGGCGGCGTGAAGAACCCGTCTATCATGAAAAACGAGGAACTTGCAGCGGCGATTGCAACCTGCACATGCATGGCCTGCGAAGAAGTGCTCGGCAATGTCGAGGTCTTTAACTTCAACCTCATGTTCCAGACCACCATTGGCCCCGGTTCACAGCGTGTCGGGTACCTGCGCCCCGAGACAGCACAGGGTATGTTTGTGGATTTCTCCCGCCTGTTAAGGTTCTACCGGGACAAGCTGCCGTTTGGTGCAGTGCAGATCGGCAAATCCTACCGGAACGAGATATCGCCCCGGCAGGGTATGATCCGGCTCCGCGAGTTCACACAGGCTGAAGCCGAGATATTTGTGCACCCGAACGAGAAGAATCACCACCCCTCCTTCAAGCGCTATGCGGACTATACGATGCCGCTGCTCACCTACGTCCAGCAGGAAAAATGCGAAGATGCTGTTTCGATGTCCATGCGGGAAGCGGTGGACAAAGGGGTAATCGCCAATGAATACCTCGCCTACTATGTAGCCCTCACCCACCATCTCCTTGTGTCGATCGGTATCAAGCCCGAGCGGCTCCGCTTCCGTCAGCACCTGCCCGATGAGCGGGCACACTATGCCACTGACTGCTGGGATGCAGAGATCAAGTCCGAGCGGTTCGGCTGGGTTGAGACGGTTGGCCTTGCCGACCGCACGGATTACGACCTGAACGCCCATGCCAAAGAGAGCGGCACGGCGATGACGGTCTTCATCCAGTATGATGAGCCAAAGAAAGTTGCACGCCGGCGAATCATCCCGAACATGAGTGTGCTGGGCAAACAGTACCGCACCAAAGCAAAAGCAATCTTTGAAGCGCTGGCAAACGCGACGCCAACTGCAGAGGGTGCTGATGTGGAAGTTGAAGGCGAAAAGTTCCACATTCCTGCTGACCTGTTTGAAGTCCGCGATGAAATTGTTGATATCCGTGGCGAAGAAGTCGTACCGCACGTCATCGAACCCTCGTACGGGATCGACCGCATGTGTTACGCGGTGCTCGAAGGTGCATATGATGAAGACACTGCTGATGGGGAAGCCCGCACGGTGATGCGTTTCTCCCCCAATGTTGCGCCCATTCAGGTTGCTGTCTTCCCGCTCATGACCCGGGACGAACTTGATACGATCGCTCATGAGATCGCCCGCACGCTTCAAAAGTCCGGCATCCTTGCCGAATATGACGACAGCGGGGCGATTGGCAGGCGCTACCGGAGGCAGGACGAGATCGGGACACCGTTTGCGATTACGGTTGATTACGACACGAAAGAGGACCGGACCGTCACTCTCCGGGACCGGGACAGCATGAAGCAGGTCAGGATTACTATTGACAAGGTTCCCGAGGCCGTCAAGGCACTCATTGACGGAAGTCTCACGTTCGCATCGCTGGAATAATATCCATACCCCATTTCTTTTTTCTCAACAACTCTTGCTCATCAGGGATTCACAATCCCCCGGTCACAATTTCCTATATTACCTAAGCAACCAAACCTCTCTCCAATCACATGAGCTGCATCAGTCATCCCTTGATCAAACCGGACAGCATCGAATCGCGGGAGTACCAGCTCTCGATTGCGATGAAGGCACTGGATGCCAATACGATGGTCATCCTGCCTACGGGGCTTGGGAAGACGGCAGTTGCCCTGCTCGTTGCCGCATCCCGGCTCTATAACGAGGGGGGCAGGATCCTGATGCTCGCCCCGACCAAACCGCTCGTGGAACAGCACCTCCGCTATTTTGAAAAATACCTGCTGGCAAAACCGCAGGAAGGCAGTACTGCATCCCCGTTTGTCATGTTTACCGGGGAAGCGCCCCCGGCTGAACGCACGGAGGACTGGAACCGGGCAACCGTAATTCTTGCAACACCCCAGGTGGTGAAAAACGATCTCATTGCCGGGCGGTACACCTTAAACGATGTCACGCTGCTGATTGTTGACGAATGCCACCGGGCGGTAGGCAACTACGCGTATGTCTTCTTGGCCCAGCGGTACATGGGCACAGCCGATAAACCACTCCTCCTCGCGATGACGGCATCTCCCGGTGGCGTGCAGGAGAAGGTGCAGGATGTCTGCTCCAATCTCGGTATTGCCCATATCGAAAACCGTACCGAGAATGATCCGGATGTCCGGCCGTATGTATTCGAGCGCGAGGTAGAGTATCTTTCAATCGACCTGCCACCCGACATCAAAGCGGCCATCAACTCCTTACATATGCTTATCGAGGACCGGCTTGCACTCCTCGGCTCGCTTCACTTCACGGTGCCCAAACGTGAGAAGCTCTCGATGAAGGAACTCAACGCCATCAATGCCCAGATCCAGCAACGGATAAAGAACCAGGACCCGACCGCATACTCGGCTGCATCGGTATACGCTGAACTGATGAAACTGCGGCATGCCGTTACCCTTGCAGAATCGCAGGGCAGTGAAGTGCTCAAAGGGTATCTGGCAAAACTTGTTTCTGAAGGTACAGGATCGGGAGGGAGCAAGGCCAGCCAGCGGCTGGTAAAAGACCCACAGTTCCATGAACTCTTCGATCGCACGCTTGGGTGGACAAAGGAACTGCACCCGAAACCCGAGATTGCCCTGAAGATCGTGCAGGACCAACTGGTGTCTCATCCTGACAGCCGGATCATTCTCTTTGCCACGTACCGCGATACCGTCCAACTCCTTGTTGATTTTTTTACGAAACATGGAATCCCCTGCGAACGGTTTGTCGGGCAGGCAACCAAGGATGCCGAGAAAGGGCTCTCGCAGAAGAAACAGATCGCTGCCCTGACCCGGTTCCGCGAAGGGGAGTTCAAGGTTTTGATCGCAACGTCGGTTGGCGAAGAAGGTCTTGATGTGCCGGCAACAGACATGGTGATCTTCTACGAGGCTGTACCCTCAGAGATTCGGTCCATCCAGCGCCGTGGCCGGACAGGGAGATCAGGGGCGGGGAAGATCGTGGTCATGGTCACGAAGGGAACCTCGGATGAAGTCTTCCGCCATGTCAGTGCATCAAAAGAAAAACAGATGCACAAGAGCATGCGCACGATGGGAGGATATTCTCCTACCGCGTCGCAACAACCGCTTGTAGCAGAGCAGGAGACCCTCGATGAATTCACCCCGCAGGGACCGAAGATCATCATTGACGACCGCGAAACCTCATCAAAAGTGGTAGAAGTCCTCTCCAACATGGGAGCCGTAATCCGGATCGAACGTCTCCCTCATGGGGATTATGCAATCGGCGACCGGATCCTTGTCGAGCGCAAGACTGCACGGGACTTTGTTGACACCTTAATCAACCGCGATCTGCTCGGGCAGGTAAAGGCGATGGCGGAGGCAACCACCCGCCCGGTGATGATCATCGAAGGCGGGGATCTCTATTCCCAGCGAGACATGCACCCGAATGCAATCAAGGGTGTACTTGCCGCTCTCACGGTGGATATGGGCGTCTCGATTCTCTTCACCCGTGACGAACAGGATACCGCCCAGATGCTTTTTGTGCTTTCGAAACGCGAGGACGGGGAGCGGGGCGAGCGCAAGGTGCACCCGCACAAGTCTCACCACTCCCAGCGCGAGGAACAGGAATACATTATTTCAGCATTCCCGGAGATTGG
This sequence comes from uncultured Methanoregula sp., assembly GCA_963676675.2. GTDB lineage: Archaea > Halobacteriota > Methanomicrobia > Methanomicrobiales > Methanospirillaceae > Methanoregula. The sequence continues at coordinate 1,255,964 of OY781161.1, read as the reverse complement.
AATGAAGAATGCCCGGTTATTGCTGGCGCATTTCGGGTCGATTCAAGGGGTTGTGAATGCTTCGATTGAGGAACTTGCTGCGGTTAAGGGAATTGGGGAGAAGACGGCGGGGAAAATTTTTGATCTGTGCCGTAGGGTGTATGGGTAGGATTTTTTTATTGAGAGAGTAGATTACGTTTCTCCTTTTAGCAATGATATTGAAACATTGATATGAAAGGCTCCCGAACACGAGACAATGACCTGTTTTTTGGAGTAGCGATATTGGAATTGTTGAGATGAGCCAATACGATACAGATAGGTTAGAAAACTGGATAGAGGAGGACTTAATCACGATAAAATCAAAAAAAAAGGGATATATGCTGTTATGAATAGAATATAGATTGATATCAATGATGAAATCCAAGTTTGTCCTCTGTTCAGTATTAATCATCGTACTAACTGCATGCATTGTGGGCACTGGGTGTACATCAACTCAAAGTGCCCAGAGCTCTGCCCAGAATGTCCCTCCGACAATAATAACAACTTCACAACCACTGGACCCAACAAATATCCCAGCAACAACAGCTGCTTCTATTGCGCAAACAACAGTCCCTGTGGTTGCGCCTTCTACGACTCAAAACCCGGCGAGTAATGGGTTAATAGTCACTCTCAATTCAGCAGTAAAGAAAACAAAAGTGGGAACTTCAACCCCAAGACCCGACTCCGGTAATGTTTTTCTTGTGTTAGATATTACCATCCAGAATAATGATCAAAACAATGATTTTGAATATACAGACACTACGTTCAAAATTGTTGATAAAACTAACAAGAAAACCATTAATCCCATAACTAATCAGGTGGCCGGTGGATTGAACAATCCATTTACAACGGGTTCTATCCCTCTGAAATCCCAAAAAATGGGTCAGATTGTATTTCCGGTACCAGAAAATTCAAATAATTATAAATTTACTATCAGCGATCCTACTGGAACTATCATTTCAACAATTGACAACATCAAGCCGTGATGAAAATTTCTTCCTTTTTTTTTAATAAATCTACCCTATTGCATAAAGGAAGAACATCTCCTAGAACATCTAAAGAGAGAGAAAAAGAGAGAAAGAGAGAGCCCCTACCGAATTCACAACATATTTTTTAAGAATCGTGATATCAGAATGGATGGATTGTAATTCGTGAGATAATCATAACTTTTATCGATTTTGTTTAGCAGGATCTGCTACAGAAAAATAACAAAAAAGTGATAACAGAAAATTTACAACCTGCACAAAATCTCAATTGATTCCGTGCCGGCTTTCACCGCATTCATCAGGAGAAGAACGTTCTCGGGATCCTTCTCGTTCTGGATACGCTCGCAGAGTGAAAGGACGGTCATCGCAAGTTCGTCGGTGAGCATTCCGCCATCTTCATTACAGGAGCAGGAATCCTCGTCATGATCCACACCGCAGCCACAGGTAGAGCCGTGATCGTGAGCGTGGTGCGCTCCCGTCTGTTCAGCAGGAGCTTTTGCCCCCGCATTCTTTGTGGTCTTTTCTGTGGGTGCATTCTCAGCACAGACGACACAAAGTGTCTTTCCCTTGACTTCAAAGAGCGGGCATCCGCATGTTTTGCAGGTCTTTTCGAGCATTTTACCCCCTTTAAGGAGGTATTCGGCCATTATTTCATCTTCTTTGCGCACTGGCATTTTTTCACCGTCTGTTTGATATTTAATCTATATATGCCAGTTCCGCATATTAACTACAGGTACACAGGTAGGTGTTCCCATGCCAAACCCTGAAAAATCAATGGAAAACTGTATCCTGATGTTGCAGCACATTCAGGAGGACAGCTCGATCCCCCGAAATATCCGGCGCGTAGCAGACGAGACCCGGACGCTGCTTATGAACAATACCAAGGCGATGGGTCTGCGCGCAGCTGAAGCCATCTCAAAAGTTGATGAAATCTCCAATGATCCCAATATGCCGATCCACGCAAGGACCCGTATCTGGGAGCTGGTGTCCCAGCTCGAACAAATCCCGCTGGATTAAAAACCGATCTTTTTCTCATTTCTTTTTTTTGTCATCTGTTACTAGTGATACCTCAAACGAGGCTATTATAGTAAAACCGAAATAAGGGGCGGACCGTACAAGGATATGAGTATTTCATGGCAATTGAATGGGATCCGATTCTTTTTGTGAACCTGGTATTGTGCATCATCATTGTACTGCTCGGCATTCTCTGCTACCGGAGAAGTCACGAGTCCCTTCCCTTGTTTATCGGAGCCGCGTTTGGCCTTTTTGGCGTCTCGCATGCCGCAACCCTTCTTGGGTACAAAGTACCACTCACCCTCCCGCTCATCGTGATTCGGACCCTTGCGTATGTCCTGGTCATTTATGCACTTGTTATGCACCTCAAAAGCAGCATGATTGCAAAAGAGACCCAGCAGGCATGGGTTGATTTTTTCAAAGAAGAGACCCGTCAGCCATCAGATGACGGAGAAATTCCGGAACAAAAGTAATTTTCTTTATTAAAAAAAGTTACCGGCAAAAAACAATTATTTTTTCTGCAGTTTTTGTAATGCCTCATCCCGTGAACTATAGATTGTAAAAATCTTTGTAAACCCGGCGATCGCAAACACCTGCCTGACCTGCGGTGAGAGTGATGACAGGGCAACGGTGCTTCCTGCTTTCATGAGATTACGCGTTGTGCTGAGCAGCACCCTCAATCCAGCACTTGCGATATACTCGGTCTTTGAAAAATCAAAGAGAACTGACTCCGGGCGTTGTTCGACAATTTTTTTTAATTCATTCTCTATCGCCGGTGCACTGTCAGCATCAAAACGCCGAACCAGAGTTATCGCAATTGTGCTATTGATAGTGGAAATATCAAGAACCATGTAATCTCCAATCCTGCATCTGGTATGTATATTTCGGATTAATGTAGTGTTTGGTGCATGTATTATTCCAACGGGGCGTTTAAAAAAAAAACGGTTGGGATCTGATAATATAAACGAACGTACCACTCTTTGCACTCCATAGCGATACTAAAACAGATTGTGGGTTTATTTCCACCATGAATTTCCTTTTTAAAAATAGCAATCGTCTTTTTACCCGAAGGCGAAATTGATACAAGGACCAAAATCGCATGACAGATGAATCCGGCGCTTGGGAAGAGGAGTATCTCTGCAAGGGAGCGGTCTGGGGAGGGGCAGTACATCATCTCCCGGAATTACCGGAAGGTTCATGCGTACTTGAACTGGGTTGCGGGAATGGCAAGACACTCTCTGCAATGATCCAGCGAAACTGGGATGTAACGGCAATTGATTTCTCTGCCCGTGCCGTTGCGATGAGCAGAAAAAACACCGGCACGCAAAAAGGAGATGGTTGTGTCGCAGATGCCCGCAACCTGCCATTTGCTCCCGGCAGGTTTGATGCGGTATTTGCTATTCACATTCTTTCTCATCTCGACAAAAATGATCGTACGCGTGCGGTCGCTGAAGCAGTACGGGTGTTGAAAAACGGGGGTATCCTGTATTTCTCCGGTTTTTCTACAGAAGATTTCCGATCCGGCAAAGGATCCATTATCGAAGAGGGAACCGTTAAGAGAGGTTCTGGGATCTGCACTCATTATTTTACTGAACCAGAAACGAAGGAGCTGTTTGGCAATCTTATGTTAGAAAAAATTACCACAGAACGATGGTCCATGCGTGTCCGTGGACAGGATTTTCCCCGTGCAGAAATTCAGGCTACGTTTATCAAATAACCTGCAGGTTTTTTCAAAATGTTTTATAATGCAAAAACCCATTCCTCTTAAGAGGAAATTTTCTATGAAAAAACTGCTTTTTCTCGGATGTATTGTTCTCTGCCTGTTCCTTTCTGTAGTACCTGCAGCAAGCGCGATAGGCGGGGATCAGGGATGGATTGAGTTCCGATGCAATGTTGACGGTGCACGGGTAATTTTTGACGGTGTGGAAAAAGGCGTTATCAGCGGGGGTTCACTCACCGTCCCGGTTTACTCAACTGCAGACCCAAATCATTCATTTACGGTGGAAAAAACCGGCTATACATCCTATAACGGGGATGTCTCATCTCCGACTACCGGTGAGACAAAAATCGTTTATGCCACATTGAACCCAATTCCTACACCGGTCCCCCCGGTAAATTACGGTTCGATCTATGTTGAATCCTCCCCGTCGGGAGCTGCAATATATTTCAATGGTAATTATCGTGGCAGTGCACCACTGACAATCAATGAAGTCTGGCCCGGCAGTTACACGATCCAGGCGGAATTAAACGGGTATCATACCTACACTACAACAACCCCGGTTTCGGCTGGAACCCGTTCAACGGTCTATTGTCCACTCACTCAAACGGCGACATCGGGTTCTTTGTATATTATTTCAGATCCAACCAACGCAAAAGTTATACTGGATGGACTGTACCGGGGAACTACTCCCCTCACTCTCAACAATGTAGCTTCCACTACTCACATTGTAGAACTCGACCGTCCCGGGTATTATGACTGGAAATCAACCGTGGATGTTCCCGCAGGCGGGACAAAAACAGTGTCCGGCACGCTCAACCCCATACCCGTGAGTAATGTTGGCTGGGTATATGTATCATCAAGTCCCGGAGGAGCATCGGTGACTCTCGATGGGACAAATTACGGCCAGACTCCGGCAAGCGGATCGCTTAAACTGAATAATATTGTTACGGGGGAACATACCGTCACGCTCACCCTTTCCGGATATACGCCTTACACAACAAAGGTCAATGTTTATGCAAACACGGTCTCTGAAGTCAGCGCCCTCCTTCAGCCAACCGGGCCTAAATCCGCAACAGGTGGATTATCGGTTTCCTCAACTCCTTCCGGCGCAACTGTACTTGTTGATAATAATTTCGTGGGAATTTCACCTTTAACCTTAAAAGAGGTACCTGCGGGAAGTCATGTGGTGACTATCAGTCTTACCGGATACCAGGATTATCAGACTACAACAACGGTAAATGCGGGTGCAACCAGCACCGTTTCTGCAGGTTTATCTCCGGTAACTCCAACGACCAAGAAATCCAGTGCAATACCGCTGATGGCCTGTGGTGCCCTTCTCGTGCTTGCACTGTTCTCCATTAAGAAAAACCAGTAATCACTTTTTTTTAAAAACAGAAAATTATTGGAATTCCCGTTGTTGTCAATTGCATCTGACAAGGTAATTCCCGTGAGTTTTTTATTTAGTCATTCTTCTAAGGATAACACAGCTGAATATGGCAAGACACGCAATAACGAGGCCAAATCCGGGCAAGGGAAGTAAACCTGATGGTGTCTTTGTTGTTGGTTGTGCAGTATACTTGAGGACAACTAAAACATTTGTGGTCCTGCCTTCAATGACCGTGACGGTCTTTGTCACGGGCTGAAATCCATCTTTCTGGAACAGGAAAGTATGCGTTCCTGCAGGGATATCTGAAAATGTTTGTGGCGAGTCGCCGGAATAGGTACCATCAATAGACACCTGAATGACGGGTGGAGACGAGGTGACATTTATAGAGCCGGTCTTTGGGGTGGACACAGCAGCAGCTAATTTAGAAGGATCAATCACTGTATGGGTGAGTGCCGGGAGAACCGCGACATTTTCAAACTTTCTTGTATAGTTATCGGGAAATATTAGGGTAATTTTTGCTGGAGAGAAATCAGCCCTCACCACACTGCTGAGCGCGGAATTTTTTAAGGCAATTTCCGCTTTCTGGAAATTCATGCTGGCGGTACGGTATTCCGTGCCCTGGGAAACATCCTGTGTGTCTGCAAATTTTTTCAAGACCATCACGGCTCCTGTTTTATCCATGGAGAGAAGAACGGGGGGTTCTGAACTGGTGGTCAGACCTTTTTTGAGTTCTTCTTCCAGCATGGATTGGGGGATGGCGTTTTCTAAAAGACCCTCTAAGGTAAACTTAAAACTGGCAGTTGCATCACCACTTTTATCTATGACAATATCCAGGGAATTTGCGGTAAACGCATGAACAGGTGAGATGAAAAACACGGCGATACATGCGAGAGAGAGCATGCGGAGCAGGTTTTTAGAAAATGTGTGAGGCATCGGTATATCTCCAAAAAATGGTCTATGACAGAGTATGAAAATTTGTTTGTGCTGATACCCGATATACGTTTTTAGTCTTGATACGATTTGAGTGGATTTTTACAGTTACTGTTTTTCATCTTTGCAGATCTTTGTAATGGAATGCCGCAACTCAATTTATTAATGGTTCAAAACCATATTTTTTGTAACCCATGTTAAATTCTTTAATCGATATTTTTCTCAATATAGATCAGAATATGATCACCGTTGTCCAGGAATACGGGATGTGGACATATGTTATTATATTCTGCATAATTTTTTTTGAAACCGGATTTGTGATAATGCCGTTTCTTCCCGGGGACTCTTTACTTTTTGTTGCAGGTGCTGCGGCTGCAAGCGGGTTTCTGGATCTCCAGTGGCTTTTTATTGCCATCATTTTTGGTGCAGTACTGGGAGATACGGTAAATTACTGGATTGGGAATTATGTTGGCCTGCGTGTATTTCTTGAGCGGTTTCCTACTCTGGTGAAACAAGAATATATCGACCGTACGTATACGTTCTATGAGAAATACGGGGGTGCAACGATCTTTGTGGCACGGTTTGTACCGGTTGTAAGGACGTTTGCCCCTTTCCTTGCGGGAGTCGGGACTATGCACTATCCTCGTTTCCTGTTCTATAATGTGCTGGGTGCGGTGGTATGGACTATCGGGATAGTTCTGGCCGGATATTATTTCGGTTCATTTACTATTGTGAAAGAAAATATGAGCCTTTTAATCATTGCTGTTATTGCCCTGAGTGCAATTACTATCCTGTTCATTCTCGCCGGAATTATCTCTGGATATCTTAAGCAGAGAAAAATGGCAGATGCCAAAAAAGAATAAGCATTTTTTATTGCCCGGATTTTTCCATTTTTTTAAAATATGATTGCCTCTTCGCGATTTTTAAATAGATAACGCATATAAAGTGGATTACAAAGAATGGACTTGGGTCCCTATACTCCCATGAAACGGCGAAGAATCAAAAAAATTATTTTTTACGACCAATCTTCATACCCTTGTTATCGACTTTTGTGCTGATGGTAACACTCAGGCCAAGGGGTTTAAGCAGTTCATCCATAGATTCACGGTCAAGTGCGGTGACGACAGCGATGGAAGGACCTACCGAGCTCATACCAACAAATTCGAGTTTCTTCTCCCGCAGCTGGCTCATGTAATGATAGATTCCGTAACTGTGGTGCTCCACTTCAGCCCGCTTCGACCCACGGAACTCGATCTCCCAAATTACATCGCCTGCTTTTTTCAAATCATCCTTTTCGAGTGCAGGGACAAGGTCCATTAAGAAGAAATACGCCTTAAGTTCACGGTCCCGGTAGTCCAGTGTCCGTGCCTTGTTCATAAGGAGATCAAATTCCTGTGTACCGGCAGAGGAAATATCGGTGGGGGGGATGATGATGTGCACATTCTTTCCTTCCGCAAACGAGTGGTGGTAGACTAACGAGAGTTCGTCGCCCATGATCGCCATACCCCCGTGGGTGCTTACCGCAGGACCGACACCGGTCTCGAATCCAAAGGCAATATTTCCATCCGTGGTCTCTTCCACATAATTGTGGCCGATCAAATGACGGAGCTGGGTATTGGTAAGCGGTGAACCAACAGCAACATTCATCGCAGTGGCAACGGCGATCATGACGGTGCTTGTGGATCCAAGTCCTACGTGCTTTTGTTCATGATCGGTTGCGGTAATAGCAAATCCACCGGTATATCCAACTGCTTTTTTGAATACTGCAACAAAGTTCTCGATGATGGGAGCTCGCCCGTAATTGATCGAGATCTCCTTTTTTTTGCATTCAACAGTAGCGGTGCAGTAACACTGGATTGCAAACCCTATGCCTCCGCCGCCCGGGTGATCCGGAGCAAACCGGTTCATGTCGAGCACGGTCAAGTGGATCCGTGCCGGGGCTTTAACGGTAACTTTGCCTTTTACCGGTGCCAGGTTATACTTCTTATTCTCAAGACCGAGCGTCTTTAAGATAGTCTTTGGAGCAAATGACTTGAACTCGTATTCCACGAGATCTAAGTCCCCACCGCGGATTTTCATGATCGGCATTGTAACAGTTCCCTTTAGGGGCGGGTAAAGAAAATGATTTCGTTATTTTCGTGTAACAACCATAAAACAAAATCAGGGTAAATATCTGCATGAAGGTAAAAGATTTTGCACAAACGATAATTTTGCAATATTTCAGACAATTTCTGGTTGTGTTTTAGATCGCCAGAAGTTTTCACATTTTTAAAAAAAAAACCTTTTTTCTAAAAGTGCAACCATTTTTATCGGGGTAAATATTCATTCATCAATTGCCAAGATATCAGGACCCTCTTATAATCCGACACTGATCCCCGTCTTCATACCGTATTTATCCTCGAGATCCTTTTGTTTGGGCGCGAAATTATTCTCGTATTCATCATTCAGATTTTTCCATGAGATATATGCAGGGTTATAGATCTGGTTATAGTAGTTTTCATATGCTGTCTTTGCCTGTTCGAACATCGAAAGGTCATATTGGTAGGTGCTATAATCACTTTGTACTTTATCATTCTGAGCCTTGTTTCTCCAATACTCTGCTGTTGCCTGAAGCTGATCGAGCTGTTTTGCAGCATTATTTACCACCGTCGCGGCTGCATTCACTTTAACCAGAGCCTGGTAGATTGATCGCTCCCGCTGTGCATCTGAATATTCAGTACCGATCGTTGTAAACGATTTCCCGTCAGAGACAACTACGGTCTTAGACGGGCTGGTCGATGACAGGGTGACGGTTGTTCCGTTAAGGGGATATTCATCGGATGTTGGGATTTCCGGTGCAGTACTTTCGACGAGAGCATACCCGGTCCCCTTATACGCATATTGTGACGATGCCTTGATACCGAGAGCCATATGGTTAATGTCATCGAACTCGTAAAGGGCCACGCCATACCCCAGTTCCTTTAAAAGAAGCGCGAGCAGGAATGATTTTTCCCCGCAGACGCCCCCCCAGTTCTGGTTGAGAATGGTATAGGGGTACCGCCCGATGCGCGAGCCGGTTTTGGACTTGTTATACTGGAACTCGTTCAAAGTGTTTTTATCGTACTTAATATGCTGGACAAGGCTGATGGCGATCCGCGCTTCGTCATCAGGTTTTTTTGCAGAACGCCGAATATTCTCTACCATCTTTTTGACGTATTTTTGCTGAACCTCATTATTAATAACAGCATTATAATCGTCGCCGGAATAAATATCCCCCAACGAATCTATGTAACTATTCACACCAGTATATACTTCTACTGGAATAAAACCTGGAGTGCCATCGATGATGTAATAGTATTGTTTATCGAGCGACCCTTTCGTTTCGAAGCCCCAATCCGGTGTAGGGGTCGGAGAAAGTGTCGTCTCCAATGAGACGGGTGCGGCTGTCTGAAATGGGGTGGTTGTGGTCACCATAACAGCTGCCGTTGTTATTTGAGCCGGTGTACTCACAGCAGTCTGATTTTTTCCTGAACTTGTGCAGCCCGTAACAAGAATTGCTGCAATACATATAAGAGAAATTAAAAAAAGGGTGATGCCTTTTTGCATGTCTATCCTGTTGTATCATTTTACCTTAATTATTTTGTTTTACAATTTGGGATAATTCACCGCAAACATCAACATATCAACAGGGATTATTGTAAATAGAAACGTGAAAAGTGAGACTTTCTGTCAGTACTAGATGGAGATTCATATGGATAGCAAACAGATACCCCGCTATTACTAGAATTGACGGGCAATCATCAGATAAGATTAAGAATATTTTCTCTGGTTGATTACTGTTAGTTTCTTTTTCACCATTCGGAAAAAAATATTTCGAGACGGTCTGAAATAATTAAAAAAAATTGAGCGAGAGTCACCGTTTTCGTGGATCGGATTTGCTACGAAAAATATTTTTCACACAAATTATTTCGCAACCTCACGATCGAAGAAAATATTTTTTCCCGTAGCAGAGAGGGGGATCGCATACGCAACCGTACAATCCTTCCCCATAAGCCCGAGATCGATAGCTGCAACGCCACCGGAATACATGATCCGGTTATCGACATTATGGATCTGGGCGGTTTTTACTGCAGAGCCCAACGCAATGCCAAGATCCGCCATACGTATCGCGCAGTTGGGCCCGGCAAAAAACGTAGTTTTTTTCTTTTTTGTTTTACTCTCCTTTGCCATCTCTGCACATGTTGTGTATCCGCACGCCCCGCAGTTAACCCCGACAATGGTATCTCCCCGTGCGCCAATCAGGAGGCATGCATCGCTTTCGGTAATGTTCTTTGCATCCCGTAAAAAGAATCCAATTCCATTTTTTTCACCCAGCTCTGAAAGCCGGGTAGCCAGAGTGGACAATTCTTTTCCGGTAAGCACCCTGATGATGATCGTGTCCACGCCTTTTCCTTTCGGGGCCGTGCGTGCAGCAAGCGCCATGAGATTGGCAACTGTCGTTACTGCAGTCTTTTCAGGAGTCATACGGAACTATTGTGACGGTACTGAATAAAAAAGGGGAGGATATCACATCACATTTGAAAAAAGGAAAGAAGAGATAACCTGCCTTTTTCATAGCCGATATTGTTTTTCTTACCATTCAGGTTAAAATTCATCCCTGTTCGAATCTGATGGGGGAGTGTTCCAAACCTGCCAGCAGAAACCAGCAATACAGATAAGGATTAAAAGAACCAGCAGAACAGCACTGAAGATATTTTCTGCAATAAGCAGGTTGATCGGAATCTTCATGCCCATCTTATCGTTCACTACGCCAATACCCATAGCTACGATGAGAAACAGGATAGTACCGGTGATACCACCAAGAATTACTGCTGCAACAATACGCAGCATACCCGGCCTTTCTAAATTTTGTGACATACTGTTTTGTTTCACCCGCCAGATATTTAGTAATTGGCAAAAATGATCAAAAATCAGAGAAAAATCCGTTTTTCATGATGACGGAGGATTGGTCTGGATTGCAACGCCATCAAATTCGGCAATGATTCGCTCGCCTTCATAGACCATCACCCGGAATGTTGAGTACCTGCCGTTATCGGCTACTCGGTTTGCAATAGCGACAAGGGTACCGGTAGCCGGTGCGATAAACTGGATGTGCACTGAAACAGCGACCCGGTCAATGGTACCGCAGTTTGCGGCAATACCAAACGCCTGATCCGCAAGAGCAAAGATCGCACCCCCATGCGCTACATCGTGAGGGTTTAAGGTCTGGCAGCAATCCATGACTACCCGGGAGTAACCGTCATGAGCATCGGTAATTGTCATTTTCAGCAGTTGTGCAAAAGGGCTCTGGTTGAATGCAGCAATCTGCTGTTGTTCCTGCTCCTTTTTTATATCTGGTTGATCTGCTGTCGGCATACCGTGATCCTGCTTGTAAAAAGAGAGATGTAAAAAATATTATTTGTATTTTTTCTGGGTATAGGAATATTTTTCAGAATTCCCACCTTTGGACACGATATACACCCATTCATAGAGGGATTGTAACGTGCCAAACTTCTGGTACCTCCGCATGGAAAAACCTACGCTGAGCCGGTTATCAAAATAAATCGAACCCTCGTCTTTCATCCGCATCGCGATCTCCAGATCATCACCTGCGTCGATGCAACGGTACATTCCAGCCCGGGTAAACGCATCTTTCCGGAACGCCGTATTGCACCCCAGTGTATAGTAAAAGGTTTTACTATAGTAGCCGATGCGGGCAAAGGTGTTGGCGAGCATAAGCGAAAAACGGTTGCCAATTCCCTCCTCAATGGGATAAACCGGGCCATAGATCTGCACAATACGGGGATCTTTGAAGTCCTCTGCAAGTGTTTTGATCCAGTGCGGCGGAAGTATGCAGTCTGCATCCGTTGTTGCGACAATATCGCCTTTTGCCACATTGACGCCGTCATTACGCGCTCCCCCCACTTTTTTACTCGTCTGGGTAAACACCTTATCGGCATACTTTTTTGCAATCTCGCAGGTGGCATCCTTTGAACCGCCATCAACAACAATGATCTCGTAATCGGTTCGGGGAATATTCTGGTGAGAGAGCGAAACGAGACACTGGGCGATATTCTCCTCTTCATTAAACGTGGGAATGATGACGGATATCATTAAAGGAAAAACTCCAGTACCATTTTCACGTTAACGGATAATAAGCGTGATTGTAAAAATGAGGGATAATGAACCCGTTCAATCAAGTTTTTTTTACAAAAGAACCTATCATTTTTATTACCGGCATATCTCATATCAAAGTTTTAACCCCAAAGACGGCATATAGAAATCATCGACCGGGATAAAGCGCATGGACGAAATATTTCTCATTGAGATCCGTCTTGGAACAACAAAATGGCGGATTAACGAGACGATCTCTGCTATAGCTAAAAAGTTCCGGTTGGAGAGATTTGTTGAGAAGCATCCGCATGTCACCATTTTTGGACCCTTGAGCCTCAATGAAGGGATCAGTCCGGATGATCTGCTGGACACTATCGGACGGGTTGCATCCCTATACGAGCCCATTCCCTTCATGATCGACGGTTGGGAAAAACGTGAAGGTATGCATGGGAGTGTAATCGCCTTTTTAGTCCGACCTTCGGATGCACTGATAAGTCTCACTACCGCAATTACTGAAGTGCTCACGCCAATCACTTGTAGCTATAATATGTGGGATGCGTATCCCGATAAGAAATGGTTTCACGTGACCATCGCCAACCGGCTTGATCCAAAAAACGCAGAAGATATTTTTTCGGTAATAAAAAAATCCGATGATATGCTACCCTATATTGACCGGACGCGTCCAGGGTTTTTTTCAGGGTTGATAAAATGGCTGAAACATAAGACCGGTTTGAAACACCGGCAGATAATCTGGCCGGTGACGCTGGATGAGACCGGACTCCGAATTACAGTGATGCAGGGCGAAAAAATTCTCGCAGAATATGATCTTTTAGAAAAATGCTGGATTTTTGATGGGGCACGTCATTCATCTCCATCATGGCAGAACACTCTTTCACACTATCGTAAAAAAGCCGGGTTTGAACTGACAACCATGAACCCGGTTCAGGAAGAGGATATATTCCTCATATCGGATTTACACCTTGATCATGCCAACATCATCCGGTACTGTTCCCGGCCATTCCTTTTTTCCGATGTAGTCGGGATGAATCGCGTTCTTATTAATAACTGGAACTATGCAATCCTGCCGGAAAACAGGGTTTTTTATCTCGGAGATTTACAGTACGGTAAACATACACGCAACGCTGAAGAATACTTAAAAAAACTCAATGGGGACATAACATTTATCCGGGGAAATCATGACGATGCTGAACTGGGAGCAGTCCCTTCATCAACACTGGAATACAAGGGGCTGAGATTCCTTCTGGTGCACGATCCCGCTAAAGCTCCTTTAGACTTTGATGGCTGGATCATACATGGTCATCACCACAACAATGATCTCCGTCATTTTCCTTTCATTAATTTTGTTGATCGCCGGATCAATGTAAGTGCGGAAGTTATCGGGTATGTACCGGTGGGACTGAACGAGATCTGCACTTTGATACAATCCCACCAGTCCGGTGGAAATGCCAACCCTGTTCTTCTCAGATATTCTTCGGTTGACAAAAAATTCCGTATAAGCTAAGAGACAATTCTGTTCATAACATATTTACGAACCGGAACTCTATTCCAACACTACTGGAGTTAAGACGATGCTCTTTGAACGGATTGTATCTGAAGGAATATCCCATATTTCTTACCTTATCGGTTCTGGCGGGCAAGCCGCAGTGATCGATCCACGCCGGGACTGCGAGATCTATCTCGAGATCGCACGCAAAAACGATCTGGTCATCACCCACATCTTTGAAACGCACAGGAACGAGGATTATGTAATCGGATCGTTAGAACTCGCCAGCCTCTGCGGAGCTGAGATCTATCACGGTGCACAGATGGCGTTTTCCTATGGAAAACCCGTTCGTGAAGGAGATACATTCTCCTTTGGATCACTGGAACTTACCATTCTTGAGACCCCGGGACACACGGAAGAGAGCATCTCGATTGTTCTTATGGATAAGGAAGTATCCCCACAGCCTTACATGGTTTTTTCCGGAGACACCCTATTCTCCGGAGATATCGCACGCACGGATTTCTTCGGGCAGGAACGCAAAGCCGAGATGGCAGAAAAAATATTCAACAGCATCGGTAAAAAAATTCTTTCCCTGGGAGAAGGGGTGATCATATGTCCGGCTCATGGTGCGGGTTCTGTCTGCGGTGGAGAGATTGCCGATCACCCGTTCACTACAACCGGATACGAAAAAATCACCAACCCGTGGCTTCTTAACGGAAAGGACGCGTTTGTGTCGGCGCGGGTAAAAGAATCGCCTTATGTCCCACCCTACTTTAAGAAAATGGAGCAGTTAAACAAAGGGGGGGCACCGCTCCTGCACAGGCATCCGGATCTCAAGCCCCTTTCCGTGAAGGAAGTCAATACGCTCAGGTCATCAGGATGCCAGATTCTCGACATCCGTTCACCCACAAGTTTTGGCGCCGGGCATATCCCGGGCAGTATTTCGATCTGGCGCGAGGGGCTCCCCGCATTTATGGGCTGGATCCTTAATTACGAGCTGCCGATTGTCATTGTCGATGATTTCAATCTCTCCCTTAATTCCGTGCATCGCCATTTCATCCGGCTTGGCTATGACAATGTTTCAGGATATCTTGCGGGAGGGTTTCCCCAGTGGACAAAAGACGCGCAGGATATTCATACACTTCCCACGTGTTCCGTGCAGCAACTTAAAGAACGCCTTTTCGTTGAATCACCATTTCTTCTTGACGTGCGGGATATTAAGAACTGGAACTCGGTGGGGCACATAAAAAATGCACATCACCGGTATGTGGGGGAACTCTCCTATCACCTCGACGAGATCCCAAGAGATAAACCTCTTGTGATCTATTGCGATGCCGGTTACAAGGGTAGTCTTGCAGCGAGTATCCTTGCCCTGCATAACTATAGCAACATGACCAATGTGCTTGGTGGAATGACGGCGTGGAAACGAGCAGGATTCGCAATCGAAAAATAACAAATAGATCTTTTATTCTTCTTAACAGAATTAACAAGGTTTATCTTCTTTGTATGGGAACGCAGATCGTAGTGAGTGTATGGAAATTATTAAAATCCCGAGGATGGAAAAACTGGAATACGATCGTCTGATAGAGAAGGGATATATCTGCCGTATCGCATTCCAGGGAGAGAAATATCCCTACATTGCGCCGTTTTTGTATGTCTTTGACGGTTCATTTTTGTATTTTCTCTCAACAAAATACGGGAAAAAGATCGAATATTTCCGCAAGAGTCCCTATGCCTCGGTAGAGATCGAGAAATACACAAAAGATCTCTCTTCCTACACGTTCGTGACACTCCAGGGATATTTAGAGGAAGTGAGCGACTCAATTGAGAAGAAGATTATCCGGGAAAAGTTCGTGGATCTTATCGTAGAGCGCAACCTTTCGTGCAATATCCTTGCAGCTCTTGGTCATTCACCGCTGGACCCTCCGGCCGCGATAGGGGAAGAAGAACGCTCACTTGTCTGGAAACTGGTCGGCGTCAAGGATCTCATTGCGCTGAAAAATCTTTGATTTATTCTCACTTTTTTTAAAAGTTTTTTATGTTTTATTCATGAGATCGATCTGTGCAAGGACCGCTTCTGGATCGGTGACCGGTAACGAACAGGCGTGCCCTGAACAAACATAGGCAGTTGCCTTTCCATCGGTCATGGAAAGATTTCGGGTAAATGGTGCGAGCTCTGCCAGCGCTTCTGCCTGAGGGCCGGGTGCACACTGCATTACCGTGACTGACGGCAGATACTTCGATCGCAGCGCCAGAATCAACGCCTTTGTATCCTCCGCCCCATCATCACCCACAATCACAATTTCATGGGATTTAAGGATCTGATCGAGTCCGCATAAGAACCATGTATAAGCGGACGGGGACTGGTTTACCGTTCCGGCAAAGCACCGGGAAAGGGCTGAAGCATTCTCCTCGAGACTTGCATCACCGGTCAGCCGGGAAAGACGAATCAGGTTCATAAACGCAACAGAGTTGCAGGAGGGAATTGCACCGTCATAGATCTCCTTCTTACGAATTATCAGTGCCTCGGCAGTATCCGATACGGTAAAAAAACCGCCATTTTGTCTATCCTGAAAATGCTCAATAAAATATTCATTCAGTTTCAAAGCGGTGGCAAGGTAGTGTTCATCGAAGGTTGTTTCATAGAGTTCGATAAGCGCATGGATGATGAATGCATAATCATCAGCAAATCCCGGAATCGCGGCATCCCCGTCACGGTACCGGTGCAGGAGACCCCCGTCATCATTGCGCATCCGTGTCAGGATGAATTGCATGGCTGTTTTTGCCCATTCAACATAGGTTTGGTTATTAAAAACCCGTCCTGCTTGTGCAAGTGCGGCAATGAATAACCCGTTCCAGTCACTCAGCACCTTATCATCAAGGGAGGGACGGACTCGCTGTTCTCTTGCTGCAAGAAGCCGGGAACAGATTGATTCAATCCGCATTTCAAGCTCAGGCTCTGGTATCTGGAGGGAAACGGCAATGTTTTCGAGCGGAAGTTTACGTAAGAGTATATTATACCCGGAACCCCGTTCAGAATCCTGGTAGTTGCCCTGTGGGCTGAGACCAAATACCATGGCTGCATGTGCTGCATCCTCCTTTCCCAGTATGTGTTCGAACTCCTTAAGGGTCCAGACATAAAACGCACCCTCACCTTCAGGACTATCGGCATCCTCTGCCGAGAAAAAAGCCCCTTCAGGTGAATGAAGAGCCCGCATCACATACCCGATGATCTCTTCAGCGGTCTTTTTGTATTCCGGGTTCCCGGTCACCAGATATGTTTCGGTACAGGCCATAACCAGCAAAGCCTGGTCATAGAGCATTTTTTCAAAATGCGGGACATGCCATTGTGCATCCGTTGAATACCGGTGGATTCCTCCCCCCAGATGATCATAAATTCCGCCAGTCCTTATGGCTTTCAAGGTTTTTTCCACCATCGCGAGTGCACGGGAATTATTTTTCCGCACTCCGTACCTGAGCAGGAAAAGAAGTGTATGGGGCGTGGGAAATTTCGGCGCATTGCCAAATCCCCCGTTTGCAGGATCGAACTGGATGAGCAGCGAGTTATAGCCCTCATCAAGAATATCTTCACCGGGTTGAATTTCGGAAGAGGAAATACCAAGAGAGGCGATTTGCGCAATTACCCTGTCACCGGAACTGGTCAGGTCTGATCTCCGTTCCTTCCACATGAGGGTTATCCGGGGAAGAAGCGTGAGAAGTCCCATCATGGAGAACCGGGTCTCCTTGGGGATGTAGGTGGCAGCAAAGAATGGCTTTTTATCCGGGGTCATGACAATCGTGAGTGGCCAGCCACCCTGCCCAGCCATCTGCTGACAGACGGTCATATACACGCTGTCGATATCCGGACGCTCCTCACGATCCACTTTGATTGCGATAAAATCCCGGTTGAGTACCGCAGCAACTTCTGCGTTTTCAAATGATTCGTGCGCCATTACATGACACCAGTGGCAGGTAGCATATCCTATCGAAAGAAAGATCGGTTTATCCTCACGAGCAGCTCGTAAAAATGCCTCCTCACTCCACGGGTACCAGTCTACCGGGTTTTTTGCATGCTGCAGAAGATACGGGCTCTTCTCATGGATCAGACGGTTTTGCTTCCGGCTGCTGCCATCCACACCGGGATCAGCCAAAGGATCATCTTCCCGCATACTATCCCATGAGAGGTTTGAGATATTGAGCCTTTCAGCAGTACCAAACCATACGATAGTTCACCTTATGAGTAAATCTTCCCAAGAGTACAGGTAATTAAAGGAATACTTCATGGAATACGCCGGGTTTCTCCTTGTTATTGCAACGGGCATTGTTGTGATACTCATATCATTAGCACTGGATTTTCTCTGGGCCCGGTCTATACCTGTGAGATTTTTTTACTATATCCTACGGGCACCGGGGGTTGTTATCCATGAATGCGCCCATATGCTTGGCTGCCTGCTCACCGGAGCAAAAATCCGTAACGTAGTACTTTTTTCAAAAGAGGGTGGCTCTGTCACGTACAATCCCCCGGTGATTCCGGTGATTGGGAATGTTGTGATCAGCACTGCACCGCTCTTCTGCATCCCTCTTGTCCTTTCGTTGTGCACATGGTTTTTTTCAGGTTACCTCGGTTGTCTGCTTCCCGCACTTCCCCTGTCAGTGGATTCGACCGATGCGGTGTTAGTGATGGGCGGGGGAATTCTTGCAACATTTACCCAAAACCTCCTGGTACACTTCAATGCATGGTTCCTCGTCTACCTGTACCTGGTACTCAGTCTGATACTTTCAGCTGCACCGAGCATGCAGGACATAAGGAACGCGAGCATCGGGATTTGCGTTCTTTCCTTATCGGGTGTGCTCATCCTCTGGAGCCAGATACCCTGGGCAGTCAGTATCTTAACGGAAATTACACGCATTATCGGAATCGGGTTTGCGCTCGGCCTCGGGTTCGGGCTTATAGCACTGGTGCTCTCATCTCCCTTACTTATCCTCTACATTTACCGCCGTACTGCATGAACAGCGAATGCATGAAAGATCGGTATTAATTGATCCGGAAGGCTACATTTCAGCACTCATGGTTCGTGAATCTCCGCAGGCTGAGTCTGATGCTGAACTGGCAGGTCCCCGCCTTACTCCGGTGATGCGACAGTACCGGGAGCTAAAAGAGAAATTTGCTGATACCGTCCTCCTGTTCCGCATTGGAGATTTCTATGAAACTTTTGAAGAAGATGCGAAGATCATTTCAAAAGAATTAGAGATCGTTCTCACTTCCCGTTCAAAGATTGGCGATAATCCCATCCCGCTCGCCGGTGTTCCCTATCACGCTATCGATGGCTATATTGCAAAACTGATCGGCAAAGGCTACAAGGTAGCCATCTGCGAACAGGTCGAGGATCCAAAAACTGCAAAGGGGATAGTAAAGCGGGAAATTGTCCGGGTCATCACACCGGGCACGGTAATCGATTCTTCCATGCTCTCTTCATCAGCAGCCACGTACCTGATGGCCATCTGTCCTGACAAAAAGAAGAACACGTGGGGTATTGCACTCCTGGATATATCAACCGGCGAATTTTTTGTTACCACAACCGACCAGGATGAACATCACCAGAATATCTTATCAGAGATCGCCCGATACCACCCGGCAGAATGTATTTTACCATCCGTCGTGACGGAGGATTTGAAAGAACGGATACAGGAACGTGGTGTTCTGGTCTCGCGGGTTCATGATTCACTGTTTGAGGAAGAAAAAGCCAACCGTCTTCTCATCTCCCAATTCCGCGTTACCACTCTTGCCGGTTACGGGTGCGAGGATGAGCCGGCAGCCATCGGTGCGGCAGGTGCCGCTCTTGCCTATGCACAGGAAACCCAGTACTCCCCGCTTCCCCATATCTCCAGCATGTCCCGGCGAACATCTGCCCAGAGTATGATGTTAGACGCAATCACGTTGCGCAATCTCGAAGTGATGGAAAGCATTCGCGGGGGGCAAAAAGGCTTAACGCTTTTCTCCTGTTTAAATCTTACAAAAACACCAATGGGAAGCCGGCTCCTGAGTCGTCATCTCACCCGACCGCTCACTGACATTACCACGATCAACAACCGGCTCGATGCTGTCGAGTTCCTTGCGGGACATACAGCAGAACGACTCTCCCTGCGTTCACATCTTACCCGGGTCACCGACATCGAACGGATAGCCGCACGGATCGCATACGGAAATGCCGGGCCACGGGATCTCCAGGCACTTGCGGATTCACTCCAGACACTACCGGAACTCAGGAAGCCATTAGAAGAATACGTGAACAAAAGTCTTCCCCCGTTATTGCAAGAAGCACTCGGGCAGTGCAGGGATCTTCCGGAGATTATCGATCTTATACGAAGAGCGATAGTAGACGAACCCCCGGTGATTGCCCGCAACGGGGGCGTTATCCGGCGCGGATATTCCCCTGCGCTCGATGAGATCACGGTCGTTTTGCATTCCGGCAAGGACTGGATCGTTGAGCTGCAGGCAAAGGAGCGGGAACTGACAGGAATCAAATCGCTCAAGATCGGGTACAACCGGATCTTCGGTTACTATATCGATATCACCAAACCCAATCTCCATCTAGTTCCTGCGCATTATGAACGCAAGCAGACAACCGCAACAGGAGAGCGGTATACGCTTCCTGCACTCAGGGAAAAAGAAACCCTCATCACGAATGCCGATGAGCGGGTGCTGGCACTCGAACGCGAACTCTATACTTCGCTTATAGAAACCTTAAAAAAGCAGGTCGATGCCCTCCAGTCAATTGCCGCAGGAATTGCAACTCTTGACGTGTCAGCAGCACTTGCCGAAGCAGCGCAGACCCGTGACTACGTGCGCCCGCAGCTCAACGACGGGGATACCATCATGATCCGTGACGGGCGTCACCCGGTAGTTGAACAGGGGGTCGCTGGAGGGTTTGTCCCCAACGACACTGAACTCTCGGGCAGTAAGACGCAGATCATGATCATCACCGGCGCTAACATGGCCGGTAAGTCCACGTACATGCGTACGGTTGCTCTCTGCTGCATCATGGCACAGGCCGGATGTTTTGTTCCCGCCCGTCATGCCAGTATCGGCATTCTCGACCGTGTTTTTACCCGGGTCGGGGCTTTTGATGATCTTGCAAGCGGACAGAGTACGTTTTTTGTCGAGATGCTTGAACTGGCAAATATCCTCAACAACTTCACGTCAAAGAGCCTGGTGATTCTCGATGAGATCGGCAGAGGGACAAGCACGGTGGACGGGTGTTCGATTGCAAAATCCGTGCTGGAGTACCTTCACGGGAAAGCAACAACAGGACCAAAGACGCTTTTTGCCACGCACTTCCACGAACTCATCGCCATGGAAGAACAACTCAAACGGGTCAAAAATTACCACTTTGCCGTCAAAGAGACACAAGAAGAAGTGGTTTTTTTACGAAAACTTATTCCCGGGGCAACCGACAAGAGTTACGGTATCCATGTAGCCCGACTTGCCGGTATTCCAAAAAAAGTTACCGAACGGGCAGAGGTGCTGCTTTCTGAGAGCATGAACCAGGCAGTCCCTGCCGGTACCCGTCCCCAGCGTTATACGCAGATCCTCCTTGTCGATGATAGTGCCGAGAGAAGCATTCCCGCAGAACACCCCACGCTTCGGGCACTCAGCCGTCTCAACCCGGATGAGATGACCCCCATGCAGGCACTCGCAAAGATTGCTGAACTCAAAAAAACCATAGACCGTAAGGAAAACCCATGACCCGCGAGCAGAGCACTCCTGTTATCCACGTTCTTGATCAATCGACGGTCAACAAGATCGCAGCCGGCGAAGTTGTCGAGCGCCCTGCTTCGGTTGTCAAGGAGCTTGTCGAGAATGCCATTGATGCCGGGGCCCGCTCAGTTCGTATCGATCTCTCTGCATCGGATGGAAAGATTACCAGCATCAGGATCATCGATGACGGGTGTGGGATGTCACCGCGGGATGCATCGCTTGCATTCGTGCCTCATGCAACAAGCAAGATTGCCGGCATTAAGGATTTGGACACCATCCGGACACTCGGATTCCGCGGTGAGGCACTCGCCAGTATTGCATCGGTATCCCGCGTGACCCTGATCACAAAACCGAAAGATTCCGGTGCGGTGGCCGGTACAAAGATTGTGATTGTCGGGGGAACAGTAAAGGAGCATGCGGGAATCGGTGCTCCGGAAGGCACCAGCATTCTTGTAGAGGATCTCTTCTTTAACACGCCGGCCCGGAAAAAATTTTTAAAAAGTATAAACACGGAACTTGCCCATATCCACACGCTCATGGAAGGAATCTGTTTCTCCCATACGGATATCTCATTCCGTCTTTTCTATAACAACAATGAGCAGATGGTAACCGACCGTTCAACACGCCCTCTCGACACCATCGCACGCTTGTTTGGTGCGGATACGGTGAAGCACCTTTTCCCGGTCGATGCTGCCTATCCTTTCATGACCATCACCGGATATATTTCGCAGCCATCCCTCTCACGAAAAGATACGGCACGGATGCTCGTAATAATTAACGGGCGCTTTATCTCGTCAGCGCTCATCAACGGTGCTGTTAAGACAGGGTATGGTACCCTGCTCGGAAAGGACCGGTCCCCCATTGCGTTTCTTTCTCTCCAGATCGATACGGGACTCGTCGATGTAAATGTACATCCTACAAAAAAACTGGTGCGCCTTTCACGGGAAAAAGAGATTGCAGATGCTATCCGTAAAACAGTGTCGGATGCTTTGCTTAGTCAGAATCTTATTCCCGTTGCAGAAGCCCCGAAACAGGTACCAGTATCCTTGCCCGTTGCAACTGACAAACAACCGGTCTATACATACCCAGTTTCCGAAGATGCATCATCCGGGGTGAGTGAATCCACCCATGCGGGAACTATTGATTCCGACCAGCGGCTCCGGCAGACAGAGCTTCTGATCGGGATCTCCAAAGTTCAGTCAAAACTTCCGGCGATTGAAGTCATTGGTGAATTTGGTGGAATCTACATTCTCGGACGAACCGATACCGATGAGCTGGTAATTATTGACCAGCATGCAGCTCACGAACGGATCCTCTATGAGCAGGTTTCGCTTCGGTTAAAAGGGGAGCATCACTCGCAGGAACTTATATGGCCGGTCATCCTCCACAAAACCCCAAAAGAGGCGTTGATCATTAAGGATCTGCTCCCTTCTCTTGCACAGGAAGGATTTGTTTTAGAAGAGTTTGGCGGGGATTCGTTCATTGTCCGTGCAATACCAGTTGTGCTTGGCCGGATGGAAGAGACTAAAATTATCGATGAAATCATCAGCGATCTGGTCAATAATGCCTCAACCGGTTCGGTGAATAACCGGGAGCGGATTACCAGGGTGATCGCGTGCAGGGGGGCAATCAAGGCCGGCACGGTCTGCACACGAGAGCAATGCCAGCGTATTGTAAACCAGCTCCGGCTCACCCAGAACCCCTACACCTGCCCTCATGGCAGACCAACAATTATCCGGTTCAGCCGCACGGATCTGGATACGATGTTCAAACGCATTTAGGTTTGACGAACTCCCCGCACGGTTCCAATATTCCCGAGATATCCCCCAATAAAAATGACACTCCTTTCTAGTTTGTCACCATCTGAATGATTATCATTCAGGTTCCCGAACATTGTAAGACCAAAAATCACACGGGGGCCTTATGAAATCCATAAAAAGTGCACGTCAGGCAACACTGGATGATGATTGCCGGATCTTTTCCCGTAAATATAATCCAGACACCGGCATTTCAGAGTTCCGGCAGATGGTACTTGACTATTATTACCAGCATGGCCGCCCGATGTCGTGGCGCGATACAACGGATCCTTACAAAATTCTCGTATCAGAGATCATGCTCCAGCAGACACAGGTTGAGCGCGTTTTGGTCAAGTATCCGTTTTTTCTCTCCGCTTTTCCGGATTTTACATCCCTTGCTCAGGCTCCGCTTGCCGATATCCTGACCGTATGGCAGGGGATGGGATATAACCGGCGGGCTATATCCTTACAGAAATGCGCACAGCGGGTGATGAATGAGTATAACGGAACACTTCCCGCCGATGTTGATACACTTGCGACATTTCCCGGAATCGGCAGGGCAACAGCCTCATCGATCTGTGCATTTGCTTTCAATATGCCGGTAGTGTTTATCGAGACCAACATCCGGAGAGTTTTCATCCACTTCTTTTTTTCTGATGCAGATACTGTCAGCGATACAAAAATACTCCCGCTTGTTCAGAAGGCCCTATTCAATGATAATCCCCGGATATGGTACTGGGCACTGATGGACATCGGAACAGCGCTCAAAAAAACCATAGCAAATCCAAACCGGCGAAGCGCCCATTATACAAAACAGGCTCCTTTTGAAGGATCGGATCGCAGGATTCGCGGCAGGATTATTGCATTACTTTTAGCCACACCACACCTGACAATCGATGAAATCGTAGCAACATTTACAGAGGGACCTGACCGGATTTTACGGATTGTCAAGGCACTGGAAAACGAAGGTTTCATCCGTTGTTCAAAAAACCGGTATTCTGTTTCTTCATAAAAATGCTGAATATTGTTGCACCAAAAAAGTGCAGCAAGACAATAATTGAAATAATCCAATTTCCCATACACGAGTACCTGAGGAGATGCACCAGTGCCGGACCTCAAATCCATTCCCGATGATGTCAAGTGGCGGCTTGCGGCTGACAGCGCTGCACGGATTCCCGCACTGTACGATGTGGCATTCAGAAAGGTCTTGGGAGAAAAATATGATGAGATCGAGCGGGAGATCTGGATCGAACTTTCCCGCAGGGCTGTTTCTATTGCAAGGGATCTTGAGTTACCCGTAAAGAATGCACACGATCTGGCAGAGAGTATGCGTACGGTAATGATAATCCTCTTTGGCCCGGACTACAAGAGTGAAACGATTGATGTGTCGGATGAGGGTTCTGTTATTCTTATCAAACGCTGTCCGTTCCTCGACAAGGGATATGAAACCGGAGCAAATGGGGAGCACACGTTTCCCCGGTGCATGGCTTTTACGCTCATGACGGTTCCCTCTTTAAAGAAAGATTACTCGGCACGGTACGTTCGGTCAATGTGCACGGGTGATCGCCAGTGCGAGATTAAGGTAAGTTTGGAGAAAAAACCGGAGACCAAAGAAGGCGGGAAAGAAAAGAAGAGATAATTTTTCTTCAACGATATGCGAACCTGAAGGTTTTTTTATTTGATATAATACCCGATGACCATGAATATCAGGCCGATGTAAAACATAATAGCGAATGGCAGGGAAAATCCAAGGTTGATAGTATCCAACCGTTTTAGATCCTGCATGATTATCATCGCTAAACCTATCACAAAGAACAGGACGCTTAACTGCATTTTAGTTGCTTTATCCATAGATGCACTCCTTCCTCACTTCAATATCAAATCCTACAGGAAAAAGCTTTGTTGTTTGGGGGCAGCATTCCAGAAAATAATTCCGGAAAAAATTCAAAATATTTCCAGCCAAAACCATTTTTTTATTTTTTGGGGTGTGAGAAAAATCAGGAAATTATTTTTCGAAAAAACTGAACCCCTCTGCCTGACCAGGTACTACTTCGGGAGGGAGAGGGTAAATGTGCTGCCCGTACCCACTGTACTGGTGACGGTCAGGGTTCCCCCTAACATGGACGCCCATTTCCGGGCCATAGTCAACCCCAGACCAAGTCGGCCATATTTTCGGGAAAGTTCCTTGCTATCGCTGATGTAAAACGGTTCAAAAATGACCTCAAGTTTTTCAGAGGGGATACCAACACCATTATCGGAGACAGAAAGACGGAATTCTGTATCAGTCTCTTCTGATGCGATAGTGATCTGCCGAGGGGGCCTGGAATAGGTCACTGCATTGGAAATGAGTATGTCAACAATTTCAAAAATAAATGCACTATTGCTGGATATGACAGTATCTTTTGGAATATTTATGGTAACAGGAGTTTCAGAACGGCATTTTCCCTGCAGGAGAATCATCTCAACAAGATCCCGTATTGCAACACGCTCCATTTGAGGCCTGAATTTGTCGTGAACTGATTCAAGAAGGCTGATCGAAAGGATCTTATTTACAATATCCCGTTCCATCTCCACATATTTCCTGACTTTTTTTAAGACCTCAAGACCTTCCGTGGGGATACGGAATTGATCCGCGTCAAGGATAAGGAGATCAAGAAAACCAACTATGGGCTGGAGGGGGGTCCGAAGTTCATGTGCCGCAACATCGATAAAATCCTTTTTGCGATCCAGTTCCTTTTGAAGGTTGATTACCGCACACTCCCTTTCATCAATATCACGTAAGGCAATGATATTGGCAGGTTTTCCAAGGTAGGTTATCTGTGTTCCAACGGATTCTATAAAAAACTCTTTCCCATCAGCCTTTACTGCTTTGTATTTCTGGAGATAGCCCTCTTTTCCATTAATAACATTCTGCATGTCAAGAATAACCTGTTCCCGGTATTCCGGAGCAACGAAGGACAGGGTATTCTTCCCGAGAATCTCTTCACTGCGAGAATAACCCAACATCTGAACAATACTCTGGTTGACATAGAGGATCGTTCCGGAAAAGTTCTGGATCGCGATACCATCAAATGCATATTCAGCAAGCATCCGGTACCGCTCTTCACTCTCATGCAAGGCTGCTTCTGCCTGTTTACGATCCGTGATGTCCGTTGCAACCATCTGGTATTCGATAGTTTCCCCATCTTCATTAAAAAGTGCACGACAGGTTCTCCGGATCCAGTGAAAATTACCATCAGGGTGAATAAACTGGTGCTCAAGAGTGACCTCGGGATTTTCCCGGGTAAGGGCAGAACGATATGGTTCTAAAAGATTGCATTCTTCTGTTGGTAGGAGGAGATCAAATTGTTTTCCAATGAGATCAGCACGGGTTTTATTTAAATAACGACAGAACGCGTCATTGACAAAAATGATTTTTCCGTCAGGGCGATAACGCGCAATCAGTTCTGACTGATCGATCACAAGACGCCTTACATAAATATCATCTCCATTATCCGGGAGACTTGATTCTGGCTCTCTTAATTCAGAGCCGGGTACAACCTGGCATGTCGGATCAGACCCCCGAACCTGTCGTGATCTCAATGTTCGTTCGATGATTAAGGGGAGCACTTTAAGATAATTATAATTCTGATCTTTGACAAGGAAATCATCAACACCACTCTTTATGGCATCTGCGGCAGCATCGTTGTCGTCAGCACTGGTCACGACAATGATCGGGATCCCCCGTGCGATAATATCAGGAAGGATATCGAGAGGGGTTCCATCACCAAGATAGAAATCGCTGATGACAATATCAATGGGTTTTTTCTCTAAAATGGTACGGGCATCTGCTATTGATCCTGCAACCTCAACCTGATAGAATACCGACTGTTCCCGCATTAAACGGACAAATGCCATCTGGTCGACAAGATCATCTTCTATTAAGAGAACCGCCAGTTCCTTTTCGTGCCCAAAAGACCTAACCATTTTCTTCATTCAGCTACTTCGCTCAACGTCCAGTACATACACATTGCCCGGATGACTTCCATAAACTGCTGGTAATCAACGGGTTTGATCATATATCCTGCAACACCCAGATCAAATGTCTGAACCTTGTCGAATTCTGCCTGGGATGTGGTAAGGATAACAACGGGGATCCTTCGGATTGTCTCATCTTTTTTCATAATAGAAAGAAATTCAATCCCGCCCATCTTGGGCATGTTGAGGTCAAGGAGGATAATTGTCGGTCTCGGATTCTCTTTATTTTTGAGAAATTCAAGTGCCTCAACGCCATTTTCAACATGATACAGGGGGTTCGTTACATTGATATCCTTAAGTGCCCGTTTGACGGACATCATATCAACCATATCATCTTCAACAAGGAGAATCGATTTCAGTGATGTCATGTATTACACCCACAAACTTCTGTGCTTTCCTGAATGGGAATTGTGAAGTAAAAAGTACTCCCTTTCCCTAATTCAGATTCAATCCATACCTTTCCACAATACGTCTCAATTATCTTTTTGACAATCGAGAGTCCGATACCGGTGCTCTCAATAGTGTCCCGTGCATTGAGTGTCTGGAATATCTGGAATATAAGGTCATAGTATTTTTTATCAATGCCCGGTCCGTTATCCTGAACAAAAAATTTCCAATAATTCCCATCCTGCTCGCAACCGATATGGATCTCTCCCTCCGGCTTGTCCATGTATTTAATTGCGTTTCCTATCAGGTTCGAGAACACCTGACGGATACTGGTCTTTTCATAGTGTATCAACGGAAGAGGTCTGTCTATAACAATGCGGATATGTGAAGGAGGGGAAAGGCTATCGATAATTTCACGTAAGAGCAGGTTGGGGTCAATAGTCACTTTCTCCTTTTGGATCCTCCCCACACGGGAATATTCTAAAATCCCATCAATCAGGTTCTGCATGCGGTAGACGCGATTAACAAGGAGATCCAGCTGGGCCTTTCCCTCATGGTCAAATTTGTCTTTGTAATCAGAATATAACCATTGGGAAAGTGACCCTATCGCACGCAACGGTGCCTTGAGATCATGGGAGACAATATAGGCAAAATCATTGAGCTCATTGTTGGCGATTTCCAAATCGCGAATAAGCTGCGCGTTGACATTTTCGATTTTCTTTCGTTCGCTGATGTCAACAAAGGTTTCAATGAGCAGTCTCCTCCCGTCGATTGTCGTGCTTTTTACACTTTTAATAATGGGAATTTTCGCGCCATCAACATTTAAGAGAACCCGTTCGGCATTGTCAACCGACATGTTGAGATCGGTGATAGGACATTTGCCTTTTTCAGCAGGGCACACAAACTTATGGCATACCTGTCCGAGAACTCTAAGTTCCGTTGCTCCAATTATTGAAAGTGCCATCGGATTTGCATACAAAATTGTGTGTGTTTCTGCATCGATAATAAGAACACCGGTCTGAAGTGTTTCTATAAGATTTTTGAGATACTCTTCGTTTTCAAATGCAATTCGCATGCTTCTTCAACATCCTATTCGATTGGGTTACTGTAAGGATTACTGGTTACCCCAACCTATAAAATTCTACTTTCTATTTTCAGGATACTAAGGTTTCATTGTTCAGTCTGATGAACGGGAGTTTCACGATCTGTAATCAGATGAAAAAAGGGCAAATAATCACCAATAAGAATTCAACCAGAATATTTTTTTTACAAAAATTATCATTTGGGAATGCTCTTATAATGTAACATCCCCAACCGGTGCAGTTCCATGAATAGGAACAGTGAAATAAAAAGTACTCCAAGTTCCCAGTTCAGATTCGATCCATACCTTTCCGCCATACATCTCAATGATCTTCTTGACGATGGTGAGACCGATGCCGGTACTTTCGATGTCATCCCGTGCATGAAGCGTCTGGAATATCTTGAACACACGGTCATAGTATTTTTCATCGATGCCCGGTCCATTATCCTGAACAAAGAATTTCCAGTAATTCCCATCCGGTATGCAACCGATATGAATCTCACCCTTCGGCTTGTCAATGAATTTGATTGCATTTCCTATCAGGTTTGAGAATACCTGGCGGATACGTGTCTTTTCATAATGGATCGCGGGGAGGGGGGTGTCGATCACGATACTGATATTTGAAGGAGGGGAGAGGCTGTCGATAATTTCCCGGATGAGCAAATTGGGGTCAATAGTCTCTTTCTCCTCATGAATCCTTCCCACACGGGAATATTCCAAAATTCCGTCGATTAGACTATGCAAACGATTGACACGATTAATGAGGAGATCCAGCTTGGCTTTTCCCTCTTTGTCAAATTTGTCTTTGTAATCAGCATATAACCATTGGGAGAGTGACCCTATCGCACGCAACGGTGCCTTGAGATCATGAGAGACAATATAGGCAAAGTCCTTAAGTTCATTATTCGCAATTTCGAGTTCCACGTTTACTTGCTGAAGCGCTTTTTCTGCTTTTTTACGTTCAGTGATGTCCCGGAAAATTGAACGAGAAGCCACAGGTTTGCCATCAAGAAAACGACAATTTGTGTCTCCCTCGACTTCAATCACTTTACCATTTTTGCTGATAAACTTTGCCTGAACTCCATTAATGGTTTCACCATTGAATACCCTCTTGAAAATTTCCATGCAATGAGCCTGGCTTTCTGGATGGATAATGTCAAAGATAGTGAGATTTGGTAATTCCTTTTCTGTATACTCCAGTGTTTCATACCAGGTCCGATTTACATATACAAAAGATCCATCGGGATTCGCACTCTGTATAAGATCACTGGCATTATCTAAAAGGTCGTGAAATTTTGCTTCACTTTCTTTGAGAACCTCGTGTGCTGCAGCAATATGGCGTTCATCCTCCTGTCGGCGCTGGAGGAACAATGTAAATACAAGGAACATGAGGAGGATGAGGAGTGTTACTATCAGCGTGGGTAGAGTTTGCCGGATAATTTCCCGGTTCCAGTTGGCAGCATCAATATCCATACCCATGACGGCGAGGACCTTTCCCGTTGCGGGATCCGTAACGGGAGTGAACCCGGTCACCCATGTGCCCCAACGATCAGATAACGGGCCTTCGCTTGTCATATCCCCGGTTAAAAACACCGACATAGCCCGAGCCGATGCCTCTGTATAGACTTGTCCGGGGGGAGAATAATCTCGTGAGGTCGTGGGTTCTGAGTCCGCATAAAAGAAGATGGTGCCGTCTTTTCGTTGTCCCACTAAGTAAGCGAACCTGACCGAGGGAACATTGGAAGGGATTTGTTCGAGATGCGTTTTGAGTCTGATGTATTCCGGGGAGGTAAGGTCTGCAACCGATCCGGAGAGTGCACCAACCTCTTCTGGGGTGATTATACTGGTTTGTGAAAGTCGGGTATTTATCAGCAGTGCCCTGCGCTGGGAATCATCATTCTGTTGAAACGACCAGGCGGTCAAAATTATCCCGGCAATAATAATAAGCAAGGCGATAATCTGCCACCCGGCTATTTTTTTTGTAACCAATTCTTCCACTTCCCTTTAGTGTCCGTGCAGTTTTTTAATATATTGTCCTGAAACTATTTCTCATAGGTTCTTAGGTTAAGATAACTTGAACGTTTCATTAACTCAATAACCAATCACAATTTTTATTTTAACAAAAACAAATCGCAAAAAACCAGTTGACTCAAAAAAGTCAATCGGGAGTCTGAACACCGGCCAAAAAAAGAAATATCGCGGTCGATGCCGATATCGCTAAAGTCCTAAACCACATCACTGATATTCTTGATACCGAATGCGATATGGATCCGCTTGAGTTTGATCTGGTTTGCTGCATCTCATAGGTAATCGAGTATATAAAAGGAAAACTTCTTTGACATCTTGTACTTCCTGGACGGATAGAAAATGTTGTACCTTTCCTGACAAGAGTCTACGCAAGATTTCCTTTACCCGGCCCGGAGACCTGCAGAGTTTTTCTTTGATTCACGTTGTTTGAGAATATAACCGGGAGAAGTATGGGCCCGAAGTTAATTGACGAGATCAGGAATGGGTAAGTGGGCGAGAAGCACCCAACCGTTGAAATATCGATTGGCGTAACAAAACTCTCATAAAACCTTGAATTCTCCGACGTAAACGCTATAACGGGCAACCACGGGCATTTGCGGGCAGTTTCCCTTAAAAAACCAACTGAAATATGTATCAAAAAAAGTGACCAACAGAAGCCCGCTATTTTAACATGTTTTATTCGATGTAAATCGCTTATTTTTTGAAAAAAAGCGTTTTAATCAGTATTTCCCCGGGATGTTGACACCCGGTCCCAAAAATCAGAAAAGTGGATCAGGAAAAGGGCAATCGGAGCCCATATGAGGCTCAGAATAGTGTATCTTTTGTAACAGCCAAATTGCCCATATCTTATGTTTTTTTGATGTAATCCGGACTCCTATTCATGCAAATACTCCAGGAGTTTTCGATCGAACAGGGGTCTATTTTAACATAATCGGAGCCCATATTGGAGAGATACAGAAAACAAAACCCGCAAAATGCCCGGATTAGGGGGTTTTTGTGAAAGGAGTTAACTCCTTTTTTAGAAGTAGAAATGGCTAAAATTAAGGAGGACTGAATAATGTTTTTGCGGAGATTTTTCAAAAGTTCCCGGAATAATTATTGAAGTGGAAAAAATTTGAGTACAAATTTGTTTCAAAAATTTCCTACAACCAGTGAATAAAGATCCGTTTTTGGCATAGAGGGCCCATCGATTTCACCTTTTTCAATGCGCTCATCCGGATACCCAAGGTTCTCGCAAACGGCAATCCGAAGCGGACGACAGTCAAGCGCCAGCAAGCGACGATATAATTCCGCGACATCAAATTTTGGATCAGCAAGGAGATACACAATTTTTCCCCGCTGCACTTCTTCAACCGTTTCTGTCATCCCCTTCTCATGCCCCTTTCCATGCGCCACGACAACAGCGATGCGGGCTAATGGGATGTGCAACCGGGCTGCCGCAACCTGAAGCGAAGATATGCCGGGGATCACCGTGCCGGAAAGGTACCCGAGCCCGGCAAGCATCGGATCCCCGGTTGACAGAACTACGACATCCTCCGGCAACTGGTGAAGTGATTTGAAATCATCAATCGTTCTGACATCACATTCCGGGGAAATAAAAGATCGTGCGATCTCGATTGCCCGATCAGAGCCATAGATTTTCTTTGCAAGTCCGATCGCCCGGATAGCCTGCTCAGTGAGCATTCCTGGCCCGCAGCCTACACCAATAATTATCATGGACTTTCTCCCATTACTGCTCCTTTGCGATCCACGAGCACAACATGAACCATCGGTCGCTCTTTTTTAAAGTGAGCAAGAGTGTCGTGCATGGCTGATTCAAACGATGGCGATGTGGCAAATTCTTCCACCGTTGCGTACCCGGTACCGTCAAGTATCTGCGGGTTGATATAGCGGAGGATCAATGCCGGTAAGCCACATATGATCACTTCTCCCGGTGCTGCATCCAGTGCCTCACCTATTTTCCCTCCGACAAGAATCACTTCATGCTCCGGGTAGAGCAGGCGGGCAAACCGCAGACCAATTCTCCCGGTTGTGATAACCGGGTTCTTTGCAGAAGATACCTGACCGCATACCGATTCTTCAAGATGATCATCCCACGGTTCGACAAGCCCGGTTGTTCCGAGAATTGAGATGCCTCCCTCCACACCGACACGGGAGTTAAGAGTCTTTTTAGCAACCTCAGCTCCCTTTGGAATATGAAGTTTCATCAGGACTCCGGAAAGTCCGGTCTCGTCCATGGCTTCTTTGATTGATTGGATAATGCAATTCATAGAAGGTAAACTGATTGCCGGTTCCCCTTTGTGGTACCGAGGGGTATCGCGAATAAAACGTCCAATACCTTCACCGGGTTCGAGAAGGATCCTATCCGGTCCGGGGATTGCTTCAGCAACAATAATCACACCAGCAGTAACATCCAAGGGATAATCCCCGGCATATTTTTTACACGAAGATTTGCCAGCATGTGCATCCACATCTACTTCAACCGTAAACCCACAGGGGATTTGCAGAGAAACAGATGAGATATCTGTGCCAGAAAGTGATAGGATAGCGGCCTTACATGCAGCGGCCGCAGTTGTTCCTGTAGTAAACCCGCGGCGGAGGACCGTTCCCGAAGAGGTGAGGACCGCCAGTCCCTGCTCTACAAGCAGGAGCTGGGCCGGAACAGCACACCGTTTTACCCATTCGGCAGGATATTCAAAACCGGTGACCGGATCCCTCATTTTTTTGCGCCTTCAATAAAGATAGTGATGCACTCGTTAATTGCAGCCACTGCGACCGGAGTTCCGCCCCGGGTACCTTCATTGGAGATGGATGGGATATTGATAGTCCGCAGGACTTCTTTTGACTCGGCTGCATTAACAAAACCAACGGGTGTACCGATAATCACTGCCGGGCGGATGCCCTCTTTGACAAATTCGCAAAGCATGAGCAGAGCGGATGGTGCATTGCCGATCACGACAATGGAACCGGGCAGCCGCTCTTTTAGCGCGATGAACCCGGCGGAACTTCGGGTAATGCCCCGTTCTTTTACAATATCCGCACCATAATCGAGCGCACAGATAACTTCACTCGTATGTCCTTTCTTCTGGATGCCTACCTGCACCATACGGATATCGGTAATTATGGGAGCACCGGCTTTCAGGGCTTTGATTGCGGCAGGAATGGGATCATGTCCAAACCGGAGTAAATCCGCCATAGAAAAATCGCCAACAGCAATTGAGCACCGCTGTTTTATGCGATCTTCGACCGTAGTGTTTCCCACCTGTTGCCGGGCGAGCGTCCGGGATTTTTGTGAGATGGCATAGCCTTCCCTTGTATCGGCACCCGGATCAATATACGTACTTGCGGTGGTATCCACGTGGTGTGATGATTCCTTTGACATTGTTTCCCATCCTCCATATCCTGCTCTCGCTGCCACCGATGATTACGGTCGTGTGCATATCAATAGCAGGTTCATGTGTTTCGATCTCCTTAAGCGTGGTGATGATCGTCTCTTCATTCTCGCGCAGGGCATTTTTTACAATCGCAATCGGCGTTTCGCCCCCGAGATGTTTTCTGGCATGCTCGACTGCGAGGGCAAAGTTGTGCGGCCTGCCCCGGCTTTTCGGATTGTACAGGACAACCGGGATCCCTATTGAAAATAGTGCATCGAGCCGTTTTTCGATGATCTCGAGCGGGGTGAGCAGATCGGAGAGGCTGATCACGGCAAAATCACCGGAGAGCGGAGAACCGACCCGCGAAGCAGCGGCATTCGCCGCAGTAACTCCCGGGATTATTTCGACTTCGATTTCAGTTCCGGAATGCTCGAGTACTTCGAGAACGATACTTGCCATACCGTAGACTCCGGCATCGCCACCGGATACAATGGCTACCGCATGGGTTTTTGCAAGATCGATTGCCTGTTGTGCCCGGTCCACTTCTTTACCCATGGAACTACTGATAACGGTCTTGCCTTTCAGCAATGGTTCCAGGGGTTCGAGATACGTGTGGTGCCCGAGCACGTAGTCTGCACCGGCAATGGCTTTGAGAGCCCGTGCGGTCATATAATCCCGTTTGCCCGGGCCAAGCCCGACAATGGCAAGACTTCCCTGCGATGATTCAGCGTGCGATGGCAACCGTAACTCTCCCGTAAACTTTTTTTATCATAACAAGCGTCTTTCTCTTCGAAGTTGCAAGGGCGCAGGGCTCTGCAACCCCGAGAAGACCAATCTTTGATGCCCGCGAAGGACCTGTCCCTGCCTGTGCGTTTATGGTATCATCGTCAATGAATATTAAATTGCCAGAAAGTATCCCGACAGCTTCGACAAGGCCGGTCTCGTTTAATTTTTGAGTTGTTGTCGCGTACACAAGAACATCCGCTTCGGCAATTGAATTCTCCATAAGAGCTGCACGCACTGCCTCTACAACTTCAGCAGACCGAATACCTTTCCGGCATCCGATGCCGACCGTGTATTCTCCTTTTTTTAAGAGGATAGACACATCAGGGCCGGCGAGCACGATTGCGGGTCCCTGCACTGCATGAACCGGGATATCTGCATTCAGGAGAGCTGCATTTACCTGCCGGGTTGAGTCCCGGTTGAGAATTTCTGTACCCGTCCGCTCAGCAATGGTCTCAACAGAATCCCGGCCCCGGGACTCCGTTGCAGTCGTGATTACCGGTTGCATCCCGAGTCCCGCGAGCTCCTTAGCGAGCTCGTTGGCACCATGATGGCCTCCAAGTACGGGTATTGCATAACGGAGATCCGGGCTCACAACAATAACAGCCGGATCCGTCCATTTATCATCCAGCAGGGGTGCAATCTTCCGCACGACAATGCCCATTGACATCAGGGCAACGATCCGTTTCCTGCCTGCAAAAACGGTAGTAAAAATATCCGGGGTGTATTCCGCAACGTCAGCTCCGAGAAATGTGGCGATGCGTTCTGCTTCGGAGCGGGAGTAGGGAAACGTAATAACAACAGTATCGGTCATGAGTAGAGATGCGATCGCTGGTAACCGGACTCTGTACCTTTGACGGCTTTTCCGACGATGAGCAGGGCAGATTTTGTGATTCCGGCCACTTGTGCTTTCTGCGCAATATCGGCAACAGTACCGTAGATGATCTGCTGGTCAGGCCATGACGCGTGGAAGATCACTGCAGCGGGGGTATCCGGAGAGCATGCCAGTTTTTCCGTGATATCGAAAAAGTGCTCACTGCCAAGGAAGAAGGCCATGGTGGCCGGGTACTGCGAGAGCTCGGCAATATAATCCTTGTCGAGTGTTTTTCCTGCCGGGCGGGTGATGATCAACGTCTCTGATACACCCCGGGGAGTGAACTCGGTAGTCAGGGCCGCAGCAGCGGCAAAGACTGAAGATACACCGGGAACGATCTGGACCGTGATATTTAATTTGTGGAGTTCTGCGATCTGTTCGACGATCGAACCATAAAGTGCCGGGTCGCCCGAGTGGAGTCTGACCACCGTCTTTCCCTTTCGCACCCGGTCTGCCATGAGAGCGACCATATCATCAAGGTGCATGCCCCAGCTGTCCACTTTCTCCGCTGCAGGGCTTGAAGCAACAAGAGCAGGATTGACAAGAGAGCCCGCAAAGAGCAGAACGTCAGCCCGGTCGAGCAGGGCTTTTCCTTTCACCGTAATCAACTCGGGATCGCCAGGACCGGCCCCGACAAACCAGATCACCATATTCTGATTATTTCCGGGCATACATCACGCTCATGTAATCGCTCTCGGCAGGAAGATCCTCGTTACGGTATATTTTCATATCGGGAAAGAACATCCGTTCGACTAACACAAAATCACTATACCCTTCAGAGCGCAGTTCCGCGGCTTTCTTCCGGGGTCTCCGGACTTTTAAGAATATACCGGCTTTCTGCGTTGACCCGTCAGATACGGAAAAACTACTGTTGACCGGAATGCCGGAAGCGGCTGCAAATGCGGTGATGGAGCTGATGCCCGGTTCAGTCCGGAACTCAATTTTCGGGTGGGTCTCAGCAATGACTGCACATAGACGTGAGAAAGTCGAAAAGAAGTTTGGGTCACCAAGAATACCAAAAACCGCAAGACCATTGTCTGCTACGGGAGCGATCTTTCCTGCATTTGCCACAAGACACCTGCGGATTTTCGTCTCATCGTTGGTCATGGGAAAGTCCAGCACTACCGGTTCGCGATACGGAGCAACGAGCTCTTGGGCGATATGTCCCGGAACAAATACCATGTCTGCTTCTTTGAGAAGCCTGACTGCCCGCAGAGTTAAAAGCTCGGGATTTCCCGGACCAAGTCCAAGTCCTATGAGCACGCTGCACCCCGTGCAACAATAATATAGACCGGATCGATGGGTTTGAACATTATACTTTCTGCGATATCATGCGACCGCGAGACCTGTACATGAACAACCTCAGTAAAAAGTCCGAGTTCTTTTAGTACAGTCACTGCACGTTCAAGTGTACTCACCATTACCGCGTTAATCACGATCGTCCGTTTTACTTTCTTTGCCAGCACCGGGAGGATCGCTGCAAGATGCTGGGTGCCCCCAAGGAATGCGCAGTCATACACCTGATCGTTTTTGAGAAATTCCACCGCGTCCCTGCAAAAAAATTCAATATTATGTACCCCGGCATTCCGTGCGTTTTCCGTTGCGAGCGAGACTGCCTCTGGCCGTTTGTCAAGCGAGTAAACATTTTTTACGGTCTTTGCCATCGCGACCGAGACCTTGCCAGTACCGCAGCCAATTTCAAGGACGGTGTCGGTTTTGAGTAGTCCCAGTTTGAAAAGGGAGACCGCCATGATTTCGTCTTGGGTCGGTCCGCCGGCAA
This sequence comes from uncultured Methanoregula sp., assembly GCA_963676675.2. Classification (GTDB taxonomy): domain Archaea; phylum Halobacteriota; class Methanomicrobia; order Methanomicrobiales; family Methanospirillaceae; genus Methanoregula. Next base: position 1,218,394 of record OY781161.1, on the reverse strand, counting down.
GTTTTGTGCCGTTCATCTGGACAAGTTTGGTTGTGTTAAGGTATTAATGATTGTTTTACAGGGCAGTTGAGGGAATCAAACGAGGTCTGCTCATAGAACGGATCAATAAACTGGTGAGGGCAAACCTCGTGCTTGGGGGAAGTCATATGGTAGTCACCAAATCACTCCGGTTCAGTAAATCCCAAACACATTTCTCCTTTTCCGGAGAATGTATTTTTAAGGAATATTATGAAACACGAAATTATTGGTGACAACCTCCAGATGGTAAAGATTGATCTGATCAATGGCGAGGGAATCTTTGCAGAAGCTGGAGCCATGGTGAACATGACCGGTTCATTCCAGATGGAGAGCCAGCTTAAAGGGGGCGTCATCTCCGGACTGAAACGCGCAGTTGTCGGGGAGAGTCTCTTCCTCACCCGGTTTTCACCGGGAGATGAGGCAGGTTTTGTATCCTTTGCCGGGATGATGCCGGGCAAGATCTTTCCGATTGTAATCTCTGACGGAAAAGAGTTCATCGCAAAGAGAGAATCATTTCTCGCTTGCGAAGAAGGCGTTGAACTGGACATCGCCCTGACAGAAAAACTCCGTGCAGGGTTGTTCGGAGGGCAGGGGTTCATCCTCCAGCACATGAGTGGTAAAGGTATTGTTTTTCTACACTGCTGCGGGGATATTATTGAGATGACATTAAAGCCGGGAGAAATTATCAAAGTGCAGACGGGTCTTGTGGTTGGTTTTGATAAGACCGTTGGTTATGATATCGCTCTTGCCGGTGGCATCACTACTGCACTCTTTGGTGGCGAAGGACTCTTCGTTACTACGCTTACCGGTCCGGGAAAGGTAGTTCTCCAGTCCATGGATATTGCAAAGATTGCTGCTTCACTCATCCCGTACCTGCCTAAACCGGAAGTCACCAATAGAATTCAGTAATATTCGGTTAAAAAATACAGTGTGATTGAAAAAATCTTTTACATTTTTTATCATTCTGAATAATATCGCCAGAAAATTTCTGACATAGGAGTTATGTACGACTTTTAAAAAAGAGTGCATATTTTTAATAATTCAACTTTTTAGTGATCACAAGTGTGCTTTCTCTCATTTCACCATAATGATCGTTTTCTTTCCATTATCCTTGCAAACGAAATAATCCTCATTGAAGTGCCGGAGTTTCATTTTAAATGCAAATTGATTGTTCAAAGGCATTGAAAAAAGACCAGGAGCAAAGAGGGCCATTAAGGGAATTATCTATGCAGTTCTTTAATGAAAAAATAAAAAATGCCTAAATCACAAGCATTATCCATTCACAAAATCAGTCTTTGATAATCGTTCATTGAAATCTGATATGTAATATGATCACTCTGCTGTATGTGGATGATGAGCCTGCTCTTCTGGAACTGGTTAAAAATGTTCTCGAAGATTCAGCCGAATTCTCTGTTGATACGAAATCGTCTGTACAGGATGCACTTGCAGCACTCTCTTCCCGCCAATATGATGCCATAGTGGCTGATTACTTTATGCCGGAAATTGACGGCATTGCCTTTCTCCAGCAGGTCCGTAAACAGTATGGGGACATCCCGTTTATCCTGCTCACCGGAAGAGGTCAGGAAGAAGTGGTCATCAAAGCCCTGAATAACGGGGCTGATTTTTATCTCCAGAAAGGAGGGGATTTCCAGATCGTATTTACTGAACTTAATCATATTCTCAAACAATGCATTGGAATAAGAAAAACCAAAAAAAATCTCCTTGAACGCGAAGAGCGCTACCACGATCTCCAGAATGCCAATGACCTCATACAAAGCGTTGCACCAGAGGGTCATTTTCTGTTTGCCAATAAAAAATGGTTAGACACGCTCGGCTACAAAGAAGAGGATCTCGAAAGTATCAGTATTTTCGATATCATTCATCAGGAGTGTCTCGACCATTGCCTGACCACATTCCAGAGGGTTATATCCGGCGAAAATGTGGGCATTATCGATGCGATCTTCAAAACCCGTGATGGAAATAAGGTGTACGTTGAAGGTATTGCAACCTGCAGGATGAGAGACGGGAAACCACATTATACCCGGGGGATTTTCAAGGATGTTACAGATCGCAAAATAGCGGAGGCAGCTTTGCGGGAAAGCGAGGAGCGTTACCGTGCATTGGTTGAGACAAGCCGGGATATGCTCTGGGAAGTCAGTAAGGACGAGAGGTATACGTACGTCAGCCCGCAGGTTTTAGAAATTCTCGGATACCAACCCGAAGAAGTAATTGGGAAAACCTGTTATGATCTCATGCCACCAGATGAGGCGGAAAGGATCAGAGAGAAATTTAACCAAATCGCATCTTCCGGAAAACCGATTGTACGGCTGGAAAATATCAACCTGCATAAAGATGGTCGATTAATCATCCTTGAAACCAGCGGTGATCCGATTCGGGCATCCGATGGAACTATTGTTGGGTATCGTGGCATAGACAGCGATATTACGGAACGGAAACGAGCAGAAGAAGCTCTCCGCCAGAGTGAAAACTATCTCAAAACACTCCTCGAATACATTCCTGCCGGTGTGATTGTTGTTGATGCACAGACCCACATTATCCTCCGCGCAAACCCTTCAGCACTGGCATTGTTCGGTGCCCCGGGCGAATATGTTCTTGGCAAAGTCTGCCACCATTTCATATGTCCCGCAGCCGAGGGCCATTGTCCGATCTCGGACAAGGGGATACAACTTGACCGGTCCCAACGGGTCCTGCTGAATGCATCCGGTGAGCCCATTCCTATCATCAAGTCAGTTTCCTGTGCGAACCTTAGCGGGCAGGAAGTCCTGATCGAGACCTTTGTTGACATCTCTGAATGGAAGAAGGCGGAATCCGCACTGCTTGAGAGCGAACAAAAGTTCCGGTCTCTTGTTGAGCATGCTCTTGATGGTATCCTGATCCTTGATCTACAGGGCACTATCCTTTTTACAAACAATGCAGCGGCTCGCACGATAGAATCTGATGCACCCGCAGGATTTGTTGGAAGAAATGTGATAGAATTCATCGCGCCGGAGTCCCGTCAGGACGTCATCACTGATTTTATACAGGTATCCCAGGGTCATGATGCATACCTTGCGCAGTATAATATAATCTCAGCAAAAGGGAACAAATTCTGGGTGGAAAGTATTGGAAAAGTTATTAATTTTAACAAGACACCTGCAATCCTCCTCTCTATCCGGGACATTACCGAGCGTAAACGCACCGAAGACGCGTTACGGCAGGCAAACAAGCAAATAAATCTGCTCTCAAGCATCACCCGGCACGATATCCTCAACCAATTGATGGTACTCAAAGGGTACCTCGGACTATCAATGGGAGTAATTGACAAACCGGAAATACTCTCCGGATATATCAAAAAAGAGCAACTGGCCGCAAATGCCATCCAGAACCAGATCACGTTTACAAGAGATTACCAGGTGTTGGGTGTTGCGGCTCCCGCATGGCAGAACGTGAATTCAAGCATTCAAAAAGCGTTAGCAATTTTGCCTGTACAAAAAATCCGTGTTGACATTGACCGCAACGACCTTGAAATTTTTGCTGATCCACTTTTTGAAAAGGTGTTCTATAACCTGATCGACAATGCTCTCCGTTACGGGGGTGACCAGTTGAAGACCATACGGATTTCATCACAGGAATCTGACGGTCATCTTACGCTTGTCTGTGAAGATGATGGCGTTGGGATTTCATCTGAAGACAAAAAGCGCCTCTTTACCCGGGGTTTTGGGAAAAACACTGGCCTTGGGCTTTTTTTATCGCGTGAGATTCTTGCTATTACAGAGATCACAATCACAGAAAACGGCATACCCGGCAAAGGTGCACGCTTTGAAATTACTGTCACGATGGGCGCATATCGGTTTACTTCGATCCGGTAAGTTTCCCTGGTTTCCTTTTTCTTTTAAAAACAGGTGCGGCTGCACTCTTCCATTTTATCAAAAAAGGAAATATTGTTTCAGGTAAACCATCTGGAAAAATTACAGGATGTGGGTGATCCATGTCCACATATTCTGGATACCTGTAGAGATTACAACACCCGGATCAATCCCAAGCACGGGAAATACAAAGATAAAGTACAGGACCGTGCCCAGCAGGCTGCCAAGATTGGTGAGGGCAGCTACCAGTACCACTTTGAAGAGTGGAATACGGGCCATCTCGGTGAGTGATTGTGCGTCATAGATTTTCCGGAAATCTGACATTGGCGGTTTTCTGACTTTGGCTTCGACAAAAGCTGCTATCCAGCCGGAATGGAGCATGGGATTTAACGAAGTCATCCATGCCACGGCAAAACTGGTGAGAGCAGAGTATGGATGACCTCCCGCCACAAGTGTTCCGATTGCGGCGAGAACTCCGTGAATTATCACCCAGAAGAGGAAAGCATAGAGTAGTACACCCCATCCAACACCAGAAAATGCGATTGCTGCAAGCAGGAATACAAACAGTGCAGTGACGGTAAAACCGAAGATTTTTGCCCAGGGAAATGTCTTGGGTTCCCGCATGAGTGAATCGAATGGAGGGAGACTCGCCGGATTTGCGAGATAATTTTCAATACCCTGCCGGTGCCCGGCTCCAACAATCGCAAGAATACGCCCTTCGGGACGTTGCACTTTTAACAGGACTAACTGGTGTGCAATATATGCGTCCCGCTCATCAATCAGCGCACGGGCACCGTTCGGGGAGAATTTACGGAACTCCACCATGACCATATCAATTATGTCCTGCTGCTTGAGCGACTCGATATCAATCTCCTGCCCGTTATTAACTTCCGCAATCGAGATGACCAATGCCCAGATCATCTTTAATTTTTCCAAAAAACCCATCGCGTTCCAAAACCGCAGGAGGGTAAGTCGTATATCCCGATCAACAAGACTGATAGGAATACCGCGTTTTTCTGCCTCTTCAATCGCCGCTTTCATCTCAGCGCCGGGCTCAACGCCAACATCAAATCCAATCTTGCGCTGGAGATACGCCATCAGCCACTGGACAAGAAGTGTATTGAAATTTTTAACTTCAAGAACATCATTGACCGATGGATCACGACCCTGCTTTTTTAAGGCAGCATAGCGTGAAGGATCGAGTTCAATGGCAACAACATCCGGCTTATATTCGTCGATAGCTCCCCGTACTTCATCGACACTTTGTTGCGATACATGCGCTGTTCCGACGATCCTGATCTCTGCCATCAATCACCGTTATGCCATTACTGTTAGCGCTGGAGACTGATTAATAATGGGGGTAAAAAAAACCGGCATTATTCCTTTTTTTAGGTTAGCCGCAAATCTGCCAGAAATACTACACAATAGTTTTTGTTAGGTGCAGGTTTTTTTGAACCGTGCGCAATAATGGTAAATATCCATAAGAGTCTTGCCGTTATCTTTTGAAATAAATGACATAACAGCAATCGGGTTATCCCACAAACAAAATCCTCCTACTCATCTGCATTAATTCCTAGGTAAATGATCCTGACCCTGTGGAGAGTTGCTCAGGTCCATCTCAATCTCCCTCGCAACACCAATAACAATGATAATCACGGGTACGATCTCAATCCGTCCCAGCCACATAAGCAGGATAAATATCCATTTTATCGAGATCGGACTTGCAGCACTGATGAAACCAACACTAAGCCCTGCGTTACTTAATGCAGAGACCAGTTCAAAAACAACCTCTTCAAGCCGGAATGAAGTAATGTACAAATGAAGAGTGACAATAGTTGCAATAAATATGGTAATGACATAGAGCACAATGACCAGCAGATTTTTTGATATCGCAAGTTCAGAGATCTCTTTTGAGAGTGTATGTCCTCCGGATTTTAAGGGTATCAATACGCGACTGCTTACAAAGAATCGCCGGAACCACCATCTCACTCCATCATAAACAAGCATTACCCGGTTTACTTTAACCCCCCCGGCAGAACTACCCATGGCTCCACCAATAAACATCAGCATGGCAACAACAGCAATAGGAATAGCGGCCCAATAATGGGGGTTTGAATTCTGGAGACCGCAGGTGCACAGGCCAGAGACCGCGGTAAAGACACCCTGGCGAAATGCTGTTGTTATGGGCAGATTTCCGAAGATAAAAAGATCCAGTGATGTAATGATGGATCCCACAAGGGCTATGAGTAACAATATTTTTACTATCGGATCCCGCAGCATATTGATAACCTTTCCATGGTACAGGAAAAAGAAGACCTTGAACGGAATTGCGCCCGCAAGCATCACCGGAATAAGAAGGGCTTCAAGAAGCGGATTATTGTAATATCCTAGTCCTCCTGCATGGACAGTGAACCCCCCGGTAGCTATTGCAACCATTACGAGATTGAGCGAATCCCAGAGCGGTATTCCACTGAGCATAATAAGCCCGGTGAACGCAAAGGTCAGGACGAGATATATCATCCACATGCGCCGACTGGATGATACCGATGCAGAAACCAGTTCTTCTTCCCGTCCTTCAGACCGGTAGAGTCGGAATAAAGATGTGCGGGTCTTACGGCGCAGGGATATGCCAAACACAATAATACCGATACCACCAATCCATTGCGTTAATGACCTCCAGAAGAGAAGGGTTTTGGGTGTTGTATCTAAGGAGGTGATCATAGTAAACCCAGTACCTGTCCAACCGGACATCGCCTCAAAAACGCTGTCAACATAGCTCATATGCAACCCAAAGACAAACGGGAGAGCTCCGATAAGAGCGATGGCCAACCATGAAAGAGCGACTGCGGCAATAGTGACCGAGGAAGAAGGTTCGAGATCCTGGTGGGAAATGTGGGAGATCCCATATCCCAACAGGAGGAAGACGACAGGGGCTGTAGCCATCGGGAGGATAAGATTCCATTCACGGAAGATAACGAGCACCAGAAACGGCAGGAATGATACGATACCAAGGAACTCAAATATCAGTCCCATGTCGTGCGCGATCATGGCTATATGCTCGATGCGCTTCATCTGATAACCAAGGTGATTGGGTGGTTATTAGTGTTATGGGTATCGATATTTAAAAAAAGGGATCGATTAAATCAGACGTAGTTATTATTTCCCTATCCTCACCAATAGATATTCATTTATGATCAGGATACGTGCAGATCAGTTTCCTTCAGTTCTGTTAATCATCCTCATTATCGTTGCTTTTGCCGTATTCTGGTCAATTATGGATATGGTGCTTCTCGGTGCATCGTTAGCAATTGTGTTAATCCCGCTTCATCACCGGCTTTCACTGCATATGCGACCGTGGATTTCAGCATCGCTGATGACGCTTGTAGTACTGGGAATTTTTAGCGCTATGGGACTGATCACCCTTGCGGTATTTTCTGCAAATTCCAGTACACTCACCCAGATGTTTACAACGATCGGTAACTGGCTCAACAATCCCCTGACAAATCCTATGACATACGGAGTCCCGCTAAGCAAGACATCGCTCTCTGTTCTATTACAGGAAGGTACAGGACTATTTGTCGATTACCAGAAAACATTGATCACGTATCTCCCTGTCATCTTGTTCAAGATGTTCGTCTTCTTCTTCACCCTATTCATGCTATTTTTACGAGGAGAAGAACTCAGGATGAAACTTATTGAGCATGTGCCTGCTGCATTGAAAAAATATATCAATAGACTTTCCGATGCCACTGGTGACACATTATATGCAATCTACTATGTCCAGATTGCGATTGCAGTCCTTACTTTCTTCATGGCAATCCCGGTTTTTTATCTGCTAGGGTATGGAAATATCATTTTTTATGCATATTTTGCTGCATTTTGTGAACTTATCCCGATTATGGGATCATCAGTCGCGTTTATTCTCATTGGTTCCTATGCCCAGGCTATCGGGGATACCCGGGGAGTATTGATCCTCTTTTTCTTAGGGTACCTCATCGTGTCACTTGTCCCAGAGGTCTATGTCCGCCCGGTTCTGGTTGGCAGAAGAGTAAAAGTCCACCCGGTGATCATGTTCATTGGCATAGTTGGGGGAATTTTGACTATGGGGCTTGCCGGTTTTGTACTGGGCCCCCTCATCATTGTGCTCGTAATTACCAGTTACCGGATGTACACAGAAGAGAGAAAGGGACATAACATGTTATCAGGGGTTGAGGACTGACACTATGCTGAAACACATGTACATGGCGGTAAAAGAGAAAGCATTATACCTTATTTCCGACGACAGATAATAAACAATGGCGCACACTTCTTTTTCACTACATGGAGTCGTCAAGTCCATGGGACTGGTATTTGGGGATATCGGAACCAGTCCGATTTACGCGCTCACTGCTATTTTTCTTCTTATTCCACCTACGCCGCAAAATATTATGGGAATTCTCTCGCTGATTCTCTGGACATTGACAACTCTTGTTACTGTTCAGTATACCTATCTCGCCATGCACCTCGGTAAAAAAGGTGAAGGTGGGACAATCGTGCTAAAGGAGATCCTACTCCCGCTCCTAAAATCCGGTAACCAGATTGCATTTGTTTCCTTTCTATCCATTGTCGGTATTGCACTTTTCATCGGAGATAGTGTGATCACCCCGGCTATCAGTATGCTTTCTGCGGTGGAAGGTATCACCCTCATTCCGGGTTTAGAAAATACCCCCCAGGTACTGCTGATGCTCCTTGCGGGTATCATTGCTATCTGTCTTTTTGCCATTCAGGCCCGGGGAAGCGAACGAGTGGCATGGGCATTTGGGCCGGTCATGGTCATATGGTTTGCTGCACTCGCAGGTGCGGGTCTTGTTGCTATCTGGTTCGCACCACAGGTCCTGCTTGCGATCAACCCGATGTATGGTATCAATTACCTGATCTCGCACGGGCTTGAAGGTTTTTTAATCCTGTCTTCCGTTATCCTCGTTGCTACTGGGGGCGAAGCACTGTATGCAGATATGGGGCATCTTGGCAGGGAGCCGATTGTCAAGGCATGGTATATCGTTTTTATCGCTCTTGCAGTGAACTATCTAGGTCAGGGTGCATTTTTGATGACACATCCCGATGCTCACAACATCCTTTTTGAGATGATCTTCTTCCAGTTCGAAATCCTGTATATCCCCTTCCTGCTCCTGAGTATCGCAGCGACCATCATCGCATCGCAAGCGATGATATCCGGGATCTTTTCCATTGTGTACCAAGGTATCACAACCCGCATCCTTCCGCTTTTACGGATCGAATATACTTCACCGCAACTTCGCTCCCAAATCTATATTGATATCGTGAACTGGGCATTGCTCTTTGCAGTCCTCTTTGTCATTGTGATCTTTAAATCTTCCAATAATCTCACACATGCCTACGGTCTTGCGGTAAGCGGCACTATGGCAATTACCGCTATCCTGATTGTATGGATTCTCGTCCTCCGCGGGGAAATTGTAAAATCCTTAATAGCAGTCACTATCCTTGTTATTACCGTTGTATTCCTTCTCGCCAATTTCCATAAGATTCCCTACGGGGGTTACTGGTCCCTGCTGATCGCGTTCATTCCATTCTGTATTATCATGATCTATGTTAGCGGCCAGAAGAAACTCGCCGCTGCCTTAAGCCCAATTCCCCTTGATGACTTCTTAGTAAAATTCAATACGGTATATTCTTCGGTAAACAGGATCTCCGGTACGGCATTATTCTTTGCCCGGGACTTCCGGAAATTGCCACAATATGTTTCACGCATCATGTTTACGAATAATATCGTCTATGATGACAATATCATCATCTCAATTATACGAACAGAACAGCCGTTTGGTGTAACATGGGGAGTCACCCGGGAGATTGCCAGGGGCTTTTCAATCTTTGAAATATATCTTGGTTATATGGAGATCGTAGATATTGGTTTGATCTTAAAAGAGGCTGAGATTGATGAGAAAACGATCTTTTATGGTATGGAAGATATCATTACGACCCACGTTGTCTGGCGTATCTTTGCGGCAATTAAGCGCCTCTCGCCATCTGTAGTCCAGTTCTACAAGCTGCCATCAGATAAGATCCATGGCGTAGTGACAAGAGTGGATATGTAACATTATTTAAAAAAATTACATAAACCGCTCAAACCGATCTTTGGTCACCTTGCAGATCGGGCAGATATCCGGCGGTTGATTTCGGGCACAGAGATAGCCACAGACTTTACAACGCCAGACAGGAAATAAAAAAGCCACAACAGGTGCTGATGAGAGGGGGAACGTTTGTTTTGTCGCTTTATTTCCGCGCTCTGAACGCGGGGGGCGGCGTTCAGGAACAGGTGTAACAGTTTTTCTGCCGGAAGCGATCTCTTCACTGACATACAGGGCACAGTAACATGCACCAAAATCGTTGAGATCCGGATCCCGGTAGTCACAGGGGCAGATGATATCGAGATCCTGCTCCTCTTTCCCGGTTGCGAGCCGGCACGGGCAGGCGCGGTACCCATAACGCCGCTCATTTTTCATAAGACCGGCAATAAGGTTTTTTGTAAACTCGACATCCAGGTTCAGCCGGTAACCGCTATCATTAGCTTCTTTTTGCAGGATGTGATAGGATGCTACAACATCATCAGGTTTAATCTCAATGAGTGTCATCTACCGGAATTCCTCCCTGATTTCCTGCTCTTTGAACCCTACAATGCATTTTTTATCATTGATAACAAGTGTGGGAAACGAACCTGAAGGATTAAACCGTTCGACAGTATTCATCGCTTCATCCTGCTCCTTTCCTTCAAGGAGATCGACATAAGTATAATCGAATTCAACGCCAATCTCACGCAGAAGTTCCTTTGTGCGTTTACACCATCCACAGGTGCTCAGTGCATAGAGCATAACCTTGCCTTTCTTTTTCCCGCTGACATGTTCAATACCCATAAAAAAAACTCCATCTGTTACAGGGAAATTGCGATAAATAGTATTTAATTATGGGGATTGTGCTCACAACATCTGATGATCAGAGCCTTATGAGTACATCATTTCATACCCTTCAGTGCGGAGAAAAGGGCCGCTAAAAAAACAAAAAAATGCGTTATTCCACTAAGTTTAAAGGGTAAAAAATTATTTGTTTTTCATGATGATGTTAACATCCTCAAGCAGTGCCTGAAGATCTTCTTCATGCTCGACTTCCATCTGGAGGATACCAAGAATGATGTTGTAAGTTACCGGATCCTTGTCCTTGGTCTTCTTGAGCAGGCTGTTGTATGCCTTAATAGCACACTGCTCGCCCTTGATATTCTGTTCAAGAACTTTAACGATAAAGGGATCATCAGGAGCGTCATAACCGCAGTTGGTGAGCTTGAACCATTGCTGGGGATTGGTTACCGGGGTTCCACCGAGCTGGATAATCCGCGTGGTAAGCAGGACTGCATGCCCCAGCTCTTCAGTTGCGTGAAGAGTGAGTTCGGCAATAACAGCTTCCTTGTTGGGGCCACGCACTATCTTGGAGCCGATCCAATACTGGTAGTACGCGAGCCATTCATCAGAAAATGCCTTGTTGAGGAGCTTCACCAGCTCATCAACATCAGTATCAACAATTTTTCTTCCAAATGTTCCCATGTTCATTCACCTCGTCTTTTTACGACATGTGAATATCGACACTTCTCCTTTTTATTCATATCCGTCATGACAGGAACTTTGAATCGGGTAACGTAATCGCAAAAGAGATGAAACGTTACAGAAGTAACTGTTTTTCGTGGAGCCGGAACATTCCGGAAAATCCCACATTGTCATGCACGACTGTCACCTGCACTATCGTTAATAACTATTCAGTTTCATAATATATGGAAATCATGAAGGCGGTTCTGGGTCTCGAAGACGGGCAATTTTATATCGGGAATGGTTTTGGTGTTGAAGGAGAGTGTTCAGGAGAACTCGTGTTCAATACGCAGATGACCGGATACATGGAATCTCTCACGGATCCGAGCTATTTTGGCCAGATCCTCATGTTCACTTTTCCGCAGATCGGGAATTATGGGGTTGACATACAAAATTTCCAGAATGAGAAAGTCTGTGCCCTTGGATGCATTGCAAAAGAGATCTGTGAAAAACCCGCCGCCAGCCCGTCTATCAGATCCTTTTTTGAAGAGAACCGCCTTCTTGGCATGAGTGGTGTTGACACCCGTGCACTCACCATTAAAACCCGTGTCCACGGAACTATGCGGGCTGCACTTGTTGTCGGAAGCGATGATGGGAATTACGCGGTAAATCTTGCAAAACGAACCCCCCAGATTACCGATATTACGCCTATACCCGAAGTCTCCTGCAAAAAACCGTACCGTGTCGAAGGGAAAGGAAAGCGTATTGCCGTGATCGATCTCGGGATAAAAAAGAACATGATCACAAGCCTTGCAAAACGCGGAGGTGATCTCCATGTATTCCCCTACAATGTTACTCCTGACGAGATTCTCGCATGCAAACCGGATGCACTCTTTGTGAGCAACGGCCCCGGAGATCCCAAGCAAGCGGTGCATGCTATAAGGTGTATCAGGGAACTGCTCGGGCAACTCCCTATCTTTGGGATCTGCATGGGCAATCAGGTTTCAGCTCTCGCCATTGGTGGCGATACCTATAAGCTCAAGTTCGGCCACCGTGGCGCAAACCAACCGGTCAGGTTTAAAGACGGGAGGATTTTCATTACTACCCAGAATCACGGGTTTGCTGTCGATGAAGACTCACTTCCTGAGGGCTGCAGGGTCACGTATACCAATGTCAACGATGGGACTGTTGAGGGATTCGAAAACAAGGATCTCAAACTAACCACCGTCCAGTTCCACCCGGAGGCACACGGGGGGCCAAGAGATACTGAAGCACATTTCTTTGATGCGCTATACCGGAGGATTTCCTGATGCCCAAGCGAACAGACATCAAAAAGGTCCTGCTGATAGGGTCAGGGCCCATCCAGATTGGACAAGCAGCAGAGTTCGACTTCTCAGGATCACAGGCATGCCGGTCTTTGCGGGAAGAAGGAATCAAAGTTGTTCTCATCAACTCCAATCCTGCAACGATCATGACCGATCCGGATATGGCTGATGAGATATACATCGAGCCGCTCCGTGCAGATATCATCGCAAAAATCATCGAGAAAGAAAAGCCCGATGGGATCTTATCCGGAATGGGTGGGCAGACGGCATTGAACCTCACCGTTGAACTTGCCGAGATGGGTGCACTCAAAGGGGTGGAAATTCTCGGAACCCCGCTTGAAGCGATCTACAAAGGTGAGGACCGCCAGAAGTTTCGCGATCTCATGATCAGCATTGGCGAGCCTGTACCGAAAAGTATGGTACTTAATTCCCTCACCCAGATTGAAGATGCTATCACCCAGATCGGCCTTCCGGCAGTTGTGCGGCCCGCATATACCCTCGGCGGAGCTGGCGGGGGGATAGCTCGCACCCGGGAGGAACTGGTTCGTATCGTTGAACTTGGGCTCTCCCGCTCTCGCATCCACCAGGTTCTCATTGAAGAAAGTGTAATGGGCTGGAAAGAGATCGAGTTTGAGGTTATGCGTGACGCCACCGACACCTGTATCATTGTCTGTGGTATGGAGAACGTGGATCCAATGGGTATTCACACCGGTGAAAGTGTTGTCGTTGCCCCTATCCTGACCCTCCGCGATGATGAGTACCAGATGATGCGAAGCTCAGCGATTCACATTATCAGGTCACTGGATGTGCAGGGCGGCTGTAATGTCCAGTTTGCATTCTGGGAGGGGGACTACCGGGTCATCGAAGTAAATCCACGGGTCTCACGTTCCTCGGCCCTTGCATCAAAAGCAACCGGCTATCCTATCGCACGGGTCGCAGCAAAAATCGCAATAGGTCTGCGGCTCGATGAGATCATGAACACTGTAACAGGATGCACTCCGGCTTCATTCGAACCAACAATCGATTATATCGTGGTCAAAGTACCCCGCTGGCCGTTTGACAAGTTTAAGGGAGCTGACCGTACACTCGGCACTTCTATGAAGAGCACGGGCGAGGTGATGGCAATCGGACGAACCCTGGAAGAAGCGTTCATGAAGGCGAAGCGGTCGCTCGATACTGATGTGCTCAGTCATACCAGTCCCAGCGAGGTTCGTATGATCCTGTCGCGCCCAACCGATGAGCGGTTCCACTGCCTTTTCGATGCCTTCCGACTGGGATTCACCCTTGAAGAGATTGCCCAACTTACGTCCATTATCCCGTTCTTTTTAGAGAAGATAAAAAATATTGTTGACTGTGAAAAGCATCTCGCAATCCATAGCGAACCGGCTGATGTCCTGAGAGCCAAAAAACTCGGATTTTCCAATGCGGAGATCACAAAAATTACCGGTAAGAGTATGGAGCAGTTAGATAAGATCACAGGTCTGCCCTCATACAAAATGGTAGACACCTGTGCTGCCGAGTTTCCGGCAAGCACGCCTTATTTCTACTCAACCTATGAGAGTACCTGCGAGATTGTTCCCAGCGATCGCCAGAAAGTACTCATTTTGGGATCCGGCCCAATCCGAATTGGACAGGGTATCGAGTTCGATTACTGCACAGTCCACGCAGTCCAGTCATTGCGAGAAGAAGGTGTGGAAGTCCATATCGTCAACAATAATCCCGAAACAGTCTCTACGGATTTCGACACTTCGGACAGGCTCTTCTTTGAGCCAATGCAACTTGAGGATGTCGTCAATATTCTCAGAAAGGACAATTATTATGGCGTAATGGTACAGTTCGGGGGGCAGAATGCAGTCAACCTTGCTATGCCCATTGAACTGGAGATCAAACGTCTTGGCCTTCCCACGAAAATTCTGGGTACGAGCCCGGATGCAATGGATATTGCCGAGGATCGCGACCGGTTCAGTGTCCTTTTAAATAAACTCAATATTCCCAGTCCTGCGAATGGTTCAGCATATTCTGAAACAGAAGCACGTCAGATAGCAGAAAAAATCGGTTTTCCGGTATTAGTTCGTCCCTCATTCGTTCTTGGGGGACGGGCTATGGAAATCGCCCATAATCTGGCCGAGTTTGAAACCTATATCAAAGAGGCGGTCCGTGTCGCAAAGAACCATCCGGTACTCATCGATTCCTATCTCCAGAATGCCATCGAGCTTGATGTTGACGCAGTCTGCGATGGCGAAGAGGTACTCATAGGCGGAATTATGGAGCATATTGAGCAGGCAGGAATCCATTCCGGGGATTCGGCTTGTGTAATACCCACGCAATCACTCCCTGCAACGGTGCTTGAGACGGTGCGCGATTACACACGAAAGATTGCACTGGGACTTGGCGTGATCGGGCTTGTAAATCTCCAGCTCGCTGTAAAAGATAACATAGTCTACATTCTCGAGGCAAACCCGCGCGCGAGTCGCACGGTGCCCTTTGTTTCAAAGGCAACCGGACTACCGGTAGCGAAAATCGCCGCAAAAGTCATGGTTGGCAGGAAGCTGCGCGATCTTGGCCATAAAGAACGAGAAATCAAGCATGTCGCTGTCAAAGAGGTACTGTTACCGTTCAACAAACTCGCGGGTGTTGATACTATACTCGGACCTGAAATGAAGAGCACCGGTGAAGTTATGGGTATTGACTATGATTTCGGTCTCGCTTTTTATAAAGCCTGTATATCTGCAGACAATGAACTCCCCCGGAAAGGCAATGTCTTCATTTCGGTAAATATCGAACAGAAGGATGAAGCTATACCGATCGCACGGCAGTTGCGCGATCTCGGGCTCACCTTATACGGTACAGAAGGTACTGTAGATTACCTCTACGATGCAGGAGTTGAGGCGCACCTGGTCAGAAAAGTGCAGGAAGGTTCACCCAATGTGCTGGATATGATGCGGCACGGGGAGATACGTCTCATCATCAACACCCCGCAGGATCGCCAGTCACGGCAGGATCATTACCAGATTATGCGTGCCGCAGTGGACTACTCAATTCCCTATATTACCACCCTGCAGGCAGCGCGTGCGGCGGCTCTTGCCATCGATGCGATCAAGCGCGAGAAGATGACGCTTGAGCCAATCAGCCATTATTTGAAGTGATATCGGTGTAAAACCCCCTATATTTCCTTTTTTATCATATCATTAATGTACACTTGAGTATTACATCATAGTGGGTGTACTGCGAGAATAATGCAAAATAATTGAATATACTTATATACCGAAATAACAAAAAAAGATGCATGAAGAAAATTCTTGTTGTTCTTGCAATCCTGTTCATCGGGATCCTGCTTGCGGGATGCACATCCCAGCCGGCAAAACCTGTGGCCACCGCAGTACCTACCGCGGTTCCAACAACTGTTGTAACAACGGTTCCCCCAACCCCTGTACCGACAAAGGAAATTATTGTTGTGGTTGTTAACAAGACAGCAAATGTGACCGCAACACCAACTGCAAATGTTACCGCAGTACCAACGTATACCATCACATTTACGCAGGATTTGACGATTCAACCTGGTGCAACAGCAACAGTCAAGGTTGGCACTAAAGTGATCTGGGCAAATACAGATCCGTATAAGCCTCACAGCATAATGTCCGACAATGTCCAAACTCAAAAATACTTTGGCGGCCTGTCCACTGTTGAGATCCCGTACGGAAAAACCTACGAAGTTGTCTTTGACAAGGTAGGTGCATACGGCTACACAACAGGCCCCTTCCAGCCTCAGACTCAAGGAAATATTGTTGTAGTCGCTTAATTCCACAACGATACAAAGGTTCAGGAAAATGCCTGAACAACCTTTTTTTCGTTACTCAATTATTGCATGCTCACCATTTTAATTCCTGTAGAGTTTTTATCTGAGCTATTCCCCTGAAAATATATGTTGAAACCGCAAACAGGTATTTCAATATTCAATAAGAGGTTAACCATGGGAAAAGGTACAATTGTTCTTGCGTATTCCGGAGGGCTTGACACCTCCATCTGTATCCCCCTTTTAAAAGAACGATATGATTACGATCGCGTGATTACCGTTGCCGTGAATGTAGGACAACGGGATGAAGAGATCGATATCGCCACAAAAAAAGGGAAAAAACTTGCTGATAAGCACTATACGATTGATGCACGCGAAGCGTTTGTGAACAACCACATCTTCCCGGCGATCAAAGCGAATGGCTCTTATGAGGGGTACCCGATGGGGACCTCCCTTGCCCGGCCCCTGATCGCGGAGGAGGTTGTAAAGATAGCACGAAAAGAAGGTGCGAAAGCGATAGGACATGGATGTACCGGTAAAGGCAATGACCAGCTCAGGTTCGATTTTATCATCCGCAGTGCAGGTCTTGAAGTTGTGGCACCGATTCGTGAACTCAACCTGACCCGTGACTGGGAAATAGATTATGCAAAAAAGCATAATATCCCTGTACTGGTAAAAAAGGACAAACCGTGGAGTATGGATGAAAATTGCTGGAGCCGGAGTATTGAAGGCGGAAAATTAGAGGATCCTGCATACCATCCCCCAGAAGAGATCTATCTCTGGACTGTGTCACCTGAAAAAGCACCGGCCAAACCAGAAAAAATCACTCTGGAGTTCAGGGCCGGCATCCCAGTGGCACTCAATGGAAAAAAGATGCAGGGATATGATCTGATACAGCACCTGAACGTACGTGCAGGAAAGCATGGGGTCGGTCGCAATGACATGATCGAGGACCGTATCCTTGGTATAAAAGCTCGGGAGAATTATGAGCACCCGGCAGCTACAGTAATACTCACCGCACACCGGGATCTTGAAGCTCTTGTCCTTACCCGGCAGGAACTGGTATTCAAGCGCATGGTGGATGATAAATGGTCGGAACTGGCCTACAAAGGACTGGTATACGAGCCATTGTACGAAGCGTTGAACGCATTTATTAACACCACGCAGGAACGAGTTAATGGTAAGGTCGATCTCGAGATCTATAAGGGTGCGGTGCGCGTGCTCGGACGTAGTTCACCGGATGCCATCTATTCTGAGGATATGGTCTCCTTTGACAGTACATCCCTTGACCAGTGCCATGCGATTGGTGTCTCCCAGTATTTTGGTATACAGGCACGTATGGTCCGCACCAGAAAATCAAGGAATATTCCAAAATCCAAAAAGTAACTTTTTTTTGGATGTTTTTCGTTTTTCCAGAAGCAGTTCAATGAATACAGAATGCCGGTTGAGAGAAATCACATATCAGAACAAACAATCATGCTAACTATCCGTTTTACTACACGATCCGGGTAAATATGGGGTCTTTTCACTGGCGACTGACACCTGCAACAAAATAGAAAATTATAAGGATTGCCACATTGAAGACTCGATCTACATGTGCGCTAGTTTTTTTTCTCGCTTTATTAAACAAAAACCCCATATTGTGGAAAGTCCACCCCCACCATCAATAACCCATGGAGCAGGGATGCAGTTCCCTGAATACAAGAACAAGCCATATTTTATTGTCGCTTCCATTGAAATGGGAAACACAACAACGAAGTGTATCCTTACGGGCGTCAGCCTTGAAACCGGTATGTCCTATGTCATACACAAAACAGTCAGCATGAGTCGCGACATCCGTCCCCCAAAACCCGGAGAAACAATATTTGGAGCAACACTTGATGGAACTGAACTGACCCGGGAAGCAGTTACTGAGCTGGTCCGGGATACTTTACTCCAGTGCCATAAGGATGCCCATCTGGATATTTTAAAAGAACTGGATTTCGTTGTTCGGAGTACTGGTGTTGTTGCCGAGATGGAATCACCGGATCAAATCGGTGATTTTGTCATTGCACTTGCAAACGGCTGCCTTGTTGCCGGTGTTCCACCTCGCAAGATGACACCCCCCATGTCAAAAGAAAATCAGCCCCAAAAACTTCAGCCGTTCAGTTTTGCAGATAAAGTTGTGTTTGTGGGTGCGGTAGCCGGTGTCATACCCCCAGTGGGATCAACAGGTGTGGAGATGGTCGCAAACGAGATGGAAGGCGAACTTGCCATGGCGGGAATCAAGGAAGGGGCAAAATGGACACCGGTAGATTTTCGCAATCCCTGTGTGTCAATCGATTTCGGCACTACACTGGATGGCAGGATTACCAGCGATGTAAGTCCAGAGGATGTAAACCCGTTTGCAAAAACCGTGGGGAACTTCTGCGGCCTTGCCGGTGCGATTCCTGATGCAATTGTCCGGGGAACCGGTCTTGTGCAGCAAAGGACGGGTACTGCCCTTGACATTTTTGGTGAACACAGCGTTACAGGAGGATTGTTCGGAGGGGGGAACCACAGGGTAATCAATGATTTTGTTGACCGGTGCCATGAACACATAGATATCCGGATTGTTCCTGCGGAACGTGACCGGTTTGGCAGGGTTCCGGTCAATGCAAAACTGGC
This sequence comes from uncultured Methanoregula sp., assembly GCA_963676675.2. Lineage (GTDB taxonomy): Archaea > Halobacteriota > Methanomicrobia > Methanomicrobiales > Methanospirillaceae > Methanoregula. The sequence goes on along the minus strand of OY781161.1, from coordinate 1,199,160 downwards.
ACTGGAATCCGGCATTGCGATGATTGGCTGTGATTGTGGTGAAAACAGCAGCGATCTAGGTAAACTGCTCGATATTGGAAAAGAAATCCATGAAAAACATAATCTCGCGACCCTCAACGAAGTCATTGACCGTGTCTGCGCCAAGATGGCTTTGCGCTTAGTAGATGTAGCAGTTGAACAAAAACTCGTTCCAAAAAATTCCTCAATCGGATTCACCGGCCGGGCTGCAATCTCCGGCAGAAAACCGGAATATATTCTTGAAGGAATCGCCGAACGCAAACTCTTTGAGGATCCCCGTGACCATCTAGTCTTTGTAGATGATGGACTTGCACGGGGCGCGGCATTGATGGGCCGTTGTATGAACTCGCTTGGAAAACCCAAAAATCCGATCGGTGGCGTGCGCGGGGGCCCATGTATTATGAGCCGGCGAATCAAAATAGGAAAGTGAATTACGTGAGATGTTTATGAACGACGAAGAACAGTTATTTGATATTATTGTCCCCCCGGGCGTCCCCCAGAAGATAATTTTAGATATCTCGAATAAATTCGATGTGGAAGTTGTTGACCGAAGAGAGAAGATCAAATTTGCTAATATGGAAGGGGATGAAAGGGATCTCCTCGCATTCCGGGGTAAACTTGAGGTCATGCAGAAAGTTGAGACCTATATGCGTGATGAATTGAATAAATTCGTTACTGAAAAGTAAGACAAAAAACTATTTTTTTTTTATTTTTTTAGCAGCCGCACGAGCAATGCTTTCTGGGCGTGCAACCGGTTTTCAGCCTCATCCCAGACAAGGCTCTGGCCGCCTTCCATGACTTCATCGGCGATCTCTTCGCCCCGGTGTGCCGGAAGACAATGGAGCACCCGTGCGTCTGGTGATGCGTGTCGCATGAGTCCTGCATCAACAGTATAACCCGAGAAGGTCTTAAGACGTTCTTCCCGTTCCGCATCATCACCCATGGATACCCAGGTATCCGTAACAATAACATGCGCATCCTTGACTGCCTGCTCAGGACTTTTGACCAAGGTTATTTTTCCGCCAAGTGAGCGGGCCTTTTTCACGATCTCTTCTGATGGTTCGTAACCGCTGGGTGTTGCTACAGTAACAGAATATCCGGTAAGAACCGTTGAGAGGATTAGTGAATTACATACATTATTGCCATCACCAACCCAGGCAACTTTCAGATCGTTTGTCGAGCCAAAATGCTCCTGTATCGTCATGATATCTGCAAGTAACTGGCAGGGATGTTCGAGATCGGAGAGCCCGTTTATCACGGGAATTGTAGCAAACCGAGCAAATTCTTCAATGGTGCTGTGTTTGTAAGCCCGTATCATAATGCCGGAGACATAGCGGGAGGCTGCGCGTGCAGTATCCCGGATCTCTTCGCCCCGCCAGATCTGCATATCCCGTGCGTTTAAAAACAGAGCATGGCCACCCAGCTCGTTCATACCGACTTCAAACGAGATATGGGTACGGGTAGATGATTTCTCAAAGATCATGGCGAGATTTTTTCCCCGCAAGACATCGTGAACCTCTCCCAGTTTCTTTAACGTTTTAAGACGTTTTGCTTCAGATAGTATCTGTTCCAGCTCGGGTTTACTGATATCCAGAATTGAAAGAAAATCCTTATTCATCGTAACTCCTTCATATGCGCGATACGCTGGCTCAGTAGCTTTTCTGTCCCTATGTCTTTCCGGTATCGCACGGGGCCTTTGACTGATGTAGCTGCCTGTTCTGAAATGCGTTCGGCATCTTCTAACGTATCACCAATACCTACGAATGCAAGTGTGCGGGATGTCAGCGTGATAAGCGAACCGTCATGTTCTTCGACATTTGCATAATAGGTAATAGCCTGATTTGTATCGCCAATATGGATAGGATCCCCGGCATGAGGTGTATCGGGGTAGCCTTCCGGTACCAGATATTTACAGACCGTTGCTTTCTTTTCAAACGTGACATGAGCAGAGTTGAGAGTCCCACTGGTGATCCTTACCATGATTTCTGAAAGGTCAGATGTGAGCAGTGACAGAACATTCATTGCCTCGGGATCTCCGAACCGGGCATTGAACTCAATCACTTTCGGACCATTGGCAGTATTCATAAACTGACCATAAAGAATTCCTTTATAGGGATGTCCAATCCTCTCCAGGGCTTCAACGGTTGCCTGCATTATCCCAAACGCACAATCGAACTCCGCTTTCGTGACAAAGGGAAGCATATGATCAGGCATGGTATACGAGCCCATGCCCCCGGTATTTGGCCCGGTGTCCCCATCAAATGCCCGCTTGTGATCCTGAACCAGAGGCATGGGAATAAGGTGAGTGCCATCAACAAAGGCCTGAAGGGTGAACTCTTCTCCGATAAGACGCTCTTCGAGAATGATTGAGCCATTGATCTGTGCGGCATATGCTATCGCGCCCGCGCGATCCACCTGCTCACCCATAATCTTGACTCCTTTTCCTCCGGTGAGGCCTATAGGTTTTATCACGAGATCGCCATCGTGATTATTAATGAAAGCAATCGCCTCTGCACTGTTCTGGCAAAGCCGGTACTTGGGACATCCATCGATCAGATGCTCTTCCATCAGCTGGCGACAAAATCCTTTATCAGTTTCAATACGTGCCGCAGCTCTGGATGGTCCGACGCAGGAAATCCCGGCTGATTCCAATGCATCAACAATTCCTGCTTCTAACGGAGATTCAGGACCAATAAAAGCATATTCTATACCGTTCTCTTGTGCAAAAGTAACGATGCGAGGGACATCCGTTTCCTTGCAGAATAAAACCTTCACTGCAATATTTGCAATCCCGGGATTCTTCTTTGCCATCACGGAATACAGAGCCGTTTTTCGGTTGCGGGCGAGTGCAGATGCTATTGCATGCTCCCTTCCTCCCCCGCCCACAACAAGTACTTTCATTATCCCACTCTAATGTACGCTTACCGTAAAAATTGCTTCTCTTTTAGCAGTTCACTCACTCTGACAAGCGGCAGAAACTCAATCCCCTGTTGACTGAGCAGCGCTTCAGCCCCCTGCTCCCGGTCCACTACCGTGACAACACGATCTGCTTTTGCCCCGGCTGTGCGAAGGGTTTGGATACCGTACAAAGCTGACCCACCAGACGTGGTTACATCTTCAATAAGTAAGACCCGCTTATTCAGGACATTCCCAATGATCATCTCTTTCTTGCCATGACTCTTCTCTGCTGCCCGAATGATTGCATAAGGTTTTTGTGCGGCAAGCGCTGTTGCAACAGCGAGAGGAACGCCCCCTACAGCCACACCCGCAACAACATCGAATTCATGCGACTCTGTAACGATTCTCGCAATGGCATTAAGCAGATCAGGATGGGTTACCGCTGTTTTCACATCAATGTAATACGTACTTTTTGCACCGGATGCCAGTGTAAAGTCACCCGTCTCGATTGCCTTGTATTGTATAAGCAGTGCTGCAATAGGGTTTACCATGGAACCTCCTTGACTCCCATAAAATATCCGATTATATTGACCACACGGTGAAGGACAATAGTGAGAATTACAATAATGATGAGGATGGGGAGCGTAACATAAGCAAAGAGCCACCTTGGATCGAAAAGGAGCAGTAAGATAAATGCCCCAACGACCAGATCGAGTTGGTCTGCAATCGGCCACTTTTCACCCCGCACTTTCCCCATCCTGCGCTTGAGAAAACTCTTACCCAGATCCCCGAGCAGGGCTCCAAATGCGAGGAGCGAAACCGATGTAAGAGTGTGCTGGGGCAGGAATGTCAAGGTAAATGTTAACGAGAGCCAGATAAGGAATATGCCGGTGATTATACCTGCGAGCACTCCAAAAAACAGGCCACGGAACGTTTTACCATCCCCAAAAATCCTATGACCATCCGAATAATTCCTTCCAAAGTCAATAGGGGTGCCTCCTCCGAGAAGAGCAGCCATCGGATTGGGAATATATGCAGGAAGCATGATCCAGATCGCAGAAAGCAACGGTATTATGAAGAAGTCGATACTAATAATGGTGCACTCCAATACCTCTAATAAAGAGCAGATAAAAACATTAAGGTAACTCACAGCGGGATAACTAAAAAACGTGAGTACCCGGTGAATATTAATGATGATAAAAAAGACCCGAACTCTTTGCCCCTCGTGCAATACCGTACTTGATGCGGAGATCGTAGAAGAAGAGGGAAAGATCTGGCTGAAAAGGACGTGTAAAGAACACGGAGATTTCAGGAATCTCTACTGGTCAGATCCCGTGATGTATCACCGGTTTGAAAAGTATAGTGCCATAGGTGCGGGTGTATCAAATCCCCAGAAAACAGCTCCACAAGAAAACTGCCCCTCGTCCTGCGGACTCTGTAATAACCACCACTCCCAGACACTTCTTGCCAATATCGATCTCACCAACCGCTGCAATCTGGATTGTGAATTCTGTTTTGCAAATGCACGTGCCTGCGGTTTTGTATATGAGCCTTCTTTCGATGAAATCGTAAAGATGTTAACGCTTCTTCGGGATCAAAAGCCGGTCCCTGCTCCCGCAGTACAGTTTTCCGGGGGCGAACCTACGATGCGAGCCGATCTGGCAAAGATAATTAGAAAAGCAAAAGAGGTCGGCTTTCCCCAAGTGCAAATCGCTTCCAATGGCGTGCGTCTCGCAAAGGAGCCGGAGTATGCCAAGGAACTCAAGGATGCCGGGCTTAATACAGTATACCTGCATTTCGATGGCGTAACTCCGGAAACCAACCCGTTTTTAGCGATTCACAAAAAAGCTGTGGAGAATTTAAACCGGGTAAAACTAGGCATTGTCCTTGTACCGACGATAATACGGGGCAAAAATGATCATGAGGTTGGAGATATCATCAGGTTTGCCGTAGATAACATTTCTGTTATCCGCGGTGTGAATTTCCAGCCAGTAGCATTTACCGGTGCTGCAAGTGATGACGATATTAAAAAATCCCGTATCACTATTCCTGAAGTCCTGGCTGATATTGAAGAACAGACGCAGGGAATCATTAAAAAGGACGATTTTTATCCTATACCTTGTGTTCTTCCATTCTCCGATCTGGTTGAAGCATACACCGGCAAGCCACAAGTGCGCTTCACCGCACACCCTCACTGCGGTGCTGCCACGTACGTGTTCGTCCAGGAGGCAGGTATTGTACCGGTAAACCGGATGGTAGATGTGGAGAGCTTCTTTGCATCGATCGAACAGATGACGGAAACTATCAAAAAAGGCGGCGCCATTAACAAATACAAAGCATTGTTAGAGGGCGTGAAAAATATGCATGATTCCGTGCAAAAGGGGGAGCAGGGCGGCACTGCTGAATTCTGGAAGATCATTGGAAAAACACTGATTGGACAGAACTTCGATGCGCTCAGGGAATTCCACTGGAACGCGCTCTTCATTGGTACTATGCATTTCATGGACCGGTATAATTATGATCTCGACCGGGTCCAGCGTTGCTGTATACACTATGCAACACCTGACGGTACCCTTATCCCCTTCTGTACCTATAACAGCGGGCCGGTCTATCGTGAACAGATCTGGAAGAAACACGCAAAAAAACCTGAAGAGTGAGAATACTCTTCCCGCACTTTTTAAGAACGTATTTTAGGGAAACGGGAGGTCAATGGCTCGCCCATTGCGCATTGCAATTGCCGCAATCGCCAGATCCTGGATTGCAAGCCCCGTGGAGTCAAAGATAGTGATCTGGTCCGGACTGTCGCGTTGTTTCATACCGATGACAACCTCACCAAGCGTGCCAGTAATCTCTTGTGGTGAAAAAAATCCCTGGCTGATGGGCACATTAATTTCCCCTGAGTGAACAGCCTGGGACATATCATCAACAAAGACAATTCCCCGTTTGAGCAGGATAGGATCGAGTTCCTGTTTACCCGGCGCATCAGCACCTATGGCATTGATGTGGGTTCCTTCCTTCACCCACTCGCTCCTGACAATCGGTGCGCGCGAGGGAGTCGTTGTAACAAGGAGATCGCAGTCACAGGCTTTTTCCACAGGAACGCTGCGGGCATCATTATCTGTAATTGCCCGCGCAAATTTTTCTGCGTTAAGGGAATTCCGGCTCCAGCATTTGATCTCACAAATATCGAGTTCCTGAGAAATTGCCCGGTATTGTGCTTCAGCCTGTCTCCCGGTACCAATCAATCCAAGGATAATCTCTTTTTTTGGAGACAGGTATTTTGCCGCTACTGCACCCGCTGCACCAGTGCGCATATCAGTGAGTTTTGTTGCATTGAGAATTGCCACTGGTACACCGGTTGCGATATCAAGAATCACAGTAATGGCCATCACCGTTGGAAGACCGCGTGCCGGATTACCGGGATGCACGTTTACTATCTTTACCCCGGCAAGAGAGAGGGATGGTAGATATGCAGGCATTGTCCGGAAGTCCCCTTCAGGAAGAGTGACGTACAATTTCGGGGGCATCTGGACAAGGCCTCTTCCGTGATCAGCAAATGCAGCATCGATTGCCCGATTCACTTCCTTAAGATCGATGGATTTCCCGGTATCCGTGAAGTACTGCATGTGCGATTATCCGCCCTGATGGGATTTCAACATATCTTCATGGCTTAAAACAAAAACCTATGAGTGATACTGGGGGAATAACACATTAAAAAATCGCACATATGCATGAGCTGAGATAAAAAGGAGTATTAAAAAGGTGTATTGAAAAGGTGTATTATGATTCATCCATCTCTTTGAGAGTCTTATCAGCAAGCTCCTTCATGCGTGCTGATATCCGGCTGGAAGAGGAATAATCGACTTCTTTCATCGCATTGGCAATTTCTGTTCCGAGAACAAATATTGCGTACTTGTGCTCCATCTTGCTCTTGTGTTGCTGGGAAGGAGTAATCTTTAATGAAGTATACTGGGAAAATTTCAGTTCAGGATTGATCTCTTCAAAATACTCCTTGACTTCAGCGAGCATCTTATGAAGATTGATCAGTTCCTCTTTGTGCATGTTATCACTCCAGACAGTAACATGGTTTTATGCAGGATAAATAAATTTGCGTGGGGGTAAATTACATACCCATTTTCAGTAACTGGATTGATAAAGGTCGTTTAATAACACCCTTAAAGTCTTTTGCCGCTACATAGGAGAGACCTTTCCAGACCAACCGGTCCAGTAGTTTCTGATCAACCGGGCGATCAACGATAAGACCACTCACCGTTCCATCAAGAGTATCAATCGCTTTTTCAACTTCATCCGGGCGCAGTTCTTTTACAACCGTCAGATCATCGGTAAGAAACCGGGCAAGACTGTGGCCTTTTACATCATCTATATGATCACGGATAGTAAGAGGTCCTTTTGTGCCATCAGAGGTACGCTTTGATGGGGAAGTATGGCGGGCCTTTTTGCCTGCAGACTCCAATTCATCCACACTACCCCGCGTGATGCGGAGCTCGGCCGGAAGTTCAGCGGCATCTTCAAAGTACTGGTCACGGACATATTCCACCGGCACCTTGTTGCGCAGGGTCTTGATGACCTCTTTCCTAGTCATATCCTCGACACTTTTTCCCTTAGGGGAGAAAGCGACAAAATCGATGTCAACAACCTGTAACAGCTCCCGCAGGATCAATTCGCCACCACGGTCACCATCGAAAAAGGCAGTGGCAGTCTTCTTCTCGCAGAGGTCAACAACAGTCTTTGGAATATTGGTTCCTTCAACCGCAACAGCATTTTTTATACCGTAGCGAAGAAGGTTCAGCACATCTGCCCGGCCCTCAACAACAATAATCGCATCTGATTCCAGCACATTGGGACCTGCTGGCACTTTCTCTTCACCGATGGAACCAATCTTTTCCATGCGGAGACTCTCACGGACATCATCCAGCAACTCGTCACTGTCGATAGTGCCATCGTCAAACCGCTCGATAAGTAGCACTTTAGCCCGCTCGACAATCATCTTTCGCTTGCTGACGCGGATATCTTCAATGGACTCGACTACCACGTGCGCTACACAGGGACCGACACGGTCGATAGTCTCTAACGATGCGGCAAGGATTGCCGTTTCCGCACGGTCGAGAGATGATGAGATTAAAATCTCACCCTTGGTCTCGCCTTTTTTGCTTGTTATCTGGACATCAATTCGTCCGACACGTCCTGTTCTCTGAAGATCCCTCAGGTCCAGGTCTTCGCCGAGTAACCCTTCAGTCTGCCCGAAAATGGCACCAACTACATCAGGTTTCTCGACCACCCCCTCTGCTGCGAGGCTGATGTGAATAAGGTACTTGGTAGTATCCGGTGAATACATGTAAACGCACCCCCATGTATCATGCGATGAATGTAATGCCTGATCATAGGTATACGTTATATATATCCTGTAAAATTACTTAAAGGGCATGCTCTTATACACACCAGAAAAGTCAATGGTGAATAATTGATTGTTCTGACCGTGTACATGAAATTTCGATGCTGCCCGGACATTTTCAAAAGGAAATCACTCATCTGTTGTGCAAATTGAGCCGTATAAGAAGATCGTTTTTCGCAACACCCATGACCAGAACACGTTTCTGGGATGATGTTGCACCGGATTGGATACTGATCGATGATGCTGGCAGATCGAGTGTATCAGCAATCAGGGTGATGATGGCTTTGTTAGCTTTTCCCTCAATCGCATGCGCCGTAACCCGGCATCCGATAGCTTTTCTCCATTCATTGTATCCTGCAGGAAAGAGCTCGACTTTTGAGCCGGCAGTAACATCAAGAGAAATAATCGTACCGTTCCGCTCTTCCACAAGAGCATCCGCGATATCGGGCATAGGAAAACTGCTAATAAGAATGTTGCCCGGCATAAACGCACATGGATCACCAGTGGCTGCTGCCGTTCTTCACCTGTGTTTAAACCCTTGCCGGGCGTATGCCTGTCGCGCAACCGGGTTGTCCCATGGATCATATCCAGACGCTTGTCAATCGATCACCCGGGGACCTATGGCTGCGCTGTATCGGCACCAGATACATCGTGTTTTAAGATATTTAGCACTTGGGGAGAGGACAAAACGGACAAGGTAAGGTGATGCTTTCACCCTGCTTTTTGTCAGTGAGAACTGTTGTAACCTTTTCCCGGGTACCAGGTAGGTTCCTGGCGGGAGAACTCCCCTCCAAGATACGTAATAGAACCGTTCATCACCACCATGTTGGGAAAGATGGCCTTATGTCCTTCAAAGGGCGTCCACCCGCACCTGCTGTGTAGTGACTTGCCCTGTATCGGCACAGGTTTTTTTGAATAAATAGCAAAGTCAGCCCGGTCCCCCACCTCAAATCCTGCACGGGGGATTCCCAGCAGGCGGGCAGGAGTATACGAAGTCTTGTCAATAACTGATGCCAGATCGATCTTTTTGGCAATGACCTGGGCAAGAAGAAGGGGCACCATAGTTTCGACACCCGGAATCCCTGATGGTGCGCTGGAAAAATCCTGCTTTTTTTCTTCTCTCGTGTGGGGTGCATGATCGGATGCAATGACATCTATCCGTCCCCATCGCTCCCAGAGCGCTTTTCGCTCCATTTCAGTGCGAAGTGGAGGATTTACTTTCCCAAAAGTGTCGGTTTTATTGAACTGCTCCTGCGAAAGAAACAGATGATGGGGAGTGACCTCCACCGAACCCGCGACAGCATCAACCGAACGGACAGAACTCATGTGGCAGAAGTGCAGCCGGCATTCGCTGCGATTCAGGAACTGTACTGTACGAACGGCTTCTGCTTCACCTAATGCAGGGCGCACAAGACCATGCGATACCAGATCTGTATCGGGAGAAGTGCCGATACGTTCAGCGTGGATAGTTGCAAGCCCATCAAGTTTCTGAATTCGATCAAATGCCGCTTCAAGTGCAACTCCATCAATTGCATCGCCATAACTGGAAGAGGCATGAAAGATCTCACCAAATGCCATGGCTCCCGCGTCCCATAAGGATTCTAATGGAGTATCAGGTGTCACCCCGCTGTTGATGGCAAAATTGCAGTAAGAATGGCTTTTTGCTTCCTGTACACGATCAGCAAATGCGTGAGGAGTCGTGATTGGGGGAATGGTGTTTGGCTGATCAACAACAACGGTCACTCCGCCAGCTATCGCGCTCATGCTTCCACTCACCCAGTCTTCCTTTGCCGATTGTACACCGCCCCTCATATGAACGTGCATATCGACAGCGGCCGGGATCACAAAACAGCCCCGACAATCACACTTTTCCGCAGAACCCTTATACGCACCTACGTGGGACACTTTTCCTGAAGCAAGTGAAATATCCGCAACACGCCCTGAAGGTAACGTGACATTCTGAAGTACAAGAGTAGGAGGCGGTGCCATAGTAATCACTTTTTTTCATAACCATAAAGGTGTGATGATCTTTGCATGTTGCGTTGCAGAACGTTTGCAGGTACTTTTCTGCGGCAGGTATTCAATCTGAATAGTACAATACTTCATTAAAAGAATTCTGGCAGGTACAAATATCGAGGATCTGAAACACGATACCTGTGCGCATGCCGGATATGGGGTTATAAAAAAATGGATAAAATAATTAGGATCACGTTAGGATTGATCATTGTTCTTCTGGTAGCATTTGTTGCCAGTGTGTCCTACACAGGATTTGTTGAACAAGCGTATCGGACATCGCTATCCAGTACTTATGACTACAGTTGCACGATTACTACCGATTCCCGGCTTGACAACGTAACGCTCTTCATCCCGGTTCCTTCAGACAGTACTGGGAATTCCCCGATTGTAACACAATACAGTGCCCAGGAAATTGAGGGGCGCCCGGCGGATTGGAAAGTTACCCTGTTTGATACCGGAAAAGCAACAGTAGCAAAGATCACAACTTCTGCAATTATCCCTCCAAAAGAGACCAGCGCTTCCCATCCATATACCATCAGGCTATCGGTCAACCAGGGTTCAAAACAAGTTATCAATACCCGGTCACCTATTGAACAGGGCGTTATGTTCCGCCCGGTTCAGGGTATTCAAAAAGTCGATTGCCCTGCTAAAAGCACAGCGGTAAGTGGAAACCCGACCTGTTATCGGTATCTTATTCCCGTGTATGCAGATTACCAAGCACCGATGAATGCATCAGTCAGCATCACCTCCACCCTGGAGGGAAAGAACAGCTGGAAGATCTTTGAGCCACAGTTCAATGAATACCAGGCAGAAATCAGTATCCTGATGTTTGGCGATAATCATGGCTGGACGGTAATGAAAGGGACGCTTGTGAGTAACATGGGTACGAATGATCTGCCGGTATCCCCCACATAATTTTTTAATTCCACCCATTAATGAGAAAAATTCGTTTTACTATTAAAAAACCCGGAATTTCTTTATGACAATGCCAAACCAAAATGAGGGAAGAAACCGTCTGGCCATCCAGCCCGGCTGCATGGTTGATATCATCTTAAAGGATGATCAGCGCAGCGGAAAGAAGACCCGCGGCATTGTTCAGGAGATCTTAACCAATTCACAAACTCATCCCCACGGAATAAAAGTGCGGCTCAAAGATGGTCGCGTGGGAAGGGTAGCAGAGATAATTACATCAGATGAAACATAAAAAACTGAATTCCATAGCGATAACCCGAAAATAACGATGGTTCATATCGCTGAACCCTCTAAGAAAAACTATCATTCTGGATATAAAATCGCCAACGGGGTCACTTCATTGAGGAAAGGATCCTGTATCTCTCATTTTTTTCTTAAAGTATTGATTGTCCGACAGGTATGGATCCAATACAATTATATAAACAGATGTTACTTCGAATAGTATGAAGATCCTAATCACGGTTGCACCGGAAAAATTCAGGGATGAAGAACTGGCAGAACCTGTTGCTGCATTCCAGAAGGCTGGTATTGGATTCGATATCATTTCTACACGCCGTGGACCCTGTACAGGAATGCTTGGGGCAAAGACTACAGCAACCCTTTCGTTTGAAGATATCGATCCCAAAAAATATGATGGCCTGGTGATTGTCGGGGGTGTTGGTTCCCAGACACATCTCTGGGACGATGACCTGCTCATGCAAATTGTTAAAATGTTTCACCAATCCGGAAAGGTTGTTGCAGCAATATGTCTTGCAACAGTTGTACTTGCCCGTGCAGGTATCCTGAAAGGGAAAAAGGCAACATATTATGACAGCCCTGTATCATTCAGGGAAATGAAGGCCGCTGGAGCAATACTCACGAACGCGCCGGTTGTCAGGGATGCCCGGGTAATCACGGCAAATGGTCCCTCTGCCTCAAAAGCATTTGCTGATGAAATCGTTCATGCCCTGACTGCTGTAGAGTGGTAAGCAGGAAAAATTTCATCTTTTTCTTACGTTTTTAATCCTATTACCGGGAATATGGCATGAATTACCAAAACAGATTTTTGCATAAATAACAGGAAAAACCTAAATCAAGAAAAGTGCGAGGGATGGGATTCGAACCCAAGAACTCCTACGAGACTAGGCCCTCAACCTAGCGCCTTTGACCTGGCTTGGCTACCCTCGCTTTTGTGCCATAACAAAAAGGTTGTCCATCTAAAAGAATGTTATGTTCGATGTGCCTCGATCATGTGTGATGGCAATCGGATATGGATTAATATTAGTGAGGTTACGATTTGAGACGTTGCGAATAATTTTTTTGTATTCTGATCTTGTACTTTTTTCCTGTACGCTGATGACTTCAGTTCTACATAGATGTATATTTATAGGCGTCTTTCCCAGTGGTGTGTATGTGGTCAGATATCATCCATGAATTTGCCGATTCGCCTTCCCAAAGCCGGGTTGTGCGGTTCCTTCTCGAAAATGGTTTTGGGGTGACAGAGGACGGGCGAATCAGCTGCAATGGTATCGAGATGCCGGCAACAGCTGTCGCAAAAGCGATCGGTTCAGACAGGCGGGTTGTAGATTCTACTGCACATCGCATTCTTGAACGCCCGAATCTTAGGGATATCTTTCTGAATATGCGGGCGACTCCTGACCTGAGCAGGGTTGCTGAATCACTCGGGTTTACGGTAATTACTGTTCTTCCCAAGAATGCAAATGAGCGCGGGATCGTCGGAGCTGCTGTCCGCGTGCTTTCCGAACACCTCCTTTCCATACGGCAGATATTTGTTACCGACCCGCAATTTTCAGAAGAACCAAAACTGGTAATTATCGTAGAAGACCCTTTGCCCATCGGCGTTATTGAAAAGATCCGTGCACTACCGCAGGTAAAACAGGTTATCATATAACCTGCAGGGAAATGAAGAAAAATAACGTTTTAACAGTTTTATTTTTTATTTGCAGAGCAGTTCGACTTCAGTTGCGAGCTGGTACATCCTCTTTCTTACCCGGCGGGGCAGGTGAAATGATGAACTTATGCTATGCTCGATACTCATCCGCCGGGAGCCGGCAAGCAGGTTGTCAGCATGGCAGACAATCTTCTCTTCAATTGTTGTAGGTATACAATCCCGCGGAATCAATCCCAATAGTGAACATTCATCCGCAGTCAATCCTGCACCAGTATGGCATTCGACTATCCGGGCAACTTCTTCAGAAAAACCATTGGCTCGCAGGAGATCGGCCCCCTGTTGTGCATGGGCAATCGAGTGCGTGCTTCCCCGCCCGATATCATGCAGCATCGCTCCAGTCTGCACAAGGAAAAAATCGGCAGTAGGGTGTTGCTGTGCGTATTCGCATGCACAGTCCCTCACTGCCCTGCAATGGGCTATCACTTTTGTGCTGCAACCGGCATCGTGCAGCATTTTTTCGTATTTTTCTATTGTATGATCAGGCATGTCCGAGCGACTTTTTGATAGAATCGATGCGATGCTTGAGTGATTTTAAGAGCACCTCATTGTCAAAATGTCCCATTGGCTGTGAACATGCAGGGCATTTGAATTCACTATTCATTGCAAGGGGAAAGGTAAATATGACGTGGCAGTCCTTGCAGATGAAAAAGTCGTTCTCTTCTTCGTACTTCTCGCGCCGGGTGAGTTTTTCTAAAACGAGCCCCATATCCTCGCGTATCGCATCGTAAATATGATCCGGGCGCAGCTGCCAGAGGTAGGTAAGCCAACCCGTCTCATTGTTCTTGATACGGTGATATTCGGCCAGTCGTTTTTCGTACAGGGTGTAAAGCGTATGCCGCACGGTGTTTAAGTTGATACCCGTACTTGCAGCAAGGCCTTCATCACTGTGCTCGCCTTCTTCGGGGAACCGCTCAATAAGATTGAGCCCATCATCTCCGATCATACGGTGAAGATATGCCCTTATAGCCGGATCATCAAGCATGTCTTTTGCAGGAACCATCACCGTATGTATTGTTTAACGGTGCTAATATGTTTATCCAGCAAAGAAAAAGCTGCTTCACGTGTCGCTCCCCACCCATACACACTGACAAGTGCCTGTCCGGCTTCAAAAGAAGCGTTCGGGTGAGGGATATCAGCGATGCAGGATTTGAGGTGCTTAAGATCGTCTTTTATGGTAATATCCCGGTCAGCAAACAGGATGCTGCGGACCGCTACCTGTTTCATGAGTGGTGATGACTGGGGAAGGGTACCCGCGCACGCATCAACATGGTACTGGAAGAGGTTGCAGTCATGCGCACGCTCTACCGTATCGACGGTGCCCTGGAACCGTGGATTTATCTCAATTGCATACGGCATCTCATCACCGATAACAAAATCGATTCCTATCGTTCCGGTACACCCGCTTGCTGCAGCAATCTGCTCTGCCATTTTCATCATCTGGTTAGAAAGCGGGTGATCAAAGGGTGTAACTGAACCACAGAAGCCAAAGGAGGATTCCCCACCGCCACGGAGAATCTGTTCATTTGTTGCAATCGCCCGTGCTTGTTTACCGTCAGCAACACAGCATACACTTGCCGGGATTCCTTCGATCATTTCCTGCCGGATATAATCTGCGTCCGGGTTGAGCAGCTCCCATGCCCTTTGTTCAGCAGCGGTGTTGACAATTGCATTCCGCCAGCCCCCGGCACCGCGCCGTGGTTTGATCATGGCAGGAAATTCCCCATATTCAAGAAGACGGGGAACTGAGACCGCATTCGCTTCGAAAAAATGCTGGATATCGAGTTTATCCAAGAACCGCGCAACTTTATTTCGGGGAGTACCGCAGAGGGGAATAGAACTGGGTAGTTCTTCTGCACCTGAAGTGACGATGAGCATATCAAATGCATGCCTCCGGCACATTTCATCAACGGCATCCGGAAGATCTGCAAGATCTTCGAATCGTATCCGGTCTTTTGTATACCAGAAAAGGTCCTTGTCGCAGAAATGATCCACTGCACAGACTTCATAGCCTGCATGGAATGCGGATTGTACGACGTGGCGTGTTGCAAACCCGGCGACAAGGACCCGGCTTTTCACCGTTCCACCGTCTGTTTTCCCACGCGTGTCGGGATGATACTGATTTGGGCGCCAGGAAATTCACAGGCAAATTCTTTTCCCAAAAACAGGTTGTCAAGAAAAAGCGCAAGGCTTGATATCTCGGAATGGGGCTGGCCAGTGACTGCTACGTTGTAATCTGCAAGCCCATAGATATCTCCGGGCACTTTCTCGGCACCAACTATGACCAGGATTTTGTTATGCGGCCGGATTTCGCTGATCACATCCGGCAGGTTGAGGCCGTACATTGTGAGGTGAACGATAATCCCGCCCTGGGCTTTCCAGTCCTTAATACAGGAGCGCCACTTCACATTATCCTCGCAGAAGAACTCGCCGCCCCAGCGTTCCACTACATCTCCAATGCTCTCAACCACTCCTTTGTCGGCAGCGGCAAGATACATGCCTTTTGCGCCAAGTGCCCGTGCGGTAAGTCCGACGTGCGTGGTCACCCGCTGATCGCGCTCCGGGCGGTGGCCGATGCGGAGGATAGCCACTTCGTGAGTTATCATGGTAAACGTTTCTTCTCCTTTATAATACCGTTTTCAATAATGTAGGGAAGGTCTTTTTCATATTTGCACTGGTTGCGGAGGAGTGCTTCTCCGAAGTTCAGCATGCGGACATTCCCGCCAGAACGCTCGATGAGGCAGGATCGCTCAAGCCGCACAAGTGAAGCTGCGATGGTTTCAGTATCGAGATCACAGACTTCCGGTAAATCTTCTTCAGCGATTGCAGCATTTACCGGGATTCTGTGATAGACCAGCCAGTCCGCTTCCTCTTCTTTCACCTTTATTTATTCCCTATGGTGGAGAATAAGGATTGTGCCCTGCTCTTGACGGTCAGATTCCTGAATACGGGATATTTTATGGACTGACATGCAATAATTGCTCATGAGCGAGAAAGGAGCAAGTATTCCATTTTCCCGGCTCGTTGCCATAGCGGATAACCTGCTGGAAGATGCCGATGACAATATGGTATCACTTGTCCGGGGTATAGAAGCACTCGATCAACCGGTACGCGACGAACTTTTAGTATCGGATCAGCTGAATGCGTACCAGGTTTTTTATTATTTTTTCCGCATCGAACCCGATATGCTCGTGCAGGAACGACTTGACCTTGAACCTGCATCTTCGCTCATCAATGGGCTGAAGATTGAAGAGACGGACCTGCTTGAGATGTTTTTTGGAATCCGGGATGCAAAGCCGGTCATCATCATCAGCGATGGGGATAAAATGGTTGCAACATTCTCCGGTAAATCGGCCTATGAACAGGGCAAAGAATTTCTAAAGAGCCCGGAATACCAGTGAGCGTATTGCACACTTCTGGTTGTCGGGAAATTTACCAGAATGCTTCTTCTTTAACCATTACAAGGAACATTTTTCCAGCTACCGGTCCCCAGCACTAATCAAACGCTCGTCCACATCAGCACGCACGATAGGTGGCAGCATCCCCCATGTGACATGCTGATCTCCCATTATTGCAAAAATACCTCGTACATCATTGGGATTGATCTGGTCGAGCACAGAGTGATCGTCAGGCCGGATCTGGTTACAGACTGCAGTGGCCCAGGCATCGGCAAGGGCAACATTGCGGGAGAATATCGTGACTGCATCGGCAATCCCGAAGGATATGGAGGGGCCTACGGATGCAGAAGATGTGCAGATACCAAGCACGGAATCCTGCGGTGGCACGACAAACGCGATCCGGTTTGAGAGTGGAGCTTCTCCTGCATGCACCCCGACCCGCACATTCCGGTCGCATATGAGCGCGATGTCACCCCCGTTGTCAATCACACCGAATAATGCACCGGCTTCCTGCATTGCTTCAATACCGGCCCATGCAATCGCGCCGGCAACTGCCGCCATAGGACCGACACCCGCAGTCCTTGTTGCATCTGTCATCCGTGTGATGATCAACTCGTCCGAGTCCGGGGTGTAGGGATCGAAAGTGGTAGAAAAAAAAGGATCACGGGCAATGTACGCTTCCAACACCTGCCGTACTGCAAGCATACCCGTTTTTGCTGCTTCAATATGTTCCGGTGTATCTGCCAGGATATTGGCAAATGTCTGCCGGTACGAGAAACGCTCGCGAATCATACCGGTAATATCAGGGCATGAGATGGGCATGCGTCGACACACTTGCCACAGAGCACGCATCGTTTCTCATCAAGGCTGAGTTTCCAGTCCGGATCGAAAGAGAAGACTTCGCGGGGACAGATACTGATGCAGGCCCCACAGTCCACACATTCACTCTCGTCAAGGCTGACCCCGTGTTCGAGAATATGCACCTTTGCCCCGAGACTTATCATCGTGTCACTTACCAGCTTACACTGGTCATCGGGTACATCGATAAGCGCCTCTCCTTCTGATGAGTCGATAACCGCACGTTCAACATTAATGAGTACGCCGGTATCACGCACAACCTGGGCAATGATCGGCTTTCGGCCTTTTCCTCGTGAGAAGTTCACGAGTAGTTTCATTTCAGCCACCTCCCGCCAAAGAGTTTCCCGAGATTCATAGCGGTCAGGATGCCTAGCACACGATGATCTGCATCAACAACGGGTAATGCGCTGATATTATACTGCTCGAGTTTCTGCACAGCGATGTCAACGGCTTCCTCAGGTTTTGCCGTTATCACTTTGGTCTTCATGATATCCTTGACCAGATGCGCTTTTCCGGGGTTTGCCACGGCTTTGGAGATATCAAAGGTGGTCACAATGCCTACGAGAACTCCGGATCCGTTTATCACCGGAAGATGATTTGTCTCGCCTTTGAGCAGTTTTTTTGCTGCAGTTTTTATCTCTTCGTCTTCATGGATGCTTACTACCTGCCGATCCATAATATCGAGGACACGGGGACCCTGCGTAGTCTGGTGCATTGGTCGCGATACTTTTTTGGGATCTATCGGGCGTGTGGGAAGAGCGAGTTGCATTTTCCCTTGTTCAACCCATCCTTTCAACTCCGCAGCTACCTGCCGTGCCCTGCGGAAGCTGGACAGGGACGATGTTTTCACCTCTTCTCCATTGATGTCAATCGAGCCGCTGCGCAGTTCTGCATAATTCGCTGTGCGGATTACCGGCCTGCTCCGGCTCGGGACTGCATAATCCAGGATGTCAACGCTGATATCCTCATCACGTACGGCAGTTGCCCGCACGACATCCAGATCAAGTACAGGCAGGGGAATCCCGAGGCCCACATACAGCGTAACACCGTAGCCGGTCATGGTCGCTGCCCGCATGTAATCCTGTGACATCTCTTTTAAGTTCCCGGTGACCATCAGCGTGCCAAAACCTCCTGCGGGTGAATGCTGGGTTCCCTCCCCAACAACCATCCCCTGTGCCCCGCACAAAAAGATAGGGACACCGCTGCCGATCAGCCGGCAGTGCGGATCATTCGAGAGCGGATTGAGCAGTCCCGCTCCCGAGAACGAAACGTTACCGCAACCGGGAAGCAGCGTTCCCATGTAGGTGTGAAGGGTGCGATCCGTGGTGTTGGTCGCAGCATTGTAGCGCTGGTAGGCATTGCGCGGATTGCACATGATAGCCTGGTTAACATTTTCCAGCAGTAGTTCGGTGGTGATCGTGCGGCGCGGGTAACAATCTGTGCCGCGGGAGCTTGCACGAAGTTCTACGGATTTTCCCGCCACAAGATCTTCGAGCACATGCGCACCGCCATACTCATCTTCGCGGGTGTCGGACTGCTGCGTTGCACCTATGTAAGTATCAACTGCCGCAAGTCCGCCATATGCTTCCACATTATTCAGCCAGATCCTCTCCATGCGGATCGGTGGTTCCGCATGGCCGAAATTAAAAAACGCACCGGATGAGCACATAGCGCCGAATGTGCCGGTAGTAACTACATCCACTTCTTTTAGCGCTCCCTGCTCCCCGAGTTCGGCAACGATCGCGGGCATCTCTTCTGCGGTGACCACCCGCGCACTGCCGTCACGGATCCGCTCATTGATCTGGCTGATGGTCTTGTGCATATCCAGAAATACGCTTTAATGCATATTTAATATAATCGTTATTACTATCAGTAATATCAAATTATTAACCCCCCACTCCCTATTACTTGTATGCATGTGCGTTCCTTTATCGAGGAGATGGAACAGCTCGCCCCACCCGATCTTGCCGAGGACTTCGATTGCGGGAAGATTGGCCTGATTGTCGAAGGCAGACCTGATATAAGTAAAGTCTGTTGTGCCCTGGACGCAACAACATCCGTAGTCAGAAAAGCTGTTGAGGCGGGTGCAGATATGCTCGTGGTCCACCACACGCCATTATGGACACCGGTTACTTCCCTTACCGGTCCAACTGCGTCACTGATGCGCCAGATGCTCGCTGCAAATATGAACCTCTATGTGATGCACACCAATTTCGATCACTCACCTGAAGGAGTGAACGATGCACTGGCAGAACTCCTCTCATTAGAAAACAGGGTCAAACTCTCACTCGGCCTCATCGGCACCTGCACCATCACCATCGATGAATTGGCCCGGCGACTTGGGGGAAATATCCGGATCTGGGGAGAACTCGTATCCATATCGCGTCTCGCAATAGTTGCCGGCAGTGGTTTTGATCCCGCGTTCCTTACTGAGGCAAAAGAAGTCGGGGCGGATGCCTTCCTTTCAGCTGAGCTCAAGCACTCAGTCGCCCGTTCCTCTCCCCTGCCCTGCATTGAAGCCACCCATTACGCACTGGAAGCCCCGGCCATGCGCCGCCTTGCTCTCCGCAAAGGCTGGCAGTATATCGATGACCCCCCCCGGATCCATTCCATCATATGAGTGATCTCTGGTACCGGATTACGGAAAAGCACAACCTGGATTCAGTCTTGCGCGAAGAAATTGTTGCAACCTTTGGAGCCCGGGGCAAAAAAGCACTGGCTGCTATCGATACAGGCAAGGTCAAACAGTACCGGGATTTTTTTGTTGTTGAGGGCAGGACTGCAGAATATGTAGTAGACGAGGATTTCTGCACCTGCCAGGATTTCCTGTACCGTGGCAGGACCTGCTGGCACCTGCTTGCGGTAAGGATCGCTATTGGGAGCAATATAGCCGAAAATGTTGACGGGTGGTACCAAGACCAGTGGAAAAAACCCGGCAGGGAAAACGGCTCATGAAAAACATGGAGACAATACACTAATTAGCGTTCATAATCAACTGTACTGACGATACGTGATCATTAATGCTCGAAGAGGAATACCAGCTGGATTATTTTAAAGAACAGGGGATGGTCCGCAAAATCTGCAAGAGCTGCGGGTCTGCCTTCTGGACACGAGACAGTGCGCGAGAGATCTGCGGAGATGCGCCGTGTGAACCCTACAACTTTATCGGGGACCCGGTCTTTAAGACGCACAACCTCGATACTATGCGCGAGGCGTACCTCTCATTTTTTGAAAAACAGGGGCACACCCGAATCGAGCGCTACCCGGTAGCGGCGCGATGGAGAGACGATATTTACTTAACCATCGCATCGATTGCAGATTTCCAGCCGTTTGTCACCAGCGGGGTCGTCCCACCACCGGCAAACCCTCTCACGATCTCCCAACCCTGTATCCGGCTCAATGATCTCGATTCTGTAGGGCGTTCCGGACGGCACCTCACCACGTTTGAAATGATGGCACACCACGCCTTCAATACACCAAACGAGGAGATTTACTGGAAGGACAGGACGGTCGAGCTCTGCGACCAGTTCATCGCCTCAATCGGCGGAGATCTCAATAAGGTCACGTTTAAGGAGAGTCCGTGGATCGGTGGCGGGAATGCCGGGCCCAGTGTCGAGGTACTGATCGGCGGTCTTGAGATTGCAACGCTCGTCTTCATGAGCCTAGGGCGAAAGAAGACCGATCAGCCGGGGTACGACCTGAAAGGCGAGATGTACTACCCGATGAAGCTACGGATTGTCGATACCGGCTACGGGTTGGAACGCCTTGTCTGGGCTTCGAAAGGCTCTCCTACGATCTACGATGCGGTCTTCCCCGAGATGGTGAGCCATGTGATGGGTGCAGCGGGTCTCTCCCACATGCTCGATAACAAAGACTACACGAGGATCCTATCGCTCAATGCAAAATTCGCCGGACTTATGGATATCTCCGGCACCAACCTCTTCCAGCTCAGGAAGAAAGTGGCAGCAGCCATCGACATTTCACCGGAAAAACTTGACCGGATAATCACCCCGATGGAAAAAGTATACGCAACCGTGGATCACACGCGCTGCCTGGCCTATATGCTCGGCGACTGTATCGTGCCTTCCAATGTGCGTGAGGGGTATCTTGCCCGGCTTGTTATTCGCAGGACACTGCGGATGCTGACCGATCTCAAGATTGAAGAACCGCTTGCGGACCTGATCGAGCAGCAGACCCGGATCATTGGTATGAAAAAGTTCGAGCAGGATATCGGTGTTGTCCGTGAGATTGCTGAACGAGAGACCGAGAAATATGCAGCAACGCTGGAGCGGGGAACCCGGATTGTCCAGAAGATTGCAAAGACCTACAAGGCCAAGAGCCAGCGGGTGCCATTGTCCGAGATCATCACCCTGTACGACTCGCACGGCATCCAGCCCGAGATGATCAAGGATATTGCCACGAAAGAAGGCGCTGTCGTTGACCTGCCGGACAACTTCTACTCAATGGTTGCCGACATGCATTCCGAGTCGAAAAAGGAAGCAGAAGTTGACAGCAAAGCCAAGTATGACGAGCGGGTGCAGGGACTTCCCCCGACCAAGAAGCTGTACTACGAGCAGTCGTCAGATATCGAGTTTGAAGCCGTGGTGCTGGATTTCTTTGACGGGTATGCGGTCACCGACCAGACGCTATTTTATCCCGAAGGCGGGGGTCAGCCGGCAGATACCGGGACCATGGTAAGCTCCGAGAGCATGGTCAGGGTCGATGATGTGGTAAAAGTCGGAGAAGTGATCCTCCACCACATCAGCGGCGGTGTCTTACAGCGCGGCGACCGGGTCAAAGGCATGGTGGATGAGGAGCGGCGCTGGTCGCTCATGCGCCACCACACGGCCACCCACATCATACTCCATGCAGCAAAGGAAGTGCTCGGTGCACACATTCACCAGGCCGGCGCCCAGAAGGGCGCTGAAAGTTCCCGCATGGACCTCCGGCATTTCAAGCACATTACTCCTGATGAACTGCGAAAGATAGAGACTGCTTCAAACCGCATGATCATGGCAAACCAGCCGGTTGAGATCTCTACCATGGACCGGACAAAAGCCGAACAGAAGTACGGGTTCTCCCTTTACCAAGGGGGGGTACCGCCCGGCAGGGATCTCCGTATTGTCAAAGTCTCGGGTGATATCGAAGCCTGCGCCGGCACCCACTGCCGGAGCACCGGAGAAGTCGGGGTCATCAAGATCATCCGGGTCGAGCATATCCAGGACGGTATCGAGCGAATTGAATTTTCTGCGGGAATTGCTGCAGTCTATTACATGCAGCATCTCGAACAGATCGTCACCTCTTCAGCTGATGCCTTATCCGTACAGCAGGACAACCTGCCGGCAACCGTGAACCGGTTCTTTGCGGAGTGGAAAGATCAGAAGAAAGAGATCGAACGCATGAGTTCGAAAGTTGTCGAGCTGGAAATGCAGTCCCTCGTTGCGGAGTCGATAGGGGGCATTCCGGTTGTTATCAAGCGCATCGATCTCCCCCAGAAGGAACTGGCACAACTGGCAACTTCGGTCTCTGAAAAAGGTGGAATCGCACTCCTCGCGGGAGTCGGAGAGACGGTAAGAGTTGTACTCGCTTCCGGAGAACCACGGGTAAACGCCGGCGATATTATTGGTCAGGTATGCAGCCTGCTTGGCGGAAAAGGCGGTGGAAAACCCACGATGGCACAGGGCGGCGGCCCTGATGCAGCCCAGATAGATCTTGCCCTAAAAGTAGGGCGTGAACGCATTATTGCAGATTTGCAGGGATGACCATATCGGATAAACAGAAATGAGGATGGACATGGCTGAAGATGTTGTTTTCCTTGAACCCGGTGATGAACGGGCACAGAAGATAGCAAAAGCCATGGGCAGCCAGACGGCAAGTGACATCCTCCAGCTCCTCTCTGAAGGCCAGAAGAGCTTAACAGATATCACCGAACGGCTCGCAATTCCCATGACCACGGCGAAATACCATGTGGAGAACCTGCTTGATGCCGGTCTGCTCTCTGTTTCAGAAACCAAATACAGTGTCAAAGGGCGTGAAGTGAAACTTTATTCGCTCACCAACCAACTCCTCATTGTCGCACCCCGGCAAGCCAATGTGCGTTCACTGCTCCTGAAATATGCATCCTTATTCGGGATCGTTGCATTCGGTTCAGTTATTATCGCAATCATGTCTCCCCTTTTAGGATCAGGGAATGTGATGCGCAACAGCCTGAATGCGGTTCCCCCTATAGCTGTGCAGGAGTCCGGGGGTTCATGGGCCAAAGTAGCTGCTGATGGATATGTTGCAAATGCTACGATGACTCCTAATGTGATGGCTGTAGGAGGAAAAGGGGTAACCGAAGTAGCAACTGCAAACTTCTCACCAGCACCTGATACCGTCTTTTCACTTGCCCGGAACACTCCAGACGCCGGATCCTCATCATCTTTACTGGTACCGGATACGGCACTGGCGTTCTTCCTCGGGGGGGTTCTGGTCATCTTTGTGCTGCTTTGTTACGAAGCCTATCTCTGGAAACGACGGTAATGATAGAGACGGAAGTTCTTTTTTAATCGTTTAAAATATTCCAGTAAAATTTAATCTGCGAATCCCTATCGAGCACATCTTACGAAGATGCCTAACGCATATTCTCAAAAAAGGAATGAAAGGTATTGATATCAACGTCGTTTCATCACGAGAATCGCAACAAGTCCGGCACCTGCAATTCCCATGAGCGCTGTTATGGAAGATAGTGAGGATTTTGTAGCTGTTGGCCATGGGGTTGGTGCAGTTGTTGGGGCTTTGGTAGTTTTTACAACCGCAGTAGTTGTCGGTATTGTAGTGATTACCTGAGTTGCCGGCGCCGTCACCTGAAACTTCACGGTACCGATATATCCTTTCGCATCGGTTAACTCAACGTCGTATTCCCCGGGTCCTGTTACTGTCACCAGTTTGGTAAATACACCGTCACCGGATTGAATATTTTCTTTCGAACCAATCCAATTATCAAATGCTACACCATCAGGTCCATTCACCTTAATTTTAAGTCCTTCATTGCCAAGTTTTTTGATGGACCCTTCGATACGAAGCGCATCAGCAGGCTTCTGGGTCAATGGTGAAGTGATGGTGATCTCTTCGGATCGATCGATAAGTTTTACCATCTGCATGGTAACTGAACCCGTGCGAAGCTGCGTTTCGTCTGACCCTGTATACTGGACCTCCACTTTATAATTCCCACCGGGATACCCTTTTGTATCTAAAAATATGTACTGGGTGACCTGGTTCCCCTGGATCGTTAAAGGCTGCCGGCTGAGTTCTGTTGCAGTATATTTCGTCTGGTAGAACACAATATCGAACGATCTACCCGCGGGGAAATCACTGTCAATGGAGCATTTAATCGGGGCCCCAGCCTGGACACTTTCAGGGCAGCTGATGGTGAGCGCGTACGCAGATACGGTTCCTGTAATGCACATCAGGAATAACGCGAGGAGTATTATTCGTTTCATAACTAGAGCATCGAATGGCAGAAAATAAAATGGTATCTTTTGGATCTCCGATCTGCAGGAAGGGCCGGTCAAAAGCACTGGTAGGGATCAGCACATACTAATAAAATTGCTCAGTAGTCGCAGACCAATCGCACCGCTCTTTTCCGGGTGGAACTGGACCCCGAATGTGGTGTCCTTTCCAACAGAAGATGCAAAGGGGCAGATATAGTGCGTGGAAGTGAGCGTGTTCTCCGGGATCGTATCGGCATAGTACGAGTGAACGAAGTATACATATTCATCGCTGCCAAATCCGGCAAACAGCGGATGGTCGGTGTTTGTGATCGTTAACGAATTCCATCCCATATGGGGGACTTTCTGGCCGTGAACCCGGGGGAACTTTCGCACGCTGCCCTCGATAAGACCCAGGCCCTGGTGAATCCCATGCTCTTCGCTGGTCTCCATGAGCATCTGCATGCCAAGGCATATTCCCAGCAGGGGAACCTCGCGGGTAGAATGCATTACGGTTTCTTTGAGGCTTCCTAACTGTTCCATGCCCTCATGAAATGCCCCGACACCCGGCAGCACAAGTCCATCGGCTGATGCGATCTCTTCTGCATCGCAGGTAATAACTGCCTGTGCCCCGGCTTTTTCAAGTCCGCGGATTACACTGCGGAGGTTTCCCAGTCCGTAATCAATAATGGCTATCTTCGTCATCGGCACATCCCTCAACCAGTCTCCATTTCCCTTCCGTTATCCACTCAGCAGGCAACCCATGAGCATTCCGGTACTGTTCGAGCTTTTCGAGCCAGCCTTTCCAGAGTTCGGGATATCCATCTTCAATCATGTGGATTAAAGCCATATCGCTCGAAGGACACATGAAACATCCGATCCGGTCCAGGTGGCGTTCGTACAGCACATTGTGCGGTGCCTTCTCCTGCATCAGGTACAGCCACACATGAAGCGCAGTCCAGTTATGGATCGGGGCTGCGGAGAGTTGTTCCCGCACATTCTTGTTTCGCCAGACCCGCTCACTCTGTGCCCGGGCAACCGACTCATACCGGCGCTGGCCTATGAACGAGAGGCACTGGCCCCAGTTATCCCGGATCAGCTTACCGACCGGGGTCAATTTACAGACTTTGCAACACCACCGGGCATTGACAGCGGGAGGGCCCTGTCGCTCAAAGGTCTCCCAGAATGTTGTGGCGCCATCGGAGCGGATGATATCGAGCCCGTAATGCCGGGCTGCGTTGTCAATATTGGCATAGGTTTCGGGAAATTCCAGGCCGGTATCAGCAAAGAGCATCGGGACTTTTCCAATCGCTTTGGTTACCACGAGCAGCGTTGCAAGACTGTCTTTTCCCCCGGAGTACGAGACGTTTGCTACCAGATCCTTATTGCGTCCCGCGACTTCCTGCACAAAGAGGATCGATGATGCCTCGGTCTTTCTCAGGACCTCGGCATTCGCCTTCACTGCTTCATCCCAGCTTGCTGCACCCGGCACAATCGTTGATGCAATATTCCTGCGTGTCCGGACAATCTGGCCTTTTGTTAATTCCCGTGCTGTTGCTGCGTCCACTTTAGCGCGTCCGACCGCGATGCAGGTTCCATCCTTTGTCAGGATGAACACTTCATCACCGGCATGAACCTCATCGTCAATGGATACCAGTCCTGGTGCCAGAACACTCATGCCCTGATCACGGATGAACGGGACTGCACCGTCATCAACGACAATAAAACGCTTTTTTGGCGTGAAGAGTTTGCAGGCTTCCGGGCGGGGAACCGGTTCCCAGCGCCGCTGTTCCGGGAAATACCGGATGATCCCGGCTATGCCTCCTCCTACAATGATCTCTTCCATGCGGTCGCGGTCCGGCACTTTGTTGAGAAGCGCAAGATGACCTTCCGGGATTAACGGAGCGCCAAAATGATCGGTATAGATCTGGTTGATGAGCGCAATATCTGCCGGAAATGCAGGGCGGGCATCTCCCGGGGGGGTTAACGGGACACTGCGTGTGTCTGCCCCACAGGCACATTTCTCTGCAAGGACCGGCGCATGACAGTGATCGCACCAGCGTAAAAGGATCTTACCAAGATATGACGGGGGCATCTGTCAATAGTATTCGCGCTGGAGAAATAAAAATGGAAGGGAGATGGCAGTATTGATAAATACCCCGCTTTCCCACAGTACAGCAGGAAATGATAGACACCTGGCTTTTTGCAGCACTCTGTTTCGGTTTTTTAGCACTCTGTGCTTTCCTGCGGGTGATTCCCGGGCCTGAACGGAATGACCGGATCGTCTCATTCACTGCGGCAGTCACCCTGTTCGCAGCAGCAGCACTCGTACTCAGTATTGCACAGGGAAGTCTCTTCATCCTTGACGCTGCGATTATTATCGCGATTATCCTTTTTGCAGGAACCCTTGGCTATGTGAAATTCTGCGGAGGGAAAGAACAATGAGCTCGCTCGTTATCGATCTCATTATCTGGATCCTGCTTTTTGCCGGGGTTGGATTTGGCCTGATCAGCCTGATCGGACTCCTGCTCTTTCCGGATACCCGGAGCCGGATGTATACTTCAGTAAGGGCCTGCCTGATCAGTATCTGCGTAACAGGACTTGCCGTGATCATCTACGGGTTCAATGCACTGCAGACTACGGGCGGGAACCAGTACCTTACGCTTATCCTGCATACGCTTATCCTGATGGTAATTGTTGTAATCGGGAACTATGTTATATCCGGAAAAATTCAAACAAAGACCAAGACGATTATGTGCAATCCGGCGCTACAACATAAATCCCGCAATGACGGGGATAAAGAATAACTTTATTGTTTTTTTCCGTTTTTTATTCGATGAAAAATTAATGCATTTTTTTTAGAATCTGTTACAATTCATCCTGATCATTCTGCTGAGTCAGATCTTTTTCGGGTTCTTTAAAGCAGAGTACTGCGGCAATTCCCAGCAACAGAATCGCCGGTGAATAAATATAGAGAAGACTGAGCGTGCCTGCAATGGGAACAGAAAGGGTAATCCAGACGGCGGATGAGAGCAGCATCCAGCCGGCAAACCGTGTCTCTTTCCTTGAGATACCCGCACCACCCAACCCAAGGCTTGAGAACAATGCAGCCTGGACTCCCGAGAATACCATATCAGTGGACGTAGCAGTGATGATAACAAAGCATGCAGTAGCTAGTCCCAAAATTGCGCCGGTGAGTCCTATAATGAACGGCTTCTTCATACACTTACCGTTTATGTGATCGAGGATAAATGTTGCCGTCGGGAAATGATTTGCCGGAAACGGGGGTCAATTGTTCGTGCGGCGCATGTGTCGTATCGTTAGTAAAAACGACGAAAGAAAGATCTCCGAATTCGGCTGGATATTCCGATTTAATCAAATCCAATGGCATTTTGCAGGATTGCGCATTTCGTGAATTATCCTTTCTATAATTCGTTTTTGGTCAGATCGTGCCATAATTACAGAACCAAAGTGATGGTTTACCCCAATTCTATGCCTAAAATCGGTATTACGACCAAAATATTTATTAATCGATAAATTAACAGAAGATATAACCCTTTCCGGTAGGAGGTGGAAACCACATGGCAGCAGCAAAGAAGGCAGCGGCAAAGAAGCCGGAACCCAAGAAGGCAGCAAAGAAGGCAGCACCCAAGAAGAAGTGATGTCTTAAGCCTCAATCGCAACATATTTTTTGTAGAATTTTTTAGTAAGTGTTTTTTTCTGGGGATTGTTTTTCGCTGTTCAATCCCGATTATGGTCTTTTTTTATTTCGTGATTTTTCTGGCTCGGGAATCAACGGGAATTTTTTCGGTTTCATAATTTTGC
This sequence comes from uncultured Methanoregula sp., assembly GCA_963676675.2. GTDB lineage: Archaea > Halobacteriota > Methanomicrobia > Methanomicrobiales > Methanospirillaceae > Methanoregula. Next base: position 1,170,345 of record OY781161.1, on the reverse strand, counting down.
CGGACTCTTTTAGATCACAGGACCTGATAACGCCAGGAGGGAGGGGGTGGGGGGTCGCATGGGTACAAATGGATCTGCATCGAAAGGGCGTTGTTGGAAAAACTTCGTCGTAATTTTCCATCTTTACCGGATTTGGTTTGGCCGTGATCGTTTGAAAAAAGTGGCCTGACCCCCTCCTACCCCCTTTGGTTTTTGGGCTAAATTTTGCATTTTTTACTCCGTGAAGTTGAAAGAAATTCTGGCTGATGTGTTGGAGGGGGTCAGGCTCATATTTTAAATTTTGGGGGGGATATTTTCTTGGAGCGATACTGAAAAGTTCCGGGCTCTGTTATACAATTGCGAGGGATACCGCCGCCCCCGACGGGGCGCCCCCGCGGCGGTTTTGATGACTTCAATGTTGAAACCGTTTTGCCCCGCCGTGCCTCGGAGAGGCCCTGAGGCGGGGGAGAATCTTAATTGAATAATTTTTATGCGTCGGGTTTTTACCGGGCTTTCGACATCCATGCACATCCAAACCGGTGGCATGGAGATGGACCTGAAAGTGAAGGCGTAGGAATTTTTCTTTTTCAGGATTTTTTTCGATTCATTACGATACATGACGTATAAAAATCCTACGGGTTTTGCGCTACGCACTTATTGTTTCTCATGCGTAAATTAGATTTTTTTCTAGCGTGATTCGATGGTGTGTTGCGTTGACTACTAGTGATGGAGTGAGGGGGATCGTTAATTCTAGATAGATTTCATTCAAATTGCATTTCCCTAAAATTTTACGGAAAAACGTGTATTATATCGGAGCTGATTCAAAGATTGGAGAATGATAATTGCACTTCAATCTGACCCCCAATTGAAATTCGTTAGCTTGATTTGGGAATGAAGATAAAAATATTTAAAAATCCGATTATAGGAGGCAAATCTTCCAAAACTAAAGTGAAAAAAACTGATAAGACTATTACTATTTTTTTGATTCCATTGTCTCTCTAAAAGATTTGGCAATTATTGAAAAATCTGTTTTTATTGATTTTTTCTTCTTTTCATATCGAGAATATAAATTTATCAAATAATATTTATTAAAGTAGTTATAAAAATTTTCCATCGATTTGTTAGTTTCAAACCAAAGCCAAGTGATGCTTATATTAACAGTTTTTTTATTGAATCGTGGGCCTCTTCTGATATCCAATTTTGTGCTATCATCTTTTTTATTAATTTTATATTTCTTATCCAACAATAAGTGGTCTTCGATGGCAGGAAAATTTGTATGGGTAAAATCAGAAAGGAGTCCATAGGCTTGATTATCTGACGTTGAAATACATAATTCCCTTTTTACTTCTTTAGGTTCTATCTGTTTTCCATCCACCCACTTTGTAACAGCTTTAGGATTTTGCATGAAATATTTGCATAAATTATTTGATTCTTGAATCGTTCTTAAAACGCTAAATGCGTCATTGTAATATCCTTTTTTCATTAAAACGAGACAACTTGATATTGAATTGATAATTCTATAATTCAATACTATAATAGCGAGATCTTGTTCGTCAATTACATGTTTACCACTATATTTAACCTGATTTGAAATATGGAAGTAAAAATCAAGCAATTTTTCATACACAAGTAATTGCTTTTTAAATAATTTTAGTGTTTGATTTTCACACTTTGTCTCTAAAGATGAAAAATTCATTTTTGGAATCATAGAGAGAAATAAAATGAACTTCTTTAAATTGTTATTCTATTAAAAAATATATTTTTTAGATCAAGATAACCGAAACAGACGTCATGATAAAATTATCAAGGCATACAGGGATTATAAAAAATTTAAATTCCACAAATGAAAGGTAAACCATTAACAACTCAAAAGAAGTGCGCCGACCGGGACTCGAACCCGGGTTTAGGCGTTGGCAACGCCTAGTGATAACCACTACACTATCGGCGCAGTGTGCTCTACAATGTGGGAATTCAAACAATTTAAGTATATCGAAGAGAGGGACTCCGGATTCCGTTTTCTCCGGCGGGCACTCTGCCCCGTTTAAAATTCCGCAACATAACGACAGGGTTTTTGAATATAATCACTCTATCTAATAGCAGATGATCCCTCTCTTTGTGGATTGCAGCAAGCGGTACATTGTCATCTTCGGAGGGGGAGATGTGGCCGCACGAAAGGCTGCATATTTTGCCGGAGTATCGGAAGTAACGGTAGTGAGCCGGTCATTCGGGCAAAAAATTCTGGACCTTCCCGTTATTCGCAAAGAATGTGATGTCGGCACTGAATCGGACGAATCGCTCGAAGCCCTGCTCGAGGGGGTGTTTCTTGTCATCGGTGCACTCTCCGATACTACCCAGAACAACCGGATTGGCCAGCTTTGCAGGAAGAAAGGGATCCTGTTCAACAATGCCGATGGTGAACCCGGCGATGTTATCTTACCCTCGGTAACCGGGGGGATCAATTACACGCTCGCCATCAGCACACAGGGCAGCAGCCCGGCCATCTCCCGTTTTATCCGCGAGCACCTGGAACAGGAATATCCGGCACTGGACGACATGATCGCCCTGCAGCAGCGCCTGCGAACTGAATTGAAGCGTGCTGAACCGGATCAGGTTAAGCGTAATGCGATGCTCTGGGAAGTGCTCAATGATCCATCCATCTGGAATGCTCTTTCTGCTGACACTGCAGAGGCATGGAAGCTGGTAACAAAGAGGTACCTGCATGACTGAACCCGAAAACATCCCCATAACAATCGCCGGTGTCAGTCATCATACCGCAAATGTTACCACAATTGAAGCCTTCCGGTTTTCAAACGAACCAGAATTTCTTGAGGCGGCATCTGCACGGTTCAAAGGAGTACTCCTGCTCCAGACCTGCAACCGGGTTGAAGTGATAGTGGAAGGCGATGTGGACGAGCTCCGATCCTTCTTAGCCGGGCAGGGGCGAAAAGATTTCTTCGTTCATGAAGGCAAAGGTGCATTGCGCCATCTCTTTGCCATGGCATCCGGCATAGACTCGATGATTGTGGGAGAAGACCAGATCATCGGCCAGTTGAAAAAAGCCCTGTCTGACGCACAGGAAGCACAGACCTCTACCAGTTTTTTGGAGACCTGCATCAACAAGGCGGTGCATGTCGGCGTCGAAGTCCGGCAGCGCACCCTGATCAACCGGGGTTCGGTGTCCGTGGGATCAGCAGCAGTGCTTCTTGCCGAAGCAGAGATTGGCAGCCTTGAAGGCAAACACATCCTTGTCATAGGCAGTGGCGAGATGGGTCTCCTTGTTGCCCAGGCACTTGCGGCAAAAAACCTGACCGCTATGTACGTAGCGAACCGCACCTACGGTCGAGCGGTTATCCTTGCAAACAAGATCGGCGGTAAAGCAGTAAAACTCTCAGAGCTCTACCATTACATCACCTTATCCGATGTGGTGATATCCTGCACATCAGCTCCACACCCGGTGATTCACCGGAAAGATCTGGCCCATGCCATGAAGGACCGGTGCTGGCCCGTTGAGGGACACCCCCGCCCGCTGATCCTGATCGATATCGCCCAGCCACGGGACGTTGAGGAAGGTGCAGACACCATCGATGGGGTCCATCTCTTCACGATAGACAATCTCCGCAGCATCAACGAACAGACGATGAGCACAAGGAAGGCAGAAGCGGATCGCGCTCATGCGTTTGTTGATGCGGAACTTGAGATCTTCTTACGCCACCTTCACCGGAAATCTGCCGATGATGCCCTTGCTTCTCTTCATACATGGGCAGAGTCAGTACGCATACGAGAGCGCGACCGGGCAATCTCCCGCCTCGCTCCAGCAGATAAAAAAACCGCGGACGTTGTTGATGACTTAAGCCGTGTGCTGGCAAAAAAACTGCTCACTGACCTGACCTTTTCCATCCGTTCCAGTGCTGAAGAGGGGGATCTTGAGACTGTCGATGCGCTGGTAAAAGCAATTACGAAAGGGGACAGGATCGGAAACGAAAAAGCACACGGTAATTCACGGCAATCATAGCCAGGAACCTCTGATAAAATCCACACCGTGATCGTTAATGAACGGAATCTGATCAAATTTGGGAAAACAGAATCATCAGATTCCAACAACAATATCGATTTTCAAAAGACATTCCGTGAATTAACAGGCAGGGTTTGTTAACTCAGGTTAAGAGCAAAGAAAATTCCCATCGCCACCAGCCCGCCACCAATCGTTGCGATCAGGTTGGTTCCTGCATTACCCCAGATTCCCCGGTTCTCTACGGTGGCACCGGCAAGACTGTCGATATTCGTACCGACAAAACCGGCAAACGCACAGACTCCGACGACCGGGAGTGAGATAACGCCCAGCAGGAAAGCCACGAGCGAAACTACAATAGCACCGAAAAGCGCAACCGATTCCCCGACAAGCGTGACACCACCGTTAGTACCGATGGGCACTTTTTTGAGCGTGGTGATCATGTACGGGATTCCGCCGGTTACACCAATCTCACTTGCAAGAGTGTCTGCCGCGGCCGTTGCGACACAGCCAACATACATCACAATAAAGATCGGCTGCTGGAAGACCCCGAAGAGTACCGCTGCAGCAGCAGCAACGATCCCGTTGGCAAAGACATTCCGGTATCCCCGTGCTCCGCCACGCCCCTGCTCAACGCCGATCCGTTTCTTATACTCAAACTTATATTTCGTGGCCATCGAACCAAGGATAAAAAATGCGAGCATGATCATGAACCACCGGGCATCGGCAAAGACAAGGAGGATGATCCCTACAAGCGCAGCGGAGAAGAGCCCGGAGAGATCGGCGGTTTTGGCACGGAAGGCAAAGTAGCCGAACGTGAACCCGACGATCACCGCTGCAACTACCAGCTGGAGATTTACCTGGTAATTGAGCTCCTGAATCAGCCACATCGTCATCGCGACACCAACTGCTTCGAGTATCAGCGAGTCCTCGTACTTGAGCAGAATTACCTTTAAGAGCACTGCTGCAATGATCCCAAAAATTACTGTCAGGATGGCCATCTCGTGCAAGTACGCCATGACAAGCACTCCTGCCCACGCAGTCGAGATGACATAGTACAGGTACGTATTGAGATCATCAGCTCCCTCCTGGAAGACGAGCTCGCCCAGCACAATCATCGCAAGCGAGGTGGCAAAGACAAAAAACGGCAGGAGAGTGACGCCATAGAGGGCCGCAAGAGCTAACATGGCATAGCTGAGATATTTGGTATCGAAGCAACGCCAGAGAACCAAGGCAAACAGGATCACTATGAGGCCCATCAGCCATGCGGGTTGAAGATAAGGGCCGACAAGGATAGCCGCACCGGTGATTGCCGCTGCATACCCAAGGCCTCGTTGTCGTACCATTTGTACATCATGTGTTGTTGATCCAAAAAGAGCTTTATCATTCACCGGGAGGGAGCCTGTTCATCACGAGACAGAAATACTCCTGTTCGTCGCTTTGATTCCGATTACTATATTTTATTTCAGCACCTAACATCTGCGGAATGGCGTCATCACAGGATCTACCCAAAAATTATGATTTTGCGGAGGTGGAGGAGCGCTGGCGCAGCATCTGGCGCGATGAAGATCACTATTTTGATAAAAATTCAAAAAAACCGCAGTTTGTGATCGACACCCCCCCGCCGTATCCAACCGGCAACTTCCATATCGGCAATGCACTGAACTGGTGCTACATTGACTTCTTCGCCCGCTACAAACGGATGAAAGGTTTCAATGTGATGTTCCCGCAGGGCTGGGACTGCCACGGGCTTCCGACCGAAGTGAAAGTCGAAGAACTCAACCACATCACAAAAAACGATGTCTCCCGCGAAGAGTTCCGGCGGATGTGCCGCGAACTCACGGAAAAGAACATTGGCCTGATGCGCATCACGCTGCGGAAGATGGCGTTCTCTACGGACTGGTCAAATGAGTACGTCACCATGCAGCCGAAGTATTACGGTAAGACGCAGCTCTCGTTCCTGCGCATGCTCGCGTCCGGCTACATTTACCAGAGCGAACACCCGGTGAACTACTGCACCCGGTGCGAGACGGCGATTGCATTTGCCGAGGTTTCCTATGAAGACCGGGAGACCCAGCTCAATTATTTCGATTTCGATGGCGTGGAGATCGCCACAACCCGGCCGGAACTGCTGGCAGCCTGTGTTGCCATTGCGGTTCACCCGAACGACGAACGCTACCGCTCGCTGAAAGGCAAGACTATGAAAGTCCCGCTCTTCTGCCACGATGTGCCCGTCGTGCTGGATGAGGCAGTCGATCCCGCGTTTGGTTCCGGCGCTGTCATGATCTGTACCTTTGGTGACAAGCAGGATGTCCACTGGTGGAAACAGCACAACCTTTCCTTACGAAAAGCGATCGATCGCCAGGGCCGGATGACAGAAATTGCCGGCAAATACAAGGGCTTGAATACCACCGAATGCCGGACTGCAATCCTTGCTGACATGAAAGGGCAGGATATCTTAAAGCGTCAGGAGAAACTTGCCCAGCGCGTAGGTACCTGCTGGCGCTGCAAGACCCCGATTGAGATCCTCTCAGAGCGCCAGTGGTTCGTGAAGATCAAGCCCGCCGAGATCGCCGATGCAGCCCACCAGATCAAATGGTTCCCCGAGCATATGCTCCTCCGGATGGAGAACTGGGTGGACCAGATGGAGTGGGACTGGTGCATCTCCCGCCAGCGTATCTTTGCCACCCCGATACCGGTCTGGTTCTGTAAGAAATGCGGTGAGATGACCGTACCGGAAGACAAGGATCTCCCCGTTGACCCCACGCAGGTCAACCCGAAACACCCCTGCAAGAAATGCGGCAGCACCGAATTTGCCGGTGAAGTGGATGTGCTCGATACATGGATGGATTCATCCATCTCGGTGCTGAACGTTACCGGCTGGGATGGCAGCGGGACACCCCCATTTTTCCCCGCACAGATCCGCCCGCAGGGCCACGATATCATCCGGACATGGGCGTTCTATACGATCCTGCGGTCGGTTGCACTCACCGGCCAGAAACCCTGGGACGAAATTCTCGTCAATGGAATGGTTCTTGGGGAAGACGGCTTTAAGATGAGCAAGAGCCGGGGCAACATTATCGTGCCCGAAGAGATCCTCTCGAAGTATGGCGCCGATGCACTCCGCCAGTGGGGTGCGATGGGCGCAGCAACGGGTTCGGACATCATGTTCAACTGGAACGATGTGGTTGCAGCCTCGCGGTTCCAGACCAAGATGTGGAACATCACCAAGTTTGCCTTAATCCAGCTGGAAAAAGGAGGCTTCGATGAGAAGGCGCAGATCACTGCTCTCGCGGATCGCTGGCTGCTGGTCCGACTCTCGGATACCGTGGAGCAGGTTAGCAACGCACTGGAAGCCTACCAGTTTGATATCGCACTCAAGGCAATCCGGGAATTTGCGTGGGATGTGCTGGCTGACAATTATATCGAACTGGTCAAGGGCCGGCTGTATAAGGATGATAATTCCCGGAAGGGCGCTTGCCTTGCCCTTCACACCGCATTTGATGCACTCTGCCGGCTGCTCGCACCGTTCACCCCCTACTTTGCCGAAGAGTGCTACTCGCACCTCAGTCCCGGCAAGAGCGTGCACAAGCAGCCGTGGGTGGCTTTCACTTACGATGATGATGCGGCGAGAATGGAAGGAAACCTGCTTGTGCAGGTCGTTGCCGAAGTGCGCAAATACAAACACGATGCTGGTCTTGCACTCAATGCACCGCTCGGTAAGGTTACCATCTATGCACCCCACACGGTGAATGACGAAGGCGATACTGGTCGCACGCTCAATGCGGATGTCCACTGGCGCACGGATGCGGCAAAACTCGACCGGGTAATCACCGATATCGATTTCAACCGCTCGGTCATTGGTCCGACATTCCGCAAACAGGCGCAGGCATTTATGGCAGCAATCAAGGCGCTCTCACCGGAACAACTGGCAAACCCGCCAAAAACAATCATGCTTGAGTGTACAGAAACAGCAATCCCCGAGAATGCATTTTCACCGAAATATTCCTATATGGAAGAGGGCGCAAAAGTCGATGTGATCACGGTCGGCGATGTGATTTTGACGATTGCGAAATCTGCCTGATCGCATCTGCTACAAATTTTACAATCTCCTCTTTTTCTTTTGCAGCGTCGACAATTACAAACCGTGAGGGTTCGGCACGGGCATACGCGAGATAATTATTCTGCACCGCTTCGAGCACTTCACGCTTCTCGAAATGTTCGCGCCCGCTCTTATCTGCGAGGCGGGCAAGGGCATCGTCAATGGAAAGCACGAGCAGGAACGTACGGTCAGGTACAATCGACCAGCCGTCATGCATCGCCCTCAGCCATCCTTCCGGGTCCGGCACAATTCCTTTGAGCGTCACGGACTGGTAGGCAAAGCGGCTGTCGCTGTACCGGTCAGAGATTACAAGTCTGCCTTGTGATAGGGCGGGACGGACAAGGGTAGAAAGGTGCGCAGCATGATCAGCAACAAAGAGTGAAGCTTCTGTGATAGGATCGATCTGTTCAGCGATTGCCCTTCGCACTGATTCACCCACCCAGGTTGCGCCCGGTTCCCGGGTGAAGATGGGGTCGAGATCCGCAAGCTGGCTTTTGAGCCCGGTGAGCAGGGTGCTCTTGCCGGTCCCGTCTATCCCTTCAATCGTGATTAACAACAGGTTCCCCTCCGTATCCATTCAACCGGGATCTGGCCCCGGTGCAGGGCAGTCGCAATGATCGCCCCGTCAAATCCTGCCGCACTCAGGATTTCAAGATCGGAAACGGTTGCAACCCCGCCACCATACAACAATCTGCCACCATAAGCAGCCCGCAGTTTTCCGAGTTCATCTGCATCCATACCCGACTCAGTCCCTACCGAGCCAATGTTTAAGATAATAATCCCGTCAAAATGCCAGTCCCGCGCATCAGCAAGGAATGCCTCCGGGGTTTTGCCGGAGGGGATCACCCGGCCCTCTTTTACATCAATACTCAGGTAGCCGCCACAGTATCGATAAAGAGCTGCGCCTCCCGTTTCCGTGCCAATAATATTTTTGATATTTTTTCCAGGGAGCATATCATCCGATGATCTGCAACCGCGATCCACATAACAGCGTGAGACTTTCTCCGCGCACTGCTTCACGATTGCATCATGCGAACCGGTGCCTTCAATCCGGTCGAGATCCGCAATGTAGAGATTTTTTGGCCGGATTGCTGCCAAATACCCGAGGGGTTCTGCTGTTGGAGAAATACCCCAGTCCAGCGGTTTGTAACTCTCCCGATTCCCGGATTTTCCATGAACGACCATATTCTGCCGCAAATCCATCGCAAGAACAAGTTCCATAGGTGAGCGCAATCACTATTAGGACAAAAGATCATTAAATCCTATGCAATTGCTGGTCAGCCCAAGCTCAATCGATGAGGCTAGGCGCTCTGGTGCCGCTGACATCATCGATGTAAAGAAACCATCAGAGGGCTCGCTGGGCGCCAACTATCCCTGGGTGATTCGCGAGATCAAATCCTTTGCAAAGAAACCCGTTAGTGCGGCTATTGGCGACTTCGATTTCAAACCCGGCGGGGCTTCACTCACCGCATATGGTGCAGCCTGTGCCGGGGCTGATTATATCAAAATCGGGCTCACGTTTGAGGGCAAGGAAAAAGCCCGCGCAGTGATCTCTGCTGTAGTAAAAGCAGTAAAAGATGAGTTCCCTGAAAAATTTGTCGTGATTGCTGCCTACTCGGATTACGAGCGAATGGGATCAATCTCTCCTTTTGATATGGCACCTATCGCAGCAGACGAAGGAGCCGATTATGTCATGGTCGATACCGGCATCAAGGACCGGCAGAGCACGTTTGCCTTCATGAACGAAGAAGCTCTTCGGACATTTACCAATACAAACACAAAACTCGGTCTTAAGACCGCTCTGGCCGGAGCCCTTAAGTTTGAAGATATTGATGCGCTCAAGCGAATCAACCCGGATATTATCGGAGTACGTGGGATGGTCTGCGGGGGCGACCGTAACGCAACGGTTCGTGAAGATTTGATTAATACCGCGATTGCGATGATCAGGTAGTGTTGTTGGACAGGTGACCTATGTACGTTGAGAAACTGGATGTGCCACTATCATTAACATTCGATGATGTACTGCTCGCACCGCAGGCTTCCTTATTAGAACCTGCCGAAGCAGATATTCGTTCGAAATTTTCCCGGAATATCAGCTTAAACCTCCCGCTGGTGTCCGCAGCGATGGACACCGTGACGGAGTCTTTGATGGCAATCGCGCTTGCCAGAGAAGGGGGAATTGGAGTTATCCACCGGAACATGACTCCAGAGCGCGAACTGCAGGAACTCATCGAAGTCAAGCAGGCTGAAGAACTGATCGAACGCGATGTGCTCTATGTAGAAGAGCATGCTACCGTTACCGATGCCGAACGGCTGATGCACCAGTACAGCATCGGGGGTGTCCCGGTGGTCAATAAGGGTCGCATTATCGGTATCGTCAGCAGGCGGGATGTACGTGCGATCGTATCCAAACGCGGTGATGAAAACATCAAGACCATCATGACAAAAAAACTGGTCACCGCTCCGGAAGATATCACTGCAGAGAGAGCGCTTGAGGTCATGTACACCAATAAAGTCGAGCGCCTGCCGGTGATCAATGAAAAAGGAAAACTTATCGGTATCATCACGATGCAGGATATCTTAGAAAAACGCCAGTACCCCAATGCAACGCGGGATGCAAAAGGCAATCTCCGTGTAGCAGCAGCAGTCGGACCGTTTGATTTTGCCCGGGCCAACTTGCTCGACAAGAATGGTGTGGATGCACTGGTAGTGGACTGTGCTCACGGACATAATTTAAAAGTCGTTGCCGCGGTAAAAGATATCAAAGGAAGTGTAAAAGCCGATGTTATTGCGGGCAATATTGCAACATCCGAAGCAGCTAAGGCGCTGGTGAAAGCCGGTGTCGATGGCATCAAGGTCGGTATCGGTCCCGGCTCAATCTGTACAACCCGGATTGTTGCAGGTACGGGTGTCCCCCAGATCACCGCAATTGCTCAGGTTGCCGATATCGCTCATCCGGCAAGTGTACCGGTCATCGCAGATGGGGGAGTACGATTCTCCGGCGATGTGGCAAAGGCGATTGCTGCGGGAGCGGATACGGTGATGATGGGCAGCATGTTTGCCGGTACTGATGAAGCACCAGGTAAAGTTATCACGATAAAAGGGCGGCGCTACAAGCAATATCGTGGCATGGGCTCGCTTGGCGTGATGAGCAGTGGGCAGTCAAGCGATCGTTACTTCCAGAAAAAAGACATCGGGGCTACCAAGTTTGTTCCTGAAGGAGTTGAAGGCGTGACTCCCTATGTCGGACATGTCGGTGAAGTTATGTACCAGCTCGTGGGAGGACTCAAAGCGGCGATGGGCTACACGGGATCAAAGACCATTGCGGAAATGCACAAGAACGCAAAATTCGTCCGTATTACCAATGCCGGCATGACCGAGAGTCACCCGCACAATATCCTCATTACTGATGAAGCGCCGAACTATCGGCTCTTTGAATGATTTTTTCTCTTTTTTTCTAAGTTGTATCAACGGGGCATTTTACTCTTATTTCCCTCACTAAAAAACATTATAATGATTTTTTCTCATAGAAAAAATGTTCGTATACCATTACGGTTCATATCAAGAATTCATTCATTATTTAAAAACTGAATATTCCTCAAAGGCATTTCATCTCATAAGAGGTGACATCTAACGATCTGCATATATACCTCGAATGATAGTTCTGTATTACACGATTTCGGATGATTGTTCAAAAAAATTGGAACCATTTCCGTAATTGAGGAGATAGAGATGTCAGAACCGCCAAAAACAAACGAATGTTCTCATTTTGATAAGCGGATGAACACCGAAAGCCTCAACGTGACACTCGGGGGGTGCACATGAAACCCGAAGAATCGCTGAATGTCGCCATAATCGATGATGCCCATAAGACCGATACTCCGCAGGGCCGTGCTATCCAGCGGATCATCACCGGTCTTAAGGAATTTGGCATCCATGTCGGTGAAGTTGCCTCACCCGAAGATGCCCGTGCAGCTTTCTCAGCGCTTCCGGAAATTGATTGTATCCTCATCAACTGGAACCTTGGGGGCGATACCCCCGAGAGACACGCAGTTACCGCAAAACTCATTGATGAGATACGGGAACGCAATGAAAAAATTCCCCTGTTCCTTATGGGCGAGCCAACAAATGCCCCGCCAACATCCCTTCCCCTGAAAACCGTCCGGGAGATCAATGAATATATCTGGGTGATGGAAGACACCCCGGAATTTATTGCCGGGCGTATAACGGCAGCAGCAAAACGGTACCGGGAAATTATCCTCCCCCCGTTCTTTAAAGAACTGGTAAAATTCTCTAAGGATTTTGAATACTCGTGGCACACTCCGGGACATGCCGGGGGAACAGCCTTCCGTAAATCGCCGGCAGGACGGGCATTTTTTAATTTTTTTGGCGAACAGCTCTTCCGTTCAGATCTCTCTATTTCCGTAGGGGAACTGGGATCGCTTCTTGATCATTCAGGACCAGTCGGCGAGGCAGAGAAGTACGCCGCAAAGGTGTTCGGCGCGGACATGACATATTTTGTCACGAACGGTACGTCAACAGCGAACAAGATTGTCTTTTTTGGCCGGGTGAGCAAGGACGATATCGTTCTGGTGGACCGCAACTGTCACAAATCCGCCGAACACGCACTGACCATGACCCATTCCGTTGCGATATACATGATCCCGACACGGAACCGGTACGGCATTATCGGGCCAATTCCCCCGGAAGAGATGACGCCAAAAGCGCTGAAAGCAAAAATTGCAGCATGCCCGCTATCAAAGACTGCACGCAGCAAAGAGCCGGTACACGCGATTATTACCAACTCAACCTACGACGGGCTCTGCTACCATGCCGTACATGTCGAAGATAACCTGGGAAAAAGCGTAGACAGTATCCATTTTGACGAGGCATGGTACGGATATGCCCGGTTCAACCCGCTCTATAAGGACAGGTTTGCCATGCGGGACGGGGCACGCGATGAAAAAGGTCCGACAATCTTTGCCACACAATCAACCCATAAACTGCTGGCGGCGCTCTCTCAGGCATCGATGGTACATGTGAGAAACGGGAGAATTCCCATTGAACACGGCCGGTTCAATGAAGGGTTCATGATGCACAGCTCCACATCCCCGCTTTATACCATTATTGCATCACTCGATGTCTCTTCAAAAATGATGGATGGGGCATCCGGAAAGATACTGACCACCGAATCAATTGAAGAGGCCATCCGGTTCCGAAGGACGATGGCCCGGATCAAGCGGGAGATTGGGACGGCAAAGGGAAAGAAGGACTGGTGGTTCCCGATGTGGCAGCCAGACACGGTCATAGATCCCAAGACCAAAAAGAAGATCGCGTTTCAGGATGCATCGCTTGATACTCTCCGCGACAATCCCTCCTGCTGGGTCCTTCACCCGGGCGAAATATGGCATGGGTTTACCGGCCTGCCGGACAATTACTGCATGCTTGACCCGATCAAGGTCACCGTACTTATGCCCGGCGTGAATGATGATGGGACGCTTGCCAGCTGGGGTATTCCGGCAGCACTGGTCGTCAAATTCCTCGATACCCGGGGGATCATCAACGAAAAGTCCGGGGATTATTCCATCCTTTTCCTCTTCTCGATGGGAATTACGAAAGGAAAATGGGGAACGCTTGTTACCGAACTCTTCGAGTTCAAACGGTTGTATGACGAGAATGCTCCTCTTGAAGAGGTTTTCCCGGACCTCACGACAGGATGTTCGGAACGCTATGGCGGAATGACCTTAAAAGGGCTGGCTGACGAAATGCACCAGTTCAAGAAGGATCATAAGATGTGCGACATCCTCCAGAAAGCCTACGCTATCCTGCCCGAACCAGCCATAACCTACGCAGAAGCGTTTGAAAAGCTGGTGCATAACGAAGTTGAACACATCCCCATAGAAAAGGCAGGGAACCGCATCGTAGCTACGGGTATATTCCCGTACCCCCCGGGCATCCCCATCCTTGCCCCGGGTGAGCGGACCGGAAAACAGAACGGACCGGTACTCCAGTACCTGAAATCATTGCAGGATTTCGACAAACGATTCCCCGGGTTCGAACATGACACCCACGGTATCGAAAATATCAAAGGAGAATACATGATGTACTGTGTAAAGGAGAAGAAACGATGAGCGAAGAGCAAACAAATCAGGGTACCGGCATACCCTCAAAAAAAGTGCTGGGACTCTTTGCCCTTGCCATGATCAACGTAGCTGCCGTCCTGAGTATCAGGAATTTTCCCTCAATGGCAGTCTATGGCTGGTCGTGCATTGGCTGGTATATTTTAGGAGCGGTCATGTTCCTCATACCGATCTCCCTTGCCGGCGCAGAACTGGCAACGGGCTGGCCGCAGGGGGGAGGTGTCTACGCTTGGGTGAAACAGGCATTTGGCGAGAAGGGAGGATTTACCGCCCTGTTCTGCGAATGGTCGAATAATCTTGTATGGTTCCCGACGGTTCTTTCGTTTATCGCATCCACGCTTGCATTCGCACTGACACCGGCACTTGCGAACAGTCCCTTCTACATGTTCAGCGTCATGATGATCGCATTCTGGGGCACAACTGCAATCGCGTACTTCGGTGAGGAGGCTTCAACGAAGTTTGGCAATGTGGGTGTCATTTTAGGGAGTATCATCCCCGCGATCCTGATCATCCTACTGGGTGTCTGGTGGATGGGGTCAGGACAGGCGATTGTGCTGCCACCCCTCACGCTCGCGGCGATGGTGCCGACCATCAACGTCACAACACTGCCATTCTTTGCCACTATAGTTCTTCTGTTCGCTGGAATGGAGATGGCAGGATTCCACGCACTGGAGACCAAAAATCCCCAGAAGGATTTCCCCCGGGCAATGGCCCTGTCAGCAGTAATCATCGTTGTCTGTACGGTACTTGCAACGCTTGCAATTGCGATGGTCATCCCGGCAAACCAGCTCAATCTCGCATCCGGTGTCATGCAGGCCATCGAGTACTTCTTCAAAGCGGCCGGTGTGCCCTGGCTCGTAGCACCGATGGCGGTATTAATCACACTGGGCGGGGTTGTCTCACTAGCAGCCTGGTTAATTGGCCCGGCCAAAGGTCTGGGTATTGTTGCTGAGGAAGGCAACATGCCCCCGCTTTTTGACAGGACCAACAAGTACGGGGCCCCTGTTGCGGTACTTGTCATACAGGCGCTCATTGGATCTGTCATCTCCCTCCTCTATGTTTTCTTACCTTCCGTCAACCAGGCCTACTGGATTCTGTCAGCAATGACGGTTGAACTGCTCTGTATCGTGTACGTCCTTGTCTTTGCATCGGTGATCAAACTCCGGTACAGCCAGCCCAATACCCCACGCCCTTTTAAGATCCCCGGGGGTATGATCGGGATCTGGCTTGTCGGTGGGCTTGGCATGTTCGGTACAATCTTTGCATTTATTGTAGGTCTCATGCCCCCCTCGTACTTCACAACAAGTGGTTTTGTGTACGTGGGTTCCGTGCTGCTCGGTACGTTCCTGCTCGCGGTACCACCGCTGGTATTCTTAAAATTCAAAAAATCCAGCTGGTGTAAACCGGCCGGGGGAGTGAGGTGAGTGATGATGAAAACACATGACACCATCGTTTTGAAAGGAGGATATCCATGAGCACATTCTCCCGGCTCGAGGTTGGGCTGTTTATTTTCCTTATCATAGTGGTCCTGCTGCCATTTGGATTGATTCTGGTAATTGCAGAAGAATCACCGTACCATCAGGTTTTCGGCGAACCGGTGAAAGATGCAGCAATGGCAACCGGAATTACCATTACGAGCGTAAAAGATACGACATTGAATCTTCCCGGAGCAATCGGAGGTAAAACATATGTACTCACGGACAATACCGGCGAGGTAGTCACCGTAACCACACAATCATTTGACAGTGCACAGTCGAGAGAGGCAGCCATACGTTTGTATAACGCTCAGCCTGTCGGGCGCGGTAAACCGGTGGGGAGTCTGGTTGTCTTAGGTCAGCATCTGGTCTACGTTACACCCGCTAACAGCAATATCCTGAAAAATCTTGCACCGGAACTCATAAAGAAAATATCATTGTAATTTTTTTTGGAAAAATGTTTACTGATTACGGGAATCTACTCAAATATTTAATCAGGATTTCGTTTTTAATGTGAGGAGGGCAAACACTCACATTTTCTTTTTTTTAAGCCCAATAATTAAAGTCCCAATAACGCACCAGAACCGCCCTTCATGAATTTTATATGGGGCCAACACTAACATTATGTAAATCATGGATGATGTAATGGAAGTCGCCCGGCTCCTGGATATTCTCGGGAACCGGAACCGGCGGCGTATCATCGAACTGCTCAGGCAGAAACCCTGTTTTGTCACAGAAATATCCGACACGCTCGTGCTTTCCCCAAAAGCGGTCATCGATCATCTCCAGTTGATGGAACGCGAATCTATCCTCTCCTGCGAAACCGATGACCGGCGGAGGAAGTACTATTTCCTCGAAAATGACATCCTCGTTGACGTGAGTCTCAGGCAGGTCAGGGTGCCAAGTGCAATGACGGGCAACAAGGGTGAGCAGAACGAACAGCTGAAAAATTCAGTCATTATGCTTGCGCGGATGATAAAAGCGCACGACCAGATACTCTCTACCCTTGAACAGGTCAACCACGACATCGAGAATAAAATTTCTGATATTGCCCATAACCATAAGGATATATTTTTGAGCGAGAGAGAGTTTACGGTAATTATCGCACTCTCGCATGATTCACTCACACTCCCTGAACTTGAGGAAGCAACCCAGGTGCCGCAGCAGGAACTTGTCACTTACCTCAAAAGATTTGAGCGGGCAGGAATCATTAAAAGAGTGAAAGAACAGTATTCACTTCGAGGCGTTCATGCAGAATAATCCGAACAATCCCTACGACGATGTCTTTAACAACCTGGCAAGGATCGTTGAAGATATTGTTAAGAACATGCCGGACAATGAGCATGCCCGTATCGTGGGATATACAATCATCAGCCGCCAGCCCCTGGATGGAGAACCCGGAATATTCAGGAGCGGTATGCCTGTTGATGATGGTGAGATCCCCTACGAGATCGTAGAAACCGAGGACCAGATCTTCATTACCGCAGAGATGCCTACCACCATAAAGAACGCACCTGTTGTCGACATCGAACCTGAACGCGTGCAAATTATTGCCGATGACCATACGACTACGATCATGCTTGAACATAAGGTAGATCGTATTCACAGTTACTACCGGGTCCATCGAAGCGTGATGGATATCACGCTCAAAAAAGAACCCTCTTTTACTACCTGATCCCTTTTTTTAAGCTCTCAAAAAATTATCCGAGTTTCCAGACAGCCCGGTCCTGTCCGTCAAATATGATCTCGACATAGGTATCTTCTGGCATGAGTGAAGCAGGAACTTCGTATATCAGGTAACCATCGATCGCATTACCCTTTCCAGGATACACAAAATCCTGTGTTGTTCCATGAGAGTACCCGTAATCTTCAACATACTCCATTTTGAAATAATCAAACTGCTTCTCGAGCTCCTGGATCTCGACGGGTTTGGCCTCGCGGTTTCCTGCTTTATCCGGGAGGTAATGAGAGGTATCGACATAGTAGGTATTGTCGCCATTGTGCAGGAAAATCGTGCTGGATTTCGGGTAAGGATACCCGTCTGTACCAAGGTTCTCGATGTTAACGAAAACCAGCAGGTACTTTTTCCCGGCTTTCGGGCGCTGCGTGTAATAATGGTTGTCCATATCATTATGCCACTGGTAGGTCTCATTCATCCAAACCCGGTAGACCGTCGCCCTGCTGACGTACTTGCCCTCGTTGTAATTGAACAATTTCCCGATTGAATACGCATCCGGGAACGGATTTCGTGTAGGAGTAGGAACTATCGTAGTTGGAATGGGAGTCAGGGTTGGGGTCGTTACGTTCACCATTGCAGGGGATGGAGTTGACGCAGTAATTTTCGTCCCGACAGGGGATGTGGGCAGAAAATTTGAACCTGACAATTTGGGGAGAACAAAAATATAGGCAGCCCCGGCCAGAAGGACCAGAACGATAACAATTCCCGCAATGATCTTCATATGAGGATTTCTTTTGGGAATAGTTCCTGGCAGGGGGTCTGCAATAGTAAACGGGGCCTGCGATAATGGGGATGGGGCGGATGCAGGGGGGATTGATTCAACTACCGCACCACAGTTCTCGCAGAATTTCACACCCTCGGAGAGGACAGCCCCGCAGGAAGTACAGAATTTTTGTCCCATACAGATAACTCACTGTAGAGATTAATAAAAAAGCGGTTTTTATCCGGTTACGCTCATCGATGAAAATAGCTAAGAGCAATCAAACGTTTACACTTTTACCGGAATTTTGGAAGGTTCCCATTGGCTGATGGTCTTTTTCGGCCGCATCTCGTGGAACTGCTTCAAGGAGACGGTAATGTCGCGGGTGAAAGCAAAGTACCCAATCTGGGTGGTGCGACAGAGTTTCATGGCCATGTCCATCAATCCCCGGGGATCGGGTCGTGCTTCTCCTAACCAGATATGGAAGATATTGCCGCCATCAACGATCGGGAAGAAGACATGCTCGATCTCCATGCGTTTGGGGAGCGGGACATCTGCGCCCGGTGCCACGTGCGTACCGTTCGTATAGTAGATCGGGAGATCCCGGGATTTTCCCAGTTGTTCGAGCCCGAGCTCGACATCGCCTTTGATCACCTTTACCGCAAAGTTATGGTAGCGACGGTCAAGCAGGTCGGCCACAGCGAACCGCTGGCCGGTTGTCTCGGCCGGGGTCCGGGCAAGCGCAATGGTCATGTTATTCTTCTTACTCAGTTCGCGCCCATAGAGTTCCAGCTCGGTCATTGCACGGATGGCAAGTTTGAAAGCGGCCTTGGATTCATGCAATTGCGAACCGAGATGGTGCTGCACCATCTCATTGACTCCTACGACACCTATTGTGTATACCAGTCCTTCGAGATCAACGGCCACCGCTCCGCGATCACCCGTATTGGGATCCTTGGGGCGTTGCATGGCAAAGGGCATCCGCCCGTTTCCGCGGATGTTGTCCATCCAGCGGCGCTTGATCTTGAAGATCTCGACTGCCACGTCCATGAGTTTCTTGAGCTCGGCAAAGAGGCGGGCATCATCACCCTCCGCATTGTACGCAGCTCGCGGGCAGTTGACCGATACTACCTGCCATGACCCCATCGAGAAGTGCTTGCCATCTTCAAAGTAGAGTTTCTTATCAAAATCTGAATCTTCCTCTGCCACTGCCGAGAACTGGTAGGCACAACACTGGTAACAGGAGATGCCCTTGCCGGCCCCACGGTACGCGGGAAGCTGGTTGTCGTAGTAGGGGGTGCCGAACTTGGAGGCCAGCTCAAAGGTCAGCAGGTACAGTTCCTGGTAGGTGGGGAGGTCAGGATGCTTCTTGTTAAACTCCTCGCGCTCACCCATAAACTCCGGCTCGATGCTGATCTCGGGCTTCGGGAAGTTGAAGGGTTTACCCCAGTAATCGCCTTCGAGCATCACTTCCATGGTTGCCTTGAAGAGCAGGCGCACCTCGCGTTCGAACTCGCCATAGGTCCGCTTCGGTGCGGATTTCCCGTCCCAGACTTTTCCTTTGTACACGCACGGTTTATCCTGCCAGAGGGAAGGAACACCGGGGGTGAGCTGGATGGAGGAGAAAACGAGCTGGCCGCCACGGGCAACCATCATCTGCGTCATCTCGTAGACAAACATCTGTATCAGCTGTTTGATCTCTTCGTAGGTCATGCCCTCAACGAACGGTGAGAGGAACGTTAAGAAGTTATAGTAACCCTGTCCGCCAGCGAAATTTGTCTGTGCTGAACCAAGGGCCTTAACTGCGTGGAGGATGGCAACTTCCGCACGCTTTGCCGGGCCGGCAACCGAGGCTTTCGTGCCGGTGCCATCCGGCATCAGGCCATAGTAGAAGAAGTAGCGCAGGTCCCAGTCCTGGCAGAAGGGGCGTGTGCCGAAGTATTCGAGATCATGGATATGCATCTCGCCCGACAAGTGATAGTCTGCGAGATTGGGCGGCAGCTGGAGCAGGTATTGTTCCTTAGAGATCTTATCCGCCTTTTTCTTGTGACTGGTCTCGGCATTCTCCTGGAGATTTGCATTGTCGTGCGCCTCAAATCCCTTACCCACATCAATCATATGGGCATCGTACACCGGAGTACCAACCCGGGTTGAGACGTTTCGGTACTGTATCATACCTTTTTCGAGAAGGGTAATATTTACAATCTCCCGTATGAGGGGGCCGGACAGGGACTTGAGCCCCATGCTCTTTATCTTGTTTTCCACATCCCGTGCAATTTCCTGCGCAGTCGCCTCGTCAGCACCATTGTAACCATAAAAGGTCTCGACAAGTTTGGTCTCCTGTACGATCTGGCGGACGATCCGGTTACGGTCCCATTCAACAATATGCCCGTCGCTCGTTCGCACCGGGGGAAGTACGGGGGCATACGCGCCGAAAATAGTCTGCTGGCGGGTCTCTCTATGCGGCATCATTCACCCGCAATAAGCTTGGTTATTTGCGCCCCATCCAGTTTACCGGAAGGAAAGAGATCCGCAGAGGTATAGAAGTCCTCATTCTTCTGCAGGACGGGAGCTTCTGATACAAAAACTCCGTTCAGCCGCAGCTCGGTGAGCGATTCCGCAGTTGAAAGATCGCGTTCAGTGAAAGCATAACCGCCCTTTTTCAAAAACCCTTTTAAGAGGTCGCAGTTCGGGCAATATTCAAGCGTATATACAATCAATTGCGGATTTTCTGGCATAAAAAATACCCTCACACTGTCAGTTATCAATTAGGTATTCTGTGAATAAAAATTATGGGAATAAACAATCATAGTCCGGGCTCATAAGATTATTCCATTAAAAAATATTCCAGCAAAAAAGTGAGAACAAAAACTAATCATAAAAAACGATCACCATTTGTAGAGGAATAGAATAATAGTACCATTAATGGTACGAGCATTTGTTGCACTCGAACTTTCCCCAGAGATACGAGAGCAGCTGACGTCAGCTCAGGAAGTACTGCGCAGGTGCAGGGCGCGCCTTACCTTTGTTGAACCTGCACTCATTCACATTACGACAAAGTTTCTTGGTGAGGTAGCAGAGCAGAAAATCCCTGCCGTTATGGATGCACTCCGCAGGATTCAGGTTGCTCCGTTTGTGGTTACGGCACGCAAAATTACCGTAAATAATCCATCCCGTCCACATACGGTCTGGTGTACAATTGAAGATGGCGGGAGATCCGGGCTTGTTTTCAATCAGATCGAAGACGCACTATCCCCCATGGGATTTGCCCGCGAAACCCGCAGGTTTACTCCCCATGCAACTGTGGCGCGAGTCAAATCTCCCGATCCATCGCTCTTTGCTGCTATCAGTCAGCTCGAAAAGAGGGAATACGGGAGCTGCACGATCAGCGGATTGAAATTAAAAAAGAGCACCCTGACACCACAGGGACCCGTTTATGAGGATCTGATGGAGGTAGCATGGTAACCCGGCTGCCCCTTGAAGATGCGGTTCTGGCTACTCTTCGTCCGACTCTTGAAGAACGTGAACATGTCTGCGGCATAGCAAAACGCCTTCTGGATGCTATTGCAAAGAGTGGAAAAGCGCAGGGTATGGTAGTTGGATCAATTGCCCGCCATACCTGGGTGAGGGGTGATCGGGATCTCGATGTGTTCATGCTTTTTGATGTCAGCCTGTCCCGTGAGCAACTCGAAGAGGAGGGACTCGCTCTTGCACGAAAGATTGCATCGGAGTTCTCGACAAAGTTTCACGAAAAATACGCTGAGCACCCGTATATCAATGCGGTCATCGATGACGTGGATGTGGATCTTGTACCCTGCTACAATGTGGACAGCGCAACCAGGATCCAGAGCGCAGTCGACCGCACACCGTTTCACACGCGCTATATTACCGATAAGATCAATGGCCTGATCGATGATGTACTCCTGCTCAAGCGGTTCGCAAAAGCCGGGGGGATCTATGGCTCTGACCAGATGACCGAGGGTTTCTCCGGGTATCTCTGCGAGTTGCTGGTGCTCTACTATGGCGGGTTTACCCCGCTCCTGAAAGCTACAGCAACATGGCGTCCGCATATGATTGTCGATCCCGAACATCACGCAGCAAAAGAGTTTGATGAACCCTTAATCGTGATTGACCCGGTTGATCCACGGCGCAATGTTGCCGCAGCAGTCTCGCTTGACCGCATGGTGGAGTTTGTGGAACTTGCCCAGGGATATCTCGAATCACCCTCAGAAAAATATTTTTTGGTACCCGCTCCGCAGACAATTACAAAAGAAGAACTTGGCAACCTTCTTGCAAAACGGGGCACGGGCCTCTATGCGATCACGTTTGCCACGCCCCCCTATATTGAAGAGGTCATCGTTCCGCAGCTGAAGCGAAGCATGAGTGCTATTGTTGAACATCTCGATCGAAACGGGTTTGCCGTGCATCATGCCCACTATACCATGGAAGAGGAGCGGTGCATGTTCCTTATAGAATTGCTGGTAACAGAACTCCCAAACGTCCGTATACACACGGGACCACCTATCTGGAACCGGACAAATGCGGAAAAATTCCGGGAAAAGCATGTCGTCTCACCCTTACCCGGGCCCTATATCAACGAAGGGAAATATGAGATGGAAGTGCCCCGGGAATTTACCCGGGTTGAGGACCTGCTCAAATCAGAAACCCTGTTACAGGTACGCCTGGGAAAGCATGTCCGGCAGGTGCTTGCAAACGGCTGGGAACTTCAGAAGGGATCTGAATGCTGGCATGAAGAGTTCGCACCTTTTATTGCGGGATTTTTTGACCGGTGTTCTCCGTTGGTTCGGGTCAAACGACCGTAAAAAAGAGATTATGTACCCAGAGGCGAAATAAGCCTGAATTGGGCTCTATTTCCATTTTCAGCATGCCGGTCGATACCGGGAAATCCCGCAAATCCCATCTTTTTGGGTCCTGTGGAAAATACCCCATAATATCGCTCCGTTTGTCAAAATAAGGCAGGAATGCACATCGCCCAAAGCCCGCCAAAGGCATTTTTATCGATGCCATTTTCGCCTCGTAGTTTACTCAATCCGGGCCACGGAAACCCTGCCAGAACGCGAATATGAGGGTCGGTTTTTTCCAACATACCGGTGTTTCTTATGAGATGAGGCAGGAAAAGATCCCCAACCGTGCAAAGATCAGTATTACAATTTCCTACTCCTCATCTGATCATACATTTCGGCAGGGTAATTACAGAACCAAGCACATTTACCAGAATCCTGGATTCACGGGTAGTGATTATTAAAAAAACTGCTTCAGAAAAGCACTTTCTGACGGGAAGCGTTTCTTTTCCGGTTTTTAGCTACAGCTTGTTTTACTGACAAGCACAGGTCATCGAATCCCCGGGACATGATCTCGTCTTCCCACTCAACAACGTACACAGCACTATACACACGGGTTTCTGTTTCGATTTCAGCATTCCGTATATGGGTAAAATAAATGAATGGTACGGCATTTCCCTGGTTCCGGACCGTTTTGAGAAACCCATTTTTTTCAACCGGTAGGGGGTTATAATCAGTAACGATGACATCGAAAAGAACATACTTCATCAGGTGAAGAGCATCTTCGACCGATGTGACAGTATCAACAGAAAGATCTCCCCGCCGCTCCAGATGCCTGCAGAGCCGGTCAAGGAACACCGGGTTTTCATGAACGCACAGTACCGTAAGTATACGGGTCCTGTCAATTTCAAGTTCAATCTCAGAAGAAATCGGGAGGGCGCCATTATTCCTGTCCGCATTTTTCGTCACTTCTGTCATCCCGTGTGATCCTGATTATTTCAGGTTCTATTCTCCTGTATCGATTTGCTTTTAAAAATTCCGGAGTGCTGTTATCGATAAGCCAGCCATTTTTCCCATCAGAGGGACAGTTGTCAGTTTTGTGGATTCTGTCCTATACCTTGCAGGTTCCGGTAATTACACCGGTAAATTAAAAACCTCCTTATTTTTCGGTCGATTTATTTTTCGCATATAATTATCTCGGGTACTGGAAACTTTGGACATCTTTCCTTCTAACCAGTGGCACTTAACAATGATGCACGATCCTGTTACATTCGCTGTTGATATATGTCACTTCTCCTAGATCATTCCATTTTTAGGTAACACATGTTTAGGTAACACATGATAACCGGTAAAAAGGGGTATGTTTCGCCAATACCCTTGAGCAGGTTCTTGATCAAATCCTCAATTTGCTCTGCGGATTTCTAAAATTCCGGTGTTAAGGAACATTGTTCCTTCAGCATCTTTTATGGGATCTGCATAGCGCGGGACAATCGGGTTTTCACCAGTCAGGTTCTCACATTCTGCAAATGCATCCCACGTCATTGCCATCCGGCAGAGATACATAGCAGTCTTGCAGTTTCGTGTCTGGTAGAGGTCATAGGAGTACCTGCCGATTGCCTGTTTTTTTTTCATGCCAAGCAGCTCCTGATATCTCTGATTTGTGTACAGGGTTTTGTAATTCTTGTTAACAATGGGAACCGGAATATCCATGCGATCGAGTCCTTGCATTACGAGATTGTAAAATTCGAGGCGGACCTTAAACATGTCATTCTCTTTCAGATAATCCATATGTTGGCTATTTGATCCTCCATTATCTTTTTTATCATCGGCCATTATTTCACCGGTTTTTTGACACTCATGTCACTGAAATCGGAAAAAATTTAGAGAGAATCTCCTCTCATGTGAGAGACATTCCTTCTCCGATATCCTTGAGCAGGTACTTGATATCGATCCAGATGATCAGTTCGTTCTTCTCGTGCTCCTTGTCCTTGACCTTCTTTTTTATGATACCAAGGATCGCGGTATCCTCGTGATTATCCGCAGCGGAAGTCTTGTCAATATCGCTCATATCGAAGGTTGAAACCGAAGTGACATCGTCGACCATTATCCCGGTCTTTGCCCGGGTAATCTTCTCATCTAAGACAATGATACGGCTATTCTCTTCCTGTAACTCGGTAGTCGCGGCGATATGCAGGCGTTCTTTTAAATCCACGATAGTGGTTATCTCGCCCCGCAGGTCGATAATGCCCCTCATGTAGGAGGCACTGTTGGGAAGCTGGGTGATGGTTGTGTACTCCACCACTTCCTTGACATCGAAGAGATCAACTGCGTAGTGCTCGTTTCCGAGCAGGAACTCTACGACTTGCAGCATCCCCTTCTCATGCTTTCCTGCCTTCTTGTCCTTTATGGCCTGCGTCTTATCAGCAGACAATAGTCCCTGTGCGACTGGGGGGGATGAGGAGATCTCTTCCCCCTCATCTGTTGGATGGGTTACTTTTGCCATGTCAGTATCCCCCATCAGCACTTGAACTTCGAGACTTCTTTGGTCACTTTGTCGACGATATTATTCACATTACCGATAACTTTTGAGATCTGGTCAATGGCAGCAGCTGACTCTTCACTTGCAGCTGCAGCATCTGTGGACTCTTTTGCCGTGCTCTGCATCAATCCACCGACTTCATTGACACTGGCAGTCACTTCTTCGACCGAAGCCGCCTGCTCTTCAGCTGCCGCTGCCACATCGCTGATGTTCTTGCTCACCTGGTCAATCGACTCTACGATCTTGGTGAAGCTGCTCAGCGTTTCATGTAATGCTTCGCTGCCCTGTTTGACTCCGGTGTTGGCTGATGCAACCGCATCTACTGCACTGTTCGTCTGCTGCTGGAGACTGTTGATCATATCAGCAATCTTTTCTGCAGATGCACGAGACTCGACCGCGAGCGATTTAACTTCAGTTGCAACAACCGCAAATCCGCGTCCTGCATCTCCAGCCCGTGCTGCTTCAATGGCTGCATTGAGAGCGAGCAGGTTTGTCTGGTTGGCAAGGTCAGTGATCAGGTTAACGATCTCGCTGATCTTGTCCATCTGTCCCTTGATCTCGAGGATGATGACATTGACATCGTTAGAGGATTTGGTGATGCCCTGCATACCATTCTCGGTCTTACGGGCAAGATCCATTCCTTCTTTGCTGTAGGTGGTTGTATCCTGCACGAGTTTTGCTGTTACATCCGCACGGGTAGCGACTTCCTGGATGGTGCGAGAGAGATCTTCCATGGCCTTCTGCACCTGTTCGATACCTGCCATAGATTTCTCGACATTGGTGCTGACTGCGCTGGTGTTCTTTGCTACCTGTCCTGCGCCGGCAGTTACTTCTTCGACACTGGCATTGGCCTCTTCGGCACCTGCTGCAAGGTCAGTCACCTGCGTACCAATGTTGGTCACTGCGGCTGAGACCGCGATACCGATGTTGTTTAATGCTTCTTTGAAGGCTAACCAGTCACCGGGAACCTTGAGGTTCGGGTCTACACGTGTGGTGAAGTCCTGTGTTGCATAACCTTTCGATACGCGGAGGGCTTCGTTGACCGGTTGAATAACCGAGTCGAGCGTCTGGTTGACACCATCAACGATCTTCTTGTAGTCGCCGGTGTGCTTGCTGGCATCTGCCCGGGTATTTAATTTACCTTCGTCGGCTGCCTTTGCAAGCATACCTGCATCGGCAACGAGCAGGTTGACTGCATCAATACAATTATTGAGGTTGTTCTTGATCTCATTGAAGTCGCCGTTGTAGTTGTCGGTGATTTTCGGGGGGATGTCTCCCTTACTGATCCGGTCAACATAGTCAGCAGTCACATTGATGGGCCTGACAAATGCATCGATTAATTCGTTGACACCGCCGACGAGTTTCCCCCATCCGCCGTTGAACTTCTGGGCGTTTCCACGTGTCTGGAGTTTCCCGTCCTGGGTTGCCTTTATAAGTCCGTTGGTCTCGTCCAGGAGGCCGTTCATGACATCGATACAATTGTTGAGGTTGTTCTTGATCTCGTTGAAGTCCCCGTTGTAGGTATCGGTGATCTTCGGGGGTATGTCTCCTTTAGAGATCCGGTCCACGTACTCCGCGGTAACATTGATGGGCTGGACAAATGCATCGACTAATTCGTTAACACCGCCAACAAGAGTACCCCATCCCCCAGGGAATTTCTGGGAGTTTCCACGGGTATCAAGTTTCCCTTCCTTTGTTGCCTTGACGAGTCCATTGGTCTCGGCAAGGAGGCCGTTCATGACTTCGATACACTGGTTAAGGTTATTTTTTATCTCGTTGAAGTCCCCATTGTAGGAATCAGTAATTTTCTGGGGGATATCGCCTTTGCTAATCCGGTCGACATACTCCGCCGTAACATTAAGCGGGCCGATGACGGCATCGAGCGTTCCATTAACCCCTTCGACAACCGCTCTGTAATCGCCCTGGTGCTTACTGGCATCTGCACGGGTGTCGAGTTTGCCTTCCACAGCTGCCTTTGCGAGCATTTTTGCATCTGTGGTCAATGCATTAATTGCATTGGTCATCGTAATAAGGGCTGGACTGATCTCATCCAGGTTGTCCTTGGCTTTGACGGTTGTTGAAAGATCACCCACTGCGATCTTTTTCATAGTGCCTACTACATTGTTCTGGAGATCATCAGAGAAGGTATCCATTACGGTGGCCATCTCACCGATCTCGTCTTTCCGGTTCATCTTCAGACGGTTGCCAAGGTGGCCCATGCCCATCTCTTTTAAGTTTTTGCTGGCAAGGTCAAGAGGCCCGGTAATACTTTTGCTCATATAAAGCGCGATTGCAATCGCTATGATAACACCGACAATGGTTGCGATGACCAGCATCATAGCGCTGCTGTTAAAGAGCGCGGTATTGCCATCAGCGACTTTTTTCGCAGAATCCGTATTGAGCTTTACAAGGCTTTGGATTGCAGAGACCACACCCGTTCGGGCAGTGATCAGCGGGGAACCTGCTGTAAGTGCTACATCGACAGTTTTCATATCATTTTTGTCGGCGGCAGCAATCGTGGCGTCATATTGCGTATTGAATGCTGCATAGTTTGTATCAAACTGGGCCAGAGCGGCCTTTTCTTCAGTAGATAGAGATGAGGCACGGAACGCGTCCATCTCTTTCTTCATATTAACCCGTAGATCTGCTATGGTTGTTTCAGCGGTAGCTCGTGACGTTGGGACATAAATATACCGGTATAGTTCAGCCCGCATCTGCTGGAAATCGGCTTCAACATTCCCCAGTTGTCCAATGGGGACAGTGTTATCTTCGTACAATTTCGTATCCGCAGCTGCCATTGTTCCCATGTTCAGATAGCCAATCATCGCTACAATAACGAGGATCAGCACAACGATCAGGAATCCCCCGATCATCTTCTTTCCAATTTTCATATCGTCGATGAAACTCATTTTTCACTACCTCTTTTTTAATTACTCCCTGCACATTGCTGGTTATGGCACCCCCATTCTCCCGGGGTGCCGATGAAGGCAGGCACCAGACATTGTCTGGCTTTAGTTCCGGATGGAGGATATTGATACGGTGAATTTTTGCAAACCTGAAACCGGGATCGACCGTTTTGGCTGCAACAAATACCCTTTTTCATTTAAAGTATTTAAACATTTGTCGTTCTGATGATTATCGTTGATTATTGGCAACGATGATTACCGCTGATTTATATAGGTACTCGCCAGATTCATATTAGGATGTGAGACCCTGGCAAGGGAGCTCGAGGAAGAAAATATCAGGGAACTGCTCAGGAAATTTCCTAAAGGGCTCACTATCGAAGAAGTCTCAAAAAAACTCTCTCTCAACCGGACAACAGCAGCCAAATACTTAAACACGTTTGTGCTTACCGGGCAGGCAGATATGCGGATGCTCGGGTCAGCAAAACTGTTTTATCTCACCCAGAGAGTCCCGTTAACAAATGTACTCAGCTTATCTTCTGACCTCATCCTGATTCTTGACAGCGACCTGTTTATCCAGGAAAGTAATGCGGCATTCCTTGACTATTTTAAGATGAGTAAAGAGGAGCTGAAAGGAACGCATCTTGGACAATCATCCCTTGCACCCCATTTTTCAGCCCGGGAATTGTCCGGCATTGAACGGGCACTGGAGGGGGAGGGGAGTGCACTTGAAGTCCGGTTCGATCTACTCGATGATGGCCGGTTCTTTAAGATGAAATGCATCCCGTTAACCTTTGAAAACGGGACCCGGGCAGCTGGTGTCATCTTAGAAGATATCACGGAAATGAAAACCTACCAGCACGAGCTGGAGCAGCGGGTGATGGAGCGGACTGCTGAAGTGGTCAGGGCTAAGGATTTTGCCGAGAACCTGATCACCACAGCAAACGCAATGATCATCGGCCTTGACATAAAAGGAAATGTGACCATCTTCAATAAGGCAGCAGAGGGAGTAACCGGCTATTCCCGCGAGGAGATTCTTGGGAAGAACTGGTTTGAACACATTGTACCAAAAGATCGGTACCCGGAATACTGGGATGAATTCCGGCGCCTCACCACAACCAGATCCCCAACGAACTTTGAGAGCCCGATCCTCATAAAGTCCGGCATAACCCGGTATATATCATGGAATACCAATGTGATTGTAGATGGCAATACCATCATTGCGACCATATCATTTGGTATTGACATCACCGATAAAAAACAAGCCGAAGAACTGCTCAAAGAGAGCCAGCGGGCGCTTGCCACCCTTATGGGGAACCTTCCTGGCATGGCTTACCGGTGCCGGAATGATGGTACATGGATCATGGAGTTCGTAAGCGAGGGGTGTGCAGATCTGACAGGTTACCAGCCGTCTGATCTCATCGAGAATGGTACGGTTGCCTTCGCCGACCTTATCCATCCAGAGGACCGGCCCAAAGCTTGGGAAAATATCAGACAAGCCGTTTTGGAGAAACAGAAGTTCCAGGTTATGTACCGGATCCTGACCGCGACCGGGGCCGAGAAATGGGTCTGGGAACAGGGTCTCGGCGTCTTCTCTCCCAAAGGAGATCTTCTTGCCATAGAAGGATTTGTTATTGACATCACAGACCGGAAAAATACCGAAGAGATCATAAAAAAGGCAAACAAGCAGGTTGCACTTTTAACAAGTATCACCCGGCATGATATCATCAACCAGATCAATTCCTTAAAAGGCTACATCGCCATGGTAAAACGGCAGAATACGGATACAAAAATCGGGGATGTGCTGAAAAAAGAAGAGGCAATTGCCGACATGATCCTCCGGCAGATCATTTTCACCCGCGATTACCAGAACGTTGGTGCAGAACCCCCACGGTGGATCCCGGTCAAAAATACCCTTGCCACCATCCTAAAGACCGTTGACCGGGGATCCATTAAAATTTCTGTCGATACCGGAGATCTGGAAATCTACGCTGATCCGCTCATTGAAAAAGTATTTTTCAATCTCATCGATAACTCGTTGCGTCATGGGGAGCATGTGACACACATCAGGATCTCCTGCAAGCAAAACGGTAGGGACCTGCTCCTCATGTATGTGGATGACGGTGTGGGAATACCGGATGATGAGAAAGAGAAGATTTTCACCCGGGGATTTGGGAAAAATACCGGGTATGGACTCTTCCTCATCCGTGAGATTCTCTCGATCACCGGGTTCTCTATTAAGGAGAACGGTGTGTGGAGTAAAGGGGCACAGTTTGTAATCACTATACCCCCGAACTCTTTCCGGTTCGGAAAGACTTCCGGAAGTTCGTAACCGGAATAATTATTCAACAAGAAATTATTGTTTTAGTGAGCGGGTTTTCCCTTAACTTTTTTTATGTGCACCTTCCGCTTTCTTCCGTTCACTGATGTCAATATACGTCCCGAGTACGCCAATGATATTACCTTCAGCATCGCGCAAGGGGACCTTACTGGTAAGAAGCGTGATAATATTACCCGAGGGGGTTTTCTGAGGTTCTTCAATGAATATCTTTGGCATCCCACTCGCTATCACACTCCGATCATCGCTGCGGTATAGCTCGGCCTGATCCCGCCAGCCCATTGCGAAATCATCCCTGCCAATAATATCTTCAGGCTTTTCAAACCCGGCATCCCGTGCGAACGGAGTATTGCATCCAAGATAAATCAGGTTCCGGTCTTTCCAGAATACCCGGACATGAATGGAGTTTAAGATGCCTTCAAGGATCTGCCGTGCTTTCCAGTTCTCTTCCTCTGCCTGTTTGCGTTCAGTGATATCTTCCACCGTAGAGAGAATGTAAGGCTTGCCGCCCATCCTGATAATACTGGATGAAAACCGGCAGGTCCGGATTTCGCCGGTTTTTATCCGGCATCGCAATTCCATTCCCCGGAGGTAACCCTGGTTTTTAAGATGGGAAACCATCTGAGCGTATTCATCATTATCAGTAAAAATTCCCAGTTCGTCTGATGTTTTACCGATTATTTCGTCCCGGGCATACCTGGTATGTATCAAAAAAGCGTTATTAACCTCAACAAATACGCCATCGATAGCCGATACGAGAGTAAGGGCAACCGGATTGCTCTGAAAGACAGTAGCAAATTTTTGTTCCGATTCGTACAATTCTTCTTCTGTCTTTTTGCGCCCGGTGATATCATGGATGACACCAATAATCCTGAACGGATTACCGTCTGCATCTTTTTCGAGCCGGGCAATGGAATGAATTATTTTTGATGCAGATCCATCTGCAGGATTGATAACATACTCAAGATTGTATTCCTGACCTTTTGTTATCATATCAACGAGTGCCTGGTGAACCCGCTCCCGCTCCGGAATACAGATCTCGATATCATTTAGGGGGAAATCACCGGCTACAGGGGGGTACCCGAAAATGTAGAGACCCTCGGCAGACCCCCAGATCTTGTCGGTTGCGATATCATACTCCCAGCTGCCGGTCTGCCCTATCCGCTGCGCCATGACCAACCGCTCTTCATTAACCCGGAGCGTACGTTCACTCACCAAAAGTTGATTGAACTGCCGGTGAAGTTCCCGTTTGGTACCGTCAAGTTCTGCGTAGGATACTTTAAGTTCCTCGTGTTTTTTCCCCAGATCCGCTTCAAGACGTTTACGCTCGGTAATATTCATTGCAAAGCCAATGAACAACCGGGGGACTCCCGGTAAGGGCGGAGTTGCAAACCGTCCCCGGGTAAAGACCCAGTTCCACTCCCCGGACCGGTTCCGGATTCGGTGTTCACTCTCGAACAACGGGCTTTCGCCCCGAAGGTATGCCTCGGCTTTTGCCATCCACACCGGAACATCTTCGGGGTTGTGATAAGGTAACCATTCCTGGATGGTCGTCGGGAGCTCCCCCGGTGCATACCCCAGCATGGCATGGAACCGGGAATCGAAACTTACGTTATTGGTATCAGTATTCCATTCCCACATACCGGCATTGCCCACTTCCATGGTGAGGGACAAGCGAGCCTCGCTCTCCTGCAGCGCACTATCCGCCCGTTTGCGTTCCACCGCTTTTTTGGTCTTGTGGGCAAGTTCCGCAAACTGTGCTTCCGGATCCCCGCCCTTCTGGAGATAAAAGTCAGCACCGTTGTTGATGGCCTCGATCACCACTTCCTCGCGTCCTTTCCCCGTAAAGAGGATGAACGGGATGTCTCCGTGGACTTTCCTCACCATCTTTAAAAATGCGATGCCATCCATCTGGGGCATTTCGTAATCGGAGATGATTGCATCGAATGAGGCTAAACCGGGGAGATTGAGTGCTTCAGTGGCAAGGTTCGAAGTAACAACTGCAAAATCCCCTAATTCCTCTAAAAAGAACTGACCGATCTCAAGAAGATTTGGATCATCGTCAACATAGAGGATGCGATATATTACATTCATCTGACAATTAATCTTGATTGATCTACAATTATATCATATTAGTGTATGACGAACCACTACACTTCTTCAAATATGCACATGATGATCATGTAACCGGCACGGTAAAATAAGCCCAAATTGGGCATTATTCCCATTTTTCGTATCCAAACCCATTCCGGAAAACCCCGCAAAATCCTCCTTTTCAGTTACTATGGAAAAAGCGCTAAAATATCGCCCGATTTGCTAAAATACGGCAGAAATGCCCCTCGCCCAAAGCCCGCCAAGGGTCATTATATCGAGGCTGTTTTCGCCGCGAAGATAACTCCCTCCGGGCCCCGTAAACCCTGCCAGAATGCGAATATGAGGGTCGATTTTTCCAACAAACCGGTTTTTCTTAGGAAATAAATCAATAACAACTGCTCAATAGTGCGGTAAAAAAGGGAGAATGAAAAATAAAGGGAAATGTCGGGTTTTTATTCAGGACAAACCGGGTAATCAGGACAAAATTTTATTTCTTTGAATTTTTCTTATTTTTTGCCGAGGCCAGTTTTTCAATTATTGAAGTATCGACTCCCGGACTCAGGATCAGTTTGTGATTCTGCACAGCACTGTCGATGAAACCTTTTCCGGCAGGAGTACGGATGATCAACGTTGTTTTGCCCGCTGGACTCCCGATCGAACCGGCAGAGATATCAGAGAGGACAGCGGTGAGATCCGTACATGAGTGGCAGCCTTTGCGGATGCAGGTTTCCAGTTCCGCAAGTGGTACGATAGTAGTGGTGCCATCGTGTTTGAGGATTTCGAGTTTCCCTTTCACATCCAGTTTTTTGATATCGTGCGGTTCTAATTTGAGTTGAGTGCGGAGTTTTCCCGGGATGAGGGCTTCGTAATCAAAGGTCTCGGTGCAGAACAAACCAATTACCAGCCGGATTGCTTTCCCGTACGGCTTGAGCAGATCATTATCGCTCTCCCGCATGCGTGCAACTGCCTGTACTGCACAGGGAACACCAATGACTGCAATCCTCTTGAATTTTCGTTCAACGACCGCGTGCTTGAGCGCAGCAAGGAGCGGTACCCACCAGCTGTACCGGCTGCCTGCCTGTTGTATGAGGACATCGGATTTCGTGATAATAACCGAGGAAGGTTTGAGAGTCCAGCGATCTTCGGTGACTGTCACGATGGCATCGATAAGGCCCTGATCAAGTGCATTGGCAAGGATCGCCGTAACTGCCCCGCCGCTCTGTTTATGCGGGACTTCAAAGGCTGATTTCCCGCACGCAAGGTCGAGATACTTCCCGAGCGTCTCTGCCGGTTGTTCACCAACCCGTGGACATACTGAATAACACGCTCCGCAGTTTACGCTATCAGTTGCCTGTTTGCAGTACCCGTTGCTCTTTGGGGCAAGCACCATCTCCCCTTCATCAAAGGATATGGCATCTGCCGGACAGACCGCCACACAGGCACCACAACCCGAACATTTACCCGTATCCCAGACCTCACTTTTTAAATCGCGATAATTCTTGAGTGCCATCCTCATCACTCCCAAGTATATTTGTTTGCAAACGGCCGTGCACTTGCCGGTGAAATCCGCGTATAGTCAGAGGCCAGCAGGGGGGCAGGATCGAGACCGAACTGCTTTGCAAAATCCTCAACGATCGGTTTGATCATCGCTTTCTGTTCTTCAGTTGCCGGAGTCTGTTTGGCACCAACACCAAGATGCAGTTCATCCACCGGACCCCGCACAAGTATTTCTCCGCCATGAATCCCGCTGCCGACACCACGCTCCGATATTGGGGTTACACCATTCAGACCCAGGACAATGAGAAGACCCCCGGCCATATATTCACCCAGGAATGCCCGCGCTGCCCCCCCGACAACAAGAATCGGTCGTTTCTCCATGTATTGCTTCATGTGGATGCCGCCACGGTACCCGATATTGTCACGGACATAGACCCTGCCGCCCCGCATGCTGTGGGCGACTGCATCACCGGCACTCCCATGGATAATGACTTTGCCCTTATCCATGGTATTACCGGGGGCATGATCGGCATTGCCATTGACAATGATTGTAGGACCGCTCATGAACATACCCAGATCCCCGCCCGGGACACCGTTCACCGTAATAATGACGTCATCGCCTCTCACACCGTCTCCAATAAAACGCTGGCCTAAGACATTATCGATGATAATCTCTTTGGCACCATCGGCAATCGCAGCCCGGATCTTCTGGTTTAACGGGGTGTAGTGGAGATGGTTTGCATCAATGCGTACCGAAGTCATCACTTTTACGCCCCCACGGTCTTGACATCAAGGACTTCCATCAGGCCTTCGTCCAGCATATACCCCCGGAGCCGGTCGCGGTTGCCCCGCAGGCTCTCGATGCTGTTGATACCCGCTGCCCCCATAAGTTCGGCCAGTTCAAGCGTCCAGCCGTGAATAAGATTTTCCACTTGTACAGAATTGGTTTCAGGGTCAAGTCTCTTCACAAGTTCCGGTTTCTGGGTAGCGATACCCCACGCACAATTGCCCTGGTAACAGGTGCCGCAGACCCGGCAACCCATGGCAACCAGTGCTGACGTACCAATGTATACGGCATCTGCCCCGAGACAGATGATCTTCGCTACATCTGCACTCTCGCGGATACCCCCGCTTGCGATGATGGAAACTTTGTGTCGGATACCCTGCTGACGGAGTTTGGCATCCACACTGGCAACCGCGGCTTCAACCGGAATACCCACGTGATCCCGGAAGACCCGGGGTGCGGCTCCGGTTCCGCCACGGAACCCGTCAATGACAACGGCATCTGCCGATGAACGGGCTATGCCCGCAGCAATTGCAGCTGAGTTATGGACTGCGGCAATTTTTACAAAGACCGGTTTTTTCCACTCGGTGGCTTCTTTCAAACCGCGTACCAGTTGCTTGAGATCTTCAATACTGTAGATATCGTGATGCGGAGCGGGACTGATCGCGTCGCTCCCCTCCGGAATCATCCGGGTGCAGGAAACATCTGCACAGACTTTCTCGCCCGGCAGGTGCCCGCCAATACCCGGTTTTGCTCCCTGGCCTATCTTGATCTCAATGGCAGCGCCACGTTCGAGATAGTTGATGTCCACACCAAACCGGCCCGAGGCTACCTGGACAATCATATTTTTCTGGTACGGGTAGAGGGACTCGTGAAGACCTCCTTCCCCGGTACCCATGAAGGTGCCAATCCGGCTCACGGCTTTTGCCAGAGCGGTCTGGGCGTTTAAGCTAATGGCACCATAGCTCATGTGCCCAATCATGATGGGGGTCTCAATCTGGAGATTGGGGGTGAGTTTTGTGATGAGTTCGACCTCGCCATCCGGGAGTTGCTTTAACGTGAGCGATGATGGTTTCTTCCCGATATAGGTGCGTAACTCCATGGGTTCACGCAAGGGATCAATACTCGGGTTGGTTACCTGGCATGCATCCAGCACCAGCCGGTCAAAGATAACCGGGTACGGTTGCGCATTCCCCATACCGGCAAGAATAATCTTTCCGGTTTTTGCCTGG
Organism: uncultured Methanoregula sp.; assembly: GCA_963676675.2. Taxonomy (GTDB): domain Archaea; phylum Halobacteriota; class Methanomicrobia; order Methanomicrobiales; family Methanospirillaceae; genus Methanoregula. The sequence goes on along the minus strand of OY781161.1, from coordinate 1,134,013 downwards.
TTGAAGATCGCTTCCCTTACTTCCCGGGTCCAGAGAGGGTGGCTCCGGTAATCATTGGGTTTTTCTTCGATATCGATCGCATCGCGGGGGCAGAAAGCAAGACAGCGGTGGCAGGCAACACAGTTCCGGGAATTTATCCTGATATCGTCTCCTTCTTTCCGGTACACACCGTACGAGCAGTTTTCAATACAGCGTCCGCAGGACATGCAGCGGTCAGGATCAATCGACACTTTGAATTTGAGAGGAGTACTCCCGATACTCATGAATACACCCTCCCGATAACCGGTTCTCCGGCCTTTGGCATGGTAATATTTTCAACATCCGGATCGATCCTCCGTATTGCAGCTTCTTCACTCGAAATATAGAGGCGATCCCCGGATTCCCCACTGACAAGGGGGCGGAGCTTGATCCGGTCTGTGAATCCTACCAGCGAATGTTCGTTGGCGACACAGATTGCAAACGGACCGTTCATAAGAGCAGATCCGTACGCGAGACGTATAGCCCGGTTGAGCTCCTGCTCTTTTGGGGGCATCCGGTCAATCTCTTCCCAGAAAGGCGGGGCAAGTGCCCGTACAGCCAGTTTCTCGGGTAGGCCATGTTTCCGGACCAGCAGATCAACTAAGTATGCAACGACTTCTGTGTCAGTATACATTGTACATTTGTAGCCAAAACTCTCAATGTAGCGCCGGTTGGTACCATACGAAGTGATTTCCCCGTTATGCACAACGCTCCAGTTCAAGAGATTAAAGGGGTGAGCCCCGCCCCACCATCCGGAAGTATTTGTCGGGTACCGGTTGTGTGCAAGCCAGAGATATCCTTTGTAATCCTCAATCCGGTAAAAGTTTGCCACATCTTCGGGCCAGCCGGCTGCTTTGAAGACTCCTAAGTTTTTTCCTGAAGAGAAGATCAGCGCACCATTCTTTTCCGCGTTCACTTTCATGACCAGATGGGTGACGATGTCTTCATCAGGTGTGGTACTTTTCGGCATCAGGCTGCGGTCAGGGCGGAAAAAATATCGCCAGGGGGTGTGGACTTTCCGGATATTGGGCTGCTCGTATGTTTTGATCTGCTCATCATGAACTATGGTTCCCCATTTCTCGAGCAGGGTATCAAGTGCTCCCTTGTTCTCGCGGATATTATCAAAGAATACATGCAGCGCATAGTAGTCCTTGTAATCCGGGTATATCCCGTATGCGACATAGCCGGCACCCTCGCCGCTCCCCCGCTCATCCATCATAGCGAGCGATTCCCTGATCTTCCCGCCATCCATGAGCTGGCGGTTCCTGTCAATTACACCAATTATACCACACATATTATCACAGAGAACGATGATCCATTATACTGAGACTTTCCTGATTTCAATATGAGCATTCGCTCAATAATGTAAGTGAAATAGATATAAATACGATTGGGTGGAACCTTTCTTCCATTATGTCAGCAGACGTAACGAAGATGCTTAAGAAAATTGAAGCGGACAAAGTCAAATTCATCCGCCTCCAGTTCACGGATATTCAGGGGATGCCCAAAAACGTCTCAATCCCTGCCATCCAGGCTGAAAAAGCACTGACGGAAGGAATCTGGTTTGATGGATCCTCTGTTGAAGGATTTGCACGGATTGAAGAATCCGATATGATTCTAAAGCCAGACCCGGCAACCTATGCGGTCCTTCCATGGAGACCCCAGGAAGGGAAGGTCGCGCGATTTATCTGCGATGTCCAGACGTATGGCAACAAGCCCTTTGATGGGGACCCCCGTTACATACTGCGTAAGACCATTGCTGATGCGGCAAAGATGGGTTATACGTTCAACACCGGACCCGAGCTTGAGTTTTTCCTGTTCAAGATGTACGATGGCATACCCACAACGGAATTTGTGGATCACGGGGCGTATTTCGATCTCGCACCAACAGACTCTGCAGAAGATGTCCGGCGTGATGTTGTCCTGGCACTGAGTGACATGGGATTCGAGATTGAAGCCTCCCACCACGAAGTTGCTGACAGCCAGCACGAGATTGATTTCAAATATGGCGACGCACTTACCACTGCTGACCGTGTGATCACGTTCAAATTTGCAACCAAGTCGATTGCCCTCCAGTACGGACTCCATGCATCCTTCATGGCAAAGCCCATTGGCGGAATCAATGGCAGCGGTATGCACACCCACGGTTCCCTCTCAAAGAACGGCAAGAATGCATTCTTTGATGCCAATGCAGATCTTCAGATCTCCGATACCGCGATGTATTACATTGGGGGTCTCTTAAAGCATGCACGGGCAATCACCCGTGTGGCAAACCCGACCATCAACTCGTACAAGAGACTTGTTCCCGGCTATGAAGCACCCTGTTACATTTCCTGGAGTGCTGCTAACCGTTCAGCCCTTGTCCGCGTTCCTGCTGCTCGCGGTAACAGCACCCGTGCAGAATTCCGCAGCCCCGACCCGATGTGCAACCCGTACCTCACCTTTGCCTGCATGCTTGCAGCAGGTCTTGATGGTATCAAGAATAAGATCATGCCACCGGAATCAACGAACACGAACATCTACCATCTCAATGCAAAAGACAGGAAGAGACTTCACATTGAAATGCTCCCCGCAAGCCTTGCTGAGGCAAATGCTGCAATGCTCAAGGACGAGGTCATCTGTAAGACCCTCGGCGACCATGTCGTTGAGAACTTAACCCGTATCGCAGAGATGGAATCTGATGCCTTCCGGCTCGCAGTTCACCCATGGGAACTGGACCGTTACCTGGCAACATACTAATTTAAAAATAATTTTTTGTCGGCAAGGTTCGGACTTGTAATCCGGTAACTTACTGTCGACCGTTCTATAATCCAGGATATTTGCATATATGGCGAGATAATGGCTATTCTGTACGAAGTGGCGTTTGTTAACCACCCACGTATGGAGTAGTCCAATAAAAGACGCAGATAGTTCCTGCCGTAAAGAACGGTTGCCGGTATGAAATAAATCTATCAAAGGTGAAAGAAATGGCTTTAGATACCGGTGTTACTGTCTGGCTCATGGTCTCGGCAATGCTTGTTATGCTGATGACCCCGGGAGTCGGGCTCTTTTATGGCGGATTAGTAAGGAAGAAGAATTTTATTTCGATGCTCGCACTCTCGTTTGTAGTGCTCGCACTGGTGAGTATCCACTGGGTTTTGATAGGGTATTCACTCGCATTTGGTCCGGATGTCGGTGGGATTATCGGCAACCTGAATTACCTGGGACTCAATGGGGTCAGCGCAGACGCGGGGCCCGGGGGATATCCCCCGCTTGTATTTATGGCATTCCAGCTCTTTTTTGCTTCTGTGACGGTAACGATTGTCACTTCAGCGGTTGCCGAGCGTATCAAGTTCTCATCGTTTCTTGTTTTTATCATTGTATGGCTTACGCTCGTATACTGTCCACTTGCACACTGGGCGTGGGGCGGGGGATGGGCACAACAACTGGGCCTTATTGATTTTGCCGGTGGAACAGTAGTTGAGATCTGTTCAGGTTTTGCAGCTCTTGCGCTGGCTCTGGTAATTAAAAACCGGGCCGGATATGGGGAGTATACCTTTGAACCCCACAACATCCCGATGGCACTTATCGGGGCAGCGCTTTTATGGTTTGGCTGGTTTGGTTTCAACGCGGGAAGTGCACTTGCAGTAAATGGCATCACCGCAACAGCGTTCATCACGACAAATACTGCAGCAGCAGCAGGAGCCCTTGCATGGATGTTTGCCAGCTGGTATCACGGTAAACCCAGTTCACTGGGAATGGTGAGCGGGGCAATTGCAGGGATGGTCGCGATAACACCGGCTGCCGGTTTTGTCAGCCCGCTCGTTTCAATTCTTATCGGAGCGGTTGCCGGAGTACTCTGTTATGGTATGATGCTTTTCAGGGTCAGGAAACAATGTGACGAAAGTCTTGATGCATGGGCTATTCACGGTATGGGGGGCCTCTGGGGTACCTTTGCAACCGGCATTTTCGCTGCTGCAGCCATTGGTGGATTTTCAGGATTGATTGAAGGCAATGTCCACCAGTTTATGGTGAATGCTTTTTGTGCGGTTGTAGCAATGGTGTTTGCCTTTGTCATGACGTACATTATTGCAACCGTCATCAACCAGACAATAGGTTTGAGAGTCAGCGAAGATGAAGAGTATGTGGGTCTCGACATCTGTCAGCATGGAGAACGAGCCTGAAATTCAGTAATTATATCGAATCATTTTTTTACCGGATAGAAAATCCAAAAATAAAAACAGGGAGTACTATTCTATCTTTTACTGGTCCACTTCGAATACGATAAAACCGGAAAGACACTACATCATCATTGCTATAATCGTTGAAGCGTAAATCACGAAAAGCCTGTCATCCAATTTTACTATAAACCTGCGATTAAAAATCGTTGGATTCGTTGATTCCTCGGGATTTTTTATTTTAAAATTCACAGACTTGAGACGTATATCGAATAAATGGAATATTTGCCTAATGAAAATGTTTTTATACGTAGGAATGCAACTTCCTTCTAACAATTGTACAACTCTACAAAACTAACAAAGCAATTCAGAGCAGGAGAGAGAACCAGCGATTCAGCCAGATTCCATTCCACCGGACTTAAAATCCGGTATTGGACACTGGCAAAAATTGCCGTCATGATCATCTCATGTTCGGGAAATGGTTTAAGAACCAAGAGTAACAATGCAAAAACAATTCAGGTGAAATGAATGGCAATAGATACTGGAGCAACTGCATGGATCCTGGCCTCAACGGCGCTCGTGATGCTCATGACGCCGGCGGTAGGATTCTTTTATGGGGGGCTCGTACGCAGGAAAAATTTCATATCGATGATTACCCTGTCGTTCGTCGCCTTCGCACTGGTGAGTCTCCAGTGGGTACTGGTAGGGTATTCACTGGCGTTTGGAAATGATCCGGCCAACTCCCTCAACGGGTTTATCGGCAATCTGCAATACCTTGGCCTGAACAATGTTGGAATGGACCCCGGCCCTTACAGCCCGGCAATACCCGGACTGCTGTTCATGGTATTCCAGCTTGTGTTTGCCACAGTTACGATGGCAATTGTGACTTCGGGGTTTGCGGAGCGCATTAAATTTAGTGCCTATCTTGTGTTTGCACTCCTATGGACAACTATCGTGTACGATCCGCTTGCACACTGGGTGTGGGGCGGTGGTTGGGCCGCACAGTTCGGTGCGCTTGACTTTGCTGGTGGAACAGTCGTTCACATAAGTTCAGGGTTTGCTGCACTTGCTCTGGCGCTTGTCATAGGAAAACGTGTTGGCTTTGGCAAATATTCCATGGAACCCAACAACATACCACTCACAATTCTTGGAGCGGCCCTCCTCTGGTTTGGCTGGTTCGGATTTAACGCTGGCAGTGCACTTGGGGCAAATGGTTTGGCAGCCCAGGCGTTTGTAACTACAAACACCGCAGCAGCAGCAGGTGCGATGGCCTGGCTCCTGATCAGCTGGATTCATGGAAAACCAAGTTCACTCGGGTTTGTCAGTGGAGCAGTTGCCGGGCTTGTGGCAATCACACCCGGGGCCGGGTATGTGACCCCTATGGCAGCCATATTGATAGGTGCAATTGGTGGAGCGGTCTGTTATGGGATGCTGCTCTTCCGCATGAAAAAAGGTCTCGATGAGAGCCTTGACGCATGGGCGATTCACGGTATGGGTGGCCTCTGGGGAGCGCTCGCCACAGGTATCTTTGCCGTGGCGGCAGTGAACGGTGCATCAGGTCTGATTGAGGGGAACGTACACCAGTTCGTTGCCAACGCAGCAGGTGCATTCGCAGCGGTCATCTACGCGTTTGTCGTCACCTATATCCTCGCAGTAATTATCGACAAAACCATCGGACTGCGGGTCAGTGAGGAAGAAGAATATGTCGGCCTTGACATCTCCCAACACGGGGAACGCTGCTGAGCAGGAGGATTCAACATGAAATTAGTAAAAGCAATCTTAAAACCTGAACGATTCGAGTTCGTAAAAAAAGCACTTGAAGACAAAGGCTTCAATGGAATGACAATTACGGATGTGAGAGGAAGGGGCGAACAGAAAGGTATCACCCTGGAATACCGGGGGGGCCAGTATATCGTTGATTCCCTGCCCAAGATCCAGCTTGAGATCGTTGTCCGGGACACTGATGTCGACATGCTCATCACCACAATTATGGATTCAGCACGGACAGGAAAGATTGGGGATGGCAAGATCTTTGTTCTACCGGTCGAGAAATCGATCAGGATCCGTACCGGAGAAACAGAAACATAAGAAAAACAAAAATCAGATCTAATCTTTTTTCTTTAAGCCTGGGCTCAATCCCCATTTTATTAAATTTTTACGTTCACCGTATGCGATTATATTTTCCACGTCTTAAATGGCCTGACCGCGGGAATATTTTCCCGGCAGGTGAATGAGCTTAGTGTGGCAATATCTTCTTCCGGGTAAATGATCCAGAAGATGAAATATTTTCCCGGCAATCAGACGAGCCGCAAGTAAATGAAAAAAGTTATTGAAAATCCAGCAAGACCCGCAATTTCTGTTCAATGTGCGAAGATATCGGGTAATGTGACGGTATGGTCAATTGGCCGGTGTCCAGCTGTATTGCTTCTTCAAGATCGTCTTCAGATATCCCATGTTTCTCATGATCCACAATTTCATGAAAGAATATCTTGCCACCGCCGGGAACTATCCGGCACAGGGAGTAATTCCCCTCTCCGGCCCGGATATAATAATACGATGACCCGATCAGCGAAGACTGGTAGTCCTGCAACTGTTCAAGGATAGCCCGATAGTCAGGTTCCGATGCATCCGGCATGATGTACCGGGGCACGGGATCCACGTGGCTTATTTTTTTTGCGCTTGGCATTTCTTCCCCCTCTCGTTTAGTATCCCTTTCGACCAGTACATTTGGTACTAATCTGAGGTACGATGGAAGTATCCTTCCATTGTATAAATAATTATCTAATATTTTCAAAAAAACAAATTGAACTTGCAGAGCAGATTGTTATTTAGTATAATGGCAGAGATTTAATACTGCAATTATGATCCCGTGGCTTAATTCTAATTTTAAAAATTTCAAGCCGAATGCCAAAATCGCCCTTAATGCCACGCGGCACATGAATAAAGTCGAGCGGAAAAAACTCTTCTCTCCGGACATTGAACCTATGCGAACTGCTGAGGGACGCTGGTTCGAAGCAATCGTGTACGAGATGTTTTTAGAGATCTCCAAAAACTCAGACCGGATAAAATATCTCGCCATGAAAGGTGCTGATGCTCCCCAGCAGCGCGACAGTGTGAAGCTTGGCCAGAATGGTATTTTTTATTCAAAATACGGAGACATCACCGTAAGGGGAAATGGCCAGGATCTTGCAGAGTTTGACCTGCTCCTTGTTGACTCAGAGAACCATATTGCATTTGCTGAAGTGGTAACGTCCCCGGCGGATTTGAAAGAATTTGAAGCAGAGATTGAATTTAAGAAAAAGCTTCTTGGTTATCTCTACAACCAGAAAGTAACCCCATTCTTATTAGTATCCTCATTCGATCTATCCAACTATTCTGTCGTCAAACGACTGGCAAAGGACAAGACGAATGCAATCATTCATACCAGTTCGTGCGAGCAGATCAAATCGTTAGTGAAACATTATCGCCCACGCATTCTCTATAACAATCCCGATAACCACCCAAAACTGATCCGGGCAACGGACATCCCGACAAAAAACCCGTTCGATTACAAACGTTATCACGATGAAGTACGTAACCAGTTTTTTAATGAGATCGCAAAAACCAGCGGGAAGAAAAATATGGAAATAGCGAGTCAGACCGGGCAGATCGTTAAAAAAGTGCTCTATGGCGGACTATTTCCCCCTGCAATAAAAGCTCTCTGCGATTCCTACGGACTATCGGTGAAAGGAAAGAAGATCGAGTTCGAAGAATTTTCAAAATATTATTCGAAAGCGATCATTGCAACCGATCTTCCCGGGTTTGAGCTGATCATCTACCTGCGATCAAAACAGAAGAAAGAGTATCATAAAATGATACAGGTAAAAGACGGGCACTTCAAATTCGAACGACCGACACCACCAAAGGTGGGGTTCTTTCTCTGGTTAGAAGCAATCCAGCCATCACTTGGTACAAGAATTACCCTTGAGGTTCTCGATACTTTTTCTATTAAAGAACAATCGCGGAAATAAGCACGATTGGTTTTGCATACCATTGTTTTTTAAAAGGAATCGCGTTAGTTGCCGGAAAAATGTTATTAGTCTGAAAGCAATTTCTAAAAAAACTATTGGACTAAAAAGTCTGTATATTTTTTAAGCAGGCAAAATCCCGGCTCTTATTCCCCGGCTTTCTTTGTCAGGTTAACCCGCTCCAGTGCCAACGCAACCTGGTTAGCAAACGCAGTAAGAATCCGTTCCTGTTCATGAGTAATTATTCCATCAGGTTCCGAGGGTTTCACTCCCATAATTCCCATTACCTCCTCTGAACTCTGGAGAGGCATATACCTGAGGGGTGAACCATGGAGTGTATCCGTATCGTAACCGGCTATCGCTCCGTGCTGGAATGCCCACGTAGCAACAGCGATATCATCGGCGTTCAGATTCAGGTTCGGGCTTGTCATGCGGACAACCAGCCGGTTCTCATCCGGTAGGAGGAACACACTCTCCCACTGGAAAATTTCCCTGATGTGTTTTGTAACTGCCGTGATAATTGAATCAACATCAACCGCACGTGCGAGATCCTGTGAGAGGGCGTAGAGTGTCCCGGTTTCCTTTTCACGAATTTGTGCAGCATCTGCATGTTCGCGTGCCCGTGCAACCAGGATGCTGATCAGGGCTCCAACCACTATCATCCCGGCAAAGGTAATAAGATACTCCGTATCCGATACACGGAAGCTCAGATAGGGAGGGATGAAGAAGAAATCGAATGCAAGAACCCCAATCACTGCGGTAAAAATGGCAGGGCGCAATCCTCTCCTCCACGCTACGGCAACAACACCAAGTAGAAACAGCATGGCGAGATTTACCGGAGAGATGAAAGAGTGGATCAGCCAGCCGATAACCGTAATAATAGCAACAAGGACCAGACTGGCAACATAATCCTTTGGCGGTGTTGCCGGAAGCAGGGGCTCCATCGCCACAGGTGGTGACGGCGATATTTTTTCCTGACTGCTTATCACATAGACATCTATAGTCCCGCTATTGTGAATGAGCTGATCAACCACAGAACCAAAGACGAATTCCTGCCAGCGTGGCCGTAATGTTTTTCCTATGATGATCCGGGTAACATTATGCTTGCGGGCGTAATCGATAGCTGTGGTTGCCACGTTGATCCCGAACACGGTGGCGGTTGTGGCTCCCATCTTTCCTGCAAGCTGGAGCGTTTTTGATACCTGTTCCTTTGCCTCTTTCGAAAGACGATGATGGGATGGTGTTTCAACATAAAGAGCACACCATGGAGCAGTCATCCGGTCTGCCTGCCTGCGGGCGGTACGGACCAAACGTTCGGATAAGGGCCCCGGTCCGATACAGACAAGCAGACTATCGCCCGCTCCCCAGGGTCCCGGAATGGCTCGGGTCTGCATGTAGGCAAGCATCTGGTCATCAACCCGCTCCGCTGCCCGGCGGAGAGCAAGTTCCCGAAGCGCAAACAGGTTGCCTTCATTGAAGAACTTCTCCTGGGCACGGGCAGCCATATCGGGAACATACACTTTGCCTTCCCGGAGCCGCTGGAGAAGCTCAGGAGGGGCGAGGTCTACAAGTTCTATCTCATTCGCCTCATCAATAACCCGGTCCGGAATCGTCTCATGGATTATGATGCCGGTGATCTGGGCAACAACATCGTTGAGGCTCTCGATATGCTGGACATTTAATGTTGTATAGACATCAATGCCGGCATCGAGTAATTCCTCAACATCCTGGTAACGCTTCGGATGGCGTGAACCCGGTGCATTGGTGTGGGCCAGTTCATCGACAAGGACCAGTTGCGGACGAACTGCCAGAATCGCGTCGAGATCCATTTCCGGGAGTGTCACATTCCGGTACTCGATAAGTTTCCGGGGGATAATGACAAGCCCCTCTACCAGTGCTTCTGTCTCGGCCCTCTCATGCGTCTCAACGTACCCGACCTGTACATCTACGCCTTCACGTTTTCGTATGTGGGCCGCATGAAGCATCTCATAGGTCTTTCCCACTCCTGCAATATAGCCTAAAAAAATCTTGAGCTTGCCCCGGCATTTCTGCCGCTCTTCATCCTGTATGTGGGCAAGCAGGATATCAGGGTCCGGCCGACATTCTGGACTTACGACCATGGTGACCGTTACACTCCCATGAAGACAAGCAGCATATCAATGATCTTTATTCCGATGAAGGGAGCAATAAGCCCGCCGATCCCGTAGATGAGGATATTATTCCGTAGCGCTTCTTCGGCAGACATTGCACGATAGCTGACCCCGCGAAGTGCGAGAGGGATTAAAAGGACGATGATGATCGCATTGAAGATCACTGCCGAGAGGATCCCGTTGTGAAGTCCCAGGATGTTCAGGGCACCAAGCGACGAATAGGTAGAGGCAAACGCGATGGGGATGATAGCGAAGTATTTCGCGATATCATTTGCGATCGAGAAAGTGGTCAGTGCTCCCCGAGTCATGAGCAGTTGTTTACCGATCTCGACAATCTCGATCAGTTTTGTCGGATTGGAATCAAGATCGATCATGTTCGCTGCTTCGCGTGCCGGCTGGGTCCCCGTGTTCATCGCCACGGCAACATCTGCCTGTGCAAGCGCCGGGGCATCGTTGGTGCCATCACCGGCCATGGCGACCATTCTTCCACCGGTCTGGTACTCCCGTATCAGCTTAAGTTTACTCTCGGGGGTTGCCTCTGCAAGAAAATCATCTACTCCCGCTTCAGCAGCGATCGTGGCAGCAGTGAGCCGGTTGTCACCGGTGATCATGACGGTTTTGATGCCCATCTTCCGCAACTGGGCAAAGCGCTCCTTGATCCCGCCTTTTACAATATCTTTTAAGTTGATAACACCGAGCGCCCTGCCATTTTTCGTGACAACCAGAGGAGTTCCACCGGCACGGGAAATAATGTCCACTTCCTGCCGGAGTTTGTCCGATACGGTGTTCCCCTGCGTTTCGATATACTTAAACATGACATCCGCAGCGCCTTTCCGGATATGGAGTTCTCCCTGGTCGACCCCGCTCATTCTTGTCTGGCTGGTGAACGGGATGAACTGCATTTCTGTGCCTGATTCCGATGCACCGACAGTCCTGCCACGAAGCCCGTACTTCTCTTTTGCCAGTACAACGATACTGCGACCTTCCGGGGTTTCATCGGCAATGGATGCAAGCTGTGCCGTTTCCGCGAGATCCACAATATCGGTCTCATCAACCGGGATCAGCTCGACTGCCTGCCGGTTACCGAGCGTGATCGTGCCGGTCTTGTCCAGCAGGAGGACATCCACATCCCCTGCGGCTTCTATAGCCCGACCCGATGTTGTAATGACATTGCGCTGGATCAGCCGGTCCATACCGGCAATACCGATCGCACTGAGGAGCCCCCCAATGGTTGTCGGTGCGAGACAGACAAAAAGAGCAACCAGCACGGTTATTGTGACTATCGTTCCGGTACCGGTTGCAGTCTGGACACTGTACCAGGAGAATGCATACAATGTTGCAGAAACCACGACAAAAATTGCGGTCAGACCCAGGAGGAGGATGTTGAGCGCGATCTCGTTGGGGGTCTTCTGCCGTTTTGCTCCTTCGATAAGACCGATCATATGGTCGAGGAATCCTTCACCGGGATTCGCGCTGACCCGGATGACGAGCCAGTCGGAGAGAATACTGGTCCCTCCCGTAACTGCGCTCCGGTCCCCACCGGACTCGCGGATGACCGGGGCACTTTCCCCGGTAATGGCGCTCTCGTTTACCGATGCAACGCCATCGATCACTTCGCCGTCAACCGGGATCATGTCCCCGGCTTTGACATAGATGAGATCGTTCTTCTTTAGTGTCGATGAGGATATTACCGATACATATTTTTCATCGGGTTCACTGCCCCGGATGAGGAAATAATCGGGATTGAGTTTTTTTGCATCGGTGTCACGCCGCATCTTTTTTAAGGAATCGGCCTGCGCCTTGCCCCGCCCTTCGGCAAGGGCTTCTGCAAAGTTGGCAAAGAGCACCGTGAACCAGAGCCATGCCGAGATGGCACCGATAAAACCGGGGGGTGCCTCACCATGTCCGGTAAGTGCCTGGAGCCAGAGAAGGGAGGTGATGACGCTGCCGACTTCAACGGTGAACATGACCGGGTTCCGGATCATTGTCCGGGGATCGAGTTTGACGAAAGCGTCAAGAACCGCCCGCTGGTAGAGCCCCGGGATGGCATGGGGGTCACGGGTTGGAATAAGATCACCCATGGATCATCCCTCCTGCGATCATAGTGAGAAATTCGGCGACAGGTCCCAGCGAGAGTGCCGGAATGAAACTGAGCGCTCCGACAACGATGATGACAAAGACCAGCCAGAAGATGAAGAGCGGGCGGTGGTCCCGGAGCGTTCCTTCACTTACGGGAACGATCTTCTTTACAACGAGCGATCCGGCAAGGGCGAGCGTCAGGATCGCCACGGCATACCGTCCGACAAACATTGCAAATGCCGTTGCAAGGTTATAGAACAGGCTGTTTGCCGACAATCCTGCAAAGGCACTGCCGTTGTTCTGGGAGGCCGAGGTGAAAGCATACAGGATCTCGGAAAAACCGTGTGGCCCGGTATTGAAGACGCCGACTTTACCGGGGTCAGTGAGCACGGCAATGGCACTGAGGATTAAGATCAGGAAAATGGGGATCAGGATGATGATGGTGACAATTTTCATCTCGTTCTGTTCGATCTTTTTCCCGTAGAGTTCCGGTGTCCGCCCGACCATCAGGCCTGCAATAAACATAGCGAGGATAGCAAATACCAGCATCCCATACAGGCCGGATCCAACGCCGCCAAACACCACTTCACCCAGTTGTATATCGAACAGCTGGACAAATCCGGCAAGCGGCATGTACGAGTCATGCATGGAGTTGACCGCCCCGCATGAGGTAACCGTTGTTACTACCGAGAAAAATGCAGAGGGGACAATCCCGAACCGGACTTCTTTTCCCTCCATGTTCCCCCCCGGCTGGATAAGCCCGGGGTTCTGATCGATACCAAGGGGAGTGAATGCAGGGTTGCCGCCGAATTCAGAATATATGGCAATACCCACCAGTGGCAGGAAGATGATAGTCATCGCGAAAAGGAGGGCAACACCTTTTCGCCCTGAACCAATCATTTTACCGAAACTGTAACAGATGCTCGCAGAAATGATGATAATCGCAAGTGTCTCCATGAAATTGGAAAATGGGGTCGGATTTTCAAGCGGATGGGCCGAGTTCGTATTGTAAAACCCACCGCCATTGGTGCCGAGATGCTTGATCGCGACCTGGGATGCAACGGGCCCGAGGGGAATAGTCTGCGATGTTATAAGTACCCCGGTGCTGTCCTTTACCGGATCAAGCAGGGGGACGATAACCGGACCATTGAATGTCTGGGGGACTCCCTGTGAAACAAGCACGAGTGCAAGAATCAGGCAGAGTGGCAACAGGATCATAATACTGCGGATAAGCAGCACCCAGAAGTTGCCGATAGTGGCAGCAGATTTCCGTGAAAACGCATAGATAAGCGCAACCAGTACAGCCATTCCCATTGCCGCTGATATGAAATTCTGGACGGAGAGCCCGATCATCTGGGTGAAATAACTCATCGTTACTTCCGGCACATAGGCCTGCCAGTTGGTATTGGTGGCAAAACTCACCGCAGTATTGAGCGAGAGATCCCAAGGTACGGCACCAAGACCGGCTGGATTGAGCGGGAGCACGTTCTGGATGAGCTGCAGGAAAAAGACGAACAGGATACACGGCACGGTAAAGACCATAAGGGCAATGGCAAACAGTTTCCAGTCCATCTCTTCGGTGCAGTTTATCCCGCAAGTGGCGAGAAACTTCTGTTCGATCAGATCAATAACGGGAGACAGGAAATTAGGTTTGCCGGTAAACACTTTTGCCATCCATGCACCCAGGGGAACAACCAGAAGTGCAACAATGACAATGAAGAGGATCAGCTGGAGCCAGTCAGACATTCTCATGCCAAAAACAAACGACTGCGCATTCTGTTGTGCTGTAGCAGGTAATGACGGAGTTTGCTGCGATGGGGAAATGCGACCGGCACTGAGGTCATCGAGTGCGAGGTTCAGTGCGAGGACATTTACACGGGGTTCACCGAATATACCGAACTGGCAGGATTGAATATTGTTAGTAACAAGCGCATGCACATCCTGCTCGTTTAAGTTTCGCTCCCGGGCAATCCGGGGAACCTGGTACTGGGCAGCAGCGATACTGATGTCCGGGTCCAGCCCGCTTCCCGATGCAGTGACCAGATCGACAGGGATCAATTGTTTATTTGTGGGATCGGCTGCATGCAAGGCATCGACCCGGGCTTTTACTGCGTCGATGAGGGCAGGATTGTTCGGCCCGAGGTTCGATCCTGATGAGGCACCGGCATTATACGGCACGGGCGAGGTTGCAGAAGGACGGCCCCAAAAATATTTTACCGAAGTAAAGGGCTGGCCGACCAGTGCCGAACCAACAACTTTCCCGTTATGTTCGAGTACATTCCCATTCGACTGGACCGGGAAGATCACCTGGGCGATGCCGGTTACAACCAGCGGGTAGACAATCCCGAGCAGGATCGTGAGTAATAAAAATAGCACGATCGCTGGTTTGATCTGTTTTTTTATCATGGTCTGAATCGGTTCGGTAGTCATCAGACACCCTCAACCATGAAACGCTTCTGATTGTGAAGTGTTCACTATACCAGCGTGCTGGTTGCCGGTATTTAATCTCATTGTTATCCTCACAATTGTGAAAAGGAAAAATTGTATAGGTTAATACTTATTTTTCGTCGGTGATGGAATTTGTGATGGAAGATTAGTTCCATGTGTTATTATTTAATAAAAGAGGATCGCGCGAAAATTCTGATAGTGCGAGAGAAGACATTGAGTCGACTTACTTCGACCAACTGCCCAAACCCGTTTTTTTTCTGAGCTCCCCGGAAAAAATGACCCTCACATTCGCATTCTGGCAGGGTTTACAGAGTATGATGGACTAAATATGGTGGTAAAAACAGCCTCGATTAAAGGGCATTTGGCGGGCTTTGAGAGAGGTGCATTCCAACCGCATTTTGGCAATCAAAGCGATATTCAAGCGTATTTTCCACAGGAACTGAAAATGAGGATTTTGCGGGGTTTTCCGGTATTGGCCGGCAAAGGATGAATGGAAACGGAGCCCGTTTAGGGCTTATTTTATCTCTTGACTGTAGAGTCATTATTATCAACAAAACAGAAGGGATCTTCCGCCAGGAAATCCCCCTCCACCGCATGCGCCCGTACCCGGCACCCTCCAACGCAAAGATCGTGATATGTGCATATCCCGCACCGGCCCCCGAACCGAGCCTGTTTTTCCCGGAACCGGGCAAGAACAGGATTGGAACTATCCGACCAGAACTTACTGAACTGCTGGTCCCTGATGTTCCCCACAAGAAACTCCGGTGAGCGGGCGAACTGGCAGGGAAACACATTTCCCTGTGCATCAATATTTGCCACGCGGGTACCGGCGCTGCATCCACCCTTTAAGGACTCCAGCAGCTCGCGGGCGTCGGCAAGATCTTTTATTTCCGCATGTTCCTGTTCCAGGGCCGGTTCTTCATTTTCGTTCATTTTAGTCCCCATGGGGATGTTTCCAGTGATGCCGGATAAATTCCGCGTAAAAACAATCGTCCGCCGTACAGCTCCCACACGCATGGGCCGGGCATATCTTTCCAAAGCGGGCATCACGCCGCTGGAACCTGGCATCCCGATTCCATTTTCCCAGGGGATAACCTCCGGTACCAAAATCCAGGCTCACTTCTTCTGCGGTAACGTGCTCCGGGGTCCCGAATCTGTGAATAATCTTCACCGGGTCCGGACTATTTATGGCATATCTAAAAACAACTTTGTTAAAAAACAGATTATAAGACTAAATTTGAAACTTTATTACCCGGTCACTCCAGAAAAAAGAGGAGAATTCCGGTAAAAACACCGCCCTAATACCCGAGTGATTCCTTTACAAGGATCAGGGTTATGCGTCCTTCAATTTTCTCACGGGAAACAATCACACATTTTCCGATCATACTTGGGGAACCGTACACCTTATGTGCTCGGACATTCTCAAGCGGGTAAACGTACTTTTTTACCCGGTTCATTGCGTCTTCAAGCGTGGGCACTATCTTATTTATACCTACGACAAGGATGAGATGACCGGCAGCAAACGGCCATGCACCGGTACGGCTCCCGCTCGCATCACATCTGACAATTTCCCCGGTCTGGGCAATGGCATTTGCGCTCGATATAAAATAATCGGCAGTAACAGATTTTCTCCGCAGTTCGGCCCGCTTTGCCGCACCATTCTCCGCATTGATTACGGTATGCATGAGTTTCCATCCACTCTTTCCACCCGCGACATACTCCTCAAATCCTATCTCGATGAGTGTCGTTGAGGAACCGGCTATCATTTCACCATTGTCAGGAATGAGCCGTTTGATAACCGCCATTGCCTCATCGCCGTCAGATACTGGAATCACCGTCATACCGCGTTTCTCGATAGCCTTGATTGTCCATTCAACAACAGCCGGGGTCGGAAACCGGTTCCAGGTATCTGTATTCACGACAATTTCCGGGTAGAGGTTTACCGCACTGAACGGGGTTATTTTGGTCATAGGTGCTCCGTTGATGTAGTCATACCGAATCATGGCTTGAAAAAGTATAGCCAAATTACGGAATAAAAAATACCAAGAATTAAATTTACATCAGATCCGATCGGGAGTCCGGAACTGCCGGGCACAAACCGAGATTGCCTCACCGGTGGTTGGGAATATGTGGTACATGTCCTCCAAATCATTGACTGGCAGGTGATGAGATACCGCAAGAGCCGATGCCGGGAGAATCTCGGTTGCAAGCGGAGAGCATACATGCACGCCAAGCACGCGGCCGTCTTGTTTGCTGACCACGATCTTGACCATTCCCCGTGTATCGCCCACCATCGAAGATCTGGCCATTGAATCCATACGGTACCTACGGGTTTCCAGGTCCAGGCCATCTGCCCGTGCCTGGGACTCCGTCAGTCCAACGCTCGCGACCTGCGGCATGGTAAAAATTCCGCGGGGGATTGATGAGCGATTGAAAGAACGCTTTAGTTCCAAAAAGGCGTTCATGGCAGCAATCTCCCCGGCATACCGTGCTGCAGTCTCCAGCATTGGCTCTCCGGTTACATCTCCGGCAGCCCAGATTCCCGGTGCCGATGTCTTCAACGTGGCATCGACAAGCACCGCCCCGTTTGGACCGGTATTTACTCCGGCCCGGTCGAGACGAAGTCCCCGGGTATTGGGGGATCGGCCTGTTGCAAGGAGCAACCGTTCCGCGGAGAACAGGTGTTCTTGTCCTTTGATGACACTGGTGACTTCAATTCCTGTTGCAGTTTTCTTAACGCTCTTTATTTCTGCACCGGTGCGGATATCGATACCTTCCTCGCGGAGATAACCGGTAACGAGATCAGCAATCTCCGGCTCTTCTTCAGGAATGATACGGGAACTTCTCTGCAGGAGCGTGACTTTTGTCCCAAGGTGGGCATAGAGCTGGGCAAACTCGAGTCCCAGCGCTCTTCCCCCGATAACAATGAGAGACTCCGGGATGCGTTCCGGGCTGAGTGCTTCCACGTTCGTCATGAAAGGGACCGTAGTGATTCCTGTTACCGGGGGGATTGAGGGAGATGAGCCGGTAGCAATGATAATCCGGTCCGCAGTAACATTCTGACTGCCAATCTGTAATTTTGTTGGCGACAGGAACTCTGCATTGCCAGTTATGATCTCGATATTAAGCCCGGTTATTATACGGTCCGTTTTCTTCTGTCTCAATCTCGTAATCAGGGCCACTTTTTCAGCGAGGGCTTCGTGCAGGTTGAAACTGTTCTCAACCCGCAGACCGGCATGGCCGTGATTTTTGTAATAGTAGTACTCCGCAAGCGTGAGCAGGAATTTACTCGGGATGCATCCGGTATTAACGCAGGTGCCCCAGAGGGTTCCACGCTCCACAATAGCCACGCGGGATGCTCCCTGGTGAACGGCAGTGGTTGCAGCAGTAGCTCCGGCTGCCCCGCTTCCAATTACAAGAAGATCATAATCCACCATAAAAAACCATCCTTATTCCCCAAGAGTGATAACCTGCGCGGGACAGAGATCCGCAGCCTCTGTTACGCATGCAGCCTGATCTGTTGAGACAGATCCTTCTGCAGGATTATTTCCCAGCCGGAATTTTTCAACGACCTGGCTGAATGAGTCGTCCGCGTTCTGTTCAAAGAATTCCGGGCAGGTATCCCAACAGGTTCCACAGCTTACGCATCCATTCCTGTCAATTACAACCTTCATTTTTCCTCAAGCGATTGTTGGGAAATATCGTAAAGACAGCGGACGGGAACGTTTTCTATGCCACCCGTTCGCTGGCCACGACTCTTCCAAGGTTCAACAAAATTTCACAAAGGTACTGTTCAACAATCCGCCAACCCGCTGTTCTCTTTCTGAATAAAACGGTACTGGTAAATAATCTGGCGCATATCATGCATGTTCATCTTCTCGATGAGGAGATTTTTTTCCTTGAGTTTTTTTAAGGCGTACCGTACGGTCCTTGGGGATGAAGAAGATTTACTGACGAGATCCTTATGGGTCATTGCACCTTCTGCACAAAGGATCTCGAGCACATTTTTTTGAGATGGGGGTAATAAAATCATAATCATTCTCCTGACGCGATTACCCTAGCCATCACTGGTCCCGCAGCAACCTTCCTGTCCTGGATCAATCGCATCCTTTTCTGAAAGAATACGGGAGAGCGCTTTTTTCACAAAATCATCAACGGATTCCATCTTTCCCCAGGATTCCACAATATAAGCATCGGATCTTTCGGCATCGGGCATGATCAGGACATAACCATCCTGGTTGGGCCCGGTCACATATTTTTTCCCGATGTGTAAGTGGTGAAGCCCTTCCTCCTTGTGCTTCGGAATTCTTGCGTGAATGATCCAGTATGTCAGGGCATCTGTTGCATCGAGATAGATTTCATAATCCTGCTCGAATTTTTTTACCAGTTCCTGTGTTTGTTCTCTCATGATCTCACCTTATACCAATGCATACGCTAATCAACCGTATCACGTAAGTACGCAGATAGACTCCGGTACACGAATCAGGAGCGCAAGACTCTCAGAAATACTGAATTCAAGCGAGTCTTCATACGGTCCATTGTAACCGATGCTCATATCCTGCCCGAGAACAAGGGAACAATACTGGCGGCCGGATGCGAGAAGGACACCGCCTTTTTTAAGGACCGGTGCCTTGATGACATCCCCGGTAAGTATTGTCCGGATGTGATCGAATTCGGTGCCGTCTCCCTGGGGGTACCGGCGCAGGAGGAGATTGTACTGGGCAGGAGCAAGGGCCATGCAGTAGGGACCGTGGAAACCGGCATCATCCAACAGGGTAACTGCATTGATAATCTGGTCAGCAGCGGTACCAACCTTGTCCCATTTTGTCAGGGTCAGCGACCCTGCACCTTCAGCATTGAGAAGCCCCGGGGCATTCAGGATCCCGTTAAAGATAATGTCATCTTCTTTTTCTGCACATGTTATCGCCGCACAGGCAGCCGGGCCTGCATCCAGGACCAACCTGTCCCTTTCGCTCGCCGCAAGATCCCGCTTATTAAGGTAGAATGAATTCGTTACCAGGTTCACCGGGATAAATGTGCTGGTCGTGATCCCATCGGGAGTCTCGTAGTCGCTGAGGGGTATGACCTTGAGCCCGAATCCGAACGGACCATCGATACTGAGTAAGCGTCGCCCTGAAAGCTGGCTTTTTGCTGCTTCTACCATGGTAGAATCGAGTAGTTTCCAGGTCTCAGCACTGATAGGGGCGTCTTCACGTCCCAGGTAAGTTTTTTCCATGTTTTTTCATCTCCTAGGATTGTTTTAAAGATCCGATGGTAGTTTCACCCATCCTTGGCGAGGGGGTTTGTTCCGGGAGAGACAGTGATGCAGCCATAGCATCGACTTCGAGGCTCCCCTTTTCAAGATAATCATCTTCATCTCCCGTCAGGATGGAGATGAGGCGGGCAAATTCTCCTGCATGCACACGTTCTTCATTTGCGATATCGATCAGTACTGCCTTTGCAAGGGGGTTGTCTGTAGCATCGGCATGGGCAAGGTAGGTATGCACGGCTTCGTGTTCAGCCGCCAGGTCAAGGCGTAATCCCCGGACCAGTTCTTCTGTTGTCATTGTGCGTTTCGGTATCATCCCGCTGAAAGGATTAACAAATTCCGGCATTTTTTCACGCTCCTTTTAGTATCTCACGCGGGTCCGGCCAAAGCGAACCGCCAAGACCGATCTTCCCTGGACAGGTTTCATTTCTTTAGTTTGTTGAACCGTTGTTCAACTGCATCCCAGTTCACGATGTTCCAGAATGTATCGACAAATTTCGCACGGTCGTTTTTGTAATCAAGATAGTAAGCATGCTCCCAGACGTCAAGAACCATGAGAATTTCAAACCCGGGAATCACATTCGTGTTGTGTTTTTCTATCTGTACAATGAGCGGTCGCCCGGTTTTCCGGCAGAATGTCAGAGCTGCCCACCCGGAACCTTCGGCACTTGTTGCAGCCTGGCTAAATTCTTTTTTGAACCGTTCAAATTTTGAGAACTCGGCATTGATTGCCTTCACCAGATCCCCTTTCGGCACGCCACCGCCTCCATTTCCCGCGGGGGCAAGGTTTTCCCAGAACATGGTATGAAGCTTGAAACCTCCGATATGGAATGATAATTCCTTTAAGATCGCTTTCATGTCGAGGTCGGTATTTTCCTTGCGTGCTTTGTCCAGTTTTTCAAATATACTGTTGGCGCCGTTGACATACGCCTGGTGGTGTTTCTGGTGATGCAGTTTGAGCTGCTCTTCAGAGATATGAGGGGCCAGGGCAGAGTACTCGTACGGCAGTTTTGGCAGAGAGTAAAACTTACTTTCGTCCATGATTCTAATCCTCCGGAAACGAGGGAACTGCCGGCTCGGACAGTTCCCCGCTTTGCATGGCATCGACTATGGAAAGGTATAGGGGTTTCCCTCAATGTCAAATTGTAAGACTAAAAGTGAGACAATCTCAAAGGTTTAAAAAAACTATTGGCGGATGTGATCCCGCCGTCACCATAGGTAATCGGATTAACCTGGGCAGATTGTTGTTCAGGACTGTGTAAGGTTCCCGATAATCTTTTTCTTTTATCAATTGTATATCAGATTTTCAGCACCCTGACAACTGTGCGTCCGTATGAAACTATCCGCCAGTTTTTTCAACAAGGAACAGATACATACGGGTATACCAGATTCCGATTGTCCATCATTCTGGGAGATATTGATCTATCTTTTCAGTATCATTTTCTCTGTCGGTGTTATTGGATACATCCATTTGGGAATGAGTGTCCGGTACGGTGGCGAAGTACCATTGCATGCGATCGTAGTTTCAATCATGTTTATTTTCGTGATAGTGTACTCGATGGTAAAACTGGTCCTGCGATTATTTCCTGCTTGTAAAACATTCTGCCCGGTCTGCAGCCTGCTTGCAAGGGTTATGGAGATTGATCAGGTTACCTGTAGGTATGAAAGGTAAAAAAATTCCGGGTTGTGCTCTGGTATCTCATAGTTGAGGAATCTTTTTTCGTCCGCTGAAATTTCCCTTTTTGTTTCAAAAAATGTTTTTGAATCTGGTTTTCAGGAAATCCACTATAAACCCCTGCTTCAAAGGGACTATTGTGATTTTTATGTCGGTAACTGCACAAACCCAGGCTGATAGTATCGCCAGTAGGAATTATCAAAAGACTTCGGTAGGACATGTGAATCCACATAACGGGCTCTCACCGGATTTCATGGACAAACCAAGTATCCCGGATTACAGTGAGCAATTCCGGCTCAGCGGGATAGATATCAGTACTGAAGAGATCCATGAACTTGGAATCTTTAACGATTTTTTGTCGCACCATGTGCTGCAGAACAAGATCTGCGATGTCCAGTGTATACTTTTATGGAATGAATGGGTCCGGACGTTCCTGCGCCAGACCCATGAATTTCCGAAACTCATCCTTGAAAATGAATTCAGAACCGTTGTTGAAGAACACCTCGGCGCAGGAATCGTCAACGAGGATTTCCGGGGCGCTGTCTACACCGGTATAAAGTTCGTACCGTAACACATCATGGATTATGAGACAACAATCTCTCCTTCTTTTCACGCACTTATTCCGTCAATGTATCAGTTTTCATAAAGAAACCAGAAAGAAGGTATTTTGGTCCGCGTTGCCGGCATCCTGACCGACATGATTTCTGGATGATACAAGGGGTTGCACCGGATATGTGCCTGATTCTAAAACGAATACTAGATTAATTGCCGGAATGGGACTGGTGCCCATTTCTTTTTTACTTGTAATAATACTCACTATCGTAAAGGGATCAACGATACTTCTGGTGCCACTCCGTAACCGGATATCGTGACTGCTCCCGTCACTCCAGGAACGCCTCTCTCATCAGCTCTTCCTGTTTACGGGTCAGGCTCGTGGGGATTTGTACGATCCCCTTGACAAGAAGATCGCCCCTGCTGTCGGAATTCAGGAATGGCATCCCCTGTCCCCTCAAGCGAAATAGAGTATGACTTTGCGTACCCTTGGGAATTTTTAACAGGGCGGTTCCCGTAAGGGTCGGGATCGTAATCTCGCCGCCCAGCAGGGCTCTCGCGAGTCCCACAATAGCGGAGGTATGCAGGTCAGCGCCATGGCGCTCAAAACGGTCATGCTTTTTGACATGCACAACCACGTAAAGATCACCGGGCGGCCCACGATTCACTCCCGCCTCACCTTCCCCGGCAATTCTCAGGAACTGCCCGTCTTCAACCCCCCGGGGAATCGTGACATCGATCCTTCGTTCTTTCTGAAGGGATCCCTTTCCCTGGCAGGTCCGGCAGGGTTTCTCAATCCGCTTACCGCTTCCCCCGCAATCGGGGCACTGGGCGACATTCATCATCTGGCGGTTTCCCATCCTCTGGGGCTGCCGGATCTCTCCGGTCCCTTTGCAAGTGGGACAGTCTTTTAAAAAACCGGGTTCCGCCCCGGTCCCGTGACAGGTTCCGCACTCGGCATAATGGGGCACGCCTACCGTATTTTTTGTGCCGTGGAATGCGTCTATCAGGGTGATCTCGATATCATACCGGAGATCGGCCCCCGCTCTCTGTCTTGCCCTTCTCGGTCCGCCGGAAAATGCATCGAAGATATCGCCAAGGCCGAAATCACGGAAAAGATCATCATAGCTGGGTGGTCGGTAACTGGCGGCATCGCCGGGTGCGAAATCAGCATGGCCAACCTGATCGTACTGGGCTTTTTTCTGGGGATCGCTGAGGACTTGGTAGGCCTCATTGACCTCTTTGAACTTTTCTTCCGCTTCCTTGCTTCCCTTGTTGAGATCCGGATGATACTTGCGGGCTTTTTGCCGGAACGCTTTTTTCAGATCATCCGCTGAGGCATCCCGTTTTACGCCAAGAATCTCGTAATAGTCTGCTGCTGCCATGAGTGATTAAAAAATATTATTTCTCGTCATGAACCTTGAAATCGGCATCGACTACGTTTTCGCCACCCGGCCCACTGCCGGCACTTCCCTGTGCGCTGCCGGCGGACTGATTGGCTTCCTGCTCAGCCGGTCCCGGGGCAGCTTGCTGCTGGTACGCAGCTGAACCCGCTTCTCCCACGACCTTCTGGAGTTTCTCGGTCTCGGCCTTGATCTTTGCAGTGTCACTGCCTTCGAGCGCAGCTTTCACGGAGGTTATCGCTGCATTGAGCCTGTCCACCACATCAGCTCCGATCTTGCCGGCAAGGTCGGTCCGGGTCTTTTCTGCCATGTACACCATGGAGTCAGCACTGTTCCGGACTTCCACACTTTCTTTTTTGGCCTTATCCTGCTCCCCGTATTGTTCAGCCTCGGAGACCATCTTCTTCACATCGCTGTCGGAAAGTTTTGTCGAAGCAGTGATGGTCATTTTTTGCACCTTGCCGGTGCCGAGGTCTTTGGCCGAAACATTGAGGATACCGGAAGCGTCGATATCAAAAGTAACCTCAACTTGCGGAACACCACGAGGTGCCGGGGGCAGTCCGACGAGGTTGAACTGGCCGAGGCTTACATTGTCTGCCGCCATGGGACGTTCTCCCTGGAGCACGTGAATAGTGACCGAGGTCTGCATGTCTGCTGCTGTAGAGAAGATCTGGCTTTTCTTCGTGGGGATGGTCGTGTTCCTGTCAATCAGGGCGGTCCGTACACCCCCGAGGGTTTCAAGACCAAGGGTAAGCGGCGTTACATCGAGCAGCACCATATCGGTGATCTCGCCACCGAGAATCGCTCCCTGGATGGCGGCTCCCATGGCAACGCATTCCATAGGATCGATTCCCCGTTCCATCTTCTTACCGACATGGTCCTCGATGAATTTCTGGACAATCGGCATACGGGTCGGGCCCCCGACAAGGATCACTTTCTGGATATCATTTTTTGTCAGTTTCGCATCTTTGAGAGCATTTTCGAATGGGTTGACACAGCGCTTGATGATCGGTTCAATCAGTTGTTCGAGTTTCGACCGGCTCAACTTCAGGGAAAGATGTTTCGGGCCAGCCTGGGTAGCAGAGACATAGGGGAGGTTAATCTCTGTTTCAAGCACGGTGGAAAGTTCGATCTTTGCTTTTTCTGCTGCTTCTTTTACCCGGTTGATCGCCATCTTGTCCGTTCGGATGTCGATTCCCTCCATCTTCTTGAATTCGGCAGCAATCCATTCGTATATAGCGTTATCCATATCCGTGCCGCCCAGTTGGGTGTCACCGGACGTTGCAAGTACCGTAAATGTCCCCCCACCGAATTCCATGATGGTGACATCGAGGGTCCCGCCGCCAAGATCAAAGACGAGGATCTTGTATTCCCCGCCGCGGTCGAGACCATACGCCATGGAGGCGGCAGTAGGTTCGTTCACGAGCCGGACCACATCGAGGCCGGCGATCTTTCCGGCATCCTTGGTTGCTGTCCGCTGGTTATCGTTGAAGTAGGCCGGAACGGTGATGACCGCCTTCGTTACGGGTTCTCCTAAGAAAGCTTCTGCGTCCCGTTTGATCTTCTGCAGGATGTAGGCCGAGATCTGTTGCGGGGTGTACTCCTTATTGTAGATCTTATAGACATGAGTAGTCCCCATCTTTCGCTTGGCTGCAGTTACGGTCCCGTCGGGGTTGGTTACGGCTTGTCGCCGTGCGGGTTCTCCTACCAGCAGCTGACCATCAGCGGTAAACGCTACATACGAGGGGAACATCTTTCCGGCTACGGTCGCCCCTTCTGCGGACGGGACGATGGTTGGTTTACCCCCGACCATGACTGCAGCCTCACTGTTCGATGTGCCCAGGTCGATTCCGATAATTTTTTCCTTTCCCATGGTTAATCACCTTTTTCTCCAGAAATCTGTTCAGCAATCTTTACTTTTGAAGGTCTGATGACCCTGGACTTAAGCCGGTATCCTTTCCCGAGATCCTCAAGAATCGTGTCGGTCTTCTCATCGCAGAGCTCCCTGCAGAGAGCTTCATGAAAATTCGGATCAAATTTTTTGCCCACGCATTCTATCGGCTCGAGACCGTAATCTGCAAGGATTTTTGCGAGTTTTTTATAGAGCATCTGTATGCCCTCCTTGTTTTTTTCCTGCTCGATTGCAGGAAGTGCCCGCTCGAAATCATCCAGTATTACCAGGAGGTCATGGATCAGCCTCTCGTTCGCGAGCGCAATGATCCCATCTTTTTCTTTTGCCTGCCACTTACGGAAATTGTCAAAATCCGCTTGGAGGTACTTCAACTGGTTGAGACGCTCTTCCGCCAGACGGGTCTGTTCTTTAAGTTCTTTTTTCAGTTGTTCAATGGATTCCATTCTTGTTCACCATTCACCTGAAACGATGGTATGTTTTCTTTGTAGGATCCATAAATTACAAATGAACCCGGGAAAACTGGATAAAATCCATGCAAGTGTTTCTTTAACGGACAGTCGGACTCCGGATACTATTGTCCCGTTGCAATTGACTAGCGTCTGTTTAGCTTCCGCTCTGTAACAAGTCCCATGACAAAATGTTCGCCAAATCTGATCGGGATCCTCTTCGGTTACAAATATTCTGCCAGGATTTTTTAGAAATGGAATGCGTCACACCCATAACGGGTATAGATGAAGGCGTTTTATAGGATTAACCGGAAAAAACATACTATGTGACTAATTTTGAGACATTCAGTACAGGATTTGAATATCTCCATGCTTTTTTTAGATTCAGGAATGTTACAGGGGCTTTTCAAGGATAACTTCCAGGATTCCGTCACGAAATCTTTTTTTACTGATCCGTGAACATTCGGGAACTGAAATTTTCCGTATGACCATCGCATCTGGTTTTGACGCGGATATTATCAGTTGTTTATTTTCAAGATCAATCCTGATATTCTCTTCGGGAATGCCATGCAATTGGCTTATGATTATGATTGACCTTCCGCTTTGAGATATACCGGTTGGGGGGCTGATAATGGTTTTCTCCCCGTTTTTCTTTTTTGTTCTTTCACCCATATGATTCCCTCAATGCTGGGCAGATGAAAAATGCCCGGGTTATTACCTGGGGTAAAAATTGCCAGATATCCCGTATTCGGGTTGGACGTTTGCTGGTGAAAACATCCACCGTTACGGGATATTTTTACCTGGTTATATGTTTCTGAATCGATCATTTTTACGCTGGATGAGAAATACTTTACTCAGGGGACATGGATTTTTGTCAAAACCCGTAAATCGGATATTTTCTCCGGAATAATGGGAATTTTGACCGATTTTTTCCAACGTTTTCTGTTTCACCCCCTCAGGAAGTGCTCAAGTGTCCCCATCGATTCCACATTACAGGAATTTACTATTATAGTTACTCTCATCTTGCAGGGATTGTGTCATGGGTTGGAATAATATCCATAATCGATACCCGGCCGGTAGCCGGTTCATGCAGGGGAATTGCCTCTCGTAGACGGCCAAGAAAGTTGTCAGATAAGAATGTGGATCCCTGTCCGGATCACCGGATATTTCCAAGGGTGAGACCATCCGGCCAGTGTCCAAAAATGAGAATAATCCAAACGATTATTATGCCCGCTTGGGAAAGTGCAGGCAGTTCACCAAGGTGAAACTATGAAAAAAATGATGTTACTTTTCCTTATGCTCGCAATGACAGGGACCCTGCTTATTGCCGGATGTACACAGCCGCAACAACAAATACAGACTCCTCCGTCATCCCCTGCACTGACCCCGGTAATGACTCCGGTGATGACTGATACTATCAGGGTTTCAGCCAGCCCGCTGGGCACCATCCTCACGGATGCCGGGGGACGGACCCTCTATTACTTTGCTACTGACGTTCCTGCAAGTGGCGCAAGCTCCTGTTCGGGTAAATGTGCAACTGTTTGGCCAATCTTCTCGGTTGATACTATTCGGGTATCATCCCCACTCAACCCGGCGGATTTTGGAACCATCACGCGTGCCGACGGTGCAAAACAGACCACCTACTATGACTGGCCGCTCTATTACTACGAGGCCGATACAAAACCGGGAGATGTAAACGGGGAAAATGTCCTGAAAACCTGGTTTGTGATGCACCCCGATGAAAGTATTCTGATTACGCAAAGTCCTGCACTAGGCCAGTATCTCACCGATACTTCAGGAAATACACTCTACATCTTTACAAAGGATTCCGCCGGCACAAGTACCTGCACCGGTAGCTGCCTTATAAAATGGCCGGCCTTCAGTGCCAGTACGGTGACTGCCCCGTCCGTCCTGAAACCGTCAGGCTTCAGTGCTGTATCCCGGGCAGATGGTGTGAACCAGACTGCCTGGATGGGTATGCCGCTCTATTACTATTCCGGGGATACAAAACCGGGCGATGTGAACGGACAGGGATTCAACAACGTGTGGTACGTGGCAAATGTATCCGGTATTACACCGGTGGTAACAACAGTCCCGGTTACAACGGTCCCGGTAACAGTAGTTCCAACAACCTCAGCGAGTACGGGCTATGGCAGCGGGTACTGATGCAGAAAGGAAATTCCCATTTTTCTGATGTGCTTTAAAAACCGCAATGGAATGAGATGACGACAGGCATGAGCAGGGATTTTTCTTTGCGGAGCGGTCGTCTACCGCGGCACCCCCATGAAAATACGTGATAAGCGGTGAACTGCTGGATTTCTAACAATTCCAAAAACCGCAGGTCATCACCGGTAGGATCTATAAAAAAATCATTTTTTCTTTTCCAGAGCAGCAGATTCATCCCCTAGAATGAGATGGAATACAATCCTGAATTCGTTCATCCGCTGCCGGATATATTTTTTACCGGTTTCAGTAGTATTGTATAACTTTGACTTGCCCGACATTTTAATTTCTAAATATCCTTTATTCTCAAGATCATAAAGGAACGTATATATCCGGGCCTGCGAAATGAGAACTTTATACCGGCTATGGATTTCATGAACGATATCATATCCGGATATCGGTTTTTCAAGCAGCGACAGTATCACCGGCTCAAGGAGTTTTTTCACCACATCTTCAACCGTTGCCTGGGGAACAATGGTTAAAGATTCTGCCGGGAATGTAGGATGGTCAAAGGAAAGGTTCGTGTCCTTGCCGGTAGAGATGATGATCTTTGTCATGCCTTCTGACAGAAGCCTGATGTGGTCGTGATCAAGATCCGCAATGTTCAGGGCGATAATCCCCGTGATGGGGATTCCGGCTTCCTTTTTTGCACCAACCAGTTTTTTTACGGCGATGATATCGGCAAATTCTTCTGTTTCGGAAAAATCAAAAAGAATCTGGAGATTGGCAGAAGGATCCCCGGGGGTTAAGGTTGATGTACATTTCTCAAGAATACGAGGGAGAAAAAAGAGTTCCCCTTTTTTTATGCGCCGGGTGAACAGATCACCATTCTGAATCTCCTTTAAAAAAAATTTATTCAGAACGGACTGGTGATATGCAAAGAAATTCCGCCCTCCTTTTTTTATCCCGGCTTCAAGGGCGGATTTGAATATCGGATCCTTTACTGACGGATCCACGTACAGGAAGAGGATTATATCTGAAAAAATATCTTTCAGGAGAATCATTTTTACTTCAGGCTGGTTAATGAATTCAGTTTCCGGTTTCTCCACAGTATCGGGAAGTGTTCCAGGCGGGGTCTTTGCCCGGGTTGCCTCTGCTATCCGGTTAATCTCCCGTTCCGCGTCTTTACGGAAGAGGGCAACTTCGATGGCAGCTTTTATTTCCAGCTCATTGAATGGTTTTACAATATACCCGTATGGCCGGACCTGCTTGGCTTTCTCAATAATGGCATCATCCGCGTACGACGTGACAAAAACTACCGGAATATCCAGTTCGCTGATAATTACCTGTGCAGCTTCGATACCGTTGAGTCTTTTGGGCATAACGATATCCATCAGGATCAGGTCAGGCAAAAGCTGCCGGGCCTTCTCAATTGCATCCTCACCGGATGCCGCCAGGCCTACAACTGTATACCCCATTGTTTCCAGCAGTTCCCCCAGCTGCATGGAAATAATTGCTTCATCGTCAACTACAAGAATCTTCGACATTTTTTCTCCTCTATCTTATCGGAAAGCACACGTTCACAAGAGAACCATGCGTTGTATTTTCGATTTTCACCGTCCCCTCCAGTTGCAGTACCAGGTTCCTTATCAGTTTCAGTCCCAGGCTCATCGACCGCTGGATATCTACATCTACGGGAATACCGACGCCATCATCTTCAATATTCATGGTGATATTCTTTCCATCCTGCCGTAAAGAGACTCTAATCGTCCCACGCTCACGTCCTTTAAAGGCATGTTTGAATGCGTTCGACAGGGCTTCATTTATCACCAGTGCGCAGGGAATTGCCTGGTCAACCGGAAGATAAAGTTCCTCTGCTTCTACGGTACAGGTAATCTCCGGGCCGGACTTCCTGTAGATATTTAAGAGATCGGTTACCTGGTCCTGGATATGGCTGCTCACATTGATCTTATCGAATTGCTTACTCTCATACAACCGCGTATGGATCTGGGCCATGGTCTTGATCTTCATCATCATGTCAGTCAATATGCTGCTCACAGCAGGATCCTGAGTCCTCGTCCTCGTCATAGAGAGGAGGCTCGAAATAATCTGCAGGTTGTTTTTAACCCGGTGGTGGATTTCCCGGATCAGTGTCTCTTTTTCCGCCAGTGCGGCAATAATCTTTTCATTTGCCTGCTTTGATTCGGTTATATTCCTGAAATAACCGATTAGGCCATCAATCTCCCCGGCAGCGTTTCGTTTCGGTATATAGGATCCGGCAAAGTAATTTTTCTCACATTGGGTATTGACAAGGGGAATTTCCTGATGAACTGGAGTTCCACTTTCTATGACTTGCCGCTTAATCTTTGTCAGGTTGTCCGCATCTTCTTTGGATAAAAACTCGTAATCGGTTTTTCCGATCATTTCCTGAACGGTCAGGCCCAGTTGGGGATTTATTACCTGCACATACCGGAGATTTTTATCCTGCACTATGATATGATCCGGGGTATTTGTCGCAATAATCCGGAATTTTTCAAGACTCTCCCGTAAGGCTTCTTCTACCCGCCGGCGCTCGGTGATATCGCGGTAGCTCCAGACCCTGCCAACAATCGTTTCGGAAATTTTCTGGGGTTTGGAATACCGCTCGAATATCCGGCCATCGGTGAGGCTCACGATATCGTAGCTCTCCCGTTCCGGGTGGGCATAGAAGTCCTTTAACCGGGCAACAAATTCGGGAGAGTCTGCAATCAGCGGAGTCATGTAGGCAAGGGCGGTCTTCTCTCCAGCGGAATCGAGCCGGTGCTCCGGGATTCCCCAGATTTCACAAAAGGTCTTATTGTAACCGGTAATGTTTCTATCTATATCAACGACAAGGATACCATCCGCCGTGGAATCAAGGGCCGCATTGAGCAGTGAGGCGGTTTTTATGGAGGTTTCTTCCGCACGTTTGCGCTCCGTGATATCATTTCCCTGGGCAATGGTGGAGGTGATCGTGACACCATCCGTATCATAAAGATTGGCTGAATTCCAGAGAACAATTTTTATCGCGCCGGAAACATGCTGGATGGGGATCTCTACCGAGTCCCACTGTTCACCGCGGCTTGTTTTCCTTATCATCTCCATTGTTTCATGCCGGGTTTTTTTGGGAAAGAGGATATCAAGGGATTTTTTTAGCACGGTGTCAGCAGCCATTCCGGTCAGGAATTCAAATGCATGGTTGAACCGCAGGATCTTAAATTCCGTATCCCAGACAATGATCGGGGCATTGGCATAATCGATAAGATTTTCGAGATACTGGCTCGTACCACGCAGTGTGTCTTCTATCTTTTTCCGTGCCATTGCGGTTGCCACAAGATCCGTAACTGACCGAACCAGATCCAGATCTTCTTGGGAAAAATGAGCCAGATCACGGGTTCCAAATGAGAGTGTCCCAAGAATGCGATCCTGGTAGATAAGCGGATGACACACATATCCTGAGATGCCAAACGAACGGATTATCGATGTCCTTTCATCCTCCGATTTGAGAATATCAAAGAGCACGACCCGTTCACCATCACGGGCAACCTGACCGCAGACTGCTTTACCCAGATCCAGGTATTCTATCATTTGTGCATCGTCATTTGTGATACCGGCATACGCATTCAGGTGCATTCGTTGTTCGTTTTCATCGATGAGATAATTGAAAAAAGTATGGCAATTGAGGTACTGCATCACGCGTTCACCCGCAATCCTGACAATATTTTCAGGCTTTTCCGAACTCATGAGCAGTCGGGCAGTATCTGCCAGAATGTCAAGTTTTTCGCTCTTTTTATTCAGTCTTTCTTCATATAACCTGCGATCAGTAACATCCTGGAGTGTCCCGGTTACAAAGGCATGATCTCCAGCCATTATCGGCATCAATCCCCTCAGCTCGG
This sequence comes from uncultured Methanoregula sp., assembly GCA_963676675.2. Lineage (GTDB taxonomy): Archaea > Halobacteriota > Methanomicrobia > Methanomicrobiales > Methanospirillaceae > Methanoregula. Next base: position 1,101,820 of record OY781161.1, on the reverse strand, counting down.
TCCAGACTTTTTTTCCGGTTTCGGTCGTAATCATGACCTCGAGGGTAAAGGGTTCCCCGGTAATAAGGCATGTCTCAATCCGGTTCCGGATGAGATCACGGTCCTCTTCTGAAAAATATTTCATCCCATCTGAAAAACCCAGCAGATAATCGTGGGGAGCTTCTACGATACTGTAAATTCCTTCAGTCCAGCGAAGGTAATCGGTATGCGGGTTTGCCGTCCAACCACCGAGTTTCGCGATTTTCTCAGTTTCATTGAGGAATCGTTCGTTCTCCCGCAGTGCAGATTCCGTTTTTACCTGGCGTGTTATATCGATTGCAACTTCACCGGCTCCGATGACGAGTCCCTCTTCATCATGAAGGGGGGTATGCAGAACATGGTACATCCTGCGGTACCGATCAGAATCACCAAACTCAAGGTCAGTACTTGTTTTCTCACCTTTCAGAGCCCGACTCCATTCACGTACAACAACATCCTGCTGTTCCGGCAAATCCTTAAACAACTCAACCATATTGAAACCGATACTGATATCCTTCCCGGTCAGACGCTGGATTTCCTCTTTGTACGCATTGTTGAAAAAAATATAATCGAATTTTCTATCCACTGCTGCAATGATAACTTCAGTACCAGCGGTGACTGCTTCTAATAACTCCCGGGCCTGGCGAAGGTGTTCTTCACTTCCTTTTAATGCCTCTTGAGCAAGTTTCTGTTCGGTCAGATCGACTGTGGCAATACCAATTCCCGTAATCTCATCCATTTCACCTATCAGAGGTTCGATGTAAATTTCAAGGAACAATTGTCTGCCATTCATGGTAAGCCAACAGTGCTGCCGGAGGGGTGAACCGGTTTCTATAACCCTGCGTTTGAGTTCAATCAGCATAGCCGCATCTGCCGGGTTAAAAATATCAGTATCCTTCCTGCCAACAATATCCTCAGGCCGGACAGTCCGCTGGTTGTAAGCCCAGGAAAAGACAAGATCCCGATCCTGTGTCGCTACGGATACCGGCGCATGCCTGAGGGCCAGCCTGAACCGCTGTTCACTCTGCCTGAGTGCAGCCTCTGTTTTTTTGCGGGCGGTTACATCGAGCACCTGAGAATGGATGGAGATGAGATTCCCATCGTTATCGCGGAGCGCAGAATTGTACCATTCACAGTCAATGACCGAACCATCCTTGCGGAAGTTACGGTTGCTGTGCATATTCCGGATACTCTTCCCACTCATCATATCCGATGAAATGGCTGCGACTCTTTCAATATCGCCATCATGCACCCAACGGAATTCTCCCAGGGTTTTTCCGATGGTCTCTTCTTTTGTCCAGCCAAACATGCGGTACGCTTCATCGGACCAGAAGGTAATACGGAACTGTGAATCGAACGCTATCACTGCCAGGGGCGAATTGTCGATATGCCAGATCAGGCGCTCCTCACTTTCCCGCAGCGCCAGTTCAGTTTTTGTGAGATCATCTACATTCTGTCGTAATTCTTCTTCTGCGGATTTGAGTTCCTCGTTGAGTTCGCTGAGCTCTTCATTGTGGTGAACAAGCGCATGTTCTGCGGTATCGAGCCGGTTCCCGATCTCTCCGGATATTCTTGCGACAATGAGAGCAGTTGCGATAATAAAAATGACGATACTTATCGAGAGGATAATCTCGTTGGAAAAATCGTACCACGACGATATGATATAAAAAAATATATTTTCACAAAAAGTGACAGCGACGGTTAACGTAACGAAGTTCCGTAGCAACATGGCCCGGATGGAATTTCCCATAAAATAGCAGACCGGAACGGTTGTCGGTCTGGCAGCTACAATCAGCCCGGCCCCGATACAAAATGCTGCAATCGCAGAAATAGCTGCAATCGGAAATCCCGGTGTCCCATAGAAAAACGGATTTCCATAGAAATAACTCAGGATCAAGGTGAAAGAGACAAGGGTGATAATGATCCCTGCAGCGACAATAATTTCCTGTGTCCTGCGATTTTGTGAAGACAAAAAGGATGGATTGACATAAAAAAACAATCCGATCGCTGCAATAATGATAAGGCCGGCTGCGACAGGAGATATAGGGGATGACAGGGGTCCAAAAATTATCGACCCGACCGCAATAAACCAGGATTCTATAATAAAATGTCCCCCGTAGAGTCCCGTGATAATTTCTAAAAACATTATACCTGCAATGACTACCAGTGCAGCTCTTAAAAATAGTGATACTGTCCGGCCCAGCGGCTTTCCAGAAGAGATGCAGAGAAGAATAACTCCAAAAAAAATCCAAATGAGAGCTGCGCTCAGGGATATGGTCTTGCAGCCCGGGCAGACACTGCTTATCAGAACGATACCCGAGATATTCCCAATAATGCCGGTTACACTTGAAAGGATTGCAAGAAATCCGAAGGTGAAGGTGATTTTTTTAAATAAAATTTCTTCCGCCACTTTCCCCGTTAAAAAAGCAGGATTGAAAAGTGACTGGCAGTTCATCAGATCTTCCTAATAACAGTTACTGTGTATATAAAAATAAAAACTCAGTGGCTTCATTTAAGGATTTGCCTATGTCTCAAAAAATGAGAATATAGTTTTTGATTTCTCGCGGGTATCAATCTCGTAAAAAGGGCAGTGCGGTCAATACAGTTTACTGTTATCATGTATCAATACGCGAAAAAAGATTTCCTCCATTAAATGATGGAGAAGGCAATGAAAACCCACAGATGGTTTTTGCTTTGATGATGACAGTTCATCCCCTCTTAAGAAAAGAAACGAAGGGCATATTACCAGATACTTATAAAAAAAGGGTTCCGGAATAGTGAGGGTAACATATTCCGGTTTTTAAAGATACTATCGTTTGAATCATATCGTGATTATCTGGATGAAACGTCTGGATGCCCAAAAACTTTTTTTATCTTTTTTAGTCAGCACTCATCCAGCATTTTCTTGACGAGTTTCATCGTCTCGATCTTGAACTGGAAGTGTTTGATCATTCCCTCTTTCATCATGATCTTTGCGTCAATCATGCGTTTCATCAAGGCTTTTTTCTGGTCATCAGACAGTGCTTCCCATATTTCTTCCATCATCATTTCCTGTTGCTGCATTCCATGTTGCATTCCTGATTCGTGCATCATATTGGTATCACCTTTTTGCCCGGCTGGCCGGACGATTATCCATTCAGGAAGGGGGGAATATATGAATATCCCCGATTTTCAAAATACGTGACATGCGGTGTAGCCCGGTTTTTCAAGGTTATCGTGTTTTTCCCGATAAGTCTGCACCCAGCACCGGGTTATCGGTGCCATCACCATCCGGTTACGGAGGGCGAGATCTCCTAATTTGTACTCAGATAACAGACTCATAAATTCACCTTTTTATCCTCTTATAATTCTCCAGATCTCTCCTGTAGTTGCCACAGGATCCGGACCGCTTTTCGTACTTGTCAGGACATAGAGTTCATGAGACTCGTCCTCACCGAATCCCCGGACAAATGCATTGATCCGCCCACCGGGATTGTTTGCGATCCTTAATTCCTGTGTTGTCCACATACGATTGTCCTGAGGCGTGATGTTCCCGACAGCGGCCGGATACCGGCTGATATCATACCCATTCGGGGGAGTCGAAACCAGCATCGCACCATCCCCGCGGGTAAAAACCGTACTCCATGTCCCAAATATATATTTCCCGGAAAGCTCGGGAATCGCAGCACCACGATAGATATACCCACCTGCAACCGTATTACCTACATCATGACCGGTTTCAATGATCGGACCTATCAATGGTTCGCCCCGGGTGCCGGTAGTCCGGCACGGACCCGACACGGGTTGTGAATCATCGGCAGGATTGAAACAATGCGTTCCTTCCCGGATATTCCAGCCATAGTTTCCCCCTTTGTCAACGATGAAAACAGATTCGAACAGTTTTTGCCCGGCCACCGCGGTTATCAGGGTATGATTTTTTCCGGCGTCAAATGATGCATACGCAGGATTCCGGAATCCCATAGCGTAGATTTCGGGGGCAAACCCGGCAACCCCGACAAACGGGTTATCCCGCGGTGTTGCGTACATCTTTCCCCCGTCACCCGGTGAATCAACATCGATACGGATGATCTTCCCGAGCAGGGTTGTCCCATCCTGCGCATTACCAATTCCCGGTGTATGGCCAAGACCCGTATCATCGGCACGCCCCCCGTCTCCAAGGGCAAGGTAAAGGTAACCGTCATCAGGCCCGAAGAGGAGCGGACCTCCGTTGTGGTTGGAAAATGGTTTGTCAACGGTCAGCAGTATCTTTTCCGAGTTCATATCAATTGCACCGGGATTTCCTGCCATGACATGAAATTCAGACAACCGGTTGGTGCTGTCCCAACCTGCGGGTCCACCGGTCCGTAGCGGGGCTGAATAATACACAAAAACCCGCCCGTTATTCCGGAAATCCGGGTGAAATGCGAGTGATAGAAAGCCACGTTCATCATAACCGGTATTAAGCGATACCATGCGGTCCCTCAGGTCCAGAAAAGGCTGGGCAGCAATTGTTTTATCGCGATTTATGATCTTTGCGATCCCGATCTGGTCAACGACAATCATACGACCGCTCCCATCGGCCGGTACAGCTATCATCATCGGGGAGGAAAAACCACCCGCAACTTTTTCAAGGCTGATATTTACCGGGGTTGGGTCTAGGGGGGTAGATGAGACACCGTCCCTGAACGTGGCCGCCTGAGAAGAATTCTGGTTGGTCAGGTCGGTTCCGGTACCCTGAATAATGGCTGCCTCACCACCAGAAGGCACCGGGGAAGATGGTCCGGTTCCAGGGGTCCCGGTGCATCCCGCCGCTATAATGCAGGCTCCTATAAGGACGCAGAAAAAAACATTCCTGATAGAGGGTTTCATGCACGACAGTAAGGAGAAATCAGGTCATAAATATTTAGGTTTGTACCAGAATTTGAGACAAAATACATTCAAAAAAATTATCCGTGGTGTCCCGCTGAATCGCCATCCCGGCACTTCCGGCATATTGCCTGCCATACCATTCTCTTCTTCGTATTATGTAACAATGAACGTTCCGTTCATGCGGAGCGGGTGGATATCACACCGGAGAAATACATCCCCGGTACCGAAGGTGCGGTGAACTGGTAGAGATCAAACCTGCAGAACGATTCAACATACTCCGGGCTCACGGTTCCCTGTACAAGCCGGACCTTCACGCAGAGGGCCTCGTAATCGCCTTTCATCCCAACAAGGTAAAGCGGGATGATGCGCGAGAGAAAACTGTCCGTGACCGGCTGGACCGGCTCGTAACCCCGGGACACCAGCAGTTTGGTGCACCGGTTCTTTGCCGCATGAAATGATTGTTGCGGAATCATACCGCACCTTTGACAATTTGAATATCTGGGCTGACTCGCGAGTGTTTAGGGATCTCCCGGACACTGTCCATCAATACTTCAAAGCAGCGGAATCCCTGACCCAAAGTATAGATCCAGATCTCACAATGGAGTCCGGCCTCCTCCGGATGGCGGGACAGATGTTTGCGAAACTGCACGAGATCATTACCGCATTTCATAACAACGGTATCAACCGTTGGTGAAAGGTGAGAGATCTTCTTAATCCGGATGAACCGCGTCTCACCAGATTGGAGAGATGCAACGAGATGAGCCGGAGGATATCCCTTGTTATAGCCGGGAGGGATGACCCGGACCGTATACCCATTGACCTGAAGCAGTTGGCGAGCTCCCTCCTCGACCAGTTTACCGCGACGGCTGGTCATGAGGAACTTCCGTTTCCGTTGTTTGCAGGTAGTGCACGTGATTGAGCAGGGTACATAACGGCAGGCGAAGCATGTCGGGGCCCGGGATTGCTGTGGCGGTTCCATCGTAGGATGCCCACATCCCCTTTTGGAACAATTACCCAGCAACCGCGTTCGACCATGATCTTTCCGATGCCGTGGAAACTCCTCTGCTGTTCATCAGCATCGACAGTTTCCTGAGTGACCCGAAGGGGCTCACGTACAATACTCTGCATCTTTTCACCGATTTTTTTGAAGTGTTCACCAGCGATACCACGATAGACGGACTCAAATACCCACAATTCAGGATTCAGGAAACTTAATCGATGAATGCGAGTCAGTTATAGCCGGTGCTAAAGAAAATCACCGTTCGCCGTTACGAAAAACAGCAGGTGACCTGTCAGGGCTTCACTGCAACCGGAGCATCGCACTCATGGACCGGCAATCAATGTCCCAAGGCAAAAGAGGTGGGCAATGACTGGAAGACGCGAACGCCCGGTGATAATTTTCCGTGTTCCAGATTTAGTTGTATCCTGATCTTGTATGGCAGGTCGAGCATGTCCATCCGTATGCACAGTAACTTTAGGATAAATTTGGTGATGCCGGTCCATTTTACTAAAAAGCATTTGCGATTCAGCGTGGTGTCGCATCTTTCTTCTCGATACCATGCAGGATTTGAGTTTCATTGTGCTATTCATCCAAGCATTCGATTGAATATATATTTGCCTGAAGCAAATCATCAGAATAATAAAAAATATGCGTATAATCATGCAGACCGGGGGGTTTTACCCGGATTAGTTTGGAGATTGTGAGCGCGGGCAAAAGTTGAGGAATATGTGCTCTTTTACCAAACACCTTCAACAAATGGTGATTATTGATCTCCTTGTGACTCTAATCCTATCCGGGCTCTTTACGGGTTCCGATTCATGGAAAATAAGCCCATAATGGCCTCCGATTAGCAAAGTCCCCATAAAACCGTTATTTTGGCAAACGGACGATTTTAAAGTACCTCATAATGGGGGTGGGAAATTGAAAAACCGGATAATACTTGACCATTAGGCGGACAAAAAAACAGGCTGTTGGAACGCTTCCAATAGGCATTTGTGGGCATTGTATAGGGCTTAAATTATGACTTATTTGGAAAACAGGGCGCATAAAAGCCCCCATTTCCACACGAACATAAAAGAGGGATTTTACGGGGTTTTCCTGAGGTTCCGGACATTCATACCTGCATCCTGAACCACCATATCTCCCGGTTAAGTGAATAATTTTTCCAAACCAATTCAGCAGCCACATCCACTATTCGACGATTTAGTGAGCCGGACACTGCACTCATTGGGCCCCAGTTTTTCCGAACGCAGGGAAAACCCCCGACACTCTGCATCCATCTCAATCCATGGGGGCACATGATCGCAGATAATTTCCAGCTCATGGAACTGTCCCTCCCGGATGAACTGTTGGAGCACCTGCTTGCTGCTGATGGCCGGGGATCTTCCCTGGATCTCCTTGATCGAGATGAAGAAACTGCCCGGCGCACGCTCGGCCGGAGCCGGAATTCCCGTAACTTCAACAGCCTCCGCAGCTACCCGTTCTTTCTCTTCATCTTCCAGGATAATTGCCAGGAAATCAACAGGTTTTCCCGAGATCTCCCAGACACTGAACCCGGCCTTCTCCAGTTCGAAGTACAGGGCGCCGCTTGCTGACCGGGCAACAAAGATCTTACAGCCGTTAAGGAACTCTATGAGTTCCGCCATCTTCGCCCGCAGCTCTTTGAGCCCCTTGTTCTGGTCAAGGGCAAATGCCATCTCCCGTACCGGCTCAAAGGAGCAGCCCTGTCGCTGGTACACGACGATCGTCCCCGGTTCTGAAAGGGTACTGCTGCACCCGTCTCTGCCAAGGATGGCGGCAATCTCCGGTCCCATCCTTCCCTCTTGTTTCTGGCACATGATCCTAAATCACCAGTCTTTCGACTACGGCGCCTCCTTCGATATGGCTCTCAAGGATCTCTTCAACATCTCCGGGGGTGACCGACCCGTACCAGACATTTTCGGGATACACCACGACAACGGGTCCCTTCTCGCAGATGCCAAAGCACCCGGTATTGGAGAGGAAGACTTCGCCCCCGATGCCCCGTTCCTCGATCCCTTCCATGAATTTCATCATGACATCGACTCCTTCCTTTGAGTGACAGAAGCCTTTCTGCTGGCCGTTGGGCCGTGAGCTTGAACAGACAAAAATATGGTGTGTTGGTTTTTGCATTTCAGGCACCTTCCCGGATACCCATCTCTTCTTTTCTCAGTTCGCGGTACGATTCGTATTTGGTCTCCAGCAGTGCGTTGGTGAACCGGTCAAGGAATACTAAAGTTCCCGTGTACCCGGCCGACAACACCCGCTGCCCCCCGGTCCGGTCATGGATGGGAAATCCCACCCGGATGACCGGGATGCCCCGGCGTTCTGTCAGGAATTTTCCCCCGGAGTGGCCGATCGCAATGTTAGCTTCCGCCATAAATCCCGCATCATCGATGGCGGCAAAGTCGGTCTCCTCAAGGATGACCGGCGGTTCATCCGCATCAGCAAGGAGCGTTGCCAGCAGCCCGGTGAGCCGGTTGCTTCTGGTCCCGCTTGCAATGACAACCGGAGTCGCACCGTTCTCCACGCAGATACTGGAGAATGCGTACACGAGTTCGGGCTCGCCGTACACGATCGGCCGTCCGTCCGCGTTGAATTTATGCGAGTCCGCCATGCCGTCCAGCAGCCAGCTCCGTTCCCGTTCAAGAATGTCGGGCAGTGAGCGGCCACTGAGCTCTTCCAGGGCCGCGACCAGGCGATCCATGTTCTGTAAACCAATCGGCAGGGCAAGGTTGTGTAATGGAACCCCATACTCCTGTTCGAGAAGCAGGCCGGGTGACAGGTTATCGGGACAGGTAATGCCGAACTGGATCGTGGCTCTCGCGCCGGACATGCGGGCGATGTCCTGCGTTTTTGTCCCGCCCGGGGGAATTTTCTGGTACCGTCCCCCGTAGGGGCGGTCGAGGGTCATCGAATAATCCGGCAGCATCGTATACTCAAGCCCAAAGAGCTCGAAGATACGTTTGATCTCCCGGATATCAGCCGGGCTGATGTGAGGGATGATCACATTGATCCCTTGGTGCCGTTCGGTTGGTTTTGCATAGTACGCAACCAGCTGCCGGGTGGCGGCCCAGAATCCTTCCGTCTGCGTCCCGCTGTAACTCGGGGTGGCTACCGGAATGATGTCTACAGCCGTGATGCCCCGGTTCTGCCGGTAGGTCGCGACCAGCCGTTCAAGATCCTCGCCCATGGTTTCGGTGAGGCAGGTTGTCATGACGCCGATGACCTTTGGCCCGTACACCCGGATGACATTATCAAGCGCTTTATGCAGGTTTGCTTCCCCGCCATAGATCGCCTGTTTCTCATTGAGGGCGGAGGATGCGATATCCACCGGTTCATTGTAATGCTCGACATTCGTAAGGCGCATGTAGGTGCTGCATCCCTGCGAGCCATGCACGAGGACCATCGCGTTCTCTACTCCTTTGAAGACAACAACCCCGCCCAGCGGCATGCACTGCTGGCACTGGTTCTCGTTGACCTGTTTTACTTTTGGCGTGGCAACAGTTTCCATGCTCATACCCTCCTGCCGGCTGCTTTCAGCTGGTTCCAGACCGGCGTACACGTGGTGACATACACCTCGCGGGCGAACCGGACGGCCCCGTCGAATCCGGCCAACCCGTCTTTCCGGTCATGGTTGTGGTCGACAAACCCGATACCGAGTTTGTACGCAAGGACCCGCTCCTTGACACCGCCCGCCATCACATCGACATTCTTTTCCAGCAGGAATTTTTCGAGTTCGGCCGGGTTTGCATCATCGATGATGATCGTTCCCGGGTCGAGCAGGGTGCTTAAGTTATCGTACTCCTCTTTCTTGCCGGTCTGGGTGCCGGTGAGCACGATCTCCATGCCGAGTTCCTTGAGCTGGCGGATTATTGCTACGGCTTTGAATGCCCCTCCTACGTAGATAGCAGCCCGTTTGCCGGCCAGTTTTTTCCGGTATTTCTGGAGTATCGGCTGGATCCGGGCTTGCTCGCGTTCGATGAGAGCCTCGGTCCTGCGGATCATCTCCGGATCTCCGTAGAACTGTGCAATCTTCCGCAGGCTTTCTGCTGTATTGGCAGCACCAAAGAAGTTCACATCCAGGTACGGGGTGCCGAACTCCTGTTCAAGGCTCATGGCCACCCAGTGCATGGAGCCGGTACACTGCACGAGATTCAGGCAGGCACCCGGCGCCTGTTTGAGAGCCGCAACCGTTGAGTCCCCGGTGAACGCGACATTGATCTCAATGCCAATCTCCCGGAGGTACCGCTCGACCACCCATTTTTCGCCGCCGAGATTGTACTCGCCAAGGAAATTGAGTTTCCGGGTTTTTTCTACCGTCTCTCCCGCTTTGGGTTTGATCAGCTGCATAAGGGCAATGGCTGCCGCCCGGTACCCGACTACCTTGTTACCGGAGAGAAAACCGCTGGACTCGACCGGGATCACATCGGTGGCATGCCGTTCTGATGCCACTTTGCAGACTGCGATGATGTCGTCGCCGATCATGCCCGAGACGCAGGTCGAGTACACGAAGATTGCCGGGGGATGGTACTTGCCCACGATCTCATCGATACAGGTTGCAAGTTTCTTCTCCCCGCCAAAGACCACGTCCCGCTCTTTCATGTCGGTCGAGAAGCTGTTCCGGTACATCTCGGAACCGCTGGAGAGACTCCCCCGGATGTCCCACGTGTACGTGGCACACCCGATGGGTCCGTGTACAAGATGGGCGGCATCGGTGACCGGGTTTAAGACCACCCGGGCACCGCAGAAGACGCAGGCCCGCTGGCTGACGGAGCCGGCCAGGCTGTCGTCAGCGCAGTGAATACTGCTCTTGCTCTTTCCCGTGGTCAGGATGGAGTTTTGGCGTTCGCTGATACATGCCGATCCTTCGGCGGTTACTGAGCTGGTATCCATGTTTCACCTCCGGGCATTACCCGTTATAACACAAGTTCGAAATCTTCATCCAGGCAGTCGCGGTCCCGGCGTTCCAGGAGGGCGTTACTGATCTGTTCGATCAAGCGCAGGCATCCCCGGTAACCAACGACCGGCATGAGCGGGTGGACGGCCCGGTCCAGGATCGGGAATCCAAAGCGGACGAACGGGACATCCTCTGCCCGGGCAATGTACTTCCCATACGAGGTGCCGATCAGGAGATCAACCGGGGCTTCTTTGATCCACTGCTGAAGTTCGAAGAGGTCACCTTCCGCTTTTACTTTTGAACCGGTAATTCCTGCCTCTTCGAGCATCTTCCTTATCTCTGCTTCAAAGGCTTTGCCGGGCGTGCCCGTAAGGACATAGACCGGGATCATGCCCATTGCGAGCAGGAACTCGGTGAGCGCGATGACGTGGTCGGGGTCGCCAAAGACTGCCACGCGTTTTCCCTGGTAGTGGAAGTGCGTGTCAATCAGCGTATCGACCACCTGCCCTCGCTCGAGCGTGAGGGAAGCGGGGATCTCGACACCGAACCAGTCCTTTACCGCCATGATGAAATCATCGGTTGCTTTGATGCCGATGGGCAGTTTTAACGGAATTCCGGTGACACCGCATTTGTCCTGCAGCACTTCGGCAGCATCGTGCGAGGCGAAGGAGCCAAGTGCGAGCGTGACTTCCGAGTTGCCGGCATCACGGATCTCGGCAACCGTGGCCCCGCCATCGGGATACATCTGGTATTTGCTGGTCAGGGGGGTGTCGAGCACATTGGACGTGTCCGGGAACATGATCATTTTAACGCCGAGTGTATCCACGATCCGGCGGATCTCCCGCATGTCGCCGGGATTGACAAAGCCCGGGATGACGTTCATCTGCGATTTCTTTGTGGTGCCGTCGGCCTGCGCAAGGTACGAGACCATGGCTTTGCACATGCCGGAGAACCCGGTGATGTGGGAGCCGGCGTAGCTCGGGGTATTGACGTGAATGACTGATTTTCCTTCCGGGATCTCGGCCGTTTTGATGATATTGGGCAGATCGTCACCTATCGTCTCGCTCAGGCAGGTGGTATGGACCGCCATGATCTCGGGGTTGTAGATCGCAAAGACGTTCTTGATGGAGGTCTTTAGGTTCGCAGCCCCGCCAAAGACCGAGGCGCCTTCGGTAAAGGAACTCGATGACGCGAGCACCGGGTCCCGGAAATGCCGGGTGAGGTGCATGCGGTGGTACGCGCAGCAGCCCTGCGAGCCGTGGCTGTGGGGCAGGCAGCCGTGAATGCCGAGTGCGGCATACATGGCGCCGAGCGGCTGGCAGGTTTTTGCCGGGTTGATCTTTCCGGTTGTGTGTTCAACCGGGGTCTCCGGTATGCATTCAAGCATTGGTTTCACTCCGTGGTTCTTCGGTTTTCTCCCAGGGGGGAGTGATCAGTTTCCATGCGGGGGTTGTCAGCGCATTGACCACGTCCCGGGCAAAGTTCAGGGCGCCATTGTAGCCTGCGTACGGGCCGCTGTAATCGTAGGCATGCAGCTGTTTGGAAGCAACGCCCATCTTGTGGACAATGTACTTGTCCCTGACTCCCGAGAGGAACAGGTCGGGTTTTGCCGTCTGGATCAACACCTCGACTTCGTAGTGGTTGGCGTCGTCGATGATGACCTGCCCGTCTTTCATGTTCGGGTAGATGCCCTCGTAGTAGTTGAGCGGAACTGCTTTTTTGAGTTCATCGTATTTCTCTTTCGACATGTTCAGGTGGACATGGGCTTCCCGGTACATTTTTTCATCGGCAACGAGATGGAGCTCGGGAATATTTTTCGAGTCTGCATCGCTCTTGATCGTGGGAATGACCTGGCGGCCTTCGTAGTCGTCCCGGTGGGCGAACTCGTAGCCGGCAATGATCATCTCCATGCCGAGATCCCGGAGCAGGTACTGGTAGTGGTGGCTCCGGGAACCGCCGACGATTGCAAACGCGGTCTTGCCTTTGAGGATCTTGCTATACTGCTCAAGGACCGGTGCAATCCGTGCGATCTCCCGCTCGATGACCACTTCGGTCTGTTTCACGAGTTCCTCGTCCCCGAAGCACTGTGCCATCTGGCGCAGCGACTGGTTGGTGGAGTCGATCCCGATGAAGTTGACTTTGAGCCACGGTGTGCCGTATTTTGTCTCCATCATCTCGGCGATGTAGTTGATCGAGCGGTGGCACTGCACAAGATTCAGATCTGCCAGGTGCAGGTTTTTGATGTCAAGGTAACTGGAATCCCCGGTCAGCACACAGTTCACCGTGTAGCCGATCTCTTTGAGGATCCGTTCCAGTTCCCACCCGTCGCCGCCGATGTTGTACTCCCCGAGGAGGTTGATGACATGTTTCCCGTTTTTTCGCTCTGTGCCAGTACCGATGACTCGCTCCATGAGATTGTTGTTCGCGATATGGTGGCCTGCCGACTGGCTGACTCCCTTGTAGCCTTCGCAGTTGTACGCGAGCACCTGGATCCCGTGACGCTCCTCGGCGGCTTTTGCTACCGCGTTGATATCATCGCCGATAAGCCCCACCGGGCAGGTGGCGCAGATGTTGATCCCCCGGGGGTGGAATGCGGCCACAACCTCGTCGATCATCTTTGCCAGTTTCTTCTCCCCGCCAAAGACGATGTCAGGTTCCTGCATGTCGGTGATGAAGCAGAGCTGGGTGAAGATCTTGTCTTTTGGGGTGGTGTCGTCAGCCCGCGCCTTGTTGCGCCGGGTTCCCCAACTGTAGTACCCACAGCCCACCGGGCCGTGGGTGATGGTGATCATGTCCTTGATAGGGCCCACGACCACACCTTTGCACCCGGCATACGCACAGCCACGCTGCGAGATGATGCCGGGAATCGTCCGCGTGTTCGCCTCGATCTGCGGACAGCATGCAGCCGCCTCATCTTTTACCACGAGATGCTTCTTCCGGTTTTTCTTTACCAGGTCCGGGTAGGGTACGAGCATCGCCTCTAGTGTGCTATCAATTTCTGCCATTTTTATGTGCCTCCTTCCTTACCAGATTGCTGCATCTCCTGCTTCACCAGTGCGCACGCGGACTGCATCGGATACCGGCAGGACAAAGATGGTCCCGTCGCCAATCCCGTACTCGGTCCGGTTTGCGTTTGCAACCGCCTCGATGATTCGCGGGACATCCTCATCGTGTGCCAGGATCGTGAACAGGCGCCGCGGGAAGAACCGCGAGCCGTCCAGGAAACTGTTCACCATCTTCTCGGTATCTCCCGCTTCGCTGAACTCGTCCATTCCCATGGAGAGGAGTTTCGCCTTGCATTCATCGAGTGTGTGTGGGTCCATTACCAGGTTTCCCCGGCCAAGCACTTTTACCGCGGTAAACCCGGCCACGCCGGCCGCGATGAGGGCTTTTTTTGTGGCGCCGGTCTTCTTCATCCGGACGATCGCCATAATTTCTTTCATCGTGCTCCTCCGTTTTAGAGACCCTGGGTTCCCTTTGAGATGGTGTAGACCTCATCAACGGGGCTGACAAAGATCTTGCCGTCTCCGAATGTGCCTTCGGTACCGGTCTTTGCGATCGACAGGATCATCCTAATGACCTTGTCCTTGGCTTCCTCCGGGATGACCATTAAGATGAGGGTCTTTGGGATCTCATCATAGACCATCCCCCCGATCTTGATCCCTTTCTGCTTTCCCCGTCCCACGACATCAACCATGGTCGCTGCATTGAATCCCGCAGTGGACAGTTCAGCAAGCACTTCATCTTTCTTTTCCGGTCGCACAATTGCACGTATCAGTAACATCGTTTCACATCCGCCAATTTTTATTTCGTTTCGAATTTTTTTTCCGCACTTCACATTGCGTCAAGGAACCCGTGCTGCATCATGAGCTCTTCGAGCCGTTCCTGGGTCATCGGTTTGGGGACAACGAAGAGCTTGTTGTTATCTATGGCTTTTGCCAGGTTCCGGTACTCGTCTGCCTGGCCAGATGTCGGGTCGAAGTCGATGACGGTCTTCTTGTGGATCTCGGCCCGCTGGACGAGATTGTCCCGGGGGACAAAGTAGATGAGCTGGGACCCGAGTTCCTCGGCAAAGGCCTTGAGGAGGGGTAGTTCATTGTCGACTTTTCGACTGTTGCAGATGATACCGCCAAGTCTCACTTTTCCGTTATCGGCGTATTTCTTGATCCCTTTTGCAATATTGTTGGCTGCATAGAGCGCCATCAGTTCACCGGATGCCACGATGTAGATCTCTTCTGCCTTTCCTTCCCGGATGGGCATGGCGAAACCTCCGCAGACCACGTCACCGAGCACATCGTAGAAGACATAGTCGAGGTCGTCTGTGTACGCACCGAGTGATTCGAGCAGGTTGATGGACGTGATGATGCCACGCCCGGCACAGCCGACACCCGGCTCCGGCCCTCCCGACTCAACACACCGGGTATTGCCAAACCCGGGCTTGAGGATTGCATCGAGTTCAATGTCATCGCCTTCATCCCGCAGGGTGTCGAGCACCGTCTTCTGGCAGAGCCCGTGGAGGAGGAGCCGTGTCGAGTCTGCTTTCGGGTCGCACCCGACCACCATGATCTTCTTTCCGGCTTCTGCCAGTGCTGCAACCGTGTTCTGGGTTGTGGTCGATTTTCCGATACCGCCTTTTCCGTAAATTGCTACCTGTCGTTTTGTCATTTTTATCTTCCCGTTTTTTCCGATTGTGATTATTCAGTTTTTTTAATCGTTCCCACTCGTTCAATTCCTGGTTTTTTCGTGCCCCGTTTTTTTTTGAGACTGGAAATATTACCGGATCTTCCGTTACTGCACTTTTGCGATTCTGGTAAACATTCCGGACCTGTTGTTCATTGTGAGTTGGCCCTTGCATTCAGGGGCAAGCCATACCCAACTCCCGGTTCGGGACCAATAGAATCAACGTGCGTGATTTCTGGCAGCGTTGCCTTGATCTTTCCGCCCAGGGGTAAGCAATTGGATTCAACCTTCGGTTCGTGATTTTTTTGCTTGATACGCATTTGAGGCGTAGCAGGCACAGTTGTCAACATCCGGTGGGTTCTCAAAGAACCAATTTCTCCCGGATTGCAGATTGCATTCTGACTCATGGAACCTCCTTTTAGTATTACACAGAAATGTTCAATTTACAAATATTTATATGTATTAGTAGGAACCTTCCTTCCATCAGAATTCTTTAGAAATATAATGATACCACGGGGAAAATGCTTTTTCTATCGACAGCAGTACCGATTTTCACATCATCGGTTGGAAAAATTAAATCTTTGAGAGGAGACCCCAGCGCAGAAAAAAAACGCAATTTAAAAATCGCTGGAGACTGTTGATGATTACCCATTGTCAAAGAAACAAGAGACCCACCCATCTCGAACGGGTTAGTAAATGTCCAGACAGTAAGAAGAGAAATGAATCAAACAAAAAAATTACCGGGGATAATTCCCCGGAGCAGACGTAATATTATTTTATGTCAGCTCAGTCGAGCAGTTGTCCCATCGCCTCGTCGTACCGTGCCGACATGACATAGTCAATACCGGAAACTTCTGCTGCTTCTGGTGTGAGTGCCATTAAGTCATCACGGGACATGGTCGAGAGCCGGAAGTTCCTGCTGCCTGCCATGATCTGCTGGAGACCGGTCCTGAACTTCTGGGCATAGGTGTAGATACCGACTGCACCCATGGGGATCTCTTTCATGCGGGGACCGAATTTCTCCTTGAGGTCTTCATAGCAGACAAAGATCTCTTCGATATTATTGCCGTACTTGGAGACTGACTTGGGCAGGTCGCCTTCTTTTATCCATTTGTCGATATTCTTGCCGACAAAGCCGGGGATCATGAGGCCACGACCCATACAGACTGCCTTGAAGTACGGGCTTCCCATGGCAAGTGCCTTGAATGCGCCGGGTTCATCAGAGAAACCACCGGCCATGGCAAGGTCAGGTACACGGTAACCTTTCTTGTCCAGCTTGCAGGCAAATTCGTAAGCAAGGGACTGCAGGTAGAACGAGGGAATACCCCATTCGTTCATCATCGGCCACGGGCTCATGCCGGTACCGCCGGGAGCTCCATCGATGGTGAGCAGGTCAATCTTGGCTTCGGAACTGTACCGGAGGGCCATTGCCAGCTCTACCATGGAGTACGCGCCGGTCTTTAAGGTAACACGCTTGAATCCGATGTCACGGAGGCGGTCAACTTCTTCTAAGAATCCTTCCTTGGTAACAAAGCCGAGCCGGGAGTGGCGCTCGAATTCCTTGATCGCCCCTGCTTTGAATGCTGCCTGGTTCTCCTTGATGGTCGGGTCGGGCAGGACAATAAAGCCCCGCTTCTTGAGCTCGATTGCACGTTCAAGAGACTTGACCTTGATCTCTCCGCCGATGCACTTGGCACCCTGTCCCCACTTGAGTTCGATAGTGTCCAGGTTGTGTTTGCTGGCGACATACTCCGCGGTTCCAAGCCGGGTGTCTTCAACATTCATCTGGACAAGGATCTCACCAAAGCCGTCGTGGAATTTCTTGTACACATTAATACGGCGGTCCATCTCGGGGGACTCGATAACTTTACCCTTGTTATCGCGTTTTAAACCGGGATCAATACCGCAGACATTCTCACCGCAGACAAGCGTGATACCGGAGATTGCTGCACCGATTGCAAAGTGTTCCCAGTTTGCTCGGGCAATTTCTGTAGAGCCAAGAGCACCGGTAAAGATTGGCAGGCGCATCTTGACTTTTTTGTCCCAGCCATACTCGGTCTCGGTGTTCACATCAGAAAAGATCGCTGTGTCCGGACCGGCCTCAACACCATCGGGAAGGCCGTTTGCACCGACAGCATATCCCTGGATATTGAGATGGGAATAATCGATCGGGTAGTTCTTGTCTGCACCAGCAGTGATCTCTCCGAACGGGCCGGGATAGAGAACTTCCCTGCCCCTGAACGATGATAACCAGATCTCACAGCTGCCTTTACATCCATCGATGCATCGGGTACAGATACCTGAACACGGAGCTACATTCCGTGAACGGTTGACGGTCCCGTTTGCTTCGTTTGCATTTGGCTGTCTAAGATTCATTACTACACTCCATTTGAATAACGAAATCTCCCCGGTGAAAACACGATAGGGAATGTTTGAGCAAAGATTGATCTCAAACTAATTTTATTTATAACTCATTCACTAATAAGCGCTTGCTTTCCACCCCATTATAAGCGTTACGGTTTTTTAGTGCACTGGTAGTACATTTCCACCCCGTTTTTACATAAAATAGGATCAAAAAATGCAAAATTTTAAAAAAATATTAAAAATCCAAAAAATAAAAAAAAAGAAAATATCAGATCCGGATCAGATCATAAGCGCGGTTGCCCATGCCAATTTCTTCTGCATACCGGATCTGCCGGAACCCATCCGTCTGGGCATGGACACCTTTGAACTTGTCCTCTCCTGCATGGTGATGGGCAGTCAGAAGAGAGTCCGCATATCCCTGCTGCTGGTTCACCAGATCAAAACTGGCTGCATCAATGGCAACCGGATCGAGAGATGCGAGGATGCCGATATCCGGCACAATCGGGGCATCACTGAACGGGAAGCAGTCACAATCGGGAGTAATACGGATTAAAAAGTTCATGTACCCGATCTTCTTCTCTTTTCCTTTCACTGCACCATACGCGTATTCGACCAGCCGTTCCATAAATTCCGGTATCTCGGTCTCCCAATCGATATCTATTGCATTTTCCGGGCATGCATGCATACACTCAAAACAGCCAATACACAGGTCCTTATCGATTACCGATTTACCGTCTTCAATACTGATCGCTGATTTCGGGCATACCTCATTACACGTACTACACCCGGTACATTTTTCCGCTATCGAAAACGGGCGGGCATTGTGCTGGGCACGTTTTCCTTCCGGCGGCGCACATCCCATTGCGAGATTCTTGATCGCTCCGCCAAAACCCGATACGATATGTCCTTTGAAATGACTCAGGACAATCATACTGTCTGCTGCGGCAATATCCCCGGCAATTGAGACCGTCTTGAAATGTTTTTTATCAATCTCCACCTTGGCAATATTTTTGCCGGACAGGCCATCTGCTATGATGACCGGAGCTCCCGTAACGGCATAATCGAATCCATGAAGAATCGCCGTAGTGATATGCTCAACCGCATTTGACCGGCTCCCGAAATAGAGAGTATTGGTGTCAGTCAGGAACGGCAATGCCCTGCACTCCTTTACTTTTTCCACAACCTGCCGGACATAAACAGGACTGATAAAACCATCATTGCCCATCTCCCCGAAATGGAGTTTGAGTGCAGTCTTGTCATGAGGTGCAATGAGATTTTCAAACCCGGCACGTTCAAAGAGCCTGCGTACCTTTGCCGTTGTGCACTCCTGGTCGGAATGTGCCCTGAGGCTTGCAAAATAGACCGGACTTTTCATAGGATTTCTTCACCTGATGGAGGTTAACACCCGGAAAGAGAATAATCCATCGGTGGCAAAACAACCGGGGCACCAGGGATAATGGTCGTAATTTTTTTCACCCCCATCATTATACACCCCAACCCAACGAAACGATTGGGTATCCTGTCGATGTTCCGTTTGGATAAGTTCAAGCACTATTTTATCAACCCTGCCACCAAATCCCAAACAGTTGCCTATGAAAAACCGCCGTCCTATTGACCTTAAAGCCATCTCTTTTTTTGCCATGCAGAAGTACGGTTTCAAACCCGAGTTCCCGAAAGCCGTTATCCGTGAAGTGAATGCAATACACCCGGATACTTCTGGAGCCATCGGAAAGAACGGAAAAGATCTCCGCTCCCTGTTGTGGTCATCTATCGATAACTACGATTCTGAAGATCTCGACCAGATGGAATATTGTGAACAGGGACCGGATCACGAAATTAATGTGAAAATTGCAATTGCCGATGTAGATCATTATGTTCCCAAACACTCGCAGGCTGACCAGTACGCAGCATACAACGGCAGTTCAGTTTATACGGGAATTGTCACCTACCCGATGCTGCCGGACCGGCTCTCAAAAGGGATCTCCTCCCTCCTGCCCGGACAGGATTGCCGGGCGGTGATCATTGAGTACACAGTACTTCCCAATGGCAGTGTCCGCCATGGTAGTCTCTACCGGGCGATCGTTGCCAACAAAGCCAAACTCATCTATGAAGAAGTCGGTGACTGGCTGGAAGGATCAGGACCCATTCCTCAAAAAGTCCGTGATGTTGACGGACTCGAGGCACAGGTGCGGTTGCAGAACGAAGCGGCTCTCCGGTTAAAAAAATTCCGTGCTGAACAGGGTGCACTCGAACTCGAGACCATAGAGGCCGAACCTGTTGTTGAGAATGGGACCGTAAAAGATCTTGTTGTCCAGAAGAAGAACATGGCACGGAACTTAATCGAGGAGTTCATGGTTGCTGCTAACGGTAATACTGTAGCATTCCTTGGAAATGCGGGGATACCCATGATCCAGCGTATTGTCCGCATCCCGAAACACTGGGACGGGATTGTGCTGACTGCTGCCATCTATGGAGAGACCCTTCCCGACGAACCGGACGCAAAGGCACTCACAGACTTCCTGGTCCGCCAGAAAGAGGCGGATCCGGTCCGCTTCCCCGACCTGTCGCTCACCATCGTAAAACTCATGGGGGCTGGCGAGTATGTTCCCCTCGATCCCGGCGAGTCCCCCATAGGTCACTTCGCTCTCGCAGTCACGGACTACACGCACGGCACCGCCCCGAACCGGCGCTATGTCGATCTCATCATACAGCGACTGGTAAAAACCGTTCTTGACAAAGCAGAGAGCCCCTACTCCATTGAAGAACTCGTTGACCAGTCAGCATGGCTGACTGAAAAAGAGAAAGGATCAAAGAAGGTCGAACGGTTCATGCGAAAAGCCGCTGCTGCCGTGTTACTCCAGAATAGTATTGGCAATTCCTTTGAGGCACTTGTCACCGGTGCTTCTGATAAAGGGACGTATGTCCGGCTTATCTCTCCCCCGGCTGAAGGCAGAGTGATGCAGGGCCAGCAGGGCCTCAGGGTCGGTGAGAAAGTCCGGGTCCGGTTGCTCAAGACTGACCCGATGAATGGATATGTTGATTTTGCCTGTACTGGAAGGGCATAAGCACCAGACGCGAAATATCCGAAAAAATAGTGAATATTATGGCGACCAACGCTCCCATTTTTTAATATTATTCACATTCCTTCCGCTCAGTATTAAGAGGCACTTCCGGTTCAGGAATTCCTTGCCTGCTCCTCATCCTGAAAAGTGCGTTCACGATATGGATATTGGTTTTAACAATGTGGACCTGTACTGATTTTTAGGTACCGCTATCTCAAACCGTGCCCCTTTTCCCGGTTCCCCGGTCTCTTTGATAGTGATGCCGGTAATATCGAGGATCTCCCGTGAAATAGCCAGACCAAAACCGGTGTTCTTCCCAAATCCCAAATCAAATATCCTCTCTTTTTCTTCGGGGACCACACCATCACCGTCATCTTCACTGACAACGATCCGGCTCCCATCCCGCTCCTCAAGAGAGAACCGTATAGTAGTAATCTTTCCCCCGTGACGAACCGAATTGTCGATCAGGTTGAAAAAGACCTTTGCAATCAGAGGGTCAGCAAAAATTTCCGTGTTGGCAGGAAGATCATTTTTGAGTGTGATCTGACCTAGTGCGTTATCTTTGCCCGCCTTTTCCACAAGGATCCGGATATCCTGCCATGTAGGAGCATGCACACCAATCTTCTCATATTCTTTGGTGAACTGGATCATGTTCGTGATCTGGTTACTTGCAGTAGAGATGCGGGAAAAATAATGTTCAAAAGTGGGATCAGGAATTTTTTTGTGGAGCAGTGCGACAAAACCGTCCAGACTCATGAGCTTGTTCTTGATGTCATGCCGGGTGATGGAGGAGAGCAGGTTGAGCTTCTTGTTCGCCTGGTGGATTGCCTGCTCTGCCCGCTTGCTTTCGGTGATGTCATGACAAATGCTCATCACTGCCGGCTGACCTTCCCACGTGATCAGTTTCGCGCTTACTACTATCGGGATGAATGAACCATCTTTGCGCCGGTGCACTGTTTCAAACGAGACATGAACCTGTTCTTTGAGCCGGGCGATACGTGCTGGTGCATGCGGAGCATTCTCCGGTGAATCCACATCTCCAACCATCATGGACATAAGTTCCTGGCGCGTGTAGCCGAGCTTTTCGCAGGTAAGTGTATTGAATGCCAGTATCCTCCCGTTCATATCGTGAATGAAGATTACATCCCCCGCATTGTCAAACAGGGTCCGGTATTTCTCCTCGCTCTCGTAGAGGGCACGTTCAGTCTGGATACGCTCGACTTCAGCGGCGGCTTTCACGGCAATAATATCCATAATTTCCTGTATAGCCGGGGCGGGTGTAAGAGCATTCCGGGAAAGCGCACAGAGGATCCCTACGACATGACCCCCGGAATTCCTCAACGGTGTTCCGACGTATCCCCGGATTTTCAGTTCAACGAGATCCTTACTCCCCGGGAAGAGCGCAATGGCATTATCCGGATACAGGCAAAAACCCTTATCAGCGACATACTCACAGGGAGTCCCCTTGAGCGTGTAGGAAAAATCGTGAACCTCTTTCCTGTCAAGGAGCATGGACAGGACCTTCACGGTCTGTTTGTCAGGTTGGATCTCCCCGACCATAACACAGTCCGCTCCCAGCCAGGAGCTGACATTTTCCGTTATTTTTCTTAAGGAATCAAGCCCGGTAGTACCGACCATGCTCCGGACCAGTGCCTGGAGAGCGAGCTCGGTAGATTTTATTTCAGTAATATCATCGACGGTTGAGAGAATGTGTGGCTTTGCGTCCATCATAATAATACCGGATGAAAACCGGCAGGTCCGGATCTCGCCATTTTTTATCCGGCACTTCATTTCCATACCGTGAACAGTCCGCTGGTTCCGAAGGAGGGTGCTGAAACGCTTATATTCGCTCTTGTCGGCAAAGATCCCCAAGGCTACTGCCATACTGCCAACTACTTCGTGACGGGAATACCCGGTACTTCTCAAAAAGGCATCGTTGACATCAATAAATGTCCCGTCAGTTGCGGATACGAGAGTGAGTGAGACCGGACTGTTACGGAATATAGTTGAAAATTTGGTTTCTGACTCATGCTTGCGTTCTTCAGCTAATTTGCGTTCAGTCACATCCCGCATAGATACCAGCATTGCAGAGGAGTCCCCAAAATGGATCTTCTTGCCGATACATTCGACCCAGACATCTCGTTTCGTTTGCGAGATTAGTTTATAGTTGACGAGATATGCGTCGATACCCAGCGCTACTTTACCAAAATCCCGGAGCACATCAACCTTTGATTCCGGGGCAACGAAATCCATCACGTTCTTCTTTCCAATCATTGCCTCGTAATCCGGGGCATCAACGATCAAGCCCGCCGCACGATTGGCAAAGAGCAGCTTTCCCAAAAAGTCTGTGATAATGATACCATCTAAGGAGAGCTCGACAAGAACCCGGAACTTCTCCTCACTGGCACGAATCACTTCCTCCTTTTTACTGAGTTCATCATAATTTGCCCGGAGTTCTTCATCTGTAGATGTAAGCTCTTCATAGGCTGCATTAAGATCTTCATTTTTCCGGAGCAGTTCTTCTTCAACCCGTTTCAGTTTCGTAACTTCCGCCGTTACGGTCACAATGGCAGGTTTATTATTGATTGTGATCGGCATGCAGGAAAACAGGACGTGGACCCGTTTCCCGCCTTTTGCCGTCACAGCAAGGGGAACATTTTCAATCTTTCCCGTAAGAACCCGGTAGGAGATGAGCCGGATTGCTTCAGGAAGAGGGAGAAAGCCCAGCTCCATCGGATCCTTTCCCAACAGTTCTTTCTCGGTATATTCACTGATATCAAGGAACGCTTTGTTGACTTCCAGGAATTTGTTATCCGGGAGACTGTTGATAGCAATGGGGTACGGACTGTGTTCAAAGATGGACCGGAATTTTTCTTCGCTTTCTGTGAGCGCTTCCTCTGCTTTCCTGCGCCCGGAAATATCACGCAGAATGCCGGATATAGCAATTACGGATCCTGATGAATCATACACGGGTGCCCCGTTATCTTCCATCCAGTGAAGATTCCCGGCTTTATCGCGTATCCGTATGGTTGAAACCGTTTGTTTACGGGTTGTTATGACTGCTTTGAAATCTGCAACAACGTTCGGAACATCTGCTTCTGCAATGAATTCCGAGAAATTATGGGAGATGACCTCCTCCAGCGTATAGCCGTACCGGGCTATCTGGGGACTGATATGGATGACCGTGCCATTCACATCAATCATATAGATAACATCGTCTGTCACTTCAGTGAGGAGGCGATATTTCTCTTCACTCTCCCGCAGCGCCTGCTCTTTCTGGCTGAGCAGATCAAAATTGTGCCGGAGCTCTTCTTCAGTAGCGGTGAGCTCTTCATAAGCGGCATTGAGGTCTTCATTTTTTTGGAGCAGTTCTAACTCTGCCTTTTTACGATCAGTAACATCCTTGAAAATTCCCCGGGTATACTGGCATGCTCCCTCTATCAGTTTACAGTTTGCCATACCCTCGACATACACCTTAACCCCATCACGGGTTCTGAATGTTGCATCGACGATTCCGACATTCTCTCCAGAAATAACCCGTTGGAATGTTTCCATGCAGTGCCTGATACTTTCTTCATGGATGATATCGAATATCGTAAGATTCGCTAATTCCTCTTCTGTATACCCGAGCGTATCCAGCCATTTCTTATTGACAAAGAGGAAATGACCATCAGGGGCAACACTCTGGATCAGATCATTGGCATTCTGGAGGTCATGGTAACGCTGCTCCTGCTCGTCAATGGTCATCTGGGTCCGCCGCATAAGAACAGACTGCCGTATCTTATGTGCGAGCTCAGCAAACTGGGCGTTCGGGTCGCCTCCTTTCTGGAGATAAAAATCGGCTCCGTTGTTGATCGCATCGATCACGATCTCTTCGCGACCTCGGCCGGTAAAAAGAATAAAAGGGATATTTTTATTAAAAGCCCTGACTTTCTTTAATAATTCGATACCATCCATTATTGGCATCTTGAAGTCAGATACGATGGCATCATAGGTTTTTTTATTGAGGATATCAAGTGCCACAGAAGCGGATAGTGCGGTGTCAACAGAGAATTCACCAGTATTCTCAAGGAATGTCTTGCCAATTTCAAGGAGTGAATCCTCATCATCGACATAGAGGACACGTATCCCATCGGCCATAAATCATTCATATATTTATTGTGGCATATCTCTTTCGTTAATGCTCAAATATATCAACAGAGCCAATAAAATTGGTTTTTATTTATAAGAGAATAGATAAAGGGAATCCTCCGTAGGATTCATTCTGGGATATTTGCATTAATGAAGAATGGATTGTAAATCGTAAACGCAAACAGCACTAAAAAAAATAGTCCGATTGCAAAAATTCAGAGTTCATGAGAAAAATGGATGAAATGCTCAAAAAAAGAGGTGGGAAGAAAGATGCCGATTCCTCCCGGACATGCAGACGTCAACTATGTTTCATATCCTCGGCTTTCCCCGGGTGATGATAATGAGAGGAAATATAATTCCGGCGATCAGGGCAAGGGAGACGCCGACTGCATACAGTGAACTCTGCAGGGTCGTCTGGATAAGTGCAGACTGGACAAGAGCGGATTGATGGGCCAGCTGGAAGAGACCGTTGAGCCCCATGATAGCAGCAAGCCCGGGGATCATCGGAAGACCGGCCGCAACAGCGATTACTACTTCAGTCACATGAGTAATCCTGCCGATCCCAAACGCTAGCAGGGTTGCCACAGCCATTGCGATAAAAATACTCATGATGGGATCGATACCGGCAAGAATCGCAATCTCCCGGATAATTCGTGCAGCACCGCCGCAGATAAAGCACCATGGAAGAGCGGCACGGGGCATATTCATCATGAGGGAAAAACCGAGCGCTGCCAGGCCGGCTGCTGCTGCGCTGATCAGGATACCGGTCCAGCCAAGGGAGAGGATAACAGGACCCCCAGATTCAGGGGCAATCAGGGAGAGGGGAATCAACAGAACCCCCGTTATGACCAGCAGCTGTGCCATGACCGATGTGAGCCGGGCAATCCCGCAGCCGGTATGGTCCCGTATGATATCGAGCCCCCCGTTGATGAGAATGGTACCGGGAACAAGGAACAGGAGCGAAGAGATGAGCGCAATCTCTGCAGTTGCCGTATGGGAGAACGGGAGCAGGAACAGTGCCGACACCGATGCAACCAGAGCCGAGAACAACACAGTGAGATAAAGGTTGCCGGCCCGGGGAATGGCATAGAGCTTTGCCGCAAAACCAATCGAGGCAGCGATCAGGACAACCCAGAGAGATACAAAATCTGCGTTATTCAGCCAGGCAAACGCAGCACAGGCCGCACCTACCGCAATGACAGTGACCCATGCCGGAAAGACCGGGGGAAGGTTCCGTAATTCCTGAAGTTTGTTTTTGACAGCCCCGGGTGTGACACACCCGGTACCAAAGGAAGCAAGCATGCGGCTGATACCTTGCAGAATCGTTGCATTGACCCGGACGGGTTCGCGAAACGCATGCATCCGTATCTGCGTCTGATCTCCGTTGCGACGACCAACTTCGATCGCTTCGTAGCCCACAAACGCATGAACATCGTCATCCCCAAGAGCATGGGCGCAGTACCGCACGGAATCGCTGATACGCTGGACAGAGGCCCCGGCATCATAGAGAATCCTCCCGAGATCCAGGTAGAGATCAACCCGGTGCCCCTCGGGATCCGCTTCCCTTGCTTCCGCAGACGCGCTGCTGCTTATTCCGGTTGCCAGAAGGGACTTTCCATCATCCGGTTCTGAAATCATAGCTCATCCACAATTATAGTGGATATTCTCTTTGTATTACACATAACCATACCTGAACGATTACAATGAGCCAAAAAGAGATTAAAAAAATCAGCACCCAGAGAACAACTTCCGGACCATATCAGGAATTTCCAAAGGCGGGATGCAAACGGCACACCGTTCTTTTTCAAGCGGGCAATCTTCAAGCGGGCATCGCTTTTGCCACCTTCAACATTCGCGCCCGCGTGCCCCAACTGCTTGTCGGGCGGAACCTGTATGCTGAAATAACGGGGAGCTGGTTCACGTCTCACCGCAATTATCCCGGAATTTTCCCGGAGGAACATGGATCTCGAACCGTGCCCCGCTTCCGGGAACTCCTGTCTCCTTGATCGTGATATCCGTTATCCCCAGGATCTCACGGGAAAGGAAGAGGCCATGACCGGTATTCTTCCCAAAACCCTGTTCAAACAGTCGCTTCCGGTCTGCTGCGGAGATTCCTTCGCCATCGTCTTCTATGACAAGGACAAGAGATGCACCGTCCCTGTGGGAAGCCGCCCTGACTTCGGTCAACTGTTCACCGCCATGCATTATCGCATTGTCCAGCAGGTTGTAAAAGACCCGTTCAAGCATAGGGTCGGCGAGGATCCCGACAGGTTCGACCGTGCAGGAGAAACGGACCTTGTTGAAGAATACCTGGGTTTTTGCCTGCCTGATCAGTGCCTCCGCATTCTGCCAGACCGGTACCTGGACCCCGAGCTGCTGGTATTTCCGGGTAAACGCGATGTGTTCCCGTACTCCATTCAGGGCGGTTTCCTGCCGGTCCAGGTACTCGTTTTGGGTTGGAGTAAGGGAGGTGGTCTTCAGAAGAGTCATGTAACCATGCAGGATCATCAGCTTGTTCTCGATATCGTGACGTGTGATCCGGGTGAGGAGGTTGATCTTCTTGTTCGCCGTCACCAACGAGAGTTCTGCATGCTTGCGATCGGTCACATCCCTGAACATACAGAGGTATCCTTTCGAGCCGGTCCCTTCTTCATCCATGGGGATCAGCAGAACATCATAGTAATGGGGCTGATCATCCAGGACAAGCAGGATCTCGCCCTGCCATTTCGATTGAGCGGGAGCGGGATGTTTAAGGATTGGTGAGACCGCCGGGACAAGGGATATAAGTTCCCGGCTTACTGCCATGGGTGATTTCATCCCGGCAATCCATTCCGCTGCAGGGTTGAGATCGAGGACCCTGAACTGGCTGTCTATGACAAACACCCCGTCACTGATCGTGGCAAAGACCCGTGAATACGCCACTGGGATTGCAGAGAAGAGCTGGTACCGCAGCACACCGACAGCGATCACGATACCGGACAAAAGGAACGCAACCTGCGTGAGGTCATACTCCGGGAACGGGGCCAGATGGAGGACATAGGCCAGGTTGAAGAGAAAGGGAATACAGGCCGCAAAGACAATGATGGCAGTCTGGCGGCGGTAGAAATTATTAGGGGTGATGAGCCGGCCGGCAACAAGGAGAAGGGCGAGAAAACCGACCAGGTAATTGTACGCGAACATGATCCAGAAGAGCGGCCCGTGCTCATAGACCCAGACCACACCTCCTCCGACAGTCACGGTATGGAATCCCAAATAGTAGTAGTTGTGCCAGGGATTGGTAAAGACAAGGAGGCAGACCAGCACAGGGATGATAAAGAAGAGCGGGATCGTCTTTTTTGTGAGATAATGTTCTCTCCCCGAATAGATGAGGGAGATGAAGAGCAGGGCAACCGGCACCGTCATCAAGGCCGGGTATTCGATATTATTGAGAAAGAGAACGGTCCCGAGTTGGGTACTCATCATCTCCAGGGCCGACCCGAAGATCCATACCGTCTCGGCTGCCATCAGGAGAATGAATGGCCTGGCAATCGGGAGGGCACGGTTGTTCCATCCGATGACCGTGAGTCCGGCTGATACGAATCCGGATATGAGCAGGAGCAGGATGAATGGTGTGAACTGGAGGATCATTCGTTCGCCTTCTGGTTACCGGCACGATCAGGGAGAGATCGGACCCGGGGATGAAAGGTATTCTGTTAAGCCATTGAAGAGACAGGGATATGCGTTTGCCTGTTTGACTTATTCATCGGTAATTGCACATAAATTCTGCTGATAATAATCCAGGCCTGGATATCTTATCCCGTCCCTGGAGCGTAAAAGAGATGGGAAAAGGCAGTGGAAAAAAGGATTGCTGGTTTTTATGAACAGTGACACTGGAAGAGTTTCCGGACCATATCCGGAATCTCCGATGGACGGGATGCAACCGGTACCCCGTTCTTTTTCAGGCGGGCAATCTTCGAGCGGGCATCGCCTTCACCGCCTTCAACAATCGCACCTGCGTGTCCCATCCGCTTGTCGGGCGGTGCTGATATACCGGCGATATACGCAACGATCGGGAGGTCGGTGCATTTCGCTCCTTCCTCTTCAAGGTTGCCACCCACTTCGCCAATCAGCACGACGGCTTTTGTCTGCGGATCGTTCTCAAACTCTTTGAGTACGTCCACAAAGGTCTGGCCAATCACCGGGTCGCCGCCAATGCCCACAACGGTACTCTGGCCGATCCCGGCACGGGTGAGCTCGTCCACGACTTCATAGGTAAGGGTGCCGCTCCGTGAGATGACACCGACATTCCCTCGCGAGAATAATCCTGATGGCATGATCCCCATCTTCACTTCTCCCGGCGATAGCAGCCCGGGGCAGTTGGGGCCTATGACCGAGGAACCCTGCATGGTTGCGTACGCGACTGCCTTCATGGTGTCGTGCACGGGAATGTGCTCGGTGATGCAGACGATTGTCTCAATGCCGGCGTTTGCCTCTTCCATGATCGCATCTGCTGCTGCACCTGCCGGCACAAAGATCACGCTGGCCCCGATATCGTGGTCGCACATCGCTTCCTTTACGGTATTGTATACCGGTACGCCGTGCACCTGCTGACCGCCTTTGCCGGGAGTGACTCCCGCGACAACGCCCCTGCCACCGACTTCGCGGGCATAGGCATTCATGAGCCCGATATGGAACTCACCCTGTTTGCCGGTCGCTCCCTGCACCAGAATTCCTGTCTTCTTATCACCGTAGATCATGCGGTCACCTCAACTGCTTTCTTGACAACAAGATCCATGGTCGGGAGCATCTCATAGCCTTTCTCGGTCAGGAGACGCCGGCCCTCCACCTCGTTGGTTCCGGCAAGCCGGACAATCACTTTCTGGGAGATCCCGGCTGCTATGATGCCTTTTGCCACCTCGTCGCATTTGGTGATCCCGCCCAGCAGGTTCACAACAATGACTTTGACCGTGGGGACACTGGCAACAAGTCGCACCGCGTGCATCACCCGCTCGCTCTCGGCACCGCCGCCAACATCAAGGAAGTTTGCTGCTTTCCCGCCATAGAATTCTATCAGGTCAAGGGTGGACATCGTGAGACCGGCACCGTTGCCGATCACGCCAATCGCCCCGTTGAGTTCCACGTACGAGAACCCGTGCTTCTCTGCCTCGCGTTCGCGGTCGGTGAGATCGCGGTTGATCGTAATGCCCTGCCTTCCGAGTGCATTATCATCAACAATGATCTTCGCATCGGCGGCAAAGATTCCCTGCGGAGTAGTGACGAGCGGGTTGATCTCGGCGAGCAGTGCGTCCTTTTCTAAAAAGACCCGGTAGAGCTTGTTGATGATCGGCATGATCTCTTTTGGGGCTTTTCCCGCAAGTTCGCGGAGCATGAAAGGAGGGAGATCCCGCATGAGGGGGTTAGCGATCACTTTTTTTATTGCACCGGGATTTTCCTTTGCGGTAATCTCAATGTCCACACCACCGGCTTCGGTGAAAAGAATGAGCGGCTGTTTGCTGGAGCGGTCAACGGTTATCGAAAGATAATATTCATGCTGGATATCGAGCTGCTGCTCGGCGAGGAGCTCTTTGACCGGGAGCCCTTTGATCTCTTTTTTGAACAGTGCTTCTGCGGTAGCAACAGCAGTCTTCTTATCTGCCATCAGGATACCGCCGGCCTTGCCCCGGCCGCCGACATCCACCTGTGCTTTCAGGACGATCTTATCGCCCAGCGCATCGAGATGTGCCGGTAATTCTGCTGCTGTACGGATCAGGAATCCTGCCGGGACAGGGATCCCGTATTCCTTGATGACTTTTTTTGCCTCATGCTCACGTAACTTCATGATTGCTTTCCCAGCTGCAGGCCGAGCTGCATGGCTTTTAAGTTGAGATCCTCGGTTCCCTTGGGCACGGAATCGAGGATGGCTTTTCTGAGTGATTCCTCGCTCACGACATGGGTTGCGGCAACGAGGGCACCGAGCATTACGATGTTTGCCACAATATCTTTTTTGAGCGTCAGTTTTGCTTCCCGGGTGGCCGGAATCTCGATGCACCGGCACTTCGGACGGGAGTGGACGAGGGTGGAATCGATCAGCATCACCGAGGGATCTTCTGCCACCACCCCGTACTTCTCGAAGCCTTCCTGCGACATGATCAGGTAGATGTCGGGGGTGGCTACCTTGGGGTAGAGGATGGGGTCATCGTCAATGATAACCTGGCTCATCGAGGCCCCGCCCCGGGCTTCCGGCCCATAGACCTGGGTCTGGACGGCAAACTTGTTGTCGTACATCACGGCGGCCCGCCCGACAATCACTG
Organism: uncultured Methanoregula sp.; assembly: GCA_963676675.2. Classification (GTDB taxonomy): domain Archaea; phylum Halobacteriota; class Methanomicrobia; order Methanomicrobiales; family Methanospirillaceae; genus Methanoregula. Next base: position 1,070,509 of record OY781161.1, on the reverse strand, counting down.
CCGAGAGGATGATGCCCTGGCCGCCAAAGCCCGAGAACCGGACTTCGTGCCTCATGGTTTTACCCCCATAGCAGGCCGCTTCCGCCGGGTGATCTCCCCGACAATGTACATATCCTCGGGAATATGCTCGCCATTCTCAAGCATCCGGTCGCGTTTTGCTTTCAGGAGCGAATGCGAACGGAGGTACTCGACATGGTCGGCTACCTGCCGGAACTTATTCCGGCGCCCGAATGCGGTGGGGCACTGGACCAGCGCTTCGATGAACGAGAAGCCGGGGGTTTCAAGACCAACCTTGACCGCCTTCTCCAGCTCCTTTACGTGATACGAGGTCCAGCGGGAGACATAGTTGGCTCCCGCAGCTGTTGCCAGTTCGCAGAGATCGAACGGGGTCTCGGCGCACCCGAATGGGGTTGTGGACGAGAGACAGCCTTTCGGTGTTGTCGGGCTGCCCTGCCCGCCGGTCATTCCGTAGATCTGGTTGTTCATGCAGATGACCGTGAGGTCGATGTTGCGCCGGCAGGCATGGATGAAGTGGTTGCCGCCGATGGCAGCCATGTCGCCGTCGCCGGTAAAGACGACCACGTGCAGGCCCGGGTTTGCCATCTTGACACCGGTGGCAAACGCGATAGCACGCCCGTGGGTGGTGTGGAGCGAGTCGGTGAGGATGTAGCCGGGAGCCCGCGAGGAGCACCCGATGCCCGAGACAAAAACCGTCTCTTCCTTCTTCCAGTCCATCTGCTCGATCGCCGCGAGCGTGCAGTTGATGATCGTACCATTGCCGCAGCCGGCACAGAAGATATGCGGGAGCCGGTCCTGCCGGTACCAGTCCTCGTAGCTCATGGGTGCGCCTCCAGGACTGCTATGAGTTCTGCGGGGGTATGCAGCTCGCCGCCGATCTTGGGGATGCTGACGACCGGCACTTTTACGTGCCGCTCGATCTCGCGGGCCATCTGGCCGAGGTTCATCTCAGGGATAAAAAACGCCTTTGCATTTTTGAACTCTGCAAGGGCCTTCTCCGGAAACGGCCAGACCGTGCGGATCCGGAGGAAGCCGATATCCTTGTCCCTGAGGTCGTACATAACCTGCTGGACGGTCCGCACCGGTCCGCCGTACGCGATAAAGACCCGGCTGGCGTCGGGGTTGATGATATCGTAGTCCGCCATATCGTTGCGGGCGTTCTCGATCTTGTCAACGAGGCGCTGCACCAGGTTCGCGTGCAGCTTCGGGTTCGTGGCACACGGGTAACCCCGCTCATCGTGGGTGAGCCCGGTGACGTGGACATGGTGACCTTTACCGAACTGGGGAAAGCCGGGGACGAGGTCCGCATCTGCCTTGAACGGCAGGGTACCGGGGACGAGGGGTTTTCGCTCAATCCGCTCAACCTTATCGGGGACGATGATCTTCTCCCGCATGTGCCCGACCGTCTCGTCTGCCATGAGGAAGACCGGCACGCGGTACTTGTCCGCGAGGTTGAAGGCCTTCACCGTCAGCTCGAACATCTCCTGCACGGTTGCGGGGCAGAGGGCGATGATGGCAAAATCCCCATGAGAACCGAACCGCACCTGCATCATGTCACCCTGTGCCGACATCGTGGGCTGGCCGGTGGAGGGACCGCCCCGCTGGACGTTGATGACCACGCAGGGAGTTTCGGTCATGACGGCAAACCCGATGTTCTCCATCATTAAGGAGAAACCGGGGCCGCTCGTTGCGGTCATGGCACGGGCACCGGTCCAGGCAGCGCCGATGATCGAGGCCATCGAGGCGATCTCGTCTTCCATCTGGATAAAGACCCCGCCTTTCTTCGGGAGCTTTGCTGCCATGTGTTCGGCAACTTCTGTGGAGGGGGTGATGGGGTACCCGCCGAAGAAATTGCATCCGGCTGCAAGTGCCCCTTCCGCACAGGCAGTATTACCCTGCCAGAATTCAGTCCGTGTCAATATTCAATCGCCACCTTATGGAGTTCGTACGGTTCTTCCTCGATCCAGTGAATTGCCTGGTCCGGGCAGGTAAGCTGGCAGACCCCGCAGAGCTGCCGGCCATAGAGTTTCTGCAGCCGGCAGTTGGCGCAGCGCTCAGGACGGTCAAGTTCCGGTAATGCAACACCCTTGCGGTTGAGCCTCTTGCCCTCATGGAAGATCTTGTACGGGCAGACCTTTGTACACAGGTTGCAACCCTTACATCGGGTCTCGTCAATGGCGAGTTTCATGGAAAATATCCTAACTCAATATGTAACCGCTGTAGTGAAAAAAACCTATTCTTTATACAGTTCATACAAAACGCGGTCATGACTTCCTGTACTGAGCAAATTCCGCGTCTGCATGCTTACTGACTTCCCCGAATATATCATTGCCATGCGAATCGATACCGACTACAAGGGGGAGCCGGTCGAGTTCAAACACCCAGACCGCTTCTGCCATGCCGAGATCCTCAAAAAAAACACCGTTTAATTTCATGCGATCTGCTGCAAGTGCTGCACACCCGCCGGTGAACGCGAGGTAAACGCCCTTGCCTTTCAACTGGTCCCGCACGCGCGTTCCCATGCCTCCTTTCCCGATGAGCGCCCGCACTCCTTTGTCGATTAAGAAACCCGACAACTCGTTCATCCGTGCCGAGGTCGTGGGCCCAGCTGCTACCACCCGCGAGCCCTGTATCACCGGGCCGCAATGATAGATCACCGCACCCTTGGGATCGAACGGGATCCCTTCTTTCTGCATCCGGAGGTGCGCCTCGTCCCGTGCCGTATAGACAAGACCAGAGAGCTCGACATGATCCCCCGCATGGAGCGATAGTACTTCCTCGCCAAGCGGCGTGCGGAGCTGCACGGGCTTTGCAGTCTTCGCACTCATAGTGGCACCTCAACCGTTGCATGCCGGTTCGCCCAGCACTGGATGTTCACCGCAACCGGCAGCGATGCCGTGTGACACCCGGCGGTCTTGACCTTGACTGCCAGTGCTGTGAAATCGCCACCAAGACCCATCGCACCGATGCCGAGCCGGTTCACTGCCGTCAGGATCCCGCGTTCGTACTCGGTCATGCTGTTGAGCGGCTGGAGGAGGGCTTCCTTTGCCATCGCGGCTGCGCCGTCAAAGGTCCCGCCGATGCCGACCCCGATTACGAGGGGCGGGCAGGGCCGGGAGCCCGCGAGGTAAACCGTCTCAACTACGAACTTCTCAATCTGGCCGACCTGCGATGGAAGGAGCATGCCGATCCGGGACATGTTCTCTGCCCCGGCACCCTTGGGAAAGACGGTGACCGTGAACTTTTCTCCGGGTTTGACGTGGATTGCCGGCATCCCGAGACCGGTATTGTCATTCGTATTGTGGCGGGTGAGGGGATCCACCACGTTTGGCCGGAGCGGTACTTCACGGGTCGCTTTCCGGACCCCTTCGGCTACTGCTGCGTAGAGTTCCTGTGTGAGCGGAACATCAGGGGGGATGGTGAGGTAAATTACCGGGACCCCGGTATCCTGGCACATCGGCACGCCGAGTTTTTCGGCCATGGTGATATTTTTTAAAATATTTTCAAACTCCCCGCGGGCAACAGGGTTCGTCTCAGCGGCAGCGGCCTGCTCGATCACACGGAGTACATCTGGGGGGAGGCGGATAACGGCACTTTTGTACGCTTCAAAGGTTGCTTCGGCAAGGGCTTCGTGAATACGGGTCTGGTCCGTAGACTTCATTCAATTATACTGATGATCGGGGAGTGATATATACGTGTCCGAAACAAAAAGGCACATTGTAGGAAACGTCGGGAACTTTGAGTGATGATTTTTTCCTCAATGATTCAGTCATGCTTTAATCTTTTTCCGGCATCATCCGTAACAACATAACGCATGAATTTTTTAATTGCGTCATTAGCTTCGTCTTTTTTTGCGTGCTTTATACAAAAGCGTTGAACTCTCGTTTCACGAGATGTCAGACTGTTCTTTTTATACGCACTGATGTCGAACAAAATTCCATCAGTAGAATGAATTTCGTATCGAAAAAAATAGTCGCCATTAATGCCGATTGAATCTCCCATTGAATTAATAGTCCAGTATCCGTGGAAACGTAATCGTTCAAGGGCTCTTCGCATTTCAACTGCGGTTTGATATCTTTTAGAGGGATCAACATCGATCGCTTTATTAATTATCGATTTCAGGCTTCGAGGAATAAATGTTTGATATGGAATTTGCTGTGCAAGTTTTCCTTTGCAAACAAGTTCTTCATATTTCTCTTGTCCATTATCATCGTAAATTTGTTGAAAACAGTCAACTCCGTTAAGTAAACGAAATAAAGTAATTCCAATCTGATAAATGTCCGTTTGAACGCTAATTCGTCCTGTTCCTATTGCTTCTGGTGCAATATGTAAATTATATGCATTTTTAAGAGGAACTGGACCTGAAGTGTAAAATTGACAGGATATACCATAGTCTGTCAAGACCCCGGTATCCATAGCACTGATAAGAATATTCTGTGGTTTGATATCTCCGTGGATAATTTTTCTTTCATGAAGGTATTCAAGACCTGAAAGGACACCTTCCAAGTATTTTATAGCTTCAATGATAGGCAAGAAACCATCTGAGTTTAGTTTGTTGACTATCGATCCCCTTTCAAAAAAATCCATTGCGATTACAACGAGTTCTTGACCACTATATGAAACTACGTCAGCATATTGAACTTTTACCAAATTTTTATGATTGAGATTACTGCCAATCTTCGCTTCACTAAGGTTCTCAGCTACTGATGACATCGATGAATCAAGCACTTTCACGGCAACGTCCTGATCTATAGTGACGTCTTTAGCTAACCAGACTTGTCCAAACCCGCCATTTCCAATTTTTTCAATCAGTCTGTATTTGTAAAGGGTTTCATTCGCTTTGAGTGAAAAATTGGAGGAAGTCATTCCGCCAATCGTCCAGAGAATGCTACTACAATAGCATCAGCCATTTTTTCATCAAAGGATTTTAACGAATCTACGGATTCAATAATCGCTTTCGCGGATGTTTTTACAGTTTTACTGTTTGTTTTTAGACTGGAATAAAGTTTGACCGACACGGGTTTTCCATTTAATTCGGCTACCAGTATCATGACGCCTTCGATATAGGCTGCTTCGCGAGATGCTTTTGTTTGGCCCCCGGGTCCGTACTCATTCGATTTAATAGAAACAACCGCAATATCTGAATAGTGATCAAAAATTCCGGTTAGTTCATGGTAAAGCCAAGCCAGTTTTTTTTCGTTATTAGTAAGTAAATCGGCAGGAAAATTAACTTTATTTTCTGAGTTGGCATTCAACAAACGAGCATTCTGTCCATCATAATCAAGCACGGCATAACGAATAGTTTTGGGAGATGCTCGTAAACCTAACAAAAGCATGAGTGATCATGTAAGTATGAGGCTTGTTCCACTAAATATTATTAACGAAATATTTTAGAGAGAATTCGTAATCTACATACGCCCCGACCAGTCTGTACTGTCTACTTCTTAGTGCCCTCGATACCAGCACTTGACGACGGGTCCGGTACCAATCCGGTCCCGGGTCCGTCAATCAATGAGAGGACGGGGCCGCAACAGATGCATTGGTGAATGTAGGAAGCATTGAGCGTGAAAACAGATCCTGACAAAGAATTCGACCCATGATTGTAGGGGTCATTTTTAACAAATTCTCCGTCGATAATTACAAATATTAAAAAATATTTTAGATTATTTCATAGAGTCCAGGACCTTTATACTCTGCCAACCCAATTTTCACAAATACTCCACCAATTGTCGTGAAATTACAGGATCCCTCATCTTTACAATCCTGAAGAGTTTCATTAAACCATTGACGGGTTAAAGCTCCCGTCTCCTTTAATTGATTATATGCAATATCCCATTCAGATTCGGTAATTCCTTTTTCATTATGTTTGTTTGGATTTTTGTTGTTGGGTATCTTATAAATTAAAGCACTTTCGCCCCTTCGTTTTCCCCACCCTTTGACAATAACTTCTCCTCTTGGTTTTGGAATTATAGTCCCTTGTGAGATCTTTGCCTTAATGTCATCAACAATCCACGATCGCTTGGTCTCGGGTATTGTCATAGAAATGCAATTGAAAGTCTCTACAATTTATTCTTGCGGTTTAGTCCCGACATGTTCGTACCAAAACATTTGATAATTTCGCTTCCGGCGATTGACGACGGGTATGGTACCAAACCGGTCCCGGGTCCGCTCAATCAGTACAAGCCCGGCCCCGCCCCACACACGCAGCCGATATGAGAGCGGGCGAACCTACCCCAACAAAACCCAGCCGGACCGGGCCGGCACATTCATTCCTGCGGTCAGAAAATTTCCCGGACCATTAAACTCCGGTCGCGCCGGAATTTTTTCCGGACGGAACCGGCACGAGCCAAAAAAATTTGGAAGAGCCAGAGTCGCGGGAAAAATATTTTTGCAGAGCCGGGTTTCGTCCCCCATCACATCCGGATCCCGGGCTTCGCCCGGTTTTCTCCTTACAACGGCAACCCATTCAGAAAAAGGATATTTCTCCGACGTAAAAACACCCTCTCCGACGTAAGACCGATCGCAAAAACAGGGGTTTCTTTCATTTCCGACCCTACAGTAGCGGTTTTCAAGCGATCTGCCAAAGAAACACCTGTGGCAACCCGGTTTTTCCGGGCCCGATTTATACGGATTTACGTCGAACAGAAGCCAAAATGGGCGTTTCATAAAATGATACGGTCGTTTTTTACCATAAAATGACATCCCGGGTGGTCCGGAAGCAACAAAAGAGGGAAATCTCCGACGGAGAATCGATCCCGCCGGAACTCATGTCCAGGATGACTTGAATCGGATTCCGGGATCCTCATCTCCCCCTCCGGATGCCTTCGGGAGATATGCATTTTACGTCGTAAAAATAAAATCGCACGCCAAGGCCTCCCGGGCAGCGAAACTCCCTACCAGCACCCTAAACCAGCGCCCCAAAAAAGAGGGGCTTGTAAGCCCGCTAAATTGCAGGGTAAAATCCTCCTATAAATCGTTATTTTTTAAAAATAACTGAAATTTGCGGCTTAAAAATCGTGCGTGGACACAAGTTTACCTTCTCCGAAAATGACCTTCGTCCGATTGGCAAAAGGAGCCTGAAATGGGCGTATTTGTTATCAGGGTATCATCACCCCTTGGTTCCGGTACTTCTCAGTTCCCCCGGTTCTGGCAATTGACGACGGCTCCCTCCCAATCCGGTTCCGGCTCTGTCAATCAAAGAGAGGATGGGTACCGCACACCATACCGTATGCCGCACCAGGAAAGCATGAGGTGCTATATCCACCTTCGAACGCTTTTTTTATACTCCCGGTACGGTTCTCCAAATATTTTTTCCATCTTCCGCTCTTCGCCCGGAATAATAAAAAATTCGATCAACGCAATGAAAATTATGGGAAATGCAAGGGTGACCAGTGTTCCTGACAAAACTGCGACACCCAAGAGGATTGAGGCCATTCCCAGGTATATCGGGTTACGGCTGATGCGAAACGGGCCGGAGGTCACGAGCGACGTGGGTTCTTCAGACGGCTGCAGGGTTGTTGCATTTTTCAGGAATAATGAACGGCTCCAAAAAGCCATGACAAGACCAAAGCCGATGATAAGAAACCCGGAATACGTGGCAGGAGGGGAAAGGAAGACCGGAACAGGGAATACGAAATTCAGCAGAACCGACAGGATGAGCAGGATGATAAAATAATCTTGTCCGTCTGCCATAGATCCCACCGGTAATTTTTGTATTTTTTAGTATAGGGCGGTTAAACCCCTTGAAGGTAATCTCTTCATTTCGTTTTCCTCGTAGCAGTCTCGCGGTCAGTTCCGGCAATTGACGACAGGTCCTTTCCGGATCAGGTTCCGGGTCCGCTCATCCAGAGAGCCCGGCTCCGCCCCGCCGCATTTGCTAGGCACCAGCAGAAAAATTTTCACCGAATTTTTTTTATCCGGTTTCGCATCCGGACCATCCTTATGCCGGGTCCCGTCAAGGCGAACACCACGAAAGACCCACATCCTTATTTTTCTTTTGTCTCTGCGCATTTTGTTAAAAATTCATTCTTCTGTTCCGGGGATCCTGGCGGTAGTGAATTTTTTTTAGATCAGCCCGGGTCAATCCCGGGTATACCTCATATCCTTCGGTCACAACCGCGGGTATGAAAATTTCTTCTTCAGCAACGTAACTTCCACGGTTCGTAAATCTGCAGGTAATATTTCTCCCGGAGGTGATACAGGAGAGAGAAATTAGCTAACAGGAGGGTATTTATCATTGCCAAAGCTGATTTAGCATAATAATACCTGCCTGTAGTGTAACCCGGCAACAAAACCAGGATCTCAACCGCTGACGAAAAACGTGCCCCTGATGCAGTCGCATGAATCACCACGGGAATACAATAGCAGTTGGGAAATGGATGCAAAAGCTCCCCTGGCACCGATAATTGCACGACTGATAAGAAAACCAAAAAGAATGAATGATGTCATTATGGGCGAAGAATTAGAGCAGGGAGGAAGTGGCGGGAAGCCTGGCGATCTGGCGCCCGGCCTGCGTGATTGTGCCGGGGACTCCGGTCGACTCCCGACAACGAACGAAGTGGCCGGTACCATGGAAGATGCGGTCATCCTTGAACCGGGTGACGAGAAGACTCAGAATATTGTACGGGCGATCTCCCACAAGACTGCAGGGATTGTGGTCCAGATCCTGTCTACGGAAGGACAACTCAGCCTGTCGGATATTGCCGATCGGCTGGAAATTTCCTTAAACGCTGCCAAGTATCATATCTCAAATCTTATGAAAGCCGGAATTCTGGAGATCTCCAAGACCCGGTACAGCGTTAAAGGGAAAACAGTCAAGATCTACAGATTGAAAAACCAGGTCTTTCTCGTCTCCCCTACGGTAACCAGTACCGATCAGTTCAGGAAAGCCGTAATGAAACACCGGGCTGAAGTCGGGGGGCCCGTCCGGATAATCCTGAAATGGGATAAAACCGGGAAAATAACCTTCTTCAATGAATCCGGCCACCGGTTTTTCGGCTTCGCTCACGATGAAATTATTGGAAAACCGCTGATAGGAACCATTGTCCCGGACAGGGAATCGGGCTCAGAACGCGATCTCGAATACATGATTAAAAATATCCTCACTCACCCGGAAAAACACACAAGCAATGAGAATGAGAATATTACCAAAGACGGGACCCGGGTCTGGATCCGGTGGAGTAATAAACCAATCTACGATGAAAAAGGCGAGTTTATCGGGATGTTCAGCATAGGTACGGACATGACCGTGAACAAAGCGGAGGAAGAATCGATATTCCTCTCAGACAAAGATACTCTGACCTGAAATTCGCTCAACAATCACGATATGGTTTCAGGGACACAATACCTCTTTTCCCCACAAGAATGTTCCTTGTGCCTCCCGGTTCCGGAGAAGCACGGATCCGGTACCGTTCCGGTCCAAAGGTCCGCCCAATCATACGAAATCCCGGCCCCGCCCCACTCACGCGGCCATAATGGAAGAGGGTGCCAGCCTCTACCAATAAAAATCCTGGTGCCATTGGTGAAAACAGATTATTAGTTTCACGCCGCACACCACGTTTTTATAATGCCCTGGCTGGAGAAACATATCCAAGGAATTTTCTATGATGCCCAAAGTCATTCTCCATATCGCTACAAGTCTCGATGGTCGGATAACGGGATTTCCGGCGGACCTTGAACTCTATTATGCGCTTGCTGCACAATGGAACCCCGATGCCATTCTTTTCGGCAGTGAAACGGTGCTTGCAGCAGCCCGGGACAATCCTGCGCTGGATATTCCCCCGGAGCATGAGGAGATGTTCAGACCTCCGGAGGGACTCCCGGATCCCCGCCCGTTACTGGTCATCGCCGACAGCCGGGGAAGGGTGCGTTGCTGGGATGCAATACGGAAATGGCCCTACATGCGGGACGTTTTAGCCCTGTGTTCATCCTCAACCCCACAGGAATATCTAAATTTTCTCCGGGATCGAAAAATCGGTACCGTTGTAACCGGAGATGACCATATCGATATGCGTACTGCCCTGGATATGCTGAACCGGGATTACGGTGTTAACACTATCAGGGTTGACAGCGGGGGAACCCTCAACAGTGTGCTCCTGCAGGCTGGGGTTGTTGATGAAGTGAGTGTCCTTATCCATCCTTACCTTGCTGGGGGTGCACCGGATCCAACCATGTTCGATCCTAACAAAGCCGGTTTTATGGATCTTCAGGTTCCCCTGCAACTTCTTAAAAGTGAGATACTGGGGACGGGTATTGTATGGCTCCGGTATTCAGTGAAGAAAGCCTGAACCGGTATTCCTGAGAGATAATCTGGCTACCCTGATAAGAGTTTAACATTTTTCCGGGATGAGCGTGTGTTGTTTTGCCGTTCAATACCAACCCCGCCCCTCCGTGATATCCGTTAGAGAGGAAAAACCTGCAGGTTCCAGAGTGCAGGGAATTATCAGCGGGGGACTTTTTACATAAACCAGCACCCCCGATGTATTTCTGTTATCTGACCATTATCCGTACTAGGAAAGATGGGCGGATTCAAAGCGCCTCTTCATCAGAGAGCCCGGCCAATCACGACAGATACCGCTTGCGGTGCCGGATCTGCCGAGCCCCGGAAGTACTGCAGGGTACCATCGGCAGACCGGGCGAGTTTTGCTATGCCCATGCCGATGCCGGGGCCTCCTCCCGCCAGGCTGCGGGTATCAGATGCATGAGGTAACTTGGTCACATCAATGACCACGACATTACGCGATACTGCCGTATCCTCGCCCGAAGAAACCGCTGCAACCAGCATAACGTGCCCCTTGTACTGGTTGCCCGTGGTATACGTGTAAACTATGAGATCCCCGGGCCGGAGATCTGCAAGCGCAACCCGGGCAAATGCCCCGTCACCCCCGGTTGTAATGAGATGGTAATAGCTGACGGGGTTGGGTGTGCTGCAGGATCCATTCGGATCAGCGCATCCCGCTTCCGGGATGGCAGTCGAGGTCTTCCAGCCGGTGAATCGCGTTGTATGTAAGGTATTTGCATACGTGAAGAGGGATGTGATAAAACCGCTGCAGTCGGTCCGGACCGTGACCGGGTCGGAACTTCCCGGGGACCTGACCGGCCCGGCAGAGACGGTTATACCACTCCATCCCTTTGGGGCGTCTGCGGGAATACTTGTCCAGACAAGCTGGCCCTGGCTGGTGGCAGGCCAGACAACGGTGGTGTTCTCCCATGCATGCAACAGGTAGCTGGTCCGGTTGAGATCTTGGCCGGAATACGATGACGGCAGATAATCCGGCTCGTCCGGCGTATAGGAATACAGGTTCTTCATGAGTACCTTTGCCCCGGCAAGGAGCGCCCCACCCGAGGAATTTACCGGGGGTTCGGATATCCAGGTGCAGGTGGGGGTACAGTTCACGGCCCCGCTGCCCTGATTTGCTGTCGTTATGGTATAGGCATCTGCCGGCAGGATCGCCGGGGACGCGGGGGAAGGATAGGTACAGCCGGCAATGCATGCGCCGGTGACAAGCAGGAGTATAAAAAAAAGAAGCGGGGGCGATGAATGCATTCTGTGGGGATTGGGAGGGAGGGTATAAAAAATGTAGGGATCTTTTTTTTTTAGAACCGATCGAATCATATCCCCCACACTGGTCGTACAAAAAAAAGATCCAACCCCGCATTTCCCATCAGGATTTTTTGGTAAAGGAAAGGAGTGTCGTACCCTTCGTGTCCGCGAGGCTCAGCCGATCACCGGTGATAGTGAAGGTTGCTACTCTTCCGAGGGATGCAAGATAGGTACTCTCCTGCTGCCCAACACCCGGGCTTGTGCAGTACATCAATGTTGAACCTGCTGAACCGATCGACATCGAGGTTCCCGTTACGGTATATGATGCAAAGTAGCGGTTGCACCCGGCAGAACCCGTAACTTTCCCGTCCTTGTCAAAGACGGCGGTAATGGTTGTTCCGGCTATTACCGACGAGACTGCATCAGCCGTGTAGAATGAATCAAGTGTCCAGTTTGTCCCGACAAGGGGTTCTGGTGCTGGCGGGACAATCCGGGCAAACGAGAGGATCGTGCTGCCCTTTGCATCGGTGAAGGTGAGGCTGGTATTCCCGGCAGTTACCGATGCTACCTTGCCGAGCAGCACAAGATAAGTACTCTCCTGCTCCATCACGCCCGGTGCAGCGCAGTACATTTCCGTAGATCCTGCCTGTCCGATCGTGACTGCCGTGCCTTTCATATCGTAGCGGGCAAAGTAGTGGTTACAACCGGCCGAACCGGTGATTTGCCCTGCATCACCAAAAACCATGGTGACCGTTGTCCCGTTCAGGGGCTGGAGGGATGTGCCATTGGAGACATACCCCGTCAGGGTCCATCCGGTCCCATCCAACGATAGCCCGGAGGGTACCGGTGATTTCCCGGTGCATCCCGCAGCAATGAGGAGGGTGATAAGTATCATCAGGCTCACAAGAACAGGAAGGATGTGGGGGTTTCCGGTCTTTTTTAAAGGCTCCATGTCAGACACATGGGATGCAGCGGTTAATAAAAAAACCTTTGACTTCTAAATTTTTCGCACCAATATTTTCAGAACCGGAATCCGGGCTGCATTGAGAATGAAGACGGGGCCGGTACCGATCCGGTTCCGGGTCCGTCAATAAAAGAGATGCCGGGTCCACCCCACCGGTGAGCACGAAAAAACAGGTCCCGGGAAAATTCATCCCGATTATCTCAAGCGGATGAGACCGTAGGCATAACAATTCCTTTTCTGAGTGTGCCTGCAATAAGGGACATCGGATCCCGGTATTCTTCCGGGGTCAGCGTAAGTACATCGAGGGCCACTTTGAATTTCCTGACGGTCTTTATTTCCGCATCTTTCGTCATGAGGGCCCGCTCAAAAATATCCATGCCGGCAAAATCTTTGGAAATAATCGCGATATCAATGTCACTCAGGAGTGTTGCAGTTCCCGTACTAAAAGACCCGAACAGGATAAGATCGTTAATATGAACGCCGTTTTCCGTCACTATAGCGCTGAAAAAATTTACCGCTTCGAGGACTTGTGCGTCAACCATGTAAGAATCTCCTTTGTCTCGCGTGTGAACCGCCAGGCGCTGGGTCACCGGGAATATTCCCGTAGTATCCCTGCAATCTTTCCCTTGGTTTCCGGGATATTCTTCGTGACAATCTGCCAGATAACTTCGTGATCAACGGCAAAATAGTGATGAATGACCTTGTTTCTCAGGCCCACGATTGTTTTCCAGGGCACTTCGGGATGCCGGTTCCTGACTTCGTCCGGGATTGCAGCCGCAGCTTCACCGATCTTCTCTATGTTGCGTTCAACAGCATCGACCGTCTCCTCACGGAGAATGAACTCATCGTACGATAATCCTGATATATAACGTTCAATTTTTTCCATCGAGACGAGAATTTCTGACAGGTATAATGTGGGCGACCGGGCGGTCATGCGTACTGTACCTCTGCGAGGATGGTGTCCCGGATGAGCGGGTGGAGGGATCTTCGTATGACAAGGTCGACCTTGTGATGAAGGCAGGACTCAAGGTAATCAGCCAGATCAACCAGTTCCCAACCGATCGGGCGATCAAATTCAACAATGATATCGATATCGCTGGCAGGAGCTGCTTCTCCGCGTGCATAGGATCCGAAAATGCCGATTGATGTTACGCCATATTTTTCCCGGATCTCCGGCAGGCATTTCCGTAGGACTTCCCTAATCTCCACAGCTGATGTCATAGTTCCGATAAAATATGATGGTCTTTCACGGTAAAAAAATGCATGGTCTTCTCCACCTTCTCGCTCCGACCCGTTCAGTACCCACTCTTCTCAGTGCCCTCAGTACCAGCGATTGGCGACGGCCCCCCCTCAAAGCTCCGGTTCCGTGTCCGGCAATCAAAGAGAGGACGGGTCCGCCCAACACGCACGCTCAGGAATCCCTACCGTTGCGGCAGGGATCCCATCAGGGCATAGAAATATTCGGGCTGCCGGGTGGTGAAAAGCCCGTGCCAGGCTTCGAGCGTTGCAGGTGCCATGACATCCAGGCTCCGGAATACATGGTACGCAAACTCTACCGGTGCAAGTCCGCTTGCGGTGATGAGATTGCCGTCAGTTACTGCCGGTTCGTTCACATAATAATTCTCGCCACGATAGTTCGGGCAGAACATTTTCTGGACTGCAGGATCGTTGCTGGTATGCGGGCGTTTGTCCAGCAGACCGGCGTTTGCAAGGCCCAGCGTCGCACCGCAGATCGCGGCAACAACTATTCCTTCATCAGGCAACCGGCCTGCCACCCGGAGGGCGGGCTCCTGCGCCGGATCAAGCCAGGTATCTGCTCCCGGCAGCACGAGCACGTCGCCGGGGACCGGGCGGATATCCTTAATGAGGACTTCCGGCGCCAGATGCAACCCGCCCATGGTGGTGACGGGGTCTAAGGTACTGCCGCAAAGTACAACCGAATACCGGAGTGACGGATCTTTCAGGTACCGTCCGGAGCGGAGCTCAGCCAGGACATGACCCGGCTCCCAGTCGGCCAGGGTATCAAGGATATAGAGATAGAGTGTGCGCATGATTCACCGTGATAGATAATTGGGCGGGATTGAGATATTCCTGCTCTTTTTGTTTCATGCTCCATGCGCTTATCAGTACCTTTCGTTCCGGCAATTAACGGGGGCCCCATAACAATCCGGTTACCCGGATTGTCCATAATTAATACTACTGGTTACAAAATAACCAATAGTTATAATATAACTAAAAGTGATAACTGTAGTATGAGTTCGATGGAGAACAATATCATTCACGACACCAGCAAAAAATCGCAGGACAACCACACCACTTTCAGATGGCAGATGAATACCAATGGTCCAGAAACCTACGAACGGGTTATTGTCCCGACATGGATGGCTGACTGGACACCAGACCTCATCGATGCCGGACGTGTCGGCCCAAATAAACGAGTACTGGATGTAGCCTGCGGCACCGGGATCGTTGCGCGGAAGGTAGCGGGTCTTGTCGGGCCGGGCGGCAGGATCGCCGCACTTGATCTCAACGAAGGAATGCTCCGGGTTGCCGGCAGGTGTGCAGGATTAGAGGGTGCGACTGGCATCGAGTGGTATCACAGCGACGTATCCCGCATGCCGTTTTCCTCCGGGGAATTTGACACGGTCCTCTGCCAGCAGGGTCTCCAGTTTTTCCCGGACAAGGCAGCTGCACTGCAGGAGATGAAACGAGTCCTTGCACAACAGGGAACGCTTGCACTGAGTGTATGGGGCCGTCCCGAAATGTGCCCGCATGTGATGGTCATATGCGATGTTTTTTCGGAATATTTTGGCGAAAATTCGACAACGATTTTCAAGGTTGCCAGTTCGCTTTCCAATCATACGGTGCTGCACAACCTGGTCAGTGATGCCGGGTTTTCCAACATACGCATCCGGTCCGAAGT
This sequence comes from uncultured Methanoregula sp., assembly GCA_963676675.2. Classification (GTDB taxonomy): domain Archaea; phylum Halobacteriota; class Methanomicrobia; order Methanomicrobiales; family Methanospirillaceae; genus Methanoregula. The sequence goes on along the minus strand of OY781161.1, from coordinate 1,055,062 downwards.
AAAAATTGCCCGTCACCCGTCACTTGCCGAGCTCCTCCCCACATATTTCTCGGCATTACCGGTTGCTGCACAAATCGCAGCACTACCAGACGAGGAGCGGACCCGGATGTTCCGCAGCATGGAAACAAAGCTTGCAGACTGGCGGGAAAATGACGGTCTTGCTGTGCCGGTGGAGAATTGTCTGCTGACTGCGGAAAATGGGAATTAAAATCAAGGATATTATGAGTAAAACGTCAACAACCTCTGGGAGAATCAGATGAAAATACCATCACTAAAACTCGTTTATTTTTCTCCTACGGGAACAACAAAAACGATTGTTGAGGGAATTGCACGCGGGATAAATCATGGCAACGTGGAATGTATCGATATAACCAGACCTGATGCAAGAAAACAGCCATTACAGGTATTGGAAAGTGACCAGCTCATTGTTGGAGTACCCGTGTATATGGGAAGAGTGCCGGCACATGCAGGCGAATGGCTGCATGCGATACAGGCGCATAATACGCCCGCGGTCTGCGTTGTCGTGTATGGCAATCGTGCGTATGACGATGCCCTGCTCGAGCTGAATGATATTCTGAACGGGAGTGGATGTAAACCGATTGCCGGTGCAGCGTTTATCGGGGAACACTCATTTTCCACTGCCGAAATACCAACAGCTGTTGGTCGTCCGGATGCAACTGACCTGAAACACGCAGAATTGTTCGGGCAGAAAATACGTAAAAAACTTCAGTCTGTTTCATCGTCCGGCCAGATTTCTGAAGTAAAAATTCCCGGCTGTCATCCTTACCGGGGAGAACCAATTCATCCTTACCGGAGAGATTCAATATTTTGGAATGTTGATTTTATCGCGGTCAGCGATGCATGTATCCAGTGTGGAGCTTGTGCAGAGGGATGCCCTGTCGGTGCAATCAATCCGGAAAACAGCAGGGTGATCGACACGGAAAAATGCATCACGTGCTGTGCCTGCATCAAACACTGCCCCAAACACGCGAGAGCGGTGAAACCCGGCATGGTCAGGGACGCTTCGTTGCGTCTAAATACATTGTATAAAGAGCGAAAGGAGCCGGAATTTTTTATTTGACGGGAACGGCAAAGATGGGTGCATTTTTTTTTAAACATCATCGGAACTTCTCAGCGGATCCGGGTAGACAATTATCCGAACGCACCGGACCGGGAATATGTCTCACGGGCTGTCCCGGAATGTGCCAGAGGAAGGCAGATAACGGGGCTGCCCGGGTTCTGCCATGCGGAACTATACGTGAGAAAACCGAGCTGTGCAGGCCAAATCATTTAATGCCTGCAACTCCCGGTTATTGTATAACCAAAGGTTGCCGGCAGGGTGAAAGGAATGGGAATATCTGAACGAAAGATACGGGAGAAGGAGCAGCGAAGAAAAGAGATCCTTGATACAGCCGAGCGCCTCTTCTTTTCCCGCGGATACGATGACGTCTCCATGGACGGGATCGCCCATGAGGTCGAGCTGAACAAGGCCACGCTCTATCTCTATTTTAAAAATAAGGAGGCGCTCTTTGCGGCCATTGTGCTCCGGGGCATCGCGATCCTGCAGGAAAAATACCGGGAATGTATGGAGGCAGAGGTCACGGGCATTGTCAAGGTAGCCCTGATGGGCCAGGCCTATTACCGGTTTTCGGAGGAACACCCGGATTACCTGCGACTGATCCACTTTTACGGGTCTGAACGTTTTTCCAAAGAGAATCCGTATACCGCTGAGATCGGAAAAGGGTATGGCACGTGCCGGACGATCCTGCAGGATGCGGTCAAGGAGGGTATCGATGATAGTACGATCCGGGCCGATCTCGACCCGTTCCTGATCTCGATGTACCTGATGATCTCTTTCATGGGCATCCTGTCCATGGAAGATAAATGGAAACAGGTGATCGAGGCGGAAGGGTTCAGCTACGAGCAGTACTCCCAGGAATTCTTCCGGTTCATTATTCCTGCGATTTCAACAGATGAAGGTGCACTTCTCTTCACCAATGATGGTACAGCGAATCCGTCGTCAACACCTCTTTTCTCCATGGACCCGGTGACTATTAAGCACCCGAAAAAGAAATCATCTGCCGAAAAATCGCGAAAAAAGTGAGATTGTTCCCGGACCAAGTTTGGAAAGAAATGACTCACTACCTGATAGATATCCGCATGATGGGCTCAGTGAAGCACCAGATTCATAATTTAAGCAATCATTTAGCGGAGAAATTTAATCTCGGGAACAAACTCGTTACCCCGCACATCACTTTGGCAGGGCCTTTTTCAACCGAAAACGAAGAAAAACTGATCGAAGATTTCACCAGGATATGTACAAACCAGAAGGGGATCCCGAAATATGAGGTGGGGGGGTATGGCTTTTTCGATGATACAAGAGTTGTCTTTGTCACAATTACCCCTGATGAGACCTTGAAACAATTCCGGTACCAGCTGGCCCGGGCAATCTCCCCCTATTGCTCATTACGGAACTATGATCTGGATTCTGCTGAAGATTTTAAATTTCACTCAACGCTCGCCATGAAACTGGACTGGCTCACATTCCAGAGAATAAAATGGTATTTCAGGGGACAGGAAAGCGTCATCTACCGGCACCACCCGATCCGGGCCACCCTGCTCCGGAATTCAAAAATTCTTTGCGAATATGATTTTATCCAGGAAAGGATGTTGACCCGTGCGCAGGCACTGAGCAGGGCGACCATGAAGCGGGATTTTGATATTCTCAAGGTATGGGCAGATGGTAGTTGGGAGGGTGAGTAAAACTGCTGAACCCTGCACATTTTTCTAAACCTGTCGAATTCCACGGGTTTTGATCCCTGAATATTGAGACAGAACCCAGCCCTTAAAAGTACCATGATACTCCTTTTTAATTACCAGTTCAGGATTGGGTAATACAACAGGTCCCGGCAAAAACCCTCCGGTCAAATCCTGACAATCCCAGCCGGTTAACCGTACTATATAAAAACCCGGACAGGCACAAAAACCAAATCTAAAAAAAGATCTAAAAATTAAATTAAAAAAATTACTTCTTGCCGCCCTTTGCAGGGGCTGCTTTGGCATCCTTGCCACCTTTTGCCGGTGCTGCACCCTTTGCGGGCTCAGCTGCCTTGGCGTCCTTGCCGCCTTTTGCATGGATTGCGCCGCCACCCTTGACCGCTTCCTTTGCGGGCTCAGCTGCTGCCTCTTCAGTAACTACCGGTGCTGCAACAACCTTCTCACCCACAAGCTTGGGGGCTGCGATGATCCTGCCGCTGACCTTGATCTCGCTGACTTTAAGGTGAGTAGGAGTCGGGAGCTTGTAACCCGCGTGCTTGAGTGCATCCTTGATCTTTTCAAGATAGTTGGCTGTAGAGTAGACCGTCAGGAGCTTCTGGCCGGAACTAACCCGGGCTGCTGTCCCGACTGCTTTTCCGAAGGAAAGACGCATACCTTCAGACACACGGTCCGCACCGGCACCGGTTGCCTGCTTGTTTTCACGCAGGACGTGGTGGGGGAAAACCCGTACCTTGAAGTGGAAGTTCGACCTTCCGACTTCCTTCATTAAGCGCCGGTTGGTCGTGATACGGGCTGCCTCAAGTGCGCTGTGCCGGATCTGGCATGCCTCTTCGACAATCAGGTCAACTTCGGTTGGGAATTCCTGCGAGAGGTTTCCCATCTCGAACTGAACAATCTTGCTTCCCGGAACACCGCCCATATATTCGCGCCGTGTATAGGCCTTCTTGGAAATGTTCCTGTACATCTTTGCCGGTTTTCTAACCATCGCGTCCTACTCCTGTATGATAATGCAAAAAGCGGACATAATCATCCATAAACGATAAGATGAACATGCCTGATGCGCTTCACAAACTGCTTTTATAAAATGGAGATGTGGCGTATTAAACCTTACTGGATTGAACAGTTCTGGTTTATAAGATCCAAGACTTCGCGCCTGACCTGCGCGAACTCTACACAGGTACGGTCACGGGGACGGGGCAACTGGACCTCGAAGTTCCGGCAGATCCGGCCCGGGCGGGGCGTCATGACGATGATCCGGTCCGCCAGGTAAACCGCCTCATCCACGCTGTGCGTGATGAACACGATCATCTTTTTTGTCTTCTCCCAGATCTGGAGCAGTTCCTTCTGGAGCATATTCCGGGTCTGGGCGTCAAGGGCCCCGAACGGCTCATCCATTAAAAGAAGCACCGGATCAAGCGTCAGGGCACGGGCGACTGCCACCCGCTGACGCATTCCACCCGAAAGTTCCGACGGGTAACTGTTGCGGAACTGCGTGAGGTTGATGAGGTTGAGATACCGTTCGGCAACCATATAACGGTCTTCCTTTGACACTCCTTTCATCTCGAGACCGAAGGCGATGTTGTCGATCACCGTCCGCCACGGGAAGAGGGAGTATTCCTGGAAGACAAAACCGACCTTTGGGCTGGTTCCCGTGATCTCTTCACCTTCAAGGATGATCGATCCGCTCCGGGCGGTATCGAGACCGGCGATCAGGCGCAGCAGTGTCGTCTTGCCACAGCCGGATGAACCGAGGATACAGACAAACTCCTTGTCCTTCACGTCAAAGGAGACATGATCAAGCACGGTCAGGGTCGACCCGTCCTCACGGGGGAAGGACTGGTCAAGGTCACGGACTTCAAGATTTCCCATTTTTTATGCCACCTCCCCGGTTCGCCACTTCAGGAAGTGCCGGTCAACATAATACCGGAATATCATGTCAAACGCCAGGCCGATTATGCCAAGGAGGATCATATACACGACAACGCTATCCATCTGGTGGAGGGAATAGAAGAACCATAACTTCTGGCCAAGTCCGTAGTTCGAGACCCCGAAGAGTTCCGCGGCAACGAGGCACATCCAGCCGACACCGGTCGCGATCCGTATTCCTGCCGCCACGGAAGGGAGGGCCGAAGGGAAGGCGATGTACCTCACCTGGTCCCAGGTCTTTGTACACCCGAGCATCTTTCCGGCCTCAACAAAAACGCGGGGGACACCACGGAAACCGCTGTAGGTGTTGATGATGATGGGAAAGACTGACCCGACAAAGATGATGAAACCTGCAGAGAAAGAGGTCAACCCGAACCAGATGATGGCAAACGGGATCCAGGCCAGGGGCGGAATCGGACGAAGGAGTTCGATGAGAGGGTCGACGAATGACTCGATACGTCGGCTCCAGCCCATGATGATCCCTATCGGGATCCCAACAAGAAGAGCCAAGCCAATACCGATGGCAAAGTGGATAAGACTCGTTTCAATATCAAGGAAGACATCGCCATCCTGGAGCAGGCTTATAAATGCGGCTAAAACATCCGTTGGTGCGGGAAGGATGAAGGGATACCTTATGATCACTGCCGCAACGATCTGCCAGATGACCAGTGCCAGAAGGACCGCAACCGCACCGAGCCACCAGTCTTTGCCATTCTTCGCGAGATGCCTGCCCATGAGTGGTTATTCCTCATATATTTTCCAAACGGTTTTTCCGGGATTGGAGATCACAAATGTTCTGTATAGTAAAGAACATGAAGGGAGAAAAAAGGTTTGTCGGGGATTTTTTAGTTCTTGGTGAAGAACGTGAGATCGAAGATATCATCCTTGGTGAGCGGCTTCTTGATGTACCCGAGATCGTACTGGATCTTCGCGTAATCTAATACCGGGTTGACAATGATATTAGGGTCTGATGCCCAGCTGCCGTCCCATTCCTTCAACGATGCGGTGACATCCTCCAGTTTGGCGCCGGTCTTTGCTGAGTAAATCGTTGCCGCCTCATCAAGGTTTGCCGCGTTCCAGGCAACTGCTTTATCGTTGGTCTTGATAATCTGCCGGACGATCTCCGGGTGCTCGCGGATCAGCTTGCCGCTGACAACAAGTACACAGCAGGTGTGATTGGGGTACATCTCACCGGAGTGGACAATGATCTTGCCCTTGCCCTGGTTTACGACCGTGCTCGGTGATGGGGTTGGCAGGAAGATGGCATCAATCTTACCGGCAGTGATTGCTGTAACGGCATCGCCCGGGCTCATACCCTTGATAAAGACATCCTTGTCCGGAGTGAGGTTGTTCTTCTTGAGCCAGTCGCGCAGGATAGTATCCTGGATGCTGCCGGCCGGGAAGGTGCCAATCGTCAGACCCTTGAGACTCTGCGGACCCTTGTAATCGAGATCATTCCTTACTACAAGGTCTGAACCCTGTGTGTTGACACCTGCAATGATCTTGGCGTCAAGCCCGGTGGCGAGTGCGGTCAGGACCGGGGCTGCACCAACATAGGCAACATCGAGTTCGCCGGCCATCATGGCCTGCATCTCGGGCGGGCCACTCGGGAAGACCTTGTCAGTCACATTCACGACACCGAGGGACTTGAGGTCATCCTTGAACCAGCCTTTTTCGAGTGCCGTAATCGCCGCCATCTGGTGGGTGCTGGGCTGGTACGCAATCCGGAGCTCCTTGATCGGGGCCGCGGTCGTAGTTCCGGTTGTTCCTGCAGGCTGCGTGCAGCCGGCAGTGATCAGTAAAAGGGCAATAGCAATGATTGCAATTGCCGTAATCCTCATATGTTTCATAAAGGAGAGTTGCTCTGTCAATAATTTAAAAGTGTTCAATGAGGACATAATTTATTTCTTTTTGTAGTAATTTTAGTAAGAATTTTTTACTTTTGTGCCATATTATTACTATAATTGTCCATAAATGAAAACATTTTTTTCAAAAATTGAGGACAAGACAGAAAAAATTAATCAATAATTAACCTGATTGTATCTATTATATGGTACAGGTGGATCCAATCGACCGGGTCATGCGCGCAGCACTGATCTCAGATGAGGAGTTTGTGACCACACTTAATGATCTCCTCAAGCACGATCTGCGTATCAGCGTGCGGGAACTCTCAGAAAAGAGCGGGATCGCTCAAAGCTCGCTCTACAAAATAATGCATGGAAAACGATCTCCCAACCTCTCCACGCTCCGGGCGATCATCCGTGCCCTGCGCCAGTTGTATCACGTGGGCGACGAGGCATTCATCGGGCTGATCGCTGCCCGTTCTGTACTTGAAAGTGTTGAAGAGCGGGTGACCGATATTGACGGGCACCGGATGCGGGTGCGTGAATATCCCGTGCACACGATGGAAGATGCGATTGTTGCAGCAGTCCGGGCAGAACGCGAAGGTGCGATCGCAATTGTCTGCGCTCCCATCGTATCCAGTGTTATCGAACAACTTGTCCGGGTTCCCGTAGCGACGATCATCCCGCGCGAATCAGTGCAGGCAGCAATCGAACTTGCAGCAAAAAAGGCGTGGATTTAATCAGTCCGCCACTAAAAAGAAAAGTACTAATTGTGGGTGAAGAGATGCGAACCGATGTTGTGAGGCTGGGGCGACTTTCAGGAGAAAGGACCGGAGAGATGATGCACTTTCTCTCATCAATGCATGCCGACCGCTGCATTGCCGATGCAGATGTACTCGTGGATATCGCTCATGTGCTGATGCTGGACAAACAAAAGATCATCGACCGCGATATAACCAAACAGCTCATCCCGGCACTGCTGGAACTGTTCGATGAAGGAATACCTGAAGAGGTGTTCGATGACCGGTTTGAAGATGTGCATGCAGGTATTGAGACGCTGCTGATCGAGACCGTTGGCGTCGATGTCGGAGGGCGGATGCATATGGGGCGCTCACGCAACGATGAGGTGGCGACCTGTATCCGGATCAAACTGCGCGACGATCTTCTCAAGCAGATGGCAGCACTCTTAAAAGTGCGCGAAGTACTTGTTGCCCTTTCGGAGAAACATACGGACACGGTTATGCCCGGTTTCACCCACCTCCAGCATGCCCAGCCCACAACCCTCGCTCACCACCTCCTTGCCTATGAGCAGATGTACTCGCGGGATTTCGACCGGCTTAAGGATGCATATGTACGGGTGAACTTATCCCCGCTCGGTGCAGCAGCATTTGCATCAACCGGTTACCCCATCAACCGCGAACTCACCGCACGCCTGCTTGGCTTTGACGGCCTCGTGACCAACACGATGGATGCCGTTGCAGGACGGGATTTTGCCCTCGAAGTGCTTGCCGATCTCTCGATCCTGATGGCCAATACGAGCCGGCTCTGCGAGGAACTGATCATCTGGAGTACCTCGTTTGTGAAGTTCGTCTCGCTCGATGATGCCTTCTGTTCAACATCATCGATCATGCCCCAGAAGAAGAACCCGGACACCGCCGAGATAATGCGGGCAAAGAGCGGCTCGGTATTTGGTGCATATTCTGCGGCCATGATGACGGTTAAGGGACTCCCCATGAGTTACAACCGTGACCTGCAGGAACTCACCCCCAATATCTGGCGCGGAATGCACGATACCAAGGCCTGCCTGCGGTTGCTCATCGATATGCTTGCGAGCGCTACGTTCGATACTGAACGAATGAAGGAAGAAGCAGGCAAGGGATTTTCCACAGCAACCGAACTTGCGGACACGCTGGTCAGGAACTACGGGCTGCCGTTCCGCACGGCCCACAACATTGTCGGCCGGGCTGTGCAGAAAGGCGACCTCTCTCTTGCTACCCTGGATGAAGCATCGCAGGAACTCAACGTCGGGATTTCACTTACCGCAAAAGGGCTCACCCAGGAGAAGATCGATGAAGCACTCGATGCAACCCACTCGGTCGCGTTGCGAAAAGCACCCGGTGGCCCGGCGCCGTTTGCAACTAAGATTGCACTTGATGAACGCAGGAAGCAGCTCGATAAGGACTCTGCAATGATTGATGAACGGCTGGCAAAACTCTCAAAGGCAAAGGATGAACTTATCGCAGATGCACGGAGGCTGGTAGCATAACCACCGTGCTTAAATCCGGCGATCTTGTATCATGCGAATACGGGGGCAAGACCCACAAAGGGATTTACATCACCAGCCGCGATGGCATGGCAGTAGTAAAACTCAGTTCAGGCTACAATATCGGGGTGCCGTCAGCAACCTGCACCTGCATTGAACAATCTGTCCCTTCAGTACCACGATCACGCGTGGTGAACAAGACTACGGGGCTGCCGGATCTCTCGATCATCTCAACTGGCGGGACTATTGCGAGCCGGATCGATTATCGCACCGGTTCGGTCAGCAGCCAGTTCGATGCCAGCGACATCCTCACGGCTATCCCCGAACTCGCACAGATTGCCAATTACCGCACTCTCCCGCTCGCTGCAATCCTTTCAGAGAACATGACTCCTGCGATATGGCAGGAACTTGCCCGTGCAATATATACGGAGATTAAGAATGGTGCTGCCGGGATCATCGTCACGCACGGAACCGATACCATGGCATACAGTGCTGCTGCGATCAGTTTCATGATCGATACACCGGTGCCGATCATCTTTGTCGGCTCGCAGCGTTCAGCTGACCGGCCTTCAAGCGATAATGCGATGAACGCTGTGTGCGCAGCCGCAGCAGCGACGAGCGATCTTGGGGAAGTAGCCGTTGTTATGCATGCAACAACGAACGATGATACCTGTGCAATCCACCGGGGTACACGAGTGCGCAAGATGCACACGTCACGCCGCGACGCATTCCACAGCGTGGGTCTGCCGGCCATCGGCTCTGTTGCCTACCAGTCCCGTATAGTAACTCTTGCACCGGATGCAGTCAGGCGCGGAAACCATACGCTTGCTCTTCACGATAATCTCGAACCCCACTGTGCCCTGTTACAGTTCTACCCGGGCATGTCTCCGGACCTGATCCGGACATATGAAGGATACAAGGGCCTCGTGCTCTCGGGTACCGGCCTTGGACACGTGAGCACCCTGCTCATCCCCGCCATCACAAAATTAATCGAGGCAGGCACGCTCGTTGTTATGACATCGCAGTGCATGCACGGGCGGGTCTGTGACCGGGTATACGATACCGGGCGCGACCTCCTCAGTGCAGGAGTCATAGAAGGAGGCGACATGCTTCCTGAAGCGGCACTCGTGAAACTGATGTGGGTGCTGGGTAATGAGAAGGACACAACAAAAGCGGCTGCGATGATGCAGACCGATCTCAAAGGCGAATTGAACCGGAGGTCCGCTCATGGATTATAAGGCGCTGGGACTGGTTGCGGGCATCGAGATCCACCAGCAGCTGGATACCAAAGAAAAACTGTTCTGCCACTGTCCTACCAAACTTCGCGAAGTGGAGGAGCACAGCGGGGAATTTTTCCGTTACCTCCGGGCTACCGAGAGCGAGATGGGCGAGATCGACCGGGCAGCAAAAGAGGAGATGAAACGTGACCGGAAGTTCCTCTATTATACATATGACACAACATGCCTTGTCGAAAACGATGAGGAACCCCCGGCGCCGTTAAACGATGAAGCGCTCTCGGTCTGTTTAACGATTGGGAAGATGTTCGGCATGACGCCGATCCCGCAGATACACGTTATGCGCAAGCTTGTCATAGACGGTTCGAACACGAGCGGGTTCCAGCGCACGGCACTGGTCGCGGTCAAGGGAGCACTCCCGAATGGCGGGGAGATCGAGACAATCTGTCTTGAAGAGGAGGCGGCTCAGCGGGTAAAAGACGATCTTTTCTCGCTCGACCGGCTCGGGATTCCCTTAATCGAGATCACCACGTCGCCCTGCATGCACACCCCGGAGGAAGTGCAGAAGATGGCCGAGTATATCGGCATGGTGCTGCGTTCCACGGGAAAAGTCAAGCGCGGGATTGGCACGATCCGGCAGGATGTGAATATCTCGATTGCGAGCGGTGCACGCGTTGAGATCAAAGGAGTGCAGGAACTTGACCTCATAGCAGAAGTTGTGAAGCGCGAGGTCCAGCGACAACAGGCACTTCTTGCCATCCGCGATGAACTAAAGAAGCGGAATGCATCGGTTGCCCATGCCGCATCACAGGATGTAACCTGCCTGTTCAAAGAGACGAAATCAACCGTCCTTAAAAAAGCAAAACGGATCTCAGCGATCACCCTCAAAGGATTTGCAGGACTTGTCGGGCGCGAGATCCAGCCGGGCCGCCGTCTTGGCAGTGAGATGTCAGATTATGCCAAGAAATGCGGGGTAGGCGGTATTTTCCACACCGATGAACTACCCGCATATGGCGTGACGGAAGAAGAAGTCACCATGCTGCGCAGCCACATGCATGCAGAAGAACAGGACTGTGTCATCATCGTTTCCGGTGCAAATGAGAAGCAGGCGGCTTGTGCACTCAACCAGGTGATCATCCGGGCAGGCATCGCAATCTCCGATACACCCGTACCCGAAGAGACCCGGAAAATGTTAGAAGAAGGCAGTACCGCGTACATGCGCCCGCTGCCCGGAGCGGCAAGGATGTATCCTGAGACGGATGTCCTGCCGGTTGTTATTGGGGAGGATCGATGGAACAGCGTAATCATTCCCGAACTGCTGACGCACAAAGCAAAACGGTATGCAAAGGACTATGCTATTGACCTGAATTATGCACTCCAGCTGGCAGCTTCAGATAAACTCCCGCTGTTTGAGAGGGCTGTCAACGAAAAGATCAAACCCAAACTGGCTGCATTCACCCTCTTGTCTACCGCGACCGAACTCCGGCGCGAGGGTGTTGATATCCGTGCAGTATCAGATGAGAGTTACCTCGCAATCTGGCATGCGGTGGAAAACGGACGGGCAGCAAAGGAAGCGATTCCGGATCTCCTCCGCAGCATTGCTGCAGGCAGTATCGTAGATGCTGCCCTCGCTCAGCTCGCCCCTGCCATTTCGCGCGCAGAACTTGAGACCGTCGTTAAAAAGATCATCGCCTCCCGCTCGGACTTTGTAAAAGAAAAAGGCAAAGCCGCACTTGGCCCCCTCATGGGGCTCGTAATGGAGGAAGTCCGGGGCTCCGTTGATGGAAAACTTGTCAGCGAGATCTTACGAAAAGAGATTGACGCGGCAGTTACCGGAAAGAACGGGTAACTCGTCCTTCTTGTTTCGCAGAGCCGGGTATTCAGGCGCGAACCTTTATGAGTGGTGGGACAGAATTAGATAAGGAGTTTAACTATGGGCAAGACAGGAACAACAATATGGGCACAGATTAAGGGAGTAAAAGGTAAGATCAGGCTCGTCCCAAAAAAGGAAGGACAGGCAAAAACTCCCGGCCCGAACCAGCGATTCAAAGCAGGCGCAAACGTCAAGCAGATAGATGCAGCAGCTGAAGCACTTCAGGGGCGCGGCGGAAAGCGTGGCGGCAGCAAGGGCGGCAGGCGCGGCGGCAACAGGGGCGACAGGTCCGGCGGATCCGGTCTTAACGAATCCACGGCAAACCCGATGATCCGCAGGCGCATGAGCAGACCCAAAGTCTCTGCACTCGGTGCAAAGGCAAAGTCTGCACGGTAATATAAGAAGGATAATCTATAGCCCGTGTCGGGTGGACAAACTTCCACCCATTCTGGTTTTTTTGATCAGTTTTTTTAGAGAATTATTCCGTCAAGGATAACTATCTTTTATCCACAACAACTATGGTGAGTATGGATCTCAAGACTGCAGTCACAAGTTACCAGTACGGGGAAAAGGCAAAGTCCGAACTGATTATGGCATCCCAGTTCTGCCTCGCTCTTACCGGCTTTTCAGAACAGGAACGATCCGGGGGGCGGCGAATGCTCCTCATGATGATGGAGTCAATACGAAGCGAACTCCAGTTTGCATTAAAGAGCACCGGGCAGAGCGAATTCTCAAAAGCTATCAATGCACTGAATGAAGCCATCTCGTTAACGGAGAGCAACCAGCCCGAGCAGGCCTCGCAGAGAATCGCTGCAGCGATCAGCGCATCCACAACGCCCGCACAGGAAGCGTGGCAGGTACTTTCAGAACATGGACTCCTCTGAATTTTTAGGATTTTTAACCAGTCGTTCTTCGGTGCGCGAATACGATAGCGAGCCCCTGACACAAGAAGAGATCGATTACCTCGTGACCTGTGCAGGTACAGCACCGAGTGCGGGCAATCTTGAATCATGGGATGTTGTTGTTGTCACCGATGAAGACACCAAAACAGCACTCGCAGAAGCAGCCCTCGATCAGCCACACATCGAAAAGGCACCCGCGATATTTGTCGTGTGCGCAAACTATGTCCGTTCAATGTCTCGTTACGGTGATCGCGGGATCCTGTACGGGCTTGAGGACGCAACGATTGCCTGTACCTACATGATGCTTGCAGCACATGCACGCCGCCTCCAGTCCTGCTGGACGGGCGCTTTTGATGACGAGGAAGTACGCACGGTACTCTCCCTTCCCCCGCACATCCGGCCGGTTTCACTGCTTGCCGTGGGTAAGGGCCACCCGCCGGCACAGCTTACCGGGCGCATGGCAGAGGGAGAACACGTGCACCTGAATACATGGTAATGGTGAGAAAAAAATGCCAGATTATGTTGTAACAATAGAATCCGCTTGGCTCGTTCGCGATGTCAAAACGCTGGATGACGCGATCGGGATTGCCATCAGCGAAGCGGGGAAACGCCTGAACCCCCAGGCAAAGTACGTAGAAGTTGAGGCGGGTTTTTTGGCCTGCCCTTACTGTGAAGAGACACTGTCAAGCGCAATCGTGGTAGCTGATACTGCGCTTGTCGGGCTCGTGCTTGAGATGAAAGTATTCCGCGCTGAGACGCCGGAACATGCCGGCCGGATTGCCAAACAGACCATTGGTAAAGCCCTGCGGGACATCCCCTTAAAATTATTGGATGTGCAGGAACAATGATCCATATCGTCGGGCACACGGCTATCGATCACATATCCCGGGTAGGTCATCTCCCGGAGAAGAACTGCTCGACCCATATCTCTGACCGGCAGATCTATTTTGGTGGCGGCGCAGCAAACATTGCAGCAGGTATCGCAACACTGGGCGAACAGGTAACACTGGTCTCCTGCATTGGCGATGATTTTGCCGGAAGCGACTATGAACGCTGGATGAAAAAACTGGGTGTAGGACAACAGTTTTTTGTCGTACCGGGTACCCATACCCCGACAGCGTTTATGTTCACCGATGATTCCGGGGACCAGATGACCTTCTTTGAGTGGGGCGCTTCAAAGGCATTCGCCCACTCGGACGCCCCGTCACTTCCCTTTGTCCATATGGCAACTGCGGATCCCAATTTCAACTGCCGGATTGCAGAGCGGAGCGAGTTTGCCTCATTCGATCCGGGGCAGGATGTCTTTTATTATTCAAAAGAACAGCTCGAAACGATCATCGCAAATATCGACGTCCTCTTTGCAAACCAGCATGAAGTCCGCCAGATGTGCGAGACGCTGGGGATTACCCGTGAAGCGCTGATCAGTCAGGTAGACACGGCAATATTTACCATGAGCGGTGACGGGAGTACGCTCTACACGAAAGGCAAGGAACATTTCGTGCCGGTAGTCCCGGTCAAACTTTCTGATCCCACCGGGGCCGGAGATGCATATCGTGCGGGGTTCCTTTCGGCATATGTACGGGGCTATGATCCCGTAACCAGTTGTAAGATCGGAACGGTCACTGCCTCATTTGTAGTCGAACATGTGGGCTGCCAGACGCACCTGCCGGACTGGAATGCAATGAAGGTGCGGTACCAGCAACATTTCGGCTCCCTTGATAAGCCGGGAATGTAAGGAATATAATCATGAGCTGGGCTGCACTCACTTCCGGAGGAAAGGACTCGATCCTGTCGTGCCAGAAGGCAATCGACAGCGGAAAGGATGTGCGGTACATGGTGACCGCCCGCCCGGAAAATCGCGATTCATACATGTTCCATTCGGCGAATCTCGACGCAGTGCCGGTCATTGCCCAGGTTGGGGGCATGGAGTACGTAGAGATTGAAACTCACGGGCGCAAGGAAGAAGAATTAGCGGATCTCCAGGCCGGACTTGCAGCACTGGATATTGAAGGAGTGATTGCCGGGGCAGTCGCATCGGAATACCAGGCCCAGCGGGTCAAGACAATTACCGACAAACTCGGACTTGAGCTCTTCACCCCACTCTGGCATATGGACACAGAACTCCTTTTGCAGGAAGTTGCAGAACGGATGGATGCCATGATCATTGTCACTGCCGCAGAAGGCCTTGACGAAAAGTTCCTTGGTGCACATTTCAATAAGGATCTCATCAGCAGGCTCAAGCGTGTCGCTGCTGCACGACGCATCAATCTTGCGGGAGAAGGAGGAGAATACGAGAGTCTCACCCTCAATGCACCGTTCTTCTCCCGCCCCATCACCTACACAACAGAGGAGATCCGGTCAACTCCTGACCGGCACGAGCTCGTGTTAGGAGGGTTTGCCTGATGACGCAGAATAGTGATGTGAAGCTTGGGCAGCTCACGAAATATATTTTCACGGCACCTTCTGTACTGAGATCATTTCTTCTCATTGTCGCCCTTGGCCTTATCATCGATGGTGCCTGTGCCCGCGCCTGGCTGAATCTTCCGTTCCCCGGCACTATCGCTTATACTATTCCGACCGTGCTGAGCAGTAACCTGTTCTTCCTGCCGGAAAAATTCCTGTTCTCCGGCACCATTGCATTCAGCATACCTGCGATTGCAGCCCTGCTCCTCACAAAGCCCATCATCGAATACAGCGGCAAGACCATGACCTGGAACAGGTCCGGGCTCCTTGCACTCGCATGCACGGTATTTGGTGTAATCATTACACTCGCCGCCCTGTTATCCTCGGTCACCCTCATTCCCCTGTTTTACGCAATCTCGCTGGGATTTATCTTTGGTCTCCGCTTATTCGTTCTCGTAGCGATCGCCGATTACCGGGTTACGAGAATGATCATCCCCGCACTTACCCAGAGCGGTGTTGGGATCCTTGTCGGTATGGTTCTCTTCTCACCATCGTTTGCTATCTTTGCACTGGTCCTTCACTTGGTCTTCGGACTTGGCTTTGTGATCCTGATCTGGCTGATCGAGCGCCCGCTCCATCGTGCATTCGGCATACGGGGACTGGCCTTCATCAATGCATTTATCGCTCATATGACTGACGGATCAAAAGGCATGGAGGACTTCTTCAGGGAGATTGGTGAAGAGATCTTTGTCCCGCAGGTCAACTTCTTCTTCCGGCGCGAGAACGGAAAACCTGTCATGTTTACGGTACCGAACCTGCATCCGGGCCCTATGGGGGAAATTGGCGGGGGTAACCTGCCCAAAGTACTGCACGATAATTTTCCCGAAGAGACACTCGTTGCCCACGGGTGTGCAACGCACGATTTCAACCTTGTTTCGGAATCTGAGATCAACAAGGTGATCGATGCGGTCAGGAAATCAAAAAATGATCTTTCCTATGCCGGGGCCGCCGGGCGATCCGGGCGCCTGACCATCGGCTCTGTCCAGGTGCTCTACCAGCGGTTCAACGACTCGGTGCTCCTCGTCACTACCCGTTCACCCCAGAGAACAGAAGACCTGGATTTCTCCATTGGATCCACGATCATGGCAGAAGGACACCGCTGGTTTCCCCATGTCGCCGTTGTCGATGCTCACAACTGCATGACCGATCTTTCATCACCGGTGCTCCTTGCAACTCTGACCGCAACCGAATACCAGCGTGCGGCAATGGATGCGATGGAAGCCTGCAGAATTTCACCCCTGCACCCGCTGAGGATCGGTGTCAATCACTTGACCCTGCCCTACCTCCGCGAACAGGGTTTTGGCGATCTGGGGATACAGGTAATGGTCGTTGAAGTAGACGGACAGAGGACTGCCTACGTCATTATTGATGGAAATAATATGGCAGAAGGTGTGCGTGAGGTCTTGCTTGAACAGATCCTTACTCTTGTAGATCATGCGGAAGTGATGACAACAGACTCACACGTGGTCAATACAATCACCGGGAAAAATCCCGTCGGCATGCACATACCTGCTGCTGAATTCCTACCTTCAGTGATGCAGAGCGTGAGGGACGCACTCAAAGATCTCTCACCCGCAGAGGTTGCAGCGAGTACGGCTCACTGTGAGCATGTCGTGGTCTTTGGTTCTAACCGGATATCACAACTGGCGAGCACGGTCAACGCGATGCTGGTATTTGTTGCTCCACTATCTCTTGCTATGTTGCTGCTCGCATTCCTGCTCTCCCTTATCGCATATGCGGTTATGGCATAGATTGCAGAACCACAAACTTCACGATTTATCATTCTTTTTTAAATCCGGGTTCTTCCGACCACAAGATATATTCGGCATCCGGAGATTACCTATCAGTAAGCAAAAGGAGGATTGTAACAAGACTGTTGAAGGATAGTTTTCAGAAACGTACCGCAGCCGGAATTCCTAAAAGAGAGGTGATTGAAGTTAATTTCGCCACACTCAATGAAATCCGCTGGATTGGTGTTGACTTAAACACCACGGGCCATGTGGCAGTTGCCGCGGACCCCGCAAGCGGAAAAATCCTGAAACTGGGGAAAAGTATCCATCACATTCACACACACTCTGTCAACAATTGCACAAAACTCTGGAAAGAAGGCAAACTCTGGAAATTAAAAAAATCAAAAACGCGTGAACGAAGTTCGTTCAAAACCGCGCTTGCCACTATCACGCGGCAGATTGTAACATTTGCCGAAACGCTGGGCACCGGCATCAAGTTTGAAAAACTCTTTTCTGCCCATTACTCACCCCACGAACAAAATTCGTTCGCCAATGAATTCACCTTTGATAACGGTTCGTTTTTCACGCTCCAGCGAATGGTGGAGAGACGAGCACGTAAGCGTGGAATACCCGTCATTTACGTGAACCCTGCCTACACATCCACGCGATGTTGCCGGTGTGGCGAGTTTGGCAGGAGATTCCGCAAGCGGTTCGAGTGCCCCCATTGCGGGTTTGTTCTGCATGCCGATGTCAATGCTGCATTCAACATTGCAACAACACCCCTCCGGCATGCGAGCCCGGAGAACATATCAGACGAAGAAGAGACTCGGGCATTCACGCTCTCAAAAAAACAGCTACGCAGGCTTGCAAAGGCAGAAGCCCGGCACAAGCCGGAAATTTTCATCACCCCGGCTGTATCGGTAATCACGAGTATGGCAAGAAGTGAAAACCTGCTTGCGGTGCTGGAATAAGTATTCATTTTTCCCACGCTTGTGGGGTGCTTGCCTGCTTTTGTATCAGGAATTATCTTGCAGGATCAACGATTCGAGTAATATCCATCTCTGCTTAAGCTGAAGATAGCGTTGATTTTCCAAAAAAAGAAATTTCTGACTCAACAACTACTCATCACTGCACAATCACACTTGCATTTGCATCAAAAGGATTCGTGCGCATCGCTAATGAGAAGAGATACGGGTAATGTTTTTTGAGATGCTGCATGTATACCAGCCATTCCACTACGAGCTGACCATATACCCGGGTGCTATCTCCGGACAAGTGATCATAATCGGCCGGAGGGAGATCCACCAGGCGTTCACGGGAGATCAGCTCTTCTGCCAGATGGAATACCGCGTGCATAAGATCCGTGAACCGGTCATGTTCGTAGAGATGGGGGTTCTCAAGCAGGGCAAGCATGAATTTCTTGTGTTGTGAGAGGAAATCATGCAATTCTTCTAAGGGAAGTGAGCGACTTTCAAGTCGGAATGCATGATCTTTTAAAAGAGCATGTGCTTTTTTAAAATCCTCATCTGACCAGTTATTTGAGACGACAAGCGCGGTTCTGATCTGTGAGATCCCAGGATCGCAGACACTGAATTTCCTGAGCAGCCGTGTACCAACCTCAGAAAAAAAAACACCGATAATCATGTTTAATTTTGCCAGTCTCTTTTCACGCTCACGCTGTTCGACTAGGAATTCAACCGTATCTGCCGCAACACCCACAAAGCAGCTTACGCCAATCAGGATTAGTGCTATTACAAACAATTTACCCACAGGGGTTAACGGGTGAATGTCACCATACCCCACCGTTGCCAGCGTGACTATCATAAAGTAGAAGGAATCAACAGGCGAGAGCTGTTCAATGGCCATCATGCCAATGATACCCACAACGATGACAATGAGAAGGATGGATAGGTAGATTCGAAGCCTGATCGGGATCGGATTCATCATTCAATCTGTTATGCGAAACATAAAAAAAGGATGCTTTTAATATGTCTGTATACTCCAAACCAAAGTCCTGACTAAAAAGAATACGAATACTCATACACAAAAAAAGAACACATTTTGATTCCCTGACCCGTATGATTTCAATACTGTACGTAGATGATGAACCAGACCTGCTGGAAATTGCGAAAATATTCTTAGAAGATACCAGACTTTTTTCTGTTGATACATGTACATCCCCATTCGAAGCCAGGGAGAAAATAGCATCCACAAAATATGACGTGATAGTATCAGATTACCAGATGCCCGGCATGGATGGTATCGAGTTTCTCAAATACATCCGGGCGCAACATACCCGCATCCCTTTCATCCTCTTCACCGGAAGAGGACGGGAAGAAGTTGTCATCCAGGCACTGGACAACGGTGCTGATTTCTACCTCCAGAAAGGCGGAGACCCCACAGCACAGTTTGCCGAACTGCGGAACAAGATCGAAAAAGCGGTCAGGGAACGGCAGGCAATTGCAGCACAAAAGAATTCCGAACGCCAGCTTGCCGATATCATCAATTTTTTACCCGATGCTACACTCGCGATTGATGTACGGGGGATGGTTATTGCATGGAACCGGGCAATGGAGCAGATGACGGGAGTAGGTGCCGAAGATATCATCGGGAAAGTAAATTATGAATATGCTCTCCCGTTTTACAATGAACGGCGGCCACTTCTCCTGGATCTCATCCTCAACTTCGACACAAAGGCTGCAGAATACTATGGTACCATAAAACACGAGGGATCTAACCTCATATCAGAGAAATTCATCCCGATCCTGTATGGGGGAAAAGGAGCCTGGCTCTGGTTTGTTGCATCCCCGTTCTATGATGCCAACGGGAACTGTGTTGGAGCGATTGAATCCATCCGCGATATTACCGATCAGAAAAAAATGGAAATGTCCATTCGGGCAAGTGAACGACGTTATCATAATGTTTTTGAATCTGCAGCAGAGGCTATGCTTGTCATCGACCGGAATTCCGGAAAAATTCTCGACGCGAACATGGCTGCCATGTGGCTGTACAAATATACCCGCGACGAATTCAAATCCCTGCAATCCAGCGATCTTACAGCAGATGGTAAGCGGATGATCGAAGCCAGCCAGGAAGGAATCCTGTATATTCCCGAGCACCTGCACCGGAAAAAAGACGGCTTTTTGTTCCCTGCGGAAATTTCCGGTAATATCTATCCGCAAAAGAAACGAACGATTGCTATAATTTCTGCCAGGGACATCACTGAACGTAAAAAAACCGAGACTGCATTACGCAGTAGTGAAGCACGGTTCCGGGCACTTGCCGATAACGCCTCTGACATCATCCGTATTCTTGACAAGGATGGGCGGATCGCCTTTGACACGGCAGCGTCCGAGCGCCTGCTCGGCTATTCTCCTGGATACACAATCGGTAAAAGCCCCATGGAGTTCGTTCACCCGGATGATCTTAAAACCGTGAAGATCGAGCTCTCATCGGTCTATACCAGTACTAACACCGGCATCCCGACTGAATTCCGACTCCGGAAAGCAGATGGGTCGTATGCCTGGGTTGAGTCGACCGCGAAAAATCTCATAGGAGTCCCTGGAATTGACGGGATCGTGATCACAACACGGTTTATCGACGAGCGGAAGAAGGCAGAAGAGGCTCAGCGCAAAAATGCCGAAGAACTCAATGCAGCCTATGAGGAACTGGCCGCATCGGAAGAGGAATTTCGTCAGAATGTTGATAAACTGACCCGGCAGGAACAAGCGTTGCGGCAGAGTGAGGAGCGATATCGCCTGCAGTATCAGAACAATCCGCTCGCCATCTTCACCTGGCAGCATCGGAATGGTGATTTTGTTCTTGTCGAATGTAACAAGGCTGCAGAAACCCTCACGAGTGGGCAATCGAATAATTTCCTCGGAAAGACCGCATCTGAACTCTATGCAACCCGGCCGGAAATTATTGCCGAAATAAGGAAATGTTTTACCGAACGGACCATTATCTCAAAGGAACTTGTATCAGAACACTTCCTTCCGGGAAAACGCATTCATACCACTGCTTCCTTCATCCCCCCGGATCTGATTATGGTCCATATGGAAGACATCACCAAGCGTAAACTGGCAGAGGATGCTTTACGGGAAAATAAGGAGCAGCTCGCTCTTGCCATTGAAGGTTCTGGTGTCGGGTTGTGGGACTGGGAGGTCAAGACTGGAAAGACTGTGTTCAATGAACGCTGGGCTGAAATTATCGGATACACACTTGAAGAACTCTCACCGGTCTCCATTGATACCTGGATAAATATCAGCCATCCGGAGGACCTGAAGCGATCCGATGAACTGTTAAAGAAACATTTCTCGAAACAATCATCTTCATATGAATGTGAGGTGCGGGTTCGTCATAAGGATGGGCACTGGGTCTGGGTGCTGGACAGGGGAAAGGTAGTCGAATGGGATAGTAATGATCTTCCCGTGAGAATGACCGGAACGCACCTTGACATTACTGAGCGTAAGCATACCGAAGAAGCACTCCGCCAGGCAAACAGGAAACTTACCCTTCTTTCTGGCATCACGCGGCACGATATCAATAATCAACTCGTGTTATTGAATGGATTTCTTGAGTATTTGCACAAAAAAAACCCCGATCCTACCCTGGAGACATTTTTCACAAAGATCACGAACGCAAGTTTACGTATTTCTTCCATGATCCAGTTCACCAAAGAATACGAACAGATTGGGGTCAATGACCCGGTATGGCATGATTGTCAAAAACTTGTGGACACGGCAGCAAAGCAAGCCCCGCTCGGACAGATCATGATAAAAACCGATCTTCCTGCCGGTGCAGAATTGTTCGCTGACCCGCTGATTGTTAAGGTCTGTTACAACCTGATGGATAATGCGGTACGTCATGGAGGAAAGATCACGATAATCCGGTTCTCTTCTGAGGTACGCTCTGGGGATCAGATCATTGTGTGTGAAGATGATGGTGATGGTATTCCGGTGGATGAAAAAGAGAAAATTTTTGAACGAGGGTATGGCAAGAACACCGGGCTTGGCTTAACCATTTCCCGGGAGATCCTTGACATTACCGGCATTACGATCCGGGAAACCGGTGTGCCGGGCAAAGGAGCGAAGTTTGAGATGACGGTACCTAAAGGGGCATACCGGCTCACAAGCCGAAAGTAAACGCCTGTTTTTCAGATCGGACCGTAAAAACCCGGAAAAAGAGCATCATATTCCTATTCCGAAAAAACCGGGATAAGTATCTGCATACCCCCGACCAGATTCGAACTGGTGTCGCCGGATCCAAAGTCCTGCATGATTGACCGCTACACTACGGGGGTCCTCGACGATTAGACCACTAATCTAACAATTGCTAGATTCTGTGATCATATCTCCCTTTTATTTCACTGTCTTTACTCAAAAAAGCATTGCTGCATAAAATAAGAAGAACATATCATGACGCCAACATTTTGAGTAAATTTTGTTTATTTAATATCAAATAAAAAACTAAAAAATTTCCTATTGTAAATTCTATTGTTAAAGCGAATAACAATTTTGCAAAATCAAAATTATCGGAAAAATATGAAAAAGATAAAGCAAGGAACCCGGAAAAAATTCCTAAAATCGGTATAAATGCGAGCATAATTGGGAGATTATTTATGTTACTATTAGGACGGGCTGCAATGATTGCGCAAATCGCCAAAATTGTAGCTAATGCAAATGATGAAACATTGATGCAAATGCTAGCCATATCTTTAATTAAATTATGTGGATAACAGAAGGTAATCAGTGGAGTGGTTGCAATCACTAAAGCAGTGATCACCGCAAATATTAGCCAAACGATTATTAATATACTATTAGAAGACCTAGACATTATTTCTTCAACGGATTTATTTGTTTTAAAGAGATATAATTTTGCAATATGAAATATATTTTTATTAAAAAAAGAATGGATACCCCTTTGATAATAGATATTTTCAAGGGTCGGTCGGGAATAGTTGAATGCAAAGCGAATTCTTTCAATTTCTATTTCTAATACATTTTTTTGATCGTTACTAGGTAATCCCCAAAAAATGGAATTATGATTGATATTATTTGATTCTATATCTTGCGTCGTTATACTTACACGATCACAATAAAAGTAGAACAGAGTTAATTGCTCTGCAATTTCTTTAACATAATGATAATATCCACGTTGTACAAAATTCCGAAATTCGTTCGAAGGTAAATATCGATAATAATAAGAAGGATTTGTATCCGTTTTTTGAGTGAATACCCAAATAATAATCGTTTTTCCAAATCCCACCCAGACATCCGTGGAATTTAAAATTCTCTCATTTAATTTGTTTCGCATTCCATCCAATTCTGCTTCTACTTGAGAAGATTGACTTTTTTTAAAATTTTCATCAATTTCGTCGCATAAATTACCAAAAAAAGTTAAAAATGTAATAAAATCATAAAAGATAATGACAATTAATGGGAGAATTAAAAATTCTAATAATTTAAAGAGAATATCTTCAAGAATTGGCATTGCTAATTTAAAACTATTCTTTTTAAATACTTTAAATTTATTCTATTTAAAAAAAATAATTTCCTATTTTAATGCCGGATTTTGCCGAATAATTATGTTCTCCTCATATCCCCGGTCGGGACGGTGCATAGTTGTTTTCAACCAGGTATAAACCCGAAGAGTATTTTCTTGTCTTTTCATTGCATGAGATAAATCCCGGGAACAACCAAAGAGCCGATATCCATTCTTCCAGGCAATTGCATTGAAGACCAATTCTTCGGGGGACCAGTCCGGGATAGTTTCGACAAAAGATTTTGCCAGATATTTGAGAAGGTAGTTCCGTAGGGATTTAACTTCCCCAGTCTTATGCATCTGCTCAAATGAGAAGTCAAGACCGTGTTTGTAATCACCGGCTTTTACAATCTTTGACCAGTGATTCTTCAGCCGGTCCTTTTCCGTTTCAGTAAACTCGGTGAAGTATCCTGCATGGATATGGGGATAGCCTGATTCCGGTTGGGGTTCTACGATCCAGAAATAGGGGACTCTTTTCCGAATCTTGTTACGGATGAGAAGAGAGGTTTTCCAGAACCCGTTTTTTAGAATTCCCCAGGATTCATCAATCGATATTCCTCTTCCCCGTTTTCTCCGGGCATACGCGGAATCATGGTAGGTTGTGAAGGTCAGCAAGGAAAGAGGCAGGGGATTCTTTTTCGCCCATTCATCAAGAAGATAGAATTTTGCGATCCTTGCTTTCATGTATTCAGGTTTCCATCGGTGCATGTAAGGCTTGACACAAAATGTTATTTCCTCTCTCTTGTGATCATAACCATCTATGAAAATTTCGATATTCGCTTTATCCCAGAGATATGAGAGAAAATTCCATGAGAGGTTGTGATACCTCCGTAACTTCTTATGCGATTTAAGAGAGGAGAGAGATGATACGGGTTTCATGTCAACTTCTCCTCACTAGTATCAATTAGTCTATATGAGCCAAGGGGAGGCGCTCCGCGCCTCCCTGCAGCAGCGCTACGCGCAGCTGCTTTGTACTTCGGAACATCCCCCCCCTCCGGGGTCGCTCGGACGCCTCGTCGGGTCCTCGCTGGGCAGGGAGGTTGTAATCCCGGGCTCCGCTCGGTACAGCAGTCTTTTGAGAAGTCATCGGATCACCTGCTCGTCAGATCGTCCTTTTCAATCCGGACTTTTCCGATCTTTTCCAGCGCCCGGGCCATCAGCTGTTCCATCGGGTGCAGTGCTCTGAAAACCTCGTAGGGAATCACGAAGATTTCTTCACTGAATGCCTTTTGAGAATAGCACAGCGTTTGAAGAGATTGCTGCATGGTAACCCCCCTGCGAGTTAACGAACCAGCAGAAGAGGGATAACCCCGCCAGCCCGTGTTCATCTCCTATCCTAATCGACATCTTTGTTTTCATCCATTTTTTTCCTCCTTTTGATTGCATCTACATACAGCCGAAATTCTCCAGGTGAATAATTCTCCAGTCCAATCATCTCCCGGAAAATTTGCCGGTCAATGTCATCAGTACGCTCAAAAAAGACATCCGGGCAGACCTGATCGATCAGGCCTTTGATAACCTCATCAATGGATGCTATCGGATACCGCTTGAGGATCTGAAGAGCTTCGTAGACATCATCTGAGACTTTGAGAACCTTAGGCATAAAGTATGATTATCATACTTTGTATAAAAAGTACCTCAGGTACTGAAATTATACCTTCAGTTCTTTGACAAGATCCAAAAAGACAGCTTCAGCCTTGGGATTTGTGGCAAATATTTTCTGGAGTTTTTGCGAGGTTGTGTTAAGCTGGACTTTTGCCTCTTCGGTCAGAGTATGGCCACAGTGACCGCAGAACCGTTTACCTGGGGGATTAACTGTTTCACAGCTTGGACAGGTAATCGGATCAAGGGTCTTTTCACGCTCTTTGAGTTTTTGGGAGGTTTTGATCCCGGCCTTTTCCAGAGCGTACTTGGTGATGTAGTCCTCTCCGGGTTTCGCATAAACTTGTAACATTGGGGTTTTCAAAGTTCCCCAATTTTTCAGCATAAGATAGCTGGAGTCGTAGCCATCGGTTACATCGTGGGTAATTCTGGATGGCCGGAAGATTGAGGCACTTAATCTTTCGATTCCTGTTTTCTTTTGCAGGGTTCGCATCAGCCGTGCGATTGCATCCATTTCCAGAGGGCCATGTTCCCCGCCAGCAGCTTCGTAAACCCGGTGGGTGACAAATACCGGCGCAGAGCCGGCAGGATCTCCGGGATAATCAGTTCTCCATTGCGCGAAATAGGGTGTGCTGAACGTCAACCGGATGGCGCGTTCCTTCCCGGTCTTTGCGGAGGTTCTTATCAGTGCACCGTATTCATCGAAAATTACATCTTCCCAAGTAAGCTGCCGTAAGTCAACTGGCCGTAGGCTTCCGTCATACAGCATACTGATTATTGCCCGGTCCCGGGAATTGGTGCAGGCATCTATTATCTTCAGGACTTCTTCTTTGGTGAGCATGTCGGAGGGTTTCTTGGCGCTCCAGTCCATGCCAGGGGATTTGATTGACCGAATCTTTTTCTCAATCAGAATGGAATTTCCATTCTCTATCCTCCAGAGCAGGAATCGTTTGAATGCTTTAATCAAATCATTGAGGTAATTCTTCGAATAGTTTTCACTTCGGAGATTGCTGATTATTTTCAATGCATCCTCGGTGGTTGCAGTATCCAAAGATGAGTTTGAGTTATGGAGAGCTACTGCGACACGGACAAGGGACCAGGCCCGGGTCAGCATGCCACTATCTGATGTTCCGCGCTGAGCCTGAATTTCAAAAACAAATGCTGAGATCAGATCGGATTCAGCTTGGGTAATGTTACCTTCCGCAACTTGCAGCTCAAGTTTTTTGGAAAGCGGTTTTGGCATACATAAGTATTATTTCGATGCTGTATTTTAGAGTAGTGGTCTTGTTGACATACTACACTACGGGGGTTTTAATTGCGTTGACATTATCTGACATTTTTCCTATTTGAGAAAAATGCTATATCCTTTATGCTTTTTAGCACTATAAGGATAGCTTTTGCCACAGTCCTTTTTCAGGAGAGATTAGGGAGATACGGATGTAATCATTTGAACATTTTTCAATTCTACGAAGGATTTGACTTTCGGAACATATAGTTTTAAAAAAGGAAAATTTAGGATCCTATCACTATGTCAGTCCGTTTTTCCCCACCGCTTTTCTTTACAGATTCTTTCTGCTCAGGTATTTTTGTTCCTTCGGTTTTCTCAGTATGCTCCTCACTCTTCTGAATTTGTTTTGGAAGACATGCCAGTATTTCCCTGCTTACCTTGAGATGTTCTTTCATAACATTTGACAATTCAGCCAGGATTTTATTTTGTGCAACAAGGAGTGACTCAAGTTCGTGAGAAGAATTAATTGCAGATTCCAGGGGTTCTTCAACAGGCTGCAGTTTCTTTAAAAATTCACTGCGGCGTTTCCAGATTTTACTGATGCTGTCAATTCCTTTCTTTTTTGTAGGAAAGACCTGCCTATACCGTTCGTAGAATTCATGGCTGTCGTTACACTGAACAACGAGGTCTATCTCTGCCTCATCGATTTTCTCGTATTTTCGTTTGTGAGTCTTTGGCATGGAGTAAAACATTGGATATTTTCGGATTTGAATCTTTCTTCGTCTGAAAAATTCACTTACAAAAAATAGAATTTGAGAAATATCCAACAAGACATCCTAAAATTAAAAAATATAAATTTGAATAAAAACCTCATTCATAAAATTGATTTTGCTAAAAGATTAGATTTTTCTAAAACAATAACTGAAAATAGAAATTTTTTGATTTTTTTCCAATTAATTGCGAATTACCTTTAGTAAACGTTAGTTTCTATAACATTGTATTATTACAATATGATAGCAAAAAGCATTGTAAATATCCTAAAAAAATTTTAATTAAGATACATTATACCAGAGAGATTGTGATTTTATGAATGGTTAGAACGGACATATGTTCAGAGAGAACGTGGAAATTTTTCAAAATGAATTGATTTTTGAATATATACATCGAAGTTTGGAGTTCAAAAAAATTAGATTCAATTAATATTTCTACTTATTTTGACTTAATTATGAAATATTCAATTTGAACAAAAATCATATTCGTGAAATGGAAATTCTAAAACAATTGAAATATTTTATTTTTATATCATGACATTGTAAAAAAATTGATAACTTTTGATTTATTATTTTTTAGCGTTACAAAATAATTTTTCGAAATTATTGGATTCAATATTTCACTCACGACAAACCTTTAGAAATGGAATTTGATAAAATTAAAACGTTCCGGATTTTCAGAAATATGGCAACCGAATTCTCCCAAAATCACAGCCTCATTATCATTTTCAATTATTTATCATAAGTGACGGAAGTAATTTGAATCTCACACACCATATCAGGAATATCGTACACGTACGTCCCCATAAGCCCGTGATCTTCTAAAGAGACCTGAAACATCCAGAAAAAACTAGGTTTATGAGATTAGTGACAAGATTCACAGGACACCTACTTTTTTAGGTATTCGCCTTGATTTACAACAAAAAATTTCCGTTTATTGTTCCATTTTTAAAAAAATTTTATCCGGTACTCCCTTATTGTAAAAAACAACCATAAAACAGCCATGGTGTTTTTATTCATGCTCTAAATTTGGCCGGATCGCGATAGAAAAGAGTGCTGTTTATGATATAGCATCATACAGTTTATGATAGAAATTTATCAAATAGGAAAATAATGCAAATGCCCACATAATTGAGGTTAAATTTAAAAACAACAGAAGATATGAGATATTTTCTAATAGTAAAATCGATAAAAAAATGAGATAATTTCCTGTTAGTTGATATTAGAGAGAAAAATTAAGATTTCTCGTTTGTACCTGATAGCGGGAAAAACTGCTGGTAAACCTGCCGGCGCTCGTCAATATCAGTATGGAGATAAATCTCCGTCGTTTTGATTGAAGTGTGACCCAGGTTTTCCTGGACAACCCGTAGATTCTTTGAGCGTTTGTAGAGCTCACTTGCATAACTATGGCGGATCTTATGCGGGGTGATACCTACGGGAGCATAATGCTTGAAAATATGCTGGATAGCACGAGGAGATATGTGCTTTCCCTGCTGGCCAATAAATAGCGGACCAACGATTCGGTTTCCTATAAATTTTAGAATATCAGCTAGAGTATCATCGTCAACAAATACAATGCGAATCTTGTCACCTTTACCCCGGATTCGAATTGTATGCTCATCAAAATCTATCTCCTCGATATTCATTTCGCATAGTTCCGATACACGGACACCTGTGGCATAAATTGTCCTGACAATGAGTTTGTCACGTGGATCTTCTATCGAATCTATAAGCCGGAGCACCTGGTTGTGTTTGAGATATTTCACATCCTGCTGTTTAATTTTTGGACGTTGGATACCCATCAGGGGATTTGTACTGACTGCACCCTGAGTATAAAGGAACCGGTAAAACGAACTCATTGTCGAGATAATGCGATGAAACGTTTTTGGTTTGTACGTTTGCATTGAAGAGACAAAGGAAAGGAAATCAGTTACCATTGCAGGTGTTACTTCCACACCAGTATCAAGGCGGGCATTTTGAAAGTCCTTCCAGTAGATGACAAGTTTGGTTATCTCAGTATTCCTGCGAAGCCAGACATAGTAAGCGAAGTGTTTGATTACCTGCTCATAACTGTCAAGAGTGCTGGAGGAATAATTACGCATCCGCAGGTAATTCCGGTAGCTTTTGAGCCACGCCGAAAAATACCCGCTTTCCATGCTCTATTCTATCTTATCTCGTGTAAATAAAGGTTTTCGTAGAATACCTATTCTGCGAAGTTTGAAAATATGTACATATTTTACCGCTTTTTTTGTAAACAGGCAATTTTTTCAATCAGAGTTTTATGAAAAAAACCAAAATTTAAAACCATACCTCTACTCCCCGAGTGCAAGGAAAACATGGATGAATTCCCTCCGAATAGGTAATAGTGAAGAAAAAGT
Source organism: uncultured Methanoregula sp. (assembly GCA_963676675.2). Taxonomy (GTDB): domain Archaea; phylum Halobacteriota; class Methanomicrobia; order Methanomicrobiales; family Methanospirillaceae; genus Methanoregula. The sequence continues at coordinate 1,025,527 of OY781161.1, read as the reverse complement.
GAGATCTCAAAACCGCCCTTTTTTTCATCATGAGGGTCCAGACTATCCAAAATCCCTGAGATCATCAACCGGAAGCCCGCCATTGCCTTGCAAACATAATTAACGTCGATGAATAATATGTAGGCCGGAAAACTATTTTCAGAATTTGTTAAGGAATGATTCACTGATTACCTTTTAGATCTAAAATTGTGATTATTTTTCTTATTGCCGGGATGAAGTACCAAAGTTAATTTCGGTTTTGTGAACAGAGGGATATCTGGTTTTGATACGTTTCTCTCCCATTTATTAAAGTTAATTTTGGTGTGAGATTCTTATGACATTATGAAAGTGAAATCTTACCTGGATGTTCTTACTAACGCTGATAGTGAATTGCGAGTCAAGGTATATGGTTGTTCATTTGGAAGGAATTTTAAAAATGAACCTCGGAAGAAAGGGAATTTCTTTTTAGATTATCTCTCGATAACATTCGGTCTTAAAGAAACTAAAATCTCTTTTTTGTTGAATAATTTCATTCACTCATACACTGTGCAGGGAACTTCATCTTTGAATTTTTCCCGTTATTGTGGCTCCCAAAAATTAGGATAGGACAGACGCAATAAACAATTCTGATTCAATTTTCCTTGTGGCAATAATTCACTTTTTTTAAGAGTTTTACTGGTCCTTTGATTTTCCAATTTTTTTCGTCGTAATTTTAAAAAGTTTTTAGTTAAATGATACAATATCCACAAAAAATATTGTCAGCAGAAAAATAGTTTAAACTCCTAATTATTGAACACCTTTTTGTTTTTTTCGGTAAGAGACACTTTCTACAATATAGATAAAAAAACAGCTATTATGTTCACTTAACACCGGTATACGGTACGATATTTTCTGGGGATCGTTTCATAGGAATTTTATCTTGTAAACATCCATTTCGAAATTTCCAGAGAAGATCTTTCACCGATGAATTAGAATCATTGAATGGATATAGAATTCCACAATTATTTTCCATTTTATTGACAGAGTTTATGTCAGTATATAAGAGAATTTTTTCGAAATTACCTTCGGTATTGTCAATTGATGTCGAAGTCAACCAACATGTAATATTCTGCTTGCGACAAAGGTTTGATAGCGGTTCGGTGTCCCAGTGTTCCCGTCTCATGTGGATTAGCGAGTGGAATTACTTGAGAGCAATGAGTTCAAATAAAATCTTGCGATAGAGTTCGATCTTGTCACGATAGCTGGATTGTACTGTCAGTAGAAGAGTAATTTATTTCCGGATTTCAACACTTCACCTTTAAGAAACTCCCAGACGAATTTTTCTTCAATACCAACGTAAATTCCATGCGAAATTCTTCCGAAGCAGTGTGTATCGCGATGAGCATAAACTGCTGATGCTGCATTTTTGTAAAGAGATATCTTGCTTTTCATTCGATATCGTGAGTATTTATCAGTAAAACCAGCGACATAGATTTTGTCGACTCCGAAAAGACGAAACTGAAATTTATTACCTGACCACATCCGTCAACGGGATGCTTTTAGAATCGTTTACCAGCAGGTTTGATTTTAGATGTAAGATAAATGAGAAGTCCGCATTGTTTGAGAATCCAATGAATAATTCGCCATGAGTAAAGTAAATCAAACAAGTGCTTAACGCAACACTCTTTCTGTACCGGATATTTTTTATTAAACCGGATAATTTGTTGTTCAAATGTTAGGGATATGGCTTTGAGGGATCGTTTCGGCCATGCTTCTTTACTCATAATCCGTCTATTTACCAGGACTTGAGTGTTCAAAATTAAGAGATTAAAACCCAAAACACAATGTAATCATAGAAAATACAAAGTTTCTTAAAATTATTGAAAACCTCAATTTATGGGTATTATCTAAAAAGGAATTCATTTTAAGCATTTTTATAAGGCCAGAATAATTCCGTTCATTTTCAAATAAACCACATGATGCTATATGCAAAAGGTCACCTTTTTTTAACATTCATTTACGATTCCAAACAATGTCTCATTCAAAAAGAACCATAATGAAAAACATTACAGCTCCCAGATAACAACAGATGTAAAAAAAGGTTCATCCGAAAATTCATGAATAATTTTTTACACAAGACACGGTCCCGGTAATTATCCTGGTAATAATCAATTCAGGGGATCCGCAAACATACCACGGGTGAATGAATATCTGCAGAACTTATTATTTGAAGGGTTTCTGGAAATTGCACGGTGTGCACACCGTAATTTGTTACCAGCCTGGCTGACGTCAATACAATTAGGAGTGTGGAAAACCATCGCATCTGATAAATACTTCTCAAGGTCTCACTCAATTCATCAGACAAAATCGTATGCTCACGCAACTACACTATCAGATACCAAAAAAATGTGAGATCATTTTTTGGGTGAGCAATAAGGTTACCGGTAAATATCTTTAACAAAATCCAACTTTTTCGCTAAGAGTCCCCAGATGAACATAATTTGCAAGCAGGTTTGTTAACCCAACTAAGAGAATATTGTCCACTAAAGAAAAAGCATAAAACACTATGCATGTTTCCAATAAAAAATGAAAATGAAAAACGTCAGATAGCGATTCTTTTTTGATTTTATTCAATTATATACTCTTAAATTATGAATCCGTTCATCTGCATCCGACGTAATTATAATCCGCAATAAACCTTATAATGCTATATACAAAGGGGTCAAATAATCAACCATCTCTTGAAGAATAATCCCAAACATGGATAAACCAATTATTCACAGGTGTACGAGAATGGACAGCGCAAACATCCAGCAGGAGATCAACAAATACAAAAAATTCAAGAAAGTCGATGGGGCAACCTATCGGAAAGTGAACCAGTTTCTACGTAAGAGAACATACATCACCGCCCGGGAATGGGCACTTGCACGATTGTGTACAGATTTCCGTACATCCGGCGGAGCTGAAATGACTTTTATTGGAAACCATCTGCCTGAACTGGTTCCTTTTATGGAGGATACCTACACCCCGCAGGCAGTAAACCAAGCACGGAATTCCTTTAAAAAAAAGGTACGTAAATCAAGCGCCACATTTTTTTACGGGGCTATGTGCGGGTTCTTTACTACTGACGAACTGGACGATCTACTCTTTGAAGCCAGCGAAGTTGCACGATTTTTACTTGAAGTTGAAGGGACAACCCTGGATATTGATGAAGAGATCGATATTGAAGATCGCATCACCCAGGTAATGCGAAGTGTTGGTGAAGCCGCAAAAACAATACTCCGCACAAGAGGAGAGGATACCGAAGCGGGAAACAAAACTCATCACATTGGACAGGAACCACTAAAAAAATTGCCGGTCTCTCTGGAAACTGATCTCCCAACCCCACAAAAAATAAAGAGAAAAAAGAAAAATACAAACAAAATATCTTCACAGAATCCCTGCATTGGATCTGCAATTCCTGAAAACATGGAAATATCTCCCGTGATTACAGAAATAACAGCAATAAATGGAGTTGTATCAACCGTATGCCTCCCACCAAGTACTCCACCAGTCATTAATCCGGAGCAGGGGATTATTCCTCCTCTACCCACAACCCCCCTTGCTATACCAGATAAGGATGAAAAAGATATACAAGATATCATGCCCATTGAAGAAGAACCCGACATTTCAGGAGATAAGATCACATGAAGATAATTCAGGTAGTCGGTAGATCCAATACTGGAAAAACCACATTTATCAAACAACTTATACCAAAACTCAAAACGCACGGGCGTGTTGCAGTTATCAAACACCTCGGAGACCACGAATTTGAGCTTGAAGAGGGAAAAGATACCACCGGTTTTTTTGATTCGGGTGCTGACATATCAGTAGGAATCGACGCACATAAATCCGTAGCTGCGATACGTAACAATTCCTTGGAGAGTTCGTTACAGCTCCTCTTCGACCAGGGCATTGATTTTACCGTTATCGAAGGATTCAAACAGCGGGCATTTCCCAGAATAGTTATTGGGGTTCTCGAAACGGACCACTGTGTTCTCACAAACCCTGGTCCTGATGAAGTTCTTGCATCAATCGATGCCTTTGAAGATTTTTGTCCATAAAAAAGATGGAGTGAGAAGATATGGAAATCAAAAAGATCCAAAAACAATTGTTTGGTACCAATGGAGTACGAGGGATCGTCGGAAAAGATCTGACACCTGAACTTGTTCTTTCCATTGGGGAAGCTTTTGGAACAATGAGAAAGGGAAGGATCGCTGTTGGCAGAGATACCCGAACCAGCGGTGAAACACTTATTAACGCACTTAAGTCTGGTCTTCTTGCTGTTGGATGCGATGTAACGGACTGTGGTATCCTCCCGACACCAGCACTCCAGTATCTGGTAAAGGATCAATTTGATGGCGGAGCGATGATCACTGCATCACATAATCCTCCTGAGTATAATGGAGTTAAAATCATTGAATCTGATGGAACAGAGATGGGTGATGAAGAGACCCTCAAACTCGAACAAAAGATATTCAATCGTTCATATTTTACAAATTCCTGGGAACACGTGGGAAAAGAGACCATCGCACACCACCTAATTGAAGATTATATTACAGCAATTGCGAAACATTTTCCCGGCAACCCGGGAATGGGAATTACTGTTGTTGTGGACCCAGGTTCAGGTCCGGCTTGCGCTACAACACCGCAGATTCTTACAAGTATGGGTTGCAGGGTGCTGACGATCAATGGTGTTATGGATGGCACATTTCCCGGAAGACTTCCTGAACCCTCTACGGATGGACTAAAAGGACTTGCAGCTCTTGTTGTGAGCAGCGGTGCCGCATTTGGCGTTGCTCATGACGGTGATGCCGATCGCGCGGTCTTTATTGATGAAAATGGACAATTCGTAGAGGAAAACCAGGAGTTTGCACTTGTTGCAGACCATATATGTCGCCAGAAAAAGGGCGTAATTGTTACCCCGGTCAGTACATCACAAATGGTTGAGATAGTGGCAAAAAAGAACAACTGTACGGTAACCTATACACCTGTCGGAAGTATCTATGTTGCCCGTACGATGCGGTCACTCATTGAGAAAGGATCTCAGGTTATTTTTGGGGGTGAGGGAAATGGTGGATTAATCTTCCCTGACCACCAGTTCTGCCGCGATGGGGGTATGACCGCTGCTATGATGATAGCAATCCTTGCTTCGCGCGGGCAAAAATTATCGACATTATTAGCACAATTACCCCGGCGATACATGATTAAAGATAAGATCTCTTCAACCGGGGGTGCAGCGATACTAAAAGCACTCAAATCCGCATATTTTCATGGGATTATCGATGAAACAGATGGAATAAAAATTTTTCAGGGTAATTCATGGGCACTGGTACGAACATCGGGAACAGAACCTCTAATCAGAGTCATCATTGATGCGGAGAACAATGAACAGGGCAGAGCACTACATGACGAACTTATGAAAAATATCCAACACGTTACTTAAAAAAAAGTCATTATAAAATAATCATATACGGGAATTTTTTTACATTTTTAGTATTTATCAAAAAAAGAGTTTCTTGTGGGTAAATTCAGGAATTAATTGAAATTATTGCAGTATTTTTAAAATGAAGGCACAATTATTGAGATATCCGATAAAAAACCGATGAATTAGGTCCAATATCCAAAAAAAATATAAAATTGTGCGTAAACGAAATAGTAAAGTTTATTTATTAATTTGGTCAAATTGAGATAAATAACCTGAATTTCTATAACCGGGAAATTAATAATGGTTAAACCTACCGAAATAATCGATAAGATACAGCAGGCGCTATCACCAGATGATTGGAAGCTCATCAAGAATAATATTGAGGATCTGCACCTGACTCATGAACGACATGCCAGAAAAACAATTGTCTCCGAACTTAACCATCTCATTGTTGACACAACCATCAAAACAAACAACCCTGCCTTTTTATATGCTCTTTTCGATATTCCGAGTAATGAAATCGAGGACATATTCTCCATCATTCTCCGCGAGTTCATTAAAACCAAGGATCAGGCTTGGCTAAAATCACTTCTTTTCCTGTCTGATGTATTAGGAAAAAAAAGTTACAAATCGCGCGTGTTTGCAATGATGGCACGGGATCTCATTGAAGCAGGAGTATCCCATTCAGATCCATCATTTATCGAACAGGGTATGATGATGCACGATCGGATCATCTTCCGGAAATACCGGTCCGATATAATGATCGATATCATACCACTTCTGATAGTATGGGCGATCACAACCCGTGACGAAAAACGTCTCCGAACTTCACTCAGTCTCATAGAGGATATCAGTGATATCTCAAAACGTGCTGTTCTTCATTCTGAGCTTGCAAAAGCAATAGCAACAATTTCGGTACTGGAAAAAAATCGCCCGTTATTCCTTGAGAGTATCCGGATTGCAATCTGTATCCCCCAGAAGATCCGCAGGCAGGACTGCGTAAATATAATTATCGAGAAAGGGGCAAAATCTGGTTTTCCCGAGAATATGTTCGATATCGCAGAATTTACCAGTAACTTTAAAGATACTAATCCTGAAAAGCAACTCGATATTATCAGTGCCCTGATTGATCAGATTCTCGAGCGCGAAAAGGATAAAAAACAGATTACTAAAATACTTCAATCACTCTGTGAAACCCAGCCCTATGTCACAGGGACTATTGTCATTGATCTTCTCAAGAAAGCGGATAAATCTGGGGATACCTGGTATTTTGAATCTGCGATGAGACTCCAGCAGCTTATTGCAAATCCAGATACGTATCCAATAAAGGAGATAATTAAAGCCGGGATTTCTGTTGCACGTCACTCAAATGAGATAAGTGTACTTTCCGATTTGATACCAATTATTGAAAAAAACTGTAATACTATATATTTATCCCATGTCTACCTTCAGTTTTCACAGGTTATGCTGGATTCTGGAAAGTTTGAATCAGCACTCAAGATATTTGTGAAAGTAAATTATGAATCAGAAAATGTTGCGATCTATACAGATTGCGTAACCAGATTTTTGACAGCGGGAGTAAAAAATAATTCTATAGCGGTAATTAACAGTTTAATTCTCCATAATTTACCTTCAGAAATACCTCATACTGCGATATACAGGTCAATCATTGAAATTTCTAAGAATTCGTCGTTCAGTGAGATAGTACCTCACATCCATTCACTGAAAGATCTTATCCTGTTACATCCACGACGGGATTTACTCTTTCTTGAATGCATTACCCTACTTGTGGACAGGGGATTCCTCGATTCCAATGAACCGGGGATCCTGATCAAACTCGCGGATTCTATCGAAGAATTGCCATTAAAAGAACGAGCACTTTCAAACATTGTCATAAAAATTGCCCAAATGGGTGCACAGACAAAGAACCGGGATTTCCTTCAGAGATCTGTTGGACTTACCTGTCAGATAGATGGACAGGATATCCGATCAGCCACATTATGCAGGATTATCAATGAAGCTGCGATCCTGGCAGCTCATCAGGGGGATCTTGACCTCCTTCTAAGGATGAAAGAATGGTGTCATTCTCTTCTTGAAAAAGATCAGGCAGCCTTTGCATTGGCAAACATCATTGAAGGGGTATTAAAATATGCAATTGATAATCGATCACCTGATGCTCTCGAAAAGGCGTACCTGATAGCACAGGAAATCGACGACCCTGCATTAAAAGCTCAATTATTTGAACATATTGTTGAATGTTTTATTAAAATAGGATGTATCCATCTTAAAGAGTTAAAGATTCAACCACAAATGCAATGTTTTTTAACTGCGATGCCTCTATTCGAGCGTGCTTTGGAGATAATTAAAAAAAGGGTAAAAACAACGCAGATATCGCTTAAAATTTCTGGATTAATTGATATTATCACCTCCTATTCTAAAACGAGTGAGAATCCGGATTTTATTATCCCTCTGGCAATGTACTCTGTTGAGATCGGTAATGCATTAGAACGGGATGCAATGATGTCCCGGATTATTTCAAACCTTAATGATGAAACTCCCATTCCTGGTTCAACAGATCCCTATGAAATCATCGCATACCTCCTTCAGAGAACTGAACATGCTCAATCAAATCCGGTTATCATCAATCTGACGTCCCGCGTCCTCCATTTTATACAAGATCCCTACAACCGTCTCACAGGATTATTAAATCTTGCCGATTCTGCATATCGATCCGGGCAATCTGAGCGTTCATTTGAAATTCTCAAAGAAATTTTTAATTCATTGAAAATTCTTCCCACACCATATCAGAAAGTGATGGTTTTAGCAGATCTGGCCACACTGTTTTGCCATATCGATCAGGAAATGGCAAAAAAATGCCTTAATGACGGAATTCAAATTCTTGATACTCAAGAATTCCCTGATAACGCGATAGCCCGTCGGCAAATTGTTTTTGCCATCGTCAGCCTGAATGCAATCACTCCGGATAATTCATTAATCCCCATTGCATTCAATATTGCATCAAAAATCAAAGAACCAGTCGATTACATCAATTCTCTCATTGCCATGTCCCGAATGGCAAGCAACGATAATGATCGCTGTACTGAATTGATCACTCTGATGGTGGGGGCTGCAGAAAAAATACCTTCTCCCTATGAAAGGGCATCAATCCTTCTGGATATTGTCCCACTTGCATTAAAATGTAGTAAAGATGATGCGTTCATGCCTATACTAAAAAAGGCAGATACATTGACAAAAAGTATCAACATCCAGTATATTGCAGATACAATCCGTGACAGTGTTGCCCAAATATATTCGATGCTGTACGCAACGCGCAATGATAAGAAATACCTTACCTTCGCAATTGAAACTACGCGGACTATTGATGATGACAGGCTAAGACTTCGCCGCCTTATGCAGATGGGGCAAAAAGAGTCCGATGTGATTCCCCCTCAGTATAGTAAAATTAAGGCGATGACGGATAAAATAATTGATGATGGGGCTCATTCTAATCAGATCGCCTCACTTGAACGTATTATCCAAACAGTAGCCGATCGTGGGAAAGAAGCGATCTTTTTCTGTAACCTTTCTATTCTTTTCAGAGAAGAAGGCAACGAAAAACTCTCAAAAAGGATGATGCAAAGAGCAATAAAAGAGGCACGGATAATCCGACCGCTTTCCCGAAGGTCTTTTGTGATGTGTGATATTGCGATGAAGAGCCATGCTGCGGGTTGTGAGAGTGCAGCTCAGGAAGTACTTGATTGTGCCATTGATGCAGCGACAAATATCCGTCAGTCAACTCTCCGGGATGAAGTGTTCGATGAACTCGGACTTGCGATAAAAATTATGCAGGGGATCTGATGATAAAGACAATCGAGATATTTATCTCGGGAAGGGTCCAGAAAGTCGGATTCAGAGCATGTGTAAGACGAATCGCCACCGATTTGAAAGTAAGCGGGACAGTGATGAACCTGCCTGACGGAAGAGTCCAAATTTATGCGACCGGTGAACTGATGATCCTTGAAAAATTTGTATCAATGGTATATGGATGTCCCCGTGCGATAATCCGGGATATCCGTGAGTCTGAAATCCAGTTAAAGCTCTTTGATGACTTTTCAATTATCAAAGGAGAAGGGCGTATCAGTACAGAGCTTTAAATTCAATACTATTTCTCATTGCATTAGAGAGATTGAACACCTGTTCATCAATTTTATTAGTGTTAATCGTATTATGAAATGTTTTAATCAGATTTTTGGCTAATTCATCCGATAGCATACACCGATCATGGGTGAGTTCAAAATCTTCAGGAATGAGGGATTCGCGTGCTATTGTAAAAACTGCATCATCAATCATTTCAGATTTCATCGACTCGGCAATATCATTCACCAGACTTCCATTACCTTCATGTAAGAGACCAATGTCAGGATCCAATCTCGCTCCGATGAGTGAGACACAGCAATTGCCAAACAACATTGCATAGCCAAACGAGAGCATGGCATTTATAGGATCAGTCTGTGGGCGCAGTGTCCTTCTTCGAAATCCAAAATCCGGCTTGGTATTACGGGACATAATCTCATAATACATATCAGAAGTCATGCGGTGAAGCCGGCGGATCTCATCGAGTTTTATCAGGTATGCCATTTCATCTAATGATTTGTAAAGGAAATCGGATTCACCTTCATAAAAAAGTGATACATTCTGTTTCTCCTGTAAGCGGTTGATGGCAGCGAGACGGGATTTCAATGCACCCTGAGCAATTGCTGTCGCATACCTATGTCGTGATCCGGTTTGCTGTACATGGTCGACATCCGGATTGTTACGCGAACCAAATGGACAAATAATCCCAATTGGATTACCATCTGGTTCGAAAAATGATATTACGGCACCTTTTTTTATGAGTTGCGTAATAGTTGCCGAGCTTATCGTATGCCCTCCGACAATGAGGAGGGTTTTTACGGATTCGACAGGGTATTCTTCAACGCCGTTTTTTTTCTGGATAATTAACTTTGTATGCGTCGACTTGATATGAGAGCCAAACCCGCTTACTGACAACCAAGGATAATTCGTCTCCATAAACCCCGTATGATACAGCACAATTCAGATAATTACTACCACATTTCCACAGATTAAAGCATCGTTATACCTTTGTAAAATCTTAACGATATCCAGAATACCTTGGATCATGGAACATTTTTATGGCTTCACCTGCAAAAAATATCAATCACTATAATAAGGGGTTAGTTAAATAAGCGATTTTTATGTTAATCACCTAACAATTGCATATATATCCTATACATTTATTAATTTACTATCGTGACACTTCAGAAAAGGAAGACTAGTGTCTGTTAAAAAAGAGCTAGGGGGTGGTCGAATTTTTTACTACAGATCAATTGCGATGCAAAATTAATTACAGAAAAATGGCTTCGGTGGATATATACCGTAGTCAAAACATATTTTGTCATGCGATAGCTTAACAGAGGTCGGAGATGTTCTGGGATAAGAAGATTGAAACCCTGAAAACTGATGAATTGCAGTCACTGCAGCTCAAACGTTTGAAGAAGACAATAAGTCAGGCACAAAAAGTTGGTTTTTTTAAAAAACGTCTGTCCGACGCAGGAGTCACCACATCATCGATAAAAACATTGGATGATATTCAGAAAATACCCTTTACCAAAAAACAGGATCTTCGGGATGGATATCCATTCGGATTGTTCGCAGTTCCTTTAAAAGAGATCGTCCGTATCCATACGACATCGGGAACTACAGGAAAACCAACAGTCGTAGGGTATACCAAAAAAGACCTGGACGTTTGGGCAGATCTGATTGCCCGTAATATGACCATGGTTGGCGTTGGAAAGGAGGATATCTTCCAGAACATGGTTAATTATGGCATGTTCACCGGGGGTCTTGGATTCCACTATGGTGCAGAGAAGATCGGGATGACGGTCATTCCAAGCGCCACAGGAAATACCAAACGCCAGATCGAAATGATCAGGGATTTTGGTGTGACCACGATCCATTGCACTCCCAGTTATGCCATGCATCTTTCTGAGGTTGCAGAAGAGATGGGTGAATCACTCGATAGTCTTAAAACAGGAATTTTTGGGGCCGAGCCGTGGTCGGAAAGTGTACGGCATACGCTTGAAAAACGATTAGGAGTAACTGCGTACGATTCATATGGCCTGAGCGAACTCTTCGGCCCTGGAGTTGCATTCGAATGCGAAGAACGGGACGGGCTCCACATCTGGCATGATTCCTATCTTGTTGAGATCATAGATCCCATTTCTGGTGAGCGTGTCTCCGATGGAGAACGCGGAGAGTTAGTAGTAACACCACTTGTTAAAGAAGCGATGCCCCTCCTTCGATACAGAACCGGGGATGTCACGATGCTGATGGAAGATAACTGCTTGTGTAAAAGAGCGCAGAAAATTGCCCGAATCACGGGAAGAAGCGATGATATGCTGGTCATCCGTGGTATCAATGTCTTTCCATCCCAGATTGAGCACGTACTTCTTAAAATTCCAGAAGTTGGCAATCAGTTTATGGTATATATCGACAGAATAAATCATCTGGACGAAATGACTGTCGAAGTTGAAATTAACAGAGACTTTTTCAGTGGCGAACTTACCGATCTGGCAAAGATCCAGAAAAAAGTGGGAAAAGAACTTCGCGATTCCCTGGAACTACGAACGACGGTCAAACTTGTAGAGCCGGGATCGTTACCTCGTTTTGAAGGAAAAGCAAAACGAGTGATAGACAGAAGGGAGGCGATTTAATGAAGTGTTGGGATCCACGAATCGAGGAAATGCCCAAAGAAGATCTCCAGCGAATGCAGTATAAACTGCTTAAGAGTCTGGTGTACCGATTGTACAGTTTCTCTCCGTTTTACCATGACCGGATGAAAGAACAGAAAGTCCACCCGGATGACATCCATGAACTTGCTGATGTACATAAACTCCCGTTCATGTTCAAGCGGGATTTGCGGGATAATTACCCGGATAAGATCTTCACTGCAACTAAAGACGAACTCGTCCGCTATCATGTGTCTTCGGGCACTACAGGAAAACCAACCGTTGTTGGTTATACGCAAAACGACGTAGACAACTGGTCAACATCGCTTGCACGGGCTTTAACTTCAGTCGGACTTGGCAGGGGCGATGTAATTCAGGTGAGTTATGGGTATGGTCTGTTCACCGGGGGACTTGGGATGCACTATGGTGCAGAGCGTATTGGGGCAACCGTTCTTCCTACCAGCGTAGGGAACACAGAGCGCCAGATCGAACTGATGCAGGATCTAGGAGCAACAGCCATTGCCTGCACCCCATCCTATCTTCTCCATATCGGTGAAGTTGCAGAGAAAATGGGAGTTAACATCAAAAAAGATACCCTGCTGCGCACCGGTATCCTAGGCGCGGAACCATGGACTGAAGGAATGCGTAATCGGATTCAGGAATGGCTGGGCATAAAGGCATATGATATCTATGGTACCAGTGAATTATCCGGCCCGATGTTTACAGAATGTGCGGAACAAAAAGGGTTTCATATATGGTCGGATATTGCATTGACAGAGATTATTGATTCCAAGACCGGTGAATCGCTTGAAGCAGGGGAAAAGGGTGAACTCACAATTACTATCCTAAAGAAAGAAGCCCTCCCTATGATACGGTACCGCATCGGGGATATTACCACAATGGAAGAAGATATTTGTCCCTGTGGCAGAACTCACCCGAGGATCCAGCGGATTCAGGGTAGAGTTGATGACATGCTCATTATTCGGGGGATCAATGTCTTCCCATCACAAATTGAGTATGCACTGATGGCAATACCAGAAGTGGGGGAACATTTCCAGATTGTGGTTACACGAGAAGGAGCCCTTGACGACATGCTTGTTCGCGTTGAACTGAACAAGGAGTCCTTCAGTGACAAAATTAATGATATTATGAAGGTACGGCAGAAGGTAGAACACCGGCTCAGGAATTCTTTGAACGTGAATGTAGATGTCGAATTAGTCGAACCGGGCTCATTACCCAGATTTGAAGGTAAATCAAAAAAGGTAATCGATAAGAGGTCGATGTAAATGGATACGAAAAAATATGTGATCAGGCAGATTTCGATATTCTCTGAAAACCGCCCGGGCAGACTTGCAGCCATTGCTCATGCACTCGGAGAGGAGAAGATCAACATCCTTGCTTTCAGTATAGCAGAAGCAAACGGATTTGGCGTTGTAAGAGCACTTGTGGATCACCCGGAAAAAGCACACGACAAACTTCTATCATTGGGGTTTAATATCGCCTTCACTGATGTGATCGCAGTGCATATGAAAGATCAGCCGGGGGGTCTCTATGAAGTAGCAAAAATTCTAGGGGATGCCGGGATAAATATCGAGTATTCCTATGCTTATTCCGGAAAAGAGGGGGCGGTACTCATCCTTCGTGTCGATCTTGTTGAAGAGGCCATACAAAAAATTAAAAATACTGGTGCAACTCTTCTGGAACGAAGCGTGTTCCACTAAAACTGCATCACCGCTTTTCCCATTTTATTAATTCTGCTACTTCAGAAAGTGTGCTTCCTCTGCGAATCTCTTCCCTTATTCGCTCTTCATTTTTTCTTACTTCCATTGCCCTGCGTGCCACTTCATACGCCCGGTTTGCAGGAATTACCACTACACCACTTTCATCACCAACGATCCAGTCACCCGGGCATACAGATTGACCTGCGCACAGAATTTCAGCATTGATCTCCCCAAATCCTTTGGGTTCTCCGGCATTCGGCACAATTGCTTTTGCAAAAAGAGGGAATTTCATTGCCCGTATATCATCTACATCCCGAACAGCCCCATCAATAACCACGCCGGATATACCTTTTTTCACACAACTCAAGGTTGCCAGTTCACCCCATGGGGCAACATGCGTACATCCATCGTTATTGATCACGATCACATCATCTTTTCTGGCAACATCGATGGCTTCCACGGGTTTTGCCCAATCTCCGGCAAGCGTCTGGACAGTCACCGCTCGACCCACCATCTTCACATTGCCACAGATAGAAAAAATCCCCGCCATCGCCCCCTTGCGATGCATCGCGTCAGTAATATTAGGAGCAGAAACCTGCATTAAGAGGGAGCGGATCTCTTCATCCACAGATTTTTTTTCTATAGATTTTACTGATGGGTGATCCATTGCTGCACGGATCTTTTTTGTTGAGCCAGCAACATCAGCCGATCGAACAATTCCCCCACCCACAATTACAATATCTGCTCCATTTCTCACCGCTTCTCCGGCACTTTCGGCATCGATTCCACCAGCAACTGCGAGAGGGATGTGGACTGTCCCTGATAGAGTTGTAAGGAGTTCAATCGAATTCCTACCGGTCATCTGCTGGTCTATGCCAACATGAGCACAGAGAATATCAATTCCAAGTGATTCAAGGTGGCAGGCCCGGGATATCGGATCCTTGACATTGATCAAATCCGCCATCAGCCGGATTCCATATAGTCTGGCGGCCCTTACCGCCTCTTCGATGACCGCGTCGTCAGCGTCCGCAAGCACACATACAATAGTGGCACCCGCCTTGGCAGCCATCTCCACTTCAAGTGTGCCGGTGTCAGCAATTTTCATATCAGCAACAATCACCGAGTCGGGAAAACAATCCCTCATTGATCGGATTGCAGACATTCCTTCACTTTTTATGAGCGGGGTTCCGACTTCAATCCAGTCTACACCCCCGTCAACTGCTTCCTGTGCGATCTGCAATGCCCTTTTTAATTCAAGAAGATCCAGTGCTACTTGCAGAACCACTTTTTTCATGATCAATGATGTGATTGGCCTGATGCTTAATTATTCCGGCAATGGGAACTTCCGGAAATATGGGTTAGACATTACTCCCCAATTGGGGAAAAATGGGTTGAAAAACTAAAACAAAATAAAAATTATTCAGGTACGAACTCTTCATAAAAAACAAGTTTTTTCAACTCTTTTTTCCGGGTAATTGGGACCTCGGCTGGATTACCTGCTGCGACAAGAGATACTAACGTGAAATTTTCCGGTACACCAAGACACTTCCTGACAGATTCTCCATACGGCTTTTTCTCTCCTGCTACCCAGCAGGATGTAATGCCGTGTGCCTGCAACGCCAGAATCAGATTCTCAGTTGCAGCACAACAATCTTCAAGATAGTAGGTCTCTTTTTTTTCTCCAAATATTGCAAAACACACCGCACATTCGGCAATAAATTTCCCATGTTCGGTAAATCCTGCAATTTTTTGCAGGGTTTCTTTATTTTTTATAACACCGAACAACCAAGGCTGAAGGTTCATTGCCGTGGGTGCCTGCGCTGCACATTCAAGTACATCTCTTATTACAATATCACTGATTGTATCAGGTTTGAATTTCCGCACGCTATGACGGGATTTTATCACGGTGGTTACAATGTTCACACACCGGAATGGGAAAGTAAGCTAATAAAAGGTTGTGAAAGAAAAAAAGAGAGATTTATTGTTTCTTACAAAAGAAAATCAACCCAAAAATTATAGCGATTACGACAATGGATACCTCAAACCCGGGAGATTTTGTCGGAGTTCGCGTGGGGAGAGTTGTTGTAGGCACAGAGGTTGTGGTTATTTCGGTTACTGCGGTTGTCTCCGGTAAGATTGTTATCGGCAAGATTGTCGGCACTGCAGTAGTAGGGAGGGATGTCTTCAATGTTGTTGGTGCCATTGTAGTAACAATTGATGTTATTTTTGCAGTTGGCACAAGGGTTAATTGTGTTGTTGGATTTGTGACATATCCTTTATTCCCTATCAGTGGGTTCTGGTCTTGGATGAGCAGGCTGCCTTTTTGGCTGGTGATGAGAGGGGCACTGGGAGAATTCACAGAACTTTCTGCCCAGATGGTATAGGTCCCAGGGGGATAGGTGGCACGATTTGCGGTACCCCAGATTGGACCCGTAGATTTGGGGGTTGATGTGACTTGATAATCGACAATATTTGTTGTCACGGTTCTTGCATTGTTAACCAAGGATGTATAAACAGCCCCATCTGGGGACTGGACTTTAATCGTGATGGGATTTCCTCCTCCTCTTTGGGAAATCGGAACCAGATTAGTGTCTATCCTGAACTGGAGTTCATCATCGGTCGGAACCCATTTATCAGTTACATCGAGATTAACCGTAGTATCCTCTACCTTGATATTCAATTGTGGGACTGCAACAGTAAACGCTAACGTCTTTGCGGGAAGAGCATACCAAGATCCTGTGCGACTCGTAAATTCATTCGGGGAGACATAGAAATTTGTCGGATTCGAAACAGAAACCGTAGCATCTGGAGAACTGCCAGCAATCGAAGCTCCAGAAGCCCACCACCCTATTTGTGTAACCGCTCCGCCGACAGGGCCGGAAACGTCCAGTCCCTGCTCACCAATGAATACTGTTCCCCCTGTAGGAACAGTATTCATCGATGCACCACACACAGGACCAGCAAAAAAAAGCGTTCCAATTGCAAGAATTAAACAGATTTTTTTAATCTTACTTATCATATTCATCCATCTTTCCTGCTAATATATAAAATTAACAAACATCGAAACGGTCTAAAAGGATAGGTAAATCTTTGAGATTTGCATCAGTAGAGGATAGGATTTCCAGCACGATTATCTTTGAGATCTATATTCTAGACGGCACAGATTTCCGAGGGGTTATCACTTATTCTCAATCGTGAGCCGGTTGAAATTTTCAAAAACACGTTTTCCCTCGAAAGTATGACTCACTTCCGGATGCCACTGGAGTCCGTATATCTGTTTATCCAGATTGGCTATTCCTTCATGATTGCAGATGGACGAACGGGCAAGTAATGAAAATCCATCCGGCAACTGTGACACTTCATCGGCATGCGATGCCCAGACACTCATTTTTTCCGGGTAACCTGTTAGGATATCATCAGGTTTACAGATTTCAACTTCAACCGGGCCATATCCTCCGCTGCGACCTGGATGCACATCCCCATTAAATTTTTTTGCGATGATATGAAGCCCGAGACATATCCCCAGCACTGGCAATCCTAGATCAAGATACTGACTACAGTTCCCTGCACGCTCAATTGCCGGGCCACCTCCAAGAATGATACCCCTGCATCCTTCCGCAACCTGTTCCAGGGAAGTAGTATTGGGCACCAATTCCACATCAATTTCCAAATCTCGCAAGGCGCGGTGAATGAGGTGATTAAACTGACCGAAATTATTGACTACATAGATTGGACGCATCATTCTCAGGTTTGTATTGATGAACTATAATTGTGTTCAGCTATAAGCACTCACGGTACTCAGGATTTTAGCCCGGATCTCTTCTGGAGAATGCCCAAGGAGATAGGCAAGACACATCGCTCCACCCGCACCCATTCCTTCCTTTACTTCCCCGATGCAATACCTTGCAAGGCCATCATGCCCGAGGTCTCCAAACCCCGGGTCAACATAGAAGATTTTTACACCAATCTGCGAGGCGATCTGTTCGACATTTGCTGATGAGTCATCCCGCACATAGGATGTTGTGACCACAGATGGGGAGGGTAATCCCATTGCTTTAATTATTGCACTCACTGCAAGCATCTGGGTGCCCCCGGAAAGAAAAAGGTGCCCGGTATAGGTACTGGAAATTCCGGCAGCGACTGGCATCATCGGATCTCCAGTACATTTTAATATATCCAATGGTGCTGCGATATGATCTGCTCTGATACGTGCGAGGACGAACCGACAGATATCTTCTTTTTGGGAGACCGGATTATCAATAAAACTGCTGCTCACCGATGCATCATACCCAAGTGCTCGCAGAACACAGAGTGCTGTTGTTGTTCCTCCTGGTACACATTCTCCCAGAAAGAGAAGGTCGCTGGATCCTGAAAGGAATTTTCCAATCAATTTCCCCTGCTCAAAGAGGATCTGTGCCCGCGGAACTGCATCATGAAATCGGGGATCCTCACCAATCTGCCCGTACACATCAAAGCAGGTTACAGAGGGAGTGTGGCGGAGCCCTGAGTTGATGAATAATGGCAGCAGATCACAGAGTTCCATC
Organism: uncultured Methanoregula sp.; assembly: GCA_963676675.2. GTDB lineage: Archaea > Halobacteriota > Methanomicrobia > Methanomicrobiales > Methanospirillaceae > Methanoregula. The sequence goes on along the minus strand of OY781161.1, from coordinate 1,007,049 downwards.
ATTGATCGGGTAATCGATGCCGGCGTAGGACAACCTGTAGGTGTATTCGGTTTTATTGGATGGCTATTAATTTTACCCTGAACAATAAGTTCTGCATCCAGAATGGGAGTGAGCAGAGTATTATCTGGGGTTGAACCCGCACCAGATACACCCGGTACTGTTGAGAGCAGGGTATTTCCCAGAATGGCGCAGAAGAGAGGGTTTTTAAATTTAATAGTTGGTATTTCCGAGAGGAATCCCATAAGTATCAACACATATATGTCGATGCATTCCAGTTTGAAGATATCGGTAAAATCCGCAACGATATAATAGTTCATTCGGTACAACACCTATTCATATGTTTGAAATTGAACAGCGGTTGCGCGATAACGGCATCACCCTTAAAGATATTGTCGATGCCGCCATGGGACTCTATGTATCCCATGGCATGCCAGACGAGGAGGCGGCAGAAGAGATTATGCGCAAAATCAAGAAATATTTGGCCGATCCCAATGTCGCATCTCTCCTGCTGGGGGCAATTCTCCTCGAAGACGAACTCTACAATAAGCGAAAAAATTCAGAAATCGCCGATGACCCGGTCTTTTTGTTAAGCGATGAGATCATCGGTATGGCGATCGCAGAATGTATCGGAGGTACCTATGCACGATTTGAATTCACCCGGTATGACCAGAAAAAGCCGGGAATCCTTGCAAAACTTGGACCGTTTCTCGATGACGCGATCGCAGGTCTGATCGCCGGCTGCACATCCAGACTCTATAGCGAATGTATATGAAAAATCTCCTTTCCCTCCTGCAGTTTACCACAATTCTACCTCTGGGTAAATCGCAGGATCTCGAACCATTTGCCCGCCACTCTTATCTGTATCCGGTTGCAGGGTACTTCATCGGAGCACTGGTGGCGCTCCCGGTTTTTTTCATTACAGACCATATAATTTCTGCGGCGGTCGCTATTGCCCTGATTATGCTAATATCAGGTGCCAATCATTTTGATGGATTGCTGGATTTCGGGGATGGGTTGATGGCGCATGGTGACCGCGAAAAGCGAATCAGAGCGCTTACTGATCGTTATATCGGTGCAGGGGGTGTTGCTGCCGGGATTGTCATCACCCTTCTCCTGTTTGCCGGATTACAGGCATCAACCACTCTTGTGTTTGCTATTATTATTGGAGAAGTCTGTGCAAAATTTTCAATGACAATCCTTACAGTATATGGCACGCCATTCAGGCAGGGAATTCATAGTTATCTTCACCAGTTCTCGCAACCTTATTTCCTCTTTATTGCTGCACTCTTGTGTGCCCCAATTCTCTTCATTCCCATTGCTCCTTTCAAATTGATTGGTGCTGTTATGGTAGCAGTCTTGTGCCCAACAATCATGCTCCTCATTTCAAAACGTTTATTCGGCGGAGTGAACGGTGATGTTGTTGGTGCAACAAACGAGATTACCCGGGCCTGTGCTATACTTGCACTGGCGATACTCTGATTTTTTTATACAACTCTATCTCTGACAACCAATTACCTGTCAACAAATGGGCGAGATTTTCGTTTACTTGAGATCGAAAAACAGGATATTTACGTCTTATGGGAAATTATGGATGGAGTGGACAGACGCGCATGGAGTGACTGAATACTCTTTTGACCGCTTGACGAATCCATTTTGAAAAGTTCAGACAAGGTTTTTCAACAGAAATTGAGGAAAAATTAAAAAAAACTAATACAATCCAGCAAACCCCTTATTTGCATCATCTTCGCATTCGATTGCCGAACCATCACGGATTAAGGTGTTGAACAACATTGCAGCATTCATCAGGTTGTCATCTGTTGCAGATCCTTTCCTGATATCATTAAGCGCCTGGTGTTGAGGTGTAGGTGTCAGCCGTTTTCCTACCCACACACCCTTACAATACCGGCAATAGGCACAATGGCTATAAACAGATACATCTCCATCAGCACACGGAACAAGTACCCGGTTTTTTTTCTCATCCCGGTCAAAAAGCAAGGTCTTCATACAGAAAAGGTATTCAATCATCTGATATGATAATGTCGATGTGTATTTTTCATAATAAAAATCATGTTAAAAAACGGAGAAACACCGTCAATCAAAATAGTTTATATAGATGGCTCTCATATAAGTAATACTCGCATAAACTGACTGTAAGCGGACAGTCCCACACATTTATTAGGAGGAAGATTAATGGCAGTTGAAAAGCCCCACATGAATCTGGCTGTTATCGGACACATTGACCACGGAAAGTCAACAACCGTCGGAAGAATGATGTTCGAGACTGGTGCAGTACCTGCACATATCATCGAAGGTTACCGAAAGGAGGCTACATCAAAGGGAAAGGCCACTTTTGAGTTTGCATGGGTTATGGACAACTTAAAGGAAGAACGTGAGAGAGGTATCACCATTGATATTGCCCACAAGCGGTTCGATACAGCCAAGTTCTACTTCACTGTTGTGGACTGCCCGGGACACAGAGACTTCGTCAAGAACATGATCACTGGCGCATCACAGGCTGATGCAGCAATTCTCGTTGTTGCAGCTCCTGATGGTGTAATGGATCAGACGAAAGAGCACGTATTCCTTGCCCGTACACTCGGCATTACACAGATCATCATCGCCATCAATAAGATGGATATGGTAAAATTCGATGAGAAGCGTTTCAACGAGGTCAAGAAGGATCTCTCCGATCTCATCAAGATGGTAGGATACAAACCGGAAGAAACTCTTTTCATCCCAATCAGTTCACTTGGTGGCCAGAATATTAAGACCATCAGCCCTGAAACCCCATGGTACAAGGGACTCGCACTCATTCCGGCACTCGACACGTTCAAAGAACCCTCGAAGCCAACTGATAAGCCATTCCGTCTTCCAATCCAGGATGTCTACAGCATCAGCGGTATCGGCACTGTGCCAGTCGGCCGTGTTGAGACCGGTATCATGAAGAAAGGAATGAAAGTTTCCTTCATGCCCGCAAACAAAGATGGTGAAATTAAATCCATAGAGATGCACCACGAAGAGATCCCGCAGGCATTACCCGGTGACAACATTGGGTTTAACGTCCGTGGTATTGCAAAGGGTGAAATCCGCCGCGGCGATGTCTGCGGACCAGCAGAGGTTCCACCGACCGTTGCTGACGAGTTTACTGCACAGATCGTCGTTCTCCAGCACCCCAGCGCACTGACCGTTGGATACACTCCGGTTTTCCACTGCCACACGACCCAGACTGCCTGCACATTCATGGAACTCCAGAAGAAACTTGACCCACGCACCGGCCAGACCAAGGAAGAGAACCCGGCGTTCCTCAAGACTGGCGATGCAGCAATTGTCGTTATCAAACCGACAAAGCCGATGGTTATTGAGAATATCAAGGAACTCCCGCAATTGGGCAGGTTCGCGGTCCGTGATATGGGAACAACTATTGCCGCTGGCATGTGCATAGCCATTAAGGCAAAACAAATGAGATAATATTTTTTTGGAGACATACTATGCAGAAAGCCAGAATTCGCCTGACAGGTACAGACTTTAATAAAGTAGAGATGGTCTGCGACAGAATCCGAGAGATTGCAGAACGCACAGGAGTGAATCTGGCCGGTCCGATACCGCTCCCAACCAAAAGGTTGGTTGTACCAATCCGCAAGAGTCCTGATGGTGAGGGGACTGCCACATGGGACCGCTGGCAGATGCGTGTGCATAAACGCCTTATCGATATCGACGCTGATGAGCGTGCACTCCGCCAGCTCATGCGCATTCAAGTGCCAAAAGATATCGGCATTGAGATTGTATTAGAGAGTTGAAGGTGCGGCGTGCAGCAAGCCGCTTGCATCTCAACTAAAATCAAAAATATTTTTACTTTTAATCGAATTTTTCTTTTAATCCTTATTCTCACTATTTTTTTACGGTTCTGGAATCTTGATCTCAAACTGCTTCACCATGATGAAGCAATCCATTCATGGTTCTCCTTTGAACTGCTGACAAAAGGCACATGGATGTACGACCCAAGCTACCACGGGCCATTCCTCTATTATGTTACTGCGGGTATGTTCTCAGTTTTTGGGGATTCCGATCTGGTGGCCCGGTTACTCCCATGCCTCTTTGGCACCCTCTTAATTCCCTTGGCATATTGTATTTATCGCATTGGATATATCAACAAAAACCAGACACTTCTTGTATGCCTGTTTATCGCAATATCTCCAAATCTGGTGTACTTCTGCCGCTTCTTACGCCATGATATTTTTATGCTCTTTTTCACCTTCCTGCTCCTTGTAGCCATCCTGTATTATTTCGAACGTGGGCAGGTCAGATTTGCAATCATCGCAGCTGTAGCAATGGCAGGTGCCCTTAGTTGTAAAGAAGAGATGCCGGTGATCCTCCTGGTCTTCGCCTCTTTTTTCATCTTTTCCATCTGGAGAGGTACCTTTACACTACCAGTCTCATGGAAACGGGATCTCGTATTCGGGCTGATCCTTGTCATCGCAATAATGAGCGTGCTCTACACCGGATTCGGAGCTCATCCCGAAACACTCGCAGGCAAGGACTTCCAGATTACAACTCAGGGTGTCCATTTTGAGATGAATACAACCGGCTGGTATACCGCCATTGAGCACTGGAGTTCCATGCACAACCAGCAGCGACTAGGAGGCCCATTTTATTTCTATATACCCTTTTATTTCCTGTACGAACTTCCGATATTTATCCTTGCCATTATTGGTACACTACAGTTCATAATTTCAGAAGTTGATCTATCTCTTGCATCCAAACGATTGAAAAATATTATTCTGACACGCAAACTTACACCGACTACCGAATATCTTGCCGAAACAAGTCTCCACCAATTGCAAAATCCCCGCCCGGTTTATTCAAAATCAGACGAATTTTTCCGGTTTTGTATATGGTGGATGATCCTGACCATGGCATTCTATGCTTATGTCGGAGAGAAGGTACCCTGGCTACTCATCCCCCAGCTGCTCCCCATGTGTTTTGTCGCAGTATACAAGCTGAACTGGCAGAAGATTGCATTTGCACTTGTTGGATGTATCTTCCTTGTAGCAATGACCTGGCATGTCGCATTTATCCCAGTTGATATCAATGAACCGATTGTTCAGGTACAGAACTCTGAAGAGCTGCGTGAGGTTATGCAACTTATCGATTCATCTGATTATGTCGTTGTTGCATCAAAAGATTACTGGCCACTGCCGTGGTATTTTCGTGGCAATCGATGGGATAAGATAAAATTCTATGGCAATCGAGCTGATGAATCATCGCTTACGGAGAAAAATCCCGGTGTAATTATTCTTCATGATGCTGAAAGCTATCCGGTCATCGAAGGTTATGATAAAAAAACCTTCAAACTGAGTTACTGGTTCTCATTCTATGACAATGATAAAAGATTGATAGATTATTATTTCAACAGAGATGGAAAGATGGGGAGTATCAACATAGATGTGTTTACCATTCGAAAAACAGTATAAAAAATTTACGACTCAGCTCGACCCTTGAACTACACGAAAACAAAGATGAAGATAGATTTTCATAAAAGACCATAGAGTTCCAGGATGTTCTTACAGTCCTTTAATGAAAACTTGAAAGACTGGATTTTTCCAGGTATTCCGTGAAGCTCATATCCTATTCCAAGATCTCGTACGAGAGGATTGCATAAAAAGAAGACCCTGAAAAAAACCCTCAACAGGCTCATAATGTACTGATAAATGTATCATATGAAGCTTGAAGATCAAGTGGAATGGTGAAAGTGCAGTTCTATTGAATACACTTATACGATTTCGTCCTATCTTCTCCCATCACACTCCAGCTACAACAGCGCTTTATCCAATATGCATTTTTAACTTTACGAGAAGTTCATTTCATGAAGCATTCAACACGATCAGAAAGCATTAAGAATCAACACTACGATAAGGGCAGAGCAGAAATGATCCGAACAAGGAGATAATTGCTACCACAGCATTAGCTAAACCGGAAAATAAGGGAAAAAATTACACTATTTTAAAATTATATTTGTCGGATAAAAAAAAGGAGAATATGTTATCCGAGCTCATCCCAGCGGGAACGTTTCCGATATATAACAATTCCCACAGCAACAAGTATGACTACTATCACACCGAGTACAATAAAGATTCCACCGGGTATGGGAATTTGAGGAAAAGAAAAACTCCATCCAGACATCAGTTGTTTCTGGCGTGCAAGCGCTTCAGTATATGATTCATTTCCTTTCGTAAAGGCTTCCTGAGCTTTTGTCCGGGCTTGCGAATAATCTCCGCTGGTAATATGATCATTTGCCGCGGATATGTAACCAACCGCATTTTCTCGTTTTGAGACAATAGCCGACAGTTGTGAATCTTCCGCAGTTGTCTTGTTCCCTTTGAACCAAGCGATTACCGTATCAACATTGTTTATCGGGATCTGTGCTGCGGCAACTTCGTTCTCTGCCCATGCCTTATCGAGCGCTTTTTCTCCATCGCTGATACTAGCCTGAGCGGCAGTCAGGTCAGCCAATGCTTCCGTATACTGGTTTGACTGACGTGCACGTGCTGAAGCAATCTTCTGTTTTGCATCATTATATTTTGCATCAGCTGCAGAGGTATCGATACCTAGAACAGCCTTCTCATCAATATGAGTCCGGTATGTCTGAAGATCGGCATCCCGGGCTGCAATGGCAGCAGCCACTTCACCGGTATTGATCACTTTCGCAGTCCTTTCTACTTTTGTTGATGTAATCGCTGCCCCGTTAGTACCCATTTCCTGTATACGAATAATTATTTTATCTGCGGTTTCAGTGACTGAAGGTGCTTTACCTTCAAGAGTTGCTCTAACTGAAACTTCATCCCCAGATTTGTAAGAAAGTTCAAAACCTGTAATGGTAAGGGTCTTTCCACCCATTGAAGGACGTAAATTTTCAATACCATTTACAATAATGGTATAGGTCCACTTAGGACTTTCGAGGTCAGTAAAAAACTGGAGATCATCCCCACTTGTAAATTGTGATGTATCTACTTTATACGACACTGTAACAGGGGTTCCAGGAATCAATGATCCCGAAGGATCTATTGAAATCGATGTTACAGAAAATGCAGATGCAGCGGATATACAAAATAAAAGAATTGCAGTTACTATAATACACGTTTTAAAACCCTTCATCATCAACCTCACTCAAATAACGGATCAATACCTTCCTCAAACATATTTGATTTTTTCTCCTTCGATTTTATAACATCTTCCTTTGTTTCCTTAGCAATATCAAGAAGCTCTTTGATTCTTGGCGCATTACCAACGGTTGCAAGCATCACCACTACGGCGACATATTCACTGTTAACCGGGTAATCGCCACCACGTACTTCAACACCGGCGATATTTTCTTCTACCCAGCTCTTTGCCTTTTCTATACCTTTTCTATCCATCTCACCCGGAGGTCCGGCAATGAGTACTAGTGCACGCTCTGCCGTAGAGTAATCGCAGGGTAGGGTGAGTCTTCCCAGCATCGCACGGCGCACGAGGGAGATAATTTTTGCAGACTTGTCCTCGCCCATTAAGACTTCCTCATTTGCCTCTTTCTTTGGTCCGAACTTATCCTTTAATCCCCCGAAAATTCCGCGTTTATCTTTCGTGCTTTTACTCATAACCTCGCTGATCGCATAACCAACTGAGGTAATCCCACCGCCGCGAAGGGTGTTGATGATCTCACTTGAATCAACCACCATTTCACCGACTCCAAACTTGCTGGCTTCTCCAGCTCGGAAGAGTACACTAAAACGCCGGACCACTTCATTATTCAACCGGTTAAACGCCGTCTTGACACTTTCCCCTTCATTTTTCCAGGCACTATTGTCAAAAATAAAAGTATTATCGGCCTCATTTACAAGGGTAGTCAGGCTTCTTGCCGCATTGTAAGAATAAAGCCGTCCTTCTTCAGGTGCCGGAATAATTCCCAGAGCATAAACGGGTTCGCGATAGATTCGTTTCAGGTGGCGGGCAAGAACCGGCGATCCACCGGAACCTGTACCACCTCCAAGGCCAGCGACAATGATAAAAGCGTCCACATCATGAGTGCCCCTCATATCAATCGCACTGATGATACTATCAATTTCATCTGCAGTAACACGTGCCCCGGTCACGTTGTCGGTACCTACACCGTGACCTTTAACCATCGTCTGACCGATGAGAATTCGATCCTTCATCTCAATATTTTTTAATCCCATCAGATCGGTTCGCGCAGTATTGACGGCAATGCCTCTGAAACTGTTGGTACCGAGCTTTTTGTCCTGCTCGATAAACATATCAACAATTTTACCGCCCGCCTGGCCGAATCCTATAAAAAATACTCGCATCTGAAGACACCATCCAATGGGCTGATAGATAACTATTTTCTTTTAATTCTTTTTAAGTCCTTTTACTCGTATGATTCTTTATTTCGACAGTACAAAAACTTTCTTATAAAATCTTCGAGGTAACAAAAGAAAATTTTCATTTGTTTGCGGAGGATTTTTCATTTCGCCCTGAAAAATACTATAGAATATTCATATGAAGATCGCTATAATCGGGGGGGGACTGACCGGGCTTGTCGCAGCTCATGCTCTCGTAAGGGAACATGAAGTTGATATCTTTGAAAAGATGCCTTTCCTTGGAGGATGTCTCTCATCTTATCCCATCAACGATTACTGGATAGAGCGCTATTATCACCATTGTTTTTCCACAGATACGCATCTGTTTTCCCTCATTGATACACTGGGGCTGTCAGAAAAGCTCGAGTGGAAAACAGGCACAACCGGCTATTATGCAAAGAAAAAAATCTACGCCCTTAATACACCCATGGAGATCCTGCTCTATCCCGAACTTTCTATTTTTGACAAAGCAAGACTTGCGTATCTCACGCTTACAGCAAAAAACGCCGATCTCAACGCACTGGATGATATCACGGCAGACCGGTATATAATAGAGCATCTCGGAGAGAATATCTATACTTCATTTTTTGAACCGCTCTTAAAGAGTAAATTCGGGGAACAGAGAAAAGAGGTGTCAGCAGCGTGGCTTATGAGCCGGATCGCCATACGCTCAAACAGAGGTGTATCGGGAGAAAACCTCGGCTACCTCAACGGGGGTTTTCACCTGCTCATCGATGCTCTTGTGCAATCCATTGAAAGAAATGGTGGGAAAATTCGTAAGCAACAACCGGTTTCATCGATTCGCCATGAAAACGGATCTTGGACCATAAATGATGGCCACTACGATGCTATTATCTCAACAATCCCTCCGCAGGAACTTGAGAAAGCGGGTGGACCCACAATGCAACCGATCCCGTACCAGGGAGCTGCATGCATGACCCTTGCCATGGATCGGGAAGTGACACAGGGAATTTACTGGCTGAACATGAAGGATGCAGCACCCTATGGAGCTGTCGTTACTCATACAAACTTCATTTCAAGAGAGCGTTATAACGAGCATATCGTGTACCTGGCATCTTACTTCTCCGGCACCGTTCCAGCACAGTTGGACCGCCGTATGCTCGATGATTTCTGCAACCGTTTTTCAGTCGCATCCACAGAAATCCATTGGCATAAAATGGCCATCGATCCCTTCGCAGGTCCAGTCTATACAACCGGCTACCGTTTGCTGATCCCCGCGTACGAACAGAAAGGGCTCTATCTGGCAGGAATGTTTTCCCGGCCGAATTATCCCGAACGGAGTATGGAAGGATCAATCCGGGCCGGACTTGATGTTGCAGCGTGTGTAAACGAGCGGAGTGTCCATGACGGATCCTGAAGTTACGGCAATCATCCCCGTGTTCAATGACCGGGATTCCCTTGAGATTGCCATCCCGCGATCGATTGAGACACTTGGGACGATTACGGGCAATTTTGAGATTATCGTAGCTGAAGACGGTAGTAATGATGGCAGTGCAGAATTTGTGAAAGCGTATGCAACACGGGACGTGCGGGTGCGGCTTCTTCATAGCGATAAACGCCTTGGAAGAGGAAAAGCACTCAACCGGGCGATCCTTGATGCAAAAGGAACAATAGTCTGCTATTATGATGTCGATCTCGCTACGGATATGCGCCATCTTCCCGAGCTAATCGCAGCTATCAGAAACGGGGCTGCAATCTCAACAGGATCACGACTGATGCCTGCCAGCGATATTATTCGTACGAATGGGCGGGAGATTGCAAGCCGGAGTTATAATTTTCTTGTAAGGCTTTTTCTTGGCAGCAGGGTTTTTGATCACCAATGCGGATTTAAGGGATTTAACAAAGCTAACATAGTACCCCTCCTTCAGACAATAAAGTCAGATCACTGGTTCTGGGATACAGAGATCCTTGTCCGGGCCCAGCGCAAGGGGTATCCAGTTGCTGAATTCCCGGTCCACTGGCGGGCAGGTAAGGGAACAACAGTAAAAATGAAAGATGTATTTGAGATGGGGTCATCCATCCTGCGTCTCTGGTGGCATATACATGTACAAAAAAATTAGCGCTATCCTTGTTCCCACGATCCTCGCCATAGGAATCATTGCATTTATGCTCTACCGGGTATGGGGAGATCTGCTCGAAGCACTCCAGCATATGGTGCCAGCATACCTGGCAGCCGGAATCATCATCTGCCTTATCGCATGGTGGCTGAGAGGCTGGCGGTACCAGACCATCTTAAAAAGCCTCAACTATCCGGTAAGCATTACCGTTGCAACGGCGTGCATCTTTGTCAGCCAGACGGTCAACCTGATTGTACCGGCACGACTGGGCGATTTTGTGCGGGTATTTATCCTGAAGCATGAATACAACACCTCATACTCTGAAGGTGTTTCTTCGCTTGTCGTGGAACGGGTTTTTGATATTATCACTATTGCACTCCTGGGGGCAGTATCACTCCTGTTTGTCCTCAATGCACGATCAGAATTTTATATTATCATTTTCGTGCCAATAATTGCCTGTTTAATTTTTTTTGTCGTTTTGCTGTTTATTGGGAAAAATTCCTCGAAAAACAAGTATATCCAGATTATCCTTACCATGCTTCATGAGATCAAAAAGGCATCTCTTTCCCTGCGATCCATTGTTCTGCTGGGAAGTTCCTCCCTTGTGATCTGGCTCCTCGATATCCTTGTCTGCTATGCCGTAGTGTTGATGTTCCAGCAACAGATTCCCTTTGCAATCGTGGTTCTTGCAGTCGTGATCGGAAATCTGGTAAAAGCAGTTCCGCTTACACCCGGGGGGATTGGCACATATGAACTTGCTCTTGCCGTTACCTTCGGACTGGCGGGAGTTTCACCGGCAGTTGCCACACTGATTGCAGTGATCGACCACTTGATCAAAAACCTGATAACCCTTGCAGGAGGTATTATCTCGATCTATTACTTTGGCGATTGGGTAATTCCAAGCATTAAAAATGCAATGAATACGAAATTCGGCGGAGAGGATACTTCTGGCCGTTGAACAGCAGATCTTATCGGTCATCAGCTGGCTTTGCATCCTCACACTGATCCAGATCTCCCTTTACCCATCGCTGAAAAAGACTTTTGGGAGTTTTGCATTTCCTGCTGCATTCTCTGCTTCGCTTCTTATCTTTACCATCCTCTCATGGTATTGCGGCCTTTGTCATCTGCCGGTTCAACTTGCCCTGCTGCCATTTCTGGCTCTGCTCATGTACCATATATGGCACCATGATTATTCCTTGGATGAATTGAAAAAAGAGTGGCGCTGGGAGATCCTCTTCCTCATCTTCTTTTTTTTAATGCTCGATGTGAGATTTGTCAATCCCACCATCTCCTATGCGGAGAAGTTCATGGATCACGCATTCCTCGCATCAGTGATCCGGGCGCCGGTTGTTCCCCCTCTTGACCCGTGGTTTTCCGGGGGTACATTAAATGTCTACTATTATCTCGGGTACTGGATGTTCGGGTGCCTAGCGATTGTGAGCGGTGTTCCGTCCAATATTGCATTCAATCTCGCACTCCCCACGGTATTTGGTATTGCAGCAGTGAACGTATACGCCATTGGCACACTGGTTCTTAACCGGTTCCGCTGGCTTCCGCTGTTGATATTCTTCTTACCAAATCCTTCGTTTTTTTACCAGATTGTACAGGGTAAAGCGATGAATGTCGTACTATGGGATAGTACACGAACGATAACAAATACCATCAACGAATATCCCCTATTCTCGTTTATATGGGGAGATGTCCATGCCCATGTCGTGTCAATCTTCAACCAGCTGTTCTTACTCTTCCTGCTCCTGTTTGCTTACCAGCGTTGGGAATCCCTTGAATTTCGGGGAAAATGGCTCCTGTGCATACTTGCGGCACTTAGTCTTGGCTCCATGCCTCTGTTCAACACCTGGGACGTGCTTATCTATGCCCCAATCACGCTTGTTTTTGGTGTACTGATTCTCTGGCGATGTAAGAAAGACTGGTTCAGAAGTGTCTCATGGGCACTGCTCGTTATCATTCCTCCCGCAGCTATCCTCTGTTACCTGCCATTCTACCTGCAACTGAAGACCAACACTGGCGGACTATCTATAGTTCAGACTCCTTCAAATCCGTTCGAATTTCTTCTCGTAAACGGCTGGTTCATTGCACTCTTTTTTGTATTTCTTATACGGGATATCGCTAAGCGACCGTACCTGCTGCTGGTTGCCATCCCTTTTGTACTCATGGGGTATACAGCAGCAGCAATTGCGGTAATTCCGGCGATTTATTTTATAGCAAGGCTGGCACAAAAGAAAGAGACGTACTCCGCAGTACTGCTCGCTGTTCTCGGCCTCATAATTTTAATTTTCTGCGAATTGTTCTATCTTAAGGATAGTATGGGCGACACCTATTTCCGGATGAACACGATTTTTAAATGTTATCTGCCCGCATGGATTCTGCTCGGCATTGCAGCATTTGCCATGACAGGGAAATGGCTTGAGAACTGGGGGAAAATTCCTATCATACCCGCACGACAATCGGCAGTCATTGCCATTACCATTATCTGCATACTTTTTGTTGTGCCCTTTGTTATACCGTTTACGATCAGTTATGGAACCCATACCCTTGATGGGCTGGCTTATATTAAGGACTCGAACCCGTCAGATGCATCCGCAATAGCCTTCCTGCGCAATCTTTCAAGTAACGAGATAATCGTTGAGGCAGAAGGTGGCGATTACACATATTACTCACGGATTTCATCTTTTACCGGGATTCCCAGCATTATCGGCATGCCTTTCCACGAGTTCATGTGGCGTGGTGATGACACGGGTTGGTTCGGCACGCGGAACAATGACATCCGCATGATCTATGAACAACCGGGAAAAACAATCCCCCTGATGAAAAAATACAATGCAACGCTTCTCTACGTGGGAGATGCAGAGCGCGGGCGCTACAAAGTAAATATCTCTCCTATGGGTCTTGAGAGGATGTATTCTGCAGAGGGAACCGATATCTATCGTATTTCAGGGTAAATACCGGCAATTATCCGGTCAAAAAGACCAGTACGCGAAAGATCAACAGACCCGTCAGGCACAAACCTTTATTTCAGTTCTTGTCGTAATAATATGGCTACATCATGGCATCATTGCTGACTGATGAGTAATGAAGGAGAACGCTACTCCTGAATGAGGTGAGTTATGTCAAAAGGCTACGTTAAAACAATAGCTCCAGAAGAGCTTCAGAACAAGGCTCTTGAAGCCCTTGAAGTTGCGCGAGACACCGGTAAGATCAAGAAAGGTTCCAACGAAGCAACCAAAGCCATCGAGCGCGGTATCGCTGCACTCGTTCTGATCGGTGCCGATGTCGAACCCGAAGAGATCGTCATGCACCTCGCTCCTCTCTGTGAAGAGAAGAAGATCCCCTACATCTTCATCAACAAGCAGAATGATGTCGGCGCCGCAAGCGGTCTTGAGGTCGGATCGGCAGCAGCAGCGATCGTAAAGCCCGGCAAGGCAAAAGAAACTATCGACGACCTTGCAAAGCAGCTGATCGCGCTGAAGGCGTGAGGATATCACTATGGCAGAAGATGCAACGCCAGCCGAAGTTATCGAGGTTATTGGCTCAACCGGCATGCACGGTGAGGCAATGCAGGTAAAATGCAGAATCCTTGACGGCAACAATAAGGGTAGGATCATCACCCGCAATACGGTCGGTCCGATCCGTGAAGGAGATGTCATTATGCTCCTCGAGACCGAGCGCGAAGCAAAGAAAATGTCGAGGCGGTAAGCAATGGTAGAACGGAATGTCTGCACTTTCTGCGGGGGTCCGGTTGAACCCGGCACCGGCAAAATGTATGTCAAGAAGGACGGGTCAGTCATGTTCTTCTGCAGTTCAAAGTGCCAGAACAACCATAAGCTCGGAAGGGTTCCCCGCCGTGTTGAGTGGACTGCTGCCGGCAAGAAAGCATTAGGCAAGAAGTGAGCATCCATGGATCGCTCATTTGTCATGATCAAGCCAGACGGCGTCCAGCGCGGTCTTGTCGGGGAGATTGTTTCCCGGCTTGAAGCAAAAGGATTGAAACTTGTTGCCGCCCGCTTTGAGGTTCTTCCTGAACCAAGAGTGACGGAGCAGTACAAGGAACACCTTTCAAAACCCTTCTTTCCATCTTTAAAGAAATATATCATGGGGGGACCCTGTTTCCTCATGGTCTGGGAAGGAAGGAATGTGGTCGCAATTGTCCGCAAGGTGATTGGTGCAACGAATCCGCAGGAAGCCCTGCCGGGAACGATCCGGGGCGATTTCGGGATCGATATCGGCCGGAATGTTATCCACGCTTCGGATGCTCCCGAAAGTGCAGCCCGCGAGATTGCGATCCACTTCAAACCCGCCGAATTGTTCACGTATACACGGATTGACGAATCTGTGATATACGAATACTAACCTTTTTTTGGAAAATGGCTCTGCCATTTTCATGTACCTGTATCATTGTGACCATTGGAATTTTTCAGGTATCGATCGCCTTTTTTATCGTGCTCAACTATTATATGATGTAAAATTCAGAATATATCCTGACGAGACTTTGAGAGAGGAAATCACGGGATGTTAACCAGAGGATGAGAATGCTGCTTATCGCCATTACGGCAGCTTTTATGATCAATCGTATCTTCCTCCCCGCATTTCCGCTCCTATAAAGGTGGATAACTATGGAGAGCTGGAATCTTACATCGGTTGGTCTGGTGCTGATAGGATGCAGTATTACTGCTGCTGGTACCATCATTGCAGCGCTGATTTTAGGAATTTCTATCCCTATTGCCCCATACCTCCTGGTCGCAACAGCCCTGTTGATCGTTATGAGCGCAATCCTGGTCATCTACGGGGAACAGAAGTCCAATGTCGGGCAGTAACAATCCCGCCCGGACTCCGAACGGGTATGTCAGGGTATGCAGTGCCCAGTTCTCCAGTTTGTGGGAAGATCCCAGGGCAAATATAGAGAAAGCGGAGAGGTTCATTGCCCACGCGGCAACCTGTGGTGCGCAGCTTATCTGTTTCCCCGAGCAGTTTGCTACCGGCTGGGATCCATTATCCGGAAAAAATGTTCAGGATTTAAACGGGAAGATTATCACACGGCTGAAGGTTAGTGCGAAAACGAACAGGATTGCAGTAATTGGATCGATCCGTGAAGCATCATCCCCGTATCCGAAAAATACTTCGGTGACAATCGGAAACGATGGCAGGATTATTTCCACCTATTCTAAAATTCACTTGTTTTCCCCTGCAAAAGAAAACGAGCACTTTTTTCCGGGAACGGATCTTGGCATTTTTACACTCGGGGAACTTAAATGCGGGCTTGCGATTTGTTATGATCTCCGGTTCCCAGAAGTCTTCCGGATCTATGCACAGAAAGGAATTCAGGCTGTATTTGTACCCGCAGCATGGCCAGCGAGCCGCATCCGGCACTGGGAACTCTTTATCCAGGCGCGGGCAGCAGAGAACCAGATGTATGTAATCGGCGTGAATACCACAGGTACTACACCCGTTGACCAGTATTCCGGCTCATCCATTGCAGCCGATCCCCATGGTAATATATTCTGTCGTGCGAAGGATGCCGAGCAATTGCTTTTTATGGATCTCGATCCTGCAGAGGTTACCGCAGCACGATCAGCTCTCCCGGTAGAAAACGACCGTAAGGATGCTCTCTATTCCCTTTTGACAGAAAAATGATCTAAAGGACAGTTCTTAACGAAGAGTCTGGTGAAACCGCACGCCTATATGTATCTGGCAGATCAACACTATTCCATGTATCATCTCGTGTGCGTCAACTGTGGAGCCACCTATCCCGCTGACGAGATCCTCTATAACTGTACAAAATGCGGCCACTTGCTTGCCGTAAAATACCCGCTGGACGAACTATCTGTTTCACGGGCAGCCTGGAACCAGCGGCCGCTTTCAGTCTGGCGCTACAAGGAACTGCTGCCGGTTACAATACCGCCCATCACCCTGCATGAAGGAGGCACTCCTCTCTATCACTTGAAAAAACTGGGAGCGGAGATGGGGTTGCCTCATCTCTATGCCAAACATGAAGGCATGAACCCCTCCGGTTCGTTTAAGGACCGGGGCATGACGGTCGGTGTATCGATGGCCATCCAGCTCGGCAAAAAGAGTGTTGCCTGTGCAAGTACCGGTAATACCTCGGCCAGCCTTGCGGTGTATGCGGCAAAAGCGGGAATTCCCGCCGTAGTGCTACTTCCCGCAGGAAAAGTTGCCGTCGGGAAAGTGGCACAAGCCCTGATGCACGGCGCAAAAGTCATCTCCATCCGTGGCAACTTCGATCGTGCGCTTGAGATGGTCCACGATCTCTGCCTGTCCCATGGGCTGTACCTGCTCAATTCTATCAATCCCTACCGGCTTGAAGGCCAGAAGACTATCGGGTTTGAAGCACTTGACCAGCTCGGAGAAATACCGGACCGGTTCGTACTCCCGGTGGGAAATGCTGGTAATATCTCTGCAGTATACAAAGGATTTCTGGAGTTGCAGGAACTCGGTTTCATCGACCGGCTGCCGATGATGACCGGTATTCAGGCGCAAGGTTCCAGCCCGATTGTACGGGCTATCCGCGAGAATCTGCCGGAGGTGATACCCGAGGCAAATCCCGAGACCATTGCCACGGCCATCCGGATCGGGGCACCCGTCAATGCAGAAAAGGCCCTGATAGCTATCCGTGTGACCGGCGGGCTTGCTGAGACAGTAACCGATGAAGAGATCCTGCGTATGCAACGCGATCTCGCCCGCAAAGAGGGTATTGGTGTTGAACCCGCATCAGCCGCATCAGTGGCCGGTATACGAAAACTGGTAGAGATGGGAATGATTGACCGGAACGAGAAGATCGTCTGTGTAGTGACTGGACATCTGCTCAAGGATCCGGATACGGTGATTAAACAATGCGAACCCCCGACCGAGATCAACGCCGATCTGCCTTCGCTGCTCTCTGCGCTGCACTTGTAATTCTGCTGGCGGCAGTTCCTGCGGCGGGTGCACTATCGGCAGATTACCAGGTTTTTCCTAATGGGACTGCATACAATGCTTCTGTTGAGATCACTGACGCAAACCGGTATGAATTTGCCGGCGTCGGATTTCTTGGTGAGAAGGTTGCGATCAATGTTGGCAATGTGAATTTGTCCGGGAACTGTTCCCCATCGTGCAGGTTCAACTGGAGTAAAGATTGGGGGAAACCGCCAGCGATCACGTTTTTACGTGGCAACTATACCGTATCGTACATAGCCCCGCTCAAAGATAACACCCTGCAGGCTGGATACGACAACATGTATAACGTGAGTGTAATGCTCCCGTCAGAACTGGATGTGCGAAATCCCCTGCTCGCCAGCATAAGCCCGGGTGCCAATGTCACGCGATTTGCTGACAATACTACCCTCATCCAGTGGAGTAAAATCCGGACATTTGAGATAAGGTTTTATGACCCGTGGCGCGAACAGATTCTCTATCTTTTCGGCAACTTCTGGATAATCATTGCAATCGTATTACTGTTGCCCTTCCTGCTCATAATGAAACGATCAGAATAATCATTTTTTCACTTTGAACAACAAAAATTAAAAAAAACACTCTGTACTTTTTATCGGGAGCTCCCAAATTTAGTTAGCGTTCCCGTTTGTTTTTTTATAAAATGTACAGAACGAACCACACCGGGTACACCCTTCGTTGCATGGCTCTATATGGATGGTAATATTCGCCCGGGGATACTCGGTCTTGAGATCGGATTCCAGATGATCCGCCAGATCATGGGATTCCAGGACGGTTAGTACTCCGGGCATTACCAGATGGAATTCGATAAAAATTTCCGGGCCAGAACGGCGGGTCTTCAAATCGTGGAACCCCGCGTAAATACTGGCATGTTCGCAGATGATCTCCTCAATGCGCTTGTTATCCTCTTTTGGCAGGCTGTGGTCGATCAGATCGGCAAACGAACGAACCGTGAGATCGTATGCAGCCTTCATGATCACAACTGCGACACCAAGGGCAAAAAGCGAGTCGAAGATGGCAATGCCGGTTAACTTGATCAAGACAAGTCCAACCATCACACCGACTGAAGTATATACATCGGTCCGCAGGTGCCATGCATCGCTTTCAAGCGCAATGGACTCGGATTGTTTTGCCACCTTCATGAGCCGTTGGGAAACATACCAGTTTACGAGAGCCGAGATACCCATTACGGCAATACCATAAATGAGCAGTTCCGGCGTGAAGTGTTCGGAAGGCCCTCCCAGCAGTTTTGATAAGGCTTCCCAGATGATCAGGATCGCTGCAACAAAGATGAGCAGGGCTTCAATGAGACCCGATATATCCTCAAACTTCCCATGCCCGAATAAATGCGCGGCATCAGGGGGCTCTGCAGATTTCCGGACCGAGAAAAATGCGATCACCGCAGCGATCAGATCCATAGAGGAGTGGATAGCTTCAGAAATAATGCTGACTGAACCTATTGCAAACCCGACAACAAATTTCATCAGTACCAGACAGGTGTTGGACAGAACGGATAGCCGGGCTGTCTTTTCTTTGAGACGGTCAAGCGATTGTTTGTCCAGAGGGGGCGCATTCATGGAATTTCACATAAATATCGCTGACAGTTCACTTCAAGCTATTGAGCAGTGATACCGGAAAAGTACGTGAGACAGAAAAACAACCAGACGAAACCTTGTGCAGACATCATTTATGACAGATCCAATTACCTTTTTAAGTACCCACACACAGTTTCTCTACACCAGATGACAGGACAATCCATGGCAAAGTGGCTTTTTACTTTCTTGACTCTCGTGCTGGTATCTGGCATTTTTGCTGCCGGCTGTCTTGGAGAAGACACATCAGCTCCAGTAACCGCAACAATAAACCCTCAGGGCAACTTGCAACCTGGTCAAGTGCTCCAGGTTTTTGGGGATGTAACCGGACTGGGCATACCACGGGGCACAGTTGATACGATCACGTTTACGGTAGGTCTTGCGCCCGATATAAAAACCCTTGATATGGAAAAACTGGTAGTAGTATATGCAGATGCAATCCGGACTGAAACCCTCTCCCCCATCGCGGGATTCCGGGGCGATCCCCCACAAGGAGAATGGGGGATACTCTCTGTACAAAAAGAGGTAGGTAATCCCAATAACCGGATTGAATACGAGGAGCAGTTTGTCATTCGTGTTAACCCTAAGGCGCCAATTGTTCCCAACCAGGTGATCACTATTATTCTCAAACCCCCCTCCGGCACTCCAACCAGCATTCGCCGAATAACGCCGACAACGATCATGGCAGAAAATCTTTTATCCCCCTTATAATTCCTAAAAACCAGGATTACAGGAAACATTTTCCAATAACGAGGAGCAGAGCGGTTCCTTGCAGTTTTACTAAAAAACTCCCTCACGAGCATCCCGTAAGCTGACACTGCCCGATACAGGATATCAGATCCGGATTCATACACCGTAACCACGCTGATATTCCCCCATAGCCATTCTCATGAAGTAACCAACACACCACAAGATAAGAATTCCTGACGAGAATTCCTGCATTAATTACAGATAATCATAAAAAAAAAGGAAATTTTTACTGCAGCCCAAAGGACTTCAGCGTGACATCGGGGTTCACTGCACCAACATGGTAGACAGAACCCGTTGAAAGCTCGTTGATAATGACTTCTGCAGGAGAGAAGAGCGAAGTATCGATCTTATAGAAATCATAGCCTGCTTCCTTGAAAATATCGTTGAATGGTTTACCGTATCCTTTCGAACTGCTGCTTGGTATCTTTTCGAGGTAGTCCTTGATCTCGGGTGCATTCATGGTGAGGTTAATCCGGCCATGATAGATCGTGGCATCGTTGGTAACCCCCATGGCGAGCTTGGGTCCCCGCACCGGCGGGATTGGAGCAGTTCCCATAGCAGCAATAATCTTTCGGGTGTCAAACCCGAGCTCATTGAGTTTATAGATTGCCGTCTCAACACAGCGTCCGGAAACCTGAATCGAGCCCACTATGGACGATGTGGGTGCAACAACCGCACAGACATTTGCCACATCCACGTGGCACTCTTCAGCTATCTTTTCCATAACCTCTGCATTGGGCAGGTGGTCGCTCTCCAGGCACATGACGGCACAGTCGTAGTCGTCTTCGTATTCAATGACTTCGAAAGTGTGCTTTGGTTTTAAGGAGAGCGCCCGGGCCGGGCCGCTGCCCATGGCAAAATAGTTGCCCACCTTGACCGTCCAACCGGCCTTCTGCGAACCAAGGCAGGAGATTGACGGGAAGTCTGTGGTAACATCGACAAAGGGCATCGGGAAATCCTTGATGTGCCCCATGCGGAAGTTGACCTCCCCAAGACCACCCATACAGATCTCTGTAAATGCTCTTCCGGCTGCATATCCACCACGTACACTTACACCACA
Source organism: uncultured Methanoregula sp. (assembly GCA_963676675.2). GTDB lineage: Archaea > Halobacteriota > Methanomicrobia > Methanomicrobiales > Methanospirillaceae > Methanoregula. Next base: position 986,213 of record OY781161.1, on the reverse strand, counting down.
GTCAACAATCCGTGCCCCGTTATCAAGTTCATGATAACAGGCGTTGAATTCTTCAGCCAGGTCGGCCAGATTATCAAAAATTTCCAGTGCCAGTTCGTTTACACTCAACATTGACAAAAACCCCTCTGTATCATAAAAGAGGGTTTGGGAATAGATAATATTTTTTAAAAGATCCGGTTTTTAAGAAAGGTATTCAAGCACATTTACCGGCTCGTAACGGAGAGTGATAACCCGGGTCCGGCCCTTCCCCTCGCGGTACTGGAGGTTGATAAGACGCAGCGCATCCATCTTTTTTACAATCTCATAGAACCGGGTATAACCGATAGGGAATGATTCTTTGATGGATTTGTAAACATCTCCGGCATTCATCTCCGATTCCTTAAGGCTCCTCTCTGCAAAGGATTTGAGGATCTGCCGCTCATCGTCTTTTAAGGTCTTTACTGTATAGGAGAGATGCAGGTATTTTGAGATCTCATACGCCCCGCAGATATCCTCTCGTTCAATACTGCGCCGGGCAGCACGCTCAGCACTGAGGGTGGCACGCTTTAAGAGATCAATACCCACGCGGAGATCTCCGCAGGCTAGGGTCTGTTTCACAACAAGGGTAAGAAGATCATCGCTGAGCACACCGGTGAACAATCCCTGCATCACCCTCGCTTTCATGATCTCCTGCACTTCAGTATCCCCGTAAGGAGCAAAATAGATCTCAGTAGGACGGAAGACCGAGGCAACACGCGCATCGATTGCCCGCGACAGGTCAACATCCATATCGCTGATGATCACAATCACGCCGATACGAGTACCTTCGTAGGCCTCATGGGAACGGAGCAGCGTGTAAAGTACATTGTTTATCTCGTTCTCATAGAGGAGATAATTTGCATCATCCAGCGCTACGAGAAGCACGATCTCATCTTTTACAAGAATCCGCGCAACCGCGTCGAACACCTGCTTGAATGATGTACCGGATGACGGGGGGAGATGTCCGGCGAGTTTTTTATAGATCTGCGAGATGATGGCAAATTTGGTGTTGTCGATCTGGCAGTTGATGTAAACCGGCACAAGTTTTTTTGTCGTCTCTTCGATCTCGGTAAAAAGTTTCCGGACGCTCGTTGTCTTTCCAGTGCCCGGTAAACCTTTGCAGATCGTGTTTAATGGCCGTCCTCCCCGAAGGGCGGGTCGGATCTGGAATGCGAGTTCCTGCATCTGGGTATCACGGAACTCGAACTGCTCGGGAACGTAATCAATCTCCAGCACCTCCGGGTCCCGGAAGAGTGTTTCATCCCACATCAGCAGGCTCTTTTTCATCTCATTACACCTCTACGCCATCAGTATTAACTGCATTGGAATTTATTGGCTTGTAGTGCCGAAATCTTATAAAAATGAACAGACAATCATAGGAAAAAATTTAGAGAAGTGTTTTCATTTAAGAAAACCAAAATAGGAAATAACGTCTGGTAATGTTTGTAAAACCTCGTATACGATATATATTTAGAGCAATTTTGTAAGAGAAATAAATGCATCACCCATGTTCCGGGTTTCCAAACGGATTTGAATAATCTATGACAATTCTCCCAGTCCTTGTATTCTTCTGCCTTGTATCTGCTGCCATTACGTACGGTCTTGGGGTGTATGTCTTTGCAAAAAATCCCAAATCCTTAGTAAATCGCCTATTTCTGGCAGCCATGCTCATGGCCACGTACTGGGCAACTGGGGAGTATCTCATCTGGACTGCCCAAGGATATAACGGGGTCTTGTTCTGGCTTAAAGCCAGTTCCTTCTGGACACTTACTATTGCATTTACCCTTCATTTCGTTCTCGCATTAACTCAACACCCGTATGCAAAAAAGGAGAACCTCAAGTACCTGATGGTATTTCTCTACCTGCCGGCACTTGCGATAGCTTTTATCGCACTGTTCACAAAATCGATCTTCACGGTGGTTTACCAGCCGGAAATCGGGTTCATCTATTTACCCGTCCATGATAGTCTGGCATACCAGGCAGAATCGGTTTTTTTTATCCTGGTAATGGTATTTGCACTGCATGTAGGACTATCCTCTTGGAATAAACGAGGGCCGGGAATTATCCGGCAACAGAACTGTTTTATCAGCATTGGTATCGTTATTGTCATTCTGTTTGGGTTCCTTTCCGGAGTTTTTCTCCCTGCATCCGGCATATATCTCCCGAACCTGGTTTTTATCGGTATTCTCTGTTTCTCGGTAATTATTTCATATTCCATGCTTAGACACGGGCTCTTCACCCTTACCCCGGAATCCGCTGCTTTGAATATTATCCACACAATGCCCGATGGACTGATCATTACTGACCTCGATAGCCGCATTATTGCCCATAATTCCTCTGCGGCAGGAATTTTTGAAAAAGAAGAAAGAGAACTTCCCGGTCATCCTGTCGATGATTTTCTGCCATTATCGAAGTGCCATGACATACAAGAAGCAATCAGGGAGCGGGGAATGGTATCGGATATTGAGGCTGAGCTCGATTATGGCGAATGCAAAGTCGTCAGCATTGCCGGCTCCCTGGTAAAAGACCCGGATGGAGAACCGGCGGGATTTGTCCTGATCCTGCGGGATATCACCAGCCGGAAGGCATCAGAACAAGCCCTAAGGCGGGCTAATGAAAAGATCTCCTTGTTAAGCCAGCTGACCCGTCATGATATCAGCAACCTTATCACAGCCCTTAACGGGTACCTGACACTGCTCAAAGAAGAGGAGACGGATCCTGCCTGTATTCCTCACGTCACAGCAAGTCTCGGTATAGTTGAGAGGATCAGCAGTCATCTTCGGTTTTCCAGCCAGTATGAGGATATTGGCGCACACAAACCGGTCTGGCTGGCGCTTGGGCCGATGATAAACCAAGCGGTCAATGACCTCGTTCACGAAGGAGTGACTATCACATCCCGTATTGATTCGATCGAAATCTATGCCGATCCACTCACAGAAAAAGTGATCTACAATGTGCTGGAAAATGCGCTGAGGCACGGCAGACCTCTCACCATGATTCAGATATACAGCCAGCAACGGATAAGCGGGGAACTGGGAGTAGTAATCGAGGATAATGGTGTAGGTATTGCCAATGAAGAAAAGGAACTGATCTTCAAACGCAGGTACGGGAAAAATACCGGGCTGGGCCTCACACTCTCCCGGGAGATATTAGCCGTGACAGGGATTCGCATCGTTGAGACCGGGGAAGCAGGCAAGGGAGCCCGGTTTGAGCTTCATATTCCCTCCCCTGCATGGAGACATCACTGATTTTATCAGAAACCTTTCCCTCGCGGTACGGGAGGTTGGGCAAAGAGCACAAGGGTTGCTTTCCTTTTGGATACAATCCAATTCATTAAGGATTCGCGACCAGGTCCATTGGTTTTTCCGATGAGATAGGTTTATGTTTCACTGGTGAGGTACATTGATCTATTAGAGCCGGGTTTGTCAAAGTTAACGTTGAATATTTACACACCCATCATCCGGATAGCTGCTGTACATACAACCCGAAGGATTGGACACTTTTTTTATGATATCTGGCGTTATAATACGGAAAAACCGGATTAAAAAACACTATGCTAATTTCACTCCAGGGTACCCACGGAATTCAACAGGGTTGATCACCGGATGAACCATAGACTATCGGATGCCCCCCCCATAACCCTCCCGTCATCTTCACAACAGAGTCTTTGTAAGTGTTTGCCCTATACGGATCCTGTCAGCATACCAAAGAAGGAATATAGTGCAGTGCCATTACTGCCGGGCCAGAAAACATCCGCCCGGTTAGGAATAAAGCGGGATCACGGATTGATCAAGGATTCACTTTTCACTATTCAGCGTGGAGACAGATGGCACGTTATCAGTGAAGATTACTCTTACAAGACCGACTCATACTACACCATACTCCAGATGGAGACGGAAGGAAAGCGGGTCGAACCGTCAACTGCGGAGTTAATCGATGCGTTTGTTGTACCTATCTGTCTGGAACGGGCAAAAATCGCCGGTATCCCGGTGTGTGAATGGGAGATATCACAGGCATATGTGCCGCTCCCGTCTATCATCTACGGGCTTAATTATTTTGCCTCTGCATCAGAGTTCTTTGTCGTCTACGACAACGATACGGCAAAAGAGGTAATAAAACACCTCACAAACAGGGGGAAGTACCCATTCTGTTACCAGAAACTGGAGGAAAATGCAGAGATTTTCCGGTGCATAGCAATATTTGGAAAGACATCGGCTTCTCCAGAAGCGATAAAAAACATAGCAGAGATGATCTATAAACTCTTCTCAATACCCCTTGTCAAGATGGCGTTTGTAAAAACCGGCGAAAACTACGCACTTTCATCTCTCTCGCCTGCACGGTATTCTCATCTTTCAGATGACGAGCGTTCGCTTCTTGAGGCATACATTTCCCGCCAGGAGTTCCTATGAGCAGGCTCGGGATATTTGTAGACCGGAAAACCCTGTCGAACTCCGAACAATTGAACGCCCTGATACGATGCCGGGATGTGGCCGAGACACTGGGGCATACGGCGAATTTTATCTTTCCTGTAGATATCAAGAAGATCAAAAAGATGGATGCGCTTTTTATCCGTGCCCGTACGGACCCGATGAATATTACCTACGTGGCGGCACAGATGGCACGGTTTCATGGTATTCCGGTCATCGATGACCCGGAATCGATCCGTACCTGTTCTGATAAGATCAACATGTATACCCGTTTGATAAAAGAGAATGTCTCTCTGCCAAAGACGGTCTTTTTGCCAAAGCAGGAACTGAATGTCGAACGGGTTACCCGGCTTTTTGACGATCTCGGCACGCCACTGGTTGTAAAAGAACCCTCGACTTCCTTTTCGCTCAGGGTCGAGAAAGTGAGTGACATCGCAGATTTTTTCAAGGTTGCCCGCCGCTTCATCAAGCTGTCGGACTGGATCGTAGTCCAGCAATATGTCGAGAGTAAATATGACTGGAGGATTGGTGTGTTGGACGGTAAGCTGCTCTATGCCTGCAAATATACGATTCCCTCGGTCACGTTCAAAATACAGGCTTCGGTCAATGGCCATATCGTATATTGCGGTGTTGACAGCGTTCCTCCCGACGAAGTCCCACCCCACGTGATCCAGCTGGGGATCGATGCCGGCAATGCCATCGGCCGGGGGCTGTATGGTGTGGATATCAAAAACAATAACGGAGATGCGTACGTGATTGAAGTGAATGACAATCCATCGATTGAAAGCGGGGAAGATGACTGTTATCCCCATGTATTTGAGACGATTATATCCCATCTTTTTGCGGCGTGATTTTTATGGAAAACTGGTTATTGCGTGCTGAAACGATCTGTATGAAATGCGGCGGCCACTGCTGCGATGATGCCCATCCCCCGGTCTCATCTGCGTGTTATGAACGGCTGACAACAGCCGGGGTTTCTCCGGATATGTTTGAATTTGTTGGGTACAAACGGTTAAAAACCCGGAAAAATGGTGAATGCGTCCTCTCAGAGAATGGCAAATGCGGGATTCATGCCTTCAAACCCGAGACCTGCCGTTCAGGACCCTTTACCTTTGATATGAATGGCGACATGATCGCAATTTACCTCAAACATGAGCGAATTTGTCCGATTGTGGGTCTTTTAAAGAATGAGCCCGACGCTTACCGCCAGCAGTATGAACTTGCGGTCCAGAACATCACGCATCTCGTGCGGAACTTAAGTGAAGAAGAGCTTTTAGTGATCTGCTCAATAGAAGAACCCGAAACCGATAAAGTCGGAGAAGTACCGCGATAGGATAACCTTTCATTATGACCCTCGGTACTGAACACGAGTTCTCCATTAATGATTACCAGTTCAATCCCCTGCCGGTCTCTGATGAGATCATAAAGAGGATCTGCGGGCGGTACGAAAGTGAGATCCTGTTTGGGGAGGTGAAACTGGGAAAGGAACTCCAGAAGACCGTTCTTGAGATCCTTCCCCGTTCACCTGCTGATAATCTCTGTGTCCTGGAATCACAGATCATGTCAGGAATTAAGAATTTTTACCGTATCTTTCCTGACCAGTACCGGTTGCTGGGTCTCGGTATGCACCCACTGCTCAGGCTGGAACAGACTGCGGTCTGGGATCATGACGAGGGAGAATATTACGATATGTATGACCGGCTCTTTAACATACAGCAGCACGGTTGGCTGAACATACAGGCGCTCCAGATCAATCTCTCGTACAGGAACCAAAAAGAACTCGTGGGACAGTATAACCGGATCCGTTCCCTGATTCCCTACCTGATTGCGGTAACCGCTTCATCGCCATTTGTGGAGGGAAAGATGACCGGCTCTATGGATAACCGTCTCATATACTACCGCAAGAACCAGAAGGAGATACCCCAGATCTGCAATGGGATCATACCAGAGAAGATCAGAACGGTTAAGGATTATCACTCCATGCAGGAGGAGATCTTTGAAAAACTGCGTGAGCGGGATGCCGGCATTCTCTGCGAGGAGTGGGTAAATTCCAGCGGGGTAATCATACGTTTCTCAAGGAAGTGCGTAGAGATCAAGGCTCTCGATGAACAGGAATGTATTCATTCGGACATGGCAGTCTGCGCTTTTGTCCGATCCCTCCTCCGGTGCAGTACATTGCCGGTTGAGACCGACACGGAAGCATTACGGGGACTCACCGATCAGGCAATACACTGTGGAACACGCGGACTGAAACCGGAACTGGAGAAGTTATATGATATCGCGTGGAAGCATGCCACTGAGGATGAACGCCAGTACCTGCCCGTTATAAAAGACCGTGTTTGTATGGGGAGCCTTGCGGAACTCATGCAGGATCGTTATAAGGAAAGGAATGAATTTCTCCCAATTCTTTCAGACCTGGCAGATTGTCTTTCCAGGAACCAGCCTTATGTTTCCGGTTAAACGCTCCCGCAGGGTAATAGCAATACGCAATTTTACTGACGGTTGAATAAATCCAGAAAAGCAGATACAATTTTGTCGTATTACCTTGACTGTTTGCGCGATCAATGGTATCTGTTTTTCCGGTTCGATGGGTTTATGCTGCACGTATGAGGTACATTAGATCTATCATCACCAGAGTTGTCAAAATTACTATGGGATATTTTCATTATCATAATCAAAGAACATGAGAGCCGTATTTATGAGTTCAAATAGCTGGTTGAATCCGAATCTTGAGAAAAGATGTTCAGATACGCACTGCTGGGGGGTTTTTGCGAAAGAGAATATTAAAAAAGGCGAACGGCTGGCAATATTCGGGGGGTCGATAATGACGATCGATGACATGTACCAGTTTCCTTACGAGATGCAGAAATATACCATGCAGATAGAAGAACGTTTTATCCTGGCTTCCCATCAAACTACTCCTGAAGATGATGATTTTTTTAATCATAGTTGTGACCCTAACAGTGGTTTTAAGGGTCAGATTTTTTTAGTTGCCATGAGGGATATCAGGGCCGGGGAGGAAATTACCTTTGATTATGGGATGACGGTTTCAGAATCGGTTGGAAGTGATATGGTGTTTTCCATGGATTGTATGTGCGGTTCGCCCCAATGCAGGAAAACAATAACAGAACAAGACTGGATGCTTCCCGAATTACAGGTCCGTTACAAAGGCTTTTTTTCTCAGTATATCCAGGACAAAATAGACAAACTGAATGAATAAAATAGGTGATTACTCAATTCAAGGGACAATACAATAACTAAATGCCAGACTTGGAGCAGTAAGGATATGGGGGATTTTGTTTGAGTTTTGATAATTCAGGTAATGATTGTCCAGAGATCGTATCTTCTGCATTGTTGGAAATAAATTTATAAACCTGTAAAATAAGAAAAGTGTTAATATTCGTCGGCAGATGATGAAAGTTACCCCCACTGAAAGGTGATGAAGCAGGGTACTGATGCCGCATTACTTTTCGTCAAATAAGAAACTCAGGAAATCCACTGCGTTTTTCGTCCCAAGCCCACCGGACCGGGCTGCTGTTTCTGAGAATTCCCGGGTATTATCCATTTCTTTCCCGAGCACTGCAAAAGGTACCGGATCACGGGTATGTGTCTTTGCACGGATCGGGGTCGGATGATCCGGTAATACTGCTACAATACCGTCAAAATTATTGAGGATAGTCCCGATAACCTCGTCCACCCGCTCTATTGCCGTTACTTTTTCCTTGATACTCCCCATGTGCCCGGCTTCATCGGGTGCTTCGATATGCAGGTAGAGGAAGTCCAGGTGTTCCATTGCTGCAAGCGTGTACCGCGCTTTTGCATCGTAATCTGTATCAAGGAACCCGGTTGCTCCGGGAACCCGGATAATCTCCATCCCTGCACAGCGCCCGATGCCCTGTAAGAGATCAACTGCGGATATAATGCCGCCCTTTTTCCCATATTTATTAAAGAATAAGGGAAATGCCGGCTTGTGCCCTCCGCTCCACGGCCAGATCCGGGTGGCCATGTGTTTTCCTGCCTTTTTCCGGGCTGCATTTACCGGATGGCAATCAAACACCTGCCGGCTTTTTTCCATGCACTGCAGGAGCAGTTCCGCATCGCCCCCCTTTGGCAGGTACGGGGAGATTCCCTGCCCGACAATATCATGCGGAGGAGTTGTTGCTGCCCCTTTTCCCTCGTGAACAACGAGCAGGTTGCGGTAGCTGACCCCTGCTTTCACCATCACGTCAGGAATTTCCGGTTGAAGAGAGGCAAAGAGCCCGGCTCCCTCCTCATTGGAGATGTGACCCGCGGAAAAATCGACCATCGTATTATCTTCAACGGTCACAAGATTGCAGCGGTATGCCACATCGCCCGGTGCAAGGTCAACGCCCATGCTCAATGCTTCAAGAGGTCCCCGACCAGTATAGTACTTCTCCGGGGCATACCCAAGAATCGACATGTTGGCGATATCGCTGCCCGCTTCAAAATTATCCGGGATAGTGCGCAGCAACCCGCATGCGCCATCGCGTGCCATACGGTCCATATTAGGGGTTTTTGCATATTCGAGGGGGGTCTTATTGCCAAGCTCAGCGATGGGCTCATCGGCCATACCATCCCCGCAAATGACGATATATTTCATAATATTGTCTCGTTATCGCTCTGAAAGCATTGCCTGTACGGCAATCCGCACACTTTCACGGGAACCCAGCTGGGGTTTCCAGCGCAGCGCCTTGATCTTTTCAACGGATAGTTGCATCCGCGGTACATCCCCGACCCACCCGCGTTCACCGCCCGTGAAACGGAACTTCGTACCGGGTAGGTGCATCTCTTCAGTAACAATCTCAGCGATACTCTTCACATCGATCCAGTCCTCAGACCCGATATTGAAGGTATTCACCGTACCCCGGGTATGCCCGACGGCAAAAAGCATTGCCGCAACGCACTCGTGCACTTCGAGATAGGATTTCGTCTGCTTGCCATCGCCGAGAATCTCGAGCTCGTTGGGATTGGTCTCTAATTTTTTTATGAAATCGGTGATGACCCCATGACCACTCCGTGAGCCGATAATGTTGGCAAAGCGGAATGTCCATGCCTTCATACCAAATGAGTAGCAGTATGCGGAGATGAGAGACTCGCAGGCGAGTTTACTTGCACCGTACACGGAGATCGGTTCGAGCGGAGTGTAATTTTCCGGCGTGGGAATTATCGTTGCATCGCCATACACCGTTGAAGTCGAGGTGAACACCAGTTCAGGAACCTGGTGCAGTCTCATGGCTTCGAGAACCCGGTACGTGGCGATGATATTGTTCTGGATTGTCGGGTCAGGATTCACCGCGCTCTGGCGGACATCAGGATCTGCTGCAAGGTGAAAAAGCCTGTCAGCTCCCTCAATTGAGTCCTGCCAGCCATCGGAAAGCAGATCTTTTTGTAAAAACCGTACTTTGCAGGAATCAAGGTGCCGCGCTATCGTCTCTTTGCTCCCTGCGCAGAGCGAGTCAATCACCAGGACTTCGTTACCCTGTGCAACGAGCGTGTCAACCAGGTGCGAACCGATAAATCCGGCTCCTCCTGTTACCACATCAAACATCAATACCTAATATGTCATCCATGCTATAGGATTACTGCTATGTTTATCGGCATTGATCACGGCACAACTGCAATGCGGTTTGCCGGAGAGAAAGGGCAGTTCAAACTTTCCCGTGAGACTGCCAAAGATTTCACACCAAGTGCACTCTCCCGGCTCTGCCCGATCAACGAGATTGAGGGAATTGCGCTCTGTTATTCCATGGGTGATGGCATTTCTTCCATCACCTCCATTGGCAAAGTCAAGAACCGGGGGATCATCAGTCGCGAGGGTGCGGGCAAACACATTGGCGGCGGTACCAAGGTTTTTGATGAAATCGCAAAGAGCGGAATTCCGGCAATCGTCCTCCCGGGACTTCACCGGAATTCACCAACGGATCCGCGCTTCAAGGTGTATTCCCACCAGACCAGCCCGGAGAAGATCGGCATCGCCTATGAGGTCTGCCATGACCTTGGGCGGGATGTGATAGTTTCCGATGTGAGCTCCAACACGGTTTCCCTGCTCGTATCAGCGGGAAAACTGGTCGGGGCATTTGATGCCTGCGTATTTGCACCGGGAACCCTGCACGGCGCGCTCGATGTGGATGCGATCCGGAAGATCGATTCCGGGGAGTGCACCGCAAACGAGGCATTCCAGCACGCAGGAGTGAATTTTTCCCTGCCCGAAGAAGAACGAATCCCGGCAGTTGCTATGTTTTCCGCTATGGAATGTGCCGCACTGCGCCTCTTAAACCCCCGCGCTGCCATTGCTCTTGCAGGAAGTCTCGCTCCGGTAATTGCACCTGAGGTCAGGAAACTTCTGGGCACAGATGTGGCAGTGTACGACGAATGGTGCGCTTCGCGGGGTCTTGCCCGGATCGCCCGCGATGTTTTTTCGGGAAGCAAAGAGATTCTCGGGCTCGATGTGAATCTCTAGATTTATATCGATTAATCATGTTATATTATTAGGGATTTTCCTTGAGAGAACTACGTATCCACGGCAGGGGTGGCCAGGGGTCGGTCACTGCTGCTGAACTGATTGCAGTCGCTGCGTTTGAAGGCGGCGTCTTTTCCCAGGCATTCCCCGCGTTTGGTGTTGAACGACGCGGGGCACCGGTGCAGGCATTTGTGCGGTTTGATGACAAAAAAATTCGGAAACGAAGCCAGGTGTATGAGCCGGATTACATCATCGTGCAGGACAGCACCTTAATCAAGGACGTGAACGTGTTCCTGGGAGTCAAGCAGGGGGGCATTGTGATCGTGAATACGGAAAAGAAGCCCGATTACAAAGTGCCAGACGGTGTGAAGCTCATCACCATTGATGCCACGTCTATTGCACTCAAGGCGATCGGGCTCCCGATAACAAACACCTCACTCATGGGAGCGTTTGCTGCTGCAACGGGCGAGATCCAGTTCTCCGCACTCGAAAAAGCACTCACTCACCGTTTCCCGAAAGAACTCGCAGCGAAGAACATTGACGCTGCACGGGTGGCATTTGATATCGTCAAGGGGGCCGCATAATGGCACTTGCTGTCGGGTGCCGGGCACGGCCGGGAAAAGCGCGGGATAACAAGACAGGTTCGTGGCGTGTGTTCAAGCCGGTCTTCGATCACGAGAAGTGCTCGAAATGCGGGATGTGCAGCACCTTGTGCCCCGAAGGATGCATTCATGAGGATGCTGAAGGATTCTTCGATCCCGATTATACCTATTGTAAGGGTTGCGGGATCTGCGCAGTTGAGTGTCCCAAGGAAGCAATCGCGATGAAACAGGAGGAAAAGTAAATGATGGAGATAACCGAGGGGTCGCATGCAATCGCAGAGGCTGTCCGTCTCTGCCGTCCGCAGGTGATCTCTGCCTACCCGATCACCCCCCAGACCCATATCGTTGAGGCACTGGCTGATTTTGTGGCAAACTGCCAGCTCGATGCCGAATACATCACGGTTGAGAATGAACTCTCCGCACTCTCTGCCTGCATTGGCGCAAGTGCAGCAGGTTCACGGACGTACTCTGCAACCACCTCACAGGGCCTTGCCCTTATGTTCGAGGTCTGCTTCAATGCCGCAGGTATGCGCCTGCCTATCATCATGTCCATTGCCAACCGGGCATTGGGGGCACCACTCTCGATCTGGAACGACCAGCAGGACTCCATCTCGCTCAGGGATTCCGGCTGGCTCCAGTTCTATGCCGAGGACAACCAGGAAGCAACCGATCTGCACCTTCTTGCCTATAAGGTGGCTGAAGACCATTCCATCCAGCTTCCCGCCTTCGTCTGCTTTGACGGGTTCATCCTCTCCCATACCTATGAACCGGTAGATATGCTCACCCAGGAAGATGTTGATAAATACCTCCCGAAGTTTAACCCGTACGAACGTCTTGACGCTGCAGACCCGATCAGTTTCGGTATGTATGCAACACCGGAATATTACCCTGAATTCAGGTACGAGATGGACCAGGCCCAAAAAAGGGCAAAAGACGTGATCGCAAAGGCAGGTAAAGAGTTCGGTGCAATGTTCGGCAGGGACTACAGTGCCCTTATCGAAGGATACCGTCTCGATGATGCAGACACCGCAATAGTTGCCATGGGTTCTATCTGCGGGACCATCAAGGACGCCATCGATGAGATGCGGGTGGAAGGAAAGAAAGTCGGGTTGTTAAAGATCCGTGTATTCCGGCCCTTCCCATCAGAAGAGATTGCAAAGATGCTTTCCCACGTAAAGCGTGTCGCAGTTCTCGACAAGAACATCTCCCTTGGCGCAAAAGGTGCGACCGCACTTGAAGTAAGGGACGCACTCTACGGTTCTTCCATCCCGGTAAAGGGCTACGTGCTCGGTCTTGGTGGCAGGGACGTCAGGAAAAAGGACATTAAAGAGATTGTCGCACTTTCCGAAAAAGGACAGGGCGATATATTCTATGGTCTGCGCAAGGAGCTGATCTGAAATGACAGAAAAAACCTGTGATCTGTTCGACTGCGGCCACCGGGCCTGCGGCGGTTGTGGTGCAGCACTTGTGGCACGGCTGGTAACAAAGGCAGCCGGCAAAGACTCGATCTTTGTCTCGTCTACGGGATGCATGGAAGTGTTCTCCACCCCGTATCCCGAGACCGCATGGAAAGTACCCTGGATTCACTCCCTCTTTGAGAATGCAGCCGCTGTTGCATCCGGTGTCGAGGCATCACTCAAAAAACAGGGCCGCAAGGAAAAAGTCGTGATCATGGCCGGTGACGGGGCAACGTTTGACATCGGTATGATCTGCATCAGCGGCGCCTTTGAGCGCGGCCACGATTTCACGTATATCTGCTATGATAATGAAGCCTACATGAACACCGGTATCCAGCGCTCCGGTGCAACACCGTACGATGCCAGCACGACAACCAGCCCGGCGGGTAAATGTTCGTTTGGCAACAAGCGGCAGAAAAAGGACATGCCGGCGATTCTTGCAGCACACGGTGCGCCCTACGTGGCAACGACTTCAATTGCCTATCCTGCCGATCTCCTCCAGAAGGTGGAAAAAGCGATCGCTACCCCGGGTCCCAGCTATGTGCAGGTCCATGCACCCTGCTGCACGGGGTGGGGATTTGAAGGCGAACAGACGATTGCAATCGCAAAACTCGCGATTGAGACCGGGCTCTGGGTCAACTACGAGATGATCGAGGGAAAGGTAACGAAAGTAAAGAAAGTAGTGCGCAAGCCGGTTGAAGAGTACTTAAAAACCCAGAAACGGTTCCGCCACCTCTTCAAACCCAAGCGGCAGGATGCGGAGATCGCCGCCATCCAGGCAATCGCTGATAAGAATGCGGAGAAGTTTGGCATCGATATCAAGCTTCCTCCCAAAAAAGAATAATTTTTTTTTATATTCCTGAAATGGAGATTTCCCGTATCAACACTATTAATAGTATTCAGGGTGACATTAGTAAGAAATTGGGCTTGTGGTCTAGTTGGTTATGACGTCGCCCTTACACGGCGGAGGTCACCGGTTCGAATCCGGTCAGGCCCATGTTGTTTTTTTGTTTTTGTTTGTTGGGGAGTTTAGGCTTTTCAAGCAGGGTTTGGTTGAAAAATAAAAATCGAAGTCTGCTCAAAATATTTCAACCAGGATCCGGTTAAAAAAATTCTCATTAAAAATTATAAAAAAAAGGATCAGCCTTTCTGGACCTCAATCAGCCGGATGGTAAAAACAAGATCTTTTCCCGCAAGTGCGTGGTTCTCATCCCAGGTGATTGTTGAAGGGGTGACATTGATTATTTTTACCAGGGCAAAAGCCCCGTCGGGTTGCCGTGTAACTTTTAAGACTGCTCCAACTTCAGGTGTAATATTCGCAGGCAGTGTCGATCGGTTCACGACATGGACAAGCGCATCATTATAGGGGCCATAGGCTTTGTCAACCGGAATCTTCACCGTCTTGGTCTCTCCCTGGGACATGCCGGTGACTCCTTCTTCTAAACCCTTCATAACCCGGCCCTGCCCGATAATAAACGTAAGCGGGGTTGCGTTCACATTCGAATCAAAGACCGTTCCATCCGTGAGACTCCCGGTATATTCAACCGTCACCATATCCCCGCTCTTTGCACCGGAGGGATTGAGCAGGATGTACCCGATAATAACCATAATCAGTATACCCGCTGCTGCAACCATCGCAAGTTTGGGGTAGAGCCGTTTTCTGGCTGCAACCGCTTCCCTGCCCTTGACCTTCTCAGACTTCTTCATAATTATCTCCAGTACAATAATCCGGTCAACCTTATACATTTACTCCGGAGAGAAGAATCACGGAATAAACCCAGGAATCGGTATGGGCAATGAGTGGACAGATCTCATGGTGTGGTGAATCTCTATCACAATTGCACGGTATTTATACCAACAGAACGAACTAAAGAAGTGTTGACTATGGATGATCAAGTAAAAGTCGCAGACGTTGCGGGGAAAAAAGTCCAGTGGGATGCTGCGCAGATGCGCAAAATAAATGAACATCCCTGTTTCTCTGAAAAAGCATGCCACAATTTTGGCAGGTGCCACATTCCAGTAGCCCCTAAATGCAATATCCAGTGCAATTACTGCATCCGGGACTTTGACTGCGTAAACGAAAGTCGCCCGGGGGTCACAACAAGGGTACTGAATCCCGATGAATCCATGGACATGGTCAAAAAAGTCGTAGAGAAGTACAACTACATCAAGGTAGTCGGCATTGCCGGACCTGGCGAACCGCTGGCAAACGACGAGACCCTTGAAACACTCCGCCGCCTCCATGACGAGTACCCTAACGTTATCAAATGCATCAGCACCAATGGACTCCTCCTGCCCGACAAGATTGACCTGCTTGAGAAATATGATGTCGGCAATATCACCGTCACCCTCAATGCAATCGATCCCGAGATCGGTGCCAAGATCTACCAGTTCATCGATTACAATGGCAAGCGCTATACGGGACTGGAGGGAGCAAAACTACTGCTTTCCCAGCAGATGAAGGGTATCGAAGAAGCAATAAAGCGGCACATGATAGTCAAGATAAATACCGTCTATATCCCCGGCATCAACGAAGATCATATCCCGGCGATCGCAAAAAAAGTCGGTGAAATGGGGGTATACACCTTCAATGTCATCCCGCTCATCGCCCAATACAAATTTGCCGATATCGCCCCGCCCACACAGGAAATGAAGAGGAAGATGCAGGACGAGTGCGGGAAATATGTCAAACAGATGCGCCACTGCCAGCGCTGTCGTGCTGACGCGATCGGCAAACTCGGTCACGATGTCCAGTCGTGTATGTATGAAAAGCAATAAAAAAAATTTCACATTTTTTTTTACATTTTTTGTTCAATTATAAAAAAAATTAAGATGGCAGATTTGCATTCGGAAGATCAATCCGTTCGCTACTACCGGCCTTATTTACGATCCGGTTCATCTCGTCAATAACCGGTTGCAGTGACGGATGAATCGCAGAATCTTCGGCATTCACGGTCTTGCTGCGATAACTGATAGTATAGCGGAAATAATCAGCAGTCCCGTGACGGGCACTATAATTTCCCTGCAACATGGAAAACTGCGCCTCATTAAAGATTCCGGTAATCCGTTCAAGCTCGCTCTGGTTTAATGTAATCTCTGTACTGACTGTTTTTCGCGATATGACTGCGACCCCATTATCGAATATTACAAGCCGGTCATCTACACCCGCGATACCTCCGGTGCGCTGGAAATCGACAAATACCGCAGGAGGTGTGGAGCGCGAAACGGAGGGTGTCTTGACACCAAGACAACCGGATATCGCTGCCGCTGCCAGAAGCACGAGTATAAAGACGACTATCCAATTCCTGATTCTTCATCCCTCCATTGCCAGTTCATTATCCGATGATCTACGGTTTACAGCTGCACTACATCTGCCTTGACAGGTTTTCCTGTAGACTTACGCCCGGTAACATCTTCTAATACATTGATGAGATTGTCAAGCTTTTCGTTTTTAAACGCTTCCCTGAAGGCATGCAGTTCTGCCGCATTCATAATCATGATCCCTTTTTTCTTCATGGGGAGCCCGTTTTCACCAATAGGGTTGATATCAATGGCAAGGGAAGCGGCCCGGTTCTTGTACGAAGGAAGCCGTATGATAGAGACACCTTTAACGGAGGTGTTCTTGCGTTCCCAGTCCTGTCCTGACTCAACAAATTCCTTAAGACTTTCAGCTAGTTCCATAAGAACAACTTTTGATTTATATATTAAAAGGCTATCCGTTCTGATCCGGACCCGGCAAGCTTCATTGTATGCCATCACAGGTAATTGCAGGGAAAAATACCTGGATGATTGCCTGGCTTTTTGTAAGTAAAGATCTGGGTATACCATATATGGATTGAACACCAGACGTTACGATTGATATCCCTATGCCAAAAATCTCCCTTTCTGCAAACCAGCCATTCTCACTTGACCAGACGCTGGGATGTGGCCAGGTTTTCCGCTGGGAACGAACAGACGAGGGGTGGTGGTACGGTGTAGTCGGGGGCAGGGTTATTAAGATCCGCCAGGATGAATCAACTATTGTCTTTGAAGGAGCCAAAGCCGCTTTCATCCGTCACTATTTTTCCTTGGATCTCGATCTCGAAGAAATCGTAAAAACCATTGACCAGGAGCCGTTCATCCATGCAGCGATCAGCAGGTGCGCCGGACTTCGCCTGGTTCAGCAGCCGCCATGGGAGTGTACGGTCTCGTATATCTGCTCAACGAATTCCAATATTCCAACAATCCGGCGCAGGATCGCATCCATCGCGAAGCAATTCGGAAATGCGATCGAATTCGAAGAAAAAACATATTACTCATTTCCCGATCCCTCTTCAATCTCCTGCGAAGGACTTGAGGGCCTGACGGAATGTAAGCTGGGCTACCGCCAGCCCTATGTATTTGGCACTTCCTGTTCGATCTTCAACGAAAAACAATGGGAAGAAACCATCCGCAATCTCCCGTACGAGGATGCCCGCAAAGAATTAATGAAATTGCATGGTATCGGTCCTAAAGCTGCCGACTGCATCCTGCTCTTTGCGTTCCAGAAGTACGAAGCGTTCCCGGTCGATGTCTGGATCCGCAGGATCATGCAACAGAATTATATCAAAACCCTGAATCTTGAAGCCGGGCTCACCAACCGGGATTACGATACCATCCGCAGGTTTGCCCGCGAACATTTCGGGGAATATTGCGGTTATGCGCAGGAGTATCTGTATGCTGCGCGAGAGGGGTGAGTTCTCTTTATTTTAGCATGGCTTTTACAGTTGCCTGAATAGATTATGAGCATTCCGCCACCTCCGACGGGGTTTTCTGTGCGGTGGCAAAATCGGGTGTTCTTTTTATTTCTGTGTTCTTGAATTAAACCGATCTCGGCGATGCAGGGGTGCTTGTCCACCCCTGCGAGCCCGTTATCGCAATGTAATATTTGCCTAAACAATAACGGTCAATACTTGTTATTAACCCGAACGGGAAAAAAGGATTATTTTACCGGAACTTTACGTTCCGATATCCCAGCTGCACTGGTATTTCTTCTGCTCTTTTGACTGCGCATCGATGGAAAGGCCGAGCGAAGAGAGCTTGAGGTTTGCAACCTGCTCATCGATCTCCCCCGGGACTTCGTAAACCCCGCCTTTGAGTTTTTTGCCGTTCTTGGCAATATACAGGGTACAGAGCGCCTGAAGCCCAAAACTTAAGTCCATGACCTCTATCGGGTGGCCCATCCCTTTGGGAGTCGCAAGGTTGACAAGCCTGCCTTCTGCGAGCACATGGACTGCTTTACCCTTGAGCATAAACGTTTCAATGCCTTCACGCTGGATAACCTTGTCCGCGTTCTTGTGGAGCCATTCGATATCGATCTCGACATTAAAGTGACCGGCATTGGAGAGGATTGCACCGTCTTTGAGTTTCCTGAAATGCTTCTGGTTGATCACAGCCACATTTCCTGTTGTCGTGATGAAAATATCCCCGAGTGCTGCCGCCTCGTCCATGGTCATGACCATATACCCATCCATATGCGCCTCAAGCGCCCGGCGGGAATCGATCTCGGTGACGATGACCTTGGCGCCAAGCCCGTGGGCCTTCTTTGCGAGACCCCGGCCACAGTACCCATACCCTGCGACAACAACGTACTTGCCGGCAATCAGGGTATTGGTCGTGATCATGATCGAGGTGAGTGCACTCTCTCCGGTTCCATGAACATTATCAAAGAACCGCTTCATGGGGGTATCGTTCACGGCAATGACCGGGAACTCGAGCTTGCCGTCTGCTGCCATGGCACGGAGGCGGTGGATACCGGTGGTTGTTTCCTCACAGCCTCCAATAACGGTTTTTAACAGTTTACGGCGCTTGGTATGAATATAGTGGATCAGGTCCATTCCATCGTCTATCGTTATGGTCGGGTTTGCATCCAGCACCTGATCGATGGCAGCGTAGTATTCATCAACCGTGCATGCACGTTTTGCATAGCAGTGCACATTCTTCACGTGGTTGAGTGCCTCTGCAACATCGTCCTGTGTGGAGAGCGGATTGCATCCTGTGATATGGACCACTGCTCCACCGGCTGCGAGCGTTGAAACGAGGTTGGCAGTCTTAGCTTCAACATGGAGCGCCATACCGATCGTCATACCGGCAAACGGTTTTTCCTTGACAAACTGTTTCTTGATTGCGGCGAGCACCGGCATGTACTGCGCAGCCCATTCCATCTTCAGTTTTCCTGAACTCATAAAAATCACCCGGGGACTTGTGCTCTTTATGGCACCTTCCCGTATCCTGTCGTACCCTATGAATAGGCATGCCAAGTTACATAAAAACTCCGGGATTCGGACAGATACATCGGATTAATCCGGATTACCGTAATTTCTAGAAATATAGATAGGGATTGCACGCCCAGATTCTTATCAATGGTGCTCACACGACGGATCATTCCCTGCCTCGATCTCAAAGACGGGAGGGTTGTCAAGGGGAAGAATTTTCTCGGTCTGCGGGATGCCGGTGACCCGGTGGAGCTGGCGGAGCGCTACAATGAGCAGGGTGCCGATGAAGTGGTTTTTCTGGATATTACGGCATCGAAGGAAAAACGGGGCATCATCATCGAGCTGATCAAACGGGCAGCAGACCAGCTCTTCCTCCCGCTGACAGTAGGAGGGGGTATCCGTTCGTTAGAGGATATTCAGCAGATTCTCCGGGCCGGTGCCGATAAGGTGAGCATGAATACGAGCGCAGTTCACGATCCCACGCTTATCACCCGTGGAGCAGAATCGTTCGGCACCCAGTGCATTGTTGTCGCCATGGATGTGCGCAGGAATTTTACCCCAAACGAAAATGCAATTCCCGTGTTTCTTGAAGATGGCACAAAATGCTGGTACGAAGTAGTCATCTACGGAGGCAGCAAACCAACCGGTATCGATGCCGTTGCGTGGGCAAAGGAAGCTGAGGAGCGGGGGGCAGGAGAGATCCTGCTCACCAGCATGGAAACCGATGGCACCAAGAACGGGTTTGATATCGCGGTGACCGCAGCAATCTCCGATGCCGCCGGCATTCCCGTGATCGCCAGTGGCGGTGTCGGGACCTTATCGCATTTCTACGATGGTTTTACCAAAGGAAAAGCCGATGCCTGCCTTGCGGCAAGCGTCTTTCACTTCGGGGAGTTCACGGTAAAAGAGGTAAAAGAGTATCTCAGAGAACGGGATATCCCGGTACGGCTCTGAGATCAAATTCAAACGCAGCAACTGAATGCTCGAGTTCAAACGCGTTCAACACAGCAGGATGGATCTCGCCAAAGACTCCAATCTTTTTTCCGGCCACGATAATATCGCCCCGGCGACCTTCAATGAATGCCGCATCAGCCGATTCCTTCACGGTATAGTCAATGGAGAGCTCATGGAGCATCGCATCCGCCGAGGCGTAAGCCTCCGAGAAGTCCGCATCCGGATGCGTGCTGACACCGGCTGCCTGCTGGTACGTGAGGCATGAGTCCACGACATCGCCCACGGTAAAGAGGCGCTGCGGGAGTTCCCGGTGCCGGTTCAGGGTTAAAAATTCAAGGAGCAGGGGCAGGAGCTCGGTCCTGACCACCGTGTTCTCGATGCTGATCGGGTGCATGACATGGAGAACTCCCCTCTTTTCATCGCGCCGCATCTTTTTGTAGAGCACATCCTCATTAGTCAGGGTAAACGGCATCACTTCGAGGTAGCCGAGACCACAGAAGGCTTCGCGGGCCAAGGCGGCATTGACCTGCACCGGGTGAGGTTTTCCCACGGTGAAGGTCTTGGGTGGCTGGCTTTCGAGCCGGTCATACCCGTACGCAATTGCCACATCTTCAAAGAGGTCCCAGTCGTGCATAATGTCAGCACGGTAACAGGGCACCTGTACCTTCACCGTGTCTGCACCTGCCGGTTCGGCACCAAAGCGCATTTTCCGGAGGAGTTCTGCCATCGATGCTGCGGTCAGCTCGATGCCAAGCAGCCGTGAGCACTCTTTCACACTCACCGTCCGTTCTGCGGGAGCAAGAGTCGGCGTCTGTACGCCACCGATCTCGACACTCTCAATCTTCGCACCTGCTTCAGCCATCGCGGTGCAGATGATGTTGACCGCTACACTGACCGCACGCTTGTCGGTGCCGGTCGTATCGAGAAGGATGTTCTTCGTGTCGATGGTCACCCGTGTCCGCTCGCCATTGATGATCGGGGGGAACGAGAGGACATGATCATCGTCGTCCACAATCAGCGGGTAGAGCGGGAAATCCCTGACTATCTTCGCATAGTCCCTGCCTTTCGGGTGCTTGTCGAGGATCTCTGTCATCGTCATCTTCTCTTTGAAATCGAGAGGGATGAAACCCCGGCTCGGCCGGGAGGCAATATAATGGAAGGGAGGCTTGACGGTGTCCATGTCGTGGATGCCAATCGCAACCTTGCTCCTGCCCCTGCCAACTGCCCAGTGGAGCGACTCCTGCAGGGACATGATGCTCTGAATCGATTCGTCATCGAACGAGACGCCGCGGATGACCGCTGCACCGAGTACGGGGCGAATATTCGCAAGCGCCGGATCGACCGTGAATTTTATACCGGATGGTTTGACCGGGTATGACGAGATACCGGTCTCGATCCCAAGATAGCCCCGCATGGCCCGGGCCACGCCTTCCGGTGAGAAGAGGTCAGGGCGGTCCGGGAAGAACTCCACGTCAGCATGGTCTTCTTCGATCCGCTCAACATCCGAGCCGATGAGTGCGACCTTGTCGAGAATTGTTTTTCGGTCGGTGCGGGTCAGCCGCTCAAGATACTTGTAGGGAAGCGTGATGACGGCCATGTCAGATCCCTCCTTTAGTGTGTCGCAACGAAGGCGTCTCGCGGAGGAACGCCACATCGCTCTTATGCAGAAGGCGAAGATCCTTGAGACCGAGACGGAGCATCGCGATCCGGCTCACGCCAAGACCCCAGGCAAGGACCGGGTAGTTGATCCCGATCGGTGCGGTGACCTCTTCGCGGAAGATTCCAGCGCCACCCATCTCGATCCACCCGATCCCGTCAACATACACCTCGGCATCAAGGCTCGGTTCAGTGTAAGGATAGAACGAGGGTTTGAAGCGTACGCTCTCGAAGCCCATGCGATTGTAGAACTCGCGGAGGATCCCGAGCAGGTTCCCAAATGAGACGTTCTCGTCCATTACGATCCCTTCGAGCTGTTCAAACTCAGCAAGGTGGGTGGTGTCGATCGTCTCACGCCGATAGACTCTTCCAACACAGAATGCTTTCACGGGAGGATTCGGGTTGTTCGCAAGGTACTGGATCGAGACACTGGTCGTGTGGGTCCGGAGCACGCATTGTTCGGCCTTCTCTTCCTTCCAGACTCCACCCCAGCCGGTTGATGAGGTCTCGCCACCGCACTCGTGCATCGCCTTCACTTTCTCGTATCCTTTCGGGAGCGGGAGGGTCTCCCTGAGATAGAACGTGTCCTGCATCTCGCGGGCCGGGTGGTCCTGCGGCTGGAAGAGGGCGTCGAAGTTCCAGTAGGATTGCTGAACAATTCCGCCGTAGAGTTCCGTAAAACCCATCTCAAGGAGGATCTCCCGCATCTCGCCGATGATCCGCTGGTAGGGGTGAATCTTTCCGGGGTACGCCTTCTTCGGGAGCTTGCTCACATCATACTTGCGGAGATTGAGATTCTTCCATTCGCCCGAGATGATCTGGTCGCGGGTGATAGTGCCGGTCTCCCCGCGGAGGTCGAGACCTTGTTTAACGAGCGCAAGCCCAGCGGTTGTGATGGCGATAGAATACCGGACGGTTTCTGATTCCTGTATAATACCGCGCTTGATCAGTTCCTTTGTCCGCGGATCGGCATCGGACGGATTTTTAAGGGCAGCTTCATCCACATCGGTCGAGGCTCCCGGGGTCTTTGCAACGGATGTGCCTTCGACTTTCACCAGCCCTTTCTTTCTCAGCTGGCCAAACCCGATTTTGAACGCCCCGTGTTTCTGGAGATCGGTAAGCGTAGTTCCCGGCAGGATAAACCGGAGGAGCTGCGTTTCGGGAAGTCCGTTCTGTGCATAGGCCTTCCCCTCATCAGTGTATACAAACTCCTTTACCACAACCCGCTCAACCGTTGCAAGTCCCTTGTCCCCGGCAAGGTGCGCCCACTGCACCACTGCTTCGGGAGTTGCTTCCAGCAAGCCCGCGAGATGCGGGGCATCCGCCTTCTTCTCTTTCTCAAGGATTGCAAGTAACCGTTTCTCGTTCTGCGTCAGTTCCGCCATCTCACACCTCAATCCTGTCCATAGCCGCGTCCATCTTCTCCTTAAAGTCGTGCAGGAACGTAACAACGCGTTCTGCCGTCTCTTTCTTGCACTGGCCGCAGGTGATCTCGCCACCCGTGCATTTCCGCCGGATCTCCGCCAGCTCCGAATCATCGGTCACCATGTGGAAGAGGTTGAGGAGATAGAGCGAGCACTTATCCGGCTCGCCTCCGAGCCGCTTCTGTTCTTCCAGGGTCACCCGTCCACCCGTGATCCCGCTCATCACTTTCTTTCTTACAACCGCCTCGGACTCGTAGAACGAGATGATGCTCTCCGGGACACTGCTCGACATCTTACCGCCCGTGAGCCCCGGCATGAAGATATGATACGTGGAAGAGGGCGTGTAAAAAGCATAACCGCCATGCGCCCGTTCGATCTCCCGCACCTTTGCACTCACATCAACACACTGCGCATCTTTGATATCCACGTGGCCTTCGTATTTTTTCGCGTGCGGGAATGCCTTTTTCACTGCATCGAGCGCCGCTTCCGGCGCATTCTTGGACCGGACGCTGATGTACCCGTCCCGCTCCTCAACGGTAAACATCCGCATCTTGTGGGCGACTCCCCGGGTGAGCCGGATATGGGGGTCCTGGTCGACACCGACTGGCACAAGCGTCGGAGCGGGTTCCCGGTCAATCTGGGGATAGAGAATATCGGCTACCTGGGTAATCACGCTGTCCGCGTGGGCGATATCGGTCTCTGGGGAGAAACCATAAATCGCGGCGAGATCCGAGAAGTTCACCTTGGTTGCTGCTTCGAACGCAAGATCCTTAAGCCGTTCATTTTTGCTCTGGAAATACGTCGTACCTTCAAACCCGAGTGCATAGAGGCAGGCGAGATATTCTTTGCCGTATTCCCGGCATTTCTCCCAGGAAAGATCCCGGACCGCATGCGCCTCCCGGTCGGCGATGGTCACGTACCCGTTACCGCCCTGCTGGACATGCCAGACAACTTCCTTCATCACCATCAGGTGACCAAGATGCGGGTGGCCGCTCGGCATGAATCCGGTGAGGATATGAAATGGCGTGCGGTTCCGGATCGCCATCGCTATCGGACGGTAATCCCGGTGGCCGACAACAATGTTCCGCCGCATAAAATAGGGAACGGAAGGGAGATCAGGAAGTACCGAAGCGATCGGATCGATACCAAAATCGGCAAATGTTTTTTCGATGTCGAGAGACGGTGTACTTGACCAGGGATTTATCTGCGGTTCTTGCATGAAAGTGCTCACAGTTTGATTCGTGCAAATTCCACGAATTGGATTCCGTTACTATGTACAGCGCCAAACAACATCTTCTTTTTGACACTGTGCGCCATGCGGACCGATCGGGAGATTGTGCTCATAGGCATGACCGCATCCTTCTCCACTGCATGGACAAGGAGATCGGAGTGTACGTTCTTACCGCAGTAGACCCGGAAGTGGTGGCCGAACTTGTAGCCGGTCCTTGGCGTATAATCGTGCGACCGGAGTTCCGTATACACCTTGTCTTTCTCGGGAAGTTCCGGGTCATTTTCGCGGGCCAGTTCAAAATATTCAGAAGTACTGACAAGGCCATCTCCTCTACGGAGGTTGAGCATGCCTTTTCCCATAAGATAGAGCAATTCAACCGGAGAAAGCATGAGCCGTTCATCATCCAGGCGTTTGCCAAAACCCGATACCTCGAGATCCGATGGAGGACTGATCCTGACCATGGCAGATTTTCCGATAAGGACTGCTTCATGTTTTGACAGGGGCGTTAACGGTGTGCAGGCATCTGCGAGTACCTGCAGCTTGATCTCGTAATACGTGAGCTCTTCTTCGTCATCGACAACCGCAAGTACATATTGTTTGCGCATATTGCGCGAGGCAACCACTTCTTCGATCAGTTTGGTAAACCGTATAGGATCGCGTTCCGAAAGCACGCGGACCAGGTATAAGGATTCACCAGTACCGGGTTTCTCACCGCGGCGGAATACCCGGAAATCATGCGGGCCGGTCTGCACCACATATCCCCGTTCACGAAGATCGCGGTACACCAGAAAACTCCGCAGGAAATTACGTTCGCTGGCAAATTCTGAAAACAGGGTATCGAATGTGTAGCCATCTAAGGTAATTTTCAAACGGTGGATGAGATAGAGCGCCTCCTGGGGTGCAAGTTTCACTCCTTCCTTTTCCAAGCGCCCGTACCCGCTCTGCTCGTAGAGAACACGCCCGTCCTTTCCCACCCGCACCGCAGTGCCATCAAATGTCGCCTTCACTACCGGATATATTGGGTTTAGGTAATAATAAGGGGCACTCTGGATGCTCTAAAATTTCTGCGCGGTTGGGAAAGACCTAAGCGAAATCCTTATGAATTACATAAACTCGTTTCAATGGCTATAAAAGGGGTGAAATTCAATGTGTATAGTCAGATCGTATCTCATAAGTATGCTTATTTGCACGTCCCCGAGGGTGAATCTCATTCCGGGAAAATTTGGGTAATACTATAAGATTGATCGATCACCCACACCGGAATCATTTAACAGCCAATAAGCGGCGGAAAAATGAAGGTGAATGATACCAACGACCCTGGATGCCGACGTAAGAGCATGATCAACCTTGCAGGTTTTCTTGCACGGTCATCTGCAAACGGACCCGGCATCCGGTCAGTCGTATGGGTGCAGGGATGCCCGATCCATTGCGAGGGCTGTTTCAACCCGCAGTTTTTGCCATTCTCTTTAGCACACCGGGTGACCCCTTCTGAACTTGCCGAGATTATTTGTGTACAGGCAGGTATTGACGGGGTGACGTTCTCGGGCGGCGAACCGTTTACCCAAGCAGACGCTTTGGGAGAACTCGGTGAAAAGTTACAGCACCGCGGCCTTTCGATTGTCACGTTCACCGGGTTTTCTCCGGATCATGTTCTTGGGTCAACCCGTCGTGCGTGGCAGCGCCTGCTCGCGGTAACCGATCTCCTGATTGCCGGGCCCTATATCCCCTCACTGAAATGCGATACACCATGGATCGGTTCATCGAACCAGAGGATTATTCCGCTGACTGATGCCATTAGCCTGCCCGCACCCTGCTATCCCACATCAGGACACGTTACCGAGTTCACGATATTTGCTGATGGTACGCTCACTGCCACCGGGTTTCCCGATGGACGGTTTGTCAAAGCGCTTGCACATCGCTGCAGGGGGGTATGACCGCATCATGTCGCACTTCAGCCGCATCCGCACCCAGTTCCGTCACCGGGAAGCCCTGATCCAGTGTCTTGAGGAATTAGGCCACACGGTCGAAACCGATACTACGATTAAGGGGTATCATGGGCAGCATACCGTGGATATTGCCGCTAAACAATCCGACGGTTATGGTGTCGGCTTTGTGAAGAACACTGATGGCACCTATGATATGGTTGCCGACTGGTGGGGAGTATCCGGCACCGGCCAGAAAAAAATTGCTAACGACCTGAAACAACAGGCAGAGACGATCCAGAAGGAGTACGCTAGGAAGATGGTGCTAGAGCAGACGGCAAAGGATGGGTTTGAGATCGTATCCCAGACTGAAGAAGCGGATGGAACCGTGCGGATTGTTGTTAGGAGGTGGACATAGGCCATGCAGCACAAGGAACCGGATTTCGCACGAAAATTAAATGTCTCCCTGCGGGCCCGTGTCACGTTAATCGTCGTGATGACTCCTGAGGAAGAGCGGGTGGTCGCGCAGGTAAAAGAGGTCTGCGAGAAATGGGAGCCACCGCGCCAGTGCATAGCCTGGGACAGCGTTGACGGGTTCTCGGTTGTCTGCGGAAATTCCGGTTTTCTCGCCCAGTCCCGCGATCCCCTCACGGCCCTGGATGATATGGCCAAGAGTGACGAGAATGCGGTAATCTTACTCAAGGATTTCCACGAGTACTGGAATAACCCGCAAGTGAAACGCAAGATCCGAAACTTCTCCCAGAAGTTCAAGTATAGCCGGCGGACAATGGTGATCGTTACGCCCGTGCAGCGAGTGCCTGAAGAGATTCGCGACGAAGCAGTTCTCATCCACTTCCCACCTCCCGGCGCTCCGGAACTCTTAAAAGAACTCGATACCCTCCTTGCAACGAGCGGGATTACCAGTTCGCTCTCGGAAGCAGGCAGGGAGAAACTGATCCAGGCTGCCCTCGGCATGACGCTCAACCAGGCCCGGCGCTCATTTTCCCGGGCAATTGTTACGCATGGTACGCTCGATGACCGGGATATCGATGCGATCATCGCTGACAAGAAAGATGTCCTGAGCCAGTCGGACGCACTGGAATTCTACAGCCTGACGGAAAACCCCGATAATGTCGGGGGTCTCGCCCAGCTCAAGGACTGGCTCCGGTTACGGGAGCGGGCGTTTACGCAGGAAGCCCGGGACTATGGCCTCCCGGCGCCAAAAGGCATTGCGCTTATCGGGATTCCGGGGACCGGCAAGAGCCTGACGGCAAAGATGATCGCGGATCTCTGGCACCTGCCCCTGCTCAGGCTCGATGTGGGCGCACTGTTCGGGAGCCTTGTAGGGGAGTCTGAGGAACGGACACGCCGGGCCCTCTCCCTTGCCGAAACAATTGCACCATGCATACTCTGGATAGACGAGATCGAAAAGGCATTTGCGTTCGGGAGCGGCGATGCCGGCACCAGCCAGCGGGTGTTTGCCCACCTCCTCACGTGGATGCAAGACAAGACCGCTCCCTGTTTTGTTGTGGCCACGGCCAACAACATTGCCGCACTCCCTCCAGAACTCCTGCGCAAGGGGAGGTTTGATGAGATATTCTTCCTCGATCTCCCCAATACCGAGGAGCGCCGCGAAATCTTTTCCGTGCATTTGAAAAAACGCAAGTGCCTGCCGGTCGAGTTTTCCTTAGATGCACTCGCAAAGGAGAGCGAGGGATACGTAGGTGCCGAGATTGAGCAGACGGTAATCGATGCAATGTACTTAGCGTTCAATGAAAATATGCGCAGGGTCACGACCGAAGATATACTCGGCTGCATGAAGACACAGGTGCCACTCGCGATCTCCCAGCGCGAAACCGTTGCCGCACTGCGGGCATGGCTTGCTGAAGGACGGGCGATCTCTGCATCACGGGCAGCACCGTCACGGGTACATGCCGGGCGGACAATCGCACTCGAAACCTTTGACCGTATCCCCTCGTGAGCGGCATGATGAGTCTTGTTTCTGCCCCCCTCATAGGTCCCTGGCTGTACCGGCGTTCCATTAAGGAACTTGCAGACCGGGCACGACAGGGAAATGAGGAGGCAGTGCGGAATCTTGCCGGTATCTTTTGCACATCCCGTGGTGGAGTCGAGCGGAATATTGCCCGGACTGCGCTTTGCTCTCTCATCTTTCAGCCAGCTATCGATACGCTCTGCAAAGAAGCACTGGAACGGGATGATGCGGCATTACACAACATCGTAAACGAGAGAAATTTCTTGCCCTCTGATCCCGCAACGCAGGTACTCTTCTTGTTCGTTACGGGTCAGCGTGAACGATATGCCCCCCTGGACCAGCAGCCACATCGTCCGCTGCTCGCTGAAGGTTATGCACGGGCAACAGATCGTGTCAGGTTTCACATCCGCAGTGCTGCACACAAAACAGGACAGTGTTCTATTCTTGCTGCGGCACTCAGGGGATTAGATCAGAACGTGATTACCACCCCATGGTCTGATGATGAATGGGAGATCATGGTTACCGGCCTGATCCACGAACGACAGTGGGAGGAACTCTGGCTGTTGGTTATCCATGCACCCCCGAACCTGACAATCACAGCCCTGTCCGCTATGAACGCAGCAGGGTGGAAACCAGCCGGCGATGAGCGGGCGCTGTGGGAAGAGATAACCGGCATTATGCCCGGTGAATGGACAAGTCCCGTTCCGGATTATGCATCTGCGCCCATATCCCTGAGTCCCGACTCCCAGCCTCTGCACCTTGCTTTTTCAAAAAATGGCACCCTGCTTGCGGCAGGATGTACTGATGGGATCATATATCTCTGGAATACCTATACAGGAACACTTGTATTCCGGATCCATGCGGGGCAGGGTTCGATCAGTGGACTTGCGGTTTCTCCTGACAATACCCACCTGCTCTCAGCCAGAACAAACAGGACACTCCAGTGCCGGGATACCATAACGGGAACCCTGCTCTGGTCTGTTGAATCCGGTGAACAGGCCCCGGTCCAGTTTGCCTGTTCACGTAACGGGATTGTTCTCGTTCCCGATAGTGCCGGAGGACATCTCCGTCTCGTAAACATGGCAGACGGACAAATTCAGATACTTTCCGGAGGGCATGAAGGAAGCGTAACCGTCTGTGCACTCTCTCGCGATAACCGGTTTTGTAGCGTAGGATATGCAGATGGGGCGGTGGGGTGCTGGGATTTGCAAAACACACACTACCTGCGGACACTGGAAGGTCTCGGGGATCCCGTAACGAAGCTCTCCTTTTGTGAAAGTGATGAAGAGATCCTCGTTCTCTATGAACAGAACCGGCCGACCAGGTGGCGGGTCACGTCCGGGGAGCGCATCAGGACCTATACGGGCAATACCGGCCCGATGCGCTGTTGTGCCATTACTCCGGATACGAGCTCGTTTGTAATTGCCGGTGAGGACCGGATGCTCAGGTTCTGGCAGGCAGAAAGAACAGATCCTGTTGCAGAGATCCCCCTGTATAACCGCCCCCTTACCGCGTGTGCTGCTTCAGCTGATGACAGGATACTGGCAACCGGGTGTACGGACGGTACTCTCCGCATGTATACCATGAACGGAGGTACGATACTCCACGAAAAAAAAGCACACAAACAGGCAATGACAGCGATTGCCCTGTCCTCATCCGCTGAGATGGTTGCAAGCGCCGACTGGGACGGTACGGTTAAACTCTGGAACTCCACGTCAGGAGAACTTGTCCGCACGCTTCTTCAACCAGCGGGAGGAGTAACCGGTATTACTGTTACACCGGACGGTTCCAAAATCTTCGCAGGATACACAGACGGAACGGTCAGGCAGGTCCCGTGCGGAACTGGAGACTTCGACCGTACTCTCGACATGTACACAAACACCGTCCGGGCTATTGCCATCAGTCCTGACGGGACGCTGCTGGCCTGCGCTGGTGGGGATACCACACTGCGGATATGGAATGTGGAGACGGGCGGGCTTGTCACGGGTATTGAAGGGCTCACCACATCCCAGCACTGCCTTGCGTTTTCTCCGGACGGAAAAACATTGATCTCAGGGGGATGGGATGGGAAAGTGCGCACTTGGAGTGTGACGGATGGTACCCTTCAAAAAACTCTCATCGGCCACACCAGTACAATAACGGTCCTCGCGATTGCTCCAGATAACACTATACTCGCAACTGGCAGCAATGACCGGAGCGTCCGGCTCTGGACGATTGAAGATGGCAAGTGCATTTTAGTAAGGGAGGATTCCCGCAGCGAGGTAAGTGCACTGGCACTATCTCCGGACGGAACGCTGCTCGCCTTTGCGGGAGCTGATGCGATCATCCACCTCTGCCTCCTGCCGGATGGCACACACATTCCCGCAATTCCCGCGCTTCCGGGAAAGATCACGGCACTTGCCTTTGCCGGTGATGGGCGTGTACTTGTTGCCGGCCTCGACACAGGTACTGTCGCAGTCTTTTCTGTTGCCGTACGACACCTTCTGCGGACGGTAATAACCCATACCGCGGGGGTTACCGGGATTGCTGTTCTTCCCGGCGGAGACTCGGTGCTGACCAGCGGTCTCGACGGGCTCGTGCGACACGTGAACCTTCCCTGGACCCGGCCAATGTCCGGAACAACGCTCGACGATATCCCGCTCGTTGCCCGGTATGTACGCACAAGCCCTCGTCCGGATGCACAGGTCCAGTGGGCATTTCTCCACGGCATGCTCACCGCTCGGTTCAGGAACGATATCGAACTCTGCACCACCGTAAATGACGAAAGCATGTATGATATCCAGATTGTCGGGTGACAGAGATGCAGAAAAACCATCCCGTGGAAACAGGAAGGCAGCGCATGGGTGTGGATTTTGGTACGGGCAGTACCGTTGTAGAAATACGGGATGAGAGCGGTATGATTCGTCTTCATGATTTTCCCGGTTGGTCCCATCCCTTTCCGTCCGGTGTGCCGGAACACCCCATCCCCCGAATTCCGTCACAAATCCTGTATGGCAATAATGGCACCCGGTCATTCGGAGCTGCAATTCAACCGGATGGCACGAACCCTGCCGGGATAGCACGATGGCTGCGCCATTATATTCTTGAGAACAGTACCGTGCAGGTTCCGGCGGGCAATGGGAGGATGACCGGGTACAGGAATGCAGGATCCGATTTCCTTACCGCATTGCTTACCCATGCACCCAACAGTAGCACGGGCATTACTGAAGTAGTGTTCTCCATCCCGGTTGATGCCCCCGAACAATATTCCGAATGGCTTCGTGCAGTGGCGACGGCAGCAGGATTCAGTGTCCCGTTCGTGATCGATGAGCCTTGTGCAGCTGCTACAGGGTACGGCCTGCACCTTTCCCCCGGGTCACTCTTCCTGCTTATCGATTTCCATGCTGACGGGCTCGATATCACCCTCGTCACCCCGGAAGAATTCTCTGACGATGCCGGAGGCATTTTTTCACGGGTTCTTGGAAAGGCGCACGATGAAATTAGTGGATCGGCAATTGATGGATGGATTGTACAGGATGTGCTGAACCGTAACCGGTTGGATGAGACTGATTCCCGAGTAACCCGGATACTCCCCCTGATCAGATACGAGGCAGGAAATGTTCGGGAAGCGCTGGTGCTGAATACGGAAACAGAGATTCAGGTTATCGACCCGGTTTCTGGTTTTTCTGTAGCAGCAAAAATCAGCAGATCAGATCTTTACCGGATTTTTGACGAGCACCGGCTTTTTACCGCGCTAAACCAGGTGTTGGACCGGGCGCTGTCTGCAGCAGGAATACGGGATGAGGGGGAAGAACGGATCGGAGCGGTACTTATGGTGGGGGAATGCAGTGCGATCCCCTGCATTCAGGATGCAATACAACAGCGGTGGGGTACAAAGGTTCATTGCGATAACCCAGTGGACGCGATTGCCCGGGGAGCTGCTGCGGCAAATCCTGGTAGTCTTGAACCAAACAGGATAAGGAACGATTATGCCATTCGCCACTGGGATCCTGGTGCCCGGGAATACCGGTACCGGTTTATTGTCAGAAACGGTGCCCGCTATCCCAGTGCCGGGCAGGTTGCCCGGTTCATTATAAGTGGTGCCTATGACGGGCAGGCATACCTTGGCATCCCACTCTGCGAGATCAGCACTGCAGGTCACGACCCGCACGGCCACATAGAACTGGTCGCAAACGACAAGGGGGGAGTGCAGGTTGCCGGGCCCGGGTCCGACCCGATGCCAGCAATGCGTCCGGTATTCGTAAACGAGAAAGAGCCCACATTACTCCACGCATCACCACCGGCACAGAAAGGCGAACCGCGTTTTGAACTCACGTTTTTTCTTGACCGCCAGGGATACCTTTGCCTCACCGCACGGGATCTGTTGACCGGTCTGATGGTAAAACGCGATGCACAGGTATTCAAGCTGAATTAAAAGGAGGAATAAAAAATGACAATGCAGGAACTTGAAATTACGATTGACAACGAAGGCAGGGTACTGGTTCATGTTAACGGGGTCAAGGGAGAGGAATGTCTCGCATTAACAAAAAATCTCGAGAATGCTGTTGGAACCGTGCAGGAACGATTCCTTTCTGCGGACTACTACGAGCAGCCGGTTGAAGTTTCCCTGTTCCAAAAAGCCGGACTGCGGTAAGCCCACTCGTTATACGACCATAAAAAAAAGATTTATCATAACGGTCAGCGTATCAACAAAGAGCCAGATCTGGCAACGCTGCGCTGCCAATAATGCAGAACTCCCGGGCCGGGATATCATGTGCTGCCCCACATTTCGGACAGGATCACCGGACCATGATGCCTGACCAGGGTTGCCGGACAGGAAAAATGAGAACGGGGTTTACCGGGCTAATTCCCTTACCTTGGCAATATTCCCGCGATCGTCCCGACGTTCATCGACCGGTGTCTCGCAGACTAAGGGCAGGTCCTTAAAAGCAGGATGGTGCAGGATGCGCCGGAACCCATCCTCACCGATAAAGCCCATACCGATATGCTCGTGGCGATCGAGGCCGCTGTTACGGTCGGCTTTCGTGTCGTTTAAGTGCACGACTTTAAGATTTTTTATGCCAAGAAGTTCATCGAATTGTGCAATCGTCTCTGCAAGACCCTCATCGGTCCTCAGTTCATAGCCGGCAGCAAACGCGTGGCAGGTATCAAAGCAGATACCCACTCGTCCGGGTATATCAATCCCGTCCATAATTCCCCGTATGTGCTCAAAACTGCTCCCGACACTGTTCTTCTCACCCGCAGTATTCTCAAGGAGCAGCATCACGGAATTGTCTGATCCTTCAATGGCAGTGTTGATAGCCCTGATTACCCGGGCCCTCCCTCCGGCAATTCCGTCACCAAGATGGTGGCCGAGATGCGTGACCAGGTACGGAATTCCCAGTTTTCCGCACCGGTCAAGTTCTTCTGCAAGTGCCGGAACAGATTTTTCATAGATCTCCGCTTTGGGCGAGGCTAGGTTCGGCAGGTAGGGCATATGGTCAACGGGAATGATGCCGGTTGCTTTGATCTTTTTTTTGTAGGTATCACAATCCTCATCAGACAGCGGCTTGTATCCCCAGCCCCGCGGATTTCTAGAGAACTGCTGGAAGACATCGCAGCCTGCATCCTTTGCCCGATCTACCGCAAGATCGAGCGAGCCTGCGATTGAAACATGAACACCGACACGTACCATTGCACACCGTTTTTGTATGCATTCTGGTTCGAAGGGGATCTATGATAAGGTTGTGATCGTACCCGTGAGCACAGAAAATAAAAAATTCTGGAGATCCAGCCAGACCTGTTGATGAGGTTACCGGAGGATTCTCGTTGCTACAAATCCGACTGCAACGAGTACAACAAATATACCAACCGGGGATTTTGTGGGAGCCGGTGCTGCCGGGACAGCACTGCCCGGTGCAACGGATGCGGGTGCTGAACGCAAGGTTAAGGAACCGGACCGGGAACCAAACTGGCTGCACTGCGCATCTACCCGGATCTCCCCACTGCTCCCTTTGAGCTGCGGCAGATTGTACCGGTAGGTGAATGATGATCGATCCGGCTGGCTGGTGTAGGATTTAGCGATGAGCACGCTATCATCCTGCTTCACCGTCACCTGTTTCACATAATGCGTGGCGGGATCATCTACCTGATGCGAAATAACAACAACAAGATCCCCGGTAGTATCGTCATACGTTACCACCACATCAGCTGGGGGATGAGCAAGAGCACCGCCGCTCAGCACAACAAGGCTGATAAGTACCAGAACGAGTGTCCGTACAATAAAGGAAAGATGCCGGAACCGCACAGGAGACGAATGTGTCCTACTCCGCATGGATGTCCGCCTCCCTGGTTCCGGAAGTCTTGACTGGAATAACTGCCATGCATGATACTATGCCGGCTGACACATAATTATTCGTATAGTGCCGGGCATCTGCTGCGGGTTTTATAAGAAGGTCTAAATTTTTTCTGATCCTAAACGGAGGAACGCGTAGATTTTCTTTGCCCCACAAAAAATAATCGCAGAAACTAAAATTATCGCCAAAATAAAGAGAATCATTCCAGGTATTTGGACAACACTCATCATGATAGATTCCGATTGGGGAAAAAAAGGGATAATTAGTCCTAGAAAAAGTAATATAATGAAATAAACGATTCCCACTATTGTAAAAACGCTATAAAACAAATTATGGTACCTTCCCATTGTACTAATCACCTCATATCACGGACACCGTAATTCAATCACGGGATATTCACAATTGGATATTCAAGTAATTTTGGGGAATGCAGTATAACACTAGCGATAAGTGAAAAAATGGTTGCTGTTATTCTGCTGTGAGACATCATTTTACAATTTTCACAGTCAACAATGTGTTATTAAAAAAGAGTTATTCCTTTCTCATCACAAGAACGAGACCGGCAAGACCGATCGCTCCAATAGCCGCAAGCGGCAGCATGCCGGCCTTTGTGGTTGAAACAGGTTTTGATGTTGTAGCAACGCTCTGGGGCTGCGGAGTTAGCTGTGTCAGCACCTCATCCGGCCGCGTTGTTGTTGCGGTGCGGATGTTAACCTGTGCTGTCCCGATAGGCGGCACGACCTTGACTACGTAGATGGAGATTGCCTGGGGCCCGGTCATTCCTGCTTTGCCGGGGCATGAGGTGGATAATGCCTGTCCCTTAACAAAGGTGACTGCCACACTCGAGCCATCGTTCCGGCCATTGTACGTGAACGATTCGCCGGGCTTGAGTAATTTTGCAAAGACTTCCTTACCCTCGCTCGTCACTTTGACATTTGCTGATGTGGCAGTACAGGTTGTGCCCGTGCAGGCCGAGCAATCCGGGACCGTGGTTGCATCCAGCGCGTAATTACCGATGAGCGGTGTGGGGATAGTACCTATATCACCGACGATATCAGTAACGTACTCCTCGTTTGGCCGTGAACCGTATAACTTTGCGAGCGTAATCCAGGTCTCACCCGCACCACCGAGGCTGGTCGCGACAACCGGGTCACCCATTTTAAAGACAGAGAATGCAGCCGCATCCGGTACCGTCCCGGTAAGCACATCAACGCTCATAGGGGTATATGTGCAGACCGGTGCACCACTCGCAGGATAGGTGCATCCGTACTGCTGGGGGTGTTCAATGGTTATGGCATTCTTAGGCTGGCTAAGAGTGGCAACCACGCCTTTGAGGGTGACTTCCTGGATAACCGCAGCTACCGGTACACACATACAGCACAGGAACAGGGCTGCAACAATAACGACAAGATATGTCTGTTTCATAAACATCAATTCTCCATTTTTCGTATATCGACTAACGATGTCGAGAAATAAAAAGGGATCCTGTGTACCTGAACAATTTTTCAGTTAAGCGACCAATACAGAAGTATGCAGGTTACCTTCCTCGGTACCAACGGCTGGTTTGATACCGCAGCCGGCAATACGGTCTCTGTGCTTGTCCAGTCAGAAGAGTATGATCTCATCTTCGATGCGGGAAATGGCATAGCAAAAGCAGACCGGTATATCACCCAGAAAAAACCGGTGTTCCTGTTCATCAGTCATCTCCATATCGACCACATCACCGGGCTGCACACACTCGTCAAGTTCAGGTTAAAAAAAGGCCTGCACGTCTGCACCCAGAAAGGAAGTGTAGCAGATCTCAATTTGTTTGTCCGGGAGCCGTACACGGTGCCGTTTTCCGGTCTCCCCTATAAAGCGGATATCATGGAACTGGCGGAAGGCAGGCATTCCCTGCCTTTCACTGTAGAGTGCCGCCCGCTCGTTCACCCGGCCCCCTGCTTCGGGTACCGGCTGGAGATCGATGGCAAGGTGATCACCTATTGCACCGATACCGGCATCTGCGACAACGCGATTGCACTCGGGCGGGATGCAGATCTCCTCATCACTGAGTGTGGGCTGAAACCCGGCGTGAAGAGCCCGGACTGGCCGCACCTCAACCCGGAGGATGCAATTCATATCGCCCAAAAGGCGCATGCAAAGCGGCTGGCCCTTATGCATTTCGGGGCAGAGGTGTACAAGACCGTTGACGAACGGCTCGCCTTAAAGCAGCGATACGAAAAAGAATGGCCGGATCTGATTATCGCTACCGATGACCTGACAATAACGGTATAACAAAAACGGTTAATTAAAAAATTATTCTTCCAGTTTTTTCATCAGCCACGCCATGTTAAGGCCAAGCGTTCTCATGGTTGTTATCCCCTCGTCATCGCCATTCACATCGCCCGGTGCAAGCCCGATGCCGATATTCCAGTAAGACGAGCCCGGCACGATCATCTGGTTGATAAAGAAGAAGTGGTTGAGCGTATCAAACGCATGAATCGCACCACCACGGCGCACGGCAATAACTCCTGCACCCACTTTTCGCCGGAACATATCCTGGTTGGCCTTGGCCACAAATCCCGCCCGGTCGATAAGCGCCTTCATCTCCGAAGAAACATCAGAGAAATACGTTGGGGAAGCAAGGATAATGCCATCAGCATCGAGCATCTTTTCTATACAGTCGTTAATCACGTCCCCTTTCTCCGCACATCGCCGGTCCTGGTTCTCAAAACATTTCATGCAGGCGGTGCAACCCCGGATCTTCTTTCCTGCAAGCTGGACAAGCTCCGTTTCAATACCAGCCATTTTCAGTTCATCAAACACGGTATCAACAAGTATTGCCGTGTTCCCGTCTTTTCGCGCACTGCCGTTAAATGCAACAACTTTCATCTGTTTCACCTGAATATGATCCCATTTCCTTCCGGGCAGATAAAATTTCCCGGCATTTTCCCGGAAGCTGGATCAAAAAGAGGCTGTCCCAGTACTCCATCTTATGAGCTCTTACGCTAAATAGAGGAGCGATATGAACACTCGTATACAGTTCTCCGATTTCCACCTCTCAAAGGAACTCGGAAAAGCCATTGAAGATATGGGCTTCGAAGAGCCCTCGCCTATCCAGGCACTCGCCATTCCTCTCATTCAGGCCGGGCGTGACGTAACCGCCCAGGCACAGACCGGGACCGGCAAAACTGCCGCATTTGGGATTCCAGTTATCGGAAAGATCGATCCATCAAAACGTGTAGTCCAGGCAATCGTGCTCTGTCCCACCCGTGAACTTTGCATCCAGATCGCAGAAGAGTTCTCACATCTCCTCGCCCATCTTCCTAAGATCTTCGTTCTTCCGGTCTATGGCGGCCAGCCAATCGACCGGCAGCTGCGGGCACTCCATTCAGGAGTTCACATCGTGATCGGGACACCCGGGCGCGTGATGGATCACATGGACCGCAGGACGCTCAGCCTCCATGATGTCCACACGGTTGTACTCGATGAAGCCGACCAGATGCTTGACATGGGATTCCGGGATGACATCGAACTTATCTTAAAGAAAGTTCCCCAGGAACGCCAGACCATGCTCTTCTCGGCAACGCTTCCCCAGCCGATCATTGATATCTCGAAGCGGTTCATGAACAAACCCGAGTTTGTCAAAGTCCAGTACGCTGAACTGACCGTCCCGAAGATAGAGCAGAGTTACATCGAAGTCAAGGAACGCGAAAAGATCGATATTCTCTGCAGGCTTATCGATATCGCCGACCCGCACCTGTCAATCATCTTCTGCAACACCAAGCGCAGGGCAGAAGAACTTGCCGGCAAGATCAAGGCCCGGGGTTACCGAGCCGAGGAACTGCACGGTGACATGAAACAGTCCCAGCGCGACCGCGTGATGGGAGGATTCAGGAAAGGTTCGATCGAGATCCTGATCGCAACCGATGTTGCCGCCCGCGGTATCGATGTCGATGACGTCGACATGGTTATCAACTTCGACATCCCGCAGGATGTGGAGTACTATGTCCACCGTATCGGCAGGACCGGACGTGCAGGCAAGAGCGGCAAGGCAATCACCTTTGTCTCGCCCAAGGACTTCAACAAGCTCCGCGAGATCCAGCACTATGCAAAGGTCCAGATCCCCCGCATGCCCATTCCCTCGCAGAGCGATGTAGCAGAGACAAGGACAAAGGCTGTGCTCGAAGCAGTGCGTGAGACAATCCAGGCAGGAGGTCTTGAGACCTTCGTTCGCGTGATTGAGAAGGAGACCGAAGGAGATCTCAACACGGTCGACATCGCTGCAGCACTCTTGAAAATGCAGATGGAAGAGCGCCTCGAGGCCCCGGCAGAGAAGCGCGAAGAGGTAGACTTTGCCGATACCGGTGCCGAAGCCGGTATGGTCAGGTTCTTTTTGGCAGTAGGCAGGCAGCACAAGGTCGCACCAAAAGATATCGTCGGCGCAATTGCCGGTGAAACCGGCATTCCCGGAAAAGCAATCGGCGCGATAAGGATCCTTGACTCTTACTCATTTGTCGAGATTCCCAAGGATCATGCCAACGAAGTCTATACCATCATGAAAGAGCGGACCATCAGGAACCAGCCTACCGGTATTGAACCGGCAGCGGGCAAGAGAGCGTATTAATTACTCCTTTTTTTTGCCAAATCCCATAACACTCAAATATTCTTAAAGAGATGTGTGTACATGAAAACCACATGGGTATTTTCTTTCTCTATTTTACTTGTTATCCTGCTCCTCGCAGCAGGCTGCACACAGCCGGCAACTCCGGCTGCAACACCGGTACCAACCGCTGTTGAGACCGTTGCAACTGCCACGCCGGCTCCTGTTGCAACTACCGCTGCATCATCGACACCCGGGCCAGTCCAGACCCTGCAGGATGCCTGGGGTATCGATATTCAGGTAGCAAGCAACGGTGAAGCAGTCGACCCGCAAATCACCGTGACGTGCATGGGTGGAAAAGGACTCAATGTTATCCCCCAGCTTGATGTTGTAGTTACCCGTTCCGATGGTGTTGTTGAGACCGGTTCCATCAAACGGCCACTCTACAAAGGAGCCTCGGTATCATTACGCAGCACCACAAAGCCCGGATACGTTGACCGGACAGAAGTCTATGCATATACCCCCCAGGGTGACAAAGTAAAGATCTTTGATAAGTACGTACCATTCCGGACGTACAACTAATTTTTTTCTTAAAAAAATGTGCCGGTTTTTCCCGACAAAGAATTCTGCACTATCGGTTAGTCGTACTGGTGTCGGTTTATCCCACCTATCCAAAGCGTAATGATAGGGATTAAAATTCCCACAACAATAATTGCCATGCCGATGGGCTCATCACCAAAAGGCGGCATGTACATAACCCAGATACCATTTGCTACTACAAACAAGCCGACAAAAAAGCTGATCACTTTTAGAATGGTCTGAATAATCCTTCCTCCTTATGCTAGGATGTGAAGCCAAAGTAAAAAAGGACTTCTCTTGTTCATGGAATAGCTACAGGTATTTTACCAATCGGTTATCTTCATTGTCTGCCAACAAACAACCTTCTCCTCCACTTCATTTTATCCCCCGCCGCGTTCCCATGATTGCCCCTGCATCTTTTTCATACCTATAAACACGGCAGACCGATCATAAGGATCGGTCCCAAATAATCCTCGAAAAAGCAATAAACACTGCCATCATTAGTTTTCATAAAAATATTGTGGTGATTACCGTTTCTTTAACCCCCATTCCTTTTCGCATCGAAGCCTTAACGCAGGAGCGCAATAGTCTCTTTGAATATCCTATAGAACGCCTTGCCGGAATTATCCGGGAAATTAAATTCCGCTGTACATCCTGCGCAAAGTGCTGCACACGGGAATTTAACGGCCATGTATTCCTTCTTGACCGGGATGTGACGGCAATAAAAGCCATTGATCCCGATGCGCTCGAACCGGCTCCGTCTCCTGAGTTCTGCGACCAGAACGGAACATTTTATGTCTCGGGGTATGCCCTGCGAACGCAGGATGACGATAAAGGGTCCTGCTGGTTTTTAGAAGAGGGCAAATGCCGTGTCTATGATAACCGGTTTACCATCTGCCGCGTCTACCCGTACATGCTCCACCGGGAACCTGACGAACATGGTACCGTGGACTGGCGACAGTTTTCCGGGCTCGACCTGCACGGGGAATATGATGCAACTATCCCGGAAGATGAGAGTCTCGTTCTCGCCCGTGAGACAAAAGAGTACGAGAACGCGTTTCTGACACAGGAGATCCAGTTCCTCGAATACATGCAGCACTATTTCGCCCGCCACCATCTCCGCCACGTACAGAAAATTTATGACGACCGGTTGAGGGGATTTTTAAAAGGCGATGAGATCACCGTCAAGGTATATTACGACGGGGGACTCGAAGAGCACAGGATCGTGAACGGTTAAAAGTTAAAACTCATTTTTTATCCAGCTGTTCGTCTCCGACACGGTTCCAGAACCAGGTGAGGACCCGCCAGATCCTTTCTTTCAGCACTCCTACCGGCTCATGGGTTTTTTCCCGAAGGTTGTCGCTATTTTTATCTGGTTCATAGAGGGCCCGGTTTATCTCGATCTGGATCCACGGAATACCCTTGTGCCAGTAGTGGGCGTTTGAGATAAATCCACCACTGAACGGATCGTTCAAGACAACTTCCTGATCAAACGAGAATTCATTGCGGAACGCATCGACAAGAGCGGTGATCCAACCAGCAGGGCAGGTAGCAATGCTTCCCGGCCGGGAATTTCCTCGTGGGTCGCCATTGTTGCCAAGGCAGATCATTGGGCGGGGTTTGCCTGCATCTTTCTGTACGGATGAGCCGTACGGCAGCATCGAGTGGCAGTCAAACGCAACCCTGACATGACGATGGTCAATGAGTTCATCGATGCGCTGGTGATAGGGAAAATAATGCGTTACCATCAACGCATGGATCTGGTCAACTGGCGGTACCATCCCAGGGCGATAGACTTCCCTGCCATCAACAGTTCTCCGCTTGATGATTCCGTCCGGATCTTTGGGAGGAAGCGGAAGCGGGGGACGGTTGAGATCGATGACCATCCGGGAAATGGGCGTGTCGATGAATGCCTCTACCCGGTCTTCAAATCCAAAAAGGTCCCGCGTCAACGGATCGCAATAGAAGAGAAGATCTTCATCACTGAGCAGGAGGCGGGGACGAATCTCTTCCGGTACTTCAGTACCCCCGTGCGGGATGGAGATGAGGAAGGGGAACAGGGAGTTCATGGTCTGCCAGCAGATGAACATAGGATGCCGGGCTGTTAAAATGGTTCCCCGTTCCGGCAGGAAGACTTAGTCCTGCTCAAATGCTGCAATGGTGCGCCCTGATTTTCTCTGTGAACAATCCGTCAGGATTCTTCCGTTTGTTTTGCCGGGCAGAAGTTACAGATGGAATAGACAAGGTCCTTTTC
The DNA here is from genome assembly GCA_963676675.2 of uncultured Methanoregula sp. Taxonomy (GTDB): domain Archaea; phylum Halobacteriota; class Methanomicrobia; order Methanomicrobiales; family Methanospirillaceae; genus Methanoregula. Next base: position 944,065 of record OY781161.1, on the reverse strand, counting down.
CTTGTCCCGGATCAGGCAGTAATAATCCTTACCCCGCTGCTCGACTTTGAATCCCCCGGGAAACGGCATCCCGACCGGGTGACCCGGTTCATCGATTACAAACATGGAAAACGCTGCGATCAGGTAATAGAAGAGCCGGTTCTTCGGGTTCCGGAAGTAAGGGTTGCGATCGCTTGCATCATCCCAGGAAAAACAACCTTCCGGCAGCATATCGCAAAATTTCTGAAATGTTTCCGGATCGGTGAGCGGGGTATCCATCCGTGGAAATGCTCCGCTCCAGTGCAAAGCGAGGAGTTCGTGATGCTTCCCGAAGAGTTGTTTGTGAAAGTACGGGCGGATTGCCTCGCGGTAGGGGGACGGGAGTTTTTCTATTTCATTATAGAGGCGGCCCCCGATGATCTGGAGATCGAAAAGAGAGTACTGCTGCACTTCATGAACAAGCAGGGTGCCGAGCTCCCCGCGTGTCCGGGCACTCCGGATATGCCGGGCGACATCCCGTATCATGCCGGCCTCTTCTGCGTATTCTTCGGAAAGACCGGGCGCTGCCGTTACGGATTCCATGCAGTCGTGCACCTTGTACTACACTGTCTCGAAAAGAAACGGGAAAAAGGTATGTGTGGGGAGTTTCCTCTCACGATTTCACCGGGGTTTGATACAGATCCAATTTCTTTGTTGATATATTCCTCTTTGTTGGTATTACCAGATCATCTTATCAGGGCTTCTCTAAACATTTTTTTTAAAAATGATCCGGTAATCGTGTATAATTACATCCAATGGTCGAAGGTAACAGAGTCCTGAATACATTTACTGTGGTCATATTGTCATAAAATGGATCATGGATGTAACTTGGCAGAGAATAGGCAAAGAGTGCCGAATATTCATTGGGAGTTCCACTTTCTCCGGATAAACGAGGTCCATGATCACCTAAAACAATAATGATTGGTTCATCTTTGGAATCTTTTAATATAGTTGATACAATTTTTTCGGTGAATGCCGATGTCCCTTCAACCTCAGTTAAATATGCATATTTGTTATTGACATAATAGGGGGTTGGCAGTGTGTAAGAGGGAGTTCCATCTTTATTCAGAATATAGTAGGGATGTGGAAAATCGATATGCATATAAACTAATTTGGGTCCTGATATATCGACAATTAAAGGAGTTAATGTAACAATCGAATTAATCTGTTGGTATTTATTGAAGAGATGGAGAGGTATGCCGAGATATGATCTATCCAAAAGGGTAATCTCGAACGTGTTGAACAATCCCGGTGTATATTCATAATCGGTTTTCCAGGAATTTTCTAATTCCCAATACCCCATCTTCACGTGCACGGTCGTATAATTGAATTGTTTTAATATCCTTAAAACCTCTAAATTTTTAAAATCCGGGCTCTTTGTGGTATCAGATACATAATTCATGTTAAATAGAGAATCCATCGAAGTTACGGTCAAATCATAATTACTATGATAATTCAGAATTTTGAATCCCTGTTGCTGGAACCTCTCCAAATTTTGGGTGTTAATATCCTTAAAGAGAATTTTTTGCTCTTCAATGCCGGCATAGGAGTCTAACAGAATAATATAAATGTCTGGTTTATGAGTCCGATTTGTGTTATAGCAATCATTATCGTCAATACGTGTATTTATAATGGGATGTGGGGTTTCCTGGATACCGACAGCTCCGACAAGAATGGGGAACAGGCTTAAACCAATTAAAACAATTGCGAAAAAAGAAAATATTTTATTCAATACTTCTAAATTCCGTTGCGTTTTTACGATTAAAACAATACCTATAATAAAAACGATGAGATAAAAAATCGGCAATCCATAACTAACCCATGCTATCGGTAGAATCAAAAAATTATGTGCTATAAAATAACAAAAAAACCAAAGATAGAAAAAAGACAATGCAATACTGACTTTATTTAATTTCTGGAATTTCCAGCCAAGAGATAGTACAATTCCTGTTATTACAATTATTACAACAAAAGAACGGAATATATCTGCCAAGGTAAATCCGGAGATTGTTCCGAAAACGCTGATAATAGGATAAAGTCCTATGAAAAACGGATGGACATAATTCAGAAACTGAAATTTTTGCATTATTCCCGCCTCATCAAGTAGAGAATTCTTTCGGAACTGTGTATGGTATCCTGTTGTTGAATTGTAAAATATCGAGAAAATTCCCGTTCAAAGATCTCTTTCGTATACTCGGAAAAAATATCTTGCCGAACTAATAGAAGTCGTTGAACTTGGTCATCAGATTTTGGTACAAATTCAATGATGAGGTTATCACATAGTTCTCCAAAAAACCGAGCCAGTTTTTTAAAGGGGACATTATTGCCAATAGCAAGATGATGAATTAATGCAAGGGCTAGAATCGTATCCGGCTTGTAACGTTTGAGTAGTGCGGTGCGTTCTTCATTCTCCCAGCCTATTCCCGGACTAGGGTTGGAAATATCCATACATACTGGGAAAATATGCTCTTCACCAGATTTTTTATTCTCAGTGTAACATCTCTCTATACATGCAGGATCATTATCAAAAAGAATACAGTCAAAACCGTTTGCAGCAGCAATATGACTAAAATTTCCAATATTCCCTCCAAGATCCCAGAGAACTCCGGGTTTGAGTGAAAGAAGGTAATCCTGAATAAGACGTTTTTTCTCTTTTTCGGACTCTGTTGAATAATTATTAACGTTATAATAGTCAATCCAGTGAGATTCCGGTTTTTTTATCGACATATGCAGAATCGTTGATTCCAAGTGAGCGAGCAGCCCTAGAAACTGGTTTTGATTAATTGTACGACTTCGAAACTTGTCATCAATTATTGTATTTTTCCGTTGGCTTTGGGCATGGAGGTGGATATGGAATAAAATACCTGAATTCAACCACGTTCTTGTCGGGAGAAGATTACTGGCAAGACTCAGGGGTATCCCATCAATATTGGATTTCATCAGATGGACAAGACTACGATCACACCAACTCATCAGTGAGAGAGGCGCAAGAAAATGCTGGCAAAATTGCTGATACGCTGACCATGGACGCAACCGGTCATAGGTCTCAAATGACAGGGTATCAATCCATACGGGTCTTCCTTTTAAAAATTGAATATTATATGCCGGCGCATCCTTTAATGTCATTTCATATTCCATTGCAAGCCGTTGTAACCGGATAACTGCCAGAGCCGCATCCTTTAGCTGTGAGAAACACCATTCATAGGGATATGAGATGAACGGGATCAGTGTCGGTTGTAAAATACGATATGTTTCCGGAGAACAATCAGCCTTCAAGGGAATTTCCTGATGAGAGACTAGTAGCCCCTGTTGAACAGCTTCTGCATACAGTCCGGATTTTATCAAATGATCATAATGGATTGAATAAGACTGATTGACTGACCGTAACAGCATCTCTCCAGAATAAAAAATAACTCCGTTGGGATCCCGAAATGACCCGGGTACCGATGAAATCTGGTCACTCATTGTCTCTCTCTTCTGAAGAAACTAGTAATTTTGATTTTAATCTGCCTATAGAATTTTGTTATTGAATATGCCAAACCAAGAAATAGAGCGATAAATAGTTGCCATACCATACTTCCGACACCAGGGTCAAGATAAGCTGACACAGGACTAATTAAAAGAGAGAGAGATGATATCACAAAAAAAAGAAAGATGCCGGATCTGAATATCATATTCATATATTGTGTTTGAGGACGTTAAACGTTATTACGTTATTACAATCATTTTCTGGTATAATCGCTGATGGGAGTGCTGTTTTGTTTGGATTTTTCTGTCAGATTTTATTTTTTATTGAAACCGCGTGAAATACCAAGACCCAATAGGAAAAATACGATCCTCTTTATTAAAAGCGGTTACAGGCCATCAGTGATAATTTGAGTGAAATAAATATTGACATGAACAGCAAAGAGCAACGGGAGGGACTTTGGTTCAAATTTTTTTTTCACAATCAGCAGTGTGTTATTTTAAAAAAATATCAGGATTTCTACAGTTTAAATTCCGGCGTAGCATCGAAAAGTTTCTGGTACAGCGAGGAAAAAAGCCCGATATACTCTGCCGCTGCCGGTGTCGATTGATAACTAGTCTTTTCCCCCTCAGTAACCGAAGCGATGTATCCCTTCGCCACCAGAAATTCAAGGTACTCCTGCCCGGCCTTCGAGTTCAGGTCACACCGGTTGATGATAGCCGTGAAGGATCGCGGGGATTTACAATAGACAAGGATCTCCCAGTAGATCTCGTACACGGTCCGTCGCCCGCTCATGATTCATCCAGCCCCAGTTTCTTTTTCAAAGTGCATTCCGATTCTTCAATCTCGTGAATGCGCCGGTCCCAGACTTTTGCAAATTTCGAGAAATAATATGAGGAGAGCAGGCTTGCAAGAGCAATGCCGAGCGTGAGGAGCATGACGGGAATGAGAAGGAGATTATCGAGCGTGAACGCAAAGCCGGCCGATGAGATGGACAAGACTTTGAGGCTGTTTGCGATCCCGAGCACGAAGAAACATCCCCCGCCCAGCGTGCAGACAAGGATCATCGTCCGAATAGTCTTGTAGTTATCCCGGTAATGGGCGAGCATCCGGACGATCAGGCAGGTAAGGCGCTCGTCCGTGATTGCATCGCTAGCTTTTTCGAGATCATCTTTGATCGTAACGATACCTTCAAAGATCCTGACCGTGGAGAGTATCCAGCTGATACCCAGCCCAAAACAAATCATGGCGATCGCCCCGCTGAAGATCCGTAATCCGAGCATCACCGGAAACCCGGGAATTACCGGATCTATGGTCTGACTGAGAATGGCTGTTACCATGTACTGTACGCCAATCGCGATGGCGATGGCTGCAAAGACGAGGTTAAGGATCGATATAAGAAAAAAATGCCGGATCTCAGTTCGGAACTGGTTGAGTACTGGGTTCATGATTCACCGGCTTTAAGTGTATTTTGGCGTTCTGTAAATAAAGTGCATGAAACTAAGTTACATAGCGGGGATTCCGGGTTGGAATTTCCACGACCCGGCACGGGTAAAAAAACCAAAAAGAATCATTGATTAAAGAAAAGCGCATAGCTATCATGTTTTACGACAATAACAATTGAAATCCTTTAACTCAGGTGAATGTTATATGCACGAACGCTCAGTTCCCGCGATAATTATTATAGGTCTTTTGGTATTCATGACCCTCGCCGGGACTGTCGTTACGGCAGCGGTACCCAGTTATCCAATAGATTCCACCGTAAAAACAACCGCCGACAGGACCGTTGGTATTGCTCCCAATATCACGCCAAGGCCCACTCTTATGCGTCCTGATGATGTTGCAAACTATACCAACTATGGTTACGGTAGCTGGCAATATGGCCCGCCACTGAATTATCCAAAAAGACTGGATATTATGCCATCCGGCTATACCGCCGGTTCCGTGACCCATACGGAAAAACTACTTCATTTCTTTACCATAACCGATATCCATATTACCGATGAAGAAACTCCTGCATCAGCGATATTCTTTGGCCTCTTCGGCGGTGTTTCTTCGGCATATTCACCGGTTATGCTCCTGACGACACAGGTTTTTGACGCGGCCATCCAGACAATAAACGCCCAGCACCTGCAGGATCCGTTTGATTTCGGGATCTCGCTTGGCGATGCTGCCAACAACAACCAGTACAATGAAGTGCGATGGTATATTGATGACCTGGATGGGCAGTTAATAGACCCGGATTCCGGTGTAAAGGATGATCCGATCCCCGGGCCACACAATGATTACCAAGATAAGTTCCAGGCAGCAGGAATCAATTCATCGATCAAGTGGTACCAGACGCTCGGCAACCACGATCATTTCTATACGGGTTTCCTGCGACAGGATGCTTATTCCCGACAGACGTATATTGGCCTGGATATCCTCAACCACGGAGATGTATTTACAGAACTTGATGGTGTGAACAGCCGGGGTTATTGGATGGGGACAATAAACGGCACGACACCTAATGGTACGGCGTATGGCGCCGGCCGCAACGCTTCCTTCACCACCCCGCCGCAGGTACTTGCGGCCGACCTGAACCGCTCTACCGTTACAACGTCGCAGTGGATGTCCGAATTTTTTAATACCACAACATCCCCCGTGGGACACGGGTTCAGCCGTGCCGACGCAGCAACAGGGTTTGCCTGCTATTCGTTTGATCCAAAGCCCGGCATCAAGATGATCGTGCTCGACGATACCCAGAACGAGACCGATTCCGAGGATCCCACTTCTCTCGGATGGGGTCATGGCACTCTTGATAAGACCCGGTATGACTGGCTGGTAAACGAGCTTGACGTGGGTCAGCGGGACGGGAAGCTCATGATCATCGCTGCGCATGTACCGATAGGTGTATTAGCTCCGTCAAATGATGCGAGCTGGAGTAATTATTCGTATCGGAAAGAGGATCAGATAATTGCCAAACTCCATACCTACCCGAACTTCATCCTGTGGATCGCGGGACATCTTCATCTGAATCAGGTATCCGCATTTCCATCACCTGATTCCAGCCATCCCGAATATGGATTCTGGGAGGTCCAGACCTCATCATTACGGGATTATCCCCAGATGTTCCGCATGTTTGAGATTTACCGCAACAGCGACAGTACCGTTTCAATCATGATAACTGACGTTGATCCGGCGGTTAGCAGCGGGTCGCTTGCCAGTCTGTCGCGTTCGTATGGTGTCACCGCTCAGCAGATCTTCGTCAATCAGATGAACCCATCACCAAATGGTTCATACAATGCAGAACTTTTCAAAACATTAACTGCGCCGGTTTCACCCTCGCAAACGCCGGATGGAGGTGACTCCGTACCTGCCCATATCACCACCGGTCCCGCCGGGCAGGCAAGCGTAACCATAAAGACCAATGATCTTGGCCAGACCATCGCGCCTTACACCGTCCAGACAACAACACTATCTCCAATCGAGGTAAAGGTCGCGATCCCGCAGTCAACAAAAGCACTTGCGGCTGATGGAGGGCATTTAGGCGAAGTAACGGTAACCCCTCTCTCGCAGGAGGCAGTTACCGCAATTGCCGGGACTACAGCACCGGCAGGCATGGTCTTCACGGCAGGAGGCCTCGGGGTTGAATGTACGCCAGCGGGAGCAACCTTCGATCACCCGGTTTCCCTCACGTTTACCATGACTGAAGCCCAGTGGGGTGCCGCTCTTACGCAGGCAGGAGGAAAAACTGAAGCGATAACGATCCAGTATTACGATACCCCAACAAAATCCTGGATATCTCTCCCGACAACCGCGGCAACCTCAGCCCGCTCAGTTACTGCTGCAACAAATCATTTCACCCTCTTTGCGGTATTTGTAAAAACCAGCACCAGCTCTGTGCCCGCACAGACCACCTATTCCAGGGAGACACCGGCTGCAGTGGTTCCAACAAAGGCAGCAGTCGTCACCACAGCAACTCCCGTTCCAATATCTCCACCAGTCCAGCCCCAGCTGCCGGTTGTGACGATTGTCGCCATCATCGCAAGTATCGCAATCATTATAGCGGGTGCCCTGCTCCTGAAACGCTGGTGGATACGCAGGCAGAACCCTGCTTTGTTCCGGAAGTACGACTGATTCGCTAAGACTGGTGACAACAAACCGGCAGTAATTGCCGGATATACTCATTTTTAAAAAATAATTTTCAATGAAAGAAATTACGGGGTTTTCTATTGTACATGAAACTGAAACTGAAAATTTTTTTTAGGAAGGTCATTCGAAAAAGTGTTTATAGTGATGAATTTCAAAGGTTGGCAACGGGATTCATTTATCACCCTATTCGTGGATGGTGAAAAATTCCCGCAAATAGTAATATTTTTACTGTTTTATCGCAAATGAGCGAAATTGCCAAAAAATGCGAGTCCCGGAAATCCAGTGGTAGACTGGGAACGAGATACGTCACAATTGTTCGTTCTCGATCCATATTTTGCATTCTATTTACGAGGGGGGGTGAATAATTATTCTTTTTGAATAGCGGACGAAATTTGCATCTATTGTTGTAAAGGATGCCCCAATTTTAGAGTTTTAATTCATGTCTTTAGCGAGATCCAAACTGATGATATCTTCCTCAGAAAGAAAGCACTTGAGTGAGGATTGCTAATAACCCCCCTTTTCTCGGCACCATTCCGACGGACGGGTGTCCGGATTTGCAAGGTTATTCGCTATTCTCGAGTGATTAAAAATAAGAAAATATTCATTATGACCTGCTTAAAAATCAGTCATAACCCTGAACTAATCAATCTCTTCTCAGTCGCACTGCTTCAAGAACTCATCCATTGCGCAACTAACATCTCCGAATACTTAAAATTCCGTCTCCCACCCCTTACTTCTTCCCCGAAACCATCCGCTTAATCTTCACCACAATATTATGGAGCCGCAACGCCCCGCCCATCACGCTTTTCATCATAAACCGCCGGGCACCCATTCCCCTGCCCTCAAATGTTTCCGAGACTTCTTTGAGGCGCTGCTGGATGGGGATGTGCTGCGGGCAGATCCGTTCGCATTTGCCGCAATGACGGCAGAGCCCGGCATAGGAGGGGACATCCCCGATAATCCCGCCGAGACGGATGATATAGAGCATCCGGTTCTCCTTGTTGTGGGGGAAGAATGCGGTGTTGTTGTAGAACGCAAAACACTCCGGGATATTGACTCCCGACGGGCAGGGCATACAGTAGCGGCAGCCGGTACAGTCAACTTTCATTAAGCGCCGGTAGGTCTGGCGTGCCTGTTCGAGCACCACAAGATCGGATTCGGTCAGCGAATCCGGCAACGCGGTCTCTGCCACCCGCAGGTTCTCTTCAAGATGCGCCTCCTCATTCATGCCCGAGAGGACGACCGTAACACCGGGATGGTTCCACACCCAGCGCAGCCCCCACTCCGCAGCACTCCGTTTCACCGGCGCAGCGTCAAAACATTTCTGCACATCGTCCGGCACATGGCCGGCAAGGTTCCCGCCCCGCAGGGGTTCCATCACCATGACCGCAATCTGTTTTGAGGCCGCGTATTCCAGCCCGACAATTCCCGCCTGGTTGTGCTCGTCGAGATAATTGAACTGGATCTGGCAGAAATCCCAATTATACGCGTCGATGATCTCCTTGAACGTATCCGTGTGGCTGTGGAACGAGAACCCGGCATTCCTTATCCTGCCATCTTTTTTTGCTGCATCGAGAAACTCCAGCACCCCGAGACGCAGGAGTTTGTCCCAGGTTTCCTTGCCGAGACTGTGGAGCAGGTAGTAATCGATATGATCGGTGCCAAGCTTTTCGAGTTGCTCTGCCAGAATCCGGTCCATGTCCGCACGGGAAAAGACAGACCACGGCGGGAGTTTGGTTGCGATCCGCACTTTTTCCCGGTAGCCGTCATCAAGCGCCCGCCCGAGAATCAGCTCGCTCTTCCCGAAATGGTAGATGGGCGCAGTATCGACATAGTTGACCCCGTGGTCGATGGCATACCGGATCTGGCGGATCGCACGATCTTCATCAATGCCGCCAGCTTCTTTCTTCGGCAGCCGCATGCAGCCAAAGCCTAAAATCGAAAGTTTATCGCCGGTTTTTGGGACACTGCGGTAGAGCATAAGGGTTCCTTTCCGGGAGATTGGTGCGGGAAGCGGATAAGCATAATGGAGGAGATGTTTCCGGCATACCATTTCCGCGATATCAGGTATGCCGGTGAGGCGTTTATTTCGCGGGAATGGGGATATGCAGCCGCTCGTAGAATATATCCATGCCGGGCTCTTTACCTAAGAACCCGCGGAGCAGCACGTCACCGTCCTGCATGTTCCCCTGCTCAAGAATCCAGTGGCGGTAATCCATGCCGGCGGTTGTATTCGTAAGTCCGTCACGCTGGAAGCGGGCAAAGACATTGAGAGCATACACCTTCGACCAGAGATAACTATAGTAACCGGCATCGTATCCCCCCATGAAATGGCCGATGGTTGCCGGTTCATGGCCACCGGCAATCGGATGAATCCCCATCATATCTTCGTACATCGCATCGGAGATATTTGTGACATTCACCGGTCCGCTGGCGGTATGGAATACCATATCCTCAGAAGAGACCATGAGCAGGCGGGAATAGTAGATCCCCGCGTCCAGATCGCGGGCCTCAATCATCCGGGTGCGGAGATCCGCAGGGAGTTTCTGCGAAGGGTCGGTATACAGGCCGGAGATAGAATCGAGCACCTCCGGCTGCCAGGCCCAGTCTTCCAGCGCCTGCGAAGGGGTCTCGGCAAAATCCCATTCAACACTGAAGCCCGACAAGGTCGCATACGGTGCACGGGTCAGGCTCGCATGGAGGCCGTGGCCGAGTTCGTGGAAGAGATCGATAACATTACCGTGCGAGAGTAGCGAGGGTTTGTCCCCTTCCGGCGCCCGCACATTACCGATGAGCGCTGATACCGGGATGCTGTACGAACCATTGGGTCCGGCCCGGCCGCCCTTTATCCGGAAGAGCATCATATGACCGTATTTTCCCTCGCGGGGGAAAAGGTCAACATAGAGATACGCAATCGTATTTCCCGCAGTTGCATTCTCAATCCGGTAGAGCCTGACACCATCAGCCCAGACCTTTGCGTCTTTCACTTCGACAAACCGGATCCCGAGAAGACCGGAGTACTGCTTAAATATACCCTGCAGGGTTGCATCAAGCGGGAAATACGGTCGGATTTTTTCGTCGTCAAGATCATATTTTTCAACCCGGACTTTTTCCTCAAGCCAGTAAATGTCCCAGGGATCTAAAGAAGTAGCCGAGGGGTCGATCTTTTTCTTCACCGCAAGGAGTTCTGCCATCTCCGCCGTTGTTTTTTCTTTGAGAGGCTCTTTGAGTGCGGCAAGGAACGCGAGTACATTTTCTTTATTTCCCGCCATTCGCCCGTCGATACGGTAATCAGCCCACGTTGCAAACCCGAGTTCTCGTGCGATCTGCTCCCGCAAGACGATCGCTTCTTCCAAAAGCCGGGTGTTCTCAACGGCCTGGCGGTTATAAAATGCGTAATACATCCGTTTTCGGGTCTCGTTACTGCCGGCACTCTGCATCACGGCTAAATAATCCGGTTTTTTTGTGGTGACAATGTACATTCCCCGGTCTGTTTGTTTAAATCCGGTAAGAACGGTCACCGGCACTCCCGATAGTTCCTGCGGGGTAAACTCAAGCGTGGTATTGTCGTTGTTTAAATTTGTCGAGAACCGGGTCTCAAGCTGGGAGAGTTTTGCATTCATCTCCCGGACTTTTGCGAGCCGGTCATCCGGCAGACTGAGCCCGTTTCTCTCGAATTGCCGTATCGTCTTATTGTATAACCGCGCTTCATCTGCGTTACGGGGAGTCAGACCGTGAAGTGCCGTATAGAGATCGCGGCGGGTGTAGACATTAACCATGAAGACCCCCGTCTTTTCTTCGCAGGCCATGCCTTCTGCCGAGATAACAGGGTCAGGATAGACATAACCCATCATCGACAGGGGCAAGGTTGCATCCAAAATATCTCCCATAGCCTGTTCGAACCTGAGCAGGGTAGTATCAGCCGTCCGGTCCTTCTCAGGAGTTGCCGCAATTGCGTCAAGTGTTGCATTTGCAGATACAAACGCTGCATCGCAGCGCCGGGTAATCTCGCCGGGAGCATACTTTGAAGGGACCGGTTCCCGGGGATCCGGCACCGCCAGGTCTGGCATTTTCCATTGTGCCGGGGAAACCGGCTGAGATCCTAAAGAACGGCCAATACCACCGGGAAAAAACTGGGCGGTGAGCAGGACTAAGGAGATCAGTACGATAAAGAGGATGACCCCGTATACCATTTTCTGCATAATCGTCACTGGTTACTGTGTGCCAGAATATTAAAAGCGGATGGTTTCTGCACCTGCCACTACTGTAAGATTATTAATCATCCTCTCCTTTGATTGTTAATGGTGTTTTAAAATGGCAATTGACTGGTACAAGGAATTTGTAAACCTTACGTATACGCCCGCAAAGGATGAACTCATCTGCCTCTTTTATTTCGAACCGGCAGCGGGCATCAGCCCGGAAGAAGCGGCCGGGCGGATCGCTTCGGAGAGTTCGACCGGGACATGGACAACACTCTTTACGATGCCCCCGCGGATGAAAAAACTGCAGGCCACCGTGTTTGAGATCGAGGGGAATTATACAAAGATCGCATACCCGCTCGCACTCTGGGAAGAGGGCAATGCGGTGCAGCTGCTCAGCGGGATTGCGGGCAATATCTTTGGCATGAAGGCGCTCAAAAACCTCCGGCTGATAGATGTATCGTTCCCCGCTGCCTACATCAAGCATTTCAAAGGACCGCACTTCGGCAACGACGGCATCCGTGAGATGATGAAGGTGTACGACCGTCCGATGACCGGCGCGGTCCCAAAACCCAAAATCGGATTTTCGGCACAGGAGCACGCCGACATCGCATACGAGACATGGATGGGCGGGTTTGATTTCGTCAAGGATGACGAGAACCTGACCTCGACGTCATTCAATCGCTTCGAAGACCGCGTGAAGTTCATGACAAAACTGCGGGACAAAGCGATAAAGGAGACCGGGGAGCAGAAGTCCGCGTACCTCAACATCACCGCAGATGTCGAGACCATGAAGAAACGGGCGCAGTTACTGGCGGATAATGGCTGGAACTTTGCGATGATCGATGTGGTGGTTGCGGGAACCGCAAGCGTCATGACGATGCGGGACTACTGCTCCGATCTCGGCCTTGCTATTCATGCCCACCGGGCAATGCACGCGGCATTTGACCGGAACAAAAAACACGGGATGACCATGCTGTTCCTTGCAAAACTCATGCGGCTTATCGGGGTCAGCCAGATCCACACCGGTACGGCGGTGGGAAAACTCGTTGGCACCAAAAAAGAAGCCATGCTTCTTGCCGATGCACTGCGGGAGAGAAAGACCAAAGGTGTTGAGCATATGGCACTCGACCAGGACTGGGATTCGATCAAGAATGCATTCCCGGTCTCATCGGGAGGCCTGCACCCCGGCCTTGTTCCCGAAGTGCTGGACATTTACGGCTGTGAACTGGTGCTGCTCGTAAGCGGTGGTATCCATGGCCACCCAAAGGGCACCCGTGCCGGGGCGAAGGCAACCATGCAGGCGATTGAAGCATGGCAGGAAGGAATCACGCTCGACGAGAAAGCGAAAAAGGCTAAGGAGCTTAACGGAGCGCTCGAGAAGTGGGGACACTACAAGCCGAAGTAAGTCGTGGCTGGGAGATTTTTAATTATTTTTTTAGGGATCGGCAGCGGTTCTATAGCGGGATGCCAGTCTGTTCATCTTCGTTTGTGTTGTTGTGTGAATGGGGTCAGGTTCAGGTTGCTCAACACTCAACTTCTGTCGGTTGAATCGCTCAGTATCCCGGTTGGTTTGTTTTCTCATTCGACAATCAGATGTGAGTCAAATGATGTCGGAATGCAAAACCAGCATTTTTTAATGATAGTAAATTCCTAACAATTGTGTCTGCATCGTGAAAAATAAAAAAACAGGATATTACGTGGGATCTAAATGAAAGCATATTGGGCTATTATATTTTTAATTTGTCTCGCAGTTGGCGTGTTTGTTGTCCTTCCGGCAGTTGCCCCAACGGTAACTACGAATGAAATGATAAAGACCTCGTATGTTACCGCCGGGGATACCTTCTTTCTTATGAACCAGTCAGAGATTGCCCTTCCATTTTACGATAATGCTCTCCAGATGAACACTACCGATCCTGTGATCCTTAAGAAAAAAGGAGAAGTGCTCATAAAAATCGGGAGAATCAGCGATGCAAACCAAGTGTATAGCCAGGTACTGACTCAAAACGGGAATGATACCGTAGCCCTGGTCAGGTTTGGGGATGTTCTCATGCAGCAGGGAGATTACAAGGGAGCGCTTCCCTATTATCAAACAGCGCTCAAAAATAATCCCGGGAATGCAGTAGTCTGGGTAAAGCAGGGAGATGCCCAGCTTCTGTTGTCCGTAGAGGATTCCCAGAAAATTCATGCTATGGCGAAGAATCTTTCACAAAAACCAGGCTCCCTGAATTATCAGCCAGTATCAGACGATCAATTCGTAACCATGGAATCTTATAAAGACGCAATGAAAAGTTACCAGAAAGCGATCGAGCTGGATCCCAAACTTTCAATTACGGTCTCTACACGAGTCTTGGGTGCAACACAGAGCCAGGTGAATAGCTACTCGAGTCTCTTTAAGGAAGTTCAATCCTCATAAGTTTAAACCACCCCAATGAAATCAAATTTTTCCCGGTTTTAAAAATATTCAGGATTTTTAAATTAATTTCACAAGTTCAGATAGAATAAAAACAACTGTAAGGTTATAAGGAAAAAATATTTTTTTACTGTTTCCCGCTGAGGTCATCCCGGCTCATTCAGGCTGGTTACCCATCCGGTATTGACAGCGGTCCTTCTCTATTCATATTCGTATTTCTGTTGCTAAAAACCTGCGTGAGGGTATGCAACAATTATCCAAGAGGGTTGACGGCCGTTCTCCATCAAGGGAGCGTGGATTTGTGAATATAGGCAGTTGCGGTTTTTTTTAGCACGCACTCATTGAAAAGTTTGATTTGTGCTGAAAAAAAAGAAAAATCAAATAGTTTTGAAATTCCCAACGTTCGAGTTGAAAGAACTGAACATTGACATAACGTCATTGTAATACTGCTCGAACTGGTTAGTTTTTTCATTCCGTTCCGGAGAGTGGGCATGGTAGGTAATGATGTACGCCTTTCCATCCTTTATGGTGTAGGCACTCAGCGTATTGACCTCTCCTGTAGAGGGTTTTGACAGGTAGTCAAGGCGGTACGCCTTGTCTCCCATAAGTTTGAACATTGCATCCCTCTTTGTTATTTCTACACCACTTTCAGAAGTAATTCTTGCCACATCTTTGACAAAGAACGTATCCAGATCCTTATAAGCAGGCTGGGTATCAACTTCGACTTTAACTTCCGCCCTGACATTTACACAATTGCTCTTATCAGTGTTGCACCGGAGGAATGATGGGGAATAAAACTCGACAACATCATAACGGCTCAGGGAAATATTCGTCTCCCGCTTATCGAGATCATTTTTTTGCCATTCACTGGGGTAATCGATACTGAATCCGTACTTGGAATTCGAGTACTGATTAAAGGAAGTCCCTGTTGTAGGAACCGGGGTTGCCTCGGAAGTGGAGGCAATCACCGGAATTGGTGTTGCAGCAATTGTCGCAGAGCTCGTTGCTGGTATGGCAGAGGTGGGGACTGGTGTTGCAGGAGATACTGGTTTGTCAGAAGACGGAAGCGAGGTACAGCCGGCGGTTATGAAAACTGCCACCAATACAAGGACAAAAAGTAAATATTTCATATCCCTCCTTTCATTTGATTAACGTTATATCTTCTGATTTTGTGATGGCTCGTGCAGGATAATTGTTTATCCGGTATTAACGTCAAAACCCTGATCATTATGGAGTACGTGATTCCAGATAAAAAACGAAATAATGTACAGGTTCAGATATTTTTCACCAACAGGGAAATGCCCCCGTCAAGTCCTGCAAAGAACCGGACACCGTTCATGCTGAACGTTCCATACGGAGAAAATCCCATTTCAGAAAAACCGCACTGCTCAAATACCCTTTTCGAAGCCGGGCTGGTACAATCGGCAATGACCTGCCGGAATCCGCGTTTCCGGGCATGGGCAAGCACCCGGTGGATCATCGCTTGGGCAATCCCTGTTTTCCGGTACTGCCGGCTGACACCGATCTGGAAGATATGCAATACAGAGCCGGCCTTAATCTCTTCTAAGTTGATATACCGGTCCTCCAGTTCATGGATCATGGCGACAGCCTCTTTGAAATGCGCAATAAATTCCGCCATCACGGCACTTTCTTTCTCCGGGTCATCAGTCAGATCGAAACAGAAGATGAACCCGGCAAGCTCGTTGGTCGTTTCATCACGGATGAGAAAACTGAGATCTTTTCTCACAAGAGAGCCGACATAAAACCGTGCATACGGGAGGAACAGGGCCGGGTCCAGTGCATGACGGTGCGAGGTCGGTTCATCGGCAAGGAAGACTTCTGTATAGAGCCGGGCCGCGGATTCCACATCGGATTCTGTGAGAGGGACACAGACCGCCTGCTTGGCAAAAAACGAGCCCGGTTCGGGATCAGGTACATGAATGGCGTTACCGGAACGTTCCGTCTTTCCTGCCATTGTACAGGATCTCTTCTTTTTCTTACCCTTAATTGCTATCCTGCACCTGCGTTATCGTTCCCTTGCTGTAGTGAGATGAGACGGGTGAGCCGGTGAATATTTGTACAGACACCACAAACACGATACCGGCAAGTATTTTTCACCATGACTAAAAACGAAAAACCCTACCCGGTATCAGATACGGCGGCACTCGTCATGCTCTGGGCGAGCGGGTATTACGAGCCTCAGCCCCTGATCGGTACGTACCTGAAGAAACTTGATCTGTCCGCAGGCCGGCAACTGCTGGAATGCTATAACGACATATGTCCCTGGTACGCGGAAGTGATCATCAACCGAAAACATTTCATCAAAAATACGGTTGAAGAACTGGTCAAAGCCGATACGAAACCAACAACCATCATCAATCTTGGTGCCGGGTTCTCACCACTCGCTCTCGAACTCGCACCGCTGCTATGCGATCGTGTCCGCTTCATCGAGATCGACCGGAATAATATGAGCCACAAGCACCAGCGGTATGCCGAACTTGTCCCGGACCGCAGCAGGTTCATCTCCTGCATCGAATCCGATATTACGGATACTGCCCACCTTGCGGATACTCTCAGGAAAGCATCGGGGGAACCGGCAGGCACGAAGCTTATTGTAGTCATGGAAGGACTCAGTTACTATATCGAAAGGCCTGCTATGGAGCGGGTGCTTGCATCCCTGTCGAATCTTTTCCCGGACCTGAGTATTGTTTTTGAGCATCTCAAACCGTGCAGGCTGGTAAACGAAGAGCGGCGATTTATCCCGTACAGGATTTTTTCCCACGTCCGCGACTATACCGCTCTTGACCGGATGACAACCTATTCACCGGACGAGATTGTCGCGATGCTGGGCCCGGACTTTTCCTGCAGTTATTACGATATGGATGAGATGGAGAAGAGGAGAACCGGCTCCTCCAGATATTTCAAAACTCCCGATGCCGGCTGGCTCTCGTGTGCTGTGGCGGTACGAAAGGCTGGGATGGAATAACCGGGATTCCAAAAAAGATATCTGAACGCTAACCCGTATCACTACTATGACTTTCACTGAAGAGCAGAAGTCAGAGGTTAAAGAAACCCTTGGCAGGTATTGTGCGGCATACCAGAGAAAAGATCAAAAAGCACTGCTCGCGTTATTCTCCGAAGATATCTGCGGATACGGTGCCGGAGCGGATGAGATTTTCAAGAACCGGAAAGAATATGCACCGCTTCTAAAGCGTGACCTGATCCAGGCGACATCGATCTTCCTTGAATTTACGGATTTGAACATTTCTGGCGATGGACGTATCGCGTGGGTAATGAGCGGCTGCAATTGTACGTTCATGGTTCTTGGAAAAGACAAGCAGATGATGAAGGTAAGGATGACCATCGGGCTGAGAAATACCGGGAGTCGCTGGCTGATTTCCCAGCTTCACATCTCTACGCCCAATACCGGACAGGCTCCGGGGCAATCGTTTTCCGGCGAATAACTGCCCGGCACCAGACTGATACCGGGGGAGGCAGATTCCTCTTGGCATATCTTTTTTTAATTACACAATGTTCACGGCGAAAAACTAAAAACAATTTTCCCGGAAAATTTTTTTAATGTATGCGATCTCTTTAAAAAATTCAAACAACTTTTAAAATGTTTTTAAAATTTCCTGTCAAAAACTTCGGATTTCTTTACAGGGCCCGAAAAACAATAAAAAAATTATTTGAGCGGGATCTGCTCGACCGGCGAGTTGATCAGGCTTTTGTAATAATCCACCGGGATGTATGTCGGATAATAGCTACCCTTGTATGCGGTGATCCACTGGCTGATTGTCCGCAGGTTGTTACGGGAGGAGGCGAGCTGCTGCCGGTCGATGAACAGGATATCAGGGTTATCCGTCCGCCCAATCGCAGCTTCGAGATCCGCGATATGCATATCTGTTGCCCTGGCGCTCACAAAGAGAGCATCCCTGACAGAATTACTGCCGGTATTGACGTCGTTATCAATCGCTAATTGCAGTTCCTTGCTGGAGAACATGCCTGCAGCATCCTTTTCAGGAGTGGGAATGCCGTATCTCTGGAGGATCACGTTATCGGCAGCCTGGTAGACTTCCGACGCATTGGCAATGTTCTTAAATACCGGAATCTCCGGGTGCTGGGTGGCGAGGATTGCGTTGATATCGGTGATATACTTCTGGTCTTCCTGCAACTTGATGACGTTTGCCCATTCAGTATTGTTGAGCGGGGCCTTTACCTGGGCTATGAACGTTTTCTGGGTGGCGTTGCCATCCGGAACCGGGATCGTTACCGTCGGCGTGATAACAACCTTGCTGACCGGTTGACCGATACATCCCGCGGCAACAGCCAGCATACATACGACGAACAGGATTCCGATAAAGAGCGATCGGGCCATACATTTGTGATAGGGTGCGTTGCTTTTAATAATGCGTGTTCTGTGGGTAAATTCCACAAACGATGAATACAGACACCCCGCGAGCATATGAGGTTGTTTCCTTTATAACGAAACGGGTCTGGCTGAACCTGATGTAAAATGCAAATGTATTGAAACTTATTTAAAAAAAGTGCTGGGATTGTTGTATCACTTCTTCTTTGCTCCTGCTTTTTTTGCATCCGGCTTTTTTGCTCCGGCTTTTTTCGCTGCTGGTTTTACGTTGCTACCATTACTCATGGGTTCACCTCCTAACCATACAGGTGTTAATTCTGCTGTTGATTTTTTAATTTAAATATTTTCTTGTGAACATAGTGAGATCTGCCAATTATCGGCCAATATCATGTAATTTTGCGTGGTGAATCTAGAATGAAGCGTGGGAAAAATCGTGTACTCAACCTGACAACTAGCCCGGTTCACTTCGATGGACCTCACTTACCTATGATTTCTCGGGCAAGTGATCTTTGAAAATTATTTTGGAGAATCGAACCATCGACGTTAACATGCTGCTAGGGGATTTTGCATCTCCGGGATTATGATGCAGTCCGGGGCGAGAATTTTTGAGGGAAATATATGGGCATATTTTAAAAAGTGCTCTAAAGCGCATAGAGCATTACATGAAAATGCACCGACTAAGATTTCACCATTGTTCTCACATTTATTCACTGTAAGCAGGGTGTTATTTTAAAAAAAAGTATCAGCGGGAATCTTCCCCGGGTTCAGATGATACTTAAGGATTTTACCGGTAATTTCTTTCGTGCGAGCCAGAAACAGAGGACCAGGCGCAGCGACATGGAGCAGAGCATCCCCATGCAGACCCCGAGCAGCCCGTAATAATAACATAAGAGCGAACCCATGCCGATCAGGGTAATAATTTCTGCAATAATGATCAGGGTAACCTGGTTCTCGTATCCCGTGTAGGTCAGCAGCTGATCGGGCAGGTCCCCGATGGCATTTAAAGTGACAGCAATAACGGAAACGACAAGGGGCAGGCTTGCAATCACATAGCCCGGTCCGAAAATCCCCAAAATCTGCTCCCGGAAGACAATGATCAGGGTCGCCAGTACAACCGCGATGACCACGTTGAAGAGGTTGGTTTTATTGATCCGTTTCTGGAGCTCTGCCTGCTGATCTGAAGAACCGAACATCTTGCTGATATGGGGGATCACGTACTTCGACGTGGCGCTGGGAAAGATAAAGAAGAACTCCGTAATCGACAGGATGGCTACGTACAATCCCACCATCTCTTCATTCCTGCCGATTCCTTCCACGACATACAGGTCCAGGTACCCCCCGAGGGCATAGATCGTGCCGAGAATTACGAGGCCGATAGAATCCTTGTACCATAACCGGGCATCCTCTGCAGATATCCGGGTTTTTAAGACCGTGGTGGCTCTCTCTACAATACTCTTCTTCCCCAAAACAAAGGGTAGCAGCCCGAGAACGATGACTAAGAGCGATACAATGATCCAGGCTCCGAGAACGATCTCGCTGGTGAAGGAGTCGCTGACATAATACACGACCGTGAATGCAATAACGATCAGTATCCCGTACCGGATTACCACATCAATGCACGTGGATAAGACTACGCGATCTTCCCCGAGGAGGTAATCGATGATCAGCATGGCGATGGCGGCAACCGGGGCCATCAGGAGGAAATACATCGCCAGGTGGAAATAGAGGAGGTTTGTTAAGCTGCCGTTGAAAAAGATGAAAACTGCCGCTGCAATAATGAGGTAATAAACTACGAAGCCCAGGAGAACAAACTTGATATTCCACTTTATAAACGCCCGGAGCTTTTCCGTGTCGCCGTTCTCCTTGTAGAGAGGTACGAATTTTCGCACCGTATCATTGGTGCCAAGGAGCAGTAACGTTGTAAGACCCGTGAGCACCCCGATGGCAATACCGTAATCCCCGAACATTGCCATGCTCATGTGGTGGGCAAGGATAACATTCAGGAAGTACCGCAGGATATACGATGCGAGACCAAGAACGAACAGAACTATTACAGCCAGCATGGGAAATCCTACCGGAGTTGTTGTATTCCATGAGATTGGCTGACAATTCCTTTAATTGTTTGGCCGGAGGCATCGTACCCGGTTATAAAGCCCCGCCAGGTAATGAAGTGAGATTAAGCAGGGAGAATTTAATTTCACACTGATGACTGAAGATTATTAAAAAAGATGATTTGGCGTTTAATGTCTAAATCTCCATTGCAGCACGTTAACCCCACTGGTTCGATTCCAAAAATCACTTTTCGTCAACAAATATCTAAAAAAAATTCTTCGACACGATTGTTTTTTTTACCTGGACTATTCACTTTTTGTTTCCGGAGTCCCTGACACCGGGAGGGGGACATAATTCTCGATTAAAATATTGCGGTCGCCAATCACTGTTTCCTTTACGGTCTTTAACACCGGGATGCTTCCCCCGCTTTTCGTCAGTAAAACGCGTTCACAGCGATCGAGGGTCATCTTAAGATCACAGATCGCACACTGCCCTTTTTCTGAAGGACAGATAAATTTGTGACAGGGATGCCCGATCATCTCTTTCTCCGTATAGCCGGTCATTCGCTCTGCTTCGGGATTTGCAGCAATAATTTCGTGGGACTGTGCATCGATAAGGATGATGCCGGCCTGGATATGCTCCCAGATGCTGTGGAATTTCTTCTCCGATATTTCAACTTCCCGCTGCTCCGTTGAGATCCTCATCGAAAGGAGGGCAACCACGGCTGCGATTATGATGAAAGCAACGAGAGTGCATGCTGCCGCGACAACAAAATTCGGATTATATCCGGTAATGAGAACAACATAGCCCAGGTAGAGGAGCCCCATGCCAGCTGCATACAGGACGCCGTTTCTCTGGAACCAGTATACCGCGAGGATGATGGGAACATAATACAGGTTGGGGAAAACGTTCTGGATACCATGTACAAGACAATATATTGTTACGAGAGAGACAATGATGGAAAGGACCAGAATAACTGCATACCTCGAGCGTGCATTGGAATATTTCCTGAGTGTCGCAGTGTCCATGCTATTCAGTACCGGTTACAGAGTTTAAAAAACTCACGTTTGCATTACGAGCGATGGTAAGATTCCGCAAAAAAACGAAGCCGTATTCACCGCAGTCAATGGATTCACCAGTCGAGATTGGCAATTTTTCTTCGCTGCGGAATTTTTCAATCCATTGCATAGTGAAGCTCCCCCGGATTAACTGAATGTGGCTGTGAGGGTTCGGTCTTCTACGATGTTTGATATGGTGTATGCGATCGTGGATCCCACAGATGACCCGCTATATACCGTCTTTCCATCGAGCTTGATAGTCAGGACTGCCTTATCGCTGTTCGGGACGAAGTACAGGGTCTTACTGCTGCCCTTTGTGACACGAATTTCCTGTGAATTTGTCAGCCTGACTGGCGGGGACTCGGAGCCATAGCCCGATGCTTTCGGGGACCAGATCACCGTTATTGTCTTCGGTTCCGAGCTCGCGGATTCTGTGGATGTTTTCGTAGTTGTCGGGGTTGCGGTTACCGTTGCTGTAACGGTAGTAGTTGTTGTAGCAGTCGGGGTCGCAGTTGCGGTTGGTGCAGGTGTCGCGGTATTCGTTGGAGTGGCCGTTGCGGTCGGTGTCGCTGTATTAGTTGGAGTTGTTGTTGCCGTTGGAGTTGCAGTTACATTTATTGTAGCGGTAGCGGTTGCAGTCGCAGTTGCTGTGGGGGTCGGTGTCGTTGTATTCGTTGGAGTTGCGGTGGCCGTTGGGGTTGCAGTTACATTTATTGTAGCGGTAGCGGTTGCAGTCGCCGTGGGAGTCGGGGTGACAGTTGCTGTTGATGTCGGAGAGACTGCGTTCTTTGTCGGAGGCCAGGTAACGATCAACAGGTTCGCAGCCGAATCAATAATCTTGACACTGTTATCTCCTGAGGGGAGCGGGACCGCTGTCACACCGGTCAGATCCTTTGTGATATGGTAGCCGGTGGCGGTATTATAGACATAGATCGTATCACCCGGCTGGAATAGCGCGGCTGACCTGTCAGGTACTGCCAGGAACGAGCCGGCCTTGGTATCAACATAGATCTCCGAAGGGTACGATGACATTGGGGTTGGAGAGAAACTCAGCGTATCACCTGCACGGTGCTTGATGGCGATGGCAGAGTACGTGGGCATGGTCTTGTAGGAACCCTCCGTAGCAAGATACGCGGTCTTTGGGATAGAAGGCATCACGCCAAAGAGCATCACGCCAACAATCGCCCCAAGTGTGAGGACAAAAAAGACGATGAGAATTTCTGCAACCACTTCACTGATTGCGTCATCAGAGGATCCCATAGTTTCCTTAACACCCATCAACAGGACAATTATAAAATTGTTTTGATGGGAAAAATACCGGGCAGATGGCTTATGTCCCTCCCGACATTGAAGGCATTAACAGGATTTTTTTTGGGATTTGCATTCCCCCGGGTCAGGGATTTATCCATGGGCTGCTTCTTTGACCGGATTTATTTGAGCTTTGCCGGGTTAGTACTCGGAGGAGGCCCGGATGCCGGAGAGGGTGATGAGGGTCGGGTCTGGTTTTTGGGGTTTGCCGGGGTCTAAGAGGAGAGAGGGGGGAGGGAAAATGACCAGTGATATGCTATCGCAAAAAAAGGCCCTTCCGGCCCCATGGATTTATGGCAATCCTGTCACTTCCTGCCAGCCCTGCTCCACGGGAGCCAGTACGGCAGCCAGAACCGGAACGGATCTTCCTTTTTTACCGGTACCTGGGCAGCCAGAAGCGCATCATGCACACGGTTTCGTTCTTTGTCTATCTGGTCAGGAGTTGCCCCGAACTGTTTTAAGATCAGTTCTGTCACCGAGAGTGCCACTTCACCCTCTGCAGAGAACACGACATCGGCTCCCGCATCGAGCATCTGTTTTTGTTCGGAGAGATAGATGGAACGGGCAATGATCCGGATTTGCGGGTTTTGCTCCCGGACCTGCTGGAACACTTCGAGCCCTTCGTGGAAATCGGATGAGCTAATCACCAGCACATCTGCTGATGCAACCCCGGCAACCAGGAGCGTATCGATCCGGGATGCATCGCCGTATTTTGCCCTGATCCCCTTTGCATGAAGATCTTTGACCGTCTGTACATTCAGCTCAACTACGGTCACATAGATGTTGTTCTCCTGGAGCAGTCGCGTTACGGTCTGGCCGACCGGCCCGTATCCTACCACAATGGCATGAGACTGCCCGGACGGGAGGGGCTCCTCCCCTTCGGTATCCGGCAGACGAAACGCCCGGGCATTGATCCAGTTCACCAGGCCCGGGGCATGCCGGTCCATCCAGGACTCAATCTTACTGCCGGCCCGGAACAGGAGCGGGTTTAAGGTGATTGATATGATTGCGGCTGCCACGAGAACATTCTGGGCATTGGGGGGGAGGATATCCATGTTCGCCCCCACGGTTGCAAGGATAAACGAGAATTCACCGATCTGCGCAAGCACGAGCGCAACTGATAGTGCAACCCGGAACGGGTACCGCATCAGGACGACGATGATGAACGCCACCAGCGGTTTTCCAAGGAGGATGATTGCAAGAGCGGCAATCACAAGGACAGGGGTGAGGATCAGGCTGTTCCAGTCAAAGAGCATCCCGACCGAGACGAAGAAGAGCACGGCAAAGGCATCCCGCAGGGGGAGTGCCTCGGTCGCAGCCCGCAGGCTGAACTCTGACTGCCCGACGATCATGCCGGCAAGGAATGCGCCCAGGGCCATGGACACATCGAACATAAAAGAAGATCCGACCGCGATGCTCAGGGCGATGGCAAGGATTGCAAGGGTGAATAATTCCCGGGAATTGGTATCTGCAATCTTTGTTAAGATCCTCGGGATCAGCCATACGCCGACAGTAAACGTGAAGACAACCAGGACGAGGATCTTGATGACCGTGAACCCGAAGGCTGCGATGACACCGGCTGGCCCGGCAACATTCGGGCCGAGAAGGACCGGGAGCAACACTAAGATAAATACCGTGAACAGGTCTTCCATCACGAGCCATCCAAGGGCAATATGGCCGGTCCGGGTATGGATCTGGTTGTTGTCCGAGAGAATCCGTGTCAGGACAACCGTGCTGGCAACCGAAATTGCAAGACCGAAGATGATCCCCGCCCTCCAGTCCCAGCCAAGGGCATGCATGACTACCGCACCCAGGGCTGCCGTCACCAGGCTCTGGATCAGGGCGCCAGGAAGGGCGATTCGTTTGACTGCCCAGAATTCCCGGAAATGGAACTGCAGGCCGACACCGAACATCAGGAGGACGACTCCTATCTCGGCGAGTTGCCGGGCAAGTTCCGTGTTTGCAACAAACCCCGGGGTATGCGGGCTCACTACAATGCCGGCCAGCAGGTACCCGACTATGGGAGAAAGACCGATACGATGAGTGAGGTAACCGAAAATCAGCGCTGCCGCAAATCCGCCGGTCAGCGTCAGAATGAGGTCGAGATTCTGCACGTGACTGGTACTTTATCAGCAGGTTAAAAATAAGTGGCGATAACTGCAGAAAAATTGTTTGTGTACGGTCCTGTAAAGATCCCGGGTGTGAGGACCGCGTGTTATGCCGTGGGAAAACGGGTTCAGTGCACGCGGAGGGGCGATGGCCTGATGGCCGGAAACCGTCCGGCAGCTCCTGTATACCGCATCAAAAAAGGATTACCTTTCGATCTTCCGGAACAGGAAAATCGCACCGCACAGTACAAGTGCCCCGAGTACGAGTCCCGTATTAAGCCCTGACTTGGTTGGCATAAGTGTGGGTTCCGCTGTTATGCGTGCCGGGACGGTTGTTGCAACCGTGAGCGGCTGCAGGGAAACATCCACGGTATTAATCATATCCTGGCGGACCGTGACCAGCGAGGAATAGGGTTTGTACCCGGCAGCGGTAACGCTGATCGGGTGTAAAGTGTTCGTCGTCACATTGGTAAAAAGCATAGTGCCGGTCCCTGTCCCGGCTGCGCCGCCAACATTCATCCTGCAGTCTGTGTTATCGATGCAGATGGTGCTGCCTGTGTGATCAACGTAGACCCGGACCGTGCCGGTTTCTGTGGTGATGGGAGTAACGACCGGCGTGACGATAGTTGCCGGCGTGTATAGGGGTTTTAAGTTAACGGTGACATAGGTGGACTTTGCGAGATCCACGTACACCGTTGTATAATAATCCTGGTAACTGGCAGGGCCCCAAACCGTTATCATGTGGTAACCCGGGCTCACACCCGTGAACTGCGTGGTGCCGGAGCTGCCGAACACACCAACGTTTTGGTGACATTGGTTGCCATCAAGGCAGACGGTTCCACTACCCGGTGATACGTCGACTTGGAGGACCGTTATGGCGGGGTTGAGCTGCAGATCTGCACTGACCACGCTGGTGTGGTCTGATACCACGAAGATGGAGTCGGAATATTGCAGGTACCCTTTATTCGTGACAACAACCGAGTGCCAGGTATTACCGCTGACCGTGAAGAACGCATTTGTGGTATCGCAGTTCACCGTATCGATGCACGCGACGGCGCCCGTAGGTGTTGAGTAGACAACGATCCTGCCGGGTGCAATCCCCTGGACCTGCACAACGAGAAGGAACAGAAGCGTGATAAATATCACGATTTTTCCATATTTGAAGGACATACTGCGAAATAGAATTAGGTCATGATAAGAGTTTGGGCGAAATACAGATTTTGAGGCGTTTGAACAGGAGTTGGGCGGAGGAAGGTCAAGAGTGAAAATGGCGTGCCCCATTAAACCGGTGGGATACTAACAACCATAAGGAATTCCCGCGCAATTCTGTGATAAGGAAATAAACTATGCCGGCACCAGACCATTCCCTTGAAACTACTCTTGGTACGCTGAGGCTCAAAAACCCGTTCCTGCTCGCATCCGGTCCCCCGACTGCTTCGGGCGAACAGATCCGTCATGCGTTTAAGCGGGGCTGGGCGGGGGCAGTAACGAAGACCATGGTACCGGACACGATGGAAATTGAGGATGTCTCACCCAGGTTTGCAGTCTGGAAATCCGGAAATGCCGGGCTCCTTGGCTTTGAAAATATCGAACTGCTGAGTAAGAAAGATGTTGCGTACTGGACCGGAGAGATTGCTGCGATTAAGAAGGAGTACCCAGACCGGGTCCTGATCGCGAGTATCATGGCATCGCCCGATCCCCAGGAATGGCAGGAACTTGCCGGAGCCATGCAGAACGCAGGGGCAGATGCGATCGAGCTGAACGTCTCGTGTCCCCACGGGATGCCGGAGCGGGGAGTCGGTGCGGCCATGGGGCAGCACCCCGATCTCGTGGGCGAAGTGACCCGGGCGGTGCGGAAGGTCGTGACAATTCCCCTGATCGTGAAGCTCACCCCCAACGTGACGGATATCGTGCCGGTTGCAGAAGCTGCGGTGGACGCCGGGGCCGATATCCTTGCAGCGATCAACACCGTCCAGTGTCTCATGGGCATCGACCTTGAAACGCTCGAACCCCTTCCCTCGGTTGCAGGCGCGAGCACGTACGGGGGATACTCGGGCCCCGCGATAAAACCCATCGGGCTCCGGGTGATCTCGCAGATTGCCCATGAGCTCCCGGTCCCTCTCATGGGAATCGGCGGGATCTCCCGCTGGCAGGACGCTGCCGAGTACATCACGGCCGGGGCATCGGCAGTCCAGGTCTGCACGGCCGTCATGTGGGATGGGGCCGGTATCATTCGCGACATGAATGCGGGCATGTCGGATTATCTTGCCAATAAGAAATTAGCGGGTGTCGGCGCACTCAAAGGCCGTGCCCTCCCCCGCATCGGTACGCATACCTCCCTCTCCCGGAGTGAGTCCTGTTTCGCCACCACCGGTTTTCCCGAACGGTGCACATCCTGCGGCCGCTGTGTTGTGGCCTGCCGTGACGGGGGGTACCATGCGATTTCTCTCATGGACAGGCAGCTCGTGATCGATGCGAAACGGTGTGACGGGTGCAGTTTGTGTTCGCTTGTTTGTCCGGAAGGCGTGATTGTGATGCAGCGGCGGGGGTGAGGTGGGTGAAGGGATCCTGGGGGTCCGGAAGGATGCGGGAAAACTGGAGTTCTTTTAGCCGTCTTCTTTCGAAGTCACCTGCACTCAAGAGTTAGTAGAGAGCCTCAATCCAAACTGCACGGTACTGACCGGTCTATCTCTTCGCAAAACGCTCCGTTTCCCCATAAAGAGTTATATTGCTGTTTTCTGAAAAGAACTGGCCGGAAAATCCTCTGAACAGGCCGGTTGGGTGCCGGAAATGATGCAATCCGGGCTCGTAAAGGGCCCGGTTTATGTGTGCTCTGAAGGGTCACCGCCATCACAATACACCTGAGTCGGCCCCAGGATTTCCCGGTACCTGCTCCGACATGACTTCCGTGCAAGATAACAGAGGTGACAGGCATCTGCAACTCCTGCCGGGGGAGTATACGCAAGTACCCGGGCAAGCTGAGCCGGTCCACCCTCAAGCAGCGGCCCGCAGATCGGATGAGAGGACGGGGAATATGTCCGGACGAGTTCGTCCAGGGGATGTTTCCAGATGTTTCCCAGAGAGATCCCCTGGCAGATCTGGAGATTGCCAAATGCATCCACATGCATCCTTGAGGGATTTTTTAGATCTTCGTAAGGACATCTCGTGAATTGTTGCCAGTCCGATGTAACGGCATACGGGCTTAATTTTTCTGCAGCCCTGCCCCGGAACATGATGCCTCCTTCGGTCACAACCCCCGTCTTTTCTTCCCTGGGAGTACCCTTTATCTCCGGGCCCGATGCCCCGGGATCGAGTGCGAGGATCGTTGTCGGCATGCCAAGAGCCGTTGCCGCCTCGGAAGCACGACGGGCCGGATTATTTTCCCGGTTCTCGTAATGGAAGACATCATCGCTGATACTCATATCTGCAATCCCGAGCTCTGCCAGGGGCGCAAGGAAGAATCGGGCGTTCTCTTCGGATGTGGCAAAGTAGCCGTTCGTCACGATGCCAACGTTGTATCCCCGTTTCCTGGCTTGCCGGATTCCATCGAGAAGCACGGGATAGAAGAGGAATGGTTCTCCTCCCTCAAAGTACACCGTGTCCACGGTTCCCAGTTTATCCGTTTGATCAAGTACTGCAGCAATCTGTCCGGGTGTGAACGTGCCCTCAGAAGACGGGCTGCTGCAGACGAAACAGTGCTCGCATTCCAATGTGCACATATATGTCAAAATGAAATGGACCTGCGTTATCATGACAAAATCTCCAGATTCTTTGTATTAAAATTACTACTGATTATTATAACATCATCCCCTCCCAGCCTTCGTCACCGGACAAAACCCCTCCTCCAAGCACTTTTCAATCCCCAAAATCCGGTCACGTCCTCCGTCCCCCCAAATCGCTAAAACAAAGCCCAAATCGCCCTCCGTTCCGGTGAAGATCATCCGATATCAGATCGAAAACTCCTGGATATTTTGCATGAACAGGGTCCGGAAGTATGCGTGAAAACAGGAGTTCTTTTGGCCGTTTTCTCTCAAAGTCTCCTGCACTCAAGAGTTAGTAGAGAGCCTCAATCCAAACTGCACAGTATTGACCGGTTTCTTTTTCTTAAAAACGCTCCATTTCCGTATCAGGTGTTATATTGCAGTTTCCTCAAAAGAACTGGCCGGAAAATCCTCTGAACAGGCCGGTTGGGTGCCGGAAACGATGCAATCTGGGGCCGTAGCGAATCCGGATTGGGGGGAGGGAATGCAGGTATCCGGAGGGGGGGTGTTTGACGGTTCTGGGTTAACTTCCCCATTTTCAGCAGAACCCGGGAAAGCCTTGTTGGAAATTTCCCGACCGGCTCTTTAAAAAAATTTCAATGAAGTGATTGAGTTTTACTGTCGGAAGTCACGAGCCCGAATTTTAAAAATATCAGTGGCGCTCCGGCAGTTATCCAGAGTCCGGCAAGTGATGCCCTGAAATAGGTCATGCCATAACCAGCGAAGCCCGGTGATTTTGTCGCAGCACTCAATGCAACCCAAAGGACTGCAAGGACAATTATTCCTACAAAAAAACGAGTTACTTTCTGTGACCAGGTTCCTTCAACACTATACGGGATATACGCTGCACTGATACCTGCACCTGCGGCTGCACCGAACAAAATCCCCGCACCCAGGAGGGTATCTTTCAACGTTGCTGGGTTGATTAAATCATTTGTCTGCGCAAATGCCAGGGCAGACCATTCAGCAGGCACCTGCCAAGTACCATAACTGAATAATATCATCTGGGACAGCAGGATGAATACACACGATACGCCCAGTGCGAGAAGAATTCTGACCGGGACTGGTTTTTGTAAAAACCATGTTGCTGCTGTATTCTCATATCGCAGGGATACGAGAAGGATTCCAATGGCAATAATCCAGCCGGTGAGAATGTCTACAAGAAAATGCACGCCAAGGTACATTCTTGCAATTCCTACGAGAATAATCAGGGCAAGGCAGATAATCCATACCGGTGTCTTTCTAAACCATGCACCGATATATCCCAGGAAGGCAAGTGAAACCTGGGCCGCGGCCGAAGGCATACCAAATGAGGTCTCGGATGCAAATGCCTTTACATTTGCATTGATCCAGTAAGGGCGTGGAGCATGGAAGAGAAGTTTAAGAGCCGCGTTGATCGCGACACTTATTGAACAAAGTAGAAGGAGACGTAATCCAAGTGTCTTGTCATAACACCAGAGTATCACCGGAATTATCGCAAGATAAAATTCCGCACTCCCCAGTAATGAGATAAGGAGCATGAAGATTCCAAGACCGGGTGCATTTGTCTGTAGTGCTATATTTGGTGCAGTCTGAAAAATCATTGAATCGAATTATTTGGGTTCATGATAAATAATTTCAATGAACCTGATTTCATAATCAATCCCTTCCCTCACACCAATTTCTTACCGATATTACGAATCAAACTAAACATTTTCCAAAAACATTTCCGGTAATAAAAAAATCTCCGAACATTTTTTTAATTTTTTTAGAAATTTCTTCCTGGCTAAAAAAAATTTCACGTCGCCAAAAACTCCTGGATGTCTAACACGAAAAGGGGATCCGGATCGTCCTCCTGAAAACAGGAGTTTTTTGGCCGCCTTCTCTCGAAGTCACCTGCACTCAAGGATAATCAGAGATCCTCAATCCAAACTGCACCGTACTGGCCGGTCCATCTCTTCGCAAAACGCTCCATTTCTGTATCAGGGGTTATATTGCAGTTTCCTCAAAAGAACTGGCCGGAAAATCCTCTGAACAGACCGGTTGGGTGCCGGAAACGATGCAATCCGGGGTCATTTTGGGCCCGAATAGAGGGTACGTAGGAGCTGTCTTCCACGAGATTCTGCCGTGATGGCCTGGACACCCGGCATCCCCCAAAAACAGGGGTTCTTTTCCCTTTGACCGTGCTACCTATCCGGCCCCTTCGGGTTTTGCCTCCCAATAGCGTCCATTAGCGTTTGATAGCGCCATGCAAAACGCTCTGTTTTGCGTAAATCGTGTTGGATGGGCGTTTTTATAAAAAATGTGCCGGAATTCGATTTTTTTTGCAACTTGGGCTGGAAATAGGTTCGCCGGATGGGCAATCGTGGCCGTAAAGAAGCCGGATTGGGAGATAGGGATGCAGGTATCCGGGAGATGCTGGGATTGAGGGGATGGAAAATAAAATTTATACCCATCTTCCTGAATCTCTTCGATTGCATCGATGGGTGTGATCTTACAGATTTTGCATCATCTCCGTAAACCTTTATAGCTAAGAAATAATTGCAGATCTCAAAATGGATGAAGCTATGGTGTGGAGAATCAGACACATGCGATGGAGGTTTAATAACACGATAATTTTTTTTAAACCAAGCTGACCAGGGATCTTACGATACCGGACAGTCATCTCATACATGCTGTTCTGTTATCTTCAGATAGAGAGTTGTGACATTGAGCAACTGGCATTCCAAAACAAAATCAACATAGGGAGGAAAATATGACATCCATCAACAGGATCGAGATAATAACGGTTATCGAGGGTATGGCAATAATGTTATTCAGTGCCGGCATCTATTTTGCAGCACCAATGCCAATTACCATGTTACTTGGGGCTGTTTTTTTCATAGTGGGCGTAATTGTTGTTGTTAAAGGGTTTTTTATACAGTTTAGAAATCCTTAACCTGACGATAATTTTTTTTAATAATGATCCAGGTAAACCTTACCGTAGCGGATGAAATCTCGATAAACAAAGAGCAGGCACGGACCGTCTGTGAAACCATAGTTCATGGAAGCCTGCCCTGGTCTGAATCACACAGATTATTTCGCACCCGTGTTGCAAAACAGAAATTTATTGCAATCACTCTAAAAAAATTATAGTACAATAGCAGATGAATGCTGTTTTTGCAACAACGGGTATAATGTAAATACTGACTCGCTATATGATGGCAGACTCTGATGTGAGACTATAACCTCGTATCAGGGATAGGAGTTTTTTCATAATGACTGATAACCATAACATAAATGTCAGCAAATCCGTCGATACCGGACATAAGGCAGCACATACTGTACAGAATGATGCGAAGTGCTCTTGCAACGACATGCACAACGATGCCGTTAAAAAATCACAGCATACATCGGTTCATGAGAAAACCGCTGCTCACAAAGGTGTTTCAGCAGATCCAAAGTTCAAGGACCACAACATGCACAAAGATACCGATATGAAAGCATAGAATGCGTCCAGCATATTAATTGCAAAAAATGAAAAATGAAGTAACATTATTAGCCAGCGTTATTTCACAGGGATATGGCGGTTTTGCACATTCCGCCAGCACTCATATACGGAAAAAAGCCACTATCACACATATACAACTTTAAGGGGGATTTAAAAAAAATCCCCTGTCCATCTCTTCTTTTGGTTGACCCTTAGTAAAGAACAACATAATTTATGATTAAAATTATGGTGAAGCGGTATACCACGTTGTCCCTCTCCACCAGTCGTTTCCATGACTGCTCAAGGCAACCGACTTCCCCTTCGCCAATGCAAAAGCGGTTGCTGATGTCATCGTCCAGCGGGCAAGTCTTTAATTTTTTTGCTCGTCACTCAATAACTCAAGGATTTTGACAGTTTTTCTCAAGTTCGGGGGGGGTCCTTGCTGCGACGTTTCCTCATATACATGAAGCCCCCGAGAACTGCCACAAGTGGGACCATAACCCCGGCCGCAAGAAGTATCGGAGGAAATCCCGCCGGGCCGTTTCCGTTGCCGGTCGCTGCCGGTGCTACACCGTGTCCCCCGGAATCCACCCGTCTCGCGTTTAAGGGGAACGTGATCGTGTCATCAATGACCGGTGCCTGGTAGATGAACGGCGTCTCGTTGTCATTATCGTGATTGACATAACCCACGGTGATTTGCTCTGCAGTCGCCGAATTATTGGCCTGATTTACCATCACCTTAAGGTACCCGAGCCGTCGTGTTGAACCCGTCTGGTACCCGGACGGGGGGTTGGCACTCAGGGGCATGGAAAAACCCCCGGCAGTGCCGACAATGAAATAGGGAGTCCCCTGGATGGAAAACCGCTCGTAGTTATGATTGTGCCCCGCAAACGATGCACTGAGATTGTACGTATGGTACAGTTTCTCCCAGGGTCCCGCTGTGGGAAAGAGGGTTGTATAGTCATCCCGCCAGTTGGGTTGGTGCTGGATCGTAAATGTCCCGCATACTTGGTTGTCCAGTTGTTGCCGGAGCCAGGACTCCTGTCCGGCCACAATGGCATCGGAGAATGGCGGGCCGATAGCCGGGTTCGGATCCGGCCGGGTCGGATCCTGGGTGTTCAGGCTGATATACCGGACCCCGGCAACATCGAAGCTGTAGTTGAGCGGTACCGCAAATGCCTGATGGTAATTTATTGCAGGAGAAGGCACGCTGCTACCCGTGACATTATGGAATTCGTGGTTGCCGATCGTCGGGAAGATCGTGGTATTGGAAAGCATCCCGTCAGCGTTATTAAAAAAACTACCCCAGCGGCCGAAGTCGTCCAGCCGGGCGTAATCCCCTCCAGCAAGGATGAAGCGCACATCCGGTTCCTTTGCGATTGCAGCCGCCACGTAATGGAACCGCTTGTCCTCGGTGAATTTGGTCGCATCCTGCGGATCGCTGATCACGATAAAGGTATACGGACCGGAATCAGGCATGGTACGGAACGACCGGGCAGAAAAGACGCCGGGGTTGCTGTCGGGTTGCACAAGATAAGTATAGGACGTATCTGGAGCAAGGCCCGTGAGCCGGACGTGGTGATACGGTGTGGCCGATGTATCAGATATATTGGAATCAAAGCGGTGGTTCTGGGTATAGAATTCCGTTCTGGCATACGCAACCGTACCAGTCCCGTTCGTGTCCTGCCGCCAGTTGATTGTTGCATCAGTGGTCGTGGTCATCGTCACCCATGGCGCCCAGTTGTTCTCCCAAGAATCCGCGAGCACCGGGACGATGCAGAGCATGCCAAGAAGGATGAATGCCAAAAAAATGCAGCAGGGTTTAACTGTCATTATCCATTCACTCTGACATTGTACTTATCACGGGTTATTTAACGGTAATTATTATGTCCTGCCAGTGAGCGAACGCTAAAGTTTAAGTCCCGCTCATCCGGTACCAGCAGGAGGGACGTTCCCGTGAAAGCACCCCAAAAACCCCCTTTTTTCAGAGATCACACACCCCGAAATCCGGTCACGCTACAGCCTTTCGTTCCCTCAAGCATCCGACAAAAAGGGATTCATTATTAAGTGCAATGCCGCATAGGCTACAATACAAGGGGTAAACACGATGGGTACCTATAACAATGTCAGGGCTAAAAAGCCGGAAGGAATCGAGAATAAACACGCATTTTTAATTGGTGGCGGGATTGGATCCCTTGCTGCCGCATTTTACCTGATCCATGATGGCCATATGGACGGGAAAAATATCACAGTCTTTGAAAACATGGAGATCCTTGGCGGGAGCATGGATGGATCCGGGGATGCACAAAACGGTTTTCTGGTCCGGGGCGGGCGGGAGATGGAGGAGCATTACGAGTGCAGCTGGGATCTGTTCTGCCATATTCCTACGCTTGAAAATCCATCCCGGACCGTTTTAGAGGATTTGCGGGAAATCAATACGATTGACCCGAACGTTGCTGCCTGCCGCCTTATGCACAAGTGCGGGGAAAAGATTAAACGCGACACGCTCGGGCTAAATGGTCACCATATCCGGCAACTGGAAAAACTCGTTATGGCCACAGAAGAAGAATTAGGAGCGAAGACCATCGAAGAATTCTTCGACGACTCGTTCTTTGCAACGGATATGTGGTATTACTGGCGGTCAATGTTTGCTTTTGAGAACTATCAAAGCCTTGTAGAAATGAAACGCTACATGCACCGGTTCATCCATCACCTGCCGGGTCTCTCCCGGCTCCGCGGAATTTTATTTTCTCGTTACAACCAGTATGAATCCATGATCCTGCCCCTGCAACGATGGCTGGAGGAACAGGGCGTGATGTTCCGGAAGAACACCCGGGTTACGGACCTAACCCTCGACATCACACCGGATAAGAAGACCGTCACCGCAATTCATCTGGTAAGGAATGGGCAGGCCGAGATGGTAAAGACAACAAAAGACGACCTGGTGTTCTTCACCTGCGGTTCGATGACGGAAAATTCAACCTTGGGGAGCATGGATACACAGGCAAAGGTGAACCGGGGACCGGGAGCGTGCTGGGAACTCTGGAAAAAAGTCGCCGCCAAAGACCCATCCTTTGGCAGGCCCGGTGTCTTCTGTAACGATATTGATAAAACCAAGTGGGAATCCTTCACCATTACCTGCACAGATTCCAAAATGGCGGATCTGTTAAGGAAACTCACCGGCAGGGATCCGTATTCGGGAAAACTGGTAACCGGGGGAATCATGACTGCGGTCGACTCGTCATGGCTGCTGAGCGTCACCTGTCACCGGCAGCCCCATTTTACCAATCAGCCGAAGAACACCATTGTCCTGTGGGCTTATGGCCTGCTGCCGGATAACATGGGAGATTGCGTTAAGAAAAAGATGGAAGACTGCACCGGAGAGGAACTGCTGCGGGAGCTTCTCTGGCATATGGGAGCCGGAGACCAGACAGAAGAGATCATTGCTACCTCCAAAGTTATCCCCTGCATGATGCCGTACATCACCAGCCAGTTCATGCCCCGTATCAAAGGAGACCGGCCGGATGTAGTACCCAAAGGAAGTGTTAATCTTGCATTCCTTGGACAGTTTGTGGAGATTCCCGGAGATTGTGTCTTTACGGTAGAATACTCGGTGCGTTCTGCAATGATGGGTGTCTATACCCTGCTCAATCTCGATAAACAACCACCGGAAGTCTATCCAAGCCAGTACGATCTACGGGTCATTGCCAAAGCCATCAAATCCATGCACGGAGACCAGCATCTCCCCGGAGAGGGGCTTATCCGCCACCTGCTTAAGGGTACCAGTATGGAGGGATTGATTTAACCGGGTTATCGGGCAGATTGCCGGTTACTATTCGTGCGTTATATCCGACACGATACTTTTTGTCATTCGCCCTAAACTCCCCCGGCCACCTTCTCCCCACCCCGTTGCCTGCCTCCCGGTTCATGGGGGCATCAGCAGCGGATTCCCCGTGAGATCATACAGGGCTGTGTCCTGAAATAATTAAAAAAATCCTGAATATCGCAACATATTTTTACCGGCCAAGCTGGCGCAGGAATGAATGTTTGTGGTTCTCGGATCCCTGCCGGTCCCCACAATCTGTAATTTTGATCAGCCGGAAAGATTCCAACTGAGCCGGGGTAGCGATTTTACGGATCATGATTCAGATGCCGGAATGCCCCCATAAAAAAAAGTGTCAGAACAACCGGTAAAAAAATAAAAGATTAAGTGCAGCCAGAATCTATTCTGGTCATTAAAAAAAGGGGATTTTTACTTTGTTTTATTCACATTGTTCATTGAATTCCCAAAGGAGAGTAACAGCATGGCTATAGCACTATCAGAACGGGGACGCCTGGTATCAGAATT
This sequence comes from uncultured Methanoregula sp., assembly GCA_963676675.2. GTDB lineage: Archaea > Halobacteriota > Methanomicrobia > Methanomicrobiales > Methanospirillaceae > Methanoregula. Next base: position 907,383 of record OY781161.1, on the reverse strand, counting down.
ATGTATGTTTTTGATTATCGTTTTCGGCGCCACATTTCTCTTTGAATTTGCGGGTATTGGCATGTATGGCTCGAAAATGTTATCGAGCAGGATACCCTCAGTTGCAATGTTTATCCCGGCGATAACAACGATAATTTGTCTGGTTTATTTTAAATCCACAGCCTTGACCCGGGAAACAAAACTATTTCTTGCCTGTTTTTTGATCTCGGCCGGAATTCTTATTTTTGAAATGGTTTTCTATCCAATTCTCGGGACCGTGGGTCCCTACCCGATACTCTCTGTTGTTACCAGTTTTGCAACTCTTGTGCTGGTAATTATCCTGAACCTGAAGGATACTTGGCGGACAAACCTGGAAGCCGCAAAATTATCCTTTGGAAAAAACCGCCAGTTATACATTATTCTGCCCGTTCTCTTCTCGATGACATATATTATCGCACTTATTCTCAGTTACAGCCTGGGGCTCCGCATGCCTTTTCTGGAGTTCAACCTGGTCCTGTTCTTTACAACACTCGGGTTACCCCTGATAACATTAGTCATATCATGGCCGATATTTTTTGGCGAAGAGTACGGCTGGCGGTTTTACCTCCAGGACCGGATGTTTGCACTCTTCGGAGGGTATACCGGTGTGGTTCTGGTTGGCCTGATATGGGGTTTATGGCACGCACCCCTGATGCTGGTGGGCCTGAATTTTCCTAATGAATCCTTCCTGCCGGCAAATATCGCGTACCTTGTTTATACCATATTTGTGAGTGTCATATTCGGTTATGCCGTACTAAAAACCGGGAGCATATGGATTGCAGTCCTGTTACATGGCCTGATTGATATTATTGTAAATGCGGGCCGGGTATACATTTCCGGTGCAGATACGATCGTTTCATTCTTTCCTATTGTTGTCCTTTTAGGAGTATTTGCAGTGATACTCTTACGATCCAATGTATGGACTAACAAAAAAATCGGTGGGGAAAACGACCGGGTTACTCCATAATTTTTCCTTTTCTTATACAAACTCATCCCAGAATCGTCCCGTCATACCGGTCTGGGTGGTGCCTGCCCGAAAATTTTACGCCAGTCCCTAAAAACTAAAAATTTTTCCCTGAATTTTTCTTTAAATTAATTTTGAGCAAATCTTTAAAAAAATTCGACCGAACTCCGCTCAGAAAATTTCATACAAACCCTCACCAGTCCGAAAAATAAAAAAAGTCTGGAACACTCACGGTCCTTCCGTATCGATCCAGCCATCACCTCACTTGTTCAGTTACCGAACAGGGGACCCAGCTCTACTTTCTGCCAGTTCTTGTCCATGGTCTTCATCCAGAGCGTCTTTGACTTTGGTATGAAAACGACCTGGTGGTTGGAGGAGTACTTCTCGCCAAAGAGGAGCGAATGACAGAACGTTGCCCCGCCATTTTCCAGGCACACATCGCGGATCTGCATCATCTTCTGTGCATTAATTGATCCCTTTGCTTCGCCAGCCTGCCGGAGGAGATTATTCTGACGGGTGAGCGAATGTTCGGGAGGAGCAGTGGTAAAGTTCCAGGCCGGGTCGGCGAAATGGTTAGCTGCAGCAATAACTCCGTTGCCAATCCTCTGCCGTGTTTTATTGGTCATCTTCTCGTACACATACGCCTGGTCCGGTCCGGCAACATCTACGATCCATGGAAGATTCGCGTTTGCCCCCCGGATCCCGGCGTCAAGTCCTTTTACATCCGAGTAATCGAGCATGAACCGGAAAAATTCCATGATAAGGTCCGGGCGGTTATCCTCCGCATTATAGCTATCACTAAGACCCGAATTGTCATCAGCGATGAAAAGTCCCTTGCTGTTCATGAGGGTCTCGGGTCGCATTCCCGCAGGGCCCCACGTTGCGACACCGTTACTGCCATCAGAGGGCCGGTACACGGCAAGGACGTACCATTTGGTGAATGGCAATACGTGATCGTCCAAGTCCCAGTTGCGGGAGACCACAACGGAGCCATCCGTTGTGTAGTTCCCCCATGCGGCAAGGTACGAACAGGATAGCGGGACGGCAGGTGCACTGATGTAGAGTGCCCCTCCGTAGTAGAGGACCGCAATATCATCGGGCGTCAGGCCCGAGGTCTCCGACATGCCCAGAAAGACCTCTTTTAATCGCTGCGGAAAAAATGCCGTTGCATCCCGTCCGATTGCCCGCACCTCTTGCTGCGTATATCCCCGCGTGGCAAGGGTACCGAGAAGGAACGCGTACTCCTCGTTCAGCTCGGTCTTCATAAGGCTGCCGTACTGACGGCCCATCTGTCGATAGGAACCAGATAGGACAATGACCGGGTAATCGCCTGCAGAGAACCGTTGTCCGCCTTCGAACGAGGCGACAGGAACAATGCCCGTGACAGCCGATTGGGGGAAGGACACCACTTGGGGCAGGGTGATGGCAGCAGCGGTTCCGGTAAGCATGCAGAGCAAAATAAGCACAACAATGAGTTTCATACACGGTTGTGTTTTTTTATAACAGATTAAAACCTTTGATCTGAATGTCTTTCTTCCCTGCAATTATCTTCAATCGAGTCCTGTCTGATACAATGCATTAGCCCCGTCCCGTCATACCGGTTCTTGTGGATCTTTTTCCGGAAATTTCCTGGTTGGACCCGGTATAAAATTTCTGCTCTGTAGAAATGATTTCCTAACGAAGAAAAACCGAGTGAAAAACGACCGAAAGATCTAAGGTACGGTGTCTCCTTACAATGTTATGCTAGTAACGAATAAGGAGACAATTAATAAATCGTCAGGCCGGTTTATCAGTTTTATCAAACACGCATATTCACTTGTACAGTCCACCCGACTCACTCCGTATTCCTGTAAATATTCGAGAAAAGATTACACTCAACATCAGCTTTTGACCCTCCTTCTTTTCAAAGAATATCGAAAAGAAGACTATCGCACTGTCATCTGGAACCTTGAAGAAATGGATCGTATCAGGGCAGTACTGGGTCTCACAACAATTCCTCATTTCACAACCCTCCAAAAATTTCTTTGTCGTATCAAACCCATCTACTTCAATCTCCTTTTGAAAAAAACCCTAAAACTATTCTATTCGGAAGACGGTATGATCGCCATAACCGCCATCGATTCATCCGGTTTTACCAGCGGATACTGTAGTCATTATTACTCTGAAAGAACCGGAAAAATCCGAAAACACTTCCTGAAAACATCGATTTCTATTGATATCGATATGCAGGTAATTACCGGATTCACGATATCTAAAAGCCGGGTTCACGACTCAAAACACGCATTCATACTTCTGAAGAAATTTTGCAAACACCATAAATCTCAGTGCTATGTCATGGACAGAGGTTATGACTCCGAGAAAATGCACCGGTTTATCCGTGAAACTCTTAAAGCGGATTCGATCATTCCAGCTCGGACCCATCAGGGCACCAAGAATGTCTGGGGGAAATATCGAAAGGAAATGACCGACAATTTTGACTTTGTCCGGTATCGCAAACGGTTCCTGGTTGAAACCAAATTCTCTATCCTGAAAAGGAGGTTCGGAGCTGACCTCAAATCCCGTATATATCAGATCCAGAAGAAGGAAATTTCATGTAAGATCATTCTCGCGAACCTTGACCGATTCATACAATTTGTATGGATTGAGGTTTTCTACAGAGCAAAAATTTCCAACCGCTCTATGCTTGAATTTTTTTAAGCAGAGTTTAATGAAAAATAATTAGACTTTCCCTCTAAATTTTCACACGGTCCCCAGTACCAAATCCCCTCTTTTCACTCACTCCCCTACTCACCTTTCCTCACGGAGGTAACCTTCATAGGGAACTGCCGGCAACTCCATTACCATGAAGGTCTCTTCTCTTGCAGTGATGCTGCTTCTCATTGCGGCAACCGTAGTGCTCGCGGGATGCACCGGACCGTCCGGTAATACCCAAAACACTGGGATGATAACAACGGGTACACCCGTCACAACGCAGGTTACGGTTGTATCGGTTCAGGCAACCGATGCCCGGTATGCCAACCTCACCCGTTTAGTCGACAGGGCTGAAGCGTATGCGAAAAAAAATGGGAAGGATGCGGCGCTTAAAGAGTTCAACAACTTGAACGGGACGTTCATTGATGGCGATCTCTACATATATGCGTACGGGATGGACGGGACCACGCTCGCATGGCCTTACCGGCCGGACCAGCTCGGGATGAACCGGGCCGGGGCCGCTGATTCAAACGGCGTTAACAATGTAAAGCGGATGATCGAAGTTGCCGGGGATGGCGGAGGATGGGTCTACTATGTCACCAATAATCCCGCAGACAACCGGGATGAGCTCAAGCTCTCATATGTCCGTCCGGTTGACAGCACGTGGTTTGTCGGATCCGGGATGTACTTATCCGAAATTCCCGCATTTTTTACTATAACCGAGAGAGACCAGCTCGCAGAGCGGGTGAAGCAGGCCCACCAGTATGCGCAGGCAAACGGGGCGGCTAAAGCGATCAGGGATTTCAATGACCGGAACGGGACGTTTGCCAACGGGAGCAGGTACATCTTTGCCTACGCGTACAACGGGACCACGTTATCAATGCCCTTCCAGCCCGAAACAATCGGTACAAACCGGATGAATTTCACCGACACGAACGGCGTGAAGATCACGGCATGGGAAATTGCGGCTGCAAAGAGCGGCGGGGGATTTGTTTATGTGGATTACTACAACCCGGATACCGGAAAACCCGGTATGAAACTCTGCTATGTTACTCCCGTTGACGATACATGGCTCGTGGGTTCCGGGATCTATACCGACCGGCAGTGAGAGGCAGAAGACTTATGGTACTGGCCGGGCCGGAGCCATTATCCGGCCCTATCTTTCTCTACTCTCCTCATAAAACCCCCTTTTCTTTAAGCATTTTACAACCCCCCGAATTTGGGCACCTCATCAGACATGCCAACGATCCAGCGATCCGCATTCATGCGGTAATACAAAAATGTGTGCCACGTCTATTCATCAAAATTTTATAAAAACCATTAACTCTCCAGCAAACGTGTAGGAGTGTAATGACACTCGTCAAAAGGCAGCCTGTTAAGTCCCGTATCCTTAAGTCGGTGGGATACGATGACACCGCAAAAATTCTTGAGATTGAATTTCAATCCGGACTTGTGTACCAATATTCAGGTGTCCCGCCAAAAGTCTTCGCGGACCTTATGCGTTCAAGCGAGATTGGAAAATATTTTTCCGACAAGGTCCGAACACAGTTCCAGACAAAACAGGTTGTTCCATAAATCACCATTAAAAAAATTCTACTGCAATGGCCCGGACTCCGCCATTATAAAAAAACGGGAGTTCTTTTCTTTTAACTGTGCTACCTTTCCAACCGCTCTGTCAGAAAAATCTTCCCTTTAAAAAAATGGAAAAAATCTGATCCTACGCAGCAATGGGTGTAGCAATGGGTGTACCATAGTTCTGAATTTTTACCTGCATTTCGGGACTTAACGGTTTGACAAGCTCTGCATTGATGGAACCGGACGGCAGGGGGACGAGCTTAGAATTGAATGTCTGCATGGTCGCGACAGCATACGACCGCGATAGTGCGGCAGGCGTTCCTTCCTTAACCGACGGATCAACATCAGTAGCAAAGACCGATACCGTATTGTCACTGTTGCGGACAATCTCGATGGTTCGGAACTGCTGAGGGAAGTCGCGGAGGGATGCGGTCTCGACTTCCCAGAAGCCGAGCTCGGGATGGGCGGGGTCCGGTGATGGGAACGCGGTGATGGTATTCCGGTGGACATGTCCTGATAGCCAGAGGACAAGATTCGGGTAGGTATGGAGTTTTTCAATCAGCTTCTGCTCTGATACGGGAGATGCTGGTGTCCAGAGCTGTGAGGAATTCGCCGGTTCGTTGCGGATGGGGATGTGGGCAGCGATGATCATGAGTTTACCTTCCGCCTGACCCTTGTCCAGTTCATGTACCAGCCAGGTATACCGGGCAGAGTCAAGAGAGGCAAACATGTAGATCCGGGTATCGGGATCGGTGTCCTTCTGGGTGTCATCGAGCACAATAACTTTTACCGGGATATCCGTTCTCGGCTCGAATGAGTAACTGGCAAATCCTGATGCTGCATCGGACTGGTTAAAGCCATGTCCTTTGGGAAGCGTTGATGAATTAAAAAATTCGCCCAGCCACTCCGGTCGCGACAGTCCACGGCGGTTCGGATCTGCAGCAGGGACCTGGGGAGGTACGGAGAAATCACTGTCCCGTCCTGCACCGATCACGTCCCCGTATTTAGTCCGGCCGTCAATGGAACCCATGTAGAAACCCCGACTGTCGAGACCGCGTGGATCTTTAAAGATATCACCCTGGTTGAGGATCTTTGTACCGACAAGGGTCTTTTTCATGTACTCATCCGGAACACTTGCCCCCAGCCAGAACTGGTCATGGTTGCCGAGCGTCTGGTACCACGGTATTGTTTTATTCAGCCCTGCTGCCTTGTAGATATCCTGGTAATCATTGAGCGGTCCGGAGACCGGGTCATCTTTTGCACCGGAATCCGGGTTGATCGTTTTTCCATCGAGGACATCGATATACCAGCGGAGTTCGTTGTACTGGTTGTTGTTGATAGCATCGCCAAGTGAAATACCGAAATCAAACGGTTTTTTTATGTGAAGGACGTTAATTGTCTGGACCACGGCGTCAAGGACCTGGGTTGTCATGAGGGAAACTGCTGAATATGCCGACGGGTTGCCTCCTTTGTAACCAAAAACGATTGCCTGGGCAGGAGTCTCTTTATCGGCAATATGGATATCGCTCATGGTAAAGAAATGCAGGAGTTGTGCAGAATTTTTAACCGAAGTATTGGTATACCCCGAGGGCATCAGGTCCAGTCGTTTCTTATAACCCAGCCCGTCCCCGAATTGCCATGCGCCATAACCATCTGCTGAATAGTTCGAAACCTGGTACGGATAGAGCACCGGAGAGCCTGGAGGCACGGGAACCGGAATGACGGTTCTTTCAAGAGTTGTATAGACCGTGGAGTTTATCGGATACCCCCATCCAAGGCTTCCCATATTTAAAAAAATAAGCGATCCTCCAATTACTGCAATAAGAAATGCAGCAATGAGTACGCCGATTTTTACTTCTTCGTCCATAGTTCCAATATGCAAATCGTTGGTTTAATACTATCCTGCCCATTGGCTGTGCGGGAAAAAAAGCATCAGACACTTACTAAAAAAATTTAACTGGATTTTTATTGAAAAATAGACGAAAACCCCAGAAAAAATTTTACCATAAGTCATCCATTTGGGTAAAATTATTTCATTAAAACAATTTCTAAAAAGGTTGTCCAGTATCGGTCGTATTTGGATGCTCAAAAATGATGTAGCCTGAAACCGGGTCTTCATTATCGGAATTGGGAGTGATATCGGGAAGTAACCCCTGTATCCTGATGTGCATGGGCCCCCCGACATCGGGTATAACGACTGCCCGAACCATGCGCTGAAGTACGCGGAATGGATGGTATAACCATTTTTCATTTTTTTGGCTCGGTAACTGCAAATATTTTTTCATTCATCGCTGTGTTCATCATAATTCCACCCAATCTTCAAGAAGTGAAAATTTTTATGGGGCGATATCTTTGTTGATGCACATGATGGTCATGTGATCTCTTTGAGTGATAATCAATGATAGAAAAAAATTTCGGGAGTGTCAGAATGAAAAAGAAATCAATAATCTGTGTAATTACGTTATGCCTTTTTACCGTTGTTGTGATTTCTGGATGTATTTTTACTCAGACAACAAATCAAATCCCATCTCAACATTCCGGAACCGAATCCTTAAGTGATCACGACACGTCATCACCGGTGAATGAATCTTACTGGATCCAGTCGAATCCTGTTAACAATGTAACACTATACGGCGTTGTCAATATATCCGGTATAACAAACCTGCCCATTGAAGAAAAAATTCTGGTGAATATCAGACCTACCTGCCTGACTTGTCAGAAAAACGAAAATGGTGATTTTCCTTCCGAGACAAAAAATGCCGTGATACTACAAAAACCCGATGGAAAAAATATTTTCTCCGTAGTGTTTAATGCAACCGATTTCAAACCAAATTCCTCCTCCCCCTATGGTGTAAGTATTTATTCAATGAATTTTCCCCAGGTTCGAGACGAACAGTCCTTTTTCGTTTTCGAGGCTCCGCCATTGATCCCGAGAGCCGATTATACGTATAACGGCATTTCTCCAAACCGTAATATCACTTCTCTGCAGGTCTGGGTCTTTGGCCCTTCATTTGCCGAGGAATCCACGGTCGATGTAAAACCAGATGGAACGTTTACCTTTCTTCTCGACCATGATAAAACCCGACAGGTAATCCCGAACTCAAAAAACAGTCCCAATTACAAAATGATTCTTCATTTTCCGTCAGCTGATAATCAATATGATTTGAGCTATAATAGTGATACAGGATGGCTTGTTGATAGAGCCGGAAAAAAATGTTTTGACATTAGCCAGGTACGCACATTGGGAGGGGATGATGGATCGAAACTCTTCATCGAAAGCATACATCAGGCCGGAAATCATGATACCTATCAGGCAATTGATCTCGTTGTCAATGACCCGTGGGTTTCTATCGATCCTGTTGGTGAACGTTCCAACACAATTAATTTTACAATTACCGGGTCAACAAACACCCCTGCTGGTAATGAAATCCTCGTAGAAGTTTATGATATCAAATATCGAAATAAAGCTCTCTGGAGCCAGTGCGGTAAAATACCCGGAGAATTTTCTTATGTAAGGACATTGAAGATAATGCAGGGGCCTTTTGGAAAAAATGTATGGCAAATGCCCATTCCGACAAATGGATGGGGACCCGGAACGTATGTAATTTATGTGGCAACAATTTATCAAAATGTTGTTGTCGAGCAGACGTTCAATCTGACAAAGGGGACTGTGGTTTAATTTTGTTAATTTCTAAATTTTCGCCAATGTACCCACTTTTAAAAAACTACCCGGCAAAATCCACTGAACCGATTCCACCAGAAAAGCAATTGCCTCTGTGCAGGAATTTATAAAATGTGCAAACATTTTGCCAAACGATGTTTTAGACCCGTAAATTGCATATAATGAAGGGGAGGAACTACCGGCAGCGGTATCCCGGTACTGTCGGATCACCATCTCATCGATGGCTTGCAAGTCGTGACAATGAGCGACCTCAACTCAACAAACCCGGCAAAATCAACCATCATCCATTCGGATGGGATCGATGGGGATCAGGGACTCACACTTAACGTCATTAATGCGACTGGGCAAAACTTGTTCCTGACTGCGAAGGCGCATGTTAAGGGTAGTGATGCCGCTCTCCATAATAACATCACCGGGACTTTTTCTGTTAAAGCTCCGGGTGTTGGGCCTGATTTCACATTTCCCTCTCTGAAGTAAATATCAAAAAGATATGAATTATTTAACAGCATAAAATGTAATCTGATCCCCGGCAGGGGATGTCGATCTCATTTTGTAACGATTAAATAATGGTGAAGGCAATATCCCATCATCCGAATATTCGGGATACCTCAGATATTTGATCGCGAACTGGAGAATAAGACCCCCATGAAACTGCCCCGCCTTAACCTCACCATCTGGATACTGATCGGTTTCCTCTTGGGAATTCTCACCGGAGTGGTCTTTGGCAATCTCTGCTCGACCATGAAACCTCTCAGCGAGGCATTCATCAAAATCTGGCAGATCACGATCCTGCCATCCGTTGCCCTTTCCCTCATTGTCGGTATCGGGAGTTTAAAGCGGGACACGGCAAAAGCAATCGCTCTCAAAGCATTCTTAATCCTCATACTGTTCTGGGTGATCTGTGTTATCGGATATTTCTCATTCCAGCTGGCATTTCCCCTCCGGATGGATGCCTCATTCTTCAGCACCCAGGACCTGGCCACAAAAACCGATATCAACCTCATCGACCAGTTCATACCGTCAAATCCCTTCATGTCCTTAGCGGACGGGATTATCCCTGCAACCGTTATCTTCTGCCTGTTCCTGGGTTTTGCCCTGATGCTTGACGACGGAAGCGGGCCGGTTCTGAACATTCTCCGGTCACTGCTGCGGGCGTTCGACCGCATGACGCATATCATTGCCGCAACTTTTCCTGCGGGTATATTTTTCATAACGGCCGTTACGGCCGGGACCTTAACCCTTGAGGGTTTCTTGGATCTTCAGATATTCTTAATCACCCTCGCCGCTGCTGCCATCCTGCTCGGTCTGGTTGTCATGCCCCTGCTGATCACGTGTTTCACCACCTTCCATTACCGGGACATCCTTGCTGCTGCCTCGCGGCCCATGCTCCTTGCATTCTCAACCGGTACTGAATTCATCACCCTGCCGCAGATATCAGACGGGGTAGAGAAGCTATTCCAGGGCCGGGTCCATACCCCCGATACCAACAATGGAAGCGATACGGATCGGGCCGGAGCTTGTGATCCTGATACTTGCAACGGAAGCGAGACAGAGCGGACCGGAGACCGGCAACAGGACCTAGAGAGGGGAGACGTACGGTCTTACAGCGAGATCCTGGTACCCATCGCCTATACTCTCCCGCTCCTGGGAGGGCTCGTCCCCTTTCTTTTTATTCTCTTCGTGGCATGGCTTTACCAGAACCCGCTGAGTCTCGTTGAGCAGGCACAGCTCGTAGTTGTGGGAATTCCCAGCTTCTTTGGCTCATCCAAGATCTCGGTGATATCGCTCCTGAACTTAATGAACCTCCCGGCAGACGCGTACAACCTGTACATAAGTTCGGGAATCCTGCGCCAGGCCTTTGTAGCCCCCCTGAGTGTTATATCGATCTTCTCGTTCACCACCATTACTATCGCCCTCACCAGGAATCAGGTCAGGTTCCGGTGGAAGAGGGCGATCATCTCACTCATGGTAGTTCTCCTGCTGGCAGCCCTCATGATTGCCGGGCTTCACGCGGGCTTTACGTACCTGCTTGCCGGTACGTATCATGGAGGGGAACAGTTCTCCGCAATCGAGCTGCCTCCCGATTGGGCAGGAAGACGGTGGGACAGCGTCGTGAACACTACCGTCTACCTCAAGAAAGAGGATGTCCCGGCCGTTGTTCTCACAGACTACGGGAGAAGCGACGAGATCCGGCAGATCCGGGAGAGGGGAGTGCTCCGTGTCGGGTACAACAGCAACAACGTCCCGTTCGTATTCTTCAACAGCAAGGGCAGACTCGTCGGGTACGACGTGGAGATGGCATATGAACTGGCCCGGACCCTGAATGTCACCCGGATCGAGTTCGTCCCGGTCACGGGAACCACCCTTGCCGAATCCCTCGACAGCGGATACTGCGACATCGTCATGTCTGCCGTTTTGGTTAACGCAGATCGGTTCGATACCATGAAATTCACCGATCCGGTCATTAACGTCCACCTGGCATTTCTTGTACCGGACGGGAAAAAAGATGAGTTCACGAAGCTGGATTCCGTAAAGAAAATGAACGGTCTGAGAATTGCGGTCTTCAACAACACCGCGCTTGTTAAGGTAGCTCACCAACTGGTTCCCAATGCAACCATCGTCCAAATCGATTCGCCGGAGGAGTTTTTTGTAAAGGGTAACGCTGATGCCCTCATGATCTCTGCCGAGGAAGGGTATACGATGACCCTGCAGAACCCGTTCTTTGATGTGGCCATCATTGAACCCTACAATTCCTACCAGAAGATGTACAGCTACCCGGTGGCCCTGAACAGCAGCGAATCCTATCTTCTCGCCCTGAACTACTGGTTGAGGATGGAAAAGGACTACGGGATGCTTGATAAAAAGTATGATTACTGGGTGCTCGGTAAAATCCCGGAGAGGATCGACCCCCGCTGGTCCGTGGTGCGGAATGTGCTGCACTGGGTCAACTGATCTTCTCTCATCCCACCTGGCACGTGATAGGTGGGGAGTAACCCTATAAGCAGACCTCCGTGGGTGTGTTGCAATGGTCTGGATCCCGGTATGCCTAAAAAAGGGATAATTAAAGGAAGAACAACTACCGCCGGACGCAGAAGAAACCACCGCGGAGGTGGTATTTTATATAAACCTCGCAGCCGGAGCAGTAACAGCCGAGCAATTTCATGCCCTCAAGAGACGACTGGCCGCATGCGCAGAAAAGTTCGGTCGGCTGGTATTTTTCCAGGGAATATTTTCTGTGGTTCTGGCAGTTCTTGCAGTACTTCCTGCAGATCGCCCGGTTCTCTTCGGTGTCTTCAACGACAGGTTTGTTGCCTGATTCAAACATGGTAAAAATAGTGTGCAGTGATGGTTTATAGATCTTTTTTTTTATTTCCCGTTTTTATGACGGCTCGTATCCGGACCAGCCCTCTACTATCTGCTTTGTCCGGGTTACCAAAAACCCCAGATTGTGCAGAAAAATAATTATTCTTCAGCACCGAGTCTGAGCCATGACCCGGAACCCGGTAAAGACCGTGCCTGTTGACGATGTGACGCTTGCGTATAAGGAATTCGGTTCCGGGTTTCCGGTTGTATTCATTAACGGACTGGGGGCAACGATGGACACGTGGAATCCACCGGTTCTCAAAAAAATTTCTCAAAAATTCAGGGTCATTGTTTTTGATAACCGGAATACCGGATATTCCAGCACATCAGACAAGTTGATTTCTATCCCCCTTCTTGCCCGGGATACTGCAATACTGATGGATGCTCTTGGCATTTCTTCTGCACATATTATCGGTCATTCCATGGGAGCTTCCATTGCACAGGAACTTGCGCTCAGTTTTCCGGCAAAAGTCTCCCGGCTCATTCTTGTTGCTGGCGAATGCGGAGGACCTGAGTCGGTAAGAATGCAGCCGGAGATCTTAACCCGGCTTACGGATAAGAGCGGGACGGTCCAGGATATAATCAACCGGATGTTTTCCCTGCTCTTTCCCTCATCATGGCTTGCTCTCCATGATCCTCTCCGCTATTGTCCGGAAATAGAAGAGCCTGTACCGGGGAATGAGATTGTGGAACGTCAGCTGGATGCTTTCTTTACATGGACGGGATCATTCTCCCGTCTTGAAGAAATTCCGTTTCCAACACTTGTAATCACCGGAACCGATGATGTGATTGTCCCTCCCGTGAATTCCCGTATCATCAGCGGTAGGATTCCCGGTGCAGATCTTGTCGAGATCCCCGGAGCCGGGCACGGGCTGATGTACCAGTGCCCGGACCGGTTCTGTGATAGTGTGCTGGGGTTTCTTCATCGCTGATATCATCGACTGCTTAAATCGCACGTTAACTGAAATTTTTTTTTCACTTATCGGTAACAATTTTTATTGAGGTCCCTCATGGTTCCGGGAATCTAATTGACACACACCGGAACACCGAACGCGATCCCTTTCCGGGATATCCCTGTGGATGTCCTCAGGGGACTTGCAATCACCATCATGGTCGGAGCGAACCTGATCCCCTGCCTTCTTGCTCTACCGGCTCCGTTCTGGCTGCGCTTTGTCTCCTCCCTTGCAGCTCCGCTGTTTATTGTCACGTCAGGGATGATGGTCGCGTTATCCCGGACCGGCAGGGGCCGGAAATTCGGGTACATTGCCCTCCGGGGCGGTATAGTAATTCTCGCAGCAGCTCTCCTGGATCTGCTGGTGTTCCGGTACATCCCGTTCATCGATATGGATGTCCTGTACCTCATCGGGCTTTCACTCCCGCTCGCGTACCTCTATCTCGGACTGCCGGAGCGGAAACGCTGGATCATCCTTGCCGCAATTCTTCTCCTGGCACCGATCCTCTGGGCCGGGTTCGGGTATAACACAACGGGTATCGTGCCCACGTTTTCGTTCTTCTCCCCGGCAGTTCCCGGCATCCCGGTACCCGGGGCAGCGGATATCGTAAAGTCCTGGTTCGTTGACGGCTGGTTCCCGATCTTCCCCTGGGTCGCCCTCTCATTCTTCGGTGCCGAGGCCGGGATGTACCGTTGGGATAAGGGCAAAGTACGCACATTCCGGTTCTGTCGTGAGGGACTGTTCGCAGCGGGTCTCCTTATCGGAGGCGGGATCCTCTGGTTCCTCTTCCCCGGGGCCCAGGCCCTGCGACATGGGTATATCGAGTTATTTTATCCCCCGGTCATCGGCCTTTTGTTATTCAGTGCCGGGTTCTTCCTTATGATACTGACTGTTCTCGATCACCTCCCGGCATCCTCCACATTTCTGGACCCCCTGCGGGCAACCGGTGAATGCTCGCTAGCCATCTACCTTGTCCACTACATAATCATCCAGAATGTCATCGCCCCGCTCGATATCCGGGTGCCGGTGCTCCCGTACTTTGGGGTGTACTTCGCTCTCCTTGCCAGTATGATTCTCATCGCATACCTGCTTCGGCAGGTCCGGAAACCCTGGCGTAACCAGCCCCTTCTGGTCCGCATCCTGATCGGGGGATAGAAAAAGGAACAACCGCACCGGTTCAAAAATATCAGAAGTTCGCGCCGGCTGTTGTCAGGTTGTAACGACTACCTGGCAACGTTGTCTGGACCGTGTTGGCTACGGTCATCGGTACCGGGTCAAAACCGGATCTTCTTTGTCCCTGCAGGAGAATATAAAAAAGTCATCAGATTTAAGATATGAAAAGACCGCAGGTCGTTGAAGATTGTCTCAACACTCTTCGACGTGGAGAAATTCATGAATCACAAGGATCAGGTGCAATGACTTTCCTGTGCTTTGAATTTCCTTCCCAGGGCATCTGCTGCCACCAGTGCGTCAAACGTCATATCGGCTGACACGGAAAAAGGCATGCTGTCCATAAAATTATCCGGACCACTTGCAGTAACGGCAACGCTCATGAGCTCATCACGGGTAAGTTCTCTTGTGCTTATTTCAGCAAATGAAACCGGCAATCCCACGCGGGTGCAGAACCGGAGTACCTCTTTTATTTCTGTTTCCGACCGTTTTTCGAGAACCAGCTGAACGATCGTGCCAAATGCAACCAGTTCACCGTGGTACATATGATGACACGAGGGTAGTGAAGTAAAAGCATTATAAATTGAATGGGCGCAGGCTATGCCATTGCTCTCAAAGCCTACACCGCTGAGATAAATATTCGCTTCAATGATATTCTCCATTTCAGGAGAACATACCCCTTTTTCTGCTGACTGTTTGGCTTTCAGGCCGTCCCGGATCAGGATCTCATAACACAATGTTGCGAGTGCAACAGAAGCATTGGTCGATTTTCCGCCGGCAAAATTGTCATGATTTGATGCAGCATTTGCTCTCGCTTCAAAATACGTTGAGAGAGCATCCCCCATACCGGCAACGAGAAACCTGACCGGAGCCCGGGTGATGACATCCGTATCAACCAGTACTAATTCCGGATTTTTGGAAAGGAGAATATTTCCGTCAAAGACATGGTCTTCTGTGTAGGTCACGGCAATTGCGCTGGTGGGAGCATCTGTTGACGCGATCGTAGGAACCGAAACGACCGGGGCACCTACAAAATATGCTACACCTTTTGCAGTATCAAGAGCCTTACCTCCGCCGATTCCCACAACTACGGTGCAGCGATGCGTCCGGTAGATGACCCGTAGCCGGTCAATTTCTTTTTTTGTGCATTCTCCCCCGAATTTTTCAAAAATTATGAGGGCTCTGGAATCCCGGTAACTTTCCTCAATGACCGGTTTCAGATTTTTATACGCAGATCCCGCCATGACGAACAGAACAGGTCCGCCCAGATGAGAAATGCGATCTTTTATTCGCAAAATTTCACCGGGACCCTGGATATATTTTGAAGGGGATGCCAATACTTTGGACATAGGACTCATAGCTCCATTTTTTTGATAGATCATTGACGTTTCATGAAATAAACAGGAGACTTGTCCGGAATTAAGCATGAGAAAGAAATGCTGACGTCAGTTTCCGGCAGCATACGGCCCCGGGGTGGGTTGTATGTAGCACTACGGTGATGACGGAGAAAACCTACGCTCCTCAATGTCCCTTAAAAGAAACGATACCCTGATGCAGGATCGGTCCAGTTCCATCCATTTTCCGACTGCTACTACCAAAAAGAAAATAGACTGGTACCAATAATCAATTACTATGAAACTCACACCAGCACAGGAAGCAGAAGTAATCGCGACCATGAACCAGTATGCCACGGCATACCAGAAGAAGGACGTAAGGACCTTATCGGAGATATTCTCTCCCGATATCACCGGGTTTGGCAGCGGGCCTGATGAAGTAATTTCGAATCATAATGATTTTATCCGGCAGATAAAGCGGGATATCAGCCAGGCGGACATCCTCGCGGTTGAGTTTACGGACCGGAAGATCTTCGGCGACGGCAGGGTTGCATGGGCAACATCAAAGAGCTCGATTACCTTCACGATCGACGGGGCAGCAAAGCAGACGCTCTACGGCAGATCGACGATGGTGTTAAGGGGAACCGGGAGCCGGTGGGTCATTGAGCAGCTGCACTTCTCGCTGCCATTTGGTGGACAGTCACAGGGACAATCGTTTCCCGGCGCTTAAGTGAACGGGGTGGTCGCACGGGTGCGTATCATTGCCGGGATCACCTGTGTTCCTCCATGAGAAATCCGCTCCTCTTTTTCTGACTCGGCTTTCACAATCCCGGTAGGACACTCTCGATTATCCGGCAGATTGATTCCGGGCAGGAGTAAATTTTAAAACTTGCCACATCAGAAAAATTCATCATCTCCCACCCCTATCGAAGAGTATGCAAGACATAGTGACCAGCAAAAAGATGGAAAATGGGATTGTCGTTTTCTGGAGCGAGAAGGGTGAGAAGAAAAACGAGTCCTTCAATTACGGTGAACTTGTCGACATGAAAATAAACGCACTTGACCTGCTCGAACGCCCGAAGTCTTACAAGGTCGACGTCGCGTCACACAAAATCATTGTTCAAAAATAAGGAGTCGTGTGCTGACCGGATAGCCGGCACCCATGTGCCCTGGCACAAAAGTGAACTTGGTACTAAAGCGTATTTACGGAATCCATCATGCGGGAGTTCTGATTACCCGCTCCTTTTTTCTTCTCACATACTAACCAATCGTGCATGACAATCGAATCTGATGCAGTAAAGTCCGTAGCCGGGCTCATGGCCATTGCAGCTCGGACCGCCCCAAAGGCAGTGGGACTGGACTCGATCCACATCGAGGTACTGACGGGTAAGGAGCAGGAGAAACTCGCAAACCAGATGATCAAGACGGGAAAAGAAATCCAGATGGACTTTTTCTGGATCAATGGCGAGCAGGTGAAGGTAAGTGATGCCACGCTCCTGATAGGCATTGAAGGTCAGAAAGTACTGGGTATCAACTGCGGCGGGTGCGGGCAAGCAACCTGTGCAGAGATGGCAAAAGCAGCAAAGGCAGGAAAGAATAAAACTGCACTCTACCCGGGCCCGAACTGTGTCATGAAGCTCACGGATCTCGGCATCGCGGTCGGTTCAGCGGTAAAAACCGCTAGTATCCATAACGTGGACAACAGGGTCATGTTCAGTGCCGGTGTTGTTGCCCTGAAGATGGGCATGCTCAAAGGATGCAGCGTTGCGTATGGCATACCGCTCAAAGCGTCCGGCAAGAACATTTTCTGGGACATGAAGTTTGCCGGGCACTAATCTCATCTATTTTTTATCGGGGGATATGCAGATTACCGGGTATTGATCTCAATTTTTACAGGCAGATTTACGAACTGTCGGCCATATACCCAGCCGATCACTGCTCACCGTTGCTGGTATATTTCGACAGCGCCTTTATGATCGCCCACCGCCCGCGCCCTAGTTTGTCTCCCAGAGCGGCAATGATATCTTTTTTTGTCTCTCCACGAGCCCGGCGCTTCTTAAACTCCCGGACCAGGTACCGTACGTCTTCCTCGGTCCATGCTTTTCGTTGGTTCTTCCTGGGTTGTTTGGCAGGTTTCCGTAACAGGGGAATGAGTGACCCGGGCTCCATTCCTTCAATTTCACGGATCCGTGTATCAAACATCGCAGGCGAAATCTCAAATCCGGTTGCCCGGCGGTTGAGGCCGATGGCTGCTATTGCTGTCGAAAAACCCCCAAGGAAAAGATCGCAGACGAGATCACCTTCGTTACTGCTGTACTGGATCAGTTTGATGAGCAACTCGGGAGGGAGTTCATTCTTGTTCTTTATCACACCGGGCTTGTACTCACGGTTTATTAGCCAGACATCCTCGCGATCAATATTGTTGAGGGAGCATCCATTCCCGTTCTTCTCTTCGAGACCGTATCGGGATTCGAGGTTGAATGTCCGGGTTCCACCGGGTTTTTCATAGAAGAGAATATGGTAATGGCTCGAAACATATTTCCTCCGGGTAAAGACACCGAAAGAATACTTCCAGACAATATGGTTCACCTCGCTAAGGCATGTCGTCTTCAGGGCAGCAAGGATGTGATAGAGATTGGTGTAGCCGGATATGATGTAGATCGAGCCGCCGGGTTTTAAGATGCGCTCTGCCTCACGGATCCATAGCTGAGAAAATTTACCATACTCTTCCTCCGGGATCTCAACATAACCATCGACAACGAATTCCTCGTTGCGGTTATAGTGCTTATGGAGCGTGTCCCCGCAGATACCATACGGGGGATCGGTGATAATGAGGTCTACTGAGCAGTCAGGGATATACCGGGCTGCTCCGCTGATACAGTCGCCGTTGTAAAACGTACCAGCAGGGAGCGTGACACACCGTACATCAGACCCGCTCTTTTTCAAGACTGCACTTCCATGAACTGTTATGTGGCGAGGCTACATAATAAATGGCAAAAAGACTGATGTTCTTTAAAAGCAACATGCTCCAGCTAACAAATAAGAGATGGTAATATGGGCAGTCCGTACCTGAACAGCGATGAATTCATAATTCTGTCAACGCACAACATCCTGATCGATGCTGCGGTTTCAGAAGTGATACTGACCAACCGGCGCCTCCTCATTGTGGATAGCGGAAATGTCCGGTTCAAACACAAGGAAGTCCCGTTTGCAGGGATCGAGACCGTAACAACCATGGAGAGCGGGTCCGGCGACCCGGCAATCTCACTGGCTGTTTTTGCCAAGACTGGCGGAACAAACCCGATGCAACTGGTCTTTACCCAGCAGCCCCGTTCACAACGATCCGTTGAGAGGGATGAATGGGCGCAGAAGATCAAAGAGCATATCGATCTTCTGCCAGAAGGTACAGCCCCGGAATACGTGGATTTTTCAGAAGATGAGGCTGAAGATCTGAAAAATCTCATGGGGCCCGGAGGCGCACCGGCTCAGGCAGAGGATAAAAATCCCCCGGCATCATCCGGTCCGAAAAGTAAAACTTCATTATCTTCCCGTGCCCGTCCCCCGTCATCCGCAGCACCGGGTAAGAAGATGCTCATTGCAGCAACAGCGATTGTTGTTGTCATCCTGTTGATTGCCGGTGCAGCATTCATCTACCCGGCGTTCATGTCGCCAAAGACCAGCGTTACTCCACCGGTAACGCCAATCCCAACAACAGTCGCTACTATCATACCCGTGACAACTGCGGTAATTACCGCAGAACCAACGCTTGCGCCAGCCGTAACACCGGTCCAGACGTCCGGTTCGCCGCCAGCGGTTGTCACCATATCCCAACCCCAGTCCGATATCCCCGCTACTGGCGTCTGGGTACGGATCGTGTACGATGGTGCATACATCGGAACAGTCGGGGCTGGGGGAAGACTGCGCGAAGTTGCCGGGACAAGTGGGCATTACTACCAGATACCGGCAGCCAGTAATGATGTTGTCGAGATATCCATCCAGAAACTCGACACAACCGGCCTGCCCCTGACCGTTGAACTCTACGATAACGGTGTGATGATCGATCATAAAACGATCACCACTCCCAAAGGCACATTAACGATGACCGTGGATCTCAAAACGGTTCATACACCCACAGTCACTCCTACAGCGACTCCCACGGTTACAATCACTCCCACAGTCACAAAGTAATATCACAAAACGCGGGATAAAAACCCGACAACATCGGAAAATATCTTTTTTATACCATCCTGTGTTACTGCCTGAAGAAAACATTCCATCATCATGTACCCGTGTACCAAACAACAAAGCACGATAAAAAGGGATGATGTGTCCGATAATTTCCTTTACTCTCAGGGGCTTTTCGTACACAATTATTGTAACGTTTTTACGCTGAGGGTACCATCCGCGCAAGGTCTGCTTCCACGGAAGTATTCGGCTTGAGATCGAAATTTTTGACGAGCACATCGAGCACGGTGGGGGAGACAAATGCCGGGAGTTTGGGGCCGAGTGTAATATCTTTGACGCCGAGCGAGAGAAGCGAGAGTAGGACAAGCACTGCCTTCTGCTCGTACCATGCAATATTGTACGAGACTGGCAGTTCGTTGATGCCAACGCCGAATGCTTTTGCAAGTGCCTGTGCAATCACGACCAGCGAGTAGCAGTCATTGCACTGCCCTGCATCGAGCACCCGGGGAATCCCACCGATAGTGCCAAGGTCGAGTTGATTGTAGCGGTACTTTGCGCAGCCGGCGGTAAGGATGACTGTATCCTTGGGCAGGGCTAAGGCAAATTTCGTATAATATATCCGCTCTTTCTGACGGCCATCACAACCGGCCATCACAATGAAGCGTTTGATATCCCCACTTTTGACTGCAGCAATAACTTTGTCTGCGAGGGCGAGCACGGCACCATGGGCACAGCCAGTGATGAGACCTGCGTCGCCTGCCTTAAGATCCTGCGGGGGCTGGCATATTTTTGCGAGCGCGATTACCGCAGAGAAATCTTTTTTGCCATCAGAAGATGCTGCAATGTGCTTGACTCCCGGATATCCGGCAAGCCCGGTGGTGAAGATCCGACCGGCATATGTGTCATTCGGTGGCACAATACAGTTGGTCGTGACCAGTACCGGGCCGTTGAATTTCTCAAACTCGTCACGTTGTGCCGGCCAGGATCCCCCGTAGTTGCCATACAGGTGAGCATATTTTTTAAACGCGGGATAGGCATGCGATGGCAGCATCTCGCCGTGCGTATAAACATCCACGCCGGCATTTTTCGATTGCTCCAGCAGCTGCGCCATGTCCTTTAAGTCATGACCGGTGATCAGGATACCCGGGCGGGTTCCGACCGTGGTTTTGACGCTGGTGATCTGCGGGTTACCATACGAGGAGGTGTTTGCCCCATCCAGTAAAGCGAGGGTGGTGACACCAACACTCCCACATTCCAGTACGAGCGCTACCATCTCAGGAACCGTGAGATCCTGTAATGTTGAGGCGAGTCCTTTCTGGAGGAACTTTTCAACCCCGGCATCAGTCTTGCCGAGCACTTCAGCATGCGTATAGTAGGCGGCAATGCCCTTGAGCCCGTAGATGAGGGTCATGCGGAGCGAGCGGACATCCTCATTTGCTGTCGCAAGAGTCCCGACGGTCTTTGCCTTCTCAATAATATCGCTGTCACCCTTCGGCTTCCAGGTGCAGGCATCAGGTTCCGCACTTCCTGCTGCGGGAAGTGCATCGCGGATTGCAATGGCCTTTTTGATCTGGTCAGCGAACCGCTGCTTATCGAAATTCACATTGGTCAACGTGGAAAAAAGCGACTCTGCGATGAACATGCCTGCCGCAGGATTCGATTTGCCCTTCTCCATTGCCGCAAGATTCCTGACAGCAATTCCTTTGCAGAGGTATACGAGCACATCCTGGTATGCGGCGATCTTATCTTCCTTACCGCAAACACCTTTTATTGTACAACCCGTACCCTTTGCCGTTTCTTCACACTGGTTACAGAACATCATTCAACTCCTTTGATATACTTTTGATACAAGGTATCAATTACATACCAGATTATAAATAGTTGGGAGTTTCCAAAAGTATACCATGGATGATGCATGCACGGTCAACCAGACCGTACGATACTTAACTAAGAAATGGATGCTGCTGATCATCCTGGAACTCTACAAAGGCAGCGCTCATACCCGCAGGTTCTCCGATCTCAAGGATTCCTTAGACGGCATTACGCCCAAGGTACTTTCAGAGCGGCTCAAGGAACTCGAAGATGAAGGGATCGTCACACGAAATGTTGATGCCACCGCATTTCCGGTCAAAGCCGAGTACACGCTCACCGAGAGCGGGCTTGAGATCGTAGATGTGATCCGGGGCATCAAGCGCTGGGCCCTGAAGTGGAAGATCGACAACATCCCCTGCGGCGAACAGGACTGCAAGGTCTGTGTACTGTAAGACTAATACCAAAAGGTCGGAGTGATGAAAACCATGGAATTATCTGAAGTTGAAAAGATCCTGCCAGGAGGTTTCTTCCACACAATTGGTACAAGTAAGAGTCAAGAGATCTCAAACGAAATCGCCTTGGCGATCTCCTGGCGTAACGGAGCACTCTGATGAAACGGAAGATCATCAATATCGATGAAAACAAATGCACGGGATGCGGTCAGTGCATTCCCGATTGTCCGGAGGGAGCTCTCCAGCTCATTGAAGGAAAAGCCCGGCTGGTGAGCGATCTCTTCTGCGATGGTCTCGGGGCCTGTATTGGCACCTGTCCCGAAGGAGCAATCTCGGTCATCGAGCGGGAAGCAGAGGCATATGATGAGAAAATAGTGATGGCAACCATTGCCCGGCAGGGAAAGGCGGTTATCAAAGCCCACCTCGAACATCTTATCAGCCACGGGCAGAAGTCACTCTATGACATCGCTATCGAGTACCTCATCGAGAACACGATTCCCATTCCCGAACATGAAAATACTGCGTACCCAAAAAAGCCGGTACGAACGGGACAAACGGTACCAGAACAGTCGTTGCATGGGCATACTGCCGGTACCTGTCCTTCCGGACCGGATTCATACCATCCTTATGCAGCCTGCCCGGGATCCGCAGCACGGAGTATCTCACGGAATGATAGCCCACGAGGAATGCCACGCCAGCCAACAGGTGGTTTATCGTCCTCCGAACTCCGGCAGTGGCCGGTCCAGCTCGCCCTCCTCAATCCGGCAGCCCCATATTTCGACAACGCCGATCTGCTGATCTCTGCTGACTGTGTCCCCTTCGCGTATGCCGGGTTTCATGCGGAGTTCCTGCGGGAACGGATTGTTATTATCTTCTGCCCGAAACTGGATGCGGACATTGACGGGTATGTCACGAAACTTGCGGAGATCTTCTCCCGACATACAATCAAATCGATCACGGTTGTCCATATGGAAGTTCCGTGCTGTGGAGGTGTGCGGTATGTTGTTGACCGGGCACTCGAGCAGTCGGGAAAAAAGATCCCGGTCACGGATAAGACGATCCTGATAGATGGCAGAGTAGCCCCATGAATGCACGATGCATGAACACAAAAATGGCACGAAAATGCTCATATAACTGAGTGAAAAAACAATTGACAAAATCGCCAAAGGAGAAAGAACCATGAAAATTACTGATGTAACAAAGGTCCAGTCCGGACCAAACCCCCACCATGTGGATGCACGCAAAATTTACGATACAGACAACGCGATTGCCGTAGTGATCACCCTGCAGCCCGGTGAATCATTAAAAAAGCACATGACTCCGGTCGATGTCTTCTTCTATGTGCTGGAAGGCTCCGGCATTGTAGAGATCGGGACCGAACGGGAAACCGTGACGAAAGATCAGCTTGTAGAAAGCCCGGCCCGGATCCCGCACCGCTGGATCAACGAGAGCAAAGCGGTTTTCCGCGTGCTGGTCGTCAAGGTGCCAAAACCAACTGAAGAGACAAAGTTGTTGTGAGCAGGGATTTCCCCAAAAAAAAGGTTTATCAAGAGTGCTTCAGAAAGGAGCGATCTAGAGTGCAATCCCAAAAAGCGAAATATGGGTATTATGCCCGGGGACCCCGGGTCACCTGTCCGCCGGCAGCCCGGATCGTTTCTTCAATTTTTGTGAGCAGTTCTTCATCGTTGAGAGCAAATGCGAGATGTTCATACCGGTTAACAAGCGCGATGGGCTTTAAGATAACCAGTGGTTTTTTCCCTTTGGTTTCACCGGAATAATCCGCTGGCACTACCGTTATGGTTTCGTTCTCCCATAGTGCGAGATTCCCATGCCCTGCCTCATCCCAGAGTTTCCTGACAATATCCTGTGTTATCATTTTGATTTCTCCTTAATTCTGTTGATAGAGAAACGGATGTGATTGGATATATAATCGTGTTTTTGGAGTTTTTAGAAGATCTCTATGTCTGTTTTATGCGTTGTGGATTGTATCGAATGAGAAATTCTTTTTTTTTAAACGGTTATCTTCATATGGCTTTTCCCAAGCTTCTTCACCACCCTGTTTGATTCTGATTCAAAGAATTTCGAATAATCTTTACCCGGTTTTATGGTCCATATGTGCAATACAGCAATAGTGGCGAAACATATTTATTCCAAAAAAAATATTGTTCTTTGTTTTTCCAAAATAAAAAGGAAAGGAGGTGATAACCATATGAGAAGAAAAGATAAGGATTACGTGGAACCCAGAGATGACGAAGTTTCCAGAGGGCGAGAGAAACAATACAATAATTATGATAAAATGGAGCCCGGATATATCGGAAACGAAAAATACCGTGAACCAACGGACGAGATACAAAACCTGTGGGATCCCGATTCTGAATACAATGAATGGGATGTTGACAATGATGATGATGACAGATTAAAATAATTTCCGTTAGTCATTCCATTTTTTTCTTTTTTTATCACGGACCTGAACTGCCGGTATCTTTGTGCCGGGGTTACCCTGTTTTTTTAGAGCCGGGTAATGACAACAATGTTGCAAACAGATTTCCCCTAAAACGGGTTTTTCGCACGAGGGAAGTGAGGAATAAAAACACTATTGCGCTCGGGAAAAGTTGAAACGTATTCAATACATAAGCGCAGGAATTCCCGGGCATTAAAAAAAATTAGTGCCGGGTGTAGGTTATTCCAACCGTATCAAGGAGTTCCAGTTCATCCGTTTTTACGGGGACGTAGTTGGTCAGGGAAATTTTTTCATCGATGACCAGTGTGCGGGTTGTGGCAAATTCTGCAATTGTCTTTCCATTCGATTGGACAACCTGTGTAATGGTATAATTGGCAGGCCTGACATTTGTAGGAGAGAGAATTACCTTTATTTCTACAAAGTTCCAGTTTGGAAGTCCCTCCGCTCCATAACATCCTGGAACATTTTTTATCAGGGATTTTTCTGATTTTCCTTCGGTGTATTTCCATAGGAACAGATCATACTGGTCCTGAGTGAGCGTAGAAAGTTTCGGATATTGTTGTTTTATACCGTATGTAAGATCTTTTGCTATTTCGGGAAAGGCGTTCTCCATCGGGCAGTTGGGGACATAGTTATCAAGAGTTTTTTTCCGGACATTGAGATATTCCAGATACGGGTTATCGACCTGTATTCTTGTTGTCTGTACAGTTACCACACCAGGAGCTGGCTGCTGGCCTTCTGGATTGAACGTAATGCCAGGTGACGGAGTCGCGGTTGGGTTTGAGGTTACCGGAATAACCGTTGAAGATATCGTGGGTGTTACCGTTACCGGAGATACCAGGGCAGGGGATTGTGGACTTGTACATCCGCTCGTAAGTATAATTCCCAGCAATAGAAACACCAGAAGGATGAGCCTTTTTTGCATACGTACTGATTAAAATTTTTAGTTCAATAACTCTCTGTTGAACAACATCTCCATTATCTGACGATATTGTCCTCACGGGTTTCAAGGGATCAATGAAAAGTTCCGGTTGGCTATATCGTGTTAGAGGGACCCAGAACGATGTGTCGGTAAAAAACAAAAAAATCCGGGGACTGATACGGGCAGTCCGATCTGGATTGTCATGTGACCATATGACACACAACTCCATTGAGTCTTTAAACCATGATGTATGGTGAATCTTAAGAATCGCCTTATAGTTGATTAAAAAACCACTGAGCCTTTGAGGGGGACCACACCCCACAGATTCCCTTTCACCCTGCCTTCTATGCGGGCAGTGATTTTGGGAGGAGTATTTTTGGGAGCCCGGACAATAAAGGAAATTACTGCCAGCATCTCATTTCCTGAAATTTCAATAGTCGGGCCTGGGATCGGGGGAAATATTTCCAGGAATAGTTCACGCTCATTTTTGAGCATCCCCTGGTATTCTAACAAAATATAAGCGGGGATATCGAGTCTGAACCCGCTGTTTCTGCGGAAGGTACCGGAAATTTTTTCCCCAGGACCTACGGTGATCCTGAACCGGTTTTCCTTGGGATCAGGTTGAATTTTTGTACCTTGAGTTGTAATTCCCAAAAAAACTAGACCGGGAGACAGGGAGAGTGCGTCTCCACCGTTTTCAATAATTGAAGAAATAATGCCCTTTTCTTTGGGGGAATAGGTAAGAATTTTTATCCCGGAAGGAAAAGCGAGCTCTATGGTTCCGTTGAGAAAACGGGTAGTCGATCGATCACCCAGTCGCATACTAAGGGTGAGTACCACAGTGTAAAACTCGTGAGTGCCCGTATTTGTTGTGCGTTCAGGTTTTTTTAACAGGATTTTATTAATCTCTTCAGGAGGGGTCCGGTACGATAGTTTTGTAATATATACGACTGCATTTGGCCCGGCCATCCCATCTCCCTGAGGGGAATCTTTGGTTTGCAAACCGGGGACATCCCGGTCTTCATCCATTTTTTCCCCGGAGTCTGGCTGGTAGGCATCCTTCATCATTAACGCGGATGACATTTCGATTTCAGACAATAATGCTACTTCGACTGATTCAACTGAAATGTCATTGTCCCCCATGGTTAATCCTCAGTATCTCTTAAAATAGCGGATTTATAAAGAATTGTATTTAAAATCTTCACAACTACAAACACGATCCGCACGATGAGATAGCGGCTCGGAATAAAATATGAGGGTTAAATGAAGGGGGCGGAGTTATGCATGGCGGACAGATTTTACAAATGTCTTGATCTTGTGCGGAACTCCGGTGATCGCAACAACCTGCAGTTGACGAAATATATCTGGCTAGACCGAATATCCGACGAGAAGTAAAGGTGAACTTTTCCCCAATTAATATTTATAGAAAACAATGCCAAAGGATATCTTACTATGATACTTCGTGATGGTATGACGGTTATCGTGGCAATAAGCCTCTTGCTTCTCCTTGTTATCCCGGCAGGAGCGGTCAGTATCCGGCATATTGATGTTAACGTTGCAGAGAACGGGGATGCATCAATTGTCGCAGATTATTCCCTGAACTGGGCAGAGCAGGCAGTTGTCTATCCTGCAGCAGTTCCGCTGCTTTCGGGAGCATTAGGAAAAAATATCCAGGTCCAATCCGTCACTCCCGGCAGTACACAACTCACGGTTCAGCATCTCGTGACGGTAAGCCAAAACCTGGGAACTACCAATTATAAAACACCGGCATTCTCCCTTGGAGATGCAAGAAAAGTACTTGATAAGTACTGGTTTAGCAACATGATCACGCTGGACGGGGGATCTGGGTATATCACCATCAGGTTTCCCGACGGACAGACCGTTGAATACAAGGATCTCTCTTCCGTCCCTTCCTTTGAACATGCGGTTCCCCGCCCATAACGGGCCTCCCTCAATCAATATTTTTTTAGATGAGAAACTGTGATGCATAAGCTCTGCTAATTTTAAAAATCGATCTCAATTCATCCTGCTTCTGGATCGATGAGGGTAAAAATATTTAAGCATGCCGATAAAATCTCTTGAAAATCAGCCCCAACCCCCGGTTTCATTACCCTTCCTTAACAAATCCTGATAAGAAGTGATCTTTTTGGAGCAGATCAAACGAGCGTTCGACGCCACAGCATCCCGGTATGATGCCCAGCGAAAATGGATCATTCCGGAGATGGACGATTATTACAGCGCAGCAGTCTGGGCAGCGGAGTGCAAAAACCCGCGTCCAACCATCCTTGATATCGGCGCAGGTACCGGCCTTTTCTCAGCACTTATGCTCCAGAAATTCCCGAATGCTCACCTCACGCTGGTCGATCTCTCCGAATCGATGCTCGGCATTGCAAAGGAACGGTTCGCTGATCGCAGTGATGTACGGTACATTGCCGGCGATTACAGCAACGTGGACTTTGCCGGGCGCTACGACCTGATCTGTTCAGCGCTTTCCATCCATCATCTTGAGCACGAGGAGAAGCGCCGGCTCTACAAAAAGATCTTTGAAGCGTTAAATCCCGGCGGCATGTTTGTAAATGCCGATCAGGTACTGGGAGAGACTATGGCTATCAACCGGCGCTACATGGATTATTGGGATGAATTTTTAGTACCGTGCCCTCTTTCACCGGAAGATAAGAAGCAGATGCTGTACCGGCGGGACACTTTTGATAAGAACGAGAAACTCTCGGTACAGCTTGCATGGATGGCGGATTGTGGGTTTAGCGGGATTGATGTAGTGTACAAGAACCGGCTGTTTGTCGTGTTTACCGGAAGAAAGGAATAGGAAAGGAATACTACCAAGCCAAAAAAGAAGATTTTTTAATCAACGCGGGTAAGTTTCCCGGTCATAAGATCGAAATACAGGCAGTGAAAATAAACGGTACGTTCCTTGATCGTATTTTTCACGAGAGGATGTGCTTTAAGGTGTTCCATCTGAAGCCGGATATTTTCCATTTCTATCAGCCGGGATCTGTCCTTGATCTCTTCGGGGGTTTCCGGTTTTTTGATTTTTGCATCAACCCGGTCTTTTGCTTCCTTTGCATTGTTTAACCAGACTGGGATGTAATATTCGCTGTTCTCCTCGTGATCCAGTGCCTTTATCGCTCCACAATCTGAATGCCCGCAGATAATTATGTGTTCAACCTTGAGATTCATTAACGCATATTCAAGAACCGTAGTAAAATTCCAATCCTGTGACGGGACAATATTACCGATATTCCTCTGGACAAACAATTCACCAGGAATAGATCCGGTAATACGTTCCGGGTTAACCCGTGAATCAGAACACCCGATCCATAATATTTTAGGTTTTTGGCCGAGGACAATTTTTCTCCAGTACGGCAGATTGGGCAAAAAATCTTTTTCACGAAATACCGCGTTTCCCAGAAACATTTTTTCGATGGGGTCAGATACTGTATTCTCTGTCATTTTGCACCCTCTTGTAGAACAATCAGAATAATATTGGTATATTAAGCAAGATCCTCAGATAATAAAAGAGTTCACTTGTATATTCCTCAAATGACTGATCTGATACTTTTACACTGCAAAAAAACTTGTCTTTTCTTAACGATAAAATCCTGTAGAATGAGATGAGACGGTGATTTTTCCTTAAGTACCGTCCCTGAACTTAGTGTATCTCCACCCGTTCACCCGTCCCCTTTTTTCGATAGTCTCGGGGATCCTGCAAATCTTCATCCGAAGATCCAATAATATTTCGGGATATTTTCTGTAAAGGTTTTCCCAAGTATGTTTTCGTGAGACCGTTTTGCGTTTACCCAGGCAAGGTGTGCAGCGAAATCATCCGGGTGCATACATTTTGTTCCAATGTTATCTCCCGAAGTCTGTTTCCCATTAACGGGATTTTTGTTTTCTTGCCTCTCAATAGATTGCACGATACACCTCATTATTTATCACAGATACGTTCGAGATCACAGTACCGTACGGACTTGTAAGTAAACCCACGGGCATCCTCAAGGATTTCTGAAGTACGTGTAGCCGGTAACTCTTTATCGGGTGTGTTGACCAGAGCCGTCAGAGTTGCAAGGGTTAATCCCATACTCCCTATAGATATGGATTTTTCGTGCTCGGACCGGCATTCCCGGTTTAACATTTCGATCTTTTTTGCCAGGACGCGGGCGAGACTCCGGCATTCTTCAAGTAGAATATTTTCTGACACCCGTTGGCGTATGGGAGTCTTTGGTACCATCAGTGATGTCCCGCCTCTCTGCAGTGAATCTTCCATTCTCATGCTCCATAGTCAGGCAATGTGCCGGACCCATGGCCCGGATAGTACCCAACCCAGTTACCTATTCTATTCTGTAAGTATATACTTAAAGTAGTTTCTCTATATACAATACATATTAACTATAGTTAGTTCATCCGCAATGATTCTCAAAACAGGATAGACGATCCGGCCCTCAGTGAAATACGGAAATTGAAGATTATTTCATAGTTACCTTTGACAGATATTCTATATTTATAAGTTTAATATATAGAGTTAGTCAAAAAAATATATATTCATTGGCGAACCATTCCTCATTAGTAAGAAAAGGTGACAGGGATGGACGTGCATAAGCATTACTACGGGATTATGAATATGCAAAAATACGAATACCCGGTTGGGCAACAAAAAACAGAAACGGGTTCCCCAAGTGGCAATTCTTCACTGAGGGGTGAGATACTGAAGGTGCGTTCCCGACTAGCAGTCTGTATGAAATGCAACCACATGTTCACAACCCATGAAGAAACCAGTCAGAAAGACCACCTTATCAATTGCATCAAGTGTAAATCGATACTGATTTCTTATAAATATAGCATTATGCAAAAAAGTGAATGTACGGTTTAAAGCACATGACAGAACGAATCATATCCCTTTTTTTCGAGGAGAATATCGATACCAGAAAAAACAAAAATGATTCAGATAAAACCGGGACATTCGAAGTAATGTGCAACAATAATCCAATTGTTGATTTTCTCGAAATCAGTTATTGAATTTTACCTTGACCGCTAACCGGACAATCCGGGAAGATACCGGTCAGCCATGAATTAATATCGTCCCTGAGCGTGCGGAAATCCTCGAGGATCTCGTCTTTGTTTTTCTGAATTTCTGATGGGCTTACAAAATTCCGGTGGATCATGATTACACCTTCAGGGATTGACCCGGCTACCGCTGGTTTCACATGGTCGCACATGGTGATAACGTAATCAAACCGGGTTCCGGCAAAGTTTGAGAGTTTCTTGGACTTTTGGGAAGATATGTCGATTCCCACTTCTTTCATGACTGCAACTGCATACGGGTTCAACCCTGCCGGGGCTATACCGGCAGAAAATGCATGATAGCGATCCTTATGGCGGGCATTGAGAAGGCCTTCAGCTATCTGTGATCTGACCGAATTGAACGAACAGACAAAAAGCACGGCCTTCTTTTCCATATCCTTTCCATACTCCCCACCTTTTTAGTGGATCTCAATGCGTTCGCCGGTCTCCATATACTGGACATTCTCTGCAATCTTGCAGGCATGGTCAGCGCACCGTTCGAGATATCGGGCTACCATGATATAGTGCGTGCAACGCGAGATGTTTTTGGGATCTTCCATCATGTAGGTGATTCCTTCACGGAAGATCGAGTGCCGGAGCGCATCGATTGTGTCATCTCTTGACGAGAGATCTTCAATTAAGCGGAGATTATCAGACTCATACGCAGCAACTGCATCATCGACCATGTCAATTACGAGGTCGGCCATATGCGGAATACTCATCAGGTTCGCTATGTGAGGTTTTGTGGAGAGATCGGCAACCGTATTTGCAATCGACTTGCCGTATCTCCCGATACGCAGAGATGCCGTGATCACTTTGAGCGTACAGGCAATGATCCGCATATCCTTTGCCATTGGCTGGTTGAGCGCAATCATCTGGTAGCAGTGCTCTTCGATCCGCACTTCCATTTCGTGAATCTCATCTTTTCGTGCAACTACGGATGCAGCCAGTTCCTTATCCTGCCGGATAAGTGCATCCACTGATGTTCGCAGCATGAACCGCCCGAGTTGCGCCATTTTCAGCGTATCGGCTTTAAGTTTTTTGAGATCTGTGTGGAATTTTTCTGCCATAGTACACCTACCCGAACCGACCTGTGATGTAATTCTCGGTGAGTTCTTCTTTCGGGTGTTCGAATATCTGCCGGGTCTTTCCGCATTCGATCAGTTTGCCGAGATACATAAAGCCCGTATAATCGCTCACCCGGGCTGCCTGCTG
This sequence comes from uncultured Methanoregula sp., assembly GCA_963676675.2. Taxonomy (GTDB): domain Archaea; phylum Halobacteriota; class Methanomicrobia; order Methanomicrobiales; family Methanospirillaceae; genus Methanoregula. The sequence continues at coordinate 875,510 of OY781161.1, read as the reverse complement.
CATGTTGTGGGTGACGATGATGACCGTATAATCTTCCTTAAGCCGCTCGATTAAATTCTCGATCTTTGCTGTTGCAATCGGATCGAGCGCTGAACAGGGCTCATCCATCAGGATCACTTCGGGTTCCACGGCAAGGGTGCGAGCAATACATAAGCGCTGCTGCTGACCGCCAGAAAGCCCAAGCGCGGAATCATTCAGCCGCTCTTTTACCTCGTCCCAGATCGCTGCGTGACGGAGACTCTGCTCGACAATTTTATCGAGTTCTGCTTTATCCCTGACGCCATGAACGCGAGGACCATAGGCTACATTTTCGTAGATGGTTTTCGGGAACGGGTTAGGTTTCTGGAAGACCATACCTACTTTTTTCCTGAGTGTCACCACATCGGTTGAAGGTGCGTGGATATTCTCATTATCGAGCGTGATCTCTCCCGTGATCTTCACGTGGTCAATAAGATCGTTCAACCGGTTGAAGCAGCGCAGCAGGGTTGATTTCCCGCAACCCGAGGGACCGATAAGCGCAGTTACCCGGTTCTTTGGGACGCGTATCGATACCGACTGGAGTGCATGCTTCTCATTATACCAGAGGTTAACATTATTCGTTGTGATAATTGCAGATTCAGACATTTTTTTATCCCCGTGCCTTATTCTGGAAATGTGTTCTTACATAGATCGCAACCGAGTAGAACCCGATAACGAGCAGGAGCAGTACGAGTGCGGTTCCGTATTTGTTGGTGGATCCTCCCGGCACGTTTGTTGCCAGGATGAACAGGTGATACGGTAGGGCCATGACCGGCTGCAGTTCAGATGTCGGCAGGAAGCGGGACGAAAAGACAACTGCGGTGAACATGATGGGAGCGGTCTCTCCTGCAGCCCTTCCGATAGAAAGGATTGCGCCGGTCACAACTCCCGGTACTGCCGGAGGCAGGACAACCCGGCTGATCGTCTGCCATTGGGTAGCCCCGAGAGCCAGACTGCCTTCACGTAAAGACTGCGGGATGTTTTTTAAAGATTCTTCCGTGGTACGAATCACGGTCGGCAACACCATCAGGGCGAGCGTGATCTGCCCGGCCAGCAGTGAGACACCGACATTGAGGTATAGCACGATAAAGGCAAACCCGAAGAGGCCAAAGACAATCGAGGGCGTACCGTTGAGCAGGTCAACACCGGTTCGTATGATCTTGGTAATGCGTCCTTCCCGCGTGTATTCCACGAGATAGATGGCTGCCCCCACACCGAGAGGCAGCGCAATTGCAATCGCGCCCAGTACGAGATAGAGCGTACCGATAATAGCCGGGAAGATTCCTCCGGCCCGGCCAAGATCCTTGGGTGGCTGAGTAAGGAACTCCCATGAGAGTGCCGGAAGCCCGTGCACGACAATATCCTGCAGGATGATGACTAGGATGGCAATAACGATGAGGGTCGCAAGACCGACCAGACCAAAGGCAATTGTCTGGATATGTTTCTGTGAGAGCCGGTCCCTGCCAAAAAACCATGCCCCGATAATGATAAGGGAAATAGCTGCAAGCCACCAGGGTGCAGCTGCAAGCAGGAAGATCAATAAGAGGGCAATGCCGATGATCTCAGCAAACCGTGAGAGGGATTCTTTTGTGGCAGAAGTGATGAGTGGTTTTCGTACCGGACCCTTAGCTCTCCCCTCTTTGAGATAGCGCAGAATGGATACGGCAGAAAGGTTGATGATGAGCGTGATGACCAGCAGGACAACGGCAATACCAAACAGGGCGCTGTAATGCTCACTGCCGATCGATACCTCGCCCATCTCGATCCCGAGCGTTGCAGTCAGTGTCCTCAATGGTGAGAGGATATTCCAGATTGGGTCCGGGATGATTGCTGCGTTACCGGCCACCATCAGGACTGCCATAGTCTCTCCGACAACACGGCCGATGCCCAATATGACAGCAGCTGCAATGCCCGAGAGGGCTGCAGGGACGAGCACCCGGCTGATCGTCTGCCAACGGGTTGCCCCGATTGCAAGCGACCCTTCCTTGAACTCGTGGGGTACCGAACTGATTGCATCCTCAGAGACACTGATGATCGTAGGAAGAGCCATAATTCCGAGCAGCAGCGAAGCCGCAAGCCAGGTCTCCCCGGAGGAGATATCGAAGCTCACACGGATAAAATTAGTAAGAACAATGAGCCCGAAGAACCCGTATACGACGGATGGGATGCCGGCCAGCAGTTCAACTGCCGGCTTGAGGATCTTTTTGGTACGCGGGGATGCCAGCTCAGATATATAAATTGCACAGCCTATGGACAGCGGGACGGCAATAACCATAGCCCCGAGAGTGACTAACAGGGTTCCGACAATGAGCGGGAAGATACCGTACAATGGAACAACCGCTGTCGGCGCCCAGTCAGGACCAAGGAGGAAACTGAGTATCCCGACCTCTGAAAAGATCGGGTAACCGTCCCGTAACAAGAAGAGCAGGATGAATGTGACTACGATAACGGCAAAGAAGGCTGCAAAGAAGAAGACAGTTTTAATCGACTGTTCTTTGAGGAAGGACAACCGTGGTGTGCCTTTGGAGGCGGTAACGGCACCTTCGGATTTTTTTGTGAATTCCATGTTTTTGCCTCCTTTAAAAGAAAAATTGGGTTGATTATCTTGCTTGCCTTACAGCTTAGTTGACAGTCACGTAACCTTCATCGGCTACAATCTTCTGACCATCAGCGCTAAGGACGTACTTGATGAAGTCCCCAGCAAGACCGCTGGGCTTACCATTGGTGATAACGTAGAGGTCACGGGAGACAGGGTAGGTTTTGGATTTTACATTGTCCAGTGTTGGGGCAACAATTTTCTGTGCATTGTACCAGACAGGAACTGCTTTGACATCTTTGCTGACAAACCCAATGGAGACGTATCCGATTGCACCAGGGGTCTGAGCGACCGTCTGGGTAACTGCGCCGTTGGAGTTCTTCTCGAGCATCTTGTTGGTCGGGGTTGCCTTCAGCAGAACGGTCTCATCAAAGTAAACGCGGGTTCCGGATGCGCTGTCCCGGCCGATGATGACAATCTGGTTATTGGTGTTGGGAACGCTTGCACCGCTAATCTCGGTCCACTTGGTGATCTTGCCAAGGTAAATGTTCTTGAGTTGATCAAGAGTGATATACTGGATCGTGTTTGCCGGGTTGACGATGATTGCAATACCATCCTGTGCAACTGAAGTGACGACGAATGACGGGTTCTTTGCCAACTCATCTTTTGTCAATTCACGGGAAGTCATACCAATATCAACAGTCTTTGCACCAATCATCTGGATACCTACACCGGATCCACCGCCGGATACCTGGATGTCTGCTTCCGGGTGAGCTGCCATGTACTGGTCAGCTGCTTTCTGGACAATGGGTAAGACCGTTGTCGAACCACTGATCTTAATGGTCTGCTTCTCTTTCGGTGCCGCAGGTGCTGCTGTCGTCTGCGCGGGTGCTGCAGTTGTTGCTGCCGGGGCTCCAACCTGTGCAGTGGCAACTGCAACCGGAGTTGAGACCGGTGCGACAGAAGCCGGGGTGTTCTTGTTTGCGGTGTCAGTACAGCCTGCAACTGCCATCGCTGCGATGAGCAGAACGGCAAGGCCAATGGTTATGAGTAACGATGAACTCCAGTTTGCTTTCATGATGTTCCATCCACAATTGACCCGTGGCTAATATACTGTTTTTCGACATAGACTATACAGGATTATATATCATAAAGATAACAATAGAGTAGCATAGTGAAATCTGTTTACTATAGTAATACGAGGTGAGTCATGGAAATTCGGCGGGTGCAGGTAACCGGGGGTGCATCGTTTGTGGTGACGCTTCCCAAAGACTGGGCAGGGGAACAACACATTAAGAAAAATGATCCGGTAGGGCTTATCGCCCAACCGGACGGGACGCTATTGGTCACGACAAAGATCACCGAAGAACCCCTCCAGCGGATCAAGGAAATAGACTGTAGCACCATTGCCGACCCGGCGTTTCTCTTCCGCTTACTTATTGGTACTTACATAACCGGGTTTACCGTAATCCGGCTCACCACAAAACAGCGCTTTCCTCCGTTCGTCCGCACGGTTGTCCGGGACTTTTCCCAGATGACGATCGGCCAGGAAGTGGTTGAAGAGACCGAATCCGTGATTGTTATAAAAGATCTCCTCAACCCCTCAGAGATGCCGTTTGAAAATACTATCAAGCGCATGTTTGTAATCGTCAAAACTATGCACGAGGATGCAATCACCGCTTTAGAGACCCGCAATAAGGCGCTGGCTGAAGATGTAGTCAACCGGGACATGGATGTGGACCGGCTCAACTGGCTGATAGCCCGGCAGACAAATATGCTCATGCAGAATGCATCCCTGTCACGGAAGATGGGAATCTCAACAAGCATGGCGATGCACTACTACATGCTCAGTCGGATCATTGAGCGGATCGGTGACCATGCAGTCAGGATCGCCGAGAACACCCCGCAGATTATCGATGGGGAACTCGACAAAAAGATCCTTGCAGCGGTCAAGAAGGCAAGTTCCCTGTCACTTGAAAATTTTGACAGGAGCATCATCTCGTTTTTTAATGCTGACATGAAAGACGCAAACCGGAATATCGAATCGATCCATGCACTCGAAACAATCTGCGGGGATATCAACAACATGGTGCTCAAGCAGGATACTCTTGTGGCAATACATGTCGGGTACATAGCAGAGAGTATCCGGAGGGCTGGCGAATACGCCGGGGATATCTCTGAGACCGTGATTAACCTGCTGATGGAAAAGGAGAAAGAGCCTTACAAGTCCAAGACCGGTAAGTGATACCTGTTCCGGATCTTTCCACAATCAGAAAAGACTCATTGTTTTATCTTAACTTTTTTTCTCTATATATTACTACTCAATCTATAGATTATGTCGAAAATGTATATCTGACTTCGCGGGTATCTTTATGCAATATACCACAGCGAGGACCCTGTATGAAAAACATACAATGCGAACCCTGCAAGAAGCCAGGTACCCCGACTACGTTTGATAATGAAGAGAACCGGTTCTGCTCGGGACTCTGAAAAATTTCCCATAAAACTGCATCATGATCACGCAACCCGCGTGAGGAAATCCCTCATTTGTGGGGAATAAAAAACCTGGAGATACTAACATGATACCTAAAGTTCTGCACAAATCTCTCAGCGTAGTAACAGGAGAGACGAGCAGCACCCCGGGTATTGGGGATGGCACCCCATTTTCCGACACTACGAATATATCCGCAACTATTGATCAGCACATCCCAGACCTTCAGACCATGACCATCTCGCTCCTTTTTGTCGATGACGAACCCTCACTGCTGGATATTGGGAAGATATTTCTTGAACGCACTCCTGGCATCACAGTAACTACTGCAGATTCAGCAGCATCAGCCCTCCATGAGCTGGAGATGACACAATTCGACGCTATCGTCTCTGATTACCAGATGCCGGGGATGGACGGGATTGCTTTTTTGCAGGAAATTCGCAGCCGCTCACTGACCCTGCCGTTCATTCTCTTCACAGGTAAAGGGCGTGAAGAGATCGTAATCAAGGCACTGAACTCCGGCGCAGATTATTACCTGCAGAAAGGCGGGGATACCAGATCCCAGTATGCAGAACTTGCCCACAAAGTGAAACGATCGGTTGAACAGCGACGGGCTGAATCAGACTTGAAACGAAAGCACGAGGTCCTCCAGGCTATTCTCTCCGCTTCTCCCCAAGGCATCGCCCATGTGAAAGGCCAGGTGTTTCAGTGGGTGAATGACTCCCTTGCAGCAATGCTGGGCTACCGACGCGATGAACTCAAAGGCCTGCACCTGGAAAACCTCTATGAGAATTCCCGGACCTATGAAGAGATTGGCCGCCGCATTCAGCAGGATCTCAAGAATTTTGGGAAGTCTACCATTATCACGCGGTTTAAACATAAGAGCGGTTTTGCAATCGATGCCGAGATCCATATCGCACCGCTCGATGCAGGTAACCTCCACCGGGGTCACATGATTGTGATGTCGGATATCTCCCGTAAGGTGGCAGCGGTGCAGGAATTAAAGAACCCAAACGCAATTCCCCATCTTGAACTGACCCCAGTGATTGAAGTGGACCAGAATGGGAAAATTACGTACTACAACGATGCCGCCATCAATGCAATGGTCCAGAATGGGAGTCATGGCTCGCTTGAAGAATTCTTCCCGCATGACCTGCCGGAGATCCTTGCCCGCATGGATGAAACGGATACCGACTCGATATTCCGGGACGTGAATGTGGGTAATGCCACCTACCGGGTTCATATTACTCTCAGCGCGAAATTCCGGATTGCACGCTTATCGGCAGTCAATACCAGAGAGGCTTGATGCTCTATTGTGAAACCACGACAGCTTCTTCCCAATCGGAGGAACTGGAAAAATATTTACCGGGAAAGACTGTGAAGGAATCCCTGCGTCCCATGTCAAAAATGAATGAAGTCAAGGTACTGTATCCTTCGCTTATTCTTGTTTTTTTCTCCATGCTTGTCATCATGTTCGTGTACGAGTTTGCAAAGCAGGTGCTCAATCCCTCAATTACGTTGTGGGAATCCCACGTAATCACAATTATTTTTACCAGTATCATTTCAATAATCATCATCTATTTTCCCCTCCGGTCCTCTTACCTTGAGCACCAGCAGACCCTGGATGCACTCCATCACCAGCAGGAAGCGGAGGAGAAATTGCGGAAGTCCGAGATACAGTACCGTTCATTTGTCGAATCGGTCGAAGACTCAATCTACACCGTTGACCGCGACTGCCGGTATCTCCTGATCAATGCCCGGCACCTTTTCCGCCGGGGTCTTTCACCCTGGATGTATGAAGGGAAACGCTTTTCGGACTTTCACACACAAGAGGAGACTGCAATTTTTGCTGGACAGGTAGCCCGGGTTCTTGCGTCAAAATGCCTGGTGCAGGATGAATACGAGCAGAAAGGGCGGTATTACTTACGGAAACTCAGTCCGGTTATTGATCCGGTGGTGAACGAGGTTATCGCCGTCACAGTAATATCCTCCGATATCACCGAGCGCAAAAGGGCAGAAGAAACGCTGAAACAGACCGAGGAGCGATATCGTAATGTTGTAGAGGATCAGACCGAATTCATCTGCCGGTTCCTCCCGGACGGCACACACATCTTTGTCAATGATGCATATTGCCGGTATTTCGACAAGAAACGGGAGGATCTTATCGGGCACCATTTCAAACCAGTAATCCATCCGGAAGACCAGGAAATAGTTGCACGGCATTTCACTTCATTAACCCCGATGCATCCCGTGGTAAATATTGACCAACGGATCTTCATGCCTGACGGCAGGATTCGCTGGCAGCAATGGAGTGTCCGTGCAATCTTTGATCCAGACGGCAGGATTCTTGAATACCAGTCGGTAGGTAGGGATATCACGGAACAAAAAGAACTCGAAAAAGAGATGGAGTACCATCAGCAGGAACTCAGGATATTTTCTACATCACTTGCTGTGGCAAACAAGAAACTCTCCCTCCTTTCCAGCATCACACGGCACGACATCAATAACCAGCTGACAGTGATTTTGGGGTATATCGATATGCTGGAATATAAGGAGCACGACTCCACTCTCGACACGAATTTCCGGATGATTTCAACCGCTGCACAGCGGATCTCTGCCATGATCCAGTTCACCGGGGAATACGAGAAGATCGGTGTCAATGCCCCGGTTTGGCATAACTGTCGCGGGCTCGCAGATAATTCCGTAAAGCAAGCCACGCTCGGAAAGGTCATGGTGATAAATGAGCTTCCTGCTAACACTGAAGTGTATGCTGATCCGCTTGTTGTCAAGGTATTTTATAACCTGATGGACAATGCGGTGCGATATGGCGGGAAGATCACAACCATCCGGTTTTCATTTATGGAACGCGATGACGATCAGATCCTTGTATGTGAAGACGATGGCGAAGGGGTTGCTGCTGAAGAAAAGGAGCGGATCTTTGAGCGTGGGTTTGGCAGGAACACCGGTTTGGGTTTAGCCCTGTCCCGGGAGATCCTCTCCATTACCGGCATAAACATCCATGAAACCGGTGAGCCGGGAAAAGGGGCACGGTTCGAGATGGTGATACCGAAGGGGACGTACCGTTATTCCGATGTACAACCGGAGAAAAATTTATGACGTACACTGATGCTCTTATCCTGCTCACCGGCATTATCGTAGCCTGGTGGATAGGGTGGTTTATGGGTTATGCCAGCGGGCAATCTGAACAGAAGGAGAAGATGTGAGTGGGACGGGCATTTCGTTAAGCGCCAAATCCCACTCCTGTAGGACATAAATATAGGGAAATGTCCTTAAAAATAGCGTATTTTTTTTGACCCCTGAAAAAAAGACCTCGATAACGGCCCTTTTTATTGCAGAAATCCCATCAAACGGGTTAACTATGGGGCAAAAATAACTGCGATAAAAACACCTTTGGTGGCCTTATAATAGAGCTCATTCCTGCCGTATTTTGATAAACAGGAGGAAATTCAGGCACATTTTTTACACGCACAAAAACGGACGGTTTTACGGGGTTTTCTGGAAAAGGGGATGGCAAACGGAGCCCAATTTGGGCTTATTTTCTCTCATGGTTCATTACTCCTGATTTAAGGAGTCTTTAAAGGGGGATAAATGAGGTGAAGTGATCATTTCACCCCCAAATAATAATCCCAACAACTTGCAGGACTGGCACCGGGATCACGACCAGAGTCAACACAAGGCCCGGCCATCGTGATGAACAAGGCACGAATATTTTCATTCACATATGTCCAACGTCATTTGATTCTGGTATTGGGTGGAACCCATCTTTATAGTGATTCAAATAATAGATTGACGTTTTCCCATTTTGTGGATCAAAAAGGTATCGGCGAAAAAAATTGATTTTACTTAAGAGGGTTTTTCATTATGGATCCGATACAACACTATAGTTATATTGATATTATGGCGAAAGGTATGATGTACTGTTCCGGATAAAGACTATACAGAGTTTTCTCAATGAAAATACGGACCCGTTCACGACTTATCCTAGTTGGCACTCTGGTAATTTTCCTTATTGTTCTGGGTATTATCACCCAATCGGTGATCCTCCAGTCATTCGGAACCATTGAGAAACAGGAGACCACATCCCATGCCCAGCGTTTTGTATCCCAGATCAACAACGAGATAGAAGATGTGGCTGCTACCTGCCGCGACTGGGCACTCCGTGATGAAACCGCAATGGTTTTTATGGACACCGGGAGTGTGCAGGATCCCTCGCGATTTTTCCAGCCGGTCTCCATGAAAAACCTCGGGATCGATTACATTATGATCTACAATGCCAGCGGGTACCGTGTTTTTTCCGAGACTATTACAGTTGACGGGAATACTGTCCAGTCGGTTCCTTCCGGAATCGACACCATTGTTCGTGATAGTATTATCATAGAAGGAGTGGCGGGAAGTATTTCCGGAAGGAGGGGGGTCTCCGCAATTAATAATGTCCCCGTCGTTCTTGCAGCTTACCCCATAGTGTACGGTAACCAGTCGGACCCCAGGAAAGGCACTCTTGTCATGGCCCGTCTCCTTGATGCAACAAGGATCGATAACATTGACCAGAGGCTGCAGCTTGACGGACAACTCATCACTTACACCCCAAAACCGGGTGACGAGACCCTGTCAACACAGGAAACTGGAGCCGCAAAAGGTGGGGCAATCATTGTTCACCCTTCCGGTGATGATCAACTGGACGGTTATGCCATCATTACCGGGATCGAAAACAAGCCGACCTTCCTGCTGGTTACCATTAAAACTACGCGCCCGGTATACCAGCAAGTCAAAAACTCCATTGCAATCGTGGCTGGTATCATCATTCTCCTCAGTATTATCTTGCTCCTGTCAATCCAGCTTCTCCTCCAGCGCTTTGTCATTGCACCGCTGAGTGAGCTCGATACGGGGATGAAATCCATCGGTGAATCCGGGGATCTTTCACGGCGCATGCCAGAAACCGGAGACGAGGAAGTAGTTTCACTCACTCGCTCTCTTAACCGGATGCTCGACCAGATCCAGCGCCAGCGGATAGAGATGCATGAATTGATCGAAGAGGTCGAACTGCAACGGGACGATCTGAAGGATGCACGGCAGGAACTTGCTGAACGTAATCGGGATCTTGAGGAACTGAACCGTAAGGCAAACCTCTACCTCGACATCTATCTTGATGCCATAACCTACGAAATCCTCAACGCTATCATGGGACTTCGGGGGTATGCCGAACTGGTTCGAACTACCGCAGGGAAAAAAGAACAAGAGTTCGCCGATAAAATTATCGGACTCGCCAAGAGAAGCGACGATGTGATCCGGAACATCGAGACCATCAGCCGCATCTACAAAAATCCCACTGAGGTCGAGGAAGTGGACCTAGCTTCCATTATAAAAAAGGAGATGGGATCCCGTACAGATGTAAATATTATCATGGAACACTGTAACAGGAAAGTGCTCGCCAACGAAATGCTGGGCGTGGTTTTTGATAACCTCTTCTCCAACAGTATAAAATTCGGAGGAAAAAATACCGAGATAATTGTTAGTGCCCGGGACACACCTCAGGGCCTGCTGGAAGTCTCTGTCAGCGATACCGGACCGGGAATTCCCGATGCACAAAAACCACTGGTCTTTGACCGGTTTGCACAGGACAAAAAGACGCGAGGCAGTTACGGGCTCGGCCTCCATATTGTCAAAATGCTGGTGGAAAGTTATGGGGGAAAGGTTTGGGCAGAGGACAGGATTGCGGGTGATGTTAAGTCCGGTACTGCGATCCGGTTCACCCTGAGGTTAACCTAAACGGGGAACACATATTCCTGAAAGGACAGGCAGATCCCATTTCCATTTTTTACAATACTAAAAACCGGTAACAGAATGGTAGCCTGTGATATGGAAAATGACAATTGACAGGAAGAACTCCGCAGTGAGATAGTCAAGGACATCAGGTATCTGGCGGATTACCGATTCATACTACACGGTAAACCAGTGGGCTTTAGTGGCAACCGGAAAAAATGGCATGGATTTGGAAAGTAATGCCGATAAAGTGCTGAAGGACAGCCGTAACTGATAGTCATTGTCGTTTTGTCCAGAGACAATTTGATTCCGGGCCAACTTTGGACTGCTGAAAATTCGAGCGCTGCAATGGTTCCAGCATCATTTCTCGTCCACACTAAGCAGCAGGATAATGGAAAAAACAGCGAATCACAATCGTGTATAAACCCTTGCCGGGGCAATCGGGGGTTTATATACAGTCCGTTCCAGTGGAAGAAAAGGGGTATATCAATATTATTAATTGACCGGATTATCAAAATACACAGGATAATTCCCCAAAATTGAAAATTCATTAAGAAGTGAGCGATTTTTTCTCCCCGATACAGGCTCCTTTTTTACATTTGCACGAGGGGTGCATATGCCATCCGGTCAGATAAAGGGTTCGACTGATCTAGTTGCCAGAATCCATAGAATATGAGACATTCCACACCCCAAAAACAAAAATCCAAACTCATGCCGCCCATACAAAACGGAACAGTAAAAATATGACTTTAATGCCAACCAATGTGCATCAGGTCACATAAAACAGCAGCGAAATTCCTAAAACCGGCGATATAAACCACGGAGAGGTTTATAGTATTGGGGGATTGGGAGATGGATATCATACACGGAGGATATCGCTCCGCATCAGAAAATAAAACAATCGCAGATGCACCGATCGATCTGGTAACTGTAATAAAAAAAAAGAGATTTCTTTTCAGTATCGCTCTGCCGTCATCAGGAAAATTGTAAAATCCCGGGGTTTGCCCGTGCGGGACGACATCTTATGAATCGTGGCCCCTTCACTGAATCTTACGGAATCAAACCCGGCCTGCTCAAAAACCTGCTGCAGGATTTTCCGGTCAATGCCATCGTGCTCCGCAATACCGGAGGCTTCATGGAACTCCCCATTGTCAGAATCGAGATCAGCAATTGCTATTCTCCCTCCGGGCTGCAAGAGTTCATGAAACGTCCGGGCCGCAGCTGTAGTATCCCTGACATGGTGCAAGGTCATCGAACTCACTATCAGGTCAAACTTCGGAAGGTTAACGGTATCCTGCCCGATACTCCATTCCCGGGGCTCGATCGTGGTTATGCCATCGTTCAGGATTTTTTCCTTAAGAACCTCCAGCATGCCTTTTGCTGAATCAACCGCGATGATCCGCTTGACATGCGGTGCAATCCGCAGCGCTATATTACCGGTTCCAGTACCGTAATCCATCATTAGCTCCGTCCCGTCTGGGTGTAGAGCGTTGATCATTGCATCGGCAATCGTCTTTGCCATCTGCACCCGCCCGGGATCTTTGTCCCAGACCACTGCTGCCTTATCAAAAAAATCAGTCATTATCGGTTTCCTTTCAGTATGGGTATTACATAGGAAGTGACATAAAAAGACCGGCCGGGCAATCCCTAGAGTGGAGACCTCAAGAATGATATTGAGGGCATTGCCGGATTAATACAAAATCGCAAGGAGAAAAATATGTGATTTTTTGAAAGTAAAAACGATCCCAACCAATGTGCTTAAAAAGCCATTATCCAACAATAGTTCTAGCAAAGGAATCACCATGGACCGGGTAGAATACATCACAACGGATGAACACGATCTTGAAGCCATCCGGCACCTCTGGACACAACTCAATGAGCACCATCACGAGTGGGCATCTCACTTCCGCCTCCACTATGAACAAATGACATTCGATAACCGGAAAAAATATTTTGAAACAATCGCTTCCACCGGTATTTTGCGACTAGATCTGGCACACGATCAGGTTTCGCACCGGTTCGTTGGCTACTGTGTGAGTTCCATATCATCGGAGAAAAATGGGGAGATTGAATCGATCTATGTAGAGCCCGACTACCGCTCGCACCATATCGGCTCGGACCTGGTCTCACGCGCACTTGCATGGATGGATGCCCGGGGTGTACTGAGAAAAAGGGTATCGGTCGGGGAGGGCAATGAGAATGCTTGGCAATTTTACCGTAAATTCGGATTTTATCCCCGTATGACCGTTCTTGAGCAGAAAACAGATTGACAAAAAATTTGAGGCTCTGAATTATGTTATGAGATCACTTCAATCGTTTCGACTGCAGCGATGAGATCTCCTTCATGATTCATCACAGATGTCACCGTGAACCGGAGTTTTCGGGGAATTCCTCCGAGTGTTGGGAGCACTTCTTCTGCGGTGAAAAAACCAACAGGGGATACCTGTTGCAGATCGGTGTTCGGGTACCATTCCCGTATCTTCTCCGTCAAGCCATCGATGACCAGATCTGCAAGGCACGGTCGTTCCTCCGGGTAAAATGCTTGCCACTGCCTGCGGGTTCCCATCATACCGATGGATTTTAAACCAGAGAACTTCTCCATCGCCCGGTTCCATACAAGAATATGGTGATCCTTTCCAATCACGTACATCGGGGCGGGGGAGGCATACAGGACTGCCTCTAAAAGCCTTTTGCTCTCCTCATGGGAAAGTTCGGCCTTCTTCTGGTTTGAGATGTTCTCAAACCTCAGGGCCACACCGGCATCCCCGTCTTCAAACAGGGTAGGGATGCAGAGCGCATTGAAATACATCACTTTATCGTCTTTTTTTATGTGGATCTCATGGCGTGGGTCCGTTCCTGCTTTCTCCTGGTGCAGCCAGCCCATCATCTGCTCAACCGGCAGGAGGGCTGAAGCGAGGTCAAACAACCGTGTACCAATGATTTTTTCCTTGGGCGTCCCGATAAAATCAACAAATGGGGAGTTCACCTGCGCAATCCGCATATCCTTGTCAACGACCGCGATCATATCAGGACTCATGCTCATCATCGATTCAAGGGGCACGCGTTTTGCAAGATAGAAGAGTTTAGCATTCCCGACATACCGTACTTCGAGCTGCCCGGCTGCAGTCAGGACATCAAGATATTTCGCAATGGAATTCCGGCTCATGGCAACTGCGGCTGAAATCTCCTTGATGTTCATTCCCCGGGGATTCTCCCGGAGTACCTCTTTGATACGGGTTATTTCATTGTCTGCCGCTTCCATAGACTAATTCACCCTAAAAAAATTTTTACTCTTTAGTGAAAAAAACTTTTTTATCTCGTTCATTTCGATTCCCAGAACTGCTTCGATCTTTGATCGATTAATTTATTAAAGGCTATGATAACAATAGATATTGTGCTTAGTGTTTGTGCACTAATGCACAGCATTGGGATTGTGCATATACACTGCAAGCCAATCAACAATGCTGAACGACAGGGACATGCACTCAAACGGTTGTGAGCATACGTTTCTGATCTAAAACTGCGAAATCGTGGTGATGCAGAATTCGTCATCAACACCTGTCATCACCTCATGGCAGGTACAGGACTTTCACAGGCACGTCCAAAAAAGTACCAGCAACAACGGGACTAAAAGGGTAAACACACACACCTCCCTTAAGTCCCGCTTTTTTAATTGTCATTTCTTTACATGGGTTTTTGGGCAGGTGCTCTATTCACGGCACAATACTTTACCGTGCGACAGACCCAATTATTTCAATATTCATCCCGCAATAGTATCATATCAATGACTGCCATCACCCATTCGATCTGGGGACGCCGCCTCATCGCCGGGGCCCTCAGCTGGTTGGTGCCATTCATTGCAGCAGTCCCGTTCTATGGCCGTAACGGGACACTTACCATCGATCTGGCACTTTTCAAATCGATTATGATCGTGGTCTCATCGGTCACCGCAGCGATCCTCATCATCTGGTTTTTTAAGAGAGTGAACACATCCTACACTCACGAAGCGGTGATCACCGGGCTTGTCTGGCTTGCAATAAACTGGGCACTCGATGCTGTCGTACTCGTAGGGATTCTTGGTATGCCTGTTGGAGATTACATCACGCAGATTGGGATCCGGTACCTGATGATCCCGGCAATTGTAATCGCAGCGGGCGTAGTCGCAGATGAAGCAACATTAAGAAAGATATTATAACCCGGGTCAGAGGACAAACGATGAATGTGGCAGTGGATATGACACTGTCTTTGGGGCCCTCGTCCTCGTTACAATTCAATAAAAAAATTATTTCCCGTCCTCGCCTAACGATTCCCGGCTCCGCATCTGGTAGAGCACCATCGGGTCCATTTCGCGGTGTTCCTTATCACTGGTCCGCATGATCACATTAGTGATTCCGGAGTTCACGATCATCTTCGAGCAAAGGAAGCACGGCCAGATCTGGGTGAGCGCTTCAGTCTCAACATCAAACCCTGCAAGGTAGAGTGTGCATCCCCGCGCCAGTTTACCAGCCTGGAGCATCGCATTCATCTCAGCATGTACACTCCGGCACCGCTCATAGTTGGAGCCGGACGGGATGTTGTGATCCTTTCGCCAGCAGCGGTTGAGTTCGGTACAGTCCATCTGCTTGCGGGGAGCTCCTGTGTATCCGGTCGAGACGATCGTATTGTATTCATCCACAATGATCGCGCCAAAGTTCCGGCGGAGACAGGTCCCCTGGTGGGCACATCGCAGGGCAAGATCGAGGAAATACTCGTGACGGTTGGTTCGCATCTACAAGAGTTTTGGGAGGCCGGGTAATAAATTGAAAGGGTTTTAGGTTGTTCGCTGTATTATGTGGGTAAGATCGTTACTAAAAATTTGGTTGGGAGGTTCCCGCATCAGGGTCTCTCTTTAAGCGGGGCAAGGATGTTTCAATATTTTAGTTACCAAAACCGCCGCAGGGACATCCCTTTTAGGTGCGGCGGCATTCATCGTATTTTAAAGTAAAGTGGCATCAGCCACCATCTTTGTAATGTTACTCAGTTCATGCGTTACCCATTAAAAACTGCGATGAGACTGGGGGTTTGTAATAGGCAACTCCCTCTTGCTCTGCTCATTTCCACATCAAGGAACCGAAAAAACCCGTACCAGGATTCATAACCTTCCTGACTTTACAGATCCGTAGGAAAGTATTGAAATTAAACGGCAAGAATTATTGTCATGAATGTAAAATATTGACCGGGTTACTAAAACACTATTGAAATCATGGAGAATTTGGTTGGAGGGACATGGATTTTTTTAAGAGATTTACAAAACACCAGTACTTAATCAGTGCAGCATTGTTGTTCTTCATGGGACTCGCCATTGCCCTGAGAGCAATTCCTGCACTCTTCATCCATGACGCTGGCTTTCTCTATCTCCATGATACGGACAGTTACTACACATTACGACAGATCGAAGTGATGGTAAATCATTTTCCCCAGTATAACTGGTTTGATCCCATGACCGCTTTTCCGGAAGGAAAAACTTTAGACTGGGGTCCGCTGTTTCCGTTCATTGCGGCATGTCTTTGTCTGGTTACCGGTGCAAATACTCAAAATGCGATCTTTTTTATGTCCGGATGGGTAGTGCCGCTCATGGCAATGATGATGGTTCCCGTTATGTACTATCTGGGCAGAAGATTGTGGAACGGTTATGCCGGGCTGGTAGCTGCAGGTCTGATCACAATAATTTCCATTTATTATTTTTCCATATCATCGTATGGTTGGGCAGATCACCATATAGCTGAAGTATTATTCAGTACGGTCTTTATCCTCATCTATTGTTCAGTACTCGACTATATACAAAAAAATCCCATGGACATTAAAAAGGGTGCAACTTTTATTTTCCCGATTCTTTTTTCGATGGTCACGGGTATTTCCCTCTTCCTTGCACTGCTGTCATCTACTACTGTTATACTTGTGTTACTGGTCATTGCGATATACACAGCAATTCAGTACATTCTGGATTATTACCAGGGGAATAACTCAAACAATCTTCTCATCGTCAATGTAATTTTATTGTTAGTAGCTTCGACTCTTTTTTTACTCCACGGAATCAAACAACCGGGTACCTCACTAACGCAATACACCATTGGTATCGCCTATGTGCATTATGCACTTATCGGTGAAACAGTCGTACTGGCACTCTTGAGCAAGGGTTGTTCCGGTAAAAAATGGTTATACACGGGTTGTCTTCTTGTTCTTGGCATCGGCGGGTTTTTCCTTATTCAGACAAATCCGATGCTCAATGCCGTGAGTACCCAAGCACTTGGACTGGTATTTGGTTCTTCAACATACGCTCTTGGCATTGTGGAGACATTGCCCTGGACCCTGCCAAATGCATGGGCAAATTTTAATTTTGCCCTGATCCTCGCACTTGGCGGATTGGTATCCGTAGGTTACGCATTAATAAAAAAGCGGGAGAGTAATGCTGTTTTTCTTGTAGTATGGTCAGTAGTTATGCTGCTGATGACCATCCAGTACCAGCGATTCCAGTATTATTTTACCGTCAATATTGTTATGCTTGCCGCGATTTGTATCGCAGATGCGCTCACCATGAGAGAGGAAAAACTGCGCCAATTTTTTGCATTGGCTGTATCCCGGTTTTATCCATCTCAAGGAGTATCAAAGGATACGCCCAAGGATAAGCCCTCCGGATCTATATCAAAACAGAATAAAAAAAAGGAGCAAAAACGTCCCGTGCGAAACCCGGTAAATATAATTGAATCCTTAAAGGATATTCTTCTCATAATCGTTATTATTATCACGGCTGCATTTGTTGTGACTTCCCTTTCGCAAGACATCGGTTACGTGCTGGACACACCGGGCCATACATTATCTCCGGACTGGATTGAATCGCTAAAATGGCTGGGAGCAAACAGCCCGGATACAGGTGTTGATTACTATCAATCCTACGATGCCAAAGGGTTTTTTTACCCATCACAAGCGTATGGAATCCTGGCGTTCTGGGATGCCGGGCACTGGATCACGGTTTTATCGCACCGAATTCCGATCACAAACCCATTCCAGAACAATCTGGACGGTGCCAATGGTGGGGCTGCCTTTTTCCTGAGCACAAATGAATCAAAAGCTAACCCGATCCTCGAAAAGCTGGGCGGAAAATATATAGTTACGAATTCGGATATGGCCGTAGATACCTTCACCAACCTGGTTCCATGGCAGAGTCACTCTACAGATATTTCCCCATATATAAAATGGTTCGTGATTCCTGACACCGATGATTCCTCCCACCTGCTCAAAGTTCACCGGTATGTAAACGGGTATTTCCAGACTATGGTTGTCCGGTTTCAGATCTACGATGGGTCAATGACTGATCCTGGATCTGTGCAATATACGAAGTACGTGATACGACAGGTACCTGCTGCCGGAGAGACCGCCGGGGATGTAAACGGGTATGCACGGGTCATCATACAGGAGCGTCCCACAAATAGTTCGCAGAGAACCAATGACACCCCAATCATACGTGAAGGTTCAAATCTACAGCCACAGGCATATGCAGATCTGTTTTCTGATAAACCGTATGAACCGATCGAAAGAGTCCCGGCATTGCAACATTACCGGCTCATCCATGAATCCATGAATAATGCAACGGCTGCAGTGTTTCCGGAATCTGCCCCTGCCACACTTCCGGATATTAAATATGTAAAAATATTTGAGTACGTGAAAGGGGCCCGCATATCAGGCAATGGGATTATTGAGGTGCCGGTCGTGACAAATACGGGACGGGCATTTGTTTACCGGCAGGAAAGTGTTAACGGGGAATTTATCGTTCCTTATTCAACAACAGGAAATCGTTATGAGGTTAAAGCAACGGGCCCGTACCATATTGCCGATACATCCCGGTATATTTCCGTGACAGAAGACGACATACTAATGGGAAAAATAGTTCCATGATCCTGTGTTCCCCTTCAGAGTCACATTTTTCAAGACACTTTTTTAGTCACGGTATTGGTATCAATAACTGATTGGTAGTAAGCCTCCAGATCGGAGGCAATACGATCCCAGTCAAAGGTTTCAGCTGATGCAATACAGGCTGTTTTCATTTCCTTATATTGTACCATTATCCCAGAAATTTTATCAGCAAGATCTTCAGCAGAGAGCGTGCATATGCGACCGTTCTGTTCTGTGATGAGATCCCGTATCGCATTTGCCGGATGATCGACCGTTATGACCGGTATCCCGCATGCCAGTGCTTCAAGAGCCGCGATACCAAATCCTTCCCGCGTGGATGGCAGCACACAAACTTTTGCCGATTTCATCCGGGCAATGATCTCATCGTGATTGTCCTGGAATCCAATCATACGCACATGAGGTTCAAGTGAGAGTTCGTGGATGAGACGCACAATTGTTTCACGTTCCGGGCCGTCACCAATGATCAGCAACTGATATTTTTTGTTATCATGTGAGAGAATACCCATGGCACGGACAAGCAGGTCTACATTTTTTTCCCGGATTAATCGGCCGATAAAGATAAAATCTGACGTTTCCTTGTGCGGCAGAATCGTATTGATTCGTTTCAGGTCAACACCATTCCTGATGATCCGAATATTTGTCTGGCCATTTAAGGTCATGAGATTTTTTGCCGTGATCGCTGAAACAGCAACCATCGCGGGCGTGAGCCGGGACACCCACCATTCGATAAGTTTCCCAAAAAAGCCTGCGATGCCAAGATATGTGTACCAATAATTCCCCCAAACTTCATGCCATGTGATCACAAGGGGTGTTTTCTTAAAGGTTAAACTGCACTTCGCCGCTATGCAGGAAAAATAAGGAAACTGCTGGCAGTCGATAATATCAAAGTTCTCTTCACGCAGCTGAAAAAAAAGAGCGATGCTAAATGAGATCGCTTCCCGGACCGTTCTTCTTCCCTGGGAGTAGAGATTTTGTGCAGGGCAGACACCATGCAGAGTGACACCTTCACGTTTGATGATATCGCTACCTTCCCAGAACTTCATGCCATAGAGGTGGATATCGTGTCCACGATGGAAAAGCCGGACCGCAAGTTCCCAGACGCGTTTTTCCACACCTCCTTTTACATAGGGGTATATGACGTCGTAGATGATGGCGATCTTCATTATGGAAACCTGATATTTATGATAATTCTCACGAACGCAAAAGTACCCTGAAGTGTTTTTCCCTTAGGGTTGCACGGTACTTCTCTGGGAGAATGAGATATACCATTCTGTAAAATCCTCATAAATCCATTGACACAATATCTTCAAAAACTCTTGTCATGATTGTTGTTCTCGTTTAAGAGCATCATACTCTGGAATACGGCAAAGAGAACGATCTGGAGACCGCTGATGATCAATACCAGTGAAATGATTGCTGTGGAGATCTCGGAAAGAACACCGAAATCCATAGCTATCCACTGGATAAGGATATTGAGTCCGATGAGTACTCCAACAAACAGGAGAAATGATCCCAGGAGAAGAAACTTCTCGAGATTGCTGTAGCTCATAATACGGGTAATAATCCCCGTGTTATCCTCGTAACCATGAATAACTGAATAAGTCTTCATTAAAAAACCCGTAAGTACGAACTGGAGACCGCCCATGACAAGGATTGCTGCGAGAATGAAGGTATGAAGATGGGATGATTCAACATTGCCCTGGAAATAGAAAAATGCCATGAGCAGAACACCCACCAGGGAAAAGGCCAGTCCCGGAATTGCCACAAAGGGTAAGGGCTTCATGAGCAGGACAAACCGGATGTGTCGCCAGCCATCAGCAAAGCTATGTAGTTTTGAAGGTGTTATCCGGGGATAATAATCGATTGGCACTTCCACAATGTTCAGGTGCTCTTTTGATGCCATGACAAGCATCTCTGAGGCAAATTCCATGCCACCGGTTTTGATCGGCAACCGGTCAAGTGCTTCGCGGGAGATTGCACGAAAACCGCTGTGGGTGTCGGAATAGTGAGTCTGGAATATGACATTGATCATCCATGTCAGGACCGGGTTGCCGATATACCGGTGGAGAGGGGTCATCGCACCCGTATGAATGGTTCCTTTGAACCGCGAGCCGATAACAAAGTCGGCACCGGTTTTCAGCGGAGCTAAGAGTTTTGGGATTTCTGAAAAATCATAGGTGTTATCGGAGTCGCCTAAAACTATGTAGCGACCCTGAGCGTGTTTGAACCCGGTGATGTAGGCATTACCATATCCGTTTTTTTCCGGTTTGATCACCCGCGCACCAAGGGATTGTGCAATCGTTGCTGTTTCATCGGACGACGAATCCACTACAATGATCTCACCGTTGATTGCATTGTCATGGAACACTTTCTTAATTTTTGTTATGCACTCGCCGATCGTATGCTCTTCATCCAGGGCGGGCAGTACAACCGAAACATCAAGGGGGAAGGTAGTGCCGGAACGTGTTTCCATGGTTTGTCCTTAAGGGATTTTAATATCGATAAAATAAATCGGTGCCACATTCAATAAACTCATCGATAAAAGATTTATACTCGCATGATGTCGCAAAGGAGATTTCCATACCGGCTGGATCAAAACTTAAAAAAGAGAGACGGTCGTTTTGAATTAATGAAAAAAACGGCTCTGTTGAAACCCTCCCCAATTCTCGCATATTTTGCGCCAATTAAGGTAAGGGGCAATGAATGGGGGATTAAACTGAGGGTTTCAACAAAGCCAAAAAACTGCAATTCAAAGACATTTTGTCTCATTTCATCGATTATGATCCAGCTTGCATGCCGGAAAACCGTCACCTGATAGAACAGAAAAAAAATGTTGAGATTAAAGTAGACTACTTATATCTCAACTGAAACTGGTTGGCCGGCTGGCAGAACTCCGGTTTTTGTAAAGACCTGTATTCATCAGAACAGCCCGAATTTCTCGTTATCTACTGGAGGTGCCGGGCAGGTAAGACCACATCCTTAATCTCATTTATTGAGGGAAATAATTATTTTCCCGTTTTTTGCCACTGTTCGCATTTTAACGGTCATTTTGTGGCTGTAAATCGGCGGCGGACAATTCCCGGGCTTTACTTGTATGCTAAAAATCCAGTCGGGGAAAACAGATAGATAAATAAATTGAAAATTTTAATAGTAATAGGATTATTACGACTCTTTCAGACGAAACTCCCATTATACATCAAAATGTATCCGGGAAAAATATCATTGCGGTCATCCCCGCATATAACGAAGAACTAGCCATTGGGAGCGTCGTGATCCGGACCCGGCAATTTGTCAATACAGTCATTGTTATTGATGACGGTTCTCTGGATATGACCAGTATTATTGCAGGACACGCAGATGCAGAAGTCATCCGCCTTTCGAAAAATCATGGTAAGGCGTATGCAGTGCTGCGGGGTTTTGACCGGGCACGCCAGCTGAATGCAGACATTGTTGTTATGCTCGATGCGGACGGACAACATCACCCGGAAGAGATCCCTAGTATTATTGCCCCGATTCTTAAAGATGAGGCAGACTTAGTCATAGGATCACGATTTCTCAAAGAAGAGAACAGTATACCCCTCTACCGCAAAATAGGTCAGAAAACACTGGATACATTTACTAAATTTGCTTCTTCTTATAAATCCACGGACTCACAATCAGGGTTCCGGGCGTTGAATGCACAAGCCCTGAACAGTTTTACCATAGAGCCATCAGGATATGACATTGAATCTGTCATGATCTCCTATTTATCGGATAACGGTTTCAGAATTGCTGAAGTCCCCATAGATGTCAATTATGATGTCCCCAACAAGCATAAAGCGAATTTTTTCAGCCATGGTATGGCGGTTCTCAGTAACCTTGTTGGAATTATTGGCTACAGGAGGCCGTTGATATCGTTTGGGCTACCAGGGCTCATTTTGGTATTATTTGGTTTTTATATGGGAATATGGGCTATAACAGATTATACGGCGAATAGAGTATTTCCCTATTCTCTGACCGTTATTGGGATTGTATTTCTTGTTATAGGGCTGTTGTTGATCAATACCGCTCTCATCCTCAATTCCATTGTGCAGTTGATGGTTAGGTACCAAAAATAAGATTGGGGTCCAATGTGCAGTAAGATCCTTTCGCCTTATGTGAATATAGGAGAATATCTATAGCAGAGTATCAGAAGATTTCAGCAGGGATAAAAAATTGGGCGTTTCAAAACAACTATAAGATTCTCACTGGCTGATAAACTTGAATCTTAAGATCCCTACAGAGCCTTTTTATCAGTATCGATAATACAATTATGATGCAGATATCAAATAATTTGTAATTGGAATAGATGTGTTAATTGACATATTCTAAATTCAATGCTGACTTAAAATAATCAGAAATAAGTGAAAAAAAGAAATTGAATGCCATAACATGATCTTACATCCTCTGTTTCGAACTAAAGTTAAATCTTTGATTATATTCAATAAAAAATTTAATGTTAACAATTTATTAATTTGAGGAATAATGATGAATTTCAAAAATGCCCTTGTTTTAGTCACTGGGGGAGCGGGAAGTATTGGCACTAATTTAGTCAAAAAATTACATGAGAATGGTGCAGAAATAATCGTTTTGGATAATCTTACCGAAGGGAATGCAGAAAATATTACCGGGATTCCAGATGTTGAATTTATCAAGGGAGATATTTCTAATGAAAAAATATTAAATTCGGTTTTTAAGAAACCAATCAATTATGTCTTTCATTTGGCAGCAAGTTTTGCTAATGAGAGATCCATTGAGTCCCCAATAGATGATTTAAATACCAATATCGTTGGGACCATCAAATTACTACAATATTCGTTAAAATTGAAAAATTTTAAACGGTTTTTACTGGTTTCATCTTCGTGCATTTATGGCCATAGTGAAGAAATTTTAACCGAAGATTTATTGCCACACCCAGAGACACCCTATGCAATATCCAAAATATCAAGCGAATATTATGGTTTGTTTTTTCATAAGTATTATGGTCTCCCCGTAACAATTCTCCGTTATTTTAATTCTTATGGGCCAGAGGAGTATCCAGGAAAATTCCGGAATGTCATCCCCAATTTTTTTAAATTAGCAATGGAGGGAAAACCATTGCCGATTACCGGAACTGGTGATGAAGTCAGATCTTTTGTATATGTTGATGACATTTGCGAAGGAACCCTCTTATCTTCTTTAATAAGTCCGGCTGTTGGCGAGTGTTTTAATTTAAGCTCTCATAATGAGATTAAGATACATGATTTAGCTGAAAAAATCAATGCAATTACCGGAAATAAAGCAGGAATCATATACACGTCACCTCGATCTTGGGATTCTATTAAGATAAGACGTGCTAGTTTTTCAAAAGCAAATAAGTTTTTTAATTATAACCCACAAGTAAATATCGACGATGGGTTGGAAAAAACCTACCAATGGTTTTTAGAATTGGATAAAATGGGAAAGTTATGAAAAAAAAAGTACTTTTTATCTCATATGCATTTCCCCCTGCTTTAAATCCCGAATCACTCCAATCATCAAGGTATGTGAAATATCTTTCCTATAATAATTGGCAATCAAGTGTTGTCTGTGCAGATTATCAAACTATAATTTCGAGATCTGTTGATTGTAATTTGCTAAACGGGCTCCCTTCGGATGTTACGGTTTATCCGATAAAACCACTAGGTCCTTTGTTTGTTAACTGGTTTTTAAGCTACGATATCTTACGTTACCCGGATGGTAAGATTGGATGGTATAAACCCGCGGTTAAAAAAGCGTTATCATTAATAAATGAGAATGATTTTGATGTGATCCACTCTTGGGCAATGGATCATATCAGTAACCTTGCGGGTCTAAAATTAAAAGAAGAGACTGAATTACCGTGGGTTTCTCATTTTAGTGATCCCTGGGTAGATAATCCCTATCATTTTTACGGCCCGTTGTCAAGGTATTTTAATTTGAAATGGGAAAAAAAAGTGATGGAAAATTCTGATATTATTGTATTTGTCAGCGAAGAAACAAAAAAATTGGTCTTAAAAAAATACCCGGACAAAATCCATGAAAAATGTGTTGTGATCCCGCATTGCTTTGATGCGGAAATAATCGCTCAATTGCCAGAAACAACAAAACCAGAGAAAACAAAATTTACCCTGACGTATACAGGTAATTTTTATTTACAAAGATCCCCGCGTGGATTATTTATTTCATTAAAAAACCTTCTTTTGAAAAGACCAGAATTGGAAAACCATCTTAATATCCAGATTGTGGGTAAACTTCCGAACCAATATAAGCGTCTTGTTAAACAGTTACATATTGAAAAAATTGTTACCATTACCGGGACTATTCCCTATATTGAAAGTCAACAGTATCAGAAAAATGCAGATGTTTTATTGGTAATTGATGCCCCGTCCAAAATGCCCAGTATTTTTCTTCCTCTTAAATTAATTGAATACATTGGTTTTAAAAAACCAATATTGGGCATCACCCCATTGATAGGGGAATCTGCATCCTTAATTCGATCTTTACATGGATGCGTAGTTTCCCCGGATGATGTTCCTGGAATTGAAAATGCAATCCTGTCCCTTTATGAGAAATTCAAAGAAAACAGCCTTTCCGAATTTTCCTATGGGGACAAGGAGATTGAGCCTTATAATGCATATAATACCTCAAAAAGATTAGCAGAATGTTTCGAGAAAGTAAGTTCTTGATAATCTAACTCAACATTCCTATCAGTTCGGGATAATACAATGAAGGGACATCCCGCTCAACCAGAAAATCAAGTGTCCGGAAAAAAGATTCATTTTTTACTACTTGTGCAGGGTCAACATAATAGTTCAGCACTCCACATGCATTCAGGTTTGTGAGATGTTCAACCGTTTTTATGAACTGGGCTGCATATTCATTTTTTATAACGGGATTGTAAGGACTTATCACATTGCTCCACGAGTCAAAAACATCCAATGGGCGATTATAAGATCCCGACAGAGGTATTTCGTGTAATCCGTTAATTTTTTTCACCGGTCCGAAACGAAACCCTGAAATGGGCATAGTAGAACTCGAATACTGGTATTTCATCTCTAAAAGGACCTGATAAATACTATTTATCAGCAACGGATTCAAGATGGTTCCGAAATGGGGTGCACGAAAGCCGATGGGGGGATGTCCAATGACAGAATTAAAGATTTGATGGCCTTCTTTAATATCCAGAATGACTTCATCAACCGACATCTCATCATAAAATGTTTTTGACCAATAGCGCCCGTTTCGTTTTTCAATATGGGGTAGTGCGCCGTGATTAATAAAATCTGCACCATCTTCTGATAACCGGCGGTAAACATCTGCACCATCTTTAAGTAAATGACCCGGAACGGCAAATGTGCCCTTTAAACCCCTTTTCTTCAAATACGAATGGATAATTTTTGCGGCAGGGATATCTTCAGGAGAGTCACAATCGAATGAGAGGATGATATATAATCGATCAAATCCCTGCATTTTTGCCAGTTTTCCATATCTTCTGAAAAGTAAATCTGGTTTGATTTTACCAACTACCCGATACGGAATCTGGTACGGGTCATAATAAGCAAATCTCAGTAAATTTTTGATGGAGATCATATATTATTAATTTCCTTTAAGCTTTTTACCACTCGTTCAGCGGTATGACCGTCCCAAAATTCCGGACATATGGCTTTCCGGTTTTCCCCTTTGATTATTGTATTGACTCGTTCCATTAAAGTGTCAATCCGGACCAATTGGTTTGTCCCCTGGGTGATAGTGATAGGACGTTCAGTATTTTCGCGTAAAGTAAGGCACGGGATATTCAGATAGGTTGTTTCTTCCTGTACTCCACCTGAATCAGTGATCATTAATTTCGCTTCCTTAACTAGACTCATGAAACGAATATACCCTAATGGATTAGTAAGATGAATATCCGGCTCCTTTTTTAAGAGTTCAAGGAGACCACATGATTCCAACCGGTGATATGTTCGAGGATGAACTGGAAATACTAATGGTATTTTTTGACTTATCTGAACGAGTAACGATACCAATTTCGTGAGATTCCTGGTATCATCTACATTTACGGGTCGATGAAGGGTTACAACACCATAGGATCCCGGAGATAAACCATAAAAAAAAGATGCGTGTTCCTTTTCAATATTCGGACGCAACATCTCAAATGAATCCATCATGATATTACCTGTTCGAACAATTTTTTCACGGGGTATTCCCTCGTTCAGTAAATTGTCATCTGCATCCAGAGATGGAGTCCAGAGAACATCACTTATAGCATCGGTTACAATCCTGTTGATCTCCTCCGGCATACTCATGTCCCGACTGCGAAGACCTGCCTCAAGGTGTGCAACTGAAAGGTTGAGTTTTTTTGCAGCAATTGCGCATGCCATGGTTGAATTTACGTCTCCAACTACAATGACCCAATCCGGGGTTTGTTGCAGGCATAACTTCTCATATGCGATCATGACTCCTGCTGTTTGTTCAGCATGTGTACCGCTGCCAACTCCAAGATTCCAATGCGGTTTTGGAAGCCCGAGATCCTGTAAAAAAGATTCAGACATGTTTTCATCATAGTGCTGCCCGGTATGGATCAGAACCGGATCACACCATGCTTCACGCGACAGGGCATGATATAATGGTGCGATCTTCATGAAATTGGGGCGGGCGGCAACAATAAGATGAATGAGTATTTTTTTCATTTCTCATGGCTTTTTGGTTGCCAAGATATAAAGTGATGATGCCTGGTTCGGGATAATTCGTTTGCCCAATAGTTCGAATATATCGTCAACAATTTTAATTCTCCGGATAATGTAATCAAGTCCCCAATGGGGGGGGCCCCATCCCAAGTGCCTAATATCTAATATTTTGAACCCCTGATCCTGAAGTTTTGATTTAATAGTATCAGCGGTATAAAAATGAACGTGATCCGTACTTTTTTTGCTTTTTGGTTGTAATTTGTAGGCTAATTGCCACCACCATGCCCCTTCATTTGGGATACCCAGGATCAACAGTCCATTTGGTTTCAGGATACGGTATACCATCTGAAGTGCATGTTCATCATTATGAATATGTTCAAGAACATGATTGAAAAAAATAATTTCAAAAAAATTGTCTTGTGCAGGATAATCAAGAATATCAGCTAAAAACAGTTTGGTTGCTGGATAATTTAGGGATGCTCTTACAAGACGCACCAAATTGTAATCGCTCCCGAAGGTCGTTTCGGCATATTTTTGAAGATACTGAAGATTATTTCCATCACCACAGCCCAAATCCAAGAGGGTTGTGGCATGACTACGAGCATATATCTCAAGATATTTTTTAATAGCCTTTTCAACATATTCCCGGCGTTTTTTTAAGTGGTGTCGCCAAGGGCTTTTTGATTCGGGTAATTGTTCGTATATATACCACCCGGGTTTGATCTCACGGGCCTCTATCAACTGATATTCAAGGGTTTCCCATGTTCGTACAAGAACCGGAATTTTTTGAACTGTTGGATAATGACAGCCACATGTCTGGCATTGCCAGTGAGTATCGAAAACCTGAACATGGGCTGAATTACATACCAAACATTTAAAAAAATGATTCCGGTCTGATTTCATACGAATTCCCCCTTTTTGGATAAAAGACTCTTATATACCTTAACATATTCTGCCTCTGTTTTTTCCGGGGACCATAATGCCTGAGCATGGGTATATGCTTTGCGTCCAAATTGCTCTCGTAGTGCATGATTTTCGAGTAAGTTCTTGAGAGCAGAAGCATAACCATTCTGAGTATTTTCGACCAAACAAACAAAATCTCCCTCAAATTCTGGTACTGGGTTGCCACGTCTCCGATTGAGTACTACCGGCAATCCCGTTAGAAGTGGTTCTAAAACGGATTTGCTAATCTCCCAGTAATCAGTATGCGTGGCAAAAATGTCATATTCCGTTAATGATTGACAGAGCCGATCATTTGGGATTGTTTTATAAAAAAAAACACGATCTTCAATATTATATTTTTTTGCTACCTGTTTTAAATGATTATGGTAGGGGCCATCCCCTACTAATGTCAACTCAACACCTGGAAGAAGTGCCATAGCGCGAATTAAATATTCAGGATTTTTTCCAGACAGTTGTCTTCCAACCGAGATAATCCGTGGGGGGATATGGAGGGAATATATTTTTTTCTGATATAAAAAATCCGGATTTAATACATTGTAACACACTTTAATTTGCTTAGCTCCATGATCTATTGCATAACCTCGTATTGGTTCATATACCGGTAGAACGATATCTGCATTTTTAAGAGATTCATCTTCAAACCAGACCATTCGTTTATACATTAAATATACTAGCCAATTAGATCTCCAAGACAAACAACCTCGAACATCTATATCAGGATTAATATGCAAAGAGATGACCAAGGGAATTTTTAGCTGTTGTTTAATTTGTGCAGCGAGGAATCCATTAAAATAATTACCATATGTTCGAACTAATGAAGGTTGTATTTCTCTTGCCATTTGTACTCCAGAAGCGACCCATTTGTGTAACATGAACGGTTGCCAACCGAATGTCTTAATGACTGATGGCAAGGGTAAGTTATGAAGGTATAATCTCGCTCGCCCGACCGTCTTCTGAATTGCCTTTATATCCGGTTTATCGTTATTAGTCATGAGAATATGGACTTCATCAAATAAATCGCCGGGATTATAATAACGGGCGGTTATCTCTCCCTTCGCCACCAAATCGGATAGACGATCCGGCACGATCACTAACAAAGAAGTCATAACTTTTTCTCCTTTTTGAATGCATACAGAGTTATTGAATGTTTGAAGGGATTATAGAGCAGAAATCTGAGAGCCATTCTTACAAGTCCCATCAACCCTAATTGTTTAAGTATTTTCAATATTCTTCTAATTGCCGGCTTATCAATTGAGTCAAAGTTCATCAGTTTGAATATAAGCAAATCATCAGGATATAATTCAAATCCATTTCTAAATAATGCCCGTATAACCCCCCAATTTGTCCGATAAAAGATATTCGATTCAAAAAATGAAGGGTTAAGCCCGCGAAATCGAAGATATTTTACTGCTACACTTCTTGGTAGATAGGGAATCCAAAAAAGGTGATAATGTGCCTCACTACGAAATGCAGCATAATTGGGACAAACAATATACACTCTTCCATTGGGGCGTAAAATTCGGGATACTTCATGTAACAAAGCCTTATCATCAGGAATATGTTCAAGAATGTTCCAAAGAGTAACCACATCAAATTGCTCGTCAGAAGAAGGTAAGGATAATCCACTTCCTAACTGGTATACATGTTCCGGATTTTCTTGCGGGTATAGGATGTGTAATCGCTCACGGGCAAATTCAATTTCGAAATTGGCTATGTCAATTCCAATTGCATCAATTCCTTTTTGCCGTGCAACCAATACAAAAGAGCCAAACCCGCATCCAATATCCAATAAATGTTCAACTTTCCCCCCAATGAGAACATCGGCAACCTGCTGTTCGGCAATTGATAATCCAATATAATCATGAATATGTTGATCAATTTGCTGCTCGCTCAAAACACCTGAATATTCATTTTGCAGATGTCGGCGCACGGTTTCACGTTGCGGGTTATCCGTCACATTTTTTCCTTCTTAAGGTATAATTTAAATCAAGAGGTCATAAAAGCAATACTTACCATTGCCTCATGAAGGAGAAAGAGAATTGATTTACCATTTTCATTTCGTATGCTTGAATTTTTTAGTGCGCTTTTCGATAGTTGAAATATATCCTTTTTAGAAGTGAGTACGAATAGTCTATCAGCATTTTTGTAAAAAAAACACAATTTGTGTCAACAAAAACTTTTTCGTCAATTAATTTAACATATTTGGTGGTTACTGAATAGAAACCACCCGAGAATACTCAGAGATACATTTCACTATATCATCATAAAGATCATGGTGACGGTGATTGCATCGAAATTCCAATTCTTTCAGGTAGAGCGGGGAATTTTTTTGGATTTACGCCGTGATATTTCATTAATCGTTCTTTGGCAAACGACCAGAATCCTTAGATTCCGTTGATGTAGACCTTTCCATTAACGAATCGTTTACCATGATCGATTCTCATATGACGGAAACCATAGGATATGAGGCCGTTATAACTTCGAAATTTATCAGTGTAAATGAGACTTCCGCGCTTCACCTTCTTGATAGCCATCGTGAGGAGAGTCTCACCGGAGACATTCTGAACGACTTCCACCCGGACTTTTCCTCCGCGCTCTAGGATGCCGAACACAGGGTTCTTCCCGGCAGCCCCCCGACCACGGTTTCCCTTTCTTCTACCGCCAAAGTACGACTCATCCATCTCAATCTCTCCGGAAAGAGTGAATGTAGTATCACTCTCCATCCTGACGATTGATTGCCTGAACAAGTCGAAGAGATAGTAGACGGTGTTATAGGATAGACCTAACTGGTGAGCGGCTTCACGAACTGAAGTATCCAACTCGAAAAGTTTGATTGCGATTAATACTCGAACCAAGGGAACTCTCAATCCTTCAAAGATACTTCCTCGTCTCGGTCCCCACTCTTTCCGACAACCGTAACACTTGTACTTGCCGCGCCTGACTCGACCTATTCGATTATTCTTGCAATACGGACAATCATCAAACCGTTGAAGAATGCCTTGCGCCTGAAGGTATTCTTCCGATTTTTCTTCAGATAGCGTGTATCGTTGGAGTTCTATGAGGTTCATCCTTCCAACCACCTGAGTTTATCGTGGGGTCGTTATTAAGCAATCACCAAAAAAAATATTTTCTCTTTTACATGATGATTTCTAGCTTCTGTTCGAGAGTGTCATGCCCCTTTTGTTGTTTTCAAGATTCTTGCCAACCGTGAGAATGATCCTTCCTTGAGAGAAGAATAACGTGGAAATGCTCAATAAATCGTAGAACGTTACATTTTGACGATTAAGGTTCATAACATCGTTTACCCTCAAGGCTGAAGAAAAAAATTACGATAATTTGAGTTAGACACTAATGGAAGATTGTTTTATTATCCTCAATATTTAAATTAAATATATGAGATTTGGTATCAAAAATTCAATCGCAATCGGAGTTGAATTTATACTATCGTGGTGTATATTAATAACGGTTATATCACTTTTTTTCCCATCAATAATCTTTCAACACGTTTTATTACCTCGTCAATATTGGTTTCTTCTCTTATTAGTTCAAGTAATTATTATGGTTTTAATCATTGAATTATTTGAGAAAGAAAATCACGCAATGTGATTTTAAATTAAAAGTTCGTTTAACCCTTTAATTTTTCAGAAGGAATGATCTTTTATTCTTAATCCAATTGCCGATTGCATAGAATCAAATAATTTTACCCTAAATTATTCTTTAAATGTCTATCACTCAATTCATCAGCAAGAGAACCAAGATTATAAAGTCGTTTTTTAATTTCCTTTGGAGAAGAAAACTATATTGGCTTATTCCATTAATGATAATTTTAATGATTTTTGCTGTATTACTCATATTTGCGCAAAGTACTGGACTTGGACCATTACTTTACCCATTTATTTAAAAAGGATAAATTATGATCTATACTCTTTGGCATAAATGGCTACTGTTTGGAGAATGGCTTGGAACCAAAATTGGAAAGGCAATTCTTACTGTATTTTATTTCTCACTATTTGCAATTCCTGCATTTTTTCTTACATATGTATTCGATAAATTTGGGAAAAAGAATCAGGAGGTATCTTATTTTTCAGACAATGTAGATGATCTTAAAGTGATTGATATGGATGATGCTCTGGAGATGTAGATGCAAATTTTAGGGATATCTGCACAATATCATGATTCGGCAGCTGCGCTAATTGATGATGGAATACCAGTTGCTATGGCGCAAGAGGAAAGATTTACAAGAATAAAACATGATGCAAGTTTTCCAAAAAATGCTATAGATTATTGCTTAAGAGAAGGAAAATCAAAAAAGATCGATTTTGTAGTTTTTTATGAGAAACCCTTTTTAAAATTTGAGCGATTTATTCTCTCGAACCTTTCTTTTTTCCCACACACACGAAATTTATTTCGTGTAGGTATGTTATCTTGGTTAAAACAAAAAATGTGGATAAAAGCACATATTTCTGATTACCTGAACATTGAAGATAATAAAATTTTATTTATTCCTCATCATCTTTCTCATGCAGCTGCATCTTTTTTTTCATCACCCTTTGATGAAGCGGCGATTATTAGTGTAGATGGTGTCGGTGAATTCACTACAACAGCAGTGGGTTATGGATGTGGGACTAACATAAAATTCTCTCGACAATTACAATTCCCGCACAGTATTGGGCTTCTATATAGTACTTTTACAGGATATTTGGGTTTTCAGATCAATGATGGGGAATATAAACTAATGGGACTCGCTCCATATGGAAAACCAAACTTTATGGAACAAATGAATAAAATAATTGATCTAAAAAATGATGGCAGTTATCGACTCAATTTGGATTACTTTTCGTATCATAAATCAAGTGAACTTCCCTATAATGAAAAATTTTTAGCACTTTTTGGTCAACCACGAGATAAAAATATGGGTCATCAATTCACTCAACGCCATGCAGATATTGCAGCAAGTATTCAAAAAACTACTGAGGATGTGATGATTAAACTTGCAAATTTCATCTCGAATGAAACCCAAAGCAAAAATTTATGCATAGCTGGAGGTGTGGGGTTAAATAGTGTCGCAAATTATAAAATATTGAAATCCGGTCATATTGAAAATATATTTGTTCAACCGGCTTCAGGAGATGCTGGAGGCGCCCTTGGTGCAGCACTTTATGTATATTATTCGTTATTAAAGAATCCAAGAAAATTTGTAATGAAACATTCTTATTATGGCCCAGAATATCCAAAAAATGAGATAAAAAATTATTTAAATAAGTCAAATATTCAATATCAAGAGTACAGCGATAATGAGATTATCCAATATGTAGCAGAAGAAATTAATAAAGGAAAAATCCTTGGGTTATTTCAAGGTAAATCAGAATGGGGTCCTAGAGCCCTTGGTAATCGAAGTATTATTGCTGATGCAAGAAAAAAAGAGATGTTAAATAAAGTAAATATGAGTGTAAAATTTCGAGAAAGTTTTCGACCTTTTGCACCGTCTGTATTATATGAAGATGCTGAAAAACTCTTTGAGATTCCACGAGATCAATATCCGTCAAAATTTATGCTTTATGTTTGCCCAGTTCAAAAAAATATTATTGACCGCGGATTATTACCTGCAGTCACACATGTTGATGGATCTGCTAGACCACAAGTTGTGAATAAAGAAGTTAATACAAGATATTATCAATTATTAGAACGTTTTAGCGAATATTCAGGAATGGGTTGTTTTTTAAATACCTCTTTTAACATCTCCGGTGAACCTATAGTTGAAACACCCCAAGATGCTTACAATTCATTTGTAAAAAGCAAAATTGACTGCCTTATATTGGAAAATTTTGTGATAGGTAGACCAACATGAATGAAGAAAAAATTTTAAAAATAAAAAAAGCTTTTATTTTTATTTCAATAATTTTTTTTGTCACTGTAATATTTATCTGTCTAATCGAAGGGTTCGCATATTGTGGATATGTAATACTAGGAAATCAATTATATTCAAATAATTCAATTGATTATCGACTGAATAATGAAGTATATGCAAATAAATCGTGGGCTCCTGCATGTTTTAAGGAGGACGTATCTGTTGAATATTATCCTTATACTGGATTTCGAAGGGTCCCAAATTATCATGGTGAATGTATTAATTTGAACGAAGAAGCACTAAGATATACTTGGAATTCTCAATTATCTGCTAAAAACAAATCTATAAAAATATTCTGTTTTGGCGGATCTACAATGTGGGGGACGGGTGCGAGGGACAACTTTACTATTCCTTCATTTTTATCAAAAGAGTTATCTAATCGAGGCTATTCAGTTGAAATCACAAATTTTGGGGAAACGGGGTATGTCAGCACTCAAGAACTCATAAGATTAGAATTAGAATTGAAAAAGGGAAATATCCCTGATTTGGTAATATTTTATGACGGAATTAATGACGATTATTCATCATATCAAAACAAAATAGCGGGATTTCCCCAGAATATGGAAAAAAGGCAATTAGAATATAATTCTTATGGCCAAACAGGTATTTTATATTCATTAACACCAGTCATAAAAAATAGTTATTCTCTAATGGGAGTTAAATATATTTTATCTAAAATTCAAAGTGATAAAACAAAACGTATACAATATTCTAAAAATGAATTCCTGAATTTATCAAATGCAACAGTTGATGTATATTTTAACAATGTGGATTTTATTAAATCTCTTGAAAAAAGCTATGGTTTCAAGTCATATTTCTTTATACAACCAACTATTTTCACAAAAAAAGATTTATCATTAACAGAACAATCCATTTCAGATAAAGATCAAAATAATTATGTCAACTTAAAGGAATTTTTAGATATTTGTGATAACGTTACTCGCTCTCGAATAAATTCTTCGCATGATAAAAATATCTATTATCTTGGAGAAGCTTTTAACAAAAAAAATACGACAATCTTCATTGATATGTTCCATATATCTGAAGAGGGAAATCAGATCATTGCAGAGAATATTATGAATGAAATTGTGAATGATTTATCTAAAAAGGAATAAACATTTTTTTGTAATTGTCGTTTTAGAGATGCAAAGTTCTTGATGGGAACGGACAGTTGGGTAGGAGGAGGCAAAATGAAAAATGTAAAAATCAAAGTGGGTGATTGAATGACACTGGAATGTGTGAAGAACTTTCTCATAAATAGAGATAAGGTACCCCTTTCTCCATATGCAAATAATGACGTTCTGTGTTTCTATAAGACACTGCCATTTAACTGGGCGAGTTCAGTTGGGGTGTACACGAAGTGCTGTAAAAGTGAAGATGCCCTGTATCCAACAGTGAATTGGAAGACAAAGAGGAACAGGGCAATGAATCTAAGAGACATCGTACTAAATTACCTTACCGATAACGAAGAAGGAATGCAACAACTCATCACATGGTTCCTGAACGATGTGATGAACGAAGAAGTAGCACAACAGGCGGGAGTATCACGATATGCGAGATCCAGTGCGAGGAGAGCGCACCGGAACGGGTATCGTCAACGATCACTCAAGACGAGATTTGGCGAACTCAGTCTCCAGAAACCGCAATTACGCGAGATCCCGTTTGAGACAAAAGAATTCGAATGATACTCCCGGACCGAGAAAGCCCTGGTGAATACGATCATTGAATCGTATCTTCAGGGAGTATCGACAAGAAATGTTGAGACTGTCATTTCACACCTTGGAGTCAATCAGATCTCCGCCTCGTACGTATCGAAGGTTGCTCAGGAACTTGATGAAAAAGTCCATGCGTTTTTAGAGAAAACGATTGACTCCCATGTTCCATTCTTGTTCGTTGATGCATCGTATTTCAAGGTGAGAGACGGGGTCCGGTATGTCAGCAAAGCGCTCCTTGTTGTAGCCGGTGTGAGAACGGACGGATATCGGGAGATCTTTACCTTCAGCGTTGCTAATGCAGAACACGAATTAACCTGGGAAGGGATCTTCTCCGACCTCAAGGAAAGAGGACTCAACAAAGTTGATCGCATCATTTCTGATGGTCACAACGGCATCCAGACTGCTGCCGGGAAGATGTTCCCCGGGTCTTCATGGCAAATGTGTCACGTACACTTCATTCGTGCAGTCCTCAGGAAAGTACCCCGGAAATACCACAAGGAAATTGCCGAGACATTGAAGGATTGTCTGAGTGATCCCCATCGACTGCAGGAGTTTGCTGTTCAGCTCGATGAACGGGGACTCACTCGTGCAGCTGACACGATTCGCCGGTTCGACCACGGCCTGATGAACTATCGTTCATTTCCTCCGGAGTTCTGGAAAAAGATCCGGACTACCAATCTCCTGGAACGAGTTAATAAAGAACTCAAACGTCAAAGCAGAAAGATCGGTGCCTTTCCAAATGATGCATCGTTGCTCAGACTCGCCGGGTCGATCCTTATCGATATCAACGAGGAATGGATTACCGGTAACCGGTATTTATCTATGATGAATGAGATGATCTCTTTGGATACAGGTTGTGCTGATTTTACAGCAATATAGAGACACTACCAAAGGCCCCGGCCCCGTATTATTTGCCATCTGTTCGAAAAATATTTTGAACCTGAAAACCGGATAAAGCCCATAACACTGCTAAATACAAAATTATACCAAACAAGATCCCCCATAATAAATTAAAAAATGTATAATCATTCTGGTTAAAAAACAGATAGAGTATTATCCCCATTATGCCTGCACCAAAAATATATTTTTTTATTGCTTTTAGATCGTAGATCTCATTTAATAAATAACCATATTGATGGATCCTTCGGAATAATAGAAAATCCAGCACGAGGTAGGAGAATAATATGGCTAACCCGGCACCTAATATCCCCACGAGAGGTACCAAGAGTATGCAGACTAAAATATTGAAAATTCCACAAATAATGGTAATATTTCGGAGAAATAACGGGTCATTATGGAGATAGACGAGGTAATGTGCATTCGTAGAAAATTGGTCTGAAAATAAACCTAATGCAATAACTCCAAAAATAAGAGGACTTACTGAAAATTCGTGAGTCCCGAGTACCGTAAGCAGAACTGGAGCTATGATGGTAAGACCCAATAATGATGGAATACCTATTATCAAATACATATTCATATATTTACGGCATAAATGGGTGAGTTGATTTTTATCTTTATTGCTATAAGCAGCAGCCATCATCGGATAAAGTGATGCCCAAAAGGGTGCAGCCAATACAACCAATACGCATGCTATGGTAAATGCGGCACTGTACTTGCCTACATCAGTGATATTCATAAAAAAGCCAATAACCATCCGGTTTCCAAGCAGAATTACCCACATACTAATGCCCATAATAACAATTGGCGTCCCAAAAGAGATCATTTCATTAATTTCTGCACGTTGAACCCATCTTTCGTGAATGTTCACTTCCGTATAGACAAAATAGGAAAATAGTGCGATAACTGAAAAAAAATTTATTACGATATTGAGCAGGATAACGTCAAGAAGTGTTCCCTGATGTGTCAAAATAGTAATTGTGCCACCCGCAAGAGTTATCGCCTGGATTATTTGGATTACAGAATAGGTTACAATTCGCAAACGGGCGATATAAAATTCGATTAATGTCAATTCGACCGCAGTTAATATGATCAGCAACGCACCCAACTGAAGTACTTGTGTAGCCCAGGAGATTTTGATGAAGAGTGAATTCAGGATTGGGGCTGCAATGATTACGCCCGCTGCAAGAATACATGATACAATAAACACTAAGAATAATGTAGTCTGGAAATATTTACTGACTGATGAGATCTCTTTTTTTCCAGAAATGACCCTCACAACGGCAAAACCCAATCCCATCATGGCTATTGGTATGAGAAATCCATTAATAGCCATGATTTGGGCATTTACTCCAAAACCTTCAGCGCCAAGATAAGTTACCATAAATGGAAGTAATAACAGATTTAAGGAGCAATTAGCAAACTCCGCTAAAAATCTGAACAATAGGAAAGCGGTGTTTTTATCAAATTTCATAGAAGTCCTATCTGAATCCGACGCAATTTAATTTATGATGGGTTATCATAATACATCACTTTTCATTCCCATTTCGTTTTGGTTTTTGTAAAATAAAAAAGTGCATGAACGCAAAATTCCGTAATAACCATGAGCTACTAATCCATTCATCAAGCATACGCCCTCGAATTTCGATGCCCAAAAAATATTTCCAGAATGGATTTGAGAGAGGAAATAAAAAAAATAACTCTTTTGGAGTGACAATATTGTTAAAGAATAGGAATGCACGATGTTCAATAACCTCCAAATCATTTTCATGAAAAAATTGATACATTTTTGAAACGGGTATATGATAGGACTTCGCCCACCCACTTTTTTTATGGTGAACCATAACAATTGGTGTATTGATACTGTAGAGATTGCCTAATTCTAATGATGCTTGACCACCGGGGCGTAAAATTCTGCTCACTTCAGATATTACAGAGTCCACAGTGGGAATACTATATAATGAACAATATGAACACACAAAATCAATAGAATTATCTTTTAAGGGAATCTGCAGTGCATCAGCCTGGATTAAAAATAAATTTGATGGGGACACTTCATCCAAATTTTTCGTTAAACCCCGCAGACTTGTAGAGCTAAAATCTATACCAACGGCAGTTTTTACGTGTTCCAGAACCGGTATAAGGTAAGATCCAGACCCGCAACAGAGATCAAGAATATCTTTTTTTTTTCCCCATTTCTCAATAAATGAGAGGCGAATGTTGATTAGATTCTTATCAAAGGAGGATCTTGCGTTATCAAGACGATAATTTTCATCTGAATAATTTTTTTCATAGATGTCTTTATTAATATTGGCTCTCATCGCATCCCCTTTATCAAGTCCATTACCTTAAAAATATTCTTGTTGATAATCATTCGACCCTTGTAATAAGGGTAGAGATCTCCTCCAAAACTTCGCTTAAAATAATTAAGACCTTTCATTTTACCTTCATATATATGGGGAAAAGCTTCGCCAGATTCGAACCATTGAATTCCCTTTTCTTTCATACATTGCATGGCAGTCCAATGTAATAATGAATTTGCCTGAGTCAAAAGACCTGTTTCGCTTGATGCCCCTGTCCAATAGATGGAACTTTTTTTATAACAACCAAAATTATCAGCAGCAATCATTTTCCCCTCTTTTTCAGCAATAAAGGTGGAAGATAAATCTTTATCGATAAAATCATGCCATATTGCTTCAAAATATGCTTTCGGATGGGGTTTTGCACCAGTTCGCCGATACGTTTCACAATGTAAAATATAAAAATCTTCTAAATCAAAGGCAGTTGCATTACGAATCTGCAATTTGCTTTTAATTGCTTTACGAATTGCCCCTCTTGCCCGTTTCTCCATATTTTTCCAGAGGATATCTTTGTCCTGTTGTAAATCTAAAACCCAAGTTTGGGATAATGTGTTTTCAAATCCCAATTCCAAGAGGGGATTCACAATGGGACATCGATTGCCACAAAAAGCTGGAGCCATCGGGGGGATTTCTACAGTGATCTCATACGCTTTATTCTCATTTGCCAATTCGCACATTTTTGCAACAACAAAACTCAATAGTTTTCGTTTGTATTTGTTGTCCAATCCAGGAGCACACGCAGGTCCTCCAAAAGAGTCCAAATAATTCAATCTCACCCATCGATAAATCCCATGGGAAACCAAGTGAAATGGCACAATCGCAACAATCTCATCACCTTGAGAGGGATTAACAATCGCAAAACTCATATCCTGCCGGTTTGGCCAATTACAAAAGGCATCCTGAAAATCAAAGCGATGCCACAACCATGCTTCATCAGACAAATCAGCAAATGTATCCCACTCGTCACGATTGATATCCAGCCGATTGACAACAATATACTCATTATCATGCATTGATAAGATCTTCCCGCATTTTTAAAATAATGATAAAATCATACTTCTTTCATTCTCGATAGTGATATCGAATTATATTCGGATCTGTTTTTTCAATAAATAATTGATACCACACTTCAAAAATAAGTAGTGACCAGATTAATTGAAGGTGATCTTTTTTACCAGAAATATGTTCATCCCAGATATTTTTTATTATAGCCATATTGAATATACCCATTTTTGAAATTGAACCATTGAATATCATTCTTGAGATATAATCTTTCCATTCATTTTTACACCAATCATTGATTGGTATCGATTCACCGAAGCCGATTTTCTCTCGATAAAGGACGGTTTTTGGTAATATCCGTGAGAAAGATTTCTTGATAATATATTTATTGTATTTGCTTGTGAAAAGGCTCTTTACTTTTTGATTTACCGGCAAAGAAGCAGCAAAATCAACGATTTTGTCATCAAGATATGGTGCACGTATTTCGATGCTATGTGCCATTCCACATATATCTGGCATTATTACCACACCGTGTTGGTTAGTAAATAATAAACCCCCATATAATCCAGCATCTACTAAATTTCTTGATTGTGATTCATCGTACAAATCAGAATATATAGTCCCCATATCATTATTTTTCATTTTTTGTAAGAAATTTTCATTGAAAAGATTTGAAAATAATGTTTGTGTTGATATCGCGAAATATTTTGCTCGTAAATCTCTTACAGGCAGACTTAATATCTCAATCACTTCACGCACGTTTCCCCCAAGAGATTTAGGATTATTATTCCCAATTGTTCTATCGCACAAATTTTTTAGTAAATTCCAAGGGAATATTCTTGATATTTTCCAGAGTAAATCAATTCTTTTAAGGGTAAGATATCCCGGGTATCCCCCAAATGTTTCGTCCCCCCCATCACCTGAGAGAACGACCGTGACTTCTTTTTTGATTTCTTTTAAAAAAAAGAAATAGTAGAGACTTGCCATTTGACTAAATGGCTCATCAAAACTCTGGACCATTTCTGGTAGTAATTCTAAGATGCCAGGGTTTACAACAATCTCTTTGTGGCAGGTTTTAAATTTTTCTGCAACAAGTTTTGCATAATTAAAGTCTGCATCCTTTTTTTCGATTGTTTGATAGCCAAGAGAATATGTGTGTATATTATTTTGTTTATATTTCTTCATTATCGCAACAACACTGCTTGAGTCAACCCCTCCAGACAACATTGCTCCCAACGGCACATCGCTGATCAATCGGATTTTTATTGATTCATCAAAGAGATCCAAAAAAGTTTTGCAATAATCCTTTTGACTCAAATTTATTTTAGAGCCATAATTAAAAAATTTATAGCGTTCGATAGTGATTTTTCCATTTTGTATGAACATGAGGTGGGAAGGTGGAATTTTTTTAATAGATTTGAATATCGTGATGGGGTGGGGAATATAAATATAAGCGAAATATTGCAATATTGCATTAGGATCAATGTCCTGATTAATATCCGGAGACGTCAATAAGGCTTTAATTTCTGATGCAAAATAAAATCTGCCGTTTGAGTGTGAATATACAAGTGGTTTTTTTCCAAGAGAATCTCTCGCTAAAAGGAGTAATTTTTGCTTACTATCCCAAATCGCAAAAGCAAACATCCCCCTTAAATAGTTAACGCATTCTTTTCCTTTTTCTTCATAGAGGTGGATGATAACTTCAGAATCTGTATTGCTCTTAAAAACATGACCACATTTCGATAATCCCTCTTTTAACTCTAAAAAATTATAAATCTCCCCATTAAACACAAGGAAAATAGACTCATCTTCATTTGTCATTGGTTGTCTTCCATTGTGTGAAAGATCCAAAATACTTAGGCGTCTGTGACCCAGACCCAGATTTTTATCAGAATTTAAATAAATTCCTGCATCATCTGGGCCACGGTGAACCATTGTATCTCTCATTAAAAGAACTAAATCATGAGATATTTCCTGTTCATTTTCAATATTTAAAATCCCGCATATCCCACACATTAAACAGATTCCTCATGTTCAAAAATGTTTATCCCTTTCAGATCAAATTTTTTTATTAGTATGCTTTGACTCACATATGTTTCAACAAAACATTATTTTTATCACTCGTTTCAGTAATATCTTAAAGATTATGTTAAATATAGATAGTGATGAATTGCATCACCGACAAAAACACCATAAGTAATTTATTCACTTACTTCTCTCTCTATATTATAATTATTAGCCTTTATATGAATTTTTATTGTATCAGAAAGAACATCAAGAAACGGAGCTAAATGCAGAGATCCTGGTATTTGAAACACTTCCATTTTTTTAGAGATGCAAGATGAACGGTAACCAATTCCAAAATAAAGTGATATCCCCAAATAAACATTAAATCCCAGACCTCCATGTTGATCTTTGCCCATATCTTTGCCGGTGCCGTGCTCGGATTAGTACTCGCGCGGATCATTGGAGATTCCCGCTTCATCCCGGTCTGTATCGCGGGTGCGATCCTGCCGGACTTAATTGATAAACCATTGGGGTATCTTATTCTCCCCCAGACACTGGACAGCGGCACAACCATCTTCCATTCCTTCATTATTGTCGTAATCGCGTTTATCATTGCCCTCATCCTGCTACGGTACTGGCACACGCTGCTCGGCGTTGCGGTCGCGTGCATGCTCTTGCTTCATCAGATAATGGATGAGATGTGGCATGTGCCCGTGACATGGTCTTTCCCGTTGACGGGCCCCTTCCAGCCGATTCATTGCGCGAATTTTGTTAAAACCTATTTCTGGATGGAGAGCACAACCCCCTATGAGTGGATCTTCCTTTTTTTAACTATCGTGCTGCTCTGCGAGGGGTACAGCGACAACTACCCGGACTCATTGACTTCATTTAATCGGAGATGGAGGGCGCCGTTATTATCTG
This sequence comes from uncultured Methanoregula sp., assembly GCA_963676675.2. Lineage (GTDB taxonomy): Archaea > Halobacteriota > Methanomicrobia > Methanomicrobiales > Methanospirillaceae > Methanoregula. The sequence continues at coordinate 832,259 of OY781161.1, read as the reverse complement.
TAGGGCTGCTGTCTCTCTGCATACTCGGTTTATACTCACTGGTCTGTGCTGGCACGGGTATGGGAAATATCATGGCGCCCTACAATGGTCCAGAAAGCAACCTGCTTCTCGGATTGGTGGCGCTGACAGGGTTCGGCATCATTATCAAAATTCCCGGGATGCAACCACTTTGGTATAAGGGTAGTAATGAACGGTGAAAAATTCAATTAATGCGTTGGAATAATTCACCATAGAACTCTGTTGGTATCCCGATTTGTGGTATCCCGATTGGATAATGTGCTCACATCGGTATTTTGATTTGATGGCGAACGATTTTAAGACGTAATAGTGATTAATTAGAATGAAAAAGATATCAATAGTGTTGTATGGCCATGAAAATGTTTTAGTTTGGGATATGTGTGAAATCTGTATATGAAAAATATAACTCTTGAAAAGATCTATACAAAAATAGCGAACTCTGACATACTCATCTATCTGGTATGGCTATTGCTCATTTTACTTCTGGTTTTCACCATAAAATTGCAGTATTTTAGTATTTTGTTTTCAGTAATCTTTGCAAACATTGGAATACTCCTGTTTTTAATATTCAAGAAAAAAAATAAACTGATTCCTGAATGTGAAACGGGCCATCTCAAAGGGGAAGATAATAATAGTATTCAAATCAAGGAAATGATTCCGCTCGTATCCTCAATTCTTTTTTTAATAATTTATTCAGCGAGTCTTCTCTCCCTTTTTCAAGGTGATTATACAAAAACTATGACGTATTATCTTTGTATTTCACTCTGTGCCGGAATTTTAATCGTTGAAATTTTTAATTACCGCACGCAGATTCAGGGATTTGGGATTTTATTAAAAGCGTTAATGTTATCCATAAATGTTGTTTTTGCGAATCATTTGATTTTCATCCATGGTATATCACTACCGGACCTCGGTCTTCATTTCTCTGTTTTTGTCATGTCAATTCTCAATACGGGGCACCTTTCAGACAATCCAATCGGGCCGTATGGGATTTTTTCCATACACCATATCTTTGCATCAGAGATTGCGATATTGACCGGGTATAATCCGATGTCGATCTATTTATTGTTCGGCAGTTTTTTAATTGCAATCGGGATTTTGTTTATCTTTATCATCGGAAAGCGGTTTGTGAATTTCCAGTTTGGGCTCGTTGCCGCCCTCTTGTTCACATGTCTTGATTATTACCTGATGTACGGAGAACACCCAGAGCATATGGCATATACTTTTGGATTTGCACTCATTTGCTTCACGGTAATTCTCTTTACCTATCAATCTCAGAAACCTGCATTTTTCGTAATCTTTGTAGTCAGTGCTGTTGCATTGGTTTTTACACATCATCTCACGGCAGTTATTATCTTTGTCACTATGGGTTCATTGTTTTTTGTTGATATTGTTCAACTGCTGCATAAAGGAGACCATTCTTTGCCAAGTAAATACTTAGTTGTGTTCTTTGTAATTTTATTGTTAATCGCTGCATCATTTATGGCTAGTATCGTAAATCAGACTCCGGTGCAGTTGATTTCATCCTATATTTCCCCTTATTTCAACGATATACAGTTGTCTCTAGGGAAAATATTCGCCTCACCCGTACCGGTAATTTCTATTCCGGCTACTCCCGTACCGGTAATTTCTATTCCGGCTACTCCCGTACCGGTAATTTCTATTCCGGCTACTCCCGTACCGGTAATTTCTATTCCGGCTACTCCGGCCCCTATCCCGGTTCCCCCCCCGATCCCCCCGATGGGATACGATAAACTTCCACTCATCACATTATTTGAAAATACGCTCGGCTCATCCCTGCTGGTGCTGGCAGCTGTACTGGGTTTCTGTGCATATATCAAAAAACGATCCTGGTTTGGGGACGTTACCATAATCAATGGAATCCTCCTATCCGTATTATTGGGTGGGGGGGTTTTCTTCTCCTATGTGGTTTTGCTCCCGGATCGCCTGTATCCATTCCTCCAGATTTTTTGTCTGGTATTTTTAGGAGCAGCCGGGATATTATGGTTACACTATTCAGTTTCTTCAAAAAACAGGTCAATAATCGTTGGATGCATCTGCATTCTTGTAGTCCTGATGTCATTTTTCTCTCTTGCCAGTATCATTAACGGGTTCGAGACAAGTCCCTTTGTGGGAGACACTGTCGCATATACGAAATCATATACAACAAGTCAGGATGTATCATTTGATGAATGGCGGACTACCTTTGCACGGGTCAATTCATACACGGTTTTCGATCGTACACTCATTAAAACCGGCATACTGAATGCCGGGAATAAATTTGGGCAGCATACATTTACAAAAATCGATTCCGGGCAATTGATTTCAAAGAATTCAGATTCATCCTACTATGACAACGGACTCATCATCATGATGGATAATATCCCGTAAAAAAACGATCTTTTTCTCATATTATTCCAGAATATTTTTCACCGCACATCGTCCCCCCACTGCAAAGTGAAAGAGCATGGTAAGACCCCGGTCTATTATAGCAATCGAGAGCGCGGCGGACAAGGGAACTCCATACCCGGCAATAACCGCCATCAATCCCCCCTCCACCAGCCCAAGACCCGCTATTGTTACCGGAATAAGTGAAAGCGCGCTGATAAGGGGAAGAATCAGGAATAAATCGGGGAGAGGAAGCGTATACCCCAGACCCATGGTGATCAGGATAATACGAAGGGCGTGGGTAATCCATGCAAATAGGGTAAGAATAATCCCTTCTGCAATAACTTTTTTCCCATACTTAAATTCCAAAAACGCATTTTGAAGATGCGATGCGGATTCCGGTATGTTGAAAAAAGGGATCTTTTGCATCAATGAAAAGATCCATGAATTCTGGAGAAATAAAACGGTGACACCGGCAAAAATGACCAGAAGAACAATAAGGGCAATTTTAGGCAGAATGGATGCAAAGCGCGATGAATAGACGACAAGGGCAGCAATACCCAAACCTGTCAGGACAATAATGTCAATGTACCGGTCGATAAAAACCGAGATTGTGCCTTTGTGGATACCGATCCTCTCTTTTACCAGAATTGCCCGGGTGAAATCACCGATACGCCCAGGTGTAAAGTCTGAATACAGGACACCTCCGGCAAATGCCTGGTATGCTTCACCAAGCGGAATATACCCGTCCATATGTGCGACAATAAGTCGCCAGCGGGTAGTGAGGAGGAGGAAGGTAAGTGCATACACGAGAACCGCGCAGAGGAGAAAAATAGGATTAATTAACCGCAGTGACTGGATTACCGCAGAAGGCGATACGAAAAAAAACAATAAAATTATCAGGATTATGCCGATTGCCAAACGAACAATAATTTTTTTCGGGGGGTGAAACATTACAGTACTTGACTAAGGATTTATCACTATTAATCCCACCGAATAGATCCAAGACACAATTCCAATGAACAAACAGATCAGCATTTCTGCAGATTTTTATTGAAAAAACACAGTTACATTGAACCAGTTCATTCTAATTGGATTCATAATGTTCATTTAGAGTGTTGAAAAAGAATAAATTTCAGCTCTCCCATTATCGTACAATAAATTGTTTTCATTGTTAATTTTCTCAAGATTACTATCAGAGAGGTGATTTTTTTCTCTTTGCCATTGGTTTCCAAATTCCATATATTTAGTCATTCTTGAAAGAATTAACAGATAGGGTTGTTGCACGTTCGGATATAACCGCTGAAGCCATTTAGAATCGGATGTAAACGTTTCTTCGGTCTGGAATGTGAGGGTATCAGTTAGGGAAGCCCATCGTGCGGCATATCCTACATAAGCATCGGTATTGACAACCCCGCTAGCCCGGTAATCACCCAACCAAGAAATTGCAGAAATTTCTGAAGGTTGGTGCTGAATCACCCAGCTCCGTGTATCAAATAACGGGTGTCCCTGTTCAAATGAGTTTCCCAGCAATACCACCGGCGGAAAAGACGTTGCCACACTGATGATGACAAATACCGCAAGTATGAGCGGCAATATTTTTGAGAGTCGTAAATGTCCTGCAATGAAAGTCACCCCAAATGCTGCGATAATGGCAAGAGGGATATACAAAAATTCCATAAACCGTAGTGGATCAACAAACGGTACGATGTTACTCATGGATAAAACGAGAATCAGTGACAGCACCGAAATCCATGCAAGGATATGGAGCCGGCGAATCTCAAGAAAATAATACAGTCCGATGAGCGCGAGGAATATCATGCATAGGCCATTGAAAAACATTGGCAAAGGATAACTGAGGACAAAACTGGATTTTCCCAGGATAAAATTGAGCACACCTCCACTGCTCACCACAGTGCCAATGATAAAAACGGCATAGATGATATTTTTCCGGATGAGAATTTTGGTTGCAATGGATCGCAGCACCAGGATCTTATCCGGTATTTTCAGGGGCACGAGGTAGAGAACTATAAGACTCAGGATAAAAAGAAAAATCCCGTACTCTGAATGAAAAACGGTATTTATTAATCCGCTGAATGAGCCATAACCCCACACCGAGTGTCCCCTCCCCCAAATTGATATTATAATGACAGTGGTTGATGCAATGAAAAGTGAGAACAGACCGGTTGTACGAATATTCTTCATATCGCACATAAGGTAGAGGAAAGTCAAGGAGACAGCGATCCAGACTAAAAGAAACAATATTGACGATAGATCATGGGTGAGAACCAGCCCACCAATCAGCAGGAGAGAGACAAAAAGATAACTTTTTTTATGGGATAGTATTGCAGTGAAGGAAAGATAGAGAACCAGAGCAAACAAAGCAATTCCCATCGTTTCGCGCACACCCTGAGTAGTCCAGTGCAGGTAGGGGGTTCCGCAGAGTAGGAGAATTCCGGCAAAAAATGCAGTTTTTGTGGATGATGAAATATCTTTTGTAAACCGGTAGACTGCAAATAATCCAATAACAGAAAGTGCTGGGATGATAAATTTGAGCAAATCAAGAGGGTTGATTCCGGAAAAAATGGAGATTGTCGCGACGATGACGTGAATTACCGGAAGTTGGGCGGGATATACTGAAGGGTCTAGTGACTGGTATGCAAGGATCCGTTGAACCATTCCATATTCAAACCATGGATCTCCCCATGGGAGATAATCAAACCGTAATGAAAGAATGAGGGAGGTAAATAAGCCAATTAGGAGGATACTGAAGAGTCTGTAGCGGGAATAACCGGCAAGAAATACCGCCATACCGAGGAGCAGTATCGCGGGTACTACAGTGATCGGGTAGAACCGTGAGGTATAAAGGAATAATCCTGCACCAAGCACCGATACGATTTGAAGTGCGATTAGTGTAAGGCATGGGTCCTTATCTTTCGAAATGATCGTGCAAGGATTCATGGGGATACTCGGTGATTTGGGCAGATCGTTCTGAAATTTTTCTTATCTGAGAGTACTTGTAATCTCCGGATTAATGATAAAAAGATATGCCGTACAAAACCCGGTTTTGTATTGGATGATGATCGTTGAAAGAAATGGATCACATGTTCTCCTCTTTAATATGTAAATGACTCCGCCATTTCCATGTTCATGTATATTCGTGGCCATCAGAATTATGTGCGTGTTTTAGCATGTTGTGTATCCAGTGTCCTGAGTCATCCCCGTATTCTGAAATTGATCGGCATCATGAGTAGACTTCAATGAACCACATAAGATCGTTTCAGGGAAGCTGACCCGGTCTGAAAAATAAATTTCCAGTTGGTTCATCAGAATTACCGGAGGGGAGTTGCGTTTTTCAATGCTAACGGAGAAGTCACGTTAAAAGCCAGGTGAAAGTTGCGGTAGCTTGCGTTTACCCGGTTGGATCCGGTAATATCCTTCCCGACCATTGTTTCTTTGAAAAGCAGGAAATCCATCCGATAATTCCCGTCATTCAATATAGAGAAGTCTACGGGAAGAATCAAAGTCTCATTAGAATTAAGAACGAGGGTGTAAGTCTTCAGAGGCAGAATTCCTGATTGGGAGGGTGATACATGCCACATATTCACCTTTGGTACAAGATATAGCTCAATCGTATAATTAACCGTCCGTAATTCATGATTTATGACACTTACATTGACCGAATGCGGGGTCTTGGAGTTTATCGCTTCGGGATATACATCTACAGTCCGGTTTTCTCCGTGAACAAAAAATTCTGTGAGGGGGGTCACGTTAATCCAGAGGTGAAGATTGCGGTAGCTTGCATTCATCCGGTTGGGGCCCTTAATACTCTGACTTGGTGCTGCCTCATCGAAAAGCAGAAAATCTATACGATTGTAACTGTCGTCCGGGGCGATAAGGTCAAACGGAATGATCGAGGTTTCATTAGGACTGAGCGTGACGGAATACGTCTTTACAAGGAGCGTCGCGGGCTGCGATGTCGTAACAGTTGTTTCATTTACCGGTTTTGGTACAAGATATATCTCAACGGAGTAGTTTATTGTCCGGAACTCGTGATTCCCAATACCGACATACATCGGATACGAAATATCCGGAATGATGACGCGCGGATAAGAATCAGCAGTCCGGTATTCTCCCAGTACAAAAAATTCCGAGAATTTTTCACCGGGTTTTGGCAGGGTAATAACAAGAGCTGCTGAAAGAATTACCAGCCCGATTGCAAAAATGCTTACAAAAAACAGGATTCGATCTCTCTTTGATCCATTCCGCAAGGCCCATTCATTCTGCACAGTCTGCCGGATTTCCGGTACGGGAATCGTATACCGTGATTCAGGAGATGTTCGGGTACGGCGGATTCCCGCAATGATAACGAGCACAACGATTACCGCAGTGAGGGAAATGATGAGGGGGTCCAACCGAATTCCCCATGAAGTAAAATTCAGGCAAAGACCGATTAGCGGGGTAATAACGATACTGGTACCAATGGAAAGTACAACCCGCTCAATTGTATCAATATCGGTGGAATCCGGAAATAATGCTGCCAACAGCACATATCCCGGTATGAACAGGATCAGCGGAAGTGCCAGGATTAACCGGAGAAATGACTGGTTGATCACCGGCGTATAGATACTTACGATACAAAGGGCAGTCCAGAGCAGAACAATTTTCATATCCCATGGCAATCCGGATTTGCCATGAAGGGGAGACTGGCGATCGTTTTCCTGCTCCGGGTTTGGAGAATTCATCGTAGTAGATTATACGTACATGATATTTTTATAGGTTCAGTATCTGAACTGGGGAAAGACGGTAATTCTCGTATATGATTTGAGTATCTTCACTGGGGTTTCAAACAGGTGTCAATAGATTACACCCTAATTTCACCTTTCAACTGCTATCTGAAATTGTTCAAATCCAAAAATCTGGATATTCCCCCACCAGACAATCCCTATCCATAAAAATGTCTCACCCCCACATCCTTGCTCGGAAAAATCACTTTGCTGACATTTGCAGGTATTGACTATTTAGTTAATCTTCTTATGGAGAGAGTCTGCCTCATCACTCTAAAAAAAAATCATGACTGTTATGATGCTCCCGAGAAATACCTTATGAGTATTGCCTTAGCCAAATCAATAAAAAGTTATCTGGATTGTATGCAAATACAAAAAGGCAAGAAATTTCGGTTCTTTTAATCACTATAAAACGGCTCCGGTAAAACAGCGATGTATTAAAAACAAGGTGTTCTGATCAGCAAATGATACTATTAATTGATGATTCAGATAAAATTATAGATAATATTACAATTTGGTATCCATTATTTCCTTATCGGTGATGTGCCATGAAGATCCTCCGCGTTGTCAGTGACCTGTACCCTGCAGTTGTGGGGGGAATCGGGATTCATGCTCACCAGATGTCCACTTCCCAAGCGCGACGGGGTCATGAGGTAACGGTCCTCACGCTGAATCAGAAAAAATTGACGGAGAACGAATTAATCAACGGGTACCGGGTTGTACGCTTTCCCAGTTATCTCACGATATGCGGGAATTCATTTGCACCCGGATTAATTCTGGAAATACTGATAAGAAGAAGGGCAGTCAAGATCATTCACGCACATTCTCACCTCTTTTTCTCAACAAATGTCTGTGCCCTTGCACGACTTCTTCATTCTGCTCCCCTTATTATCACCAATCACGGACTAATATCTGCCAGTGCACCGAAATGGCTGAATATCCTGTATAAACACACGTTTTCAAGGGCGACTTTTCATATTGCAGACCACATCATCTGTTATACCGCTATTGAGAAAGAAAATATTGAGAACTTGGGTATTGATCCTAATAAGATATCGGTTATTCATAACGGCGTCGACACCGCTCTTTTTGCCCCCAAAACCTCACAAAAAACCGCAGATAAAAAACAGATCCTCTGGGTGGGGCGATTCGTCACAGGAAAAGGTGTTGAATATCTCATCGAAGCATTTTCCCAGGTTCAGAAAAAGATTCCCGATACGCATCTGGTCCTTGTCGGGGTTGGCCCGGAAAAGCCGGCAATTGAAGACAGAATAAGAAAACTGCATCTTCAGTCATCAATGACATTCATTGATTATCTGGACAATGAAGAACTTCCCGGGGTATACAAGAATTCTGACCTATATGTGTTACCAAGCCTCATGGAAGGAGTGCCAAGAACGATCCTTGAAGCGATGGCATGCGGGGTTCCGGTCGTAACCACCAATCTCCCTCATCTTGTGGGTATTATAGAGGGTGCAGGCTTAGTTGTTCCTCCAAAAGATCCACAATTACTTGGGGATGCCATCCTCACAATTCTTGAGGATATATCTCTTGCAGAAAAGATGGGTCAACGAGGACGGAATAGGATTGTGCAGGAATATTCATGGGAAGATACCGTGAGTAAGACCCTCGATTTGTATGAATCTGTAATTGCTAACCGGCGATAGGTATATTGCACAAGTGATAAGAATGTACAGACGAAAAAACAACAATTTTGTCAATATTAAGGAAGCGGTTGTATGAATATTCCCGGTCGTACTGTTGTACCAGTTGAAGTCAGAAATGTCCCTGCAGTTTTGCAAGAATGCATTTTCTCCAACACCAATTGTACAAATGAGTTATATTTTTCGAATTATGCAACATCTTCTGTGGAAATCATCAAAATAACACCATTATTGCATTGAGTGCGTTATGTGCGGAATTGCCGGGTTTAACTGGAATGATAGGATATTATTATCCCGTATGATGGAGTCGATCCATCATCGTGGTCCTGATGAATCCGGTACTTTTTTCGATGATTCTGTTTCACTAGGTCACCAGCGGTTGAAAATCATCGATCTTGAATCCGGCCGGCAGCCAATTTACAATGAGGATGAAACCATTGTTGTCATCTTCAATGGTGAAATTTATAATCATCAATCACTTCGCGTTGATCTGGAAAAGAAGGGACACCGGTTTTATACAAATACGGATACCGAGGTAATTGTCCATGCATATGAGGAATACGGGATTGAGTGCGTTCATCAGTTCAATGGGATGTTTGCATTCGCCATATACGATAGCACCAAAAAATGCCTTCATCTTGCTCGTGACAGAATTGGTGTGAAACCCCTGTATTATTATCTCAATGGGAAAAATTTTCTCTTCGCTTCTGAAATTAAGTCACTCCTTCAGTATTCATCACTTCCCCGTGAAATTAATATCAGCGCATTCCATGACTACCTGAAATTCCGGTTTGTGCCTGGTGAACAGACTCTGATACAGGGAATCAAAAAAGTCCTTCCTGGTCATGTCGTCACATTAAAAAACTGCGAACTTTCATCCCACCATTACTGGGACATTACCGAACATAGGATCAGTGGCTCTGAAGAAGAGCATGTGAACACGCTACGGACGCTCCTTGGCGATGCTGTACTTTCCCGTCTTGAGAGTGATGTGCCCCTTGGGGTATTCCTGAGCGGGGGCATAGATTCCGCAAGTATTGTCGCGCTTATGAGCGAACATACGGAGGATATCAAAACATTTTCCGTAGGGTTTGAATCACAGGCAGACACTGAATTGCCCTATGCACGCATTGTTGCAGATGAATTCAACACGGATCACCACGAGTGTTTTGTGACAGACAAACATCTTTCACTCATTCCGAAAATGGTCTGGCATCTTGATGAGCCGGTCGGGGATGCTGCAACTCTGCCCACCATGGTCCTTTCGCAGTACGCAAAAAAGTACGTGACCGTAGTGCTTGCCGGTGAAGGTGGCGATGAGGTGTTTGCAGGGTATGATAATCAGCGCATTATGATGCAGTGCATCCGGTTCAATCCCCTGTTCCATCATCTGAAAAGCATGATATCCCGGGTCAAACAATGTACTTCCCCTGGTAGTCATCTCCATAGAGTCCTTGCAACCCTCTCTTCACACAGTCTGGAACAGCAATACGCTACCCTCACATCACTCTTTAGCAGATATGAACTTCTGGGGATGGGAATACCAGATGATAACATGGATATTTCCCGGTATTATCCCAAAAAGCCAATGGATCCTTTGAATACGCTCCAGTATTTTGGCCTTAAAACCTGGCTCCCTCATGACTTCTGCATGAAGGCTGACAAGATGACCATGGCATACGGTATCGAAGAACGGGCGCCACTTCTGGATTACCGTCTCATGGAATTTGCCTTTTCACTTCCCGCTCATGAAAAGATACGAAATGGAACCGGGAAATATATCCTGAAACGGGCAATGGAGCCCCGGTTACCTCACGGCATTGTATACAGGAAAAAGCACGGGTACAATGCTCCGATGGACCAGTGGTTCAAAGGTGATCTGAAAGATGTTCTGGGATCACTCATTGAGAAACGGGGACATTTCCTGTACGATAATGGATATGTGGAAAAACTGCTTGCTGATTTCCAGCGAACAGGTTCAAACTATAAAATGAATTTCTGGAATGCCCAGAAGTTATGGAGTATTCTGGTGTTTGAGATGTGGTACAGGATTTTTATTGAGGGGGTTGATTATGACAAGATATATGTGTAATTCCATAATTGAGCATTTGAGGGTCCTCATATGAGGCTGTTGGAAAATAGTTAGGAGTTGGATTGGTAATTTACCCTATTTAATATTGTCTTTTATGCCAGTTGATGTCAGAAATATCTCTGAATTTTTGTCAGAATGCAATCTCTCCCACACCGATCGTACAAATGAGTTACCATTTTCGAGTTATGCAACAGCCTCATATATTGAGGTTTTGGGGGGAGATAATGTGTTGAGCTAATCCACTAAATGTTGAACAAGCACTCGAAAAATATTTTGTATACGGATGAAGACTTCTTCTTGAAACTTAATGATATTATTTAATAAATTACCTCAATAAAGAGTACAGTGTTTATATGGAAAAATTAAAAATACAGCCTGTTCAATCACAGGATACACTCACATTAAAGAAAAAAACATCAGATAGTTTCGGATTTGAATGGACACGATTTCACAAATTAAAGAGCGAAAGAGGTTTTTTAGAATTTGTCAGCCCGATCGATAAGGATTTTTTTAATAATAAGCGGGTACTTGATGCCGGATGCGGTAATGGCAGTTATGCATACTATGCAGCCTCCTATGGTGCAGAAGTAATTGCCATTGACTTTAGTGATGCAGTGTCTGTTGCGCAAAAGAATACAAAGAATGTGAACGTTCAGATAGTGCGAGCGGATATTACTCATCCACCATTCAAAGAAGGCACATTTGACTACATTTTTTCTATTGGAGTGTTGCATCATCTTCCCGAACCTGAAACCGGGTTTCAGCAACTCGTTCCATTATTAAAACCAGGTGCGCTCATTTCAATATGGGTATACGGGAGGGCGAAACAATGGGCAGCAGTTTATTTTTATGAGCCACTCATTAAGATTACCCATCGTCTGCCACATCGATTTTTGTATTTCCTCTGTTATTTGCCAGCGACAATAATGGAAATATTGAATTTTGGCTATCTTCTTTTAAACAAGATCCATTTACCAAAGCTAGCCTCCTTTCTTCCCTTCAAATATTATGTAGATTACCCCTTTTCTGTTAAACTGAATGACTCATTTGATGTATTTGCTACACCATCCGCCCGATATTATACTGAAGGGGAAATTCTTAGTTGGTTTACGAGATCAAACTTAGAGGATATTACGATTACAACTGTGGGAATCTCAAAAGGGATCAAGGGATTTGGGATAAGAAAATGAGAAAATTCCGGATTACAGTGCAAAAATGGTAAAATTTATGATCAATGTTTTAAAAATATGCGATAAAAAAATGAAAAACCGGACAATTAATAATCTTTAAAACAGCGTAGAGAGAAATTATTAAAATGAAATCACACCTTTGAAATAATGTTCTTACATATATTTAAAATTAAAAAAAATTAATTACCTTGATGTGATCCGTGAAGTTGCTTGTTTGTACATCCGAATATTTCCCCCTTGGATCAGGCATTGCCAATGTAACCTATAATATCGTAGAACAACTAAAAAAACAAGGTGTTGAATGTACGGTTTGCTCGCCGACCGGCCCGGATATCACATTGGGAAATAAAAAATTAATTGAAAAATTCGGATTCCTCGGATTAATGTACTATTGGTATCGCGTGTCCCTTTTTTTTAGAGAGAATGATTACGACATGGTCTGGCTACAGAACCCCTATTTTTTCCTTCACAATCCTTTTCCCTGTTGTCTGATTACCATGCACTCAACATATTATGGGTTATCCCTTCACAACGTGGGCGATACCTGGCATATACGGTTATACAATAAGATTGTGTCTGCTATCGAGAAATTCAGCTTGGCACGATTAAACGAAAAAATTGCATTCACTGGAGTAGGTCAACCTGTATGTGAAGAACTGGAAAAAATGGGCATCAAAAAAAGAATGATCACCTACATCCCCAACGGAGTGGATGTCCAATTATTTAACTCGGTACATGAAAAGATGGGATTGCGAAAAAAAATCGGAATTCCAGAAAAGGATATCGTCATTCTGAGTGTTGGGAGATTGACACCTCAGAAAGGAACTCAAACATTGATTGAGGTCTTTTCTATACTTGAAAAAAAAACAGACAATCTGACTCTCTGTATTGCAGGTAAGGGGGAGCTCCTTGACGATGTTAAAAAAAATGTGCAGATGAACGGCTTGCAAAAGGTTATTTTGTTAGGATATGTTGATGATCGAGATCTTCCAGAACTCTATGCAGGTTCTGATTACTATATTATAAACTCAATTTATGAAGGAGGTATGCCCCCGCTAACCCTTTCAGAAGCAATGGCATCGGGTTTGCCTTGTATTGTTTCAGATATCCCCAATTTCAGTATTGTAAAAAATGCAGAATGTGGCCTCATTGTCAATTTTGGGGATACTGAACGTGCAGCAAATGAAATATTGGGATATGTAATGGGAAATCATGCAGATCATGCAAAGAATGCACGTGACTATTCACTCAAATTTTTTGATTGGGAAATCATTAGTAAAGAATATTTGAAAAATTTTAAAAGACTACACGCATCTAAAAATAAATAATGTAATAATGGCGAAATGACTGAAATTAGGTGTTGGATGTATATGAAAAATCCAGAAAATTACAACTCATTTAAAAAAAAATACAATGTGGGAATTTTAACCTCGCCTACTGAAAAGGCAAGTGTTCCTGCCATTTCAAATCTTATACAAATTTTAAAGCCATTATCAAATACACTCACATTAGTTACAGGAAATGCATCGTATAATTTTTTTAAGAGCGAAAAAAATATTTTCATTTTTGATATTAGTTATCGGATCGAAAGCAACCCTATAAAAAAAGGTTTACACTATTTTTCTTCACAATTATACAGTTCGTGGATAATACTAAAACAACGGAAGAGCGTTGATATCTGGTTTTTTTTTATGGGGGGTGAACGACAATTTTTTCCAATATTATTAACCAAACTGTTGAAAAAACCCAGCTTGCTTATGATTACAGGATCTTATGTAAAAATTGCTACATACGCTCATGATCCTTATATCCTCCCAATTAAATTATTATATAGTATTAATTGTGAGTTGGTGGGGGGAATAATTCTTTATTCTCCTCGGTTAATTGTCGAGGCAGAATTAGATCGACATAAGGAAAAAATATTTGTTGCCCGACGTCATTTTGTCGATCAAGAGCAATTTAATATTAAAGTTGATTTCAGTAAAAGAGAGAACATTATTGGATATTTTGGAAGATTAAGTGAAGAAAAAGGAGTATTAAATTTAATTTTTGCAGCAGAAAAAATCAGGTCTCGTAATCCAGATATTAAGATTATTATAGGGGGTGAAGGTGAATTAAATGAACGAATAAAACAATTCATTCGTAAAAATGATTTACAAAACATGATTTCATTGCTCGGGTGGGTACCCCATGAAGAATTACCCATTCATCTAAATAAACTCAAACTGTTGGTTTTACCTTCATACACTGAAGGATTTCCCAATATTATTCTTGAATCTATGGCGTGCGGTGTACCAGTTCTTGCCACACCTGTGGGAGCTGTCTGTGATATACTGGAAGATGGGGTAACTGGATTTATATTAGAACAAAATTCTCCCGAAAAGATTGCTGACACTATAATCAATATCTTTGAGCAAGCAGATTTGGAACATATTGCTAAAAATGGGATAAAAAATGCGAGTTTAAAATATAGTTTAAAAAAAGCATCTGATGATTTTGAAAAAATTATTGAAACAGTTTCAGGTTAATTTTAATTGTTCCACAATTTTGTTATTATTATAGTCTTTTTGCTACTACAACTAAAATATGACCGAAAAGTAAGTGATTTGTTTTAAAATAAAAATCCAAATACGGAATATATCCCGGAGAACAACAAATTTTTTGAATTTCAAACCCCTCCGACTCCAAAATACCCTCCAGCATCCATCGAGTCATGGGAGTGATATGATGTTTATTGAGAAGGTCTTTTTTTGTGAATAGAATAAAATTTTTACTAAACAGAAAATATATTCTTGAAAAAATACTGGTGATGTTCGGTGTTGTAATTATTACAAAACCTTGTGGTTTTAGCACTCTCTTAATTTCCCTGATAAAATGCCAGGGGTTCTCAAGATGTTCAATGGTTTCTACACTTATCACACCGTCAAAAAATGCATCGGTGAATGGGATTTGAACATTCAAATCCGCCGCTTGGCAGGTTATGGTCCTGCATTGAAATTGACTTGGTTTAATATCTAACGGATAAACCTGAAATCCCATCTTTTGTAATTTACATGATAAGGCACCATGACCGGCAGCGGCATCTAAAATTACTCCTTCGTCTGTCGAAATGCATTTTATTACAGTATCGTGCACACCAAATGCTGTACATGCCGGAATTTCAGCAGGTTCCATGTATCCCTCACTCAAATTGGATTGTTCCAAAGTAGAGAGTATTATTTGTGTATTGAGTTTATTAGAATTTGACGGATCTAAGGATTTTTAAGAAACGGTTTTTCTTTCCTTAACCTGTTGTAAAAAAAATCCATTGTTATCTCGTATTCAATTTTTGAAAAATGATAATATTACCCATAGCGGGTTGGGGCAATTTTACAAATTTAAACCAAAAGTTATTAAAAGAGTGAATGATCTTTTTCATCAAAACTGATGATGTAAAACCATAACTGCTTGTAAATTCACCAGCGACATGATTAACGACAACCATTTTTTCTTTATTCATTCGTTTAATCAGCCAACTGATATTTGTGGATCGGCAGAAAAGCGTTTTATCTGATCCACTGGTCCAGTTTTCAATGCCGAAAGGAGTAACTTTTGAAATCGTGGGTCTTTTCAACAGGTATTGCATTACCCGGACTACAGGAATTTCAATAGCATTCGAGTTATTTTCGCTGATGATAAGAAAACCACCAGGCTTTAAAACACGGGACAGTTCAGAAATCGCTTTTTCGAGATCTGGAATATGCATAAGTACGCCCCAACAGAGGATGTAATCAAAATGCTTGTTCTCGAATGAAAGTTCCCGGATATTATCACATTGTAATGTGATTTTTGAGGACAACCCCTCGAATTCAATATTTTTTTCCCCCATTTCAAGAACACTTTCAGAAAGATCAATCCCTTTAACAAAAAAACCTCTTTTTGCCAAACGAATTGACTTATCACAACTTCCACACCCTACATCAAGTATTAAAGCGTTTGATGGTTTACCAATAACACGAATTATATAGTCAAAGGCATTATCAAGAAATGTATCACTATCTCCCGAACGATATGCCTTTATCCAATTTTGATGAATTTCGGACTTTTTTAGCCAGTTTTCAACAGATTGGGACTCTTCATTCCTGAGTGAATCATTCTTTGCGTTAATATTTCTCAATCCATTCATATTGATTTTATTTGGCATGAAAAACCCCGTGATTTATAATTAAAACCAGTGAACATTATGATCATAAAGAGTTTATAGATTTGATAGCGTTTCCGATAATCCCCGTACCTCCATATTGAACAATAATATTGATTAAGCCAACATCTTCATGCCATTTTTTAAATGTTGGGAGAGTTGCGGGATAATCAAATTTAGGAGACAAAATATCGTAAGTATCTAAGTATGCCCATTCCTTTACAAGATCATCTGGTGAATTAATCAGTATAGATGCATAATCTGCGATAAGAAATATGTTAAAAACAATTAAATATCCTATTCTTGGAATTTTTCGAGCCGCTTTTACGATGGGCCACATAATGTTGACATAATTTTTTATATCCTTATACAAATTGTCAGGATCCAGGCGAGTTGTCAAATGTCTCATAAGATACTTTGGCATTATCAAAGAAAACCAATATTTTCTATAAATGTCAGAAGATATTCTGCCGCCGGGTTTTACATATTCAACAATTGTTTTAAAAGATTTTTCAGGATTCGGTGTATGTTGAAGAACCCCAAAACAGAACACTTTATCAAAAAAACTTTTTCGAAAAGGCATTTGATAAATATCGGCTTGTACTAATAGAAGATTTTGATGAGATCCATTTGATTTGTAATTTGCTTCAACTGCATTTGAATAATCGAAAGAGACGATAGTAGCTCCAGTCTCAAGTGCATGTTTTGTAAAGCGCCCTGAACCGCTACCACATTCAAGAATAATTTCACCTTCTAAATTTTTACCCCATTGGGTCTCATTTTCGAACCTTTCTTTAGAGATGCTTAATCCTGAATAATCATCATATTGTGTTTTTGAGTGAATATTCCATTCCAGACCAAAACTGTTCGCGTAATTATCCGGGGATACAAATCTTGGGATATAATTAACAATTGGGTATTCATTTCCTGATATTGGCTCAATTAAAAGGCCATCCTTAATCTGCCCATTTTCTATAGATAAGGAATTTTCTTTCAGTGTTAATGGACGATTTGATTTAGGGCATATTAATAAATTTAAATGTTGATGATACATTATCGAATAAATCTCCTTCGTTTTCTCCCAATTAAATGTAAGAATATTATTCTTTGTAATCGACAAAAAATGTATCGTACCACAATTCAGCTGCAAACAAGGTCCAAATTTCAAATGGGCTTTCTCGTACTTTTTTATTCAGGTTTCTTATTAATTGCAGTCGTGCATCATTTTTTAATGTATCTTTTAATAACGGTCCTTCATGTATCATCTGTAAAACGATCTCACGCAGATCGTCCTGCATCCATTGTCCAACCGTTGTCCCAAATCCAAGTTTTGGTCTTTGTAAGATCTCTCGTGGGAGTAAACCCTGTACTGCCTTTCTTAAGATGTATTTCTCTTGCCCGTTTTTAATTTTTAACCGGGGGGGGATAGTAAAAGCAAATTGAATGAGTTCAACATCCAATAATGGAACTCTCGCCTCAACTGAATTAGCCATGGTTCCTTTATCAACTTTCATGAGGAACTTTTCCGGGAGTATATTTTTGCAATCTACTGCAAGCATATTTCCGAGAAATGTTTGTTGTTCGTTTGGAAAATTTGCATGAGAGTTAATATCAATATTCGGCAAGGAAGTGATAACCTTAATTTCATTATCTCCCATCATTCTCTGCGAGTTTAAATGAATTCTGTTAAAAGATGAATCCAGAAAATAATCAAGATAGCGCATCTTATCGTTAATGAATTGAGAATTAGCTGGATAGTATCGATTGTAGAAAAAATTCGTTACAAGATTAGCAGATTTTTTTATCAGGGGATTTTTCAATAACGAATATCGCCGGGGATTATTTAAATATGGGGCGTATCCAGCAAATAATTCATCACCCCCATCTCCCGTCAAAACAACCGTAACATTTTTTTTCGCTTCTTTTGATAGAAAATAGGTGTTAATTATTGCCGCATCTCCCAAAGGCTCATCGTAAATCCATGCAATTTTTTTTAAATCATTCAAGACCATCTTTGAAGTGATTTGAACCTCATGATGATCGGTATCAAGGTATTCACTCACTTTTTTTGCATAGGGGAGTTCGGAAAATGTTTCAAATCCTACTGAAAATGTATGGAAATTATTGCCGTAATGCGGTCTTGCCAGAGCAACCACAGCAGAAGAATCAATCCCTCCTGAAAGAAATGCACCAACAGGAACATCGGAATTCATTCGTAATTTTGTCGCGGTTTCTAAAATTTTAAGTAGCTTTCTGGCAAAGTAATCTTCATTTTCATTAATAACATTTTCAACAATATCCCAGTATTTACGGATTATAACTTCTTTCTCATTAAGAATAAGCATATGGCCGGGTAATAGTTTTTTCACTCCTTGAAAAAGGGTATTTTCTCCAAGAGAGTATTGATATGACAGGTATGACCATAAGGCGGTTTTATCCACGATACGAGGAAATCCGGCCGCGAGTAATGATTTAACTTCCGATGCAAAAATCAAGCATCCTTGATGGTTTGCATAATAGAGCGGTTTTTTTCCAATAGGGTCTCTTGCAAGAATAAGCAACTTTTTTTTCCTGTCATATAATGCTAAAGCAAACATACCCCGCAATTTTTTGATGAATTCTAACTCGAACTCTTCATATGCGTGGATAATTGTTTCACTATCAGAGTCTGAATGAAAACGATGTCCCCGTTTCTCTAATTGATCCCGTAATTCTTTGAAATTATATATTTCTCCATTTACCGAAAGCCAGATATCCCCTTCTTCATTGGACATCGGCTGTTTACCATTTTCTGATAAATCAATAATACTGAGTCGTGAATGTCCCAAGGTTATGTTCTTATCCAAATATATTCCGTGACCATCCGGACCGCGATGTTTCAGAACATCGAGCATTTTTTGGATTAAGATCTTATTTTCTTGTCCATATATCCCACAAATGCCACACAAGATAATTCTCCCAAGATTTTATGGCGGTGTCTATAATACGATAAATTCGGAACCTTTTTCCAGAGAGATCATCTCACTCTCCCCAGATAAATACCGGTTATCTGTGATCCATTCCTCGTTGATATAGATGAGGATCGACACCGTAAGGCTGGACAACATGGCGTTAGTGGAGAAAAACCCTATCTTTTTGATCTGGTGTTTGATCTCGTTTCGGACAAGTGTCAGGAGATTTGTAGTTCGGATCTTTTTCCAAGGTTCCTGCGGATACACGTGAAAATTAATCAGAGATATTCCAGTTGTCGATACTATTTCGGTTCCTGTTTCCCCTCTTTATTTTTTATTCACAAGATAAGCAATCTTCGACTCTTTTTTGATCCAATTGGAATGAAGAAGAGTCCATTTAAATAATTTAATAGCTATTTGTTTCAAGGGAAACAGGATAATTTTTATACCATATTTGAATCCACAAAAAAATAGTTTTACACCAAATATGATTGAAATACTTCCTGCAATTAAAGCTAAATTGAATGTTTCTTCAGCAAAAAATGCATTAATCTCTTTTAATTCATCTTTGCTTAAAATAATACTGTTCATATACTGCTTATATATTTTTGAGATTAAGGCATCAATTTCTAAGATATCATTCATATTTTTATCTGGGAAGCCAGTGATCCACTGACTAAACGTTTTATCATCATATCCCGAAATTTTAGAATTCAAGAATTTCTCATTTACATTTTTCCTAATTTTATATTCTTCAAGTAATGCCTTTTCAAAATTGTTTGAAAGACTATTTCCATGAATTCTATATTTTAGCAAAAAATCTGGTATGTTGGCAATTTTACAATTACCTATTGTCCTAGTCCAGAGATCATAATCTTGAGCAATATTAAACTCTGGATTGTAATTATCGATCTTTTGGAAAATTCTTTTCCTGAATATTACCGTTGGATGTGCAACAGGATTTTGGAATAATAAATAACAATTAATCACATTGGAAGATAAAGGGTATTTACATTTGCCAAAAATAATTGAATTCCCATTTATATCAATACTTTTTATCCAACTTCCACATATATCAATATCAAAATGCTTTTCAAGATATTCAATTTGTTTCGAGAATCTATTAGGCATGCTGATATCGTCAGCATCCATTCGAGCAATATATTTTCCTTGTGCAACTTCTAACCCTCGATTAAGAGATCTTGCTAACCCAAGGTTTCGCTCATTTTCAATAATAACGACGCGGGGATCATCATACTGTTTCATTATTTGAAGTGTATTATCGGTGGAACAGTCATCAATAAGTATTAATTCAAAATCTGTAAAGGTCTGATCAAGAATACTTTCAATTGCCTCTTTCGCAAAACGTTCTCCATTATATATCGCCATTAAAACTGAAATGACCGGAGTGTGCATAAACTTCTAGTCCATTGGATATTTTGCTCAAAAATATTGAATATTCATTATTTCATGAGGATAATTCAATTACGTTGGTTCTTGCACATTATATTATTTTTCAACTAATTCCCGCTTTAACAACTCTTCGTATGCTTGGGCAAATTTATCGGTTGCGTTTTGCTCCTGCCCCCATTGCACGAGTTCCACCATTCCTTTTTCTAATGTTATTCTAGGCTTGAAACCAAGCGTTGATGAAATTTTTGATATATCTGCATAACAATGTCTTATATCACCAGACCTGTATTTTCCTGTTATTTCAGGTTGAATTGATTTTTTATAAAGGGAGGCAAGTGTCGTTGCAATATTTTTAATTGAAGTCGGGGTTCCACTACCGACGTTGAATACTTGATAATTGGCATTCGATTGTTGCATGGCTAGAATATTTGCCTGAACAATGTCATGAACTGAAACAAAGTCTCTTGTCTGGAGACCATCTTCAAATATTACGGGAGACTTGTTATTGAGAATTCTGGATGAAAAAATTGCACAAACTCCTGTATATGGGTTAGAAAAAGATTGTCTCGGACCATATGTGCCGAAATATCGCAGAGCTACCACCGGAATTCCATATGTGCGACCAATAGCAAGACTCATTTCTTCCTGATCCTTTTTTGAGATTGCATAAATGGATGTAGGCTGTGAAGGAGCAGATTCTGGAGTAGGACGCGGTTCAACCTTTTTATTACATACGGGACAAACCAAATTCCATTCTTTATTTTTTAACTGACCTTCCGGGCGCAATGAAGGAAAAACCATATTATGATCGTCACAATAACATGCACCTTCACCATAAACTGACATAGAAGAGGCAATAATTATTTTTTTTACGGAATTCTCTTTATTAATAATATAATCCAGTAATTTTGCAGTCCCACATGTATTAACATCAATATATTTATTGATCTGGTACATACTTTGTCCAACGCCAACCATTGCAGCCTCATGGAAAACAATATCAATATCCATGAGTCCCTTATGAATATCGGAGTATTTTCTTATATCTCCTTTAATATACTCTGCACTATTATTGATATAATCCGGCTTTGATGGATGGACTTGTTTTTCAAGGTTATCTAAAATTCGCACTTCATGTCCATCTTCAATTAATTGATCCACTATATGCGAACCGATAAATCCAGCGCCACCAGTAACGAGTATTTTGTTAGACATAATTTAATAATAATTTAAAAAATCTGCGTATATAACGATATCTCCAAAAAGGCTGTGTTGTAGAAAGAAGTGGTGAGCTTCAACCAGTTTTTATTTGAGATGGCCATACTGTGCGCTGCCTATTAAAAAACATGATGAGTATCCGGTTGCCATCGTTATATCACTGAATTGTGATGGAGTATGCCGAAGGAATATCGGGGATATTTGGCAAATTCCCTCCTCATATCTTTATACCCATGTAACAGTGGAAATTCACATCTCATTTTTTTTCGTTTCGGAAATAAAACATATGCAGAAGTGGTTATATTGTAAATTACTTCTGGATACCACCAATCGAAATATATATTCAATGTCCAACTCCATTATTTTTGTGGGAATTCGAATATCAATAATTGGTGGGGGATATGTTGGTCTTGTGTCTGCAATTTGTTTTGCAGATATGGGAAATTCCGTGAAGATTATTGAAAAAGATCTTCTGAAAGTAAATTTAATTAACGCTGCAACCCCCCCAATATATGAAAAAGGACTTGAAGAGCAATTAAAAATCCATGCCGGAAAAAATCTCACAGCAACAACATCCTACACCGATATCCTGGATACTGATATTACAATAATCTGTGTTGGCACTCCTGACCAGGAGGACGGTAGTGCAAATCTCAAGTATTTAGAAGAAGCCTGTACCTCTATCGGAAATGAATTAAAAAACAAGGAATCATACCACCTGATTATTGTAAAAAGCACCGTCCCTCCCGGAACAACCCGTGACCTTGTAATACCGACCGTTCTTTCATCATGCCTCAACAATAATAAAAATATTGGATTTGCAGTCAATCCTGAATTTCTTCGCGAAGGGAGAGCAATCGACGATTTTTTTCATCCCGACAGGATTATAATCGGATGCGAAAATGACACTGCAGAGAAGATGGTTCAAAGTCTCTATTACAATATCGAGGCTCCTAAGATCAGGACTTCACTTATAGAAGCAGAAATGATCAAATATGCTTCAAATGCATTTTTAGCAACAAAAATTTCATTTTCAAATGAAATCGGGAATATCTGCAAAAAAATCGGAATTGATGTGTATAAGGTTATGGATGGTGTGGGACTCGATCATCGGATTTCGCCGCATTTCTTAAATGCAGGTATTGGATTTGGGGGAAGTTGCTTTCCAAAAGATGTTAAATGCCTGATTAGTCTTGCGGAAACATATGGCGAAGACCCCCAGCTACTGAAATCGGTAATGAACGTAAATTCACATCAACCGTTAAAGTTGGTCGAATTACTCATAAGGCGCATTGGTCCCCTGCAAAACAAACGTATTGCATTACTGGGTCTTGCCTTTAAAGATAATACCGATGATATCCGTGAATCCCGGGCAATCCCTGTAGTGCTGGAGCTGCAAAGACGCGGTGCAATTATTGCAGCATATGATCCGGTTGCAATTCCTTCAATGCAAAAAATAGTACCAGACATTGAATACGGTTCTACAGCTGCAGAAGCGCTCAAAGGTGCCGATGCTGCACTGATTCTGACGGAATGGCCGGAATTCCGATCTTTACAGGGTGAATTCGATCTGATGAAATCGAAAATTATTATCGAAGGGAGGAGAATTTTATCATATGAAGAAAAAGAGGGGATTTGCTGGTGATATTAAAAGTGAATAAAAACCACAGGAAAACCCCTGCGATTACAAAAGCAGTAATCCCCGCTGCGGGTCTTGGCACCCGGTTCCTTCCCATCACCCGGGCACAACCAAAAGAGATGCTTCCTGTTGTAGATAAACCGGTTATCCAGTATGTGGTCGAAGAGGCAATTGCTTCTGGGATTGAGGATATCCTCATCATTACCGGCCGGGGAAAACAGGCAATCGAAGACCATTTTGACTTTTCCTGCGAAATTGAACGGAAGCTGATTGAGAAAAAAGATTTTTCCACACTTAAACGCGAAAAATCTCTTTCAGATCTTGCCGATATTCATTACATCCGGCAAAAAGAGCCCAAAGGTTTAGGAGATGCTGTGCTCCTTGCAGAGCGACACTGCGGAAATGAGCCTTTTGTTGTTCTTTTAGGTGACACGATCACTATTCCACTGAAAGGATATGGGACCTGCACAACGCAAATGATCGATACGTTCCAGCGATACCAAAGGAGTATCATTGCAGTCGAGACTGTGCCTCAAGATAAGATCAAGGATTATGGGATAATCGATGGTTTGCTGCTCGAAGAAAATGTATACAAGATCCGGGACATTATCGAAAAACCCCTTCCGGATGTTGCTCCAGGTAATCTGGGGGCGATCGGACGGTATCTTCTCACTCCGGATATTTTTTCGTTGCTTAAGGATACAAAGCCCGGTTTTGGGGGAGAGATCCAGCTGACGGATGCACTGATTCGTCTCGATCATCCGCTTGGACTTATCACACAGTGCAAGCGGTATGACATTGGGGATAAAATGGGATGGATGAAATCAAGCATTGAACTAACACTCCAGCGAAAAGAGTTTTCTGAAGAATTTAAAACATTTTTAATGCAGTTATCCAAGGAATAAAAAAATGACACTAAACATTCAGGAAGATATCGATACGGTCATAAGAAATCTTGACACCTCGTTATTTAAGGGAAAAACGGTTCTTATTACCGGGGGGGCAGGATTTCTTGGCTCTTCTATCTGTGAGGTTCTTATTGGTATTGGAGCATCGGTAATCTGTGTAGATAATTTTGCAAGTGGAATGCAACAAAATATTGAAAATGTCCAGAAAAATAAAAATTTCCGGCTGATTAACCAGGATGTTTCTGAAGAACTAACAATTGAAGAGCCGGTTGATTATGTCATGCATCTCGCTTCAAGAGCTTCCCCTTTGGAATTTAGTGTCTTTCCGATCCAGATATTAACATCTAATACGCTGGGAACAATCAATGCCCTTGAAGTTGCGAGGAAAAATAACGCAAAATTTTTGTTCACCTCAACAAGCGAGGTGTATGGTAAGGCAACTGTGTACCCCACACCTGAATCCTACTGGGGAAATGTCAACACGGTCGGTATCCGGGGATGTTACGATGAAGCAAAGCGGGCTGGAGAAGCGCTGTGCATGGCATACTTCCGCCAGCATAATGTGAATGTCCGCATTGTACGGATTTTTAATACCTACGGTCCGAGGATGAGATCTGATGGCATTTATGGTCGTGTTATCCCACGATTTTTAGACCAGGCGTTAAATAACAAACCAATATCGATTTTTGGTGACGGTTCCCAGACGAGAAGTTTTTGTTACGTTACCGATCAGGTTGAAGGGTTGTTAAAGTTTATCAGTGCTGACGATTCCTGCAGGGGAGAAGTGATAAATATCGGAAATCCCGAGGAACACATGATCATCGAACTCGCACAAATGATTAAAGATATAACCAATTCTTCTTCCCCATTTGAATATCATCCACTTCCCGCTGATGATCCAATGAAACGTTTTCCAGACATCACAAAAGCACGACGATTATTGAGCTGGTCTCCTAAAATTTCTTTAAAGGAGGGTCTGGGAAAAATGATTGTACATTTGAACTGAAAAACCATATGAGAGTATAATTGAAATCATGATAATTTCATGATGATAGTCATTGATTCAGATCAATAGAATGAGGAAGAATTTTTTTTAAATGACATCTATTTCTGATTATTTGACCTGTTCCTTTTTGTGATTACTGAATAAAGCCTCCAGCGAATATTCAATAGATAAATTTCTTAATATTTTCATCAATGTCCTGGTGCTTGTAATTATATCGGAATTCTGATTCTTAAAAATATAGTGAATTTCTTTGGATTAAATCCCTGATAATAAAAATTGAATTAACAAAACCTTACTCCACTAATTCCCAACAAACAGGGGTTCCCCGCTTAATCTTTTTCTTCGCACATCTTCCAAGCAGTTCATTGTAAAATTTTGGTGGCAACCCATCGCCCGGCCGGATGGATCGGATATTTTCTGCCGTGAGGGTCTCACCTTTCTTCAGGTCCCTGACAAAAAAAAGTGACCTCCGGAATGCCCGGCTGGCTTTTTCTGCCTCCGTGATTTCATACGTCACTGACCCAAGGGAAGATTCAGCCTCCCGTATTGCCTTGACCATTTGGGAAAATTCTGCAGGTTCCAGTGAGAATGTGCTGTCCGGCCCGGAGATGCTGCGGGACAGCGTGAGATGCTTTTCAATGATACAGGCCCCGAGCGCGATTGCGGTCACCGATACCGTGATACCGAGCGTGTGATCGGATAACCCGACAGGGACATTGAAGCTTGCTTCAAGATCGCGGATCGTGCGGAGGTTGCAGGCACTCGAGGGTGCAGGGTAAGCACTTGTGCATTTCAGGAGGGCAATCTCGTTATTGCCTTCATCCCGCGCGGCCCCGACCGCTTCCTCAATCTCTTCGCGGGTGGCCATGCCAGTGGAGATGATGACCGGTTTTTTCCTGCGGGCGACGTTGCGGATCAGGGGGATATCCACGATCTCAAAGGACGCGATCTTGTAGGCCGGTACATCTATCGCCTCGAGGAAATCGATCGATGTCGGGTCAAACGGCGTGGAGAAGAGGTCCAGCCCGATCTCCTCTGCAACCTGTTTCAGGCGCGGTTGCCAATCCCATGGGGTAAAGGCTTCGCCATACAATTCGAAAAGGTTTTTTCCTTCCCAGATCGTTCCTTTTTTAATCCGGAAATATGCATTGTCGCAGTCGATGGTGATGGTATCCGGCGTATAAGTCTGGAGCTTGACGGCATCTGCGCCGGCTTCCTTTGCCGCGTGAATGAGGGCAACAGCCTGGTTAAAATCCTGGTTATGGTTTCCCGAGAGCTCAGCGATGATGTAGGCGGGATGGTCTCTACCTATGGTATGCGATCCGATCCTGAATGATGTAACCACTATATCCCTCTCTGTTGTATCAGATGGTGCGATTTCTGCCCCTGTACCGTGACAATCCCGGTATCCCGGTACCCGGCCCGTAGAAAAGCCCGGTACGATATCGTGTTTTCACATTTGACATAAGCGTTAACAGTAGTAACTGGGGTTTCACTAAAAAATGTTTTCGTGGATTGCCTGATAAGTTCGACTCCGAGATTCCTGCGACGGTATTGAGGGTCTAACAGAATTGAGATCACTGCTTTTGGCCCGTCAATGCTGAACCGCGCCTGCCCGACGAGGGTGTCATTTTTGTCTTGGGCAATATAGTACACCAGACCGGGATTAAAGAACACCGCGAAGAACCATTTTTTATGCTCTTCAAGAGGAATCGGTGCCTGCTGGAACGATTGCTGCCGGACTTCAGGATCATTGATCCACTGAAATACCTGCAGGCAATCGGTTTTTTGCACCCGCCGGAAATGCAATCCCCGGTATGCCATTGCATCGACGACCCGTAACGCACCACTTCCATCAATCAGTTCCTGCATTTTTTCAGAGAGCACTTTTCGTGCATCGCAGGAATCCAGCAGCCCGACAAGGGCCGATGCACCCTTCCCTGCATGGCAAATGTCGATCGTCCGTCCATCTATTGCGCATCCAATCCGGCTCATCCCCTCAACAACCGGTTCTTGGTTTTTTGCAATCGGACAGAGAATGGCAGGGAGACCCATGAATGCACACTCATACACGGTACTTCCCCCGGCACAGATCGCGATATCAGCCCATGCCATACGATCGGGCATATCCTGTACATCCGTCATGATCCGGACCCTGTCATCCCCGGCAACCAATGCATGCAGCTCAGAAATATTCGGATTGCTGACTCCGGCGATTACGATAACTTCGAGGTCAGGGGTGCTGACGTTCCTGATCATCGTAATGATAGCTCCGGTCATATTTCCCGAATCGGATCCACCAAAGGTTACGAGAATTTTTGTTGCCTTTTTAGCATAAACCCGCTGCAAATTCTGGTATTCCAGGAACTCGGTGCGGAGTAATGCATATCTCGTGCCAAGGAGAAGCTGGACAGAGGGCTCCCGGTTCGGGTACAGCCCGTCATGCGCATAGATATTCTGGTTAAGAATGATATCGGCAGAATAATGATCGCACTGCCCGTAATCGTCTATGAACAGGATGTCTGCACGGGAATTATGGACTAAGCGCTGGTATCGGGCACTGAACTGGTACCCGTCGATCACGCACCATTGTGCCCCAAGCTCATGGTACAGGGCACATGTGGCCGCAGCATCTTCTGGAGAACCGGGAGTTGAATCGATAGTCCGAAGCTCAAAACCCCTTTCCCGTATCCGGGATGCAATCCCGGCCCCGGGTTGGTGCATCACAAAAATGACTGCCGAACCTTCCCGTTCCTTCCATGCCCCGGCTAGGGCAATGCAGCGCATCACGTGGCCGGTTCCGATTGCTGTACCCGCATCGGTACGAATGATGAGCGGGCGGGACGCTGGAGTGATTCAGATCACCTTCTGGGGAACGTTCCGGTTGATCTCAAGCAGTTCCGGGTGTTCCTTAAGAACGGCAAGGACATCTTCCCAGCTGAAGGTATCACCCGTAAAATGTTCATAGATTTTTTTCACAAACTCCAGATCTTCCTGAGTATCGACCGTCCAGCGGAACGACGACAGGTCGATCGGGTTCTTCACGCAGTGAATCACGAACAGGTCGGGGTGGTGATGGATGTACTGGGTGACATGCTCGCGCCACCGGGGGTTGGTATCATCCCGCCATGAACGCTCGAGCGCGGAAAAACTAATCACTTCCGTGTCCAACCCCCTGGGAAAGGTCCTGTCAGGCAAAACGTTACTCGCATAGTCGATATCGGGTAAATGGTCGACAAAATCCCGGATAACACGGTCAATCACCGCCGCATCGATCAGGGGACAATCGGAAGTGATCCTGACGACGATATCGGCCTTGTAGACTTTGGCACACTGGTAGAACCGGTCGAGAACATCCTGCTCATCGCCGCGAAAGGAATTCCATCCGTGCAGATCACATAATGCAATGATCGGGTCATCCGATGGGCCGGTGCTTGTTGCGATAACAACCGTATCGATCAGGGTTGACTGCATAACCCGATGCACATCGCGGACAAGCATCGGCTCTCTGGTGATATCCTTCAGAACCTTTCCCGGTAAGCGGGTGCTTCCCATCCTTGCCTGGATAATTGCGACAATTTTTTTCATAAATATGCATCGATCACTTTTTTTACGGCACAGATGACATCATCAGCATCGCGATCAGACATCCGGGGGAAGATCGGGAGGGACAGGATCTCGTTATACGCGGATTCTGCAACCGGGCACTGGCCGGGGGAGGTCTTATGATGGGTACGGTAATAGGGGTGCAGGTGAACGGGGATGTAATGCACATTGACCCCGATCCCTTCTGCCCGCAACGCCTTGAAGACCATCCCCCGGTCAGCGGAAATTGCATCCAGGTCCAGCCGGACAACAAACAGGTGATAGGCATGGCTCACCTGTTTCCTGATGCCAAGGGGCCTTATACCGGTCATCACATCAAACGCCAGGCGGTATTTTTCTGCGATGGCCTGTCGTCGCTCTACCCAGCCGGATAATTTCTTCAGCTGGCTCAGGCCGAGAGCGCACTGGATATCCGTGAGACGGTAATTGTAGCCAAGGTCCGTCATCTCGTAATACCATGAACCCTGCTGTTCGCGCTGGTGATGACTGGTGGATATCCCGTGACCGCGGAAAGCCCGCATTTTCTCGGCAAATTTTTTATCATCAGTGACGATCATTCCACCCTCACCCGATGTGATATGCTTCACCGGATGGAAACTAAAAATGCTCATATCTGCAAGCGTCCCGACGGATCTTTGCTTATACGACCCCCCAAGGGAATGGCAGGCATCATCCACCAGTGCAATCCCATGACGGTCAGCAATGGACCGTAATGCATCGTAATCACAGGGGTGTCCGGCATAGTCAACAGCAATAATTCCTTTTGTGCGGGGAGTGATCAACGCCTCAACATTCTGTGGGTCGATGAGGAGTGTGTCCGGCTCAACATCCGAAAACACCGGTTTTCCACCCTGGTACAGCACACAGTTTGCTGTTGCAGCAAACGTCATCGGAGGGACTATTACTTCATCGTTTTCTTTGATTCCCAGTGCAAACATGGCACTATGAAGGGCGGCAGTGCCATTGCTTACCGCGACTGCTTCCAGTGTTCCCACCCGTTCTGCAATTTTCTCCTCAAATTCGGATACGCGGGGACCTGTTGTGAGCCAGTCTGACCGTAAAACAGCGCTGACTGCAGAAATATCGTCTTCCTCTATCCATTGCCGACCGTACGGCAGCATGGACTCACGAATGGGTTTTCCCCCATGCAGGGCAAGGATATCGTCATCGGATCGCATCGACACCACGTATATTCTCAATAATTTTGTATGACGGGCATGGTATTAGCATTACCCTGTGTTCACTGAAAAAACTTAACGGGCCTTAATTTATGATATTCTGCACAATCCTGACGGGCACATCATGGGAAGCCAGGTATTTTTTTGCTTCCAGAGGGGTCTGCTCCGTAAAATGGTAGATGCTTGCCGCAGCGACAGCACTTGCATTCCCCCGAAGGATTGCTTCATGCATATGGGAATAATTTCCCACGCCCCCAGATGCGATCACCGGGATCGCCACCGCATCAGCCACCGACCGGATCAGGCCGGTATCATATCCCAGCATGGTCCCGTCACGATCAATCGATGTAAGAAGAATCTCCCCAGCACCCTGCTTCTCCATCTGCTGTGCCCATTCCACCGGGTCTTTTCCTGTCGGCACGGTACCTGAGCATTTGTAACATTCCTTTCGGTTTCCACCCACATCTTTCACATCGATACTCGCAACAATGCATTGCGATCCGAACAGTTGTGCAGCCTGCCGGATAATGTCCGGATTTTCATAGGCGGCCGTATTCACGGCAACCTTGTCTGCACCACCGGTGCGGAGAAGGTTTTTTATGTGCTCAATTTTTGTGATCCCTCCCCCTATGGTCATAGGTACAAAACATTCACGGGTGAAATCGGAAATGGTGGCATAATCCGGATCGCGATGTTCCCGCGTTGCCATGATATCGACTAGGATGATTTCATCGACCTGTCGCATCGTGTACACCTTGATCGCCGGCAGAGCGGGACCGACACGCCTCCAGCTGTCAAAACGGATCCCCTTGACCAGCCCGACATTTTTCCAGAGCAGGGTTGGGATAACACGGACTTTTAACAAGCGTTCACCTCACATGGCCAGAAAATTATTGATCAGTGTCAGCCCTAATATGCTGCTTTTTTCCGGGTGGAACTGAACTCCCCATATATGCCGGTCATTAACCGCAGAGACGAATGAACCGCAATAGGGAGTTACCCCGACAATACTTGCGGGGGATTTCGGGACAAAGTGGTAGCTGTGAACAAAATAAAAATCCGAGCCTTCAGGGATCTGTGCAAAGAGGGGATTGTTTTTTGGGTAATTAACTTCATTCCACCCCACATGAGGTATCCGTTCCTTATGATGAGTGGGTAACAATTTGACCACATCACCGGATATCAACCCCAGGCCCGGAATCACTCCCCCTTCAAAGCCGGTATCTGCAAGTAACTGCATTCCCAGGCAAATGCCAAGGAGGGGGATTTTGTGATCAGTAACCGCTTCCCGTACTACCAGGTCAAGGCCACAGGAACAGAGATTCTGCATACAGTCTGCAAACGCCCCGACTCCGGGCAGGATCAGTTTATCTGCACAAAAAATCGTGTTGGGATCTTCCGATATCGTGACAGAGGCTTTGCAATGTTCGAATGCGGTTGCAATGGACTGGAGGTTGCCCATGCCATAATCGATAATAGTGACGTTCATTGTCGGCCCACGGGAAAAATAACGGGAGAGCGGCCCGGTAATATATGTACAAAATGGGGTTGTAGTGGAATAAATTTGTGGTTATCGTTTTATCTGGATTATTATTGCATTCGCGAGGAAATTATTTTTCGCCTTCGGCATATTTCAGTTTGGTTAAGTTTCCATACCGGTCCTTGATCAGGTTGCCTTTCTCATCGATTTTGAACAATTTTTTATTGGTAAACCGGTCACAGATTTTGATGAATTCATCGACGGTGATACCAACCGGTTCGAGGATATCCTTTAAAGGTTTATCCAGGTAGGTCCATGGGAATTTCCCGTCGTGCATCCTCACGATTGCACAGGCATCTTCCCGGGAGAGCCGGCCTCTCCGGAGATGCATGGACGCAAGATCGGATGCCCGGCTGAACCCAAATTTCAAAAATTTGAAATAATCGTGAATGCCGACCTGGTAGTTGTCGAGATTTTCATAGTTCACGCACGAGCCTTCGATGGTCTGTCGGAACGTGTTCAGGCCGTACGCCTGGGCTATGAGGGTATTGGTGTAGCCGTCCCAAGGCATGTAATACCCAAGGAACAGGCCGGTTACTCCGACCCGTTTCAATTCTTCATCGGATGGATAGATATATGGCAGCAGGTCTTTTTCCCTGATGCCATCAATACCAACCATATCCGAAACACGCAGTCCCAGCAGACCCCCGAATTCTTCCAGCCAGCGCCGGTCAAGGACATTGTTTTCGGTTGCTCCTGCCGGCCCCCCGTATTCATGCTGGGAGTTTTCCCCCCAGATGAGAAGCGGGATATTATACTGGACGGCCACCCGTACCGGGATTGTAAATATCGAGACATGTTCCGGCCAAGAGATGTCCCCTACTTCTTTGAGCCCGATCCGGTTGAGTTTGCTCCGGATGGTCTTGTTTGGCGAAAATTCAATATAATCAACCCCGAGGCGCTTGAGATTCTCGATATTATTCCTGCCGATATCCGACAGGTCACACGTTGTTGCCGTAACGCACAGGGGATTCATGCCCAGCTGGAGCATGCGGATAACAAGGTAGGTACTGTCCTTTCCGCCACTTACTGGCACAATGCAATCCCAGTTTTTCCCGTCTTTAGACCGGTATTTATCGAGAAGAGTTACGAGCTCTTTTTTTCTCTTATCCCAATCGATTACAACCCTGTTCTCATAGTTCCGGCATGCATTACAAACGCCTTCTTCGTCAAAAGAAAGATCAGGTTTTGTATCCGGCATAACACAATGTCTGCAATAATGCATTACAGTAGGATTAGTAGATTCCGGTGCACTTTTCATAGTCATACTCGCATCTTATCTCTTGCGGTTTTTTAATAGCGGGTCTTGCCTGAATTATTTTTTGGATTGTTACGAAATGATACAATTACATCCCGATTAACCGGGACAGTTCCTCTTTCGTCAGCCAGACACGGTTGGTTTCACTGGAGTAACGGAAATTTGCAGGAAGAGGACGCCCCCCGTTCTTTACCCCTTTTTCCCAGAAAGAAAACTCAGGTTCGATGATAAAATAATCATCGTATTCAAGAGTGTGGGCGGCTTCATCTTCCGTGATCATGACCTCGTGCAGTTTCTCCCCTGGACGGATCCCGATCACTTCTTTCTTGCAGTCCGGGGCAATGGCATCGGCAATATCAATGATATTCATACTGGGTATCTTCGGGATGAAAATTTCCCCGCCGTTCATCCGGTCGAGGCTTTGTAAGACAAAATTAACACCCTGATCAAGGGTGATCCAGAACCGGCTCATCCGGTCATCGGTGATGGTGACTACCCCGTCGTTCTTCTGCTGGAGGAATAACGGGATAACACTACCCCTGCTGCCAACGACATTCCCATACCGTACACAAGATATTTTTACGTTCCGGTTGGCGGCATAGGAATTCCCCTGTACAAAGAGCTTCTCAGCAACCATTTTTGTGGCGCCGTACAGGTTCACTGGATGGACTGCCTTATCCGTGCTCAGTGCCAGAACCTTCTCAATATTGTTATCGATGGCGGCATCGATGATGTTGGTTGCACCGTTGATGTTTGTTTTTATTGCCTCAATCGGGTTATATTCGCAGGCCGGGACCTGCTTTAGTGCAGCAGAATGAACTACCACATCCACATCATTCATTGCCCGTTCTAACCGATCCTTATCCCGTACATCCCCGATAAAAAACCTGAGCCGGTCGTCACGAAATTCTTTTTCCATCTCATGCTGAAGGAATTCACCACGGGAAAAAATCCGTATGCTTTTAGGATTATAGTGTTTGAGGACAATTTCTGAAAATTTTTTACCGAATGAACCGGTTCCACCCGTTAAAAGGATAACTTTGCCATCAACATTTGCCATTACTAAATATCTTAATTATCAACGTTTAATACTTATCAGTGTAATTATGATGAATAAAATTTTAATGACGGAAACCGGAAAATTTTGGGTTATCAGGCGGCCTTTTACGTCGAATTAATAATAAAAAATTGTGATGTCCCAACAAAAAAACAGATGATGCCATGAAAACCTGTGCAATAATTGAAGCCCGGATGACTTCTACCCGGTTACCGGGAAAAATCGTACTTCCCGTCATGGGAAGACCGATGCTCGATTTATTAATAGAACGCCTTAAACGCGTACATTCGCTCGACGGTATCATCGTTGCGACGACATCCAATCCTACTGATGATGTTGTTGAACAGCTGACACAGAGGATTGGCATCGGGTGTTTCCGGGGAAGCGAGGATGACGTGCTGGGGCGTGTCCTTGGAGCTGCAAAAAAATATCAGGTTGACGTGATTGTTGAAATCACCGGGGATTGCCCGCTCATCGATCCCGAGATTGTCGAAAAACTCATCGGGATTTTCCATTCCGGCAATCATGATTATGTCAGCAATGTTCTCAAACCAACCTATCCGGTGGGCATGGATATCCAGATTTTTTCAACGGCTGTACTCCAAAAAGTAGCAGACCTGACCGATGATCCGGTTGATCACGAACATGTTTCATTATACATATACGAGCACCCGGAGCGGTTTTCCTTATACAACCTTGAAAGCGGCCTGCCGGAAGAATATGGGAATCTACGCTTGACACTGGATACTCCCGAAGATTTTGAATTGATCAGGGCCGTGTATGAATCCCTGTATCCGAAAAAGCCTGCGTTCCTCTTGCACGACATTCTGGCGTTACTGCAGAAACATGATGAACTTCTCACTATCAACCGGCATATCAACCAGAAGAAGGTCCGATAATGGTTTACACAGCAGCAATTATCGGGTGCGGGAAAATCGGAAGTGAATATTCAGAAGACCCGCTGATCTCCGGCATCTATTCCCACGCAGAAGCCTATTCAGTTTCCCAGGAAACCAAACTCTTGGCGGTCTGCGATACCGATCGTAAGAAACGAATAAAATGCCAGGAACGGTGGAAGGTCCGTTCAGCATTTTCTGATTATCATGAGATGATGGAAATTGTCAACCCGGATATTGTGAGCATATGCACGCCGGATCAGACCCACTTTGCACTCATTTCATCACTCCTCAAAAAAACCGATGTCCGTGCCATCATCGCTGAAAAACCCCTCGCAACAACCACCCGGGATGCACAAAAAATCGTGTCACTGGCACAGAAAAAAAACGTTGTCCTTGCCGTTAATTACCCGAGAAGATATTCAGATAATCACCTTCAGGTAAGAGACAATATCCAGAAAAATTATTTAGGAACAATCCAGAATGCCTCTGGCTGTTATACGAAGGGCATCATGCACAATGGATCGCACTGGTTTGACATGGCACGGCTGTTTTTGGGGGAAATAACGTCGGTCAGGGGAGTGAACCGGCTCGGGGAAACGACAGACGATCCCACAATCGACATATACATGAATTTTGCATGCGGTGCGAACGGGTTTCTCCATGGCTGCGATGAAAATGCATTCAGCATCTTTGAAATAGATATCATGGGGACAAGAGGGAGAATCCAGATCGTCGACCAGGGGAATACGGTGCACTATTACCGCCTCACTGACGATCCCAACTATTCCGGATATAAAGCCCTCCTCCTCGAAAAGACGGAACGCACGGGACTGGGCAATGTTTTGTTAAACACGGTCAACGATGTGGTATCCTGCCTTGACAAGGGAAGACAGCCATTATGCTCAGGTGATGACGGCGTTCAGGCGCTTGCCCTGTCGCTGGCGGCGATATCGTCTGCGAAGCGCAGCCGTAAAATTCGTATGAAAAGGTAGCGGCAATACGGACACTGCACTATGGAGACCATCGTTGTTGTTGCGGGAGATCCTGGGGGTGCCAACGCGCTCGCCCCGGTCATCGAAGCCCTGTCACGCGATCCCAACGTGGGTCTTCATCCTTTTGCGTACAATGAGGCGTGCACATTATGGAAGAACAGGGGGATCGCCTTCGAACCATTACCGGAAATTCCCCTGCTGGACCACCTCCTCCAGACACTCAGGAATCTCAACCCAGATCTCATCCTTTGCGCAACCTCCCATAACGTGAAAGAATTTGAGAAATTTTTCGTAACGGCTGCCCGCGAACTGAACATTCCCACCTTATCCGTCCTGGATTTCTGGTCATTTTATGCCGTGCGTTTCAATGACCGGAAGGGTCAGCTTGCCTTTCTTCCTGACAGGATTGCCATCATGGATGAGCGGGCACGGTCTGAAATGATACTAGAAGGTTTCAAGCCAGAACGGCTCACTATCACGGGCCAGCCTGCTTTTGACGAATTGCAGTCATGGAAACAGGGGTTCAAGCTGGATACCAGAAAAAAAATCCGGCACGACATTGGAATAGGTAACAACGAGCTTGTGATCGTTTTTGCCTCAGAACCTGAAGTTGATACAGGACCCGGGGATCCGTTTTATCCCGGATATAAAAAAGACGATGTCCTCCGTACACTCATACGGGCACTGGATGAAATAAGCCATGAATCCGGCAGGGATATTGTTCTCGTTATTCGCCCGCACCCCCGGGAAAATCCACGGGACTTTGATAAATACAAAAAAGTGTCGATACGGGTAGAGATATCCGAATCCGAACATTCACGCAATATCGTCATGGCTGCAGATCTCGTCACCGGCATGACGACAAACCTCCTCATCGAAGCCTGCTACCTCGGGTGTATTGTGGTCAGCCTTCAGCCGGGCCTGTGTTTAAATGATCCGATCATCACCAACCGGTCAGGACATAGTGTTGGGGTGTTTGACAAAAAGGATTTCAAGCCGGTAATTCAAAAATTACTGTTGGAATCAGCAACCAGAAATGAAGTGAGAAAGAGACTAAAGACTTTTCAGACCGACGGCAAAGCGGTTCAGCGGATTGTTACGGTCATTCACGATATGATGAAAACCAGTTGATTTTAAAGGGATGATGATGCCAGTTCTTGCGATTAATGGGGGAAAACCGGTCAGGCAGGAGCCTTTTCCTGAGTATATAACGATAGGTACTGCGGAAAAGAAAGCTGTACTGGAGGTTCTTAAAAGCACACAATTATCAAAATTTATCGGAGTATGGTCACCGGACTTTTATGGAGGGGAGCGGGTTCAGCAACTTGAGCGGGCCTGGGAGACCTATTTCTCGGTAAAATATGCAGTCAGTATGAATTCCGCAACCTCCGGTTTGTACGCAGCGGTGGGGGCTGCCGGAGTTAGCCCGGGCGATGAGGTCATAGTCTCACCCTACACGATGTCTGCATCGGCAACTGCTGCACTCATCTACGGGGGAATTCCGGTCTTTGCTGATATCGATCCGGAAATTTTCTGCATCTCTCCAGAAACCATCAAAAAGTGCATCACTCCCCACACCAAAGCGATCATTGTCGTTGACATATTCGGTCACCCTGCGGATATGGCAGAGATCATGGAGATTGCCCGCGACCATGATATTGTGGTAATCGAGGATACTGCCCAGGCCCCCGGGGCAACGGTATGGGGAAAATATGCCGGCACTCTTGCAGACATGGGCATTTTTTCCTTAAACTACCACAAAACCATCCATTGCGGGGAGGGTGGAATTGTTGTCACGGATGACGACCAGTATGCCGAGCGCCTCCAGCTGATCCGCAACCATGCAGAAGTCGTGGTCGAAGACAAGGGGGTAAAGAACCTCGTCAACATGGTCGGGTTTAACTACCGGATGACTGAGATCGAAGCCGCAATTGCCTCTGAACAGCTCAAAAAACTGGACAAACTCCTCCTCCCGCGTATTGCCGCAGCAGAATACCTCTCAAAACACCTCACACGGTACCCGGAACTGGCACCCCCACGTGTCAAGCCAGGCGTCCGGCATGGCTATTACGTCTATGCCCTGAAGTACGACCGCTCAAAAACCGGTATTGCCCGGGAGAGATATATCGCTGCGCTCCAGGCTGAGGGTATACCCTTTGAAAACGGGTATACAAAACCCATATACCTCAACGCGATGTACCAGCAGCGTATTGCATTTGGAAGAGACGGGTATCCGTTCACGTACCCGGGATACACGGGAAAAGTCAAATACAGCAAGGGTATTTGCCCGGTCACCGAATGGATGGAAGATAACGAACTTATGCTTTCAACACTCTGTCATGCCGGCACCCGGAAGAATGATCTTGAGGATGTGATTGCTGCCTTTGATAAAGTGCACAATCACCTAAAGGAGGTCCCCCGGTGACAACGCGCCACGCTTTTCTCCGGGGAAAACGAATTTACCTGCGATACCTTATCAATGAAGATGCCCACGGTCCGTATCTCTCGTGGTTTAATGATGAGAGCGTCTGCATTGGCAATTCGCACCATGTCTATCCTTTTACCGATGAAGTGGCCCTCAGGTATATTCTGCAGTCCCATACCACAACAGAAGAACTGGTGCTTGCAATTATCGTCAGTGACACCCAGACGCATATCGGAAACATCGCTCTCCAGCAAATCCATCCTGTTTACCGATCTGCTGAATTCTCCATTATTATCGGTGACAAGGATTACTGGAATAAAGGGTATGGCAAGGAGGCGGGAAAACTCCTGTGCGATCATGGATTCAACCGCCTGAATTTACACCGGATTTCCTGCGGTACTTTTGACAACAACGAAGGCATGAAGCAACTGGCACTGTCCCTGGGAATGAAACAAGAAGGTACAAGAAAGGAAGCGGCCTTCACCGAGGGCAGGTATGTTGATGTGATAGAGTACGGTGTGACCAAAAAAGAGTATGAAAAATTCTGGAATACAACATAACAGGTGAACATTTTTCATGAAGAAAAAAAGCGATATCATCCCATTCGACACGCTGAAGTACTGTGTCCGCTGCTGTATGCCAGAGACCCAGGAAGGGATTACTTTTGATGACATGGGGGTCTGCCAGGCATGCCAGTCATCAGAACATAAAATCCATATCAATTGGGCAGAGCGGGAAAAAGACCTGCGGAGAATTCTTGAGGCCGCAAAGGCAAAAGCCGGGAATAATTATGATTGCATCATCCCGATCAGCGGGGGAAAAGACAGCACATTCCAGATGCATGTGCTGGTGAATGTCTACCACATGAAACCGCTGGCTGTGACATTCAACCACAACTGGTACAGTAAAACCGGCTGGTATAATCTCCAGAATGCCCTTGAAAAATTCAATGTCGATCATATCATGTTCACTCCCAACAGGGCACTGGTAAACCGTCTTGCAAAACGATCCCTGGAAATGATCGGGGATTCCTGCTGGCACTGCCATGCGGGTGTGGGAGCATTTCCCCTGCAGATTGCAGTCCGGTTCAATATTCCCCTGGTCATCTGGGGAGAGTCAACCAGCGAAGGATCGGGGATGGGGTCATACCTGGACAGGGTAATAAAATTTGATCGAGAGTATTTTACCAAATGCTCAGCAAAAATGCGCCCTCACGAGATGATCTGTGATTACCTGACCGACAAGGATCTCTATTCGTTCAATGTCCCCTCTGAAGAAGAGTATGAGTCTGCAGAGATTTTTGGCATCCATCTCGGTGACTTTATCTTCTGGGATGACGAGCGGCAGACCGAGTTCATCCGGGATACGTACGGATGGAAAGAGACGGAAATGGAAGGGACCTACAAGGGGTACAAGAGTGCCGAATGCATGATGCCCGGGGTTCACGATTTCACCTGTTACTTAAAACGGGGTTTTGGCAGGTCAACCTGGCATACCTGTGTCGATGTGAGGAACGGCCTCCTGACTCGGGAAGAGGGATTCCGGCTGATCAACCAACATGACCCGGTCCGTCCCGAAGCCCTAGACTATTATCTCAAAATCACCGGGATGACTGAAAAAGAGTTCTATGACATAATGGCGAAACACCGCATGGCAAAACTAAAAACAACGGATATGAAAGTCAAACCCAAATTGCGGAAAAACAAAGAGAGAATTCTCCCTTTTGCTGAGCAATGCCTGGAACAAAATACTAAGGGAAAGTCTAAGAGCTAGGTAAAGAGCACGACCATGGAAGCACAAGGTTTTTTTGATCTCCCCATTGAATCGGTACTCGCAGGATATAAAGAAGGAACATTAACTCCACGGGATGTTGCGGATATCTGTATCAGGCAGGTGGAAAAATATGAGGCGGATTTCCAGGTATGGGACTGTTTCAGCAGCGATATCCTCCGTAACCAGGCGCAAGCCATCGGCAGCCGGTTGAAAAACAACGAACCCATCAGGCCTCTCGAAGGAATTCCTGTGGGCATAAAAGACATCATGAACACGTATGAATTTCCTACCCAGATGGGAAGCCCCCTCTGGAAGGATTTTACGCCATACAATGATGCACGGGTTGTTTTTTATCTAAAGCAGGCAGGAGCGACCATCCCCGGAAAGACGGTTACTGCTGAATTTGCAGTGCATACCCTGAGAAAAACGATAAACCCCCATGATCCGACAAGGACCCCAGGGACATCATCCAGCGGTTCTGCAGTTGCAATTGCTCTTGGCATGGTACCGGCCGCCCTGGGAACGCAGACCGCGGGCTCGATCGTCAGGCCGGCCAGTTTTTGCGGGGTATATGGATGCAAACCCAGTTTCGGCCTGATACCCAGAACCGGGATCTTAAAAACGACCGATAGTCTTGACACGGTAGGTTTTTTTACGCTCCACTGCAAGGATATGGAGCGCATTTTTAATGCAATACGGGTTCACGGTTCCAATTACCCCATCAGCCATGCCGCTCTCACGGACAAAAAACGCCAGACCAAACCTGAAAACAGGCCATGGAGAGTCGCGTTTGTCCGGACCCATCTCTGGGAAAAAGCATATCCGTATGCACGGAAAGCATTGGAAGGCTGGATTGGACGGTTGACAGAAGAAAAAGATATTGAAGTAATGGATGTGCAGCTCCCGAAGTCCCTGCTCCAGTCCCACCGCATCCATGAGACGATCTACAACAAAACCCTCTCTTACTATTTCAGGGAGGAGTTCAAGCACGAGCAACTGGTCTCCCCTATTATGAAAGATTTGATCGTCAAAGGAAATGCCATATCCGGGAACCTGTACCAGGTTGCACTGAAAGAACAGGAAAAACTAGCTTCCGATATGGATCGGTTTTTCAAGGATTTCGATATTCTTGTCTCTCTCAGCACTGCCGGAGAAGCACCCCTAAGAGATGAGATAGAACTCCCGGATCCGGCATTGATGTGGACGATGACCTACCTGCCGGTTGTCAGCGCACCTGTATTCATATCACCAGATGGATTGCCATTTGGAGTGCAGATTGCAGCAAGACAGTATAATGACCTCCTGCTCTTTAAATTCTGCCGGACATTAAATGAAAGGGAAATAATTCCGGATAGTACCAATCCAAAGGTGCCTTTGAAATCGACATATAGAGGAATTCCTGGCATATATCCCTAAATTTTTAAGGTTGAGAGAAATGTCCGATCCAGCACAGACGAATCAAAAAATGGTTTTCATTCTGGATCATCCAGAAGATATCGATGAGTACCAGAAGATTGGTAGTTCTATAGGAGGATATCATGTTCTTATCGCTGCAACACCCGAGGTATGCTGGGAACTTGAAAAACGGGGACTATCGTACCGTGGAATAGAAGAATTCTATGATTCCGATGCCCTTTGTTCTATTGGGATGAAAAATTATAAAATTGTTGAGAATTTATGTTCAGAGATTGATTCAACACTTCAAGAATCTATACCCCTGCTAAAAAGGAATGAATTTAAACCTGCAATGGATAATTTTGGGTATCTTAAAATTCTTTTAGATGGTTTGACTTTACGAATTCACATAATTCAATCAATTATTAGGGATGAAAAACCAGATGAAATCATCACATTCAATTCAGATACAGAATTCCAGATTAGCGATATACGAAATTTTCCATTCGATTCTAGTGAGAACCTGTATAGTCTTGTATTAAAATCCGACGGATGGACACCTAAAATAACGCGGATTTTGTGGGAAACGCCGGTTTCCATTGATAAATCAGAAGGAATAAAAGATAGGTTTCTGGAACAGTGTTTTGGGATATTGAGACGTTACCCATCCCTTTTTTTTCTGCTCCTCGGAATGAAACGATTTGCATTTACCTTTAAAGTTGAACCATTAAAAGCGTGTTATTTCAATATGCGAAACAGCCTCTGTGGGGAAAAGGCTCTCTTTTTAATACATGGCCCCAGCTGGAACTACTCAATGATTGTTGAGTTAATCCGATCCGGATATAATATAATATATCTCCCGGAAAAAACCGAGTGTATTTCTACGGAAAGCCCAATCGATCAAAAGCTTCGCGGAAAATTGGTCGCAATTATTCATCCATGTTGTCTCAATCAATCTATCGATTTTTCCCATATATTCATTGAGAGATTTTTTCATATTCTTGAAACATACCTCCGTTGCGTACCGGAGATTATGAAGAATATTGAGCAACAAATTACCCGATATCACCCTGTTGCTTTTCTCATGGGAGAAAAGGCTGCATTTATCGAACATATATACGCTCATATTGCTCATTCGCATCACATCCCCGTTATTGGATGGCAGTTCGGGGAAGCCCCGATTTACTTGCCTATGCAGGTATATAACGATCTCATGAACGCTGATGCCTATCTGAGTTATGGTCCCGGATACCAGGTTTTGTTACATGAAGCACCGCATAATCATTTTAATTGTCGGATTGAATCAGTTGGTTCATTAATTCTTGAAGAGTTACATATGAAAAAATCAGGATACAGTCGTTTAAATAAGATCGTCTACGTAACCACATGGTATCTAAAAAACGCCTTTCATGTAAGTGATATTCATCCCCATGATAATGTACTCTGGTCATACCAGAAACAAATACTTAATGTTTTAGGAGAGTCTCAAATTTCAACAATTTTCAAATTATCTCCAAATCAATATGCGCCGCAAATTCTTGAATATATCAAAAATAATCAATTCGATAACATTACCCTCATCAATAATGAGAGAACATTTATCGACATTCTCAAAGACACAGATATCGTGATATGCGATTACTCCAGCACCCCACTTATTGAAGCGATTGCTGCTCATAAAACTGTTTTCGTCTTGCTCAACTCTCCCCTCGTAAGAAAAGAGGCACGGGATCTTCTTGAAAAAAGGGTGTATATCAGTGAGGATATTGCAGAATTCATTATATTGATCTCTGATTATCTGAACGGAAGACCTGTCAACCAGAATCCGGATTTAGAAAACACAGAATATCTCGAAATGTTCGGAGTTCATAAAATTGATGGAAAAGTCGCGCAACGGGCACTTAAGATCCTTGAGCGGGAGACCGGTTATTCTGATTAATTTCCTCTAAATGGATCAATTATCCTAGAAGACAGGACTTCACCGGAACACGGTACGAAC
Source organism: uncultured Methanoregula sp. (assembly GCA_963676675.2). Taxonomy (GTDB): domain Archaea; phylum Halobacteriota; class Methanomicrobia; order Methanomicrobiales; family Methanospirillaceae; genus Methanoregula. The sequence continues at coordinate 788,683 of OY781161.1, read as the reverse complement.
ACAAACCACAGCACAAACATCATCCATTATGAGAAAAATTAGACCGCAAGCGAGTATACTCGACCAGCTCAAGAATTTTCTTGGATTTTTTCAGGATAAACGGCTCTGTAGAAATGCTAAGTTATCAGAAGTAAAACGCTGACCACAAAAGCTAAGGTACGTTGCCTCCTTACCTTGTTATGTTCACTAACCGTAAGGAGGCAAAATAGTGTCAGCAAACCGGTATATCAGGTTTGTTGAATTATCCTCTGGCTTGATCCGGGACTCCCGCATCCCCCTTTTCTCATCCAAATTTTCAAAAAGAACTTACACCCAGCACCAGTTACTCATTCTTCTTCTCCTGAAAGAGTACTTGTCAGAAGATTACCGGGACACAAGTGAACTTGCTGAGATCATGGACACTCTCCGGCAGAAGATTCACCTCGATGAAGTACCGCATTTCACTACGATCCATAAGTTCTGTCAGCGGATCCCATCCTCGACGTTCAACCGGCTCCTCAACCGGCTCATGAAGATGTTCTATGACTGGGGCGAGAGGATCAATTGTACCGCTGTAGATTCATCCGGGTTCACCAGCTCATATGCAAGTCACTACTATTCCTGGAGAACCGGTAAGACCAGAAAACGATTCCTGAAAACATCAATCTCTGTCGATACTGATCGACAGATAATCACCGGCCTGAAGATCTCGCAGCATCCGGTCCATGACATTCCTCACGCCGAAAAACTCCTAAAACAATGTCACCGACTCAGACATTCTGACCTCTATGTCATGGACAAAGGATACGACTCCGAAGAGATCCATGAATTAATCCGGGATACTCTCAACTCCTGTTCCCTGATCCCTGTCAGAAACAGAAAACGTAAACGAATCTCCGGATATTATCGAAGACGACTCGCTTATGCATTCGATGAGGAAAAGTATCATCAGAGAAATAAGGTTGAACGGTATTCTCCGTCCTGAAAAGAAAGTTCGGTGAAGCTCTCAAGGCCAGGATTTACCGGCTCCAGATCAAGGAGATCAAAATCAAAGTTTTCCTCTACAACCTCTCACGAATGATTACAACCTTATCGTTTCTTGTTCTCATTGAGGAATTCTACAGAGCCGGATAAACAATTATTTATAATACTATCAATTAGTTCAACATCTGTTGGTGAAAAGATTGTTCGAATAAGATCTTCTGAAGGCAAATTATATGTCCCTTCCAGGATATCACGCGAATATCTAAGAATATCATCTGGTTCAGAACATGAAATTACCGAATCGATACCATCGAAAATATTGATGTCTATCGAATGATCTGATTTTACATGAATAACGGGAATACCCCTCTCAACCGCTTCGATGCACACTGTTGACTCAGTATATAGAACAAGATTAACCTTGTTTAGTAGAATATCAATAGCTTCTTCCGAAATAGAACAATTTTCCGGTAATTTAGGGAGGTAATATGAAATTTCTTTGAAAGGGACCGTGGGATGGCATTTGATTATTATTTTAATATCAGAATCTCTTGAAAACGCTATGATCGCTTTTTTTGCAAGTTCAATAGATGCACTAATGTCCCCAGATAATGCAATTAAAACAATTTTTCCTTCTTTGTTTCGTGTTTTAATAAATCGTCCAAAATGTGGGTACCTGATCGCACCACCTACAAATATCTTATTCGAATCAAATCCTGATTTTGTTAAAATAGACTTTCCTTGTTCCCCACTCACAAAGAGAAAATCCGGTAAGGTGGATCGGTTTTTTTCCAGTCTGGATAATGAATAAACTGTATACATTCGATTGATGAATGGGACTGCATATCCTATTGATTTAGCATCCGGGCAATACTTCCTGAATCCTTTACACATTATTTTTTCCCAGATATGATTTTCGAATGAAAAAAAGAAGATCCCCACATTACAAAAATTGCATACTCTTTTACAGATAAGTGAATTTAAGAATGCCTTCTCAGATCTTATACGGAGAAGGTCTTGTTTTATCTCATCCAAAACAATTGATGATACATCCACATTGTTAAAGTTTGGAATCGAAAATAATTTCGGGTAATTCCTTAAAACGAAAAAAAATGACCGGAATACATCAGATAGAGATAAAAACTCTTCCAGCAAGTATACATTTTTTTTTACAGGAATGAGTTTTATGAAGACAGAAAAAAACCATTCCGATGGCAGAACATCCGACAAATAGATAACATTTGGATATTTTTTTTCGAGATATACCCCAACATCCCCAAAATAAACATTTTTAAACACCCCTTTCTTTGGAAAACACCGTTTGTCGGTCCAAGAATGAATTAAAATATATTTAGATTTTCCCTTGTCATTTAAACTATGCCCTTTTATTAACCCGAAACATTTCGCTAGCAAAATCCGTGCAATATTCCTGTAACAGAAATCAATTTTCCATTTTACAGTCAGGAAATATTTCCAGATTTTTTGGGTTGTTTTTCGAAATTGCGAGGATTCAATAATTTTAAAAATCACTCGAGGCTCTTTTGAGACGTTTACTAAGAGAGATTCCCGAAGGGCATCATTTTCACAAATGATAATTATTTCCCCATCGACATAGTTTAAAAGAATTTTTTTACAAACCTCAATGTAACAGTAATTCAATAAAAAATTTGAACTAAATGGACTTTTTTCTGATAAGGATGTGAGATCCCAAATTGGACTTGTCGAATTTGAGAAAAGCTGGCCAATATAATCGATATATTGCTCCCTGGTGTTGCTTGCAATTTCCTGGATCATATCCCCAATAAAAATTCGTTTTATATCATTTCCCAGATTATCCTGAATCCTCTGACATAAATTGATATTTTTCCCAAAATAAACCCAATAATAATTACCATTTGGGCTCAATTTAATAATTAGCTTATTTATTGCATGTATGTCAGCTGAAATTAAAAATATTTTTTTTATTGGTTCAGGCATTTTATCAGACCGATTGTTTTTTTTATCGATACATTATTACAACAATTAACTATATTTATACTATGGAAAAGAAATTTGGTGTTTCCATCACTATTCGTTCATTTAATTTTAATGGGGTGGCATTTAAAAAATTAGAGGATAAATGTAATATCATTTATATCAATAATTCGGGGAAAAGGCTTGATGGATCGAATCTCTGCGTATCTTTACAAAATGCGGATGGGGTTATTGCAGGAACCGAACGATATACAAAGGAAATTTTACAAGCATCTCCTCAACTTAAAGTGATTTCACGGGTTGGCGTAGGTGTTGACAATATCGATATGGAATATACAGATAAATACGGTATAACCATAGTAAATACTCCTAACGCACCGGTTGAAGCTGTCGCTGAACACACAATTGCCCTAATATTTTCCCTGCTAAAAAATATTCCCCAGTATTATGAAAGAGTTAGAACGGGAGATTATTCAATTCAACAGGGTTCTCTTCTCTCTGGAAAAACAATAGGAATTATTGGATTAGGGCGGATAGGTCAGAAAGTTGCCACACTTCTTGATGCGCTTGGTACAAAAATCGTTTATTATGATCCTTTGATAAAAAAGAACATGCCGGAAGAATGGGTACGGGTAAATAATCTGGACGATCTTTTTCAGGTTGCGGATGTTATCAGTCTGCATTCATCACCGCAATCTGGAAATCTTCCGGTTCTTGACAAAAAAGCATTTTCTCGATGTAAAACGGGAGTTGTCGTAATAAATACAGCCCGTGGATCTTTGATCGATGAAAAAGCACTCATTCATGCGCTTGATAACGGGATCGTTTCTTCTGCAGGCTTGGATGTAGCATCAGTTGAGCCATATAAAGGACCGTTGTTGGATTATCCACAGGTCGTCATTACTCCCCATGTCGCATCCAACACCGTTGAATCGAGACAGCAGATGGAAATAGAGGCTGTTGAAAATATGTTATACACCTTTGGGATTTGATAGCATGAAAGCACTTGTTACAGGAGGGGCAGGTTTCCTTGGACACCATCTCGTTAAAGAACTTATAAAGAGCGGAATAGAAACGGTAATCTATGACCTTACCGAACCTTCAAAATATACTATTAATCTGCAAAATAGAGAAGATAAATCTCTATTAACCCATATTCAGGGAAATATTCTCAATATGGATGCCCTTGAATCTGCAATGAAAGGTTGTGATCTGGTATTTCATACAGCCGCAGTGGCGGATATAAATGAAGCTCGCCATATTCCTATCAAAACAATGGAAGTAAACGTTCTTGGTACCGTCAAGTGCCTTGATGCCGCAAGGAGATCGGGGGTAAAACGTTTTATCTACGCAAGTTCCGCTTATACTGCAGGAAACCGGGGATCATTTTATCGTGTATCAAAACAGGCAGGTGAATCATTGTGCAAAACATTTTTTGAGGAGTATGGACTCAGATATACGATATTGCGATACGGAAGTCTATATGGGAGCGAGTCAAATCAGTGGAATTCCCTATATGGTGCATGCAAATCATTGCTGACAACCGGTGAATTTACGTACTTCAGTTCTCCGGATTCGGAGCGTGAATATATTCATATCCATGATGCTTCCCGTGAAACTGTTAGAATTGCCCGCAACGATGAATTTATCAATAAAGCGGTGCTTCTTTCGGGTCACCAACGGATCAAGATGAAGAATTTGTTTTTCATGATCCAAGAGATCTTGGGGAATGACATTAAAATTCATTACATTCAACCTGAACGACAGCTGCATTATGTAATGACACCGTACTCTTTTGATACAGATATCCCTATGCGGGTGAACCTGTCAACATATGTTGATATCAGCGAAGGGATTCTCGATTGCCTGCGAGCAGTCCAGAATGAACTAGATCAGCAGAAAACTGCTGATACGGGAGAAGTGTAGATGGCAAAAACGGTCGATTCAATTCTTCATACGATTGCAGGACAGAGTGTTGTGCAGAGAGATGACTCAAGGTACAAGGAATATCGGAAAAAATGGAATGAATGGCCGAAAACCTGTCAATATGGTGATTTCCCTCTTCATCTCGATGTAGAGCCTACTAATGCATGTAACCTCCGGTGCCCATTTTGTGCCACAACATATAACGCCTATTCAAAAGGGTTCATGAAGGAGAAGGTCTGGAAATGCATCCTTGATGAAGCTGGGAAAAAAGAGTTGAATTCACTGAAATTCACGTTTCGTGGCGAACCACTGCTTCATAAGGATCTGACCCGAATGGTTTCTTACGCAAAGGATGTTGGCATTCTCGATGTTTATTTCAATACCAATGCATTGCGACTGGATGAAATAACTATAAGACGTCTTCTGGATGCAGGACTTGACAGGATATCAATTTCGTTTGAAGGATATACTAAGGAAGTTTATGAAAAATATCGTGTCGGATCCAAATTTGAGACCGTGGTGCACAATATTGAACTGCTTAAAAAAATCAAAGATGAACTCGGAAAAAAAAAACCGTTTGTCCGAATCCAGACAGTCCATGTACTGGAACTTAATGACAAGGAAGAACACTATGCAGCATTCTGGTCTTCAAAAGTTGATGAAGTCGCTTATCTTGACATAAAAAGTGAGGCCGGGAATCCGGATCTCCGTGGAATTGTCTACGACTGGGCCTGTCCGATGCTGTGGCAACGGATGACAATTACATGGGACGGAAAAATACTGCCCTGCATACATGACATCTATGAATGGGATTCATTCGGAAAGATCGGTGATATTACTATTGCAGATGCCTGGTCAAGTCATCGACAGAATCATTTCCGAAAACTGCATCAGGAGTGTAATGCTCATAAGATCCCGCGATGTGATCGTTGTCCGTACCGTGAAAGTGAAATCCGAAAATTGCAAGGAAGGTGAATAAACTGATCGTTGCTTTACTTATTGGCAGGGAAGGGAGTCAGGCATTCCCAGGGAAGAATATTTATCCGTTACTTGGAAAACCAATGATGGAATACCCGTTGAAAGCAGCATTGGATGCAAAAACGGTCGATAAAGTATATATTTCAACGGATTCCGAGAAGATCAAAGAGATAGGGAGAAAACACCAAGCTTTGATTATCAACCGCCCGGCAGAATTTTGTGGAAACACTGCACTTGGGGAAAATGTCTTTATCCACGGATTCAATTTTATAAAAAGTGATCTTGCTCAAAAAAACGAATCAATAGAATTGATAATTCTGATGCATTGCAATTCGCCAACAATTTTACCGGAAACGATTGATGAAGGCGTCAGAGTATTGCGAGAGCATCCAGATTATGATTCCGCTGTGACGGTGTCACGTTATAATATGTGGAGCCCACTAAGAGCACGAAAAATCGGACAAGATGGGCTGCTTCACCCATTCGTCCCTTTTGAGACATTCGGAGACCCCAAGACACTGAACTGTGACCGTGATTCACAGGGAGACGTCTGGTTTGCGGATATGGGGGTTTCTATCGTACGTCCTCGTTGTCTGGAACATATTGAGAATGGTCTCCTCCCCCAAAAGTGGATGGGTCAAAGGATTTATCCATTGAAGCAATGGGCAGGATGCGATGTGGATTATGCATGGCAGATCCCTCAGGTTGAGTACTGGATTATTGAGTATAAAGTCGGCAAAAAAGAGTAATTAACAAAATGATTTTGGAGTGTTTTTCTTTTTTTCATATGTTTTTTATGGGAACGTTTTGCCATTTCAAGAGGGAAAACCGCTGCGTATAATAACAAATAAGTAATATGTTAAAATATGACAAAACGAGGGATTATCGTTAATAACTTAAAACAAAAGTTTTTCCCTGATAATCCAATTAAATTAATTGATATTGGTGCCAGTGGAGGATTAAACCCGAATTGGAAACCGTTTGAAGAATCTCTTGAGGTCATTGGGTTTGAGCCGGATCTCCGGGCATATGAAGAATTAACCTCAGCAAATAACAAAAAATGTAAATATTATAATATTGGGGTCTCATCAGAAAAGACAATTATTGATTTTCATCTATGCCGAAAACAGAAAGTCTCATCCATTTTTAAACCGAATATGGATCTTTTACAACAGTTTCCCGAATCAGAACGATTCGAAATCATAGGTTTAGAAAAATTATCTGTGGATACTATTGACCACATACTTTCGGACAACTCACAAAAAGATATCGATTTCATAAAAATTGATACCGAAGGAAACGAATTGGCAGTATTGCAAGGGGCTAGCCAGACATTATCAGGTCCTATATTTGGAATCGAGCTAGAGATATATTTTGCACAAATCCGCCATGGCATACCATTATTTTCAGATATCGATCAATATTTGAAAGATTATAATTTTGAACTCTTTGATCTCCGCAGAATTTACTGGAAAACGGCTATTGGTGAAAAATACGGAAATGACAAAGGACGGTTGATTGTTGGTGATGCATTATATCTGAAGAATATTGAATCATTTTATCGTGATGTATCAAGATACGAAAATGAATCGATGGAAAAAAGGAAAATCATAAAAGCAATAGCTGTGTGTGTAATCTATGGCTATTTTGATTATGCATTACAATTATTAAACTATTCAGATGAAGTTTTCCAGAAATCTGAATTGGAATATCTCCAAAACCAGCTTCAGTCAAATATTCGTAATGGAAGAAAAATTCCAAATTTCAGATTCCGAGGAATGATTGCCCAAATATTATATAAAATGTCAAGATTTATTGAGCATCCCTCGTGGGCTTTTGCGGATCCGCCACTAGGAAATTAACCAGAGTTTTTAGGGTAATAAATGGGAAATGGTTTATCAATTAGTACCTAAATCTCACATTCGAATGATAGAAAAAAATGAGGATGTGTATCTCAAAAGGCACCTAAAAATCCATAAATTCTTTACATTCTTCTATTAGTTCATCCCACTTCATATTTCCCTCCGTAGTCAATTTTTCTGCCTTAGAAATCTCCGGCCAACGATCTTTGGGAAGTTTGGCATATATAACAAAACATCGGCGCATACCTTCGATCTGTTCCGGGGGATATTGAGGCATCCGGAGCATTGTGGGTTTTGTCAATGACCGGGCGATCAAACCTGGAGCAATATAGCCTTCTTTTTCAGCAATTGCACGGAGAGGAGTTCCATGGAATGGACTGAATGAATATGCATTCATTCCATCCGCGTCAATATGTCGGTTTAGTTCGATGGTATCAAATGTCAGTTCCCGGGTCTCATATGGCAGTCCAAGGATATTGTTGACACTAAACGGCACACCCACTTTATTTACAATCTTAAGATTATTAATAATGGTTTCATTTGACACATTTCGTTTCAGTACACGCCTTCGGAATTCGTAATTTCCATGCTCAATGCCAAACGCCATCCGGAACATTCCGATATCGGCAAGATTTTTTACCCTATCATAGGTTACGGTTTCCGGTCGGGTCTGACACCAGAAGGGTATTTTGAATTCTGAATACATCTCCACAAATTCGTCGAACTCTTTTTCCGAATACGCAAAAAAAGTGTCAGCCCAAAAATAGAAGGCTTCAGCTTTAAAGTTATCCCGCAGGTGGACAATCTCCTCCCGGATTTTTTCAAAACTTTTTTTACGGAAAAAATTTGTACCGGTTTCTTTTTTATATTTCTCGATCTGCGCTGGGGAATTGCAGTAGGTACAGGTATAAGGACAACCCCGATGTGTTTCAAGAGGGAACATCCTCCAGACTTTTCCCTGCATGGGGCGATAAAGACGACCCTCATTAAATATTGACAGATCAAGAAGTGGATTGCTATTAATATCAACAACCGGTCCCATGGGGTTACGCTTAATCATGCCGTTTTTCTTTAACCAGAGACCGGGAATATCGTCATAGGACACATGCCTATCTATACGATCACATAATTCAGCGAGTACATACTCTCCTTCTCCAACACAGACCATATCTACTTCGGGATGACTTAAAACCAGATCTGGTGCAAAAGTGGGGAATACACCCCCAAGTAAGGTAGGGATGTGAAGAGGTGCTGTTCTTTTCAGAAGACTTATCCCGATAGGGAACATGTCTTCGGTACATGACATTGCCATAAGATCTGGTTGAAATTCCAGAACAGCTTTTTCAAATGCTTCAAATACATCTACTTCCTTAAAAGAAATTTTTAACAATGTGTCGTCAAATGGTCGGACATTGAGATTTGCTTCCTTTTCCTTATCGCTGTTGAAGTGATCATCCTCTGGGTTCGGAAAATCTGTCGAATCAAATAATCCAACTACATGCCCTTTCTTCCGTAGAATAGCTGTAAATAGTGCTATTGCCGGAGGGAGCATGTTCATTCCCCGAATATTTGGATAAACCTGGAGTATTCTCATGTCTTAACCCCGTCAGTATATTTCCTTGCAACGCAGCAGAGTGTGTCTCCATGACCGGTGTCAGTCAGGATTTTATGAAACCTGCTTTCCATCTCCTGCATCATATCATTCATTGATGTTTCAAGTGTGCTGGTACCGGACAATAACCTGGTATCGGTCGTGGCCTCGAGATATTTGTTCTGGCGATGGCCGGTAAAATACCAGTTGAAGAAATTTATGAGCGTATATTGATGCCTGCATGTAATATCACAATTAAAGCCTGCTTTTTCCATTAATTTTATCAGTGTATCACGGGTAAAATAAAAAGTATGTGCTTTATGCCAAAAAAACATATTAAATTTTTTCCGTTGGGGTTCGGGAAGGTAAATATTCATTGCTTCGTCTCGGTTTGGAACTTCGAGATATAAGATACCATTTTCCGTTAAAAGATTTTGCATAGTACGGAGTGTCTTAAGTGGGTTAGAAAGGTGCTCAAGAGTTCCAATACAGAGAATCAGGTCAAATTTCCTGTTCCCGAAATCCATAGTATTAACGTCTTGATTATATGTTTCTAATTTCAACTCGTGTTTAATGAAATCGACAAAACCTTTGTTAAGTTCTATCCCGACAACTTCCTTCACGTAAGGTTTTATTGAATAGATGAGTTCTCCAGTGCCACATCCCACTTCCAATACGGACATTTTGGGAGTCAGCATTGGTCGTACATGACTTAACAAATCATTGATTGTCTTAATACTATCATTGAAGTGTTCACGTGGCGTCTGCTCGATGCCTTCTACAAGAGAATTTGTTTTTTGATATTCTTCATTATAATATTTCGACAGGTCATTTTCCGTTTGTGCTGTGTCCTGAATAATCAGTCCGCAAGACTCGCACTCGAAAATTTTTCCGGAGCCTTCACGGATTTCTGTTGCAATTAATTTAAAATTTTTTGAATTACAGATTTCACATGTCAGAGACATTGTTTTCACCTTTATTTTTTAATTATTTCCTTAATGACTTCCAATAACCGTTTTTCATACTTGATGGGAGCGGTCCCGATACGAACCCATTCATGTAGATGAGGTTCAGCGAACGGACGCCGGATTAATATCCCCTCTTGCCAGAGCTGATTCTTGATATCATTCACAGAGACACACTTGCCCAATCTGGCCGCCAAAAAATTTGTCACACTCTCACTTGTTTCGATTCCCAGCTCAGAAAACCCTTCTTTCAAAAATGCCAGATCCTCGCCGGTTTTGTTCACAAACTCAAATGTTTCACCCGGGGCCTCTAGAATCTCATTTATTACCATGATTGTAAAGCTGTTTAACTCGTGCATTGGTTTTACTTTATACAAATTTTTTATGTTTTCTTCTTGAGATAAGAGATAGCCGGCTCTCAGTCCCGCTATTCCGAATGCTTTTGAAAATGAGCGAACAATTATCAGATTTTCATATGTATCTAAGACTTCATCAGCAGTAATTTTATGAAAATAAAAATATGCCTCGTCAATAACGGCAAGTACATCCTTTTTTTCACATCTGTCAATGAAATTGTGAAGTAATTCCTTCTTGGGTGCATTGCCGGTAAATCCATTGGGATTTTCCAATACTGCCATTTTAAAGGATTCATCAATCTGACTGATATATCGTTCATAATCAAAGTGCAGGTTTACATCACAGTCCTGAAAGGTAGGTTTACAGCCGAATATTTTCGAATACACCGTGAACATGGCATATCCTGGCCGGTGCAACAATATTTTATCGCCAGGATTAACATAGGTCTCGAAAATAGATTTGATACACAAATCTGATCCCATATGAAACAGGAGTCTTTCCTTAGGTTGATGTAAAAACCGGGCAAATTTTTCATATAATGGACCTGGTTCCGGATATGTCATTAGCAATTCACTATCGATATGGGAGCGAACGCTATCAATAAATTTTTCGGAAAATGGATGAGTCCGTTCGTTACGATCCATCCGGATTTGATTATAGCGGGACGGCTCCACTTCCTGTGTTCTGACAACATCCTTTAAAATTGATTTTGATGGAATCATGTATCTCCTTATAAATAGCATTTCTTAACGTATTCAACCGCTTGCTCAATCGATCCTTCAACGTTCCCTTCAACTCTTCGCATTTCGATTGACACAAAACGTGAGTACCCACTAGCTTTAATCCGTTTACTGATAATCGAATGATTAAAACCAGCACTGCCTGGACACACGAGATCTTTCTCGCTAATATGAATGTGTTTTGCATGAGCAAAACTTTCTTCAAGATATGGTTCAATAATCTCATTTTCCTCGATCAGCTCTTTAGTATCAATATGCAGACCCAGCCCCTCCGGGTTGCCGGCATCTTCAATAAATTGTTGTGCTTCTGCAACAGTATTGATAAAATCCGTTTCCACTCTTCCGAGAGGTTCGATACAAAAGAATACATTCCGTTCTTCTGCTCGTTTACCAATTTCCTTAAAAAAATCCAATGCAATAGGGCGGGCTTTTTCTTTTGGTAATTTTCCCATGTTCCGGTTACGTGGAGATCCAAACACGAGAACCTCTCCCCCCAAGTCGTTGCAAAGATCCATCAGCTCTGTTAAAAATATGAGCATTGCATTCCTCATTTTTTCATCCCCAAAAAGGATAAGTTCCTGTCTGTTGAAAAGGAGTGCTTGGAAACCTGTGAGATCCAATCCAGTATCATTAAAAGAATTCCGTAATTCCACTCGCTCTTTCCAAGAAGATTTTGTTGGATCTGACCATACCATGCTCGGTGCCAATTCAATTCCTGAGCATCCAAGATCTGCAATAAAATGGGTGAATTCGTTAATACAACCATTATACCATGCAATATTTGACACTGCAAGTTTCATTTTGTAACAATCCTTATTGAGGAACTCCTAAGTTTTTATCGCATAATATTCAAATAATTTTAATGCAAGACTTACAAATACCTAATCTATAAACGAAATAAATCAACCAATTAATTAGATATGTATATACTATTATTGTTTCCATAAGGAGATTGGATATATTGAACAATAAATTTTTAGTCGGCTAAAAAATGGCAAAAATTGAGACAATTATCCTCGACTTCGACGGCGTCATCCTTGAATCTGTATCAGTGAAAACCGAAGCGTTCAGAAAACTCTTCTCTTTTGCTCCGGAACATGTAGATGAAATCATCCAGTATCACAAAGATAATGGAGGCATGTCCCGGTATGATAAATTCCGGCATATTTACAAGAGTTTCTTACAACAGGATCTCACGCAGCAGAAATTTGAGGAACTTTCAGAAAAATTTGCTGACATTGTTTTTAAAGAAGTGATAAAAACACCATTTGTACCCGGGGCAGACGAATTCCTGGAAAGATATTATGCCACAACTGCCCTGTATGTCGTTTCTGCAACTCCTGATGAGGAACTAATACGGATCATCCAGATGAGGAAAATGTCTCACTATTTCAAAAAGGTATATGGCGCTCCACAAAAAAAACCAGACTGCATCCGTGAGATTAAAAAACTAACCATACCTTCCCCAGAATCTGTCATATTCGTTGGGGACACAAAAAATGACTTTGAAGCCGCACAAGAAGCGGGAGTCCGGTTTATCGGGAGGATAAAACCCGGGGACGAGAATCGGTTTCTCGGATTAACAGGTATTGACGCATTAATTCCTGATCTGCATGAACTCGCGCGATATATTGAGGTGCAACGGTGATCATTCCCATATCATATCCGCTTACTGCAAAGACCCCCCTCTATCCGAACACCCCGGCACCGGTCATCCATCTGCTGCGTTCCATGGAACAAGGGGACCGTGCGAATACCCGTGCGATCACCTTTTCGACCCATTCTGGAACGCATATAGACTCACCCCTGCATTTCTGTAAGCAGGGCAAATCCATTGCGGATTGTCTCACGTTAGATACCACGTTTTTCCCTGCGTATTGCACCGATGTGCCCAAACCAGTGAGTGGAGAGATCACCGTCAGCGATCTGGAAGGTGGTATCTCACAGGTGCAAGATGCGGAAGCGCTCCTGATTAGGACTGGCTGGCATAAAATACGATCAGATCATCCTGGACAATATTGTAATGATCATCCATGGGTTTCTCCCGATGTCCCTCAATTCCTCCGGGAAAATTGCCCTCGTTTGCGTCTTTTCGGGATCGACCAGATCTCGGTTTCTTCTGTTCTTCATCGCGTTGAGGGACATGCATGTCACCGGAAATTTCTTTGTGAGGAAAAATCTATCCTCCTGTTGGAGGATCTCAATCTTTCGGATACTCGGGTAAATGGTTCCTTTAGGCTTCACATTTATCCTTTTATGATTGATGATATTGACGGTGTCCCAGTTGTTGCGATTGTGGAAATTAAGTGTAGCGTACCAGAGTTTCTGTAATAAAACACCAATTCACCTAGCTCATCTGCGAAACGTCCACAACTGACAGAAGTGTAACCGAACCCACCAACTCTGCCTATATCTTTCAAACCAGCCGGGCATCCTGCTGGTTATTGGGACAAGCCTCCCGCTCATCAGCGAGTTTTTAGAAGGGTTTGATTTTATTCCGAGAGCGATCCCACGCGATGAGTGGAGGAGTTTCGATGAACGTCAGACCCCCAGAACCTAATTCCCGGACAGATCCAAAAACTCACGTTTTTCGGCCTGTCGCGAACAGCAGGTCATCGCTTCACTACATTTCCATCCAACTGCAGATCATTTTTCAGGAATTGTATTTTTCAAAACCCCCTCCAAGCATTCCGGTAATACGAATAATCTCCTCATTGACATTCAACAGACGGCAGTGGACGGTTAAATCAACAAGTTCCAACACTTGACGAACCCTCCTGAACAAAAAGAAAACCCTTTTCATTGTAGGTCTGGTAGTAGGTTTATTTCTCCGATTCATTACGGTGGCATTGCGCTCTTTGAGGATCTTCCTGAACAGCCATTCTGCCACTGAGTATAGCAGAAGACAGAGCACCATCAGCATAGACAGTGCAACAATACGGTTCTTATTTTTTTTGTTCCAATAACCCACATTTTTCCAATGCTTCTGCTGCCTTTTTAATTACCCCGAATTTTAATTTTGATATGATAGCTATATCAAGAAGAGAACGAGTGCCGTCAGAAAGATTTAGTAACCACACGACGGCATATCCGTTAATATCAGGATCCTTTTTACCCCCAATCTTCTGGTAAAGTCCTCTCCGTCCTAATTGAGGTTCGCATTTTGGATTGAGATTAAGATATGTTCCATTGTTCTCGATGATATCAAGTATTTGCAGATACTTTTCTAAAGAATCTGTAAGATGTTCTGCAGTCACAAAATCAAGATTATCTGCAGATGTATGGTACTGGGGGAACTGCGCATATGGTGTTCGCATCAACGAACCTACAGGTAAGTTGAATCCCGGTGAACAAAACTGGCGTTCATCACTTCCCCATGGGAAAAAGTCAATGATATTGAATGGTTCTCCGGATTCTTCCAGAACTTTCTGCACAATCATATCTATGGTATTTGAACCGGTATTGCTTTTCTTATAGGTTGAAATACCTGGATCTCCTACACAAGTTGCAACAAGTCCGAATTTTATCTTTGATAGTTTTTTCTCGTTCTGATAGAGCCATGCAATCGCGCCAATTGTTTCAGGAATAAATAGGAACCGATAGGAATAGTTCAGCTTTTTTTCTTTCAGAATTTTTGCCAAGTGTATTAAAAGAACAACACCGGAAAGGTTGTCATTGCATAAGGAAGGATGGCATATATATGTTGAAAGGAGAACTTCCTCATCCCTTTTACCTTTCAGAAAATATTCACCATAAGTCAGGTAACCGTCTTCAAGTGTAGAATCAATTTTAATTTCATAATCCCCTGGTTTGAGGGCTTTCAAATTATTATGGGTCATACAAAATCCCCAGTTATCATTGTAGTAAGTGGTCAGGTAAGGGATCCAGTCCGGATATTTTTCAAGAGTGTGAATGTGTTTTTTTAATTCATTAAGTGAGATCTTTTTAGATACTGGTACACTGTAACTCATAACATGGAGATTCGATTTTTTGAAATCTATGACTTTTTTCCCGGCGGGATCTTTGATATACGCATCGCGGATGTTCCATTCTTTTGGAACGATCCAGTCAAATACTTGAGTTCCTGAGGGCACCCGATTTATCTTTAGGGGAATGCTCTTTTTTATAATTTTTAAGGTATCCTTCACACCATCTCCGGTGATGCTTCGACAGATCGGATAGAGTTCTTTCATCAGTTTATGCATTTCTCGACCGGTTTTAGGAAAATCAATTTTATTTTTTTCTGTCATTTAATCACCATTCTCTTTAAAAGATTATGGATTGTTAAGGTTTTTCAACATCGATTAATATTTCAATAGTTGATGAGGATAACATTTGTATAAACGGCTCTGTTGAAACCCTCCGTAATACTCACTCATGTTGCACTTATTGAGACAGGATATAATGTATGGGGATTAAACTTAGTATTTCAACAAAGCCATATAATCTATATATAATTTAAGTTTAGCGACTTGATCCTATTAATTTGTTAGCTGTGTCACAAAATCAAAAAATTAAAGTGAGTTGTCATCATAATTAGTATAAATAATCTTATATTAGATTTTGTTTCACCGTATAACATTCGGACGTCCTGACCTTTTGCCGAAAAGTACGCGAGGTATATCTACTTTAAAAAATGAAAATATTAAAATTATTTTGATATAATATTAAGGTGAATACCATGAAAATATTATTAATAAATCCTTGTTTAAGACCAACGAGCGATAAAAAAATAATCCCTTATGGTCTGGCTTGTATCGCAACCGCTCTGAGCAATGCAGGTTATAAACCGGATATTCTTGACATTGATTTATATCGATTATCTGATGAGGATATTGATCAATATCTAAAAATTCATTCCTATGATATAATAGCATTAGGAACGATCATTTCTTCATATAAAATAGTAAAAAATATTTGTCAACAGGTCAAGAGGGTTCAGCCTCATACGATTCTTGTTGTCGGAAACACAGTAGCTACATCGATACCGGAACTTTTGCTCTCCCGTAATCCAGAGATAGATATTGCAGTCATAGGAGAAGGAGACAAAACTATAGTTGATATTGTTTATGCGATAATTGCAAAGAGTTCATGGCATAATGTCCATGGTATTGCATTTCGCGAAAACGATAAAATCGTGATTACAACCCCCCGCGAAGCAATCCGAAAGATGGAAGACATTCCTTTTCCGGATTTTACATTATTTGATTTTCCAGAGTATCTAAAAGTTTCCTATTTATTTGCACCAGAACCATATCCTATTCCTAAAGAAGAGTTAAAGGTTCTTCCAGTCAACACTGCAAGAGGCTGCCCCTATAATTGCACTTTTTGCACACATGCTTTTAAAACGTATAAATACAGGTATTATCCTTTCAAAATGGTAATTGAACATTTTAACAATTATCAAAAACAATTTGGGGTCAATACCCTAAGTTTTTGGGATGAATTAACGCTTTTTTCAATAAAACGGGTTGAAGAACTCTGTGACACTATAGAAAGTGCCGATATAAAATTTTATTGGACTATTAATCCCAGAGGTAACTTATTCAAAAAAAGTGATCTTGACCTTCTCAAGAGATGTAAAAAATTAGGAGCGTTGGGTATTGGTGGAGCATTGGAATCTGGTTCTCCAGAGATACTAACTGCAATGAACAAATGTATCCACCCTGAAAAATATATTAACGAATTCATTGAACAATGTGATACCGCTAGGGAAGCAGGCATAGTACCTGGAACATCTCTTGTTTTCGGATATCCTCAAGAGACAAAAGACACGATTAACCAGACTATTGAGGTATGTCGAAGAGCTCGAATATTTCCAACTTCAGGTTTTGTTTTACCACTGCCGGGAACCCCGATATACCGGTTAGCTCGTGAACAGGGTCTTATTGAAGACGATGAAGAGCAGTACCTTCTTCGAATTGGTGATAGGCAGGATTTACATGTAAATATGACCCAGATGTCGGATGAAGAACTTGTCAGACTAGTCACAGAGGGACTAATAGAGTTAAAGGATGAACTGGGAATCCCACTAAGGGATGATCAGATTATAAAAACAGGTCACTACAGGGCACCGAAAAGTAAAAATTAGATGTCAATAACTATCGTGAGCCTATTATTATCAACGGTCCGATTTGCTGCAGAATTAAATTTTTCATTAAAAGTAATTTTTCTTCCTGAAATTCATCTAATCCATTAGTTAATTGTTTCGAATAAGGAGATTCATAAACAGAAATATTTTTCATAATTTGATTAGTATTATCATCGATTTCCATTTTCTTTTGAAATAAAAGAAAATCATTTCGTGCCATCTGATAAAGTACATTGAGATCGATTATTTTATTAGAATCCCCACAATTAGAATCCATCACCAATTTTCCCCAGTAATCATATCCTCTATCTGGGAATAGCAGTAACTTAAATGACACTTTAGGATTCTGTGTTTGTAGAACATTTTTCATTACATCCAATCCGGCAATGATAGGTAACAATCCATCGGGGTCATTTCCTGATGAGAATGAACCAATTAAAACGATTTTCTCATCCCCATTTCCATTTACAATAATTTCCCCAATTTTTAAACTTCCATAGCTGAAGGCGGTTTTAATTTTTATATAATAGAATTCATCGAGAAGGGCGTCTTTCTGAATATGAGTACAACACAATCCCCAATCTCTTTTATCATAAAGTCGAACGAAAGGAATTTTTTCCGGGTTTTCTGGATCCACATGAAGATGGTTAAAAAGGTCCTTGCGCGATATCTCTCCCTCGAACGGCAAAGAATACGAAGCAACGTGACATTGGTTCTGCTTATATGAAAAGACAACACTCCCATCTTTTTGGCATAATGTAGCATCATAACAAAACCATTTTTCTGGAATTATCCCACACGGGGTATCTGATCCAGAAAAGAACCGATGGATTACCAAAGGAATTTGAGTTCCTATTAATTCTAACGCTACATCGTATCCCCATGATATTTGGTCACAGGATAGGTGTTTCATCGATTCTATCATCTGGACCATTGATGCCGGTTCAGGAATTTGTGTCCGATCCTTTGGAACTCCAACCCGCTCGTCTTCGAGAGCCTCGAGATCTTCTAAGCTTAATGCTGGCCCCTTTGCGGTCAACCACGGGTTCTTCTTAAGTTCTTGCATGCCTAAAGAGAAGTATTCCTGAGAATCCACACAAATGATTGAAGAAAGCCCTACAAAACTAGAAGAAACAATCCCCCTTTCTTTAGCAATATTTTCAAGAGGAATACCATTGGGTTGGCAATTTGCAGTGAAAGGAGCTGCATTGTAGATCCAATTTTCTGTGGCTATCGTTCCATTATCATTTATCCTCCCGGTCATTAACTTATTAAAACGAAAGGGGACATTAGCCATCTCTTCAATATGGTGCCTGAATGTCGCCCAGTATAATCCTAGCCCAACATTACAGATTTTTACTCCTTCCTTCTTCATTCGATCATAGAGTGAATCAGGACCGTAACATGTTTTTGGCAGATTGTCGAATAAGGGTAATGCCCTCGGACCAATCCCTGATACTGCTAACATCGGTTCCCTTGATCGAATAACCCCGGATTGACAGCGAAAAAATTCTGTAAAGGGGCCTATTGTTGATGGACTGTTATCTAAATCAAATTGTTCCCGACGACCCAGCGAGTATGTGTATGTCGGAACTAAAAGTGTTCCTGATGGACCGAGAACCTCCCTAAATGCCTGATATAAAACGGAACATGCATCCTTTTCAGTCCGTCCCTCTTCAGGGAATCCCAGACGCCCAAGGCTGACATGAGAGAAAACAGTATCACCTTTTTTTATGCCGACCGATTCGAGGGCATTAACTAGCGTATTCTTATTGTAATGCCATTTTTGTGCGGTCATCATTTACACTTCTGTAATTCGAAAATATGCCAGAGAGGAAATTCACTCGCGAAATGATATGCACGGGGATCGATCTTCTGGAATTCCGGATCCGGAATCAATTCATCCATCCAGGTTACCGCGAATCCTCCACGAGTATAAGCCTGAATAAGCTTACTTATGGGGGGCGTGACCCCGTAATTCTTATGCAGATATTCAGATATTATCGTAAATGGTCTTTCAAGAGAGCCGAGCCAGGGATTGAGATGGAATGCCCCATGTGGCTCAAGGCTGATAAAAACGCCACCCGGTTTGAGAATACGATGGATATCTGAAAAGAGTACCTGAATATCTGCAGTATCTTTCGGTGTAACTGGGACAAAATAAAAGAGCAAAGCATCACTCATGTAAATGATATCGGCATAATTGTCAGGAATGCTATCTAAAGCGCCGGGATTGCCGATTTTCATCACTTCAAATCGGCTCTTTCCTACCGCATTTTTTTGGGCATACTGAATATATTCCTTGTTGGGATCAATTCCCAGCACATCCGCTCCGCATCTGGCCATCATATGTGCATATAACCCGATGCCACAACCCATGTCGACAATAACATCCCCCTTCTTTATTTTTTGGGGGAAATAATTCTCCAGATAATGCATCTGTACAGCGCCGTAAACATTATCATTACGTACAGACTGTAGATCTTCCGAAAATTTTTGCTCAATCCACCATTTTGAAGGAGAGATACGACGTTCTAGGAGGAGGCGTTGTCCCACTTGCTGATGGAAATTCCCCAAATGATCACCATCAAGGAGGTTTTTTTTCATCTTAAACCGGTTTTTATATGCAGATTCGTCGCTGATCAGAATATTATTCTTTTTTAACAGTTCCAAAAGTGAATCAAAATGAATTTTCTTTTCGATACTCCATTCATTCACATTGCGTTTGTACCGGGTTGGATCGGCCATTAATCCATCAAAAAGTGAAAAACGTCCAATCTCCCAAACAGAAAATAGTTTCTCCTCATATTTCTGACGGAGATCCTCAATGGAAAGAGTCTCAATATTCCCCAAAAAATCAAGGACATCGCTTCCTACCCCCAGACAATCCTGGGAAAAAACATTCATTAATACCCAACGGTTTGGGCAGTCTTTTGCAGATTCAGGGAGTATAATGATGTCTTTAGGAATAAAAGCGGTCATGTCTTTTCCGCCAGCTTTCGTTCGATAATGCCAATTAATCCCCCAATTTTCTGGAATGCGGGAGATTGAAGTTCTTCGGCATCAAAAAGAATTCCAAATCGTTCTTCAAATTCCGTGATCATCAAAACAATTCCCATAGAGTCAATAATTCCTATATCCAGGTAATTACAGGATAATTTCTCTTCCTCTGTGTTTCCTGGAACCCGATTATTTGATTCTATAAATGACAGGACTGCTTCTTTTACTTCCATGATCTGGTACCTTTACCGTTCACTTTTTTCAATCGCCACACAACGGACGGGTGATCCATCCCCATCCCTGATTTTAAGGGGTAAAACAATCAGCTCAACTTCGTTATATCGTATCTCTTTTAGGTTACATAAATACTCGACAATGACGATGTTATTTTTCAATAAAATTTTATGTACCGGGGAATCCGGATCATTACCGCGACCATGGGTTGGATTATCCGGCATCGGTGTGTCCATTGCAAGAAGTCGAATTCCCCGATCAACAATCCATTGAGCTGCCTCAGTGGATATGAATGGATGATTCGTATAGTAATCCATAGTACCCCAATATTTATCCCAGTCAAAGCGCAAGACCAGTCTCTCCGGTTTGCTAGTACCCAGCATCTTCTCAAGATCTGCGACTCCTATTTCCTGACCCGGTTTGCATTGCGCAAGATTTAAAATATGGGCGGGACCTATCAAAATCTCAAGAGAAATATCTTCAACTGTTTTCCCATTTGGAATGAAATGACGGGGGGCATCAAGATGTGTACCTGTATGAGTTCCAATAATTAGTTTACGAGTCTCCCGGTTCTCAATTCCAAGTCGTCCAAGTTGCGTAATTTCTACAATAGGATGCCAAAGCACTGGAAATGTACACATCCCCTCATGAATTGAAAACGTAAGATCAATAATTTTTTGTGTTTCTCTCAAATTAAACCTCCTTTTTACGATATGGTGTTGAAACTTACTTACGGATATTAAATCTGCATCAAATAATTTTTAATCAAGGGATTTTATTAAATTAATCATGGTTCCGCTCCAATTTTATTAAAATTATCCCCTGAAGAAATAAATTGTGAAATCTTTTCGATTTGTGTTTCAATTTGTTTATCATCTCGATCCTTACCTACAAAAAGAGTATTTAAATCTCTAATCTGTTGCTCAGCGTCATCAGCATATTTTAACATTTGTTCCGATAACCAAGGTCTTATTGTAGTGTTAGATATATTAGGATTATTCGTATCCAAAATGTCCCATCCTTCGAGTGTTGTTGGGGATTTGAAACCATATTCCTTAACAACAACATCAAATAATTTTGTTCCGGGTAATGGAGTATATTTTGCCACCCCGCCAAACGGATATGGACAGTATTTACTTGTCCTCGCCAAATCAATTATTAGTCTTAACGTATGATTTATATCCTCAATTGATTCCCCGGGAACACACGTCATAAAGTTATAGGATTTATAAAAATTGTATTCTGTTAACTTCTGATCTGTTTTATAAATCTGATCCAGGGTAATTCCTTTACCCATGATATCTAAAACACGTTGAGAGCCTGATTCAATTCCCACACCAAGTGCAATAAATCCAGCTTCTTTCAATAATTCCCAAATATGTGAGGGCATATTAGAAAAAAAATCAGCTCTGCCTTGTCCCCGGAATTTTACTTTTTTATTAAAACCATTTTGAATTAAGGTATTACATACTTCGATAAGTCGGGCTTGATTAATAAAAAAATTTTCATCACCAAAATTGATGCCATCGGCATCATACTCATCCACTAATACTGAAATATCGTTTATAATGTGTTCAGTTGTATGATATCTCATTCGATTGTTTGGCCAAATACTGCTTGAATTGCTACAGAAATGACAATTAAATGGGCATCCCCTTGAAGAAAAAACAGCATAATTTTTTTGAGGGCCAATTATCAATTTACGGGAATATTCCGTCATATCAAGCAAATGATATGGAAGATTAAATATCCGGTTCAACGGAGTATAATCGCTTTTTCCTGTGATTATTGCTTTTCCATTTGTCTTAAAACCGATCCCTTTTATTTTCGATGGATCATTCTTCAAACAAATTGAATTAATCAAAAGAGGTAATGAAATTTCACCCTCTCCCCAGACAACATAGTCAATGTAATCTGCTTCAAGTGTTTGAAGAGGTAAGGCAGTTGAATGAGCGCCACCTAAAATTACCGGTATATTCGGATATTTTTCCTTTAGTTCCTTAGCAATAGAGATACTATTCTTTAACTGAGTACCGGACATTGAAGATATTGCAAAAGCTACCGTCTTATCGGAAAAATTCATTTTTACCGAGTTGGTAATTGATTCCACGGAACCATCAAAAATGGAAACAAGAAAATTTTGTTTTATCAAAGATTCCGCCAAATAAAGTGGACCTAATGGTAAATGTTTATAAAGCGGACTTAATGATAATATTTTATCAGTACTACTGTTATGATCTGCGTCAAATTGATGTGTATCCAATACCCATGGTAGGGGTAAAATAATGATAACGTGTTTCTTTTTTATGTATTCTTTCATATATTACACCCTCTCTTTGATCACTTTAGCAGGATTACCAACTGCAATACTATATTGTAACAATTGCACCCGCACCAATAACTGCACGATTACCAATTTTATCCATTTGTTAATAAACCTGACGTCGCCAAGAAACAGGAAATGTACACATCCCTGCGTGTATAGGAAAGGATAAACCAATA
Source organism: uncultured Methanoregula sp. (assembly GCA_963676675.2). Taxonomy (GTDB): domain Archaea; phylum Halobacteriota; class Methanomicrobia; order Methanomicrobiales; family Methanospirillaceae; genus Methanoregula. Next base: position 765,500 of record OY781161.1, on the reverse strand, counting down.
ATTTTTTGTGTTTCTCTCAAATTAATCCTCCTTTTTACGATGTGGAATTGAAACTTACATGAGGATTTTGAATCTGCACCAAATATTGTTTAATCTGTAATCAAGTTCTCCGGTACCATTTTTTTTGAGGTTTAAAATCTAAATGTCACATAAGAAATCATTTGGCTTGGGGGTTTCCAAGAATGAATTTTGACCGGGAATCGCTTACCTCTATTTATAATCTAATCGCAATTTAAGTTCATTGCATTGCACACTTTTAAAATTTTTAATTCTCTGACGGCATCCTGTTCTTTTCAGTACATGTATTAATATTTGTCAATTATTAAATATTCATTGTTATTCAACTTGCTACACTTATACCCCTCAATTATCTCTTTTATCTCATTGCTATAAATATAGGAATTAATGACAAAAAATGTTGAAATTTTTATTACATCGATAATTTTATCAGGAGTGTACACTGGGATAGATTGAAAAAAATCCCGTTTTTTGGGATTCGAATCTACTATATATATCCCATCCATAGAGGGAAAATCCGTCAATAAATCTATGCAAATATCATTTGCTACCCATATAACAATAGGGCCATTCTTTTTAAGAGAGTAATCAATTATTTTCTTTCGGATTTCAATAATTTTATTATTAAACTTGTTTATTCTATTAGCGCCCTCTAAGATACAACTTTTTGCTATGAGATATTCATTACCCCAAATAAAATTTTTCTCAATCTGTGGTAAATAGGAATATGACAGAGAATCCAACGGGCTATTATTATTCATATCAATTATTTTTTTATATACTGCTACAAAGCCAAAATCTCTGCTGCATTGTTGATAGGAGATTTCAACGAGTGAAAAACCTTGACTTGCTGCAAGGAGAGATAGGGTGTGGGGAGAGAAATGATTCGTGTGTTCGTAAAATAATCCAGCTGCGGTGATAGGATATATATATGTATTAGGTACTTCCAATATAATTAATCCATTATTATTAAGGGATTTATTGCACGTTCTTAAGAATTGTTTTGGATCGGGAATATGCTCTAAAACAAAATATGCAGTAATGATATCTGCTTTTTGAGTCTTTATTTGATTAATATCGCTAAAATCACTAACACAATTCGAATTTAATTCTACAGAATAATACTTGTCGACAAAAGGTATAACTGAAGATTTAAATATGGTGTTATCATTCCCGCCAATTTCTATGAGAACTTTTCTGCCATCACCAAAATATTTTTTTAGTAAATCTATCCTTTTCTCAATCGAATAATCTAATTTTTGTCCCGGGTAAAGAGAGAAATGGTCCCGATAGTAAGATTCAAGGCTTTCTTTTGTAGGACATGGAGATAGAAATGTAAACCCACATTTTTTACATACAACAATCCGATTATTCCATCGAAATTTTTTCGTGTTGGTTTTTGTAATTTTTGTTTCTGAAAACACACACTCTAACTCTCTGCCATCGCAAATATCACAAAATCTTTCCTCATACTCAATTTCAACAATTTTTTCTTTGTTTATCACACCAGAACTTTCCATCATTACTCCAGACATTATAAAAACCCGATTTTATTTTTCAATTAGACTGAGATCTAATTGAAGAAACTCAATATATATTCCCTCCGGGCTTCTTATAATCTCAGCGCGTAGTGGTTTATTATTGACACGGAGTTCCATAATTCCTGTACGGTCAATAGTGGTGCCATTAAATTTCTGTCCGATCTCTTGTTTAAGATTAGTAGTCAGTACCGATAAACACCTGAATCCGGAATCATCCAGATAATTAACAGTATCAATGATAGGATTTTCACAAAGAATTAAATCGGCATTCCACTGGGGGATCGGACTTCGGAATATTAATTTTGCCCATCTTTCTCCGGATGAAAAAGTATCTTCTCTTTCCAATGAAAAACCAATTTTGTCTATCCAGAACTCTTTGCTAATAATGATATTCTTGGTAAAAATGAGTAGAGTACTTCTGCTATTTTCTTCAGAATCTAAGGAAAACAATATGTATGCTGACATTTTTTTAACATACATAAAAATTAAATGTCTTAATCCCTCAATTCCCAAACTGATCTTGATTTTTTCTTTCTGATTATCCTCATTAACAAAGTCAGAATTTTTTTTAGACAACACGATATGTAGTGGTGAAAAAGAATCGGACGGAGAAATATTATAGTTAATTAATTCTATTGAAATGCAATTATTTTTACGTAAAAAAGCAATTTCTTGGGAAGGTGACGTACTTTTCATAAATTTTTTCTTATTAAAATGAGTGGGATGAGAATTTTCAACAAATTCAATTTGGTATCCATATTTGTGGAAAAATGTTGCATCCGTTTCAATACCCGATGAGCCGAAAACGATATGACTTATACCAATAATCATAACAACATAATCCTTACTCTTTTACACCCATTTTTGAATGTAGCCATATCCGGATATCTTTTGTCAACGCTTTTCCCGTTACTCCCAAAGGAATCTTATCAATCTGAACAAATTTAGTCGGAACAGAGATCTGGCTAAGCCGTTCGCGACAGAGCTTCATTATTGAAATTTCCTGATCCTGCAATGTGAACGATTCTTTTAATTGAATCACAGCAACAACTTCTTCTCCATAGAACTCATGAGGAACACCAATCACCGCCGCCTGCTCAACAGCAGGATGTAGCAACAAAACATCGGTAATTGTCCTGGGACTGATATTCATGCCACCTCGAATAATGATATCTTTTTTCCTGTCGGTGATAAAGAGAAATCCTTCTGCATCGATATAGCCGATATCCCCCGTATAGAAGAATGGATACGTATCTACGGCATCAGTCTGAAGTGTAGTGTAATTCAAATAGCCTTTCATGAGAAAGGGTGACTGTAATACAATCTCCCCAATATCTCCGGTAGGTAAATTTTTGGCGGATTCATTCACAACCTTAACAGAAATTCCTTGGAGCAGGTGACCTGGCGAACCCGTTTTTCTAGGTAACTTAGGTGAATTGCCGGTAACAAGGAGGACTTCGGACAAACCATAACTTTCAAAGATCTCGAGCCCGTATTTTTTTTCAAAATCCAACTTTGTTTTCAATGGGAGGGGTGCCGTTCCGGCAAAGATTGTGATAACATGTTCACGACAGAATTGTAAACCGGCAGGATCGCGATCCACACGGTTCAGTGCTGCAATCATCGATGGGGAGAGCCAGATTATATTTACATTACACTCAATAATCGGTTTCCAGAACTGTAATACAGTCTGTGCATCAAATGGTCGGGATATGACAACAGAAGCCCCGGCACAAAAAGCACTTAACAGATTATTCAGAAAACCACTAGGATAGGCAAGAGGCCAGAGGTTTAAAAAACAACTCCCTGATTTAGTATCAACCATTTTATTAAAGGATTTAACATTATCAAAGAGAGAAACAGCCTTATGAACAACACCCTTTGGTGTGTTTGTTGTACCGGATGTAAAACTAATTGTTAAAATATCATCATCAGAATAATTATTTGTGGGCATCCATCCGCTGATCTCATACCCCTCGATATCCTTACGAGAAACAATTCTCATCTTCCCTGAAGAGAAGACCCCTTCCTCTTCGCTTCGAATGTACAGTTGAGAATATGAAACACTTGCAGGACTTGCCAATACTAATGGTTGAGTAACTTGATTAAAAACGAGAATTTTTCCATTGCAATGAGTGAGGATAAAATTGATCTCATTTGGATGAAGAGCTGGATTAATTGGAATAACTATTGCTTTAAGGAAAAAACAAGCAAAAAAGAAAACGGGAAATTCCAAGGTATTTGTAAGAAACAGGACTACTCGATCCCCTTCTCTTACTCCTGAATCAGAGAGCATCTGTGCTGCCTTGAGTGAAATGTCATAAAATTCATCATACCGGTAATTTTGACCTGATGATGGTTCAATTAAAAAGATCTTATTTGCAAATTTGGTAAATATTTCCTGAACATGGGTGTTAAGAGAATTTTTATTCATGATCATTCCTCACAATTTTGAATTAAATCTGCTGTCTGTGTAGCAGAATATTTTTTTTAAGATCCGAACAACTTTTCCCCATTATTAAATCAAATATTGATACATTATACCAATTATTGTTGAAAGCTCCTTCAGGAATTTTTGAGGTATTTATCATATATCACTTCTTGTTCGTGACCTATATATGCATTAAAGTTGTATTTCCCAAGATAAACATCCTCTGTGTTCCGTAAGGATTTGGCAAGATCCTCCAAAATTTGCTCATTTAAATTCACCTTGTCCTTCTGACATATACCGATAATTAGTAATGCTGGATTTGCCCTATATTTGGTGGAATATTTTTGTATGTAATGCATATAACTTGAGTGAAAATCCGCAAAACCTGCAACAACATCAAGCGACAGTTTACCCTTGGTTGTTATTAAAGGTTGAATATATTTTTGTCCGATATCCAGTACTTTAAGAAAATCGATATCCAGATTATACCCCATTTTTAGCAGAGCCGCAACCAGTATCTCAGTTGATGCATTGCCAGCACTTCTACCCAGACCTTGTAAGGAAGAATCAACGAAATCGAATCCCATTTTTATAGCTTCTATGCTATTCGAAACCGCCATGCCAAGATTATCGTGTCCATGGAAACCAAGAGGAACATCTGTTAATTCTCTTATTGATGAATAATAATTTTTAATATCATCCGCAAATAAGCCTCCCGCAGAATCAACTAAATATACCAAATCTGCACCATATTTTTCAGAAATAACAACTTTTTGAGCAAAATCATCTGGACTTAATGCATATGATTTCATAAAGTTCGCAGTTACAAACATGCCGCAATCTTTCGCTTCTTTTATAAATTTTTCAGAAGATTCAATTTCAGTAACATTTGTACCGATCCGTATGAATCCCATGTTGTGTTTTGCAGCTAATTCAATGTCCTCTATTCTGGCGATACCCGGGATGCAGAACATTCCGTATTTTGCTTTTTTTAATATGCTTTCTGCCGAAATCATATACTGTTCATCAGTCTGAAATGCTGTACCATATCCTTTATCGGAACCAGATAATCCAACACCATGCCCAATTTCGATAAATTCAAAACCCGAACTTTCGAGCTCGTGACAGATGCTTGATGTATCAGCACACGTAAACGAAAAATCAACCGCATAACTGCCGTCTCTCAATGTTGTTTCCATAATACTGAATTTATTCGTCATGCTCCACCAGTCTGACAACCGCAAATGCAATCGCTGTAGTATCGTTGTGAGATAGACTAAGATTAACCTGAATATTTGAATATTTTGGGTTTGTGAGAATCCCCTTGGGAACACCGGTCTCAGTATTGATTATTTCTATCATCCTAAAATTCACAGATGGGATCCCCAGATCTGCAAACGCTTTTATTATTGCTTCCTTACCTACGAATCTGGAGGCAAAATGCTGTGCAGGATTAAATTTTGAGCGGCAGTATGCAATTTCCGTTTCCGAAAAAACTTTTTCGAAAAACAAGGGATTGTCTATTAGTACTTTGTCAAATCGTTCAATGGATTCTATGTCAGTTCCGATTCCAATTTTTACATTTTTTTTCATTCTGCTTGATTCTTATTATTTTTCATAGTTTAACATACCTTTCACAGGTCATAGTCAATAATTGTAAATTAGTAGAAGCTCAATAAAATATCAATTAAATCACAAAACGACAAGATTATGAGGAAATTATGGATGTCATTTTTGTTAAACTTCCAAAGTATTTAGATCCAGTTAGCATATTAATTAGAAAACTTGGCCATAGAGTTTATTATCTTGAATTATCCCAGGGTTTAGAAGATACAAATAAAACAAAAAATATCAGGATTGAAAAATTAAAGAAATCCGATATTGTTCCTTTACCTATCGAAAGTCTCGATTATATTAATTTAAAAGTTTTTTTTGACGCTAATAGAATCTCATTTCAAAGAGCCCAGCAAATTGCCCCAACAAAGATGTTGAAGTCTTTCGGACAACTTTTCCCCAATACACACAATATCGTGGAAAAATTACAATTCACGGTCCATCTTGCAGTTCTCCTCCAGATTATGGACATCTCCGGTAAAATCAACGTCTGGGCTTGCGAAAACCAGGATAAAAAATGTTTATTAATTGATGTGAGTCCAAATTGGTTAAGACCGAAACTGGCACCTAATGTCCGAACGCTTGTTATTCCATTGGATATATTCGCTAAAGGATTGGATAAGATCATTCACACGTTCCTGCAGTTATTGCCAAAAAAAGGTACGTTTGGAGGAAAATCTGAATGTCTAACAGACACGCATAAACTAGATACTATTAATCATTCCCGTGTTGCATTTGTTACCCACAAAGGTTTAAATTTTGGGAATCTCTACCAACAAGATCTCTTTTATTCAACCCGAATGAATTCAGAACTTCACCCTGAGAAATTGCTGCATTTAGATTACAGTGGCGTTCCCAGTCCATCTAAAAAAATAAAATGGGTCTGTGTGTGTAACCTTCGCAAATCATGGATTTCAAATATCACGTTTGCGTTTGTTGCGATGAGCAAGGGAATCCTGCACATTCGTCACATACGGGACATTCTGGGGTTACTCATAGTGGCACGATCTTACGTTATTTTTAAATCATATTCAAGAGAACTTGAGGCTTTCCCGGATTTGAAGATGGCATTAATAGATTATGAAATTCTCTGCCCCAAAGAATTATTGCTGGCTTTTGAGAGTAAGGATATTCAGACCATTGCGACACAGGAGCGGTTTATTTTTGCATTTTATAGAATGTCGGTATCCATTTTTTTAAATCATTATCTTTGCGCCAGCCAGTTTGCTGCCGATGTAATGAAAGGAAATCCATTAAACTGCATTGATCATTATATACCCGTAGGGCAATATCGTTCGGATAACTTATTAGAGGCTAAAAAGTCACCACCACCACAAATCCTCAAAGCGCCCCTTGCCAAAGGACTCAGGATCATCACCGCATTAGGTTTTCACACCCAGATGGAATGGCAAAATTCTCAAGGGGATCTTTACCTCAGCTGGAAAGCACATCTGCATTTTCTTGAGGATATGATTAGGTTATCTGAAGAAATTCCTGATGTTTTTATAATTCTTAGGTATAAGGATGTGGATTGGATGCCATTACCCATATTCGCTGAAACAATCCAAAAAATAAAATCCTCTGATAACATGACAATTTCGATCGATTATGAGAAAGTCTTCTTCAGCTACGATCTCTGCGCCCATTCGGATTTAGTGATAGCCAAACATACCTCGCTTGGAGATGAGTGCATATCGGTGGGAATTCCGGTTCTGTTTCATGAATATACACATAACACAGAGCGATTGTTGGCAGAAGAGTTTGATTACAGTCCTACGAGAATAATGTGCTTTAATTATCAGGAGTTAAAGGAGCGAGCCCAAATTATTCTTAGTGGCACACCCAATGCCATGACTGAGGATTATGAATATCTGAAAAATGTAGTCTATGGGGGTTTGGGAGATGGTAAAGTAAGGGAGAGAATTCATGCGTACATCGAACGAATGCTGACCGAAATGTAAAGGGTTATGATTTCTCGAAATACCATTGATATAATTATATCAATCGTTTTATTTATTTTTCTGGATTATTAATCATAGTTTTCGCACACCAAAAAAAGAGTTCCCCGGTTCCCCCAATTCCCCCAACCACACCCCATTGCGGCACCACCCCCTCAAAAACACTTCTCAACTATAAGATTCATGTGCGCAAAAAATTTCCAAAAAAGATTCCCACGGTTTTAATTTAAACCGACATTCGGCAGATCATTTTTCAGGAGTGGTGTTTTTCAAAGCCCCTTCCAAACATTCCGGTAATACGAAATATATCCTCATTGACATTCAACATACGGCAGTTGACAGTTGACTCAACAAGTTCCAACACGTGACGAACCTTCATGAACAAAAAGAACACCCTTTTCATCGTAGGTTTTACAGTAGGTTTATTTCTCGGATTCATAACAGTGGCACACTACACTTGAGTAAATTTGCAATCAATTAGATCTTAGCCGATATTGTGAGACGATCAATTTCTTATCCTATTGACTTTTCATTATTACTGCACCAGAATCCAGTGGAAGCATACGAGTTCTTTTGGAGAGGGGAAAACTATCGGGACGCAACTGTTTACGATTAATACCAAATATTTCAAGAAACAAAAACCGCCACTTCAACCCTCAATCTCATACAGATCAAAGTATCTCCCCCTCTTCTCCATCAACTCGTCATGGCTCCCACTCTCCACGATCCTGCCACTACTCATAACGAAGATCGTATCCGCCATTCTGATGGTCGAAAGACGGTGAGCGATGATAAATGTGGTATTATTTTCAGACACCTGATTGATCGCGTCCTGAACAACCGCTTCCGACTCATTATCAAGGTTGCTTGTCGCCTCATCGAGCACCAGGATTTCAGGGTCTCTCACGAGCGCCCGTGCAATAGCGATCCTTTGCTTCTCCCCACCAGACAATTTGAGACCCTGGTCCCCTACGATAGATTCATAACCTTTGGGAAGGGTGGTAATGAACATATGGATATTTGCCTTCTTTGACGCCTCTATGATCTGATCGTCTGAATAATCTCCGCCAAATGCAATATTCTCTCTGATAGTAGCGTTGTAAAGGAAGGTGTCCTGGCTCACATACCCCACCTTCCGGAGGAAAGTTTTCACATCAAATTCCCGCAGATCAATATCGTTTATCAGGATTCTGCCTTTAGATACATCGTAGTATCGAAGGAGTAAAGAGACAACCGTCGACTTCCCAGACCCGGAATGGCCCACAAGGGCAGTTACTTTGTTCTTTTTAATAGTAAGATGCTCAATTTCAATCAGATCCTGGTTTTTATAATACGAAAAACCAACATCATTAAAAACAATATCCGACGTGAGTGCATCAAACCTCTGTTTTCCGTTCTTTATGGTATCGTACTGGTAATCATTCAAGAAACGATAGACGGTTTCAAGCGCAGGCAATGAATTCATAATAGACATGTTAGAACTACTTATATTGGAAAGCCTTGGGAGAACCTTGAGTGTAGCAAATACAAATGTACCTATTAGAGGGATAATGAAGATAAAACCCTCTTGGTAGATATAATATAAAAAAATCACACTGCTGGCAATGGCAGAAAAAAAGATATATTGAAGCATCATGACCGGTATATTCGATAAAAAGTCGTATTTTATATATTTATCCCAGTAATGATAAAGAGCATCGTCGTATTGCTTTTTCCAGTAAGGATCGCCATTAACCGATCGTATCTGTCTCAGGCCTTGGACATAACTGCTAATGACTTCATTCTCGGACTGGGTTGACTCTAACTGCAACTTCCCCAAACTATAGGCTATCCTTTTTCCGATTAACCTAATAACCAGTAAAAATATTATACCTCCGGCAAGCAGAAGAGCAACTCCAAAGGGGGATATAAATAATAACATGAAAATTATTGCTAGAATGCCAACAATATCGGAAAAAAGAGATGTCGAAACACTTAAAAAATTTCTAATCTCACCTGGAGCAGAAACTACCGAATAAAAGATTTCTCCCCGTCGATTGTCTACAAAATACCGGTAATCATTATCCATGAGTTTATTGAATATAGCTCCTTTTTTCTCTAAAATGACTTTCTTGGTAAATTGTAGTGAGATATATTTGTATGCCAATGACACAATTAACGTCAAAAATACAAAAATAATGAACAAGAGGCTGAAAGAGACGATCTCCGGCAGGTTGAATGTATTTCTGACAAGATTATACAGAGGTTCAAATAGTGTAATTCCTCCATCCTGTAGGTTAAAGGAGACATTCAATATCGGGTAGAGAAGGACAATCTGAAATGTCTCCATCAGGCCAAGCAATACGCTGAGAACCAGCAGGACAAGGAGATCTCGTTTGAAACCCCTTGAGTAAAAGTGCATTATCTGATAGGTCCTATAGTAGTTTTCAAATACCCTGCTCAGAATGGTTTTCATACCTTGCTTCATACGAACCGCGTAATTGGAGTCCAGTGTCTGTTCTGTCATTTAGTTACCGATTGCTGATGTTCGTTTTTCTGAACAACGTTACATTCCATCGCTGCCCATATCGGATCCCGACCTACCCCTGAAGATCAACCGGCACCCTTTTCCAAGGAGTGAGGATGATGAGGGGGGGATATATGCAGATTTTGTAGTAGCAGTATGGGACATAGGAGATATAGTCATTCTCTCTTCATCCTATTGATGTAATATTGGAAATACTTTCTATTTTTTTCTTCGAATAGATTTGCGGAAGTGTCCATACGGATTGCTATCGGGGGTTTACAGTATCTAAAAAAGACGCGTCCCCGTAACACCCCAACATATCCCACCCTGATAATGAAAATAATTATAAAAATGCATATTTTTCTTCGGAATATCAACAGTTTATTTCAAAAAAACGTTATATTTTCCAATACCTCAACATTGAGTATACGGAATTTACCCATGTCGGATCAATCACCCAGTGTTTCATCCCTATAATCGAACAGGATGAAAAATATTCTCCCGCACGGTATGTTCCTGGGAGAATCCGGCCCCCAACTTCCAGTCTTGGACATGACGACCTTTCTCTATCATCCGGCTTCATCATCCCATTCCCGACAAGAACCCGGATATCGAACAGGATCAACCCCGGGTTTTTTCCTTGAACCAGTGGTATTGACTGATAGAACCAGTCGGATGCCATCCAAAAGGTGCTATTAGGGAGCATTTTAAACGCTGATTATCGGTTATTTTGCCGTAAAAACCCTCAAATATCCGTCATTTGAAAAAAATGCAAGTAAATTCACCACTTTTCACTCTAAATTCATGGATCAATCCGGGATTTGGGGCAAACGGGGCCTGAATTGGGCTTTTTTTATCACCCTTCCTCGTCTCTCTTATTTGAAGGGTGGTGCCAGGGATAGAGACGAAAACACCCCCTATCTTCGAATTCCCTGATCTCAACTCTGGGGTAAAAAGGGGGGTTTTTCAGATTTCGCTCTTTGTCCGTGATACTCCTGGGACCGATTGCGACAGACATACCAGGAATTTTGTAAATAAAAAAACATAATACAAAATTTTATCTATTTTTTTGTATTACAATACTATAGAACACACCATGACCGTCAGGGATGCTCTTCTCAAGCAGAAACAGGAACTGGAACTCCGCAGTCAGGAGCACTATATTGAGCGCACTGCAGAGATACGGGACGGGAACAACCGGCTGATCCGGATCGTGATTGGTCCAAGGAGAGCGGGCAAATCATTCTTCGTAACCCGGTACCTGATGGCGCAGGGTCCTTTCGGATATGTAAATTTCGATGACGAAGAACTCAATGATGCGAAAAAAATTCCCGACATCCTGACTGCAGTAGCGGACCTGTATCCCGGATCAAAAACGCTCCTGCTCGATGAGATCCAGAATATACCGGGATGGGAACTCTTGGCTAACCGGCTCGCGCGGCAGGGTTACACGCTCTACATAACCGGGAGCAATGCCCACCTGCTCAGTAAGGAACTTGCAACACACCTTACCGGGCGCCACACCGTAACAACAATTTTTCCATTCTCGTTTGATGAATACCTGCGTACGAAAGGGGGTGAACATACAGAAAGTGAATACCGGGCGCACCTGACAGAGTATTCTGCCAGCGGGGGATTTCCTGAACCCCTGTTGACTACTATTGATAAGAAAGAGTATCTTCTCCGGCTCTTCGATGCAGTGGTTTATAAAGACATTATACGGCGCTACAAGGTCAGATCCCCGCAGGGACTGGGCGATCTGGCCCAGTATCTCTGTTCGAACGTTGCGGGAGAATATTCTGTACACCGCCTCTCCCAGGTGACCGGGTGTCGCAGTGACCATACCGTACGGAAATACCTTGCGTACTTAGAAGAAGCGTTTCTCTTTTTTTCTATCCCGAGGTTCTCATACAAAGTAAAAGAACAGGTGCTGGCAAATAAGAAGATCTATTGTATCGATAACGGTTTTGTAACGGCGAAAGGATTCCGGTTTTCCCGGAATGACGGAAACCTCATGGAAAACCTGGTGGCAATTGCACTCCATCAGCTCGAACTGGCGGGTAACTTAAACCTTTACTACTGGAAGAATGCAAACCAGCAGGAGGTTGATTTTGTTCTCCAGCGCAGCGGGAAGATAATCGCACTGATCCAGGTCTGCACCGATCTCACTGATGACAAGGTACGACGCCGTGAAGTCAATGCGCTCCTTATAGCAGGTCGTGATTGTGCCTGTGAAAATCGCATTGTCCTTTCCATAGATGAAGAGCATACGAAGACCGAAGAATGGTTCGGCATCCATGGCAACATCCAATACATCCCCCTCTGGGAATGGTTAAAAGAGTTAAAATACCATTTGCCTGATCTTTTTTAAAATCCCGGTTTGTTCTAATGGAGAATTTTTTTTATCTGGTCTTGACCATTGATGCCAGGTATCTTATCATCCCTCTCTACCCGAACGGGGGAGCCGGAATAAAGAAGATACCCCCCATATTTTTTTAAATTCCCTGATCACACACCCGTGCAAAAAAGAGGATTTTTCAGGTTTCGCTCTTTGTCGATGAGACTCCCGAGACACCATCTCCCGGCGATGAGGCATGTGGATGGAAACCATCCAGATCCGGTACACAAGCATGATTAGGCGATGCTGCAGTGTTACCTATAGCATTCTGCCCGGTGCTGTCAATAGTTGACCCATCACTCCGTATCTCCACGATCCTGTCAGTCATAACCCGGAAGTATTGCCACGTTGTATGAGACGAAAGTACCCAGAGTTCCATCACCGCAACTGCACTTTCCGGAACTATGCGGAGTTCCCGGATAACCGAACCAAACTTGTCGAGCGCATCCGGTGGATCCTGGACCCTGGCACGCATCCGCATTACCTTGACAAACGCGATACATTCCGGAGAGATGATCAGAAGATCGAACGGCAACCCGCTCGTATCAGGTATTACCACGACACCACCCCGGCGCCTGGCACATTCAAGCGCTTCTGCTGCTGCTTTTTTTGGGGGTCGTCCCCGGGTCATATACGCTCACCATCTTCCCGGTTCATGCTTCCTCCACGGTTTTTCTCATAACTTCCACTAAGGTTTCCCTCATTGTTTCTTTCACAGTATTTCTCAGGGTCACCGCTTTCCGGGTTTTTGGCAGTTGTCATCATTTCCTAACCTTATTTCTGGTACCCGGCTGCTTTGTCGCATGCGACTTTTTACTCAGTTCGAGATCATCAACCCGATATTCAAGATCGTTGAGTTTCAGGAAGATCGCTTCGTTCATCCGGTCCTGCCGCTCCATGAGCGAGCAGACAAGATCACGAATCGCGTGTTCTGTTTTGATATACGGTATCTCGGCATCTGGAGAATGGAGATCCCGCTCGGTCCGCTTCCTGCTGGTGCTCTTCGAATCCCTTGCTGAACAGATACTCAGTCCCCGGAGTCCAGTTGCCCGATCCACCTGTCGCGACGATATATCTTTGGTCTCCACATCCGGTTCATGGTTGTTCTCCTTGCAGTCGCCGTAAGTAACGGGCGCGGAATCATTACGCTCTACTATTCGCTGAGCCGTGTCTCTGATCTTCACATCCGGTTGCTGGTTGTTCACATTGCTGTCATCGGCAACACCGGATGCATCTCCGGGCACCGCAAGGGAAGATTCGGAAACGCCGTCACTTCTCCGCTCAGGGATGATCCCGAAGGATTTCCCAGTTGTGTTTTGTATGTTGTTTGTCATTGTTACTCACATTACGAAATATCTGGTCTGTACAAACATTGGCAAAAAAATCAAAAGAGTGACACAGTGATGAAATCTCATCCCCGGATCAATCCCGGTTTACGGCCCGGACGAACTGATAGCCCCGACAATCTGTTGCACCGATACCGGGTCGAAAACTTTTGCCAGCACTAATCCGGCCATCACCACAAACAAGGACCAGAACACTCTCTTCACCTGCTCGTTCTTTCCGAACAGATCGATCACCGCGTCCGTGTCCGTCTTCATCGCCCGCTGGATCAGCTTCGGCAGGAATACAAACAGCGGCAGGAACAGGATCGCAGCGCTGATGAATGCCAGGGTGATTTCCGCCCGGCCTGCTAACCAGCACCCCAACGGAATCGCAAATGCACCGGCCATCACTGCCGCCATTCCCACCTCGCCGAACCAGAAGTAATGTTTTTTCCGTATGCATGTTTCCCGTTCTTCTTCATTCAAGGCCGACAGGTCAAAGATACCGACCGTATGTATCATCCCGTACCAGACCGCATGCGTCTCTTCCGGGTCTGCTACTATTCCGAGAAACAGGATAGCAACCGGTGCAATAAGGAGGATGAGCGGCAGGTGCGATACGAGAAAAATAATAGCGAGCAGAATCCCGGCACCACAGATGGCAATGCGGGTCTGCATCACGTTCTCAAACATCGTCTCCATCCGCAGCGATAGTGAACTCAAACACCGGGCTCGTGTACCCGCCATTTGCGGGACTGAAATCCCTACCCTTTCCCATCCGGTTGAATTTTCTCCGGGCAGTGCGGATACGGACCGTGTGTATGCCCGGTGCCCGTGGGTAAACCCGGCGGCCGTCCGTATCATGCATCTCCCGGTAGGGCGGGATATCGAACCAGTCGGGCCAGAAGCGGATGCCCTGCGGGATATCCGTTCCCCTCATGAGATCCTGAAGGCATATCGGGGCCATGTTGTCGTAGATTACATCAATGATCAGGTTCTCATCACCCCCTTCCGGGTGGAGTTCCAGCTCGTAGAAGAGCGGGTTTCTCCGGACTTCGTCAAGAGTGAGCGGGGTATCTTTTGTCAGCGGTTCAAGGCCACTCCAGGTTCCCCGGTAGAGGCCGGTCACGGTTGCGACCGGTGTTGGTTCATATTCCATGATGCACCTCCCTGTAGTGCTCGTGTTCGGTACGGAGTCGTTTGAACTCCTCTACAATCTCATCATACCTGCCGATCCTCTGGTAGATGACAAACAGCAGGGGATAGATCGGGAGCACAGCTCCTAAGATGATCCCCATAACTTCAGTTTCCATAGTAAACCTCCTGAAAAATTGGGATAGGAACAGAGGAGATCTTTTTTTCTCCTCCCTTTTGCCTGTCCGGTTGAGTTGGGGTAGAGTAAGGGTATCCTGATGTGACGGTACCGAGTTTTTGCCGGGGAAATCTGCCAGGTCCACAAGCCGGAGTCAGTGACCCCGGGACCAAAACCATCTGGTCTCCCCGCAATTACCCGCCAGTTACCCGGCTCACCGGGAATCTTTGCTCTCCTCCCGTCTCACGATCCTGTATACCTCAGGCTAATGCCGCCACCGTGTCGGCCCAGGTCTCGACTTTTGTCCGGATGCTGTCGTCCGAGTAGGACGTGAGGCTCACGCTTTCACGGCCGAAGGTGACCATGTAGAGTTCCCCGTTCGGGTCACGACATTTGACCGTCGCCGAATAGGTCTCGTTGTCCAGATCCCGTACCGGTGTGCCGGTATGGGCTGTGGTGAGGGGAGCACTCGCGAGGAATACGGCAGCACCGGCATTGAACCCGGCAACCGAGTTGAATTTCCCGGAATCTGTACCAACGGTTTTGGCATCAGCGTCCTGGTACAGGATCTTTGCCACGTAGGTTTCCTTTGTCTTTTCCACGCCCGGGTGGCTGACTCCAGAAACTGCATAGGCAACACACCCGAACGGGTTGCCGGTCAGGACCGACTGTACGATCGTGTTGAACGCTGCCACGTCTTCTATCGGGTTTGCTAGGGTGCGGACCGCGGTCTTTACGTTGGTTTTTTGTACGAAATCTGCCATGTTTTGTATCTCCTTGTTTTTGGTTTTTTTAAAAGGTTCATTGAGAACTTTTTACGATGAGAAGAACTAGGGGTTCTTCGATGGGTTTTTAGATCCGCTCCGCGAATCTCTGGTAAGTTTTTTTCCGGGAATGTCTGCGCAAACATTCCCAAAGGAGGAGGGTTTTTCTCCTTCGTCGCCGTGGCCCTTTGACATACCAGTATAGGACGCAGGAAGAGATGGGTCTGGCTGAATAACTTTTCAGAGGGCAAAACGGAGAATTTTACGGGCATTTGAAGAGTGTCCGGGGCAGGATATTTGCCGGATGATTTCGCAAAAATGGGAATGATGAAACCTTGTTTACCTTCTTATCGTGACAGCGGTCATTTCTAAAAAAAAGGATCTTTTATTGCCCGTTTATTTCGGTTTTTAAAAACGTGCCCCCTCCTAAACCATGATCTCCCCTTGTTTTCGCCACCCAAATACTGCTAATTATGACCTCTGGTTCTCCGACGTAAAAACACACAAACCTGACTGAATTATTACCTCATTTTCCCGAATTATTACCTCAAAGCCGGGAAAAACGGGCAATCGGAGCCCGTATAGGCCGTATTTCGGAGGTACTCACTGAACACCCATGATGTCAGTACACGAGAAGAACTCGTCAGGGTTCATTCGAGGGACTCACTGGATATCCACGACGTGCGTTCACTCAAAAACAGGGATCCTCCCCCAGGGATGATTGTCCCTCCATTAAGAGGAGAAACCGGCATTACGATCACGAGTCTTACGGGAGAGACTTTCTGGCAAAGGATAAAAAAAGGATATTGTCTTTCCCCGCACTCCGGTCCACTTTACGGGTTGGCTGCAGTTATCCCGGTTAGTGGATGACCATCCTGTCCCAGTTCGACGAGATATTCGCTGGTGAGGCGGAAGAACCGCCACGTGCCATGCCTTGAGCGGAGCCAGAGTTCCCGTGAGATGGCATCATGCCTCGTGACCATGCGGAGCTGGAGAAGTTCGTCCAGGAACTCCATCATAAACTCCGCGACCGGTGCATGGATCCGTGTACAATAGGAGACCCGTACGAATGCTACCGGGATCGCAGAGACGATCGTAAAATCATACAGGTTTTCCGGACCACGCCCGGCCACCTGGAATGTCCCCCGCCGTCGTGCAATGGGGATTGCTTCAGCCAGTGCCCGGCGCGATGGCGGTCCCCGGCTCATGCCGTTCTCCCCAAATCCGGCTTACAGGTACTGTGCCAGTGTTCCGATTTGGAATCCCTAGAATCCACCCGCCTCGTAACCCGTGCCGGGGCAAGCTCTTTTGGCAGGGATTTTGTCCGGACTGATATGTTGTAATGATGCCAGTGCGTCCGTTTTACGCTGATGCGATACACCGAATCACCGATCCGGAAGATCTGCCGGGCGATCGCATGGGGCAGGAGATAGAGCGGGATTTCCCCCTCAGTCACAGATTTGCTCTTCGGCATCCTGTTTTCCGCCTCCCGGGCACTTCGCCACCGGTTCTCTTATTGGCCATCATCAACTCCGTCCGATTTTTCGGTTTTTTTCCTGCGAGGGGGACAGATGCCCGTTCCGAGAATCTCCGTCTTCCGGAGTACATCCCGGTCTGGATGAAATGGCCGTTCTCCTTCGATAACCAAGATGGTATCCTGCCGGACACCGTCAATTCCGTTCTGTCTTCTCTGTGTGGTTTGTATGCTATCACTTCCCTGTTTGTCAACCCGGGCACGGGAACATTTCATAAGAATGTACAATAATTATCTCATGCCGGAGGGTAGACCGGGTTCAACGAAGTTCGTCGCTTGCCAAACCCGTACTTTGTTTTGGGACAACCCCCGGCTGTCCACGAATGGGGATTTCATTACGCGAAATATAACGGTTCTAACGCAATCCTCTACGGAACTGGATGAAAATGATCAGTCCGTTGTCATCTGAAGTATTTTGGCAATCGATGATTATGAAAACGAGAACCTGATGAACCAGTAAAAGAGGACCCGACAGGGTATGGCGATGATGAGGATACGGGTCTTTCACGAGAAGGCCGGGATCTTCCATGACGATTATTCTTCATACAGAGAACGTGGATTTAAAAACATTATCCGCTCTTCTCCCGTTCCAGGGCATCCATCCGCTGCTCATGGTAGAGAATAGACTGTTGGACTGACAGCAATGGTACAGGGTTGCCGGAGCGGTACTGGTTCTGGAAGGGGGAGGCGGAACAGTAAAAAAATGAACATTACCGGGGAGTGACTGAAGAGTTCCCCGGAACAACCGGATTACGATTGTACATTGCAGACGTTTTATTTACTTCACCTTTTTTCATATCGACATACACGACAAGAAAAACATCGGGAGTTTCAAATTCAATTCCGGTGAAACACGATTTGTAGATTTTTCGATCACCCAGGGACTGTTCATAGCAAAGCGGTCCGACATTTCCGAGTGTATAACCCTTCTTGAGATAATCCTGAACTTCACTATTATTCAAGGCAATCGCAACTGCATCAGTACGTTCTACGCTGACTGGTTGTTGAGTTTCCTGCGGGGATCCCCCTTCTCGTGTGTCATTGCTCTGGATACATCCGGAAATAATGCAGAACATGAGTATGACAAAAAAAGATATGAGAGGTTTGGATATCGGTCTACGGGATCCACATCTGCCAGTCATATGCATTACCGGATACTACCCTGCTCTCTGAAATGCTTGATCCAGCAGAGTTGAAATCAGTCAGTACGTTTGTGCCCCACCATGAATATCCTGAACTATGATACAGGTAGCTGTCCCTGAATTCAGTAATGCTCGTGTCTGATGAGAAGGGATAGGAGCCATCAGCCCATATTTCATTTGCCTGATCAACGTAATTTTGTCGGAACGCTAAGTGGCCGCTTCTGACCCAGCTGCCACCAATCCAGATATGATACACATATCCGGCGCTTTCGAGCGTATCGGTAACATAGATTTGATAATTACTGAGCGTAGTTGCGCCGGCAGTTCCATGGAAACTCCAGCCTCCTTCATCGTTGTCATACGTAAAGTATTGCCTCGTAGGATCTGCAATTGATGCTGCCACACCGGCTTCTGTCCAGCTCTCTGTCGTTGAACTCGGTTTTCGTCCAACATGTGTCGTGAGAACATGCTGGTATGTTCCGGTGGAACTGGTAACCGTTTGTCCGGATTTCATGTAATCATTCACGCCAAAGTAGGTAGTTCCGGAAGTGGTGCGCATCTGCCGGTATTCCTGACGGAGGCTTACGGTCGCCAGTGCTGACTTCTGAACATTTTTTTCACGGTCAAACGGAGAATAATTCTTTCCACGGGTCTGGTTGATAATTTTTGATTCATCCTCAGTTGGAGCAGTTCCTTTCCAGCATGCTCCGGTTTGAGGGGCCCAGTCATAGCCCTGACTTTTGAGAACCGCCGTGATCTGACTTTCAGAATACTTCGTGCTTTGCATTTCTCTGATGATTGCCCCTGCCGGACTGATATATGCGTTCAATCTGGACTGATCCTTTCCGTCAGCCGGTATTTTTTCAATTAAACTGGCTGTTTTTACAATTTTTAGTATTTCCGGACTTTTAAGCAGTTCTTCTGCTGTATGGGAAGAATAATCCTTCACTGCAATTCCCGGATCAGCTGCACTCACTATCGGTACCATCGCCATCGCTGCCAGCAGCAGTGCCAGCAGGACGACGCTTAGCTTTCGTAGTCTCATTTGTTTCCTCCTTTTCCATACGCTTCGCTCGAAGGCACGGGACTCCATAAGATTGTACGATACATATCTCATGCCTGCGGGCGGGACCGGGTTTTACAAAGTTCGTCTCTAAAGTGAACCCGTCCATTCTTTTCGGGACAACCCCCGGCTGTCCACGTTTTGGGATTTTAAAATGGGAGATATAACGATTCTAACGCAATCCTCTACAGAACAGGATGCCCGGATTGATTCTCACACCTGATCTTTTTCACAGGAAAATCGATGATTGGAATTCCGGAAAAACTCTAGCGGATTCCGCTGAAAAATATTCCCGCCCAGATCCCTGCAAGAAGTAACGCGATCAATAACGATTTTGCAGTTTTCTTTACAGCAAAAAAACCTTCCAGCCCTCCAACCAGGCTCAATGATACGATATAAAAAACCGAATAGACCAGATAACCGGTACCAGCAGGGCTGTTACTGGAGAGGATCCGTGAAACACCATATGTCAGGAGGAACGGTAATGCTCCAATAAATATTGCGCCGGTTCCATCACGGAAATACCATCCATAAACCAATGGGGCAATGATCGTAAGGAAGAGTGCAATAATCGAGATAAAACCGCCTGTACTGGCCCCCACGGTCCCCGCCCAGACCCCGGATGCGAATACCGGGATCAGCCAGAGGATAACAATTGCAGCAGATATCAATAGGACCGGGAAAAAATTGAGAGGTTTTTGAGGGTTTGAGGTTTCTGGGGACATGTCAGGTTACCAATATCCTATGTATGTCGCGTACCCGTCGTTGTATGGACTGGATACATAATTTCCGAGATCGGTGTTATCGGTGTAGACGTGCCATACCGTATCGTCGGCATCCTGGTAGAACGCAAAAATCCTGTGTTCTGCAGATTCGAAGCCGACTGCATGATGGGGTACGCTCGAATCTTCATGGGCTGCCCCGACTACCTCCCCGGTATTCAGCTGCCAGAGACGGATATGATCCCCTCCGAATAAACGGACCGGATCAACTGCGACACCATCGTCAGCCTTCCAGCTGCCATCATAGATGTAGTAAGTGTCCTCGGCAATGATATCCCACCATCCCTTCTCCGTCATCTCTGTTTTAATTGTTGAAAGATATGCACCGGTCCATATCATATTTATGGGCTCGGTCAGTTGGTGATAGACCCCACCGGAATATTCGTAAATCCAGATCGGGTATCCCGACCTCATCAATTGAGGGGGATCATTTGCTGCGGTGAATACTTCATAGGAGTCAATACTTGAGATTGTCGCCATTTTTGCGCCCAGTCCCATTTTTACAACGTTTTGTGACGATACATTCACTTTATTCTGCACGGAGAACTTCTCAATGCCGAACCTTTTTGTCAGTTCCGTTCCAGTGTATGTCGTGTCCGTAGTCAACGTCCCATTGGAATAGTGCGTACTTACGGTCTTTGTGACCCTGATGGTATGATCGGCCTGCCATTTCTTTACCAGGTCAGTGCCGGTTACATCGGCACTCACCATCGGTACCATCGCCATTGCTGTCAGCAACAGTGCCAGCAGTATGACTCCAATTTTCAGTGTTTTCATAGTTCGTTACCTCTTTACATCTTTTAAAAATTCCCGGGGCATGATCCAGTTTTTTTAGTGTGCAACGGAGCCTGGTTCATGCCTGCGGGCGGGACCGGATTCAGCGAAGTTCGTCGCTTGCCAAACCCATCCTTTCTTTTCGGGACAACCCCCGGCTGTCCACGTTTTTTTGGATTTCAAAAGGGGAGATATAACGATTCTAACGCAGCCATCTACCGGATTCCTGACCGGTAGACAATCGCGTTAGAAACGTTAAGAGCCGGATATCGAAATCGCTCACCGGTATACTATGAAAGTATCCGGAACAAGTATGGCAATCCTGATCTGCGCCCTTGTGCTCATATCGGGAGTATCTGCAGAGAATGTTGACAACAGTGCCGGTTATACCGCGACCCCGGCCGGGAACCTGTACCTTCCCAGGGCCGTTTCACCGATGACCATTGGTACCATTACCCAGGGACAGACGGACTGGTATACCGTGATAGTCCCCTCAGGTACCGCATCGATAACCACCGACCTGAACTGGGGATATGTTCCCAATTCGCTCTCGCTCACAGCGATTGCCCCGGACGGCATCGCCGGTCCGTATTACGATGTATCTGACGGTGTAATGAACGGGAGAATCTTCTTAACGATCAGCAGGACCGGTGGGATTGCTCCCGGGACATGGAGATTCAGGGTGTATGGGGAGAGTGTAGTCGGGTACCAGAGTTATAATTTTGTTACCTATTAAAACAAAATCATAAATCTGTTATCCTATCAAGAGAATTATTTATCAATGGAAATCTCTCTGGTGAGGGCAGTCGCCCTCTTTTTTTCCATTTTTCTGGTTGCCGTGCCAATCGCCGCTGCAAATACCGGCGGATATAGTGCGACTCCGGGCCTGGCCGGTGCAGTACCGGATCATCTCCAGGATCCCGTGCCGGTATCATTCTGGGGTCTCACGCTGCGGGAGATGCTCATCGGAGTAGCCCTGTCTTTTTGTCCGGTGCTCGTGTACCCGGTTGAGATCTTCTTCTACCTGAAGCTGATATCGATCCTCGGGTACCGGAAGGTCGAGCGGTATGCTGTCTCGTATAACCAGAACCGCCAGAAGATCTACGAGACCATAACAGCAAACCCGGGCGTGAAGTTCAATGCACTGGAACGGCTGACCGGCATAAAAGAAGGGACCCTCAAATACCACCTGCTGGTTCTTGGGATGAAGAGGAAGATTATCTCCTTTGGCAGTGCGAGTTCCGTGAGGTACTTTGAGAACAACGGCCGGTACAACGAGCTGGAAAAGAAGATATTTTTGCACCTGCAGAACCCGACAACCCGGAGGATCCTCAAAATCCTTGCCTCTTCCCCGGAAGTCTCCAGGAAGGAGATCGCAGAGATCGTGGGCATTGCAGGCCCGTCGATTTCCTGGCATACGGGGCGGTTGTCCGGCGATGGGATTATCACTACCCAAAAGAATGGGAGGGCGGTCCGGTATACGCTCTGCCCCGCGGGTGCAAATATTTTCAAACGGTATTTCGGGCAGGATGGCGCGGTGGCGACCGGCAGTACGGTGAGTGGAGAGGAAACAGGGAAGTGAGGGAAAGATTAGCGTATGACAATTTTATTGAAGTCTTTTTTTTAGACAGAGGTCGAAGTTTTTGATACCCTTGATGACTGGTCGAGAGGAGCCCGGCGTTTGTGCAGCAGGGTGCTGCACGAACAAGGTGATTTGTCGGGAAAAGATTGTTTTTTAAAATGGGAAAGAGGTAGTGCTACGGGATGAGGATAAACCGGGCGTGAATTGGGCAGAGTGGGTCTGCCGGAAAAAACAAGTCATATCATCTTATTTTACAACGAATATTTTGTTATTTACTTAAAGTTTAAAGAAAATCAGGACGGCGGTTGGGGCATTTTTAAGTGAACCTTATTTTTGGAAAATCTCAATTGCGCAGACCGTGTTTGCGCAATTGTTCCGACTATGTCACGACAATTATCTTTCACGAATAACCGGTTTTTTACAGAATCGGTTTTCCTATGTTTCATGCAGGTGAAGGGGATACGCGCAATTTACGCGCAATACGTGCAATTCCTTATGTATCAGAGATCGTCTTCTGGATTTATGATTCGACATCCGGTAAATTGCGAAACGTGCAGAACGATGATAAAAATCCGGAGAAGCATGATGGTACCGATTCCATGACCGTCAAAATCTCGGTGGCGATCCATCCGGGCGATCTCGATTGCAGAATATTTACGATATTCTTAATGAGGGTTCGCGATCCGATTCATGTACAGCTTCTGCAATAATGCTGTCATTGACCAAGGTGAAGTATCCCATAATCTCGTCATTCCAGCATGCAAGAAAGGGGAACAGAGAGCCGGTTTGTCTGGTTTTAAAAGAGCATCCTCTTGTAAAAAAACAGTTTAAAAATTTCCGTACCCTATGATGTTGACCATCCTCACCCGGACCTCCTTGAGATCCTGGTCGTCCAGGGTGAAACGGTAATCGGTGAAGAATTCCCGGTTGATGGTATAGATGTGTTCACATTTGACAAGACTATCGTGACTTAGTTCCCGATATTTTCCTGCGGATATGCAATGATGCGACTGGATACGCGGCCGTTGGTTCACCGTATCCCAGAGGGTCGGCCCAACCGAGGTAATTGGTACGCAGACTATTGTTTTATGGCCGGGATTATCCAGTTTCCTCTGGTTCATGATGATAATGATCCGGTGGGGATCCTTCATCGTATTTTCAGATTTTCCGGTGTGCCCGGTGAGATCGAGAAAAAAGACATCGCCTTCCCTGAGGTCCGGGAAGGGCATTTAGTGTTCACCGCACATCGTGTGGAACTGGAGTGCGATGAGATCGTCCGGGACCCGATCTCCACGACCTGAGTCCGCGCCCGGGTGCTGTTCTATTTTTTTTGCATCGGCAACAGCGTCAGCATAATAGACGAACGATTCGAGTTCGTCGTACTCGTACTCGTCGAGTTTGAGATTTTTGACCGGGATGATATCGCCGTTTCCCGCATATTTCCAGAGGCTGAACCGGTGGGTGAGTTCGCTTATCTCTTCGGTCTTATGGGTCCGGAGCGAATGGATGACCGTATTGAACAATCGTATTTCCTTTTCAGAGAATGCTGACAGGTCCGATTTCTGGATGGGTGTATACTGGTAGATGATGCGTTCAGGATCGCAGGGTTCGGTTTTCACGGAGAAATGGGCGTTTGAATTGTCTGTGAACGAAAAGCCGATGTCCGGGACCGGCCCGTTCGGGAGCCGGATATAACTATCTTCGAGTAACGTTTCGCCACAGTTATTGTAGGTGAACAGGTCAACAAGGAAGACAAATTTCATCAGTTTTGTCCGGCCGATCCGGGGATAGGTCTCGATTGCATACAACAGGGCATTCAATTGTTTTTCAGTTTTCATAAATAATTACACCAAATATTCCCTGATCGGCACATCCGGAGATGTTTTCACACGTTATCTATCATAATATATCAGATTTGAAATACTTTATGATTGGGATTGCAGCAAGGGAAAATCCACCGAGGCTGGGAATGTAGTAGGCGCACGGGAGAAGAATTTGTCAGATAGTGTCTGACTGATCGGGATTTCGTTTAATACTCCGGCGGGCGGATTGCGCAGACAATGTCTCTCGGAATTGGCGTTCTCCCCGTAATGGGAATCACAGAATCCCCCGGCAGTGTCTGGGTAATCTGAAACGGTCTCAAATCGATGATAAGCCCGTTTGTGAAAATAACCAGTGAGGATTAGATACTATGTACAAACCTTCGTGGCAGGATGTCGATACCTTCGCGTATGCCGCATCCATTATCATGTGCACCGCATGCCTTTCCTTAATCTATGTATTCGTTACCCGCAGTTGCGAAGCGATCCTTCCTGACCGGGGATGACTGCGGGTAGGGGATGGCTGATTGGGTCTTGCGGCGGGGATTTTTGTAATCGGGGTGTTTTCGGCGTGGAAGGTGTACCGGCTGTTGAGGGAGAGGGCACGGTCCACGCAAACGAAAAACTGAATGACCCGGTTTTAAAAAACACTACGTTATTTCATGCGGGGAAATTATCAAGAAGAATTTCTCTCCAGCGGGATACCCCCGAAGCGAGTGGATAAAACCGCACTTTTTCCCGGCGTTGGGAGTTAAAAGAAAATCGCATCATTTTTTATCATATATTACGGTGACTGGTGAGATTTTCCCCGGAAAGACAGAGTGCCTTGTCAGAATATAGGTTTATAGCCGGGGGTGGCCACTCTGGATTTTTTATGGGTCCGGGTTGACGAAATTTTGTCACCAGTGCACCGGAATAGGTGTTGGTGGCGGGGAGAATAAATCTATGCACATGGTATATACAATATTTCATTTATGCATTAATTGCTAAATGTGCATCTTACCTATTTTGGAATATGGTTCAGAAGGAAATCATTGTTAAATCCCGATATCATTTTGGTTCAAATTCTCTAGATCTCACAATTCCTTCTGATGTTGTTAAGACCAAAGGGATTAATCCAGGAGATTTTTTCCGGCTTACAACTAAGGAAGAAAATGGCAATCTGGTTTTGCAATACGAGCGGGTTTATAAGACGAAAGCGTGAATGAACAGACGCTCATTGGGGCTGATGCCCCAGCCGCGTGGGCTAGCCCGGGTTTCAATTAAAAACGCACAAGAAAAGAATTATTGAATTGTCATATTCATTTTAAAATCGGTAATAATTTCAGTTAAAATTTATGGATATGGACATTCAGCGCCTTTTTCCGGTAACGTTAATTTTTTATTGGCGATCTTTTTATTTTGGGTTCGAAAAAGGTTGATAATGATTTTTTTAAAAAAAAACATCCATTCAATTGCAAAATAGTTATAGAACATACAGGAATTTTCTACGCGAATACTGTACAATTTAAAATTCAGAATTATTCCTCAAAACAAATTTTTAAATACTATAAAGAATAATTAAGAATTATACCCATAACCGGAGGTGGTTTAATTCTATTTCGGGTTTTGTCTCTATGCACCGAGTTCCTCAAAAGTACACATCCTCAACCTGCCACCCGATTGCATCGGAAGGCAATCCATCTAGCCCCATAAGAATATCAGATAAAATACTTTTTTTTTTCACCTCACCATTCCGCCCCATGGATGAGAGGTATATATTCCATATAAGGGACTCCAATATCCGGCAGTTTACCATGTTGACGTTACATTCCGTATCGTGCGCACAACCCTTTCATTAAACCCGGTGAGCCGGAGCACTAAACCTTAAGTATCATCTGCCGCGCATCATGTTTCTCAAAAGAGGACAATCGTATGCCAAGGAGACGGATCGGTCGGCCATCAAAAATCTCCAGTAGCAAGGAGTGAGAACAGGAACGCACAATACTTGCATCATCCGTATAATGCGAAAGCGTCCGGGCTTTTGTCTTTGTGACAAATCCAGTATATCGTACCTTAATCGTAACCGTCCTGCACCTCAGCGATTCATCAGCAAGATTCCGGCAAGATTCCCGTACCAGTGCATCAATGGTTGCAGCAATCACCTGCTCGTCTTTTGTATCTTCAGGAAATGTCGTCTCGCGGGACACTGACTTCACACCATCCCGCTCTTCTACAAGATCATCATCAATACCGGTAATAATTGCCTGAAGGGAAATTGCAGAACGCCCAAACCGGGTGATCAGCGCCTGGATGTCAAATTCAACAAGATCTTTGATTGTCCTGATACCCAGTTCAAAGAGCTCCGCTTCTGATTTTTTACCAACACCGGGAATTTTCCGAACCGGCATCGGGGCAAGAAATGAAAACAGGTTTTGTGGTTCAACAACCGTAAGTCCATCAGGTTTGTTGACATCTGAAGCAATTTTTGCCACCACTTTTGTCGGGGCTATGCCGATAGAACAGGTAAGCCCGAGCCGCGTATGGATCTCATCCCTGATCCGGGTAGCAAGATCGGCTGCTGTTGCATAATTTCCCACTGCACTCACGTCAAGAAACGCCTCATCGATGCTTACCTGCTGGAACAAAAACCCATGAGATTTTAAGATCGCCATCACTTCAGCAGAGGCTTTTGTATACCGGGGAAAATGAGGGGGGAGAAAAATCGCATGCGGGCAAAGAACGAATGCCTGCGAGATGGGCATTGCCGACCGTATGCCAAAAGCCCGTGCCTCATACGAGCAGGTTGAGACAACTCCCCTGCCAGTGCCATTTTTTGGGTCAGCACCAATGACCACAGGTTTTCCTTTCAGCTCCGGGTTTTCCCGCATCTCAACTGAGGCATAAAAACTATCCATGTCGAGGTGCAGGATAATCCGCTGGTGAGCCATGGTTGTCTCTCCCCTAGTGAAGTTCCCGCACCTGTATTCCTGTACTAAGGTATTCGTCATATCAATTCGCAACCGTTGAAAAGTCACTGAGCCGACACTGGCGCTGCCGGATCGATTCTCTCAACAATGCCCCTTCTTTAATAAACCGGGTCATGGGAAGTGAGAAAGATTCGGAGATATGGGAGAGTGCAGACCGGATATCTTCAAACTCCTGTGCAGGCTGCCGCATTGCACCCCGGACATTCTCACGGACATTGAACACTCCCATCGGTACATATCCCCTGTGGGCTTCTCGAAGAATGATCGCACCAGCCTGTTCCTGTTGTCGGGCAAGCGCTTCGAGAACAGCCATCTTGCAGGAGTAATAGCACCCACCCAGATGAGAGTATTCAGTCTTCTTTTTGTTCCCCTCGTGATCGGAAAAGACAAGCTCTTCATTGCCCAGCACTTTCAAAAACGCCTCCGACCATTCATACTGCCAGCCGGTGGGCATCAGGAGGACTGCGTAATTGTTGTGAAGACTTGAAAACTTGTGAACCCTCCAAGTATCGATCACCGGGTTTTTCTTTACATCGTTTAAGAGACGGTCACCTATCATGGTGTCGCACGCCGTGATCGACCAGCGGGTGGGAACAAGGTGCCGGTTCCGGTCTACCCCTATAGTGCCGACAGAAAATGCTTTCTGGATGCTGGAGAACGGGACACCCTGCCGGTGCAGACCGGTAACTGCTTCAGCAGATCTCAGGTCCGTGTCATAGAACACTTTTTCGAGTTTGCGATCCCACCTTCCGCTCTCGATCTCAAACCTTTCAATTGCAGCACTCGGACCAAACGGTGTATGTTCTTCAGAGAACGTTGTACCGGTAGGGATGGATGAAAAAGAAACATCGCTTTCGATGGAGGAGGAGGACAACGAGATCTCCTGGAGTTTTTCCACATACCGGGAACCAAGATCTCCTGCATTCACCATGGATTTTCCCCGAACGAGATTAAGCCGGTACCCTATGATCTCTTCCTGGGTAAGGTTGCCGGCAATCCATGATTCGGGCATGTCCATTATCGCGGTGTCACCATGCTGCGGGGCGATCATCGGGCCGGCATAGACATCCGGGTAATTCCAGCTTCCGATAAACACCGAGGGGGGAGAACTTCCTTCCATCTCTTTTCCCACGTCAACCGATCTCATTTGCAGGGTAGAGGCAGTCAGTTGTTTGAGATATGCACCTTTGCCGATCATTGCATAGTAAAAAGATGAGAATGGGAGAATATAAGGGACGGAGTGTGCGGTGAGAAAGTGTGGCCGGGTAAGTTTTATGAGATATCGAACCACCATATATACAATACATACCTTCATTGGCCTAGAACGTCATATATGTAGCAAAGGAGTTGTCTCAATTAGACCCAATAATAACGATGATGTAGATCCAAACGCAGTAAACGCGGACGGTTCGCCGGTTGTCCGTGTCCGTCTTCCCAAGAAATGGGCCGGTGAACAGTTCGCATTCGCTGACCTCATGATGGGGGCAAACCATATCCGTGTCCGGTGTTATGATGGCGTAACCCGCATGGGCAGAATCAAGGGAAAGATCAAGAAGCGTGCCTGGATACGGGAAGGCGACATTGTAATTGTCACCCCGTGGAGTTTCCAGGACGAAAAGTGTGATATCATCTACCGCTACCTGCCACCCCAGGCGGACTGGCTGCGCAAGAACCGGTATCTTTAGATACTTTTTTTTAGAAAATGGTTCTGCCATTTTCATGTGGCAATAAATTCTGGAAAATTTTACTTTTGAGCAGGTGTGTATGTCCAGGCACAAAAATAAACAAAAAAGTTCTTTCACGCGATATTATGAAGGATAGCACTCTGCAGGATAGCAAGCCCGAACTCAAGAGCGATCAGGATGATGATCACCCATTCAAGGAAATTGGAATGCTGGATACGCACTTCATCAGAAAGCATCGAGTAGTTCTCCTGGATCACATCGATCTTCCGGGTCACGCTCTCGCTCCACAGGCTACTGCGCAGCACTTTTAATGCGGTTGCATACACGCGGGCATAATAGATATCTTCAGTCACTTTGATTAAGTTGTCAACTTTTTCAATAATCTCGGAGATCTCTGCATACATCTCCATCTGCTTTGCCATGATCGCGTGATACTTACGGCTTCGTCGGAACTGCGACAGCCTGTCTGCATGTTCGATGTCATCGTACATCTTCTCCATACCTCGGGAAAGTTCACGATCATAATACCGGAGTTCGAGTACCTGCACATTAGCAAACTCAATGAGATCGATAATATCGGTGGGACTCTCAGGGTCACAGATGAGCGCTGAATCCCACGAGAGCATGACGAGATCATCAACCGAATAACTCAGCGAGTTTTTTACAACCTCCTGGCGCATCTGCGGGGAGAACTTTGCTTTTTGACTGGTAAGGAGGGGTACCGGATCGATAGAATCATCGCGGCGATCGGTTACGTAGACCGTGTAATCTTCATAGAACTCGGGATCAATTGCGAAATTCTTGATATGCGGTTTGATGATCTCGCCTAAGGTCTTGAGATACTGGACATAATATTCAGCAAGTCCTTCCTGCCCTGCAAACAGGAATGCAAGATTTTCCAGTTCTTCGTAATCAGCATCCCGGTCATCGTGAACAAAACAGAAACTGATCGCGCCTATGTCAAACACCCGGGCAACCACCGAGAACTCAAATGACCTGCCCTCCCGCTCTACCCGGATCGGGTGCATCTGGATCATGAGCGGGGGATCCTCCATCATGATGGACTTGGGCTTGACCCGGACAAAACTGGTCCTTGCGGTAAAGTAGTTCTGGGCGAGCGCCCGCTCAAGCCAGTCGATGTCGATCTCCCTGCCAATGTCATAGATCCGATACAGGCGTATTGATATCATGACGTTATACTCCTTTCAAAAGCCGGGGTGTCACCGTACTCTGACGTATGCAGCATGATAGACAACTCACTATGAGAAGGTACCTTTTAAACGATAAAGGGATATGCCAAAAAGATGATGCCGGTTTTTCCAATCGGATTAATTCTGGATTGCAGGACACAATTTCTGTGAGTTTACGTCAGCCCGGCTTTCAGTGCTGCATAGTGTTTCTTGTTAAGGGCACGGGAATCATCGGGTTTGAGCGAGAGTGCCGTGTCAAAAGCCCGTGCAGCCTCCCCATACCGTTTCTGGTCGAGAAGGACAAGCCCGATATTATACCAGCCGTGGAAGTATTTGCAATCAAGCTCAAGCGCCTTATGAAACGAGGTAAGTGCGGCATCGGGTTGTCCCAGTCGCCGGTGAATAAGTCCTTTGTTATTCCAGACCTGTTTGTTGGCAGGATCGATATGCAGTGCATGACCATAGGCTTCGAGTGCTTCTTTGTACTTCCCGAGATCCGCAGCAGCGTGGCCGATGTAATACCAGCTGCGTGAACTGGCAGGATCAATTGTCAGTACCCGGTGAAACGCACCAATGGCCTCTTCATAGCGGTGATTCTGGTAAAGAGAGAGACCGGTTGAATACCATGCAAGCGAGACATCGCGGGGTGCTTTTCTTTTTTTGTCAAGAAACGCCACATAATTGCGGCTCCTTTTTGACAGAAAGAGTGCACCCCCGTAATTCCTCCTCATGAGCGAGAGCTGCGATGCGATCTGGTTTGCCCGGATGTAGGATTTTTTTCCTGCACCTGACCTGCCGATATTGATTAAGACAAAACTTTTTCCAAGCCATGCAAGTGTATGCAGGGGTTCGAGAGACAGGACCATATCATAGGCCTGCAGGGCAAGTTCATAGGATCCCTCCCTGCTGTGGAGTGCGGCTTTGTTGAACCATGCCCGAACCAGCCCATGATCGATCGAGATCGCTTTTTCAAATGAGATGAGCGCATCCTGGTTCCGGTTCATCTGCCGGAGTGCCACCCCTTTATTGTACCACGCCACTGCCATATTGGGGTCAATAGAAAGGGCCGCATCATAAGCCGCTAGTTCCTCATCGAACCTGAATTGACGGGAAAATAAAAGTCCCTTGTTCACCCAGATGATGGCAGCGGACTTATCGAGTGCCAGGGCATGATCGAATGCAATGATTGCTTCTGCAAGCTGCCCATGATCGATTTCAGAAAGACCCTTGTTATACCATGCAGCCACCATATGCGGATCGGCATTCAGGGCGTTTTCATAGGAGTGGATCGCTTCTTCTGACCTGCTCAGGGTGTCGAGCGCTAATCCCCGGTTATACCAGAGCGGGGCTGAATGGAAATCGGCCTGAAGTTCTTTATCATACTCCTGCACAGCGTCTACCATGAGACCAGCCAGCGCCTTCTCAAAAGCCCGGCTACCCCATGCTTCCGAGATATTCGGGTTGACCGGGGGCATACGGTCTGCAACCAGTATGCGTTCTTCAGTGCGGGGGACAAACCGGAATATTTTTCCCTCATTATACCAGGCCGCCGCACAGTCCGGATTAAGGAGCAGGGCCTGTTCAAATGCCAGCATTGCATCTGCGTTCCGCCCAAGTTTGCCCAGTACCACCCCTTTACCCATCCATGCATCCGGCATTGCGGAATTTAAGGAAAGAGCATGATCAAAGACGGTGAGAGCTTCAGGGAACCGGCCCAGTTCAGTAAGCGCTGCTGCTTTTACCGCATAGGCAGATTCACTGGACTCATCGATTTTTATAGCCTGCTCACAGACCGTGATTGCCGGGTCGTACTGCCGTTGTTCAACAAGTGAAGAACTCAGGGTGATGAGCGCCAGAATATTATCAGGTTCAAGCGCGATTATTTTTTCCAATAAATCCTGCGCCTTGGCATAATCTCCCCGCACAAAATAGACCAGGCTTTTTCCCATCAACGCGGATGAGGTACCGGCTGCATACGACAGGGCACGGTCATAGGATTCGACGGAATTGTCATACCGTTCGAGTGCGAGCAAGGCATCACCCCTGCCCGTCCATGCAAACGGATTGTCCGGTTTTAATTTAAGCGCACGTTCAAAGGAGTGGACCGCATCCTCATTACGCCCGAGCAGGTGCAGGGCAATACCCCGGCTGTACCAGATGAACTCATTATCTTCCCCGAGCGCCAGTGCACGGTCAAATGCCTGGATGGCTTCTGCGTTTTCAAAAAGATGGGCAAGTGCCAAGCCTTTTCCATTCCATGCTCCAGCATTTCCCGGATCAAGAGCAAGAGATTGTTCGAATGCAAGGAGCGCTTCCTGATGCCGGTTCTCAGCCTGAAGAGACATGCCGGAAATGTACCAGGATCGTGCATCATTCATGTTCTGGCGTCTGGTTTTTGAAACGATGAACTTTTCCGCCCCGGTACATACCGGGATACATCAAAATCAGAAAAAGAAAATATTAGTGGGTTTTTCGCATGCCAAAGACTGCACAGCACCCGATGATCACGAGCGCACCTGCAGTGAGTTCTAAGGGCATGGGCGATTTTGTTTTCGTGGCTGCCGGTATAGCGGTAGTAGTTTTAGCAGCCGGGGTAGTTGCAACCGGAGCCATCAACTGGAACGTGAGTTTTGTGTATACATCGTCCTGTCCGGGCATATTGAGTGCATTGGAGAGTGCCTGAGAGGCGGCTGCGTCCTGGATACTGCCGGTTCCGGTAAAGTTAAAGACCGTTGTTTTGGTCTTGGTGTTGAGGACCTGTCCGGAATATATGCCGGCATCAATCAGATTTATGTCAAATAACCCATCAGGACCCGGGCTCTGGACAAAGACATAGTACGTTGCCGGGGGCAATCCCGTTGTCTGGTAGGTTTTGGAGAACGTGCCATCGGTATTGACCGGCACGGTCGAGACGTTCACATAGTTTCCGGCAAATACCCAGATCTGAACACCGGCAGCAAGATTAGCATCGGTTGCGACGCCACTGATAGTCACGGGTTCGCCAACAGTGGGTGTTGTCGATGAAACGGTTGCGCTGACAAATGGTTTTGCAACGGTCATTCCGTTTGCTGAGGGAGAAGTTGTTGTAACGGCAGTTGTGGCATTTGTCACACCCGATACCGGAAGTACTACCAGTGCTGCCAGCAGCACCAGAGCAATGACTGCAATTCCAAAAGATACAGATTTCTTCATGAGGAAATTTTTAGGGAGTAATTACTATTAGCATTATGGGTTTTATCCCGCACTGCGGGATTCATTATCCATATTCCTGATTATCATCAATGCAAGAGACAACAGCAATGTCACAAACACCTTAACAGGTACACATGCAGGGTCCCAACTGGAGGAATGATTTGCATTCCGGCACTACACATCAGGATGTTTAAGAACAATCATTTCCCGATAGCAGCCACTTATATACACTACCGGTATCAATAACTCGTACAATATACGGCACAAAAACCATCCGGTTTTTTTAATGAGGCGCCACCATGAAAATGCAGAGTACCCCCCAGACACACCAAAGTAACGGACCCATTCCTTTGAGTTTCTGCATAATCCTTTACGAGGATGGCAGGATCGACCGGCTGGTGGATCGCCCCATGGGGGAATACCTTACTGCCATCAGCAATGCAAAAATTGCATGGATTGACTGCAGCACCAGTGATGATGACAAAGAGATCGAGCAGATCGCCCAGGTTGCAGGATTCTCCAAAATCCCCATCCCGAAATTAACCACCGGTTTTTACTCTGCTTACGAAGATTACGATACCGAACTGGGGATTATGCTCCCTTCGGCAACCGTTAAAGCAGAGAAGATGATGGTTCACCCGCTCTTTGTGCTTATCCGCGACAATTTCATCTTAACGGTCCACAGCCAGGAAATCAACCGGCTCCTGAGATTTTCCCGGTATGCCCCGCAGTTTTTCAAAAAGATAGCAGAAGAGTCAGTTGTCGACAAGGTAACCCTTATTCTCGAGCGGATTATCGATGAGAACAATGACCGCAACTTCGAATATCTCCGCGAGATCGAGATGCATGGCGACCAGATCAGCAAATCCCTCATTGAAGAAAACTTAGCCAAGAGAAAGATCGCCCACGACATCTACCGTATGAAACATGTCCTCATCGATTACTTAAACGTGCTCTGGGCGACAAAGGATGTGGTCGATTCCCTCCGCTACGGGGATGCGGACCTGATAACAAACAATGAAAAACTTTTAGGCAGGATCGGTATCCTGTCAGATAACATCGACCGCCATATCGAGCTCTCGGAACAGATGTCGAACGTACTCTCTTCAGGGCTTGAAGTGATGCAGAGCATCTACAACAACCAGCTCCAGAGTATGAATAACCGGTTTGCCCTCGTGACTGCGTACCTCACGGTGCTCGGCACGGCATTTTTAGTTCCTAATACAATTGCCACCATCGCGGGAAGCGGCGTTATGGAGGGAACGATGGCCGCACAATGGTGGTATATACCGCTCCTCATCCTCTCCACGGTAGTCGCGACTGCGGCTTCTTTGCTCTGGGTGCTGCACGTCTGGAGGATGAAATCGGACGATTGACAACCGGGCTTTCAGCCTTGAGTGGGGCGGCCCCCTTTTTGATCTTCTTTAGTTCGGGTTCGAACCAGAGCCCGATGCACTGCTTTACCACGCCAAACCCTGCATCGCTGTCCAAAAATATCGCACCGATAAGGGCTTCTACGGTATCAGCAAGAATCGTTTCCTCGCCAAGCCGAATGAGCTCTTTCTCCCCACGCCCCAGCCGGATGAATCGTTTGATCTTTAACCGTTTGCCGACTTTTGCAAGAGTCTCGTTCTTCTCGACCGGTTCCTTGTTCACGGTGATCTCGCCTTTGGTTTCGAGACCCTTTTCCATGAGGTAGAGGATCAACCCCGTCTTGAGCACGGCATCTCCGAGCGTGCTGTAGGCTTCCTGGTCCATGCACCGTTTGTTCTGCTGGAGCAGTTCATGAGCACAGGCAGGGTGGGTGAGTGCCCGGATCAGGTGTTGCGGTTCAAAGAAATGATAGCCGAGAATCTGTTCGATCTCTTCGCGGTCATCTTCATCCATATCTATGTAGTGTTTACGAGTGGATCTGATAAAACAGACGGCATGAAAGGCAAAACGCGATTTACTTTTACTTTTGAAAAAAAAAATTCCACCATTATATATGACGGAGTAACCGTATGCGGGTGGCCATAAAAAATCGCAGGATTTCTTTTCTCAGGCCGGTACTCCATGGGTCCAGATGAGGGACGATAATAATGAAAGTGTGAGCAGTCTTAAAAAAAAGAATTGAAAAAATGAGGACCTGCTGGCAAAAGCAGCTGATCCATTATACAAAAGTCAGCCAGACGGGGTGTGAATCTTCCCATTGTTTGGTAGAAACAATGTTCTTATATAGTGTAGTTGGTAATATTAAAAAAAAGAGGTGTGAAACGATGAAAGCAGATGATGCAAAGAAGATTATTTCTACAGCAATTGACCGGGAAGTTGAAGCATACACATTTTACCGCGGCGTTGCGGACAAGGTAAAGGACCAGGCATTAAAATCACTGTTTGCCGAGCTTGCCGGTGAAGAGAAAAAACACCGCGAGTTCCTGCAGGGAATGCTCACCAAGGATGTCGCAAAGAT
Organism: uncultured Methanoregula sp.; assembly: GCA_963676675.2. Classification (GTDB taxonomy): domain Archaea; phylum Halobacteriota; class Methanomicrobia; order Methanomicrobiales; family Methanospirillaceae; genus Methanoregula. Next base: position 729,448 of record OY781161.1, on the reverse strand, counting down.
GCACTTTGATGCCAGCCATGACTACAAAGTTGCAGATACTCTCCCGACTCCCGCTCTCTCGGTTGACATGAAACCCCTTGACGGTATTGTCATCTCGATCAAGAAAGAGTTGGAAGCAATGCAGATGTACACCCAGCTGGCCAACCTGTCAAAGGATGTAGAGACGCAGCTGCTCTTTTCCCAGCTGGCAAACATGGAACGCGGTCACAAGGCCCGGCTCGAGGACATCTACACCAACATGGCGTTCCCCGAAAAGTGGTAAGTGAAAAAACATATGAACAGGGATGCACACCATGCATTCCAACTTTTTTCATCTAACATTTCAATACCCGTAATTCAACATTCTTCACTACACAAAGACATTCCGGCATAACACGTGCAGAGAAAAATGTATTTTTTTTACCAGAACAGGTGACCTGCAAGGATGTTGATACCAATCAGGATGAGAATCAGGCCACCGATGATCTCCATTTTGTTGCCAAGAATATCTTCAAGCCGTTCTCCGAGCATCACACCGGCAAACGAGATGACAAAACAGACAAGCCCGATGATGATGGCAGGAATGAGTACAGCGGTCTGGAGTACGCCGAAACTGACACCTACGGCAAGAGCATCGATGCTGGTTGCAAGGGAGAGGACGATTACCGGGACCAGCCGGACAACCTCAATATGGGCTTCCTCTTCGCCACCATGTACACCCTCCCATATCATCTTCCCGCCAACAATGGCGAGCAGGATAAACGCAATCCAGTGATCATACGAAGAGATCAGCCCGATTACTGATGACCCTGCCAGCCAGCCGACTACCGTCATACCTGCTTGGAACGCACCAAAAAATAGTGCGATGATCACGCCAGCGTAGACCAGCCGGGTTTTTGTTGTCGTACCAATTGCAAGCGATACGGCAAAACAATCCATAGAGAGGCCAATGCCAATTATTGCGGGTGTCAGGAGATCCATGTGTTGGTTATATGTGGGTGGAGAAATCTGATAAGATCACGCATCGGAGATTTTTCTTATGACGAGCCGGGGATCATCACGGGCAATGTCAAGGGCTGAAAGGGCACTTTTTTCCTTATCTTTAATCTCAAGCATAATATCAAAATCTGCCGTCCGGGTCTCATTAAGAAACTGACGGAAATCTTCTTGTACGATATGCTCTGCATGTGCTCCCATCCGCTTGCCCGGTTCCTGCGAACTGTAATCGACCATCGGGATGCCGTCATGATTTTTCCATGTTGCCCCGAGATTTTTTAGTTGGTCCACGAACCGCTCGCCATTATTGTTGAGGGTATGATGAAACGAATCTCCGATGACAGGGATTCCTGTCCGCTCATGAATGGCAAGGCAGTCACTAATCGTGTACAGCCGTTCATCGTTCTCGATAACGAGCCGGTTCTTTATCGCAGGTTCGAGCTGTTCATATTTTTCAGAAAATCGTTCCATGCTTGCCGGCTTGTTGCCATACACACCCCCGACATGGACCTGGACTTTTGCAGACCGGTCAAGTTCCATAAGATCGAGCACCTGCGTCTGGTACACCAGATCGGCGATACTTCGCTGGAACACTCCCGTGTCTGGTGCATTCAGGAGAACAAACTGATCGGGATGCATGGAGATACGGAACCCGTGCTGCCGGATGAATTTCCCAATTCGCTGGAACTCTTTAACAAAGTGTTCCTGCCACGGGAACGTGCAGATCGGATGCGACGCAAATGGTACGAGGTCCGAAGTTATCCGGAAGAAGAGCATGCCGTGCTCACGGTTATACTCAAGAATTTTTTTAAGGCAGGTAAGATTCTCTTTCACCGTCTCTTCCAGCCGTTTTTCAGTATAGGAGGCAAGCCGGAAGGTATGGGAGGCGGTGCAATCGATCGAGCGGTTGATGCAGGGGTATCCGATACGCAATTGTGTGTTCCTCGGTTAATGCCCGAATAACGATATAACTTCTTTGAGCTGTGTCCTGATCGGGATCTGCTGGGGGCAAAGGCTCTCGCACACCCCACAGTCCTGGCAGTGGGATGCATCCCCTTCAGAACCCGTAAAAACATCATAGGAGAATTTAGCTCCTGCGGTGTCCTGGTAAATGAACGCGTCATTGTATGCAGAAAAGCACTCCGGAATCTTAACACCGACCATGCATGGCTGGCAGTACCGGCATTTCGTGCAGGGAATCTTTACCCTGCTGCGGTAGAAGGTTTTTACCTGCTCATAGATTGCAAGATCGTCTTCAGTGAGCGAGGAGGGTTGGCCAGCGTTTGCATATTTCAGGTTATCCTTTACCTGCTGCATTGTGCTCATGCCGGAGAGCACAACCGTGATTTCGAGCCGGTTCCAGAGCCAGCGCAGGCCCCATTCGGCTGCTGTGCGTGATTGTCCACGTAAGGCCCAGATTTTTTTTGTATCTGGAGTATCCCGTGCAAGTAACCCGCCCCGGAGGGGTTCCATGATTACAATGCCCAGCCCTTTCTCCGCTGCATAATCCAGCCCCCCGGTACCGGCCTGGTACTCCTCGTCCATGTAGTTGTACTGGATCTGAGCAAACGTCCAGGGATACGAATCCACGATCTCTTTGAAAACCTGCACATTGTCGTGGAACGAGAATCCTGCATAGCGAATCCTGCCATCTGCAATTGCATTGTCAAGGAACTCTCCCACATTGAGGTTCACCATATCATCCCATGACGAGCGTGAAAGCCCGTGAAGCAGGTAAAAATCAATATGATCGGTGTTAAGCCGCGTCAGCTGTTCGTCAAGGATGCGGTCCATGTCCGCTCGGGACCTGACATCCCAGATGGGCAATTTCGTGGCGAGGTTTACTTTCTCCCGGTACCCGTCTGCCAATGCTCTCCCAAGGAATGGTTCACTCTCACCATTGTGGTACACATAAGCAGTGTCGATGTAGTTGACGCCCCGGTCGATCGCATACCGCAGCATCGCTGTTGCCTTCTGCTCATCGATAGCAAAATCAGCAGTCTGTGGCAATCGCATGCAGCCAAAACCCAGGATCGAGAGTTTCCTGTCGGTCTTATTCATCTTCCGGTAGAGCATGATACAGATCTTTGTTCTGCTATGGGGGGAACATCATGAAAAGAGTTTTGACGGATTTGTTGAGCGGAGGTTACGGGCTTTTGTGAAAATCCAGCGCTGCCGAGTTCATGCAGTAACGTTTGCCCGTAGGTGCAGGACCGTCATCAAAGACATGGCCGAGATGTGCTCCGCACCGGGCACAGAGCACTTCGGTGCGAACCATTCCGCCCGAGATATCTGTGTGGGTACGAATGTTGAACCCGGATACAGGAGCATTAAAACTTGGCCAACCGGTGCCGGAATCGAATTTTGTTATCGAGTCAAACAGGTCAGTGCCGCAGCAGGCACATGAGTATATACCCTTTTCTTTTGATGCGTGATATTTCCCGGTGAACGCGTATTCAGTTCCCTGTTTTCTGGCAACGTCATACTGCTCATGAGTGAGAAGCGCCCGCCATTCTGCATCGGTTTTTACTACAGGAAGTACGTTTTCTGTTTTTCCCGTGCGGGCATTGTAAATGGGAATTGTCTCTTTACCGTTCATCGCACTGCCATCCCTGTCATTTTTTGCTCTCATGAGTTACGTGGATGAGAGAAAGGATAGAGTTTTGGTTTGAGGAAAAAAGAAAAATGCACCCGGATCAGAGGCCGAAGAATCCAAGAATCCTGCTCTTTGTATCCTTGTGGAAGATCTTCGCACCTTCCTTGATATTGCGCACATCTTCTACTGTATACAGAATTTCAGGATATTCCCGCGAGAGTATACCCATCAGCTTTCCTAATTCTGAACGGGGAACGATCATAAAGACAATTGTCACGGTGGAAGAGAAACTCCCCGTTCCCTCGATACGGGTCATGCCATACCCGAGAGTCGCAAGCTCGGTGATGAGCGGCTGGGGATCTGCCGGGATGAAGAGCCGGACGATCACATACCCAAGGGAGATCATCTTCTCTATCTCCATCCCAAGCAATGTCCCGAGGCCATAGCCGGCAAGGTACGCAAAGAGATTCAGATAATCCGAAAGATTGGTGAGTACAAGACCGGTAGAGAGCAGCCAGATACCGGTCTTTACTATACCAATATAAGCGGCGAGGTTTGCATGTCCCCGGTTGATGTAGATTGTCCTGACGGTTTCAAGGCTGGTCTCCACAATCCGGGCAATCAGGATAATGAAGGGTAATACAAATACCCCCATGGCTACCGGTTCCATCCCTCACAACACTCCGTATCCTAATAATCTCACGGGGGGTCTTGAATAGATTGCGGAATGATACAAGGGATTTCCTGATCGGGTAAGTGTATACCCCAACGATGAAGGGGAACTGTTAAAAAAAGGATATTAATTCGTGGGGGTTTTACTGCTCACTACGATTTAGCAGGCGTTCCACTTTTTATCATATCTTCGAGTTTTAACGCTATCTGCTCGAGCGTATGGACTTCGAGGAAAATAAGGATATTTCCTGCGATTTTGTGTTCATCCGAGGTCAGCTTGACCTTAAAGAGGATCACGTCATCCACTTCAACGGTCATCTGGGCGACTAAGGAAGTGATTGCCGCGTGCGCCATATCAACCACAAGGACCGGGGGTGAGGGGAGCATCAGCAGGCCAATGAGATCGGATGCAGCGCTCAAAAATGATGAGACCATGATGTTTCCCACTTCGAGGATCGCACTCTGGTCCATCTCGCTGAACGGGTGATCGGGTGCAGAAGAACCCTGCATGATGTTTGCAGTCCGCATGGCAGAGTCACGGGGGAAGTGCAGGATCAAAAAACCCCCGTGCGGGATATCGCCCTGGAGCTCAAAGATGACCATGGTGGTCAGTTCATCAGTAAGAAAATCTCCCACTTTAGAGATATCAATAATATCGATCTTTGGCACGCTCATGCCGATGTTGGTATTGAGCATTTGCGAGAGGGTAGTAGCCGAATGTGCAGAGCCGATATTGGCGAGTTCCTGCAATGCATCCATCTGAAATTCGGTAAATTCCATGATACACCAGTTAATTTTTGGGAGCTCTCACCAGCATCCATATTCTGACAGGGTTCCCCAATCTTAGATCTGTTCCCTCCGGTATCGCTGAACCGGTTTTTAAGGATATGAGTCATACAATTTTTGATGACTTATACTTTTGTGAGAGGGGCTTATCATGACCACCGGGCTTATTGCGCCTGATTTTGTATCCACACCGGTCATGGTTGCCATGACAAAAATGAGATTTTATTACCCGAAGCAGGGGTTATATGCAAAGGCATAACGATTTTGTCTTGCAGGATTTTTTTAAAAAGAGTATCGTTGAGTGTCACCGCGTACGCCGTTTTGCAAACATAATCTTTTCTTCGAGGGCGTTTTCTTTTCCCTTGATGATGAGGAGAGGGGCCCCATCAACTTTTAACGCAGCAATTTCCGCAAAGTCCTTGATCATGTCCATCTCTTCTTCATGAGTAAAGTCTTCGTTCGATAACCTTTCTAAAAACACTTCTTCTCCCTCAATTGGTTTTTTGGGAACAGGATATTCCACCCGGAATTTTGCCTTACAATACCGGCAATGGGTGTGATAATTTCCAATATTCCGCTCCCCTTTTAAGATAAGTTTGAAGTTGAGGCCTTCGCACTTGGGGCATTTCCATTCGAGGGTGAGCCCTTTTAAGACCCCGCTAGCATCGTGTTCAAATAATCTATCGAACATTTTCAGCCCGTTTATCTTCTAAAATACTGGTTTACTGTTGAACCTGATTAATACTATGGATAGTACAATTCCCCTTTTTTTTATGGGAAGGGATAAGTGCGCACACCTTAAAACAAATTTCGAGGACAACAATACGCTAAGGTACGTGTTTTGACCGACATGTTTTTTTAAAATCCATGCAGGATTCAGGCGCCTGATTCTTGTATTCCAAAAACTGATCTGGTATAGAATATCTATGGGTAATCCGGAAGAACAGCATAATATAGGGAAGAACGACCCTCCGCTCCTGACCGATCCCCCCTTTTATCTTCCGGAGTTTGAGAAGTCGTACCGGTATATCATCGATGAGTACGAAGTGGCACCGAAAGATATTGCAATCTTCATGCCCTGTGCGGTGCGAAAACCGTATAGCGCGAGCCCGAGCCACCAGTTGATCCGGATGATCATCTCGCAGGTGCTTGAACCGTCCCAGTACCATATCGTGATCTTCGGGACCTGTGGGATTGTGCCTGCCGAGCTCGAGACCATGTACCCGTATGCTCATTACAAGTACATGCTCGGAAAATGCAACGATGACAAGGTCAAGGATGATTTTCTCCGCATCGAGACCGAGCGGGTTGCTGGTTACCTTGAAAAGACCCGGGACGTGTACAAATACCGCATCGGGTACTCCATCGGGATTTTCAGAGAAGCCCTCATCAGAGGTTCGGAACAGGCAGGGGTGCCTATCGATCTTATCCTTCCCACCCGGGACATCATCAACAAAGTGATCGAGGAAGGCGACTGCTCATTCCAGGAAGGGAGCCTCTCGATGGAAGAATACTTAGGCGAGTTCTGCGATGCGCTGATCCGGTTCCGGAATGAGCGGCTGAAGAAGTAGAGGGAACCGGTATATCGATGATTTCGAGGAAAAAGTTATTCATCAGCAACAGAGAACAGATCTGAAACCAGATTCCGGATCTCCTGCATCTTTTCTAACCGCACGACACCGATTGTGTCGGTGATGAGCTCTTTTTCCAGGGAATAGATCCCATCAACCTGCACAAAACTGGGATAATCAAGTGATCCTGCCTGAAGATCCTCATTTGTCAGGCTGACCGCCATCATCTTTGGTTTCCGGGATGTGATCTTCATGACGATCACGTCACGGGATATCGAGTTATATCGGGAATTACTCATGACAAGTGCCGGGCGTACCTTTGATTGTACCTGGTTGGAATAGGTAAAATCCACAAGGATAACCGAACCTTGTGCCGGTTCATTCATGCATCAGCCTTCTCTTCGTATGCTCCTTCCATGCATCATCTGTATTCTCGTAATCTATCTCGATTCTGGCTTTCCGGAAGATGATCTTGTCTTTATCTGAAGATATGGACAGGTAATCCCCGTCATTGATACCAAACTCTGACCGGATCTTTTTCGGGAGGGTGATCAATCCCTTGGATGAAACCTTGACAAGTGTCGTGTCAGGCATATGCTCTCACAACTTAGAATATAAGATTCTTAGATTATGAGTATTTCGGAATGATGAGTATCGTGCTCAGTGATATTCCCTGAACAGCACCGGGTTCAGCGTTCGGATCCACCAGCGCCCGACGGTCGATCGAGTGAATGAAGGATCAGATTATCCAGTGTCTTGAACGGGCAGCATCCTGTGCGGAATGAAAAAACCAGACGTTGTTTTGTCCATCTTTACAGAGCCCTTACTTCATCCACAAAAAGAACCGACAAATACCCGTCAGATGGCTGACGGTCAGACAAAAAAACCAGATAAAAACCCGCTATCCCGACAGGTAGTCATCCCTGACCGGAGAGAATACCTCAACTGCTACCGAATCCGCAACAATCGTTGCCCGGTGCTCCACATTCCCCGGGATCATCCAGCTGTCACCCGGCCGCACCTCATGCACCTTATCTCCGATTGTGAGGAACATATGACCGGAAACCAGGTACCCGGTCTGTTCCTGCGGGTGCTGGTGAGCGGGAAGAAGGGCATCTTTCTTCAGCTCGAATTCCGTCATGAGGGTATGCGTCCCGTGGACCAGTGTTTTCCGGGCGATTCCCTCCGCGACCGGAATATACCCGGCATCATGTTTTTGTGCATACATCAGGCACTCCTGGCAGTCTTTTCCAGCACACGGAGTACCGCTTCCCCGAACTCACATGTTCCTGCTGAACCGCCAAGATCCCGTGTCTTTATTCCTTGTGCGAGTACAGTCCGTATCGCCGATTCAATGTGATTCTCTCCCTCTGCATCCCCTACGTGGGTTAAGAGCATCCCCGCACTCCTGAGGGCAGCGATCGGGTTTGCGAGGTTCTTGCCGGCAATATCCGGTGCACTGCCATGCACCGGTTCGAAGAGGGCATAACGCTCACCGATATTTGCACTCGGTACCAGTCCGAGACCTCCGACAAGATACGAGGCAACATCTGAAAGGATATCACCAAAGATGTTGGTCGTGACCACAACATCATACGATGCCGGGTGCTGGAGCACATCGAGCGATAGGGCATCGATGAACTTGTCATTATAGGAAATCCCGGCAGCCTTCGCCTCGGCAATGCAGATGTCGCGGAACAGGACATCGGACTTGAGCACGTTCGCCTTGTGACCGATCGTCAGCAGTTTCCGCCGCTGCCGGGCAAGCTTGATTGCCATCCGGACAATCCGTTCTGCACCCATCCGGGTCACCACCCGCAACGTAGTCGCACGGTCCGGGCTGCTCTCTTCGATACCGGAATAGAGCCCCTCGGTATTCTCCCGCACGATCATCATATCGAACCCGCCGTCTTTTACCGGGCGGAGGTTCGCATACAGGTCGAGCGCCTTCCGGATCCGCAACACCACGCTCTGATAATCCTTCATGGGCGGGGTGGTAATCGCTCCGAACAGGATCGCATCCGCATCCTTCATCTCGCGGATCTCTTTATCAGCACACGGGCAGCCGGTCCGCTCCCACATGCCATACCCCACATCCACCGCGAAATAATCATATTCGGGATGGAGCAGTTCGAGTGCACGGCGGGCAACCGGAATCACTTCGTGGCCGATCCCGTCCCCTTCCACAATGGCAATACGCGTCATCTCGCCCTCCACTGTTTCGCTAAGTCTTCCACCGCATGAGCAATGCGGGACGGACTTGCACCCCAGTGCACAACAGCGCCGAACATCCCCTTGTACATGCCAATCCCCTCACGTTCGGAACGGCAGCAGCGGGCAATGAACGGCTCTTCCCGCACGGATTCTAACGGGCAGATATTCTCAAGCGAAAATTCCTTGCCATAACACTCGGTATAGAACTGCGAACCGGTCAGGCAGCCGGCTATGGTCTCGCCACCCTTCATCGGGTCTGCATCGAGGGTTTTTGTATATCCGGCTGCACGGCAGGGATAGACATCCGCTTTGACCTGTTTGATATCCCGGGTGTGATGGCAGAACGTAACTTCAAGTTCCCCGAAGAGTCCCGCAGTCTGCAACTCCCGGAGACAGGCAGACAGGCTCGGGCGGGGAGGCGTCACATCGTAGACATGAATCCTAAGAAAAGCCGAGAGATCGGGATCGAGCACGAAGGTCATGTGCTCGTCCAGCCCGGTGAAGATGGTGCACCGGTATCCCGTATCCATCGCAAGCTCGACCAGCCGTGCACGATCATTGATCTGCACCTTATCCGGGTAGCGGTAGGTTTCTTTTGTGGTTGCGATCACGTTCGACGAAACGATTGTGCGCATCATGCCGCTTCCGGCGGGATCGGGAGTAATCGCTAACAATTCATACCCTGCACCGGTATCCCTCACAAGGTAGCGACTCAGGAACCAGACCTTATCCCCGCAGGGTTTCGTTGTTGCAGACCCCACCTGCTTGCAATGTTCGGGAAATATCACCGCTGGTTCCTCCAGTACTCCACCAGTCCCCCGGCAGAAAGAATCGCCTGCATGCGGGGCGATAGCGGATGGATGGTATGTTTCTTTCCCTCGGCTTCAACCCATCCTTCAGAAAGATCGAACGTCACCAGGCATCCTTCCGTGCAGGTAAGGTTGCATTCAATGAGCGGGAGCCCGACGTTAATCGCGTTCCGGAAGAAGATCCGGGCAAAGGACGGCGCAACTACCGCAACCACCCCGGCCTCCCGGATCGCAACTGCCGCCTGTTCCCGCGATGATCCGCAGCCGAAATTCTTTCCCGCGACAATCACCGAACCGCTAAGCAGGGGAGCAAGCGAAGGATCAAGGTCCTCAAACACGTGCTCGACCCAGATGCTGTGGTCCTTTGTCCGCAGGTATCGCCCGGCAATAACAAGATCCGTATCGATATCCGGCCCCACACATACTGCCGGACCTTTTCCTTTCATCAGTTCACCTCCGGTTCGGTGATCTCGCCTTCAAGGGCACTCGCAGCCGCTGTAGCAACCGAGCCAAGGTAGATCGTACCACCAACACCCATCCGGTTCTTGAAATTCCGGTTAGCCGTAGAAAGGCAGACTTCTCCTTCTCCCAGCACCCCCATATGCGCACCGAGGCAGGGGCCGCAGCCGGGGGTTCCGATCGTGCAACCGGCATCCACCAGATCGGTGAGCACACCGGTTCGTATTGCCTCTGCCAGCACTGCTTTTGAGGCCGGGACCACGATCGTCCGTACTGCCACGCTCTTTCCTTTCACGATCCGGGCGAACCGTGCAAGATCAGAATACCGCCCGTTCGTGCAGGTGCCGACAAAGACCTGGTCAATGGGGAGTCCGGCAATCTCCCGCACGGGTTTAACCGTATCAACCCGGTGTGGAACTGCAACCAGCGGCACAATCTCTGAAAGATCAATGGAGAGTTCCTGCACATAGTTACATGGCTCCGGTACCTGCGGGTTTACCATCTGCCCTGCCCGGGCGAGATACTGTACAGTCACATCATCGGCATAGAACAATCCGGCTTTTGCCCCGGTCTCGACCGAAAGATTGCTCAGCACGAGCCGGTCATCCATGGATAGTCCGGCAACCCCGTCACCGGTAAATTCCAGAGCCTTATAGGTCGCCCCGTCCATGCCCAGTTTGCTCACGTATGTCAGCGCAAGGTCTTTAGCTTCTGCAGCACCGGAGAACGAGCCGGATACGTGTATCCCGATCGTTTCAGGAACACGGAACCATGTCTCACCGGTCAGCCAGATTGCTGCCATATCCGTTGCGCCGACACCGGTTGAAAATGCACCGAATGCACCCAGTGTGCAGCTATGCGAATCTGCGCCTACAACTACCTCCCCGGGGAGCACAACACCCTCACTCATAATCTGGTGACAGATCCCGCATCCCACATCGGTGAAATGCATGAATGAACCGCGGGCGAATTCACGCAGTTCGTGCTGGAGCGTTGCGGTCGTGCTGTTGTTTGCCGGTACGATGTGGTCAAAGAGCATCGAGAGCCGGGTCGCATCCGTGAGCCGGTCACTCCCGATACGTTTCCATGCCTCAAGCGTGAGAACCCCCGTACCATCGTGAACATAGGCCCGGTCCACTTTCCGGTCCACATATTCACCGGCATTACCGCCAAGAATCCGCTCTGACAATGTAGCCATTATCCATTCTCCCGTTGTGCTTTTGTGATCAGTTTTCTTAAGATATCCGGCGTGATGTTGCACTTGTGTTCAGAATGATCTTTGACCAGGTCAAGGACACGACAGACGTGCTTGTCCGTGCATTCGCAGCCAAGCGATGCCATGACGTGCTCGAGTGCTTTTTTACCCGTGTGCTTACCGAGAATGAAATGCCGCTCACTCCCCACCATTTCGGGCGGGAAATATTCGTAGGTGGAAGGGTCCTGGAGAATTGCTGCGATGTGTATGCCGCTCTCGTGGGAGAACGCAAGTTCACCGGTTACGGGTTTGTTCCGCGGGAGCGTGATTCCGGAGAATTTCTCAACCATATGCGAGAGTTCGGTCAAGTGGGAGAGATCGTACCGGTCAATGTTTCCTTTCATCCGCAGGGCGACTAACACCTCTTCTAAGGAAGCATTGCCTGCCCGTTCACCGATTCCATTGACCGTTGTGTGGAGCTGGAAGGCGCCTGCCTGCACAGCGGTGATCGTGTTTGCCACCGCACAGCCCATATCATTGTGGCAGTGGGCGCAGAATGGCACGTCAACCGATGAGACGAGTTCGGTCATGATGCTTTGCATCTCGGTGGGAATCAGGCAGCCGACCGTATCGGCAAAACTGAGCAGTACGGCACCATGCTCGGCCGCACGGCGATAAACTTCTTTTAAGAAGGGAAGATCGGTCCGGGACGCATCCTCGGCAGCAAACCGCACCGCCACGCCATGATCCCGTGCATAATCTATCATCGCCAGTGAGTCCTCAAGCACCTCTTCCCGGGGTTTTTTGAACTTGAGCCGGACATGCAGTTCTGAGGTCGGGATGAAGATGCTCACCATCTCCACATCGCAGTCGATGGCAGTCTGGATATCCTGTTCCCGTGCCCGGCAGAAACCGCAGACACGGGCATCGAGTCCGAGATTAGCAATCGTCTTTACACAGTGTGCCTCATTCTGTGAGACAGCAGGAAATCCTGCTTCGATGACCTCGACACCGATCTCGTCTAACCTGGTCGCTATCTTTACCTTTTCCTCGCAGGAGAACGATACCCCGGGAGTCTGCTCCCCGTCCCGCAACGTCACATCACAGATCTCAATATTCCACGGTTTCATGGCTGCTTCCCTCCGGACAGGTACCCTCTACTACAAGCGTGCGGGGCGTGTCCGTCACCACGAGCTCGTTTTTCAGCGTCTCTTCATCATCGGCACGACATATCACCGGGTCTGCCCACATGAGGTAGGGAACCGGATCATAGGAGGTCTGTTTGCCGGTCATTGCTGTACAGTCATTGTTCATCACGATGCAGAGCATCGGAAGCCGTTTTTCGTACACATCGATCAGGGCATTCAGGCCGGAATGGAGAAAGGCATAGTCGCCGATAAGGGCAACTTTTGTGCTCCGGGCGGCAACCGCGATGCTCGATCCCATACCATAACTGGCGACACCCAGCTCGTACGGGGAGGTCATGCCCAGGATTGAACAGCCTGCATCGCAGATCATGTTCATCTTCCTCTCTTTGAGAATATTCATCATCGGCTTGAAAGGGCAGTCTTTACAGAACGTCCGGTAATACCCACGGTCCTTCATTACCTGCGGATGGTGCTGCGGAGCCGGCGGCAGCAGCCCCCGGTGATCGCGGACAAACGTCCGGCCAACCTCATGCACTTCCTTTACGTTTACTGCCTGTGCCGGTAAGGGGTGTACAGTAACAATCCTAGTGTTTCCCGGCGCAACACCAGCACCGGCAGGCTCACCCTTCCACTGGTTTAATGCAGAACCGTTCGACCAGTCAAACATGGTCCGGTACAATTCCTCGGCGGCCGTTATCCGCCCGTTCATTGTCCATGACCGGTCAGAGAGGCGCCCTTTCCCGGTACTCCGGGGAACAGGTGTATATTCCACCTCCGCATCGAATATTCCGGGGGTCAGCCGGAGCATCGCAACTCTTGAGAACTTCTCTGACGCTTGAAGAGCTGCCTCGACACCGGCATAACAGGTGGCAACATCAGGTTCGATCACAGGAATTTCTGCCAGCTCACCGTAATACCGGGAGTCCTGTGCAGTCTGCGATCCCAGTGCTTCCGGGTCATCCCCGGCTACGAGAATGACACCCCCGATAAGACCCTGGGCAGCTGCCTGAAGGAGAGGATCGGCGCATGCATTCACACCGACATTCTTGATAATGACTGCCGCCCGTCGTCCTTCAAGCGAGTCGCCCAGTGCATATTCAAGCGCTGTTTTTTCATTGATCACCATCTCTGCATGCGTTTTGGCACCCAAGTCAGTAACAGGAAATCCCGGTATGGCATACTGCCGATCAGTGCATGCGAGCAGCGCTTCGGTGATCACATCAATGCCTTTCATCTAGTCCCTCCCCGGCACCAGATCGCAGCCGGCACAGTTCGTACACATGGTGAGCGCCTCTTTTGGATCAAGCCCCGCTTTGGCAAGTTCGCGGGTATGGATACCAAAGATCTTTTTTAATCGTTCCGCAGACGGACGGGGAGTTCCGGCAAGTTCCGCAACGGGGTTGAGCGGGCGCAGTACGGGAATTATCCCGTGGGAAGTCATCCGTTTGATGCAGGCTTCCATCTCCCCATCCGTCTCTCCAAGCCCGATGATCACGTTGGAAAAGACCCGGCCTTTCCCAAAGAGTTCAACCGAGCGGTCGAGCACTCGCCAGAGCTGCTCGTAATCAAGTCCCGGGCACTGCTTCGCAAAAATGGCCGGTGTCGCTGCTTCGATATTGAACTTCACTTCTTTTACCCCGAGTGCCCTTAGCCGGTCGGGAGTCAGGTCAGTAGGATAAATGGATACGCCGATGGGTAGATTGTGGACCTGCAGGTTCTTTATCACCTCAAGCACGTAGGACTCTTCCTCTTCTATTGTCTGGAGCACGCCGCTGGTAATGGAGATTGCCGAAATCCGGTGCCGGACGGATTTTACCATACTAAGTATCTCCTCAATCGACTTTCGTTTCCCTCCCAGTGTTGGTACCGGACAGTACCGGCAATGGAAAATGCAGCTGCCGGTCACCGTGATGAATGCCTGGTCGGGACAGTGGAATCCGGGTTCAAGAAGCCGCCCGGGTATGAGTGTTCCCTCGAAATAGAGGTCTGCAACTCCTTTGCCCCGGTGAACGATCTCCACTTCACTAAGAGGGTTTATGGCGAGCTTGACCCGGTGGCTGCCCATAGCAAAGAAGACTGCACCGCTCCCCCCGGCTCCCGGTCCCGCAGTGGAACGGGCAATGTACTGTTCGGCAGGTTCACCGGTGATCCTGGCTGAACCCGCGGAAAGGAGTTTTGCTTTTAAGTCGGTCCACTGCATAGTTCGAGTGCCTCCTCGTACCGGGTGAAGAACGGAATTGCCGCCACTGCCCCGGTGATACCCCGGCCGTTCATGATGATTGTTAAGTTCTTATCCCGGATTTGTTCAATCAGCCCCGGTTCAACCTCGCCGCGTTTTACCTTCCGCCCGTACGCAAGCAGTTCCTCTGAGGGAGAAAATCCGGTGTACACCGCCATGCCGGTTTTCTGGGAGAGAGTGTATTTTTTCAAGAGAGCATGGAACCGTTCAGTAAGACCGGCAGGATCCGTTGTAGCAAACTCTGCAACAAGACCAACGCAGTTCTTGGTCCGGTATGCCACCGGGAAGAGCTGGACAATCGTGTGCGAAAGATACACTGAATGTTCATCTTCCACGGCTTTTGCAATATTATGGACAAGCGTCCATGTTGCCCCTTCTTCCGGAGTATCCGTGTCGTCCACACCAATGAGCACCCGCTGCATCCGGGGCATCCAGATCGTGGCACCGGCAACTTTTCCTCCACCCGCAGGATCGCTCCGGCTTCGTATGACCCCGCGTGCATCTGAGCGGCAGGCTGCAGCACCCACACCGCCACCACCCATACCGATATACGTAACGGCAATTTCGGACTTGTCAACGGTACACGCAGAAATGCCCGCCGGGAAGCGGGAACCTTCGAGTGCAAGATCCACCGTTTGCGGTTTTAGGAGATACCGCATGGTTGACCCCACGCAGCGGACATCCTCTACCACCGGGCTCTGGGCATAGTGGTGTTTCGACCACATCGCACCGCCAACACAATCAAAAAATTCGATCAGTTCCACCCGGTTGCCGGTCTCATCCGCCACTGCAATTATCTGCGGGTAGTGGATTATATACGGTTCAGCAATGTTCGCCATCTTAGTACTACCTCAAAGCCCCGGGTATGCTGGAGAACCGCACCATACAGTGATCGCAGTTCTTCTTGCAGATTTGCCCGGCATTACCGGAATTTTCTGAATAAAGAGCGAACCAAAAATGCTCTTGCAGGTCGTCAAGATTCTGGGAGATCATGTTATCGCCGAAATTCTCGTTAACAAAAGATTCGGCAATAACAGTATTTATAGCGATCGTTTAGTGCGAGAAAATTTTCAGTTATCGTATCGATTCTGACCTCAAGAATAATCAAAAACCCCACGAATCCAAGGGCAGCAAACATACACCTGTATGAAAACGGCCATAACCATTTTCAAAAGTAAAAAAGGATTAGAGAATTTTGTGGAGCTCGATCTTAAATGGACCGAGCGTGCCGCCAAAGTTTCCGGCAGTGATGAACTTCACACCCGGGACCAGGGCTGCGGCCTTGACACCTGCAGCCATTGCTGCTGCAACGGACTTCTCATCAATTCCGTCAATGACAATCTCATAGACGCCCTTGATCCCGGCAGGGACCTTGGAGTCAGGAACTTTTTCCCGGAGTGTCGGGCAGTACTTCTCATTGGTTGAAGCGGGCATGAACTTGTATTTCAGGCTGCCAACCTTTGAGCCGCTGGCGACAACGCCACCGGGGAAACTCGTTATCGTTCCCGGAACTTTTGCGATTGCATCTACTGCTGCCTGTGCACCCATGAGGGCGGCCATCTGGTTCTCTGCCATTACAAAGAAGTTGCCACCGGCAACACCCTTGACAATGCCGAACTCTTCCTCACCGATATATTCTCCTTCCATGATCGGGATGACCCAGCATTTCCTGCCGCCAACTTCTTTCTGGTACTCGTAACCGTCTCCAAAGAAGTGGAGTTTTACCTGGATCTTCTCTTCTGAATTGGTAATACCGTTGAAGACTGCAGTCGTTGGTGCAGTGAGTACGCACTCAGCGAGGCGCTCGACAACCTGGTCCTTAATCTTCTTCTTTCCCGCACAGATCAGGATGGAGACTCCCGGGCGGCCGTCAGGGGTCTGTGAACCGTCAAGTTCCAGTTCGATCCCCGCTTCGCACGGGCATCCGATTGCTGACGTAGCAAAACCGGTTGCCTCAGTTGCTGCCTTCCGTGCCCATTCCATGGTGACTGCTGTAATGATCACCCGGCAGACCCATGTCGGGAATGCCTCTGCAAATTCGTTGTCAATGGTGACTCCGTTGATTTCCATACGATAACCTCCGATACCACAATGGTACTATGATTGGTGTTGAATAAATTTTCTAAATTAATTCCTGTAAAAGAGCGCACAATAATGCATCAATTAAGTACACAACATTCTGTTAATCTTAATAAAGAGTATAGAGTTTAGAATTTAAAATCTTGAATAAAAACCTCATTCATTCGAGTAAATTTCAGAACATTTATCTACATTCTTCTACCACTTTTGGATAGTCGATTTTAGAATCGATCATAGCTGGTGCGTAAAAAAAATGGCATTTGCAGTGCATATTAACATGGTTAACTGTACCGGCTGTAACAATTGTGTAGTCGCGTGTCCCGTCGACGCATTGGAGCTTCATACCGTGGATCCATCATCATATGATAAGATCTATAAAGTTAAGGACGGGAAGTCCATTGTCCTTGACTTCAAGGGTGAACTCTGCGCCGGTTGCGGTGTTTGCGTTCAGGCATGCCCGCACGATGTTATTAAGCTGACAGGACCTTGGGAATCAAAAAGCACAGGCAAACGTACTATAATGGTATTGCATGAGGGTTAATTCATGAACAATCTGTTTCCCAAATTTTCCAAAAAGAGGGATGGGGTCAACGTTGTAATGGAGCAAAAACTCCTTCAGAACGTGAACAACCTTATTCTCAATGCAGAGACCTGCACGGGATGCGGTATATGTGTGGACGCTTGTCCGGAGGAAGCTATTGTCCTCGGGCTCGTCGGTGCATCAAAGCGTGGCGCAATCAATTACGCTGCTCCTATCGATGTCGACGAGACTAAGTGTTCATACTGTGGCGTCTGCGTCATAATGTGCCCATTCAATGCATTGACCTTGAAAGTGGATGGACAGGAGAGACTCCCGATCCTTGAGAAGGAAGGGTTCCCGCAATTTGATATGAAGGCGGAGATTGATGACGAGAAATGCGTCAAGTGCACGATCTGCGAAGAGGTCTGCCCGCGTGACGCCATTGACCGCAACGTCCCTGCTTTTGAAGGAACCTATAAAGGACCGGTTGCTGGCGCAAAAGACCGCCAGACGGCAATCAAGACCAAGACGACATTTACTGTTGATAAAGAGAAATGCTCGCTCTGTGGTCTGTGCGGGGCATTATGCCCGGCAATCGTGGTGAAACACAAAGAGTTCACCGCAGAGACCGGAAAAGTCGAAGGCGACGTTATCTGGGACGAGACAAAATGTGATGCCTGCAAAGTGTGTGTTGAGGCATGCCCTGAAGAGTGCATCGTTGTTGAGCGCGAGATCATCTCTGACAAGGTAGTCGGCAAAGTCGATATTATCAAGGACAACTGCTGCACCTGCACGTGGTGTTCGAAGAACTGCCCGACAGAAGCAATCACCGTTGAGAAGATTTTTGAAGGCGATATTGAATTCCACGCCGAGAAATGCCCCGGCGGCTGTTCAACGTGTGCAGATATCTGCCCGGCAAATGCAATCTATCTCCCGTCAACAATCCCCGCAGCGGAGATGAAACTCAACAGCATCGAAAAGACCATTGCAGTCAACAAGGATTACTGTATCCTGTGCGGTGCATGTGTTAACGCCTGCCCCGGTGAGGATATCATTGTAATGCAGAGGAACAGCATCCGCGTGAAAGGCACGGAGACTGACCTGTTCAAGAAGATCAAAGAGAAACTCTTCACCAAGCGAACCTCGAAAGTGAAAGAGGACATAACAGGCCAGGTTAACCTCAAACAGATGGAGAGGGCGTGAGTTCCATGGCAAGAACAAAAGGATACCCAGCAGCGCTGGACAAGAAACTCCAGGACACGAAACTTTACGTTGATGACTCAAACCCTGAGTTCACCAAGAGCGTAAAAGCCATCTCGCGTACGAATGCCCACATGTGCTACCAGTGCGGTACCTGTACCGGCTCCTGCCCGTCAGCTCCCCGCAGCACCTACCGCATCCGTAAATTCATGAGGAGAGCGGTCCTCGGGCTCGAGAACGAAGCATTGACCGACCCGGATCTCTGGCTCTGTACTACCTGTTACAGCTGCTCTGACCGCTGTCCACGGGACATCATCCCGACCGATGTCATCATGTCCATGAGGAACCTCGCTTTCAAGAGGGACATCGTGCCGGTCAACTTCTTAAAGACTGTTACGGCAATCTATGCCTCAGGCCACGGTGTGCCGAACAATGATGTCAACCGTGCAGCCCGCGAGAAGATCGGCCTGTCCCGCGACCCGCCGACCACCCATACCTATGCAGAATATATGCCCGGTATCAGGAAGATCCTTGACCACTACAAGCTCAAGGCCAATGCCGACCGGATCATCAAGGAAAGGGAGGGATAAGATACCATGTCAGAATCAGGCGCAAAACACAAATTTGCATTCTACCTTGGATGCATTGCCCCCAACCGGTATCCCGGTGTCGAATCCGCTTCCATCAAGGCAATGAAGAAACTCGGCGTTGAGTTAGTTCCCCTCAAGGGTGCAAGCTGCTGCCCCGCACCAGGCGCATTCGGATCCATCGATCTCAATGTGTTCTATGCAATGGCAGCCCGGAACCTCGTCCTCGCCGAACAGATGAAGATGGACATTGCCCTCGTCTGCAACGGATGCTATAAATCGATCTGGGAAGTCAACCACAAGCTCAAGCACAACAAGGACCTCCGCGACAATGTCAACGAAGTGCTCAAGGAAGTCGACATGGAGTACAAGGGTACTATCAATGTCTACCACACCGCAGAGCTCCTCTACAACGACAAGTTTATCGGCGTTGAAAAGGTTCGCGACAGCGTTACCAACCCGTTAACCGGTGCCCGCATTGCAGTCCACTACGGCTGCCACCTCGTCAAACCCCACAAGGACCGTGAGTTTGAAAAGGAAGTCATGTTAAACACCGAGCACCCGACCTGGATGGAAGAACTTGTTGCTGCTATCGGTGCAACACCGGTTGAATACCGCAACAAGATGCAGTGCTGCGGTGCCGGTGGCGGTGTCCGTGGTTACGATATCGTCCATGCACTCGATATCACCAACGAGAAGCTGATCAATTTACAAGAGGAGAAGGTAGATGCCCTCACGGATATCTGCCCGTTCTGTCAGCTCCAGTTCGACCGTGGTCAGATTGAGATTCAGGAGAAGTTCGGCGTCAGCTACAACCTGCCGGTTCTTCACTTCGCTGAACTCCTCGGCCTGGCACAGGGAATGAGTCCCCAGGACCTCGGACTCGATCTCCATGGAATCAGCTGCGAATCATTCCTTCAGAAGGTGCTGTGAGGTGGTAAGAAATGGTAGAAAAGAAGAAAACAACCACCAAAAAGCCCGAGACCAAAAAGCAGGATACAAAGAAGGCGGCTCCCGTGAAACCTGAAGTTAAGAAACAGGCCCAGGCAGCAAAGCCGGCAGCAACCGGCAGCACCACCCAGCAGAAGCCCCGGATTGGTGTTTTCATCTGCCACTGCGGTACGAACATTGCTGGATCGATGGATATCAATGCCGTACAGGATTATGCAAAAACCATCCCGAATGTTGCCTATATTGACAACTACAAGTACATGTGCTCGATGCCCGGTCAGGCAGTAATTAACAAAGCAATCCATGACAACAAGCTTACCGGTGTCGTAGTCGCAGCATGCTCTCCCCGTCTCCACGAGCCAACATTCAGGACAGCAACCAAGGAAGGCGGCTTAAACCCGTTCCGGTTCGAGATGGCAAACATCCGTGAGCAGAACTCATGGGTGCACATGCACGATCAGGAAGGATCAACGGACAAGGCAAAGGATGCAATCCGTATTGCCGTTGCAAAAGCTTCACTCCTCCAGGACCTGTTCCCAAAGACCGTGCCAGTCGAAAAAGCGGCAATGGTCGTCGGTGCCGGTGTAGCAGGTATGCAGGCAGCACTCGATCTCTCTGCTGCAGGCATCAAGACATACCTCATCGAGTCCGATACCAGTATCGGCGGGCGCATGTCCCAGCTGGACAAAACATTCCCGACTCTCGACTGCTCCCAGTGTATCTTAACCCCCAAGATGGTGGATGTCGGCAGGGAGCCCTTAATCGAGTTGTACACCTGGTCGGAAGTCCATGAAGTTGAAGGGTACATCGGTAACTTCGATGTTACCATCAAAAAGAAAGCCCGTGGTGTGCTCACCCCCAAGGAAGCAGAAGCCAAAGGCATTGTCGGTGGCGGCTGTAACGGTTGCGGTGACTGTGAAACAATCTGTCCGGTTATCAAGCCCAACGCGTTCGAAATGGGCATGAAGCCACGAAAGGCGATCTACATCAACCACCCGCAGGTCGTTCCCCTGCTCTACACGATTGACTTTGAGTCCTGTGTCAAGTGCGGACTTTGCGTGACTGCGTGCGGTCCCGAGAAGAAGGCAATCGACCTCGAAGCCAAGGACGAGTTTGTCAAGGTCAAGGTAGGTACTGCCATCCTTGCTACCGGGTACGAACTGTTCCCGATTGAGAAGAAAGAGGAATGGGGATACAAGAGGTTCGAGAACGTCATTACCGGTCTCGAATTCGAGCGGCTCATCTGTGCATCCGGTCCAACCGGTGGACACCTGGTCTGCCCGAGCAATGGCCAGACCCCGAAGCGGGTCGCATTCGTGCTCTGTGCAGGCTCCCGTGACAACACCGGTATCGGCAAGCCATACTGTTCACGGTTCTGCTGCATGTATTCGCTGAAACATGCCCACCAGATCATCGAGAAGATTCCGGGATGCACGCCCTATCTCTTCTACATGGATATCCGGTCATTCGGTAAAGCATACGAAGAGTTCTATTACCGTATCCAGGATGAAGGAGCAAAATTCATCCGGGGCCGTGTCGCAAACATCCTTGAAGATGCAAAGACAAAGAAACTCCACGTCATGACTGACGACACACTGCTCGACCGCCCGGTCGATATCGAAGTCGACATGGTCGTGCTCGCATCCGCAGTACAGCCCTCCGCAGACACCAACAGGACAAGAAAACTCTTTGGTGTATCCTGCTCGATGGACGGCTGGCTGTTAGAAGCCCACCCGAAGTTAAACCCGTGCGGTACAACAACTGCCGGTGTCTTCCTTGCCGGTGTCTGCCAGGGACCAAAAGATATCCCCGACACTGTAGCATCTGCTGAAGGTGCAGCATCTGCAGCAAGTATCCCGATCCACAAGGGAGAAGTCGAACTTGAACCATACTTTGCTACCTGCATTGATGAGAAATGCGCAGGCTGCGGTATGTGTGTGAACCTCTGCCCGTACAGCGCGCTTGCGCTTGTCGAGAAAGATGGTCGCACGGTAATGGAAGTAACCGAAGCCAAGTGTAAAGGCTGCGGAACCTGCGGTGGCTTCTGCCCCGGTGGTGCAATCTGGATGAACCACTTTGCAACCCCCCAGATAGTCGCACAGATCGATGCATTCCTCCTCGGAGGTGAGCAGTAAATGTCAGCTCCTGGAAATTTCAAGATCCCCGAACGCGGACCCGGTATCTGGCAACCCAAGATCATCGGTCTTCTCTGCAACTGGTGTTCATACGCCGGTGCAGACCTTGCTGGTGGCGGCCGTATCCAGTACCCGCCCGATGTCAGGGTCGTCCGTGTCATGTGTACCGGACGCCTTGACGCACTGTTTGTCCTTAAGGCATTTGCCGATGGCGCAGATGGTGTGCTCGTATCAGGCTGCCACTTTGGTGACTGCCACTACCTTGAAGGAAACTACAAGGCAGCAAAGCGGATGTTCATGGTCAAGCGCTTAATGAAGAGCATCGGCCTTGACGACCGCCGCTTCAGGATGACGTTTGTCTCTGCATCAGAAGGTGCAAAGTGGGCAGCCGTCATTACTGATGTGGTCAATACGGTAACAGAGCTGGGACCCAGTCCCTTAACCGAAGTCAAGAAATAATACAGAATCCAGCCGTGAAACCTCAATTCACCCATAAATTTTTACTTCGGCGCACCAGTGCCTTTCAATACAATAGTAAAAAGAATGGATGAATAAAACAACCGTTTCACGGTTTTTTTCTTTTTTTTAGCCATAACCATACGAACCATTTATCTGATTTTGCGCTGTTCAATCGATCAGGCACCAGCAATCAGCCAATCAAAAATACAAAAGAATCATTTCCTCAACCTAACCTTTTTTATATAGAGCGCACAAAAAAGTCAGATTGTTGTGCTAGAGTAGTAGTAATGAGTGTTACTTTTTTATTTTAATGTAATACTGCGTAAAACAAAGAAATGCGAAGGATATGTAATATTTGAACATTGCTCCGTTTTCAAGTATTATTTCATATATATTATAATTCGGCGTGCCGGGATAAAATCGGAATACTTATATGGCGAAATTGGGAATTATTCAATGTCCCATCTTAGGGGACGTGCAATAGCGACTTTCACTCATTACCAGTATACCTCATAGAGTATACTTTCGTTCACTGACAGTATTGTACCGCGGTTAAATGAAAATTTGGAGGAATTCAAATGGCTAAATATAAAGACACAATCGACCTCTACGACGATGATGGCAAGCTTTTAAAGAGCAATGTTACTCTTGACAAGATCAGCCCCGTTGTCAACAAGGGCGCACTGAATGTCATCGACCTCACCAAGAGGACTGTGGCAGTTAACTTTGCAGGTATCGAAGAAGCCTTAAAGACCGGAAAGGTCGGCGGCAAGTCGAACCAGATTCTTGGCCGCAGCATGAACTGCAGCGTTGTCAAGGACTCGGATGCACTCTCAGCCAAGATCAAGGAAATGGTACAGGTCACCGATGGTGACAACACCAAGATCACCAAGGTCGGCGGCGGAAAGATGATCCTCGTCGAGGTTCCAACTGCACGTATGGATGCAGCAGCAACCTACGATGTCGCATCCACCGTTGTGGCAGCAGCCACCACCTATGCACTGGTTGACCAGTACAAGGTCGACATGTTCGACGGTTCCTACATCAAGGCAGCAGTCTGGGGTACCTACCCGCAGACAATGGACATGCAGGGCGGCAATGTCGTCTCGATTCTGTCCATCCCCCAGTTCAACGAAGGTCTCGGCTACGCACTCCGTAACGTTCCGGCCAACCACGCGGTCATGATGACCCACCGGAATGCATTCCAGGGCGCAGCACTTTCAGCAACCTTCGAGCAGGCAGGTATGTTCGAGATGGGTAACGCAGTCGGCCCATTCGAGCGTGCACAACTCATGCTCTACGCATACCAGGGACTCAATGCAAACAACATTGTCTACGACCTCGTCAAGAAGAACGGCAAGACCGGTACCATCGGTACTGTCGTGCAGTCCCTCGTCGAGCGTGCCATTGAGGACAAAGTCATCAAGGCAGGCAAGAAAGGCAAGAGCGGCTTCGTCTTCTACGAGACCAAGGACCCGATGCTCTGGAACGCCTATGCATCTGCAGGAACCCTTGCAGCAACCATGGTTAACTGTGGTGCCGGACGTTTCGCCCAGGCAGTCTCAGCAACCCTGCTGTACTTCAACGACCTGCTCGAGCACGAGACCGGCCTCCCAGGCTCCGACTTCGGTCGTGCAATGGGTGTCGCAGTCGGTTTCTCGTTCTTCAGCCACTCAATCTACGGTGGCGGCGGTCCCGGTGTCTTCAACGGTAACCACGTCGTGACCCGGCATGCAGCCGGTGTCGGTATGCCCTGTATCGTCGCAGCCTGTGCACTCGATGCCGGAACCCAGATGTTCGGCCCCGAACACACCTCGAAGATCTACCAGGACACCTTCGGCCAGCTTGATGCATTCAAGAAGCCGATCCAGGCAGTTGCAAAGGGTATCTAAACCCAATTAAAGGATACGAATGACAGAAGCCACGTTCCCCCAGTGCAGGATTTCCGCAGAGCGGTTGCTTAATCCCGAGACAACAGAACGCCTGCTGAACAAGCTCATCGAAGTCCCCGGCATCCGGCGCATGCTCCTTAACGGACAGCGCCTGCCGGCGATCATCCCCTATGGCCCCGCCAAAGGTCTTGCCAATCCTCATCCTATGAGGAGGACGATCAAGGTCGGGGACCAGGATGTCGAATTGCAGGTTCATGTAGGTAATGTTCTTCTTGAGCTTGAGAGCCGTGATGCGATCCCCGCACTGAAAGCCGCATGCGAATCGGTCTTTACTGATTTTACTTTCCGTCTTCAGGAAGGCAGATACATGAAGACCGAGCCGTCACTTGTCGATTATTGCAAGTACGGCCCGAATGCGGACAAAGAAATGCTTGGAATGGCTGATCCTAGCAGCAAGTCCAAGCCCGTAATCTTACAGGGAATAAAATAATCATGCCGATTGGACGAGTAACCCAGGTTGTTGACTGCCGCGAGGCGATGGGCATGGGTAAAGGAGGCGGCATTGCCCAGAGGGGCACCATCTCCGAATGCCGGTACCCGGATGTCATAGTGGTCGGGATGTCTCCCGGACGCCGCCACGTGACAAAGCCGGTGTGCGATATTACCTCAGGCTTGCGACAACAGGGCGTCGAATACAGCATCAGTACGCTGGTGCTGAATGCCGGAAGTGGCGTACCGCCGGACGCACCAAAGATTAGTGGTGGCGTTCTCGGCGCTTCTTTTGGGTTATCCGACAAAGAGGTCATGCAGATTGAGAAACACAAAATAGCCATTCTCCACCACGGGAACGTACGTTCCCACGTGGTGCACAAGGTGCGATTTATTCTTGCAGCCTGTGATGTGAAGGCAGTTGTTGTTTCCCAGTCACCTGTAGATTATGAAGATTTCGCGAAAGAGGGAGTGAAGACTGCAGTCGTGATGCCCCCCGAGGATAAGATCCGCACCAAAGGTACGGTCATGTCCATTGTGAGCGGCGTTACCCGTGGTCAGACCCCCACCCGCGAAAAGATGGCCGAAGTCATATCGTCAGTGATGAAACTTATGAAAAAGAAGGATTCATTGGAGTGATAAAAAAATGGCATACAAACCACAATACTGTGCTGGCCAGACTATTGTCGCCGACAACAGGCGCAAGCAGATGGACCCGGCCAAGAAGCTGGAAAAGCTCCGTGATGTCTCTGATAAGGACATGGTCCTTATTATGGGACACCGTGTACCCGGCTCAGCCTACAAGAGTGCACACCCGCCGCTCGCAGAGCAGCAGGAACCCGCGTGCCCAGTGCGCAAGATGGTCACACCGACCGACGGCGCAAAGGCCGGCGACCGCGTCCGTTACATCCAGTTCTCGGACTCAATGTACAATGCACCCTGCCACCCCTACCTCAGGTCCTACCTCGAAGCATACCGCTTCCGTGGCATTGACCCAGGTACCCTGTCAGGTCGTCAGATCGTCGAGTGCCGCGAACGCGACCTCGAAAAATATGCAAAAGATCTCGTCAACACCGAGCTCTTTGACCCAGCCCTTACCGGTATCCGTGGCTGCACGGTGCATGGACACTCCCTCCGTCTCGATGAGAACGGCATGATGTTCGACATGCTCCAGCGCTGTATCCTCGACAAGAAGTCAGGCATTGTCAAGATTGTCAAGGATCAGGTCGGTGTACCTCTTGACGGCGAAGTCAAGGTCGGCAAGCCGATGGACGCAAAGTGGATCAAGGCACACAGCAGCATCTACCACTCACTCGTGGGCACTGCCTACCGTGACGATGCTGAACTGATCGAATACATCCAGCGCATCCACTCGCTCCGTGTAAAATACGGCTTCATGCCTAAGGAGGCATAATCATGGCAAAAGCAAAAATCGAGAGAACGCAGAAGCTCTTCCTAAAGGCAATGAAGGAGAAGTTTGCAGAAGACCCCCAGGCAACCTCAACCGTCTTTGGTCGCGAGGGTCTTGAGCAGTCCCCGCGTAAAGTCGAGTTCATGAAGGCCGGTAAGAAGGCCGAGATGGACCGCGGTATCTCCATGTACGACCCCAAGCGCTGCCACTGTGGTGGTATCCCGCTCGGTCAGCGCCAGCTGATGACCTACGAAGTCAGCGGCACCAACGTCTTTGTAGAAGGCGACGACCTTCACTTTGTCAACAACGCAGCAATGCAGCAGATGTGGGATGATATCCGCAGGACCATCATCGTTGGCCTCGACCTCGCCCACAACACGCTCCAGAAGCGTCTCGGCAAGGAAGTCACCCCTGAGACCATCAACGAGTACCTCCACGTGCTGAACCACGCCATGCCCGGCG
This sequence comes from uncultured Methanoregula sp., assembly GCA_963676675.2. Taxonomy (GTDB): domain Archaea; phylum Halobacteriota; class Methanomicrobia; order Methanomicrobiales; family Methanospirillaceae; genus Methanoregula. Next base: position 702,599 of record OY781161.1, on the reverse strand, counting down.
CAGCAGTCGTTCAGGAACACATGGTCGAGACCCACCCGTCACTTGTCGACGACTGTTACGTGAAGATCTTCACTGGCGACGACGAGATGGCAGATGACATCGAGCCCCAGTTCCTCTTAAACCTCGACAAGCTCTTCCCGGCAAAGAGTGCAGCAGCACTCAAGGCAGCAGTCGGCAAGTCGATGTTCCAGGCAGTGCACATCCCCACAACCGTCAGCAGGACCTGCGATGGTGGAACCACCTCCCGCTGGTCTGCAATGCAGATCGGTATGTCCTTTATCGGCGCATACAAGATGTGTGCCGGTGAGGCAGCAGTCGCCGACCTCGCATTCGCCGCAAAGCACGCCGGTGTTATCCAGATGGCAGACATTCTGCCCGCCCGCCGTGCCCGTGGCCCCAACGAGCCAGGTGGCATCAAGTTCGGTCACTTTGCAGATATGGTCCAGGCAGACCGCAAGTACCCCAACGACCCCGTCAAGGCATCCCTTGAAGTCGTCGGTGCAGGTACCATGCTCTTCGACCAGATCTGGCTCGGCAGCTACATGTCCGGTGGTGTCGGTTTCACCCAGTATGCAACAGCAGCATACACCGACAACATCCTCGATGACTACTGCTACTACGGTCTTGACTACATCAAGGCCAAACACGGTGGTCTCGGCAAGGCAAAGAAGACCCAGGACGTTATCAACGACATCGCAACCGAAGTCACCCTCTACGGTATGGAACAGTACGAACAGTTCCCCACCACCCTCGAGAGCCACTTCGGCGGATCCCAGCGTGCATCCGTACTTGCAGCAGCATCAGGTATCACCACTTCACTGGCCACGGCAAACTCAAACGCCGGCCTGAACGGATGGTACATGTCCATGCTCGCTCACAAGGAAGGATGGTCACGTCTCGGCTTCTTCGGCTACGACCTTCAGGACCAGTGCGGTTCAACCAACTCAATGTCGATCAGACCCGACGAAGGCTGTATCGGCGAGCTCCGTGGACCAAACTACCCCAACTACGCAATGAACGTCGGACACCAGGGAGAATATGCAGCAATTGCCGCAGCCGCCCACTATGGACGCCAGGATGCCTGGACCCTGTCCCCGTTGATCAAGATCTGTTTCGCAGACCCGTCGCTCAAGTTCGATTTCTCCGAACCACGCCGCGAGTTCGCAAAGGGTGCAATCCGCGAGTTTATGCCCGCAGGCGAGCGCTCACTGATCATCCCAGCAAGGTAGATCAGTTCAATCAAACACCTTTTTTTTTAGGAATTTTTCTTAAGTCTGTTTTTCGTATCTCGATTCTCATTTGGAATGGGGTAGGAAAGATACTCTAAAATAACCCCTAATTGACCTCCGTTTCTGTTTTTGGGATTTGGAAAAACCCTCATCGGGCTCCGATTGGGTGCGTGTGGAAAAATCGTTGAATTTAACTCCCGTTCGCAAAAACAAACGTGGAAACCGTGTCAGATAATCGATGCCAATGGCCCGCAAATCGTGATGAATTTTACCACAGAGTTCAGGTCATCTGAGGGGTAATCGGCAATTACAATGCGATTGTGGGGGGATTTTTTTCTGGGGCACTTGTTTTCCAAACTTATACAGAAATCCAGGTACGGTACAAAGCTGACAGTGGCAAATCCGGGCAAGGGTCTGAATATTGAGGTCCAATAAGCCCTATACGGGCTCATTTTCCCAAAACCGGTTCCGGAAAAGCCCGCAAAACCACCGGATTCCTATCCCGGAAAAACCAAGTCCAATTTTTGCCCTGAATACCGAAATAAAGCAGGAAACACCCCCACCGGATTGCTACCAAAGGCCATTAAACCGAGGCTTTTTTCGCCACTTAGTTTAGCCAATCCGGACCCATAAAGGCTGTCAGAACGCGAATATAAGGGTCGTTTTTTCCTGGGATAGGATCAAAAATTGGGTTTTTGGCAGACGAACAAAGTAAGACGGTCGCGGCGCTCCCTCGGATTGCTGGGTCCCGTGACCATTAATACCCAGCGATCTCCTGCGAAAAAAGATAATTGGGCAGCACTCACTCCACTGTAATCCGGTCGTAGAAGACTGCTGCTCCGATTGCACCGATAACCGGCCCGATGATGTAAATCGGGAAGAATGCCCAGAGGTTCGAGCCGCCAAGCAGGAAGTCCATCACATACGGCCCGAAAGTGCGGGCCGGGTTGAGCGATGCCCCGGAGATGTTGCCGGCCATCGTGATCATACCAGCCACGGTCAGACCGATGATGAGCCCGGCAAATCCCGGCGGGGCACGTTCGTCCACGGCAACGCCCATGATGACGAGCATCAAAACAAAGGTCGCTATCACCTCAACGAGGATTGCCTGACCATACCCGATCCCGGGAAACGGTGCGGTTGCCCCGAGCCCGCCAATCGTAACCGCATCCATCCCTACGGTCATGAAGAAGAGCAGGCTCCCGATTGCAGCACCGATACACTGGGCGATGATATACGCGACGGCATCACCGGAAGGGAACCGTTTCGTTACCCAGAGTGCGATGGTCACTGCCGGGTTGATATGAGCCCCGGAGACCCGGCCGAGCGCATAGATGACGGCGGCAATGACGATACCAAACGTGATCCCGATCGCAAACCAGTCGCCAAGCCCGCCAAGCTGGCCGATCCCGATGTTGAACGGTGTTGCCGGTTTTGTGCCGTTCGCGATCATCAGCGTGATCGCCGCTGCCCCGGCACCGAAGTACACGAGGAGCAGTGTCCCGACTCCTTCAGCGATACTTCGGTTGGCAAGCGAAGCCATCACTTACCCTCCCCATATGCAGCATTGCAGTCCGGGCAGAGCATACGGGGCATCTTCTTTGGCAGTTTATGGGAGGGAAGCGGGTACCCGCCCTCCCAGACATCGACTTCTTTCCGGATCGTGTGCTTCATGCACGTCCCCATGCCGCAGGCAACACATACGGCCACGGCATCGCTCTCCTTTCCCTCTTTTGCACAAACGTAGCATTTCATGATTCTCACCTCATCCCGGTACCGGGATCAGACCGCTTCCTTCCACTGGCACGAGCAGTGCCGGAAATCCATCAGGGCGGCTGAAGCACAGTCCTTGCAGATCCGTGCCGGTGCCGCCGGGACATCCTTGCTGAGGGCAATGATGTTGGTCATCAGCGTTGCGGTGACCGGTTCACTCGTTAAGAGGCACGGGTAATCGGAGAGGCGCATCATCGCTGAGAACCGCACGGTCATCGCACAGGCCGGGTACGCATACCGCTGCGGGTTGGCCATCACCTCGTTCTTGAGAATCGGTGAGAGATCGATATCGAACCCGCCGACTTTCGGTGTTATCGGGCCGGGCCCTGCTGCCTGCATCCTCCGGGCCTTGTCCACCATCTTCCAGCCACGGTAGATCATGTCCATGAAATCGCAGTTGTGGAGTTCGATGGCTGCACTCCGCTTCGGGTAGAGCTGAACATAATTGTGGTAGCGTTTGGTCAACATGTCCACGACCATGATCGCATTGAACCCGTCGAGTTCGAGGATATATTCCGCAGCGCTTGCCGATGCACCGGTTGCCACTGACAGCACCTCCTGCGGGGTCTTCATCTTTTTGGCCGCCGCTTGTAAGGTCTTGTTCATTACCTCAGTCACCGACTCGATGACTGCCATGATCACGTCGTCCTTGCACATGTTGTATGTGGACTGGGAGATGTGGTGGGCGATATCCCCGACACAGTACGCCGGGACCGTGACGATGTTAGCGTAGTGGACGCTCTCATCGAGCGAGGCTTTCACCGCCCCCTGCATCTTTGTGCGGTACTCCTTCATGTACTTCCGGCAGTCGAATGAGGACTGACCCACGCTGTCCATCAGTTTTGCCTGCGCATCGACCGGTGTGTCGTAGATGGACTGGACCATTGTGACTTCCTTTTTCACTGCATCGGCAAGAGCGGCCCCGCCTTCAACTGCATGGGCAAAAACATCCCCGATACCGTAGGAGGTATTCATTCCCCACGACTTAGCAGCGAGAATTGCCTGCTTGTGTGCGACCGGGATATCTGTAGTCTTGAGGATTTGGTTGACGATATTGCTGCTGCTACCCGGAATCAGGGCGAAGTCAACCACGCACGTAGGTCCGTAGAAACCCGCGTACCGGCGTGCCGACTCTTTGCCGATCAGGGCTTCGGCTTTCCCGACTGCTTTGATGAACACATCTACGCTCTTCCGGAACTTTGGATCCGCATCGTAGAGCATTTCGAGAATGACCGGCGTCTGGTAATGCTCGACAAAGGGATCGTCCTCGGGACGGATGGTGTTCGTCAGGCCTTTTAAGATCGTATAATGTGCATTGACCGAATCGGTGTGCAGGGCAAAGACCGCTTTGCTCTGGCCTCCGACGGGCTTCATGCTTTTAACGGCGTCAACATAGACTTTCGTGTCGTCGATAACGAAATTCTGGCCTCGTTTCTTTTTTATCTGGTTCACGTCGGCGTGCTGGGCTGCCATCGCTTCCGTGATCATCTTTTTGATTACTTCCTGCATGGTGCTGTAACTCCTGGCACCGTTATCAGAGAAGGTGCCTGTAAGGCAACCTTTGGCGCATCCCATTAATAAATACATTCAGGCAAAAATTTAAAAAATATGCGTCAGCTTGAGAATTAGCTGAATTGCAAATACCAGGAGGATTACCCCGGATCCCGCCTCGATGAACCTGCCGGGTATCTTCACCATGCTTCTCGCACCAATCGTTGCTCCGACAAAGACCGCGACCGCACAGCCAAGAATCAGGAAACGGTCAAAGCCACCGCTCGTCAGGTGCCCGAATATGCCGAAGAGGGAAGAAAAAATGACGATAAAACTGACCACGCCGGCTGAATTTTTTGTGGGGTAACGGCAGAGGAATATCAGGAAGGGGACGATCAGGATCCCGCCGCCCACTCCCAGCAATCCGGACACAATGCCACCAAAAAACTGAAGGCTACGATGAGGGCATACATTCCTGTGGAGAACTGTACCGGACTGGTATTCTCGGGTACCGGCTTCTCCCCGTACGTGTAGATCATTCGCCCACCAGACCCGACAAGGTAGATGATAAACAGCCACATCACGATTACGGGTTGATGTACGCGGCCAACACACCGCCAAGGAATGCACCCAGGCAGATGCCCGGGACAAACCAGAGAGCGAACCGGATATGGTGCACACCTTACACTGGTGACTATGCTTTCGGTGCTTGCAATTGCCGGGCAGCTGATGTGAGAGGAGGTTCCGGGGGCCGGATCATCCTTGAGATCCCGAGGTATCCTTCTGGATCCACCTAACGGCCGTTATCTCGGGAATATTCCCTCCCCCCAATGCCGAAACAATTGACTGGACATAGGGCTCCTGCCGCGTCATGCTTGGTGAGACCTTTGTATTCAGCCGCTCGTCTTTACGGCCCATCTGTGCGGAACCCGTTGCGATAAAGTGAAGGAAATCTTCTTTTGGAAGACCCCATTTCGTGTTAATTTTAAGATGGACAATATTCCAGTTGTTGGGATTGGAATACATCACGGCCCGGGTCCCGGGTAACCGGACTGCACCCCCAGCATTGGATTGTGACAACGCAACGACCAGCGACCACAGGGTATCACACGCGGTCATTGCCATCGGGCAGTCCCGGCAGAACCGGTTTGTCGGGGGCAGTGCATCTCCTTTGTAATGAGCGCAGAATGTGATGTCCATAGCATGGTGTTATTCAGAAACACACGGTTTTTAATGTATTGATCTGCTCCCGCACTACCGGGCGGTTGCATCACAACTATCATGAACCTGTGCGTTGAGCATTAACTATGAAGGTATTGGGCATATCAGGGAGCATGCGTAAGGAAGGCAACACTGCAGCGCTGGTCAACATTATTCTCGAACGTTGCCATGGTGCGGGGATCGAGACTGAATTTGTCTCGCTTGCAGGTAAGAAGATCCACCCATGTCTGGGCTGTGAGAAATGCAAGGAGAAGAAAAACTGCGTAATCGAGAAGGATGACTGGGATAAAATAATTAAAAAAGTACTTGACTGCGATGTGCTCGTGATCGGTTCACCCACGTATTATTACGATGTGTGCGGCCATCTCAAGAATTTCATCGACCGCACGTATTCCCTCTACCATGATCACAAACTGGCAGGCAGAATGGGTGTCGCTTTAGCTGTGCAGGCGCATAAGGGTGCAAGCCGGACGATCCAGACGCTTGAAGGATTCTTAAGCACTCATGAATTTTCATCGTTGGGCTCGGTGAAGGGTAACGGATACCATGAGGGCGAAGTGCTTGCTGATAAGGAAGCAATAGAGAAAGCACAGAAGATCGGGGATAAGATCGTCCGGCTTATAAATCCCCGTTATAAATAATATGGGATGATTATTCCCATCGCAGCATTTTGAATAATATTTTTAATAAATCACTTTTTTGTGGTAACTTCCACGGGATCAATATTTGCATCGATCAGGCAATCGAATGATATGACCGGGAACCATCCTGCTTTCTCGAACATGTGCATGAAACTAACCCCGATAACCGCTGCACCGGAATGCTTTTCTATAACAGCTTTCACCTGCTCTGCTTTCACCGGCACGTTGGGCATCGAGAGCCCCCCCATGATGACAATGGCTTTTGGATTAAACTTCACGGGTGCCATGCGCACCTGCATGCCAACGTGATCGACATGACCAATCTTCTTGGCTCTGCTCTCGTCCACGAACGGGACAAATACCTGCTCCAGTTCGAGCGATCTAACTGCGAACGCGAGCAGTTCGATAAATGGCGTGCATGTCCCCGGGACCCCGTAATAGACGATCTGGTCGCCTTTTTTCAATCCCTTTGCCTCGACAAAATCCTTGAACGGGCGCAGGATGCCCGGGACACCGTGGAATGTCTCTTTTTGGGTCATGATGGATCAACAGTCCGACGGGAATATTATTATAATATCGTATTCCCGCTGGATCATTACCAGAACCGCAATTGGCCGGAAATTCCTGCCGGTTTTTCCCACCTTTGCCGGTTATCACTAGATTCTGTCAGCTCGGAAGCATACTGATGAATTGAAAAACACTTTTCATCACGTGTCCGCCGGCATCCATAGATTTATCCTATTATGCGCATATGAGTGATAATTTGGAAACGATCATGAAAATCTGTATCACGGCCCAAGGTCCAACCTTGGAAAGTGTATTCGAACGCCATTTTGCACGGGCACCCTATTTTATCCTCTATAATACCCGGACTGGCAAATCGGAATCAATCCGGAATGGATTTGTTATCAGTGATGTCAGGATTGGCAGGAATGTAGTGCAGTTACTAAAGGAGTATGGTCTTGAAGTAGTAATTACTGGAGATATTGGCGATAACGCAAGAAACCTTCTGAATGGCGCGGATATTTCAATCAGTATATTCAACGGAAAAGGTACCGTCAAAGACGCGATAGATACAGTCCTCCAAAATCCGATGGAATGAGCGTTTAACGAAACCGTTCATCCGACCTGACAGTGGTCGCATTATGGGAAACCGCTTCGAACCAACCGGCCTTCGCATCGCAGTGCGAGTCGAACGCGGGTACATATGGTTTGATATCCAGGAGCGGCGTCCCGTCTAGGATGTCCACATCCTCAATCTCAAGTGTGTTTCCCTGAATACCAGCGAGCCGTACAATCGACAGCCCGATTGCATTCGGCCGCTTGGGTGCCCGTGTTGCAAATATTCCGTGGGGCTTGGGATCAAGGAAGGGTTTTACTTCAAGGGAATACCCGTTGCAACGGTGGAGTGCATAGATAAGAATAACGTGGGAAAATTCTTCTAGATCCCGAAGACCGGCAATAAATTCCTGATGAATTTTAATGCTGCCCTGTATACCCCGTGCCCCGCTGGGCTGGATAGGCATACCGGCGATATCAGAAAACGGGGAATGAACGATTCCAATCGGTATATAAGTAAATGATTCAGGGTTGTCAACGGGATCTGGCATAACTAAAATTCACTCCTGGTGCTGCAATAAACACACGAACAAATGGATCCATGCCGGAGATGTTCGTATCTTCCTCATTTTTTTTAGTATTTAGTGTACGAAGTGATAGTTTATATCATTATGCGCATATGAGTAATAATAAAGAGTTGAGATCATGAAAGTATGTTTCACAGCTAAAGGAAAAACTCTGGATTCCCTCACAGAAGAGAGGTTCGGCCGGGCACCGTATTTTATCATTCTTGAGAGCGAGACAGGATCATTTGAAGCGATTCAGAACGCATTTGCCGATGGTGCGGGGGGCGTTGGTCCTAAAGCAGCCCAGCTGCTCATAGCGCATGACGTTAAGGCTTTGATCACCGGGCAGGTTGGAGGGAATGCACGGGAAGTACTCGCAGCCGCAGGGATTGCAATGTATACATACCGCATTGGCGGCTCGGTCAAGGATGCATTCGATCAATTCACAAAAAATATGCTTGAACAATTAGCATAAAGCGATAACCGGTAGTATAAACAATTAGGGAATTATACCAAGGATAATCCTTAAGGACAAAAAATGAAACTGGCAATTGCAAGTGGCAAGGGGGGTACCGGGAAGAGTATGGTTGCCGCAAATCTCGCCTTCACGCTTTCCCATACCGACACCGTTACTCTCATTGACTGCGATGTTGAGGAACCCAACCTCCATCTCTTCTTTCCGGCTCCTGCCACGACAACCGAAGTAACCGTGCCGGTGCCGGTTATTGACCAGAACACCTGCCAGCACTGCGGGCTTTGCGGGGAATTCTGCCAATTCGGTGCACTGACCGTACTGAGCAGCCGGGTTCTCTTCTTTCCCGAGCTCTGCCATTCTTGCGGAGGATGTTCGCTGATCTGCCCGAACGATGCCATTCACGAAGAGCCAAAACGGATAGGAACCATAACAATTTCCACGCCGCTGCCTAACCTGAAGCTGATTTCAGGAATGCTTGACACCGGAAATCCACACGCTGTGCCAATCATCAGGGCTGCAAAAAAAATGGCAGCAGATGATCCTCTCGTGATCTGTGATTCTGCGCCGGGCACTTCATGTCCGGTTGTCGAGACACTGGAAGAGTGTGATGCATGTATCCTTGTTACGGAATCAACACCGTTTGGTCTGCACGACCTGCAGCTGGCTGTTGATGTAGCCGGTCGCCTGGGTATCCCTATAGGCATCGTAATCAACCGAAGCGATGGGAAGGACCAGGCTACCCTTGAATTCTGCACCGACCATGATCTTGAGGTAATGATGACCATTCCCTTCAATCGTGATATCGCCGCCATCCAGAGCAGGGGAGATCTCCTCTGCCGTGTTCAGCCGGAATGGCAGAATGTCTTTGCAGCCCTTTTTGTCAAATGCAGCTCACTCAACGGAGTGGAGCCATGATCCGGATTGCAGTTATCAGCGGCAAGGGGGGGACAGGAAAGACGATGATAACCGCTGCACTTGCCCAGTTACTCCCCGGTAGTCTTGTTCTTGCAGACTGCGATGTAGATGCAGCGAACCTTGAACTCCTTCTTAGCCCACGACTGATCCGGACAGAAGCATTCATGGGGATGAAAATTGCTGTTATCGATCCCGCCTTCTGCACGCTATGCGAGGAGTGTATGGAGCACTGTCGGTTTGATGCGATTGAACGTAACGGGGATGTGTACCGGATAAATCCACTCCGATGTGAAGGATGTGCCGTGTGCGTCCATATCTGCCCCACCGCTATCACGATGCGGCCACGGCAGACGGGTGAGATCAAATATTCTGACACAGAAAAAGGACACCTTGTGCATGCACAGCTTGTGCCGGGTGCAGGCAACTCCGGGCTTCTTGTCCATGCAGTGAAAAAAACAGCGATGGAAGAAGATCGGAATTCTGATCTGTTCCTGATCGATGGTCCGCCCGGAACCGGTTGTCCGCTCATATCCACGATCAGTGGCGTGGATATCGTACTGATTGTCACTGAACCGAGCGTCTCGGGGCTCCATGATCTTAAACGGGTGGTCGCGGTCTGCCGGCAGTTCCGGCCACGGATCCTTGTTGCAGTTAACCGGTTTGATCTGGAGCAGTCACTTACAGAAACAATTCAGCATTGGTGCAATGAAGAGCAAATTCCCGTGATCGGAAGGATCCCTTTCGATCCCGTGGTCATCGAATCGGTCAGGAACGGTGTGCCTGTCACCAGTGCAGGTGCATCTCCCGCAGCACAAGCCATTCAAATGCTTACGTCCAATCTTGAACAGGAGTTGAGGGATTATAGAGACCAGCGGAAATGAGGGGGAGTGTTGCCGAAGGCGGGGTCGGCCTCGCCTGAACCGTTCCATCAATGGGGGTGCATCACCGCGATGCTATGCGCCGCAATGTGACTCGAGCAAGCAGGGCGAGATAGTCTCACTGCTTCCTGAAGAAATAGCGGTGCTGGAGCTGATCGATCTGCAGGGTCTTGAACAGGAACAGGCAGCAGCAGTTCTCGGGGTCTCCCGTAAAACCATATGGAGGGACATTCACGAGGCACGTCATAAGATCGTGGATGCCATCATCAATGGCAAGACAATCCAGATGACAGCATGCACGCGCAGCCTCGAAGGACACTGCCCGAAACACAATGAGAAACTCTGCCCGAAGATCGATGGGGGTCTCTGTCCCCGGATCACCGAACGGGATCAGGGCGATTCTGCTGGATAAACCCGGGATCCTGATACCATGCAAGGACTGCCATGACCGGCAATCACGAAGTGTTCCCGGTATCCCGCGCCAGTTATCTTGACGGGTGGTGGCGACGGCTAAAGTACCAGCCGGGCCGGGTTGTTAACCGGTATGTCCGCCCGGGCGATACCGTCCTTGATATTGGCTGCGGGCCGGGCCTCTTTACCCGGCCTATTGCACGGCGTGTCGGTGAAAATGGGCAGGTTATCGCTGTGGATATCCAGGAGGGGATGCTGGAGATCCTAAAAGAAAAGGCCGCACGGGAAGGACTTGGTGCCCGCATCCATCTCCACAAGGCTGAACCACGATCGCTGGCGCTCGAATATCCGGGGCGTATTGATGTTGCATTTGGATTCTGTGTAGTCCATGAAGTCCCCGATCCAGCGCGGCTCATCCAGGAGGTGTTTTCCCTTCTGGCACCTGGCGGAATATTCCTCATTGCTGAACCAAAGCACGAGGTTCCCGCTGGTGAATTTGAAGAAACCCTTGCGATGGCAGCATCGGCCGGGTTTTGCAGGATAGGTACACCATTCGTGTTGGGGAGCCGGACTGCGTTGCTTAGAAAGGATGAAGCAGGTATTACTGGTAAAGGAAAATAATTTCTGGAGGAATGGTATTTTCCATTCAGACCTGGACTAAGAGTACTGATACTATTTTTAAAACTGTGGGGGATCGGGGATTCTCCCTATCAAATCCTGTCATAATATTTCATTGAACCACAGGCCCCGCAATGGTCTCCTTCGAGCAGATAATCGGGAACTGTCCCACCGCAGCAGGGACAGGTAACCGAGGACCATTTCTTCTTTTTCTTCACGGTGACCCGGACCCGTTCCGATGAGAGAATATTCCGACCGGCACGGAAGATCTCATCGAACAGTTGCCCTTTCATGGACTTCTTGTCAAATGCCGGGCTGTTGGCGTACCAGACATCGACCGTGGGATATTTTTTCAGTTTCTCCAGGTCCACGTACACCCGTACGGCATCAGCAGTCGCATCTTCGGATGGCAGATTCATAGTGATTGCAAATATACCGATAGGCACGATATTAAGCCGGTTATTCCCAATCGTGATATGGGCTAGAACCTGCAGGGCATCGGGGAGGCACTTGGGGGTTTCACAAACCCCATAGAGTTTCTGACCTTTGGTAACTCCCAGGAGTTCCATCGCATAATCTACCATGAACGCCCCGATAAGAACCCCCGGTGCCGGGTAGGTATGGAATTCTGCCAGTTGAAGGATCTCCTTCTGGAGCTGCGGCCTTACACCACCTCTGCCCATACTGGCTTTGAGTGCATCGGGCATCTCTTCAGGGACTACTGCTTGCATGAATCAACGGTTGTCCATTATGTGATAAACATGTTATGAAAAGTAACTGGTTGTAATAAACACTATCAATACTTTACACCAGGTACCACACGCTGCCATGTAACCTCACCGACAAAATTATGACGTAAATATTATAAGTTTATGAAATGGGGGTTGGAAGATTTCCATGATTGCAGAGCATTCAATTTTTTAGAATTCTTTCAGGTTATTGATTGTACCGCTTCAACTTCATCGATTGTGAAGTCCTCCACTTCAGGAGACGGATTAATTATTGCTGCATTCGCCTTCGTTCTTGATAACCATCCGGTACAAATGCTTAAATGAATTATACGCAAATGGGAATCAATAGGGGAATTTGCCCGCCATTCAATATGAATGACAGAGTGTATTCTGGCTGAGACGATTGTTCGAAAAGCACTGTACAAATACCTGTGCTTTCCAATGCTCGATAATCCTTTCCGAGAAATCCAGTAAGAATAATTCGGGACAACGAGAGGGTTCTGGCAGGTTCCCGGGAAACTGTGAACAGGGTGCAGATGCATCCTGCTCCTGACCCACTACCTGCCGCGAATCGTTCTGGGGCAGGGCAAAACAACAAGGGAGAGATTCGGAATGACTGACAAGAAAAAAGAAAATGAACTTAAGGATCTGGAAAAGAAGATCGGAAAAGTGCCAAAATTCTTCAGGGAACTGACTGAAAAAGAACCTGATATGTATAGACTTGTCATGAAAATGGAAGGGCACGTCTGGGACGATGGCGCCCTGACACGGAAGACCAAGAAGCTGATTGCCATTGCAATTGCCGCTGCACTCCGTGACCCGCATGCAGTTCATGCCCAGATGTCAGGTGCAAAAAACCTCGGAGTCACCAAAGCCGAAATTGAAGAGGCGCTGCGGGTCACCTTCCTGCTCTCGGGAATGCCTGCCTACGTTTATGGAAGGGCCCAGATGGATGAAGTGATGAAATAACCTTACGAGGAGATCTATTTTCCTGTAATTTATATGGAACCTGACAGAATTAGTATTTCCAAAAAAGATGACGGGGTAGCAAGTCCATGGGAGACGCAATAAAACTGGGAATCATCATATGCGACCGGTACCGGACCTGTGCCGGGGGCAAATGCCTGCGGGCGCTGAAAAACCGCGAAGGCGCCTTTGAGCGGTACAAGGGAACCGATGTGGAACTTGTCGGGTTTGCGACCTGCAACGGCTGCCCCGGCGGCAATGTCGAGTACGTGCCGCAGGAGATGAAGAACAATGGTGCGGAGGTTATCCACCTTGCCACCGGTATGATAGTCGGGTATCCCCCCTGTCCACGAATTTCCTATTTTACCCGGTTCATTAAAGAAAAATACGGGATGGATGTTGTTGTCGGAACGCACCCGTTACCCCAGAAATATTACACAACCCACCAGAAACTCGGTTCGTGGGATTCTACAGCATGGAAAGAGCTGATTGCGCCAACACTCACCGATGAGAAGACCCGGCTGGCGTATGATTAGGGAATCTTTGTTTTGTAATCCGGTTATTTTTATCATATGCGCCCCCCTATTGTCCATAGATGACAACCCGATCCACCATGAGCATTCCCGAAGCTGCCGAAGTGCTTGGCATTACCGGTACGGCGAGCCTGAACCGGATACATGCCCGGTACAGGGAACTTGTCAAAGAGTGGCACCCGGATGTGTCGCAGCATGAGCCGGACCTTTCCCACATTACGTTCATCCGCATCAAAGAAGCTTACGACATTCTCGTAGAATACGGTATAAATTATGAGTTGTCATTCCGGGCTGAAGATATCCGCAAAGGCACTGACTATAACTCAAGGCAGTTCTGGATGAACCGGTTTGGCGATGACCCGATTTGGGGCTGAATAATTCCCATTACAATATTGGTTTGCCTGCACCATCGTGTACCATCTTGCATTCCGATAGATCCGGAGTTGCACTATCTTCTATAAATCTGCAACAACTCCAGTTTGAAAATAGTCAGGAGGTTGGATTGGTACACTACCCAGATTAAAACGACTATCCAAGAAAAACCGCTCCGGCACACCAGCAATCTGACGTTCTGAAGAAAAATATTTTTTCAGGCCGGATTATTCCTTCACCGCAAGGCCATTCTCGCGTGCGATTTCGGTAAATGTCTCTGCGAGATACACAGCCTGCTTCTTTGTCATGCCATAGGTATTGAACTTCCAGACTTTGGTGGCACCGGGAATTACACCCGTCACGCCTTTTTCCTCCAGTGCCGCCGAGAAGTAGTAACCCCGTTTCTTGTGCGTTTCTGCTACTTTGTCAAACGAGCCGATAGTATCTGCCCGGGTCAGTGTGTGCTTTCGTGGCTTTTCCGAAAGAATCTTCGTCCCTTCAACTGAAAGGAGCCCCTCAATGACAATCCGGTTGTTCTCCAGTTCCCGGTCAAAGTGTTTTACCCGTTCCTTAACCTGCGGGAAGGATGCCATCATTCCGATAAGGGTGACTCCCATCAGGGTGCAGCCCATCATCTCAGGTTCCTTAAGCCCAAACTTTCGCTGGGTCACGTCACCGATAATGGCAGTTGTGCGGAAGATTTCTGCCGCCCGTTCAGTAGTTGTCGCAAGAATGCCTGACGGTGCAGGGGCTGCCATGCTCTTGTGCCCGGAACCGACCACAAAATCCACGCCAAGATCCTTACCGTTCACCGGCAGGATACCGACCGTATAAGCACCATTGTAGAGGACGGGAATATCGTACTGGTGGCAGACCTTTGCGATCGATTTCACGTCATGAATGTTACCGTACTGGTAATCCACGTGGTCAATGAAGGCAAGGACCGGTGCCCTGCCGAACTGTTTTTTCACGTCTTCAATCTTTGAAGCAGCTGCTTCGGCGGTAACCATGTGCTGATCGTTTGCGGGAATCTCACACGCAATACCCCCGGACCCTTCCACCGCAAGGAACTCGGTGTAGTGCGAGAGTGAGGTGAGCAGGACCGGGTCTCCTTTATTGACGTACGTGTGGGCGACTGCCTGGAATCCCCGCCGTGCACCGGGTACCGTGCGGACGGCATCCATGTTCAGCCATGCTGCAACATCCCTGTGGAACTCTGCAATAGGGGGCTTGCTGATATAGTCAAGCCGGTTGGGCTTGCGGCAGTTGTCGCAGACCGAGTACCCGTCGCCGTAGGCGATCACGGCTTTCATGGCATCGCCCGTGAGCCTTCCCCCAACCTGGATCGGATCGATATTGATAGCAAGTTCATCCACCTGCCGCGTCTCGATACCGTTGGCGCATCTCATTTCAGCATCTCCTGTTTCAATGACGATACCTGCCGTTCAAGATTGTCTAAAAGCCGCAGGGCCTGATCCCGCTGTTTGTCATCCAGTTCGTGCTGCGGTGCGGTCTCGCGGAGGATTATCCGGAGATCGGTTAGGGTATAGAGTGCCTGGAATGTCATGTCAACTGCCCGTCTTGACAAAAGGAATCACCTAACTGGTAATGAGACGATCATGAAATAAGTAACCGCTTTTATTTTTTTAGTGATAGTGGAGGAACCCGTACTAACAATAAGTCAGGATGGAGAATATGCACGATATGGATTTTACGTGAGAGTGGGAAGTTGGTACCGGAATAATCCCCTTTTAGGCAGATTGCCTAAACCAACCTTTTTAAGTATTTATGCGCATATGAGTAATTATGGTACCTGAAACGGTGCCAGGAGAATACCAATGCCAGGATTGAATGGAACGGGACCGGAAGGAACTGGTCCGATGAGGGGCAGGGGCTTTGGCAGGTGCCGGACGATTGTTGCACCTGCACTCACTGCCCCAGTACAGCAAGCGACAGAAAGGAGCGAGATTGCGGTGCCACAGGGTTCCATACAGAATACTCCGGTCTATGGCCGTGGGCGCGGGGGTATTCCCTGCGGGTGCGGACAGGGATTTGGATTCGGTGGCGGCAGGCGCCTCATGCGATAAGAATTCAATATTTTTCGAGAGTTAGTATCATGAAAGTTGCAATCGCAAAAGAAGGAGAGATGGTGTCCGAGCATTTCGGCCACTGTACTGAATATGCAGTGTTTATTATTGAAAATTCAAAGATCACTTCACGGGAGATTATTGAAAGCCCCGGGCACGAGCCGGGAAAGTTACCGCGATTCCTTGCCGGGCATAAGGTCACGCACGTCCTCGCAGGAGGCATGGGACCAAAGGCAGTGGAGCTGTTCTGCGAAAATAATATCGAAGTATTCCTTGGAGTACGGGGTGAAATCGAGACAGTCATCAAGGATTTCATTGCAGGTAAAATTGCACAGGGTGAGAGCAGCTGCACCCACGGTCCTGATCACGAGTGCAGCGGGCATTAATTTCCACGTATCATATGCACGTTCCTGAAGATTTGATGATCACCTTACGGTTCCCAGGTATACGAGGCCATGCTTTCGGGCAATAACCCGGATGCGGCCTCTCAATGGGAAATCTTACGATACTGATTTTTATGACACCACATGCTGATAAAAACCCGGACACAAAGAGTGCCCCCCATGCCCAAAAAGGGCTGCCATCGAAGGCAACAATCGATGTGAAACATGTAATTCTTGTACTGAGCGGCAAGGGAGGCGTTGGAAAATCAACGGTTTCTATAAACCTTGCTTCCGCTCTCGCTGCTCATGGCAGGCAGGTAGGGCTGCTCGATCTCGACATCCATGGCCCCAATATCCCCAAGATGTTGGGCATCGAAGACCAGCGTCCTGCCATTCTGGAGAAGACGATGGAACCAGTCCATGTAACCGG
The DNA here is from genome assembly GCA_963676675.2 of uncultured Methanoregula sp. GTDB lineage: Archaea > Halobacteriota > Methanomicrobia > Methanomicrobiales > Methanospirillaceae > Methanoregula. The sequence continues at coordinate 685,820 of OY781161.1, read as the reverse complement.
GAAACTCGCAGTCATGTCGATGGCATTCCTGCTGCCGGATACGAGCACACCGGTTATCTGGCGCGGGCCGATGAAGATATCGGTCATCCGGCAGTTCCTCTCTGAAGTGAACTGGGGTGCACTGGATTACCTTGTTGTTGATCTCCCCCCAGGTACCGGAGATGAGGCACTCTCAATAATCCAGCTCTCACCGAATGTACAGGGGGCTGTCATCGTGACCACCCCACAGGATGTGGCTGTGCTTGATGCAATCAAGGCAATCAAATTTATCGAGAAACTGGATTTGCCCGTCATTGGAATCATCGAAAACATGAGCGGGATGATCTGCCCTCACTGCGGCGATACCATTGACCTGTTCGGCAAGGGTGGCGGGGAAAAGGCTGCACAGGAACTGGGCGTACCGTACCTTGGCTCCATCCCGCTCGATCCAGCGATGGTAAAAGCCGGGGATGAGGGACGCCCGTATGTCCTCCGCCATGCGGATACACCCACATGGAAAGCAGTGGATGCCGTCATGAAAAACTTAGTAAAACTGGTTGAATCCTAAAGGTAATCCATTTTTACCGGATTATCAGAAAAAACGCGTGAAGTGCCACTATGAGAAAATATCACGGGATTCCGGAACTGCTCGAAGCGTATATGGAGGAGAACGCGGCTGATGAGCGGTGGATTACTGCGCATGAACTCCGGGACCATTTCGGTCTCACACGCTACCAGAGTAATACGGTATCTGCGTTCCTGCGGCGGTTGAAAGTCGGTCCTTTTAGCCAGTTTCCTTTCATCGTTACGAAGATTACCCTGGAAGCGGGGGATAACCCATCCGATCCAAAAAAAGGCCGGTATCTCCTGAAACTGCGAAAATGTCCCCCTGGCCGACAAAGACGCACGGTGCTTCCGGAAAAAACGAGAGTGAACGTATAAGGATCTTACCGGTCAGAAAAAAGCATTGTCCTGCATGAAATCTTTTCGTTATTGTAGCCGGTGTTTATTTTGGTCTTGCCCGAACAACGAGTTCCGGATTAACAGATCGGATAAAACCAATCATGGAAACAAAAAAGGGAGATTATGAAATGCCAATAGATCGTTTTAATGAACTTCCCCAGTTACTGGAGCAGTATATGGAAGAGAAGGGAGGCGATGACCGGTGGGTCACCGTGCAGGAATTCCGGGATCATTTTAACCTGACCGGTGAGAACGGTCACATCATTGCTGCATTTTTACGCGGACTGATGAATAAACATATTTCTGGATTTCCCTTCAGTGTTCACCGTGTCGAACGGATCAAAGCTCAAAACCGCTACCAGATTACCCCCAAACGGTACCTGGTGAAGCGGCGATGAAAGAATACTCGCCCGCAGAAAAACGGTCTCCAATACACCACAGCACATGCCTCCCTCGTAATCAGGAGAATATTCATGGCACGCAACAAGGAAATTCCTGAACTTCTTGAACAGTACATGGAGCAGTCCGGAGAGATCGAACAATGGATCACCGTGCAGGAGTTCCGCACCTATTTTCAGTTGGATGAAATATATGCACCGGCAATTTCCGGATTCCTGCGCAGGATCTATCATGGCCCGTTCTTTTCCTGCCATTACCGGGTGGAACGGATGGAGAAAATTGTCGTGAAAATACCGCAACGCAGGTTCATCATACGATACCTGGTAAAAAAGAGACCGGAACCTCGCAAGAAAAGATAGCCCTGTCAGAGTAAGCGAGTGCTCTCCCGCAATTGAATTAAAAGGATGATCCCCACGGATGTGGGGAATCGAACCTTCGCGCCTTATCCCTGTATACCTCTCTCGGTTCATCCCCACGGATGTGGGGAACATGGCATGCCAGGTTTAAGGGACTCTGGCGATTACCGGTTCAGTCTCACGAATAAGGGCTACTTGGCATATTGTCTCTTGAATCTATTGTTATTATCGATCCACTCCCCGCAGGAGGGGACTCCCTTATGCCCGTTTAATCATCAGCATCCCGCACCCGAATCCTTTCGCAGGCCCGATGCCACAGAAGAGCGCCCGGACAAACGGATCGGGATCGGTAACCATGAGAAGCCCGGTAAAATCGAGGGTGCTGATCCGGATCTCATGATCTCCCCGGGTTTTTTTGAACCGGTGCGGGAGATACCCATCAACCTTGATATCTTTGGCATGGATGGAAAATCCGTTAGCTCCACACTTTTGCGCCAGCCAGTTAAAACCAGCCTGCTGCACGATATCGCCTTCCCGGAGGAACATGCCCGGTTTTTCCTTACGGTGGGTCGTTAGTTCCATCACCACATCGTGGCGATGTTGTTTATGCTCATCATCGCGTTTTGCCCGGATGGGATTTGCCCGCAAGACAAACGAGAACATCTGATCTTTTTTCACAAGGGGAGCATACGGTTTTGACTCCATATGCCAGATCCCGTTCCGATCACGGGGCGCCCGACCGGATATACAGAAGAACGTGGGGAGTCTCTGCGTCATATCTTGCCGGTAAATGAAATCCCGTTTCCGGTCCGGTGTATCGGCAAACAGATCCCAGACAAGAGTGTGCATATGATATGCACTATCAGCAGGCTCCCAGAATTCTTTTTTTTCTGCGGCATCCGGCCGCAGCCGCATCCTGCTGATCAGCATCGTTGGCCACTACCAGAGATCTTGATTATTGCATAATGTTCTTCACGGTCTAAAAACTGCCAGCGTTTCCGGCTGGAAGGATCATCGCGGCGTATTACCGTATGCTCTTGCTTAAACCCGGTTTTTTCGTCACCTTCCCAGAAAATCCGGAAATCATTTTGGCAAAGCAGGTGTGCAATAAACGGATCATCCGGAAAACGAACGGCCTTCAATCCTTCTGCCAGATCCCCAGCCTTCACGATCTGTGCATGTACCGGAAGTGAGAGCGGACATGACTTCCGCCCCAGATAGAGAACAAACGCGGGGTTATCCAAGTATGATTGTATTGTCGCAAGGGAGTAAGGCGGAGATATAGTACGGCTCCACAGACAGATTGTATAAACAGCGTCGCACCGGTAATCCCGTGACGAAAGAATGGTATTGAGTTCATCCTTTGGTACCGTGAGTTCATCTTTTCTCGTAGTAAAAGAATATTTTTTCTCTCCTTTGCGGGTCGGGGGAACCTGTACCGTATGATAATCCCTCATCAGGATACCCGGGCCATCGATCCTGAACGCTATCAGGTACCCATTAGCAAGTTCACGCTGCCGCTCTTCCTCATCCCGCCGTATTCCCATGGCTGCTGCGATAAGACCCATGACCGCAGATTTCGACGGGTGGTTAAAAGTCGGGCGGAACTCCCCCACCGCAATGTCACCCCATGAAGCCATCATACCATAGAGGCGAAAGATCAGGAATTCACGCATATTAACCTGCTACGAACATGAGGAGATCGGAAAGTTTTCCCGTGCCGGCACATGCATTTATCTCATACTCTTTGTCCCAGCATTTTCCATACACATCATCCATCTTTTTCCGCGTATCGTGCAGAGCGGTTATTGCAGCACCGAGTAGATTCCTCTCTTTGAGCGCGCAAAGATACGCAACCGACAACGAGCGTGGCTGCTGGGAACCTTTCTCCACGAGCAGGTACGACGCATATGCACGTGAGGCAAATGAGTTCTGCTTACCTGATGGTGCGATCTTTACTGCCGATTCCACGAGTGCCTGTATAGCTGCTGCTGCAAGTTGTTCACTGTCGCTTTTTTTGTCGCCGCCAAGGTTCTCTTCAAGGAGCGTTTTGTTGATACAGACGTACTCATAGAACAATCCGGATGCAAATTCCGTCTCCCCAAGGTGTCCGGCACCGGCATCATCCTTACCTTCATTGAGGTCATCAACTGCCGTGAAATAATCGTCTTCAACCGCGACTTCGTGCACGGTCACGGCATGGGCAACCTGGACTGCGGCTTCAACGTTATATCGGGTTGCGTTTGCAAGCATACGCCCGAACATTGCCACATCCACAGACGATAGCTCTTCTTTTAAAAGAGCGGAGAGTTCATCTGCCTTTGGCTCCCGTTTTTCTTTGATGAGCACCGTGATCAATGTCTGGATAGCAGCAATTTCATCATTCGAATAAAACACCAGTTGTTCGCCTTTCAAGGAGGCTTTGTCGACGTTTGATTTCCTCTCTTTTGTATCCCCGCCATCGGGTTCGTCCGCTTTGTCCTTTTTGGTTTTCTTGCTGGTTTCTTTTGGATGTTTATCGACAAATACTGACGCGATCTTCCATGCCCATGCCTTCGCTCTCTCTTCAGGAATACCAATTACATTTTTTAGTTCACCGGGTGTTTTGCCATCAAGCAGTTCTTTAAGCGGCACACCACAGATGAGAGCCTCATGTACCTTCACGCCCATTTCCCGGGTACGTATGCCCAAGTGCTTTCTGAGATGTCCGGCAAATATATCTGATGTCCGCCATGCCCGCTTCAGGCTCTGGGACGATATGCGGAGGCGCTGGGTTCCGCCCATAATAGCCGTTTTCGGCCTGCCGAGATCGTCACGGTTCAGGTTTGAGGGGGGATACGATACAAGCATATGTAGTTGAATAAATTCAGCCATGTTCATCAGACTCCTTATTTTTCTTCACCCGGTGCATTTTCATAATAGGCATACACCCATCCTTTTTTTGTGCGTTCATTCCACCAGTAGATCCCGTTTGCAAGACTTGCAATATCAACAGAACCTCCGAGAAGCCGGACAAGACGGATCATCGTCGTGTATAATTTATCCGGGTCTTCGGTCTTCAACAAATTCCGGAATCTCATTCCACTCACGCAGGCTTTATCTCCCCGACCCCATTTTTGAGCTGGACGTGCCATCTGGACGGCAAATGATCGCTGGATGTTTTTCTCAAATGCATCAGATTTATTCTCCGTTACGTGCGAAAGCACACCAGCCACGATGGCAAGCCTGTCCACATGGTCCGGGGGTATGAAGCCAAACTGATCAAGTCTCATTTTTAACCGGTGAAAGGCTGGGGTGAATGCAACTTCACGTGGGTTGTGGCATTGCCTGAGGGCTGCCCGGTCACCCCTCGCATTGTCCAGTTCTTTCCACCAGGAAAAGAGTGCATCCCGTACTTCGGGTCGGGAAAATATCAGATCTGTTTTTGGTTCCATGATTCATTGCCTCACGATATCAGGTGTTCCGGAGTTTTTTTGTCCTGTGTTGGGAGGTTTTGCAGATCCAGTAACTCCATGATCTTTTTGCTGTGCGGTGAAGAGAATCGTATAAAGTGATTCCGTGCAAGAGCAATGCGTTTTGGATTTGCTGCAGAGATCATATTCGATTGTGAGTACCGATCAAAAAGCATCCCACCTTCTCGTGTAAGGAAGGAAAGCCAGCGTAATTTTATATCGGTGAGAGGTTGCTTGTTTTTCAGGTTTTCCTGTAATTCGCCCATGATAGCGTAAAAATCCGGTTCTGTATTCTGCCAGAACTCATAATCAATAACTGAAAGATCGCCGGACACTTCTGCTCCCGGTGCAAAGAGAGCCTTTTTAATGGATACACGAACATTGAATGCGATTAGGTTTGCAGTTTTTATCATCTGGCTCACGCTGCTTTCATACACTGAACGGATCTCTTTGTCAACATGAATTATAGGCATTGTCCCTTCATACCAGCCCCGTGCCTTCATGTTATCCATATCATAGCCAAATACCCAGAGCCGAAACGGAAAACCCTGCATCTCCGACAGAACAGATTCACGTTCCTGTCTGAACAAATGCACCACAACTGCCGGCTCACTAAAAAAATTTTTTTCATGACTGTTCTGGATATAGCCCAGCCAGTTCCGGTAGGAAATGCAGCTAGGCTGGCCGTGGCGGGGATGTGATTCACCGGTTTTGAGATCAGTGGAATAGGGCGAGAGGATGTGCTGCCATTTATTTTTGTAATGAATGCCATAACTTTTGTCGAAATACCGGGAGGCAACATCATGTACTGAGCATCCGCAGAGATCACATCGGTTCGCATCGGTGTGGGACTCGAATATGAGCCGTATTCTCCTTGGCATTCCCCAGAACATCTGAACCGGATGTACATTCTGTGAAGTCGTGATCTCATTTTTCCTGCTCGTGCGGGTGTGACCCATCCAGGGAAACATATCCGCCAGGTCGGTTTTTTTGATATTCCCGAAATGGCTGAATGCATCCCGGGTTATTACATTGAGCCAGATTGTTTCCCAGAGTGTCCTTCCCATAACCAGAGTGGTCAGGGGCCCACCACCCCGCAAAGATGTCCGATGTCCCCGACCACCTGCCGGCGCATTGGTCTGCAAGGTACACAATGCCATGGCACAACAGGACAGACAAATGTTCTTAACCGTATCCCGTTTCAAGAAAAGATCTTTATTTTTATCAAGGGTCTGATCACCAGGCATCTCCATGAGGATATGATCTATGTTATTCCGTTCGCCATCATTTTTTGTCAGATCGAGATCCTGCATGAATCTCGGCCCATCACCATCCAGATTAAAAGCGTTCGCGTATCGCTCGAATGCAGAGTTCAACTCTTCAGATGAGGGAGGACTCCTGAATTTTTCCCGCCACTCTGATTCATCCGTTGGAGGGCAGGCTGTCTGCACCAGTCCGATGAGGAACTGGGATAGAGCTCCATTAAAATCCGGGCGGGGTGCAGCCAGCGCAACAATCGGGTTGGTTGCCAGTCCGCCCGTAATCTGTGACGGAGAAATATACTCCGGTTTTTCACCGGCTTTCTTTTTTACAGGAATCCATTGTTCATGCAGAAGATTATACATGTCATCCATCTGTTTTTTTAGATCGGGAAACTCTTCCGATTTTTCTGACCGGTCCGGATATCTGAAAAATATCAATGCTTTAAATAATTTTTCCCATTACAAACCTCATCTTTAAACTCCTTAACGATTATGATTTGTTCACAACACGTGAAGTTGTCAGATTAAAATCCGCAAGCCGTTAATCCATGCTACCTGAACAAAGAATTCTCGTATCTCTGGAAGAAACTACCATAACTTCTGCATGGGAAAACCGATCCGTGAAAACGATCTCCATAACGCACAAAAAGATAACTAAAAAACGCTTGAAAAAACAAAAAAAATTAGATGTAGGGGTTCCGGAGTCCCTTACCGACACCGAACGTTGCGCGCTCTTCGAGAGTCTTCTTGTTCTTTGAGATCTTCTCGTTTGCGAGCTTGGTTACGAGTTCCAGACCTGGCTTGACCTTCTCGATCGGCTGGGTCTCGAAGCAACCTGCTGCCATTGCCTTTGCCCAGACCGAGTCTCCGATCTTGGACCTGACCATGACGGTGCTCCATCCATCGGGGCTGCCGACGGATCCGGTTGAGATATCAGCGAGGTTTGCAACGTAGTCAAGACATACTTTGCATCCGGGCTGCTCGTACTTGTGGGTCACTTTGAGTGGCAGCTGGACTATCTGTCCGCGCTTGCCGTATACCCAGAACTTGCCCTTGCCGATCTCCATCTTCTTGACGGATTCCATCTTCATGGCTGCGTGGTCTTCCACGAGCTGGAGGATGGACTGGTAGGGGAAGTTCTCCATGCAGAAGATACCGACTGCAAGTGCAATGCTGGCGCCGACATCACGGGCACCAACGGGGTATAGCTGGAGTTTCCTGATTGCCTGCATCTGGCAGGGGGTTCCAACGATACCGACTTTGTCGAGACCGAAGCTGCGGGTTGCTTCCTTGATTAAGGAAACGTTCGGGCTGACATTGTACTTTGTACCGGCTGCGGCGATCAATTCTGCCCTTGTGTTGACAATGGCTGGAATTGGCCTCCATGGCTCGATCATGTCAAAGTTCGAGTTGTCTGCCATGACTTTTGATGGGTACTTTGCTGCGAATTCCTTGTTCGCTGCAACGATTGCGCCATCAATGATGCCCTCGTCAAGTGCGAATCCAAACAGCTGGCTGACGATACCGCCATCCTGTGCGTGCTTGAGAATCTCCTTGTCGGTGCTTCGTGCTGAGACGCATGATTTGTAATTACCGAGTTCTGCTCCCATTTCATCCACCTACTGGAGTGCCGCCATGATAGTCTCGTTGATCGACTCGTATGCAGATACCACATCGAAGCTGAACCAGCTCCGTGGGCACTGGTTGTAGCACGCACCGCACTTGATGCACAGGTCGCGCTCACCCTGGGGCTTGCCGTACTCGTGAGTAATAGCACGAACGGGGCAGGCTGCCGCACAGCTGCCGCATCCCATGCACAGGCCCTGGTTGATGACGTTGGTCATCAGGTCGCAGAAGCAAGCGCTGGTTCCCCTGTCTGCTGCCATCATGAGGGGCTTTAAGTATGCAGTTGCAAGAGCCTTCTGTTCGGGGGATCCCTTTAAGAGCAGGTATGCTGCAACGGCTACGTTCCTGATCAGCTGGGGTGATGGTGCGCATCCGGGAATGTACACGTCGACCTTGATCAGGTCACCGATTGGCAGGTATGCCTCTTGTGCTGGCTGGTTCTGCTGGCCACCGCGGGAGAACCGGGTGATGTTGCCGTAACAGGCGCAGCCACCGAGTGCTACTACCACTGCTGACTTTTCACGGGTTTCCTTGATCTCTTCTACTGCGAGTTTGTCGTTAATACAGACTGAACCCTCAACGAATGATACATCTACCTTCTGAATGTGCCTTGCATCTGCAAGTGTTGGCATGTACTTAAGGTCGACGTATTTGTCGAGGAGCGTTAACAATCCGGCGTAGTTGTCTGCTAATGCAACAGTACAACCGGTACACCCACTCAGGTGTGTATAGCCCACTGTAATTTTGTCTGCCACAGGCTTAACCTCCTTTTTTGTCTCTACTGGTTTTACTACATCAGCGGATTTCTGTGGAGCCACAGGTTTCTGGGGTTCCGCGCTGACGTTCTTCTTGAAGACACTGTCTAGTAGTCCCATAATCAACACCAATCATATCCAGTACAATTCGTACTGTTTTGGGAATAGCTTTTGAAACTTCATCGGAAAGCCCGATCTCCATTTCGGGATCGGAAACATATTTTTGCTGGCATCCGATAACCGTGATATCGATCTGGTCTTTGATCCGCTCCAGCGGTTCAGTGAGATCCCAGGAATGTGCATCGCGGTAACTGCCCGGGGGCAGGTCTTCGATACGGAACTTTGCAATTGAGCCAGGTTCCGCGCCAAAATCCGCGATATCAATAATAATGAGTCGCTTCGTCACTTCCGGGTCGAGCAGGGTAAAAATAAAATGGGGGGCACCAAGGCCCCCGTCCTCTACTTTCACATTGTCGGGAAGTGTGAGCTTCATCATTTCTTCTGCAACAGCGGGTCCGAACCCGTCATCGGCAAACAGGGGGTTTCCACACCCTACAATCACGATCTCTGGATACAGCATTTATGTACGCTCACTCGATGAGTTTCTGGGCCACTAACCGGTTGTCCTCATCGATTACGATCATATGGGTTGCACATGACACACAGGGGTCATACCCACGCATGATAACTTCGGCAAGCTGCCATGGTGCACCCTTGAGTGCAGCGCTGCAGGTTGCAAAGTTCCAGGTGGTCGGAACCAGCATGGAGAAGTACTGGACCTTCCAGTCCTTGACACGTGCAATGTGGACATCGGTACCACGGGGGGCCTCGTTGGATGCCCAGCCGAGTGAACCGTCACCGTCGGGGATGTAGTCTGCAACGACTTTTCCGTTCGGGTTAAGTGCGTCAATGCAGTCCATCATCTCATAGAAGCAGTCCTGGTATTCCATCTGGCGGGCAACATTCTGACCGCAGGTGCCTTTCTCGTCAAAGTTCTTGTACGTGACGAGACGTGCACGGGGTCCGACTTCAACGGGCTGGCCGTCGTACATCGGGATGCCGGTGCAGGCTTCCATCTGGGGGTTAACCTTGGTGCCGAGCTTGGTGGTTCCACCAATGGGGTACTTTGGCTCCTCGAGTGAAACTTCCATCTCACCCATATACCAGTCCCATGGACGGACTTCCTTGAACCGGTTGATGTCCCAGCTGGGGCATTCGTCCTGGCTTGAGCTGCCGTAGAACGCGTGCGTTGCAAGGTAGCCCTGGCTGTGGTAACCGAGTTCCTTGATCATCGGGACTTTCATGCCGCCAACATCCACAAAGTCTCTCTTGTGGTAGCTGCGGATGACCGCGATCATGAACTCTGACTGAGCGTTGGCAAGGACAAGTCCTTCCTTTGCAAGGTCGTACATCTTTGTCTTGGCCTGCTCGGAGCAGTTGCGGTACATACCACCAATGCGGGTGTTGCTCGGGTGGATTGCTTCGCCACCGGCGATCTGACAGATGGTCTGGCTGATCTCACGGAGTCTCTGGATCCGCTTTGCAACACTGCGTACCGGCTCTTCTGCCGTGAACGGGTTGATCTTGGTCTCGGTGCCCGGAATATAATAATCGGGCAGGAGCAGGATGTTGTGCAGTGCAATGCTGTGGCAACGGTTGCCCAGCTGCACAATGTGACGGAGCATCTTTGCGTCTTTTGGGATCTCGCACTTGATGGATGCTTCCATCGCTTCAGTACCTGCAAGGTTGTGTGCAACCGGACAGATACCGCAGACACGGGATGCGATCTTGGGTACTTGCTCGGGGGTCTTTCCGACAGCAAGTTTTTCAACGCCTCTCACCGGGGTAATGGAGCACCAGTTACCCGTTTCGATGATGCCGGCGTCGTTAACCTTCAAGACCAGCTTTGAGTGTCCCTCATGTCTTGTGGTTGGGGAAATCTCTACTACTTTCGACAATATTATCGCCTCATGTTATGTTGAGTTGTTCGTATAGCAGTACAAAATTGCTGTATACATCTCATCTCGAGATAAGTGACCGTACAAAGTACGTTCAACTCTATTTTGCACGAGCGCTCTAATAACCTTTATTATTCGTTCGTGTGCCGGTAAAAAAACTAAAATAAAATCAAAAATTGTTTTATTTTGAAAAAAAACATTTCTTTAAGTTTTTTGTAAAACAGATTAACAATCCAAATAAGTAATTGTTATTAACTTACTATCATTTATTCATCGGAACTTCTGTTTTCACCATTCATTTCATCGACCAGTTCGGCAATGGTTGCCGTCCGTTCAGCATAGGCATCGTGCTGATGGATGCTTTCTTCGTTGGTCTGCTTGATAGTGACGACAGAATCCCCAGAGAGATACTCAAACTCTGCAAGGACTTTCTTGGCCATCTGCCGGACACAGTCTTCAACAAACCGGGGATTATTATGCGCGGTAAGCACGGCCGCAATGGTCTTTCAAGAACCGTTCCAGAGATTAGTCACACGGTAGCAGGGTCCGGATTATTCTTAACTACGGGTTCCTGTTTGCAGCACTTCTCAATCCGGATTAACTGCCATGAGTTGCGTCCTGAAACCGAAAGGAACGTCGATGCTGCATTCAAGGTGTCAGCAGTGCATGTGATACCGGTAACTCCGTAAAAAAGGAGAATAAGCGGGTGTTCTCCCGCAATTGAGGGTTACGTATCAGAAACCGGTATGAAAACGGTAATGATACAGGATCGATGGGAAGAGGACCCAATATCTGGAGGAAAAATCAGGGTTCCCCTTTGCATTCACCGTTCCGCACACCCGATACAGGGATCAATGGAGAGCACAATGACCGGCACATCAGCCAATTGACATCCCGCCAGCGCCTTTACCAGAAACGGAATGTTGGCAAAGGTCGGTGTCCTGACCCGGTGACGGAGCAGGTGCCGGGTTCCGTTTCCCTTGACATAATGGATCACTTCACCACGGGGTTGTTCAGCCCGTGCCCAACACTCCCCGTTTGGGGAACCCGTCACTTTCACTTCAATCGGCCCATCGGGGATTTTGTTGACCGCTTGTTTGATAATATCAATGGAGGTGTGCAGTTCCTTACCCCGCACAACACAGCGGGCATAACAGTCACCACTCGTTTCTACAACCGGCTTGAAATGGATCTGATCATATGCTGCATACCCCAGCATTCGTGCATCCTGCGCAATGCCGCTTCCCCGCCCGGTCGGACCGACCGCACCGAGTTCGTAGGCATCTTTTTCCGGAATGATTCCCACACCCTTCGTGCGGTGCAGGACAGAACTGTCAAGGAAAAAGACCTTGTTCAATTCCCGGATCTCTGTTTCAAGCTCTTCGAGGCCGGCAACCATCTCAGCAAGCTTATTATTATCAATGTCCTTGCGGACTCCCCCAACTTTGCAGGCTCCCTGGATGACACGGCCACCGGTCGTTGCCTCCAGATCGTCAAGGATGTGTTCCCGCAACCGCCATGCCTGCATGAAGAGGTTCTCAAATCCCAGCGAATCGGCAAAAAGGCCGAGCCAGAGAAGGTGGGAGTGCATCCTTGAATATTCAGACCAGATCGTGCGGAGATACAGCGCCCGCTCGGGGACCTCAACGCCCATGACAGTCTCAACGGACTGCACATAGGTACTGCCATGAATAAAACTACAGATCCCGCAGATCCGTTCTGCGATATGCACGTATTCCGGATACTCCCGTTTCTCTACCAGTTTCTCTAATCCCCGGTGAATATACCCGATGCTAGGGATGGCTTCTACCACCTTCTCATCCTCAAGGACGAGGTCGAGATGGATGGGTTCCGGCAGCACCGGGTGCTGCGGTCCGAAGGGGATGGTTATTTGTTTTAACATGCGTCATCCTCCGGTTTGTCAGTGTTCACGCTGAACGGGAATCTGATTGCGGTCTTAATGAACGTTCCCTTGAAATCAACGGCAATATCCGTCACAGTTATCCCGAAGAGATCGTGCATCTCGTTCTCGTACGGGAACGCAGCCCAATACATCCCGGAGATACTGGGGAGTGTTGTTCCCTGCGGGACAAGCAGTCGCAGCGTCCGGAACAAAAAATCCCGGTCAAACGAATAGTCCACCTGAAATGTTTCGCCAAGCTTGGTCGTACTGATCGCAACGAGCCTGTACCCCTCATTCTTTAGCGTGGACACACTCGTAATTAGATCGGGTATTTCGGTTGGAATTATCGGTTGCTCTTCTGACTTCATGCTTCTCCTTTCCTTATAGTATCACACCTTCTCTGATTACCAAACGTTCAGAGTGTCCGTAAATTCACTATCATCATAGCATGCACGTGCATCCAAATGCGGAATAATTGTGCTGATATTGACTGTGGTCGTTTTCATAAAATATTCTATGCACTATCTATTTACGCTCATATGAGTAAAAACTAACCTGAGACAAAATTTAGTGTGGTAAAGGAATCCTTTACCGGATCATGAGATGACCAAACAGCAGAAGAGAAATTGCATGTCTGGACAAGAATTGGAAAACCGGGAAAAATCAAAAAAAGTCCATCATGGCAATCGACAAACAGGAACGAAAAAAACCTGTGAATTTTCTGCAACCCATTTGTCAGGATCTCATAATCACAACCACATGACTGATTATGATGCGGTTGAAATATTCAACATAGTCTTGCATAGAAAATTGTAACGAGAAAAGACTCTCTTCAGGATATTTGCAGCCTTCGCAGCGCAATACGCTGCGTTTCTTATGATCGTCTTGTCACCCGACGCGACACCGGCAAACATAGTGGGCTGGTAGTCCACAAGTACAAGTGCACTGTTTTTGTCAGTAAGCAGTTCCAGTTTTCCGTCTTTTTGATTGGGCATATCTTTTCCTCCATATCATCTGATTTATTCTTCTCTCACTTCGGTAACGGCATTAAAAAGGGTCAGGATTTTTGAGATCCTTAACCGTTATGATCTGCACGGGACAGAGATCGGAAGCCTCGGTCACGCAGGCATCCATGTCCTCTGGGGCAGAGCCTTCTGCAATGTTTTCCGCTGACCGGAATTTTTCAATAATCTGGCTAAAGTGATCATCCGGGTTCTCTTCAAAGAATGCCGGGCAGGTATCCCAGCAGGATCCGCAGCTGGTACAGTTTGAACGGTCGATACTGATTTTCATGGATATTCCACCGGTTATAGGACCTTTATCGCTGCCTTGACAACGGGATAATATCTTGTATCACCATGTGGGGGCATATAGTTTCACTCTCATTTTCGTTCGGTTCTGCATACGATGCAGAACCTTGTGCTCATCATTCAGCCGACGTAGGTATTTTCAGGAACTGGTAACTTCCCGATACGCTCTTTGCCGTCCCGGTCTCCTGCCGTTGAGCGTTCCGGTTCTGGTAAATGATCTGGCGCATATCCTGCAGGTTCGCCTTTGCAGTGATCAGTTCACACTCCTTAAGCTTTTTTAAAGCGTACCGCACGGTCCTTGATTTGCAGTTTGACTTGTTCACAATATCCTTGTGCGTCATTGCACCTTCCATGCTGAGGAGCCTGAGCACGGTTTTTGATGATGGGGGTAATGGGGTCATATTTTTAGTCTCGCTTTTCGGGAAAAAAGTGCAGGCACAGCCAGCACCGCACACTTGTCGTTCTTTCATTGTGATTTTGCATTCCGGGACCATCCCGCTGAACGGATTAATACATCCAGGCATTTCTCTTACACTCCGTTGTTGACACTATGAGGAGGGGTTTATTTCCGAATTCTGTCGACCTGCCGGTATGGGAATGCACAACATAAGGACATAGGCGCTTTCCCAAAAGTCAAATTATGAAACAAAATCTGAAACAATGAAGTAACACAATGAGAAGGAGTATCCATTTCAGATCATCTTAGTTCCCCAGAACCCGTGTTCAAAGCGCTGCGCCATCTCATTCCCCTGCCTGCAGAAGGACCGGTGACAAAAACCCGAACTCAGTCGTAACCGGGCAGGTCGGGCAGATGCAACTCTTTTCATCGGATATACACATGAAGCTCTTTCCCGTTGAACAGAACAGCAGTTCCTCTGCATCCTTGGCACAACGGTTATAGGTCGGGCAGGAGGGACATGTGCACATGGCACTAAATTTTTTATCAGACTCTGCCCGGTCTGCCGGAGACATTCCTATCATCGACAGTATCGTCTCTTCGAATTTGTCCACAATTACCGTAATTAAATCCTTTTTTTAAAAAGAGTGTAGTAATGTTACAAATTTTGTAATGACACGGGTTCGGTGGGGGTATCATTCTTTGCATCTGCATCTTTTTTCGTGCCGGTGCAATGACCGTAGCTTTCCGGTGCCTCAGCAATCTTTTTAATCGATAGAAATTTTCCCTTTTATTTCCCTTTCGGATTTTTTAAGGTGCACTTCAAGTATCCCGTCATTAAAAGAAGCGCTGGATCCCTCTTCTGAAACCGGTTGGGGGAGCGGGATGACGTGTGTCATGCACCCGGACCTTTGCTCCTGCATGAAATACCCCTCAATTTCTTTCTGGTCCTCATCCTTGCATTCGCAGGAAATCTTCAGTACCCGGGGGCTGATCAGGGTCAGCGTGATATCCTTTTTTGAAACACCCGGGATCATATCTGCCGTAACAACAACTTCCTTTTTTGTATCGGCCACATCAACCCGGAGTCCGGCTCTTTCCTCGAGAAGCATCCTGGTTCCGGGTTCAACAGAACCGGGCAATAATACCCGGGGGTTAGTATCATACATCTGCCGTGACAGCGATTCCATGTAATTTCTCATTTCCTCAAGTTCATCAAAGATAGACTGGTAATACCATCGGACCATGTGTTTCACCTCACCTTTTTCTTAAAACTGATTGCATCTGGATCCCGATTTTTTGTATGTCTCATGTCAAGCGACCATTTGTTTCCCCGGGCAGGATCCGGTTAACGTGACGGATACCGTCCGGGCTCATGCTTTTTTCTTATACACGGCCTGCGCGAGGACGCTGTCGAACTTGTTTAAGGATTCGTTCCACCCGGCCCTTGTCGAATCACGTAACTCTCCAGCGGGAATCCCGTCATGTCGCAGGGTTAACCGGGTCCTGCCGGCCTGTACTTCGAAGGTCACCGTTACGAGCATCTCTATGGGAAAGTCAGGGCTCATGCCGTAACAGGTCGCCGGGACCACATTGCCTTTTTCATCGGCAAAGCTGTCCGTGCAGACGATTCTCTCTGGTTTTATAATTTCCCGGTAAACACCGGTACTCCAGTAATCATTGCCATCGGGAGATCGCATACAGTAGAGATAGGTCCCACCAACCCTGAGATCGCTTGTGCAGGAAGGGGATGTGTAGTTTTTCGGTCCCAGCCATTGCATAACAAAGGCAGGTTCAGTCCATACCCTCCAGGCAAGCTCACGCGGCGCATAAAAGAGGCGGGTGATGACGATTTCTCCCTCGCATGCGCTGGTGGCAGAACCGCATCCTGAAACGGACGATTCAATTTTATGGGCGATCGTATTCACCCGGTAAAGCCGGGGATTGGTAAGTAAATCCAGCACGTTGATCTTCATGTCAACGAGATCTTCGTAGGAAAAGAAATCATTGACATCTTTTCCTCCATCGGACCAGAATACCAAGATTCCATTCTGGAACTTTTTGCTGTTTGTTATCTGCTGCATGTTATTTCACCAGGTTCATTGTTCCGTTAGTACCGGGGTGAAAATGGCTTCCGGGGCGAACCGTGTCATTCCCGGTGTTATTTTTTTGTTCTTTCATGTGCAGTCTCATACGGGTCCGCCGATAAATGCCTCTTTCATCAGCGCTTCCTGTTGTTGTGTCAGATTTATCGGAATTTTCACAATCACCTTTACTAAAAGATCACCCCGGTTGTCGGAATTCAAAGCCGGCATACCCTGCTGCCGGAGCCTAAAGAGGGTATGGCTCTGCGTTCCCCGGGGAATTTTCAAAACTGCGCTGCCCATAAGAGTGGGGAGCGTAATCTCCCCCCCGAGCAGGGCTATCGCAAGTCCGATTACGGCTGTTGTGTTCAGGTCCGAACCCTGCCGTTCGAATCGTTCATGCGGTTTTACGTGCACAACAACATAGAGATCGCCCGGTGGCCCGTGGTTCTCACCGGGCTCACCTTCACCGGCAATTCTCAGGAACTGCCCGTCTCCAACTCCCCGGGGGATGGTCACGTCGATCCTCCGGATTTTTTGCAGGGTTCCTTTCCCCTGGCAGGTTCTGCAGGGCTTTTCTATCCGCTTCCCGCTCCCGCCACAGTCCGGGCATTGGGCGATATTCATCATTTGCCGGTTTCCCATCATCTGGGGGTTCCGGATCTCCCCGGTTCCCTTGCAGGTGGGACAGTCCCGCAGGTAGCCGGGTTCTGCCCCGGTGCCGTGACAGGTCCCGCATTCGGAAAAATGCGGAACTGCAACCGTATTTTTTGTGCCATAGAAAGCATCGATTAAGGCAATCTCGATATCATACCGGAGATCGGCCCCGGCACGTTGCCGTGCTCTCCTGGACCCACCGGAAAATGCATCGAAGATATCGCCAAGGCCGAAATCCCGGAACAGATCATCATAACTCGGGGTCTTGTAACCGGGGGCATCACCGGGTTTGAACTCGGCATGTCCCACCTGGTCGTACTGGGCTTTTTTCTGGGGATCGCTCAGGACCTGGTACGCTTCGTTGACCTCTTTGAATTTCTCTTCTGCTTCCTTGCTCCCCTTGTTGAGATCCGGGTGATACTTACGGGCCTTCTGCCTGAATGCTTTTTTCAGATCATCGGCTGATGCATCCCGTTTTACGCCAAGAATCTCGTAATAGTTTCCAGGGGTCATAGGTGTTTACAAAAATAATTATTTCTCATCCTGGACTTTGAAATCGGCGTCGACTACGTTTTCGCCACCCAGTCCGCCACCGCCAGCAGGAGCCTGCTCGCTCCCTCCCGGGGGTGCCTGCTGCTGGGACGCCTGCTGTGCTGCCTGCCTCTGGGCGGCTTCCTGGTATACCGCAGATCCGGCTTCGGTAAGAACTTTCTGGAGTTTCTCGATCTCGGATTTGATCTTTGCCGTATCGCTCCCCTCAACTGCAGCTTTCACCCCGGTTATCGCTGCATTAAGCCGGTCCGTCATATCGGCACCCATCTTACCTGCGAGATCGGACCGGGTCTTTTCCGCCATGTAGATCAATGAATCTGCACTGTTGCGGGCTTCCACTTCCTCTTTTTTCGCCTTGTCCTGCTCTTCGTAATCCTTCGCCTCGGAGACCATCTTCTTTACGTCAGCGTCGGCAAGTTTTGTCGAAGCGGTGATGGTCATCTTCTGTTCTTTACCGGTGCCGAGATCCTTTGCAGAGACATTCAGGATTCCGGAGGCATCGATATCGAAGGTGACTTCAACCTGCGGGACGCCACGCGGGGCTGGGGGCAGTCCGACGAGGTTGAACTGGCCGAGGCTCACATTGTCTGCCGCCATGGGACGTTCACCCTGGAGTACGTGGATGGTGACCGAGGTCTGCATGTCAGCTGCTGTTGAGAAAATCTGGCTTTTCTTGGTCGGGATGGTGGTATTACGGTCAATGAGTGCGGTCCGGACACCCCCGAGGGTTTCAAGCCCAAGGGTAAGCGGCGTCACATCGAGCAATACCATATCTGTAATCTCACCGCCAAGGATGGCACCCTGGATTGCCGCTCCCATAGCAACGCATTCCATGGGATCGATGCCCCGCTCCATCTTCTTACCGACATGGTCCTCGATGAACTTCTGGACTACCGGCATGCGGGTCGGGCCGCCGACAAGGATCACTTTCTGGATATCATTTTTTGTCAGCTTCGCATCTTTGAGTGCATTTTCGAACGGGTTGATACAACGCTTGATGATGGGTTCGATCAGCTGTTCGAGTTTTGACCGGCTCAGTTTTAAGGAGAGATGTTTCGGGCCGGCCTGGGTGGCAGAGACATAGGGGAGGTTAATCTCGGTTTCCATGACAGAGGAAAGTTCGATTTTTGCCTTTTCTGCAGCTTCTTTCACCCGGTTGACCGCCATCTTGTCGCTCCGGATATCGATCCCCTCAATCTTCTTGAACTCGGCAGCAATCCATTCATAAACGGCGTTGTCCATATCCGTGCCGCCCAGCTGGGTATCGCCGGATGTGGCAAGGACCGTGAACGTACCCCCGCCGAACTCCATGATGGTCACATCAAGTGTCCCGCCGCCGAGGTCGAAGACGAGAATCTTGTATTCCCCGCCACGGTCAAGACCATAGGCCATGGATGCCGCTGTGGGTTCATTAACAAGACGCACAACATCGAGGCCGGCGATCTTCCCGGCATCCTTGGTCGCCGTCCGCTGGTTGTCGTTGAAGTACGCCGGGACCGTGATGACAGCCTTTTTCACGGGTTCTCCCAAAAATGCTTCTGCATCCCGTTTTATCTTCTGGAGGATGAACGCCGATATCTGCTGCGGGGTGTATTCTTTGTTGTAGATTTTGTACACATGGTTTGTCCCCATCTTTCGTTTGGCCGCAGTGACGGTCCCGTCCGGGTTCGTCACGGACTGTCGCCGTGCGGGCTCTCCCACCAGCAGCTGGTCGTCTGCGGTAAACGCAACATAGGAAGGGAACATTTTCCCGGCTACCGTTGCTCCTTCTGCGGAGGGGATGATGGTTGGTTTTCCCCCGACCATGACCGCAGCTTCACTGTTCGATGTTCCCAGATCGATCCCGATAATTTTTTCTTTACCCATTGTTCTCACCTTTATCTTCCACGACGTGTTCAGCAATCTTTACTTTCGAGGGCCGGATGACCTTGGATTTCAACCGGTACCCCGTTCCGAGATCCTCAAGAATGGTTCCCGTCTCCTCACAACACTGCTCCTTACAGAGGGCCTCATGGGAATTGGGATCGAATTTTTTACCAACGCATTCTATAGGTTTAAGCCCATATTCAGAGAGGATTTTTACAAATTTTTTATATATCATCCGTATCCCCTCCTTGTTCTTCTCCTGTTCAATAGAGGGAAGCGCCCGTTCAAAATCATCGAGGATCACCAGGAGATCGTTAATCAGCCTCTCGTTTGCAAGGGAGATGATCACATCCTTTTCTTTTACATACCATTTGCGGAAATTGTCAAAATCTGCCTGAAGGTACTTCAACTGATCCAGACGCTCTTCTGCCTGCCGGGTTTGTTCCTCGAGTTCTTTTTTGATTTTTTCAATGTCTTCCATACTATCACCTCCTTACCTGTACAGATGCATTCCCTGATGCGTGCTTTTTAGTCACATTCCTGATGATTCCCGTAATAACGGATGAAATCCGCATAAGGACAATGACTGGTGCAGCAGTTACAATCCTGTGCAGGACACGCGGTCCTGTCCTTACGGATTGCCGTTAAGGAATTCATCCTGAGGTCACTTTTTACATGACAAAAATCGACCCCGACCTGATCCAGACGTTCTCCTGCCATGAGAAGTATATCGGAGTTTTCAAGACGGGGAATGCGCAACATCCGTTTTTGAAATTGATGAGACGATATAAAAGGCACTTTCTCACAAAACAAAATTTGAAACAAAATTTGAAAGAACGACAGGACCTTGATTAGAACGAGTTTGTCGTCGCAGATCCGCAATCCGGGTACTAAGTATTTTTAAAAGATTTCCCGTACTCGGCAAGAGAACTCGTTTACCGTGCTGCATGTGGTAGCAGGATAATTTTTATTAATTTTTTATTATCCGATAAGAATGAGGATTGTTTTTTTAGGTTCCCTGGAATTCCCGCTGCCAGGGAACCATCTGATACTATTGTCGGACTTTACAATTTTTTTTGCAGGCAGTTTTTACTTAACGATTTTTCTGGAGTGTGCAATAACATCCGCAAACAAATTTTACGGTACCCGGCCTGCATCTTTTTTTCAGAGATTATGAGGGTTTCATTCGTGCTGGTGTAGCAATTTCTTTGGAGGTGGGTAATTGAGGCCCACGCATCACCATATTTCTGGCTTCTCCAATATAGGTTGCCAGAGATTTCAGGGATTGTTTCAAATTTTGTAACGACCCGGGTTTCGTAGGGGTCGTGCCCGCTGGTATGAAACAGACCACATGTTGTGGCAGGCAGCACTTTTTTTACTGATGAGAAAAAGTCTGGGAACATGCTGGCGGATAAAACAGCGTTTGGTTCGTTGCCAGATGGTGATTTTTTTCTACGGGGTTTGAGGATATTTTAAATTGTGGTTCCGTATGCAGTACGTATCAGAAGCTTTTCATCGGCTGATCTTTTTGTACGTTTGAGAACCAGCAGACTCATTGTACCAACAGGATCGGATTAATGCATTCAACAAGGGAACGCGGTACAGGTTAACAAGCGACCGTGCACCCATCTTTCAGCTCTTGTAACATGCATCGATTGCTTTCAAGAAATTTTTATATAGTCAACATGCATACGTTGACTTATGATTCTGCCAATGAATGATAAGCAGTTCGGATTCTGGAAGATGCGGCGTAACGGCTCTTCCAATATTACGATTGCACATCTGTTGGGCATCTCCCGGCAAGCGGTATCAAAAGCCCTTCTTACCATGGATGAGAAGATAGAATCCGCACTCCGGGATATGGCGCACGCAAACCAGATCGCGATAGAAAAGATCAATGCGGAACGGGGGATCCTGCTCGGGCAATCGATACCTTTTCAGACTCCTGCAATCATCTTCGTTTCCGATAAGCACGGGATGCAGGTCTGGTACGAGCATGACGGTAACTGCGGCACGTGCCAGCGGTATACCGAATGCATAGAGCTGCTCTGGGATTACGCAACCGAGCTCAGCATCAGGATCGAAAAGACCGCCGACCCGACGAAAATGGCTGAAGAACTTTTTACAAAAGTGAAGGAGATCGCATAATGGTACGTTTTTCCGAAGTGATACGTGAATGGATGGGCTGGTGCCCGAACGGGCATACCATGAACGCAAAGAACCGCGACGGGGCAGGATCCGTTTTCCCTGCCGGCAGCCCGTTTGTAAAAAAACCCGGACCCTCGGGAGCCGACCGAGCCGGCATACCCCGGGGAGGGAGATACGAACATACCCAGCGGGGGACGTTAATCATCGGTGCGGTATCTGCAGCCATCATCCTCATTCTCGCTACCATGTACCTGTTCGGTATTGTCTGGGTTTCAGTCATCGTTCTTGGCATCATGGCTTTTGTGCTCACGATCTGTTCCACGCTGACGGTATCAGCAGATGCTGATATCCTTCGGATCCGGTTCGGACCGATAGGACTTATCCAGAAGAGCTGGCCTATACCAGAGATTGCCTCGGCTACCACGGTCACCAATCCCTGGTACTATGGCTGGGGCATCCGCTGGACACCGCACGGCTCGCTCTACAACGTATCCGGGCGCCACGCCGTGGAAATCCTGTTGTTCTCCGGAAAGACATTCCGGATCGGTACCGATGAACCGGAAGCGCTGAAGACTGCAATTGAACAGGCACGGGAGAAGAAGAGCCCGGCATAATCACTCGTAACGGTGAATACATAATGACCCTGAATTTTTCAGAAATTATCCGGAAATATACCGGCTGGTGCCCGAATGCACCGGTAATACGCACGGCACCGGCGGTCCTCGTAGTACCGCCAGACATGGTAAATCCCGCACAGCCGGGCAGCGACGGGACTGCCGGTGGCCCGGGCCGTATCCGGCACGGGATCGGTATCGCAACCGGGAGCATCAAAACCCTGGTGAGGGACAGAAGGCTGCTCTGGTTCTCATTCTTCGCAGGCCTCGTGATCCTGTTTCTGATCCTGGCGGAAGGATGGAACGTAACCCATTATAATTCCATCCTGCCATCCCTCATCTGGATTCCATTTTGGAATTCTACCCTTATTGTTTTTGACCTGCGGCTCTTCCTGATAGAAGCTGTCTGCATGTCAGGTTTCACTCTCCTCTTGGCAGGACTGATCCTGTACCGGAAAGAGAGCATGGAGAAAACGCCGGTCACGATCCACGGGGCATGTGCCGGTATCAACGCCCACTCCGGTACACTTACAACCTTGTCCATTGCGATGGCTCTTGTCGCAACCGTCCTGTTTGAGATCTCATCCCAGAGCCAGGTTATCGGGAAGCTCGTGCTCAGCATATCGCTGACAGCCTTTCACCTTCCCTATGCATACTATGTTCCTAATGAGGTCTTCTCGGCGCTCTTCTTCTCATTCGAGCTCATGGTCATCAACTTTGTCCTGTTCCTGCTGGCCTTATACGTAGTGCCGGGCATCATACTGGAGAACAAGAAGCTGGGTCCTGCTTTTACCGGGTCAGTTATTCTCATGAAAAGGACGTGGTGCGAGCTGCTGGGCTGCACCCTCGTCTTCGGAGTAATCCTCATCGCGGTCGCTGCCATTGCCCTCGTGATCGGGCAGTCTCCTCTGCTGCTCAACCACGACTACGACTTCTTCCTCCAGTTCTCCCGCGGGCAGGTGCTGATGACCATTGTCTGTTATGGATTCCTCCTTGCATGCGGCGTTCTGATGGCTGTCGGTTTTACGGTAACGGGTGTTGCGATTACGGATCTCTACCAGATCGGAAAGAGCGACGGGACAGCCGGTATTCCGGAAGGGAGCCGGAAACAACCGGTGCCTGCTTTGTGATACGGGTATCTACGATTATCTGTCGATGACTGGGAATAGTACCCTCACGTCCGCACGGTGCCACGACCACTGACCGTGCTGAATAATGAGGTCGCTCTTACCTTTTTCTCTTACTATCGTGATGGAAAGATTTCCCCTTCGCGCTATCTGTTTTTACTTGCGAGAGTCTGAAGTTCTGGCAACAAAAATTCTCGCAGGTATTGCGGCACGTCCCATGCGGTAATCACAATTTTACGAAAAATCAGCCCGTAAAACCGGCATTTGTTTCCACCCGCGCCGCGCCCGTACCCGACTTCCAGACTCCGGCTCAATCCGGACAATCCCTGAACCCGGAATAGCCGATACACTACCAAAATTCCCGCAGTCACCCACTCTGCTTAAATAGGTCATGAATCATTTATCCTTTCACTACAATGATCAGAGAATTCATCGCACGACTGAGAACGAGGGCAAAGGAGATTGTGGCAGCCTGCATTGCAAAGATAGGAGCTGCTATAACGAAGTATATGCCCACACAAAAAAGCCGTGCCAGAACCAGCAGACTCATTGTACCAACAGGATCGGGTAATGCACTCAAAGCGGGAAAGCGGTACAGGCTGACAAGCGACCATGCACCCATCTTCTCGCTCTACACATTTTTTGGTAATCGGTAAGTAACGCCGTATATGGTGAATCCGGTAGTTTTGTTGCTCTTCAAATAGGTCACCAGCCGCCTTTTTAAAAAACGGCCCTGACCGTTACAAATGAGCTACAGCTCTACCCGGCCAAGCCCTGGAACGGTGTATTCGATGCAGAAAAAAGAGCGGATGCTCTCAATCAGGAAAGGCCTGCAGAAAAAAAACCAGCGATGATCAATTATGAAAACCAACAAACAGGAAAACACAACACAGGGATCCTCCGGGATCCCGGAGCGGAGGGAGACCGGTATTGCCGGACCTTCCCGCGAGATATCCATAACAGATGCGACAGCGTCTGGTGTGGACGGGGCCGGACGAGAGAATAACAATGAAAAGTGCAATGGTGAGGACGAACCATTCAACCCTGTAAGAGATGTAATCCGGAAGACCGAACTCCTGGGTTGGGATGTCTGGCCTGCTCACCATAAGAGATGGAAAATCCCCGTTGATCCGGAAGAAGATCCTGATAACCCGGAGGAGGAATGAACCCGTCACCAGCTCACGAGCCGATTGTTAACCGTGATAACGGGTGCGGGAGTGAGAACGTATGACCCGGGGACGACCGTCATTACGGGCAATAGAAGAAGGAGTGGGTGTCGCGGCAAAACGCGGAATAGTCATAGAGATCAATCCTTTGAAAAAATCCCCGTTTGATCTCTACATCATCCGTCCAAATGATGTTGTAGCGGTTAAAGTAAAACGGGTTCGCTCGTGTATCCGGGAACCAAAGGAAATCGCCATGATGTTCAAAAACGAGATTACCGAGATCCGTACGCAGCAACTGCCCACTTTGGTACAGCGCGAGTTGTGGGTCCTGGCCCCGTGGGGAGCCTGGCAGTTTTTCCTCATTCTGAATGACGGGATTATCGAGACATCCGCTGATGGAGCACCAGTCCGGTCCTCTCTGCACGATACGGAAAAACCAGCCCCTCACGGGTCCCCTTCCGATTTTCTTGCGGAGGCACCCAAGGTATCGGCTCCCCAATCGGGTTTTCTCTGCCCGTATTATGCACAGATGAGGGGATAATATCATATTTTTCCCTCTCTGCATGTGATCACCCTCAGAGAGATAGAACTATCCGGGTTCAATTTGGGCTTTGATTGGACATTTTTACCCTTTTTGACCTACCTTATTGGGGGATTTTCAGGGACGATTTTAGAAATACCCCAAAATATCGAGCAAATCGTGAAATAAAAGGTTTTGATGAGGAAGAAACCGGCCTTAACAGACCCTATTGGATTGAATCCATTTATCTGTATGACCTGTAACTCATGGGGGTTGAAAGAATGAATAAAACGACGTTCCGATCATCCACTTATACATGCACTTATCCGGGCTCAATGGGGGCTTGGTTAGGCAATTTTGATCCTTTTTGACCGGCCTTATTGGGGTTTTTCCGGGATAATTTTAGAAATACCCCAAAATATCGGGCAAATCGTAAAATAAAAGGTTTTGGTGAGGAAAAAACCGGCCTTAACAGACCCTATTGGATTGAATCCGTTTATCGGTATGACCTGTAACCAGCGGGGGTCAAAAAGAAAGAACAGGTACTGGATTTACAAAAGGCTATTGAAGAGAAGAATACAAACATCATCATTACTATGACATCCAGAGCAGCCGGGCAATCCGGGTCCCGGGGCAGGAAAAACTTTGCATACGATCCACAACGGATCACCGTAGCCGGTGAAAAACCTGCCGGGGTCCGGGAGTTTGCCATAGGTCTTGCAAAGAATGAAAAAATTGAATCATTACTCACCGATATTGTCTGCCGGCTTGACCGCATTGAAGAGAAGATCGATGAGAATGTCTACCCTCCCGAATCAGCGATCAAACCGGAACTCATCCGGCAGCTGAAAAAAGCCCACGCCGATATCAAAAAAGGCAAGGGAAAAACGTATAATTCCATTAATGATTTTTTTAAGGAAATTGAAGCATGAGCTTCCGGGCCATCATTGATCCCGATATGGCTTCCACCTGCAGGAAGCTCCGGGCCAAGAGTCCAGCACGGTACGAGCAACTCAAGAAAAAAATCCGGTTCCTTGTTGAAAACCCGGAATCGGGTAAGCCGCTCCATCCCCGCTCAAGGGCCAGTGGCGAGTTCACATCGGACATTTTATCCTGTTTTACGTGATTGATGCAAAGGAAAACGCAATTGTTTTCTTAAAATTACTCCATCACGATGAGGCGTATAATTAGGGATCATCCGGATTGATTTTTCACGCCCCCAATTCTCCCATAAAACCCCTCTGCATCAGCCCTCCAGACATCCCCTCGAACGCGATTCCCAACGCCACTTTGTGGAATGCGGAGAACTTCGATTGACGATGGAAAACGAACTCATCATCACCGGTGCATTCCTCGGCGCAGGACTGCTCGCCTTCGTGATCATCCCCGGACTCCTCGTAGTGTGGGACCGGGTGCCCGACCATATGGAGTGGTAAAGTACCGAAGTGAGAACAAATTGGGCAGGAGCAAAAAGATGTTCCTGCTCTTCATTTTTATCTTAAAAAAAAAAATTCAGGATTTTTTCGTTACTTCAACCGGATCAATATTTGCATCGATCAGGCAGTCAAAGGACACCGTATTGAGCCACCTGGCTTTCTCAAACATGTGCATGAAGCAGACCCCGATCACCACAGCACCGGGATGTTTTGCAATAACCGCTTTCACCTGCTCTGCCTTCACCGGTACGTTGGGCATCGAGAGCCCACCCATGATGACGATAGCTTTTGGATTGAACTTCACCGGCGCCATGTGTATCTGCATTCCTACATGATCGACATGACTGACCTTCTTAACCCTGCTCTCATCCACGAACGGGACAAAAACCTGCTCAAGTTCAAGCGAGCGGAGGGCAAAACCGAGCAGCTCGACAAACGGCGTGCAGGTGCCCGGGACACCGTAATAGACGATCTGGTCGCCTTTTTTCAATCCCTTTGCCTCGACAAATTCCTTAAACGGGCGCAGGATGCCTGGAACTCCGTGGAAGACTTCCTTTGTGGCCATGATAGATCAACAGTCTTACCGGAAGGTGATAAGGATTGCTTATTCATGCTGAATCGTTACCGGTACCGAAATTGTGAAGAGGACCCCTGCGGTTTTTTTACTCATTGTCGACCGTTAGTACATTCAGCTACTTTGTATGGGGAGTGGGGGGTCTGAAAACGCTTTTCATTCTGCACCTTCCAACATAGGTATATTTATCTAATTATGCTCATATGAGTAATTATTAAGGTAGAGGCCATGAAAGTCTGTATTACAGCAAAAGGAACAACACTCGATGCTCTCACCGAAGATAGATTCGGGCACGCGCCATATTTCATTGTTGTTGAAAGTGAGAAAGGATCCTTTGAAGTGATAAAGAACCCATATGCCGATATAATGGGTGGCGTCGGTCACAAAGTGGCTCATATGCTCATAGCACGCGGTATCAAGGCCTTGGTCAGCGGTAAGGTAAGCGGGAGTGCTCATGAATTACTTGCTGCCGCAGGGATTGCGATTTACACATACCGCACCGGTGGAACGGCGAAAGACGCATTCGACCAGTTCACGAAAAATACGCTGGTAATATCCGTGTCGGGAGATGTAATAAAAAGTAAACGTTAAAAAACCCGGTAATAATTCCCGTTCTCAATTATTCAAAACAGTTACTCACACTGTTTTTACAGACTAAAATACGGTTGAAATCCTCAATACAGACCTGCAAAAAACGATGATGAAAAGGGATTCACGAACCTCAGATACTTGGCCGGAAGAATGAATGGTTCGTGCGTGCGTCTGCAAAGGGAATGCCATAAAACTTCTGATAGAACCTATCCGCCTCGGCAGGAATGTCAAATGCACACCGATCCGGATGAAGGATATTTGCAAGAACCATCAACCCAAGAATCCACCGGGGGTTACCAAAATCCCAGGACGGGTGCATAGCATGGACCTGGTTGTTTTTAGTTGCGAGGACATTAATACCGTGTTCATCGCAGTAGGCATAGACATCTTTTACCGTAGTGGAAAAAAGACCTGAAATTATCATCACGTCCGGGTCCATACGCTGGAGCATTGCATCACTGATCATAATCCCCGGTTTTCCCTCCCGGGGCAGGTTCCGGTTGGTTATTTCTCCACCGGCAAGTTCGACCAGCCGCATCTCGAATCGACCCTCATTCAGGGCAAAACGAGGTAGCCCCATCAAGTAATAGACCCGGGGCTTTGCTGCACCGAAAACTTTTTTGGAAATTTCAGCAACCCGGGTTTTCATGTACTGGATCAATTCATCACCCCTGCTTTCGTGTCCGGTTAATTGTGCCAGGTGAGAGATGATCTCATAACTCCCTTCAACAGTCTGGATTTTCATGTGCAGTTCATTGATGTAATTCCGCTGCATGAAATCCACCCAGACACGGACGCGGGACTCTTTGTCGGTAACCCCAAGACAGACCAGGTACGCATCAATGGTCTCAAGTGCACGGGTCGGGCGATATCCTCCCATCATACCGGTTTCGGTAAATGGAAGAGAAGCAATCATGCCGGTGATCGGCAGGTGATACCCGCATTGGCAAACCCCGTCCTGCTGGTTTTCAATCACGTGGGCACCCATAGGGCCGAACATTTCACGCGATATGACGCTGCTCCCGCAGATCGGGCAGTGGCTGTCAAGATAGGTGCTGCCCGGGGAATTGAACAGGTACACGAACGGGAAATTTTTCAGGAGCGTATCACACACCTGTTCGGATTCACGGATAGAGGGTTCCAGCGCGAGATCAGCAGTGCCGAATGCAACGAACCGCATAACCTGAAGAGGAATCTTTTGGGAAATTGTCGCAATTTTTTCTGCCGTATCGATAAGATCCTGCTCGTGTCCACGCACATGAACGAGCGTAACCTCCACATGGATATGGTGCTTAACAAGCGTCTGGATGGTTGAAAATACCGGTGCGGCGACCGGTACTCCACATAAACGGTATGCTGCATCGGAACACCCCTTGACCCCCACACTTACGCAGTCGAGAAAGGGAAGGAGTCCGGCCAGAGCGTCTGGCGTAAAATAACCATTCGTAGAACAGCCAACCAGCAGTCCTTGTTCATGTGCTGCTTGTGCGAGCGCCAGAAATGTCGGATAGGCAACAGCCGGGTCGTTTAAGCAGAACACGATACCGATACAGTGCTCAGCGAGGGCATGGGCAACCACCTCACCGGGACGGCGTTTTTTCATTGCGGGCGCAAGTTCGTCCACCATCCCGGTCAGAATTTCAGAAACACAGCCGGGGCAGGAAAAATTACAGCCGATTGTACTCACCTGGAGGAATTTTCCCTGCGGATAAAAATGCAGGAGCGGCATGGTCTCGATACTGATCGGGTATTCCACCAGGTAGGTTCCCGGGAAACGTTCGACTATCGTTCCGGACTCATTGGTATAACACCGGCACACCCCGGTCGATCCTTCATGTATAGTGCAGTTCAGTTCACAATATGAGCATTTCATGATCGTCCGTTTCCTTTTTTACCCATTCGCAGGGCAGGATGTGTCCGGCTCTGACAGATGTCTGATGGAATGTATAAGCAAAGGAATTGGGTAGTATTCTAATTTAACATTTTTGATTAATTTTTAGTAAATGTGAACATCAAATAATTAACTATATTACGAAATATGACCCATATGAGCGGTATGAAAAATATCCGATATCTGTTCATTTTCACCGTACTGATTATCTGCGCACTGCTCGCCACGGGCTGTACTTCCTCCACGCCGGCAGGAACGCAAAGCACACCCATCCCGTCAGTCACCAGCACTCCCGCATCATCACAGGAACCTGTCCTTGTGTTTGCCGGTGCAGGGCTCAAAGCCCCGCTTGATGAGATCGGGCCGGCATTTACCCAGAAATACGGTATCACCGTTCAGTATAATTATGGCGGTGCCGGGACACTCGTCTCCCAGATGAACCTGACAAAAAAAGGTGACGTTTTCATCCCGGGCTCAACTGTTGAATTCCAGACTGCAAAAGACCAGGGACTGGTAACCACAAACCAGCTCGTCGCGTATCACGTCCCGGTAATTGCCGTCCAGAAAGGCAACCCGAAAAGCATCACCTCACTTAAGGACTTTGTAAAGCCCGGCCTGAAAGTAGCGCTCGGCGATGCCAACGCCACGGCGATTGGAAAGGCCGGGGCGAAAATGTTCAAAAAACTCAACATTACCGCAGCAGTCGAGAAGAATGTCGTCACCCGCACACCGACGATTAACGAGCTTACCACCATCATGAACCTTGGCCAGGCGGATGCAGCCATACTGACCCTTGACCAGATCGACGCCACCAAAATCGATGCAATAACTATCCCGCTCAGTGACAACGCAGTCCTGATCACTCCCATCGGGGCGACAACCTATACCCGGAACACCGATGCTGCAAATAAATTCGTAGCATATGTTGCATCTGACGAAGGCAAGGCATACTTCGCAAAGCACGGATTCCCCATCTACCCGGACCCGGTGTATGCCAATGTCACGCCATGAACACACAACATGTAAGGAGAAGTCTTCCGTGATTGAGTTCCGGCCCGTAGGAGTTGCCCACTCACGGCTCTCAACAGCTGGTGCACCACCCTTCCAGAGCGTGTTTTCTTTAGAAGAAGGCGAGATAGAGGTATTCCCCGAATTCCTGGAGGGGCTGAAAAGTATCGAGGGATTTTCCCACCTCATCATCCTTTCCTGTTTCGACCGGGCCACGCAAAAAGCTCTCATCGAAAAGCCATTGACTGACGGAGTGGCTTCGCATGGCATCTTTGCGTGCCGTCACTTCAACCGTCCCAACCCAATCGGGATCTCCTATATGACCCTGACCGGGGTGAATGGTTGCAGGCTCTCGGTTACGGGCATGGATCTCCTTGACGGGACACCAATCCTCGACATCAAACCATATGTCCGGCGTTTGACTGCATTCCTGATGCCCGGTCCGGCTGGGTATCTGACCAGCATATCGAAAAAATACGCGAGACGAGCATGAGCGCCCGGCAGGAGAACGTAAAAAACCAGCAGCACTCATAATTGCAGGAAACTGACTGATGCGAAGATTCTTCCTCTCCCTCACGTACCTGATTTTTCTGAGCATCAGCGCAATTCTCCTCGGCCTGGTTTTTTATTCCCCGTTACCTGCTCTCACGGCAAGCCTGGCAAGCCCGGAAATACAGTTTGCCATCATGCTCAGTCTTGCAACAAGCGTGATATCCACAATCATCTGTGTCGCAATCGCCATTCCGGTCGCATACGCCCTCGTCCGTTACCAGTTTTTCGGAAAACGGATTGCAACCCTGGCCCTGACAATTCCCCTCACGCTCCCACCCCTGGTTGCGGGTATTGCACTCCTCCTCTTCTTTGGCACAACCCCGTGGGGCAAGGCGCTGGAGAGTGCGGGCTTTGCGGTAATTTTTACCCCGCTTGGCATCATTGTTGCCGAGGTTTTTGTAAACATTCCCTATATGATCCGGATTTTGCGATCTTCCTTTTCCACGATCAATCCCCGGTACGAATACGTGGCAAAGACGCTCGGGTGCACGGACAGCAGTGCATTTTTCAAAGTCACCCTGCCGATGGCCCGCCACGGTCTCCTTGCCGGTGCGGTCATCACGTGGTCAAAGGCGATGGGGGAGTTCGGGGCTGTACTGATGCTTGCTGGAGCAACGACTATGAGAACTGAGACGCTGCCGATCGCGCTCTATCTCAACATATCGACGGGCGACCTGAACCTCGCAGTTGCAGCTGCGACAATCCTGATCATCATCTCGCTCATTACCCTGTGTGCGGTGGAATACTTCGACCGGGACGTGCATGTTTTTTAAAAAGTGGTGATAACCCGTGCTGCGCATAGAATCCCTCTCCATCACTCTTGGTGAATTCTCGGTACGGGACGTGTCGCTTGAGATACAGCCCGGGGAATATTTCATCATTCTCGGTCCCACCGGTGCGGGAAAAACCGTTCTCCTGGAGACGATTGCCGGCATCCATACGCCGGATGCCGGGGGGATTTTTCTGAATGATCGGGAGATCACCTCAACTGAACCGCGCTCGCGGAATATCGGAATGGTATACCAGGACTACATGCTCTTCCCGCATCTCATGGTCGAGGATAATATCGCGTTTGGATTGCGCCAGAGAAAAATTCCCCTTGGCGAGCAGCTTGTGATTGTAGAAGAGATGTGTACCCTGCTTGAGATCCGCCATCTCGTAAAACGATATCCGGGCACGTTGAGCGGGGGCGAACAGCAGCGTGTTGCTCTTGCCCGGGCACTTGTCCTGAAGCCGGAAATCCTGTTGCTTGACGAGCCGATGAGCGCACTTGATGGCCGCACAAGGGAACGGATGCGTTTGGAGCTCTCCCGCATCCGAAGGCTCACCGGTACCACCATTGTCCAGATCACCCACCATTTTGACGATGTCTTTGCACTTGCCGACCGGATAGCGATCATGCGGGAGGGGCGGATCATTCAGGTAGGGGAAACTTCTGATGTGTTCCTGCATCCCGCCGATACCTTTGTTGCAGAGTTTCTTGGTATCGGCAACATTATCCGGGGCGATTCTTCAAAAGTCGGGAATATTGCTCAAATCACTACGGATAATGGCCCGGTTTTCTTTGCAGCTTCAAGCATTTTTGGAAAAGTGGTTGCAACCCTACATGCTGAGGATGTGATCCTGTCACAGGAGCCATTTGCTTCCAGCGCCCGTAACTGCCTTATGGGAACGGTATCAGAGATTATTCCCTTTGGGAGTACGGTGCGGGTCATTCTTGATGTCGGGTTCCCGCTCACGGCACTTCTCACCCGTGAGAGTTGCCGCGATCTGTATCTCGAACCGGGGAGCAGGGTATATGCAACGTTCAAGGCA
This sequence comes from uncultured Methanoregula sp., assembly GCA_963676675.2. Taxonomy (GTDB): domain Archaea; phylum Halobacteriota; class Methanomicrobia; order Methanomicrobiales; family Methanospirillaceae; genus Methanoregula. The sequence continues at coordinate 652,859 of OY781161.1, read as the reverse complement.
TCAGCAGTTCATGTGATTTCGGTCAGTTCGCACTAATAGAGGGAAGAGGGATTTTTCACCACCCTCTGCCGTACTCGCCGGCACAGGGCATGCAGACAAATTTCCCGTCACGGACCCGGGCCCGATGCTCGGCAACCATCTCGCCGCATTTCGCACACGGGACGGATGCAAAGATCTTTGCCCGTACGGGAACCTCCGTTTTGACTTCCTGCGCAATGAACAGCTCATCGAATGGCATCTTGAGGACCTTATCGATCACCGCAGCCTGCCGCTCGTGAAATTCCTTGTGTTCAGCGGGTGTTGCAGTCCCGCCCATCACTTTTTCCCGGAGTGCTGAGGCAACCGGGTCAATACGCTGAACGACCGGCTCCGGTCTCTGGACGAGACGGATTGCACGGTTGTATTTCCGGTCGATAAACGTGTAGGCATGCTTGCCGAAGTCCTGAAGAATCAGGTTGCCTTTTCCCACCGAGCAGCCGGCAACTAACTGGATCGCATCGACCCCGCAGGCATCGTTTTCCACAATACAGACAAGGTCTTCATCATCCGAGCGGCCGGCCCGGAGGGCGTCCATTGCGTACTCTGCTGCCCGGTAACCAAGCGCAAGTCCGGGGCAGGCGTGGCCGTGAAAGGCAACGGCTTCGTTGTAGGATTTTATGGATTGGGTCATAGGATCACGTGATTAGTTTGTCCTTTTTACAAAAGGAATTACTTTGTTTCTTTTACCATTGAGGATTAGACGTGCAAAAAGATTAGATGGATAGTTGAGGCGTTTTTTTTGTCGAAACTTCGTGAGATAGTTCTCTGGTGTCACATACCCATCACCGTCTTTTCAGGAATTCCCGGTGAACCTATAGCATAATCTGCATCGGCGTGCGGTACAACCACACTCCTCCCACCCCAGCGCTGGATTGCAACCGGGACACCGTATACTTCTTCGATAAGTTTTGCGGTGATCACCTCTTCGCCCCCCGCTGCAAAGACCATACCTTCTTTGAGCAGGACAAAGCGGTCAGCGTAGTGCAGCGCGAGATTGAGATCGTGCATCGTCATAAGTGCCGTGAGATGGTGAGTGTGGACAACGGAGCGGATGAACCGCATGATCTCGTGCTGGTTTTTTAGGTCAAGGCTGCTGGTCGGTTCATCGAGCAGCAGGACACGGGGCTCCTGCACCAGTGCACGGGCAATAACAATTTTCTGGAGTTCCCCGCCGCTCATCGCATCTACATGCCGGAGCGCAAGACCTGACAGGTTGAGCTGTTCGATGATTGCCTGCACTTTGAGGATATCATCCCTGCACACGTTCATGCCAATCCACGGGCGTCGTCCGAGCAGGATTGCATCGAACGCGGTCACCCGAGGCGGTTCAATATGCTGGGGAACATGGGCAATCGACTGCGCAATCTCCCTGCGGGAAGATGAGAGAATGTCCTGTTCACCGAGCATGACGTTGCCGGTCTTTGGGCGGAGCATGGCATTCATGCAGCGCAGCAGGGTGGTTTTACCGGCCCCGTTCGGCCCGAGAATCGCAACGATCTCGTCAGGCCGGGCTTCACAGCGGATATCCTGAAGAACCGGATGGCTGTTGTACCGGAACGAAAGATCCTCTACACTCAGGATCATGAAGGGTTCCCCCGGATAAGCAGGTACAGAAAGAGCGGAGCTCCGAGAAATGCGGTGAGCACACCGGCAGGGAGCACCGCGGGTGCGATAATTATCCGGGCCACGGTATCAGCGCCAAGAAGGATGATGCCTCCCACAATGCAGGAGCCGGGAAGGAGATACCGCTGGTCATCACCGATAATCCTTCTTACCATGTGCGGGCTGACCAGGCCGATGAATCCGATAATGCCAAGGAACGACACCACGACAGCCGCAATCAATGATGAGAGGAACATCGCGACCGTCCGGACGCGTTCTGCATTGACGCCAAGACTCTTTGCGGTCTCATCGCCGCTGTCAAGCGCATTGTAGTCCCAGCGTTTGACCATGAAATAGATGAGGCAGGGGGTGATGACGGCAACGATGATCGCGAGGTCGCTCCACGTTGCCCGTCCCACATCCCCAAATGTCCAGAAGACAATCGCAGCGATCTGTTCGGCGCTGGAGAAGTACTGGAGGAATGTTGTCCCGGCCGTGAACAATGCCGCGAGCGCGACCCCTACAAGGATCATCACCTCAGGCGATGTGCTCCGGTATTTCGCCACGAGAAGGATAGCAGAAGTAGCGATAAGTGATGACAGGAATGCACAGATCGTCACAAGGTACGGGTTGTTGACCACAATCGCATCAGAGATAAGACGGCCGAGTGTGCCGGCACCGAACAGGGTGATGGCAACTGCCGCCCCGAAGGCAGCTGCCTGTGAGACACCCAGCGTGTACGGGGAACTCAGCGGATTGCGCAAAACGGATTGCATCACGACACCGGCTGCCGCAAGCCCGATCCCGCAGACTACGGCGGCAAGCACTCTGGGCAGCCGGATGTTCCAGACGATCATCTCTGTATTTCCCGAAGAGTGGTATACCAGCGTCTGGATAACATCGGCAAAAGGGATCATGACACTTCCCACACCTACCGATACGAATGCCAGAAGAACCAGGGCTGCCGTACAGGCACCGAGGAAGAGAATCTTTTTCCGGATGTAGCCGGTATATGCCCCGGATTCTTTGACCGCGCTGATATCAAGATGCATTTTTCATCCGCTCAAACAACCGTACAATCATTTCGCTACCTTCTCTGCTATGGTCATGGCCGACAGTGCATCGATCGGCACAACCTCCCGCACGACAAAACCGTGGTCAGCCAGCAGCCGGTTGTATTCCGCAAACGGGACACTGTTGGAAAAAACATACCGGGCTGCCTGTTTCTGCACGCCATCAAAAGTCCAGAGATTCCATTCAAGGCTGAGCCACGGATCGAACGGGGTATCATCGATAGCCTGTTTGTTGATGAACAGCCCCCCCGGATTGAGAGCATCGGCAATCTTTGGGATCAGGTCCGGCACTTTTCCCCCGGGATTGGATGAGGAGAAGACGATATCGTATCCGCCGCCGATGGGATCTTTAAAGAAATCCCCGGGCTGGACACTCACCCGATCAGCACAGTACCTGCTGATGAAGTCCCGCGTGGCACCCGTTACGGGAGGCAGATCGAAGACTACGGCATCCAGTGCGGGATTTTTCTGGCAGAGTGCAATCGAATACAGGCCGTGCCCCCCGCCCAGGTCAAGCATTTGCCGGGCAGCAGGAAATTCCGGAATCGCTGCAACGCGAGCAGTCACCTGCTGGAGAAGCCCGCACCGGCAGTTTTCCGCCATGGACGGGATGATCACATCCTTAAACATCTGCGCACGGTCACAGGTTACCGGACCGTCTTTTGCAATACGGGGAAGGTCTGCCCAGTATCCAGCCAGTTTTTTCTGGAAGGCTATGGCATGCTGCTGCGGGAACGGGGCACCAGCGACAAGACAGTTCAGCGTGATTTCACTGTCGCGGAATTGTTCTCCCGTCTTTTCCAGCAGGCCAAGTGTGACAAGCCCTTCGCACAGGAGGGTGATGATCTCCGGCCTGCATCCCAGTGCCAGGGCACATTCCGGCCCGGTCTTTTGCTCACGGAGGATCTCAAACAACCCGAGATCGAGAGCTGTTATCACCGCATGGTACTGCCGTACTCCCGTGAGCGCGTTGTCGAGAAAGGAGAGGGGGTTGGCCGGGGATATGCCCGGCACTGCCGCAAGATCAGGAACCGGGGCCGTATTGTCGCACATCGCCGCATCCTCATTTCACCAGTGTTGAGAACGGCACAAAGCCGCCAAAGAGCGTCTTCATGTCGCTGTACACCGGTTTTCCGTCAAGCATCGTGTAGATCTCATCGGCTTTTTGTGCAGGGTCCACATCGGCAAACTGTTCGGGATAGAGCGTCTTTCCGACATAGTACGCATCAGCGAGCACGGTATCGTAATTGTTGGCGTACCAGTTGTAGGGCATGACACCATACACGCGACCGTTCTTCACGGCCGGGAGCGACTGGTAGACCGGGTCTTTGAGATCTTCTTTAACGAGTGCATAACTCGCTTCATCGACAAAGATGACGTCGGGTTTCCAGTCCAGCAGTTTTTCCTTGTCGATCATCATCTGTCCGCCACTACTTGCAGAAGCTGCAACATTGTTGCCGTTCACCATGAGCAGCGGGGCATACGCGGGGTCGGTAGAGAGGAAGCCATGTGCTCCGTTGTATGCGATACCGCCAACGTATACTCGCGGGCGTTTATCTGCCGGAATGTCCTTTGTCCGGTCTTTGAGATCTTTTATGGTTCCGTCAATGTACGAAGTGATCGACTCTGCCCGCTGCTCTTTACCGAGTATTTTTGCCATCAGCCGCAACGACTGGTAGAAGACATCCTTATTCTTGCCGAGATCACCGGTTGTCAGGGCTACTACCGGGCGGCCACTTTTTTCCTGCAGAGCCTGTGCATCCTTACCGGTGGTGAACGTAAAGAAAACAACGTCCGGGTTTTGCGCAGCAATCAGCTCCGGATCGCCGGCCCTTCCACCGATAAATGGCTTTGTGGAGAGGTCCGGGTTTGCCATATTATAGGGTTTGTCGATACCGGATGGCATCCCGAACCCGGAGGTATTGTATTTCAACTGTTCGCGATCATCAACACCCACCACACGATCGGCTGCCTGGAGGTAGGCGATCATCCTCAGGGCACCGGCACCCACACCGATAATCCGCTGCGGATCTTTTTTGACATCCACGGTACGGTTAGCCATATCGGTGATGGTAATTTTTCCGGTATCAGCTTGTGGCGTGGTTTGGGTACTCGCTTGTGCAGAACTCTGCGGTGTATTCTGGGCAGTGCATCCGGCAGATACCAGAAGTACCGCAAGGATTGTTGCTATTATCAGGGTGCTGGCAATATTTTTTTTCATACGAATTTCGATCAATGTAGCACTAAATCTTATAAAAGTATTTTGATTTAGCATCAAGAGTTACGATTGGATAATAATTCGTTAACAATATGTGAGATAGATCGAGAGGCAAACCATGCGCCCAGAGGTGGAATTAGAGAGAGAAGGTATACTTTGCACCAACTAAGCAAATTTTATTAAGTTAAAACAAGTACAATTGTGTTAGATTATCATGCATATCATGGAAGGATTTTTACCATGGCAATGGTGCCTGATCTGGTGGATCGTCGCCCTGCCCTGCCTCATGCTCGGAATATACCAGCTGAAAAAAGTACTGGCCCTTGACAGGGAAGCACTTCCCCTTCTCGGGGTAACGGGTGGATTTATTTTCATCCTGTCTTCCTTAAAACTCCCCTCAGTCACAGGCAGTTGTTCCCATCCAACCGGAACCGGGCTCTCAACGATCTCGTTCGGACCATGGATAACCGCAGTAGTCTGTGCGATTGTTCTCCTGTTCCAGAGCCTGTTCCTCGCACACGGCGGATTGTCAGTTCTTGGAGCAAACATCGTCTCCATGGGGATTGTCGGACCTTTGGTAGGATATGGAGTATACCGGTTACTCCGCGACACCTCGGTAAATATCTACGTAACAGTATTCCTGGTAACCGCTCTTGCAGATATGTTTACGTACGTGACTACCTCGCTGGAACTGGCACTCGCATACCCGTCAGCGACCGGTGGTTTTGTCAGCTCGTTCATCCTGTTCATGGGAATATTTGCCGTAACACAGATTCCCCTTGCGATTGTTGAAGGTGTTGTCCTTGCACTGGTGTTCAAGTACATCATCACGCTCAAACCCGATATCCTGGTCCGGCTGAAAATCTTCTCTGAAGAAAAGATCAACGCTGCACGGAGTGAGTGTTGATGGCGTACAAGTATACGCTTGAACTCCTGGCCGGGATCGCAATTGTAGCGTTCTGCGCATTGTTCCTGTACACGAGTGCAACCATGAGCGGGGCGGAATTTGCCGGTTCTGATAATGTGGGTTCCGGGCTTATCGCAAAACTTTCCGGTAACCCGGTGGAAAATTTCCAGCCCTTGATCCCCCAGTGGGTGCCTCCAAGCGGGGAGATCGAAGCCTGCCTGTTTGCATTGCAGGCAGCGGTTGGCGGGATCCTTGTCGGAGGGGTATTTGGTTTCTGGGCGGGTCAGGCACGGGGGAGGAAAACGGAATAATCGAGGAATGTATGGTTGTAAAACGGCAATATGCAATATCGCCGGTTATTGGAATCATGCTTGGGTGACAAGCATTATCGCCGCCGTCGTTTACGCGTTTGGTAAGGACCTGTCGGGAATTGATTGGCCTGCATCAGAAAAAAATCAAAAATTTGAGGGAACTCACAACGAAATTTGAAAAAAAGGAGGAATATCATGGCAAAAATTTTTGGATTCAAACCACTAGCAGCAACCCTGCAACTCATTGAGAAATTCGAAAACGAAGTGATGATCCGTCACAACAACCAGCAGCTTGTAAGCACTGTATTTGTCGACATGAAAGACGATAGGTGGGCAGTTGCATTCGCATACAACTACACACGTAAGCCCGACATCAACGGGCACGAGAATCCACTCGAAGTGCGGTACTCCTGCCCGGTTCTGGAAAGTAACAGAGTACAGATGTTCCGCTCGGACGAAAGTTCAGAGCGATCGATCGCTACCGAAATCATCAGGGACGGAGACGCTTTCATCCGCTTTGCCCTCATGCAGGAGCGAACTGTCGTGGGAAGAGCAGGGTAATGAGGGGGCCGTATACTACTTTTAAAAACGCCCGTGTTCACCACAATCGCTGCAGGTCTCGGGCTTCTTATTAGTTGTGCGTTGTTTGTTTTCCATTGGCAGAATGCGGACTGATGGCCTTCGATCCCCATTGCATTTATTAAGCCGGACAACTTCAAAGAATCATGAGGACCATCACATGAAACGCATCACCATCAATGCAATCGTCGATATCGGCTGCCTGATCACATTCATCCCAACGCTGATCACCGGGCTTGTGCTCTATCTTGTACTACCATCGGGAGGGGGGCGGGGGAACAGCTGGGTAACCTATCTGGGTATTGCCCGCCACGAATGGGTTACGATACATAATTACTCAGCCTTGGTATTCGCCGCCCTGCTCATCATCCACATGCTCCTGCACTGGAAATTTTTCCGGCATATCGGGAAAGCATTAAAACCGGGGGAAAAAGAAGCGGACGATTGTTCAACGTGACCGTTATTAACGCATATATCCAATAATCATTTACTGACACAGAAAACAATGGGGTTTGATTTTGCCGAAATGTGAAGTAGGAGGACCCTGGTGGAAATCCCTGAATGAGCCCAAACCCTTTGCATTTGCATTCCTGATCCTCCTGGGCCTAATCCTTGAATTTTTCGTCCACAACCAGTTGCACATTGCAGTCGTGTACACACATTTTTATTATCTCATTATTGTTGTCGCTGGATTGTGGTACGGGAGGAAAGCAATCCTTATCGCGATCGTCTTTGGCATCCTGCACATTACTGATACTTATCTCACTATTGGGATCATTACCACTGACGCACTCATCCGGGCCGGCATGTTCGTGATCATCGCGTTCGTTGTCGGCCTCATATCAGAACAGATGAACTGCTACCGCGATCAGCTCCTTGAGCGAAACAATGAACTAGAGGGGATTAATACTCAACTTGGAATATCGCAAGACGCGTATAAGAACGCCAACAAAAAGCTCAACCTTCTTTCCAGTATCACCCGTCATGATATCAAAAACCAGCTGATGGCACTGATGGGCTTTATTGAACTCTCAAAGGAAAAGACCACCGATCCTGACCTCCTGCATTTCATCGAGCGGGAAGATATCGCAGCACATGCAATCGAAAGGCAGATCGAATTTACGAAAAATTACGAGGATATCGGGGTCAACGCCCCCAAGTGGCAGGACATCGGCGTGCATGCTAAGGCGCTACGAACTCTCATCCCTCCCGAAGAGATCGAGGTTTCGGTCAATGTTGAGGGACTTGAGATCTTCGCTGATCCTCTTCTCGAAAAAGTCTTTGAGAACCTGATCGACAACTCGCGCCGCCACGGAGAGCGGGTCCGGCATATCACCTTCTCTTCGATGCAGGCGGGTCAAGATAACCTTACGATCGTGTATGAAGATGATGGCATTGGTGTGCATGAGACCGATAAGGAGCGGATCTTTAAGAAAGGGTTCGGGAAACATACCGGCCTTGGTATGTTTCTCTCACGGGAGATCCTCACCATCACCGGCTTTTCCATTAAAGAGTCGGGGGTTTATGGAAAAGGTGCCCGGTTCGAGATCCTGGTGCCGAGAGGAATGTACCGGTTTACGAACCCGGCAACAGACCCGTGATAACTTTGCCCTCACATGATTATGCGCCGTGGAAGTGGGGACATTGCCTCAATAATCACTCCCGGTGCGCTGAAAACTTCTTTTAATGAATTGTGAGACAGCCCTGGTGGAACTCTACCACGTTATCTTCATCCCAACACCAACCTCCAGCAGGGGACAATAGCCGGCGAGGGCATTTTTTGCCGGAAGCGAGGTACAATGGCAGGCATGCAGGGCATTGAGGTGAAGACGGTTCAGGTACTTTCCCGTTTTTGCAAGCTGGTATGATGTTGGCGAAAGCAGGTGCAGACCGCCGATGATATCGGCGACCCTCCGCTCCCCGCAGACTTCCCTTGCATACTCCGTGATGTTGCAGATTCCCGCGTGCGAGCAACCGGTGATGATGACGAGACCTTCTGCTGAACGGAATGCGAGAGCCGTATCGTCGAGCAGGTTATCCGGTTCAATGGTCCCGTCAGGAGTGTGAATCGTCCGTTTGTCGGCATCTCCCTGCTCGAAGGCAAACCTCCGTGGGATCTCCCCGAGGAAGACTAAGTCATCGGTAATCCAGACCGGTTTTGCGGAAAGGCTGACCGGGAACTGCCGGCGGACCTCCGCATCGCTCATCACTGAACCGTTTTTCCTGCCATCTTTTTCTTTGGGCCAGAAACAGCGGGGGTGCGCTATGAGTTGTGGCACCCGGGGCGGGTTCCCCTCCGTAGTTACATCGACAAGGTGCCGGGCGAGCGCAGCAAGTCCCCCGGTATGATCGATATGTCCATGTGAGAGGATGAGAAAGTCCAGATCCTGAAGGCGGATTCCCATCTTCTCCGCATTGGTAAGGAACAGTCCCGTCAAGCCGGTATCAAAGAGGATCTTCTTTCCGGCCGTTTCTAAGAGGAACGAGAGCCCGGCCTCGCCACAGAAATCGTGGTCTGTAACCGTCGTATTATCGATAAGGACCGTGAGGGTGAGCCGCGTATTCATGAAGAACCATCGGGCAGATCGGGAAATAGTCTTTTCGTTTTCGCTTAAAGGTAAGGGTAATTATTTTGACAGGTATTCACCAACAGTCTCCTGATGACAACGCACCCGACCATAACCATCCCCGAAGCTGCTGAAGTGCTTGGCATTTCCAGCAGGGCGAGCCTGAACGGGATACATGCCCGCTTCCGGGAACTGGTCAAAGAGTGGCACCCGGATGTGTCGCAACACGATCCCGACCTTTCCCACATTACATTCATTCGGATAAAAGAGGCTTATACAATTCTGGTGGAGTACGGCATGAACTATGAATTGTCGTTCCATGCAGAGGATATCAGGACAGGGACGGATTACGACTCCCGGGAGTTCTGGATGAACCGGTTTGGGGATGACCCGATCTGGGGCTGATACATTTCCTATTTGCACCGGGGGGGATGCCGGTACATTCCGGTTTTAAAGGAATTGCCCGGATAACAAGGTTTTAAGCATTTATGCGCATATGTGTAATTATAGTACGAAAATCCGTACTCCTGGTGACACAATGTCAGAACCCACGACAACCAAAACCAACAAGAATCAGCCTGAAGTATCCAAAGAAGCGAGCACCACCGAACACACCTGCGCATGCGGTGAAGTTCACGAGCACCATGAAGATGGCGTAAGCCACCGGGATGAATGCACGTCTACCCTGAAATTCGGTAACTCCTGCTGCTGTGCCAGCGAGGAAGCAAAAGATGCACCTCACCGCTGCGGCCACGGCCCACGGTGCCGGTAAAGATCGCACTCCTTTTTTATATAATTTCAACAGGACCTGCCATGACCCAACATCCGGAAATTCCTGAACTACTGGACCAGTTCATGGAGGACTCGGGAAGGGTGGAGCAGTGGATTACGGTTCAGGAAATACGTACGTATTTTCAGCTGGCCGAATCAGACGGGCCGGCAATTTCCGGCTTCTTACGTAAGATCCATCACGGACCATTCTTTTCCTGCCGGTACAAAGTGGCACGGATAGATAAATTCCGGGATACGACCCCACCTTATCGGATAATTAAGAAATATCTTGTCCAGGAACGCCCGGAAAAAAGAAACCATCAGGCTATGGATTCCATAGAACTCGTCCGGTAAACCCGATAAACATGTTATACTATTCCGGATACAATCTATAATCAGGAGCAGGAAATGGCAACGGATGAAACTAATGAAGTGACTGAGTGTCCCCGCCGGGGAAGGCCACGGCTCAGGCGCACTATAGTCGGCAGCCCGGAATCCCGTTGTTACAAACCCTGCTGCTGTCCCGAGGCAGAGGGACAGGGAATTTCATTGCAGCCCGATGAGATCGAGCTGATACGGCTTATCGATCTCGAAGGGCTCGAACAGGAAGAGGCGGCAGAAAAACTCGGGGTCTCACGAAAGACTGCATGGCGCGACCTGCACGAAGCCCGGCGCAAGATCGCAGACGCACTGGTCAACGGTAAGGGTATCGAGATGGCCGGCTGCACAAAAGCAGCGGAAGGCCGGTGCCCGAAGTGCCCGCGGTAAGCACTTACCCTTAGAGGGCAATCTTTTCGGTTTACTTTTTTATTGTGTCAGATCCTTAAATCTTTATGCTCATATGTGTAATAATCCCATGAGAGCGATCATGAGGGTTTACCATGCCGAATTTTGACGGGAAAGGGCCTCTGAAACGGGGTCGGGTAATCGGGCGGGGATTTGGGCCCTGCGTGAAAGGTGACGACGGATGCAAGCACCAGACTGTTGTTGAAGAAACAGCCACAGAGAAGAAACGGGCTGATTAGGAAGGAGAAATACCGTCATGCCAAAACCATTCATCAGCGTCCACGATCTCTGCATGGATTTCGACGACACCCGGGTCTTAAACAATGTATCGTTCGAGATCCCTGAAGGCGAGATTATGGGCGTCATCGGGCGGAGCGGTGCGGGAAAAAGTGTACTGATGCACCTTCTCCGTGGCGTTGAGCAGCCGCCAACGAAAGGCTCCATTGTTTACCACATGGCAGCCTGTGACCGCTGCACGTTCATGGATGTGCAGAGCCGGGCCGGTAAAAAATGTCCCGAGTGTGGTGGTGGACTTGTGGCCGTTGATGTTGATCTCTGGGGAGAGAAAACAGATGGCATGAAATCCCGGGTCATGAACCGGACCGCAATTATGTTCCAGCGCACGTTCGCCCTCTATGGCGATGACCGGGTAATTGAGAATGTACTCCACGCGCTCGACGACATCCGCTACCCGCAGGAGCACGCGATTAACCGTGCTGCTGATTTAATCGACCAGGTACGACTCTCCCACCGGATGATGCATATCGCCCGCGACCTTTCGGGCGGCGAGAAACAGCGGGTGGTGCTGGCCCGTCAGCTGGCAAAGAACCCGTCGATGCTCTTTGCCGATGAACCCACAGGAACCTTAGACCCACAGACGGCCCGGCTGGTCCACGGGATGCTCATCGAGGCGGCAAAGAAGAATACCATGGGTATGGTCGTCACGTCGCATTTCTCGCAGGTAATCGAGGATATGGCAAATCGTGCGCTGCTGCTGGTCGATGGCGAGATCACGTCTATTGGCTCCCCAAAGACGGTGATCCGTGCGTTTGCCAAAGATTACCACGAGATGGAGGAGTCTGCCCCGGTAGAACTGGGAGGGAAGATCCTCTCTGCCCGGGACGTGACCAAGCGGTACATCTCTGTAGATCGCGGCGTCGTGAAAGCCGTGAACATGGTCACGTTCGATGTGGCAAAGAAAGAGATCTTCGGCATCATCGGGAAGAGTGGGGCAGGCAAGACCACACTCTCCGGGATCATCTCCGGCATCATCGAACCAACGAGCGGTGAAATGAATATTCTCATCGGTGACGACTGGGTAGACATGACGAAACCCGGCATCGACCAGCGGGGGAGAGCCAAGGAATACATCGGGCTCCTGCACCAGGAATACGACCTCTTCCCCCACCGCACGGTCATCGACAACCTTACCGACTCGATCGGGCTGGATTTCCCCAAGGAGCTGGCGATAAGAAAAGCGGTAATCACACTCCGGATGGCCGGTTTTTCGGAAGAGAAGTCCCGGGAGATCCTGAACCGGTTCCCCGGCGAACTCTCGGATGGAGAGCGTCACCGGGTCGCCCTTGCGCAGGTGCTCATAAAAGAACCGCGTCTCATAATCCTCGATGAGCCGACCGGAACCATGGACCCGATAACCAAGCAGGACGTGAAGCACTCGATATTAAACGCCCGTGACGAGATGGACGAGACGTTCATTGTAGTCTCGCACGATATGGATTTCGTCCGGGATGTCTGTGACCGCGTGGCGCTGATGCGGGGCGGGAAGATCATCGACATCGGCCCAACCGCAGAGATCCTTGCACAGGTCACAGAAGAAGAGAAGCGCGACTGATAATCATACACCCCGCTGATCCAGCGGTTACCCTCACCAACATGGATGAATGACATCATGACACAACACACCCCTGCAAAAGATACGAACTGCGATGAAAATTGTGATGAGAACTGTTCCAGCTGTTCTTCGGGACATGCACCTCAACCCCAGATGGGGCTGCCGCCGAAGTCAAAAATCGATGTGAAGCACGTTATCCTGGTGCTCAGCGGGAAAGGAGGCGTAGGCAAGTCCACGGTCTCGGTCAACCTCGCCTCTGCGCTCTCGGCCCACGGGAGGAACGTCGGACTCCTTGATCTCGATTTCCATGGCCCCAACATCCCCAAGATGCTGGGCATCGAGGGGCAGAAACCGGCAGTTTTAGAAAAACACATCGAGCCCGTGCATGTGACCGGGACACTTGCGGTTATGTCGATGGCCTTCCTGCTGCCGGACACGAGTACCCCGGTGGTCTGGCGCGGACCGATGAAGATGATCGCGATACAGCAGTTCCTTGATGAAGTGAACTGGGGAACGCTTGACTACCTTGTCGTAGATCTCCCCCCGGGCACCGGAGACGAGGCTCTCTCAATCGCGCAACTGGCCCCGAATGTGAAAGGTGCAGTCATTGTGACGACACCACAGGATGTGGCTGTTCTGGATGCTGTCAAATCGGTGAAATTCATCCAGAAATTAGAAGTACCGGTCATCGGCATCATCGAGAACATGAGCGGGATGATCTGCCCTCACTGCGGCGATACCATTGACCTGTTCGGCAGGGGTGGCGGGAAGAAAGCAGCAGAAGATCTGAACGTTCCGTTTCTCGGTGCAATCCCTCTTGACCCGGCAATGGTAAAAGCCGGTGACGAGGGACGGCCCTATGTTCTTCGCCATGCAGATACACCCACGTGGAAATCCGTGGATGCCGTTATGGAAAACCTGGTGAAACTGGTCGAGTCCTGATAGAGATTATCTTCTTTTTTAGATTTGAAAAAAATAAAAGACGTGCCAGCATGAAAAAATATTCCGGTATACCTGAACTGCTTGAGCAGTACATGGCGGAGAATGGCACCGATGAGCGGTGGGTAACGGTGCAGGAACTCCGGCAACGGTTTGGCCTGACCCGCTACCAGTACAACACGATCTCGGGATTCCTTCGCAGGCTTGAGTTCAGATCATTTGGCCAGTGCCCCTATGTCGTGCTCAGGATCGAGAAGGTGGAGCGGACCTCTCCTTCTGATCCCCCGAAATGCCGGTATCTTGTGAAACGAAAGCATATGACCACTGCCGGTGGCATGAGGCTGATACAACATACCGGCATGCCCGTAAAGTAGAGCAGATTTTTTTCATCAGAACCTGAACCATCCTTTTGTTATAGGAAGTTTGTAACGCGATGGGCAACCATGCAGGAAAAACCCAAAAGGTTTACGCGGTTTCAAATTCCAGAGTATAGGTAATGGGCGATACGGGAACCTCTTCTTCAAAAATTGTCAAAGCCCTAGGTCTTGTGTTTGGCGATATCGGCACAAGCCCTATCTACACGGTCGGGGCAATCCTGCTCTTCCTGCTGCCCACGGTCCAGAACATCTTAGGGCTTCTCTCCCTCATCACATGGACGTTGTTTATCATTATCACCGTCCAGTACATCTGGCTTGCCATGTCGCTCTCCGACAAAGGTGAAGGGGGAACGATTGTTCTCAAAACAATACTTGATTCCCTGTTAAAGCCCGGCGTCACCGCATCGGCGGTATCTGTGCTTACGATCATCGGGATCGCTCTTTTCATAGGTGACGGTGTCATAACTCCGGCCATCAGCATCCTCTCGGCAGTTGAAGGCATCCTGCTGATCCCCGGGTTTGGAGGGATTGGCCAGGGGGGAATCCTCCTCATCGCGGCCCTCATCGCCATCGGGCTGTTCCTCTTCCAGCGGCGGGGAACCGACCGGGTGGCATTTGCATTTGGGCCGGTCATGGTGATCTGGTTTTGTGCCCTCGCGGCATCCGGTGTAATCTCAATCATCGGTGCCCCTCAGGTACTCTATGCATTAAGTCCGACATTTGCCCTGGCATTCATTCTCGAAAACGGCTGGGCCTCGCTCATCGTCATGTCCGCAGTCATCCTCTGTGTCACCGGGGGAGAGGCGCTGTATGCAGATATGGGACATCTCGGCCGGGAGCCGATTGTAAAAGGCTGGGTCGTTGTATTTCCGGCGCTCGTGCTCAGTTATCTCGGGCAGGGAGCGTACGTTCTCCAGACCGGCAACACCCACAATGTTCTCTTCGCGATGATCAACAATATCTGCCCGGTCATTTTAGTCCCCTTCCTCATCCTGAGTATCTGTGCAACAGTCATTGCATCGCAGGCCATGATCTCCGGCATGTTCTCGATCGTCTACCAGGGCATGACCACCCGCATTCTCCCGAAGATGAAAATTGAGTTTACCTCAACCGTTCTCCAGTCCCAGATCTATATCGATACCATCAACTGGCTGTTGCTTTTCGCGGTGCTGGTCGTGATGTTCGAATTCGGTTCATCGGAGAACCTTGCATCGGCGTATGGTCTTGCCGTGTCGGGTTCGATGCTGATCTCCGCTATCATGATGGCGATCATCTTCCTCCACCGGAGCAAATGGGTCCCAATGATCATCGCGGGGGCCCTCATTATCATTGACGGGTTGTTCTTCATCTCGACGCTGCTCAAGATCCCGCACGGGGCCTACTGGTCGTTCTTCATGGCTGCCGTCCCTCTCATCATCATTGTCACGTTCATTTTAGGGCAGGAGAAACTCCACACCATGTTAAAACCAGTCCCGCTTGCAGAGTTTATTCCCCGGTACCAGCAGAGTTATGAGAACTGCCCGAAAATACGGGGAACCGCGCTTTACTTTATCGGGGATGTAAAGAACCTCTCTCCCTACCTGTCGCAGGTTTTTTTCCAGAACGAGATTATTTACGAGAATAATATCCTCGTATCGATCAATGTCACCGAGAAGCCGTTTGGCATCAGCACAACATTCGACTCCGGCATCTCTACGGGCCTCCATCTCTTCACAGTCACCGCCGGATATATGGAAATCGTTAACGTGGTTGGACTGTTAAAGGAGCGGGGAATTGACGAGAAGACCATCTTCTATGGCATCGAGAACATCGTGAGCGATAAACTCATCTGGAAACTCTATGGGATTATCAAAAAAGTATCTCCGCCGTTCATCCAGTTCTATGCACTTCCCCCTGAGAAGATCCACGGGGTTGTTACCCGGGTCGTGATGTAATCTTAAAGAGAGTCATTGCCGGGGCGGATTCCCGTAACCTGTTTTATATGGATCAGATCTCATTCCCTGGAGAGAGAGTGATATGGTAAACAGCATAACGGAAAGCATCCTGGCACGGGGTGTCCCGTACCGGGCAATCGCCCTGCTCATTCCGGTCCTCGTCGTCATTATCCACATCGGCATAATGGCAGTCACGCTCCCGCAGGCCCAGTTTTTTACTATGCTCGGGCTCATAGCCGCATACCTCCTGCCTCCCGCCGGAAAAGAGACTGTCATCCCAATCGGGATCGCTCTTGGAATCCCGTGGTGGTACATGGCTCTCTCGATTGTCATGATCGATGTCGAGACCGGCCTTTTCATGGCGCTGAACTTCGACCTTGCGTACCGCATCCCCTGTCTCGGGCCTCTGCTGTCGAATCTTACAAAAAAGACGGAGCAGTTTATCCTTGACCACCACTGGCTTGCCGGTCTCTGGTTCTTTGCTATCGTCCTGATGGTGATGGTGCCGGTCCTCGGGAGCGGGGGGATACGAGGCTCCATTGCGGGAAAAATACTCGGCATAAACAACCTGCTCGTTTTCCTCGCGATCCTTGTCGGCTCCCTCATAGGATGTTTTGCTATTGCGCTGGGGTCCGATGCGATCCTCACGTACCTCTGTACCAACGGGACGCTTCCCGCTGATATTGGTTCTCGCGTGTGCGGAGGATATTAAACGGGCTTTGTGAAGTTATCTGTTTATGATAAAATAACTCAACGGGTCACTGTTTTTTTATAATCATGCTCCCCACCACATCCCTGTTTTTTTTGTTTTTGAGGCGAGGAAATATATACACCCATGATGGATTACCAACTACCCAAAGCAAAGGCGTGAGTGAAATGGCCGAGGAACCAAAACCCCAACTGATCCGGGAGAAGCTCGATGTCTGCGAGCTTGACAGGGCGAGAATGTCGCTCCTGAACCCGGCATTGATCGAGCAGAAGAAGAATGAGCGGACAACCGATGAGAACGCCAAGCCGGTTCTTGAACTGATGATGAAAGAGGGCATCGAGACGGTCTGGGACCGGTTCGAGATGCAGCAGCCTCCCTGCAAACACTGTGAGAACGGCACCTCCTGTTCCCGGTGTACCATGGGTCCCTGCCGTATCATCCCGCCCCACCGCATCCGTGGCGTCTGCGGTGCCGATGCAGACCTGATCGTTTCGCGCAACATGTTGGATATGATCGCGACCGGTGCTGCAGCCCACTCGGATCATGGTCGCGACATTGCCGAGACCTTGTATCTCTTTGGCACCGGGAAGACCAAAGATTATGCAATCGCCGATCCGGAAAAACTCCAGAGGATCTGCAAGGAATATGGCATCAAAACGGACGGGAAGAAAAACGAGCAGCTGGCAGAATCTCTGGGCGGCGCCATGTTAGACGAGTATGGCATGCGGAAGAACACGCTCCAGTTTTTGAACCGTGCCCCGAAAGCCACCCGGGAGATCTGGGACAAACTGGGCATTACTCCCCGGGGCATTGACCGCGAAGTGGTGGACTCCATGCACCGCGTCCAGATGGGGGTTGGTGCTGATTATGTCAACATCCTGCTCCAGGGACTGCGCACCTCGCTCTCGGATGGCTGGGGCGGATCCATGATCGGCACCGAGGTCTCGGATATCCTGTTTGGCACGCCGACAATCAGCATGTCAAAAATGAATCTCGCCGTGCTCAAAGCGGATCACGTGAATATCTCGGTGCACGGCCACAACCCGGTGCTCTCCGAAGTTATTGTAAAAGCAGTCGAGGATCCTGAGTTAAAAGCACTCGCCCTGAAGTACGGTGCGAAGGGCATCAATCTTGTCGGGATGTGTTGTACCGGCAATGAACTGCTCATGAGAAAGGGCATCCCTATGACGGGGAACCATCTCAACCAGGAACTGATTATTGCAACCGGCGCCCTTGAAGCAATGGTTGTTGACTACCAGTGCATCTTCCCCTCGCTCCCCCGGACGGCAAGCTGCTATCACACCCAGATCATCTCCACGAGTTCGAAAGCCACGATCCCGGGATCGTACTTCTTTGACTTCCATGCGGAGGATGCGTATCTCACGGCCAAGGCGATTGTGCGGATGGCTGTCGAGAATTACAAGAACCGTAACCCCCAGCGTGTGCTTATCCCGGGAGAGCCGGTCCCCGTTATGGCAGGGTTCTCCAACGAAGCGATCAAAAACGCACTTGGCGGCTCGTTCAAACCGCTCATCGACCTGATCGCTGCCGGGAAGATCCGGGGAGCGGTCGGAATTGTCGGGTGTAACAACCCGCACGTGAAGCACGATTCCGGGCACGTGATACTGGCAAAGGAACTCATCAAGAGAAATATTCTCTGCATCGAGACGGGGTGTGCTGCGATCGCTTCAGGAAAAGCCGGCCTCCTGCGGCCGGAGGCTGCATCGCTCGCAGGTGACAACCTCCGGGCGGTCTGCGAATCGTTGAAGATCCCGCCGGTGCTCCACATGGGCTCCTGCGTGGACAACTCCCGTATCCTCGTGCTCGCAGCAGAACTTGGCAATGCACTCAATGTGCCTATCCATAAACTGCCCATTGCCGGTGCAGCACCGGAATGGTACTCGCAGAAAGCAGTCTCCATCGGGGCATACTTTGTTGCATCCGGAGTATACACCGTGCTCGGTGTGATGCCGCACATTGCGGGAAGCCCGGCAACCGTGTCGCTCCTGACCGAGGGACTGAAAGGCGCAGTGAATGCGAGTTTCTCCGTAGAACCCGACCCGGCAAAGGCAGCCGTACTTATCTCGGATCACATCGAACGCAAGCGGACCGAGCTCGGGATATGAGCCGGTACGGGGAACCACAAAACTCACCACTCGCCGGGAACAGCCATATTCCTCATGGTACAGGTAGGGATGGGATCCGTATCCTCATTACCGGGAAAGGCGGAGTGGGCAAGACCACCATCACCGCCCTCATCGCCCACCTGTTTGCACAGGAAGGATTCCGGGTGCTTGCCATTGACGGTGACCCCCAGCAGAATCTCGCGGTGACGTTAGGCGTACCGCCAATAGTTGCAGAGCGGATTATTCCGGTTTCAGAAAGCGTGGAGTACCTGCGCGAAAAAACAGGTGCCGGACCGGATATTTCACCGGGGGGTCTCCTCACCCTCAATCCCGATGTGAGTGATGTAGTGGACCGGTTCTCCATTCCTGTTGCGGATAACCTGCGGCTCCTTGTCATGGGCGGGGTTAAGCAGGCCGGTTCCGGTTGCCTCTGTGCCGAGTACACTCTTCTTACTGCAATCCTCCGGCACATACATCTCCTCAAAGATGAGGTGATCCTTTTAGACACCCCGGCCGGTCTTGAGCATTTTGGCAGGGCAGTTGCTGATGGTTTTACCTGTGCGGTGGTTGTTGCAGATCCCTCCTACAATGCCCTGTCAGTTGCACGGGAATCTGCTGCACTGGCCCGACAACTGGGAATCGGGTATATTATTCTCGTCGTGAATCGTGTCGGTAAACCGGAGGACTATAACAAGATACATGAGCGGGCAGGACATCTTAATGAATTTTCCGAGGTAATGCTGCTCTCCTTTGCCGCAGAGGTGATTGCTGCGGAACCTGAAGTCTGCCCGCTCCTTTCAACCGACTCGGATTTCATGCGAGCGATCAAATCCCTCGTAGTAACTATTACCCGTCAGTGCGAAGTCTGCTCGCCGTAATTCCCGTGAGGGGGTTGGGACATCATTGACGGTCTGATAAAATGACCAAAGTTCCGGCACTCCCCTCCCGCGATGTGATCCGGCACGGGAAGGCCGCGGGATTCGTCTTTTACCGGCAGGCAAAACGGAAGTCACGAGATCTGTAACAACCCTTCTGCAAAGAGTAGGACAATAATACCCAACAACCCGTGTATTGGCATTTAAAAAACAACTCTGCTCCCAATTCTTGAAAGAAGCCGGACAGAGTCCTGAATCGTTTTAATTTGAGATGAGTTCTTTGAGACACCTTTTTTTAGATCTTTTCCGTAAACCGGTACGCCTCTTTCGGCACCGTCATCTCGAACCGGGCGCCTTTGCCCGGCTCTCCGGTTTCACGGATGGTGATGCCGGTAATGGAAAGGATCTCCCGGGAAAGAGCTAAGCCAAGTCCGGTGTTCTTGCCGAATCCCCGCTCGAAGATCTTCTCCTTATCCTCAGTAACGACACCGTCACCATCATCCTCGCACACGATAAAATGATCATCGCCTGCTTCCTCGATAGAAAACCGGATTGTTGTAATCTTCCCACCGTATCGCACTGCGTTGTCCATCAGATTGTAAAAAACCTTGACAACCAGCGGGTCGGCAAAAACTTCTGTTCCAACAGGCAGATCGTTATTTATTTTGACAGTTCCGAGCGGGGCTTGCTTTCCCGCCGTTTCTACGAGCGTACGGCAATCCTGCCAGACCTGAGCCTTGACACCGATGCTCTCGTATTCTCTGGTGAACTGGATCATTGAGGAGATTCGCTGTGCTGCAATTGCAGCCATCCGGATATATTCGGAGTGTGATGGATCGGTCTGCTTCTTTTCCAGAATGCGGAGGTAGCCCTGGAGTACCGAGAGCTGGTTGTTGATGTCGTGCCGGGTGATAGAAGAGAGCAGGTTGAGCTTCTTGTTCGCCAGAATGAGTGCCTCTTCTGCCTGTTTGATCCCGCTGATATCCTGTACAATTCCCACAGAGCGTAATGGTTTCCCTTGAGAGTTATAATCGGTATGACAGATTTCGTTTACCCATTTGATCCGTCCGTCCGCCATGCGCAGGCGGTGCGAAATCTCATAGGGCTGCCTGTTTTTCAAAGACCCGGTATACGCAGAATTGACCCTGTCACGATCATCGGGATGAATGCAATCCAGAAACGCTTCATACGTGGCCGTAAATTGCGCGGGATTGATCTCAAACATTTCGTAAATCCCATCAGACCAGTGCAGCGTATTATTGACCAGATCCAGCTCCCATTTACCCAGTTGTGCGATTTTCTGGGCTTCCATCAGGTCCTGTTCGCGCTCCTTTAACGCTTCCTCTACCTCTTTTCTATCAGTGATGTCAACACCCTGGGCGATTGTGGAGATTATCCGGCCATGAATATCAAGAATATTTGCCGAATTCCAGAGCACCGTTCGGACACTGCCATCTTTAACAAGTATCGGGATCTCTACAGTCTCCCACCGCTCACCCTCAAGCGTCTTTTTGATCTGGAGAAGTGATTGTTCCCTGCTCTCTTTGGAAAACAGAATATCCAGCCGCTGCCCGATAGCTTCCTGTTCCGACATGAGGGTGAGATCCTCAAACGCATGGTTGAACCGGGTGATCACATATTCCGGGTCCCAGACAATGATAGGGGCATTGGCATAATCGAACAGGTTCTGGAGATATTCCATTGTTTCGAGGAGCATCTCTTCTGCTACTTTGCGTTCGGTGATGTCCGTTGCATGGGTAAGATTCAGAATTACTTTCCCGGATTCATCTTTGATAGGATTTGCTTTAGCGATAAAAAATAATGATTTCCCGGCTAAAGGAACCTCGACTTCTGCGGTCTGAGTTAACCCGGTTTCAAAAACCCTTAGGTTTACGGATTGACGGTGATCTGCATGTTCTTTTGGATAAATATCCCAAAATGTTTTTCCCGTAAAAAACTCAGGAGTCTTATCAAAAGCAGATGCAAACACCTGGTTGGTAAATTTATACGCTCCCTCTTTATCAACGCAAAAAATTGCATCGCTCGAAGATTCAATAAGCGAACGATATTTAAATTCACTATCCTTCAGCGCCTCCTCCGCCCGCCGGCGCTCCATCTCTCCGGCTGCCCGCAAAGCCACCACTTCGAGCACCGCTTGCGCCGATGCAGGATCTTTTAAGGGTTTGCGCCCAATCAACGCGATAAGGCCTATTGGTTTATGGTCAGAACTCCACAGGGTGGTGCCAACATAGCTCTCGGCTTTGAGATCCTGGAGTGCGGCATCATGAGGAAATAACCGGCAGACCTCTTGCTGGTAACAACAGATCGTCTTTCCCACTACGTCACCACATGGAGTATCTTTTAACGCGTACCGTACATTGGTGTCAAATTTCCCATCATTATAGATTGCAACCGTCTGAGCGGTCAGGCCATCCCCTTCGAGCGTATCGATGCAGACATAGCTCATGTCCAGATGTTCTGCAAGGTATCGTGCCAGAGCGTTAAAAAAATCCTCTCCCGAACCCGGGTAACCACACTCCACAAGGAAAGCCCGTGTGTCATCAAGAATTTTTCGCTCGGTGATATCCTGCACCGTGCCATGAAGCCCGGTGATCTTTCCGGTTCCATCACGCTTCACGCCACCAAGTGCATTCACCCATCGTGTGCTACCATCTGATCGGACGAGTTCCAGTTCAATGTTGTACGATTCTCCCGTAGTGAGCGCCCGGGTAACCGCATCATTGAGTTGCTCCCAGCTGGCAGGAGTATAGAACCGGGGATGCTCTGCATACGTGGGTGCCGGCAGAGAGCGATCCCTTCTAAAAATAGTGTAGAGTTCCTCAGACCAGATCACGGTATCGGTTGCCATAATCCAGTCCCATGTTCCCATGTGGGCCAAGTCATGTGCTTCTTTGAGGTTCTCAAGAGCAGATTCCAGTTCAAGTTCCGCCCGTTTGCGCTCGGTAACGTCATCATACACCGCGACAATTTCACCGCTCGGCAACCGGAACACGCGGTTCTCGTACCAGCTGGAATACTTCTCATCAACGTAGATTTTCTGGGGGAAATGTGCGGGAACCCCGGTCTTCCAGACCTGCTGAAACACCGGAATTAATCCGTAATCGTCGATAGTGGGGCGCAGGTCAAAAAGACTTTTTCCTACCACTTCATCTTTTATTTTCCTCTCAATCTCCAACGCTGTTTTATTGAAATCTTTAATAATGTAATCTTTACCGGATATCCCGTCGTTCCTGACCTCATATACGGCAACACCACTGGAAATTGTGTCAACAAGTTCCCTGAACCGCTGCTCGCTCTCCTGCGAAGCCTCTTCTGCCCGTTTTCGTTGGGTAATGTCACGATTACTGCCTCGACTCCCCAAATACTTACCATCGCGACCATACACGGACTGACATCGGTGATCTATCCACCGTTCTTCTCCCGATCGGGAAATAATACGGAATTCGAGTGGATTTATATCACAGACATCGGTCTCTGGATTTGAGAGATGATGTAAAAAGCGATCCCTGTAGTCAGAATGAATAATGGAATTCAGGAGACTTGGGTCGAGCATAAATTCTTCAGATCTATACCCGGTGATTCGCTCACACGATGGAGAAACATACATATATTTCCCATCAGGAGTTCTCCAGTATTCCCAGTCAAACGTGAAATCTGCAACGGTGCGGTACTTTTCCTCACTTTCCTGTAGCGCTTCTTCCATCCGCTTACGTTCAGTGATGTCCTGGATAACTGCGACCGCACCGTTTACGTTCCCAAAAGAATCGCAGACTGGCACGGCTGAAACAATAATCGTACCGAAACTTCCGTCAAAGCGCTGGATGTTGACAATATCTACCGGTGCTGATTCTCCTTTCATCAATACACGGGAAGCTGCCCAGTCCTCAGGCCTGAGCGCAACTCCATTATCCGGCCACCATCCTTTATATTCAACAAATTCCTGCATATCAGAAGAGTGCGGGACCATTCCATCGGTGACACCCCAGATCCGGTTCACCATCGCATTGGCCGTTAAAATCTGCCCGTTTTTGGAAAATATGAAAACTCCTACGGGAAGGATCTCTAACGTAGTGCGAAGGCGTTCTTCATTTTCGGTTAATGCTGCCACCGCCCGCTTACGCCCGGTGACATCATTGAACGTGACAACGAGTCTGTCTGCCAGAAACGTGGCGTACAGCTCGCAGATGCGTACGGTTCCATCGCGGCAGGTAACCCGGTATTCTCCCGTGTTGACCGGTAGACCGGAAAGTTTTGCCTGTTCCAGGTACGGTTTCCACCGGTCAATCACTTCCTGCCGGTAATCGGGATCCGGGTACGCCAGCTGATACCACTCAGCTGCGGTGGGAGCAGTATGCCCAAAAAGGGTGAGGGCGCTGCGGCTCCAGTAATTGATGTTGTTATCTTCAAGATCGACCAGCGCAACGGGAAACGGCGTTGCGTCAAGAATTGCACGGAGACCGGCCTCGCTCTCCCGCAGTGCCTGCTCCTGCCGGGCCAGTTCATCCAGATTGCCACGGAGTTCCTCCTGTGTTGCCGTAATTTCTTCATAGGAGGCGTGGAGTTCTTCGTTTTTCCGTAAAAGTTCCTCCTCGTTCGCTGCCAGGCGCTCGTAAGCCGCATGCAGTTCCTCGCTCTTGCGAATAAGTTCGAGCTCCGCATTCCTGCGTGCGGTAATATCTTCGATAGTCCCATCCCACCAGAGGACAGACCCGTTTTCGCTCCTGACATTTGTTGCATTGATGGTGATCCAGATGGAGTGGTCGTCCCGGTGGCGGATTTCCGTTTCAAAATTCCTTATCTCTCCGTTCAGTGAAAGGAGTTCGCCAATTTTCTGCCGGTCTTCGGGTCTTACATACAACTGTTTCCCGATATCATGGATTGCCGCTTTCATCTCTTCTGGAGTGTCATAGCCGGCGATACGGGCAAATGCAGCATTCATGTCGAGGTACCGGCCTTCCGGAGTGGTCCGGAAGATACCGAGAATGGCATTGTCAAACAGGCTGTGGTACTTCTCCTCACTCTGCCGCAGCGCCTCTTCTACCAGCTTCTGCCCGGTGATATTCTCATGCATGAACACAAAACTTTCCGGCTTTCCGTACCTGTCATTTAAGGGAAAAATAATTGCCCGCACTCTTGTTGGCACATCGGGCAGTTCCGGATAGATATCGTGCGGATTGAAGCACATATCGGGCAGATTAACCGCTTCCCCGCTTTTTACCTCCGAGATGAGGTTCTCAAGTTCAGGGCGACTCTTCACAAGATCCGTAATAATCGAGAAATCCGGTGGTGGAACAGAACCGAAAAGCCGCATGAATGCCGGGTTTACTTTGAGGGTGAACCCCTCCCGGTCCACGATCTGGATAGACATGGGGTTTTTCTCGATGATATCGCGTAACAGTGCCTCGCTCTTCTGCAGGCCCTGTTCTGCCACTGTGCGGTCGGTGATGTCCCGGATGCTCTCAATCGCACCGACAATGTTCCCGTATGAATCGTACAGCGGGGAGGCCTTGGCAAAGACCCAGGCACCCTTGTTGTTGTAGAGAGCGTTGCAGAACACCTCTGCCATGAGTGCATCGCCTTCGCGACGGATAGTAGGGTACCGGGCAGCGATCTCTTCTGAATCCTCAAAGATAAGGTCCATCAGCTGCGGCCGTGCCTCACCATAGAACGGTACCGCGTATGCATGATCGCCCTTACCCATCATCTCCGCAGCCGGAATTCCTGACATTTGTTCAATTGCCTTGTTCCAGACAATGATCCGCTTCTGCCGGTTAATGGCAAGAGTCGCGTCCGGAAGGAACTCGATAACCTCTTTTAACCGTGTCTGGTACTCGGTACGCTCATTCTCGGCCTGCTTGATCTCTGTGATATCGCGACCAACAGACTGGTACTCGATGAGGGTACCGGAATCATTAAAAATTGCCCGGTCACTCCACCGCTGCCAGCGGACCGAGCCGTCCGGCACGATGATGCGGTGCTCGATGATGTCAACCGGGTGTTCCTTTGTCAACGATGCGAAGAACTGCTGCACGCGTTCTGTATCTTCTTTTGGAATTTTTGGGCGGAACCGGTGCCCGAGGATCTCATCGCGCTTCAACCCAAAGTACCGGCAATAAGCCTCATTGACAAAGACATTAATCCCGTCCGGTGTGAACCGCGAGATCAGTTCGGTCTGGTCCTCGACAATATTCCTGTACCGCTCCTCGCTTCTCCGGAGCGCATCATCCGCTCTTTTGCTGGACGCTGCTACCTTGATCTTGTGCGAGAGTTCGGCAAACTGTGCCTCGGGTTCACCGCCTTTCTGGAGATAGAAGTCCGCCCCGCTGTTGATTGCCTGGATGACTACCTCTTCCCTGCCCCTGCCGGTGAACAGGATAAATGGGATCGGCCCGAAGCGTGATCGCACTTCAACGAGGAACTGGATGCCGTCCATACCGGGCATCTGGTAATCGGAGACTATGGCATCGAAACTATCCTGTTCGAGCAGACGGATCCCATCGGCAGCGCTCAGTGCGGTCATTACAATGAAATCCCCGGATTCCTCTAAAAAGAACTTGCCAATATCGAGGAGGGAAGGGTCGTCATCAACATAGAGGACCCGGATTGTCGCTGCCATTATGTATTCTTCCCGGCGATACGCCAAGCCCCCTTCGGCACCGTCATCTCGAACCGGGCGCCTTTGCCCGGCTCTCCGGTTTCACGGATGGTGATGCCGGTTATGTCAAGGATCTCCCGGGAAAGAGCTAAGCCAAGTCCTGTGTTCTTCCCAAAACCGCGATCGAAGATCTTTTCCTTCTCTTCTGAAACGACACCGCTGCCATCGTCTTCGCATACGATGATATGACTGTCATCGCTTTCTATAACTGAGAACCGGATGGTTGTAATCTTCCCACCATACTGCACCGCATTGTCCACAAGGTTGTAAAAGACCTTCACAATCAGAGTGTCAGCAAATACTTCTGTGCCAGCAGGGAGATCATTCTTCACCATGATCTTTCCGAGCGGGGCTTCCTTTGCCGCAGTGTCTACGAGTGAACGGCAGTCCTGCCATACCGGGGCATGAACACCGATCTTCTCATATTCCTTGGTGAACCTGATGATGGCGGTGATTTGGCGTACAGAATCTGTGGCTCCTTTAATATACTCGGTGAGTTTGGGATCGGGCTGCCTATTTTCCAGAATTTTGAGATACCCCTGGAGTATCGTCAGCTTATTGTTGATGTCATGCCGGGTTATACTGGAGAGGAGGTTGAGTTTTATATTTGCCTGATTCAATGCATATTCCGTGCGTTTGTTGTCGGTGATGTCCCTTCCCACGGATTGGTACTCAATCACCGTACCCCATTCATTAAAAATAGCCCGGTCTGACCACTGCTGCCAGCGGACTTCCCCATCGGGCATGATGATCCGGTGTTCAATTGAATGCGACAGGTGATCAGGAGTGAATGACGCAAAATGATCCTTCAGGAGTGAACGGTCTTCCGGGGGAACATTGGGTATAAAAAAATGGTTGATAATATCTTCACGGTTTTTCCCGAAATAGCGGCAGTAGGCATCGTTGACAAAGAGATGGGTTCCATCCGGTTGAAACCTGCAGATGAATTCGGTCTGATCCTCAACTACATTCCGGTACCGCTCCTCGTTCTTTAAGAGTTCCTGCTGCGTAGTGACAATCTCATCTACCTGTTGCCGCAGTTCTTCTTCGGTTGAGGTTATCTCCTCGTATGCGGCACTGAGTTCTTCATTCCTCTGGTTCAGTGCGGTTTCCCGTTCTTTGTGTTCCGTGATCTCCCGGATGGATTCAATGGCACCGGTGATTTTCCCTTGCGAGTCATAGAGAGGGGATGTCGTAAACCAGAGGTAGGCCCCCCTGCCATTATGAAGGTGGGGAATGAATATTTCAGCGATAAGGCGGTCCCCCTCTTTCCTGACACCCTGATATTTTTTTGCCACGGCCTCATCATGGCCAAAAACAAGATCAATGAGAATGGGTCTGCGTTCCCGGTAAAACGGAAGGGAGTACTCATAGTTCCCTTTATTGAGCATATCAGCCTGCTTAACTCCCGTCATGACTTCCATGGCATGGTTCCAGGCAATTACTTCCCCGCAGGTATTAATCGCAAATGTGGCATCCGGCAGGAATTCAATAATATCTGCAAGTTTTTTTCTGGATTCCCGCAGTGCAAGCTCCTGCCTGCCCAGTTCATCAAGGTTGGCACGAAGTTCCTCTTCTGCTGCCGCAATCTGCTCATTGGCTGCACTAAGTTCTTCGGTATTTTTGATAAGTGCGTTTTCCTTCTGCTTGCGTTTAGTGATGTCATGGGCAACATGGACACTGCCAAGTAACCGGCCTTCCTTGTCCCGCAACGGTGTACAACTGACAACGAAATCGCCACCAAGCCTTTCTTCATAAATCTCCACGGTGTGTTCCTGCTGGTCCCGGAGCAACAGGCTGTGCGGGCAGAAGTCGGGAGGATTTTGTCTGCCATGAACACAATGATAGCAGGTGAGACCCACAGCCTGTTCCGGTTTCACGCCGAGTTTTTCGGCCATTGCCCGGTTCACCCGAAGAATCGTATGATTCGTATCGAGAATAGCAATAAGATCTGGCACTGCATTGAATGTGCGTTCCCATTCTTCCCTGGCGAGATTTGCCTGCTCCTCGGCAGCCATACGGCTGATCGTTGTTCCCAGCTCCCGTCCAATGGAAAGGAGGAGTGTGCGTTCATCATCAGTAACAGAATCGCGTTTCGAACTGACAACATTGAGCGCTCCGATGATCCGTTCATTCGCTATCAGGGGTATGCTGGCAAGTGATTGAAACCCGGTTATGCGGGAATGTGAAGGGGAGACTTCAGAATAATTCTCGGTAATGATCGGTTCTCCCCGCACAAAGAGCAAATCATACGGTTTCTGATCGATAGCAACCGTACTGATGCTTGATAGAAAAATTTCAGGAAGGTTCTTTACATGAACAACTGATGCAGTTTTTCTCCCCGGGTCCACAAGGTAGATTCCCCCCGCTTGATAATCGAGGAGCCGAAGCGTTGTGTCAAGGAAAATTTTTAAGAGTTCCGGCAGATCCTTTGCCCTGTTAGCAGCGGTGATAATCTCATTAAGGTTGGATAGGATTTGTGCTTGCTGAATAATCTGTTCTTCAGCCTTTTTCAGGGTAGTAATATCCCGGAAGAGCCCTTCAATCCCGGCAACAGAACCGTCTTTGTGATAATACAGGTGGCTGTTGGTGGACACCAGCACCGGGCTCCCATCCTTCCGTTTCAGGGTGACAATGTAATTATCCACGCGCCCTTGCTCATGGACCTGCCGTAAGAATTCCGAGCGCTTCCCGGGTTCATAATAGAATGTATCAGCAATCTCCTGCCCGAGGCATTCTTCGAGCGTGTCATACCCGAGCAGTGTCGCCCAGCTGGGGCTTGCCATGACCAGCCGACCCTCGCTGTCGCTACGGTAGAAAACATCCTGGATATTCTCAAGAACATTACGATACTTCTCCTCACTCTCCTGCAATGACATCTCCGCCTGTTTGCGGTCGGTGATATCCACTACAGAGGCAACGCTCCAGGTTGTCCCGGGAATCATGCGAACATTATTGATGCAATGCCGGATCTCCCGGTTCCGGTTAATAAATTTAAAATCATAGATCTGGGTTTCACCTACCGGATCCTCCCGGCGTGTACGGTGATATTGTTTCATTCGTTCGAGATCTTCGGGCACCACAAACTCGGTCCAGCTTCTTTTTCCTTCGACTTCTTCAAGAGGATAACCCGAGAGGAGAGCAAATTCGGCGTTTGCCTTAATGATCATCGTATCATTGTCGATAATGATAGTGGCAGCGCCGGTTGTATCAAAGATGGTCCTGTACTGGTTTTCAGATTCTTTGAGAGCAAGTTCCGTCTTCCTCTGCTCGGTCACATCGATATGTGTGCCGATTGTTCTATTGGTCAGAACTCCGTTGCTGTCTCGCATCGTCCAGCCACGGGACCAGATCCAGACCCAGTGGCCATCGGCATGCAGCATGCGGAAATTGCTTTCGTACATGCCGGGTGATCCCGTATTGAGATACTGAGTAAAATGCTCAAGAGCCCGATCCCTGTCGTCCGGGTGGAGGAGGTCCAACCAGGTCTCTTTTAGATTTGAAGTACCGGACATGTCAAACTGGCTGGCTTTTCGTCCGAGCATGGAAAAATATTCCGGGCTGCACCAGAGATAATTGCCGTCACGATGATATTCCCATGCGCCGGTATGGGAGATGGTTATAAGGAGTTTATACCGCTCACTGCTTTCCTGTAATTTCTTTTCTGCCCGCTTTTGCTGGATCGCACGCCGGATCTTATGGGCAAGTTCTGCGAATTGCGCTTCAGGATCCCCACCTTTCTGGAGATAGAAATCGGCCCCTTCATTTAATGCCTGGATGACAATTTCTTCCCGCCCTCGACCGGTAAAAAGGATAAACGGGATGGTATTTCCTAAGGCCCTCACCCTTTTTAAAAATTCGATACCATCCATGCCGGGCATCTGGTAATCGGACACGACGGCATCATAGCTAACGGAGTTCAGGAGCGCAAGGCCGGTTTTGGCAGAAGTTTGTGTATCAACGCTGAACTTGCCATCATGCTCCAGGAAAATTTTACCGATATCGAGCAGAGCAGGTTCGTCATCAACATAGAGGATGCGGATTGCTGCTGCCATTATGCACCCTTCCCGGTTAAACGCCATGCCTCTTTCGGTACCGTCATCTCAAACTGTGCTCCTATGCCCGGTTCGCCGGTCTCCCGGATGGTGATGCCGGTGATCGAGAGGATCTCACGAGCTAGGAACAACCCCATGCCGGTATTCTTTCCAAATCCCCGCTCGAAGATCTTCTCCTTCTCCCCAGCAACGACACCCTCGCCATCATCCTGACATACGACGACATAATCACCCTTGCATTCCTCAACAGAGAACCGGATGGTCGTGATCTTTTTGCCATATCGCACCGCATTGTCCATCAGGTTGTAAAATACCTTTATTATCAGCGGGTCAGCGAATAACTCATCACCGGCAGGGAGATCGTTCTTCACTATGACCTGTCCGAGCGGTGTTTGCTTAGCGGCAGTATCAATGACTGTGCGGCAATCCTGCCAGACAGGTGCAGTGACTCCTATGCTCTCATATACTTTGGTGAAAGCAATCTGGCATTCCATGGTTTTTGTAATTTTTTCTTCCTTTGTGATAAATTCTGACATCTTTGCCGCATCATCAATGTATTTTTTTGAAATGCCAAGATATCCATTTAATGAGATGAGATGGTTCTTGAGGTCATGCCGGGTGATACTGGAAAGGAGATTGAGTTTTTTAATGGCAATAGACAGCGCTTCTTCTGCCTGCCTTCGTACCTGAATCTCTTTATTACGTTCATCTGCCTCCATCTCTAACTCAACCTGAGTATCTGATAGTGCCCGGCTCATGTTGACCAGTTCGTTATTAAGCCGGGTAAGATCTTCGTATACCTTGTAATCCAGTGAGGTTGTGCTATTGGGGGAAGGATCAAATCCAAAAACCCGTGAGAGATCGAGAGGCCTTCCCTCTTTATATAAAGTTCCGGGAATCAGTGCACCAAGAACTGATAGTTCAGCAGCACCGAAAATTAAAAAACGATCCCGCAACCGCATGCCGGTGCAAAAAAGGATCGGTGATCCGCTATTATTAAAAAATTCAATTGGTCTGCTGGATGACATCCCCTCAGTTACAAGCAGAGCAAAAAACCGGGTCACCACCTCCTTTGAGGAAGCAGCAATATATCGTGACAGGTGCTCTCTGCCGGTCAGTGTGCCAAAAATATTATAATCATCCCGGTGTACATGCAGGACAATCCCATTATGATCACAGATGAACACGATGCCGGGATTCATGGATGAAACCTGTATAGGGTTCTCTGTCGTTTTTATTATAATCAATTATCGGAATTTTTGCCAGAACAGTTCTCTTAGGGTTTTGTAGTTCACGTTGTCCCGGATGAATTTTTCAGGGTACAAGCCGATTACCGGCTGCAACCGCCTCATCCGCATTACCTGCATAGGCATCAGCCCCAATCTTCTGCCAGAGTCCGGGAACAATATTGAACGGGTATCCACCAATAATGATTTTCACATGCCGGGTATCCGGATCCTGTCGCAACGATCGGATGTGGTTATCGACACAGGGTAAGTGGAATGACATAGTTGATGAAAGCGCAACTACATCGGCGTCACGCTCCTTTACAGCAGCGATCAGGCTTTGTGCGGGAGTATTTGCTCCTATGAAATAGGTATTCCACCCATCCATCTCAAAGAAATCAGCCACCATTCGTACTCCCATTTCGTGGAGTTCATCTGACACGCAGACAGCAACCAGCATCTTTCCCCGGCGTTTCGCTCTCCGGCTCTCTATCATCATTGTCTGATAGAGACGGGCTATAATAAACTGGGTTGTCGCAGTTGCGTAATGTTCCTGTGCCACACTGATCTTCTGGATCTGCCAGAGTCTTCCGAGTTCGCGCAACACCGGCTGGAAGATGCTGAGATAAATATCCCGTATCGCCACTCCTTTTTCAACCTGTTCATCTATAATCCCAATGGCAACAGAACGGTCAGCAATCAGTAACGCGTCAAGATATGCATGAGCAACCGGGGCAAGGGGATTTTCTTTACGGATATTCGAGGGTACTTCTGTCGGGGCAGTGGCTAAAAACGCAATGCTTTTTGATATAATGTCATCAGATTTTGCCTTCAGGTCTACAGGCAGTTCTTCGTGAAGTATCTCCTTCAACACCTCAAAACTGGAGGAAAGACCGTTATCAGGTATGTGCAGAGATGAGAGCATCACATGCGCCCATCCCACGGAATCGATAAAAATGGCGGCATCATTCATTGCAAGGGATTCCTGTAAATACAGGAGTGTGTATTTGAAACCCGCAATCGTTTTCTCTTTTAAGTAAGCACTATAGTTCCCATAAATTTCCGGATGCTTTTTTAAAAAAAGGTTATACCATTTCTGGGCAATTGCCTCCCTGTCTATCAAAACCGGCTGGTAGATCTCCACTTCACCCTGCGTCATAATTGATAGTCGTTACGGCGGGTTGATATAAACATCGATGCTCCGGATTGTGGACCTTACGACAACTGAGCAAGTTGTCAGGATTATGGCAGCCGGTGTGATACGATTCCCCCCAATTTTCTCTCGTCTGATACTTCTGGAATCTGGGTGTGTATGTATTATGAGGGAAAAGAAGGGAATTTAGTTTTTTATGCCCCTTCGCATCCTCTACCATGCTTATCCATTCAGGATACACAGGGGTCTGGCTTTTTTAACTCCGCACGCAGAGGGTGCCTTTCCCCCGGTTCGCCACATCGCCTTTGTAGACATCAGCGGTGATCTTCCATTCAGGAAGCACCCGCTGCCCGGTCTTTTCAAACGTGGGAAGCATATCGTGCACCGTACCTAAAATCACGCACGAGCCGCTCTTCATATTCCCGCAGGGCCGGGTGGCATCGCCTTCGATGATCAACTCCCCGCCCCGCATCTCCACGCCGGGGAAATCACCGGCACTGCCATGAATGTGCACTGTGCCCCCGGCAAGGTATTCAGCGCAGAAATCCCCGGTACTGCCAAACACTTCCACCTTACCGCCCTGCATACCTTTCTTCTCGCCACGGTAGCCGGTTGCACAGTAATGGCTGGCATTGCCCCGGCAGAGGATCGTCCCGCCCCGCATCTCCCGTCCGAGCCACGAATCGGCATTGCCGCGGATCTCAATCGTCCCGCCGCTCATGAAGTTCCCGCAGTGCATGCCGATATCCCCTTCGATCACGATACTGCCGGTGTCCATGTACTCCCCGACACGCTTGATCCGTGAAGTATCGCCTTTGAGTATCACCTCGATATTTTCGGGAGAGACTGCGGTTCCTTCGACAAAGATCCAGAACAGCTCGGAGAGCGTACGCTCCTTGTTGCCCTCGTAGACGAGAAGGTCGGTGCCTTTTAAGAAATTGCGGGGAATGATCGCTTCTGCTTCGATCGGGAGGTTGGGCTTTGCCCGCACCTTGCTCTCAAGGATCACTCTCATGTAAATACCTCGGTTTCTATGCGACGCCCACGGGGGAGATACACGTCCTGCACCGGGTAATTGCTCATTCTCACCGTGTAGAACTGCTCAAATCTTTTAATGAATTCCGGATTGTTCTCCATTTTGAGATCCTCGGGCACCATCGCATCGACCCAGAAGGTCGCATTCGCACCGTCAACGATAATGTCCCCGTCACGCGAAACCACGCGTCCCCGCTTGATCGTATACCGGGTCTTCTGGAACCCTTCCACCACTTTCCGGTATTCCCGGGCCGGGTCAACGGAATCGGTCCGGATCGGGTAGATGGCGATGTCAGCTTCCGCACCGATGCCGAGATGGCCTTTGCCCTGGTTGACGATGCCTAATGCCTTTGCCTGGCCTGCCCGGGTCATGACGGCGATATCATGCCAGTCCAATTCCCGTTCAAGCGCACAGAGCGAGGTCCTCTGCTCGACACCGGTTGCCAGCGTGGCACATTCCTCATCCCGGTACCGCTTGCTCATCAGGAGGCCGATGATCTCGGGATATTTCACAAACGGTGCACCGTTGGGATTGTCAGTCTCAAGGAGGCATTGCCACGGACTTTTTGTCAGCAGCGCCAGTTCGAGGCCAATCGCCCACATGATGCAGTTCACGGCACTCTTTTTCGAGTAGGTTACCGGGATGATACCGGACCCGGTCTCCAGCTCTACATCGTGGTTACTCCACTTGTTGTGGTGGAGACAATGGAGGTTGAACTCCATGGGCCCGTCAGCAGTCATGGTCATGGTCCGGCCGAACATAATCTGGCCCATATCCATGACAATCTGCGGTTTACTGTTAATCGAGCGGGTGATATCCTCTGCCTTGGAACAGATGTTCTTCCATGTCCCGCCGCCGTATGCATGGAACTGCACATGGGTGGCGTACAGGGTCTGGCGATCCGGATTTAAGTCTGGCACGATGTCGAACGTTTCGAGGGTGGTCTGGTAATTGCCGGGCTTTCCTAAGTTGTTGCAGTGCAGGTGCACCGAGTGGGGAAGTTTGAGAAGTTCGTTTGCCTGAATCATGGTGGTGATGATCTCGGCCGGAGAGACAGCGAAATGCGGAACCATCTCATGGATGCCGGTTAAGTCCTCACCAAAGCCCCACGCTTCGGTGCCGCCGGGGTTGGTCAGTTTGATCCCGTATCCTCTGGCGGCTTTGAGGGTCCATGCCACCACCGCCGCAGTCTTCCGTACATCTTTTTCCCGCACCGCATCCATGACTGCCCAGTTGCCGTCGAAGAGAGTGTTGGCCATCATATCCTGGTGGGGAGTCGCCGTGAACTCCTCGTGGGTGTGGCGGGCTTCCAAGGGAGCCATCGCTCCTTCAAGCAGGGTGGTATATCCCATGGCGCTGTACCGGTAGCTGTTGCCAAACGTAGTCGGGACATAGTAACCGCTCGTGACATGCATCTTCCCCTTGCGCTTCGTCCGTCCTGCCCGCATGTCCTCCGGGCTCATGTACCGCCCGAAGTTTACCTTCGTACCGCTGACATGGGTATGCGAATCAATACCGCCGGGCAGCGTGAGACAACGCTGTGCATCGATCACATCTGCCCGGTCCGAGACTGACTCGACAATGCGGCCGTCCCGGATGGCGATATCCATGATCTCACCGTTGATGTGATTGAGCGGATCGATGACGCAGGCATTTTTTACCCATATCTCGGTCATGGCCCCATCCCCCCGTTCAGGCGATCATAGATCTTTTTAAGGATCTCCGCATCATCCGGGTAGCCCCGGTCAATCACTTTTTTCAACCGTATGGGCACACCGTCCATCCGGTATGCGGTACCTGCTGCATCGATACCCGCAGCAGTGCAGGGGATGTGGATACGGGAAAGGGCAGTTGTCGCATTCACGTGCGGATCGATTACCACGGTCGGGATCTTTGCGAGATGAGCTGCTGCAGCCCGGGGGAAGTTCGCCCCCGGATCACTTGCCACAATGAGAGCCGCATCGCATTCGCCCCGTCGCAGGATGTCAACGGCGGTTGTCTCACCGGGATTGTAAAACGCGATGCCCCGGGCAAAATCAACGGCAAAGGGATACCCGGTCATCCACGTGAAAACTTCATTGGAACCATAGACATTCCCGTGTCCCCTCAAAGGTGAGATTACAAATTTCGTGTGCCGGTTGAGTTCATCGGTGAGCTCGATGGCATTTCTTATGTTCTTGTATTTTCCCCTGCTCATGGTGAGGCCAAGACCAAAGAAGATCGCTCCGAACTTTGCTGTTGTGCAAATCTCTGCGATACGGATAAGCTGCTCTTTAGAAACACCGGCGACTTTTGCGGGGATGACCGATGCTTTTCCCCGGACAATTGCCCGCAGGGTGGAAAGCACCGCGTAATCCCCGCCGTGTTCGATCTGCACGAATTCATCGGCAATGCCGGCAGTATCCGTCCTGCGGGTATCGACAACGATCACCGTGCGTTCACGCTGGGCATCCGGGACAAAGAACCCCGTGGCATAGGTAGTATACCGGCTCATGTGGCGGGGATGCGCCTCTATCGGGTTGCACCCCCAGTAGATGATAACATCTGCCCGGTTCTTTACCTGCCCGAGCGTGCAGCCGGGATGGCCGACTTCCTGGATGGCAAGGATGGACGGGCCGTGGCAAACGGTGCTCGTGTTGTCGATGACAGCTCCAATGAATTCGGCAATATGCACGCCAACGCTCTGTGCCTCACCGTGTGTACTGCTCCACCCGTACAGGAGCGGCCGGTCTGCACCCTGTAAGATCTCAACCGTCTCTTTGATCGCTTCGTTATAGGAAATCTCTTCCCAGCCGCTCTCCGTGCGACGTATCGGGGCAGGGAGCCGGGTATCGTTCATGAACGTTGATTCCGCAAGGGCGCAGCCGTTCTGCACTTTTACGATCTTTCCTCCTTCGGTCTCGAGTTCGAGATCATCGCAGAGGCAGCCACAGAAGGGGCAGATCACATCATGTATGATCATAGCGCAACCCCCCGATAGCTTCCATAAGTTCCCCGACACTCTTCAACGGTTCTTCTGTCGGCTCGACATCTACTCGCTGGCTCTTGAAGTCCGGCATCCCGGTTCCATGGGTCTCTGAGGAGATGATGTGGTTGGCATACGGGCCGATAGCAACAAAGATCTCATCGCGTGCCACACCCTCTGCGGGACGGGCGGTAAGGACGATATGGCCGGCCAGGGTAGTGACCCGGACCCGGTCCCCATTTTCAATTCCCAGAATCATCATATCCACAGGATTGAGGAAACAGGACGATGCAATAGTGCGGTACACATCTGCTCCCTTGTGCTCCACTGAAGCTCCCTGCGGAACCGTGCGCCCGGTGTTGAGGACAAACTTCACTGCGATCCCTCCTGCACGGGCTGCTGGTATCCTTCGAGGATCCGGGCAATACGGATAGCACCATTCGGGCAGCTGACTTCGCAGGTTTTGCACCCCGTGCATTTGTCCTCGTGGATCACCACAATATCTCCTTCCTGCACCCGCATGATCACATCATCATTCGAGGAATGCCCGCCTGCCCCCATCTGGGCATCGGCCTGCTTGTTGACCGGGCAGGCAGTACAGCAGTTCCCGCAGCCTGTACAGAGGTCCTTATCAATCGCGATGCGGAACGAGAAGAGCAGCGACGTGCCTTCGCGTTCCATTGTCTCACGGATCCTCCCGCTTTTCAACACCCCGTTCGGACACGCTTCCACGCAGAGCCCGCAGCGGATGCAGTGCCCTTTATGGATTTTAGGCATCCAGCCATCACCGGCATGCACCACCTCGATTGCACCCGGCGCCGGGCAGGCCATCATGCAAAAGAGGGCATGCGTGCAGGTCTTGCCGGTCGGTTCGGGGAATCCCCGGAAATGCGAGGGTGTCACAAGAGGAGCGGTCTTTGCAAAGAGGAACTTTTTGATCCACTCAGCGCGGGCAAACTCCCTGATGTACCAGACCAGCGACGAACTCATGTTACCGCTCCGTGCATGCAACGCAGGGGTCTGCTGACACAAACGTTGAGGTGACATCGGCGATCGAATCCGACCCGATGATCATCTCGTGGCAGCATGCCTCGATGTTCATGATGGATGGGGTCTGGATCTGGATATCCACGATCCGCCCGAATTCGTCGCTTTTGATAAAGTATGTCAGTTCTCCCCGTGGAGCTTCGCCGCTGTATCGCGTCTCCCCCGCTTTGCAGACGCCACCGCCACGAATGACACCTTTTGGGAGATCGTGCAAACATTTCCTGATAAGAGCAATGCTCTGGAAGAGCTCGTCGAACCGGAGCATCACCCGGGCAAAGTTATCGCAATCCGGCCGGGTGATCGGGACAAACCCGAGTTTCTGGTATGTAGGGTGGTTCGTCCGGCAGTCCACGGCAATCCCGCTTCCCCGTGCAGTCGGACCAACCACGTGGGCCCGCTGTGCCGCCTCAAGCGTGAGAATCCCGACCCCCCGGCTTCGCAGGGCAATCATCGGGCCGCCTTCAAACATCCCGGCATACCGGCGCAAATCCTCTTCGATCCGGTCGAGCTTTGCCGGTAAATCTTCTGCTTCCTTTTTGGGGATGTCACACCGTACACCACCGGGGATGATGTAAGCGCAGGTGACCCGGGCGCCGGTCAGGCGCTCAAGTTCATCCATCACCTGCTCCCGTAAGTCAAGCAGGTACATCCCCAGCGTCTCGTGCTCAATCGTATAGCAGTACGAGAAGTTGGCCAGCAGGTGGCTCTGCATCCGGTCGAGTTCGTTTGCGATCACACGGAGATACGCGGCTCGTGGCGGAACGGCGATATCGCTGATCTGTTCCATAGCCTCGATAAAGACCATGTTGTGGATCACCGAGCAGATCCCGCAGACACGTTCTGCGAGGAACATGACTTCCTGCCACGGGCGCCCCTTCATGATCCGCTCTATCCCTTTTTTCATGTACCCGAGCTCGACTTCTGCGCCGGTGATGCGTTCACCTTTAGCTTCGCACTTGAGCCGGATCGGTTCCTTGAAGCAGGGATGAATGGGCCCTAACGGAATATTGACATCCACGATTCGCTTCATGGGTGCGTCTCCTCCCAGTTGGCAAAGACCGAATCGCGGACCGACATGATTGCCTGCAGGATCTCGGTGGGGCGGGGCGGACAGCCCGGGACTTCGGCGGCGATCGGGATGTGCTTTTTTACCGGTGGATCGACAAAGGAGCCCTTTCGGTCAAAGAGGCATCCGGAGATCGGACAGTTGCCGATGGTGATCGCTGCCTTGGGTGCGGGGATCTTATCCCAGACCATGGCAAGTTTCTCCTCCCATCCGGGGGTATAGGCACCGATCACGAGCAGGACATCTGCTTCCCTTGGATTGTTGTGGACAAAGATGCCGTACTGTTCGATATCGTAGCGGGGGGCGAGGCAGGCGAGCACCTCGATGTCGCAGCCATTGCAGGAACCGACATCTACGTATGCCACGTGGATCGAACGCGACCGGACGGTGTTTTTTATCCGCTGGAGAATGTTCATAGTTTCAATGCCTCCCGTATCTGTGTCCGGCCATACGCGATCGCGTCATCCACGGGAGTACCTGTATGTACGCGTGCATCCACTTCCCTGAAAATGGCATCCATTGTGACACCGGAAAGGATCCGTAAGTAAAGGGAATATTTTTCCCGCCCCAGGGCCCGGGCAACTGCATCACCCTGATCGGCATGGTCATCTGCCATCTCCGCTCTCGCGGGGAGGTTTTCTAACTGGATCATGTCGAGGTGTTCGATTAAGTATCTTCGCAATTCCTGCACGGGAATATTCAGCTCCAGGGCAATCTTTCGCACGAGGTTGTCGTGCCGCATAGCAACGAGAATCCGGTATTTCTGCGTGAGGAGGTCCTGCTCGTAGAGGTACGTGGTCATAACAGCCCCCCGTATTTGAGCGCCCCGTAGACAACAAACAGGAGCACGGCTGCCCAGAGTGCAGCGATCTCTGCGGTGTGGAGCCGGTGCTCATCTTTTATGAGATAGTACGCAGTAGCAATGGCAAGCACAACTGCAACAATAACGCCTTCTGCCCATATTGAAGGTCGGTCGATAATCTGGGCGATGGTGATGAGGATGTACAATACTCCTCCAAAGAGAATCGCTTCACGGATCATGGGTGCACCACCATCAGGATTATCGCAGCATACCCAAGCATCAGGGCGGTTACCAGCATCTGGATGGTCACCGAATCAAAAGGTGACATCATCGGGGTGACTGCGCAGGCAAACGCGAGAATCACTATCAGCAGAATCATACCAACCAGAAGCCAGGGCAGGGAAAGCGGTCCGATGAATACCGCGAGGAAGACGGCGAGCAGGACATACGTTTTCAAGCCATTACAGATCTCAAGCCCGGCTCTCCAGATCCCAAAGTGCTCGGTCTTGTACCCGCTCACCAGCTCCTTGGCCTCAACGATGGAGAAGGGACCAAAGGGCATCTTCGAGAGGATCACAAGGAACATCGCACAGGCTGCCGGGAATGCAATGATGAGCAGCGGGCCGTGTACCTGCTGGTACTGCATGATGGCAGAAAGGTCCAGCGAATGCGTGTAGACCGCGATCACGGCAACGCTGACAAAGAGCGGGATCTCCGATGCTGCCGAAATGACTGACCTGACACCGCCATATTTCCCGTACGGCGATCCGGATGAGAGACCAAAACCGTGCTCCACGATCTTGTGGAGCATGTAGATCCCTAAAATAACCAGGATGCTCCCCCCGCTGACAAGTACGTAGAAAGCAGCCGTCCAGATGCCGATTGCGATCAGGACAACCCCGACAAAGAGGACCGGGCTTGCAGTCTTTGGGATCCACGTAGTCTTGAACGAGAACTTGAGCATGTGGAGGATCTCCTGCCAGATGGGGGGGCCGGGCCTCCGCTGGATACGGGCAATGATCTTCCGGTGGATACCCAAGAGAAGCAGGCCAAAGAAGGTGGCAAGGACGAGTTCTGCGATCATATCAGTACCCGATGAACGGGATGTCACCTCCGGACTCTCCTGCCATCCAGCAGAAGAAGAGTGAAAGAACCGTGACCGGGAATGCCACGATGAGCAGGGCTGCACAGACGGGGAGCGGTATCATCCCCATGAAGTACAGGACGGATGCGATCACGCAGACACCCGCACCCGCCCAGAAGATTCGTGCAACCGTTGTTCGTTTCATCTTCATCACCCCAGCATAACGATCTCGACAACCCGCAGGAAAATTAGCAGCGAGGAGAGCGAGCACATGATCACATACGGTGCGCCCGGGGCCCGGAACATCTCGGCTTTTGCTGCATAGAAGGGGGCCATGCCCTCACCGATAACCCCGAGCATGAGCATCCCCTTTGCTATCAGCGGAACGGCCGGAAGCGTCCCTTTCATCAGCTCGATCATCGAGAGCGAGCCGGTCGTTGCCGCATATACGGCCGCCCCCCCGAAGAGGGGGATGGTTGCCGAGAGAGAGACCAGCCCGTACTGGTACGCCGCGTCCTGCACATGCGGGCTCTTTACTGCAGCAACGATACCGACGTTGGTTATCCCGACCATGGCAGTAAAGAGGGTGAAGTTGAAGATATCCCCGGTCACCATCGCGCCCATGGTGGCAAGCCCGCAGGCGATTGCCATGAAGCGCCGGAAGCGCATCTCGGAAACGCTGATCTCCTTGGTACGGTAGGCGTCGCCCCCAAAGGCAATATCCACCTGCTTTTCCGGGCGGCTGATGAGGACGAGCACGGTAAATGTCAGGGCGAGCAGGAAGAGCGTGATCGTATACGGCGTCAGGTATACAAGTTCATCGCCAAACTCCAGCACATAGAGGGGCACTCCCCCGATAAGATTAATCACGGTGCTCCCCCCACATGGTCCCGACAAGGGACATCTTCACGGTTACTTTGAGTACGATACCAACTGCTGCTCCCATAAGGGCGATGAACCAGTACTGCGGGAGGAACATGAAGACAAAGAACGCAAAGATCCAGATCGCCCACGAGATGCCGCTCGCCATCTCGAGCATGTTCAGGTCCTCTTTGTAGCCCCGCGACATGAAATAGAAGACAAGCCCGAGCCCGGCAACCCCGCCCCCGGTAAACCCGGAGAGCACCAGCCCGTACACGACAAGGAATCCCGATATTATCAGGGGCGCGTCGGCCTTCTGGATCACTTCAATGTTCAGTCCCCGTACCGGCCGTTCCTTTAATCCCTCTTTTGTTATGTAAATCTGGGAGAGGGCAAGGAGTTCTGCAATTCCCACGGTGAGCCCAGGCAGGACGAGGGCTTCTGCGAGATCAGTGCCCAGCAGGGCGATGACACCGAGCGCGGTGATCTCGACAAGGTCGAGCAGCAGCAACCGGTGCAGGTCATCGGTCTCCCGAGCTAGTGCCACAAACCCGATCACCCCGGCGATCAGGACACACAGTAGCCCGATGTTATACTGGTCCCACATCATCCCACCTTTCGGTACAGGTATGAAGCAATGGCAAACGCGATCAGCAGGATTGTGGGTTCAACAACCGTGTCCAGCCCACGGGTGTTGTACAGGATCTCGTCAATGATTCCTCCCGGGTGGGCGACAATTGTTGTGCCAAGGTGCATTGTGGTCTGGGACAGGTACAGGGAAAGGGGGGTGAGGTACGAGGTTACCAGTCCGGCAGTCGGAGAATTTTCAGGATACTGGGAATGGACCGCAACCATCGTAAAGGGCGGTCCCCCGCGGTCGTACGGGTCTAACGAACTGTTACGGTCAATGGTTTTGGGATAGAGTTGGTTGTGCTCGTAGCTGAGCGGCAGCATGAGAATGCCGACAAGAAAGAGAAGGGCACAGGCGCCGGCAAAGAGCGGTACAATATTTTCATAATTGCACAGGAAGTGGGAGATCTTCCGTATAATCATATGCCCTCCTTCTTCTGCATGACCCGGACGAAGATATAGGTCGAGAGGACTGATACGGCAGCGAAGGTGAAGAGGGCGAGCGCTTCGTTGTAGTGCAGCATGACGAGCAGCAACCCCCATCCCGGGATCTCGAGGTTGATAAGACGGGTCAGGTAATCTTTGGGCCGGGGGAAGGCGACCGCAATCGTTCCCACGATAAGGACAACCAGACCGATCACAAACTCCGGGGTATAGAGTTCTGTCGTCATTCCTTCACCCTCCGGCATACCATCAGGACGAAGATTGTAGAGAGCGGCGCGATGAGTGCTGTGGCAATCGCAACATCGAGAAATCCCCGGTCGACAATGAACGGGAACACCCCGGCAATAAGAATCGAGAGCGAAATGAGCTTGTCGAACGGATCGCGGTTGAGGATTGCCGCAGTCATGCCGATGAGGATGAGAATCACTGATGCAGCCATTACGATATCATTCATGGCTTTTTGATTCCCCCTGCCCATGTGCTTGCAATCGCGTTTGACTCGAGTGTTGAACCGACAAAATAGGCTGCCGCCGCAAGGATGGTGATGGGATTCGGGAGCAGCAGCGCGATGATGGCGGTTACGGCAAACGAGATGACGTTGAGAAACGGCAGTTTGCGCATAGTATTGCGCTCGGTAATAATCCGCAGGGCTGCATACACCGCGATTGCTGCGCAGAGATATATCGCGATCATGGATGGCCTCCCAGCAGCCGGTTCCTGAAATCCCAGAGCCGGGCAATCAGCCGGCTGGAATGGACATACGAGATGCCCTGTATGGTCATGATGGCAATCACCATGCCGGCAATAAAGTCCGAAGCGGCAAACCCTGCCTGGGTCATGCCGTAGACAAGGAATGTCGCGGTGATCGCACCGGTCGTGCCCGCGTAGCCGGGATCGTAACAGATACGATTACCGATGTAGACAAGCAGGGCCGCAAAAAGCCCGCCGGGTAATCCCGCACAGTAGACACCACAGGCCGCGAGGAGCGTGC
Source organism: uncultured Methanoregula sp. (assembly GCA_963676675.2). GTDB lineage: Archaea > Halobacteriota > Methanomicrobia > Methanomicrobiales > Methanospirillaceae > Methanoregula. The sequence continues at coordinate 609,158 of OY781161.1, read as the reverse complement.
CTGCCGAAGCATCAGGGGATGAAACGATGTTGCCCAGCATAAAGCCGCCATGCAGGTTCCCGCCACCCTTTTCCACTTCCTCTGCAATCGCGGTTGCCCCGCAAACGCCCCCGCTCTCGGGTAACTTAAAGAAAACATCAATAGCTACAAAATTGATCCAGCACAGCGCTGCGGCAATCAGGATACGGGCGGGCTCATCGAGCATAGTACAACCCGGCGAAAATCATCGTCTGACCGAATCATCGGCGGGATACTGGATAAAGGTTGTGATATTGACGGATTCATTTTCTGTTTTAAACCAAGGTGCGGGGAGACTCAATAATCGCCCGGCAAGACCAAAACCGGTTCTGGTGACCACCCGGTCAAGGACATGGGTATCTCCGAGGCCGGAATTTCCTGAAATTTTTCCTAAAAAAAAGATTGTTTCGTTTTATTACCCGCAACCACCGGAACGTTTCGGTGTGCACCCGCTGCCTGCACAAAGGGATCCTGCCTCAGGGTTGCCGCAACAGGCTCCAGATTCTACGTAGTCTTTTATCACCTGCTCGGCTATTTTGTACGCATACACGGTGAACATCTCGTCCGGCACCTCGTCAATCCCGAACGGTAAGTCGAGATTATAGATCAGGTCCGCCCGTACGATCTCCGGCTGAAGTTCCGGGATAACTCCGGCCATCATCCGCGATGAGCAGTTGATGAAACATCCTTCGATTGCGATGACCTTTTCCGCTCTCCGGACAAGGTTCCGCTGGCCGGTGTCTTTTGTGAACGCTCCCCCAAGGCAGATCCGTACAGTCTGGTCGCGGGCGAGCCGGTGGGCGACTAAGTTTGCCGCACGCCGGGCCACTTCGCCCCGGGCACACGCTCCCTCACAGGCCATCACCGCGATCTTCGGCGGGTTTGTGGAATTTTTCTCAGCATAGTCCTCGCAGGCCGGGCATTTGCCGGTCACTTTTGTGATCTTTGCGGTTTCGTAGTCCATGTTTTTTCACTGAATAGATCGTGGATCGGGGTGTGGTATATAACACGGAACCGGATTTCAAGAAAAATTGAAGAGAAGAGATCCTCTCAAATACCTGCATGAGACTATAGCGAGCACTTTTTTTATTTTCATGCCAATCTCGTACCATGGCTACTGCCCGCTGCTGTCCTTCCGATTGTGCCCTGCGAAGCGACTGGGAAGATGAACTCCGTACCGAGAAGGAGATGCTCGAACGGGAGGTGGTAACGGAATTCCACACCGTTATGAAACTGCTCGCCCACCCACTCCGCCTGAAGATCATCCTGATGCTCCTGAAACGGGACCACTGTGTCTGCGAGTTTTTTTACGTATTTGAAGAGCCCCAGAATCTCATCTCCTATAACTTAAAAAAACTCAAAGATGGCGGGCTCATCGAATCCTACTATCGCTCGAATCATAAGATCTATAAAGTAACCGCAGGGGCAGAACCGGCCCTCATGCGAATTCTCGGGGATATCATCAGGTGACCAACTGGATCGGGTCTGATTTCCCCTCTTGAATCAAGTAACTCCTCCCGGGAGTCACAGGATCTTTTCAGACACTGGCAGGGCTGTCTGAAGTACATGAAGTCCCGGGACATTCCCAAGTCTTTTTCAACCCGTTTACAAGTATACTAACCATGGATCCCCTCATCGCGTTCGTGATCACCCTTGCCCTCATCACCATCGTCAGCCTGTGGTACAGGATATCCCCGTTCTTCACCCTGATTGGCGGTGCAATCCTGTTCGGGCTCCTTGCAGGTATGACACCCGACGCGACCATGCTGGGGATCATTGCGGGGATCGGTAAGGTATTTTCTGCCTTTGGAATCATCATCCTCTGCGGGGCCGTTATCGCAAAACTCCTACAGGAGCAGCACCAGATCGAGGAGATCGTTACCGACATCAGGAAATACGTGAAAAATCCGCCAGTGATTGCCGGGCTATCCGGATACCTTTTGTCAGTGCCGATTACGTGCTGCATCACCGCGTATATCATGCTGAACCCGATTCTCGACAGCCTTGAGAAAGACAGGACGAAGCGCAACGTGCTCCTGTATCTTGCTGCAGTCGGGGGCATCATCTCCTACGCTCTCATATACCCAACACCGGTTGTCATCCCGCTCTACGAAGCGTTCTCCGGGGGGATGAGCCCGTTTTTGTTTGATGCCGTATCCATCCCGCTCTCACTCCTGGTACTGGGCGGAATCCTTCTTTATTTCCGGTTCGTCAATCCGGCTGCAGTCACTACAAAAAGAGATGAATCGGAAGCTATGCTTCCTCAAAGCCCCGGGGCTGACACTACGGTCCTGCATCAGGGAATTCACTGGAGGGCATGGGCCCCATTTATCGCAATCATGATCGCTATCCCGGTAGCGTTTCTCCTCCTGCACCTGTCGCAGGTGAGCATGATCAACTTCATCATGCTTGTCGGCGCAGTGACAGCAATCGCCCTTGCACCTTCAGAAGCACGGGCACCGGGATTGTCGCAGGGTGCAAAACACGCGGGCCTCATCATCTTTGACATCTGCGGGGCTGGGGCACTTGGTTTTGTGATTGTCAAAAGCGGATTTGCCCACATTGCTCTGGGCCAGCTGACGCTGCTGATTCCCATCATTCTCGTACCGTTCATCCTCGCTGCACTGATCGAGACTGCTCAAGGTTCACGGGTAGTTACCGCAGTTATCACGGCAGAAGTTCTTGCGGGTTCTGCGGTTGTCGGCGCAATTCACCCGCTGCCGCTTATCCTCCTCATCGGTGCCGGGTCGTGTATTGTGTCCTATGTGACCGATCCCTTCTTCTGGCTGGTCCAGAGGACAACCGGAGATGATATTAAAACCGTAGTGAAAAATTACACATTGCCCATCGCACTCGCGGGGGTAGGGATCTTTGTTGTTGCCGTTGGGCTGGAATACATGGTCTTCCGATAAAATAAAATAGTGTCACGATTCTGGAAAGGAGAGAGAGAAAGACAACGGGTAACGCTGTTCCCTCATGCGCCGGTCCCGGAAATCCGCCACAGCCCGTTTGGTACCACGATCTCGAACCGGGCACCGTCCCCCGGCGTACCGTTTTCGGTAATAGAAATACCGGTAATATCGAGGATCTCCCGGGAGATGGCCAGCCCAAATCCGGTGTTCTTCCCGAACCCCAGATCAAAGATTTTTTCTTTCTCTTCTGCTGTCACACCATTCCCGTCATCTTCGCACACAATGATCCGGTTCCCGTTATTTTCCCGGCATGAGAACCGGAGCTCGGTAATCGTTTCCCCATGACGAAGAGCATTATCTATCAGGTTAAAAAAGACCTTGGCAATCAGGGGATCGGCAAATATTTCCAGCCCGGCAGGTAGATCGTTCCTGCACGTGACCTGACCGGTTATTGCATCCCGACACGCAGCAGAAGCAAGGGCGCGAACGTTCTGCCATGACGGGGCATGCACGCCAATCTCCTCGTATTCTTCCGTGAACTGGATCAGGCTCGCGATCTGCCTGCTGGCCACCCCGATACAGGAAAAATCCCGGTCATACGCGGGATCGGGAATCTTGTCGTGGAGCAGCTCAACATACCCCCCCAGTTTCATGAGCTGGTTGTTGATATCGTGGCGGGTGATACCGGAGAGGAGACTGAGCTTCTTGTTCACCTGCTGCAGGGCTTCCTCCGCCTTCTTCCGTTCCGTGATGTCGTGGCAGATGCCCTGGTATGCAACAATGACTCCGGAACCATTGCGTTCCGGTGCAGCGCTCTGGGAATGCCACCGCCACGTCCCATCCTTGTGCCGTATCCGGTATTCGAGCCCATGTATTTTTTTCCCGTTTGTCATTGCCTGCCGGAATACCTCAATGTTCCTCGGCATATTCAATGGATGAATCAGGGCCGTGGCGGGTGTCCCGATGATTTCGGCGGGATCATGCCCCAGCAGTTCAGTCCACTGCGGGGAGACATACGTGAAATTTCCTTTTGTGTCTAAGGAGAACACAATATCGCTGGCGTTCTCCACGAGCGAGCGGAACTTCCCTTCACTCTCCCGGATCCCATCCTCTAACTTCTTCCACCCGGAGACATCCACGGCAACCCCCCGGAACCCGACAATCTCCTTGTTTTTGTACACCGGAGATGAGTAGATGATGACCGGGAATGTGCCTCCGTCTCTTTTTAAGGCAGTATACTCCTTTGGTTCAAAGGGGATGTGGTTTATGAGGTTCTGCACACCCTTCATGAATGCTGCATGCTGGGCAGGATCGATTAAGGAGAGGACAGGGATCCCTTTGCCAAGTTCATCCTCCGTGAAGTTAAAAACAGAAACTGCATGACAGTTTGCATACGTTATCCGATGATCCCGGTCAATCTCAAAGACCATCTGGGGTAGGCGATCGGCAAGGTCGCGGAACTTTGCTTCGCTCTCAAAGAGTGCCTCTCGCGCCTTTTTGGATTCCGTGATGTCCTCATATGTACCCAAGATACCGATGATCTCTTCTTCCCGGTTGCGGAGGGGCACCTTGCTGGTCCGGAGCCACGATACGCTGCCATCAGGCCGGATCTGCGGTTCCTCGTAATTGATCTTCGGCTGGCCGGTCTCCATCACCTGACGATCGTCAGCACGGAATTGCTCTGCAATCGCTGCGGAGGAATGGTCATAATCGGTCTTTCCGATCATTTCAGAGGGGTCTGCATACCCGACATCGTTTGCGAGATGCTTATTGCATCCGAGAAAGATCAGGTTTCTGTCTTTCCAGAAGACCCGCTGCGGGATGGTGTCGAGCACGCTCTGGAGCATCTGCTTGGAGTTGAACAGGGCATCTTCTGCCCGTTTCCGTTCAGATATATCCACAGCAACCCCGCGAAACCCGACCAGTTGTTTGTTTCTGAAAATGGGTGAGGAGTACACGACGACCGGGAACGGTTTTTTGTCCTTATCGAATACGGTATATTCCTTTGGTTCAAAGGGTATGCCGTTCATGAGGTTGTGGACACTTTCCATGAACGTGCTGTGCTGTGATGGATGGATAAAGGTGAGGATACTGATCCCGCTGCCCATAATCTCTGGGGGGGATCCATACGTGGCAATCGTATGCTGGTTTACATAGGTGATCCGGAGGTCCATGTCCGTTTCAAACACCATCTGGGGCAGGCGGTCAGCAAGGTCGCGAAACTTGTTTTCGTTCTCCCGTGCCTGCTGCTCGCTCCGGTCCAGTTCCTCTTTGGATGCGATGATCCGGTCATAGGCATTCCTGAGTTCTGCCTGTGCACGCTGCCCGGCAACTGCCTGCCGGATCTTGTGGGACAGCTCGGCAAACTGTGCTTTGGGATCACCGCCTTTCTGGAGATAGAAATCGACCCCGTTGTTGATGGCTTCGATCACGATCTCCTCGCGACCCCGGCCAGTAAAAAGGATGAAGGGGAGATCGCCGAACCGTTCACGGACACCTTTTAAGAACGCGATCCCGTCCATCCCCGGCATCTGGTAATCAGAAACGATAGCGTCGTAGGAACTGCTGAGTTGAGTACCGAGTGCTTCTTCTGCCGATGGAGAGGTCCAGACCTGGAACCCTCCGGTCTTTTCTAAGAATATCTTGGCAAGACCGAGGAGTACCGGCTCATCATCGACATAAAGGACCCGAATCTCATCTGCCATTGAGTATACTTTTCCGTTTTATAGTATATTTTCCTGACTATTTTACTGCGTACTTGACAGATGACAAAAAAGGAGGAGTGAGAATAATCTCCTGTGGTCATGGTTGCAGGATATTTTCCTCCGAACGCCGGATCTTCAGGATCCGGCCATCTGGTCTACTGCTCGCCTCATTACGCTTCGAGATCGTGGGAGTATTGATGACCGACATCCCGACCGGATCTTCTCAGTTGGGACTGACCGGTGATCACTCCAGGTACTGCTGACCCTGCTCCGTGAGCGAGTAAATGATCCAGTTGCCGTGATACTCCCCCTCGATGAGACCGCTCTCCTTTAAGCTGTTCAGATGATAGGAAAGTTTTGAGCCGGAGAGGCGCGTGAAGCGGTTGATGACACAGACACAGAGGGGCTGGTCTTTGATGAGATAGAGGATGGTGAGGCGCAACGGGTCGGAGAGTGCGTGATAGATCCTGCTCTTCTTCTCAAGATGAGCCGCGTCGGGAACACGCCCGGCAAGGGCCTCGAATCCTCCGATTTCGTCGAGCTCCTTCTGGATCTGCTCGGGGATTTCTGTCTCCTTTTCCCCGGCACCCTTGTTGTTTTTCGTCCCACTACAGGAACAGCTCACGCGCTTCATTTCAAATTAATCTGAAATGAAAAGATATATAACCTTGCCCTGTTCACATTAATTCAACAAAAGTTGAAATGAAGTGAGCATCATGGAAGAACAGAAATCATCCTGTAGTTGCGGTGCAGAAGGAAAAACCCGGATCATCTACTCCTGCTCCGGTATCGGATCGAATGTCGGGCAACTCGCCAATGCAGCGGCCTGCAAGCTCACCCGTGAGGGCTACGGTAGCGGGTCGTGCCTCGCCGGTGTTGGCGGGGGTATTGAAAAACTGGTCGGAATGGGAAAATCGGCTGATGAGCGGATCGTTATCGACGGCTGCCCGGTTGCCTGTGCAAAGAAGATCATGGATGACAAAGGCCTCACGATTGATCGTTACGTCATGATTACCGATCTCGGCATCACAAAAACACCCGGTCCGGCATACGACGGGAAAGATGTGCTGACGGTTGTTGATGCTGTGAAGAAGGCATAAGGTAAGAACTATGTGCTGCACACCGGATCAAGGGGGAGAAAGACACGAGGCAGTTGTCGCAAACGGCAAAATGTCCTCCACCGAAACCTTGCCATGGAACCCGCACCCGAAATTTGCCGGGGTCTCACTAAAGCACTTAGTAACCGGGAAAGATACCGGGGGCAGGATCAGCCTCCACCATGTTCGTATCGATCCCGGCTGCACCATCAGCGACCACACCCACGCGGGGATGGTGGAGATCCACGACGTGCTCGAAGGTACCGGGACCTGTACACTTGCGGGAACAACAATCTCCTACATCCCGGGCATTGTCGGGGTCATGCCAGCCGATCAGGTTCATCGGGTCGAAGCCGGAGACGGGGGGATGCTCCTGCTGGCAACATTCTCCCCGCCACTCGTGTGATGAAAAATGATCGTACTTGTAACCTGTTCGGGAATCTCGAATACCGGTAAACTCACCACGCAGGCCGCATGTTCCCTGATGCAGAGAAAGCCGGGCCGGTTCCAGTGGACGCATGTCAAAAAGTCGGCAGCATCTCTTAAAGAAGAGTGCCGTGGCGGGGAACAGGTGATCGTCATTGACGGGTGCACCGATTGTTGCGCCAGTAAAAAAATCGCGGGTGCGGGTGTCAGCGCTCATGTCCACATTATCGCCACCGATCTCGGCATTGAAAAGAACGGGATGGCAGATGTGCAGTACCATGAAATTGAACGGGTAGTTACTGCCGTGCAGGGTGCATTATCCGGGGAGTGAAAATGCAGGACTATTTACAACTCTTTGCCGATTGGGTGACCTATACAATCCTCGGACTTGTGCAGGGGAGACCCCTTGCATTGTCGGTGAATTTCTTTGTCTACGATTCGATCAAGGTCACGCTTATGCTTGCGGGGATTGTGTTCGCTGTCGCCATTATCCGGACATACATCACGCCCCAGAAAGTGAAGAAATGGGTCGGGGGACGCACTGAAGGAGTAGGCAACGTAGTTGCAGCCCTTCTCGGCATTCCCACGCCATTTTGCTCCTGCTCGGCCGTACCGCTCTTCATTGGCTTTGTGGAATCGGGAGTACCGCTCGGCATCACCTTTTCGTTCCTGATCGCATCACCGCTCATCAACGAGGTTGCTGCTGCGATGCTGCTTGCCATGTTCGGCTGGCAGATTGCGCTCATCTACATTGTCTCCGGCCTTATCATCGCGATAGTCGCCGGTATCATTATCGGGCGCCTCCATCTCGAAGGCGAGGTTGAGGACTTTGTCTGGAAATGCAAGATGTACGAGCAGCCGGATAAAACGATGACGGGGAAGGACAGGATCGATTTCGGTATCAGTGAATCAAAAAGCATCACCTTAAAAGTACTGCCATACATCCTCATCGGTATCGCCATCGGTGCCATTATCCATGGGTATGCCCCGGCAGATTTCCTCGTCAACATTGCCGGCAAGGACAACCCGCTCGCGGTTCCGATCGCGGTGCTGATCGGTATCCCTCTTTACTCCAATGCAGCGGGGATGATCCCGATCATGGAAGTGCTCACGGCAAAAGGTATGGCAATGGGAACAGCGCTTGCGTTTATGATGGCCGTCATCGGACTCTCACTGCCGGAGATGATCATCTTAAGAAAAGTTATCAAGATCAAACTGCTCCTGGTTTTTGCAGGAATCCTGTTCGTCTCGTTCACCCTGACGGGCTACCTGTTTAATGCGATATTAGGATAATAAACGATAAAGGAATCATGTCCATGACAAAATCTGACGACGCTGTGGCAAATTACAAGAGCAGGTTTACCTGTTCGGCAGCAGTTTTTTCTGCATTTTCCGATGAACTGGGTCTTGACCCTGATACCGCAAAAAAGATCGCGTGCGGTTTTGGGGCGGGGATATCGAGAACCGGAAATATGTGCGGAGCGGTATCCGGCGCCCTCATGGTCATAGGACTGAAATACGGCAAGACAGAAGCAAACGATGATGCGGCTACCGACAAGACCCGGGCACGGGTCCGGAAATTTATCCAAGAATTTACCGAAAAGAACGGTTCGGTGAACTGCACGGCACTGCTCGGCTATGATCTGAGTGATCCGGAAGCGTTCTCTTTGGCACGGGACAGCGGCTTGTTCCTGACAAAATGTCCGGCCCTTGTGCGGGATTCTGCAGATATTTTAGAGAAAATACTCTGAGTCCATAAAGGTGAAAACTGATGCAATTACCCGTGAAACAACTCTCCTTTCTTGACCGCTACCTGACCCTCTGGATCTTCCTTGCCATGGCCATCGGTATCGGCATCGGGTACTTCTCACCCGCAGTGCCGGCACTGATCACCGGCCTTTCGGTTGGGACTACATCGATCCCGATAGCAGTCGGGCTTATCCTGATGATGTACCCACCGCTCGCGAAGGTGAAGTACGAGGAACTGGGGAAAGTGTTCCAGAACACCAAAGTGCTGGGCTTATCTATTATCCAGAACTGGATCGTCGGTCCGGTGCTGATGTTCGCCCTTGCCGTCATATTCCTCCGGGACCAGCCGCTCTTCATGTATGGGCTCATTCTCGTCGGGATCGCACGCTGTATCGCGATGGTGATTGTCTGGAACGATCTTGCCGAGGGCGACTGCGAGTACTGTGCCGCTATTGTTGGCCTGAACTCTGTCTTCCAGGTCTTCTTCTACTCTGTCTATGCCTGGTTCTTCATCACATACCTGCCACCGCTGCTCGGCATCGGTGTCGGCTCTGCAGTCTCGATCACGATGCTCCAGATCGCAGAGAGCGTTTTCATCTATCTCGGTATCCCGTTCATCGCGGGCATTGTAACCCAATATGCCCTGCTTCGCGTGAAGTCAAAGGCGTGGTACGAACAGGTCTTCATCCCGAAGATCTCGCCCATCACGCTCATCGCACTGCTCTTTACGATCATTGTGATGTTCTCCCTCAAGGGTGAGTATATCGTGAACGTACCTTTCGATGTTGTGCGGATAGCGATCCCGTTGCTCTTCTACTTCGTTATCATGTTCTTCGTGAGCTTCTGGATGTCCCACCGGCTCGGTGTCGATTACGCAAAGTCCGCTTCGCTCTCGTTCACCGCTGCATCCAACAACTTCGAGCTTGCGATTGCGGTTGCCATCGCGGTCTTTGGTATCGCGTCACCGGCTGCATTTGCCACGGTTATCGGCCCGCTCGTTGAGGTGCCGGTACTGATTGCGCTCGTGAACGTCTCGCTCTGGCTCAGGGAAAAATGGTATGGTGGAAAGAACGACGGCACGTGCAGCCCATCGCTCCGGTGAAGGAAAAATGAGGCTCTCATGAAAAAGAAGATCCTGTTCATCTGCACCCACAACTCCGCCCGCTCCCAGATGGCGGAGGGCTACATGAATGCAAAGTACGGTGACCGGTTTGAAGGATTCAGTGCCGGGACAAAAAAGACCCGGGTCCACCCGATGGCAATCGAAGTGATGAAAGAGATCGGAATCGATATCTCCGGGCACCAGTCGAAACTCATCGATGAGTTCTTTGGAAAAGACATCGGGACTGTTGTTACGGTCTGCGACTCTGCACAGGGAGCCTGCCCGTTCTTCCATGGCGCAAAAGAAGTTATTCACCAGAGTTTTGCGGACCCTTCTGCATTCAAGGGGTCTGATGAGGAAGTCCGGGTTGGATTCCGGCGCGTGAGGGACGAGATAATCCAGTGGATTGATCAGAAATTCGGAAAGGTTCCTGCTGAAAGTAAAACCACACTATGAATATCCCGTAAAAAGAGGGGCGTTACCTGAAAGGGAATGGATTTTCCCCTTTTTCTTATCGTGTTTTTTCAGACAGGATCGTTATCCTCCCAGCTCCAGTACATTACTACCGGCCCGTGTAAGCGGCGTGCGGACAATAAATGGGTAACGGTATTTTTCATTGGCACCGTGCTAATCCTGATATCCGGATACGTTATCACTTTCTTTCACAAGCCGGGTGTCCGGAGATTGTGCCAAGGGGAAAGCTAATTACCCTTTAAGAGGGATTCCATCCTTAAGAGCAGGAGCACATGAGCATGAAAAAAACCGGATCCCCCGTATATATCCCGGTCAGCCTCAACCGGGATTATCTTGCAGGAAAAATGCTGGACAGGTACGCAGAGGCACATGCCAAAACCTGGCAGAATTTCAGTCCCCGCCGCCGGGCACGGATCCGGGAAGAGTTCATGGATATTATCGGGAGTCTCCAGGAATCGCTTGCAACCGGCAACCCGGCGTTTCTGATCGATCACACCTGCCGGGAACACGCACGCTTTGTTACCCGACATCTTCCTGAGGGATTGGTTGTTTCGTATCTTGAGATTCTGAAAGAAGTCATCTCGCAGGAACTGCCCCCGGACTACCGTGAGAATGCCGCCGTTTTTGTTAAGAAGGCTGTCTCTGCACTGAAATCATCTCCGGGAAAAATCGATCCGTGTGCGGCCGCTGAACTATCACTTTCTCCGGTGGCCCGGTTATTCCTTGACGCCATTCTTGCAGGTGAACGTGACCAGGCCGATGCGATCATTGATGATGCGCTCACTTCCGGCAACACGGTTAGCGAAATCTATCTCCATATATTCCAGCCGGTCCTCAGGGAAACGGGGAGACTCTGGCAGCAGAACGAGGCGAGCGTTGCGCAGGAGCATTATGCCACCGGGCTTATTCGCCAGATTATGGCCCGTATGCACGACAGGATCGCCGCTCTCGGCAGAAAGAGATTGCGAAAAAAATCGGTTGTCACCTCAAGTGTAGGGGAGGAACTTCACGATATCGGGATCCGCATGGTAGCAGATTTTTTCGAGATGGATGACTGGGAGGTGTATTATACCGGGGCAAACACACCGGTAAAATGTATCCTTGAAGCAGTCAGGGATCAAAAAGCCGATGCGGTTGCCCTTTCGATTACCATGCCATCCCGCCTTCCCGAAATCCAGTACCTGATACGGTCACTCCGGGCAGATACGGCTACGGCTCATGTAAAGATCATCATCGGAGGTTATCCGTTTAACATCATCCCGGATCTCTGGAAACAGGTCGGGGCTGATGCATATGCAGAGGGTGCGGATGATGCAGTTGCTGCTGCCAACCGGCTTATGGCTGGTAAGCGGTAGGCTGAAACCCGGTTCGCACTGGCTGGCGGGTTACCGGGAGGCACACGGCCTTTTTAAAATCCCGGTTACCAATAGACATGAAAACCGTGGAGTTTTTCGGTGGCAGGACTGTTCTTAACCACAATATCTTCGACATGTATCACGGGATCACCACGGGCATGGGCCAGCCGGACGAAATCGGCAAGGGCGGCAGGAGAACTCTCGGCAACCATCTCCACGGTCCCGTCAGGAAGGTTCTTGACGTAGCCATGCACCCCGGTCGCCTGTGCACAATTCGAGATGTAGTGCCGGTACCCGACTCCCTGGACCCGTCCCTTTGCCACGGCGGTGATCCGTTCCATAGTATATTTCCGGACCCGGGGGGTTTTATAGATTGGGAAATGGATCCCGGTACCTTCCCTTAGTACCTGTTGTGAATCCTTGTGCAAGGACACCCGCATCCGGTTGCCGGATAAACGGGGTTTTTAATCTTCAATGCGGAAATGATCCAATAATGGATTATCTCTATACGTTCCTGAAATTCGTAGTCGGGGGTAGTGTCATTGTGGGGGTGACCTACCTTGCCGAACAGGTGGATCCCCGGTATGGCGGGATGCTTGCCGCAGCACCGATTATCACGACCCTCGCGTTCCTGTTCACGTATTCCGAGGCCGGCCGTGAGACGACCCGGCAGCTGGTCATCTCGGCTTTCTGGTTTGCGATCCCAACCCTCCTGTTCCTGCTGGCATTCTGGTTCCTGATGAGCCGGTTCAGCGTCATCCCCAGCATCGGCGGGGCATATGGGATCTGGCTCGGGGCACTTCTCTTCATGAACCGCGTTGTTGTGGGTGCGTGACGGGAAGACTCAAAAAAACGGATATCCTCCCCATTTCTGACGGGGAATTCCCGGTCAATACTATCACCCGCCCCGCTCGTGCCCGGTGCTTCCGGCTTTTTCCCTGGCTACGCGGCTCATCTTCTCGCGGACTCCGTGACCCGGGCCGGGCTGCCGGGATGAACCGTAACGCTAACGGGAAGTCCATCTCCTTGTAGAAAAAAAGTTCGGGTTTTTTGCCGCGGCATCAATGCGGGTTATGGGTTTTTACCCGGATAATGCCCTACTTCATCAAAGGCTTCCAGAGGCCGATACCGTTTCCTTCGGTGTCCTGGATGATGGCGACCAGTCCGACACCCTTTATCTCCTCTTTCGGCATAACGATCTTACCGCCAAGCTTCTCAACCTTCGCAAGTACCTTGTCGATATCCTCAACCACAACGTAGTTTTTGATGGTCTCGGTCATCTGCCGCTTGTACAGCCCGCCCATGTTCATGGTGCCTTCCTTTGCTGCCCCTGTGGTGATGTCCTGGTACTGCATCGCTGCTGCCTTCGCCGGGTCCATGAGGGCCTTTGAGGGTTCGAATTTCCATCCAAGCAGGGTGTTGTAGAAGTGCTTTGCGCGGTCGACGTTGTCGGCGGGAATCTCAAAATATGCAATGTTTGCCATAAGTAGTGATGCAAGTGGAATCATATTTAGAGGTTAGGGACGGTTGCAAATTTTGACAGTGGCTGTACATGGGGTTGGGGCGTATGACCCGTCAGGGATGTACTTTGTAATCCTGTCAACGCGATTGGTAAGATGCGGATCCGACTTGTGCCAGCGGGGAAAATACCGTAAAAGAGGGTTTCTTTATTGAGGCTGCACTGCCGGTGTTTCCTGCCGGCAGCGAGCCGCTATGCATATGATGCGTAACGTTTGAGAGGAGGTTATGCACCGCGCTGCATCACGCGGGTTTTACCAGGAGAAGGGACAATACCACTTACCATAGGATGGGCAATCCACCTTGTCGCAGGCCCAGCCAGACGTTATTACATCCTGGGACATTCCTGCACCCGATACCGCAGTGGTGAAAGGCGCATTTACTGATTCTCCGGCTTTTACACACATGACTAATTTCACTTCCGTTATTTTCACTCTCCAACAACTGGAGGGTATAGACTTCTGTTTTTACGTAAAAGAGGATATATCTGGCGTTGAGTGCAAAAAAAATTTCACCTAAAAAAAAGCCGGTTTCCCCCGGGTACTGGAGCCGGAGGGGGTGGGAATACTCGCCTACGTGATCATCCCAAGGCTCCTTGTAATCTGGGACCGGGTCCTCGACCACATGGAATCAGGGGAACAGAAAAAGCAGTAAACGGCGGGGGGAGAAATCCCCCTGCTAACACCCCAGTATTCCGGTCAACATAACAATGAGGAAAGATCCAAATCCTACCGGTTTTTAACCTCCGGCACGAGAGTACCAATAACCAAACAGGAAAGATACGCCCATGGATGAAGGAATTAATCCAAATACCGACATGCAGGACATGAAAGATCCCGGTTACGAGATCTTCATCAGCCTCGTCTCCATATTGTCCGTCATCAACCTCTTCATCATCTGGATTCCCGGTATCGATCCCGATGCCCTGAACGTAATTATAACATTCAACTTTTTCTTAACCATCATCTTCCTTTCGGATTTCCTGTACCGTTTCTTCACTGCCCCATCGAAGAAGTACTATTTCTTCCGCGACTGGGGATGGGCGGATCTCCTCGCAAGCATACCCGCACTGCGTATCCTGCGACTCTTCCGGATCTTCAAGGCGTACCGGCTTCTCAAAAAGTATGGCGGCCGGAACATCCTCTGCCAGCTCAAGAAACATAAGGCCGAGAGTGTGCTCTACATCGTCATCTTCTGCGTGATGCTCGTCATAGAAAGCGGGGCTTTTTTTGTACTCATGGCTGAACGGTCAGCGCCGAATGCAAATATCCAGTCAGCCTCCGACGCGATGTGGTGGGTATACGTCACTATCACGACCGTCGGGTATGGCGACCGTTACCCGGTAACCACGGCAGGACGGTTGGTAGGAGTCGCCGTAATGACCATGGGTGTCGGCCTCTTCGGCACCCTTGCTGGTTTTATCGCAAACAAACTCCTTGCTCCGGATACACCTGACACTCCTTCGCCTTCCGATACAGCAGGAACAGGCACGAGTGATCTTTCCGGGATCACAGCAGCCCTTCAGGAGCAGACCCGGCAGAATGAGCAGCTCCAGCAGCGGCTTGAACGGATCGAACAAGAGCTCAAAAGCCGGCCTCCGGGAACATAGTCCAGCTGCGGGTCCCGTACATTCGTAACTGGCGTTACTGCCCGGTATAAGGCTATATCTCAAATATCCTCGATTGCGCAACCGCGATTGATCCCAACACAACTAAATTTTCCTTAACACAAATCCACATGTGTAAATAATCCGATATTAGCCCCTGTTTTATAAATCGGGCGATTTATAGTCGGATTTCGGCGATTTTATTTCGAAACCTTTTAATTAAGATCTCACCAAATTTACACTAACCACAAAGAGTTTAACTCGATGTTGGTGGCATTGCATTTTGAATACTCTCGTTCATCGCACGAGGGGAGGAGGCTAAATGGAAAATATTGTATTTGGCATTGGAATTACTGCATTGACAGGAGCTCTTGCCACTGTAGCCGGTTCTGCGGAAGATACTGAATCCAACATCGGTTCACAAGGTGACCCGAACTCACAGGTTCAGCTCGCACCGCAGATGGGATTCCTGCACCGCATATTCAATAAGGCGGTCGCTGGTGAACCCCCGGCATACGGTCTCTGGTGTGCACTCGGTGCAGGCCTGGCATGGGCTTTTATGGCTATGCAAGTTAACGCGATCCTTGCGATTGTCCTCGGCTGTATTCTTGCAGTCTTCGTTCAGGGCGTCTACGCAACGACTGCGTACCTTGGCAGGACAGCAAGTCTCGCCAAGTTCGGTCAACCCGTGTACGTGGATATAATTAAGTCCATGACAACGGTCACCATGGCACATGCGTTCATCGCAATTTTCTGTACTGTAGCACTCTGTCAGTTGATCAATGGTGCGCTGGGACACCCGTTCCCGCTACCGCTGCTCGCACTGATCTGGGGCATTGCACTCGGTGCAGCAGGATCTGCGACGGGCAACCCGTACTATGGTAAGGAACGTCAGTACCAGAACCAGAAGTTTGGCGCAGGTGTGCCGATCTCTGCATCAGGTAACATCGTCCGCTACGCCGAAGCCGGCGAGCGCAACTCGATTGACAACGGATTCTTCACCCACAAGATTGGGGGTTCTGCATCCGGTATCTGTTTTGGTCTGATTGTTTTCCTCGAACTCTGGCGTACCATTCTCTTCGAGAGAATCTACGCAGGCTGGGGTGCAATCGCAGTCGGTGTCCTCATGATCCTCATCTTCACCGTTATCGACCGGTACATAGAGGTCTGGGCACGCAAGAACTACGGACCCTACACAGCAGCTAAGGAGGCAGAAGCATGAGCGCAGTTGCAGCTAAGCCCCAGGCGGGCGGCGCAATGAACCCGACCGCAATGGCAGTCGGTGTTGTGCTCCTGATCATCATCCTCGGAGCCTGCTGGTATATCTCACCGAACCTCGGTCTTATGGCCCTGATCGGTATCATCGTCGGCGGTGTCCTGATCGGATTCGGTACTCACTTCGTACCAGTCGGCGGTGCTCCCGCAGCAATGGGACAGGCACCCGGTATCGCGACTGGTGTCGCAATGCTTGCCGCTGGTGCAGGTCTTGCCGGACTCTTCGGAGGAGCATGGGCAGCAAACCAGGGTATGGTCGTTGCAGTCGTCACCGGCGGTATTGGTGGCGGTCTGATGATGGCAATCACCTGTATGATGGTGAACTTTGTCTACGTCTATGGCATGGGTATCCCGGCCGCGTCAGGTAAAGTCTCCCACGACCCCATCACCGGAGATTCACAGGCAGAATACAAATCCCAGGGTACTGAAGGTCACGGCCTTCCGTTCGTCTCCTTCGTTGGCGGCGTAATTGGCGGTATCCTTGGCGGTGCAGGAGGTACGCTCATCTACCTGGAACTTCTCGGCCTCTACCAGGCAACGTTCCCGAAGATGATGGGTGCCACTGCAGCACAGGTTCTGCCCGTTGCAGTAGCAGTTGCCGGTATGTTTGCAGTCGCCTTATTCCTCGTGAATGCAGTGCTGACCGCATACAACATCACCGGAACGATTGAAGGACCCCACGACCCGAAGTTCAAGCGCTGGCCACGGGCAATCGTTGCATCCGCTGTCGCTTCGGCACTCTGCGGATTCGTAGCGATCCTGATCGTTGCAATGTGAGGTGTGAAGATGTCAGTAAAAATTGAAGTAATTGCAGGCGGCGTCCCGCACGAAAAAATATTGATTGCGGGCCTCGTTAGCACACTCGTGTGCATCTATCTGACGTACCTCAATGCGTTCACCAACACTCAGATGTTCTCATTCTTCGGCGGACTTGCAGTAGTCGCAGCACTGATCTGGGGCAGCCACACCATCAAGGTGCTGTGCAGCTACGGTATCGGTACTGGTGTTCCCTCTGCAGGTATGATCGCATTCGGCTCGGGTGTAATCGCAATGCTGCTCGCTACCAAATTTGGTATGCTGGCTCCGATTGTTGCACTCGTACTTGCGGCCGTCATTGGTTTCATCTTAGGGTACGTTTCGAACAATATCCTGAACATGAAAATCCCGGCCATGGTCCAGGCACTCACTGAAATGGCAGTTGTTGGTGCACTTACCGTTATGGGATTTGCAGCAATGATCACCGGTGGATTCACGTTTACCGGCCTGACCACGACAACGACTACCTTCCTTGGATTCCCCATCACCGGATATGCAAATTCATTCCTTGGTGGCGGACTTATCGCTGTCGCATTCCTGCTCGGCGCAATTGCAATCCAGCACCCGTTCAACGCGTGCCTGGGACCCGGCTGGAAACAGGACCGTATGCTTATGCTCACCGCTGAATGCGGATTTTTAAGCATGATTGTCGCAGCAGTGATGTCCTTTGCATTCATCAGCACTGGATCAGCTGTCATCTCGCTGATTATCGCAATTATCGGCTGGGTATACACATACAGCCAGTACTTTGAAATGTCAAAGCGCGATGCAGCAGCATGGCTGGACTCAAAGCCGATACCGGATCTGGAGGGACACTAAATGGCATACATTATAGTACTTCCGGAATTCGGACTTGTTGCTGACCCGATGGTCGGCCTCGTCACCTCAGCTGGCGAATCCCTCTCCCCGATTCTGGAGAAAGTCGCTGTGCTCGAGGCAACGAGCGATGACCTCGTCAACATGCTCGCCGGCGAAGGCAACATGCTTGCATCCTTCCCCAACAGGGAGAAGGGACTCGCGATTGGTGGCAGTATCACCTCATTCTGGTACGGTCTTGCGGTTGGATTATTCATTGCTGGGATCATTGCATTCCAGTTGATCAAGGTGGGCTGATATGGCAGACAAGAAATCACCAGCAAGTGGATGGCCGCTCGTAAAGGGTGACTACCACTCAGGAGACGCAAACAGCCCGGTGGCTGTTGTCACCATGGGTTCACACCTCGATGAACAGGGTGTCTGTGATGCAGGCGCGGCATTGTGCGGTTCCTGTAAGACTGAAAACCTCGGTCTTGAGAAGGTTATCGCTAACGTCATTGCCAACCCCAATATCCGGTTCATACTGTTCTGTGGTACTGAAGTCAAGGGCCACTTATCAGGCCAGACATTAGGCGCACTCCATAAAGGCGGAGTCAAAGACGGCAGGGTCGTCGGTGCTGAGGGTGCTATTCCCTTCATCGAGAACCTCAACGATGCAGCTATCAAGCGCTTCCAGGAACAGACGGAAATCGTCAACATCATGGAAAGCGAAGACCTCGGCGCTATCAAGGCAAAAATCAACGAACTCAAAGCCCGTGACCCGGGTGCGTTCGCTGGTGAAGCCTTCGTCGTCGAAGTCAAGGAAGCTGCCGGTGGCGCTGAAGAGGCAGGCGGAGAAGTTCGCCCGCTGTCCGGTGAAATTGCACTTATTACCGCCCGTATGAAAATCATCGAAAAGATGGTTACCGACATCGGGTACAGGGATAAGTTTGCCGCCGGGGTGTATGCAGGTAAGATCGAAGGTCTGATGATTGGTCTGATCGTCTCGTTCGCCCTGGTCGGAATCCTGATGATGAGGTGAAAGAGATGGCAGAAGAAGCAAAATCTACAGGGCCTATCAGGATGGTGGCGATCGATAATATGGTGGAGAACATCCGCTATAAGTCACAGATCCTTGTCAGGACCAACAAGATTGACTCGGCAGTCACTGCGACCGGTCTGGTCGGATTTGTTGCAGGAATACTCCTTGCATTGATCCTGATCATTTTACCGGCATTACTGGTGGTGAAATAACATGGCAGACAAGAAATCACCAGCAAGTGGATGGCCGCTCGTAAAGGGTGACTACCATTCAGGAGACGCAAACAGCCCGGTGGCTGTTGTCACCATGGGTTCACACCTCGATGAACAGGGTGTCTGTGATGCAGGCGCGGCATTGTGCGGTTCCTGTAAGACCGAAAACCTCGGTCTTGAGAAGGTTATCGCTAACGTCATTGCCAACCCCAATATCCGGTTCATACTGTTCTGTGGTACTGAAGTCAAGGGCCACTTATCAGGCCAGACATTAGGCGCACTCCATAAAGGCGGAGTCAAAGATGGCAGGGTCGTCGGTGCTGAGGGTGCTATTCCCTTCATCGAGAACTTAAACGATGCAGCTATCAAGCGCTTCCAGGAACAGACGGAAATCGTCAACATCATGGAAAGCGAAGACCTCGGCGCTATCAAGGCAAAAATCAACGAACTCAAAGCCCGTGACCCGGGTGCGTTCGCCGGTGAAGCCTTCGTCGTCGAAGTCAAGGAAGCTGCCGGTGGCGCTGAAGTTGGCTCTGCATCTGCAAACCCCCAGTTCCTCGAAATCGAGAAGCGACTCGATAAGATCGAGAAGAATATCGAATTCGTGGATGCAGAGGTTGCGCAGCGTGTTGGAAGAAAGATTGGACGGGATATCGGTATACTGTACGGCCTCATGGCAGGCGTTATCGTATTCATTATGCTGCTGTTCCTGTTCCAGAAATTAATGACAATGGTGTAATGGAGGTGTAAACGAATATGTTCAGATTTGAAAAAGAACAGAGTGTCTGGGACTTCAACGGTACCAAGATCGGTGGACAGCCCGGCGAGTACCCTACTGTATTGGGTGCATCAATCTTCTACAACAAGCACGAGTGTGTGCTTGACGACCACAAAGGAACTATCGACAAGGCAAAGGCTGAAGCCCTCTGGAACCGCTGTCAGGTCCTCTCTGACTTGACCGGTATCCCGCACTTCATCCAGATCATCGCAGAATACGGCGAAGCATTCGAGAGCTACTTCAACTGGTTCGACAGCATCGACAACAAGACCGCGTTCTTAATGGACTCATCGGTTCCGACCGCACTTGCCCACGCATGCAAGTACGTTACCGAAGTCGGCCTTGCAAACCGTGCGATCTACAACTCGATCAACGGTTCGATCCTGCCCGAGAGCATTGAAGCACTCAAGAACAGTGACGTGGATGCAGCCATTGTGCTCGCATTCAACCCGGCTGACCCGTCAGTTACCGGCAGGGAGAAAGTTCTCACCTCCGGTGGCGTTGCAGGACAGACCAAGGGTATGCTCGAGATCGCAGAGTACTGCGGTATCAAGCGCCCGATTCTCGACACTGCAGCAACCCCCCTCGGCCTCGGCAGCGGCGGCTCATACCGTGAGATCCTTGCATGCAAGGCAATCCACGGTTACCCGACCGGTGGTGCATACCACAACATGACCGTTTCCTGGACCTGGCTCAAGCGCTGGAAGGGAACGAGCAAGACCCCCTCAGTACTCGCAGCAGGATACGAGGGTAAGGATGTTCTCTTAAAGCAGATGTCCCACCACTACCTCGGCGGTATGGAAGGCATAAAGCAGGCAGCATGGTCAGCCCCCGATATCGGCTGCAACATGATTGCAAGCACCCTCGGTGCAGACCTGATTATGTACGGACCTATCGAGAACGTCGAAGCAATGATCACCGCACAGGCCTACACGGACATCACTGTCCTTGAGGCGACCCGTCAGCTCGGGATCGAGTGCAAATCAGAAAGCCACCCCATCTTTAAACTCATTTAATTTTTTTTTCAAACATTGTTTTTAAAAAGAGTTTGAAGTGGCAGAATATAATGAGAGGAAGAATTCTTCGGAATTCTTCGTATTCATGCCAATTAAACAAAATGAAACTATCATCCGATAAGGAATACTTAAGATCTCTTAAAAAGACGCCTGATGCTATCTTTCCCTAATCGCTGTGTAATTATCAGATAAAAAAATTATTTTTTTCTTGCAGCAGGGGGAAAATTCACGATTTTGAGACACTCGTCAGCTTCTTTAACCCGGCCAAGATTGTGAAGAGCAAGTGATTTGTTGTAATACACAAATGAGTTGATGGGGTTGAAATCGAGTGCCCGGTCGAAGAATAAAAGCGCCTCTTCGTTTCTACCCAACTCCCGCAGCGCAATGCCTTTTGCAGTTGCCGCCCGGACATTATTCGGGCTTGATGCAAGGATTACATCGAAACATGCAATCGCTTCTTTATACCGCCCAAGTTCGTTTAAGGCATACCCTTTATTACTCAGTGCAAAGGTGTATTCCGGATCAAGAGCCAATGCCCGATCGAAACACACAATAGCTTCTTCATTCCGGTTTATCTTCCTCAGGGCGTACCCTTTCTCATACCAGAGAAGAATCAATTTGGGATTTATCGCAATTGCAGCATCGTAGCACGCGATTGCATCAACGTGTCTTCCAAGAGAATAATAGACATTCCCTTTTTCCTCAAGTGCTTTGATATTCCTGCCATCCAGTTCAAGGACGCGGTCATATTGTACGATGGCTTCATCATACCGGCCAATCTTCATCAGATGGTGTGCCTTTTTCAGCAGTTCATTGACGTCCATACCACTCAGTATACCATTCACATGGTCTATGATAATACCTTGCTGAAAAAAAGAGGAGACTGATGATGGATTTACTTCATTCTCAGAACCGCAGCACCCACACCCAGCAATACTAGAAATACAAGTGCAGGCGGAAGTGATGCTTTTGTCGTGGGCAGGGGTGTGGTCGGAGCGGGAGCTGGCGGGGTTGTCACCGGGGTAGGGGTGGGTGTAGGGGAAGTGATAACGAACGTCGGTACATCGACCGATTCGTGCATTTCCGGGTTGAGCGTGTACGTTGATCCGCTGCTAATCGATACCCTGGATGTTGTGGATTTTTTAAAGTAGACTTGAAGGGTCTTGTAGGAATCTGACCCGCCGAGATGAGCCTTGTCCACCGGTTCGTTCGTTACATAGACCAGATACGTCCCTTCTTTAATCGTGTTCTCGATTCTAGCTGTGTTCCAGCGAAAGGACCATTCCTGATTGCTGTTCAGGTCGAGCCGGTTGAAATTTCCCTGGTCCGCTCGCTTGGATACGTCAGTTAAGGTAACTCCGTTCTCCGGAAGGCCCGGGCCGGTCATAAAGAGATAAACACTGCTGCCCTTGTAGGATATCCCATGAAGAGTCAGGGTATCTCCCAGTTCTGCCTCGATATTGGCATCCGCCGCAGAAACTGAAAGTATCGTCATTGCAATCAGGAAGCAGATCAGAAGGATGCTCGTATAGGGAAAGGGACTGGGGCTCTGGATAATGCGGCTCAATTCAATCACTGAATAGGAAATAATCTGTCGTCGGGTTTATAGATTTGTACCCGGAGTATCCACTGGGGTTTACAAGTAACTTCACGGTAACCCAGCACGGTTTTTTAGTGCCTGCACGCGAACAAAAAGTGCAGCATGACGTTACATCTCATCAATTATGGAGAGAAACCGGTAAAAAAAGTGATCCCCATCCCGGACATTTCTCTTATTGCGATCATCATCACCATGATTGGTTTTACAAGCAGTCCCATGTTGTATATGGCAGCACATTTTGTCACGTATTTCGTAGAGCGGGATATCCAGAAAGAGAGAGATTCCGGATCTCTCCACTGCCTACATTGAAGTTCTCATGCACTTCGACAAATGACGCTGTTTTTACCGGTTTGATACATCCATAAAAAATTCAAAAAAGCCGGCGGGGCAGATCCCATAATAACCAACATCATTAAAAAAAATCCCAAGCACATAAATTCAATCACTTCCCAGTACGCAAGAAGGAAGAATATGACTGAGGAAACAAACGGAAGTGAAGGATCTCAATCTCATCTCATAAAAGCAAGGCTGGAAGCGCTATCGGATGGTATCTTCGCGTTCGCGATGACACTCCTTGTCATCAGCCTGAGCGTGCCGGACAAGGCAACCCTGGTATCATCAAATGCCTATGCTCTCCAGGTTCTCATCAACCTCTATTCCGGTTTCATGCACTATGCTCTCGCGTTTCTTATCCTCGGGGCATTCTGGCTCAGCCAGCACATGCAGTTCCATTCAGTACGGACCCCCGATAAGATATTCACCTGGATTAATCTCATAACGCTCATGTTTGTCGCACTCCTCCCATTTTCATCATCTTTCTCCGGCGCTTTTTCCGGTGTCCCAATCGGTGCAATGGTATTTGAGCTCAATCTCTTTGTTATCGGTATGGGACTGTCCCTCCAGTGGTGGTACGCTACGGATGGCAACCGGCTGACAGAATCAACACTGAAGCCGGCATACATCAGGAAAATCCGCATCCGTAATCTCATTGTCCCCGCGGTCTCTCTCGTAGGCATCCTGTTCGCACTCTCGGGAAACACCTGGAGTTCAGCGATCTATATGACCCTCCCCGTGGTCTATTATTTCGTAGAACGCACGTACGGGTGACGAAGGGGACGGGGATGCTCCGGACCCGGATCAGCAGGGAATTCCTGCTGATCCCCGAATGAACAGTATATTCCGTTGATTCCGGAGGGACCGACGTATTGAACAAAAGAATTATCCACCAGCGAATCCTTTTTTCATACCACAATGAACATAATTACACTTCTTACCGCATTCGTGCCATGGATCGCGTTCACTCTTGTCGCTGAAGCACCTCTGGGAAATCCCCTGATGGGTCTGACCCTTGCCTTTATTATCGGTATTGTGCTCACCCTCCTGACGAGTTACAAGCAACTGCTCAAGGGCTATATCCTGTCCGTAGTCACGATCATCTTTTTTGTCGTGTTCTTCATCCTGATCATCGGGTTAAAACTCTACTGGCTCGCGAACTACATCTCGGTACTCTCGATGTTGCTCCTTACGGTCGTCTGCTGGGCAACGATACTGTTCCATTTCCCCTTCACCCTCCAGTATTCCCGCATAGGCGTGGAACCCGAGCGTGCCAAAAGCGCTCCCTTCATGCATGTAAATTATGTCATCACCGCGGTATGGGGAATTGTATTCACGCTTGGCTTTGCGCTGGATGCATTCCTGCTGCTCCGGCCTGAACCCGGCCTCATGTTCTGGGACAACCTGAAATGGCTCTTCATGGTAATCGCGATCGTCTTTACCGTGTGGTATCCGGATTACGTCCATAAGCAGAGGGCATTACAGGTGGCTTCAAAAATAAAAGCGAAAGAATAAGAGATGGGTAGAGACCCATTCTCATACTTTTCTTATTGCCCTAAGGGGGAAATTGTAAACAATGAAACGTGTATGGAAATCTTCGGGGCTATTTTATTCAGTAATCACTTTTTTTTATTACAGTCAATAAGGTTTTAGTTAAAATAATTCCACGGAAAAAACCTTCACTGCTACCCTCGTGAAAAACGGGATGAATAACGGCAGGATAAACCTGAATAAAAAGAGGTATGGGGAGTTTTTAATCAAACCTGGAGAGGTTCAAAACCCTGCTTGAACACTTTCCCGAACTGCACGCGGATCTTGGGGTCCTGCGCACAGACCGGGCACATATAATCGTCAGGAAGATCTTCAAATTTCGTTCCTGCTTTTATGCCTCGATGGGGCTCCCCGCGTTTCTCATCATATACATATGAACACATGGAACAGAGGTACCGGGTAGGGCGCCATTCATCAAAACCCCACTTGCCGATCCTGCCTTTGCCCTGGTACCCGCAGACCGGGCAGACGTATGTTTCTGGGAGATCATCAAAGGCAGTCCCCGCAGGGATGCCATTATGGGGTTCCCCTCGGAGCGGTGAGTAAATGTACCCGCAGAGTTTGCATTTATACCGGGTAAGATTCACTGCAGTTTTTTTGGTTGCTGCTTTTACTGCACTTTTTTTAACCGTTTTCTTTGGCAGGGCCTTTGCTGCGGGTTTAGTGGTGGTTTTTTTCTTCACAACAGCCACTGCTTTTTTTGTTGCAGGTTTGCTCGCCACAGCAGTTTTTTTCTTTGCCACTGGCTTTGCTTTTGACTTTGAAGGGACCGGTTTTTTTATGGTCTTTGCACTGCTCTTTTTTGTAGTTGTCACTGCTTTTGCCATAAGATTTCACCATTGCGGCCTTTTTCCCCGATGACGATCGTTCGGGGCTAAGTCCGCCTTAGGTGAAGATGGAGATTTATGGTTATTATATATTGTGAATGATGCAAACCTGCAAAAAATCACTCGTCATGAATCCGAATTTTTATCCGCAACCGGTGCATATATTCTTGCACATACCATGGCGGACTTTATTTCCATTCTCATCTATTCATTTGCCACCCTTTTTATCATCCTTGATCCACTTCTCTCGGTACCGATATTTGCCGCAATGACCAAGGGTCAGTCCGCTGCAGAGATCCACAAACAGGCATTCATCGCGGTTGCTGTTGCAGGCGGGCTGATGTACCTGTTCCTGGTTTTCAACAAGATGATCTTTGATATCCTTGGCCTCAACCTGCCCAGTTTCCAGATTGCCGGGGGTATCCTCCTGTTCCTTCTCGGTATCCAGTATGCGCTGGGTATTGAGATCGGGCATTGCAAAGAGCGAACAAAGACCGCAGTGGGTGTTGTTATCGGAACGCCACTCCTGTGCGGACCGGGCACGATCACCACCGTAATGCTCCTTTCACGGGACAACGGGGCCCTCATAACCTTTATTGCCATCACGCTCTCCCTGATAGCCACTTGGCTTGTCCTCTATTATTCAGAATTCATCCAGCGTATGCTTGGGGAAGTAGTAACCGACATTATGGGAAAAGTACTCGGCATGCTCCTCGCTGCCATTGCCGTAAAGATCATCGCAGCGGGAGTTATGGCACTGCCGGCGGCTATTACCTAAACCGGGATCGAACAAAAAAGGCTCCCATTTTGCCTTTTTACTATCGAATGACAATCCTTATCTTGATTTGAAAAAAAGTAAAAAATATGCGAGGTTCACGGGCATTCGTTCTTTTATTTTTTTCTCGTTTTAATTTCCCCGGTATGTGCCTTTGATCTTCAACAGGTATACATTCAGATTAATCCCCAGGGTGATGCAACGATCACCATCACCTACCAGGATAATCCCGTTGAGCATCTCGGTATTAAAGCATTTATTGCGACATCATCTTCAGCCTTGGAAAACTACCAGAGAACCCTTTTGCAGAGTTACGGAAAGTCCGCAGATTTTAAGATCCTCTGTGCAAGCCATGGTGTTGCAAAACTCATTTTCCCCCATTTCGCAACGGTCAATGGCAGGGAATATAGTACCAGTCAATTTGATCTTGCCTCGTCTGGCATGGATTTACAGAAGGTAATGGGGAACAATAACTATCCTGTTGATCTGAAGGCAGATGTCGTCATCGTCTTTCCGGATGGTTACTCTGTGGAACAAAAAGGAGTCCCCCGTATTGATGCGGTCACTCACACGATCTCCAATCAGCAGATGAGTCCTCCTGCTGCCCCGGATGTCAGCTGTAAAGAGGATAAGCACCTTCCGCTATCCGGTATTATTCCTGCTGAAGCAGAACCCGTAGTTGCCGTGGGAGCGGGTGTTGCCTTGACCGGCCTCGGTCTGACTACCTTTGGGTCTGCTATCTCTGCATGGCTGGCAAAACTCCTCGTCTTCATCCAAAACACATTCGGTCAGGTAATCCAGGTCCGGCTTTCCGAAGACGAGAAGAAGAAACGGAAGATTCATGCAGCGGAGTCAAAGGAGATCGCATTTGGGTTCACCCGGCGCGAACTGGGTGTAATAGCCGTAGGCGCTGTTATTATCGGTCTCCTCTTCTTCTTTGCTGCACGAACACCGTTTGATGTGACTACCGTTGCGATCTATATCATCATGGGTGGGCTGGCCTTGTGTGCGCACGAAATAGCACACTGGTACCTGAACCGGAAATACCAGTGCAGTACCGAAGTCCAGTTCTGGGGTCTGGGCTCCATCATCATGTTCCTCACCGCATGGCTCTTTGGAAATGTATTTGCCCAGCCGACCCTCACCGTTGTCCGCAGCCAGGTGCCTCTTCAAAAGCGGAGTCTCGGGCTGATTATGCTATCGGGCCCGGTGTTTTCAATCCTCATTGCCATTGCCTGCCTGTTTCTCATTCCCCTCGGGGGAATTTTCCGCACCGCGGGTATGCTGGGATTCTCCATCAACCTGCTCGCAGGAGTATTTGAACTTCTCCCGGTCACTCCCTGTGACGGAAAAGAGGTCTTTTCCTGGAATAAATATGTCTGGGCACTGGTCTTTGTGCCTCTTCTCCTCATTTATTTCCTTGTTAATATCTGAACTAAAAAGAGGAACGGTTTTTTTCTTTTTTATTCCATGCAGAAACGGGTGCGAAAAAACCTGTCAGTCAGATCAGATACTTTGTGGCAGATAAAAAAAATCAGGAGTCGCGTTTCAGGGAGTAGACTTCGACCATGTGATCGGGATGATATCGCATCTTTGCTTCCCGGAGACCAGCAACACCAAGATCGCTTTCGCGATTGATATAGGTGAAATCTTTTTTCAGTATGGCAGCAGTTTCAGCGTTAATTTCCTTGTAGATGCCTTCACAATCGGGCATTCCTTTCTCGAAATGGACAAGCGCTGTGTCATTATTGAGCGGTTCGAAGAGGGACATCGCCCCGATCATGTTATGGACCCGGACGACCAGCCCGGACAACCCCAACTCTCCGAAATGATCGATGGCAAAAAATGTGGCATCTTTTTCATGGGCGAGGACAGGATCACCTTCACAGCCTTTCCATTCACACCACTGGATCAGGAACCGTTTCACTTCCTCCCGGTTTTCCGGGGTTATTGGTTCAAGTGAATAGAGACAGTTTTTCCGGAATTTATTGACATGGTGGCGGATGGTGAGGTACTGTTTTCCCGGGAGGTCTGCAAGATCAGAAGCCCGGTACACGTACTCGAAATGGTTCCTGTCTGGTACCAGGTTGAGACCGGCACAGGTGTCCCGCATCCAGCTGGCAGTATCAGGATCGATCAGCACAACCGGCTCTGCATCACTGACATCCGATGCCAGTTTGATAAGCGAACGCAGAAGTGCAGTATTGCGGGGTCCGATAGGAGGGCGGAAGCGGGTGATTCCATCAATCGTGCTGGCCAGAATGACGTTTTTCTCGATAACGGCATACTGGTAATGGGCATAATGGTTCCAGCAGACCATATTGGTAAACGTATTATCACTGTGCGTCTGGGGATAATGTGCATAGTGCTGCTGGAAAAACGCCCTGTCATCGAGCGTGACCGGCCGGAAATCATCCTGCGTGAGTTTCATCCTTCACCCCGGAAGATTAAGGGTACATACCCTTGCATAGGTAAAAACCCAAGCGGCTGATAAAACATTTCGGTATCCGGTTCGGCAATCAGGGCGATCCATGTAATACCTGACTGAATGCACTGATTAACAAGAGCAGAAACCATCTCCTTCCCAATTCCACTCTTCCGGTAATCCGGAAGGACCACCAGGTCCTGAATGTATCCATCAGAAACTCCGTCCGAGATAACCCGCCCCATCCCGATAGCCTTGCCGGTTTTTTTCTCAACGGCAACGGCAAATGAAAAACTTCCCCTTATAAGAGAGCCGAGAGCCGCAGGATCGTATTCTTCCTTCCACCACCCGCCGGCGCGGTACAGGTCAGCAATCTCGTTGTTATCCCATGAACGGACCAGCTGAACTACGATGTCATCTCCCACAACATTCATACCCGCTGCAACACGTAAAAGATTTCCCCGTCTCCCCTTTGTATGATCAGGGAAAGATAGCGGATAGAAAAGGGCCGGGCATGAAAAGGATACGAAAAACTATTCGGACTATGCCCGTTTAACCTGTTCAATTGCGGTATCAACAATTGCACCAAGCGCTTCAACACCCCAGTGCTGGGAGTTCAGGGTCAGGTGATAGAGAGAGAGATCGTTGATGTCAATGGAATAGTACGACCGGTAACGCAATGCTTCACACTGCTCACGCTCAAGGGTGAGATCACCGGCTGTTTTCTCATCAGCAACATGGTCACGGAAGACGATCCGTTTTACCCGGCAGGCAATAGGCGCATGCACCCATATCTTGAGATCGGCGTTTTCCACCATCCAGCCGGAGAGCCTGCCTTCAACAATAATATTGTCCTGCTTCTCTGCAATCTCTTTCTGCCGGGCATCAATCATCTTATCAAACGATGAATCTTCTTCGGCAAGGCGCCCGAACTCGGCAAGCTCCATATTATGTTCCCGGGCAAGCTGCCGGAATACTTCACCTGCTGAGATTAAAGAAAAGCCATGACGTTCTGACAGGTACCGTGAGAGTGAGGTTGTCCCGCTGCCGGGCAACCCGCTCACGGTGATCCGCATCAGAGCCCCCCGATGTTTAAGGACTTCCTGATAATCTGACTCAGTGTTATTGAACAGATCATATACCAGAGAATCCATGCAGGGATGATCCAGACTGCTGCTTCATTGAGACCGATAGTTCCCACATAGGGCATGGTGATAGTACTTTTCACGTGCTCAAGCCTGAAAAGAAGCCAGAAGAAGATTGGTACGGTGATCACGAGAATGTACGCCATAGGCTTGAACTGCTGCTGGGACATCTCAAGCTGCTCGCGCATGACCCGGTCTTTTTTCGCATCCATCTTCTTGATCTTCTTCTCATCCTGGGAGAGCTGGGCTTCGCGGTACTCGGTCTGGAACTCTTTCATCCTTTCCTGGGCATCGGTCATCCGGTCGTAATCGATCGTGTATTTCTGGATGATCGAAGAGTACAGCCCGGTAAATGCGGAGAGTATTACGATTAATATATAGAACGGAATCCCGAACCCATCAACAACGGGTGAAAATGCACCATCGATACCTTTTCCGACACCTACCCGCAGCCACTCGACGCTGTATGAGAACATCATCAGCATCATGAAAGCGAGTGCTATGTAGATACCGTATTTATCCCAGATTTTTGCAAAATCCATCAGTTCACCTGAGAACGTCTGCCAGTTCTGATGACGAGCGCTCGAGTAAAAAGTCCGCGTTGGTGACCATTTTTACGGTGCAACCCGTCATCATCGCATAGGCAGCTGCGATTGAGCGATTGAACTGCTGATGTTCGCCAATCGCGCGGGACCCTTCCTTGTCCCGGGCGCGGGTTTCATCGGTCAACCGCCGCATGAGAATCTGGTCATCATCCGTTTCAACAAGTACAATAACATCAGGCATTATCTCGCGGAGCACCCATTCGGGAAGCCCCGCAAGGTACCCTTTTGGCGTCTTAACCGATGCATGCGTATCGATGAGCACGTTGCCCGTTACCTTTGCAATAGCCTGCGCGGCACGCTGCTGCAACTGTTTCTGGACTGTGCGATCGAGCGTGCGCATCTGGTCCCGATCCTGGACAACATTGTCCTTTTTTGCCACTTCAAACATGAAGGAGCCAAAATTTATGGACTGGTATTCGACACCCTCACTCTTGAGTTTCTTTAATGCCTCGTTGACTACCGTCGTCTTACCAACGCCCGGTACACCGGTTATGATGACCTTTCGTCCCTGCATTTGTGTCCCTTTCCTGAATCACTCTTTGCCAAAGAATGTCCGCATGAACGGGTACATCTCCATGATCTGCTGGCTTGCTATCTCTTCATAGAGCCGGTAAGTGATACTGACCGTCAAGAGCAGACCGGTCCCGCTGACCATACCGATGACACCAAAGAGGTTTGCTACAACACTGAGCAACCCGATAAAGACACCACCAATAACTGTGACACGGGGGATATACCGATCAAGGTACTTCTCAAGCACCTGCGGATTCCTGCGGTAGCCGGGAATGGACATGCCCGATAACTGGATCTGCCGGGCGACATCTTTTGAGTCGAGCCCTGCTGTTTTGATCCAGAACAGTGCGAAGATCGCACCACCGACAACCATAATTGTTGTATCTACTCCCAGACGTAATAGAACCTGCCATGGCGCATGACCGAGATCGGTTATCCACCACATCCAATCGGATGGACCATTAATCGGGGCCAGATAATACATGATTCCATTCAGGGGCGTTGAACCACTGAATGTACCAAATATGGTAATGCCGACATTGGAGAGGAACATCCCAACCATCTGGATGTTTGCCTGCAGTACACGGACAAGGATCATTGGCAGAACGCTGGCGTAAATGAGTTTCACCGGGAAACGTGCGCGTGCCCCGCGTACCTGCGCGTGGGCGAGCGGAATTTCGATACGCGTGGATTCCACGTACACAATGATCAGGAAGATGGTGATAGTGGTAACAAATGCGAGAATATCTTTTCCAAAGAAGGTGAGATAGTTCCCACCATCTATACCAATAGCTACTAGACGGGGGAAGAACCCGACAGGATACTGGTCAGCAACCGGAACCCAGTTGATGAACCCATTAACAATTGCCTGTGATATACCGGCAATAATAAAGAGACCCACACCGGAGCCGATACCCCATTTTGTCACTACTTCATCCATTAAAAAGACGAGCACACCACCGATACAGATCTGAATGAAAATCATGAACGAAACCGCAAACAGGTTGCCGCCAAAGAACTGCTGGGCGATTACCGGGTTCGGTTGCAGGAATCCACCTACAAGGTTGGGGGCAGCTTCAATGATGATCATGACGATGATAAGGATCTTCTGAAGACCCATGTACATGACCTGTCCGCGCGTTTCGCTGGTATCAATATGAAGGATATCTGCACCTTTGAGCAGCTGGAGCACGATGGATGCAGTGACGATAGGTCCGATACCCAGATGGACAATCGAACCGCTTGCCCCGGCAAGGAGTGCACGCCATGCTGCAAAAAGATCCTGAGACTGGGGTGCAATTCCAAAAAGCGGGATATTCGTCAGGGCAAAATACAGAATAAGTATTCCAAGCGTCCAGATCAGTTTATTCTTGAAATGAACGTGTCCCTCCGGGCTCTTGACTGCGGGCATCGCAGCGAGCAGGGGTTCCATTCGATCCAGCAGGTTTCCCATGGTTTCACCAAAAAATATTGGGAGGCTCAGACGACCTGCGCCTTTCCACCCATCTTCTCAATCTTTGCCTTTGCTGATTCAGAGAATGCCTCAGCAGAGATGTTGATCTTTTTGGTGACCCTGCCACTGCCGAGCACCTTTTCGATACCCATGTCAGCAGCATTGATCGCAACTGCATCTCCTTCCTGTTTGGCAATACCCTGCGCAATAAGCGACGGCATGATCTGGTCAATTATCCCGATATCCATTGTTGTTACAAGGACTTGCGGGTTGTGGAAGAAACCGTCCTTACCAAAGACAGGGCCTCCCATTTCCTTATACCACTTGACGAAGTGGTGGGCATTGATGCCGGCGCGTCCCCGGCCTCCACGGTTACCTGCACCACGACGATTTTTATGGGTGCCGCCGCCGCATGTCCGCGATCCACGGTATTTTGAACGTTTATTTGTTGGCATCTTTGCTTCACCTCATCTTATAGAGGAGAGTATTGATCTCCTGACCATAATAGCCAAGCGCTCCACCCTGGGTGAATGTTCGTTTGGTGGTCTTGTGTCCCTTGCGTGGCGGGTGAAGGCGGAGGACCGGTTTAAGTCCCGGAACCTCACGAAGCTTCGTTTCCCCGCTGGCAAGCGCCTGTGCAAACTCACTGATGCTGGCATACGTGGAGTTGGTTTTTAAGTACTCCTCGGTTAATGGTGCATCACCAAGAACTCTGCCGCGGGTTTGCAGCAGGGTCTCAACGGTGGGTGCATCCACTTCGCCGTATGCAACGTAATCCTTCACCTTGCGTATCATGCCCAGATTCTCCGGCGTGTCCGGAATGAGCACGCAGTGATTGATGTGGTGGAGACGCAGCATCTTTAAGGTGTCCTTAATGTCGCGACGGGTATTTACAACCCCGCGAACCTGAACGACCGCGTACATTTACTGTGACCCCCCGGTCCTGATCATGTTGGTTGCCTTGAGCGCGTTGAATGTCGCTTTTGCAAAGTTGATCGTAGTGCGGGTTTGTCCGCGGGCAAATGTCCAGGTATCCTTGATACCGGCGAGTTGCAGCACTTTCTTGCTGATATCACCGGTTACAAGTCCGATACCCTGTGGGGCGGGCTTTAAGGTAACCTTGACACTGCCGGCAGTTCCCTCTACCTGCATAGGAAGGGAGTGATTTACATCGCAACCACATTCCCAGCTGCCACATCCACGACGAACCTTCACAAGGTTCATTTTTGCCTTGACAATTGCCTTCTTGATCGCATTGCCGACCTGGACATCCTTGCCCTGGCCAAATCCAATGTAACCGTTACGGTTGCCAACGATGACAACTGCACGGAACTGGACACGGCGGCCTGAGTCGGTCATTCGCTGCGTCATGGCAATATCAAGAACCTCATCCTCCAGATCCGGGAGGAATGCATCGACAATTTCGGGTTCCTTGATCGGTCTGCCGCTTTCGAGAACCTGATCAATACTCTTGATCTCTCCCGAGGCGACGAGCTTACCAAGGCCGGTGACCGGGTGCCACTCCTGTTTTTCATATGCCATTTATACCAGCTCCTTTTTGATGGCGACTGCAGCCAGTTCAACCATCTTTACGATATCTCCGGCATTTTTGTTATAGGCCGCGATATGCGCACCCTTGACCCGCTCATCGGAGGGGAGGATTTCTTCGCCATGGGGTATATCAAGACCTGCCTCGACAGCACCTTTCAGTGCTGCAAAGACCCTGGCACCCTTTGTTGCCCGGCTGATCCCGATGTCCAGGATTGCCCGTTCATGGTTTGCTTTCTTCGCTTTAACGGCAAAAAGCATGCCGGTCAGGTATGCTGCCGGTGTGCTGGAAGTCGATCCCTTGTATCCGTAGTGTTCCAGCTCGGCAGAATTTGCTGCAACGAGTGTGCGGTCGCCGGTCATCTCTGCAGTGACGAGTTGGATGATAATGTGCCGGTTTGTCCTGCGCACAACCATCCTTGGCGCATCTGCTACGACGAGTGCGGTCCGCTTGTAGTAATCGGTTTTGCCTTCCCTTCGCCTTCGGAAGGGGACAAAATACCGTGCTCCTGTTGCCATGTTACTTCATCCTCCCTGCGAGGATCTCCATCTGTGCCTTCATGTGCGCGACACTCCTGAACTGACCGCCAGCTGCTTTCCTGTACATAAGGCGGTACATATGCCGGTCAATAGTCCCGGCATCACGGAGTGCAACGAGCACCTTTCTGATTGCACGGATCTTCTGGATCCATGCGGTTTTGCTCGGGTTACGGGCTCCTGCCGCACCTTTTCTTTTTCCGGGTCCTTTGCGGTGCCCGTACGACCGCTTTGCGATCCGTGCCCTGGCTCTGCCACGGCTCACACCTTTCTTCTGGCGTGCCTTGATCGCACCATCGGTGGCGAGCCCGCGCAGATCCTCACGTGAGATTGCGTTCTCGATATCCGAGATACGAGCCGGGTCAAACCATACACGGTTAACACCGCACTTTAATATGGAGGCAGCGATGCGTTTCTGGCT
This sequence comes from uncultured Methanoregula sp., assembly GCA_963676675.2. GTDB lineage: Archaea > Halobacteriota > Methanomicrobia > Methanomicrobiales > Methanospirillaceae > Methanoregula. The sequence continues at coordinate 574,529 of OY781161.1, read as the reverse complement.
GGCAACATCACTCATTCTTCTTCACCTCTGAACCGGTCTTTTTGGTTGCTTTTGGTTTTGAGGCCGCACCCTGTTTTTCACCTGCAGGCTTCTTGGCTGCTTTTTCCGGTGCTTTTACTACCTTTTCTTCCGAGGCTTTCTCTGCCTTGGGCTTGATAGCCTTCTTTGCATCCTTCACCGGAGCCTTCTTCGCTTCAGGTGCTGCATCCATGGCCTTCTTTGCACCTTTCTTTACGGTTGCATCAGTTGCCTTGGATGTTGCAGGCTTCTTTGTCTCCTTTTTCGAGGTAGCTGATCCCTTTGCGGCGGGTTCTGCCTTCTCTGACTTTATAGCACTCTTTACGGTTTTTGCATTGAGCACTTTGAGGCCTGCAGCGATTGCTGCTGCCTGAAGACCAACACGCTTGCGGTCACCGACTGTACCGGAGATACGGACAGCCTGTGTCTTGGGATCGAGTCCCTCGAGTTCTGTTGCGGTTGCAACCATCACTTCGAAAAATCCGCTGGGGTGCATGCCGCGCACCGCGATCGGGCTTCCGTAGCCGGGCTTGGGAAGAGCTCCCTTGGCCTTCTTCTGCTCCCTCTGTTTGTTGTGCTGTCCACGAGGTTTTCTCCAGGAATCTGAGAGCTGTCGTTTCTTGCCGTATCCATCGCGCTTGAAGGAGGCACCCTTCGCTACCCGCACACGGATCAGTCGCTTTATTTCTGTAGTCATAGCTCCTCAACCCCTCTGTACGATATAGATGCCATCCTGGAAGACACGGGGGTCACGGTCGCGGATGTGGGTTGCATGCTCGATGTTTGCTGCTGAGTTACCGACCAGTTCACGGTCGATACCGGTAAGCACGACTTCATCGTTTGCTACCTTTGCCACAACACCCGCTTCGATCCGTGCGGACCGTGCCTTCTTCTCTCCAAGGAAGTTGGCGATCTCAAGCCGGTTTCCCTGGAGTTTCAGCTGGATCGGGAAGTGGCTGTAGACTACCTTCATGTGGTACTCAAACCCTTCGCTGACACCGCGGCACATGTTTTTGGTGTGTGCCTCGAGCGTTCCGACCATTGCCGTGATCTCTTTGCGCTTGGATTCTGTTGAAATGGTGACCTCGTTTCCCTCACAGGTTACAACAACCTGCGGGAACCGCATATTGCGGGTGAGCTGACCTTTTGGACCAGTCACGCGAAGCAGCGAGCCGTCAAGCTGGGCCTTAACGCCCTTGGGGATAGTTACTTTTCTGATTGCCGACATTTTTTTGCACCTTCTAGTAAACATACCCAAGCAGTTCGCCACCAATACTCTCTTTCTTCGCCTGTTCATGCGACATAACGCCGCGCGAAGTCGAAAGCATAATGAGCCCGAAGTTCTTTCCGGGCAGGTACTGCTTCTCCCAATATTCCATTTCATCCAGCTGTACTGAAAACCGCGGCGTTATTGCCCCGCAACGGTTTATTTTGCCCGTGAGGTGGACCTTGAGCTGCCCGCCCCTGCCGTCATCGATAAACTCGAAACTGCCAATATATCCGGCGTCCTGCATTATGCGGAGCATCGCGCCAAGGAGTTTACTCGCGGGTTCGATGATGCACACGGACTTCCCGGTATCACCGGCATTTTTCAGGGCACACATTCCGTCTGCTAAAGTATTTGATCGTGTCATTGTGCATTCACCTTCAGCTCATCTTCTTAAAGCCAATCTTCGAGGCCCATTCGCGGAAGCACTGCCTGCAGAACATGATATGGTATCTGCGTACGAGGCCTTGTTTGCGCCCGCACATCTTGCATTCGTTCGCACCGCGACCGTAGATCTTCTTCCTTTCTCCAGCCATTAGCGCACCTCGACCTGGTACTCCTGTTTGAGGAATGCAATTGCATCCTGCTTGTTCACACGCTGTTTTGCGGGGAGTTTCTTGCGTTCCGCACGCCTGCGGGTGATACGAATGCCCTTGCGCTCGAGAACAACGTTGACATCCATGCCGAAGATACCGATCTGGGGATCATAGGACATACCGGGGAAATCCGTGTGTTCTTCAACACCGAATGAGATGTTGCCGCTCTTATCGAACTGGCTCTCGAATACGGTTTTATTCAGGATGCTGACAGCAGTCGCAAAGAAATCCCGGGCGGTTTTTCCGCGGAGGGTAACTTTGCAGCCGATCGGGGCCCCTTTCCGGATTGAGAATGCCGGCTGGGTCATCTTTGCAATGGTACGAATCGACGTCTGACCGGTGATTGTCTTCATGATGTTTTCAGCTTTGACGAGCTTTTCGCCGCTCTCGCCTACTCCCATATGGACTACCACCTTGTCGATGTGGATATCGCGCATCGACGTCACTGTTCAATCCCCCATTGTGCAATCGCGGATGTCTTTTTACCAACAATGTAGATGTAGGGCGAGATGGTTTCAAATTTTGTGCCGTTTGATTCATCCTCAAGGATGATCTTGTTGGGCACACTGCCGGGCATCTTGATGATCTCGGTGATCCGTGCGACCTTTCCGGAATGCTTACCACCAATGATCATCGCCATGTTGCCAACTGCAAACGGGAAATGATCAATGATTTTAAACCGTGTTTCGGGTTCAAGGGAGAGCACCAGTGAGTCACCTGACTTGTAGGTGTTATCAGCGAGCAGGTTTGAGCCGTCTCTCATGTTCAGCTGGACCTTGCCACCGGTTACGGTGGATTTGTTCTTCACCTTGCACAGGCGGGTCTTTGCTGCCTCTGCATCAATGACAATGGAAACATGACGACCATTCTTGTCGCGCAGTATACGGTAGTATTTGTTGATCTTCGGAAGTGCAACGATATCGAAGATACCAATACCCATCCGGGGGTCCCGGCAGGGTCTTCCGTTGATGATGACATCGTGTTGCAGGAGGATCTGTTTGACCTCTTTCATGTTCCGCGCTAAGCCCATGTGATCGCGAAGCCAGACGGTGATTGGCATGGCATTCGCGTTGTGCGGACCGGGCGCTGTCTTTGTAATGAACTTTGTTGTCTTCTTTGCGATGTGCCACGAGTCCGGGGCATTCAACCGCTTAAGATGGTCTCCCATTATTCAGCCTCCGCTAATTTTGCCTCACGGCGCTTGTCTGCAAGATTCAGTTTGGTGATGTGGACATTCGATGCATCAACAGGCCGGGGAACTTCGGTCCCGTCAGCCTTGGTTGACGTAACACCATGGACGATAATCTTTGACTTCCTGGTATCAACAGCATCAACAATCCCTTCATCACCGACAAAATCCCCTCGGGTGACTTTTACCGTATCGCCCTTGACAACCCGCAGCGTCTTTATCTTGTATTTTTCTTTAAGTGCAGCGGAAAGCGGGGCGTTTAAGTATTTTGACTTCACGTGTGAAGGTGCCTGATAGCGTGCCTTTCTCTGCTTTCTTGGCTGTTCGCTTTCGATTCTTACCATACTTCACACCTCATACGATAATTGTGGCCATGGAACCGAGTTTCGGGAACCGCTCTGCAACTTCACGGGCAACCGGTCCTTTAATCTCTGTTCCTTTTGGCTCATTCTTCTCATCCACAACGACAACTGCGTTGTCATCAAAGGACACCCGCATACCGCTTGGCCTGCGAATTTCCTTCTTCTGCCGGATGACAACCGCGCGCACCAACTTACGGCGCATGTCAGGGGTTCCTTTCTGGACACTCACCGTGGCGAGATCCCCCAGACCCAGTTTGGGCTGACGGCGCCTTACTCCATGAAAGCCGAAGACTGAGATGATCTGAACTGTGCGGGCACCGGTATTATCGGCGCATGCAAGCCTCGTCCCTGTGGCGAGTGATCGCGGCGTCTTTGAACCTTTTGCCTTCATGACTGCTGCACCTCAACTACAACAAAGGTGGTGCTCTTTGAGAGCGGCCTGCACTCAGCAATCTTCACCATATCGCCAACCTTTGCCTGGATGCAGGGGGAATTGTGCGCATGGAGTTTCGAGCTGCGTTTTTCGTATCGCTTGTATTTCCGGATGTAGTGCATGAAATTACGCTCTACTACAACCGTTCCCATCATTCGATCGCTCACGACTTTGCCGGTGATCACCTGGCCGCGCACCGGTAAAGTGCCGTGAAACGGACAATTAACGTCCGCGCACTCCTTCTGGGGTGCCTGAACGTTCAATCCAATGTTTAGTGCCATTATGGTATCCTCTTCCTTTCGTGCAGGTTGATCCTCTTTTCAGGAGCCAGAGCCATCACGGATCCATCAATCTCGACAATTCTGCTGCCTAAGTGCAGCTGAAACCTGGTGTGCATCTTGGGGATGCGTTTTACGCCGGTTAGGGTCATAATTACCACCAGATTTTTTGTTTCATCGATGATGCGTCCGCAAATTCCCCGGTGAAGGGGATTGGAGGCTCCCGATACCAGAACGTCAAGGCCGATAAGTTCGTGCCTGAGGACGTTCTGGGGAGAGATCATACAGTTCTCCTGCGGTTCTGCTCGGTCAACATACGGGCGATTGTTCGCCGGAGTTCTCTGATGTGTCCCGAGTTCTCGGTTGCGCCACCGGCACTGACTTTACCGTAGTGCTGGACAAGCTCCATCCTGAGTTTTCCCATCTGTTCCTGAAGTTCCACTTCAGAGAGCTGCCTGACATCTTTTGCCCTGAAGATCGCCATTACTGGTCCTCCCCTAATTTCTCGTCAGGAAGTGCCGGCTCTTCAGACTCAACATCACCTATGCTGGTAACAGTAGCTGCTGGTGCCGGTGCCTTCTTTTTCTGCTCAATGATGGTGAAATGATCGGGCATCTTTGCGCCACCGGGGACCAGCTTGACCTGGACACCGATTACACCGAGTTTCTTGATGGCGACTGCGTAGCCTTTCTCAACGATCGTGTTGCTTGGTTCTCCACAGTGCTTGATGTAGCCCTCGGTGAACTTCTGGGTACGCGCACGTGCACCGGTAAGCTTACCGGCAATCACGACTTCACAACCCAGTGCACCGGATTCCATTACACGGCGCAGGATGCTGGTGCCTGCCTTACGGAAGTACCAGCCCCTCTCAAGAGCATTGGCGAGTCTTTCTGCCATGATCTGGGCGTTGAAACTGGGGTTTGTGACCTGCTGTACCTCGATCTGCGGTGATTCAACACCGTAGTTCTGGGCGAGATCCAAGGTGAGCTGGTGGACGAGTTTTCCGCCCTTACCAATCACGATACCGGGCTTCTCGGCAAAGATAGTGACCTGCGTGCCCAGGGGGGTCCTTGCAATGTCCATACCGCCGTATCCCGCGCGTTTGAGTTCCTTTGAAAGGTACTTCTCAACGCGGGCTTTCCGTACACCCTCTGAAATAAATTTTCTCTCAACTGCCATTTAAGCCACCTCGCGGACCACGATTTCAAGGTTCACGGATTCGCGGACCTTGGGGGTTGCTCGTCCCATTGCTCTTGGGAAGAATGCTTTCTGGGCCCGGCCACGGCTAGCCGTAGCATGAATGATCTCTAAATTTTCCGGGTCGAGTCCAATGTACTCGGCATTCTTCTTTATCGATTCAAGGAGGCGGATGTAGGCCTTTGAAGCCTTTACCGGGTACCTGCCTGCATCCCAGTTGCCGGGAAGTCCGCGCTTGTGCGCAACGTTCCGGTTAAATCGCCGGAACGGAATCGCCTTTTTCAAGGTGACGACCTGGTTCAAGTATGCAATTGCATCGTTCACGTGCTGATGCCTGATGAACGTGGCAATTTCAATCGAATGCTTGGGCGACATATTCAATTCGTTAGCCTTTCCTCTGGCTATGTCGTCGCCCTTGATTTTCAGTGAATAATCAATTCGTGCCATTTTCATCACTTCAGCGGAACGTACTTGCTTCCTCGTGTTGCACCGATACCGGCGCTTCCGTGAGAGATCTTCTTTCTGGTCAGTGCAAATTCTCCGAGGTAGTGGAAGACAGACTCTGGCTGGAATTCAACTTTTATGAACTCCTTACCGTTGTAGATCTCGATTGTCTTACCGATCATTTCCGGCATGACAAGCATCTCACGGAGATGTGTCCTGACTTTCTCATCGCCACTGCGAACCTTCGCGAGTAATGTCTCTTCCCCGCGGGAGAAACCGCGTACAATCTTGCGGCGTGGACGGGAAGGCATAAGCGGGAGGAGTTCGCTGATTCCCTTTGCCTTGAGCTCGTCTATTGTAAAGCCGCGATAGGTGAACTCCTCACGCCGTCTTGGCATTCTCTTCTGTGTCTTTTTAGGTGCTGCCATACCCTTCACTTCCTGCTTTTACCTGTCCTGCGCGCAGCCACATGTCCGACAGTCCTGCCTGGAGATGTGCCTCTTGCAATGGTCTTCGGGCGACCTGGGTGCTGGTGTCCACCGCCACCGAACGGGTGGTCGATAACGTTCATTGCGACACCACGGACGCGTGGCCAGTTGGATGCGGTGTTCTGCATCTTGTGGTGCTTGTTGCCTGCTTTCACAAACGGCTTGTCAACGCGGCCGCCACCGGCTACAATGCCAATGGTTGCCCGACAACGGTGATTGAACCACTTGGTCTTGCCGCTGGGCATCCGGATACCGACCCGGTCTTCAATCTTGTCAACGACAACTGCCTGGACTCCTGACGCCCTGACAAACTTGCCGCCATCATTGGGCCGTGCTTCGATATTGCAGATGTAGGTACCGGTCGGGATGTGCTGGAGAGTGAGTGTGTTTCCGTTCTTCACTTCACCGCTGGATCCCCAGGTAATGACTTCCCCGATTCCGAGCCCTTCGGTCACAAGCATATAGACCTTGGATCCGCTCTCGAGTTTAACGAGTGCAATGGGTGCATTGCGGGCCGGGTCGTGTTCGATATCGATGACACTCCCCGTGATGTTTTGTGTATCATCACCGATGTGTTTCAACTCTGCTTTGTAACGGTGGGATGGCGCCCGGTATGTCGGGCCTCCTTTTCCACGGCTTTGTGTAGTAATGCGATGTCCCATTTTTCCCCACCTACATTATCCCAAGCCGGCTCAGAATTTCCTCGGCTGCTTTATCGTTCTCAAAGCTCACGGTGGCTTTCTTTTCACCATGCATGTTCATGAGGGTGCGAACGCTTTTTACGTTCTGCCCGAACATCTTTTCGATATCGCGCTTGATTGATATCTTTGTTGCCTGACGGCTGACGAGGAACTGGAGTTTGCTCTGGTTCTCTAAAAGGACCATCGCCTTCTCAGTTACAAACGGGTATTTCAGAGCCATTTATCTCCCCTCCAGGCGAACGAGTGCACTTTCTGTCCACACGGTCAGGCGTCCTGCCAGCATACCGGGTGCAAGGTGCTCAACATTCAGCTGATCTACAGTGACTACATCGACACCGGAAAGGTTGCGTGCTGCACGCAGCGGTGTTCCAGCAGTGACAATGAGCAGACTCTTTCGCTGCTTAAACCGGCGACCACGCATCTTGCCTCTTCCGGCTTTGACCTTCTTGCTGTCCTTTGCCCGCTCGACATCCCCGTAAAGACCTGCGGTAGTGAGAGCGGTTATGACATCCGACGTCTTGTCAAGAGACTCAAACTTGTCCTCAAGGACAAACGGGGCTGCTCCTTCAAATATGTGGCCTCTTCCCCTGATGAGCTCCTCGCAGATGCTTGCTGCAACTGCAGAGCGGAATGCCTTCTGTTTTTCCTTCTGGTTGATCTCTTTGATCAATATTTTGGCTACTTTCGGGGGGTGTGCTTCACGTCCGCCCTTTGCCTGTGGAACCTTGGCTGCCCGTGAACCGTTCTTGATACGGGGTACGTGCGATGAACCACGACCACTTCCCCAGCCTACTGCTGACGAGCAGATGCCGGCAAACGGGTTGGTCCCATGCGGCTGCCTGCGGGTGCTCTGGAGGGCCATAACTGCCTTTTTGATCAGATCGGGGCGATATGCTTCGGTGAAGAGTTCCGGAAGTTCAATGTCTTTTACAACGCCACCTTCAAGTGTTTTAACCTGTGCTTTCATCTCTGATCACCCCTGCTTGCTCTGGACGCTCACAAACTGGATTGTTGGCATCCTGACAACATGTTCACCAAGACGAATCGCCGGGCGGATACGTATAAGACGCTTGACCGGGCCGGGAATCGATCCCTTGACAAGAACATACGGGCTCTTCAAGACACCATAATGGAGGAATCCACCTAAGGGGGTGATCTCACTCGCATTATCGCTGACTTTTAAGATCCGCTTGTTGAATTCTGTACGCTGCTGGAATCCCAACTGGCCGATCTGGGGGACCTGCCACCGTACATGGTGGGGGTTCCATGGTCCAAGAGTTCCGATATGTCGTTCTTTTTTACCGCGGGAGTGCTTGCGTTTGCGCAGTGCGATACCCCAGCGCTTTACAGCGCCCTGGGTACCTTTACCGGTCGTGATTGCCGTAATGTCAGCGTACGATCCGGTCTGGAGGACGTTGTTTAACGATACCTCGTTTCCTAAAAGACTCTGGGCAAACTCAAACAGTTTCTTAATATCGCCACCGCCAACCTTGATTTCCATAAGGTCGGGGACTTTTTTAGGAACACCGGTAAGGGCTGCGGGTTGCGTGTAGGTAATCGCATGGATCTCTGCAACAATGCCGGCTTCAATTGCATCTGCAAATTTTTTCTGCGCGGCTTCTTTGTTGTAATCCTTGGGCATGGTGATCCTGCGTCCAAGAACTGCATCGAGCGGTTCTGCCCAGATTTCAGTCAGGGCATGTTTACCATATGTATCACGGGAGTATGCACGGATTGCAGCGACTTTCATCGAGGGGATTTCAATAACGGTGACGGGCACCATGATTTCCTTACCCTCGGTGGGGCTGGTCTTGTGGTCATCCACCATGATAACATGCGTCATACCTACCTTGTATCCGGCAAATCCCTGCAACATCGGTGCTCCTTCGGTAGAAGGCCACGACTGGTATTTCGGGATTGGGCTCTTTGCACGCTTTCTCGGGCTGAATGCAAGAGAACCACGGCGGGGTCTGTTAATTTTTGGCATGTGTTAATCAATCCTTTATTTGCGTGTAGGTTATTCTGATTGCGACACGAATTTGAGATTAATCCGAGCTTTTGAAACAGATTATTGTTCCAGAAACTAACACGCGAAACGGACAATAATACCAGCAACCATCAGCGCGGTAATCCGTAGTTACGGATGACTGACTTTGATAACTGATGCTGGTATTTTCGTCCGTAATTATAGGGGATGCAACAGAAGTTGCATCGCTGTGCCAGTGTGCACCGGCATTCCTGTCTCGCGAAAGAAGATCCTGATAATGGCGCATCCACCTGCTGCTTTGTTGCAGCAGAGGGAACGGGCTCGTTGCACGAACGTCGACCCATGCGTCTTGATCAGACCCACTCTGTCAGCCTGTTGTGACAAATCACAACTCCTTCTCGGTATACCTCACTTTTTATGGTGAGGGGCACCAATCGAGGATCACCCACGGCACAACCGTTATTCTTTGTGTCTGAGATACGGTTCCGCCGTTTCCAGAAACCAAAATCTGCTTTTCATACGATTGGCAGACTGATTCTGAATAGGATAACCTCATATCGGCTTCCATAATTATTGTAGAAAAGAAGATATAAATATATGCCAACGAAAGTTCAGGTATTTTTCCGACAGCGAAAAGCAATCATGAGCGGGGGCGGGGGGTTTTGTTATCCGAAATAGAGTTCTCCCTGATCAGTTATGTATACAATAATATCTTCACAGATGCACCGTGCTTTACAGCACTGGGGGCGCGCTTCCCGGATTCGGTTAATCAGGGAGATAGTATCATATTTTACCTTGATATTTATTTTTTCCGCTTCACCGAATACGATGGCAGGAACATCAAACAGATCGGTTCCGGAAGGTATCGTGCAGAGATGGGTGGCATCGAGTGTGTATAAGAACTCAAGCGTCTCTTTTGCACGTCGGATATTTTCCATAGCGCTCTTTTCAATCGTGCAGACGTTGGCCTTGGAAGTGGAGATAATATCAGCGATCTGTTGCTGCGTAAGTCCCTGTTTCCGGTACCTGAGAATTTCCATCTGACGATCGGTAAGCAGCCCATCTTTCATAGAATTTAATTTTCCATCTGAACTTAAACACTTTTCGTTAACTCCGGAACAATGGATGTTAAGGACGGGGACTTATTTTCGTACGGGATTGCCCGGGTAAATAATTAACACGTTTCGGCGATTTTCGACGTGAAATGACATTTCAAAATGTTTATATGAATACCGGGTCATAATATCGTGTTATAACAAATCGAGGTGAAAATAGATGGTTGTTAAAGTAGGAGTTGCCAAGCTCGGCAACATCGCAAGTGGTGTAATGGCAGAACTGCTTCTCGATGAGAGAGCAGACCGTGAAGACATGCAGACATTCATGGCGACCAGCGGCACGAAACTCGAGCCGGCTGATGTTGACCGTGTTGTTTCCAACCTGAAGGCATACAAACCGGACTTCGCTATCGTAGTCTCCCCCAACGGGGTTCTCCCCGGCCCAACCGGTGCCCGCGAGCAGCTCGCTGCAGCAGGTATCCCGGTCATCATCATCACTGATGATGTAACCACCAAGAAGGAATGGGAAGGAGTCAAGGCAAGCAGTTTCGGCTACATCATCATGAAGGCAGACTCCATGATCGGTGCACGCAGAGAGTTCCTTGACCCCACCGAAATGGCCGACTTCAACGGCAACCTTGTGAAAGTGCTGGCACTTACCGGTGCATTCCGCAAGATGCAGCTCGCTATTGACCAGGTCATCGACCAGGTGAAGGCAGGAAAGAAGGGCGCAGAACTTGTGCTCCCCAAGATCGTCATGACCACCGACAAGGCAGTCGACGGCGAATTCACCAACAACTATGCACTCGCAAAGGCACGCGCTGCCCACGAGATCGCGATGGCTGTTGCAGGACAGAATGTCAAGGGCTGCTTCATGACCAAGGAATGGGAGAAATATATACCCATAGTTGCCAGCGCTCACGAAATGATGAGATGCGCAGCAGCGCTCTGTGACGAGGCCCGCGAGATCGAGAAGGCCGGCGACAGCATTATGCGCAAGCCCCACAAGAAAGACGGCACACTCGTCTGCAAGAACAAACTTGTAGCAAAGTTTGAGTGAATTAATTATTTTTTTATTTTCTCCCTTTTTTGTAGAATTTTCCCAGGTCTTCGGGAAGTGTCATTATTACCGGTTCGAGATGAAGCCGTTCCATGAAGGCTGAATCACTCGTTGATGAAGGATTGGGGTTGATACGGGAGATCATCGAGCAGAACGCCCGGAATCCATGGTCATTGCCTTTTTTATCAAAAAAAATGGACATATTGAACGCGTGGGTTCCGAGTTCCCGGTATAACGAGATGATCTCAAGTATGCCACGCGCCACGAGATCCACGTAGTTTTCCATTTCATTGAGTGTGGATATTGGCAGTATTCCCCTAACCTCGCGCTCACCAACCGGCACCGCGTGAGCGGACCAGAGGATCTCATCACCGAACAGGAACCGATCAGAAGATCTTTCCTGCTCCCTCACCACATCCCAGTAATTTCTGCCCTGTGTTTTACGGTACTGCTCGCTTGCAGCAGTATAAAGGTCAACAATACGAGACGGGCGGAAATCGGACAGCCCCTGCATGTGGGGATGCACAAGGCTAGCCCCTGCCGATGGCAGGAAGTTCCAGTTGATGCTGGGATAGCCATCAACCGACCGTAGTGCCTCGATCTGCGAAAGAAGTGCATCCACCACTTGTTGCCTGCTGACTGCGATGACCGCATGCTCACGGGTCATGACGGTTACAACATGGCCTTCACCAAAAGGAAACAGGTTGGGAAACGTGACACTTTCGCCACGGATGATCCGGTTACCATCAGGAAATGTGGGAGTTACGGTCATTACTGCATCACGGCAGAACGGGCAGCCTTCAGCATTTGAAGGCAGATATAATGCCGAATCGATCTGCCTTTTTAACCTGTCCGGACTGATTCTGCACCTAAGTCCGGTAAGATGTTCCGCGCGATATTGTAGTGTACCCCTGCTGGTGACAACTTCCCTGACCGAAAACATATCTGTTCAGGATTATATTTCCGGCAGGATCTGATAGTCATTTGCACATAGTACTGTTACCATGGGGGTTTTCTGGAGTTTTCGGTTTGAGCGTGATACCCGCGATAATTCTTTTTGGGAGGGGTACCCATAGGGGGATCCCTACCACTGAGGGAGGGATGGGGGTGAGGGGACCCCTCATGGTCTAAGGGGGTTCCCACCCCTTATGCCCCGTGGGGAGTGACATATCACGTCGCATATAACTGACCGGACATGGACAAAAAGGAAGCCGTACGGGGAGTCACCATCAGGACCGAAGCCGGGGATCGGGAGACCTATGTCTCTAAGAGAGGGGTGAGTCGAGAGGACCCCTCTTGATCCAGGAGGGGTCCCACTGGGGGGATCCTTGCTACTAAGGGAGGGGTGGGGCTTGGGGGATCCCTCTGTTTCTGGACAAAGTCGTGCAATGACTTACGTCAGAGTTCCATACGAACCGTTGGCAATTAACAAGCAAAAAGGGAGGGATCCCCTTTTGGGGGTACCTCTTGATCCGAGAGGGGTACCCCGGGGGGATCCCTGCTACTAAGCGAGAGGTGGGAAAGGAGGACCCCTCATGATCTAAGAGGGATCCCTCCTTAGCAGCTCTGCCATATATTCAGGCCAAGGTTACCTAGAGAGAAGAAACGACCGCAAGAGCCCTAGCTCTCACAGCAGGGATATTGTGAAAGGAAAGGATATTCCGGAAAATGGAGAAAAAATGATTGATAATATCTGCCAAGTGTTACCGCCCATGTTAGGAAGTATGCCTGACAGGTATTGTTCCGCGCTTATACGACGTATTTGCCGAGGAGGCGGATTGAGTTGGTCATGTCTGGACCAAGGGGTGAGCCGAAGATGATCTGGGTCACACCGGCCTTGGTGAGGTCTTCGCATTTCTGCTTGACCATCGAGGGGGTTCCTGCAATGGTGAATGCATCGATCTCTTTGTCTCCAACAAGTTCTCCAACCGTCTTGAAGTCGAACGATCCGAGTGCTACCTTGATCTTGGCAACATTGTTCAGGTCAAGTCCGTGGCGGGTGAGGAGGTCTGGCGGTGAGCCGGCTGCAATGAATGCTGCAACGATCTTCGCTGCATTGCGTGCCTTCTTCTCGCTCTGGTCGATTGACATTGCGGTGTATGCACCGATATCAAAGTTCTTCTTCCCAACCTTGTCAGCTGCTGCCTTGATGATCGGGATTGCAATGGCAAAGTCCTTGGGGTTGGATGCGTTGATCAATGCACCGTCGCCAATCCTTCCGGCGAGGTCAAGGACCTTGGGGCCCTGTGCACCAATGTACATCGGGATACCCTTCTTTCCGGGCAGGGTGACACCGGTGAGCTTTGCACCGTCATAGTCGAAGAACTTCATTCCTGACTTCTTGACTTCTTCACCGGCGCAGAGCTTGCGGATCTGGACAACGGCTTCCTCGAGACGTCCTACTGGCTTGTCTGGGCTGATTGCCAGCTTCGGGAGCGTGGAGAGGTCACCGGGACCAATACCGAGGACTGCACGTCCATCGGAAATCTCGTTCAGCGTGCAGGCAAAGGATGCCATTGCAGCGGGGGTGTCGGTAAATGCGTTCATAATACCCGGTCCCATCTTAAGGGACGTGGTCGCCTGCGCGATCGCGGCGAGGGTGGGGTAGCAGTGACGGTTGTTGTAGTGGTTAGTGATCCATGCGAAATCGATGTCTTTAGACTCTGCAAGTTTACAGAAGTTGACAACTTGCTTTACATTGACATTTCCTGGTACAAATTCAATTCCATATGTCAAGGTTTGTTCACCTCATGGAGTATTACCGTACACACAGTTAAATAAATTATGATTTTATGTTGAACTATTTTGAAGACTCCCAGAAAAAACGCCCATTCTGACGTTTTTTCAATAAAAAACCCTGAAACATGAGTTCGAGCGGAGGTGAACGCAGGAAGATCCGGCCATTCAATCGATATAGTTGTGTTTATTTTTTTAATATGGTTTTAATGTGGTGTTTAATGATATGCATCTAAAAAAAAGTGACCTGTTCCGGTTTTTCCAAGAAATATTGTGAAAATACAAGAGCCGTAAGGAACATACACAGAAAAACAGAACGATTATCGTTCGTTGAGTGACAAACCTTTTTTTTCATCTGACGATATATTCCTATAAGATATTGAACTTCGAACAATCAATAATACATATAGTAAAAATTAATCTTACCACCGGACTTGACAAGGGACGTTCATGAGAATACTGGCAATCGGACTTGGGGGTGCAGGGAGCAGGATTGTAAACAGCCTTTATTCTGTCGACCGTCGCAGCAGCAACGTAGCTTGTGTTCAGGCGTTTGCCGTAGATGTCGATGAGATTACCTTAGCGCAGCTTAAAGGCCTGCCGGAAAATTCAAAGATATATTTCCCTGCGCTGGACCCAGGACCTACAGATGCCATGGGAGATAGCACCCAGACTGCTACGATCGATATTGGTGAGGTTATCTCCAGAGTCCAGAACGTTGAACACGGAGAGACCGATGCAATCTTCATCTGCTGTGGGCTTGGGGGAAGCATGGTGGATGTGGCACCCCATATTATTGCAGCTCTCCGCAACTCCGTTGTGGAACCCATATTCGGTCTTGTCACGCTTCCCTGCCTTGCTGAAGGTGAGCGTAAATCTGCAAAAGCTGCGGATGATATCGATATGCTTTCTTCCCTGCTCGATGGCATCATCCTCTTCGATAACGAGACGTGGTTTAAAAAAATCAGATCGCAGAAATCCACACTGGCAAAAAAAGAGAAAAGTTTTGCAGAAAAGATGGGTTTTGTAAAAGAGCAGCCTGCATTATCTCCAACACTTGCAACCTATCTCCTGTTAAACGACGCGATTGTCAAGAGAATCAGTCTTATCCTTCGGGCAGGGGAGTTCAAGGCGGATGGGGGTCTGGAACTCGCGGAAGTTGTGCTGGATTCCGGCGAGGTTCTCAATACGATGAAAGGGATGGGCTTTATCACCATCGGTTATGCTGTTGAACAACTTCCCCACAATCCACTTGGTTTTCTTTCATGGCTGCGACCGGCAGCATCTTCGACCGAAGACCACAATAAAAGAGCCTCACGTCTCGTTGAACTCGCAAAGCAGGCCATATATCACGAAATTTCAACACCGTGTGATATGACCAGTGCACACAAAGCGCTCATTCTCATTGCAGGGCCATCTCATGAACTCTCCTTAAAGGGGTTCATGACCGTACGCAAATGGATCGACCGCAGCATTGCCGGGCTCGAAACCAGATCCGGGGATTATCCGGTGGTAAATACACAAAATGTTGCGATCATCATCATGCTCTCCGGTCTTGAAAATATTCCCCGTATTGATGAGATCCGGGGGATCCGTGCACAGGGCAGATCAGGTTATCAGAAAGAAACCGATAGCGAGATCGAATCCATCTCCCTTGAAACCATCACATTGTCAAAGAGTTTAAGAAACGCAACAGGCCCAGAAACCATCTCTCAAAAAATGAGAGAAAGACAACCCCGGGATGAGAGGATTGCTCATCCCATAAAGGAGTATACGGACCGGGATTCTGGTACGCGTTCCCCGGTTGCGCATCCGCATACACCAGAGAGTCTTCATGCGGGAGACGTACGGCCCATAAAAAAAGAACTGCCCGGTGCAGATTATCCATCATCAGCAGATGTACAAAAAACGCCATCAGGTACGCAGGAGAAAAGCGCAAAGCATCCTGAGTTGTGGGGTCACGAACCGCAACACCGGGTCGTTGCCCGTCAGGAACACGAGGCGCCCACCAGATACACAACTCCTATACACCAACCCCAACAACGCACGACATTACATCACGATGCACCGGCATCTGGTACCAGAGTGCAGGAACCGGCTCGAACGAGAGAAGTCCCTGTCAATGACAGCCAGATACGAACAAAAGATGCCGAGCGCCAGAGGATAGAAAAAGATTTGCAGAGGCAACGGATGAGTGCCATCTCCGGTCGAACACTCAAGGCAACCTCCGATATTCTGAAAAAACCAGGGACGTCACCCGGCCGTACGATCATCCACCAGGACTCATCCAAAGTTTTACCACAGACTCATGTGCAGGAGCAACCCCGGTCTGCACTTCCCGTAGAAAAACCCACAGAGCAAAGAACAATCATTATTGGAAAACGAAAAACACCACCCATAGAGGATCAGCAATTCAATACGGAAGAACAGAACATACAAGAACCCGAGGTGCGTGAGGAAGAAGTTATTTTACCAGAGCCTGATGCATATGCACCCGAAACAGACTCAGATTCAATGAAAGTCAGCATGAAAGATCCCAGTTACCGGGCAAAGGATGATATTTTTGGGGGAAAGGGTGTCATGCGCACAGCGGTTCCACAAGCCCGGGACTCCGGGCTCATCCATACCCGGCTCGACCAGAAAAAAAGTGGGACAGGAACCAGGGAAGAAAATGAGGAGAAATTGCAGGATGAAACATCCGGTGGACAATCCCAAACTTCAGATAAAAAACGGAAAATTACTACAAAAAAAGATGATATTTCGTGGATCTAAACGATGAGATCAGTTGGTCTCCATCACCTTTGAAAACTGAATATTTCCGGCTCCGATTTCTGTTTTAATCTCAATACCGTGTTCAACAGTATTTCCAATATAATTCAGTCCGCTGAAGGCAACAATCGAGAGCCGGTAGGGATTGTTTGGTAAATTAAAGACCTGCGTGCCCAGCGCAACGGGGAAGATGAACCCACATTTGTTCATCAGTTGAATTGTTTCTTCAACCTGATTTTTTGCTGCGCATGGGACCTCGCGGACATTTGCGAGTGCAATACCGGATTTTGTACGGGCGAAACTTGAAATGGAGGTGAGTCCCGAAGAAATAAAGAGTTCCAGCGGATCGATGGTTGTTCCCCGATAGCCGATCAGATCCTTAAAGCGTTTGGGTGTGCCCTGTTCGATCTCCAGTCTTCCGCCGAATGCCATCTTCACCGGGATCCCCTTTCTCTGGAATACCCCGTCCATGGAGATGCTGCAGATAGTCATGAGACCTACCGATCCATGAGGAATCCGGGGATCACGATCAATAATCCGGTAGGAGTTGAAAAAACCACAGCCGGATTTTACCACGTCGTCAAATGCGATAGTGACTTTTTCAAGAGACTCTGCAGGTACAATAGAGAGATTATATGCCACATCTCCGGTGCCGGTCTCCGGATCAAACGTGCTCCGGTACGCAAGCCGTTCGAGTTTTGAAATGACAAATCCAATCCTGTCATCAACAAGGGCGTTATCGGTCTCATCCCGACCAAGAGGGGTCAATAATCGTCCCAGGTTCCCGACCTTCTCGGTAAATCCCATAGTGTCGAGATAGCTGAGATAATACTGGACCGCACGATCGCTCAGAACAAAACCCCGATCTGCCATAAGTTCTGAAAGTCGTTTTGCCCCAACCGGCTCACTATGCTCTTTTAAAATCCTTAAAATCTCAATATATTTTCTCTCGGTACGTATCACCATCACTTCGCCTCCACAACACCCTTGCTATCCTGATAACGCCCCGCATACAATCGTGTTCCGTCCCTAACCTCATGAAGAATCAACTGTACAATCCGGTCATTCTTCTGTATAGGAATTGTTTCCGCTCCCATATTGGTCAGGCAGAGCGTCAGCTGCCCCCTAAAACCCGGGTCCACAAAACCTGCACCCAGTAATACACCACGTCTTCCCATCGAGGATCTGCACCGCAGTGTTCCAGCAATATCCATGGGCAGTTCAACCCGTTCGAGTGTCGGGACGAGAGTACAAACGCCTCGCTCGAGTACCATATCACCAGCAGCGCGGAGATCATAAGATGCGGGCTGCTGGCATTCAGCCCCATACGGGGTGATAACAAGTTTCCCTGAAGCGCTATCGAGGTCGAGACGGCGCTCAATTTCAGGTGCAGACAGAATCATTCAGTAGTGTATCGGTAGAAAATACTTAATATCTTTTGATGTAAAGAAGATGAGATGGATCCATGGGGTAGAGGATATCCTCTTGGGCTTCGAACCCAAGGACGCGGGTTCGATTCCCGCTGGGTCCGTTTTAATCATTATTTATGGAGTTTTATTCCCGCCAACGTTTTTTTTGCTGCGATGATTACATAAGTATCTGGATTATCCAGAGCGGTTACAACAACTCGAACCGGGTAGAATCCTTGAGAATTGTGCATTTTTTTCTGCCAAAAGCGGCCGGAAAAAAGAGATTATATTTCATTTCTTCTGATGATATGGCGCCGACTCCGGTGACCAATCATCCTGATTACTGCAAACAGCACAAGAACACCCACAACCCCTGCCGCAATTATAGTGATCAGTCCCCAGTCAAGACTCTTTTCCATAGTGAGAATCGCTGTTGCGGTTGCATTCCCGGAAATAACTTGTTTCTGGATCGAGGCGGGCTGGTAACCCTCCTTTGAGGCGGTGATATTGTAGAGGGTATTGAATTTCAATTTAGTATTGTACTGCCCGCGATCATCGGTAACGCCAAGAACATTCCCGTTGATGATGATGCTGGCATTTTGAACAATCTTCTGCTCGTTATCTTTGACAAAGAGCGAGAGATCAGCGTTTTCAATAGTCATCACGAACGTATAATCCTCATTGGTGTTTGATACCAGGATCGGTCGGCTCACCGTTACATATCCGGCTTTTCTGATCTCAACGGGATATGTTCCCGACACCAGATTGGGGAATGTGCTGCGTCCGTATTGGTTGCTAGTCCCCGACAAATTACCATTGATATATACATCCGCACCACTGATTGCGGCACGGTTTTCATCAAAAACGTAGATGAACGCACCAATGGGGGCTTTGGTGATTTCTATAGAGTAGAGGGCATCGGCATTACTGATTACTCTGGATTCAGTGTATGTCTGGTAGCCGGCCTTCCTTATCTCAAGGGTATAGGATTTCCCGCGGGTAACCGGTATAACCAGTCTTCCTTTGGCATCGGTTTTCCCGACAAGCGCTGAATCGATACGCACTTCTGCATCAGAAACCGGTGCTTTTCCATCCTTATCTTTAATATCAATGACAAAACGGTTTCCTGGTAGCAGCCAATACTGGACCTCCTGGTTTTCGGAGGCCATATTTATGGTAGCGTGGCGTGGCTGGTAGTTGGATGCATCAATATCCACGGAGTACAGGGTTTCTGCGTTCACTCCAAACAGTGCTGATCCTGATATATCCGTCTGCTTTCCCAAGGTTACATTTTCAGCAGATATATTCACAAGGGCTCCAGAAACCGGCACAAGAGTGTCAGAGTCAAAAAGACTCACTTTGAGAGTGAGGGTTTTCCTGCTCAGGTTGACAAGGATGGAGGTCTCATTTCTGCTTACCAGTCTGCTCCAGTCATCATAACCGGTCATTGAAACCCTGATATTCAGATCATTCTGGCCGGAATGCGTAAGATATGCTTGGCCGAGGTTATTTGTCCGGGCAAAATTTGCCCCGTCGACAAATACCGTGGCACGAGGAACTGTGGAGTTATCTATATTATCCTGCACGGATATCTGCAGGTTCGTTGCCTGTACAGAGCTGCAGAGTAGGATCACGCACAGCAGAGCAAAAAGGAAACGATGCCTTTGACTATACATGATAAATTATCGCTACCTGCTCATATATCAGCCAATCGGTCTAAATCTCTGAAATTGAGGGCACACGGTCAAGAAGCATACCTTCGACAAGTATGGGCATCAGACGCCTGCCTTCCTCAATTGCATTCTGGAGCCGCCAGTTCCGTTCAGCATACAGGGTGAAGAGCGGTTCTCCGGCTTTGATGAGTTTGCCCTTTTTTGCGTGCAGGAGAATGCCGGCACCCGGGTCTTGTGGGGCTCCTGCTGTGCGGGCAAGGGTTATGAGGGAACGGTTGTTCATCTCGATTACATACCCGGATGCTGGAGCTTTTACTACGTACTGGTATTCACCGGGAATAATATCATCGGATTTTACCGTGGGATCGCCGCCCTGTATCTCAATAATCTGGCGGAATTTTTCGAGCGCCTTTCCGGAGGTAAGGATTTCCTGTGCCATTGCAGCTCCGGTACCCCGTGCAGCTTTTCCTGACATTTCAAATGCGATTCCTGCAAGAGAGATACTCTTCTGGATGAACGAGTTGGGTTCTGTAGCCCCCTCAAGCACCCGGAGAGCTTCTTTTACTTCAAGTTTTGGCCCGATGCTGTGCCCTACGGGAATGTCCCCATAGGTAAGAGCACATTCAACCTTCATGTTGAGCCGTTCACCCAGTTCGATAAACTCCCGGGCAAGTTTTCTTCCTTCTGCCATGGTCGCAACTTTGGTATGCAGGCCAACGGGAATGTCAATTACTACAAGATTTGCACCCACAGCAAATTTTTTTGCCATAACACTGGCAAGCATCTGTCCTCTGGCATCAATCTTGAACGGATATTCTTGGATGATGATGCGATCATCAGCTGGCGCAATATTCGTGGCACCGCCCCAGACTATTACTCCGCCGACTTTTTCAGTCATCTGCTGCACTTCTCCGGCAGAGAACTCCACAAATGCGAGGGTTTCCATAAGATCCGCTGTGCCACCGGCACCTGTAATAGCCCGTGAACTCGTTTTTGGTATCTTCAATCCACTTGCGGCAATGATAGGGACAACAAGTAGCGAGATCTTGTTGCCCGGCACGCCACCGATGGAATGTTTATCTACAATCGGGCGTGATGCAAACTTGATCTGTTCTCCGGTCTCTACCATCGCACGGGTGAGATGCTCCACCTCATCCATATCGAGTGGATTAATGTAGGACGCTGTAATGAATGCCGTCAGTTCGGCAGCAGATAGATCATCACTGACTACATCCTTGATGATGGTCAGCGTCTCTTCTTTGTTGAGCCTGCCGCCATCCATCTTCTTTTTTATAAAGTCAAGGGATGCGGGTCTTCGTGCTTCACGGATCTCTACTTCTGCACTTTCTTCGAGATGCAGGCGTTCATTGGTTATGCGATATATGCCAACCGTGCCCTGCCGTGCAATCGTTGAGGTCGTGTGCACTAATGATGCGGTCGATATGCCATTTTTTAGATTTATTACCTGGACACGATCGCCATCAAGCACACCGATGCTGCGGGCATCAGCCCGGTTAAGAAGTACACCTCGCGTTGCAATATCCAGAATATTTGCGGTGAATTTCACTGATTTGTCCCTCCACATGTAGCGATGCACCCTGCCGGAGTGATCGTGATTACATTTACGTTAACCGCACTGGCATTAAAAGGTGCTACGCCAGGTTTGTGATAGAAGGGAAATCATAGAAGAAATAGTTGAATTGAAACAAGCCAACCTGGAAGAACAGATCTGGCATGAATATGCACAAGAATATTTGCATCAGACAAACAGAACGGGCAATCCGGTTTATGCCTGAATTTTAAGACTTTAAATAAAAAAAAAGATTTTTAGATGTTAGTTCAGTGCCTGCGCACAACGATGAACGCAACTGCACCGAGACCGATCAACGCGATCAATGCACCATAGCCTGGTGACTTGGTCGGTACTGGGGTCGGGGGTACGGTTGTTACAACGGGTGCTGCAGTTGTTACAACGGGTGCTACAGTTGTTACAACAACAGGTGCCTTGGTTGTTACAACAGGTGCTGCGCCTTCAAGAACATTGAAGAGTGCAGTGCCGGTTGCTACCTGAAGGATTGCGTTTGCAGTAACAATGTACTCGTCCGGTTTGAATGTTGATGAGTCAACATCGAACGAGATCACGTTCATGCCGCTGTCGCCCTTCTTAACCTTGACGGTGCCGGTTGCTCCGCTGAACTCGCCGCTCTGGCTCTTCTGAGTCGGCTTGAATGATGATGAGTAGACCTGAACGAGGACTTCGTCATCTACCGCGAGGTTGGTCGATGCAGTGATGGTGAACTTGTCACCAACGTGTTTGTCGCCAACGGGGTTGATACGGATGACTGGTACTTCGACAAGGAACTGGAGCTTGGTGTAGGTATCATCGACGTTGGGGCTGTTGATACCCTGAACAAGTGCTTCAGCTGCGTCAGATCCCTGAAGACTGTTTGCTCCGAGGAGTGTGAAGACTGTATCCGGAGTTGTTGTGCCCTGTACTGTCGACTGCTTGTTAATGACCTTGATTACGCCATTCCCTGCACTATATGTGTCAATATCGAACACGTTGTTCTGCATCGGGTGCTGGACAACGACAAAGTACTGGCCGGGGTAAAGATTCTTGGTAGCTGTCTGCGTGATCTCGTATTTGAACGAGGCATCGGCATTCACAGCTTGGGTCTTGACCTGACTGGCTTCGGTGGGATAGTTCTTACCGAGAACCCAGATCTTGACACCCAGAGTGGGTTGTCCTTCTGCGGTACCTGCGATGTAGACCCTGTCACCCTGTGCGACAGTGGACTGTGATGCTGTTGCAGATACGAACGGTTTCTTGATAATGATAGAGACCGTGCCGAAAGCTGTGTTTTCCAGGTGGTTATAGTCGTTTGGCTGGCTTACTGCGTAGATAGTGTACGTGCCTGCATCGAGTGCAACTGATGATGTTCCCCACTTCCATGACCACGTGTTGTCAGCAAGAACTGAAGCCTGCTGGAAGGTTGATGCATCCCGGTTGGTAAGTTCTGCATTACGGGGGTTAGTAGACTGGATCTGTGAACCATATTGTTTCAGGTTCGGACCCATGATGAACAGGTAGGTAGTGTAAGTCTCGGTGTTTGTACCGGAGAACTTGATCTCTTCACCGAGGTAGTAGCTCTGGGAGCCGGCTGCCACGATGGTAACTGCACCCTTCTCGATCTTCACATCGACCTCATCACTGAAGTAAGTACCGGTTCCATACAGGAATTTGTTAGCAGTGTCTGCTGGAACTAAGTTAATCGCGGATCCGCCGAACTGCTGTTCAACACGGATCGTGTACTTCTGTGCCTTGGTCCAGTTGGTGGTCTGCCACTCAACGGTCCTTACACCCGTATTTGCCGTGGAGACGTTCGCGTACAAGTAGGTACCGTTACCAAGTTTATCTCTGTATCCTGTGGTAGTTCCTACAGTTATGGCGCCGCTTGCAACCTGGCTCCAGACGTTGTTGGTTACGGCCCCACCACCATTCTGGATGGAGTAGTTACCTGCCAGACCTGGTGCATAGGAGCCGAGGACGAGGGAGTTTGCAGCGTTTGTAACCGCAGTTTGAGTGGGATCATACAGATCTTGCGCAACCCCAGCCTGGTACAGTGTAAGCATCGGGGGCTGGTCGTCGTATCCACCGAGCATGCTGCTGGTTCCCTTTATCCAGAGGTGGTATGCCTGAAGGGGCTTACCTGTGATGGTAACAGAGAACGGCTTGCTCCGAACTACGGAGTCCTTGTTTGCCTCAATCTTGATTGAGTCAGAGACAAGGGTGATGGTTGTAGCTGCAGAAATTGTCTTACCCGTGTAGTCTGCGCCTGCGTTCTTGTAGTTATCCTTCATGCCATTCAGCCAGGATTCAACATAGATGGTGTAGGTGCCAGGTGCGTATACATACTGACCGTTAATGTCAAGTGCGCCGGTAGACCAGTTTGCCATCTGCATTGTTGTACTAGCTCCTAATGCGGCAGCTGCACCCGGGTTGTAGGTTGAGGGTGCTACTCCCCAGTACCATGGCTGGAACGAAACGTTCTGCTGGGTAATTGGGCTAGCATACTGAGCCGGATAACTTGCATTCACAAGCTTGGTTAAGACAGTTCCGGATGCGTCCTTAACCTTGATATCAAGGTAACCGTCGTTGACAAGACCATAGGCCTGACCGTTGTCCGGATTTATTGCCTGATCGTTGTATGAACTTGCAGCGGTCGGTCCCCTGAAGAGCCGGTTGTTGATTGCCGCATACATATTGGTATCAACTTTGAACCCAAGGTTCTGTCCCCGAATTACGGACTTGCCGGACTGATCGTTTCCTGAACTAAGACTGAAGTCCCAAGGTGCAATAGCGAGGGTCGGGTCAGCAACAGCGAAGATGGGCTGTGGAACTGGGTTAATAGTACCGTTTGTGAAATACCAGTTGCCAGTGAAACCAACGAAATCTGACGGTGCAACCGTGAATGACTGGTTGCGTCCCACGAGTGAGATCGTCTTGGTTGGTGCAGTGGTTCCAACGTTTGCTGCGGATGCCCACCAGCCAATAGAGTTCTCAGTATATAGATAATAGGGTGAACTCCAGGCATTCGTCTGTACCTTGGTCAGGTTAAGTCCTGACTCTCCAATAAACACGGTTGCTGCTGAGTTGGTAACGTTCGACGCCACAGTATATGCCGATACCGGCATAATTGCAAGGAGCACGAACATTGCAACTGCAACCAGTGCAAATGTTAATCGCTTAGTCATATGTTTAGTTCCTCCAAAGTTTACATCATACATTTCAAGCCGCGAACCGTTTCGACAGATGCCGAATAACAGTTCTGCGAGCCCCATACTCCGATTAGACGGAATATGGAACAGTATTTGTAAAAGAGTTAATATATCCTTTGTGGTCTTTTTTCCAGAGGATTTTATGGCAGAATTAAACTCTGTTTTTGATTTAAGGTATGAAAAATGAGTTTTTGTTGTTCCATACTTACCCGATTCCGTTCATAGTTTTTTGCACCCGGCTTTGTGAATGGGTTATATGTCGCGCACTGTACCATTTCGCTGTAATTACCACATATTATACACAGGTGTATAGTATTGCGCATCCGTTTTTTTTACTTGGGAAATTATCCTACAAGAGCAGTATGCAACATACTTTACTTCCGTTTATCACCGATTAAGAAAAAGTTGCGGTTCACATGGACAGGACCAAAAGAATCGGGATCAGTTTCAAAGCAGGATTGTACTGATGCTTTTTGGATATAAAAAGCTCATATGCAGCGTTCAACTTCCACCAGCGGGCACAGTCATCTCATAGAACGCTGGGAGGGTGACAAATGAAGAATTTTTTGTATGGCACTATGACAGATTGTACCCATTTTCCGGGATCTCTTACGAGAAAATGGCACATAAACAAAGATCCCGGATACGACACTCAATGTGCCAAAGTGCCATGGAAGGTTACCGAATCTGCTGGCACCGACTGTAAACAGACGAATTATAAGGACCATAATATATCCTATATTTTAGTATATGGTACATATCCAAATTTAATTAGATACTAAGGAACACATACCACCGCATCATCGCCCCAAATGTCGAGCGAACATTTCAACAGGTATACAATATACCAAAACACACATTTCCCCATGAGAGTCATCCGGGCACCGAGCATCGGGCGGGCACATGAACAGGTCATCAAAATGATCTTAGAAAAAGGCTGGACCCTCCGGACAGAAGATGCCGAAGCAACGGTCGAGTTCGAAGAGATCGCCATGCAGGTAGACACACCGCTTGCCGAACCCATGACAAGCCCGCACTCAAAGTTCCAGAAGAGATTTGTCGAACAGTACGCCCGCGATCTGATTCACGGATCAAACGCTAACTTCGAGTACGATTACCATGGCCGGCTCTTTGACTGGGGAGAACGGCTCGTTACCGAAGGTCAGCCAGTGCATGTAGACCAGATTGCCTACATAGTAGACAAACTCCGCACCCAGCCGGAGACTCGACGGGCTGTAGCCATCACATGGAACCCGGTCATTGATGAGAAACTCGATGACTGCCCCTGCCTCCAGCTTGTCCAGTGCGTAATGCGAGATAACAAACTCCACATGCGGGTGATATTCCGGTCAAACGACATGCTCACCGCAGCCGGCGCTAATATGTACGCCCTTGTGCAGCTTCAGAAACATATCGCCGATCAACTCGGTATCACCTGCGGGACATACACCCACATCTCGCTCGTCCCCCATATCTACTATATCCGGGACATGCACGACATCGAACCCTTCTGCGAAAAAGGCCAGTTCATCCAGCCGGTAAAAGAAGTCTGCCGCGCCTGCAAGGGATGCGAGCGGGCACAAAGCGTATGAACGGGCACGGGCAGTCCGTCACTTTAATTAAGCAACAGCGGCAAAAAGTATGAGGCATATAGCCCGGTAGTGTAGCGGTCAATCATGGTGGCCTCTGGAGCCGCCGACAGCAGTTCGAATCTGCTCCGGGCTACTTCTTTTCGTGTTCGATCTTTTAATCATCAAACTTTCCGCTTGGCATTTTTTATCGCGGTTTTGATCATTCTGGCAACAGAACGTTCATGCGATGAGCGCAGGAAGGATGCAGCTGATGAAAATGGCACCAAAGGCACCGGCACCCCCGATGCTCACATCCGCCACATCAAGATCTTTTATCCGGGGAAGCTGGGCAAGGTTTCCACCCAGCAAAATTCCGATAGTCCCGCTGACAAATGCAAGAACCGTTGCCGGGATTCCGGCGCCACCAAACAGGAGCATTCCCATAAGAAGCGCGGTAAGGGCCGGTATGATCAAGGGCACCCGAAGTCCTACACCCGGCACCGGGCGCGTAGAGACAAAGGTGATGAGTGCAACAAGCGCAATGCCTGCCCCAACAGGTGCCAGAAGTGAAGTGCCGGTAATAAGCACTGCCTGATACAGCAGGTACAGCGATATGCAGACTGGAAGGATCGCTCCGCCAAGATTAATCGAGATAATAGTGTCCCAGACGGGGGACGGACTCCACAGAGAATCTTCCCCGTACACGGTGGTTGTGTCGGGTGAGACACGGACCATGTCGCGCTTGATTGTGTAGACCGGAATATTGATATAACTCCCAAAGAGCATCAGCAGGACAACTGAGATAGCTGTAATCCAGGAAAATCCCAGTTTGGTAAACGCAGCCCCGATCACCCCAAGGAGAAGCAGCGGGATAAGAAGGATCACCAGCCCGACAAGAAGGATGATTACAAGCACTGATAATGCCCCGGCAGAAACGAAACGTATACCCCCAGCCATGACTACCTCAAACTTCCGTTTTTGTGCAGACAATTGCTGCATGATCCTGGTGGTAAGGTGCAAGCCACAGGCTCTCCTGTACAACAAGTCCTGCGGATACTAGTGCGTTCACTGTTTCTTCAAATACAACACCGGGTTCCTTTCTCACATCCACGCTCCGAGTCTTCAGCATCAGGATCATCTTTCCGTCAGGTTTTAAAAACGCAGAGTTCCGTATAGCAATGGTTGCCTGATCCGGTTGCGCTACATCCTGGTAGAGCAGATCCACCATTTCAACGAGAGGTGCATACTGTTCCGGGCGGGTGGCATCCGCCATGATCGGCACAATGTTTTTCCGGCGACGGGCCACTTCCAGGAGATCCTGCATAGGGCGGGGAGCGAACTCTACAGCATACACAACATCAGCATAATCTGCCACATGCGAGACCGTAGTCCCGTTGGCAGCGCCAAGATAGAGAACCCGGGTAACCGAAGTTATCTCAACACTTGTTCCCTCGTGGTAGAGTGCCGCCAGTTTGCTGCGGAAAGGATCCCATACCCGCGCGTTTCCCAGCATCCGTTCACTATACACGCCTCCCTCACCCTGCGATACCAGTACGTCACCGATCCAGATCATTGTTCATCCCCTTTCCCTACAAGATCGATGCGTGCCTGTGCAAATTCGAGAAATACCGGGTCTGCCATTCCACGGTAGTGGTCGATCCGGGCTGCAATCGCCAGTTTCCCGGCGAGCACGCGGGCAACCTTTCCGCGACAGTCACGGGGCGCATTGTGCACCCGTCTATGCTGGAAGATGATCCCATGCTTGGGAGACGGGGACTTTGTCCGTAGATGGGCAAACAGAGCAGTCCGTGCTCCGAGAACCTGGATGGCACTGGCAGGCATCCGGGAAAGATCCAGAAGTCCCCCCGCGTGCGACATGAGCCGTGCCGCAACCAGTCCACCAATAAGTGCGCTAGTATTTGGCATCACTTCATTGGCTCTTCCTGACACCGCTTTTGCAAGTTCAGTCCTCGTGGCAGAAAGGCGCTCTATCTCTCCAGCTACAAAAGAAAGTGCACCACGAGATTTCTCACGGATATTTTTCACCAGAATGTGTGCGGGGGTTCGCCGATATTTCCGGGTGAATGTCGGGTGCCGGAGCTGATACCACTCAACTGCCCGCTCGGTGAGCAGGTTGATGACCGTGTCCATTTCATCAAGGGTTCTCACCATCTGGAGCAGTTCGGCATCCTTGCCGGAATATTGCTCCCGTATATCACGCTCTGCTGCGGCAAAACAGATTTCACGGAGCTTTGCGATATAATCCGCACGGTCACGACACGAACCGCACGCCACCGCATGTTCCCAGTCAAGTGGGACAAAGGTATCCATGCTGGTACGAATCGATCGGACGCGATCAGCTTTTACGTGCGCATCGCCACCAGATGGCGTGCACTTTCCTTCTTCCACATCCCCGAACCAGTAGGATCGCATATTAGAAAGATAAGGGGTGTGAGCCCGTATAAAACCATAGATCACACTGAACATCCGGGCAAACAAGCCTGTGCAGTTGTGTGCTTCACACCCCAGTAATACCAAACGAGTAAAGGATCACCGGAATCATAATCGCACCCATACAGTACATCCTCGGCACGTTCACCAGATGCGGCACAAGCCCGAGCATAATCGCAAGCAGCAGGATCAGTGCCCCGAACGGACCCGTGAAAATGAGGCATAGGATGACAATAAACGCAATAACCGCACGGTTCAACAACCGCACATCAATACCGTTGAGAAGGTAGGCGGATTTGGAGAGCCACACGGTAACGACATACGCTGCACAGGCAGCAAGCACACCGATCACCGTGAGTTCGCTCATCAAAGGCATGGGAAGTTCTGATAGCGCAACCATCACGCCGTTGCGCATCCGCGATAGCGCAAAGAGTGCAGCAAGCCCGATGAAGGCATTTGCTGTATTCGCCGCGTTCGTAGCAAGAATATACGCGCGGCGATCTTTCTCGTAGCCGATCACTGACGCGAGCACTCCATTTGCTGATGCAGTAGAAAGACCGGGAAGCCACCCTACTGCCACACCGGCAGCGGTTCCCAGCACCGAGCATTTTACTAAAGTCCGGTCTTCCATCCGGATGCCACGGAACTGCTGCTCCGGCATCTTCCCCTGCGAGGAGATGAGGAGCACCGAGATACCAAACAGCCCGGTAAGAAGCGGCATGAGGATCGCACTGCCACCCGCAAGTGTATGCCAGCTGAGAAACGCGTAATGGAGCGAGAATGCTCCCAGCAGACCGGATACAACAAATATGCCAAGTGCCCAGCCCGGTGCCTCGCTGGTGACGATCATATACCCCACCGTTGCAATCAGCAGGATGCCAATCCACCAGTCGAAGTACGGCTGGAGCGCAGGAAGCAGCAGAAAACAGAGCACCGAAAGCGGCACCGCAATTACCATGGCACAGGCGCTTCCGAGTGCAGCGATCCGTACGGCTTCCTCACCATTGCCTTCAAGACATAGTGCATGGGCAGGCAGCACTGCAAGCGATGTATCAGCATCAGGGATGCCAAGAAATGTGCTGGGAATCGCATCGACAAACGTGTGGGTGATGAGCGCTGCAAACATCGCACCGGCAAGAGCGAGCGGTCCGAGGAGGGCAAGGAGCGCCACCTGAAGGCTTAAGAGTATACCGGCTAGGGTGTTGGCATGCACACCGGGGATGATTCCGCTGATAGTCCCAAGGATCACGCCAATAAGGACACCCAGCAGGATCTCAATCATTGACTAACGTTACGGGAGAGTGGACATAAATTCACCGAAATGCAAATCATATTATCATACAGGGGCCATGAATCCGTAATGAAGATCGCAGTCACCCGTCTTTTGGGAAAGGAGAAGAGCGATGCTGCACGCTGTGCAAAGGCAGGCTATACCTGCTACAGCGTCCACCCGCTCCGCTCGGATCTGCGCGAGCCTGCGATCGCGGAGTTCGTCAAAGGAGTGGCCAACAAAGAATTCGACTGCATCTTCTTTACGAGCGCCCTCCCGGCAAAGATCATCGCCCCTCTCATCAAAAAGAGTCCACGCATGATTGCGATCGGCCCGCAGACCGCAAAGGAACTGGAGCAATCCGGTATCGGGTGTGAAACGCTACCGGGTTTCTACTCGCGTGACTTCGTTCCCTATCTCGGCGACTGGATTGTGGGGAAACATATCGGTATCCCCCGCGCCGATGTCCCGAACCCTGCACTCCTTGATGCGATAACTGCCGCTGGGGGGATTGTCCATGAGTTCCGGTGTTACGGGCTTGAACCCACAGGAGAGACACTCGATCTTGATACTGCCGATGCTATTCTGTTTACCAGCGCCATGTCATATACCAAAGCGATCTGGACACAACGCAGTGATCTGCTTGTGATGGCGATTGGCGATATAACAGCAGCTGCAATGCGCAAGGGTGGTACAGTCCCTGCGGTCGTGGGAGACGGTTCCCTTGAAGGAGCCCTCGTAGCGCTGAACAACTATCTCGATAATA
This sequence comes from uncultured Methanoregula sp., assembly GCA_963676675.2. Lineage (GTDB taxonomy): Archaea > Halobacteriota > Methanomicrobia > Methanomicrobiales > Methanospirillaceae > Methanoregula. The sequence goes on along the minus strand of OY781161.1, from coordinate 544,030 downwards.
ACCGGAGTGCATAATATGGAATTACTGATTGCGGATACTGAGCAAACTGAGCAAAAAAAGAAGGCAGCCATATGGAAAGGGGCAGGCATCATCGTAGTGGACAAGACACAGGGCCCGTCAAGCCATGAGATTGCCGCGTGGGCGGGACAGATGCTCGGGTGCGAAGTAGGCCACTCCGGCACGCTCGATCCCCAGGTTTCGGGACTGCTTCTTATTATGCTCGGCAACGCAGTGCGTCTCGCTCCGCTGCTCCTTGCACATGACAAGGAATATGTGTGCCTGATGCGGTTGCATGGCGATGTCGACCCGGCCTGTATTGAAAAGATGTCTGAGGAGTTCACCGGTAGGCTCTACCAGCGCCCCCCCCGGAAGAGTGCGGTGAAGCGAAACTTACGGATTCGTACGATTCATAAACTCGAAATCCTCAGCATTGAGGGACGGCTCGTCCTCTTCCGGGTGAACTGCGAGGCGGGCACCTACATCCGCTCGCTCTGCCACCACATGGGGTTTGCGCTGGGTGTAGGGGGGCACATGCAGGAACTGCGCCGCACCCGATCCGGGACATTTGACGAAACAACCATGCACACGCTCCATGAGATCAAAGATGCCTGCGTGGCAGCAGAAGCCGGCAACCGGACAGCCCTTGAATCCATGGTGATGTCGGTAGACGCTGCAGTGCCGGATCTCCCGGTCGTTATTCTGCGCGATACCGCAATCGATGCCATCTGCCGGGGAGCAGTACTCGCGGGAGTGGGGGTGATCAGCTGCGATGAGTTCGGAAAGAACCAGACCGTTGCAGTCCTCTCGCAGAAACGCGAATTTGTATGCCTTGGTAAGTCACTCGTGCCTTCATCATCCTTCAAACCCGGTGACACCGGGTTCGTTATCGCACCAACCGCCGTTTTCATGCAGCCGGGAACCTATCCACGGGGCTGGACAAAATCCGATAAGCCAGTACAACATAATAAGAAACCGGCTAAAAAGCCAGTCCAGAGACCTGCCAGAAGAACATCAGTTCAGTTCCAGAGAAAGAGATACCATTAAAAAAATTCCCTGCATACAAATAGGATACACTTTTTGCTGAGGTAGTCTAGCGGTAGGGCGCAGGCCTGGAAAGCCTGTGGTGCGAAAGTGCCTCGGGGGTTCAATTCCCCCCCTCAGCGCTTCATCTGTTTTTTCTGGATTTTGATACTTCTTTTTCAAAGGTGGGTGGTAACCCCAACCAATTTTTTCCGAGGGAGGGGGGCCCCACATAGGGTTTTTTTAACGTGGTACAAGGCCCCATTACATCAGCACTTACTGCCGAATTCTCTACCCATCTCAAACGCTTTTGTATTGATCTCCACGGTCTTTTTCGGGACTAGGCGCCGGACCGCTTCAAGCAGCGACTCGGGTTTAAGGGGGATGAATCCGGACGCCGCGCCCAGCATCACTACATTCTGGGAAAGCGGACTCCCCGCATCGGCTGCCATTTTATCCGCATCGAACAGGCAGACTGCGTGCTTTTTCAACACTGCGATGATCTCATCTTCTGTTTGTGCAACGAGTTTTTGCGTGTATACCGATGTGGGAAGCACTAAGTGGTTGTTCACGACAAGCCGGCCCTTTTTTTTCAGGTAATGCGAGTAGCGGAGGGCTTCTAACAGATCGAACGAGATCATAAGATCTGCCTGCCCAGGAGGGATGAGTGGCCCAAACAACCCGCCAATCCGTATGTGACTTTCCACTGAACCGCCGCGCTGCGCCATACCATGAGTCTCTGCTCCCTTGATATGCTTATCCTCGATAAGACAGGCTTCACCAAGAATATTGGAAGCAAGAATCGTCCCCTGTCCCCCTATCCCCACCATCAGGATATCAAAACTTCCGCTCATCTCTTCCCCTCCCGTCCAATTGCCCCAACAGGACATATCTGGACACAAACTGCACAACCGCTGCACAGGTCATTGATATTGGCCTTTTCCTCGGCAAACTCTATGGCAGGACAGCCGAACCGCACACAGTTGCCGCACCCGGTGCAGGCCTCCGCATCAACTTGGTACCTCCCACGCTTCACCCCGGCCCGGCGCGCTGATATGACACACATCTGCTTGGCGATGATGACTTTGACACCTTTACGCTTTTTTGCCTGCTCCAGCACATGCATCATGCCCGTGATATCAAACGGGTCAACCGATTCAACAAAATGGACTCCGCAGGCACGGCATATCGCATCCAGCGAAACATGCGGGCTCTCCACACCGCACGCCGTCATACCAGTATTCGGATTTGGCTGGTGCCCGGTCATCGCTGTGATCCGGTTATCGAGGATGACAACTGTCATGTTTGCCCCGTTGTATACCGCATTTAACAATCCCTGGATGCCGGTATGCAGGAACGTAGAATCACCAATTGTGCAAAGAATATCCCGGGGATCACCGGAATGGGCGATACCGCTTGCCACGGTAATCGACGCCCCCATACAGATGGTTGTATCAACAACCCCAAGCTGGAGCCCCAGCGTGTAGCATCCGATGTCACTGGGGTAAATGGCGTCCTTGAAGACTTTTTTTATCGCATAAGCTGCACTGCGGTGTAAGCAACCAGCACAGAGAATTGGCGGTCGGAGCGGAAGGTTTTGCACCGGATCCACCTGAGGGAACGGATTTGCGGGAAGTAAACCTGCTTTCACCAGGATCGCAGCAACTACCGGCGGGGACAACTCCCCTTCATAGGAACCATACCCATTTTTCTTCCCAAACACCGGTACGCAACCGGCAACCTGCCGGACAACGTCCTCAACTTCCGGCGCAAGTTCCTCGATCACCAGTACTTTTTCATGCTTATTGACAAAGGCACCCAGCCATTCCTCATCGATCGGATATGCACCGATCTTCATGAACGAAACGCCGGCAGGCAGCAGTTCCTGCACATAGGATGCAGCAATACCGCTGGCAATAACTGCGGTCTTTCCCCGGCTTTCGAACCGGTTGTATCCCAGTTCAACCAGCCGTTTTTTTATCGCGGGCTGCTTATCATTAAGTTTCTTATGCAGGATGCGGGTGTGGGCCGGGATCACCACATACTGGCGCGGATCCTTATGGAATTCTCCTTTTCTCGTACTTGGGGTGACACACCCCAGCGTCACGTCGCCTTTCGAGTGACAGATACGGGTTGTCGGCCGGAATATAACCGGTAGTCCGAATTCCTCGGAAAGCCTGAATGCCGCAGGGATCATATCATGCGCTTCCTGGACGCTGGCAGGATCAAGGCAGGGCACTCGTGCAAAGTGGGCATAGCAGCGGGTATCCTGTTCGTTCTGGGAACTATGCGCAAATGGATCATCCGCACTCATGATCACAAGCCCACCGGTAACACCCGTATAGGCACTTGTCATCAGCGGATCGGCAGCAACATTGAGTCCCACGTGTTTCATCGTGCAGAGTGCGCGGATGCCGCACCATGCAGCGGCAAGCGCATTCTCCAGTGCAACCTTCTCATTTACCGACCATTCAAGGTAGTATGACCGGTCCGGTTGTGTACGCAGCACATCGATAACTTCAGAGGATGGCGTACCGGGGTAACCACTCACAAAATCCACACCGGATTCAACACAGGCGTGGGCAATCGCTTCATTCCCAAGGAGGTATTTTCGTTCCATGATCCCTGTCCTTACTATTACCATGATTTTTCTGCACATATCCCTATCTGAATTGTAGTCCAAATCGGTCGGGCAATTCACAACCTATAAAAACTCTGGTGGAGTAGTAATTAGGGTAAATTAAGGCAATCTTTTGGGCCCGTAGCATAGCCCGGTGGTGCGCCCGGCTGATAACCGGGAGGTCATGTGTTCGAATCACATCGGGCCCATCCGGCACGTTTTATTTCATCGTTTTCACACAGTTACTCGCAGAGTGGACACTACCTCCTATTCTGGATCGGGATTTTAAGTTGTTTTTCGGAGGGTATTCCAGAAGATCATCCGTGAATAAAAAAGAATATCCTATGACCTGTTACACGCAACATCATAACCTAAATAATTCGTAGACAATCACGTGATCGTAACCGGATATATGGATGATCAAAAAAGGAGAGTAACTATTGGAAAAACGCGGATTATGCAAAAAAAGAGATTATTAGATTTTACATTTTTCTGGCAAAAACATACCCGATCACTTTATCGAGCGCTTCGATAAGTTCCTCTTCGCCTTTGAGATAATCAGAAAGTGCACGGTAGAGCATAAACAGAACATCGTACCCGTAATGATCAATTGCTGTTTTTGCATCGATGGGGTTGAGATAAGAATCGGTAAGAAATCCGTCAAAACTGTACATTAATTCGAATAATTTGCCTTCATCAGATAAAACACAGAATTGATCGGTTACTTGTTTATCAGGACTGTCCGGACGGAATGCTGCAGGATCGGTTTTCCCCAGGATAATCATTTTCCGTGGATAGTACATGGGATCATAAAGCTCTCCCTTGGTGTCCATTTTGCCCATTTTGAGCATATTAAGACCGATTGTTTTTATCACCGGCACGGCAGATTTTGTCATTCGGGTGAGGAGTTTTGCATCGTTTTCTTTGACCTGAGCGGACAGTTCAGCACTTTTCCCACGAGTCTCTTCTATCTTCTCTATCAGTTTTTCAAATCCGGCTTCAATTTCATCCATTGTATTCACCAGCATCCGGCGCAATAGTGCGAAGGTTAAGATCTGTATATACTACGGCTATAAAACCACTCGTTTTTGGTCTTGTCAGTATTTCAATACCGGAACTAACAGACCCGTTTGCCGATAAAGAAATATTTTCGATCTTTTTCAAGGATTGCCCAACCCTCAAAACCTGCAGGAAGATCCTCGTTGAGAACAATGCCCGTGTAATTTGGTGAACGGGCCATAACCGATCCTTCACGGATGATCTCGGTAACTATGAATGGTACAACTGTTCCAAGAAGTGGGCGGTTGAGTACCCCATAGATCAGTTCGGCACGGGAATTCAGGATGCGGGAACGGTCTTTTTTTACGGAATCGGGAAAATTTTTTTCAGAAGATATGGGAGTGAACGGGCGGCGGGAATACCGGGTGATATTTACCTTGTTCGGGCGTACCCGGTCGATGAGATCACATGACAAGGAAAAATCTGTTTCAGTTTCTTTCGGAAAACCGACAATCATATCAGTTGCAATGGTGATGTCCGGGTATCTTTTCCGGAATGCAGCGATAATTCCCTCACATTCCAAAACGGTATATTGCCTGCCCATCCGCGTGAGTACCTCATCTGATCCTGACTGAAAAGGGATATGAATAAATTTCGAGATGCGATTTCCGGAAAAGGCATCAACCAGACCATCAAGACAATAGTTCACAGTAGTTGGGTTCATCATCCCCACCCGAATCATGAATCGCCCCGGAATATCACTGATGTCAGCGAGCAGTTCGGGAAATGTACTTCCGCAGTCACGACCCCAGGCACTCACATCCTGCGCGGTTAGCTGGATCTCCGGAATGCCTGAACGGACAAAGGTCTGAACCTGCGAAAGGATCTCTTCCTTGGAAAAACTCTTCAGAGGGCCGCGTGCGAAACGGGTGAGGCAGTACGTGCACTGGCCAAGACATCCCTGCGCAATCTGAACTATCCCCGGTCCCCCTTTCGTGACCGTCATTATATTCCGGTATTCCTCACGAATTTTTTCAGGAGGGATGAGCGTGGGTGTGCATACGGAAAAGATCGCTTCCCGCTGGACCTCGGGCATACAACCGGTAACATAAAGATAACGATCCCGGTACCGGCTAATCTGCCGGAGCATACGACGCTCGGTCGGCCCGACAACGGTACAGGTGTTGATGACTACTGCGTCGGCTTCACCGGCAGATCCAACCACAGTGCTTCCGTTGCTTTTTAAGATCTCAACAAGTTTTGCCGTGTCGCCAAAATTATATCGACATCCATAGGTTTCGATAAATACGCGCCGGTTTGCGAGCGCCTCTAACCACCCGGTATTTGCGGTGCTGCCACAATCGTTACATAATTCTTTTTCCGGCATTCTACAATTACCTGATTTATTGAACGCATTCAGATATAATGCCGGTTTTCCCGCTGCCACGGATACACTTTGTGCAAGCACAACGCTTAACCAATGGCACCCATAATCTGTTTACCATGATAAGAATCGGGCTGCTCGGCTGTGGCAACATCGGGCATATCATTGCACAGCACGCGGGCAGTTTCGAGATCCGGGCAGTATACGATCAGGTGTTTGAACGGGCACAGGAAATCGCAACCCTCTCGGGTTCCCGAGCCTATGAAAATTTTGAGACATTTGTTGCTGCTGATCTGGATATCGTAGTCGAGGCAGCATCGGTCAGCGCGGTTAAAGTCTATGCTGCTGCAGTGCTCTCGAGCAACAAAGATCTCGTAATCATGAGCGTTGGAGCGCTTGCCGACCCGGTATTCCGGGAAGAGATTCTGAAGACAGCCTTAAAGTCCGGTCAAAAAGTCCACATCCCCAGTGGAGCGATCTTCGGGCTCGATAACCTGAAGATCGGCAGGATCTCAAAGTTCAAAAAACTCCTGCTCAGGACAACAAAAAGTCCGGCTTCCTTGGGTATTGCATCGGATTCCCGCAGGATGATCTTCTCAGGAAAAGCCAATGAATGCATAAAAGCATTCCCGAAAAATGTGAATGTTTCAGTAGCCATGAGCCTTGCAGCAGGACAGGACACAGATGTGGAACTCTGGGTTGATCCTGCGGTTGACCGGAATGTGCACGAGTTGTTTGTTGAAGGAGATTTTGGGGAGACATATGTCAAAGTTACCAATTTCCCGAGCCCTGACAACCCTGCGACAAGCTACCTGGCAGCCCTTTCGATCCTCTCCCTCCTTGAAGATCTCAATAGTCCGATAGTAGTTGGAACATGATACAGGCATATTGGTGAAGAAATCTATGGTATCCCTTGAATACCTGTTGCACTTTATCGATGAGGATGCACCATATGGAGATGTGACATCGGAAGCAGTGATCCCTGATATGCGATGTCGTGCAGAGATCACTGCAGAGCAGGCGGGCATCATCGCAGGACTCTGCGAAGCAACTATGCTCTTTTCCCATTATGGTGTAGCGGTAGAACAATTCGCACAGGATGGACGGATTGTCAAAGCAGGAGATAAACTCCTCTCACTCACCGGAGACGCAAAAAAGATCCTCTTGGTTGAACGGACTGCACTAAACATCATCGGGAGAATGAGTGGTATTGCAACCCAGACACGCGAGATGGTCAAAACCGTTTCCACAATAAACGGAAAATGTAGGATCGCAGCAACGCGAAAAACCTGTCCCGGATTCAGGGCACTTGACAAAAAAGCAGTCCAGATCGGGGGCGGGGAACCTCATCGTGGAAGTTTAAGTGACGGGATTCTCATCAAAGACAACCATCTGGCGCTCGTCTCTTTAAAAAAAGCAATCACTGCTGCAAAAAAGATCACCATATACAAAAAGATCGAAGTAGAAGTCGAAACCCCCGCTGATGCCCTGCTGGCGGCATCAGCCGGTGCTGATATTATCATGCTCGATAACATGAATCCTGGACTGGTGAAAAGCACTCTCGATGAACTCAGGAAGAAGGGCCTTCGTGATCGCGTTATTATCGAACTTTCCGGAGGTATTGACCCCATATCGCTCTGTGATTTTGCAGATTTGGATGTTGATGTGATCAGCATGGGTGCGCTTACCCATACGGTCAGGAATTTTTCCGTGAAACTCGAAATTGTCCCGGGATAACACAATACTTTTTTATCTCTGAATGTGGCGGAACTCTTCCTTTTTAATATTTGGGATTCATGATATTCTCCCGTTTCCTTTTTTTCATTATTAAAAACCACAACCAAAAAACCAAAGGAAAACCTTAATAGTCCGACACCACGTATCGGAGGCTATTGAGGTCATATAATTGCCTGATGTTGAATTGCCGATTCCCGAGAATGAAGTCCCCCCCGAGGATCCTGTTGTTGTCGAAGAAAGGCGTAAGGGAAGGGTAAAAGAATTTATCAACCTCTTACAAGATGATAAACTCCATTATCGCTGGAAAGCGGCAGAAGCACTGGGTGATGAGGGGGATGCAGTAGCAGTTGAACCTCTCCTAAAAGCCCTTAAGGATCCCTATGTTGATGTCCAGTGGCTTGCTGCAAAATCGTTGGGAAAGATAGGGGATATTCGTGCTCTTGAACCCCTGATTGTGGCACTGAAAGCCGAGGATAAATGGCTCCGCCAAGGTGCAGCGTGGGGATTGGGGAGATTACGAGATCGACGGGCAGTTGAACCGCTCCTTGCACTTGTCAGCGATCCGAAAAAAGGTGTCCGGAAAGACACCGCATGGGCTCTAGGCAACATCGGTGACGAACGAGCTATTGATGGACTCACACACTTACTGAAAGATCCCAATGAAGATGTTCGTGAAGCTGCACAAAAAGCACTGGCATCTATCAGCAGGGCAAACTCAAAAAAAGTGAACTGACTCTTCGGCCACAGGATATACATGTAACAGAACAAAACGGTCATCCGTTCGGCACCTGTTTTAAATCCACTACACGTTTGCTGTATATTATCTGCGATCATTTACGATCATAAAAAACGGATATCCTCTACCGAACTTACCATGATCTCTTTTTTCCCACGATAGGTCTCGACAATTCCATACACGGAAATATTTGCTCCTTTCTTCATCATGAGATCACGAGCTGCCTGAGCGGGGATAAAAATCGTGAGATTTTTGATCTGCAGGGTCATATGTCCACCGGTTTTGGTAAGAGCAACCTGATCAATGGAACCTTCAACATACACCAGTTCACCATCAGCTGAACTGTTCGTAAATGGCTTTGAAAACGGCTGTTTCCCGAATGAACCAAGAATCAGGTGTGCTGCGATCACTGCTACCGCAACACCGATCAACAGCAGGATTGCCAACCGTTCCTGACGCTCGAACATAAGGAAGTATTGAAAATGAGTGTTTAAATTACCGACAGATTAATGTGTTAACAGCGTTAACATATTGATCATGTATTCCACAACATTACCACCGTCATCAAAGACGGTGATGGAGATACTGGATAACGGTGGGGCAATGACCCACAAAGACATCGTATCGCGAACAAACCTGGCGCCACGGACTGTGCGGTATGCCTTAAAGAAACTCAAAGAACGCCACCTCATCATTGAGAAGTTCAACTTCCGTGATGCACGGCAGATCATTTACCAGAATCGGACTGATCAGGCAGCTAAGCCCCAACCTGTGTGTGTATGACAAAGCATACCTGTACCCTGATGCACTGCGACTCGATGGTCAGGAATCTCCTTCCCCCCATGAGAGCGGAGATGGTATTAAGGCTCGTCCAGAAACAAGGGATCAGCCAGAGTGATGCTGCAAAACGGCTCGGGATAACACGGGCAGCAGTTTCCCAGTACATGAGCAGGAAGCGGGGTGCGGGCGAAGTTGTATTATCAACAGAACTGGATTCAATTATTGATCGCTGGGCGCTTGCCGTAGTCACTGGAGAAAGCGACATCAACCTGTGTGATGTGTGCCAGTGTGCACTCAAAAAAATCTAAAAAAGTGTTGCATTTGAACACCTGTTTTTCACAACAGAGTTTTGCTGATACCTAGGATTTTATCCACTTCTTCGATATGACGGATTTTATCCCTAGCGGACATGTTTACGATAGTAGATGACAAGCAGTAGCAGGATTACAGCAATCACGATGATGAGTTTCAGATAATCGGTTTTTAGTTCTCTGGATGTCACCGTATTATTCCAGTCATCTTCAAACACCGTAAGGAAATACCGGGCAACATCCGTATGCTCGATAATGACTCCCGCCTCCCGGTTGAAATTAGGGGAGTTGCTGTTCCAGTTTATACTGCTAACAAGCACGCGCTGCCCGTCGATGATTACCCCCTTGTTGTGGATCTTCTCAAGATTACTTGCCGCAAGATCCGCACACCGCCCTTCGAGCGGGATCTGCTCGGTTGTACCGATACGGGTGATTAAGGCCGCCATCTCATCGTTGTCCTTCTCGTCTTCGATATTATACCAGTATGAATCCAGCAGCACCCTTACGTGAACACCACGCCGGGATGCATTGATTGCGGCGGCAAGATACGGATTTAAGGTGAGGGGCGTCTCGTTGGTGATATATGCCTGCTCGATCTCAATGCTTGTCTGGGCGGACTGGATAAGATCAAGAATCTGATCACTGGTGTCGGGTGCAAGAACCGGCCTTACCGTAGCACCCGAAAAACGTACCGGAGTGAATTCCACTGCATGTTTTCCTGCAGGAACCATTTCGGACTTTCCCGGAGTGCCGTTGATGGGGATAACTGATGGCCCGATGGAATCGGTCCGGTATACGGTTGAAAAATAGTGTGCAAGAGCAGGATCTTCAAGATACACACCCCACCCCCGGTTACTGTTTAAACCCGCAGGGGGAAATCCGCTATACTTAAAATTCTCACTCGTGAGAAGGACCGCCCCTTGATCGATTACAACATATTTGGCATGATCATAACGGTAGGGTGGATGAACATCTTTACCTGCGACCATCTGGAAAACGGGGATTCCGCCAGCGTTCATCTTCCATATCGCAGATTTTTCTTCCGGACTAATACCTCCAACGGGCCCACCCTCAACAAGAACTGAAACATCCACTCCCCGCCCCCGTGCTGCAATCAGGGAATCTGCCATTGCGGGGCTGGAAAATTCATAGACATTGAGAAGGATCTCATCCGATGCATGATCCACAGCATAGGTAAACATCTCACTGGAGCAGTCCGGTGAGACAAAAGTTGTTACGGTCACGTTATGGAATATTGCGGGTGCGAACCGGGACTGCCCGATCATGAGAGGGCGGGGGTCCCACACCCCGTTTTCGAAATAATGGACCTGACCTTCGCGCGGTTTGACATCCTTTGGCCATGCGACACGCTGGATCAACTCAGAACCATCGTACAGCAACAGTTCATCCCCGGTATTCGCAAGACGGAGTGGATCCCCATTGATCACGTTGGGAACAACCGGTGAGTAATCCAGCCATTCGAAATCCGGTAGATTTCCATGACTTGGCAAAAAAGCCGGACCACTGCGGGCGATCGTCAGGGTGCCATTAATTCGGGTGCCAGAAGGAAAACGGAATCCGCCTCTTCCATCCGAGACTGTGAGACCATCAAGTGAACCATTGCCGGATAGCACGAGGTACTCATCCATATCATCGTGAAGATATGGATCGGGACAAAATTCTGTAATCATGACAGCAGTGCCTGCATGCCCAACACCAGCGATGAGCAGAAGAGAAATGATTAACAGGCAGGACCGTTGCATTAAGGTTGAATAGTATATCCATCCCTCTTTTATAATCTGGCGATATAATTCTCCTGAAAGATGGTGCCGGCAGGAGAATCAATAAGAAACCCGCGAACCCCGCTTGTAGTGAAACTGGGTGGGAGCCTGCATCACCAGATTCCGGAGATCGTCCCGTTGTTGCGCGAATCCGAGCGCCCCCTGCTGGTTGTTCCCGGTGGGGGACTTTTTGCCGATGCTGTGAGGCAGGAACGGGTTGATGATGATACCGCGCACTGGATGGCAATCGCTGCCATGGAGCAGTATGCATGGGTTATTGCATCTAATGGAATGAGGACAACAGATATCCTCGCTGTGCCGGAAACAACTGCAGTATTTCTGCCGTATATCAGCATGAGGCAGCATGATCCCCTCCCCCATTCATGGAATGTCACTTCCGACTCCATCGCTGCATGGATAGCAGCTGAACTGGGTATTGAACTCCTTGTTCTCAAATCGATTGATGGGATCTCTCTCAAAGGAATACTTCAGGATCGGGTATCAATGCCCATTGAAAATGATGTAGTAGATCCATTTTTCATACCATTTGTCCTGAACCGCCGAATAAAAACTACCATTATCAATGGAAAAACGGGTGGGCTGATTGAAAAATTTTTGAAAGGTGAACCGGTCCCAAGCACTAAAATTGGTACAACCTTTTAAAGGTTTTAAAAGAGATACAATAAGAATCCTTGGAGGAGCTATAATGTCAGATAAAAAGTGTACATCCTGCAGTGCTCCGCTTGCAGAAGAGGGCGCAACGCAATTCGGGTGCCCCGCATGCGGTTTTGAGATCAACCGGTGTTACCGGTGCAGAGAACAGAGCATCCCCTACACCTGCCCGAAATGTGGATTTGGGGGACCATAAAGTATGGGAAGTGTTGCCGTCATTATGCGGGTGATGCCGGATTCACCCGATGTCGATCTTGAACAACTCAAGAAGGCACTCAAAGCAAAACTGCCCGGTATTCAGGACATGCAGATAGAGCCAATCGGATTTGGCTTAAAGGCGATCAAACTTGCCGCAGTTGTCAATGACTGTGGGGGCGAGACCGATGCAATTGAAAAATCTCTCAACGACATCCCCGGCGTTGAACGGGCAGAGATTATTGAAGTGACACTGAACTAAAACAGTCATTTCATCTCTTTTTTTCACTTATTGTTCAAGAGATGCCATAACATTTCGGGTAATTGACCGTATCTTTTCAACGGATTCGCGGAATGCCATCACTTCCGATTCATCGATCTTGATCGAGATGGGGAAAACACCGTGAGAATTCACTCGGGCAGGTACACCGATACATACTCCTCCCTCGCTGACACCATGCACTTCCTCTTTAATATAGGCAGATACCGTCAGGATACGGTTTTCATCACTGAGCACAGTCCTTACCAGTGAAGCGATCGCCTCTCCGGGCCCATAGACGGTTGAACCCTTGTTTTTTATTATCTCCTCGCCGCTGCACTTGACAGAATTGATAATGTCCTGCACTGGCAGATGAGAAAATGTCGGCAGGTTTGAGATCTTGATACCACCGATGGATGTTGCGGACCAGAGCGGGACTAGGCTGTCGCCGTGCTCCCCTATTATGCGCGTGTGGACTTCACTTACGTGGACCTTGAAGTACGCTGCGATCAAAGATTTTAAGCGCATTGAATCCAGGTGAGTTCCCAGTCCGAATACCTGGCTTGGCGGAAGACCTGAGCACTTCAGGGCAACACAGGTCATCACATCGACCGGATTGGTCACCATCAGAATCTTTGTGTTTGGTACAATGACACCGATTGTCTGGGCGAGTGGTGCAATGATCCTTGCATTTCCCACGGCAAGATCCATTCGATTCTGGCCGGGTGTGCGCGGAGCGCCTGCTGTAATTACAACAACAGCGGATCCGGCTGCGTCCTTTAAATTGGTTGTCCAGTTGATCCTGACATCGGTCCCCCGTGCGGCGAATGAATCGACAAGGTCCTGGGTTATTCCCTTTAAAAGAGACTCGCGCCCTTCCCGCCCGTAGAGCAGGATCTCACTTACGTGAGGGATCGATGAAATTGCATGAGCGGCAAACATCCCGACATTGCCGGTCGCACCGATAATGGTCACTTTTGCCATGATAATCGTAAATAGGGACGCGTTATCGGTCGACTGTACGTTACTACGTTTACCAAAGCATTCATCCTCCGCCCCGTTACCCCATGGGCGCCGAATGTTTACGGTAAGTCTGCTCCCTTCCGGGCCTGAACCGGTCCCCGCAATAACAGGTCGCTATTCCCTCCGGAATATTGATACCTGGCCATCGACCTCATGGGACGAGGTTTCACAGTCAGAACGCACAGGCTCCCGCAGGCCGTTGCAGCCTTCCTCAAACTTCGCCCCCCGCGTAACGACGGTTTCAGGTTACAGGTGACGCCGAACCACCCGGGCTAGTCCCCATATACCTATGTACACAGATCCATAAAGGCTTTTTACCCGATCATAGGACCGTTTATATAATCAATCAGCAAAAAAAAGAAACACTCATGGGACGAACAGGTCCCCACCGATTTTTTCATTCCACTCGCCTTCAATCTTCTGTATTGCCAGAGTGTCTTTTTTATCAAAGAGATCCAGTGCCGTTACCGGTGCACTATGTGGGGGGATCACCGTGTATAGTCTCCTGAAATCCCCCTGGTAAACTTCGATGATCTGCTCACCATCAGTCTCAGCGATTTTAATTGGATTTTTCTCAACCGGGTGCTTTTGCATATCCTCCATCTGTTCGAATATCCTGACCCGGCTGATCCTGAAATACTCCCGGTTCACCTCAAGATTGAAAGCGGACCAGAATGCCGAGGCATACCATGCATCATTCATGATCACGTGTGGCACTCCAAGACATGCAGCGGTCAGCCCGAGTGTCCCAACTCCTGAACATGCATCAATAAACATCTTTGCCGGGGGCATTCCCACATGCTGTTCCAAAGCCCGGATCTTTGGTGCGTATCCCCGCGAAAATTCGATGTGAACCAGTGACTGCTGTTTGTACATGACAAGCGGTCCGGTCCTGAGCGGGAAGATGTCTGCCCGTACATCACATCCTGCCAGAAGATCATACACTTTTGGCACAGATTTTAAATCGGCGCTCGCAATCCCCGGCACAAAATTTCCGGTTTTTACTACTCCCCGCAATTCGGGTACTTCGTTCATAAGCCGTTCGGCTGTTTTTTTTGTTGCTTTTTGGGTTAACAGCACAAGAGATTTATCAGAAAGAAATGGCGGGCGTTCCATAGGAAATCCCGGGTGGATGAGCGGCGAACCCACTGCGATCAATGGTTCAGTGGGTTTCATATCCCCTTCTTCTACCATGATCACGTAAATGTGAGCAAAAACTTCATCGATAAATCGTTTCCCGCAGGAGCAGGGTTGGGCATATTCGAGCGTTGGGAGCGGAGCACGTTTGTCCAGCACGCGGGTACTACAATCTGCACAGGGTTTGAACAGGAACGGGAGTGTGACAAGGATATCTTTTGCTGATCTGACACAGTCCATCTGGCAGACAGGGCACTTCATTATGCTCCCTTTGTGTTTCTTTATAATAGAAACTTTTTCAAACGGTTCTCGGTAAAAAACCACATTTTCCTAGGAGTGAGATCTTAAAAACAGTGGGCCCGAAGGGATTCGAACCCATGACCGCCCGGTTATGAGCCGGGCGCTCTAACCGGACTGAGCTACGGGCCCAAAAACGCCCCCCACAGGGCTCGAACCTGTGACATTCGGATTAACAGTCCGACACTCTACCAACTGAGTTAGGGAGGCACACTGATGCGCCTTATTAGATTCTTTTCGGGGACTTTTAAAGGTAACTATGAGGTCAACGAAGTTGAAAGAGAGAAAAATTAGGGATCAGACCGGATTACGGGCGCTTCATCTCCGCAAGCAACCGGATCAGGTCATCCAGATCCCCATTGAGATGCTCGAATAATTCAACAGTTCGCGATGTTGCAACTGCACCTTCCGGGGATGCGCGGATGTACCCGAATTGTTCCAGTACATGCAGGGAGTAGCGAATCCTATGTGAAGGAAGGTCGAGCATCTCGGCAAGTTTCATAATGCCGATCGGCTCGTGATCTACTACAGCTTTTGCCACCTCAATATGGCGGCTCAGCAGTTCGATCTCATCCTTCATCTTCCTGAGCATAATTATCCTGTAAACTCTACAACATCAGATTATTCTGTCTTCCCTTTCTGTTTGGGGTCATCCCCTTCTTTACTCTTCTCCGGCTGTGCATAGAGCCAGGTTTTCGTTTCCTTGTATCTCTTTACAAAGTCAAGGGAAAGAACCAATGCAAGTATGAGCATGACAATAATCGCAGG
The DNA here is from genome assembly GCA_963676675.2 of uncultured Methanoregula sp. Lineage (GTDB taxonomy): Archaea > Halobacteriota > Methanomicrobia > Methanomicrobiales > Methanospirillaceae > Methanoregula. Next base: position 528,311 of record OY781161.1, on the reverse strand, counting down.
CAGAGTGTACTGAGAATGGATTATGAAAAAGATGATAATTGACAGGGCTACGAGCATCACAATGATATTGAGCTCAACGGTGAGCCCGTAAAATTTCCATCTGAACCGGGCTTTGGTATCCTCTTCCATCACTGGAATGTTGACTCCGGAATAAAAGTACTTGACGTTTCACCGCAAATATCAACCCAGATGGACCTCTTATCCAGTGCAGTAAGAAAAAGCGGTGCCGATGCATTCGTGATGTACGCATCCTCCCGCGATGCAGATATGCGCTACCTGACACAATTTGTGACCAGTGACCCGTTTGTCTTTTTTAAAAAGGTAAATAAAGAGGGTGTGATCATTGTCTCCCAGATGGAGACCGGGCGCGCGTCCCGTGAGTCAACTGCATCCATTATAACCCGTACACAGGCAGGACTTCCGGATATCCTGAAAAACGAAAAAGATCCCTGGAAGGCGACTGCAAAGATGATCGCCGGGCAGGTAGGAAAAAAAGTGCTGGTCCCTCCCAATTTCCCGGTCGCGCTTGCACAGGCGCTGGGTGAATTCTGCACGGTTATAGTAGACAACGGAACTGTCGCTTCAATACGGGAAACCAAGAACAGGGACGAAATAAAAGCAATGAAGCACGTCCAGAAGATAACAGAGACGGCAATGGGTGTGGCAGTATCGCTGATACGGCGATCAACGATAAAAAAAGGCATATTGCATTCTTATGGAAAACCGCTGACATCAGAGATGATCAGATTCTCCATGCACTCCCTGCTTCTCGAACATGGGTGTACCGCAGTCGATACCATAGTCTCATGTGGGGAAGAGACCGCCGTGCCTCACATGACCGGTACAGGTCCGCTAAAAGCGGACGAACCTATCGTAATCGACCTGTTCCCCTGTGAAGAGAAAACAGGATATTACGCAGATATGACGCGCACGGTGGTAAAAGGTGAACCATCCACCGAAATCCGTGATATGTACACTGCTCTGCGTGAAGCAAAACAACTGGGCATCTCGCAAGTAAAAGCAGGGGTATCCGGAGCGGTTGTTTACCAGTCCGTTGTTGACTTTTTCAAAGAGCATGGGTATGAAAGCGATACCCGGGGATTTGTCCATAACCTCGGTCACGGGGTCGGTCTTCAGGTACATGAACTACCCACCGTAGGCCCGGCAGGAAAAGAACTCAAAGCGGGCAGTGTGATTACGATAGAACCGGGGCTCTACTATCCAGGGATTGGGGGGGTGCGTCTCGAAGACATCGGAGAAGTCACCAAAAAAGGGTTCAACAATTTCACAAAATTTCCGGAGGATCTCATTGTATGAATGACGAGATCTTTGAAAAGTACCGTGAAGCCGGTGCCATCGCTTCAAGGATTCTTCGAGAAGGTGCAATGGGCATCAGGATAGGGGAATCATATTTCGATCTCGTAGAAAGCATTGAATCGCGGGTCAGGGAGGAAGGTGTTTCGCTCGCGTTTCCTCTCAACCTCTCCTTAAATGAGGATGCTGCCCATGACACTGCTTCCCCCACAGACATACGGATCTTTGAGAAAGGGGATGTGGCAAAACTTGATCTTGGCGTTCACATTGACGGGTATATCGCAGATACGGCAACCACGGTTGATCTGGGCAGCAACTCCCTGCTCCTAGCAGCATCAGAAAATGCACTCGAAGCGGCAATAAAAAAGGTCCGTCCGGGCGCGACCGCCGGTGAACTTGGCGCAGCAGTCCAGCATGAGATCGAGAGCAGGGGCTATCGACCGATCGCAAACCTTACAGGGCATGGGCTTGACCGGTATGTTCTTCACCGCGCACCCACAATCCCCAATGTCAGTATCAACGGGGGCATCGTGCTCGAAGAAGGGATGGTCTTTGCGATCGAGCCTTTCGCCACTACGGGGAGTGGTCACGTGGGAGAGAAATCACGGATGGAGATCTACTCCCAGATCTCACAAAAACCCGTACGAATTCCAGCAGCGCGTGCCATTCTTGAAACCGTGAAAGATCGCCAAGGTCTCCCATTTTCCCGCCGTTGGCTGAAGGAACGGAAACAGGATATCGCACTCCACACACTGGTTAGATCGCAAACTCTCCATGTATACCCGGTCCTTGCCGATATCCCGGGCTCACTTGTATCCCAGCATGAACATACAGTTATTGTGACCAATGATGGCTGCGTCGTCACAACACGATGAGATAGCCTTATTCAATCCGGAAAAGAATAATTAGGGTTACACCCATGTCTGGAGATTCTGAAGCCCTGCGCATAATGGATGTCGTTCTGACCGCTGAAATTTTCAACCAGAACCCCCAGCTCGATATCAATGACCTGACGCCCGCATGCCGCGATATATTTAGTATCACCAGTGCCGCTGATGTCAAGCGGCCGGTTTACGTAAGCGATGGCGTGATCAAGCGCACACTGTCCATAGCGGATGCTCACCTGAAGATGTCTGCAAACCCCTTTGTTGCATACGAGGATTTCGGCCAGCGCCTCCGCATCACCGCGCTCGAATCTGCGGCACAATGGTTCCTCAAACAAGGCGGAAAGTCGTTTGTCGAAAAAAATCCAACCCTTGCATTTTATTTTGAAAAGCTGGATTCCTCGGGGGTAGTCTATCAAACCGTCCGTGCAGCAAACCCGCCCTATGAAGACACCAAGGCACACCTCGATGCACGCCTCTCGAAGATGATCGGTGAAGATGAGAAGCTCCGCGGTGCACTGGATCTTGTCATGATCAGCGCGCCGGAGGAAGTCGAGCAGAGGATGGATGACCTCGTCTGCTCACCCTCGCAGCTTGCAGTCATATCGAAGATCCAAAACGCTCTCAAACACCGCGAGTATCTGCAGCGTCACCGCATTCACGAAGTGGGGAAACTTCTCTTCGTCGGTCCGCCCGGTACAGGAAAAACATCGATTGCCCTTGCTATGTCCAACACCATGCATATGCCGGTGCTCGAAGTCCGTCTCTCTATGATCACTTCCCAGTATCTCGGCGAGACATCGAAAAACATCGACCGAATCTTCGAGCTGGCAAAAAAACTCTCACCCTCTATCCTTTTCATTGATGAATTCGATTTTGTGGCAAAGAGCAGGGTGGCCGATGATCACGGGGCCATGAAACGCGCAGTCAATTCCCTGTTAAAAAATATCGACCGGATAAATCTGGTTAAAAACGGTGTGATCCTGATCGGTGCTACCAACCACCCCCAGCTGCTTGATGAGGCGGCATGGCGACGTTTTGACGAAGTAGTGGAGTTCTCCTTACCGGATGAGGATATGCGGAAAAATATTCTGCAAAAGGTTACTGCTTCTCTCGGCTGCGCCATTGATTACCAGCTGCTTGCATCCAAAACGGAAGGTTTTTCCGGTTCCGATCTCCGCATGATGATCAAAGAAGCAGTCCTTTCTGCACTCATGGACAATCGCCAGTTTCTTTCCCGTGAAGATATAAAGAAAGGCATTCACATGGTGAAGAACAGGGACGCTATCCGGCACCTGAACTGGTTGTAACATGAAGATCACGCTGCTCGGAACGGGCGATGCTATTGGTACACCAAAGGTTGGCTGTGCCTGTCCCCAGTGTGCCCATGCCAAAGCAACCGGCAGGATGCGGTTGCGTACATCACTGCTGGTCCAGAATAATGATCGAAACCTCCTGATCGATTCATCCCCCGATCTACGCCAGCAGCTTCTCTTAAACGGCTCACCGCATATCGATGCGGTGATCTGGACGCATGGCCACTACGATCACTTCATCGGGTTTGGCGAGTTCTACCGCGTCCAGAATATCCCTCCGGCCTTTGCCGCACCTCCTGTCCTGAACTACTGTGCAGAAGCATTCCGGTTTCTCACGTTTGACAAAGTTGCAATCCAACCGTACGAACCGTTCGAGATCTTTGGGATTACTGCCACATTGTTCCTGGTCAAACATCCCACCGCATATACCTGTGGCATACTCTTTGAAACCGACCAGTCGCGGGTGGCATTCACTTCAGATACGAACATCAACATTCCAAAACAGAGCCTTGATCTCTTAAAGGATCTCGATCTCCTGCTTCTGGATACTCTTATGCCATCGAATATCTCGGTTGGTAAGCACATGAATTATCTTGAAGCCTGTTCACTCGCCGAGCGCCTCGAACCCAAAGATTTCCGATGCGTGCATATGAGCCACGTGCTCCCGTGGGATCTTCCCCACACGGGAAGAGACGGGGAGATATTTGAATTCCCCTGATTTTTCTCCACCTTATTTCTACTATTCTGTACCACAGTGTCTTTCCTGTAGCAATGCGGGTGTGTTGATCACCCATACCTTAATGATTTTCAGGTGCCCAACCATAGGTGCATGATTGTAAAAATGCTCGAGCTCGAGAAGGACAAGGTGCGGCTCGTCATCCAGGGGCAGGGTCACACGTTCATGAACGCCCTTGTCGAGGAATTATTAACTGATTCCGATATTGATGTCGCCCGCTATGTGATTGAGTTCCAGTTCTCTGACCCGGAACTCTTCGTCACTACCAAAGGAAAGAAAAATCCCCTCCCCATCATCAAGAAGGCCTGCAAGCGGATATCCGGTAATTGCAATGAGCTCATCAAGGGCTTGAAAAAGAAGTAATTTTAAATCTTCAATATTTTTTTGTATGAAATTACACCATCTCATTGTATGACAATCCCTGTGGGGATGTCTATACAAACAACATCGGTGTATTAAGCCACGACTGTTTTCATGGACCGTGTTCGAAGGTCAATCTGACACTACTGCACATCTGGCATAAAAAAAGGAATTTGCGGAATTAATCGTGCTCCAGAAAAACGGGAGCTAAAAATTATTCTTCAGCCCGCTCGGTAAATACAATCGAACCAGAGATACGGGAGATTCTTATCTTCACTTTCATGCCGGGCTTGGAATTTGCCACATACATGATGTAGCGGCCCATCTTTACAACCCCGTCGCCCCGCTTGGATATCGACTGGATCTCGACATCCATGATCTGGCCCTCCTCAAGATTTTCTGAGACAGGTTCGGTGCGGGCCTTTCTCTTTCTCACCGGGCGGTGACTCCCGCAGGCATCGCAACGGAGCAGCATGACGCGGTCATCCTTGACAAGACGGGTATCAGGTTTGCCACACTCAGAGCAGATAACGTAATCTTCTACGTAACTCTTTATGATCATCTTGAGAAGCGAGATCTCGAACTTACCGTTAAAGATCGCACGGTTGCCGTCAATTTTTCCCGACGTCCCCAGTTCTCCCAAGAGGAACTTCATCAGGTGATCCGGTTCGCGGCGGACCTTGCTGACAATATCGGTGAAATTTTCAAGGACCGTTGTCTTGCCCTCCACGTACGCTTTGGCCTCAGGAACTACAAAACGTTCCGAAGATTCGGACTTTTCCGTTATATTGGAATAGGCCTGTTTGAGGAGATTTTCATAAGAGTCCGTCATAGTTGTATAATATAAAGGCGCCCTGCATCCAAAAGACTTTCTCAAAAAAAGATACGCTTTCCGACAAGTACCTTGGTTTTCTCCATGAAGGGAGATGCACTGATTCCATCGTAATTTTTTAAAATACAGATCCACCACTCACCAGCGGCGGGTCCATATGACAGACAAAAAAAGATCGGTTTTTATTTTTGAGCCTATAAAAATTATATTTTTATCGATGATGATACCAGCGCGGCCAAATCTTTGTTCTTTTTTACATCCTCTATATCTTTGTCGTTAATGTTGGTTACTGCAGCTAAAACCATTCCCCGTGCTTCGATCCATTTTTTAAATATTTCATCTGTCTGACCGGGTTTGCCGCCATGCGTGGAAAATGCAACTGCGGGTTTTCCCATGCACCCTTTCAGATTTACGATCGCTGTGTGGATTGCGGGTGTTGGCTTGAACGCCCATACGGGAGAACCGAATACGATCAGGTCGTATCCAGATACATCAACGGATTCTGGCGCAATCTTTGTCAGCTCCTCACCGCGTGCCATCTTGCACCAGACAAGGAACTTCGTGAGTTGTAAGTGGGGTGCAACGTCATTAATTTCCACAAGTTTTGAATCGAATTCTGACGACAGGTGCTGGGCAACATGGCGGGTATTGCCGGTCTCGCTGTGATAAATGATGCAGATCTTCATCTACACATGTGTAAGCAGTCGTATGCAAAAAAGATATCAGAAAAATAGGGAGATTATTTCTTCCTGGCAGGCACTTTTACTGCTTTTTTCGCGGCGGGTTTTGCGGGTTTCTTCCCCTCGTCCTTTTGGAACTGGGGCATCATGCCGCGAACTTCCCTTCCGACTTCCTCAATGAGGTGATCCTCATCTGCTGCGGTGAGCGCATTAAAGACCGGGCGGTTTACCATATTCTCAAGCATCCACTCTCGCGCAAACGTGCCGTTCTGGATCTCTTCAAGGATATCTTCCATTGCGATATAACTTTCCTCCCCTATGACGCGGGGTCCCCTTGTGAGATCGCCATACTGCGCAGTGTTGCTGATGTACTTGCGCATGTTCGTGAGCCCGCCCTCATAGATCAGGTCAACGATGAGTTTTGTCTCGTGAAGCACTTCGAGATATGCCATCTCAGGTGCATAACCCGCATCAACGAGAGTTTCAAATCCTGCTTTGATGAGGGATGTCATACCACCGCAAAGAACGGCCTGCTCACCGAACAGATCGGTCTCGGTCTCTTCCCGGAACGTAGTCTCTAACACAACCGCACGGGTTGCCCCGATTCCCTTTGCATAGGCAAGCGCGATCTTGTGTGCATTGCCCGAGTGATCCTGATGGATTGCGATAAGTGCAGGTACGCCTTTGCCTTCTTCGTACTGGCGGCGCACCATGAAGCCGGGGCCTTTTGGCGCGACCATGATCACGTCAACTGTGGTGGGGGGTACAATCTGACCGTAGTGAATATTGAACCCGTGTGAGAACATCAGGCATTTATTTGCAGTCAAGTGCGGCAGGATCTCTGCACGGAACACCGCACCCTGGTGTTCGTCGGGTAAAAGGATCTGGATAATATCTGCTTTCTTGACGGCCTCTGCAACCGTCATTACTTTCATGCCATCTTTGCTCGCAGCATCCCAGCTCTTTCCTTTCCGCAGGCCGATCACCACATCAAGCCCACTGTCTTTTAAGTTCAATGATTGTCCGCGTCCCTGCGACCCATAGCCGATAACAGCGATGCGCTTGCCTTTCAGCACGCTGATATCTGCATCTGCATCATAGTATTTTTCCATCATGATTGTTCCCTTTGATATCAGCAACAAAGCACATAAATATTATATGAAAAAACTAAAGAAGCACACTTGGAAGAGCGATAAGCAGCTATGACCATACCTACACCCACAGACCAGAATTCAGATAGAACTTTCAACAGGGAACTGCCGGATGTGCAGGCATCTTTCCCGGATGTCCGGATTAACCTCACCCGTGTCGGCGTGAAAAACGTAAAAAAACTTGTCGAAGTGCACCGTCACGAGAAACGCCCGGTTATTTTTATTTCCACTTTTGATGTCTATGTTGATCTGCCCGGCACCCTTAAAGGGGCAAACCTGTCACGGAATTTTGAAGTAATTGATGAGGTGCTCCAGCAGGCGATTGATGGCGATGTGAACATGATAGAAAAACTCTGCAGTGTGGTTGCGAGAAAACTGCTCGACCGTCACGAATACGCAGACAGGACCGAAGTGTTCATGCGCAGCGAGTTCATGGTAAAGCGTGAGACCCCGGTCAGTCATACTGTCTGTCACGAAGTAGTAAAAGTTCATGCACGGGCAATAGCACGCCGAACATTCAGAGAACCAATCGTAAGAAAGAGCATCGGTGCAGAAGTAACCGGGATGACCGCCTGCCCCTGCGCCCAGAACATAATGAAAGAACGGGCAATGCGGGTGTTGCAGGGTCTCAACGTGGACAAGCACAGCATTGATGCATTCTTTACAGAAGTTCCGATGGCAACCCACAATCAGCGTGGAAAGGGATTTCTCTGTATAGAAACGGACGATGACCAGAATGTGGACCTCGAAAAGATCATCAGTATCCTCAAAGACTCGATGAGCAGCGGCATATACGAACTCCTGAAACGAGGCGATGAAGGCCATGTTGTGCTTGCCGCGCACAAAAATCCACGGTTTGTTGAAGACTGTGTCCGGCAGATGGCCAAGAAAGTCCTTGCAGAGTTTGAGTATCTCTCTGGGGATTCTGTCGTCACTATCAAGCAGACCAATGAAGAAAGCATCCATCAGCACGATGCCTATGCTGAACGGACGGCAACCATTGCCGAACTGGTCGATGAAATGAATGGTGAAAACAGAAATGCTGATGAATAAAAGACAGTGAGTTAATATCAATTACTTGTACGAATTGTTAATTAGTATTCCAAAAAAATCTTAAAGAAATGTTTTTTTTTCAAAATTGAACAATTTTTGATTTTATTTTAGTTTTTTTTCGGCACACGAACGAATAATAAAGGTTATTAGAGCGCTCGTGTAAAATAGAGTTGAACGTACTTTGTACGGTCACTTATCTCGAGATGAGAGATGTATACAGCAATTTTGTACTGCTATACGAACAACTCAACATAACATGAGGCGATAATATTGTCGAAAGTAGTAGAGATTTCCCCAACCACAAGACATGAGGGACACTCAAAGCTGGTCTTGAAGGTTAACGACGCTGGCATCATCGAAACGGGTAACTGGTGCTCCATTACCCCGGTGAGAGGCGTTGAAAAGCTTGCTGTCGGGAAGACACCCGAGCAAGTACCCAAGATCGCGTCCCGTGTCTGCGGTATCTGTCCGGTTGCACACAACCTTGCAGGTACTGAAGCGATGGAAGCATCCATCAAGTGCGAGATCCCAAAAGACGCAAAGATGCTCCGTCACATTGTGCAGCTGGGCAACCGTGCCCACAGCATTGCACTGCATGACATCCTGATCCTGCCCGATTTCTATATTCCGGGCACCGAGACCAAGATCAACCCGTTCACGGCAGAAGAGCCGGTACGCAGTGTTGCAAAGCGGATCCAGAGAATCCGTGAGATCAGCCAGACCATCTGTCAGATCGCCGGTGGCGAAGCAATCCACCCGAGCAACACCCGTATCGGTGGTATGTACCGCAACTGCTCTGAACTGGCAAAGACCAAGATGTACGACCTTGCAAAGGAAGGACTTGTCCTTGCCCACGCTCAGTCAGAGTTCATGATCGCGGTCATCCGCAGCTACCACAAGAGAGACTTTGTGGATGTTGGCGGCATGAAAGTCCCGATGGTCAAGGAACTCGGTTACCACAACCAGGGCTACCTTGCAACCCACGCGTTCTATGGAAGCTCAAGCCAGGAAGAATGCCCCACCTGGGACATCAACCGCTTCAAGGAAGTCCGGCCATGGGATTGGTACATGGGTGAGATGGAAATCTCGCTCGAAGAGCCAAAGTACCCCATCGGTGGAACCACCAAGCTCGGCACCAAGGTAAACCCCCAGATGGAAGCCTGCACCGGCATCCCGATGTACGACGGCCAGCCCGTTGAAGTCGGTCCCCGTGCACGTCTCGCAGTCTACAAGGGCTACGACGAGAAAGGCACCCAGGGACAGAACGTTGCCCGTGAGATGGAATACCAGGACTGTTTCTACGAGATGATTGACTGCATTGACGCACTTAACCCGAACGGAAAAGTCGTTGCAGACTACATCCCCGATGGTGACGGTTCACTCGGCTGGGCATCGAATGAAGCCCCCCGCGGTACCGATGTCCACATCGCACGTGTCAAGGACTGGAAGGTCCAATACTTCTCCATGCTGGTTCCGACCACCTGGAACTTTGCAACCTGCAGCGCTGCACTCAAGGGTGCACCATGGCAGCTTGCCGAAGTCATCATGCGTGGGTATGACCCCTGTGTGTCATGCGCAACCCATATGATCGTAATCGATGAGGACAACCGGTTAGTGGCCCAGAAACTCATCGAGTGAGCGTACATAAATGCTGTATCCAGAGATCGTGATTGTAGGGTGTGGAAACCCCCTGTTTGCCGATGACGGGTTCGGACCCGCTGTTGCAGAAGAAATGCAGAAGCTCACACTTCCCGACAATGTAAAAGTAGAAGACGGAGGCCTTGGTGCCCCCCATTTTATTTTTACAATACTTGATCCGGAAGTGACAAAACGACTCATCATCGTAGACATTGCGGATTTTGGTGCGGAACCCGGCTCAATTGCAAAGTTTCGTGTCGAAGACCTGCCCCCGGGCAGTTACCGCGATGCACATTCCTGGGATCTCACTGAACCGCTGGAGCGGATCAAAGACCAGATTGATATCACGGTTATCGGATGCCAGCCAAAATACGTCTCCGATCCCGACATGGTAATCGGGATTTCCGATGAAGTTTCAAAAGCTATTCCCAAGGCAGTACAAATCGTACTGGATATGATTGGTGTTGATTATGGGACTACTAGACAGTGTCTTCAAGAAGAACGTCAGCGCGGAACCCCAGAAACCTGTGGCTCCACAGAAAGCCGCTGATGTAGCAAAACCAGTAGAAACAAAAAAGGAGGTTAAGCCTGTGGCAGACAAAATTACAGTGGGCTATACACACCTGAGTGGGTGTACCGGTTGTACTGTTGCATTAGCAGACAACTACGCCGGATTGTTAACGCTCCTCGACAAATACGTCGACCTTAAGTACATGCCAACACTTGCAGATGCAAGGCACATTCAGAAGGTAGATGTATCATTCGTTGAGGGTTCAGTCTGTATTAACGACAAACTCGCAGTAGAAGAGATCAAGGAAACCCGTGAAAAGTCAGCAGTGGTAGTAGCACTCGGTGGCTGCGCCTGTTACGGCAACATCACCCGGTTCTCCCGCGGTGGCCAGCAGAACCAGCCCGCACAAGAGGCATACCTGCCAATCGGTGACCTGATCAAGGTCGACGTGTACATCCCCGGATGCGCACCATCACCCCAGCTGATCAGGAACGTAGCCGTTGCAGCATACCTGCTCTTAAAGGGATCCCCCGAACAGAAGGCTCTTGCAACTGCATACTTAAAGCCCCTCATGATGGCAGCAGACAGGGGAACCAGCGCTTGCTTCTGCGACCTGATGACCAACGTCATCAACCAGGGCCTGTGCATGGGATGCGGCAGCTGTGCGGCAGCCTGCCCCGTTCGTGCTATTACTCACGAGTACGGCAAGCCCCAGGGTGAGCGCGACCTGTGCATCAAGTGCGGTGCGTGCTACAACCAGTGCCCACGGAGCTGGTTCAGCTTCGATGTGGTATCTGCATACGAGTCGATCAACGAGACTATCATGGCGGCACTCCAGTAGGTGGATGAAATGGGAGCAGAACTCGGTAATTACAAATCATGCGTCTCAGCACGAAGCACCGACAAGGAGATTCTCAAGCACGCACAGGATGGCGGTATCGTCAGCCAGCTGTTTGGATTCGCACTTGACGAGGGCATCATTGACGGCGCTATTGTTGCAGCCACCAAGGAATTCGCGGCAAAGTACCCGTCGAAAGTCATGGCTGACAACTCGAACTTCGACATGATCGAGCCATGGAGACCAATTCCAGCCATTGTCAACACAAGGGCAGAATTGATCGCCGCAGCCGGTACAAAGTACAATGTCAGCCCGAACGTTTCCTTAATCAAGGAAGCAACCCGCAGCTTCGGTCTCGACAAAGTCGGTATCGTTGGAACCCCCTGCCAGATGCAGGCAATCAGGAAACTCCAGCTGTACCCCGTTGGTGCCCGTGATGTCGGCGCCAGCATTGCACTTGCAGTCGGTATCTTCTGCATGGAGAACTTCCCCTACCAGTCCATCCTCCAGCTCGTGGAAGACCACGCAGCCATGAAGATGGAATCCGTCAAGAAGATGGAGATCGGAAAGGGCAAGTTCTGGGTATACGGCAAGCGCGGACAGATAGTCCAGCTGCCACTCAAAGTGACCCACAAGTACGAGCAGCCCGGATGCAAAGTATGTCTTGACTACGTTGCAAACCTCGCTGACATCTCAACCGGATCCGTCGGCAGCCCCGATGGATGGAGCACCGTCATGGTCAGGTCCAAGATCGGAGACTCGGTCTGGGCAAAGGCAATGGCAGCAGGTTGCTTCGAGACCCAGCCGATCGAGAAGGTCAAGCCAGGTCTGGAACTCGTAACCAAGCTCGCGAACGAGAAGATCTCAAAGAACAAGAAGACTCTCGAAGAGCGCGCAACGTTCGGTACCGGCAAGGGACTCCGGAACCCCTACATCTAATTTTTTTTCTTTCCGCTATTTTCCAAATATTCCTTTGCCCGTATATCGATATGCCGGATACGCGTAATCATTTGAAAAAGATTCATTGTGATAGTCAGCACGGTGTCAAACAGTAGTTCTTTTATCGCCCGACCTCTTCCTTTGCGAAATTGCTTAGCGAACCGCAAACGCTGAATGGGTTGAAATAAGATGATGCGACCAAAAAAAGGGATTTGTCATAGGACATGGATATGGTTTGATGCGGAATATGTGAAAAAATGATGAGTGAAGGGTGTTATTGGACCTGCGGAGGGAACGGATAATCCTTATCAATGATTGTGTACTGACTCCCTGATGTCATCGTCATGACAACGATAACGCGATCGGTCAGGGTTGTTCCCATAAGTGTCACGGTCTCACCCATAATGGGATTATTCCGGCTTTGCTGTTCCCTGATGCAATCCGACCGTATAACGGTGACATTCATCTGTGCGACCATCCCCAGCCCCAACCCCCCATTGAACGCAATGGCAATAGTAGGATTTTCGGTTATGGTATTCCGGTTGACGGTGACACTTACGGATTCATACTCTGGAACAATCTGTGTTGGGCCAGGTACAAGTGAGCAGGTCTGCAACGATGCGGGTTGTGTTTGCAGGGGAGAAACAATGGGGGCTGTTTGTGTGGGTGCAGATATTACTCGAGACGGAGATGATGACTGGACACATCCTCCGATAAGGACGCAAAGCATAATGGTGAGGGAAATGATGATAAAAAAGCCTTTTTTCATATCAAGAAATTTGTTCCAGCGCAGATTAATTCTTCTCTCTTTTCTTACGGAGTCAATCTTGGTAACAAAAAATAGGTGGGATCCGGCTTACCATGAGGGGGCGTTCCCTTACCCTTCCGCTAAACACAGAAAACGTTTATCAGGCAACGGCAAAGATCAGTAACAAGTAAAACAGGGTGAATGAGTGTGAACATCAGTGCCATGCGAGCCGTAACAATAATACTCCTGCTTGCGTGTATGACAATACCTGTCGCTGCATCTGTATATTACACATCGAGTGCCCCCCAGATCATCACCAAAGGCGACACGTTTTCAGTAAGCAGTACCAGTGCAAAGAACGGTACGGTTGTCATCTGGATAATAGGGAAAGATTTTTTTGATACGCTGTCAGTCACCCCGGACAGGTACGGGAATTTCTCAATCTCATTAAAACCCACAACAACAGAAAAATTCTCCAGCGGTCAGTATGCCGTGGTAATTCAGGATCCCGGTCCGAATGGGGTGATGGAAATTGAACCCGGAACGGACAGTAGCGGGAACCTCACTATCATGAACCGCGGAAAAATAATTGAAAAGATCGGCGTCCGGCAGGATCTTAAAGGAAACGTCCAGCCGGTTGTTGCGGTTCTTATGAACGCTGCAAACCTTCCGTTAGTCGATGACTCGTTCCTGCCTGAATATTTCTTTGTAGAAGAACCATCCGTGCAGTTCGACAATATGATTTCCGTTCCCAAATCCCAGCTCTCCAACCATATCACCGGTGAACGACTCGTCATTTCAGGTACAACCAACATGGGACCAGAAAATTCCCTCCGGACCCATATCTACAACCGGGATACCAACGAGCTCATCATATCAAATACGATTCCCATTACTGGAGGTACCCAGATAAACAGCTGGTCTTACCAGATCGAAGCTCCCGGCCTGCCCCAGGGGAATTATTACATTACCGTGGGATGGACGAAATCGAACACTACCAGCACCGGGCTGGCAAAATTCGCGGTGGAAAATCCCGGCACTCCAACACCATCCCAACCAGAAAATCCTGGGATAGTAAAACACGTGCCGCGTGATGATTTCTCCCCCTTCTTGTTCCTCACCGTTAGTATGGTGCTCATTATCATCCTGATCGTCTTTGCCGTCGGGAAAAAATAAGCAAGTGAACAAGTGAAAAAAGGAAATATTTCACACTTTTTTTGTTACAGTCACCGGGTCGATCGTTGCATCGATTATCATATCAAAGAAAATGATATCCAGCCAACCGGCTTTCTCAAACGTACTTATGAACAACTCCATTCGCATGAATACCTGCAGGCGAAATGCTATACCGAAGAGTAACGAAGATCTTTAGTACGAGAGGAGAACACGGCGTGAAGAGCGGATTTTTTTTTACGAATGGGGAGGTGGACATCATCAATGAGGATCTTTTCACCACCCGTCTTATCGCGCCGGAAAGTATTGATCTCATCATCACATCACCACCCTACAATGTGGATATCCAGTACAACAGCCACGATGACCAGATAACCTACAAGAATTATCTCAAGTTTTCACAACGCTGGATGAAGCGCTGCTATGGCTGGCTGAAAGACGACGGCCGTTTCTGTCTCAATATCCCGCTCGATAAGAACAAAGGCGGTCAGCAGAGCGTAGGTGCGGATCTCACAACAATCGCAAAGAAATGCGGGTTTGCGTACCATTCGACAATTATCTGGAACGAAGGGAATATTTCACGCCGGACTGCGTGGGGTTCGTGGATGAGTGCTTCGGCACCTTACGTGATCGCCCCTGTTGAACTGATCGTGGTCCTCTACAAAAATTCATGGAAGAAGTCTAGCGGATCACGCAAATCTGACATCAGCCGCGAGGATTTCATGGAATGGACCAATGGACTCTGGACATTCAATGGCGAGCGTAAGACTAAGATCGGCCACCCGGCCCCGTTCCCCATTGAACTGCCGCTCCGGTCCATGAAACTGTTCTCGTTTGTCGGGGATACTGTGCTCGATCCGTTCATGGGCAGTGGTTCAACGCTTGTTGCGGCATCCCGTTGCAACCGGCACGGTGTGGGGATTGAGATCGATTCCCACTACTGCGAAATCGCAGCCGAACGAATTGAAAAAGAAGGCCGTCTGAATTAGGGTGAATGGAGAGATACAATCGTTCTCTTGATTGTACCAGTCCCGATTTTCTCATTCTATTCTCCGGGTAATTTTCTGATACTCTTAGTTGATACCCTTGTCACTGGGGAATATTTGGGTATACAGGAAATACGTTGGGGATCCCACGCCGGCAATGGGGAGACCCTTTGGGGGGATCGGCTCACCTTCATTGAAAAAGCATCCACACTCCCCTCGTGTCCATGAAGGGGGACCCATGCCCTATCCAAATTTCGTCCGACTTGAGCAAAGTGTTTTTTGTATATTTTACGTTTGACTATCAATTGTACAGTTAATTATCAAATGTACATCTCACTCAAACTTTTCGCGATTTGATCTCAGCAAGCCGCATAGTGCGTGCTCCGGTCCGGTTGATGAGCAAAAAAGGGAATTAAACCATTATCCATAATTACTGGCCAGTATCACGATACTCAATCACACTCTCCAATGACCGCCCCGCTGACCGCATACATTGACATGGAATTTGCCGGTATCTATGGCACGCACCAGCGAATGCAGATCCCGATCGAGATCGGTGTTGTGCTGCACGATCCTGCCACCGATGCCCTCTCATTTGCCGGAAAACCATTCCATGCGGATATAGAGGTGGAACTCTGGAAGAATATCTTAAACGATGTGGGAAAAAGAGTGGATGCCCGAAGGAGAGTCTTTAATCTTGCCGACACCGCCCGCACCCAGCCATTTGACCACCGGTTCCACCTGAGTCCTGCCGGTGCACGCAAAGCCCGCACGGCAATTACCGCCGTAAATACTGATCTCCGCCTCTTCATGCAGGCCTTAAACTGCAGAAACATCGGGACACTGGTCTTTTTTGCCCGACAACGGGAGATGGTAGCGTTCCGGCAGGC
This sequence comes from uncultured Methanoregula sp., assembly GCA_963676675.2. Lineage (GTDB taxonomy): Archaea > Halobacteriota > Methanomicrobia > Methanomicrobiales > Methanospirillaceae > Methanoregula. The sequence goes on along the minus strand of OY781161.1, from coordinate 512,262 downwards.
ACGGGTACGGACTGACGGGTTTCTCACCCGCGATATCCAGCATGAGATCGCCCATGCGATGCAACTCAAAGAACAGATCTCGCTTGACCGCATGTCGATGATCATCGGGTTTGGCATCACCAGCACCACGATACGGTCTGCACATCTTTCCTATACGATCCCTCAGCAGTACCAGTATGTCATCAAACCACACAAGGCAATTGGCGATGCTGCCCGTATGTTTCTCGTGGATATGGAATTCGGACAGTACCAGAAGGAGACCCGGGCAGGGATCAAAGACCATCTCCTGCACTATGAGATGGCAAGGGAAGCTGCACGAATAGAAAGAGAAGATGAGCTGCCGGATAAACCGGCCAAGCCGGAACAGGGCAACAAGGGTTGTAACTAAAAAAAGGAATTCCGGTTTTTTCTGCTGTTCCCGGACCAACCGGATAATTACTCAAAAAAGAAGGTTAATGTATATCCTTTTTCCGGCTTATTTCTGAAAAATACGGAAAATGGTTGTTTTGACCAAAAACTATGTGAATAAACATCTCTTTTTATTATGATCATGCACTACACCATCATCCTCGATGCCCAGGCAGACGGCGGGTATACCGCCCGATGCATTGAGCTATCGGAGGCTCTTGGCCGGGGCAGCACAAAGGGTGAAGCACTCGCCAGTATTCGTGAATCAATCGAACTGGAACAGGCAGCCCGCTGTGAAGTCCTGCACAAGACCATAGGTGCAGTCAACTCCGAGATCATCAGGATCGAAGTAGCTGACACTGCGTAAATGTCCTCCCGCTTTCCGGCAGGACACACAAATGCTCTCTTTTTTTGTGAGACCAGACTTGCTGGAACTAATATTCGTTTCTTAAAAATCAGAAGATATCTTCCAGAATTTCCCAGGCATCCCGCACGAACTTTGCACATTTCGTGTGAAATAGTTTTTTCTCCCGCGCAAGAGCAAGTGCCTTCGGATCAGAGAGGTTGTGTCCGATTAAATCCGTGTAGTTCAGTGAGTGGTTCCTGCGCAGGACCTCCGATATGAACGCGTTAGCTACAGTGTAGGTCTTGTCTTTAGCTTCGAGATCATCGAGTCGGGTACGCCCGTACTTCATACCGATCACCATAAGGGCTCCCATCACCGCCCCGCATGTATTACCCGAATGTGCCATCCCGCCACCTAGAGCACAGGATAATTTGAGCGCAGTCTCACGATCAATATCGAAATCGTCTGCAAAAGCAAGGCAGACTGCCTGCGAACAGGAAAAACCGTTCGTAGAGTTCGCTGCTGCATCATCAGCCCGGATAAATGTCATACGGTACCGTTTGTGAAAGGCAGAAAAAGAAGATGTGATAACTGCAGGGGCAGAATCGAGGCATATTGATTGGGATGCACGGGTTTTTTCGTTGCGCATATCCTATCAGGTACCGGTATACACTACAACGGGAGCACTTCATGCCATTTCACTTCGCAGACAGGATAAAACGGGCGCCAGTATCATTTCTCTCTGAACTCTTTTTGGTATCAAACAATCCATCAATCATCTCATTTGCGGGGGGGCTCCCGTCCTCTGCACTGATAGATACCGAAGGGATTGCACAGGCAACACGCCAGGTAATGGAAGAGGATGCCCACATCGCCCTCCAGTACACTACTACCGATGGATATATGCCGCTGCGGGAGTATATTGCAGACCGCTATCGCACCCGGCTGGGACTGCCAGCAACCGCGGCAGAAATCCAGATCGTTAACGGCTCGCAGCAATGCCTTGACCTCTTTGCTAAAATTTTTCTCAATACCGGCGACCATGTTGGCATGGAGCGGCCCGGTTATCTCGGCGCCATCGAGGCCTTCTCGCTCTATGAACCGGTTATCGGTACCGTCCCGCTTCAAGATGATGGCCCGGATCTTGCAGCATTTGAACGGTTCATCAAAACCACCAATGCGAAATTCTTCTACGGCATTCCCAACTCCCAGAACCCATCCGGTAGGACGTATTCGCAAGAGAAACGCCGGGCGATTGCGGGTATTCTTAAAGACTACGATACCGTGTTTTACGAAGACGATGCATTCGGTGAACTATTCTTTGACACAAAACCCCGGATGCCAGTAAAGAAGTACCTCCCTGACCAGAGTGTTATTTCCGGCTCATTCTCGAAGATCATCGCACCGGGTATGCGGATCGGTTGGATCTACGCACCTAGGGAGATCCTTACTCCGTTCAATGTCGTCAAACAGGCAGCAGATTTGCATTCCAATTTCCTCTGCCAAAAAATCCTTCACCGGTACCTGACAACACACAATCTCGATGACCATATCCGGCATATTACCGGGGTATACGGCAGAAAGTGCCGGCTGATGTGCGATCTGCTTGATGACAAGTTGCCACAGATCTCCCATACTAATCCTGAAGGGGGTATGTTCCTGATGGCAACCCTCCCGCCCGGCATCGCTTCCCGCGAAGTTTTTGACGAGGGTGTGAGGCAAAAAGTCGCCGTGCTTCCCGGCATGCCGTTCTACGTAGACGGAGGCGGGGAAGAGACTATACGACTGAATTTCTCGAATCCGGACGAAGAGATGATAAAAGTAGGGATATCACGACTCGCTAATGTGATTAAGGGGCTTGTCCGTCACTAATTCTTAAAATTACTCAATTTTCTATTTCAATAAAAAAAAACGTATGCTATAAATAGCGCCTTCTCCTGAAATTAGAGTACAGGAAGAGATACGGTGAAAAGACGATTTTTCATGATAATGATAATTCTGATACTGTGTGCAGTCTGTACGATCCCAGTATCAGCGAGTGTTGTTGTTGGGGATGTCACCCCTCCGGTAACTGAGACAACAGCGATACCAACAACCGAACGGACTCCCGTTCCGACGACGGAACCAACCCCCGTTCCCACTACCGTACCAACCACAGAACCAACGACAGTCCCTACGACAGTTCCGACAACGGTGCCAACTACAGAACCAACGGTCACAATTCCAACGCTTGTCACCCTGCCTACCACCGAACCAACTGTCACGATTCCAACGCTTGTTACCCAACCTACAACTGAACCTACACGCATACCGACAACAGAAATTACTATAACGATTGAACCTACGCTCGGCGGAGGCAAAGGATGGATTGATACATATTGTAATGTTGACGGCGCCACGGTCTATTTCGATGGTACCCCACAAGGCAATATTGCAGGTGGTATCCTGTCAGTAGCGGTATCACCAACCGGTGCACCGGTCAAGACAGTATCCGTCTCAAAAGCCAACTACAACACATGGTCAGGCCCGCTTGCCCGTATGCCAGCGGATGGTGAACACGTCCAGGTCTATGCCACCATAAATCCAATTACCACCCCGACTACTGTGCCACCGGTCCAGAACGGAGCAATCTATGCCCAGTCAAACCCGGGGGGTGCTGCGATCTATATGAACGGAAACTTCTATGGATACTCCCCTATAACGATTCCAAACCTTCCGCCGGGATCTTACTCCATGAAAGCGACCCTGAACGGATACACCCCGAACACCCAGCTGATCAATGTATATACAGGGCAGACTGCGCCGTATTACCCTACACTCCAGCAGTCACCCCAACCCCCCCGCAGCACGGGAATCGTCTATGTAAAATCAAGTCCCAGCAATGCACAGGTATACGTTGATGGTACCTACAACGGCGTAACCCCAATGACACTCACGCTCTACCCCGGTAATCACAACATAGCTATCAAACTACCTGGCTATAACGACTGGAGTACGACCGTGTATGTCACTGCAGGAAGCTCACAGACTATCAATCCAAGCCTGACTCCGGCAATATTCGGATCAATATCCATTGGATCCGCACCGGCCGGAGCCAGTGTGTTTATGGACAGCGCCTACCAGGGTATCACCAACCCATCAGGAGGTCTCACCCTCAACAATGTACCATCAGGAAGCCACATCCTCAAGGTCACGGCATCCGGGTATAATGACTGGATCGAGACCTTGTATGTCAAACCCAATACGAACATTTACGTACCCGTCATCATGACCCGCATAGGTCCAAACCCTACCCCGGTACCGGCAGCTGGTGCAATCAACATCGTTTCTACACCCCCGGGTGCAGAGATCCTTATTGACAATATATTCAGGGGATATACACCGGCAACCATCAACGAGATTGATCCGGGTCAGCACCAGATCCTGCTGACGTATACCGGATATACCGATTATTCAGGCACGGTAACGGTGGTCTCGGGACAGACAACCCCGCTCACGATAAGTATGACTCCGGTACCAACCCCCACACCCAAGAGTGCTTCATCACCTGCACTCCTGATCGGAGGAATGGTAATAATATTCGGTATTGTAATTGGGTTCAGGAGGCGAAGCTGAAATGACCTGTACTTGTTCAAAATCAACTATACTCTGGGTAAGCGCAATCCTCGTGATCATCGTCATCGGGTCCCTCACAGCACTTGCATACACCAGTTCAACGGCAACGATCAAGAGTTCTGTCCGCACCGGGCTTGAGTCAACAGTAGGGGTTATGGCAACCCAGATCAATGCAAGTGAAGTCGTTCTATTCAAAGCTGGCGATGAAAGATCACCGAAATACCTGGCGGTTGCAAAACAACTGCGCACGCTCCGCAGTATGGACGATCACATCCTCAACGCATATATCTTAAAAGTGAACTCGGACCGGACTGTTACTTTCCTTTTAGATGACCTGTATCCCGATGACCCGCAGGGTTCTGCAAAGATCGGTGAACGATCAACATCCCCGGATACTATGGAGATCTTTGGGGCACTTTCCCGCCCGACTTCATCCAAAGAACCGTACACTACAAAATACGGATCGTTCATGTCAGCATATGCACCGATCGATGATTCCGTGATTGATTCGAATGGGAATACGAAGGCAGTGCTCGCCATTGATATGTCAGCTATCGATTACACGAATTCCACCGGGGGGAGCGGATACCTGATCCTTGTTACGGGTCTCATATCGATGGTTCTTGCAGTAGGTGCAATCTTCTGGTTCGGTCGCAGGGACGAGAAGAAAAGTGAGTGAACACTACCCATAAAGCGGGGCTGCATTCCCGCAACTTCTATTTTCTTATCGTTCCAACGCTTTACTATGTCATCACCAGTGCGCACCGTACTGCTGGTTTGTATACTCGTTGCGGCTTTTCTCATCGCTGCGGGGTGTACCCAGCAATCGGCATCACCAGTCAAGACCGAATCAGCTACCGGAACCATATCAGCAACTCCCGTTATAAAAACGGCTGCAACCACGCCGGCCTCAATTGCTACGGTATCTTCGGAGTCTTGGAAACGGGTACGGCTTTCGACGTCTATGGGAGATATTATCATAGCACTTGATCCCGCCATGCCGATAACTGTCGGAAATTTTGAGACGCTCGTAAACAAAGGGTTCTACAACAACCTGACCTTCCACCGCGTCATGGACGGATTCATGATTCAAGGGGGAGACCCCACCGGTACCGGCTTTAGCGGCCCGGGTTACACAATCAAGGACGAGTTCGGGCCAGCCAACCGGAACAACCGAGGGACCATTGCAATGGCTAATGCTGGCCCTAACACCGGGGGCTCCCAGTTCTTCATCAACCTTGTTAACAACAATTACCTGGACACCAAGCATCCGGTCTTTGGGAATGTTGTGGAAGGCATGGATGTTGTAGATAAGATCGGGAAAGTGCCAACTTCCGGCGGACGAGAAAACCGTCCGCTCCAGACCGTGACAATCATCAAAGCGGAAATGATCTGAAATTTTTTTTCTCCTGACAAGGGACGGGCATTCACAACACAGAAGAATAAATAGCTCCAATACTCTTACAGCATACCATGACAGCACCAACAGGAAGTACCGTGCGGCTTGAGACGAACATGGGTAACATTACCATTGCGCTCGATCCCACTATGCCCGTTACTGCGGGCAATTTTGAAACGCTTGTAAAAAAAGGGTTCTATGACGGCGTGATCTTCCACCGTGTCATCGATGGGTTTATGCTGCAGGGCGGCTGCCCGAACGGCAGTGGCATGGGTGGGCCCGGGTACGCGATCAAGGACGAGTTCGGGCCAGCCAACCGGAACAATCGTGGGACCATTTCGATGGCGAATTCCGGACCAAACACCGGGGGCTCCCAGTTCTTCATCAACCTTGTCAACAACAACTTCCTTGACGACAAACACCCGGTCTTTGGAAAAGTTGTGGAAGGTATGGATGTTGTCGATAAGATTGGCAAAACCAAGACCCTTCGTGGCGATCGTCCGGCAAAGGACGTGACGATCATTCATGCAGTGATTGTCTGAAAAATCTTTTTTTATTCCTTGAACGAAGAGTATTGTTTACAATACTCGTTCTTTATGCAGGATACGATCAGCTACCGGTTATCCTGTAATTCGATGACTTGGTTATCAGGATATTGTAGGTTTATCTCAAAATTTAAAAAATAAAAGTGTGCTGAAAAAATTTTCAATAATGATTTGCTTAAAAAATCTAACATGGATAACTGATTTACTTTAAGCAGGATCTGCGGGGACACATGTACACAAGATACTGCATGTTGCAAAGTGCAGGTGGGTGTTGAAGTGGAATAGTGTATGAAAAATGTATAAAAAGTGGGGGGAAAGGGGGTAAAGGTAAAAGATTATACCGACAGATAGTCTGCCGGGGTGGGCATCTGCTCTTTTAAGCCCTTGCGCTTGCGGATTGCCACAACGACTTCCTTGACCATGTTGTTGGGCACGAGTTCGAATCCGACAAACTCCGTGTTCCACATGGCACGGCCTTCGGTTGCCGACCGGATATCGCCTGCAAACCCGAAGAGCTCTGCGACCGGGGCCTTACCGGCAACGGTGATCGTGTCACCTTCGCTGGTCATATCGAAGACCTGGCCGCGACGTCCCTGGATCTGGGAGGTTGCCGCACCCATCTGGTCCATCGGGACCGTGATCTGGATCTTCTGGACAGGTTCAAGCAGCGAGTCGCCGGCAAGCAGCAGGCCACCCTTGATTGCGCCACGGACTGCAGGGATGACCTGTGCCGGGCCACGATGGATTGCGTCCTCGTGGAGCTTGACATCGGTAAGAACCATCTTCAGGTTCTGGACAGGCTCGTCAGCGAGCGGGCCACCGGCAAGTGCCTCGTGGATACCTTCGATGACCAGTTCCATGGTCTCGTTGAGGTACTGGATACCCTTGGTCGCGTCAATGAGCATGTTCGTACCCTTGATCATCTTGACACTCTTTGCCTCGTCCTTTTCCATGCCGGCCTTGATGAGCACGTCACGGCGCTCCAGCATCTGCTGGTTCATGGAGACTTCGCCGGTCTTGATCAGGTTGACGATCTCATCGGGGAGGGGAGAGAGAGTAAAGTAGAAGCGGTTGTGCCTGTTGGGGGACTTGCCTTCAACATTTTCAACTGTGCCGGTAACGGTTTCACGATAAACCACGATCGGCGGGGAAGTAATAATTTCCACACCCTTGTCACGCTTGATACGGCCCGTGATGATCTCAAGGTGGAGTTCTCCCATGCCGGCAATCAGGTGCTCGCCGGTCTCTTCATTGATGGAGATGACAAGGGTGGGGTCTTCCTTGGCAACCTGCCGGAGCACTTCGACAAGCTTGGGCAGATCCTTCATGTTCTTTGCCTCGACGGCAACGGTCATAACGGGTTCGCTGTAGTGCTTGAGGGATTCAAACGGCGTAACTTCCATGAGGGAGCTGACCGTAGATCCGACAATGGCATCCTTAAGACCAGTGACTGCGGCGATGTTCCCGGCAACGATCTCCTCGACTTCGACACGCTTGGGACCCATGAAGATACCGACCTGCTGGAGACGGTTCTCCTTCAGTGCCGAACCCATTACATAGAGCGTATCGCCGCGCTTGAGGCTGCCGGAAAAGAGGCGACCGGTGGCGACTTCGCCGGCGTGAGGATCAAAGGAGATATCAGTAACCATCATTGCGACGGCACCTTTGGGATCGCAGCTGACCATCGACTTTCCTTCCTTGGACTCCTTGTCGCCGTGCCAGATGATCGGGATACGGCGCTTCTGTGCTTCAAGGGGGTTTGGCAGCTGATGAACTACGATATCCAGAAGAACATCTGAAAGCGGACTGTTCTTTGCCAGGTATTTCATGTCGCCTGCGCGGCACTTATCGAAAACAATTTTAAAAGAGATTCCGCTCTTCTTCATGAAGGGTACCGAAACTGCCCAGTTATAGAGCGCAGACCCAAAGGCTACCGTACCTGCACCAGCATCAAGTTTCCAGCCGCTGTTGTAGGCTTCCTCATTCATACCCTTGATGAGCTTGTTGACCTTATCGATAACCTTGCCGAGACGGATCTGCATCTCCATCTCATCGACTTTCAGCTCGTTGACGAGCCGGTCGACCTTGTTGATGAAGAGAACGGGACGGACTCCCTCCTTGAGGGCCTGCCGGAGCACGGTCTCGGTCTGGGGCATGGTGCCCTCGACTGCGTCCACGAGGACAACCGCTCCGTCGACCGCACGCATCGCACGGGTGACGTCGCCTCCGAAGTCAACGTGACCGGGCGTATCTATCATGTTGATCAAGTAATCCTGACCTTCATACTCATGCACCATTGAGACGTTGGATGCGTCAATAGTGATACCACGGGCCTGCTCTTCCGGATCTGAGTCCATGAAGAGCTGCTTTCCTGCAAGCTCCTCAGAGATGATGCCTGCACCTGAAAGCAGGTTGTCAGAAAGAGTCGTCTTGCCGTGGTCAATGTGTGCCACAATACCGATGTTCCGAATGTGCTTCGGTTCCTTCATGAGCTCAGTTACGCGCTCGACTGATTTTTTGCCGCGGACCATGAAAATTACCTCAAAAAAAGATGTTTAACGGGCGGATTTTGCAATGCGCTCGCGTTCTTCCTTTTTCCCTACCGAGAAACACTTCATGTCGCCCTTTGAGGCGGCGATGAGTTCATCGGCGAGAACTGCACTTGCACTCTTCTTGCTCGTGCTGGATCCCTTCAGGGTTGCTTCTGCAAGGAAACCAATGGCGGTATCGACACGACGCATGGGGGCGGTGTCAACCGACTTCGGGACATTGATACCACCGTATTTCAGGCGGACGGTCTCTTCCCGGGGACCGGCGTTGCCAATTGCCTCAACCAGAACTTCGATGGGGTTACGCTTGGTCTTCCTGTTGATGATCTCAAATGCATCCCGCACGATCCGGATTGCCAGCTGCTTCTTTCCGGTATTATTCTCGGTCTGCATGAGGCGGTTGATAAGCCGCTCGACAATCATCATGTTGCTCTTGCCAAATTCCTGGCGGGAGAACTTGCCGCAGGAATGGGGGATGATCTGGGCGGTGAGTGTCACATAGCGTGTAAGGCTGGGGTCGGTAACTTTGACTTCGGCAACGTCCCATTTGTTAAACAGCAGTTTCTGTCCTGCGGTCTTTCCTTCGGTTTCTGTCATCTCAATCACCTACGCGGTTTCTCTTTCCTGCCAATGACCATTTCATGGAGGCAGACATTATTCACTTTGGTAACTACGTACCGAACGCCAGGGATATCTCCCATGGAGCGACCGAGACGACCGCCAATGCCTTCGATCTCGACTTCGTCGTGCTCATCGATGAAGTTGATTGCACCGTCGCCCACTGCAAACGCAGTGACCTGGCGTCCGTTCTTGATCAACTGCACGCGCACGCACTTTCTGATAGCTGAGTTGGGCTGTTTTGCCTCAACACCGACCTTCTCCAGCACGATACCTCTCGCCTGCGGAGCCCCTTCACACGGGTCCGACTTCACATCGAGATTGAGCTCACGGCGGGCGTAGTTCTTGTCTGCCCACCGGAACTTATTTGAGTCCCGAACCATCTTTCTGGCTGCAAATTTACCCTGTCCCATTAAATAACCTCATTTTAGTTGTTTTTGTGGTTATCGATAACCCACACTGAGATATATACAATCGCGGGGGTCCGATTTATAAATTGTGGCACTCCACCTGCCTGTCTTATACTATTATACCGCACTCATAATAATATTATATCCTGCCCGCCAATGATATGCGATGAAAGTCGGGATCTATAAAGAGGTGCAGATCGATACCAGCCACCGTCTGCTCCATTACAAGGGGAAGTGCGCCAATCTCCACGGGCACCGGTGGAAGATTGAGGTCTGGATGGAAGGGGAGCCGGACCCGGCAACGCAAATCCTGATCGATTACAGTCTGATCAAGCAGGTCATCAACAAGTACGATCACCAGATCATCCTGAACCGCGATGATCCGATGGTCCCCCGTATAGAGGAGTTCCACCCGGTTATCACAACACCCGGAGAGCCAACAAGCGAACTGATGGCAATCCTTATCCGCAATGATCTCTCTGCGGTCTGCCGGGAACGGGGAATAAAGGCAACAGTAACTAAGATACGTGTGTGGGAATCTCCCACAGCCTGCGCCGAGCTAACCTGAATGAAGGTCACTGAAATCTTCAGGAGCCTTCAGGGGGAAGGCAAGAACCAGGGCAAAAGCTGCCTCTTCATCCGGCTTGCCGGCTGCAATCTGAACTGCCACTGGTGCGATACAGAATACGCCCGCTCCGGGGGAAGAGAGCAGAGCCTTGATGAGATCCTTGAGCAAGTCTGGCGCATCAATCCCCCATATATCTGCATTACAGGAGGCGAACCACTCATGCAGGCAGCAGCACTGGAACCTCTGCTCGCATCCTTGCACAAGCGGGGCGCGCTGATCGATATTGAAACAAACGGCACCTTTGCATTTACACAATTGCAACCGTATGCCTCGATCTGTATGGATGTGAAATGCCCGTCATCAGGGGAGCAGAGCGATCTGTCCCTGCTTGACTCCATCCGCCCACAGGATAGCGTGAAGTTTGTCCTCAAGGATGAAACTGACTGCAAATACGCACAGCAGATCATCGAGTCGCACCGGATTGACGGGGAGGTTTTCTTCTCTCCGGTTGCTGGAAGCGATTACGCCACCATTGTACAATTTATACTGCACAACAACCTGCCGGTCAGGTTCCAGTTGCAGTTGCATAAGATCATAGGTGTGAAATGAAAGCAGTATGTTTACTTTCCGGCGGCATGGACTCGTCCACGCTCGCATACCTGGCAAAGAGTGAGGGATATGATATCTGTGCCCTGCACCTGAACTACGGGCAGCGGACTGAAGCAAAAGAACTGGCATGCGCACAAAAGATTGCCTCCCTGCTCCACGCAAAAGACTTCATCGCAGTCAATGTCGGCTATTTTTCACAGTTTGGGGAAAGCAGCCTTACCGACAAAGAAATTGCCGTAGAAAAATTCGATCCTGCACGGGCGCACGTTCCCAATACCTACGTGCCGTTCAGGAATGCCAACCTGCTCTCCATTGCAACCAGTTTTGCCGAAGCGAAAGATGCAGATGCGATCTTCATCGGAGTCCAGTCTCTCGATTACAGTGGCTACCCGGACTGTCGCCCGCAATTTATCGAGGCGTTCCAGCGCGTGATAGATCTGGGAACAAAGGACACGACAAAGATTACGCTAAAAACTCCTTTCATTCACATGACAAAGACAGACATCTTAAACGTAGGCATGAAACTCGGCGTTCCGTACGAGCACACATGGTCATGTTACCAAAAAGAAGAGAGAGCCTGTGGTACCTGCGGGTCATGCCATTTCCGGAAAGAAGCATTTGCAGCAATCGGAAGACAAGACCCTATTCCCTATGAGGAATAAATGGAGATCTTTCGCGGCAGGCGCCTCTGGATAGAGAGTCGTATGATCCGGCTCCCGAACGGGATTGAAAAAGAGAGAGTGATCGTCCACCCGAGCAACGCCGTGGTGATTCTTCCCTTGGAGGATGACCGGTGCAAACTGGTAAAACAATACCGGTATGCCATAGACCAGTATATACTCGAAGCCCCGGCAGGAACAATGGAACCGGGTGAAGATCCGTTACAGACTGCACACCGCGAACTGATCGAAGAGACAGGTTTCGCTGCGCAGACGATGCTGGAGAAAAGATTCATTTACACGACACCGGGATATACCGATGAGAAGATTTTTTTATTCGAAGCCCGCGACCTCTCTCCCTCGCAAGAGTACGGGAAAGATGAGGATGAGATAATTGAGGTCGTGGATGTTGCCATCCGCGATCTACCCGAAATGATCCGCAATGGAACAATAGTAGATGCCAAGACGATCTGCCTGATCCACCACTGTTTCGGGTGTTGATCATGCGTTCATTTCTTTGTATGGGAGTCATCATCGTCCTGCTCCTTGCGTGTGCCGGATGTACGGGTACACCTGGTACAGGAACAAAATCTAGATACTCAGTAGATAACAAGGGCACCCTTTCCGTAACCTGTGCACCGGCGACGATAAGTGAAGAGGTACTTTTCTCCAACGAGACCTACACCAAAACCCGAATTGTCATGCACACGCAGAGCGGCGATGTGATCGCCTATCTCGCTGCACCTAAAAACCCAAAAGCAGCAATCGTATATGCTCCCGGAGCAAGAGAAAAAATCGCAGGTCATGAGGACCGGATGGTAAAGTATACGGCAGCCGGCTATGCATTCATGTTTACCGATTCAAGGGGCAATGGTGCAGAAACCCCCGGCGTCCCATTCAGCCCGCAGCTGGTTCAGCAGGATTATAATCGGTTTGAAAAAGGGGACTGGCCGCAATATTATCTCTCAGTATGCGATCTGGTCAATGCACAGATGATCATATCTGACCGGTTCTCAGTACCAGTCTACGTGATGGGGTCGAGCAATGGGGGACGATATGCAGCAGTCGCTGCCGGGGTTGATCCCCGGTTTGCCGGGTACATGGGAATCTCTACATCAGACTGGGGATTGCTGGATTCAGTGATTCAGCAGGGTTACTCGGGAGATCCCATACGGTTTGCCACATCTGTTGAACCAAGTACCTATTTCACAAAAATCACACCGCGCCCGGTCTGGATCTTCCATGCAGCGAGTGACCCTATCATACCTATAGCAAGTGGAAAACAGTTTTTTAACTCGGCACAGGAACCCAAAACATTCACCGAGTTTTCCGGGGATCATGGCATCAACAGCGATGTCGACACACGGATCATTATGTACTTGAGGCAAATTTATGCCACACGCGAGTGAATAAGTAATAGCTCCAGAGAGGTTTGAGACCGGCAATGGCAGAAGAACGGGAGATGGACGACGCGCGAAAGCGTTACGAGTTCAAAAAGGCGCTCGAGAAGCTCGAGTTACAGCAGGGTGACGGGACGGAACTTATCACGATCTACATTCCCCCTGACAAGCAGATCTACGATGTTACCAACCAGCTCAAAGATGAGTTTGGCCAGTGCGCCAACATCAAGAGCAAACAGACCAAAACCAATGTCCAGAGTGCCATCTCCTCCATCCTATCCCGGCTTAAATACTACAAGCGCCCGCCACTGCATGGACTTGCCGTTTTCTGTGGAACGGTCAAACTCTACGGTGATCGCACAGATCTCCAGTGCACAATCATCGAACCACCCGAACCTCTCAACCTCTATATGTACCGCTGCAGCTCGAACTTCGAACTCGAGCCGCTCAAACAAATGCTCGAAGAGAAGTCCATTTATGGGCTTCTTGTCCTTGATCGTAGGGAAGCCTACTGGGGATTTTTGCGTGGCAACCGGATCGAGCCCATTGGCGGAACGACTTCAACGGTCCCAGGAAAGACGCGCAAAGGTGGCCAGTCAGCTGCCCGTTTCGGGCGTCTCAGGGAGATTGCAATCGCCGAGTTCTATACCAGAATAGGAGAACGGGCCAGTGCCATATTCCTTGCAGAGAAAGATTTCTTCGAGCGATTCAAGGGTGTCCTCATTGGAGGCCCCAGCCCGACAAAAGAGGAGTTTGAAGCTGGAAACTTTCTCCATCACGAAGTCCAGAAGCGGATCATCGGAATCTATGATGTTGCATATACCAACGAAGACGGGCTCTCCGAACTTGTGGATGCAGCAAAGGACGCACTCAAAGGCATGGGCGTCATCAAAGAAAAAGCGTTCATGGAGAAGTTCTTACGAGAACTCGTCAAGGATGCCAGTATTGCTGCCTATGGGGAAGAGAGCATCAGGAAAAATCTTGAACTGGGCGCAGTCGATATCCTGCTCCTCTCGGCAAACCTCAGAAAATCCCGGCTCCGGATAAAATGCCAGAACTGCGATTTCACCGATGAGAAGACGGTTCACATCGATGCAGGAAAAACAGTCCGGGACATCCCACTCGGTGCATGTCCGAAATGTACTGCACCACTCATTCTCGAAGAGGAGATCGATATCGTCGATGAACTGACCAAACTCGCTGAACAGAGCAGTGCCAAAGTCGAGCTCATTTCCGATGATTTTGAAGAGGGGTCGATCCTCTTCTCCGCATTCGGCGGGATTGCCGCAATCCTGCGCTATAGGACGGGGTGCTGATGTTACTGGAAAAACGAATAATACTGGAACGCGTGCTTAAGGAGAGCACCGGGATGGAAGATGTGCTTCTGGCCGAAGGCGGGGAGCATGCCGATCTTGCCACAACCATCGCATTCGCACTGGCAAAGCAGAAGAAACAGGCACCGGTCAAGATCGCACAGGATCTTGTGGCTGAGCTTTTGAAACATCCTGAACTCGCAGGAACACGGGTTGAAGCAAAAGGCCCGTATATCAATTTCGTTTTCGGCAACGAATACGTCAGCGATACAGTTAGAGCTGCAGTAAAACCGGGCTATGGTTCACTGGAGAAAAAAACAACCCGGGTAGTTCTTGAGCACACGAGTGCCAACCCCAATGGTCCTCTCCATGTGGGACACATCAGGAACTCGATCATCGGGGATACGCTTGCCCGGGCGTTCCGCAAGGCAGGTTACCGGCTCGAAGTACAGTATTATGTCAATGACATGGGCCGGCAGATCGCTATCGTGGTATGGGGATTCACCCATCTTGACAGCACCCAGCAGGAAGGCGAGAAAGAGGACGCCCATATTGCTCGCATCTACATAGCAGCAAACCGCGAGATCGAGAAGGATCCCCAGATCACCCAGCAGGTCAACGAACTGATGCAGCTGGTGGAGAAAGGAGATACTTCTACAGTCAAGAAGTTCAGGAACGAGGTCTCGCGCTGCCTTGAAGGGTTCGAGGTCACCATGAAGAACCTCAACGTGGCGCATGACCGGTTCGTCTGGGAGAGCGATTTCATCCGGAATGGTTACACTGAGCGGATCATCAATAGGATCAAAAAACTTCCTCAGGCGCGACAGGAAGAAACACTTGCACTCGATCTCTCAGAGTTCGGGTTCGAGAACAAGTACGTGATCCGGCGCAGTGACGGCACCTCCGTATACGCAGCCCGTGACCTTGCGTTTCATGCATGGAAAGGGGCGAATTTTGACCGGATGATCGATGTACTTGGTGCAGATCACAAACTGATTGGCGCACAGCTCCAGTGCACGATGAAGCTTCTTGGAGAGAAGGTGCCGGAGATTGTCCACTTTGAGTTCGTATCCCTGCCGGAAGGATCGATGAGTACCCGGGCTGGCAAATTCGTCTCAGCCGACGACCTGATCACCGAGATAAATAAAAGGGCATTCGATGAAGTGACCGCACGGAGACCGGAACTCGATGAACCGACCCGAAGGGCAATCGCCCAGTCGGTCGGCCTTGCAGCAGTGCGATATGATATCGTGAAGGTGTCTCCCGAAAAGAGCACCGTCTTTGATTGGAAGGAAGCGCTGGACTTCGAACGCCAGAGCGGCCCGTACATCCAGTACTCCCACGCCCGTGCCTGCAGTATCCTTGATAAAGCAGGCCCGTTTGAGGAATGCTACGATCTCGAGACACCTGCGGAAATTGCTCTTGCCAAACAGATTGCCAAGCTACCCATGGTCATCGAGCGGGTGATCGCTGAGCTCCGCCCGCATATCCTTGCCACGTACTCCCGCGAACTTGCAGACGTCTTCAACTCGTTCTATCACTTTGACCCGGTGCTTAAAAGCGAGGGAAAAGTCCGCGATCGCCGGCTCACACTGGTGAAAGCGGCCCAGAACACGCTTAAAGAGTCGTTAGAGACACTTGGGATTGATGCCATCCGCACCATGTGATGCCCTGCGAAAGCAGGGATACCAGTTTTTTTCAAAGACTTCGGGAGCTGCACTCAAGCCCTGTATGTGGTGCAAACGGGCGCTCATGGGTGGCGACATGTGCTACAAGCACCAGTTCTACGGGATTGACAGCCACCGCTGCGTCCAGATGACCCCCACTCTGCGCTGCAACCAGCGCTGTCTCTTCTGCTGGCGATCGTTTGAACACGAAGTACCAGAAGTAGAGGAATGCTCTCCGGAAACGATTCTCGCCGGGGTACACAAGTTCCAGAAAAAAGCCTTGGCCGGGTACAATGCAGTTCTCGACAACACGGTCACTCCCGAAAAGTGGCAGGAGGCACTGGATCCAAAACATGTCGCTATCTCGCTTTCCGGGGAGCCAACGCTCTACAGCCAGCTCCCTGCGCTAATCGATCTCTTCAACGATAAGGGCTACACCACATTTCTCGTGAGTAACGGTACAAATCCTGACATGCTTCGGCGATGCCACCCGTACCAGATGTATGTCTCGCTCGATGCACCGGATCGGGAGACCTACATGAAGGTATGTCGCCCTCAGGAGGATTACTGGGAACGGGTGAACGAAAGCCTTGCCCTGCTGGGAACACGACGATCCGCAGTGCGGATCACCCTTGTCAAGGATCTCAACGATTTCGCACCGGAAAAATATGCTGCGATCCTGCAGGATTCGGGAGCGTCATTTGTGGAAGTGAAGGGATATATGTATCTGGGATACAGTAGAAACCGGTTGGCTAGAGAGAATATGCCGGAGCATGAGCGTGTGCGGGTGTTTGCAGAGAAAATTGCAGCCGCATGCGATTACCGGTTCAAAGATGAGAATATATTGAGCAGAGTGGTCTGCCTGGAGCGTAAAACATGAGGTTCAATCCTGAAGAATGGAAACGAAAGTCGCATGAGAATTTTGAAGAGGCATGGCACGAAGGTCCGTCGGTTGTAACACCCCCGGGACATGCGGCAACCTATCCGTGCCTCTCGTTCAAACGGGCTCAGGCGCACCCGATATTTGCTACGATAAACCGGCTTCGTGAGACCTACCTTTCGCTGGGATTTGATGAAGCTGAAAACCCGGTTATCATCGAGGAACAGGACATTTACCGGCAGTTCGGCCCTGAAGCAATGGCTGTGCTTGACCGAGTCTTCTACCTGGGAGGACTCCCGCGCCCGAACGTGGGGATTGCCCGAAAACAGCTCGATGAGATCAACGAGATCCTGATGAGTCACCGAAGCCCGCTCGTCCACCACGATGCGGTTCCGGTTGCACAAGCCCATCACCATGAGCATTACCAGCCCATGACAAAGGAGACTGAGGAACACCTGAGAGAGACCCTTCACGCATACAAAAAATCGGAGATTGACGGCGACGAACTTACCTTCGAACTCTCCAAGGTGCTGGGTGTGGATGACGCATTAGTTGTGCACATCCTTGACGCGGTCTTTCCAGAGTTCAGGGCACTGGTTCCCGAATCCTCACGTTCCACCCTCCGCAGCCACATGACAAGCGGCTGGTTCATGACCCTCGGTGCCATCTGGGAAAAAACAGCGCTCCCTATCCGGCTCTTCTCGGTTGACCGGTGTTTCCGGCGCGAACAGGCCGAAGGGCCGACACGACTCATGACCTACCACTCAGCGTCATGTATCATTGCCGGCGAAGATGTCACCATAGAGGACGGTAAAGCAGTTAGCGAAGCACTCCTCTCCGCATTCGGGTACACGGACTTCCGGTTCCAGCCGGATGAGAAACGGTCCAAGTATTAT
Organism: uncultured Methanoregula sp.; assembly: GCA_963676675.2. GTDB lineage: Archaea > Halobacteriota > Methanomicrobia > Methanomicrobiales > Methanospirillaceae > Methanoregula. The sequence continues at coordinate 494,380 of OY781161.1, read as the reverse complement.
ATGCCGGATTCCCAGACCGAAGTGTACGCCCGTCACCCGGTGCACGGATGGGTAGAAGTGGCAACATTCGGTATGTACTCCCCATCTGCACTAGCAGAGTACGGCATTGGGGTACCGGTTATGAATCTCGGCTTGGGTGTTGAGCGGCTTGCGATGATCGCGTATAATTCTAATGATGTCCGGCAACTCTGTTTCCCCCAGTTCTTCCCCCGACCCATTACGGACAGGGAGATCGCCCGAGCAGTTCATGTGCGGGAAGAGCCGGTGTCCCCGGAAGGAAAGCAGCTTGCTGCCGCGATCTTACGTGTCGCTACCGCAAATGGAGCTGCAGCCGGGCCGTGCTCATTCGATGCATGGGAAGGGACTCTTGGTGGGGTAGCAATAAAAGTGGCCGTGGAAGAGCCGGAATCCAATGCAAAGCTCTGCGGTCCTGCCTGTGCCAATGATATATTCGTCCACGAGGGATCGATCCTGGGAGTGCCGGATGTTGAGAAGTGGAAACAGGTGCGGACCGAGGGGATTTCAACCGGCATCAGCTACCTGAGCGCAGTTGCAGCACTCGCTGCTGCCCGTATTGAAGAAGCTGCCCGGTGCGGGAAATCTACCACGGTGCAGGTGAAGATGGCAAAACTTCCCAGTGATATCAACTTAAAGATCGAGGAATTCGCAATGCGTGCCGTAACGGACAATAACAAGAAAGTGGATGTGCGGGGGCCGGTTTTTCTTTCCGTTCGCTCTACCATCAAAGAATAATATTTTTTTTGCTCTGGAGAAATCCTGTTGTTCTTTTAAATTTTTTTTCGTGAGTCTTTTCCTTCCAGCAGAGCATTCATATCGGGGGTTATTGGGGGGTCGCATGGGTACATTTCACAAGTCAGAACCCAATCCATTACCAGGAATCCTACCCCCCATTTCCAGTAAATCCACGGGTGAGATATCACTGCATGAGATCACCGGAACGACTCAGATGTACTGGCGGCAAAAATAAAATGTACCCATGCGACACACCCATGAGGCTCTTGGATTCCATACAAATTTTGTCCATATTTACATCGATAATTTACGGTTTTATGATCTAGGGGTCGTGGAGGAGGTCGCATGGGTACAGTTTGAATGTCGGGGTGATTCCCGAGACCCCACGGGTCATAATGATGGATGACAAATGTCCCGAAGCATACCCGCCAGATGTTCAATACTCCGAACGAGTATCACACGGACATGTTAGAAATAGATAACATTAATACGAAAGAGTGTTAGAAATAGATAACATACAGGAGGGATAGAAATGAAATCCAGAAATCTCTACCGCATCATCATCGGAATCCTTATGATAATCAGCGGTATCGCTTCCATGATCCTCACCGCTGGTGAAGCCATCATCGGGACTATCCTGCTTGTAGCAGGACTTGCCTTCCTCATCACGGGCATTACCCGACACCGGCAATATGGGGATGAACCGGAATCTGATGAGCGCTCAAAAAAGATCGGCGCCTATGGGCTGTCCTATGCATGGCTGACCGGCCTGTTCTTTATGTTCTGCCTGTTCTGGTCGGATTATCTGGGAATACTGAGGCTGAGAACACAGATTGCACTCGCACTGTCCATTATCGTTCTTGCACTCTCTGCCCGGCTCTACCAGATCTATCTGTTCCGGAAAGGGGACGTGGAATAGGATATAATTGGAGTGCATCACCGTGCAGACCAGAATCAAAGAATATCGAGCGCGTTTTTCCCTTACACAGGATGATCTCGCAAAAAAAGTAGGTGTGCGAAGGGAGACGATTGTCTTTTTAGAACAAGGGAAATATAATCCGTCACTCAAACTTGCCCATGATGTAGCCCGGACCCTGCATACAACAATAGACGATCTGTTCATCTTTGAAGACGACGATCCTGAGCAGGTGAGCAGGGTCATTCTCGTGGACTAACAGTGGACGGTTCATGAAGAGGCTGTTTCAGAGCCTGCAGTATCCATTGAAGATTCAGCTATCACTGATTCCTGACAGAGCTCTTCCAGTATAAGTGTGGTCGCTATTTTGTCGAGCGGCTGGTTGTCATTACCGCATTTGGGTGAGTAAATGCAGGACGGGCAGCCATCCTCACACCTGCAGTCTCGGACCAGTGCATGGGCAGTGGCAAACAGATCGGGCAGGAGCTCATAGGCTTTCTCCGCGAGTCCGATACCCCCTTCATAGCCATCATACACAAATATGACCGGCTCCCCGCTCTCACCATATGCGGCTGATGATAATCCGCCAATGTCCCAGCGATCGCACATCACATGCAGAGGCATGAGAGCAATGATGGCATGCTCTGCACCGTGCAGACCGCCAGCGAAATCCAGGTTCCCTTTCAAAACGTTCTGTTCCGTATGAGAAGAGGGGATGAGCCAGAATGCTTTTGTCCTGAAGGTGAGTGGGGGGAGACTGAGGGGCTCAACACCAAGAATAGTATCGCCGCGTTTGATCTTGTAACCGGTATACTGTTCCGTTACTTCCACCACCCCGAAGGCACATTTCACGCCATTCACTTCACGGGTGTCAAGGGTCTCGATGATCGCAAGGTCGACTTCTTTTAAGGGCTGTGTATAGTAATCCACATCTGCTTCAGTTACCCGCACGATATGGGTTTCCAGATCCATCTCTTTAACAAGGAACATCTCCCCTTGGTGGAGAAGAATTGCACCTTTATGTGCTTCCCGGTATGCCTGTGCCCGATCCATGGTCTCAAGCACCCTGCCATGGCACATAATCCGGAATGATTCTCCGGGAACGCCCCCAAGGTTTACCAGTTCAGCTGCCCTGCCCCGCCCGGAATACACCCACCCTCGGGCAGTCTTCCTGATAAGATCGGTGGATGCTAGTTCCGGAAGCAATTGTGAGAAAGAATCCCCGAAAAAAACGCGGTCTTCGTCTTCGCGCAGCGGAAGTTCAGCTGCTGCGCAGAGCAGATGCCCGGATACGATATAGGGGTTTTCTGTATCAACAATTGCGTTTTCGTGTGAACGCGAGAAAAATTGTTCCGGATGGTTCATGAAGTACTGGTCGAGTGGATTTGCCTGCGCAACAAGAAGGGCAAGAGATATATCTCCCTTCCTTCCGGCCCTACCAGCCTGCTGCCAGGTAGACATCATGGTGCCCGGGTAACCGGAAATAATCACGGCATCGAGCGATCCGATATCAATACCAAGCTCAAGCGCATTCGTCGACACGACTCCCTTCATTGTCCCATCCTTAAGGCAGGTCTCGATAGTCCGCCGGTCCTCGGGAAGATAACCTGCCCGGTACGCGCAGATTGCATCCGCAAGCTGAGCACTCGAACGCCGTGCATCCTCCCGCGCCCAGAGCGTGACGAGTTCTGCCATCTTCCGTGAGCCGGTGAAACACAGCGTCTGGAGATCGGTTTTCAAACAGGAAACTAGGAGGTCTTTTGTTTCCTGGTGAGTGGAACGTTCACCAACACCATCGTAGAACGGGTTGTAGAGGACGAAGTGTTTCCTGCCATGAGGTGATCCATTACCGTCCACCAGCTCAAATGCATGACCGGTCAGTCGGGAGGAAAATTCCACCGGGTTTGCCAGTGTTGCCGTGGACAGGATGAACTGCGGCTGTGAACCGTAGTGAAGGCAAAGTCGTGACAACCGCCGGATCAGCATCGCGATGTGCGAACCGAATACCCCCCTGTACCGGTGTGCCTCATCGATGACAATATACCGGAGATTCGCAAACAGCGGGCGCCATTTCATGTGCCAGGACAGGACATGATGCATCTCATGGGGATTTGAGATGATTATCCGCGAGTTCTCCCGTATCGTCGCTCGTCGCGACTGGGGGGTGTCCCCGTCATAGATGGCAGGTTTTGCTGAAATGCCGGTATAGTCTGCCATTCGCTCAAGCGTTATGAGCTGGTCGTTTGACAGAGCTTTTGTCGGGTACAGATATAACGCACGGGCATCCGGGTCGGCTTCAAGTGCGGAAAAAACCGGAATATTGAACGCCAGGGTCTTACCACTTGCTGTTGGCGTTGTTAGAATCACATTTTTTCCGGCGTGAGCGAGGTTGATTGCATCACACTGGTGCGCGTAAAGCCGGATACCGTTCTGATCAAGATACGAAGTGATACATTCGGAGAGAGGAGAATCGAGTGTACCGTAGCGGGGGAGCCGGGGTTCAATAATTTCGGTATGCACGACACGGTGATGATAGACCGGGTTAGTAGTGAGAAGCCGGATCACATCCTCAACAGCCATAGGATTCCCCCATAAGGTGGAAAAACAACAGGGCCAGCGAAATGATATCCTGCCGGTTATGTTCAACGATAGGTACAAGAGGACCGCAATTACCCGTCCGCAGGTATGTTTCATAAAATTCCGGCACCATCTGGCCAGGGATATCATTCTCACGGTGAATATGCAGGATCTCCCTTTCCAGCGCAGTGAGACGCATTGAGGAGAACTGGTGTCGCCAATGCCTGCGGCTGAAATGAAGGACATCGAAATGCGGGATGCGGGTACTGTCCGGAGTGCTCATCCCGTAGTACCCGAGCCGGTCATTGATGTAGGGGAGATCGAATGCTTTGCCATTAAACGTCACGAGAGCTTTTCGTTCACCGGACAAGTGGTGGATTGTCTCATAAAGTGCAGCCTGTTCCTCAGCAATATCACGGAGCAGGTACTGGTAAACATTCAGGGATCCGTTTTCCATCACCCCGATACCTAAGAGAATAATCGGTCGGGAGAACAGACCCATGGTCTCGATATCAAGAAAAACAAAATCCTCGGGTTCGTGCAAACCTGCTGCTCCCAGCACAAGGGGGTGCGATTTTGCATGTCGTTTACCGATAAGTTCCATGATATCACGCGAACTCCCGTGACACATACAGTCAATGACCGGGTGCACATACGATCGGTACTTAGGATGCTCTTTGAGATCATGCAGGGTCTCGTAACCCCGGGCCCGTAGTCGTTTTTCCGTTGCCCGACCGATCCCCCGGACGAGAGTCAAATCACCGAGAATAGAGTTACGGTAGTGATCGAGATCGAATGCCGGGGGGTGAAGGGAGTACGGGCTCATGAGCGAGAAGCAGGTACCGCAATCATTGGAGAGCTCTTTCCCGGAGAAAATCTCTTCAAAAGGCCGGTTACGATAACCGGTGATCAGATGATCGAGCTGCTGCCGCGCCTGATCATACTCCGATGAGAAAACAACACTGTTGGAAAAACTCGTCCCGAATATATTTCCATCCCGGACAACATCGTATTCCTTCAGCGTCTGCATGCGCTGGTACCAGAGGGATCCGATCCGGGCAGATGCTTGAAGAGCAGCCATCGTCAGGATTACATCCAGAAATGAAGGTATAAACCTCCGGCCATGCAGGGTGAAAGTGAAAAAGCATGTCCGATGATGCAATGAGACGTTTAATTTCTCCGGGACACAATTCTTCTGAGATATGGTGATGCCGTGAAAGACCGGGCATTGAAACAAAACCGTGAAAGCAGTTATGAGGGTATAAAAGGAATAAAGGGCTTTCTCATCGATCTTGACGGTGTTCTTTATGTAGGGGATTTCCCACTTGAAGGAGCACAAGCTGCCATAGAATTTCTCATGCAGAAAGATTACACATTCCGGTTTGTCTCCAATACAACGCGGAAATGCCGAAAGACGATAGCCAGTCGGTTATCTGCCATGGGATTTGACATACCAGAGGAATATATTTTCACTCCGCCCCTTGCAGCCATGGCGTATATGAAAAAAAACGGCAAACGCCATTGTTATCTTCTCACCACCGGCGATGTTGACCGGGATTTCGAGCAGGTTTGTGCTCATGATACCAGTGCAAAGATAGATTACGTGATTGTTGGGGATGCGGGGGATATGATTACCTATGATAGCCTCAATGGTGCTTTTCGTCATCTCATGGATGGCGCGGAGCTGATTGCACTTGAAAAAGACCGGTACTGGATGGCACACGATGGCCTCTCCCTTTCAGCCGGCCCCTTTGTACAGGCACTTGAATATGCCACAGGAAAAACAGCAACAGTTATGGGGAAACCATCAAAAGCGTTCTTTGATCTTGCACTGCGCGACATGGGTTTACAGCATGGGCAGGTAGCTATGATTGGAGACGACATTATCACAGATATTGGAGGTGCGGACAATGCAGGGTTGAGAAGCATCCTTGTCAGAACGGGAAAATTCCGTGAAGAGGCACTGAAGAGAGCAACAATAAAACCAACATATATCATCGATTCCATTGCTCAGCTGGAATATATTCTATGACAAACACGTACCATACAACTCATCGAGGACAGATACATGCACGGTAAAAAAGCAGTTTTTTTCATAGGTCTTTTATTTGTTTTTATTCTAGCCGTATTGGCAGCGTATACGGGAGGATTCCTTCTGCCCCATGCATCTGTTGTTTCACCCCATATTGTTCCAACACCATCTAATTTACCACCCATTGTTTCATCCCATTCGTATCCATTCGAAAAGGGGAGTATAACGATTACGGTACCAGTCAGCAACTCAGTGTACATGGGTGCAAAAAATACCAATAAAGAGGTCACACTCTATGGAAACATATCCGAAGTGGTATGGGTTTCGGACAGTTACCGGTCCATGATAAATGATCCTGCACAGGGGGATCTTTACCTTGCCCTGACAGAAGAGTTCCAAAAAATTAAAACGGTAAAGGGACTTTCTGACGATGAATATCTCGAACTGATAACCACATTCGTCCAGTCACTCCGATATGAAACACTTACGGATAATCCGGCGAAATTTCCCGTTGAGACGGTTGTAGAAAACTCCGGAGACTGTGATGACAAGAGCCTGCTTCTTGCCGGACTTCTTTCCCATGAGGGTTACCAAGTTGCCCTGATGTCGTTTGGACCGGAAACACATATGGCGGTTGGAGTAGCTGCTGATGATTATCTCTATAAAAACACGAATTATACGTTTATTGAAACGACAAATTTCTCCTTTGTAGGGGTCCCACCGGATAAACTCGAGGGGGGCCGCACGCTGCAATCAAACCCGATTATTATTCCCATTGGTAAAGGCACAAAGATCTACACGAGCGGAAAAGAAACCCGGTTTATTAACAATATATATCTTCAATCTCTCCAGAAAACAAACGAACTTGAACCCCGGCTGAAGAGCCTTGAATCGGATCTCAAGGCTAGGCAGGAAAGAATTACTCAACTCGAAGCACAGATGAAAAATCTGAAAAATTCGGGCAATATTAAGGACTATAATGCACAGGTATCATTGCACAACGATCTGGTCTCTGACTACAATACACATCTGAGCACGTACCGGGCACTCTTCACCCCATACGAACATACTGCTCAGGTCCACAATTACATCCTCGAACATCAGTTCGACAGGCCGGGCGTCTATGAATACATTCAACAGAATATACCCGTATGAAGATCGGACTTCCCCTCATTCTTCCTTTTTCAGATCATTTATTGTGAGAATCGATGGAACAGGATACCCTGCCGAGAACTCTGTTACTCCATCTGCTCTTGCCACACGTTTCAGTGCCATATCACAGTACTGTTCCGAGATATCGATTCCAATAAAACGGCGTCCCTGTTTCCATGCTACGAGGCTCGTCGTGCCCGCCCCATTAAAAGGATCGAGCACGATATCATTTTTGTACGAGAAGAGTTTCATCAGTCTTCGTGGCAGTTCTTCAGGAAACATAGCCGGATGTTCGTAATCCTTCATTCGTATCTCCGGCGGAAATGACCACTTTCCGAGCACCCACTCCTTGAATTCATCTGCGGTAATATCGATATCCTCACGGTTGCCTGTTTTCTTGTGGGTCTCCTTGTCAAAGACCTCGATAAATTCCCACGTATATTTGATATAGGGCATTGAAGGCGATTTCCAGCTTCCCCAAGCAGTATACTTTGCATTGTAGTTGTTCTTCTCCCAGAGAATCTCGGCTTTCCAGAGAAGCCCGAGCCGGGCAAGCTGACGGGAGATGATGTGATGGGTTGGCACATAATCAGAAAATAGCGGCTGGACGTTTACGGCCATCCGGCCGCCCGGCTTGAGCACCCGTTCACACTCCATCCAGACCATCAGAAGCTTTTCGAAATACTCATTCCATTCATGCGTATCATCATGCGGATCCTGCGCATAGGTGTGCCCGAAATTGTAGGGAGGAGACGTGATGATAAGATCGATACTCCGGTCCGGGATACGGGCAAGAACATCCAGTGCATCTCCGCATATGATACGGTTTACAAACGGGTGGATCTCCGGAGAATCAGCGGTTAGAATGCCCTTATTTGCATGTTTTGACCCTTGCCGGACTTTTGCCTTGCCTTCCTTATCCTGGACTTTATCAGACCTCATACAACGTGATCCTGTGAGTAATTTACCATTCGAGGGGTTAAAAGATGCCGAAAAGCCAGCAACATTTGTTAGTAACGTGAAAAGCGTTTAATGCAGCAATCGACATACTCTCTACGATTGTTTTATGCTGCAGGTAAAAAACTTGTATGTCAATGTCGGCGACAAAGAAGTTTTGCACGACATAAATCTCCAAATAGATGATGGGGAAACACATGTTCTGCTGGGTCCCAATGGATCCGGAAAAACAACGCTTCTCATGACCCTGATGGGTTATTCCAACTATACGGTGACAAAAGGGTCGATTACCTATAATGGTGAAGATGTAACGAACATGCACGCTAACGAACGGGCAAAACGCGGTATCGGCATGCTCTTCCAGCGCCCACCCACGATTTCCGGATTGAAACTGGGAAAGATGCTCACCGCCATTTCCCGGACCAAACAGGAAAATATTCCGGAACTGGCAAAATCAGTTCATATGGATAAATTTCTGGAAAGGGATATCAATAAGGGATTTTCCGGCGGGGAGATCAAGCGCAGTGAGGTGCTCCAGCTGATGATCCAGAACCCGGATTTTGTCATGCTCGATGAGCCGGAGAGTGGCGTGGATCTTGAGAATATTTCCCTTATTGGGACCACGATCGGTACACTTCTTGAAAAAGACAAACACCGCGCCAACCGGAAAAAAAGTGGTCTTGTCATTACCCACACGGGTTACATTCTCGATTACCTTGACGCAGATAAAGGTCATGTAATGTGTGACGGGCAGATAAGATGTCATGGAAATCCCCGAGAAATTTTAAAGGATATCAAACAGCGCGGATATAAGGAGTGTCTCGAATGCCGTCACGCATAACTACCCCGGAACTCTCAAAGGTCGACCAGGAGCGACTTGCCCAGTCGGGTATCGATCTCGGAATGAAGAACCGGTGCGGCAGTTTCCTCCAGATGGATCAGGATGTTGTTCACGCGGAGTGCTCGCAGGAAGGTATTGAAGTCCTCTCATATGCAAAAGCATTCGAAAAATATGCGTGGCTTAAAGACTACAACTGGAAAATGGTCTCCCCCGATAAAGATGAGGTCACGAAATATGTTGCAGCACAAAAAGATCCCAAAGGGTACGTCATAATTGCCCACAAAGGATCAAGCAATATCCTCCCCATCCAGGCATGCCTGTACCTTGGCAAAGACCAGATCCAGCATGTCCATAATATTATTATCGCTGAAGAAGGCGCTGAACTCCACATCATATCCGGTTGTACGAGTGGTGCACATGTGGGCAAAGGCGGTGCACATTACGGTATCTCTGAATTTTACGTCAAAAAGAATGCAAAAATCAGCTTCACCATGATCCACAACTGGAGCGAAAATATCGAAGTGTATCCCAGAAGCGCTTCCGTAGTTGAGGAGAACGGGGTCTTCCTTTCCAACTATGTCTGCATGCAACCGGTAAAAAAGGTGCAGATGTACCCGACCGCAACCCTCAAAGGTGCGAACTCGGTTGCCCGTTTCAGTAGTATCGTGATCGCCACCCCGGGTTCACTGATGGATCTTGGTTCCCGTGCTATACTCGAAGGTGTCGGTGCAAGCGCGGAACTGATCACGCGTGCTATAACCAAGGGGGGTACCATCATTTCACGGGGTCATATCAACGGCAAGACGGCCGGCACCCGAGGCCATCTCGAATGCAAGGGCCTGATCCTGAAAGACGGGGTCATTTATGCGATTCCGGAAATTGAGGGGTCTGTGGTGGGTACTGAGCTTTCCCATGAAGCAGCAGTAGGCAAACTCGCAAAAGATGAAATCGAATACCTCATGTCTCGGGGGCTCGATGAGGATGAAGCGACCGCGACTATTATTCGTGGTTTTCTGGATGTGAAGATCAACGGTCTTCCCGAAGCACTCCAGAAACAGATCGATGCCTCCATTGATGAAGCGGAGAAATCCGGATTCTGAATTGAGTAGATATGTCTCCCTATCCACGAGAGGATGAGCGACGCAGGATGGTGGAACGCCAGATTGAAGCGCGGGGTATCCACAACCCCCGGATACTTGCAGTAATGCGGGAGATTCCCCGCCACGTTTTTATCCCTTCCCCATACGATCAATCCGCGTATGATGATAATCCGCTACCCATCGGGAATGGACAAACCATTTCCCAACCATACATCGTTGCGTTGATGACAGAACTTCTCCGCCCGGAACCTTCTGATAATGTACTTGAAATTGGAGCGGGAAGCGGGTACCAGGCAGCCATCCTATCCCGACTTGTGCACAGGTTAACTACAATCGAACGGATACCGGAAGTCGCGATTCTTGCCCGGAATAATCTGAAATTGTTAGGGATTCAGAACGTGGATATCATTGAGGGTGACGGAACGCAGGGATATGCGAAAAATGCCCCCTTTAATGGAATCATGGTAACCGCAGCAACACCCAAAATTCCCCAGGCGCTTACTGATCAGCTGGCAGATGGAGGAAGGCTGGTAGCACCGGTAGGGGCCCGTGATATTCAGGAGCTGGTGACTCTTGAAAAACAGAAAGACAGACTGATTCCAAAATACTATGGAGGAGTCAGGTTTGTACCACTTATTGGCAAACATGGCTGGGAGAACTGATACTATGGAGATTATTGACATAACGCGATCACTGTCAGATGAAACGCTGGTATATCCCGGGGATTTGAAACCGTCATTCAGGCAGCGGGATGAGGGAAAATACCTGATCAGTGACCTGCATATCAGTACCCATACGGGTACTCATATCGATGCACCAGTTCACTACCTCAAAACCGGTGATACTATTGATACCATCCCCCTCATCAACCTGATTGGCAGATGCCGGGTAGTGGATGTGAGGAGTGCGGGAAGTATCATCACAGCAGAGCACCTGTACGGAAAGACTGACAATATTACGAGACTTCTGCTTAAAACGTCATTTTCTGGATGCAATCAATTCGTCGAGAATTATCCTTCCCTCTCGTTTGATGCGGCTCATCTCATTACCGGAAAAGGGATTTGCTGTGTCGGGATTGACTCCCCTTCCATAGAATCCTATCACTGCGATGGCACGGTTCACCGGGAACTCCTCGGGAAGGGATGTATTGTCATTGAACTTCTCGATCTTTCAGGAGTACCTGAAGGGGATTATGATATGATCGCACTTCCCCTGCGCCTTGAAGGACTTGATGGATCACCGGCACGCGTTGTGCTCAGAAAAACTTAACAAACAGGGATTATTATGAATATTCTCATCGACTCAGTCAATAAACTTGAAACTATTCTCGAACACAGCGGATGTGAAGAGGTTGGCGTACTCCTAGATGTGAAACCAGATGTGGCGAACTGCCAGTTCGACCGGGGTGCCTGCATGACCGCATCATTTGGGGGAAGAAGTGCAGAATTCGTTACCAGTGATCCGATTCGGGCGCAGACAAAAATTTCGTTCATGTTCGGAGCTCCTCTCGATACCCCATCAGTAAGGAGTGCTGCCTGCGCAATGATCAATGTGGCAACGGGTTTTTTCTGCCTATCGCGTGTTCTGCATGCATGCCCATATTCGAAACACACTGACTGTATGAGAGAACTAGGATTGGCAATCACGGGAAAGCGAGTTCTGTGCATTGGAAGTATACCAGCCATCGAAAATACGTCTTATACAGAAATTGTCACAGATCCCAAGGAAGCGGATCTGATTCTCATTAATGCAGAGGGCATTATTGATCCAGAGGTTGGAGACCTGATTGCAGAATGCAAAGATACTAAACAGATTATCTGTCTCGGGCCTTCAACTGCAGGTGTAGCCCGGCTCCAGCAGATCGAACACTGGTGTCCGTATGGAACGAGCATGTAAATTCCCTGGACACGAGTAGATTTGTGCCTCGTTCTCAAATCCAGCGAGGGGTAAGACTCTTGTTACCAGCATCCTAATAATTTCTTATGCTTTTCGGGTCATCGGGGATACGCAGAAAATTTGACCAGACACTTGTCGATACTGCATTAAAAGTAGGGTCGGTACTGTCCGCTAATTCTTCAGATTGTATTGTCGGAATGGACACCCGCACAACAAGCCCCCTGCTTGCGCATCTGGTTATGTCCGGCATAATCGGGGGTGGTGGAACTGCTCATGTTGCCGGTATTGTCCCAACTCCGACGGTCGCATTCAACACCCGCACTGCAAAAACCGGCTGCATGATCACTGCCTCCCATAACCCAGAGGAATACAATGGGCTGAAACTGTTCAATCCCGATGGTTCATCATTCACTCTTGCGCAGCAGGCAGAAATGGAGAAGCTCCTAAAATCTCCGCGCTGGGCAGACTGGCAGCACCAAGGAAATGTGCAGGATTTTAATGCCATCACCCCGCATAAAAACGCAATTCTCGATATGATCAACATTAAGCAGGGAATTTCCGTAGTCATTGATTGTGGAAACGGTGCGGGATGCACACTTACCCCCATGCTCCTTGCAGATGCTGGTGCAAAAACCACCTGTATCAACTGCGATATATCCGGCCATTTTTCCCGGCACTCTGAACCTCTCAAAGAACATCTCGGTTACCTGGGAGATCTGGTTAAAAAAACCGAATCCGCCTGCGCGGTTGTTCACGACGGGGATGCTGACCGGATGATGGCATTTGATAACCGGGGAAGATATATTGACGGAGATCACCTGCTCATGCTCTTTTCCAAGTACCTTAATGCAGGAAAAGTGGTTACTACAAGCGATGCTTCAATGATCATCGAAGGGATTGCGGAGGTCAGGCGTACTTCTGTCGGGGATTCATACGTATCTGAAGAACTCCAGAAATGGGGGGATTTCGGGGGTGAACCATCAGGTGCATGGATCTTCCCGAAGATCTCGTTGTGTCCCGATGGCCCTTACGCTGCAGCACTCTTTTGCGAGATAGCATCCGAATGGGATGTCGCATCTGAACTCGATGCAATGCCCGCCTACCCAATACTCAGGGAGTCATTCATGTATGAAAATGCACGAGAAATTGTCTCATCGCTTGGTGCGTCAAACCCAACAGATGGTATCCGGGTTGCCGACGATGATGGCTGGTACCTGATCCGGGCAAGCGGCACTGAACCGAAGATCCGTATAACCGCTGAAGGAAAATCACTCCAAAAAGCAAAGGAGATGCTTTCAACGGGTCGTACCAGAATACAGCAGGGGAAAACTGCTTAAATGTTGTAAGAGGAGCTGTACGTATGGAATGTGTCGTGCTCGCCGCAGGGGAGGGAAAGCGGATGCGCCCTCTCACGGCGAAGCGCCCGAAGGTGATGCTCCCGCTCGCTAACCGCCCGATGATGGAGCATCTGGTTCTTGCAGCTCGGGACGCAGGTATCACCGACTTTGTTTTTGTTGTCGGGTATGGTGAACGGGAGATCCGAAAATATTTTGGGGATGGATCAGCATGGGGCATTCATATTGCGTATGCGGCCCAGAGGAACCAGCAAGGGACTGCTGATGCCGTTCGATCAGCACGGGATCTTGTAACAGGACCGTTTCTTCTCCTGAATGGGGATATGATCTTAAAAACCAATGATATTGTGAATATGTGCAGTAAGCAGGCTCCCTGCGTGGGTATCAGCACGACCGATCATCCTAGTGACTATGGGGTTGTTCTAGAGGAAGGGGGTTTTGTGACATCCCTTGAAGAGAAATCAAAACAGCCCAAATCCAACCTAATTAATGCCGGGGCATATCTTTTCTCTCAGGAAATCTTCGGTCTTATCGATAAGGTGCAACCGTCTCCTCGCGGTGAACTTGAACTCACCGATGCCTTTGGCGGGTTAATTGCGGAAAAGAAATTAAAAGCCTACCACTTGTCCTACTGGATGGACGTTGGCAACCCATGGGATATGCTTGATGCCAACACTACTCTGATAGAACCACTTGATGCGAAAAATGCCGGGACAGTTGAAGAGGGAGTATTCCTTCGGGGCCCGGTTGATATCGGGAAAGGAAGCGTCATAAAATCGGGAACCTATATTGAGGGCCCCTGCATCATTGGGAAAAATTGTCGCATCGGGCCTCACGCATATATCCGCGGGGCTACCAGCATTGGCGATGATTGCCATATCGGGCATTGCTCGGAGATAAAAAATTCCATTATTATGAGCGGAACAAAAATCCCCCATTTCAACTATATCGGAGATTCCGTTATTGGATCCGGATGCAACTTTGGTGCAGGAACCAAACTTGCAAACCTCCGGCATGATCATGGAAATGTCAAAGTATGCGGAAAAGATACGCGAAGGAAAAAATTCGGAGCGGTCATTGGGGATGATGTTCAGTTTGGCATCAATTGTTCCATTAATGTTGGTTCAATGATAGGGAGCGGGGCACAGTTTGCACCAAATTCTTTGATTGAGGGATGCATAGGAGATAAAGCAACAATCCGTTAGGTGAGAAATGCAGGCCGTCATTTTAGCAGCAGGAGAGGGAAAACGGGTACGCCCCCTCACAAGGAGCCGACCCAAAGCGATGATCCCGGTAGCGAACCGGCCGATCATCGAATATGTTATTGAAGCACTATTGAAAAATGGAATACGCGACATTGTAGTCGTTGTCGGATACAGGAAGGAGCAGGTAACCCGCTTTTTAAACCAGCTCGATATACCGATAGAAGTGGTAGTCCAGACCAAGCAACTGGGCACTGCACATGCTCTTTTATGTGCTGAGTCCAAGATTTCCGGGGATTTTCTCGTCTTACCCGGGGATAATTACATTGACCCCAAGTCAATAGCACACATTAAGGATATTCCTAACGCGATGCTGGTAAAAGAACATCCCAATCCATCGAATTTTGGGGTTGTAATGCTGGAAGACGGTTATGTAACCCGGATTATCGAAAAGCCTGAACATGCTCCCAGCTTTATGGTGAGTACCGGCATTTATTCCCTGAAAAAGGATTTCTTCTCCAAAATACACGGAAATGACATCACTGACGTAATCTCCATGATGATAGATGAGGGAGAGCAGATTCAGGCAATTCCTGCTGGTGACTGGCAGGATGCAATCTTTGCATGGGATCTCATCAGGATGAACCGTCACCTTTTGAGCACACTTCTCCCTGCCAAAGAGGGTACTGCAAGCAGGCAGACCATCATCCAGGGAGCGGTAAGGATTGGGAAGGGCACAACAATAGGTCCCAACACCTTCATCACCGGGCCGGTTTTCATAGGAAATGATTGTACCATAGGTCCGAACTGTTGCATACTGCCCAACACAAGCATCGGTTCGCGGGTCACTATCGAACCATTCACATCCATCGGAAATACCTTAATCATGGACGATTCCATGATTGGATCACATTCCCTGATCAAGGATGCTGTGTTGGGGGAGAGGTGTACTCTTGCGGATCATACCTCTGCAAGCCCGGTGAAGGGTATTTTAGAAATTGAAGGTTGTGTAACACGATCGGAATTCGGAGCAATCTTTGGAGATAACGTGAAAGGCGGATCGTTTTCCCTCTATCACAACTGCATTATTGGAAACAATGTAACTATTGAGGAACTGGGCTGTCTGAAATCCCGGAATATCCCGGATGGCTCTACGGTGATGTAACGTGTGCGGTATTGTCGGGTATGTCGGCAGGAGAGAGGCAGCACCCCTGATCGTTGAAGGATTAAAAAAACTCGAATATCGGGGATACGATTCGTTTGGTGTGGCAACGATCGGAAAAACACTTGAACTGGATAAACATAAGGGAAGAATATCCGAAAATGCCCAGTCTGCTTCACGTCTAAAAGGAAAGGTAGGTATAGGTCACACCCGTTGGGCAACCCATGGAATTCCTAATGACATAAACGCCCATCCCCATCTGGACTGTACAGGAACAATCGCCATTGTTCACAACGGAATCATTGAAAATTATGCCGCATTAAAAAGACAACTCAAAGCCCGGGGGCATACATTTCGCTCAGATACGGATACAGAAGTTGTCGTTCACCTCATTGAAGAAGAATACGGGAAGAAAAAAGATCTCCTCCTTGCAGTCCAGAATGTTGTCCCGAAACTTGAAGGATCCTATGCCCTGCTCGTCATTGCTGATAATGAGGAACGGATGATCGTGGCAAGAAACGCGAGTCCGCTTGTGATTGGAATTGGAGATGGGGAGAACTTTGCTGCATCGGATATGACACCCATACTCGAACACACCGAACGTGCCATGTTTCTTGAGGATGGGGATATAGCCACACTGAGCCGCGGAGAGGTGACGATATTCCACCACGGTAAGGTTGTAAACCGGCCGCTGGAACTTATTGACTGGTCGCTTGAAGATGTAAAGAAAGGAGGGTTTGCGCATTATATGCTCAAAGAAATCTACGAGCAGCCCCAGTCATTCTACAATACCATCTGCGCAGTAAATCCAGATATCATACCGGAATTTGTCCGCCATCCATTATCAGTTACCGTTGTTGCTTGTGGATCCTCGTATCATGCAGGACTCATCTTCAAGTATCTCCTGGAGGAATCCTGCAGGGTTCCCGTGCGGCTTGAATTTGCATCAGAGTTCAAATATTATCCACCCCCAATCGAAGGACTTGTTATTGGTATCACCCAGTCAGGAGAGACTGCCGATACACTCACAGCGCTTAAACAGGCAAAAGCACACAACTGCCGAACCCTTGCAATTACCAATATTTTAGGAAGTAGTGTGAGCCGACTCGCCGATGCAACAATATTCATGCGGGCAGGGCCTGAGATCAGCGTCGCTGCAACGAAATCATTTGTCGCTCAGCTTGCTGTGCTGATGCAGATCGTTAACAATATTGCCGACAGGAAGTGCAATGATATGCTCCTGCATGCCCACCAGGCGATTGAGGAGATTCTGCTGATAGATCTTACCGATGCGGTCACTGTTTGCACAGCTGCAAAAGACATTTTTTATGTTGGTCGCGGTCCATTCTACGCAGTCGCACTTGAAGGAGCACTAAAGATGAAGGAGATCTCGTATATCCATGCCGAAGGATATGCAGCAGGAGAACTCAAACACGGACCGTTTGCCTTACTCTCATCGGAAACACCGGTCATTGCACTCTGCACACCCGGGGATACCTATGGAGTGATGATCTCCAACATAAAGGAGATGAAGGCAAGAGGTGCACCAGTGATTGCCATTGGAAGTGAAGGGGATAGTGAACTTCCCGACATTGTTGATATTTTTATCCCAATCCCCAACACAACTCCCTTTGTTCAGGTGCTCACCAGCCTTGTGGTGCTCCAGCTTCTCGCTTATTATACAGCAGTTGCATTGGGGCGGGATGTCGATAAACCCAGAAATCTTGCAAAGAGTGTGACCGTTGAATGATTGAATATGGCAATAATTATCTTGGCTCCGGTGCACAGATATTCGAACCGGTGACCCTTGGCTTTCCGTCGCGGGACAATATGCAAAAAACCGGTTTTACCGGTACAACAATCGGAAAAAAATCGGTTATCCGCTCAGGTACTATCATCTATTGTGATGTTGTCATAGGGGATTTTTTTCAGACAGGTCATAATGTGGTAATTCGCGAAGAAACCAAAATCGGAGATCGGGTCTCCATTGGTACAGCAACAGTGATAGATGGTCATACGACCATTGGAAACGATGTAAACCTCCAGAGCCGGGTGTACATTCCAACAAATACCCGGATAGGAAATGATGTATTTGTCGGGCCAAATGCTATCTTTACAAACGACCGCTATCCTCCAAGCCGTATCGGTGGACTTGATGGTCCACATGTCATGGATGGTTCAGCAATCGGGGCAAATGCTACATTATTACCAGGAGTGTGTATTGGAGAAGGTGCTCTCATTGCAGCAGGTGCTATTGTTACCCGTGACGTCCCCGATCATATGATGGCAATTGGTGCACCAGCAAAGATCAGGGAATTACCAAAGATAATGAAACCTGATAAGTAGACAGTATAACCAGCAAATCACAATCCTTAAAATACTCCCGGATGCCTCATGAAGATCCTTCTTGTATCAACACAGGACTATATCCACCACCCCATACCTTCACGCCACCATTACATATTCGAAGAACTGGCCCGCCACCATGAGGTTCATGTTGCCCACTTTCACGTCAGTCGGGGAATGACACGCTCTACCCGCCTCATCGTAGAAGAAGCGACACAATTCCCTTGTACCAGTCCATTGATGCATTATACTCTAAATACTCCATATCATTTCCATATATTCAACAAAATTATCCGGGAACAGGGAATTGATGTGGTGGTTGCTGCCCATGTACTTGCCGGCACAGCAGTCATCCATGCAGCAAAAAAATACAACGTGCCTGTCGTATTTGATCTCAAGGACTGGTTCCCGGACTCTGCTGCTGCGTATTTTAAAAACGGAATTATGCAGGAAACCATCCGAAGAAGTGTCTGGGCAATTACAAAAAGAAACCTGACTTACAGCGATAAAATTACCACTGTCTCACCTTCGCTTGTTGAAAAACTAAAAAAGCACAATTTTTCGGCAGAACTGATAACAAATGGTGTGGATACCGATATTTTCAAACCAATGGATGGGAGCAAAAAAAGAGAGGAACTCGGCTTTCATCCAGATGATTTCATTATCGGATTCTGCGGGAGTATTGAACGCTGGTATGCCATTGATGAGATGATTAGGGCTCTTCCGGAATTAATCCGCTATCATCCTTCCACTAAAATGCTGGTCGTTGGAGGTTCATTATTCACCAATTATGAAGTCGAACTAAAGAAACTGGTGGCGGACCTTAAAGTTTCAGATCATGTGATTTTTGCCGGGACCAAACCCTATGCCGATCTCCCGGAATACATCGCCTGCATGGACGTCTGCACCATCCCCCTTTCACCACCCCAGTGGGGAGATATTGCCCTCCCCAATAAATTTTTTGAATATTCTGCCTGTGGAAAACCGATCCTGATGCGGCCAATTCCGGATGTTACCCGCATTGGAGGACCTAATTTATCGATTTACCGTACGCAGGAAGAGTATATTGCAGAGATTAAGAGATTGATGAATAACCCGGTCACTTTTTCCATTAGTCTCGATAAATACAGTTGGAAAGAAAAAGCACGCCAGTTTGAGACTCTTTTACAGTCGATCATCTGATGCATTAATCCAAATTTATTAATGATCACAACTTTAAACCTACTACCCACGAAAGGTTGGCCTTATGGTACTTTTAAATCTGAAAAACCGCCGAACATATCTGATCATCGGCCTTGTAACCCTGTTCTCACTCTTCGCACTCTGGCTCCGTCTCATTCCTATGGTTATGATGGGAAATACGGATATCCTGATGATGGTCGGAAGCGATGACCCGCTCTATAACCTGCGCCAGGTTGAACAGCTGCTTGCCAATAATCTCGCCTATGCCTGGTTTGATCCAATGACCCTGTTTCCATCGGGTTCGACGATCTACTGGGGCCCCCTCTTCCCAACAATCATAGCCATCTGCTGTATGATCACCGGCGCAACAACACGGCCGGAGATCATTGGTGTTGGCCTTGTGATTCCCGCAATCATGGCAGCAGCAATTGTTGCTATTATGTACTGGGTAGGAAAGACCTGCGGGGACTGGAAAACCGGATTATTGGCATCCGGCTTTACAGCCATAGTTACGGGTCAATTCTTCTACCGGTCGTTATATGGGTATATGGATCACCATATTGCAGAAGTCCTCTTTTCCACTCTCTTCTGCCTGTTCTATATGTATGCCATCCTTTCAGAGAAAGAGACGATAATTGATCTGAAAAAATTTACCACTTACAAAAAAACAATTGTATTCTCTGCATTGGCGGGCATTGCATACCTGCTTGGTCTCTTTGTGATGCCAACAATGATCCTATTTGCGATGATTGCAGGAATATTTACCGTAATACAGTTCGTCATCGATGTTCACAAAAACCGGACGAGTGAGTATCTTGTCATCATCAACTTCACCATATTTGCCATTGCATCTCTGGGACTGATTTTATTTGGTTTTAAAGACCCCGGCATGGGTCTTTCGACCTACTCGATTGGTCACATATACGCATATCTCAGCCTGATCGTTGGTACAGGTATGCTCTATCTTATTGCCAGATATTTGAGAGGAAAAGATTGGTACTTCTATCCTGCTACACTTCTTGGATGTGGAATCTTCTTTGCACTGATACTTTTCGTCATAAGTCCGGGCCTCTTTAACCTGCTCATAGGAAATCTATTCGCATTCTTCGGGCAGGCACCGGTCACTAATACAGTCCAGGAAGCACGGGGTTGGGAAATAGATCTTGCATGGGTTACTTTTAACTACGGTCTTATTCTGATGATTGGCGGGATTCTGGTCATGGTGTATAACAACCTGCGGGATGAACATCCTGAACAAGTATTCGCACTGGTATGGTCGCTTATTATGTTGTTATCTACTTGGCAGCATGTCCGGTATGAATATTATCTTGCGATAAACATCGCCCTGCTCTCATCGGTCTGTGTAAGTTTTGTATGGACAAAAGGGCGGGATGATATCTTCAGGATTGCATCCGGTATATCCCCGGATTCACCTTCAGAAGAATCAGCAGATGATGCCCCTTCAAAGGGCAAAAAATCGAAAAAATCCATTAAAAAGAGTGCGAGCCACCAACGATCCAATTACCTGATGGTGGGATTGATTGTTATCATCGTTGGATTGGGTATATTATTTGCTTATACTTCGGTTTCATACAGTTATTCCAATGCGGTAGGCAATCCGATCAACATGAATCCGGACTGGCGTGAGTCCCTCGACTGGATGGGGAACAACACACCAAATACGGGTGTTAATTACTATAAAATCTTCGATCCAAAGACCTTCAAATTCCCAGAAGGGTCATATGGTGTCATGTCCTGGTGGGACTATGGACATATGATTACCTATATCTCTAAACGGATCCCAAACGCCAATCCGTTCCAGCAGGGTGTAGCGGGAGATACTGGATCAGCGGCCTATTTCATGTCCACATCAGAGGATAACGCGAATACTATTCTTGATCATCTCGGTACCCGGTACATAATCACTGATATTGAGATGGACACTGGGAAGTTCTGGGCGATGTCAACATGGGATAACAGCTCGCTTGCTACTGCCCCCTACCAGATGACACTGCTTGCACCCGGGCGGAACAATCCCAACAGTTACGAACCCGCAGTGATGAACAAACAATCCTACTATCACACAACGGTGTCGCGGCTCCACAACTTTGACGGCTCAATGACCCCCGCATCGAGTGTTTACTACATTGAGTATGCAGATCCGGAGATTACAAAAGTCACGCTTCCGGTAATCACCGGTGGAGAAGCGATGAATGCCTCTGAAGCCACACGTCGTGCCGTGGAGTATAACATCAAAGCACCTGCCGGATATCATGCAGTTGCACTTAGCCCCGCAATAACACTCCCGGTAGACACTGTTCCGGCACTGCGTCACTACCGGCTTGTCCATGAATCCCCCACAAATGTCTACAATGCAAAGACACCGGATGTGAAGTACGTGAAAGTCTTCGAGTACGTCAAAGGAGCGCATATCAAGGGAGAGGGAGTTATCGAAGTCCCCGTTGTCTCTAACACCGGCAGGGAGTACACCTACCGACAGGAGAGTGTCAACGGTGAGTTCATTGTTCCATACTCCACTACAGGAAATCCTTACACTGTAAAGACTACCGGAAAATACAAGATCGTTGGTAGCGGGAAACAATATGATGTACCGGAATCTGCAGTAATGCAGGGATCCGTTATCCAGTAATTTTAACCATTTTTTTTCTTTTTTAAAAGCCAACCATTTTCAAAGATTGGAATAATAGTACCGATCAGCAATTATGGTCAAGTGTTCAGCAATTTCCGGGGATGTTTTCTCCCGGCACGATATCAAAAATCATGATGAGAGCAGCGCCCGCCTGGATGCAGCATGTGCAGGGATACCGAATGGGACACCGATCATTCAACCGGAAATTGCACAAGAAGAAGATCTTCTCCGCGTCCACACCCGTTCACACGTTCACATGATTCGCGAGTTTTCCTCACATGGGGGACAACATTTCATAGACCAGAACACCTATGTCAATGGAGAATCTTTCGAAGTTGCTTCCTTTGCTGCAGGTGCAGCAATTAACGCAGTGCACCGTTCAATTGACGGAGAACATAGTTTTGCCCTCGTCCGCCCACCAGGACACCATGCTGAACCGGACAGGGCGATGGGGTTCTGTCTTTTTAATAATGCTGCGATTGCAGCAGCAGAGGCGCTTGATCGGGTTGATCGGGTTGCGATAATCGATTGGGATCTTCACCACGGAAACGGGACACAAAAAATCTTTTACACAGATGACCGGGTGCTCTATTGTTCCATCCACCAGGGCAATATATTCCCTCATACAGGTTGGGTAGACGAGATCGGAATGGGAAAAGGGAAAGGATACACGATAAATGCACCATTGCGACCAAGATCCACCATTGCTGATTACCGGTTCGTCTTTGAGCGGGCATTCATTCCCGCACTGGAACAGTTCAGACCGGATGCGATAATTGTCTCTGCGGGTCAGGACGCACTTTCAGATGACCCAAAAAGCGATATGCTATTATTTCCCGGGGATTTCGGCACACTTACCCGACTTGTTCGGGATGCAACGGAATGTTCTCTTGCCCTTGTTCTTGAAGGGGGATACGGCCCTTCGCATGGAGATGCGATCACTGCGATATTCGCTGCACTTAACGGGTCTTCAGATCTTGCGGAACCTACGGGTGAACCACATAGAACGACACAGGAAATTGTGGCGGCACTCAATAAACTGACAACCTGAACTTTGCATGAGGTGCAAGAAAAATACCTTTATAGACTGGGAGTTCTCATTCTCCAGTATGTTATCCGAAGAGGTTGTCCAGGGAATGCGAGTGCGGTACCCGAGGACCGGAACATCTGGCACAATCCTGCGCATCGAGCACATTCGTGGAGACGTATTTGCCGAACTGGATAGTACAAATCTCTTGTATCGTGTTGACCAGCTGATTCCGACATCCGACTCTGATAAAGTAACAGTCAGCATAAGTGAAGATGCCAGAAAAATTATTGAAAGAGAAAGAGCATTTGCTGCTGGAAATGAGATGACGGAGGCGTTAAAGAATATAGATCAGAGCTGTGAGGGCGGAGGTTAAGCGGCTCATCCAATACTTGACATTTTCCTGTTCAATCTTTTTTTATTGATCTCTGATTTTTTTTTTAATCTTGAAACATTTTGATCCGCGGGATTGTATTTATGTATCAGGCGCTCTATATGATGATCAGCTATGCGTCTATACTTTGTGGGATCTGATATCACTTCGGTATCTCATGCGGCGCATAATTAATCAATCGTAATAAGGTGGTTAACTTGACAATCTTTTATGGCGTAAGGAGGTTCGATTTCATTTGCATGATGTGACAGTTCCCAGTGTCAATATAGGAGTTGTGGGTCATGTCGACCATGGCAAAACCACGCTCGTCAATGCGCTTACCGGTACATGGACAGACCGGCACAGTGAGGAGGTGAAGCGGGGTATCTCAATCCGACTCGGTTATGCTGACGCGACATTTTACCGGTGCGACAAATGTGAAGGGGCAGGGGCCTTTTCCACACACCCCGAATGCCCGGCCTGTGGGGGTACCGGCACACCATTCCGCTCCATATCATTTGTTGATGCACCCGGGCACGAGACACTCATGGCAACAATGTTGTCCGGTTCTGCACTGATGGATGGAGCGATGCTTGTGATTGCGGCAAGCGAAAAATGCCCGCAGCCACAGACAAAAGAACATTTAATGGCACTGGAGCTCGTCGGTATTAAAAATATCGTGATCGTCCAGAGCAAGATCGATGTGGTAAGCCAGAAAGAGGCAATCGATAACTATCAGGAAATCAAGGCTTTTGTCAAGGGCACCATCGCAGAAAATGCACCCATCGTACCAGTATCATCTCAGAAGGGGATCAACATGGGGGCACTCGTGCAGGCTCTTGACGGGACAATTCCTGAACCGGTGCGGGATCCTGATGCAGAACCCTTAATGTTAATCGCCCGGTCATTTGATGTCAATAAACCTGGCTGTAACTGGAAAGATGTGAAAGGCGGTGTTGTCGGGGGGTCTCTTATACGGGGCATCCTCCGTGCAGATGAGAAGATAGAGATCCGCCCGGGCAGACAGGTTCAGGTCGAGAACAAGATTAAATGGATTCCCATCACGACGACAATCACCACCATCAATGCGGGTTCCAGTCATGTGGAAGCCGCAACACCCGGGGGACTCCTCGGTGTGGGCACAAAACTCGATCCGGCACTGACTAAAAGCGATGCACTTGCCGGTCAGGTGCTTGGACATGAGGGGAAACTTCCTCCCGTCTGGGAAAAGATCCGGTGTAGTGTAACCCTGATGGAGCGGGTTGTTGGAGCTACAAGCGAGCTCATCATCGAACCGCTCAAGCACAGCGAGCCTCTGATGCTCTCTGTAGGTACAGCAGTTACCGTCGGGGTTGTGAGCAATACAAAGAAAGATCACGTAGAGATTGCGCTGAAGCGACCCGTATGTGCAGAAATCGGTTCGAGGATCGCTATCAGCCGGCAGGTGGGAGCACGCTGGCGGTTAATCGGGATGGGTGTGCTGGGCGAGTGATGGTCCTTCTGGACGCTAACGCCCTTATGATGCCGGCGCAGTTCCAGATCGATCTCTTCGATGAGATTCGAATGCTCATCGGGGCATTTGACCCGGTTGTACTCCCCGGGGTAATACAGGAGTTAAACGGACTTACCCGTGCAAAAGGCCGGGATGGTGCAGCTGCACGCTGCGCCCTCACACTTGCTGAAAAATGCACCATTGCTCATGATGCAGATCTGAAAGCAGAATCGGTTGATGGACAGGTGGTCGAATATGCAGCCCGAAACAAGTGTCTGGTAGTCACCAATGATCGGCGCGTGAGAGATGCGCTGTTTGCACAGGGTAACGGTGTAATTTCATTAAGGAATCAGAAAAAACTGGAGATTTTACGGAGGTAAAAAAATGTATCACAAATTGATGCTTGAGGATAAGGTGCGGGTGCCCCCCCAGAGGCTGGGCGAGAAACTCGAAAAAGTTATCCTTGAGGTTCTGCAGGAGCAGCTGGAAGGCAGCATCGATAAAGAGATCGGGATCTTTATCTGCGTAACAAAAGTACAGGATGTCGGAGAGGGAGAGCTCGTTGCTGGTGACGGGGGCGTCTATTATGATGTAAAATTTGAGGCTATGGTCCTCAGGCTGGGATTACAGGAAGTCATCGAAGGACTGGTTGTCGAAACCACAAGCTTCGGCGCATTTGTGAGCCTTGGCCCCATCGACGCGATGCTTCACGTGAGCCAGATATCAGACGAGTATATCAACTACGATGAGAAGAACGCCCGGCTTATCTGCCAGGAGTCAAAGAGATTTATTGGTGTGGGCGATGTCGTCCGCGTCCGCGTAGTGACACTCTCTTTAAACGAGCGGGAACCCCGTGACAGCAAGATCGGACTGACCATGCGGCAGGCGGGACTCGGTACCGCACTCTGGCTTGAAGAAGAGATGAACAAGGAGAAAGAGAAAGCCAATAACCCGGACGGTGCTGCAAAAGATACCCCGGTGAAATCAAAGAGCAAGAGGAAGGAGCATGCCTCCGGCGAATAAGAAGAAGCAGGGAAAGGTCTGCCGCGACTGTCACCGTGTAGTTGACGGAGAGAACTGTGTCATCTGCGGTACCACCAACTTAAGTGAGGACTGGTCCGGTTACCTCGTCATCATTGATCCGGAAACTTCCGAAGTGGCAAAACGGATGGGCATTAAACTTCCGGGCCGCTACGCACTGAAGGTTCGTTGATGCTCACCCTTCCCGAAGAGCACAGGGGGCTCTTCAAGGAACCATTCGGGGAATTACACCAGAGTATTGAGGAGATCATTCCTCTCATCTCCCATGGTACCGTATACGCTGTAGGAGATGTAGTCACTCACAATCTTCATAAAAACGGGATCACCCCCGCAATTGCCGTGATTGATGGGCATACCATGAGATCCCCCTGCAGCCATATGCCGTCACATAGGGGAGAGTGTATCAACGTAAAAAATCCTGCCGGTACCCTGACCGATGAATTGGTCCGCGCACTTGCGTATGCGGTTTTACATCCCCCGGTAACAATCAATGTGGATGGCGAAGAGGATCTCGCAGTTATTCCGCTCATCCTCGCAGCTCCTATCGGGGCAATCGTACTTTACGGTCAGCCGCACAAGGGAGTTGTTATGCGCACGGTGAACCGTGAAGCACAACAGATGGCACAACATCTCTTTGACCATTTTATACACTCCGATGCATAGATTATTATTTTAAACCGCAATGCGGGCACTTTTCATTTCCGGTTTCACTTTTTCGGGAGATTTTTGTTTCTCCAGAGAAGGTCATAGTTTAAATAAACCGGTTTCCAATAATTACAGGATATCGATGGACTTTGAGATCACCAATGATAAAAGAAATGAGCTTTTATCCAGAAGAGAGGTTCAGTTTACCCTCAAATACGATGGAGCGACGCCATCCCGCATGCAAATCATCGGAAAACTCTGCGCACTGCTCAACATAAAGGAGCATCAGGTCACCCTTGACACGCTGCACAGCAGCTTCGGTAAAACTGAAATCAGCGGTTCAGCCCGCATCTACGAGACCGAAGAGGTCAGGAACAAGACCGAGCGGCCACACCTTGCAGCGCGCGGTATGCCAAAGCCTAAGGAAGAGGCATAACAATGGCAGCACCAAAGAAAGGAGCAAAAGCCAAAGGACCCCAGAGGGGTGCACACTTCAAGGTTGAAGGTGAAAAGATCACCACCGCAAAAAAATACTGCCCGCGCTGCGGACCCGGTATCATGATGGCGGACCACAAGGATCGTGTTACCTGCGGCAAGTGCGGATATACTGAATTCAGAAAATAAGCACCAATGCCTGTTTTTGGGCAGATACTCGGTATTGAGGGGACAGCCTGGAACCTCAGTGCCGCTCTTTTTGATCGCGATCTTATTGCGCTGGTTTCCCGACCGTATAGCCCGGCACAGGGAGGCATCCATCCCCGGGAAGCAGCCCAGCATCACGCATCAGTGATGAAGGAGCTTATCGGTTCGGTGCTCACCGAGCCTGATAAAATTACCGGTATTGCTTTCTCCCAAGGGCCGGGCCTCGGCCCCTGCCTGAGGACAGTAGCAACAGCAGCCCGTTCCCTTGCGCTTGCTCTTGATGTCCCCCTGATTGGCGTCAATCACTGCGTTGCCCACGTTGAGATCGGGTGTTTTGCTACGGGCTGTCGCGATCCTATCGTGTTGTACGCAAGCGGGGCAAATACCCAGGTGATAGGTTATCTCAATGGCAGGTATCGTATTTTCGGAGAGACACTCGACATTGGAATTGGCAATGCCCTGGATAAATTTGCCCGCTCAAAAAACCTTCCGCATCCCGGCGGCCCAATCATCGAAGCCCAGGGAAAACAAGGGCAGTATATCGAACTCCCGTACACCGTGAAGGGAATGGATCTTGCATTCTCCGGCCTTGTTTCTGCAGCAAAGGATTGTAAGGCACCTATGCCGGATGTCTGTTACAGCCTGCAGGAGACCGCGTTTGCGATGTGCGTGGAAGTAACCGAACGGGCGATGTCACTTGCCGGGAAAAATGAAGTCCTGCTTGTGGGGGGTGTCGGTGCAAACAAGCGCCTTCAGGAAATGCTCCGGATAATGTGCGAGGATCGCGGAGCGCAATTCTTCGTTCCCGAGCAGAAATATCTCGGGGATAACGGCGCGATGATCGCCTATACCGGCAAACTGATGCTGGAGAGCGGATTGTCACTCCCCATTGAAACATCCCAAATCAACCCGTCCTTCCGTTCGGATGAGGTTGCAGTGACATGGAAACATGAAATCCCCTCTGCACCCGTCCTGGTTCAGTCAGGAAACAGCACACAGAAACGGGGAGCGGAAGCCATCATCACGTTCCATGAGGGGTTTGCAGAGAAAAAGAGGGTCGCGAAACGTTACCGGGTAGCAGCGCTCGATAAGCGGCTGATCGCAGAAAGAACACGAGCGGAAGCACGCATTATCCACGCAGCCCGTAAAGGTGGCGTACCCACACCCATTATGAGTGACATCACCGCAGACACTATCATGATGGAAGAAATACCGGGAACACTGCTCACTCACGCACTGCATGAATCCACGGTCATGGATGCCGGCAGGATGATCGGAAAACTCCACAAATCGGGTATTATGCATGGTGACCTCACGACAAGCAACCTGATCCTGCGAAAAAGCGATGGAAAATGTGTACTGATCGATTTTGGTCTGGCACAGACTACTACCGAGATCGAGCAACGGGGCGTGGATATTCATGTGCTGTTCCAGACGCTGGAAAGCACAGCACCAGACTATGCCGATGTACTCAAAGCAGCATTCATAGCAGGATATACGGAAACTTTTGAAGGTGCTGCTGATGTCATCCATCGCGAACATGAGATCGAACTGAGGGGAAGATACCTGTGAAACTGACGATGGTCACCAGTAATGTGAACAAGGCAGTGGAGGTTGCTGCTTTTTTTGGTGGAACAATTGAAGTAACGCACATGTCACTCGAGATCCCGGAGCACCGCTCCGATGATGTGGGTGAGATTGCGCGAGGTAAGGCGCTATATGCCTATGATCGTCTCCGCACACCACTTATTGTGGACGATACCGGTTTTTCCATCGATGCACTTGGCGGGTTTCCCGGTCCCTATGCGGCGTATGTCCTGCACACAATAGGTAATACCGGTATCTTAAAACTCATGGTGGGTGTGAAAAACCGGGGTGCACACTTCACTACAGCTATCGCATTTGCGGATGAGTCCGGCATTCAGGTATTCACCGGAACAATACATGGCAATGTCACAATCTCTCCACGGGGCACTAATGGATTCGGTTATGATCCGATTGTTGACATCAACGGCAGAACTCTCGCAGAAATGTCCCTTGAGGAAAAGAGCATTATGTCGCACCGCGCTCTTGCCCTTGCAGAATTCCGAAACTGGTATCTTGGGAAATTCAATCCGGCAGCCGATAACGCAAATGGTTAATATGTCTTACAGCTTTGTTATAAGGGCATACAGGAGTGTATTTCAATGGCAAAATTCCCTGAAGCCGAAGCCCGGTTACTCAACGTAAAGATATGTATGCATTGCAACGCCCGCAATGCAATTCGCGCAACCAGCTGCCGCAAATGCGGTTACCAGAACCTGCGCCCCAAGAACAAAGAGCGAAAAGCGTAATTGATATATTCACTATTTTTTTCTCTCTTTTTTGGTTTTCCAACGAAAACAGAATTTTAAAAACGGATGTAAAAGTCACTATGACTTTCATACACGTTTGATGAACATCCCCCGTGTATTTTTCAAGGAACGATTATGCGGTGTAATACGTGACCCGTTTTCCTTTCTTGGCATATTCACCAGCAAAGGTCTCAATGTTGCGCTTGTAGCCAATCCGGTCGACAAAACCCAGCTCGCGCAGTTTCTCGCGCACCCGCAGAACATCCGCTTCGTCAGCCCAGTCCTTAGTATATACGTAGACTACCTTGCGGTTGTCGCGTGAGTCCGGGTTGGGTTTTGCCGTGCTTACTTTTGCCGAGATCCCCAGTTCGAGCGCCACCGTTGCATCGCGCACTTTTTTCCAGACAGCGTCCACAGCGTCCGGATCCTGGAAGATCAGCCATTTGCCTGCATTCTCATCTTCGATCGCTTCAGGTGCACTGCCGGGTGCATCCTGAACAATCCAGTACATCTGCGAAGTTTTTGTGGGGACCACTCCTTCACCGTCACATAGCATCTGGTATATAGTATCAAGGTTTGAAAAATGGGAAAGCATTGCCTCAGCCAGTAGCGGGTACTCTTCCGAAAATTTCTGAAAAATTGCCGCAAGATCCGGTTTGAAGTCAATACCCCCTTCGACAAGTGCATAAAGATATTTACCCTGTGCCTGTAGGCCCCTGTTCAGGAGGTGCTCGAAGATGCCATATGCCACATCAGCTAGCGCTTCGGGATCGACTTCCGCCATACATACCTTTCAGATGTTACAAAATATAAGCTTGTGTGATTGCTTTTTAGTGGGTGAGGGGGTTTTGTCAGGCAATACTGTTTTGCAGTTCTCCTTTTTCGCACTACTCCACAACTATCAGGATTCCTAGAAAACGGCTCAGTTTCGAGCCGGTTTTTTGCTACGGTCGAATACTTTAAGAGTGCCCCCATCGAAAATGTACTAATTATGGAATGGAAACGTGACTGGGGTCTTACCTCACGGGTCTGGCTGACAGGCCTGCTATTATTATTGCTATACATAGTGTTCATGGCGGTGCTCCTGTTCATATTCCCAAGTGCCAGCATCTGGTTATTTGTCATCTTGGCAGTTGGTATGGGATCGATCCAATACTTCTTCTCTGATAAAATGGTGCTCTGGTCAACCGGGGCACGTATCATTGAAGAGGATGAATACCCTGAACTTCACAGGACCGTAGAAAAACTCTGCAAAGAAGCAGATCTCCCCAAACCAAAGATTGCAATTATGCAGAGCCCTGTACCAAACGCATTTGCTACTGGCAGGAGCCCGACACATGCAGTAGTTGCCTGCACAGATTCGATCATGCGGCTGCTTTCCCGGGATGAACTAGAAGCGGTACTTGCACACGAACTTGCGCATGTAAAGAACCGTGATATCCTGACCATGACCTTGGCCAGCTTTATTGCGATGATCGCTTCGATGCTCATGCAGAGCTTCTTCTTTTCCGCAATGTTCGGAGGACGTGATCGTGAAGGTGGCAGTTGGATCATCGTAATGATTGTGTCGGTCATTGTCTATGCGGTCAGTACGTTGCTCATTCTCGCTCTCTCAAGGTACCGGGAGTTCGCGGCAGATCGCGGCAGCGCGCTCATTACGAGAAATCCCCGGGCGCTCATATCAGCACTCAGCAAGATCAGTGGCAGGATGGACGCAGTCCCACCGGAATACAAGGCAAAGGTTGAGGCGGCAAATGCATTCTTCATCATCCCCGCCATTTCTGGCAAATCCTTCATGGAACTCTTATCCACACACCCGCCACTCGAGAAGCGGATTGCCAATCTCGAAAAAGTTGAAGCCGAGATGCGGGGATACTAAAATCCCCCCATTCATTTCCTTGTTGTTTTCCTTTTTCTTTTGATTATCAGGAATTTCTGCCATTTCTGTCTCAAATAAGGAGAGAACGATTTAATTTATACCATCAGGGTCTTATTTTGATCATATGGAGAGGGTTTTTTAATTGCTCTCGGTGCTTCTCGTAGATGATGAATCCAATCTGTTGGAAATTATCAAGATCGTCTCAGAACAGACTAATGAGATGACTGTTCAGACGGCACTGTCTGCACAAGAGGCCCTCAATATCCTGCAGGGTAAAACGTTCGATGCTATCATCGTTGATTACCACATGCCTGAGATTGACGGAATCGAGTTTTTAAAAATCCTCCGCTCGAAAGGTAATGCAACACCCATCATCATCTTCACCGCAGTTGGGCATGAACAGGCAGCTATCGATGCACTGAACAATGGTGCAACCTTTTTCTTAAAAAAAGGAGAATCGCCGCGGATGCAATTCCGCGAACTGGTTGCTATGGTAAAGCAGGCAGTTGAGCAGAATTATATCGGGAGATCACTGGGAACAACCCAGCGGGTCATTTCTGACATTATCAACTTTTCATCGGATCCCAGCTTTGCCATTGACCGTGAAGGAAAAGTGATGTCCTGGAACGATTCCATGGAGCAACTCACCGGGGTTCCTGCAAGCCTCATAATAGGCAAGGGTGATCTCGCGTATGCAGAACCGTTCTTTGGTGTACGGAAAAAAATGCTGGTGGATCTGCTCTTTGAACCGGATGATGAGATCAAACGGTCAGGGTATATGTTGGTCAGCCGGGTGCCAAAAGGGATGATCATTGCAGTGACACGGGGTCAGAAAAAGAACGGGAACGACTGGACCATCTGGGCAAAGGCAAAACCCATCTATGACGGTCGCGGAGAATTCATTGCTGCTATCAGCACGGTGCGTGATGTCACTGCAACATTTGAAGATATCACCATTCGTGCAGCGCCGGGTGATGAATCCGTACAGCCCCAGGGTGATGAGGCTCCTGTCATCCTGCCACCGGTGGATGGGTCCCTCAAAAAGATGTTGGGCAGGGCCCTCACCCACTATAAAGAGGGAGTCCGCCTGTATGTGCGGGAGAAGAAATTTACTGAAGCGATCGCAGCTTTTGACCAGGCACTGGCAATCGATGAAAAACTCCCGTATGCCTGGAACGATCGCGGTATCTGTTACCGTGAAACAGGGGATTATACATCAGCGCTCAAATCACACCTGCGGGCCGTCGAACTTGTACCGGACAACACCGAGTTTCTCTTTAACCTCGGAGAGACGCTCGAATTAATTGGCGTGCTGAATATGGACAACAAATATCTTGATTCTGCGATCCAGACCT
The DNA here is from genome assembly GCA_963676675.2 of uncultured Methanoregula sp. GTDB lineage: Archaea > Halobacteriota > Methanomicrobia > Methanomicrobiales > Methanospirillaceae > Methanoregula. Next base: position 461,472 of record OY781161.1, on the reverse strand, counting down.
TCAGGATGGTAGTAAATATCTTACCCTATAATGCAGAGGCCTGGAACCACTTGGGAATCTGCCATAAGGAGATAGGAAAAGATGAGGTATCCAAATTCTACTTTGACCGGGCCAGGGAGATTAAACACTCGATGAAGGACACACCCATTTTGCACAGGCACGATGAGTACCTCTGATTGAGACCAGAAATCATAATGTCAGGACATCCACTGCCCATTACTCTCTCTTTTCATTACCGCTCAAAAGGTCAGCAAGAACTAATATAATGTCCACAGACGATGCTGATGCAATGAATCCGCGATGGCAGCTATCCGTATTGCTCGTACTGATCCTCTGTCTTTCCTTTCCCGTAAATGCCCATGTTCCGGTCAGCACTGACGGGAATTACGATATCAGTACTGCATTCCCCGTCGAAAAACCAACCAAATCTTATGTGATATACGGCGACCTGCACGAAGCGAGGGAGGTGGCCTGGTACCAGATGCGCATGTCCCCGGGGGATCGTCTCGTTCTCTCGCTTATGACTCCCGGGTACAATGCCTCCGTCCCGGATATGATCGTGATGGGCCCGGGAACTGGCTTGTCCATGGAAGGTCTCCCAAAACAAGTCAGTGTCCCACAAGGCTATGGTGTCGAGTTCATACGGGGGAAATCGCCTCATAAAGCCGAGTACGAGCCCTTCAGTCCGGCAGCGGTTTTTGAAGTTGCGTCCTACTCAAAGGAGATGACAGCACCGGGAGTCTGGTATCTGGCAGTTGTCAGCCCGGCAAATGAAACCCGGTACAGCATTGCAGTAGGATACGAAGAAGAGTTCACTCCGTCAGAATGGGTGCTCGTTCCCCTCAATGTGATATCTACCCACCTCTGGGAGGGGCAACCGATCATAACGCTTCTCACACCATTTCTTGCGGTCGTGGTTCTTGGGTTTGTCGTGATTGCCCGGCGCGAGAAGCGGAGGAGTTCGCACCTCTCTTATTCCTGCTGGCTTGCAACTATTGCCGGCTTATGCTACCTTGGGAGTGCGGCGATGACGCTGATGCAGATGGTGCGGGCGATAGCAGTTACCGGACCATCTTCATCTGTTGTTCTTACTCTTGTCTTTGCGATTATTCCTATAGCGCTGGGTATCTGGGCGCTGCGCATGGGACGATCATCTTCCATAATCACGATGCAGAACCGGGCATTTCTTGTTCTGATAGGGGTACTCGGCCTGGTGTTCTGGGCAGGGCTGATCATCGGACCGGTGCTTGCCATTGGCGCGGCGGTACTGCCTGAACATTTACCATTCAACCATCCTGCCAAAAAATAATCACCTTTTTTCGACCTTTTATCGCACGTATTGTGTGCTGATATTGTATCGTTGAAAAAGTCCAGCGTGCAGGCACTGCATTAACAGGGAATTGACCCGCAAGGTATTGTATCCGCAGAAAATCCAGTAACAATTATTAATACAGCTCCCCACCAAAATTGTAGAGCACAGTGCATCGATGGTCTAGTGGTATGACTTAAGCCTTCCAAGCTTATAGCCCGGGTTCAATTCCCGGTCGATGCATCGGGCTCGTGGTCTAGTTGGCTATGACGTCGCCTTCACACGGCGGAGGTCCTGAGTTCGAATCTCAGCGGGCCCATGTATTTTGTGATATTTTTCTTGGTAGGGATGCCTTTATCGGTTGGCATTCGGATAGTGTTTTTACATGAAGCCGGTCTTTGTCAACAGGGTTGTTCCCGGTCCGCAGGCTGATGCAACCGCTGCCTGCATCCGGGATGTTTTTTTAACGGCAACAGAAGATCTAGCGTGGCTTTATGACGGAGATACGGTCCTGCTGAAACCAGCGCTGAACTCTCCTGATCCCTATCCTTCCACTACCCACCCGCTCGCGATCAGGGTTGTGGCAGAACTGCTGGAGGACCGCGGCGCAAAGGTCGTGATCGGGGACCAGTCGGGAATTGAGCATGTGCTCCATCACCCCGGGGGCGTCATACGGGGGAGCAGTCGTGAGAATTTCTTCCGCTCGGGTATGGGCAAAAAGGACGATACGCCGTTTGTCAGCTTTGAAGACGGGGGATGGGATGAGGGTTTTTATCGTTACCAGTCGCCGAACACCCGGTCATGGCCGGACGGTTTTTTCATCACCGAGTGGGCGAAAAAAGCCGATCATATCATCAACCTGCCACGGGTCAGCACCCACAGCCAGGCGGGAGCAACGCTGGGCTTCAAGTGTATGGTAGGGATGTTGCGGGAGGACAGCCGGATGGAATTCCACGCAAACGGACCGTATAACAATTTTATCACAGCTGCTGCGAAAGGAAGTACGCTCACTTTCCGCGATGATGGATCGGGAACCTTTTTTGAAAAGATCGTAGAGATCAGCGATGCCCTGAAAGACAAACTGCGCCTCACCCTGTTTGTCGCAACAAAGGCACAGGCAACGTTCGGTCCTGACCGGTTCGGTATCCAGCTGGGACCGATTGGTCTGGGCAGGGCACACATCATGAGTCCACAGCCCGGTTTTGTATTCGCGAGCGCTGATCAGGTTGCAGCGGAGATATTTGCGCTTGCCCTGCTCAAGGATCTCAAACAATCAGTTCCCTTTTTCCCTCGGCTTTGCGAACGAATCATCCTGCACCAGAACCGGAATGTACAGGACATTGCTACGATCCCGGTTCGGGATCATCCCTACATCCGGCATGCCATAAAGACCGGGTTGGGCGAACTGCCTAGTGAGATTGTCTATAAGGACGTCCCAAAAACGATGCAGGAAAAAATGGATAGATTCCTTGAGTAAAAAGGGCCATTTCTGGCTCGATTCTTCGTTTTTCCACTGGAAATGAAGGGGTCAATATAGAGAGATATGTGGCCTCAATATATTGCCAATTCTTTGCACAAGCAATGCGGTGCGGTCGGTGCGATTGTCTGAGTGAAAGGAGCGGAACAATCTCATGTGATGGGGGTCACCCTCAGGCAAAGAGGGGGAGGACCCCTCCATGATCATGAGGGACCCTCCCACACCACCCCTCCCTTAGGGGCAGGGGTCCTCCGGAGGGTGGGTCCTACTAAAGGTGGGATCCCCCAAGTGGATCCCACCCGCTTTTCATCCCCACCACCGGGTCTTCGCGTGGAACGTCCGATGAAAAATTTCAAATTTCACTGCTCCGGAACAGCAGGGGTGGGGTGAGGGGTACCCCTCCATGATCATGAGGGATCCCCCTTACACCACCCCTCCCTTAGAGGCAGGGGTCCTCCCGGGGGGTGGGTCCAGTACGGGCAGGGGTACCTACCTCAAGAGGTATTGGAGGGGGGTGCCTGTTTTTCTTAGGACAGGGGGGTGGGGGGTCCCCCTCTCTTTTTTTGGAGCGGGGGAGGGGGTGGGTACCCCTCCGGGCACATGAGGGGCTCCCACCCCCCTGTCGGATAACCGACCGTGAGACAACCGCTCCGTCGTGACTCCATGCGAAGCCGTGCTCATGTACGTGCAGCCGGAGGGGGGGTGGGAGCCTGTCTTTCCTAAGACAGGGGGGAGGGGGACCCCCACTCTTTTTTTGGAGAGGGGGTGGGGTACCCCCTCTCACATTTTGGACAGGCCCCCTCCCCCCTTCCGATTTTTTTTGTTGGGAGGGTTGCCCCGTCGTGGTTCTAAGGGAAGCGGTGGTAGGGTGCGTGAAACCGGAGGGGGGGTGGGGGCCTGTCTTTGCCGGGACAGGGGGGAGGGGGTCCCCCTCTCTTGGTTTGGAGTGGGGGGTATCCCCCCCTTGGAGATAGTGGCATCGCTGTTATTCCGGAATCAGGGACACAGGAAGGATGATGGAAAAGGGGGGTTTGGGTTTGGACGCTCGCATTGTAGTGTGAGGTTATAGTTATCTTTCATTTTGCCACCCATCAGATGTGATATCACTATTCTAAAAGAGCGGCTCGTGGGTTTGGGTGAGGATTTTGGATATATTAGGAAAAATTTTACAATAGGATTAGCTTGTTCACAGTTAACAACTAGAAATCTTACAGATTCCAATTGAATGATTCGTAAAATCTTGAACGCGAGCAAATTCCTGCTCAGTCCAAGTTAAAGTTAATGAGGAATTTGTTAAATATGTCCAATTCGCTCCTTCAGCATGATAGACTTTTAATTTTATTTCAATAGGGAGCGTTTTATTTTCCGGTATATCTGATTTTGAATAACTCCAATATACTTTATTTTGACTGCGACGAACGGTATAATTATCGAGGAGATATACTTTTGATGAATATTGATCTTGAGTTACAAAATATCCATAATTTGTTTCCCAACGAAAACCCGATATTTCATAAATTGGGTAGTAATTTTTTATATTTGTTGAATTCGTAGGGTATAATTCTAATCCGATTGTCGTTGATACTAAAGGAGAATAAACTTCTTGGTCGGTTAAAAGGAAAATGTCATGGGGCTGTTGAACTTTCTGTAAATTGTTCAATGGAATAAATATGAGAAATGCAATAAATCCGAACAGGATGATATAAAACGCTGCGAATCCGATGAAATTGTAAATATCATATCCTCTATCAAAAAATTCTTTTATCGCCGTAAATCCGTTTTTTATTATATTAACATATTGATAGATTATAAAAATAATTACGGCTGCTAAAATAATGTATATTGTCATTAACAAGGTTTGATAATTAGGTATTAGAACAACAATTGCAAAAATGAAATATAGGGCTCCAAACATCATAAAAAGGAGAATAATCGACAGAATAATTCTTTGAAGATCCCCTCCTTTCATCATTTTTATAGATGAAAAAATACTATTCTCAAACATTATTTTTTCATTTTTGCGATTAGACCAAAGATCTTTAAGTAAAATTATGAAAATCGCAAAAATGAACGTTCCGCCACCGATTGTAAGGATAGCAAATAACATCGGAAGCACGAAAAGATCGCTCTGAAGCCATCCTTGTCCAAGAATTCTTTCACCTAGACTCGGTAACAAAATTATCATTGTTCCGATAACACCAATAATTGTAAAAAGATGAGAATTTTCTTTCAAAAATCTCTCGATAGTAAATGGAGAGCAACAGATATTATTATCCGGTGTTTTAACCGTTATTCTCTCATCTCTCAATACGGTCCCGCATGCACCACATCGCCATTCATTATCTTCATTAAATATTCCACATTCTGGACAGTTGCGGGTCATTTGATAAAGAAGTATATTGGTTTATTAAATAAATACAACTTCTAAATTATCCGAAATCTGGAATAATCTCCCACTGATCCAACCGCTCTCTCACATGCTTATTTAACGTAAACGGCTTGTCACTCTCTGCATTCTTCTTCATATAATTCAAACCACCTTTTGAGAAAACGTCCACCCCACCACCCCCTAAAAATATACTCTTCCCCCTCCAATATTCCACTACAAAACAGGAGATCCCATGCAGGTCACCCCCGCTATCCATGCACTCCGGCATCCGTTCCAGGTCCCGGTTGCCCCCGGCATCGCCCTCGACCGTTTCGTGTACTCGTACCTCATCGCAGGCGAGACGATCACCCTCATTGACACGGGAGTAGCAGGCTGTGAGACGCGGATCTTCGACTACATCCAATCCATCGGCCGCGACCCTTCGGAGATCTCGCTGATCATCCTGACCCACTCCCATCCCGACCATATAGGGGCAGCCCGGGCAATCCGGGAGGCTACCGGGTGCAGTGTGGCGGCACACCCGGCCGAACGGGCTTGGATTGAAGATGTGGAACGCCAGAACCGGGAGCGCCCGGTCCCGGGTTTTGCCACGCTGGTTGGCGGGCCGGTGCCACTCGATTTTGAGCTCGATGGGGGCGTCACTATTGACATTGACGGGACAGGAGAGTACGAGCTCGAGGTGATGCACACACCGGGTCATTCAGCCGGTTCAATCTCGCTGTTCCTTCCGGGCAACGGAGCGCTCTTCTCAGGCGATGTGATCCCGGTAACAGGCGATCTTCCGGTTTATGATGATGTCGTGGGATCCGTACGATCGATACGACTCCTCCGAGCGGTACGGAGTATCCGTGTCCTCCTTTCAGCCTGGGATGAGCCCCGGTATGGTGACGCCGCGTACGAACAGATGGATCTTGCACTTGAATATCTCCGGAAGATCCATGCAGCCGTTATCGCTTCTGCCGGCGACGGCGATCCTGACCCTATGGAACTCACCCGGAAAACAGTCGCAGCACTCGGGCTCCCCCCGCAAGCGATTAACCCGCTACTCTCCCGCACCTTTGCGGCAAACCTCCGGGCTCGTGACGAGATTCTTTAGCCGGATTCCCGTCAATAACGACGCGAAAACGATGTCCGGACGGGATGAAAGGACCCTCATCAGGTGACCTGTTGGATCCTTCCATCTGTCGTAACGTTTAACGGCCGGCGAAAGGGAGCCCGGTAAAAGGGTGGGAAGCGATAGGGTATTATCAATCACACTGACATTCGCACTGTCTCTAACCAGCTGCTGAATTCCCTGCTGAACGACCGTACATGTTCCCTCTCATCAGAAGATCGCAGGGATACCTTCTCAGAATAATACCGGGCCCGGTCCTCTTCCTCCCAGTGATTCTTCTCACCATCAACGGGCTTAAGTGCAGCCTCATCCTTCCCCCGACACGGCTCGTTTGTAGCCGTGCGACAGAATGCCGTCCGTACCGGGGACTTCAGCGGTTTCACTGCGCATTTCGTCTCTGAATATCCATCCCAGTTCCCGTTCACCGGGAACCCGGCCTTTGCAAGCGGGGAATCCCACGTTGCATCTACAAGCACCCAGCTGCATCCAATCTGGACACGGCAGGCAAGGTGGTGTACAATCGGGAGCGTAGCGGCAAGCTTCCGGAGCTGCGGTGAATAATGAAGATCAGGATCGTTCCAGATAAAGGGAAACGTTGCATATACAACAGAGAGGTTCAGGGTACGGAACATTTCTGCGAGCAGGTAGTGCTTGGCACCGCAGGATCCTTTCCCTGCCATGAGAATCTGTTCCTGCGGGGTTTTTGCATTAGTCACCGGAACGACAAGTGAGTACGGGATATCACGGATATGCGAAAAGATTGAGATCATACTCTCCCTTGTATCAAGACCATGTGTCCATTCATGAAATGCTGACAGGACAATGGGGGAGAGCGACCGGGCATAGTTCACAATACTATTCCTCTCCACCGCTCTGCACATCAAACTTTACATAAAAAGCAGGAATACCGTGCGGGAGATTACTTTTTTTAAATATCCATTCAATGAAAAAACGTGGCGGATTATGAAACGAACGCGAGAAGCATTGCCGTCAGGGAAAAATATGTGCAGTTCCGCCATCCGGATTGCTCCGGACAGCAGGTGACCGCGTGCAAAAAATATGGATGAAGTTATGCGTTCTTCATCTTGGCTTTTGCTACAAAGCCGTCTTTGCCAATGTAATACATGTGGCCTTTCTCTTTAGCAATCTTTTCAGTGCCGACTTTCTTCTTCTTGCCGGTCTTGTTGTGCTTCATGGGTGCTGCCCATACGTATCCATCCTTGCCGATGAAATACAGGTAACCCTTTTCGCGCACAATTTTTTCTTTTCCAATTTTGGTTCCCATTTAAACACCTCAAAACCACAATTGGGTTTTGATAATGAAAGGTGACGCCTGATAATATAAAAGGTTTCCGTCGAAGCCCGTCGAAGTGTGGATTTTTGCCACAGATTTGCGCGTATTTTTGGCATTGAGGCGCACTATTCATCCCGTTTAATCGGGACAAAAATATCGGTTATTTCAGCCAAATATGGGCAATAACGGGCAGATTCTGGGTCTTCGGGGTGAAAAATTCCAGAAGCCAAAGCGCAGTTGAAGGGGTGTACCGGAGGTACCTGACGGGGGGGTGCGGCAGGCATCAGACATGAGCTCCTGCACCACTACCCAAGGTTCGCATATGGTGTAATTATGAAAGGGACTGTGCGGGTCAGGGGAAGGATCTCCCCGTTCTCCGGTGCGATGGTCATAGTGAACTGCTGGTAAGGAGCTGCATGACCCGCTGGACAGACAAGGAGCGTGAACTGTTCAGTGTTTTCAAGTAACAGATCCTGATCCGCACCCATCAGCGGGATAAAATTGGCTTTATTCGTGATCGTCCAGTTCGGGCAGATCAACACGGGAGTATGTACAAGGGAGAGCTTTTCCTGGTCATTCCCACTCGCCCAGAGCACTGATGCATGACCCATATCGATCGCTCCCGTTGTCATCATGAACGGCTGGATTGTCAGGGAAAACGCTCCCAGCATAGCAGGGTTTTGTGTTTTAAAACGAACCGGAACACCGTTTATTGTTCCATCAGTCGCCGGGTATCCTACCATGCCTCCGCTGCTGGTGATCAGATTGCTCGTCGCCACCATAGTGTTAGTAAGCATACCCTGTTTTTGTTTTTGTTGCGCACCGACAGGAGGTGTGCTCCCATGGGATACTTCCCAGTACCCGATATAACCGACGACCAGTACTGCAACTACCAGCAGTATGACGATTTCAATTCCTGTCAATGCATTTTCAGTGCCGGATAAGTGTCCCTTGCGTCGCATCATCAAGTCCCCCCTCCATCAGTGTACCCTTCGGTCGACCAGCCGTTTCGGACGACCCTTCAATGTATAGAAATCGAGCCCACGGAGCCCGGTAAAATTAAATTCGATCCTGAATGAACCCTCGTGATAGTGCTCCGCAATCAATGATTTGTATTTGAGGAATCGTGAAATGAACTGATCTTCTACCAGTTTGCGGTCACAATGATCCGTATCAAAGCATTCAAGGTTCACCCGCAACACCGTCACCTCAGGCAAATCTCCGTCATATACAAACGCTTCGTACTCCCCGGTAATAAATACCATGCTCTCGGTCTGGAAGACTGCGGCTTCTATATCAGTCCGGTTGAAGGGGTTCCCGAATGCCCATATGGTTTCAGCTTCACGCTGGGGATTAACAATCCGCATATGTGTTCGCCCACAACTGCACTGCTGGCGGGAGAGGACTACTGAAGTATCCTCAGTATCATAATTGATCAGCAGCATCCCGCTCTTCCCACCAATTGGCAGCAGTGTCGTGAGCACGCCTCTCCCGCATTCGCCATCATTCACAAACGACTGCATCCGGGGATCATATACATCTAAGTGGACAAGATCTTCGGGAACATGAAGCCCTGAAAGTTGCGTACATTCACCGCACATTGTCCCTTCAGTTGAACCATAGGTATTGTAAACGGGGACACCCCATAAATCGGACAGGTAGGCACGGGACTCATCGGCAAAACTCTCGCCCCCTGCAACAAGTTTGTCTATCGATGTGTCCGAAGGTTTCACACCATCCGCAGAAAGACGTCGTACGAGCCGGAGCAGTTTGAATACACTTCCCACAATTGCCGTGGGTTTATAACTTTTCAGGATACGGGATTCGAAGGTGCATTTGCCAATGGGAATGATCCCCATGCCAATTTTCTGTGCAGCAATCGTCATGGTATTTGCTCCCACATTCATACCGTACGAGGCACAGACAACGATTCGATCCTTGTTGGAAAAACCCTGCGAGACAAAACTTCTCGCATACTTCTCCGCGTACCGTTTCCAGTCATCCCATGTCAGGAAAAAACCTTTGGGAGTACCGCTCGTGCCGCTCGTTTCCTGTATGGAAAACACATTGTTCCAGTCTGTGGAAAGGAATTCAAATTCAGGAGTGGTGGGGGGCTGATGTTCCCGTATAGTTCTTCCGGAGATTACCGGCAGGTTGAGCAGATCCTCGTGAACCCGGATATCAGCCGGATTGATCTTATTCTCTTTGAACCAGTGCCGGTAGAAAGGGGAGTGTGTTACGGCGTATTGGACCGTATAACGCACGCGTTCATCAATGAGAGCATCGAGATCGCTGCGTTCCAGAGTCTCGATTTCTTTGTCGAAGAACGATCCCACGGGCATGAGAGAGAATTATAGGAGGGATGGTTTATAGATTGTGGAGTGATCAGGCTGTCTCATGCACGTTTTATTGCTTCAGCTTCCAATCGCACCATACCTACGTGGATTGTTCCATCAGTATCAGCCGGATACATTGAAAGATACTCATCAATCAGCGCTTTCGTAAATACCGGTTGTTCCTCCTCCGGTAACCTGGCCATCCACGGAAGCCAGGTTGTACGAATCCAACCGGCAAATGCCTCCCTGTCAGGGTATACCATATCCTTTGGGATCAACTCAACCCGGACCGGCTCAAGTCCGGCTTCCGTCAGCCATTGCCGGTAATCGTCAGGCCCAAAAAAACCGAAAGTGAATGAGAAACCGTCATAGTAGTCGGCCCAGTGGGGATTTTCAAGAAGTACGTTGAGTGCTTCGAATGCTTGTGCTGCATTGCCTTTTCCGCCCATCTGGATGAGTAACTTTCCCCCCCGGCAGAGACTGTGTGCAATTCCTGCAAGCAGGAGTTTGTGATCGGGGATCCAGTGGAGTGCGGCGTTTGAGAAGACTACATCGAACTCTTCAAAAAACTCAAGCCGACTAGCATCAATCTGTGTAAAGGTGAGGTTTTTGTAAATATGATGGGGGAAATGTTCCTGGGCAAAACGAATCATTTCCGGTGAATTGTCAATACCGGTTACCGAGCCTGCCGGCACACACCCTGCGATCGCAGCGGTCACCTTCCCATCTCCGCATCCGATATCCAGAACATGCTCCTTGCCGGTGAGTCGGAGTTTTCCCATCAGTTCCTGTGCCCATACCTGCTGAGCGGGTGAACTCTTGTGGTAGTCTGCGGCATTCCAGGTAAATGCGGGAGATGGATCAGGTGGCGCCATGTGTGCTGCCTCAGGAATAGTCTGGGTTTTAAAGATTAAACGTTCGGGTTAGCAGGAACCGGTATGATTCCCTATATTTATCGTCTGCAAAAACCCATGATAGTGAGCATTGCATGTATTTCCACCTCATCCTCACTGACGAATGTAACCTCTGCTGCAGGTACTGCCGGGCAAAGGCATTTGAAGTACTGGAAGAGAGCGATGATGAGACTGCACCCATAATTGACATCGATCCTAATCTTCCCCGGGATCTTGATTTCGATCTGGATCTGCTCTACAAATTCCTGCAAAAAGATCCTGCTTCCACACTCACGTTCTATGGGGGGGAACCGCTCATGCGTGCGGATCTGATCGATCGGATTGTACGTGAATCGCCGGTGCAGCGGTTCATGATACAGACCAACGGAATGCTGCTGGACCGGCTCGAACCGGAGATTGTGAACAGATTTTCCACTATCCTTGTATCACTTGACGGGGATGAAGCACTCACTGACAGTAACCGGGGGACAGGAGTATATCAGAAAGTGATGGAAAATATCAGGAGAATCCGAAAAAACGGGTATACCGGCGAGCTCATCGCACGGATGGCAGTAACTGAGCGGACCGATATTACTGAAGCAGTCCACTGGCTATCTAATAATCCGGACTATTCCTTCTCCTCCATCCACTGGCAGCTGGATGCAAATTTTGCCGGGGATTTTTCCCGGCGCACGTTTGCAGAATGGACTAAGACCAGTTACAATCCCGGTATCCGGACTCTCGTTGCAGACTGGGTTGATCATATGGAAGTAAAAGGGGAAGTGATGAAATGGTACCCGTTCCTTGATCCAATGGAAGATTTACTGCTGGGCAACAAGAGCCATCTCAGGTGTGGGTCCGGACACGCAAACTTCAGCATCATGACCGATGGTCACATCGCACCCTGTCCGGTGATGATCGGCATGAAGGAGTATTATGTGGGAGATATCCGGACTGCGGATCCACAAAACCTTGGCAGAGTATTTGTCGGGGGTGAGTGCACAGGGTGCGAAATTTACGATTTCTGCGGAGGACGGTGCCTGTACTCCAATATTACAAAACCGTGGAACATGGCTGAACGAAAAACGGTTTGCGGGACTGTGGAAAACCTCCACTCCGCACTCACAGATTCAGTTCCCCGCGTACAGGCACTCATTGAGAGGGGCACGATCACTCCTGATGATTTTGCCCATGAAAAGTTCAACGGGTGCGAGATCATCCCGTGATAAGAAAAGTAAGCAAAAGGTTCAAGCCCGTCTCATTTTACATTCTTTTTGTTTTTTGAGCATGTGTTACTTCATGGTCCTGAATGGAAAAACCTCTTATCTGGATTAGACGAATACTAAAATCCATGGCCGAATCCTGGAAAGAAGCAAAAGAGTGTGCCCAAAAAGAAGCACTCCCGCAGGTCTATCATGACTGCGATGCAAATACCTACGGTGCCTGTAACACCGGTGAACACCAGGGCACATTCAAAGGAGGTGTATTTACCGAGCATCGCTGTCTTTGTATGCCTGCACACCTGAGCCCTGAAGAACTCGAAGCAAAAGAGAAGAAATTTCGTTCAGAGAACCCGGACTGGTAAACATTACTTTTTTCTGATTTCCTGACGGAACCGGTGCATGAGATCATACATCATCAGCCGGAACTCAGCCCCGATCTCTTCCCAGGATTTGGCATCTGAAACCGTTTCTTCCAGAGGGCTGGATTTTATTTCATGTACAACCGGATTGTCACTATCCTGATCAATACGTGATGTCAATAAAAGCTGGTGCATGATCTCGAAGTAGCCGCTCACCAGTACGATAATAAAGACAACCGGGACGATCACAAACGAGAGCAACCAGACAAACGAGTAGAGGCTGGTTGATGCTACTAAATCCACCCACTGGAAGATGTGGAGCATGAACGCGATGACAAAGACACTGCCTATCGCCCGGATAATGGGCGCAGGAAGATTGAGCGGGAACGGGAATGTAAAGAAGATGTCGCCAACCATCAGGATAATCGAAATGAGCAGGAGCAGCCAGAAGTTCTCATTGAGGAACACGACACCGGCCCGGTAGATAGAGCTGGATACATAATAGGTGAGGATGTTTGCCAGCACAACGACAATCAGGAACGTGATGATCCCGATCATCCGCGAGATAAACACCGAACTTAAGGATTTATTCCGACACAACCTCATTTTCCGGTCACCACGACGCTGAATAAGATTGGTCAGGACGCTATAAAGACTCCTGCTTTGCGTGCTGTCACCATCGCAATACCTATCACCCGGGCACACGATTCATCGGTATGCAGGTTAACTACAAACGGTACGGGCTTTACCTGCTCAGGTGGCAGGCAAGCACTCCTATACTCGCGGGGGTGGGTATTCTTCTCGCGTCTATGGGACAGTGGGTTGCCGCCATTATCGCAAACCTGATCGGCGGCCTAATCTTCTTCTGGGTGGACCAGTTCATTTTCACATCCCAGAGTCTCGCTGCGCAATGGGAAGTGAAGGAGAACATCTCTTGTGTGGATTGCGGTAAAGTCGCTCGCGGTTACCGGCTGGTGCGTTCGGGGGATTATGATAGGACGCATGATCACGAACCAGAGTTCCGGTGCGAGGAGTGCTCACAGAAAAAGACTGAGGAGCTTAAAGGAAGAGGAGTGAAGATTCATTAAGGTCGTTCCGAAACGACCCTAATTCCCTGAAAAAACAAGAGAAATATAGAAAATTGTGATGGAGAATCTGGCCCCTGATAAAAATTATTTCCTCCTTATCATTAAAATGATACCGAGAATGATCAGGGGCGTTGCCAAACCCATTGTGTGCATTACGCCATAAAAGGGGATGGGTTCAGAGGTGACGGGTTCGGGTTGAGATTGTTGTACGATTGCTTTCTCTGGGATTTTTACTGATATCAGAGCAAAAATAGATAATCCACCTGGAGAGGTTCCTTCAAAAACCTGGTTTGCCGAACTATCAAGTCCAACAAACCGTGTATCAAGAAGTTGCGATGTTCCGTCGTCAGCAAAACGAACAATATTTACTCCTGCAACACCACCATGAGCAGCAACCCATGAGGGTGTTACACTCATCGTGACGGTTGCCGGGCCGATATCCTTACCGTCATTCAAATTGGTTTTTGCTACATCCATGGTGTATGCAACGGCATCCAACTGATATCCTTTTGTAGCGACGGCTTGATCAATGGCCTTTTGTGTTGCAGGACCGGGTTTTTCTGCAATAACTGCCGTGACTGTTGCATCCGATGGGGGAAGGCTCATAAGATCTGCTTTAAATGAGGCAGATACGGTCCCGGTATCTTTAAACTGGGCACTCACGGGTTGATGTTCCATTGAGATTGATTTAATATCTGCCGTGATTACACCATTTGCCTCCTTGGGACTTGCTGCTGTTGTGACACCAATGGTCATTGGCCCTTTGGAAAATGAAATGGTAGATCCTTCAACAGAGATCTTTTCACCAGAATCTTTTGCCTTTTGTGTATCGATAGTTATCTCTCGGGTATTATCCCTGCTGTTGATCTGTGAACTGCTGATACCGATAGAAGTGGCCGTCACCTGATCGGCCTTCGTATCAGGAGACGCAGCATTCCCACCTGAGTTACTTTTGGCTTGAACCCCTCCAGATTTTTCTGCGTTGTTATTAGTTCCCGTATCACTTTTTCCTTTATCAGTTCCGGAGTTACTACTGCCGGAATTTCCTCCACCGGAACTCCCACCGGAATTGCCACCTCCGGAGTCACTACTACCGGAGTTACCTCCACCGGAACTCCCACCGGAATTGCCACCTCCGGAGTCACTACTGCCGGAATTTCCTCCACCGGAGTTCCCTCCGGAATTACCGCTTCCGGAGTTACTGCTGCCGGAATTTCCTCCACCGGAGTTCCCTCCGGAATTACCGCTTCCGGAGTTACTGCTGCCGGAATTTCCTCCACCGGAGTTCCCTCCGGAATTACCACCTCCGGTGTCACTGCTGCCGGAATTTCCTCCACCGGAATTCCCTCCGGAATTACCACCTCCGGTGTCACTGCTGCCGGAATTTCCTCCACCGGAGTTCCCTCCGGAATTACCACCTCCGGTGTCACTGCTGCCGGAATTTCCTCCACCGGAATTCCCTCCGGAATTACCACCTCCGGTGTCACTGCTGCCGGAATTTCCTCCACCGGAATTCCCTCCGGAATTACCACCTCCGGTGTCACTGCTGCCGGAATTTCCTCCACCGGAATTCCCTCCGGAATTACCACCTCCGGTGTCACTGCTGCCGGAATTTCCTCCACCGGAATTCCCTCCGGAATTACCACTACTATCATCTGATTTTGCATTAAGTGGTGAGGGATAATCACCTGACTGCGAGAATTCGATGACGGGAGTTGGTGAAGAGAACCATCCATACGCTGCAACAACAGGAGCAATGCTCACTATCATAAGCATCGCCAAAATTTTTTTCAGGAAGATTATTGAAGTTCGGCTCGGTGCCATCCAAATCTACCTTTTCACTGAATTTTTTTAATATCCTGCCTACGGTTCCTCGTATAGATCCTGTGTTAAATTATTGGGGTACAGTGTTCATGTGATTGTTTGATCTAATAATATTTTCTATGTAAGGAATTTCAGTTTTTCTTTATATTTAGATAAATTAAAGCATATTTTTTAACATTTTTCATTTTTTCAGCGTAAACACGATTTTTGGGATTTTAAAATTTTTCATATAATCTGAAACCAGATTATTGAGCAGGATCTCCCCAACTTTTAAAACCAAAGGGGTAATTCGTGCACTCATCCCTTTTTTCCTGTGAAACGGAATGATCCCCTGGGCACAGTAATTTCAAACCGGGCACCATTTCCATAGATTCCAATTTCCCGGATTGTTATACCGGTAATTTCAAGAATCTCTCGTGCAAGGAAGAGACCCATCCCTTTCTGTGCACCAAACCCACGCTGGAATATTTTTTCTTTCATTTCATCCGGAATACCTGCACCATTGTCCTCAAAAATGAGCTGGATACCCTCTGCAGTTTCCTGGTAATTGATAGTAACTTGATTTGCTGTTTTTCCATGGATAATAAGATTACTGGCAAGTGCGAAAAACACCCGTTCAAGCAAGGGGTCAGCATAAATTTCCAGATCATCAAAATTGACCTTGCGATTGATTTGGGAAAAATCCAGATGGGAGATTGCAAATATGAATGTCTGATTAACATTATGCCACTGCGGGGTTTTTATTCCCAGATACTGATAATTTTTGGCAAAATCAAGCGAGTGGGAAATTCTCCTCAGGGTTGCATCTTCTTTCTCCAGATACTCGTCCAACTTCGTATCGGTCGACAACTCCTTTTGCAGACTGAGATATCCATTGATGGTGAAGAGAGCATTCTGGATATCATTGAATGTCACGAAGTTTAACAGGTTGAGTTTTTTATGAGCCTGCATTAAGGCCTTCTCTGCCATTTTTCGATCAGTAATATCACGAGCGATCGTAAGAACGGCTCTTTGTCCGAACTCATCAAATATCCGGGCATTAATCTCGACAGGAATCATCTTCCCGTTTTTTGCCTTATAGGACGATTCAAACTGGACAAAACCCTCCATTTCGGCTAACCGGAACAGTTCAGGTTTTTCCTCACAGACATCCCTCATCATGATCGCTTCAGGTGACATCGAGAGAAGCTCCTCCCGCGAATACCCTAAAAGACCCACGGCGGCATCGTTTGTTTCGATAATTGCGCTATATGTATCCTGTTCACTTGACCGGTAAATGATTACAGGATCCGTAATGCTGTTGAAGAAAAGCCGGTATTTTTCATCGCTCTGGATTAGTCGGCCCTGAAGCTGCTCCTGAGAGGTTTCCAGTTCACCGAGCATTCCGTTCACATTGTCGGCAAGTGATCCGATCTCATCTTTTCCACTCATGTCAACACGGGCGGAAAAATCCCGCTTTTTCCCAATATCATTCAACCGCCCACTCAGGTGAAGGATCCTTGAGAGAACTGTCTTTTCCAGAAGCAGGAGTATTGCAAGTCCGAAAACAAGACCGGCAATTATGAGGAGATTAACAAAATAAATTGTTGTTGATTTTCCCTGGTCATAGATATCCCGGACAATGCTGACTTTAAGGATCATTACCGGCTGACCCGACATGTCGCGAATCAGGGAGTAAGTACCCAGTGTATTACCCCCAAACGGTATGATGTAAGAGGGAGCATCGATCGAAAGCGAATCCTTTCCTTCACGCTGGACAAACGGAGTGGATGATGGGGGAAAATGCGAGATGGCATTTCTGAAGTCAGCGGGAAGATCTGCTTTACTGTACGGTTGTAGTTCAAGCGGGAGCTGGGCTAGCGATGAAAGCCGGGACACTTCCATGGCATCGAGATTTCTTCCCATAAGGATATACCCGATTACCTGTCCGTCATTCGGACTTGCAAAAACCGGGCGTATCGCAAGCATCAGCGGACCATCCGGAAACTGGAGAATCCCCAAGGTACCGAATTCAGATTTCATCATTGAGGGGATCGATTGATGAGATAGGAGTAGTGTAGCGAGATCGGGAGGAATGGGTTTTTCCGTATGACGATCAAGGTTATATCCTTTTCCGGAGATTAATGTCCCATTAGTGTCAGTAAGAAGGATATAATTGAACTGGAGCCGCTCAAACGTATCCGGATCAAGCCGGGACCAGGATGTTGCAGAAGTCGTTGTGATCAAAAATATTCGCGTATCATCACGCGAAGCCCAGTCATGTGCTACAGCATCCAGAGTATTAATATCGTTCCCCAGAGCAACAAGAACCCGGTTTGTATCTTTTTGTGCACTCTGATGCTCGACACGAGAGAATCCATCTAGTACGATTGTTTCAGATAACACTAGAAGGACAAGGATTAGACAAGCTATAGTAACACATAAGATTACAACGGTCTTTTTTCGAATATCCACTGGTTATCACTTGCCCTAGTCGTGATTTATTTAAGTAACCGTGAGTGATAGAATGTCATTAAAGGTTCCTTCTCATAAGACCATTTCCACTTTATTTTTTCCCAGTTTTTCCATAAACCCGAAATGGATCGTGTAGGAAAGACGTAGAACCCTCACGTTTTAATTATCGTTCTTCCGGCAAACCTGCACGAATAACGCAGATCACCATACATGTTCCAGAACATGCGCTCAAGTTGTTTTAATTTTTGGTTTATTAGTGAGACGTTAGAGTGCTGCAAATGTGCTCAACGAGAGTTAAAATGTAATTCCGGGGGTATAATGTCCCACACCCGCCATGCAATAATAAATGCATCAATAACCAAAAGTTTACAATAATGTATAAATATGTACAAAGTAGACCTTGATCCATGCAACTGCCAGGGAATATGCAGATGATGGTACGGTGATGCCAATGGGATGGAAACTGCTCCTATGAAACAGCAATTGAAAATTAATCTTGGACTGAATGAATACCTGACCGCGGTAAAAGACCAGCCAAAGCCGTTGATCATTCCGCTCTGTGCCGAGCTGCCATTGCCGGATATCTCACCGCTGGATGTATACACCGGAACCCGGAACGGTTGCGGGTTCCTACTCGAATCAATGGAGGGGAGCGAAAAGATCGCCCGTTACTCCTATATCGGGATAGATCCTGAGTTCGTAGTCACGATAGGTAAGACCGTGAACGTACGGGGCAATGAACGCTTTACCGCGATTGCAAAAGAACCGGAGGGTGAGACACCTGTTGATAAGATCAAGTCGATTCTCTCCCGGTTCTGTTATGTGAACGTAAAGGCACCCCGGTTCTTCGGGGGTATGGTAGGCTATTTCGCGTACGACTGCGTGTACTCGCTCTTTGAGAAAGTACGCGATGGGTATAACGACGACCTGTCTACTATTGGAAGTGGTGCCTGTAAAGATCATGACGCCAGTTTCATGCTCACCAAGGATTGCATAGTCTTTGATCATGCGGAACGGAAACTCTTCATCTTCTCCAGTCCGTTCCTCACTTACGAATCAGATCTGGAAGAAGAGTATAACCGGAGCATTGCGAAGATCCGGGCGCTGGGCGATCATATCGCATCTCTTGCATCAGGTAAGAAGGCGAGTCAAGCGCTGAAGCAGGCGAGTGGGAAAAAGCCGAAGTACGTCCCGTCCATATCGCAGGAAGCATTTGAGCGATCCGTAGAACGGGTAAAAGAGCACATTGTCACAGGAGACATCTTCCAGGCAGTGATCTCGCGCCGGATGGAATGTGAGGTAAAAAACGATCCGTTCACTATCTATGCTGCGCTCCGGGAGATCAACCCGAGCCCGTACATGTATTATCTCGATTTCGGGGACGAGCAGGTTATTGGCGCGAGCCCGGAGATGCTCGTACGGGTGGAGAAGCGGCGGGTAACAACCGTGCCGATCGCCGGCACTCGTCCGCGGGGACGTGATGTTTGTGAGGATGAGCACCTTGCACAGGAACTTCTCGAAGATCCCAAGGAGCGGGCCGAGCACACGATGCTCGTCGATCTCGCGAGAAACGATGTCGGCCGGGTGTGCCGGTTCGGTTCTGTTGAAGTCGGAGAATTCATGGGTATCGAGAAGTTCTCCCATGTCCAGCACATTGTCTCTACGGTCAATGGCATGCTTAGAGACAATCTGGATTGTTATGATGCCTTCAAATCCTGTTTCCCTGCCGGAACGGTATCGGGCGCACCGAAGATCCGGGCGATGCAGATCATAGGCGAGGAAGAGACGCAGAACCGTGGGATCTATGCCGGGGCTGTCGGGTATATCGGGTTTGACCGCAATCTCGAGTTTGCGATTGCGATCCGGACCGTAATCGTCCGCAATGGCCGGGCATACGTTCAGGTAGGAGCTGGAATTGTCGCAGATTCGGTACCGGCAAAGGAGTGGAAGGAGACCGAGAGCAAGGCATCAGCGATGCTGCGGGCGATCGAGCAGGCCGGGGTGTCATTATGAAAGTCCTGATCGTGGACTGTTATGACAGTTTCACCTTCAACCTGTACCAGCAGGTAGGAAAACTCGGGGGCAACCCGGTAGTCATGACCTGCGACACACCACTTGAACAGCTTGAAAAGTGCAGGTGCGACCGGATCATCCTCTCACCTGGACCGGGAACACCCCATGATTCCGGGGTCTGTCTGGATGTGTTAGAAACGATGAGCAGAACGATTCCCACGTTGGGGGTCTGTCTCGGGCACCAGGCGATCTGCACCGCTTTCGGGGGCGAAGTCATCAGGGCAGAGCACCTGATGCATGGCAAGACCTCATCAATCCGGCACGATGGTCAGGGAGTGTTTACCGGAATACCCACGCCATTTACCGCGACACGCTACCACTCGCTGGTTGCCCGTGAAGATTCCCTGCCGGCGGAACTACAGGTTTCGGCGACAAGCCTCGACGACGAGTACGTGATGGGCGTCCGACATACCCGGTATCCTATTGAAGGGGTCCAGTTCCACCCGGAGAGTATCCTTTCGCAGGAAGGCGACCGGATTATCCGGAATTTCCTTGACGGAAACAGGGGGGCAGCATGACGTTTAAAGAGACGCTCACAAACATTGCGGCCCGGCGGGATCTCGACCCTGCGGAAGCGGCAGGGATGATGAGTGCGATCATGGAAGGGCAGGCTTCACAGGCGCAGATTGGTGCATTTCTCCTTGCACTGCATATGAAGGGCGAGACTGCCGCCGAGATTGCGGCCTTTGCCCGGGTGATGCGGGCACATGCCATCACGGTGCGACCCGTGACGGGCCGGATGCTTGTCGACACCTGCGGTACCGGAGGAGACGGGGCACAGACCTTCAACATCAGCACCGCTTCTGCCTTTGTTGCTGCGGGAGCAGGGTGCCCGGTGGTCAAGCACGGCAACCGGGGCGTGAGCAGCAGGTGTGGTTCGGCAGATGTCCTCGCCGCACTGGGGGTAAATCTTGCACCCGCCCCGGAAGCACAGGCGCGAATCGTTGAAGACGTTGGCATCGCGTTTTTCTTTGCCCCGGATTACCACCCGGCCATGAAGCATGTCATGACCGCCCGGCAGGAGATCGGGTGCAGGACGATCTTCAACATACTCGGCCCGCTGGCAAACCCGGCCGGTGCGCAGGCACAGGTGCTTGGCGTGTACCGGCCGGACCTTACGGGTACCCTGGCAGAGGTACTCCGGATACTCGGGCTTTCGCGTGCAATGGTGGTCCATGGTGCCGGTCTTGATGAGATCACTACAACGGGCACCACGGAGATCGCGGAACTCAGTAACGGAGCGATCCGGACGTATACGATCCAGTGTGATACCTTTGGTATTGCACCGGCTCTGCCGGCTGATCTCAAAGGCGGCGATGCTCAGCAGAACGCCCGTATCATCCGCGATATCCTTCAGGGTGAGCGGGGTGCCGCACGGGACATCGTGCTCATGAACGCCGGAGCTGCCATTTATGTCGGCGGACTGGCCCGGGATCTGCGTGAAGGGATCCGGCTTGCAGCAGCTTCGATAGATTCAGGGAATGCCGGTGCACGACTCGGTGCGCTGGTGGATGCAACACGGGGTGCAGCATGATCCTCGATGAGATCATTAAGCGCACGGAAAAACGGGTTGCCCTGCTCCCGGCAACGTTTCCGGAGAATGGCGCCCGTGCTCATGCAAGCCTTATCGATGCGATCCGGAACATGAATGGCAGGAATGCGGTGATCGCCGAGATCAAATGCGCATCCCCCAGCCGTGGCACCATCCGCCGCAGTGTGGATATGGCGATGATGGCGGGCGTACTTGCGGGCAGCGGATGCGTGGCCCTCTCGGTGCTGACCGAGCCGTATTTCTTCGGGGGCTCGGGACAGGACATCGCCAAAGTAAAATCAGCGGTCAGTATCCCGGTTCTCCGAAAGGACTTCATCATTGACGAACGACAGATTGCCGAATCACGGGCTCTCGGGGCTGACGCGGTACTCCTGATTGCTGCGGTACTCAAAGAGCGCCTTTCGCACTTTGTCGATCTCGCGCAGGAGTCTGGTCTTGAACCGCTTGTCGAAGTTCACAATGCAGAAGAGATAGAGATCGCTCTCGCCACCGATGCAGAACTCATCGGCATAAACAACCGCAATCTTGCAACGCTCGCCATCGACCGTTCCACTACAAGACTCCTGTCAGGGAGTGTCCGGTCCACAGGGAGAACGATCATTTCAGAAAGTGGTATGCGTTCAGCCGATGATATCCGTGAGATGAAACCCTACTGCGATGCATTCCTGATCGGCTCATCAATCATGATGCACGGGCGCCCGGAGAAGAAACTTGAGGAGTTCGTATGCGCATAAAGTGCTGCGGGATCACCCGGCCAGAAGATGCCCGGTACGCAGAAGCGTGCGGGGCAGATGCGATAGGCGTTGTGGTTTTTTCCCCAACTTCAAAACGGTCGGTGACCCTTGAACGGGCTCACGAAATTTTTCATGCAGTTGGACCATTTACCACAACGGTCGCGGTGAGTCACACCACATCGTACGATGATCTCGAACAGATCCTTGCCCTGCACCCGGATGCAATCCAGATCTCGCACCCGTTTGTGTTCCGGGAAAAACCGGTTGTGAAACTGATCCGGGTCATCGGGCGAAACGATCCCCTGCCCACAGATTGCGACGCAATCATTGTTGATGAGAGTCATGGCAGCGGGAAAAACTTTGATCTCTCCCATGCCCGTGACGCTGTGCAAAGATCTGAATTACCGGTCATCCTTGCCGGGGGACTTACCCCGGAAAATGTGGCGGATGCCATCCGGCAGGTGCACCCCTATGCCGTGGATGTGGCAAGCGGTATCGAGACAGCACCGGGTATCAAAGATCATACAAAAATAGCCGCATTCATTGCGGCAGCACGAAAGAGCGTACCATGACAACAAAAGGAAGATATGGACAATACGGCGGACAGTACGTCTCCGAGACGCTGATGAGTGCACTCATCGAGCTCGAAGGCGAATATGAAAAAGTGAGGAAAGATCCCCAGTTCGCCCGCGATCTTGCCGCATTGCAGACTGAATACGCGGGACGCGAGACACCGCTCACCTTCTGCCCGAATGCCTCGAAGGAACTCGGGTGTAAGATCTATCTCAAGCGCGAGGATCTCGTGCATGGCGGTTCCCACAAGCTGAATAACACCCTTGGGCAGGCACTGCTCGCCAAAAAGATGGGCAAGAAACGGTTGATTGCCGAAACCGGCGCCGGGCAGCACGGGGTTGCAACAGCGATTGTCGGAGCGGCACTCGGTATGCCCGTTGAAGTCTACATGGGCGAGGTGGACACGCAGCGGCAGGCGCTCAATGTCTTCCGTATGGAGCTGATGGGGGCAAAAGTGATCCCGGTCAAATCCGGCACAAAGACACTCAAGGACGCAATCAACGAAGCGCTTCGCGACTGGGTGGCAAACGTGCGGGACACCTACTACCTGATCGGTTCGGCAGTTGGTCCGCACCCGTACCCACTCATGGTGAGGGACTTCCAGTCGGTGATCGGCCGAGAGGCGCGGGAGCAGGTGTTAAGAAAAGAGGGCCGGCTTCCCAACGCGGTGGTTGCGTGCGTGGGCGGCGGGTCGAATGCCATCGGGATCTTCTACCCGTTCCTGAACGATGATGTGGAGCTGATCGGTGTCGAGGCCGGGGGCGAGGGGATCGAGACAGGAAAACATTCCGCCACGCTCTGCGCCGGTGATACGGGGGTCCTGCATGGGACACTCTCGTACCTTTTACAAGATGAGCACGGGCAGATACTGCCCACCCACAGCATCTCGGCGGGTCTCGATTACCCCGGTGTTGGCCCGGAACATGCAATGCTTAAGGACAAGCATCGCGTGACCTATGCGGCTGTCAATGACCCTGAAGTGCTGGACGCGTTTAAGTTCCTTTCAAAAACCGAGGGAATCATCCCGGCACTGGAGTCTGCCCATGCAGTCGCATACGTAAAACAGAATGCGGATCGTTTTGATAAGGATGATATAGTGATCATCAACCTCTCGGGACGTGGCGATAAGGATGTGGCTGAAGTAGCAAAAATGCAGGGGTGCCTGTAATGGGACGGATCGATAGGGCATTTGCTGATGCTTCATTGAAAAAACCAGCTTTTATCGGGTTTACGGTTGCAGGAGACCCGGATAAAGCTACCTGCGTCCGGATTGCCCGGGCGCTGATCGCCGGAGGGACCGATATCCTCGAACTGGGAGTTCCGTTCTCTGACCCGGTAGCCGATGGTCCAACCATCCAGAAAGCCGATGAGCGGGCACTGGCAGCAGGCACGACACCGGACACCGTGTTTGAGATTGTCAGGGAGATTCGCAAAGAGTCAAAGGTTCCGATTGTGTTCCTCACGTATTACAACATCGTCCATCGCCGCGGTATCGAAAAATTCTATCGTGAAGCGCATGAAGCCGGTGTTGACGGCATCCTTATCGCCGATATGCCGGTCGAAGAAGCAGAGGAAGTCTGTGAAGTTGCTGCACGCATCGGCATCGACCCGATCTTCCTCATCACCCAGACGACCTCCGATGAACGGATTAAAAAGATTGCAGCAAAGGCACGCGGGTACCTGTACCTGGTCGCGGTGCTGGGTGTAACCGGGGTCCGGGACCAGGTATCAGACGGGGCAATCGATCTCCTGCACCGGGTCCGTAAACAAACAAAGCTTCCACTCGCACTTGGCTTTGGCATATCGACACCCGCACATGCACGGACCTGCGCCAGCGCCGGAGCAGACGGGGTGATTGTGGGCAGCGCAATTGTAGAGATTGTCGAACAAAACCTGAAAAACCCGGACGCGATGGAAAGGGAGTTGCAGGATTACGTGATGGCGATGAAACGGGCAGCTTCGGCCAATCAATAAAAAATTCTTTTTAAAAAACCATCTTTTTATTCAGTGCCGGACAAAACTATCCCGGTTAATCATGACTTCAAAAAACACACTCCTTATCATTATGGGCATCTGTCTCGTTGCCGGCCTTCTTGTTGCCGGTTGCACACAGCCGACGGCACCCGCACCAGCAAAGACACTCACTCCAACCCCTGTAGCAACGGCGGGTATGGCGAACCCGGCCTCAGTGAACTGTGGCAAAATCGGGGCTACATCAGAGATTATGAATAACCCGGACGGCAGCCAATACGGCATGTGCAAGTTCCCTAACGGAACTTCCTGCGAAGAATGGGCACTTTTCCGTGGCGAAGGATGCAAGGCGGGAACTACAGTAACTACAACCGCACCCACCAGTTCCGGTATGGCAAATCCTGCATCCGTTAACTGTGGTAAAGTCGGTGGAAATATTGAGATTAAGAAAGATGTACAGGGCAACGAGTACGGCATGTGCACGTTTACCAACGGCACTACTTGTGATGAATGGGCACTCTTCCGCAATGAGGGATGCAAACCATTTACACCCGTGACCACAACCGCAGCAGTGGTCGGTATGGCAAACCCGGCCTCAGTGAACTGCGGCAAAGTTGGGGCCACATCAGAGATCCTGAATAACCCGGACGGCAGCCAATACGGCATGTGCAAGTTCCCCAACGGAACTTCCTGCGAGGAATGGGCACTCTTCCGTGGCGAAGGATGCAAGCCGAATGTGGCACCAACCGCCACTCTGGCAAAATAATTTTTTTTCTATTCAACGGGGTCCCCGCGGTAACCATGTGCTGCCAGTGCAGCGATAACGGATTTTTCCCAGCGGGCATCACCGTTATGGGGCAGCAGTTGCATCTTTTCTTTCCAGATCTGTGCCAGCGTTTCGTCCGCAGTTTTGAGATCGCCCGTTCCCATAATTCTGCCGCACTCATAGCCATCGGAGTTGTAGATCACCAGCCGGTAGCACCTGAACTCCCGGCAGATTCGCGGGCGGGTGGCATAGATTGCACAGGCAATGCCACCACCATCCGGTTTTTTCCGCATGAACGGGCATCCCTTCACCGGCTCACCATTTTTTGAACCGGGCGGATCGGTGTCAGCATACTCTCCCCCTATATGGGCGAGGAAGAGTTCGTTCTTTATCCCGTACCGGCAGTAATAATCGCGGCTGGTAAGCTGACGCTCGATTTTTATGAATGCCCCAAAACTCACGCAGCACTTTCCACACCACGAACAATCGAATGCTACCATACTGTTGATCGGATGTTAGCGGGAGGATTAATAAAAAGAACGGGGCCGTCCTCGGCCCCAGGATTATGTACTATGATTTGTGTCCCGCACAAAGTGCAAATAAATTTGATTTTTCTGATTTTTCTGAAAAGTATAAATATGCAGGAGATTCTACAATATCCTGAGGATTTACATGGCCAAAAAAAAGATGGATGATTCAACGTGCACACCCGGCAGCTCTCCCTGCGGGTGTAGCCCGGTCACCGGATGCAAAGTGGAAGCTGTGTTGAGCGTAGACGAGCGCGGACAGATGGTGCTCCCGAAAGATATCCGGGAAAAAGCCGGCATCAGAACCGGTGACAAACTCGCCCTGATTAGTTGGGAGAGGGACGGCAGCATCTGCTGTCTTGCACTTATGAAAGTTGAAAACCTGAGCGGAATGGTAAAAGATGTGCTTGGGCCGCTTATGCACGAAACAGAACACTGAGGAGTGTTAATTTTATGGCATCTTCCCAACAATCAAGCTGCTCGTGCTCTTCCGTTGCAAATGTGTCCCCATGCAGTTGTAGTTCAGGGACTTCGCAACAAACAGGAGTCCGTATTACTGATAGCAAAATCACGTTTGCCAACCGGCTTGATCATTTCCTTGCCCGCTGGGGGATGAACCGGATGGGGCACCGGGTAGAGCCCGGCCTCTACCGGCTCGGCAACCCGACACCAGAATCCCCGGTCTTTGCCTCAGCAAACTATACACTGAGCTTCGATGCCGTGCGTTCCGCACTTGCAGGATTCGACGCTTATATACTTGTGTTGGATACCAAAGGGATCAATGTCTGGTGCGCTGCCGGAAAAGGCACGTTCGGCACCGATGAACTGGTCGGGCAGATCGACGCCACCGGACTTGCCGGCATTGTAACCCACCGGAAGATCATAGTCCCACAGCTCGGAGCACCGGGAATTTCCGCACATGACGTACAGCGCAGGTCCGGTTTTAAGGTAGAATATGGCCCTATCCGTGCTAGGGATCTCCCTGAATACATCAGAGCTGGAAAAGCGAATCTAAAAATGCGCACGGTCCAATTCCCGATCCGTGACCGGATCGTTCTGGCACCCGTTGAGTTAGTTCACGTAGTATTCCCGACCATCGTTATCGCAGCCATACTCTGGTTCCTTGCCGGCCCGGTCGCAGCACTTGCAGCCATCTCTGCCGTGGTTGCAGGAACAGTACTCTTCCCGGTTTTACTCCCGTTCATCCCGACAAAAGACTTCTCCACAAAAGGCCTCCTTCTCGGGGGAGTTGTGGCAATCCCGTTTGCTGCTGCCTTTGCTTCAACCACGGCGCTACCCGGTTGGGCCAGGCTCATTGCCGCCATCACACCGCTCCTCATTATACCGGCAGTTACCGCATACCTTGCCCTGAATTTTACCGGATCAACAACATTCACCTCACGGACCGGGGTCAGAAAGGAGATTTACCGGTACATACCCATCATGACAATTATGGCAATTTCCGGAATAATTCTTGGAATTGCGCTGGGCGTGAACCGTCTCATAGGGGTGATCTGATGTTTGATTCCTACGAAAATAACACCCTTCAATTCCATAAGGATCGGTGCATAAACTGCAAACGCTGCACCCAGGTCTGCCCCCACGGGGTATTTGCAGAAGGTCCGGATCATGCGGAGCTTGTCCGTCCGGCTGCCTGCATGGAGTGCGGGGCATGTGCCCTGAACTGCCCGGTCCAGGCAATTGAAGTGCAGAGCGGGGTCGGTTGTGCATGGGCGATGATCAGCGCAGCCCTGCGGGGCAAGGACATGGACAGCGGGGAATGCAGCTGCGGTGGGGATGAGGGATCCTGCTGTGGCGTTCGGGAAGAGAAGTCCTCCTGCTGTGATAAAAAATGACTCCAAAAACGCGGGTCATCTTTGTGTGTACGGCAAATGCCGCACGCTCCCAGATGGCTGAGGGGCTGCTGCGGACAAAATACGGTGAACGGTATGAAGTGTTCAGTGCCGGCACCCACAAGTCAAAGGTGAGCACCCGGGCTATAGAAGTGATGCAGGAGATCGGGATCGACATCTCGCACCATCGCTCAAAAACCATCGATGAGTTCCGGGGAACATCATTTGATCTGGCAGTCACGCTCTGTGATAATGCCCATGCAGTCTGTCCTTACGTACCGGGTTCACAAAAGACCATTCACCAAGGTTTTTCTGATCCTCACCTTACACCCGGTTCCGATGAGGTGATTCTTGACGGATACCGCAGGGTGAGAGATGAAATCGCAGCATGGATCGACATGGAGTTCGGGACATTTCCTCGGAAATAATCATTTTTTTCAATAACAAGATTGATACCATCCCCTCACATTCATAGAATTATCGGGTACGGGGATTATGACCGGCAAAAAGATAGACATCTACAAGGAATCGCTTGATCTTCATGCAAAGCACTGTGGAAAGATCGAGGTCCATTCCAAAGTACCTTTGGCAGATCGCAGGGATCTCTCCCTAGCATATACCCCGGGTGTAGCGGCGGTCTGCAGGGCAATTCATAAGGACAAGAATCTTGCTTACAAATATACCCTCAAAGCAAACACGATTGCAATTGTAAGCGATGGATCACGGGTACTTTCCTTAGGTAATATCGGGGGCTATGCCGCAATTCCGGTGATGGAGGGAAAGGCGCTCCTTTTTAAAAAGCTCGCCGACATCGATGCATTTCCCATCTGTTTTGAGAGTTATCATACTGATTTTGTCGATGAAGTGAAGAATATAGCACCGGTATTTGGGGGAATCGCACTCGAAGATATTGCCGCACCGAAATGTTTTGAGATGGAAGAGGCACTCCAAGATATCGGGATTCCCGTGATGCACGATGACCAGCACGGAACCTCTGTTGTGGTGCTTGCAGCCCTCCTCAATGCCTGCAAGGTGACAAAAAAGAGATTTGAAGATCTGAAAATTGTTATAGTCGGAGCCGGTGCCGCCGGGTTTGCTATTACCCGGATGCTCATGTGCATAGGTTATGATCCCAAACTCTGCAGCAGGGTACAGGATATCATCGTATGTGACAGCAAAGGGATCATCCATCATGCCCGCGAGGGATTGTATGCCAATAAATACAAATTTATTATCGCCGAGAAGACCAACAGGGGTGGGCGGACAGGAACACTGGAAGATGCTATGCGGGGTGCTGATGTATGTATCGGCGTATCTGTTCCCGCGATTATCACGCCTGCAATGGTCCGGTCAATGAACAAAGATCCCATCATCTTTGCCCTTGCAAGTCCCATGCCGGAAATATTCCCCGATGATGCACTGGTGGCAGGGGCAGCAATTGTCGGCACCGGGCGCAGCGATTTTCCCAACCAGATCAATTATGCGCTTGCATTTCCGGGGATCTTCCGCGGTGCTCTCGATGTCTGTGCTACACGGATCTCTGATGAGATGAAGGTTGCCGCAGCTCATGCACTTGCCAATTATGTCAAACGACCACGCAAAGACAGGATCCTTCCGCAGGTGCTTAACCGGGGAGTAGTAAAGGCTGTAGCCCTCGCAGTCAGTGAAGCTGCAGTTGCAAGTGGTTGTGCCCGGCAGATAGAATGAATATTTGTGACAGGAAAAATAATAGAAAAATTACCTGCTTTTTTTTTGTTTATTCTTTCTCGCAAATCAAGTGCTCATATCTTTTCATGTTTAAGCACCCGGCACATCTTCTCCATAAGCGCATGATGTCGTACCAGATGATCGATAAATGCACTGCTCTGCCCATCGGTAGTCACCGGTATCCACGAAATCCCGCAATACGTATCCCAGAGAATGAGCCCTTCTGCAGGGGCGGGCTGGAGAGGTCTGTCTGCGACTGAATCCAGCAAGCGGGTAATTGAACCCTCATCCGCGTCCCCGTTCCCGACAAGGAGTAATGCTGATGCCATGCACCTTACCTGGTGCCAGAGGAAACTCTCGGCTTTTACTTCAAAAAAAACAAATTCGTCTTCCACTCCTACATGGGCATCAAGGATGTTCCGGTACGGGTTTTTGTCCCTTACCCGGGCGAAGTTGGTAAAATTATGGCTGCCCAAAAATAGCTGGGCAGCCCGGTCCATAGCCTCCGGATCATGGGGGGTATTTGAAAAATAATACCGGTACGTGCGGGACTTTGCATCGTACCGCGGATGAAATTCCGGGGATACATCGGCATACTCATTACACCAGAGATCAGGAGGGAGCTGGGTATTGATCACGGTTCGTGCGCGATCCGGTGCATCTGTTGAGAACGAGATCACCTGCCCACATGCATGTACACCGCGATCCGTCCTTCCTGCAGACAAAAATCCGGCCTTTCGCCAGTCGTCAAAAAGGCTCAGCCGCTGGCATGCTGCAACAAACTCTCCTTCAACCGTGCGGTGGGCGGCCTGCATCTGTGAGCCATAGAACCTGCTGCCGAGGTACGAGACCCGGAACGCGAGCCTCACCGGAGTTGCATGCGCCGGGTGATCCGTTTGATCTTTCTCCATGTGTTGTTGAGTGACTGGCGGGTGTAGGTGCGCAGCGGCGTCTTTTTTCCACCGCAGGTAACGTTACCGGCCCGGATGGCGTTAAGAATTGCAGGCACATTCTTCTCCGCATCGACATAGGTTCTGCCAAATCCTACGAACCGGGCGTTATGGGCATCGCTCCCACCTACACAGGGCTTGCCGAGTTTCATGGCGATCCGTGCCGCTTTTCGGTTCGCCGAACCGACAATATACCGGCTATTGAAGGATTCCACTGCGTCAACAACGGTCATGCCGGCTTTTCTCCTTCGGGCGACACCATGTCGCCAGACATGGTACGGGTGGGGGAGGATGAGCAACGCCCCCATTCTCCGGGCAATGGCAACGGTCTCTTCCACACCGAGCCCTGCGGGTATGATCTCGGTAACTCCGAGAACAAGGAGGTGGCCGTGTTTTGTAGTGACTTCAATGCCGGGAATCACGAGCACATTGGTCTCACACTCGAGTGCCTTCTTTGCGCCATCAACAGAATCATGGTCGGTTATGGCTATAGCATCGAGTCCTGCCACTTCAGCTGCTCTTATGATCTCCTCGACACTACTCTCACCGTCTTTTGAGTAATTTGTATGCACGTGCAGATCGCAGACCAGCATCTGATCATAGTATTTTTATCTCTGTGGTATTAAGGGAACTTATGCGCATCCTGCTGCCCACTGGTGCTGCCACTGAGAGGATAGTGAAACACGCGGCAGCGGGTTTTGATACAGATGTTGTGGTGACCGGGGAGATAGCCTCATTTCTCACCCCGCATGCACTCCGGATCCTGATAACCAAAGGGGACTACGATTGTGTGATCATCTCCGGGATGTGCACAGCCTCATTTGATCATGTTGAACGGGAAACCGGTGTGCCGGTCTATCGCGGCCCTCGCCATGCTGCGGATCTCGCCCTTATCCTGCCACTGTTGGACACTATTACCCTCTCGCGCACAGTTCCTGCCGATGAATTCCTCGCTGTAAAGAAGGCAGGGGATGCTATGCGCCGGGTTGAGGAGATGGAGCAGAAGGCTGGCGCCGATTTCATAATCCGCGGCGTGAAGATTGGCGGCGAATCGCGGATGAAGGTCCTCGCAGAGATCATGGACGCTCACCGGTGCGAAGCACTCCGCGAGGTTGTGGAACGGTTTTTTTCTACGGGTGCAGATATTGTTGATCTCGGTTTTGGTTTCGATGCGACTCCGCAGGATGTGACCCGGGCATTTTCCCTTGTTGCAGATATCGACCGCCCACTTGCCGTGGATGCACAGGATCCGGTGCTCATCCGAGCGGCACTCGACAGGGCAGACCTCGTTCTCTCCCTTCAGGAAAAAAACATCCCATTGATCGGAAGCGAGATTGCCGATGCTGGTGTTGCTGCAGTTGTTGTGCCGGGGGACAGCACACTCAATAAGAATATCGCGATGGCAAAGCGTGCCGGCATCACGTGTATCATTGCTGATCCACTCCTTCAGCCGGTAGGCTCCGGGCTGGTAGCATCGTTAAAGAATTTTAAAAATATCGGGTATCCACTCTTTTTTGGGGCCGGCAATGTGGTCGAGCTCCTTGATGCGGACTCGATTGGCGTGAATGCATTGCTGGCCGGTATGGCAAAGGAAGTGGGGGCCTCCGTTATCTTTTCGAGTGAGCATTCAGATAAGACTCAAGGTTCAATAAGGGAGATGCGACGGGCTGTTGATATGATGGTGCTTGCAAAGGACCGCCCGTATCCTAAGGATCTGGGTATCGATCTGCTCGTGCTCAAGGAGAAACGGAAACGGCGTGAGCCACCGGTTGAATACCAGACGGTGATTGCGACTAAAAAGATGCCGGACGAGATCATCTATGATCCAAAGGGCAATTTCCGGATCGGGATTGAGGGTGATCAGATCATTGCCGCGATCAACGGAAAAGCGGTGCGGGGCAAACGCTGGCAGGACGTGCTCAACACAATCCTGTCGCAGGGCAATGTCACTCTTCTCGACCATGCCGGGTATCTCGGGCGGGAACTTTATAAAGCGGAACTCGCGATCCGGTACGGGCGGAGTTTCGAGCAGGATGGGGAATTCTGAAAACCGGACCAACCATTTTATTTCCGGGAAGGTGCACCTGTATAGCATGGCACCACAGGCACGTGCATCACATATCCTTGTAAAGACCGAAGACGAAGCAAACAAGATCATGAAACGAGTCGCTGACGGCGAAGATTTCGCTGCAGTTGCAAAGCGGTTCTCATCCTGCCCCTCAGGAAAGAACGGGGGAGACCTCGGCTGGTTCGGCAAGGGTATGATGGTCCCCGAGTTCGAGACTATTGCTTTTACCGAAGAGGTTGGCAAGGTTGTCGGCCCGGTCAAGACCCAGTTCGGTTTTCACGTTATCAAAGTGACTGGCAAAAAATAATTTTTCTGGCATATAGTTATGGACGCAAAATTTTTCCTTGGTATTGGCCTTGCGATTGTACTCGTCTTCTGCGGAGCAGCGGTCTATACTACTTTTTCTAAGCTACCGGCCGCTTCAGCAGTACCGGCGGATCACGAGATCCTCTACCAGGTATCGACCATTGACGCTCTCATGCAGGGCGTATATGCGGGCGTCCAGCCGATCGGTGAGATGAAAAAGCATGGGAACTTTGGCATTGGTACATTCGAGGCCCTCGATGGCGAGATGATCGTGCTCGACGGAAACGTATACCAGGTAAAGGCTGATGGTAGGGTGTACACAGTGAAGGATACAGCCACCACACCCTTTGCCACGGTCACGTACTTTGAACGCGATATTGCTGCAACCACAGGCAGACCGATGAACTTTTCCGTATTTTCCACGGAAATGAGCAGCCGGTTACCTACACAGAACATGATCTACGCGGTCCGGATGAAGGGGACATTCCCGTTCATGAAAGTGCGGGCAATACCAGCCCAGCAGGAACCGTACCCCACGCTCACGGATGCGGCAAAGAACCAGTCGGTGTATTCGTACACAAATACGACCGGGACAGTAATCGGGTTCTACACCCCGGCCTTTTTCAAAGGTCTCAATGTCGCAGGCTATCACCTTCATTTCATCAGCGATGACCGGCAGACCGGCGGACACATCCTGGATTTCACGGTTCCAGCAAACACAAAGGTGGAGTACGATATCACCCCGGCCTTTGCCATGCCACTACCAACGAGCGGTGCATTCACTGGAGTCGATCTCTCCAAGGACTTGAGTAAGGAACTTGCGAAGATAGAATCGTGATTCCTTATTCCCATTTATTTTTACGAGCATTTTTTTGACCAGCAGCACGCATATTATCGGTACACGGCCTATCCGGCCTACCAGGCACCCACCATGAACATCCGCGGAATCAAACAGGAGCTTCTCCGGCTACTTCTCGAACTGGGGCGTGACGCCCACCCTAACGAGTTCGTGGCCCTTCTCATAGAAAAAGACGGGGTAATCGAGGAGATGAATATGGTCCCGGGCACGATTACCGGAGAAAACTCCGCCTCAGTCTTCTTTGACATGATGCCGCTGGGTACCCATCTTGCCGGCAGCGCTCACAGTCACCCGAATGGTGTACTGCGGCCTTCTGATGCGGATGTACATTTCTTCCCACGGGCCGGGCGGTTCCACCTCATCATTGGCCACCCGTACCGCACAGGTGACTGGCAATGCTTCAGCGCCAACGGGGAGCCGTGCAAGATTGAGGTGATTGCGTGAGTATTCGCAGGGTTGTTGCTACCGGCACGTTTGACCTCCTGCACCCGGGGCATCTCTACTACCTTGAAGAGTCCAAAAAACTCGGAGATGAACTCTGGGTGATCGTAGCCCGCGATATGAATGTGAAACATAAACCCCGCCCGATCATTCCGGAAGATCAAAGGCTGGCAATGATAGCGTCACTCCGCCCTGTAGACCACGCAATTCTCGGTGACAAAACCGATATGTTCCGTCCGATTGAAGAGATTTGCCCGGATGTAATCACGATAGGGTTTAACCAGCTCTTTGACGAGGAAAAAATCCGCACGCAGCTTGCTGCCCGGAACCTTACTCCAAAGATCGTGCGCATAGGAAAATACGCTGACAGCGATCTTTGCAGTTCAAGAAAGGTTGTGCAGGAGATCGTTGCAAAACGCGGGCATGACGAGGATAGTGATCCTTCGGAACATGTGCGAAAATAGGAATATACGTAATATTTTAGTTTTTTATAACCTGCCGGGCGGGTTTGCATTGCCTTAAAACCTATAGGAAAAAGGGAATTTTTAGGAAGGGGCAATTGAAGTGGGGGTGCATTTTCTCGCGGTACCCATCTGAATTTTAGTGCGGCCGCCGCATCAATGCCTTGTGTCTGCTGTGACTCACGATCCCGCGGCGCAGTATGCCACTGTATTTTGCTATGAATGATCCGACAATGGAAGTCAGGATAACCATCGCCGCGATTGTTGTTCCCACCAAGGGCGATCCATAGAGTACTGCAAGCGCGATGGAGAACTCTCCCCTCGCTATGGTATTTGCCCAGATCTCAAGACCGGAAAGGGCTGATCCGTGAATGAATATTCCCGTAAGTAATCCGGATATAAGCTTGCTGACCACGGCAAGAATGCTGATAGCTCCGATAACAAACCAGTTGGCCCCACCAGAGAAATCCACAGTGACTCCAAAGAAGACGAAGAAGACCACTAAGAATACATCTTTGAACGGGCGGGCATGCTGCTCGAAAGCATCCGGATCCGTTGTTGCGAATGCAACCCCCAGTGCAATCACCATCATCGTCTCGGGGACACCGAGATACAGTGAGAAGGATGCAGTGATGAGTACTGCGGCAAACGTAAAGAGGATGGGGAGTTCATCATCCCGATCGAGAATGGAGATGAGAAATTCCTTACCATAATGAGCAAGTGCGTAGAGTACTCCAAGGACTGCGAGGATTTTGATTAAGAAGAACACCAGGTTCTGGTTGCCGGCAGAGATGATCGCAAGGAAGATGATCAGCACGAGATCTTCAAAGACCATCAGCCAGATGACCGTATCAGATTCACGAAGCATCAGCTTCCGGTTTTCGATCAATGACGTAAGTGCCATCGCGGTGCTTGAGATATAGAAAGCGGACGCGATGATGACGGATTCCATGAGCGAGAATCCGAGCAGGTACGCTGCTGCAAACCCGATGATCATATTTATGTTGAGATCGATGATCCCGCTGGTCAGGACAGCAACCCGGTTCGATGCGATCCGTTCCGGTTTTAAACCAAGTCCCATGAAGAACAACAAGAAGATCAGACCCATCTCAGAGAAGAAGTGACTGATCTCATTTGTTGTCAGCATCCCTCCTCCGGCTTTTCCTAGCAGTACACCTGCAAGAATGTAGAACGGAATGGCGGGTATTGACAGGTACTTGGTGATGAGAGCCAGTACCACACAGATAAAGAGCGCAAGAACGAGACTTTCCATTAATCCACCATAATTTCCCGCTCGAACTTTTTGATCTGGTCGCTCTCACCGATTATTAGTGCCGCATCACCGTCTTCAAATGCAAATGTCGGTGGCGGGTTTATGATATTTCGGTCATGCCGGCAGACAGCAATCACGGTCGCACCCGTCTTTGCCCGTATCTGGAGTTCTTCAATGGTCTTTCCTACAACAGCAGGTGTGACAAAGAACGTGTGGATAGTGATCCGTAAATCGGCAAGCGCTGAGAATGCAATCTCAACACTCTCCTGATCGGCTTCAATGATCGCACCGGTTAAGATATTTCCCAGCCTCCGGGCCTCAACCGGTGACATCTCGGCCGCGCTTGGGGTATGGCAGTTTTTCTGGAGGGTATACATCTGGATTGAGCCGGTTTTTGTGAAAAAAATGGCGACCGTGTCACCCTTGTCAGTCTCAAATTCGTATTTTGTTCCAACACCGGGAAGATTCAGGGAACGAAGAGCCATAGCAGACATTAGGAAAACGTTCTAAAAATATATTATGATTGTGTGACGAGATTTCCCTGCGTTGCCTGCAAACCCTTACAAAAACGAAAAGAGAAGAGGGGGTTGATCCATCTCCGGGTATAGAGGGGATCTTCTGATGTTTTGAGAGGTTGGAAGGTACGAGATATGAGCCGTTTCTGACATCTGACTCATTGTTAGGGGGTTTTCGTCCTTCCCACTTACCTAGTTGATACAATATGCATATAAGCATTGAACCGGGTGGGGTGAAAGTGAACCGGTCCGAAAATATTTCCAACACCAGACGTTGAACTGAAGACCCGTTCAACGATTCACATGGCTCATTGGACCGCTTCAATATCACTCGCCAAAAGATCCGCAGAGTTTTTATCCAACAGGCTCGTTACATAGTTTAAAAATAACTCAAATATATGACCCACGACGAGCCCCCCATCTCGCTGATAATACCAGCAACGTTGTTGGAAAAACTGGATATCATTGCAAAGCAGAAATATCTGGAACGTGCTGATATTATTATTGATGCATGCGCCTATTATTGTCAATTTCACGATATGAACAGTGAACGGTTTCCGGAAACAATGCGCAATATATTCTTCGATCTCGCTCGTCATGATGATGAATTCCGTAAAATATTACGGGAAGTGTTAATGGATGATCCAACCGGGAATTCTGATAAAAGTAAATAATTTCATCTATCATCAATGATATCCGTCAATAGAAACGTAAGTGGCGGGGCTCTGCTGTCAATGCGGGTAGGCAATATCCATGCACGAGCAGTAGGGATTGAATAACTAACCAACAGTTTTTGAAAAGATTTTCGAGATTTTTTAAAACTCCAGTTTTAGATAAAGTATTAATCAAAACTTCGTCGTGAATTGGCGAGCTGAATTCACATTTCATGCAGTTAATCAAAAATCACTTAATTTTTATTGGGGGTCCCAACACCATTTAGTAATTTCTGGTGTAGAACAATTGCACCTTACGGTGGACAAATGATCAGGGTTTTAAATTATATTGTTGACGTGCAAACTCACGATTATTTCGCGCAACCTCATCATCTGGATCAATATCAATTACCTTGTTAAAGGAGATGATAGCTTCTGCATACTGTTCGAGATTTAGTAATGCCATTCCGTGGTTGAACCACGCATCAGTGAAGTCTGGGTTGAGAGCAAGCGCCTTGTCATATGAATCGATTGCTTCTGTATGCCGATCGAGATTACCCAGAGCGAATCCTCGGTTATTCCATGCATCGGCGAATTCTGGGTTGAGAGAAAGGGCCTTGTCATACGAATCGATTGCTTCTGCATACCGACCGAGTTTATCGAGCGCGAATCCCCGGTTGTTCCACGCTTTTATGTAGTCCGGGTTGATAGCAATTGCCTTGTCATACGAGTCAACCGCTTCTTCATACCGACCGAGATCACTTAATGCTAATCCCCGGTTGTTCCACGTCCCGGCGAGATCTGGGTTAAGGGCAAGAACCTTATCGAATGAGTCAAGCGATTCGGCATGCCGACCAAGATCCCTTAATGCTAAGCCCCGGTTGTTCCACGCCCCAGGGAGATTTGGATTGATGGCTAGCGCCTTATCATATGAGTCGACCACTGCTGCATGTTGTCCAAGGTAATGGAGCGCATTTCCACGGTTGACCCACCCTCCAGCGAGATTTGGGGTGATGGCTAGCGCCTTATCATATGAGTCGACTGATTCCGCATGATGGCCAAGTTTACTCAACATCAATCCCCGGTTGTACCATACACTTGCATCATTTGGGTTGATGGCAAGTGCCTTGTCATACGAGTCGACAGAATCTGAATACTGACCAAGTTCACTTAACGCCAATCCCCGGTTGTACCACACCTCAGCGAGATTTGGGTTAAGGGCAAGCGCTTTGTCATATGAGTCAACCGAATCTGAATATCGACCGAGTTTATCGAGCGCAAGTCCATGATTGCTCCATGCCAAGGCGTTTTCTGGGTTTATGGTAAGAACCCTATCGAATGATTCGACCGAATCTGAATACCGACCGAGTTTACTTAATGCTAAACCCCGGTTGTACCAGGCATCGACGAAATCTGGGTGGATTGCAAGCACCTTGTCATACGAGTCTGCCGCTTCAGCATACTGACCAAGTTTACTTAACACTAAACCTCGGTTATACCACCCCCCAGAGAATTCTGGGTGTATAGTAAGAACCTTATCAAAGGATTCAACCGAGTCTGAATACCGACCGAGTTCACTTAACACTAATCCCCGGTTGTACCACGCTCCAGCGAATTCCGGGTGCATAGCAAGAACCTTGTCAAAGGATTCTACCGAGTCCGAATACCGACCAAGTTCACTTAACACTAATCCCCGGTTGTTCCACACACTCGCATCATTTGGATTGAGAGAAAGTGCTTTGTCATACGAGTCAACCGATTCGACATACCGACCGAGATCACTTAACACTAAACCTCGGTTGTTCCACATACTCGCATCATTTGGATTGAGGGAAAGTGCTTTGTCATACGAGTCGACCGATTCGACATACCGACCGAGATCACTTAACACTAATCCCCGGTTGTTCCACATACTCGCATCATTTGGATTGAGGGCAAGTGCTTTGTCATACGAGTCGACTGATTCAACATACCGATCAAGCTTTCCTAATGCGACGCCACGGTTATACCAGGCATCCACATTATCGACTTTGATGACAAGCACCTTGTCATACGAATCGATCGCTTCAGCATGCTCTCCTAGTTCACTTAACGATAAACCCCGGGTATACCACGCCTCCGTGAATTCTGGATTGATTGCAATTGCCTTGTCAAAGGATTCAACCGAGTCTAAATACCGACCAAGTTCACTTAACGCCAATCCCCGGTTGTACCACGCCTCAGCGAATTCGGGATTGGTTGCAATTGCCTTGTCAAAGGATTCAACCGCTCCAGCATACCGACCAAGCTTTCCTAATGCGACGCCGCGGTTATACCACGCATCCACATTATCGGACTTGATGGCAAGCACTTTGTCAAAGGATTCTACCGAGTCTGAATACCGACCAAGTTCACTTAACGCCAATCCCCGGTTGTACCACGCCTCAGCGAATTCGGGATTGGTTGCAATTGCCTTGTCAAAGGATTCAACCGCTCCAGCATACCGACCAAGCTTTCCTAATGCGACGCCGCGGTTATACCACGCATCCACATTATCGGACTTGATGGCAAGCATCTTGTCAAAGGATTCTACCGAGTCTGAATACAGACCAAGTTCACTTAACGCCAATCCCCGGTTATACCACGCCTCAGCGAGATCTGGGCGGATAGCAAGTGTCTTCTCATACGAGTCGACCGCTTCCGAATATCGTTCGAGCTTTCCTAATGCGACGCCGCGGTTATACCAGGCATTGACATCATCAGACTTGATGACAAGCAGCTTGTCATACGAATCGATCGCTTCAGTATGCTCTCCTTGTTCACTTAACGCCAATCCCCGGTTATACCACGCCTCAGGGAATTCGGGATTGATTGCAATTGCCTTGTCAAAGGATTCAACCGCTCCAGCATACCGACCAAGCTTTCCTAATGCGACGCCGCGGTTATACCACGCATCCACATTATCGGACTTGATGGCAAGCATCTTGTCAAAGGATTCTACCGAGTCTGAATACAGACCAAGTTCACTTAACGCCAATCCCCGGTTGTACCACGCCTCAGCGAGATCTGGGCGGATAGCAAGTGTCTTCTCATACGAGTCGACCGCTTCCGAATATCGTTCGAGCTTTCCTAATGCGACGCCGCGGTTATACCAAGCATTGACATCATCAGACTTGATGACAAGCAGCTTGTCATACGAATCGATCACTTCAGCATGCTCTCCTTGTTCACTTAACGCCAATCCCCGGTTATACCACGCCTCAGCGAATTCGGGATTGATTGCAATTGCCTTGTCAAAGGATTCAACCGCTCCAGCATACCGACCAAGCTTTCCTAATGCGACGCCACGGTTGTACCAAGCCTCAGCGAGATCTGGGCGGATAGCAAGTGTCTTCTCATACGAGTCGACCGCTTCCGAATATCGTTCGAGCTTTCCTAATGCGACGCCGCGGTTATACCAAGCATTGACATCATCAGACTTGATGACAAGCAGCTTGTCAAAGGATTCTACCGAGTCTA
The DNA here is from genome assembly GCA_963676675.2 of uncultured Methanoregula sp. Lineage (GTDB taxonomy): Archaea > Halobacteriota > Methanomicrobia > Methanomicrobiales > Methanospirillaceae > Methanoregula. The sequence continues at coordinate 420,932 of OY781161.1, read as the reverse complement.
AATACCGACCAAGTTCACTTAACGCTAAACCACGGTTGTACCAGGCATCCACATTATCGGACTTGATACCAAGCACCTTGTCAAAGGATTCTACCGAGTCTAAATACCGACCAAGTTCACTTAACGCTAAACCACGGTTGTACCAAGCATCCACATTATCGGACTTGATACCAAGCACCTTGTCAAAGGATTCTACCGAGTCTAAATACCGACCAAGTTCACTTAACGCCAATCCCCGGTTGTACCAAGCCTCAGCGAGATCTGGGCGGATAGCAAGTGCCTTTTCATACGTGTCGACCGCTTCCGAATATCGTTCAAGCTTTCCTAATGCCACTCCACGGTTATACCAGGCATCGACATTATCGGACTTGATGACAAGCACCCTGTCAAAGGATTCTACCGAGTCTGAATACCGACCAAGTTCACTTAACGCTAAACCACGGTTGTACCACGCGTCGACATTATCGGACTTGATGGCAAGAACCTTGTCAAAGGATTCTACCGAGTCTAAATACCGATCGAGCTTTCCTAATGCCACTCCACGGTTGTACAAGGCATCCACATTATCGGACTTGATGGCAAGAACCTTGTCAAAGGATTCTATCGAGTCTGAATACCGATCGAGCTTTCCTAATGCGACGCCGCGGTTATACCAGGCATCCACATTATCGGACTTGATACCAAGCACCTTGTCAAAGGATTCAACCGATTCTAAATACCCACCAAGTTCACTTAACGCCAATCCCCGGTTGTACCAAGCCTCAGCGAGATCTGGGCGGATAGCAAGTGCCTTTTCATACGTGTCGACCGCTTCCGAATATCGTTCAAGCTTTCCTAATGCCACTCCACGGTTATACCAGGCATCGACATTATCGGACTTGATGACAAGCACCCTGTCAAAGGATTCTACCGAGTCTGAATACCGACCAAGTTCACTTAACGCTAAACCACGGTTGTACCACGCGTCGACATTATCGGACTTGATGGCAAGAACCTTGTCAAAGGATTCTACCGAGTCTAAATACCGATCGAGCTTTCCTAATGCCACTCCACGGTTGTACCAGGCATCCACATTATCGGACTTGATAGCAAGCGCTTTGTCAAAGGATTCTACCGATTCCGAATACCGACCAAGTTCACTTAACGCTAAACCACGGTTGTACCACGCGTCGACATTATCGGACTTGATGGCAAGCACTTTGTCATACGAGTCAACCGAGTCGGAATACCGACCAAGCTTTCCTAATGCAACTCCGCGATTGTACCAAGCATCGACATTATCGGACTTGATGGCAAGAACCTTGTCAAAGGATTCTACCGAGTCTAAATACCGATCGAGCTTTCCTAATGCAACTCCGCGATTGTACCAAGCATCGACATTATCGGACTTGATAGCAAGCGCTTTGTCAAAGGATTCTACCGAGTCTAAATACCGATCGAGCTTTCCTAATGCCACTCCACGGTTGTACCACGCATCCACATTATCGGACTTGATAGCAAGCGCTTTGTCAAAGGATTCTACCGATTCCGAATACAGATCGAGCTTTCCTAATGCGACTCCACGGTTGTACCACGCATCCACATTATCGGATTTGATGGCAAGAGCCTTGTCATAGGATTCTACCGATTCTAAATACCGATCGAGCTTTCCTAATGCGACTCCACGGTTGTACCACGCATCCACATTATCGGATTTGATGGCAAGAGCCTTGTCATAGGATTCTACCGATTCTAAATACCGATCGAGCTTTCCTAATGCGACTCCACGGTTGTACCACGCATCCACATTATCGGACTTGATAGCAAGAACCTTGTCATAGGATTCTACCGATTCTAAGTATCTTTCAAGTTCAATTAACGCTAAACCCCGGTTATACCACACCTCAGCGAAATCTGTGTTGATAGCAAGTGCTTTATCATACGAATCAACCGATTCCGAATATCGTTCAAGCTTTCCTAATGCAACTCCGCGATTGTACCAGGCATCGGCAAAATCCAGATGGATGGCAAGAACCTTATCAAATGAGGCAATCGATTCTGAATATCTTCCAAGTTCATTTAACGCTAAACCACGGTTGTTCCACAAACTGGTATCATTTGGGTTGATGGCAATTGCCTTGTCATACGAATCGACCGCTTCTGCATACCGGCCAAGTTCACTTAACACTAAGCCCCGGTTATACCACGCATCAAGATAATCCGGGCTGATGATAATTGCCTTGCCGTACGAATCGAACGATTCTGAATACTTTTCAAGTTCACCTAACGCTAATCCCCGGTTGTACCACGCATCTGCGAGGTCTGGGCGAATGGCAATTGCCTTGTCAAATGATTCAACCGAGTCTGAATACCGACCGAGTTTATCGAGCGCCAATCCCCTCTTGTGCCACACAATTGCGTCATCTGGGTTGATGGCTATTGCCTCATCAAAAGAATCGAGTGCATCGGAATCCCGATCAAGGTTTCCTAATGCGATTCCGCGATTGTACCACGCATCAAAATATTCGGGTTTGGTGGCAATTGCCTTGTCAAATGATTCAACCGAGTCTGAATACCGACCGAGTTTATCGAGCGCCAATCCCCTCTTGTGCCACACAATTGCGTCATCTGGGTTGATGGCTATTGCCTCATCAAAAGAATCGAGTGCATCGGAATCCCGATCAAGATTTCCTAATGCGATTCCGCGATTGTACCAGGCATCAAAATATTCGGGTTTGGTGGCAATTGCCTTGTCATACGAATCGATCGATTCTGGATACTGTTTGAGTTCACTTAACGCTAAACCACGGTTGTACCACGCTTCTGCGAGATCTGGGCGGATGGCGATTGCCTTCTCATATGAATCAACCGATTCCGAATATCGTTCAAGCTTTCCTAATGCGACTCCACGGTTATACCACGCATCGACATTATCGGACTTGATGGCAAGCACTTTGTCAAAGGATTCGACCGATTCTGTATACCGGACAAGTTCACTTAATGCTAAACCGCGATTATACCACGCATCTGCGAGATCTGAGTTGATACCAAGCGCCTTATCATAAGAGTCGACCGAGTCGGAATACCGGACAAGTTCACTTAATGCTAAACCACGGTTATACCATGCTTCTGCGAGATCTGGGCGGATAGCTAGTGCCTTGTCATACGAGTCAACCGCTTCTAAATATCGTTCAAGCTTTCCTAATGCGACTCCCCGGTTGTACCACGCATCGACATTATCGGCCTTGATGGTGAGCACTTTGTCAAAGGATTTAACCGCTTCTGTATACCGGCCAAGTTCACTTAGCGCTAAACCCCGGTTATACCACGCATCTGCGAGATCTGAGTTGATACCAAGCACTTTGTCAAAGGATTCAACCGATTCTAAATACCCACCAAGTTCACTTAACGCTAAACCCCGGTTATACCACGCATCTGCGAGATCTGGGCGGATAGCTAGTGCCTTGTCATACGAGTCGACCGCTTCCGAATACCGATCGAGCTTTCCTAATGCGACTCCACGGTTATACCACGCATCGACATTATGGGACTTGATAGCAAGCACTTTGTCAAAGGATTCTACCGAGTCTAAATATCTTTTAAGTTCACTTAACGCTAAACCCCGGTTATACCACGCATCTGCAAGATCCGGGCGGATGGCGATTGTTTTCTCATACGAGTCAACCGCTTCAGAATACCGATCGAGCTTTCCTAATGCGACTCCACGGTTGTACCACGCATCCACATTATCGGACTTGATGGCAAGCACCTTGTCATACGAGTCGACCTCTTCTGCATATCGTCCAAGTTCACGTAACGCCAAGCCCCGGTTGTACCACATATCAGCGAAATCTGGGTTGATAGTAAGCGCTTTGTCATACGAATCAACCGCTTCTTCATATCGACCGAGTTCACTTAACGCTAAACCCCGGTTATACCAAGCATCTGCGAGATCTGGGCGGATAGCAAGTGCCTTATCATACGAGTCGACCGCTTCTGCATGCCGGCCAAGTTCACGTAACGCCAAGCCCCGGTTGTACCACGCTTCTGCGAAACCTGGGTTGATAGTAAGCGCTTTGTCATAAGAGTAGACCGAGTCTGAATACCGACCAAGTTCACTTAACGCTAAACCCCGGTTATACCACGCATCTGCGAGATCTGGTTTGATGGCAAGAACCTTGTTATACGAATCGATCGATTCTGGATACTGTTTGAGTTCACTTAACGCTAAACCCCGGTTGTGCCACGCTTCAGCGAAACCTGAGTTGAGAGAGAGTGCCTTATCGAATGATTCAACTGCTTCCGCATGCAGTCCAAGCTCACCGAGCGCTAAACCCCGGTTGTGCCACGCTCCTGCGAAATCGGGGCTGATAGCAATTGCCTTTTCATACGAGTCAACCGCTTCAGAATACCGATCGAGTTTTCCTAATGAGACTCCACGGTTATACCACCCATAAGCGAAATCCGGGTGGAGAGAGAGTGCCTTGTCATACGAGTCGACCGCTTCTAAATATCGATCAAGCTTTCCTAATGAGACTCCGCGGTTATACCACCCATCCGCGAAATCCGGGTGGAGTGAAAGCGCCTTGTCATACGAGTCAACCGCTTCCGAATACCGATCGAGCTTTCCTAATGAGACTCCGCGGTTGTACCACGCATCAGCGAAATCCGGGTGGAGAGAGAGTGCCTTATCATACGAGTCAACTGCTTCCGAATACCGATCGAGTTTTCCTAATGAGACTCCACGGTTATACCAAGCATCAGCGAAATCCGGGTGGAGAGAAAGTGCCTTGTCATACGAGACAACCGATCCTGAATATCGTACGAGATTGCCAAGCGCTATTCCGCGGTTGTTCCACGCATCGGCAAAATCGGGGTTGATTGTAAGCGCCTTATCATACGAGTTGACCGCTTCCGAATACCGATCGAGCTTTCCTAATGCAACTCCACGATTGTTCCATGCCCCGGTGAAATCGGGGTTGATAGTAAGCGCCTTATCATACGAGTCAATGGCTTCCACATGCCGGCCAAGTTCACGTAACGCCAAACCACGGTTGTTCCATGCCCCTGCGAAATCGGGGTTGATTGTAAGCGCCTTATCATACGAGTCAATGGCTTCCGGATGCCGGCCAAGATTACCGAGCGCTATTCCGCGGTTGTACCATGCACCCGCGAAATATGAGTTGATGACAAGTGCTTTGTCATACGAGTCGACCGCTTCAGCATGCCGGCCAAGTTCACATAACGCTAAACCCCGGTTGTTCCACGCCCCTGCGAAATCGGGATTGATAGTAAGCGCTTTGTCATACGAGTCGACCGAATCACCATACTGTCCTAGTTCATTTAACGCCAGGCCCCGGTTATTCCAGGCATCAGCGAAATCAGGGTTTATCGCTATTGCCTTGTCATATGAGGTAACCGCTTCTGAATCACATCCGAGATTACTTAACGCCAGGCCCCGGTTGTTCCAGGCATCGGCAAAATCAGGGTTTACCGCTATTGCCTTGTCATATGAGGTAACCGCTTCTGAATCCCATCCGAGAGCACTTAACGCCAAGCCCCGGTTATTCCAGGCATCGGCAAAATCAGGGTTTATCGTAATTGCCTTGTCGTATGAGGTAACCGCTTCTGAATCCCGATCGAGCGCACTTAATATTAAACCCCGGTTATTCCATGCCTCTGCGAAATCCGGGTTTATCGCAATTGACTTATCAAAAGAGGTGAGTGCATCAAAATCCCATCCGAGATTTTCCAGCACGAGTCCGCGGTTGTTCCACGCATCTGAAAAATCTGAGTTGAGGGTAAGCGCTTTGTCATAAGAGGCGAGAGCTTCTGAATACCGTCCAAGTTCATCCAGCGCTAAGCCCCGGTTGTTCCACGCACCGGCATCATTTGGGTTAATGGCAATTGCCTTGTCATACGAGTCGACCGATTCTTCATGTCGACCGAGAACACGTAACACTAATCCGCGTTTGTACCACGCCCTGGCATCGTTTGGGTTGATAACAATTGCCTTCTTATACGAGTCAACCGCTTTCGAATATAGTCCAAGTTCGCTTAACGCCAAGCCCCGGTTGTACCACGCCATAGCGTCATGGGGGTTGATGGCAATTGCCTTATTATACGAGGTGACCGCTTCGGTATATTGACCGAGTTTATCCAGCGTGACTCCTCGGTTTACCCATACTCCATCGGAATCCGGGTTGATAAAAAGCGCCTTATCATATGAGGCAACCGCTTCTGAATACCGACCGAGTCTATCCAGCGCGACTCCGTGGTTGCTCCACGCCCTGGCATCATTCGGATTGAGAGCAATTACCTTCTCATATGAGGTAACCGCTTCTGAATATCGACCGAGTCTGTCCAGCGCGACTCCGCGATTGACCCACGCCCCGGCGAAATCCGGGTTGATAACAACCGCCTTGTCATACGAATCAACCGCTTCCGCATGCCGGCCAAGTTCACTTAACGCTAAACCCCGGTTGTTCCACGCATCAATGTAGTCGGGTTTGATGGCAAGCGCATGGTCATATGAGGCAACCGCCTCTTCATGCCGGCCGAGATCACGTAGCGCAAGTCCACGGAAGTACCATGCTTTCGTGAGATCCGGTTTGATGGCAAGCGCATTGTCATATGAGGCAAGCGCTTCTTCATGCCGGCCAAGATTATCGAGCGTGGTGCCATAATTGTACCACACACTGGCATCATCTGGATTGATAGCAAGCGCATTTTTAAATGAGTCGACAACTTCTTCATGCTTTCCAAGATAATGGAGCGCATTTCCACGGTTGACCCAGGCATTAACGTAATCCGGCTTGATGGCAAGCGCATGATCATATGAGACAACCGCTTCTTCATACCGTCCAAGATTTTCCAGCGCGAATCCACGGTTGTTCCACGCACTTGCGAAATCCGGGTTGATGGCGATTCCCTTATCATATGAGGCGACCGCTTCTGAATACTGACCGAGTTTGGCAAAAATGAGCCCATCGTTAAAAAAAAGCTCTGCTCGGTTATCCATGAATTACAATATACTTACTATTCAGATAATTACTGTTGTGATTCATACCTGTGTGATACAGCATATTGGCTTTTTGAACACTGTAGTTTTAATTCGGTCCACAATGTGGCCGGAAAACATCCTTATTCAACATTTCCTTAAGTGGTAGATTACAGAGGCAATGCAAAAAAGACTAGTTATCCATAACCGTTTTACATATCCTGGCAATGAAAAAGAATTTTTAGAAATTTTTAATTCCTGTTATCAACGGTGTTCAATAATACATTCTATAGCAGATTAAATGCGAAGCGATATAGATCCTTTTTTGACATTCCAAAACGATCATTATTCTTATAATCGCGATCACATCTCGCGTTTTCATCTGTTATCACCGCAGGAGTCTGATTACCATAGCCGAAATCCCCAAAGAAGAATACGTGCTGAAATGCACATCCGCATGCGCTGGGTGCAGCGATTCGCTGGCACTCCGGTACGTGCTCAAGGCAGCCGGCCCGGACACCGTCATGGTCGTTCCCGCCTGCTGCACGAGTGTCATACAGGGCATTTACCCGAACACCGCGTTCAATGTCCCGGTCTACAACATCGCCTTTGGTGCTGCTGCCGCGTGTGCCTCGGGCATGTCAAACGCGTTCCGGGCAGCCGGAAAGAAGACGAACGTGATTGTTTACGCAGGGGATGGCGGGACGCTCGATATCGGCATCCAGGCAATGTCGGGTGCATTCGAGCGCGGCACAGATTTCCTGTACATCTGTTACGACAATGAAGCTTATGGCAACACCGGTATGCAACGCTCCGGGGGTACACCGATGGGTGCCAAGACAACCACAACTCCCACCGGCAAAACTGATGCCAAGAAAGACATCGATATGATCATCGCTGCCCATGACCCGCCCTATATGGCGACCGCATGTGCAGCTTACCCGCAGGATATTTTTAAGAAAGTGCAAAAAGCCCTCACGTTCAGGGGTCCCACCTTCATTCACATCCTTGCTCCCTGTCCGCCCGGCTGGCGCTACCCCACCGAAAAATCAGTTGAGATGGGAAAACTCGCAGTCAAGACCGGCATGTGGGTCCTCTACGAGCGGGAGTACGGGAAAGTCACCATCGGAGCGCAGTCCAAAGTTGCAATGAAAAAACCGCTGCCGCTCGAAGACTACCTCTCGCCGCAGGGACGGTTCAAAGGTATCGATACCAGGGTTGTTGAGATCCTCAAACAGCGGATCGCAAAGAACTTCAAACGGCTGGCAGCCGAAGAGGAGGCGTCAGCATGAAGAAGATTGCAACCGGCAACAAGGCAGTCGCCGAAGCGGTAAAGCAGGCAGCACCCACGGTTGTCGCTGCGTACCCGATCACCCCGCAGACCGAGATCGTTGAGCAGATCGCCGAGTTTGTTACCAGCGGCCAGATGCCAACCAAGTACATCGCAGTCGAGAGCGAGCACTCTGCGATGGCAGCCTGCATTGGTGCAAGCATTACTGGCATCCGTACCTTCACGGCCACCAGCTCCCACGGGCTTCTCTACATGCACGAGATGACCAACTGGGCAGCAGGTGCACGCCTTCCGATCGTCATGGCGAATGTGAACCGTTCATTAGGACCCGGCTGGAACATCTGGGCAGAGCACACCGATGCCCTTCAGGAGCGCGACACCGGCTGGCTCCAGGTATACGTGAGCACGGTGCAGGAAGCCTATGATGCAACGCTCATGGCATTCCGGATAGCCGAGCATAACGATGTCCTGCTTCCCGTGATGGTGAACCTTGACGGGTTTTTGCTCTCCCATATCATGCAGCCGGTCGATACGGTTGAACTGGGGGACTTCATCCCCCCGATACACCTGCCCTATGCCATTGATCCCAAACACCCTGCCGGTTATGGCACGCTGACCGGTCCTGACCAGCAGTTCAAATTCCGCTGGGAGATCGAGCGCTCGATGCGGGACTCGGTCAAGGTCATCGAAGAGACCGAGAAGGATTTTGCCAAACGCTTTGGCAGGAAATATGGCTTTACCGAAGACTACCGGTGCGAGGATGCTGATGTGATCGTAATTGCACTGGGCACTCTTGGCAAGGAAGCGGAAGTGGCCGTAGACTTGCTCAGGAACGAAGGCATAAAGGCCGGCTCGATGCGCATCCGCTGGCTGCGTCCGTTCCCGAAACTCAACCTCAAAGGAAAAGAGGTCGTGGTCATCGACCGCGATTACTCGTTTGGGTTTGGCGGTATCGTGGCGAATGAGATCAAAGCGAAGACCGGTATCAGCCTTTACAGTGTGATCGCCGGTATTGGCGGACAGGAAGTGACCTACGATGATATTGCAGGTTTTGTCCGCACCCGTCGAATAGGGGAAGAGTTCTGGTTCGGGGTGAATGCCCATGTTTGAGATCCGGATCCACTCCCGCGGCGGGCAGGGAGGCGTTACCGCAGCCCGGCTCCTCGCAATGGCCGCACTCCACGATGGTAAGTATGCCACCGCGTGCCCGTTCTACGGTGCCGAGCGCCGGGGTGCCCCCATCGTCTCGTTCGTTCGTATCGATGACAAACCCATCAAGGTCTACAGCCAGATCCGGCAGCCGGACCTGGTGGTAGTGCTCGACGAAAGCGTGATGGACGTTGTCGATGTACTGCACGGGCTGAAAAAGGGTGGCCGTGTCTTCCTCAACAGTGCAAATAAAAAAGTCTTTGAAGGTTTTGATTGCTACCATGTTGACCTGACCGGCATAGCATTGCGCGAAAATCTTGTGGTCGCTGGCAGCCCGATCTTAAACACTCCCGTGCTCGGGGCGCTTGCAAAGATGGATATCATCACCGCAGAATCCGCAAAAAAAGCGATCCGCGAGATGTTTTCCGATGAGCGCAATGTCAAAGCTGCAGATGCAGCCTATAAGGAGATGAGCGCATGAGTTCTTCACGCGAGCGCCTTGCGATGAGCAAGCCTAAAGAAGGGGCAGCCGGGCAGACCGGGACGTGGCGGGTATTCAAACCCATAGTCGACCGGGAAAAATGCAATGCCTGCGGACTGTGTGCCATGTACTGCCCGGACGCTGCGATTGATGAGGACCTCAATGTCGATCTCCGGTTCTGCAAAGGCTGTGGGATCTGTGCCAACGAGTGTCCGAAAAAAGCAATCGAGATGGTGCGGGAAGAAAAGTAATTTTTTTCAAACACCAGATTTTTTTCAATCGAACCGTTCTTTGTCAGAGAAATAATTCCCTAAAATATTTTCATATGAGGTTTTCATGCAACGGTACAGGTTTAAAAAAATTGATGCGTTTGTTTTTGGACAATCAACGGGGAATCCGGCAGGATGTGTGTATCTGCCACGTGAGGACGCCCTTTCAGCTGAAAAAATGCAGCAGATAGCCCGGGAACTTGCTGGATGCGTAAGCGAAGTCGTCTACGTGTACCCGGATAATGGCCATACCTGCCTGCGGTTTTTTTCCGCTGAACGCGAAGTTGCGTTCTGCGGGCACGGGACTATTGCTGCCATGTATGATCTCATAAAAAATGACCCGGTTCTTTCCCTGGACCCGATCACCCGTATTCACGTAGGAGAGCAGGAACTGCTCGTCAGAAACGAGATCGCACACGCGGATTCGGTCTTTATCAGTGCACCGCAACCCGTTGAGCAAAAACTAACGACCTCTCCCGATGGGGTTGCTGCAGCATTGCGAATCGCACCCGACAACATTTCCAAAAAACACCGCATTGCCTGTATAAATGCCGGGCTCTCGACCCTGATTGTCCCGATAGATACTCTCGACACGCTGCTATCCATTCATCCGGATCAGCAGAACCTGAAGGAATTTTGTCTCATACATGCGATTGAGATTATTTTGGTTTTTTCACCAGAAACTTCAAGCGCAGAAAACAGTTGCCGGACAAGGGTATTTGCTCCCATCTTTGGATATCTTGAAGATCCTGCAACGGGTTCGGGCAACGCGGCGCTGGGGTATTATCTGCTCAAAGAAGGTACATGGAATGGATCTATGATTGCCATAGAGCAGGGAAAGAGCCGTGAGCACCCCAATATTATCCGTATTGTCAGTGACGCATCAAAGGTGCAGCACAGCGTTTTTTTCGGGGGGAATGCGGTGGTACGGATTGAGGGAGAATATCTGATCTATCCTTGAGGAGTAAAAAGCTATAATCCTCTGCAAATCTCCATTTTTTCAATCCACCTTCACACCTGTTTTAACTATTTTTACAAAAGAGAGAACGGGTTAAACAGTTTTTTCATAATGCAACCGAAACCACTCTTCAATATCTGCCTGTTCAAGCGTGAACGACGTAATTCCCTGCGCGAGAGGGATCATATCAGCATCACCGTCTTTGAGCGTGCAGCCGTTCTGGTTGAGGATCATTTCAGCCACAAGCCGTGCTGTGCGATTGTTGCCCTCGCGAAAAGCCGGGTACGCAACAAGGCAGAAAAAGACAAGTGCAGCCCGTTGGTAAACACCCTCAATACGGTTGGCTGAAAATACCATCTGGTGGAGACTGGCTTCTGATAACAGCCGGTCATCCCCGCCATCGGCCTTCATCACCTGTTTATGGAAGGCGATAACCTGTTCCACCGTGAGATCGTCCATACAGTTCACCGGTTTGTTCTCCGGAATGGTATGAGTGCAGTGCCTTATAAACCCGGGGAATTTCCCGGCAGGGTTTCCAGATTGGAATAAGCGAAAGAGACATGTAATCCTGCCTCCAATAATAGGAAAAAAAGGTGATCATTATAGGAATTTTTGACAAGTTAACCGGAAAAACTGCAACGCTCAATCCGAAATCAGCACTCGTGCTCTCCGCCATTACCGTTATCGCGGCAGACGGTGTTATCGATCAGGCCGAGATGAACGATCTCGCAAAAATCTGCCGTGGCGACCGCAAATCCATTGATACTGCAATGGAAGTTTTAAAGGCCAACAAGTTCCCCGGCGTTATTGACATGATCGCAAACGTCCTTGACGAGAAACAGAAGATTGCAACGCTCGCTATTCTCTGCGACCTCGCTATGTCTGACGGTGTGCTTGCCGGAGAAGAAAAGGCGATGCTGCAATTGTACATGGACAAGTTCGGGATCCCTGAAGCAAAGATGACCCCCATCATCGAAGCAATTGCAATCAAGAACGATTTCTCGATCTTTTCGTGAAATCTCAATCGTCTTCTTTTTTAATAACCCGTTCACGCTTTACGGACTTCGTTGTAGAGCGAGACTACCGATAAACTCACGAGATTGAGCGTTGTCGCAACATACCAGAGCAGGCTCTCTAACGGTGAGAGTGTCGCAATCCAGCCTGACCAGAGCATCAGGCAGATGATCGAGAACGAAAGCAGGGTATCGAGTGCAAGAAATACCATTGGCCGGGACAAAAACCTGCCCGCTTGGGCTAACGTGCAGCATTCGAACCGGGCCGGAAGGTGCAATAGATCCTGCAGTGAGTATGCACTGTTCATAACAAGGTCTGCAATTGCCCAGATAATAATCAGCCATCCAGCCGCTGCAAACAATTTCCCTCCCGCAGTTCCTGCCCGAAGGATGCTGATCCCAAAGATCATCTTATAAATACAGAACGGAACGCCAATCGTCAGGCTCAGGAAGAACGGACGCAGGAAAAACCGCTGGATCGTATCAGACTCCCGCATATATCGGCATGCAGGTGCATCATTGCCGCAAGAAATTTCCCTGTCAGGTGAAGTGGTGTCAGCCATTATTCAGGGAACGTTTGGTGTGGCATGGATATATCTGCTGTGACCCGGTGCTATTTTTGTATTGGGTGCTAAATACGGTACAGGAGTCAGGTGCATGGGATTTGAGTGCCATCAGTGCGGGGAGTGTTGTTCCCATCTGGGGCTGGTCCATAGCATACGTAAAGATCTTGGGGACTTTCGCTTTATTGTGTTCAACCAGTATACTTCTGATGAAACTGAAGTAACCATAGATTCCGATAAGCACGAACTCTTCTTGGACAAGAGCATCTTTGTAAAACTTCTCGAAGCATGCCCGTTCTTCCGGCATATGCCCGGCAGCGAAAAAGCGTATTGCACTGTCCACTTGACACGACCGGATATCTGCCAGGACTTCTCCTGCTGGCGGATTCTTATCCTCAATCATACCGGGCGGCGGGTTGGGCGTATCATGTTCCAGCGCTCGCTTGTCACCGAAGATGCATTCCTAAACCGGATCTGGGATGAATGCATCGACCCGTTAACTGATACCGATGACATTGTTTGGGACAAAGAAGTAGTTCGTATTCTCACGCGGGCGGGTTATACGGTGCGGCAGTAAATGTAAAATTAAACAAAGGATTTTGCATCGTTAGTCCACTGATATAAATCACTCCAGTATCCGGTTGCAGAATTCCTGATATCAGAACGAAAAAGCAATAACCCAATTACACAAAACGACAAGGGTGACTGCTCTTTCCGTTACAGTTTTTTTTCTGGCCGTCTGCACAGTTCTCAATATTATTGCATTTTTCCTCTTTGCAAATGACAAGAGAAAAGCAAAGAGGAATGCATGGCGGACACCGGAGAACCTGCTGCTGCTGGTTGCTGCACTTGGTCCTTTTGGAGCGTACGGGGCAATGCTGCTCTTCCGGCACAAGACCCGGAAACTAAAATTTTACCTGGTGCCGGTATTTCTAATCGTCCACGTTGTAGCAATTATCTCCCTGTTACGGTAATTTTCCTGTAATGCGCAGGATCTGCGTGTAATATTTACCAGTCATTAGCATCTGCGATAAACCTACACGAAACCGTCCTCTAATAAAAAAGGTCAATAAAAAACGCAGAAAATGAAAAAATTATGAAATTAGAACCGGGGTTTCCGGTGTTTCGGGAGGCAGTCCCTGCAATATACAGGCCTGCCCTCGGTTGGCTTAAAGGGTACTTCGCATTCCTTCCCACAGTCTGAACATGATACTTTTGTCATTTCTCGTGGGCCCTGATCTCTTGCGCCGCCAAAATTTCTCTGGCCGCCGAATTTATTTTCTCCAAACATGTTAGTTCTCAAACAGTCATTTGAATAACTGTGCCATTATATAGGTTGTATTGGTTTATAAAAAGTGCTATACTACCCATGTATATCTCACGAAGCAATCGAAATAATCCGGATTCGGATAAACCGGTGTTTTAATGTTTTAAAACACAATAAATATTGGATTTGCCAGCAGATGGAAAAAAAACCATCCTTCACATTAGTATGAGGATATGATAAAATGCGATATGTTGTAACCGGGGGTGCGGGATTTATTGGCTCCCATATTGCCGATGCACTTGCCAATCGTGGAGATGAGGTCGTTATCCTTGACAACCTTTTTTCCGGCAGGATGGAAAATATTCAGAATCTGGTGGATACACCAACGGTAACTTTTGTAAATGGAAGTGTTATTGATCAGGCACTTCTCCAAAAAACCTGCAAAAATGCGGATGGCATATTTCATGAAGCTGCAATTACTTCGGTTCCACGATCGGTGAAAGATCCTCTTGCCTCAAATGAAGTAAATGTGACGGGAACCCTGAATGTTCTGGTTGCCGCTCAAAAATGTGGAATAAAAAAGATTGTCTACGCATCCTCCTCCTCAGTCTATGGGGATACACCCACTCTCCCCAAAAGGGAGGATATGGTGCCAAATCCAAAGTCCCCGTATGCGATAACAAAAATGACCGGCGAAAATTACCTGAACGTTTTTCATGAGCTGTATGGAATGAACACCGTATCACTTCGGTATTTCAATGTCTTTGGACCACGGCAGGATCCAAATTCTGAATATTCCGCCGTTATCCCGAATTTTATTACAAAAGTTCTGCACCACGAATCACCGGTAATCTATGGAGACGGAACCCAGACCCGGGATTTTTCGTATGTGAAAGATGTTGTGCAGGCCAATATACGGGCGATGGAAAGTGATGCACAGGGTGTTTTCAATGTTGCATATGGGCACCGCATTTCGTTAATCAATCTCGCCCGAACGATTATGGATGCACTTGGTGAGGACCTGCCTCTCAAATATGAAGCCGGGCGACCGGGGGATATCCATGACTCTCTTGCAGATATTTCTGCAGCACAGAAAGCCTTCGGGTATGCACCGGATTATTCGGTTACAACTGGTCTTAAGGAGACAATTGCATGGTACAAAAATCAGTAACGGGACAAACGGTTTGTGTTGTGGGTCTCGGCTATGTTGGTACACCCCTTGCTGAGGCATTTGCTGAGCATGTTTCAACAATTGGATTTGATATCGATCAACGTAAAGTTGATTCGCTTATCCAATCCGGGTCGAAAATCCGGGCAACAACCGATCCGTCCACAATAAAAGATGCGGATTTTGTCATGATCTGCGTTCCGACACCGGTAACAAAAGCAAAGGATCCTGATCTCGGACCGGTCAGATCGGCAACCACAACCGTTGGCAGGAACTTAAAGCGGAATGCGATTGTTGTTCTTGAATCTACGGTATATCCGGGTGTCACCGAAGAGATCGTTATCCCCATTCTTGAGCGGGAATCCGGCCTGAAATGCGGAAATGATTTTTTTGTCGGTTACTCTCCCGAACGGATCAATCCCAATGATGATGCACATACTCTCGATAAAATCACCAAGATCGTTGCCGGGATGGATGAAAAGACCACCGACAGACTCATCGAGATGTACAGCCATGTCACCAAGGTCTACCGTGCACCGAATATCAAAACTGCAGAAGCCGCAAAAGTGATCGAGAACATCCAGCGTGATTTGAATATCGCACTGATGAATGAGTTGGCACTTATCTTTGAGCGCATGGGACTTGATACCCAGGCAGTGCTCGATGCGGCCGGGACCAAATGGAACTTCCATCCGTACCGCCCGGGGCTCGTGGGGGGTCACTGTATTCCGGTCGATCCGTACTACTTAGTGATGAAGGCTGAAGAGATAGGATATCACCCCCAGGTGATTCTTGCCGGGCGGGCCATCAATGATTCTATGCCAAAACATGTGGCGAATCTGGCAATCAAGGGCCTCAATGAAGTGGGGAAAGTGATCAAGGGTTCAAAAATCCTGATTATGGGACTAACGTACAAAGAAGATGTTCCCGATACCCGCGAATCCCCGGTGGAAGAAATTGTCCATGAACTCAAGGAGTTCAAGGTGGATGTGTATGGATATGATCCGTTGCTTCCTGATGAAGTGATCACGCGGTTTGGTGCAAAACCGCTTCGCCGGCTGGATATGAAAGTTGACGCGGTGATCATTGCAGTGGCGCATTCACAGTTCAGGAAGATGCCGGTCGAGAAAATCCGGGAGTTGATGAACGATCATCCTGTTCTGATTGATGTGAGGGGGATGGTGGATGGGGAAACCGCTAAAGCGAAAGGATTCCATTACCGGAAGTTATGAAAAATGCAATGAATCACTGATATAAATTTGAATGTTTTCACCGTAGAACTCCATGAATTAATACCTGAATTATCTCTCAAATTTCCCTGTGAATGTTCAATACCGTGTGAGAACACGATTTCTAAAAACCAGATATCGAGATCATTTTTCCGGGAGTCTGATAATCTTGAACTTTTCAGGAGAATGATCTGTCATATTAACCGGGGCTTAACCCCTCACGGGATGGACAAATCACATCCTTCATCGTAAATATGAAAGTTCCGGCTACCCGACTTTCACTTCATCCTTGGCCATATATTCAAGATCAAACTTGTAGAAGTGAGTGAACCCGCAGTTCTGGCAACGGACGGTAAAATGCCGGCAACCGATCGTGAGATCGTGGGGGCCGGTGACATGACAGCTCCTGCATTCTGTGGTTTCGACAAGCTGCCACAAATCGTAGCACCCGATCTTTATGAACGTGCCTTCCTTGCTTACGTCTTCTATCCGGGGGACAAAGACCCGGGTCGCCCCGCAATTTTCACACACGACCTGCGCCTGATTAGGAACCGCATTGATGATCTGATATGCTATTTGTTTACAATGATAACAGTCCGTACGGTATTTTGTGAAAATGAACCGGTCGCTCATGTGAGATACTGGAGGCGTCCGGGTTCATTAATCTGTTGCAGGGCAACTTCTTGACGGTTTAAGTAAAACAGGTTATACACTCTGCAATTTAAGAAAATGTACCATAAACTGACCGGAAACAACGGGCAGATGGTACTTCTTTGCGCTGCAACAAAACAGACCGCATTTTATCAGGAGATTTAATTACAAGGCGATAACAATGTAATTTCCATGAAGAAATTCATAGGATTATTTATTGTTATGATCACCCTGGTTCTGATCAGTGGATGTACACAACCGGCACAGCCCGCAGCAGCAATCACACCCATTGCAACCGCTGTTCCAACAGTCCCCCCAACGGTTCCCCCCACCGTAGCAACACCTGTACCAACGGTGATGCCCACGACGGTCACTACAGTCATGTCCACGCCGAAAATCACCTTGGTACCCCAGACCAAAAAGACGGTCTTCTACATGCGGAACAACACATTCGTCCCCACAGAACTCACTGTACTTCCGGGAACCGGCATAACCTGGGTGAATGAAGACCCCATAGTCCACTCGGTTAAAATAACAGGTATTCATGCAGGTACGTTCAACTCCGGTGACATTATTCCCGGAGCCACAGCAGGGAATACTTTTGCCACTGAAGGAGTGTTCGAATTCATCTCCCCCGATCACCCGGATATGAAAGGGACGCTTGTAGTAAAAGCGGGTGCATCGGTCGAAGGTGCGCCACCAATGCAGACACCGTCATCCTGATCAAATTGCCATATTACTTTTTTCCGTGAAAACTCCAAATTATTCAGAGGTTTTTGTACACAAGATACGATAAAAAAATTCTGACTTTTCATCATTTGAGATTGATACAACAGGGTTTGATAAACGATTTTACTTTCATTTCCCCACGGGTGTGCTGGATACTATCAACAGGATGTTAGCAATTCATGTGCTGTAACAAAACCGGTCTTATTTTTTTTAGTAAATTTAAATACAAGACGAAAACAATGTAATTTACATGAAGAAATTCATTGGATTTTTTATTCTCGTCATTGCATTGCTTATGATCAGTGGATGTACACAACCGGCAGCAGTAACCACACCCGTTACAACTGCTGTTCAAACAGTTCCCCCAACAGTTCCCCCTACAGTAGCAACATCTGTACCAACACATGTACCAACCACGGAACCCACTACTATCGCCACTCCTCAAAGTACAATCCCAATAACCAACGTGACTACCGTAGTAAAGACACCAATCCCGGTGCAGACAGCTTCGACTAAGATCACTACGATCTATATCCGGAACAATTCGTTTGTCCCCCAGGTACTCACGGTCTTACCGGGAACCGGTATTTCGTGGATCAATGATGATGCAACGGTTCATGCAATCAAAGCAACGGGTAATCACACAGGTATGTTCAATTCAGGAGATTTCGTAAAAGGTTCCCTTGTGGACTACAGTTTCGGAGCAGATGAGGGTACGTTTGAATTTATCGATACCTACTCGAATGCAACGGGTATGATTATTGTCAAGAAAGGCGAGTTGTTGAGCAGTATTACTACAGTACGCCCCACATCAACAGCATAATTTTTTTCACGTCTCTTTTTTATTGCCTGAACCTATAACCTCAAGGTATCCTGAACCCGTTAAAACAAAATATGGATATTCCCGACAGCAGGAAAGCACCGGGAAAAATGATAAAAAATATGTAAAAAAAAAGGGTTAGTAGTCGCCCATGCCCGGAGGCATGCCGCCCATTCCACCCATACCGCCCATGCCACCCGGGGGCATACCTTCGGGAGCATGGCTCTTGGACGAGGCAATGACATCGTCAATACGCAGGATCATGATAGCTGCTTCAGCTGCTGAGGAGATTGCCTGGGTCTTGACCCGGAGGGGCTCTACAACGCCTGCTGCCTTCATGTCGACTGCTTTGCCTTCGAACACGTTGAGTCCGTAGGTCTTCTTGCCCTTCTCGTGGGCTGCACGGATCTCGACAAGCATATCGATGGGGTCAAGTCCTGCATTCTCTGCAAGGGTTCTCGGGATGATCTCGAGTGCAGATGCGAACGCCTCAATGGCGAGCTGTGCCCTGCCACCAACGGTTGCGCCGTACTCGCGGAGACGGAGCGAGAGCTCGGTCTCAGGTGCGCCGCCACCGGCAACAACCTTCTTGTCCTCGACAACGACACCGACAACGCGGAGTGCGTCGTGGATTGCGCGTTCGAGTTCGTCAACTACGTGCTCAGTGCCGCCCTTGATGATGATGGAGACTGCCTTGGGGTTCTTGCACTGCTCAACAAAGGTCATGTCTTCACCACTAACCTTGCGTTCCTCAACGAGCCCTGCCTTGCCGAGCTCTTCTTTGGAGATTGCATCGATCGAGGAGACGAGAGTTGCACCGGTTGCGCGGGCAAGTTTTTCCATGTCGCTCTTCTTGACACGGCGGGTTGCAAAGAGTCCTGCCTTTGCAAGGTAGTGCTGTGCAATGTCGTCAATGCCCTTCTGGCAGAAGAGGACGTTTGCGCCACTCTTGACGATCTTATCAACGATACTCCTGACCATGCGCTCTTCCTCATCGAGGAATGCCTGGAGCTGGTCGGGGCTGGTGATGTTGATCTCGGCGTCGACTTCGGTCTTCTTGAACTCGACTGCTGCATTCAGGAGAAGGATCTTTGCATTGACAACCTTCTTGGGCATTGAGGGGTGGACCCGTTCCTTGTCGATGAGTACTCCTTCTACAATCTCGGAGTCCTCGATCGAGCCACCGGTCTTCTTCTCGATCTTTATGTTTTCAATGTCAACGGTGCCGTCAGCATCAGTGACCATGGTCACTGCCTTGACAACAAGATCACAGAGTTTGTCCTTACTGGCCTCTGCGCCTTTACCGGTCATAGCGGTGCCTGCAATGTTCTTTAAAAGCACCTTGTCGGTGATTTTTATATCGAAGGCGATCTCTTTTAAGAGCTGCTGAGCCTTCTCGGCTGCCTGACGGTAGCCTGCTGCGATGATCGTCGGGTGGACATCCATCTCAAGGAGGTCTTCTGCCTTCTTTAAGAGTTCGCCGGCAATGATGACTGCGGTGGTTGTTCCGTCACCGACTTCATCGTCCTGGGTCTTTGCAACCTCGACCATCATCTTTGCGGCCGGGTGCTCGATGTCCATTTCCTTTAAGATGGTGACACCGTCATTCGTGATCACTACGTCGCCGATTGTGTCGACGAGCATCTTGTCCATACCTTTTGGACCGAGCGTGGTCCTGACTGCACTTGCCACTGCCTTTGCGGCGGTGATGTTCATACCCTGAGCGTCGCGGCCGCGGGTACGGGTGCTGCCTTCTTTGAGAATGAGAATCTGCTGTCCTCCAAGTTGTTGTGACATAAATTTCACCACTTTCGATCTAGATTTAGCACTAAAATTGGTTTGTGGTTCTATATAAACATGATCTAAAAAAAGTCAGTCGCCCAGAAGGTCGAGAAGCTCAAAACCGTCCTCAATCCTGTGGAGACGATCCTCACCAATAACAAGCGTTTTTCCGATCTTTTTTTGTTTATGGTAATCGGTGATCACGCACATCGCATGTTTTTTTGCGATCTGGGAAATGTTGCCGATAAGAGCAGCCCGTTTCACAACTTTTTGCGCTGTACCGTAACCGGTGAGGATTGTGTGCTTCTCAAACGTCAGAAGCGCCTGGAACGGGGCCCCGTGAAGCGTATGCAGGTGCACACCTATCTGTTCGAGAAACTCCATGGTAGATGAAATTCCTGCCTCATTCTGGACGGGCTCTGATTCCATAACTTTTGGAGGTTCGTGCCGGACAAGATCGATCGACTCCACCACTCCCGTGTCAAAGAATTCCTCGATCCGGATCGCTACATCAAGAGTTGTACCCATACCGCTCTCGTATTTACTGATAGTGCGCCGCGATACCCCCAGCACCTGCCCCATATCTCCAAGCGACATGTTACGTCTCTCGCGGAGATCTTTGAGCGCGTCTCCGTTGATGTTTACGTACAACCCCCCAGGGGAGGCGTAAACCAGGGGGGGGATCTTCTCAACAAAATAATCGTAAAGTGTCGATGGGCTGATCGCATAGATACCGTACCGGACATAGACTGCCCCGCGCTCCAGCTCCGCGTCCCGTGCGCGCTCCCCCACGATGAGCGGGACACCCCCGAGATGCCGCGAGATGACTTCAAGATCGAATGCCACCTCTTCACTTACGGAATCGATGTGAGAGACCACCTTGATAATCAGCAGCGTCCCGTCGTTACGGGCCATGAGATCAAAGCTCCGCGGACGGATAGTGAACCGCTCTGATACGTCAAAGCCTGCGGTTATCATCACACTGGTGACCAGCTGAAGCTGGCGGTCTTGGGACATGCAGTTACAAATGGATGGAGCGTGCCCATATATTAATATAGACATGCTGATCGGGATCGATGATACGGACTCGCCACAGGGGATGTGTACCACGTACCTCGGGGCAGTGCTCGCTCGTCGTCTCATTCACCAACACATGCAGATAAAGGAAGCCCGACTCGTCCGGCTCAACCCGAATGTTACGTGGAAGACCAGGGGGAATGCAGCGATCGCATTTGATATCGATGGCGATCCGGATAGAGCGTTCAAGATCGCATGCGCGACTGTAGAGGAGCTATCTGATTTATCGTGCGGGAATACCAATCCCGGCGTTGTAGTAACGGAAACACGGCTCGATCCTGCGTTCTACTACAAAGCGGTGACAGACTTCTGCGAGATTGGCGAAGCCGTGAGTATCCTTGACACTGCCGGAGCACGATACCGAGGGTACAAGAACCGGCGCGGGTTGATAGGGGCAACTGCGGCAGTCGCGAGCGAACTTAAAGATCGAACATCAGAAATTCTGGTGTACCGGCAACCGGAACGCTGGGGGACCCCCCGCGAAGTTGACCGGGACAGCCTCTTTGCCGCGGAGTTTGCAACATTCCCACACACGTGGGATACGGTGGACATCGTGAATGATGTAGTCGTATGTGTTCCGCACACGCCGGATCCGGTGCTGTTCGGCATCCGGGGCGAGAACCCGGCATGGGTGATGGCAGCCCGCCAGTATATCCTGTCAGAGCCGCACGGCATTGAACAGTTATATGTCACTAACCAGGGAACAGATGCCCACCTGCTACCGGGAAAGACCGGGCATCTTTCCGAACTGCTCTCCTATGTTGTTCCAGGAGTGGTGACCGATATGCCAAAGACAAAAGCCGGAGGTCATGTTTCCTTCACCATGAAAGATGAGGATTTTGAAGTACGGTGCATGGCGTACGAACCGACCAAGAATTTCCGGCAGATCATCCGGCAGCTGGTTCCGGGGGATTCGGTGATCGCAGTTGGCAGTTATAAGAAGGGTAGTATTAATTTAGAGAAGATTCGGATTTTCTCACTAGCCCGACCCACAATTTTCCGCCCCCCGCTCTGCATCGCGTGCAACAAACGGATGACAAGCGATGGGAAAGGGAAAGGCTGGAAGTGCAAGAAGTGTGAAGAGCGTTCTATGGAACCGGAGATTGAAGAAATTCCCCGTACGCTGAAAACCGGATGGTACGAAGTGCCACCCACTGCGAGACGGCACCTGGCTAAACCTTTATGTCGTGGAGAGCCGGAACTTTAAAACCCTGTTTTCCAATACGGGGAATTGCTGTATGTGAGCGACAAGCCAATGATAGAAACTCATGAAGATTTTTTTTTAAATTCGCCGTCGTAACATCAGGGGGGGTTAAATACAGAACCATGGTTGCAGGGTTAAGTGTCATCCGTATCATTGCAATAGGTATTTCCCTGTTCGGTGAAAAAAGATGGATCACTGGAGAACAGCATGGAGATCGACATTCGCACGCTTGCCATAGTTCTGGCTATTGTGGCAGACATCCAGGCGATTGCCTTCTTTTTCCAGTACCTGATAAATAAAACATACCGGGGAATTGGATGGTGGGTTCTTGGCAGTACCCTGGCAGCATTCGGGTATGTATTACTGCTCCTGCAGGGAACAAATCCCATCATTTCAATAATCCTCGCAAATACCCTCCTCATTTCTGGAGCCGTTTCAATCTATATCGGGATCACACGATTTCTTGATCACAGTGAGAATCAAGGAATTATTTATGCGATCCTTGCGGTTTTCCTTATAGCTTTTGTTTATCATACGTATGGGAATAATGACATTACTGTTCGAACAGTGATCTTCTCATTCACCCTCGCAATCATCTCATTTTTAACAACACTGAGTCTCCTTGAAAATAAAATACGGTCTATAGCTACTTCTGCACATCTCATTGCCGCAGTTTTTCTGGCCTATGGGTTTTTTTTTATATTCCGTGCTATGGCAGCCATCATAATTGCCCCGGTTGACACATTATTCACACCGTCGTTAGTGCAAGCTGCGACATTCCTTACCTCCCTCATCGAAGGACTTCTCATAATGGTTGGTTTGATCATCATGGTCAATCAGCGGTTGAATGCAGAGATGAGCGAGGTAAAAGAAGAATTTGAACTGATTTTCAACACCAGTCCCGATGCAGCTCTTATTTCCCGACTTGATGATGGGATCATTGTAAACATCAATGAAGGCTTTACCGCTATTACCGGGTTCACTCGCGAGGATACAATCGGAAGATCCGTTTTTGATCTCAATATCTGGGCCAATCCTGCCAACCGTCTGAAGATTGTCGAAGAACTCAAGAAAAAAGGTTTTTGCGAAAATTTTGAAGCAGAATTTCAAAGAAAAGACAAAAGCAAACTTCCGGGTCTTGCATCTGCCAAAGTCATTATCCTGCAGGGTATTCCGCATATTATCAGCGTTACCCGTGATATTACTGAACGTAAGCGGGCAGAAGAGACGCTCCATGAGAGCGAGATCCGGTTCCGGCAGCTGGTAGAGGCAACGGTTGAAGGGATCGTCATCCACCGGGGGGGCATTATCAGGGATCTCAACGAACGTGCCTGCGAGCTCTTTGGTTATTCGCACGATGAGATGCTCGGAAGAAATGTACTCACTCTGGCAACCCCGGATTTTGTAGAGATAATTAAAGAGAAGGTTTCGACGGGTTCAGAAGATTCATACGAGGCGCGAGGACTGCGCAAGGATGGTTCAACGTTCTGGGCTGATATGCACTCGCACCAGATCATAGTTAACGGCGAAATGGACCGCATCACCACACTCTGGGACATCACTGAGCGCAAGCGGGCCGATGAGGCACTCAGGCTGGCTAATGCCAAGCTCACGATGCTCAACAGTATCACCCGGCATGACATGCTCAACCAGCTTATGGGATTGCGGACATATCTTGAACTATCAAAAGAAGATGTGAAAGATCCTGTTTTTTTAGAGTATATTCAGAAAGAAGAACAAGCTGCCGAAACAATCCAATGGCAAATTGAGTTTGCCCGCGACTACCAGGATATCGGGGCACAAGTACCGAAATGGCAGTACCTCTCTGACATAATTGACTCTGCAAAAAAGCAACTGAGACCCTCAGGGTTCATAATTAAAGTCGCGGTTAATGGAGTAGAAATTTTTGCCGACCCACTCATCGAGAAGGTCTTTTATACCCTGATGGAAAATTCTCTCCGTCATGGCGAACACGTGACACAGATGGATTATTCTTTGCAGGAAACAAAAAACAATCTTATCATCATCTATTGCGATGACGGTGTGGGAATTAATGGGGACGAAAAGAAAAAACTCTTCTTAAAAGGATTTGGCAAACATACGGGTCTTGGTCTGTTCCTGTCAAAGGAGATCCTGTCAATTACCGGCATCACCATAGGTGAAAACGGCGAACCAGGTAAAGGTGTAAGGTTCGAGATCGCGGTGCCAAAAGGGATGTGGCGTTCAACAGGGAAAGGTGAATGATGGTAGCAGCGATCCGCATCCTCTACGTCGATGACGAACCGGCCCTGCTCGAGATAGGGAAGCTGTTTCTTGAAAAAACCGCGGATTTCATGGTTACCATTATTGATTCGGCATCTGCTGCCCTGGACCTTCTTAAAACGGAGCAGTTCGATGCCATCATCTCCGATTACCATATGCCGGATATGGATGGACTTGAATTTTTAAAACAGGTCCGGCTTCGCTATGGGAATATCCCCTTTATCCTTTTCACCGGGCGAGGGCGTGAAGAGGTCGTGATCCTTGCACTCAACAATGGGGCAGATTATTACCTGCAGAAAGGCGGGAATCCCCAAGCGCAATTTGCAGAGCTCTCGCACAAAACCCGGACCGCGGTAGAACGACGTATTACTGACAGGGCATTTAAGGAGAGTGAAGATAAGTTCCGTGTACTGGCCGACACATCTCCCGTAGGAATTGCGGTCCTTCAAGGGGACAGGGACGTATATATCAATGACTATGCATCGCAGATGTCAGGTTATAGCAAAGAAGAACTCTGCGCCATGAATTTCTGGGATATGATCCATCCGGACTTTCAGGATGTTATTAAAGAGCGGGGTCTTGCCCGGCAGCGGGGAGAGGTTGTTGCAACGAGATATGAAATAAAATATCTCACCAAGTCTCATGAATCCCGGTGGGCCTACCTGTCCTCAGGCTCTATCTTATATGATGGCAAACCCGCCATTGTGGTCATGCTCGTGGATATTACCGATCGAAAAAAGGCCGAGGATGAGTTACAGGCTTCCTGTGAGCAGATGGCTGCTGCTGAGGGGGAATTGCAGGCCCAGCTCAGTGAATTAACAGTGAACCAGCAACAAATTCAAAAAAGCGAACAGGACTACCGGAGCATCCTGGAAAATATTCAGGATGTCTACTACCGCAGTGATGCGGAAGGTAACCTGATTCTCGCAAGTCCATCTCTTGCAAAACTGCTGGGCTATTCTTTGGTATCAGAACTTTATGGGGGAAATATTGCCGAGACCCTGTATTACAATCCAGGAGAGCGGGAAAAAGTCCTTTCGGATATTCAAAAGAACGGGGCTGTTACCAATTATGAAGTGACATTCAAAAAACAGGATGGGACACCGGTTATCGTTTCAACGAGCAGTCACAAGTATTTTGATAGTGATGGAAATTATCTCGGCATTGAGGGTATATTCCGGGATATCACGAAACAAAAACGGGCAGAAGAATTCTTAAAAAAATCAGAGGATCTGTACCGGACAATCTTCGAGATGACCGGGGCTGCCACTATCATTATCGAAAAGGACACAACAATTGCCCTGGCAAACTCAGGATTTGCTAAGATCTCCGGCTTTTCGATTGAGGAACTGGAAGGCAGGAAAAGCTGGACAGATTTCGTGGTCAAAGAAGATCTCGCACGGATGAAAAAATATCACTCTGACCGCCGTAATGAACAGCCGGATGCACCCGGAGTTTATGAATTCCGGTTTATCAACAAGTCCGAAGAAACCCGACATTGTATAGTACATGTAGGAGTGATTCCTGGAACAACCCGTAGCGTGGCATCAGTTGTTGATATCACCGAACGTGTGGAGATAGAACATACACTTAGGGAATCTGAAAACCTGTACCGGACTATTTTTAATAATACCGGGGCTGCCACCATCATTATTGCACCGGACACTACTATCCAGCTCGCCAACGATGGTTGGATAACCCTGACCGGGGTTCCCCGGGAGGAGCAGGAAAACAAGAAAAGCTGGACAGATTTTATCGATAAAGATGATGTGGAACGGATGAAGCGGTACCATTATGCGAGACGCAATGATCCAGCCATCACTCCGAAGATTTATGAATGCAAACTTATTGATGCTAAAAATACAGTCCATCACTGCATTGTCTATGTTGACCTGATCCCGGGTTCCCAGAACAGCGTGGCATCACTCGTGGATATTACCGCACGAGTAACAGCGGAGGAACTCTACCAGACGGTTTTTGAAAATACAGGTACTGCCATGGTCATACTTGAAGAAGATATGACGATATCAAGGGTCAATGACGAGATGGGGAAAATCTGGGGATATTCGAAAGAGGGCATTGAAGGGCAGATGAAATGGCCGCAACTGATTGCACAAGAGGACCTCCCAAAAATGCTGGAATATCATCGCCTCCGTCGAAAGAATCCGGGTACAACACCAAAGAATTATGAATTCAGATTTATCCATAAAAACGGGGAATTCCGACACGCATCACTCACTGCGGCAATGATTCCCGGTACGAATAAGAGTGTAATTTCCATTCGCGATATCACTGAATTTAAAAATACTGAAAAAGCGTTGCAGGATAGTCAGGCGATATACCAGCAACTGGAAACTCAGCTTCCTGATTTTGTTATCATTCACGAAGGTGAGAAAATCGTCTTTGTCAATACAGAAGGAGCGCGCCTGATGGGAAAAACACCGGAACAGATTATCGGGACATCGGTCCTGTCCTATGCTGATCCGTCGTATCATGAGCTGATCAAAAAGAACACCCGGCTCCGGTACCAGGGAATTGCCGTTGAACCCTATGAAATAGAGCTAATCGCACCATCTGGAGAGCACCGCTGGGTCGTGGTACGAGCAACCCGGATCCCTAACCGGGAAAGCCCGACAACGTTAACCGTACTTACCGATATCACCGAACGCAAACAGGCAGAAGCGGCATTGAGGGAGAACGAAGAAAAGTACCGCACTATCATCAATAATATGCAGGATCTGTTCTACCGGACGGATTTGCAAGGCAATGTAACGATGGCAAGTCCTCGCGGAGCCATACTCGCAGCATGGGCATCTCCTGATCATATGATAGGGCTTAATGTCACCCGTGATGTTTACGCGGATCCAACAGAACGCGAACAATTCCTCGCAGTGCTTGCAGAGAAAGGGGAGGTCAATGACTACCCACTTACTCTCAAAGCCGGTGACGGGACCATCCGTCATGCAACGGCAAGCAGCCATTTTTATTATGATGCACAGGGAAAGGTGCTCGGTGTTGAAGGGATCCTGCATGATGTTACCGAACGCAAAAGGGCAGAGGAGGCTCTGCGACAGGCCAACAAAAAGCTTAACCTTCTCTCTGGCATTACCCGGCATGATATCAACAACCAGCTGAATGCGTTGATGGCGTACCTGGGGTTACTGGAAGAAATGCAGAACGATCCCACGCTCAATGAATATTGCCGGAATGCTGCAACTGCTGCCGGGCGAATATCTTCCATGATCCGGTTCATGAAAGAATACGAGAATATTGGAATCACAACTCCTGCATGGCATGACTGCCACATACTCGTTGATACCGCAGCAAAAGAAGCCATACTCGGACAGATCATTCTGAAAAACGATTTGCCCGCCGGTTTGGAAGTGTATACCGACCCCCTGATCGTCAAGGTCTTTTTCAACCTGATGGACAATGCGGCCCGATATGGCGGAAAGATTTCGATTATCCGTTTCTCGATTGAGAGCCGGAATGGTGATCAGGTCATAACGTGCGAGGATGATGGTGCCGGAGTGGCCACAGAAGAGAAGGAGAAGATCTTTTTGCGGGGTTTTGGGAAAAATACCGGGCTTGGGCTAGCCATTTCCCGGGAAATTCTTGACATTACTGGCATCAGCATTCGCGAGACGGGCGAGCTGGGTAAGGGGGCACGATTCGAGATGACCATTCCAAAGGGGATATGGCGCCTGAAAGGGAGTGGTGCATAATGGCAGAAACACCACAGATCTTCTATTCCGAGCTTTTTGATCTCGGCGGAGAGGCAATCTTCCTCATTGATAACGAAACCGGAGCAATACTGGAAGTAAACACTGCAGCTAGTGAGATATACGGATATTCGCGGGATCTCCTTCTCACGATGAAAAATACTGATCTGTCCGCAGAGAGAGAAGATACGCAAAAGTTCACTACCGAAACATCGCAAGGTGCAATCCGGGTGCCCCTGCGCTACCATCGACGGAATGATGGCACTGTTTTTCCAGTTGAGATTATCGGGAGGTTTTTTATCCGGAACGGGCGCCCCTTTCATGTCGCTGCTATCCGTGACATTACTGAACAAAAGCGGGTAGAAGAAGCACTGCGGGAGAGTCATGATCGTTTCGAACAGATCTCCGGCCAAAGTCGTGAGATGGTCTGGGAGGTGGACACCGAAGGACTCTATACGTACGTTAGCCATGCATCCTATGAAATTCTCGGTTTCCAGCCTGACGAACTCGTGGGAAAGAAGCACTTTTACGATTTGCATCCCAGTGAGGGGCATGAAGCGTTTGTTGCCTCGATTTCCGAGGCTATTGCCAAACGAAGTATTTTTCATGACTTCCTGCATGCCCTGCAAACGAAAACCGGGCAGATAGTATGGATGTCTACCAATGGAATACCCATCTTTGATGATTTCCACAACTTTCTGGGGTACCGGGGTTCTGACAGCGATATCACTGAACGCAAACGGGCGGAAGAGGCACTGCAACAGGCAAATAAGAAGCTGACACTTCTCACATCCATCACCCGGCATGACATCAGCAACCAGCTCACGGTGCTTCAGGGGTATCTTTCCCTTATTGACGAGGAGCAACCCGATACTGCCCACAATGAATATTTCCAGAAGATTGCAACCGCTGCAGATCGTATCTCTGCCATGATCCGGTTCACCAGAGAATACGAAGCGATCGGCATAACTTCTCCCTCATGGCAGGACACCCGTAAACTCATCGAAACTGCGGCAAAGCAGGCCCCACTCGGACAGATCTGTATGAAAAACGATCTTCCTGAAGGAACAGAAGTGTTTGCGGACCCGCTGATCTTCAAGGTCTTTTACAACCTTATGGACAATGCGATCCGGTATGGCGGGAAGATTACCACCATCCGGTTCTCTTTTGAAGATCGCAATGGTGATCGGATAATCGTGTGCGAAGATGATGGCGATGGTGTAGTTGCAACCGACAAGGAAAAGATCTTCGACCGGGGTTTCGGGAAGAACACCGGGCTTGGTTTAGCCCTTTCCCGTGAAATTCTTGATATCACCGGCATCAGGATTCATGAAACCGGTGAGCCGGGCAAGGGGGCCCGTTTTGAGATGATCGTGCCGAAAGGTATGTGGTGTACAGTAGCGAAAGGTGTATAATGGCAGATACAATCCGGGTTCTCTACGTTGATGATGAACCCGCACTGCTCGATATCGGCAAATCCTACATGGAGAAAACCAAAACATTTGCCATAGATACGTGCGTCTCTGCTCCTGAAGCACTCCTGCGGTTGAACAGAGAGCGATATGATGCAATCGTCTCCGATTACCAGATGCCGGATATGGACGGGATCGTATTCTTAAAGAAGCTCAAAGCATCAGGGAATCTAACGCCGTTTATCATCTTCACCGGCCGGGGACGCGAAGATGTTGTCATTGAGGCGCTCAACCATGGTGCTGATTTTTATATTCAGAAAGGCGGGGATATTAAAGCGCAGTTCGCCGAACTTTCGAATAAAATTCGTCATGCGGTAACACGGAACCGGGCAGAAGAGGCACGGCTTAAGAAAAATGATGGCCTAGGAGCTTCCTGCGAGCAGATCACTGCATCTGAAGAAAAACTTCAGCAGCGGTTAGATGGACGTACTAAAAAACAGGCTGCTCCCGAAATTTCAGAGGACCAGTTCCGCGCTCTTGTGGAAAACTCTCCCGAAGCTATCTACATACAGGTCAATGGTCGTTTTGTGTATCTCAATCAGGAGGCGGTCCGGCTTCTTGGCGCAGATTCTGCGGATCAGCTTCTGAATACTCCCTTCATGGACCGGATCCACCCGGATTTCCATGATCTT
The DNA here is from genome assembly GCA_963676675.2 of uncultured Methanoregula sp. Lineage (GTDB taxonomy): Archaea > Halobacteriota > Methanomicrobia > Methanomicrobiales > Methanospirillaceae > Methanoregula. Next base: position 390,214 of record OY781161.1, on the reverse strand, counting down.
ATCCGAAGCAGGGTCAGGACAGTCATTGAAAAACCCGCACCGGTCCCTCTTATCTACGAAGTATATCTGCGGGTCAATGGAGATCCGGTCGATGTGGAGGTTGCAGCTGCACCAATCCGGTTCCAGAACGCGGAAGGGGTTTTGGTTTTCCTCCGGGATATTACCGACCGGAAACGAGCGGAGGATGCACTGGTCAGGAAAAACGAGGAACTTGGCGCTTCTTATGAACAGATCGCTGCAGATGAAGAGGAACTCCGTGCCAACCTGGAGGATCTGACCCGGCAGGAACTGGCGCTCCGCGAGAGTGAGACCCGGTACCGCCAGTTTTTCAATACTACGCTCGACAGCGTTTTCATCACGACACCGGACGGGAAGTGGACTGATTGTAATGATGCCTTGTTGCGGATTTTTGGCTATGCAACAAGGGATGAAGTATTCGGAGTTCCCGTTTCTTCAGTCTATGTACATCCTGAAGAGCGGGCTGCATTCTTAAAGCTCGTTGAGCGGGACGGATATATCAAAGAATATCCCATGCAGTTTAAGAAACAGGATAGAACAATCAGGGATGGCCTCATCACTATCGTGCCCATAAAAAACCCTGATGGTTCCATCAAGGAGTTTATTGGAACGCTCCGGGATATCACGGAATTCAAGAATACCGAAAAAGCGCTACGGGACAGTGAAGCAATATACCAGCAACTGGAAGCACAGCTTCCTGACTTTGTCATCATTCATGAAGGAGAGACCATTGTCTTTGTGAATGCGGAGGGTGCTCGCCTGGTGGGAAAAACCCAAGAACAGATTATCGGAACATCTGTCCTTTCCTATGCTGCTCCGGCATATCACGAGCTGATTAAAAAGAACACCTGGCTCCGATACCAGGGAGTCGCTATTGAACCTTATGAGATAGAAATTATCACACAATCGGGAGAGCTACGCAGGGTTGTGGTACGGGCAACTCAAATCTCCAACCGGAAAAGCCCGGCAACATTAACCGTTCTCACCGATATTACGGATAGGAAACGTGCTGAAGAAGAACTGCGGGGGGCCTATGAACAGCTCACGGCTCAGGAAGAAGAGCTGCGGGCACAATATGATTCTCTTGCAATCAGTCAGGCCGAATGGGAAGCAACCTTCAATGCCATATCCGACTGGATAACCCTGATCTCTCCTGACGGTAAGATTCATCGCACGAACAAGGCAGTAGAATCCCTTCTCGGTATACCACCCGGGCAGGTACTGGGCAGGTATTGTTTCGAACTTATTCATGGGACTGAATGCCAGATTGATGATTGTCCACGAAGGCGTATGCTGGAGAGTAAGAAACGGGAGATCACCGAGAGCCAGATGCAGAATGGAAATGGCTGGGTGCAAGTGACGGTGGACCCAATAATAAATGCCAATGGTGATGTGGTGAGTGCAGTTCACATCGTCAGGGATATTTCCGAACGCACCCGGTCACAAAAAGCCCTCGTGCAGGCAAAGAAGAAACTGAATCTCTTAAATTATGTAACATTCAACGACATCCGGAATTCAGTTTTTTCACTTTCAGCATATGTTCAGATTATTAAAGATGAGGTGACCGATACACGGATCACTGGGTTTGTCGATAAACAGGACGAGATACTCCAAAAAATCACCCATTCTCTCAAATTTTCACAGAGTTACCAGGATCTTGGTATCAAACCGCCAACATGGCAGAATGCCAACCATGTATTTCTCCTGGCAATTTCCCATCTGGATTTCCTGAAAATACAACATACGGTTCAGCTGGAGGGTCTTGAAATCTTTGCCGATCCCCTGCTCGAAAAGGTTTTCCAGATTCTTGCGGACAATACACTCACTCACGGAAAAACCGCAACGCAGGTAACGTTTCGGTATACTCAGGGGCCGGAATCCGTGACGCTGTTCTTTGAAGATGATGGCGTGGGCATTCCGGAAGATAGCAAGAAGAAAATATTTGCACCGGACTTCCAGAAGAAGAAAGGCGTTGGACTTTTCCTTGCCGGGGAGATCCTTGATATCACCGGGATTACTCTCTGCGAAACCGGAGAACCGGGCAAAGGCGCACGGTTCGAGATGACGATTCCAAAAGGTATGTGGCGCATGACAGGTGATGGATCATAATGGCAGATACAATCCGGGTTCTCTATGTCGATGACGAACCCGGTCTGCTGGATATTGGCAAGCTATTCCTCGAGAAATCAGGGGAATATACTGTCGATACGCTTGAGTCTGCCATAGAAGCGCTCCTGCAACTCAAAACGAAACGGTATGATGCCATCATTTCCGATTACCAGATGCCGGATATGGACGGTATCGAATTCCTCAAACAGCTCAAAGCATCAGAGAACACAACACCGTTTATCATTTTTACCGGGAGAGGCCGCGAAGATGTAGTCATTGAAGCGCTCAACGAGGGTGCTGACTTCTATCTCCAGAAAGGTGGTGAACCTAAGTCGCAATTCGCCGAGCTTTCTAACAAGATTCGTTACGCTGTAACGCGGAAACGTGCGGAAGAGGCACTGATAAGAAAAAGCGAAGAACTCTACGCTTCCTACGAACAGATCACTGCAACCGAGGAGGAACTTCGTACAAATCTGGATAAACTGACCCGGCAGGAAATAGCGCTCAAAGAGAGCGAGGAGCGATATCGCTCGGTTGTCAATGACCAGACAGAGATGATTGCCCGGTTTACTCCTGATGGAAACCTGTCATTCGTCAATGAGGCATACAGTTCATATTTCGCATCGTTGCTTGACATAAAAGAAGTCAGGGGACACAATATCCGGGAGATCCTGCAGGTAAAGAATTATGCTGAGGTGGAAAAATTCCTCGGCTCACTCTCCCAAAAAAACCCAATTCGTGAAATAGAGCGGGTAGTCAGGGGAAAAGACGGGGACAGGCACTGGCAGATCTGGTCGGTCCGGGCGCTTTTTGCAGCAGATGGTAGTCCTGTTGAATACCAGGTTGTAGGACGGGATATCACCGACAGTATCCTGCAGAAAAACACCGAAAAGGAATTGCGGAGAAGCGAACAGCGGTCCCTTGCCGTGAGTATGAATGCCGGTTCCTGGATCTGGGAAGTCGATCCCAATGGAGTCTATCGATACACAAGTCCCGCCGTTGAGCAGATTCTCGGCTACCGGCCAGACGAGCTGGTAGGCAAAATGCATTGCTACGACCTGTTTGATCCCTCTATGCTCGAGGAACAAAAAGCGACCGTGCTTGCTATATTTAACCGCCACGAACCGTGCCGGCATTTTGTGATGCACGGCTGTCACCGGAACGGGACTCCTGTTGTCCTGAACACCAGTGCTATCCCGGTATTCGAAGAAGACGGGACTTTTTCCGGGTACTACGGGATCAATGAGGATATCACCGAGCGCAAGCGGGCGGAAGAAGCGCTAAAACTAAGTGAGATTCATCTTGCAGAAGCGATGGATCTGGCACATCTGGGGGGCTGGGAGTTTGATGTCAGGACAGGTCTGTTCACCTTCGATGACCGGTTCTATGATCTTTATGGCACAACAGTAGAGCGTGAAGGTGGTAACCATATATCAGCTGAAGTGTATACCCGGGAGTTTGTCCACCCGGAAGATCGTGATATCGTTGTTAAATTTATGGAAAACACTAATAAAAAAACAGACCTTCATTGCGTATCACAGCTGGAACACCGCATAATTCGCAGGGACGGCGAGATCCGACACATTGTGGTACGTATCGATATCACGAAGGATGCAGAGGGCCGGATTATCAAGACCCATGGTGTGAACCAGGATATCACCGAGCGTAAGAGAGCTGAAGAAGCACTCCGGGAGTCACGCCAGATTCTGGAGGCAATAATCAATACCGTCCCCGTCAGGGTCTTCTGGAAAGATAAAAAACTTACTTATCTCGGTTGCAACCCCCCGTTTGCCCGCGATGCTGGTTTTGATAAGCCTCCGGATATTATCGGAAAGGATGATTATGCAATGGGCTGGAGCAAACAGGCCGAGCAGTATCGGGCGGATGACCGTCTTGTTATTGAAAGCGGTAGACCCCGGCTCCTGATCGAAGAACCGCAGACTACCCCCACCGGAGAAGAGATCTATCTCCTTACCAGTAAAGTGCCGTTAAAGAATGCAACCGGTGAGGTCATCGGGGTCCTGGGAACTTACTTTGATATCACCGAACGCAAGATAACGGAGGCTGCCATCCAGGCAATTGTTAAGAGTATGGTAGGTTCAACCGGGCTCAATTCTCTCCGGAAAATAACAGAGAGTGTCAGCTCGTGGTTGGGAGCCGAATGCGTTATGGTCGGTGAGATTCAGCCAGATAACCAGACGGTCAATGTCCTGTCCATGTTCCTTGACGGAAAGGAGATTCCTGATTTTTCCTACACTCTTAAAGGTACACCCTGCGACGATGTTGCAGAGCGGGGATTCTGCCTGTATCCCGATAATGTCATCGAGCTCTTCCCGAAGAGCAAGGACCTTGTTGAGCTCAATATCCGTGGATACCTCGGAACACCCCTGCGGAATTCCAGTGGAAAGGTTTGTGGGATCCTCTGTGCGCTTTTCCGTAACCCGATCCACTCATCCCCGTCAATGCAGGAGATCCTGGATATTATCGCCGTGAAAGCTTCCGCGGAGATCGAGCGCAACCAGATTGAACGTGCGCTCGAACAAAGCCAGCAGCAGCTCGCAGATGCAATGGATATGGCACATCTTGTCCACTGGGAGTTTGATGTCACTACGGGTATCTTCACCTTCGATGACCGGTTCTACGCTCTTTATGCCACCACTGCGGAGCTCGAAGGTGGAAACCAGATGTCGGCTGAAGAGTATGCCAAAAGATTCCTCCACCCGGACGACCAGGATTTGGTTATCGATGAGGTGAATAAAGCCCTTCAAGCCACCGATCCCGGCTACACATCACTGGTCGGGCACCGGATAATTCGCAGGGATGGAGAGATCCGGCATATTATTGTGCGTTTTGGAATCACGAAAAACGAAAATGGCAGGACAATCAAGACCCATGGGGCAAACCAGGATATCACCGAACTTATGCGAGTGGAGAATGCCCTGCGGGAGAGTGAAGAGCGTTACCGGCAACTGGTGGAAAATCTCAATGATATCGTATATACCGTAGACAATAATGGCATCGTCACGTACGTGAGTCCGGTAGTAGAGCGCCAGTACGGGTATTCTTCCTCCGATCTCTTTGGCAAACCCTTTACGGATGTTGTATTCAAAGACGATATTCCAAATCTCCAAAAAAGGTTTGCAGAGATCAGCACCGGAATAATTGTGCCGTTCGAGTGGCGACTGAAACATAAAGATGGCAGTCTTTCCTGGGTGAGGTCATCCACCCGCCCGTTACGAGACGATCACGGAACGAGCGGATTTTTGGGCATCGTCTCTGATATAACCAGAGAAAAACAGGCTGAACAGGCGCTGCGGGAAAGTGAAGCCCGGGCCAGAGCAATGATACAGGCCATTCCCGATCTGGTATTCCGTATGGATCGCCTGGGCGTTTTCCTGGACTATAAGGCAGACATCAGCGATCTCTATGCCCAATCCGAGCCAACCCTCGTCGGCCGACGCAACCGGGATATTACTCCCCCGGAATTTGCCGATTTGATTGACGTACAGATTCGCACGGTATTAGAGACGGGTACCACGCAAACCTTTGAGTACGAATTGCCTATTCCGGGACGGGATGTGCGAAATTATGAGGCACGCATGGTTGCGAGTGGTCTCAACGAAGTGACAGCAATTGTTCGCGATATTACCGAACAAAAGCTGGCGCAAGAGGCGCTTGCTGAGAGCGAGTCATTCAACCGGGGGCTTGTAGAAAACCTGCCCGAGTATCTCTCTGTCTATGGATCGGATGGGATTCTTCTCTATGTAAATCCGGCCTCCGCAAACGCATGGGGGTTTGAAGCAGAGGAAATGGTCGGCACGCATGTACTGTCCTATATTCCCCTGGAGTATCACAAACAGGTGAATGCCAATATTGCAGTCCGCCAGAAAGGAGGTGACATACCCCCATATGAAATAGAAATAATCACCAGGAACGCGATCCGGAGATCGGTGATCGTGAAAGCGACACCGATCCAATACCAGAACAAACCCGCAATCCTCCTTCTCCTCATTGATATCACCGAGCGCAAGCGGGCAGAAGAAGCACTCCATAAAGCTGCCCAGTACACCCGCAAGTTGATCGAGGTCAGCCTTGACGCACTGGTCACCATCTCTCCTGAGGGAAGGATCACGGATGTCAATGCGGCAACCGAGCAGGTAACCGGGTACTCCCGTGATTACCTGATCGGAACCGATTTTTCGGATTATTTCACGGATCTCGTGCGGGCAAAGGAAGGATACCGTAAAGTGTTTGATCAGGGTGTTGTGCTGGATTACCCGCTTGAGATCCGGCACAAGGATGGAAAAATCACCTCTGTCCTGTATAACGCAACGGTCTACCGTGACGGATCAGGAAATGTGCAGGGTGTCTTTGCCGCAGCTCGCGACATTACTGAGCGCAAGCGGGTGGAAGATGCCTTAAAGATGGCAAACAAGAAACTCAGCATCCTCTCTTCCATAACCCGCCACGATATCAATAACCAGCTCGCGGTGCTCACAGGATACCTCCGCATTCTTGAGAGAAAACAGCCAGATCCAACGCTCATTGGATATTCCCAGAAGGTTGCAGCTGCTGCGCAACGGATATCAACGATGATCCAGTTCACCAAAGAATACGAGCAACTGGGAGTGGAAGGCCCGGTATGGCAGGATATCGGTAAGCTCTCAAAAATGGCAGCTGTCGATCTTCTCCCGGAGAATGTTGATCTCAACGTGAATATGGGAAGTTACGAGGTTTTTGCCGATCCCATGTTCATGCTGGTTTTGTACAATCTTTTTGAGAACGCTATCCATCATGGGGTGCATGTAACAGAAATCACCATTCACTTCATCGAAGAGGAAAGCTCAGGCACGCTGATTGTTGAAGATAATGGCGCTGGAATTGCAGCATCCATCAAAGAGAGGATATTTGAAAGAGGATTCGGTACTAATACAGGACTTGGCCTGTACCTGATCCGACAGATCCTTCCCATCACCGGCTTATCCATTACGGAAACCGGGACTGAAGGAAAAGGCGCTCGTTTTGAGATCCACCTGCCTCCCGGAACCTGGCGCAGAGGTCCGGGCTGAACGATCCGGGGTTATGGTGCTGCTGATACCACAGACGTTGAGGATATATGATGGGGGAAAAGGGATGGTATTGAATAATGAGAAAGGATGGACTGAAGAAACACATTACCAGAAAAAAAATTTGAAGTGTACTACGAGAGGGTAAGAGAAAATGACACTTGAACTTTTTTCCTATAAGGACAGTATCCTCAATCCTTTGCTAAAGCTGATTGTTCTGGTACTGTTTATTATTGCAGTGTACGTATTTTATCGCTGCCGCCTCATCTACGGTGGAAAATTACAGATCGTAGCCACCCTGCTCATGCTGGGCGGTGTTGCCGGAGTACTGGCATGGATATTCCGGTACGAGGGGGATTTCTACACCCAGTGGAAATGGGCGGAAAGTTTTTTTTCCCTTGCATTAGCGATAATCACCCTTGTGATTGCGTATATCGTGAGAATGAAATTTAAAAACGCAATTGCCCTGTTCGGTGGAGAACAAAACGGGGGGCAGAGATGATGGATTTTCTTGATTATGCGATAAGTCCCCTGAACCCGGCGCTGAAAATCGTTACATTCCTGCTATTTGCCGCCGTCTCCCTGATCTATCTCGACACACGAAAATATTTCGGCGGGAATGTGAAATCATTTATTGATTTCCTGTGCCTGTTTGCCCTTTTCATGACAATGGGGTCATTCTTCCGTTATTTCGGGGATGGTATTGAATTTGGTTTTACCAGCGACTATTCCCTGAAATGGGTTCAGAGTATCTGTTACCTGTTTGCAGGAGTGTTCTATATCATTGCTGCAAAAAAACTCACGACCTTGTTTCCGGGGGTTAAATCATGAGCCAGATCGCAGATGAAATTACCAATATCTTAACCCCGGTCATAGGAAAAGGTCTGGCAACATCTGCAGTTTATATGCAATGCAGGAAAATGGCAATCCTGCCACAAGATCTGTCAGAAAAAAATATTGAAGAATTTTCCGAACAATTCAAAAAAGTGATGCAGATTTTTGCCGGTGAGCAGAAAGCCAATGAAATTGCCATGAAGATCAGGAATCTAAAAAAATAATTTTTTATAATTCCCATTGAGTGCTTTTTTCAGAATCTCATTTATTTATGATAAAGCGGGCAGGTTTTTTCTGGAACGATAAAAAATTCTGTTGAATCTTACGCAGATCATTTTTTCATTGCGCCATCTTTTGGATTTGATAACAGGTTCTATAAAAAACGAAATCGTCATGCCCAGACAAGCGGATATAATGTTGTATCTACAGGCAGCCTGTCGCCAAATCCCCGTTTTAAAAAAGCGCAGCACCTCTCGATAACAAAGCGTATCTACCTGCCATGCATTCTGTTTCAGAAGGATTGGACCAGAAAATCCAGTGAATTGAAGGTGTTGTAAAGATGCGGGGCGTACGACCGGTCGTTACCATTAATTCAGCGAAAAAATTTGCCGAGCGGCAGGGTTACCGCTGGGTACCCAACCCGGATCCTGATCTGCCGTACGATGCCATTGCCTACCGCGATCATGATGCCATTATAATCCGGGTCAGGACAGCCCGGCGTTCACCGGGCGAATACGATTTGTGGGAGGACTTCTTTAACGATGATTTTGAGATCCTCCGGACCCTGCCAATGCCTGAACATATAAGCCGCGAACTCTGGGTGCGCTATGTCTGGAGCCGGGTCTTCCAGCGGTACCGGGTTTTTGGGGACAAGTTAATGGAAATTAATATGATCGACCGGGAGAAACCGGTTTTTAATAAGAGGCAAAAAAGCAATCCATTCTTTAAGTAGCATATCCATCAAAAGCCCTGAAACCAAATAAGCCCTATACGGGCTCCGTTTTATAAATAGACCAAGGTCAAATCCGGTTCCAGTGGAAGTGCGTCAACACCTGTGGAAAATAGTCTTTTAATCCGTTATTTTTAGAAAATAGGCGTTTTAATCAGGATAAAACATGTCAAAATAGCGGGCTTCCAGCAGCCCCTTTTTCTGGAGGGTATTGCAGGTCGTTTCCCTTATGATTTGCCACCCGGTGCCTGCTATAAGCGTCACATATTCGTATATTTATAAAAATACCGGGTGCTTTGAGAAAGGGATTCCCAAAAAAGGAATCTGACAGGAATATTTGACAATACGTTTCACGATACTTACCGTAGCCCATTTCAGATAACTGCGGTTGCGCAGGGTTTCATTTCCGTTTCAGCGCCGGCTCATTGTCAGTGAGAAGTTTCTGCACGAGCGCAGAATCAAGATACGCCCGCACTTCAACGATCTGCCCGAGATCAAACCGGCAGATCCAACAGTACCGGTTGCGGAACGGGACTCCGTTGAGAGCAGTGGATAGAGCTTCGAGTTCAACTGCTGCAAAATTTCCGGAGACAAGAATATGGGTCACCCGTAACAGAACGCCGTCTTTGAGCACCGTGTTGAGCCTCTTGAAGGTGTGGGCGATAAACTCCTGCTTGTTGTGATAGGTGCCGGCCAGCGGGTGAGTTCCCATCACCGTCCAGTCAACATTGTCAGCTACGTGCTGGAAGAATGCGTCTGCATTTCCTGATTCCAGATGGGCAAACAGTGCCGCGACCTGTTCTTGTGTTATAGGTTTCATGGAGATCACGTTTTTAAAATTTCAGAGAATTATTGTTTCTTCAAGACCATTGAAGTGCTTGTCACCGGTCAGGATTTTCAGGTTATGGATACGGGATGTCGCAAGGATCATGCAGTCCACAGCTCCCATACCATTACCCTCTTTCTTTTGTCCGGTCCTGATCGTGCCAGCTGTGATCGCGATCTGCATATCGACCGGAATCACTTCAACATGAGTAAGGATTGTAGCGATGAAAGAACCTGTTTTTGCTTCTCCATAGAGATCGTTGAAGCGGTACTGGAGCTCGTACAGTGTCAGCACAGAGATTGCAAGCGGGGAATTCTGCTCAATGCATTCCAGTGCCTGCCGTCCCCAGGGACTGTTCCGGAAAATCTCGATCCAGGCATAGGTATCGATGATGATGCCGGTCACTCCTTATCCTCCTCTGCAACCTCACGGTCGTGGTCGCGGTAGATCGCTTCCATATCCAGATCGGGGAATATGCCGAGCAGCGAGCTGAGCGGTTTGACGGGGATAAGCTCGATGTGCCCTTTGGTTTCCCGGACCTCGAACCGGTTTGCATTGTAATGATCCCGGATCTTTTTGGGAAGTACCATACGACCGGTTGCATCCACAGTGATGACCGTGCCGGTATCCTGCAGGTATTCTGCCATGGGTTCGTGTACGCCAGTGGTCTTTTTTGTTTTTCCTGATCGCGAACTTTTCTGTTTCACATCAACACCCCCTTCATATAAGATAATGAGGGGATTTGGCAAAATAAAAATTTTGGTGAAAATAAAAAATGGTAAAAAAAATTATTGGAAATTATACATCAGGAAAAAGAGCGTCTCGTGTAATTTTTTTATCATTTCCCCACGCTCTCCTCCACCACCGCAATCTCATCTGCCGTCAATCCATAAAATCCATACACCAGCGATTCGATTTGTCGGTCGGTCGACTCGATCTCCTTCGTTATGAGCCGTTTTTCCTGATCGGTCTTTGCATGGCTCAGGTGTTTGTGCAGTTCGAGCATCCCGGTAACGAGCGTGACCATGCGATCGTGCCGGGCCTTGTCATCCGGATTATCGAAGTCCGGTGTATAGATTGGCAGTGTTGCTATCAGTTCCCCTGCGTGGATTCGCTTTTTTTCCGGTAATTCGGGTGCTGTCATGTGGAGAATAAACGCACTCAGCCGGCTGTTGAGCACCCCAAGCAGGTAGTGGCTGGAATGACTGATGAACCGGACATGGCGATCCGGAACTGCTCTCCCTTCATCAAACGTAAACACCGGGAGTACTCCTGAACCGGGAAATAAAATCCGGGATTGTTTCTGGTCAAAGATTCCCGGCTCGCAGGCACACTCCCACCAGAAATCTCCCTGGTGCCTGCGCTCCTTTGCCCGCTCTGCAAACGGTTTTAAGTGCCGGGCGATCGCCGGGTATTTTTTCCCGAGCCATTGCCAGCCGGCCTGATCACCCGCACGGGATGTTGTCCAGCCCTGGGGTATAAAAATAATAAAGAGTGACGGGAGGTGAGAACCGTACCGGACAATTTCTCCAGCGGGAAGATACGGGCGAATCAGGGATTTGTTTTTGGGGGAGGCAGCGATCAGCTCTTTACTCTGCTTTGCATTGATAACAAACGCCTCATCCAATCCGGTAATAATCCCGTGATGAACCCGGCCCATCAGCATCTCTTTCAGCGGAGTACCGGCACTGCAGATTTTTCTCAAAAGATCCTGTTTCCGTGTATCACGGAGTGTCCAGCCACCGACATCGAGAACACGCTGATCGAGCGGAAACCGGCACCCGCGAACCTGCACTTCCAGCGGTTGGCTGCTATTGAGATCCAGCGGGGCGGCAAAGAATGCGTGTGAAGGGGGACATCGGGTAATCCGGAGTACGCAGAGAGAGGGGTGTAGTTTATCCTCCGCTTCCGTACCGGAATCAGCAATCTCTTCAATCTGGTACAGGAGCAGGTGTTTTCGAACAGGGGTGCCGTATTTTGCCCGGAGCCAGCGGTTGCCTGCCACACAACCGAGCGTCCCGCACTGGTTGAGGAGCGAGAGTCCCCGCTCGATAAAATAAGCAGAGCGATCAGCCTGCTGATGGTACACGGAATAATGGCGCTGGAAATACCGGTGCACCCACTCGTGCGGCTGGAGCGGACCCTCCGGCAGGTTGCCGAGCACCGCGTCAAATCCTCCTGCCTGCAGAATTTCAGGAAATGAATTTTTCCAGTCAAGAGGATTGATTCGATACCGCTCATGTGCAGGGGAGAAGGCGATCGACTCCTCATATTCGATATCCGCAGCGATAAGGGAATTCCCGCACAGGATGTTCAGGTCCAGTGCCCGGAAGACCGGGCCTGCGAAACTCATAAAATCTTCCGGTAACGTTTCAGCCTGCTCACCCTTACAGAGTTCGAAGAAGAGGAGCATCTTTGCCACGGCAACGGCATGCGGATCGAGATCAACACCGTGGATCGAGGCCACGAGATGCTCCAGCCGCTCGGCAAGCGTGTGCCTGCCACTCCCGGAATAAGTGAGAAGGTTCTGGTATGTACAGAGAAGTACCCGTCCTGAACCGCATGCCATGTCGAGAACCCGGATGGGAAACATATCGGTCGTGTGCCGGTTTTCGTACACTCCGGCAAGAGACGAGTGGACCATGAATACGATCATTTCTGCTGATGGGGTCGGGGTCCCCTGTGACTGGATTGCGTCGCGAGTCTCAGTAACGACTGCCTGGTGGGCAGCAGAGCGACGAATTGCACTGGTGAAGTGCTTATCAAAGACCTCAGCGATCATTACATTCGGGATAGTTTCGAAATGATAACGTCGGTCAGATTCGCACAGATGCAGGAGAATTTTTTGTATCACGCGATCTTCGGGTACCGGATCTGTCGCAGTCTTCTGATGTCGGCCAGTTAGAGGGAGTTCTTTCCACGGATCATCACTCTGCAAAAATAATTCTGAAACGATAGTGAGGGGGTCAGCTGCACTCTGGATCTGCCTGAGGGTTCCGGTTTCTATGAGCCCGCGATCTTCGGCAATACGCAGGAATATGAGACGCCCGATGATCCGGTTTGTGGCGGCTGCGATCGTATCGCTCTGCAAACCATGATTATTCCGGGCAATGCTGCGGGCAAGCTCATTGCGCCAGCTTGAGAGATCATGAAGAAGGGAGATTGTACCAGTACCCGGTACTTCCCGAACCGCATCCGGATTGTGCACTCCCTGACCCGCCATTGACCTAATACTTACTTATCGCAGCGATAACTATGTTGCTGACTGAAAAGTCCACCTTTGATCAGCCCGTTTCCCGGAACGTTCCGGACGGCACCACGATCTCAAACCGTGCACCCTTGCCCGGCACCCCGTTCTCTTTGATCGTGATACCGGTGATTTCGAGAATCTCCCGGCAAATCGACAATCCAAAGCCCGTGTTCTTCCCAAAACCCCGCGAAAAGATCTTCTCCTTGTCTTCTGTGGCCACACCTTCGCCATCATCTTCGCATACGATGATCCGGTCCGCGTTGCGAGCCTCAAAAGAGAACCGGATTGTCGTGATCCGGTCCCCGCCATGTCGGATTGCATTGTCTATCAGGTTGAAAAATACCTTGACAATCAGCGGATCGGCAAACACTTCTATGCCGGGAGGAAGATCGTTTTTAATGGTGACCTGTCCGGGTATGACACCTTTTTCTGCGCTATTCACAAGGGCAGAAAGATCCTGCCAGACAGGAACACGTACACCGATCTTCTCGTAATCTTTAGTGAACCGGATCATGGCAGTGATCTGGCTGCTTGCTTTCGAGATCCGGGAGAAATATTCTTCAAGAGTAGGATTGGGAATTTCTCCGTGTAACAATTCTACATACCCGTTCAGTATCAAAAGCTGGTTGTTGATGTCATGGCGGGTGATGCTTGAGAGAAGGTTGAGCTTTTTATTTGCTTCAGCAAGGGCTTTTTCCACCCGCTTTCGTTCCGTGTTCTCCTTTTCAAGGGCAAGGTTTGATTTCCTGAGATCATTTGCTGCCAGGACCAGCTGTTCATTCGAGGAAACCAGCTCCTCATTGAAAGCATTCAACTGCTCGTGTGCTTCCTGCAGTTCCCGATTATTATTGACCGCCGCCTCGTAGGTAGACAGGAGGATATTGAAGATCCGTAGACGGCTTGCAGATATCACGTACGTGGTATTGGCAACGGTCACTTCAAACCCGGGAAGTAATTCATCCGGATCTGGTTTTTCCAGATGGGATAAGATAGCGCGAATGCGTGAATGAATATAGTCTGGCTCGAAAGGTTTGATGATAAAATCATCCGCCCCGGATGCCAGTCCTTTGATCACATCCTCCGGATTAAAAAGCCGGGTAACAAGAATAACCGGGATATCTGAACTCTTCTTATCCTGTTTTATCCTGCCGCAGAGTTCATACCCATCCATGCCGGGCATGATAATATCAGTGAGAACCATCAGGGGGCGGTCAACAGCAATCTGTTCCAGGGCCTCGTTACCATTCATCGCAAGAGCAGTGTGATAGCCTTCGTTTTCAAGAATAGCGCGGAGATATTCAGCCTGTGTCCTGCTGTCCTCAACGATAAGGATTTTTCCTGCGGCTTTTTGGGGACGAGCCCCCGCCCGGTACACAACCTCATCTAAGACCGTTCTGTTTTGGAGGCCAGGTTTTTCAGACATATGCAGGTTGCTCTTTGTCAGAGATCTCTATTACGGGCTCATAAAAAGGTGGCGATTTTCTATCAGTGATTATCCTTCCTGCGTGGGGGAATTTATTGTATACCCATGATGACAATCAGGATCAAAAGCGAGTGGAACGTGATGAATGAATTCCGGATAGAGTCTCCGGCAGATACAGGTTAGTATCATCCCATCACGAGAAAAAAGAAGAGATCTAAAACCCGATCCCCACTTCCCCTCCGCTCTCACCCGAGGGCTCCTTTTCTGCGACTGCGAGCATAAGCACAACGCCGATGATCTCAAGGACCATGCAAAACAGGAACGCGGCATCAAACGCACTCGCCAGTTCCGTTGAAGACAATCCATGGGCCGAGACCTTTGCAAGTTTTGGTCCCGCTGCGATTGTGGCAACTAGCATCACAACAGCAACACCGAGTGATGATCCGAGATTGGTCATCATCTTGACAAGACCGCTCGTTGAACCCCGGTCTTTTACCGGGCACTCACCCATCACCGCGCTGTTTAACGGGGAGAACGCTATACCGGTTCCTGCACCGAGTAAGAAGAGGTAGATCCCGATACGTCCCACGCTCGTTTCGACAGAGATCGTGGAGAGGAGAAACAGGGCAACCGCACAGAGGACAAAGCCGGTGATGATAGGTTTTTTTGTCCCGATAACATCTGAGATCTTTCCTGCAAGGGGAGCTGTCAGGATCATGCCGACTGGCAACGTGAGCAGGATCGTACCGGCATTACCTGCAGGGATCTTTTTTACCATCTCAAGATAGAACGGCATGATGACCATAACACCGGCCATTGCCATCTGGATCAGCATCACGTTCACGTTCTGGAGCGAATACGCCCGGTTGGCAAAGAGGCTGGTATTGATCAGCGGCTCTTTTCCACGGCGTTCCTGCACAATAAAAAGAACCCAGAAGATGGCCGATATCACCAGAGCAATCATTCCGATCTGGGGGTCGCTGCCTTGCACGGTGGTAAGACCAATGATGAGCGAGCCCAGCGCAATAAAGACCAGCAGGACACCGGGGATATCGATCTTTGCTTTAGGGGTCACGGGTGCCATATGCGGAAGGATGTGCATGCCGAGAATGATCGCAACGATTCCCACCGGCAGGTTTACTAAGAAGATGTATTGCCAGCTGAATGCGCTGGTGAGAAAACCTCCGACAACCGGGCCGAGAGCGGCTCCGAGCATGGTGAACATGGCAACAATCCCAAGCGCCTGTCCCCGGAGGGAGGAGGAAAGGTACGAAGTGACCATGACTGCTCCCAAGGCCGAGATGACCGCCCCGCCGACGGCTTGGATCATTCTCGATACGATGAGTATACCGATTGACGGGGATAACCCACAAAGGGCAGAGCCGACCGTGAAGAGGGCAAAACCGCCCAGGAAAAGATTCCGGTACCCCTTCATATCCCCAAGGCGCGATGCTGCAAGCAGGAGGCTGACAAGGACAATAAGATACGCGTTGAGCACCCATGATGCCATGACCGTGGAGATGTCTAATGATTTTGCAATATCAGGAAGTGCAATATTCACAATCGTGGCATCGAGACCGGCCATAAATGAGCCGAGCGCGATAACAAGGACGATCATCAGGTCTTTTGAAGACATTTTCGGGGAAGACGAACTTTCACTCATGCATATCAGAACCCGTTAAGAGAAAATGGATGTCTTCCCCATAAGAATGCTTCCTCATATTCTGGCGGTCCAGATCCCGGAATAACCGGTTTTTTCGCGGGGGAACATGTGGACTGCTACCTGAGGATAAATCCGGCAGCATCATGCGAGGCAGATAGTAACAATCTGCTTACTGCGGTTTCTTTATGGACCGCCATGCCTCTTTGGGCACTGCCATTTCGAACCGTGCCCCTTTCCCCGGCTCCCCGGTCTCTTTAATTGTGACATCGGTGATCGCAAGGATCTCGCGTGAAAGTGCCAGACCAAGACCGGTATTCTTCCCAAAACCCCGGTCGAATATTCGCTCCTTATCCTCTGCTACGACACCCGCTCCATCGTCTTCGCACACCATGATATGATGGCCATCGCGTTCCTCTACAGCGAACCGGATGGTGGTGATATTCCCCCCGTATCGCACCGCATTGTCCATCAGGTTGTAAAAGACTTTGACAAGCAGCGGGTCAGCGAACACTTCTGCACCGGAGGGGAAGTCGTTTTTCACTTTGATCTGTCCAAGTAAAGCTTGTTTTGCCACGGGGTCTACAAGAGTGCGGCAATCCTGCCAGACCGGAGCATTGACGCCGATGCTGTCATATTCTTTGGTGAACCGGATCATGTAGGAGATCCGCTGTGCAGCAAAGGCAACCTTTCGGAAATAATCACCGAATGAAGGGTCGTTCCGCTTATTTTCCAGAATGTGGAGATACCCCACGAGCACCGTAAGCTGGTTGGTAATATCGTGCCTTGTGATGCTGGATAAGAGTTTGAGTTTCTTATTCGCCAGATGGAGAGCATCCTCCGCTCGCTTGCGATCGGTAAGATCAATGTCAATACAGAACAACTCCATCTTTCCCTGAGATCGTTTGACAATCGAGTGGCTGGAAAACACTAAAACACGGGATCCATCCTTCCTCATTAGGGACAACTCTGATGCCGGGACAGGTTGACCAGTCTCTGCCATGAACGCAATCGCTTTCCTGACGTCATCGTGCATTTCCGAAGGAATGATAAGATCAACAAGATTCTTTCCGATAGCCTCCTGCGCTGTATATCCATAGAGATGCTCGGATGCATTGTTCCAGTATTGTATCGTCCCATCCATGCTGTAGCCCTGTACCGATACTGATGGGACATGCTGGAGCAGCAGGCGGAATCGCTCCTCACTGTCTTTGAGTTTCCGATCAAGCAAATTCTTGTAAAGTGCCATATCGATGACTGACTGGAGTTCGCGCTCATTATAGGGCTTGATAATATACCCGTATGGATCGGTAAGTTTTGCCCGCTCAAGCAGTTCCTTGTCAGCATATGCCGTGAAATAGATTATGGGAATATCGCTCGTTTTGTGAATTTTTTCTGCAACCTGAATACCGTCCATCTCCCCGGCAAGATGGATATCCATGAGCACGAGGTCGGGGTTGGTCTCAACAACTTTTTCAAGAGCAACCTCCCCGGATCTGGCGGCTCCAACGACGGTGTACCCAAGGTTGATCAACGTCTCTTTGAGATCGTTTGCAACGATTGTTTCGTCTTCAACAATGAAAATACGGTATTTATTCATCAGTATTCCGCCCCTATACTACCTGCTCTGGGAACCAGAGGGATATACACGACCCATCCCGCGATGCTAATCTCAAATATATCCCTACTCAGCTTGTGCTTCACAAAAAACCGGTTCTGGAACAGCCCGTGTGAGCAGGATAGGGTAACATTGTAACATCACCCCAATCAGTTCTGTACCGGGTATCGGTCATGGTCTCGTACATCTGGAACGGGTGCCGGATCCGGTTTTCCGTGTAGTTCTTTCTGTGTAGTGTCACTTAAGTCAAGCTTTCGGTTTGTTTCTCCAAGACGCCACATATCTTTTGGTACTGTGATCTCAAACCGGGCCCCCTTACCCGGCTCGCCGGTCTCATAAATCGTGATACCCGTGATGGAAAGGATCTCACGGGCAAGGAAGAGACCGAGACCGGTGTTCTGCCCATACCCCCGCTCGAATATCTTCTCTTTTTGATCGGCAGGTATCCCGACCCCGTCATCATTACAGATAATGACATAGTCTCCCCCCCGTTCCTCTCCATAGAAGCGAAGGGATGTAATTTTTTTTCCATAACGCACTGCGTTATCTATCAGGTTGAAAAAGACATTGATAATAAGCGGATCAGCAAAAATTTTCCTGCCGAAGGGGAGGTCATTTTCCAAACGGACTGTACCAGAAGCCCCGTGCATTGCTGTATCCACCAGCGTCCTGACATCACGGCAGACAGGGGCATCGATCCCGATCTTTTCGTACGTCTTTGTGAACTGGATCAAATCATAGATCCGCCGTGAGGTTTTGATAATCTTGCGGACAATCTCATGGGATGGATTTCCGGGATTATCTTCATTGAGCAGGGCAAGGTATCCCAGCATCACTGTTAGTTGGTTGTTAATGTCATGCCGGGTGATAACGGAGAGGAGATTGAGTTTTTTGTTGGCGGCCTGGAACGCATTGGAAAGCAGTAAGAGCTTCGCTGCTTCTTTTTTCAACGCGTCCTCGAGAACTTTTTTCCCGGTGATATCAGTGAGGAGAAGGAGAACAGCTGGACTGCCATGATACGTGATCTGCGTGCCCTTGATGATTACAGAAATAACAGGGCCCTGTCCTGTAAGGATTTCAATCTCGTGGATAGATAGTGTGTCTCCCTCAAAAAGTGCTGCAATTTTCTTAGTAACACGGTCATGGTATTCATAGGGGATATACCCGAGTACAGATGAACCCGCGATTTTATTGGCATCCAGCCCCAGCCCCCGTTCAGTAGCAGGGTTTACATAAAGGATATTCAGGTCCGGTCCACACACGACAATAAAATCTGGCAGGTTTTCCACCAGGCTCCGGTTGAACTCCTCGCTCTCCTTAAGCTCCTGCCCGGCTTTTTTTAATTCGGTAATATTCCGGGCATAGATCCGTACTACCTTTAACCCGTCATCCAGCGTGATATTTTCCCCAAAAGTTTCGGGGCCAAGGGTAATTTCCCGGTAAATCTGGGATTCTGATCCTTCCCTGAGCAGTCGCAGGATCTCTTCTTTGTCATCCGGAATGAAAAGAGCAGGGTCATAGGGAAGGCCCAGCTCCTTAAGAGTCGAACTGGTCGCAATATTAGCAAACGTTATACCTCCCTCATCATCGAGCTCAATCACCGGAACCGGGTTCAGCTCGGGAAAACTCGCCAGCCATCGTATCTGTTCTTCTGCCGCTTTTCCCTCGGTGATATCCTGGGTAACCACAACGGCACCGCAGATCAACCCATCACTCCTCCGCAGGGGCAGGGCGGAGTTGAGCACAATCTTGTGAACGCCACCGGAACACTCGATCTCGATCTGCTCTTCGATAGTGGTTTCACCCTTCTTAATTGCCCGTGCTCCTGCCCATTTATGGGCCAATATCCGGGCTCCGTCTTCTAACCGCCAGCACTTGTATTCAGTGGATTGCCCAATGTCTACCGTGCGAGTCCCGCCCCAGATCCTCTCCGCTTCCGGGTTTATCGCAAGGTTTTCCCCTTGCTCGTCCAGAATCAAAACTCCCACCGGGAGGAGCTCGATCACTGTTTTTAAGAGTTCCTCGCTTTCACGCCGGGCCCTCTCTGCAATCTTGATATCCGAGATGTCGCTGATTGCCATGCGGATAGAAAATCCACCATTGCTGTCGGTTCTGCGGACACTCTCCAGCCGCGCTGAAAAGGTGGCCTTATCGCCTCGTTTGAGCATGAGAGAGATCGTCAGTTTCTTTTCAGATTTCAACAGGTTCGTGAAGTAACCATCCCAGATCTCCAGGTCTTCAACAACGATCCATTTCCGGAATCGTGCATTGATCATGTCACTGCGGTCAACTCCAAGGAGGTTGGCGGCAGAGAGATTCCCCTGTGAGATCAATGCTTTGTCAGTCAGGGTGAGATAGCCAAGCGGAGCGAAGTCATAGAGGTCAAGGTACTGATCCCGGGACTCCTCTAATTCAAGGTGAGCTCTCCTGAGTTCCTCTGCCTGCGTTTCAAGCTCGATCTGGTGAACCTGGAGTTCGTGGATTAATTCTTCCGGAGTCTGGCCCTTCAAATCAAAAGAGTGCTGTGGGGAATGTAAAAGTGCCTTTTCCGCATCATCCCTCAGGGAACGTTTGAGGGGTGTGGAATCTTTATTCTTCTTTTTTGTTTTCTTCTTTTCCACTACCATTTCCCTACTTTCCTGCTGAACGCCATGCACTTTTCGGCACCATCATCTCAAACCGTGCTCCCTTGCCGGGCTCACCGGTCTCTTTGATGGTGATGCCGGTACTGTCGAGGATTTCCCGGACAAGAGTTAAACCAAGTCCGGTGTTCTTCCCAAACCCGCGCTTAAAGATCTTCTCCTTCTCTTCAACCGGTACACCCACGCCATCATCCTCGCAAATGATGAAAAAATCGTCAATATGTTCCTGCACAAAGAACCGGAGGGTGGTGATCTTCTTACCATAGCGCACCGCATTGTCCATCAGGTTGTAAAAGACCTTGACAAACGATGGGTCCGCGAACACTTCTAACTCTTCAGGGAGGTCATTCTTCACCATGACCTCTCCAATCGGGATTTGCTTTGTCGCAGTGTCTATGAGTCTGCGGCAGTCCTGCCAGACCGGGGCAGGAACACCAATCTCTTCGAATTCTTTGGTGAACAGGATCATATCGGAGATCCGTTGTGCAGCGATGTTGACCTTCTCGAAATACTCACTCTGGGAGGGACTGAGCTGCGCTTCTCCGAGTATTTCAAGGAATCCGATCTGCACAGTGAGCATGTTGTTAATGTCGTGCCGGGTGATGCTGGATAAGAGTTTGAGTTTCTTGTTTGCCTGACGAAGAGCTTCCTCCGCTCGCTTGAGGGGGGTAAGATCAATGTCGATACAGAACAGCTCCATTTCACCCAGGGACCGTTTGACGATCGAGGGGTTGGAAAACACTAAAACGCGGGATCCATCCTTTCTTAGGAGGGACAATTCAGAAGCAGGGACCGGTTGACCTGTCTCTACCATGAACCCAATCGCTTTCCTGGCATTGTCCTGCATTTCCGTAGGGACGATAAGATCAACAATATTCTTTCCGATAGCCTCCTTGGCAGTATATCCATAGAGACGTTCGGATGCATTGTTCCAGTATTGTATCGTCCCATCCGTGCTGTAGCCCTGTACCGATACTGATGGGACATGCTGGAGCAGCAGGCGGAGCCGCTCCTCACTCTCTTTGAGTTTAAGATCGAGTGAATTCTTGTAAAGCGCCATCTCAATGACGGACTGAAGTTCCCGCTCGTGATAGGGCTTGATAAGATACCCATATGGACCGGTAAGTTTTGCCCGGTCAAGCAGTTCCTTGTCAGCAAATGCTGTTAAATAGATTATTGGAATGTTGCTTGTTCTGTGAATTTCTCCTGCAGCCTGGATACCGTCCATCTTTCCGGCAAGATGGATATCCATAAGCACAAGGTCGGGGTTTATCTCAATAACTTTTTCAAGAGCGGTCTCCCCGGATCTGGCGATTCCCACGACCGAGTAGCCAAGGTTGATCAGCGTCTCTTTGAGATCGTTTGCAACGATCGTTTCGTCTTCAACAATGAAAATACGGTACTTATCCATCGGGATTTTGCTCCTGAACTACCTGCTCCGGGGACCAAGAGGGGATATACTATCCATCCCGCAATGCGAATCTCAAGTATAACCCTACTCAGCGTGTCCTTCACAAAAAACCGGTTCTGGAACCGCCCACGTGAGAAGGATAGGGTGACATCGTACCATCCCCCTATCAATTCTGCACCAGATATCAGGAGTAATCTTGTGCTCAGGGAACAAGTGCCGGATTGGGTTTTTCGTGTAGTTCTTTCTCTGTGGTGTCCCTAAAGTCAAGCTTTCGATTTGCTTTTCCAATCCGCCACATGTCTTTTGATACCGTGATCTCAAACCGTGCCCCTTCACCCGGTTCACCCGTCTCGCTGATCGTAATACCGGTGATCGCGAGAATCTCACGCGAAAGAGTCAGACCAAGCCCGGTGTTCTTACCGAACCCACGATCGAAGATCCGCTCTTTTTCCTCTGCAAGGATCCCATCGCCGTCGTCTTCGCATACGATGATCTGAACGCTATCGCGTTCCTGTGCAGAGAAACGGATAATCGAGATCTTCCCCCCATACTTCACTGCATTATCCATAAGGTTGTACCAGACCTTGACCATCAGCGGATCAGCGAATACTTCTATTCCGGCAGGGAGATCATTTTTCACCATGACATCTCCGAGGGGGGTTTGTTTTATCGCGTTGTTCACGAGTATATGGCAATCCTGCCAGACAGGGGCATTGGAACCGATCTTTTCGTATTCCCTGGTGAACTGGATCATGGCATCGATTCGGGCACTCGCGTTTGTGATCTTTTCAAAAAAATCCTCACGTTCGGGGTCATTAGGAACTTTCCTGTGTAATAATTCAAGGAAACCATTGATAGTGACAAGCTGGTTGTTGATATCATGCCGGGTGATACTGGAAAGGAGGTTGAGTTTTTTATTGGTCTCCCGGAGCGCTTTCTCCGCCCGCTTCAGCTCGGTGATATCTATGAACGCGATTCTTACCATGAACGCCCCATCGCTACCGGTAATCCTGATCCCTTCCAGTTGAGCAGGGAACGAAGAGCCGTCTCCCCGATTGAGGATGAGTGTGCAGGTCCGTTTTTCCTCCTGCTTCAGCACGTTTAAGAAATAACGGTACCACTCATCGGCATCATTCTCCGCAACAAATTTACTGAATCGTACTTTTACCAGCCTGCTCCGCTCAATCCCAAGGAGTGCCGCTCCAGTGAGATTTGAATCTGTGATCAGTGCCTTATCAGAGAGCGTAAGATATCCGAGCGGGGCAAAATCATAGAGGTCAAGGTACTTGTCCCGCGACTCCTCGAGTGCAAGATGAGCCTTCCTGAGTTCCTCTGCCTGCGTTTCGAGCTCGATCTGGTGTACCTGGAGTTCGTGAATGAGTGCTTCCGGGGTCTGTCCTTTTAAGTCAGGTGAACTCTCCGGGGAGCGTGCAAGCTGCATCTCAGCATCATCCCGAAGCGTTCGTTCAATACCCGGGGTTGCGGGGTTCTTCTCGGCCGGTTTCTTCTTTCCCGCAGACATCAGGCCCTCTTTCCGTCCTGCGTGCCGGATTTACCTTTCTCTCCCTTTTCGCCGTGAAGCGGGATCACTTCCATGGTCAGAAGAATGAGATGAGGAGCACTGCCATGCCCAATAATCTCGCGGGCGTTTAAGATCATCTTTTTCTGCCCGATGCCGGGGAATTTTGACTCGACTGCGAAATTCTCAAACGACCGGTTCTTTGGCAGCACATTCTCCAGCAGCTCGTGGAGCCGGGGAATGTCCCACTGGTTGTTCCCGAGCTTATACAGCACGTTGCCCTGCGTCTCTTCCGGTGTCACTTCAAAAATTTGGTAAAACGCCTTGTTTGCCGAGACCACCTCAAACTTTCCATTGAGGACAACGAGCGGTTCCCTGACTGTCTCCACAATACTCTTGGCATAGTCGCGGGCAATCCGGGCCTCAGCTTCAACCGCTTTGAGAGCGGTGATATCGGAGAATGTCAGGACCACACCATCGATCACATTCTCCAGCGTGCGGTAGGGCATGATGCGGACTAAGAACCACTCATCATTGGTAGTACGCACCGGGACCTCCCATGGGATGAGCGTGTCCAGAACCGCTTGTGCATCGGGAATCAGGTCCACATCCGGAATCACGGACCGGATATCTGCAAGCGGGCGCCCTGTATCCGATGCTGCAAGCCGGAACACTTTTGTTGCTTCGCGGGTGAACCTCCGGATAGCGAGGTGTTCATCTAAAAATATCGTGCCGATATTAACGTTTTCGAGCAGGTTCTTCATGTCATTCTGGATGCCCGTGAGCTGCTCGATCTTTGCCTGCAGTTCCGAGTTCACCGTCACAATCTCTTCATTGACCGACTGGAGTTCCTCTTTTGAAGTCTCAAGTTCTTCATTGGTGGACTGGAGCTCTTCGTTGGTGGATTGCAGTTCCTCGTTTGTTGACTTGAGTTCTTCGTTTGCCGCCTGCATCTCTTCAATCGTTGCCTGCAGGTTCTCTTTGGTGTACGCAAGGTCCTGCTCAAGTTCTTCCACGCGCTTTGATTCGCCCTTTGCAGTAACACGTTTCTTACGAATGTTTTTCTCCGGCATATGCAGCACGGTATCCTGGAAACTGATGAGTAGCAGCTCCCGTGTTGCCTCCGGGTCAGCGAGCGGGCGTACCGTTAAGTCAACCCCGTGAATTCCACCATTTGTCCTGACCGGCAGGTCTCTTACGATAAACAGTCTCTTCTGCACGGCAGCATTCTGGATGGCATAGCGCAAATCCAGCTGCAGTCCCTCGCGTGCCATATCGATGATATTGGTGCTGAGCTGTCCCTGTGCCGGCTGGAGATATTTCCCGGTGTCGCCATGCACGTAGATGATGTTTCCTTTATCATCGGTGATCACCGATGGCGGGGCAAAAGACTGGAGGAGCACGCGTTTGGTGAGCTCAGTGAAGTTTGTCTTGTCCTTCCTGATGCTCGCCTCAACCGCATCCTTTTCGGTCTGCTCACCGGTCCACGCAAAGCGCTGGGCGACAAGGGTTCGGGCTGACGTTAACGAGGGTTTGATCCGGTAGATCTTCCACTTTTTATCGAGCGATCCGAAGAGATCGACGAAATTCCCTATGCCTTCACTCGGGCTCAAAAAGAGCACACCGTCAGGCCTGAGCGCGTAATGGAACGCCGGAATCACCCGGTTCTGGAGTTCGGCTTCAAGATAGATGAGCAGGTTACGGCAGCTGATCATGTCCATTTTTGTGAACGGCGGGTCCTTAATCACATTCTGGATGGCAAAGACGACCTGCTCCCGGATCTCTTTTTTGATCCGGAAACCGCTCTCCTCTTTGGTAAAGTAACGTCGCAGCCGTTCGGGCGAGACATCAATGGCGATATTTGCCGGGTACATGCCTGCCCGTGCAGTGGCGATCGCATCGTCATCGATGTCCGTTGCATAGATCTGGAGTTTGAAATCCTGTTTGACCGAGTCCATATATTCGCGGAAGAGTATGGCAAGTGAGTAGGCTTCTTCACCGGAAGCGCAGCCTGGCACCCAGATACGGAAGATATAGTTCTCGGGTTTATTTTCAAATATCCGGGGCAGTGCATCATTATTCAGTGCTTCAAACGCTTCTTTGTCCCTAAAGAAGCTGGTCACGTTGATTAACAGTTCCTTAAAGAGGATATGGACCTCTGCCGGGTTTTCATGGAGATACCGGGCGTACGCATCCATATCCTTTAAATTATGCACAACCATCCGTCGTTCTATCCTGCGCCTTATCGTGCTCTGCTTGTACTGGGAAAAGTCATTGCCGGTCTTTGACCGAAGAAGCATCGCGATGCGTCGCATGGCACTTAATGCAGCAGGAACCGGATGAGCCGGGGGAACGCCGGTTTCAGCAATCGTCTTGACATAGGCAAGCAGCTGCTCGGTGATCTTTTCGACCGGCATTACATAGGTGGCAAGACCGCTCTGGACAGCACTTGACGGCATGCCGTCATATTTTGCTGTGGAGGGTTCCTGCACAAAAGAGACCCCGCCTGCCCCGTGGATTGCCCGGAGCCCGAGCGTGCCGTCCGACCCACTGCCCGACAGGATCACACAGATTGCCCGTTCACCCTGGTCATCGGCAAGCGATCTGAAAAAGGCATCAATAGGCAGGCGCAGTCCCCGTGCCTGTTCCGGAACACTCAGGTTCAGCACACCATGAAAAATCGCCATGTCCTTGCCCGGCGGGATGATGTAGACGTGGTTAGCCTGGATTGGGATATTGTCCTGCGCTTCGTGGACGGGCATGGTTGTGTTGCGCTGGAGGATCTCAGATAGCATACTCGCATGGCCCGGGTCGAGATGAGGGATGAGCACAAAAGCCATGCCGCTCGCGGGAGGCATGGTTTTAAAGAAGAGTTCGAACGCTTCGAGTCCCCCGGCTGATGCGCCGATGCCGATGATGGGGAAACTTGGTTCGGGGACTTTGTCTTTCTTAACCCCCGTATTTTTTTTCATGGGAGTCCCGGCTTGCTTCTGGGGAAGGGTTGTCTTTATTTTTTTCATCGTCTCTCACATCATGGACACGGTATTTTTTGTGCGCTCGTTATCACAGGAGTGATAACCTGACGAAACGTTACGTTTCATCGCGGATTTTTTCCATAATCCCGTTTTTATTTCATAGGGATAATCTGTAAGTGATGAATAGGGGTGTGCAGTCTTAATGCTTATGATGTGCGGGGGTTCTTCTCCGTAGGTAACATAATCTGATAGCAGGTGTCAGGACCCTGAGGTAAAATAAGCCCAATACGGGCTCCGTTTGGCATACAACTATCCGGGAAACCCCGTAAAAGCGTCCATTTTGGTGCAACGGAAAAATACGCTTATTTATCGCTCTGTTTGCCAAAATACGGCAGGAATGCATGTCACCGGATTGCTGCCAAAGCCCTTTATTTCGGGTCTGTTTTTGCCACGTTGTTTACCCTATCCGGACCCCATAATGGCTGCTGTAATGCGAATGTGAGGGTCGGTTTTTCCGGGGGTCGGGAAAATGGAGTGATTTACAGGATTTTTACCGTATCCGGCTCATAACTCCGGCACGGGACCGTTGCCGGTTACCACTCATCAGGAAGTTCCCGGACACGAGAAACGGTACTTATAAATCAAAAGGGCGATGACGATCGTTCATACAGGCAGATCCTGCCCGTCTCGGTTGAACCGCCATGCCCACCACACCGGAAAATAACGAACCCGCAGCAGATCGCCCTGATCAGCACAGGCACCATGGAACTCTCAGTACCAGCATACGCATCACCCCGTGGCAGGACTGGGAGGAGATCGGAAGAAAGGAGCGGGCCGGCCAGCTACGGCAGACGGTAAACGATGTCTTCTGCGAACAGGTGATGGGGGCGCTTGCTCTCCTGCTCATCCCGATCCTTCTCCTTTCAGATTTTGCCGGGCTCCCTGCCGCCATAGCATCCTTTCTTGCCATTCTTGATATCGCGATCTGGCTGTTCTTCATCCTCGAGTATGTATGCCGCCTCATTGTCGCTGAGGACAAGTGGAAGCATTTTACCTCGCCGTGGAATCTCCTTGACCTGATCATTATCGGGGTACCGGCAATTGCACTGGTCATCGGCACCGGTTACGGGATCGCCCGTTACTTCCGGGTACTCCGGGTAATGCAGGCAGCACAGATCCTCTTTGTTGGCGGGAAAACGGCCAGCAGACATTTCATAAGGAAAATATCCGACCATCAGGATGAGGACACCGGAACAGGGATGCGTATCCGCTCTCTTTCCCTTGCTGCACCGGCTGCCGGAACAACAACCACGATGCCGGTCTGGCAGCCCGTGACAATCAGCAGCACCGCCACCAGTCTTGACCGGAACGGCCAGTGGCTCGACTTTTCTGAATTGACCCGTGACGATTTTTCCACCCTTTCCCGGATCTCGTCGGTCCCTTCCTATGTGCTTGACGTAAAACTCCGGGAACATGCTTACACCCGGGCAGAGATCAGTGGGAAACGGACCACCGTTTTTATTAAAATCCCCCGTGTCGTGAGGGAACCGGGCACTGCCAGCACATGGCAGTTCTCCTGGGACAGTGTACTGGTAGCTTATGACCATGACAGTGTGATGACCTTTACCCGAACTACGCTGCCGGTACTGGACAAAGTGGTTGTAACGGCAAAAGCAGAGGAAATTGCCCTGACCGGCCCGGGGATCATCTATCTCATTATGCGGGATGAGATGGGCACCATTGAAGACCTGATCCTTGCCGCAGAAGAGCAACTGGTCTACCTTGAAGCCCAGCCGATGAACCGGCTTCCCTCAAACTTCTTAACCATGATGTACACGGATCAGAAAGCGTTAAGCAGGATCACCTCGGGGCTGCTCCACACCAAGACCGCATTGGAAGAGATCTGCGATAATATACAGGAAATTTCCGGTAAGGACACGCCAGAAGAAGGAAGGCTCCGTTCCTTAATCGACCGGTGCTCCCTGCTCTCGGATAACACACAACACGTCTCTGACTCCTTTGCTTGGATGGTCGACTTTTACTTAAACACGACATCGTTTTCCATGAACCGGGTGATGAAGATCCTCGCAGTCCTTACCGCACTCACCATGGTCCCGACAATCGTCGGGGGGCTTTTAGGGATGAACCTTATAGGCAACCCGTGGCCGGCAACCCTGCTGCAGATGATCACGATCGTTGGTCTTGTGATGGTGCTGACAGCGTGGGTGTACTTCAATGTCGGCTGGCTCAAAAGGGATTAACAATAGTATGAGGGATAAAGAAATGCACAACAATAACGATCAGAAAAAAAATGGTACGTCAGTAACGTTCCGGACAATCGCTCATTTTTATGATCCGGATGATCCAACGCCCGAGAACAACCGGGAGTTATCAGACCGAGCTGAGGACAATATCTTCCATGAAGTGCTTGCGGCACCTGCCGAAGTTCATGGGAAGATGTGCAACCATCTTGAGATCCGGCTCCCGGCATCCGAACTGACACCGGACCGGGAGGCCGGGATCATTTCTGCGATCCGATCTCATTTCCGGCTTCGTGCGAATGACGTGCAAAGGGACATGAAACTTACGCAGATGGTCGGGCTCCGCGAGTTCCGGCTGACAATTGCCGTCTGTATTCCCTCATTTATCGGCATTGCCATATGTTCCCAGTTCAAGGGAAACCCCATCTCGGAGGTAGCAGAGAATGTACTGGTGATTTTCTGCTGGGTGACGATCTGGCAGCCGTTCCAGTCGCTGGTGTTCGACCGGTGGACCCAGTCTAAGAAAGCGATGGTGTACCGGAAAATTGCGGATATGGAGATCAGTGTTAAAGCGGGGTAATTCAGGATATCCGGGATCACCTTTTTTTAAGAGATTGGATTCGGGTTATCAGCAATCACCGGGGATTTCGTATCCAAAAATATATCACTTCTCTGCAAGAACTTCTTTTCAGGAGCAATATGACGCTGGTACGATTTGCAATAATGATCGGTATAGTCTTACTCGCTATCGGAGGAATCACATTTTTCCTCCCGGGTGAATTCCTGTACAGCGGGGTAATCGTTTCTTCTGTTCAAACGTATGGTGCCTTCATACTACCTTCGCTTAAAACCAACCCATCCTTATTGTTTTTTGTCCAGAAATCCCCCGCATTTCTCTTTATAATACTGGGCCTGGTACTCATTCTTGTCGGGATTATAAAATCAATAAAATGATAGGGTTTGACCTGCGATCTGCCGGAAGATTTCAGTAATGGAGAGCAATATGAGAGTACAATACTCGTTTTTTATTGAGATTTCCGGTAAAAATTCAAAAAATTTCTTTTTCGCAGGTACAAAAACAGGAAATAATTAAATCTCATGCCATCGTTAATCGATGTTGATTGTCTATGGAACCTGAAATTCTGACAAAAGGCGGACTTCTGGCCCGCGGTATTTTTGCAGTGATCATCGGTATACTCTGCTTTACGCTCCCGATTGGGATGCAGGCAGTGTTTGCCTATATTATCGGGATTTTCTTATTGATCATCTCGCTTGTCACCGGTGCTATTTCTCTCAGCGAGGACGGCAAAGTGCATTGGGGTGTGCTCATCCTCTCGATCATGGGGGTGATCATTGCAATGCTCATGTTCATCTCACCGTTTGCGATGTTCTTTGCCTTAACTATCCTGATCGCTGCATGGGCGATCATCACGGGTATTGCGG
Source organism: uncultured Methanoregula sp. (assembly GCA_963676675.2). Classification (GTDB taxonomy): domain Archaea; phylum Halobacteriota; class Methanomicrobia; order Methanomicrobiales; family Methanospirillaceae; genus Methanoregula. Next base: position 360,210 of record OY781161.1, on the reverse strand, counting down.
AACTGGCCATTGCTTACTCCTTAAAGGATCTGCCATTCCGGGTTCTGCTGGGCATCAGCGGGTTCTTTGCGGTATTGTTCGGTATCCTGATCGGCTTTGCCCCGCTCCCAAAAGAGGGATCACTCGTATTGATCCTGCTCCTGGGCATCTACTGCCTCTTCTCCGGCATCATCAGCATCATTGCCGGCCTGTTCATGAAGAAAGGCGAAGTCGTAATCACGTACTGATTCCAGTGAACATATCCCGTTTTTCGGGATCAGTTCTTTCTTTTTTCTCATTTTGTCATTCCATGAGAATGAGTTGGGCATGCCAATATTCCGGCAGGAACGATCCGGTTAACGGTTTGATCACGTAGGAAACAAACGTGCGGGTCCTTATGAAGGAGCCTGCCCGGCACATTGGGGGATCCGCACTTCATAATCTGGCAGGGGGGTCGGGAGGACCCCTCATGATCTAATAGGGGTCCTACCATTGAGTGAGCTCAAACCATCCGGATTTTCCACACGAAATCAACAGAAAGGTAACTATAATGGGATTTTCAATTCCCCGGATACAATTTCAATACTCTACGAAATCAATTGTGCATTAAAAAAAAGAATGGATTTTTTTCTCCGCCGGGATGGATTATTACTTGGTCTTTCCCAGGCAGTCAACATACGGCGCGATGACCATGAGGATTGAACCGGCAAAGAGAAGGAACCAGGCGTACCCGATGCTGATACTATCTGCTGCCATCTTTCCGAAAATCGCGATATTTTTGATATCATTAATATTGGACATTCCCATTGAGATGAAAACAACGAGCATGATCAAGGATGCTGCTCCGACACCCTGCGCTTCCTGGGACTTTTTTATCGCGAGGAGAACGATAACAAGAAGAGCAATGATGATCAATGCCCACCCGTAAATCGAAAACCCGACGGTTAAAAATGTGACCGACATTAAGGTTTGTCCAAGGAAACTAACTGAATATAACGGGGTAAAACATCCTATAATGAGAAGAACCGCTCCGATGATTCCCACGATCTGGGACTTTGAAATCCCACAAATGCTACAGTTTTCCATAGGATGTTTTTCGTTTTTTATGGATTAAAGGATATGGGAGACCAACTGCCGGATGTCTGCACGGGAGTACAAACAGATCCGGCCTGATACTCTGCTGGGGGGATGGAAAATACACCCAAGACTACCGGCAATTCCAGCAAAAAGGATTCACTAAATACCTCTATCGGAGAGCGGAATATTCCTAGAGTGATTACCCGAAGGAGCAAAAACCCGGAAACGATTACTGCGGCTTTTTTACTGGCCCGGTTGGGTCTGTTTTTAACCCTGGAAAAATTGATTTTTTGATCTTTCTCTTGATTTTCTCCGATAAAAAGATCACTTGGCCGGGAACAAACGGTCAATGTACGGCGCTGCAACCACAAGGATTGAACCGGCCAAAAGAATGATCCAGGCATACCCAAAGCTGACAAATCCTGCGGCAAACGATGCAATAAATCCCATATCCTTGATCGCGTTATACCCACTGACAGCATCCACGAAAAAGACAAGGATCGTGAGAAAGACTGCGATTCCGGCGCCCTGTGCTTCCTTAACCATCTTTGCAAAGAAGAGGCCGATGATGACAAGCGCAGTGAGGATGAGCGCTCCCCCATAAATGTTAAACCCAAGCGAGAGAAACGTGACCGACAACAGAGGTTTTCCAAGAATGGATATGGAAAATATCGGAACGAAACATCCAATGATGAGAAGAACCGCTCCGATGATTCCCACGATCTGGGCTTTTGAGATGCCACAAATAGTACAGTTTTCCATGCGGTTCATTTTGTTTTAAATTATTAAAGAGTATGGATTTTTAAGAAATCTGGTGGATTTTGCACAGGATAATATCAGGGATTCGGGCAGGTACATCAAAAAACCCATCGGGAATATTGTCGCAGGGATCCTCAATCACACGGATATTAGAGGGCGTGGAGACCGGCTGCGGCAATAAGACCGACTCATTACCGGAAATTTGTCCGGTAATGTCATAGAGGACCCTCCTTTTATCGAATGATTGTTTTGGAAAGATCCGGATTGTTTCTGAAACGATCTTTACTACCTGACCGTCCACTACAGTCACAGTATAGAACGTCCCGGCCGAATAATTCTGATTTTTTACACCCCCGGGTTCACCGTTCTGGTAATCGGTCAGTTCCTCGATCACCGGAAATCCGCTGATATTTTTAACCCGGATGAGTTCCCCGTTCATATGTCCGGCAAGGATGATGGTTGGCTGCACAATCAACTGCCGGTTGATATCTTTTCCAAGGGGAGAGAGAGAGCCATCTTTTCCCATGTAGTAATGCGTAGCGATGATGGTGAAATTATGAGACCCGTTGATTATCGCCTGCCGTAATGCGGGAAATTCCTGCAGTGCAAGGGATTTTTCTACGTAGTTTATTCCTACGAAATTAAAGTCGTTTACCGCAGTCACATAATTGCTCTCCTGTTCGCCCGTATACTGAGAATAATATTGGTAATTCTTTCCCCGGTTCGTGTCGTGGTTGCCAGCCGTTACGTACAAGGGGATATTCGTTTGGTTCCGTGCACGGGAAAATACGTCCCACTCTGTTTTTTTATCCCAGGTATTCACGAGATCCCCGGTAATGATGATAGCCGAGATATTGTATTGAGACTTTATCGATTCAAGGTATGAGAAGGTGAGATTATAGGTGTCGGGGTAATAAGTGGCCAGGTTCTGGGGGTCTGACAGGTGGACAATGGAGTAAGTGGTAGTGCCGGACGGGAGAGCGGAAGCGAGGGGTATTATCAAAAGGAGGAGTCCGGTTAATAATATTTTGAAGAAAAATCCTGTGATTTTCATATCAGAGATCCGAATGGATGGTGATTGAAGGGTGTAATGGGATGGGCTGCATGTTTCATTTTCAGTTATTATCTGTATCGTTGAAGAGGTTTTGTGTTAAAATATCTGAAAACTCTTTTTCCTTTATTGTTTTCTTTCCACAATATACCCCTTAATTGCAGTCAGGGTTGTGCTGTCCATCAACACCGAGAAGTCAAGGTCCACAACAAAGACCGGAAATATCCCTGCAAGAGAATTCCGCTTTATGATGAATATCTTGGATTCGAGCAGCAGGGCACTTGTCTCGAGAGGATTTTCATCCGTGGCAAAATTTTCAGGCCGGGCCATATTCTCACTCTCAAGGAGCTCGGTTAAGGACTGTTCCTTGAAGTCAAAGATCCGATCTGCCATTGCCCTGCTGGTAAATCCGTGAATATACCTGACGATAAAATACTGGCTGATGGCAAGAATGGCAAGAAGGCTGAAGAGATGCCCGAGTTCGGTCAGATCTGACTGGTTTAAAAAAGCATTCAGAGTGACACCCGGCAGATAGATCATGGTAGTCAGGAACAGGAATATGGCCAGCAAAAAGCCAAAAATGAACATGCCGGTTACCAGCTGGGGCGGTAGTTTCTGCCGGCGAAGAGTGCGTTTTGCCTCATCTACTTGCTTTACATAGCGGGTAGAGAAGGGTTCCATCTTCCAGACCATCAGGTAGAAGATGACAATTATTGCGCACTGGACTTGCACAATAAGCATAGTTCTGATCGGAAGACCCCGGGTAAAATGAATGAGAGCAAACACAATATCAATAGAGAATATCAGCCCGATTCCCAGCGACAGGGTCCTGCTGTTTAAGAAGAGTGCATTGATAAATAACCGGGTAAAGCGGGTTGTGCCTGAGGTTACCCCGATCTCTTTTAACCATGCGTGGAACCGTGAGAGGTCCGCTGCCGGGAGATTGGCGCTCTGGAAGTTTGTCGGGATAAGAAGTGAAAAAAAATAAAACATGTTGAGGTAGAAGCTGGCCGCAATAAAAAGCCCGAAATAATCTGGCCGGACCAGAAAGAAAATTACATTCGTAAGAATACACACCAGAAGGATGAAGAAATGTATTCCCTTATGGCCACTCGGGGTCATCAGTTCAGCACGGTTTTTTTGAACTGTCGATAGTTCGTTCCTGATGATCTGCTCAAAGGAACCTTCATTGTGGGTTTCTCGGGGGATTGTACTATCAGACAATTGTATCACCGTGGCTGTATGTAATTCATTACTTAGTTGTAAGAGCATTAAACATAGTGAAATTTTTTCTGATCGTTTTTGAGATTCTCATAAATACGGTGAGTCAAGCACCCGTATCCAGAGAGAGCACCTTACGTTCCGGATAAATGCCGGGTCCTTATTATCCGGTCCTCGTTCACACCAATGTGAAACTGCAAGCCTGATACAGCGATGCATCTTTGTGCACGTGAAAAATGTCAGGTGTGTCGCCTTTTCCATTTCAGAATAAAGGGTCTTTCAGGGATTACAGATCATCTGCAGAAAAAAGTAGTAAGAAATTAGTATTTATCCTTCATCTGGTGAATTTTTATGATTCCTGCACAGGATTTGCAGGTATAAAACTCATCCTTCCAACAGGAATCGCATGCCCAGCGCCCGCAGAGAACGCACTGCCGGAGCTCAGATATCGGGTGGGGCGTAGAGCAGAGATCGCACATATACTGGGCGAAGCTATGGGGATCCTTTAAGGGAGGCTCTCCCTGCTTCCGCATCACCGTAATCTCTTTTTTAAGCTCGGCAATGAGATCGGGGGAATTACTTTTTGGCCGTTCCTTTAAGGGCAAGTTCTTTTTCCACAGTGTCAAGGCGTGCCTCCAGGTTTGAGAGTGTGGTCTGCATCCCGGATTCGTATTTCTTTAATTCAGCGAGACGCGCTTCATCGTTTTCGATCTCCTTGTAGTGCTTTTCCTTGAACTGCTGGAGTTTTGGATGGGAAACCAGCTGCCACTCCTGCACCATGCTCTGGAACCTGCGGTCAAGGTACTCGTCCACACGGCTCTCTACCGGGCGGGCAAGAGAGATTTCACCCTTTGCACCCCGGATGAAGTAATAGATCAGGAAAATGAGAGCACACAGGATGACAACAATGACGATAAATTCTAAGAGATCCATTTCAGACCCTCCCTTTGAGTTTGTTGGCGCGGGTTTCCAGCTCGGTGAGCTTGTCAGACGCAGTCTGCTCAAATGCTTTCAAGCGGGGGATTTCCTGTTCAATGGCATCCAGACGACCGGTAAAATCAGAGAGATCGGTTCGTGTGGAGAGATCCCATTCGTCAACGATATATTTCATCCTGCGATCAACATACGCATTCAGGTAATTGTTCATGCCGATCATAACGACTTCTCCAGAGAAGTTATCAGGTCGTCTAACTTTTTCGCCCGACTCTCGATGGTCATCTTTCCTGCATAAAGACTGCTGATTTCATCAGTCACCGCTGCAAGCCGGGTTTCCAGCTTATGAAGATCACTGTCGGTTACAAGATCCCATTCCTCAATAATGGCCGCAAAGTTCTGGTCAAAATATCCATCAAGTGATTTATCGAGAGTTGGGAGGCGGGATTCTATTGTCCCAGGGATATGGGAGAACTGATCCCAGAAAGAATCTCCAGTTGCATTCTGGTTCGGATTCTGGTTGATAACCGGGTTCATGGTTTTATTTCACCTTCGTTTCCTGTTCCTGGATATTTCCCAAAAGGTTATCCAGTTTTCTTGTTTTTACCAGGTTTTCGAGCCGGTTTAACCGCGTTTCAATAAGTTTTTCCTTTGCATAGATGTTTGTTTCAAGGCTCGTGTTATCATCTTCAACTTTTCTTATCTCGGCGGTCTGATCGGGAGAGAGACGGGTAAACGAAAAGACCTTTGACTCCTCGTGCTGCTTTAAGAGTTTGAGTTTATCTTTTTCCAGTTCCAGCTCTATCGTGCGGTTGGCAGTCTTCATGATGCGTATCTCCCGAATAATGAGATAGATGACCACCATTGCGAGAACAACAAGGATTCCCATCAGAACTGTATCGGTGATTACCGGGTTGGTGATTACTGATTCTGTTGCCATTATTTATTCATCCCATAACTGTTTTTGTGCTTTTTCGTTAAAGACGGACAATATTACAGTTCATCGCGAGGCTGGGTTGCCTTCTTAACCGTTTTTTTCACTTCTTTAACAGTTTTTTCGGCAGCTTTTCCGATTTTATCCGATGCTTTCTTTGTCTCTTTTTTCACCGTGTCTGCAGTTTTTGCTGCACTTGCCTTTACATCTACGGTGGTCTTTTTCACACTCGCATCGAGTTTATCAACACTCTTTGAGAGCGATTTGCTGGCATCTGATGCTGCCTTTTTGATCTTTTCTTCCAGCGGCGGGGTTTTTCTTATAAGAACATCATCATCATCGTTAAGGCCAATCGATTTTAAGTCCTCTTCACTTACACGGACGTGCCCTACTCGTACCATGGTATCGGCAATTACCGTCGTAGTGACGGTTTTTTTTGTAGTTTCATTGATGAGATCTACATGATCCCCTTCACGTATTCCAAGTTCGGGCAGGTGTGCAAGATTGAGACGCACACGTCCCTGACTCGGAAATGCCCGCTTCTTGATGGTAAACCGTACGTCTTTCATAGTGGATAGACTATTTCTTAATAGGTAAATATCTTACTGATTGCGCGATGACTTAAGAACAGGTCCTTATTCAACGTCATACATGAGAAAAAATCCAAGGGTTATCGTTAAAAAGAGATGCACGGATTTTAAAAAAACTCTTTCCGGACGCTCGTACAGGGAATTGCACTAGTGATGGCCCGGTTCATTTCAGAATAATAAAAGGATCAACCTGCTCACATCCAATAACCATGAGAGATACTATGAATATTTCGGCAGACCATTTTTTTAAAAAGGCAATAAGGAGATTGGGAAATGAAAAACGCGTTTAATACTAAGATCTCTCGTTCTGCTCGTACTGCTCTCCACTATGTACTCGTTTCCCTGCTGGCATATTTCGGTGCATATTATCTTACCGGCACGTTACACATTACCTCCACATTTGCACCAATCGGAGCACTCTGGGCAGTTATCGTAGGGGTATCGGTGATGCAGGAGAACTGGATAAGTACCGTAGAGAAGGCCAGGTTCCAGATACTTGGCGGGCTTGTAGGGGCGATACTTTCGCTCGTTTATTTACACTTCCTGCCATTCAATCCAATCGGGATGGTGCTACTGATGGGCCTCGCCGTGTTTTTATGCCAGATCCTGGACCGGCCGGATTATTCTACACCTGCAGCTCTCACGGTGGCCGTGATCCTGTTCTTTTCCCATATCAATCCGGAACTATCACCGCTGATGAATGCCGGTCTCCGGTTCTCTGAGGTAATTATTGGCAGCGCAATTGCAATCCTGATAGTCCGGCTCCTGCCCCATGCAAGGGATCAAACGAAGGCTTGATTCTTTTACCCTGATATTTCTGGTCCGCCTCGTACTGCCTTGCCCGCTTTCCGGTACTATCTTTACTAATAAGCACAATAAGGGGGAAATTCTCGTACTGAGTTCTCCAGAGAAATATGCGATTGGAAACGTACTCATAAATACAGCGTTACAGGAACTATTGAATTGAAAGTCCGGATTAAGATCGCCCCTTCCAATTTCCTTACATAAGATGTGCAGGGTAGATCTATCCAATAGAAAGGAATTATTCCTTTGTCCCAGTAACACCGGAAAAATAATTCGGGGTGAAACATGCCAGCAGAAGAGGGAACCACTAAGAAGACCGGAAAATTTCCCTTTCTTCAGGGTATCCTTCCGATAAAAAAAACGCAGGTGCCACTCGACATCATAGCAGGAATTACCCTTGCCGCACTCGCCATTCCCCAGGTGCTGGGGTATGCAAAAATTGCCGGTATCCCGGTTGTCTATGGTCTCTATACTCTCCTGATTCCTTTGGCAATCTTTGCTCTCTTTGGAAATTCCCGACATCTGGTTGTTGCTGCGGATTCGGCTACCGCAGCGCTTCTGGCAACTGCTCTGGTGACTATGGCCCTGCCCGGGTCACCCCAGTATGTAGCTCTTGCCGGAATTGTCGCGCTACTTGCAGCGGGATTTCTGATCCTTGCACGTATCTTTAAACTTAGTTTTATCGCAGATTTTCTCTCCCGCACCGTACTTATCGGGTTTTTAACCGGTGTAGGGACACAGGTAGCACTTGGTCAGATTCCAGAGATGTTTGGTGTGCTGAAAGAGGGGGACAACCCAATCCTGCAGATAATAACTATATTCACAAAAGAAATCCCCCAGATGAATGGCTTAACGATTGTCCTTTCAATTCTGATTTTGGCCATCATCCTAGGTGGGGGCAGGTTTATAAAAAAAATACCTTGGGCTTTTGTTGCTGTCATCGGGGCAATCATCGTAAGCTGGGCCCTTCCCCTTGAAGCATATGGGGTAAAAATGATCGGCGCTCTCCCTGCGGGTATTCCTTCAATTGTATTTCCTACCGTGCCACTAGATAAGATTCCCGATCTCCTTGGGGTTTCTGTCGCCTGTTTTCTCGTAATTCTTGCCCAGAGTGCCCTCACTTCGCGGGCATATGCAATCCGACATGGAGAAAAATTTGACGAAGATGGTGACCTTGTTGGCCTCGGTCTTTCCAATGCGGCAGCAGGGATGACGGGAACTTTTGTGGTCAACGGGAGCCCGACAATGACGGAAGTCGTTGATAGTTCCGGGGGTAAATCTCAGCTTGCCCAACTGGTCACGGTCAGCATAGTTCTTGTTACACTGCTGTTTCTTACGGTACCTCTTTCCTATCTGCCCAATGCTGTATTGGCGACAATTGTCTTTACCATCGGGATTCACTTAATAGATCTCAAAGGCATGAAAAAACTCCTTGATCGTCGTCCTGTTGAATTCGTAGTAGCCTTCATCACGGCATTGACCGTGATCTTCATCAGTGTAGGGTGGGGCATCACCCTTGCGATCGTGCTCTCTATTATTGCCCATCTCCGCCATAGTTACCAACCTTTAAATTTTCTCCTCGTCGAATACCCCAACAGGGGATGGTTGTTTACTCCCATCGAATCCGGGAATCAGGCTGCACCGGGACTGGTGATTTACCAGTTCGGGGCAAACCTGTATTATGCCAATGAGGCCCGATTTACCGGTGAAATTCTTGAAATCGTGACAAAAGCAAGCCCATCATTGAGATGGCTATGCCTTTCCGCATCATCAATACACGATATAGATTTTTCCGGCTCTGAAGCGTTGAAACAACTTCAATGGGAACTCAAAAAACGAGGGATAGTGCTCGTGATGTGCTATGTCGAAACTCATGTCATGCACCAGTTAGAACGGGACAAACTCACCGATCTGATTGGGAAGGAACATATATTCGAGTTCACCAAAGACGTGCTTGTAGCTTATGAGAAATTACCTGTTGGGGCATAATCTGTATGGCGCAATACAGAGGTAATATCAGCGAAGTACTCAATGACATTTTTGCTGCAAACGAACGAGGGAGGGAAAACGGCGGGGCCGTCCCTGCCTCATATTTGTTAGTGTACACGGGGTGAACAACATGGAAGTCAAAGGACCAAAGATCAATGATTATATCAAGAAAGCCAAGGTGAGGCCGGGGAAAAAAGTCCAGTTGAAAAAATTTGATGCCGGCTGGGTACAGAACGAGACGCTCAAGAAGATGAGTGAGGACCAAGCACAGGATATGCTGGAAGCGATGCTCAAGAAAGACCGAGCCTCCCTTATGCAAGCCCAGGAACTGCTTGCCGCCTCCCAAGAGCGGGGGATTCTGATCGTGCTGCAGGGAATGGACACGGCAGGGAAGGATGGAACAATCCGGCATGTGATGTCAGGAGTCAACCCGCAGGGCTGTGCAGTACACAGCTTCAAGGTTCCCAGTTCCGAGGACCACTCCCATGATTTCCTCTGGCGGTATTACAAGGTCCTGCCGGAACGAGGGATGATCGGCATCTTCAACCGGTCATACTATGAGGATGTGCTGGTTGTGAAGGTTCATACGGATCGTATGGAAAAACTTCCCGGGAAGATCGGGCCAGGTGCCAAAGGATTCTGGGAGGGGAGGTATAAAGATATCAATGCCTTTGAAAAGCATCTCGCCCGCAACGGGACGATTGTCCTCAAGTTTTTCCTCCACATCTCAAAAGACAAGCAGAGACGACGGCTTCTCGACCGGCTCGACAACAAGGAAAAATATTGGAAATTCTCCACCGCCGATCTTGCCGAGCGTCACTTCTGGGACTCGTATATCAAAGCCTACGAGGAAATGTTGTCCGCGACTTCAACCGATTATGCCCCGTGGTTCATTGTCCCTGCAGACTATAAGTGGATGGCCCGGACCTTTGTTGCAAATGTGATTACATCGGCTATAAATGGACTCAACCTTTCCTATCCGAAGGTTTCAGATGAACAGATCAAACAGCTCATGGCAGCGAAAATGACACTTGAAATGGAAAAATAACGCGCTTCATTTTTTCCCGCACTTTTTTCTGGTAAAAACGATCCCTTATTAGAATGTCAGGCTGTATTCCTTTTTTTGAGGGGGGCTTTTCATGGTGGAGATCTCTTTCCTCAACATGAGATGTATGAAGATATGGGATTTTCCTGTGTACACGTACATTTGACATTGCATCCTTCCATAAAACACAGTTATCATCCAAGCGCACCAATAACCTTCCCATAATTGGGGAGAGGACAAATGGCAAAGCAGTGCGATGAAGCGGTCACCCAGATCCACTTAAAGCAAAAGATGACCGTCAATGAACTGGTCGTAGCAATGGGAAAGGCCGGGGCGTACAATGGCGGATCGCTCGCCCGCGCCGTGGATATCTATGACCAGATGCTGCGCGATACAGAAACCGTGAAGTTCTTCGGGCTTGCAGGTGCGATGGTGCCGGCTGGCATGGGAGGGATTGTTTCCGATCTTATCAAGGGCGGGCACATCGATGTGCTCGTATCGACCGGTGCAAACCTCACGCACGATATTATCGAAGCGATTGGCTGCAAACATTTCCACGGTACCGCGTTCTGCAATGATATCGAACTCCGGCACGATGAGATCAATCGGATCTACGATGTCTATCTCCCCAACGAAGCATTCGAGCACTTCGAGGAGTTCATGCAGAAGGTATTCGGAGAACTCGAACCCGGCAGCACTATCTCCATCTCCGCTCTCCTCAAACATATCGGGAAGAACTTAAAATCAGGTATCCTGCACACTGCATATCACAATAATATCCCGGTCTACTGCCCCGCGGTGCAGGACTCGATGATCGGTCTCCAGTACTGGCTTTTTTCCCAAACCAATAAAGTAATAGTCGATGCATTTGCTGATATGCCGGCCCTCATGGACCGCTGCTTTACCGCAAAGAAAGCCGGCGCCATGCTTGTCGGTGGGGGTGTGCCGAAGAACTTCATCCTCCAGAGTATGCTCATGACTCCCAATGGGTTCTCCTACGCAGTGCAGCTGACCGGTGACCGCCCGGATCTCGGCGGGCTCTCGGGCGCAACACTGGACGAAGCCCGGTCATGGGGCAAGATCACAGAAGAGGCACAGGCCGTGACCGTGTACGGCGATGCAACGATTACACTTCCGGTAATGGTTGCCGCAGTGCTGGAGCGGAGGCCATTATGACGGACCTGATCCTCGCACTGGATGTAATGGAGAAGAAAACAGCCTTATCCATCGCAGAGACCTGTGCCCCCCATATCGATGCGATCAAACTCGGCTATCCCCTTATTCTCTCATGTGGACTTTCCATTGCCGATGAGATGGCAGAGCATGACCTTCCGCTGATTGCTGATTTCAAAGTCGCCGACATCCCCAATACCAACCGGCTCATCGCCGAGCAGGTCTTCGATGCAGGATTCTCCTCCATCATCTGCCATGGCTTCACCGGCAAAGACTCGGTGCTTGCCTGCGTGGAGACTGCATTTGACTGCGGGGGTGCATGCTACGTCGTTGCCGAGATGAGCCATCCCGGAGCAACTGACTTTTTCCATGGCGGAACGGCAGAGAAGATCGCTGCGCTTGCCATGGAGTGCGGGGCGGATGGTATCATCGCCCCGGCAACACGACCGGAGCGGGTGAAAGTATTGCGGGGCATTGTCGGCACCCGGAAGATCCTCTCCCCCGGTGTCGGGGCTCAGGGAGGGGATGCGGATACCGTTGCAAAACTTGTTGACGGAATTATCGTTGGCCGCGCGATCTATGAAACGAAGGACCCGGTAGCCGCAGCACAGGGTTTTGCGCACATCCGTACGGCGTAAACATTTATAAACCAACGGTCATTTGGCACCAGATCTGCATATGCGCGCTTTTTAGTGGGTGAAATGGCCGTTCGTTGGACCTGCATCGTCTAAATATTTATTAATCACCTGTTCCATGTTATAGTATGGATTGGACAGCAGATCATCGGAAACTGGCACAAAAATACAAGAGTGTAGAGGAGATTCCGCAAAAGGAACGCAAATACAAGTGCCACACATGCCACCTCATTGTTGAGGAGAGTCCCTGTCCGAATTGCAACGAGACGCATCTTGAGATCATGTGCCCGCTCGATCATTGCCATTGTTCCCATGAGATCCTCTCAGGTATCGAGTACTGTCCGCTGTGCGGCAAACCAGTCTGTCCTGAATGCGGCTCCCATGATGTCACCCAGATCAGCAGGGTAACCGGTTACCTGCAGGATGTCTCTGGCTGGAACGCCGGCAAGCAGCAGGAACTCAAGGACCGGACACGCTATTCGGTTGCATGAGATATTTCACTGATATCAATACTTTTTTCATCCGCGGAACGTTCCGCGCTGCAAGTACCGGCATCAACGGCGGCATACGCCCGGTCTCCACTTTATTCAACCACACCGTTCCTGTGGGATGGGACCGTACCGAACCGGTAAAGGAATTGGAAATAGTCGCAGCAGGGGCCGGGCTTGGGCCGGATTTTTTCGGGCTGCTCACTGCGGTGCCTGTACAGCAATGTTGTGTCCTCCAGTATGATTTTGTAACGGTATTTATCACCGCGGGGATCCGACGCGAACCCCCGGAATCTGCCGGAACAATTAATATCATCGTCACCAGCAGTGAGGGGCTGGAAGACTCAGCTCTGCTCGAAACGATCATGGTGGCAACCGAGGCAAAGGCAGAAGCCCTTGCAGCGCTGGGCCTCCCGCTGACCGGCACACCGACCGATGCGGTGATCGCTGCCTGCGAAGGCGAGGTCAAGCATCAGTATGCCGGGAGGCAGACCGGGACCGGCCTCCGTGTACGAGCGGCCATACTCCACGGTATCCCGCACGCAATACAACGTCACGACAACGATATTCAGGAACACCTGCCGTCATTTTTTGTTTTCAGCCGGATTAAAAGCGAGCACTGGGTGGAGTGGACCCCACATAACTGTCCCTATTATCCCTGTCACTTTGCGGGTCAGCGCTGCGACTTCTGTTACTGCCCATTCTACCCGTGCGCCGATGAAATCCTCGGGCAATGGTCAGCGGGCTCAAACGGGAACAGGGTATGGAACTGTGCGGGATGTACGCTTCTCCACGAACCGGCTATCGCCGATTACTTGAAGAAATTTCCATCGGCTTCGCTTGCGGAGATCAAGGCAAAACACAAAAAAGAATGAATAAATTGTTCTTTACTTCTCGCTGATGCCCAGTGCCTTGACGAGCTCGGGCAGCGGGATACCGTGTGCCTCTGCGGCCTGGCGGATTGTCTCACCGCGGGCGATCGCGCATCCTACACAACCCATACCGAACTTAAAAAGTGCTTCGGTAGACTCGGGTTTTGCCTGTAAGAGTTCATAGATAGTGCTGTCTGCATTAATTTCTGCCATACTCAGATAGTCTGCCTGTGGTCACATAAACCTGACCATTACGGCGAGTACTATTACCCCCGTTTCACTTTCGCCATTCACACTTCGCAATATATAGACATGATAAGATCCGATGATTATGTGGAGATGTACGAAATGGATTTTTCCGAACAAGCAGACAGAATCTCCCGTAAGTTCCAAAAGAGCGGTCAGACCATTGATCCCAAAAAGATTGAGGGGAAACTCCGCAGACTAATCGAGGAGTTTGGCGTCCAGCCATCAGAAGCAGAACGCAGCGTGACCAATGAACTCGCAAAGGAGTTCAACATCCCGTCAATGGGGACGGGTGGTAGCGCAGGCAGTGGCGGTACGGGCAGTAGTGGGACAGCAGAGAAGAAGATTGCTGATGCGGCACCCGGCGAGTGGGTTACGATCGAAGGCAAGATCGTAGCACTCGCAGCTCCCGCATCCCCCGCAATTGCCCAAGGAGGTATCATAGCTGATGAATCCGGTGCTATCCGCTTTGTCGCATGGGCAAAAGCGAATGCACCGGCAATGGCACTGGGATCCTGGTACAGGATCGAATCCGCGGTTGTGGACGAATTCAAGGGTATTGCAAGCCTGAAGATCCATTCCGGCACCACGATCAAGGATATTGAAGAGGACCGGGCCCTCATGCCTTCCACTGTTCCGATCAGCGGACTGCACCCCGGCATAGGCAGCATCCGGGCAAAGGTAGTCCAGGAATGGGACGCCTCACACGAAAGGATGCTCCAGTCCGGCCTGCTGGGCGACGAGACCGGCACAATCAAGTTCGTGATCTGGAAAGAGCCGGGCAGGGAGAGCCTTACACCAGGTTCGGTCTATAATATTTTCTACGCTCAGGTGGACGAGTATAACGGCCGGCTCTCCTTGAACCTTAATACGGCTATGATCATGCAGGAGGAGGGCGATATTGCGGTGAGCGGAGGGGAAGCAGCGGTGAGCGGCGCTATCGTGCATGTCGCACCCGGCTCCGGTATCATCAAGCGATGTCCGGTAGAGGGGTGCAATCGTGCCCTTTCACGGCAGAACTATTGCCCCGTGCACGAGATCCAGCCGAAGTTCACCTATGATCTGCGGATCAAGGGGTGGTTGGATGACGGAGAAAAGACGCACAGTGTACTGCTCCAGCGCGATGTGGTGGAATCGCTCACCGGCATATCACTCGATGCAGCAAAAGAGATCGCCGAGAACAACCCGCTGGGTATGGATGAGGTCTTCCTCCAGATGCGGGAGAAGGTACTCGGCCGCTATATCACCTGCCACGGGCGCGAGATTGATAACCGTGTTCTCGTGAATAAATGCGAGCGTGTTGCATTTGAGAGCGGAAAGCATACAGCGCTCCTTAACCGGGCCGGGGGTGCATCATGAGCACGCCCGCACACGAGATGGGAAGAAAAGAGGGTTCATTCGAACGCGAACCCGCACGACGGGTATTTGCCAGCGAACTGCGGGAATGCCGGTACCAGTTCAAGGATGGCGAGGATGAGAAAAGCCCGACATTTGTCCTGCTCCCTACCGGAGAACGCTGTAACCGTGTTTTTATCGTTGGCACACTGACCGAGAAGCAGCGGCAGGGCGACCAGAATATGTTCTACCGCGGGAGAGTAGTAGACCCGACCGGTACCTTCTTTATCATGGCCGGCAGTTACCAGCCCGAGGCAATGCAGATGCTGGCAAAGATTGAGACACCCGCCTTTGTCGCAGTCATTGGCAAACCGAGCATCTACAGAAAGGATGAGGCAAGTGCACCTATGATTTCCATCCGTGTGGAATCGATCAATATCGTGGACAAAGACACCCGGGATCTCTGGGTTCTCGACACCGCTGAACGCACGCTCGACCGGATTGAAGCCTTTGCTTCGGGAACGGGTACGGATGTTGTGAAGGCAAAGGAGCAGTATCCCACCATAGATCCGGTGACATTCCGGAAGATCGCGTACGATGCGCTGGCCCAGATCAAGATATAATCTCAATTCTCTTTTTTTATTGCGGCGCAAGCCTTTTCCTGACCTTCAGTATACCTCAACAAGCCCCTTACTCTTGCCGGTGATCGACCGCCCGCCACGCGGTGTCACGATAAAGGTATTCTCAATACCCACAAGCCCAACTTTTGGTATTCCTTTCTTGGGTTCGAGGGCAAAGACCATCCCCTCCTGCAGGGGCTCATCAAATCCCTGCGCAATGACCGGCATCTCATCGATCCAAAGCCCGATCCCATGACCAAGGAATTTTACCTTGTGCTTCCTAAATCCCATAAAATTGTTCAGGAATTCCGGCTCAAGCCCCTCCATTACGGTTGTGTAGATCTCTGATGGGATAGCGCCCGGCTTGAGGAGCGCTGCAAGCTGATCCTGAATTTCTACGCATCGCTCGTGCTCCCGTATC
Source organism: uncultured Methanoregula sp. (assembly GCA_963676675.2). Lineage (GTDB taxonomy): Archaea > Halobacteriota > Methanomicrobia > Methanomicrobiales > Methanospirillaceae > Methanoregula. The sequence continues at coordinate 344,038 of OY781161.1, read as the reverse complement.
GCCTCTGCAGGGATCGCCTTGCCGAACATATAGGTCATGGTCTTATCGGTCTGGTATCCCTTGTACCCGCACCCAATATCGATAACAACCAGATCACCCTTCTTCAGTTTCCTTTCCCGGCAACCCATCAGGGGGACGGATGGGTGCATGCCAAAGATGCCGCCGGGGGTATTAACGCAGGTGGGGGAGATGGAACTGGTGCCAAACCCGATCTGGCCGAGCAGCATCTCGTTGAACATCCCAAACCGGATAATGCCCTGGTGGCCTTCCTTCACCATGAGTGTATAGAGATCGCAGGTAAGCCCGACCTCGTCGATCCCTTCCGCAAGCATCCGGGGAATGCAGTCTTCGAGTACATGGCGATGGATCTTACCGGCGTGTTCCATCAACGAGAGCTCATACCGGCTCTTCACGGACCTGACCGCTGCGATCTGTTCATCAACAGATTTCACATTGGTAAACGGCAGGTACTTCTGGAGTCGCTGGAGCTGGGCAATCGACATCAGGTCCGTTTCGAGATACACCGTCGAGGGGAGGCCCCCCATACCCGCAGCCACGTCCCGGTAGCTCTTCATCTCCCGGATGTGAGGAAAAAGCGACTCAGTCTTTGCCCGCTCGAAACTCTGCCGGACCCAGAAAACGGCGTCGCCATCCTGCGGGATAAGGAGGAGCCCGTCCTGCATCGTGCCCGTAAAATAGTAGAGGTGGATCTTGCCGACAATGGCTGCCAGTTCCCAGCCAGGACAGGTGTGATCCATCCGGTCCCGGAAACGTTTCAACCTGTCTTCGAGTTCGGTGAGCGGGACTTTCATGCTGGTAAAAACTGGAGCTGGAAAGCTAATAAGAATAATGAAATGGTGCAGGGGGCGGTTGAATAATACTTTTCACCACTCCCTGCGGTGCGATAAAAAACCGTCAGCATATATATCCGGAGCTCGTACACATCCGATAGCGATCCATTCATGCAGCGAATCACACCATTCCAGTGGCTCATCATCGTAGGATGTGTTCTGGCATCTCTGATCTTTCTGCTCTATTACAGTACAATGCTTGGGCTTGTCCAACCCGTTGACGATCGCCCTTCAGTGTCTCTTTTATACGCATCCACCGGCTCAATGGGCCAACTGCTCAATACCGGCCAGATCGATGCGTTCCTGATCTGGGAACCGGTGGTCTCGAATGCAGAGCTCTCCGGCATTGGAAAATGTATCGCGGTCCCATCCGATCTCCCTCCCCCGGGAAAATGGAATGACCAGGCTATCAATGTAATGGTACTGCGGAACGATTTCATCAAAAACAACCCGAATACCTCTGCCCTCTTCTCCGCTCTCACGACAGCCGCAATAAACCGTACCCAAGAGGACCCGGCACTGGCAGAGAATATCACCGCTGCCTGGGTCTATGGAAAAAACCCGATTCTGACACCCGTGGGGTCGCTTCAGCCGCTTGATGTCGAGAAGCACGCCTTTGCCAACATTGTCTTCACGGCGAGTGCAGATCCCCCCGAATCCGGCATTGTACAGAGCGTTATCAGTAAGACAGCGAACATTACGTATGATCCCCTGTCTATGATGAACCCTGCCGTTGCACGCCAGGGGGCGCAGTACCTGACGAATTCATCGGTCCCCATAGCGGACATGAACGTACCGAATCTCAGGCTTGGCTATATCCCATCAACCGATAATTATGCACCCCTCTACGTCATGGTCAAGGATTCTGCATATTTCTGTGACCGGTACGGTTTCTGCCTTGTCCCCGATGATCCGGAAGCCTCCCGCCCGGTCTCCTGCACGCTGTTTGTGCAGGGGAAAACGTTTGCCCATGTCAACCTCATCCCCGGTCAGTCCGGTGGGGGCATCATGACCACGATCGGCCAGAAGGCCCTTGATGGTGCCTTTGTGGGATCGGTCCCGGCAGAACAACAGATCGGTCTTAACAACCCGTCATCCATCATCCAGTCTATCAATACCGGGGGTTCGGGGCTGGTTGTCGACAACGGGGCACCCTGTAATAACTGGACCGGCTTTGTCACGTGGGTGAAAGGCCGCTCTGCTACCGGCAGACCCGTTGTTATTGCCACGGTCCAGAGCTCGATCCAGGAAGACATGGTACGCGAAGCGTTTGCATATGAGAATATCTCGGTGAAATTTTATGGTACTGATTTCGAAGCAGTGTATCCGTGAATACGGCAAAGGACTGGCACTCATTGTCATCCTCCTGATAGTCTGGGAAAGCGTCGCCCTCCTGATACAGAACAATTACATCCTCCCGCGGCTCGGTGAAATTTTTTCCGTACTGCTCCAGCCGGCAGCACCGGTTCTTGGCGGTGAGTCCCTGATCCAGAACACTATCCAAAGCCTCAAAGAGGTCCTCACCGGATTCCTCTGTGCAGCAGCCATTGCCATCCCACTTGGCCTCCTTATCGGCTGGTCAAAAGAAGTCCAGACATACCTCAACCCTACCATCCAGATCCTCCGCCCGGTCCCCCCGATCGCCTGGATGCCGTTTGCCATCGCATGGTTCGGTATCGGTTTCCATTCCATCCTCTTCATCATTGGCATGGGTGCGTTCTTCCCGATCCTAATCAACACCGTTGACGGGGTGCAGGGAGTCCGCCTGCGGTGGATCGAAGTAGCAGAGACATTCCATGCTACCACTTTTGAGAAGCTCCGCACCGTCATCCTTCCCGGTGCACTTCCCGTGATCTGGACCGGTCTCCGGGTCTCGTTCGGCGTGGCTTGGATGTGCGTGGTTGCCGCCGAGATGCTGCCCGGGACAACTGCCGGTCTTGGTTATCTGATCATGTATGCCTATAACCTCGGCCAGCTCCAAGTGATTGGTGCCGGCATGATCATCATTGGCATCATAGGCCTCGGAGCAGATACCCTCTTCCGGGCAGGACAGGAACAGCTCTTTGGCTGGCAGGGGAGGGAATGATGGAGCCGGTTCTCTCCCTTGACGGGATCACAAAGACGTTCCTGGACAGTGAAAAATCATGTCCCGCTCTTGCCGGGGTTTCCTTTGATGTCGCTGCCCGGGAGATTGTCTGCATAATGGGACCATCCGGTTGCGGCAAATCCACGCTGCTCCGGATCATCGGGGGCCTCGATTATGCAGACGCTGGCAGGATCCACCAGACATCCGGTAACACAGAAAGAAAACCGTCAGCAGCCATGGTCTTCCAGGACCATGCCCTCTTCCCGTGGCTCACGGTCTATGAGAACATTGTGTACGGCCTGCGGCTTTCCGTGCAAAATCTGCCAGAAGAGGAGATAGGGAAACGGGCGGAATCGCTTCTGGATCTCACCCACTTAAACGCGTTTGCACTCTCCTACCCTCACCAGCTATCCGGCGGGATGAAGCAGCGGGCCTCGGTTGCCCGGGCGCTGGCCATCAAACCCTCCGTCCTCCTCATGGATGAGCCATTCTCTGCGCTCGATACATTCACACGGCGGGAACTGGAGGATGAGGTCTTGAGAATACGGCAGGACTTAAAGACCACCTTTCTCATGGTCACGCATAACCCGGAAGAGGCGATCTATCTCGCGGACCGGATTGTCATCCTCTCCGGGAGGCCGGCGGTTGTGTCTGATATCCTGCATATCGATCTTCCCTATCCCCGGGATCCGGCTGATCCTGCATTTATCCGGATCCGCGAGCAGGTTACACGGATGATTAAGGGAAAAGCCTGACGAGTGTCGCCATTAAAATTTTGATATTCAGGTTGCCGGATAAGGAAAAATGATTGTATCGCTTGTAAAAAAAGAAAAATCTATTTTTTTCCGCTCTTATCCGCTTCCCACCGCTCAAGGACTTCCGGCCCCTCGACAAACACAAGACCGTGTTTACGAGCGTAGAGCTTTGCATCAGCCTTTGAAAGTGCATAACCAGACTCATCATCCAGCATCTCACAGATGGTGACCGCCGGTGTGATTCCCGCCATCTGGGCCATCGCGATCGAGAGCTCGGTCTGGCCCTTCCTCACATCGAGGAGACCGTCAGCTGCCCGCAGGAGTGCCATGTGACCCGGGGTGCGGAACGTCTCATGGAAGCTGACGCTGCCGCCATTGAGTGCACGCTTCACCTGTTCGGCGATCGCGTTGACGGTCAGGGTACGGTCGCGATCGGTAATGCCTGTGAATGTGTTGCGGTGGTTCACCCAGAGCGAGAAGGAGGAGTGGTTCTTCCGGTCGTACGGGATATCGCCTTCCCGTTCAGCCACGGCAATTGCCCTGAGAGCATCGCTGGCAAACGGGAGACCAAGACGCTGGGCAGCAATCGGGTGGACTGCTGTGCAGATCAATCCACCGCCATCCTTTCGCATCTGTACGATATGCTTGGGGGTGACCGCATCGGACCGGATCGCAAAATCTGTCTCGCCTTCCCGGTCATCGAAATCGTAGAGGAGGATGAACTTCCCGTCACGGAGCGCTGCAAGTGCCTCATCAATCACTGATCCACCTCAACGGTTACCGTATCCGTGTCCTCCACACCAAGTTTCCGACGCAGGGCCATGGGTGCAATCACTTCAATGATATCTGTGGGGTAATGCGTTCTTCCCGGCATGACAATCCCGCAGGAAATATTCCCGATACGGCACGGGAGGCACTTGGCATCACCGAACGTCCTGCCATCAGTGGAAAAACCCTTGATCCGGATCCAGTTGAGCGCCTCGATCTTCTTTCTGACCGGTATACTTGATGTGGAGAGACGTATGTTGAGCGTGCCCGGGTAAGGTTCAAACCCGAGATGGGTATTGAACTGTTGCTTATAGGCTTCAAGGCTCATGTAATATTTTCCCTCGCCAATACCGCTGACTACGGTACCGTTCAGTACAAATCCTTTGTTATGCTCAGAAAAGATCCGGCTGTACTCCTGATACTCCTTCCTGAGTTCCTCTTCTCCTGTCCCGGTCAGCGTCACATGCTGGCCGTCCGCAGCAATCGTCCGGGTAATAAAACCCTGCGTTTCGAGCCCTTTCAAACGCCGGGACGCTGTCTGCGGGCTGATCGCAAGTATCTCACCTATGGACTGGGATGAGACAAAGATCGGGCCTTTGCAGCCGCCCCGCAGTGCAATTGTCTTGAGACACTGGAGATCTTCTGCTGGTATCATGCTTATCAAAATTGAGATGCTTATTATTTATGAGTTGCCATTCGGCACACTCTTCGTCGGGGTTCGTTCACTGTCGAATCCCCGTTCGTTAGTTATTTAACACTATGAGTGGATCTAATTGAGCATGAAATCCGGAAAGCGGAACCAGCTTGCTGAAAAGATGGCTGGCGAAATTACGCTGTCGGACTCACCGGGGCATGCGCTGAAAAAATGGCGCATGAACTTCGAGATTGCCCCCGGCGTCTTATCAGAACGCCTCGGCGTCTCACCATCAGTAATCAGTGATTATGAGAGTGGAAGAAGAAAAAGCCCCGGAACCGCTGTTGTCGGCAAGATTGTCGATACGCTCCTCAGCACAGATGAGGAGACCGGCGGTAAACACATTGAAAAATATTCAACCATGCTCTTTTCGGCAGTGGATGATGACGTGATCTATGACCTCCATGAGTACGGTTCACCCGTACCGCTGAAAGATTTTTCAGACGCGATCGGGTGCACGTTACTCTGCGGGTCCTTAGACCAGGCTATCTTCGGCTACACCGTGGTCAACAGCCTGAATGCGATCATGCAGCTCTCATCTGATGAGTTCAATCGCATCTATGGCTGGAGCACGGAACGGGCGCTGGTCTTTACCAACGTCTCGACCGGAAAATCACCGATGGTAGCAATCCGGGTAACGCCGTTCAAGCCGCGATGTGTTGTGTTGCAGGGCATAGAAGCTGCAGATGTCCACCCAATCGTGGAAAAGATGGCGGAACGCGATCGCATCACGGTGATGTGCACGAGCATGGATGTGGATAAAATCGTGAGTACCCTGAGGGAACAAGAATGGTAGGAATCATTACTTACGGTGTGTATATACCGAGATATCGTATCAAGGTTGAAGAGATTGCCCGGGTCTGGGGTGCAAATGCTGCAGATATTACCGGAGGATTGGGCGTTTTTGAAAAGTCCGTTCCTGACCTTGATGAAGATGCAGCAACGATCGCTGTTGAAGCGGCAAGGAACGCACTTCTGCGCCGGCATGTTGACCCCAAAGAGATCGGAGCGGTATATGTGGGAAGCGAGTCCCATCCGTATGCGGTGAAACCTACTGCCTGTACAGTGGGGGAAGCCATAGGTGCTACCCCGAACATGACCGCAGCAGATTTCGAATTCGCGTGCAAGGCGGGAACTGCCGCGATCCAGACCTGCATGGGCATGGTGAAGAGCGGGATGATCCCCTATGGGCTTGCCATCGGTTCTGATGTCTCGCAGGGTGCACCGGGCGATGCGCTCGAGTACACCGCAGCAGCGGGCGGAGCGGCTTACATTATCGGGAACAACGACCCGATCGCAACAATCCACCACACCTGCTCGTTCACAACCGACACGCCAGACTTCTGGCGTCGCGAAGGACAGGACTACCCCCGGCACGGCGGGCGGTTCACCGGAGATCCTGGGTACTTCAAGCACGTGAAAGGTGCAAGCAACCTTCTTTTAGAGCAGACAAAAAAGACTCCAAAGGACTTCACCTATGCAGTCTTCCACCAGCCTAATGCAAAGTTCCCGCAGAAAGCCGCAAAGGATCTTGGGTTCAGTGCCGAGCAGATCAAGCCGGGCCTTGTGGTGCCACGCCTCGGTAATACCTACTCCGGTGCTTCACCCGTGGGTCTTGCAGCAACCCTCGACATCGCAAAGCCGGGCGACACCATCTTTGTCTGCTCCTTTGGATCCGGTGCTGGAAGCGATGCCTTCGATATTGAAGTGACCGATGCAATTCTGTCGGATAAATTCCGGCGCGATGCTGCACCGGGCGTAGAGCAGCAGCTCAAGAATCCCATTTACCTGGATTATGCACGCTATGCCCAGCACAAGGGAAAACTGGTGATGCAATCATGAGAGATGTGGCTGTAATTGGTATTGGTTGCACCAGATTCGGTGAAAAATGGTCGGAATCCTTCAGAGACCTCTTCGTGGAAGCCGGTGCCCTCGCTCTCAATGATGCCCAGCTTTCCGGTGAGAAGATCGATGCAATGTACGTCGGGAACATGAGTGCCGGCCGGTTCATTGAGCAGGAGCATATCGGTGCCCTGATTGCAGATTACGCAGGTATGGCAACCCGCCATATCCCGTCAACACGGGTCGAAGCTGCTTGTGCATCCGGCGGGCTTGCTTTCCGGCAGGCAGTCATTGCTGTTGCCAGCGGTATGGAAGACATTGTTGTTGCAGCAGGTGTCGAAAAGATGACCGATGTGGAGCCGGGCGCAAGCACCGACGCCCTCACCGGCGCTGCTGATCGCGAATGGGAAGGATTTGTCGGCGCGACATTCCCCGGCCTCTACGCGATGATCGCAAAAGACTACATGCACAAATATTCCATGACCCGCGAACAGCTGGCACAGGTCGCCGTGAAGAACCATTACAACGGCGCACGTAATCCCATCGCCCAGTACCAGCAGGAGATCACGCTCGACACCGTGCTGAAATCTACCATGGTCGCAGAGCCCCTCCGGCTCTTCGACTGCTCGCCCATAACCGATGGAGCGGCAGCAGTCATCCTTGCACCGCTCGAACGTGCCCGTGAGTTTACCGACACGCCTATCAAGGTCCTTGCGACCGCACAGGCAAGCGACTCCATTGCCCTCCATGACCGCCGGGACATCTCAACCCTCGACGCGACTGTTGCTGCAGGCCAGCGGGCATTCAAGATGGCAAAACTGACGCACAAAGACATTAACATGGTCGAGGTGCACGACTGTTTCTCGATTGCAGAGATCTGTGCAATCGAGGATCTCGGATTCTGCAGGAAAGGCACGGCCGGCAAGTTCACCGCTGACGGCGAGACAGCCCTTGGGGGTAAAATCCCGGTCAACACGAGCGGCGGCCTCAAAGCCTGTGGTCACCCGGTTGGTGCTACCGGCATCAAGCAGGTGTGCGAGATAGTCCAGCAGCTTCGCGGCACCGCAGGTAAACGCCAGATTGATGGGGCAAAGACCGGCATGACGCACAATGTTGGCGGTACCGGTGCCACGGTGGCTGTGCACATCCTCGGGAGGATCTGAAAATGACCGTAGCACGATTCTGGAGAAAGATCCCGCAGCGTTACAACCTGATCGGTACGAAGTGCGAGACCTGTGGCCGTCACTTCTTCCCCCCGCGGACCTTCTGTCCCGATTGCCGCAGGGAAGGAAAGATCGTTGACCACAAGTTTGCCGGGAAGGGGACGGTAGTCACGTTCACGATCATCCAGACTGCACCCGACCAGTTCGCCTCCCGTGGACCATATGTACTAGCCATCATCAAGCTCGATGAAGGCCCCCAGATGACCTCCCAGATTGTCTGCGACCCAAGCGAGGCAAAGATCGGTATGCGGGTCAAAAGCATATTCCGCAGGATCGCCACCGATGGCGAGAGCGGTATCATTCACTACGGCACGAAGTTTATGCCGGAGTGATTTTCTTTTTTTATCCCCATGAGTTACCGGTCATCCGGATAATCAGATTCAATCCAATAGGGTCTGTTAAGGCCGGTTTTTCCTCACCGAAACCTTCTATTTCATGATTTGCCAGGTATTCCGGAGAATTTCAAAAATCATCCTGAAAAAGCCGCCAATACGACAGGTTAAAAAGGATGGAATCAGGCAGTCCAAGCCCGTATTGAGCCAAGATTGTGCAACCCAGATTTGTGCAAATTATAAGATCTGGCGCATTGATTCGAGTCACCCCGCTTTAGAAGGTGAAAAACCGGTTACCTATTATCGGGTATCAGCTCACCTTTACAACCATCAGGGTAATATCATCAAACTGGGGCTGAGTTCCACTGAAGGCAAAGACAGCAGAAATAATTTCGTCTGCAATTTCCTGTGATGAGAGATTGCGGGTTCTCTGGATAATATTTATGAGCCGCGGGACCTCAAACATCTCTTCATGGTCATTTACTGCCTCGGTGATACCATCGGTGTATAACACAATAATATCACCCGAGAATAGCTGTAATTCCTCCTGCGTATATTCAGCATCATCTAAAGCTCCAACAGCAACACCCGTAAGATTGAGTTCTTCAATTTCAACAGTGCCTTGCCGTAACACGATAGGGGGATTGTGCCCGGCATTCACATAGGTAAGTGTCCGGGTTTCATTGTCAATAACACCATAAAACAAGGTAACGAACATACCTGTTTTTGAATTGTTTGCAATGATGGGGTTTGCAAAAGATATCACTTCTGACGGCTTTTTAAACCACATTGCCGTGACCCTCACAACAATACGTGACAGGGCCATGAAAAGTGCTGCAGGTATACCTTTACCGGATACATCGGCAATCATTATCCCTGTCCGGGTATTGCTCATGGGAATTACTTCAAGCGGCATCACATCAAAAAAATCCCCACCCACTTCTTTTGCCGGGATACTTTTTGCAGCGATATCAAACCCCTGGGTCGTTGGAATTGTCTCAGGAAGGAAATTTCTCTGGATCTCTGCAGCAATCTGGAGTTCCGCATTCTTTCGTGCCATCTCGAACTCCAGTTTTTCTTTTTCAAGTTTCATCCTTCTTTCATCGAGCAGGTTCTGCATAATTGTCGAGAAGATGAAAACCGCCACCATATTGGTGATTATCATGGGGATAGCGACCACGGTTAAAATTGTAAAGAACTGGGATGGCGGTGTAGCAACAATGATAGTTATCAGTGAGATTAAGGACTCCACCAAAGCAACAAAGATGACCGCAATCCGGGTGGGTATAAGCTCGCGTTTGTTGGCAAGATACATCACACCGCCAAGGAACCCGGCGAGAATCGGGGCAATGAGGCCGGTATACATGTACGGACCACCCTGCGCACAGCGATATAAACCCCCGATAATACCAGCACCGATACCGACCCAGGGGCCGCAGCACAGACCGGCAATGATCGGGCCTAAGTCGCGGACATTGAGTACTGCCCCATAGAGAGAGACACCACTAATTGTGCCGTACACCGATAGCAGGCCAAAAACTACAATCAGGAGGACCTGGGTTTTTAAGGACGGTCTTTTTTCAAGAATTTCCAAAAAATAACGACTGCGGGTAAACAGGTACGCAAAAACGATGATCACACAGATCATCTGAAAAAGTGTGATACTGCTCTGGATGATATTGGATTCCATGCCAACGTAAAATTCGCATCGCAGATACATAGTTTTTTGTAAAAAAGTCCATTAGTTACACCAAAAAAATCAACTCTTTACTGACCACGAACCATTAATTCATATCACCGCGTACACTGTCGATAAGAAAAAAAATTAGGAAACAGAAATGGTATCTTCACGGGGTTCTAAGGAATCAACGGTTGGTATAATGGGATTAGGATACTACATCCCAAAAAGCACGATAACCAGTCGTGAGATGGCACAATGGTCTGGTATTCCGGAATCGGTTTTTTCAGAAAAGATCGGGATTGATAGAAAACATGTAGCAGAGCCCGATGAGCACCCGGCAGAAATGGGGGTTCGGGCGGCCAACCGGGCCTTAGAAAATGCCGGAATTGCCGCAGATGAGATCGATATCATCGCGTACGGGGGTCTTGGTTTTTATGATTATAATTTCTGGTCCCCTGCTGCAAAAATTCAGGATGGCATCGGGGCACACCGTGCCTATACATTCGAGATACGCAATGGCTGTAACGGGGGAAACTTGGGAATAACCATCTGCAAAGAGCTCCTCCTTGGCGATCCTGAAAAGAAGTATGCCTTGGTTGTCTGCAGCGACAAACTCTCCCTTGCAGTCAATTATTCTGATAAAACGGCAGTCTCCACATTTTCCTTTGCTGATGGGGCAGTGGCGGCAGTCTTAAAAAAGAATCATCCGGCAAACCAGCTGCTTTCCTATGCAAGTTTATCAGACGGCTCTCTTTCAGATTATGTGAAAGTTCCCTGCGGCGGGACCCGACTTCCTTTAACAGGGGCACACCTCCGTAAGGAGGACTGCTATCTTCAGGTGAATGATCCGGAATCTCTCGATACAATCTTCTCCCGCACGTACCTGAAAAATTATATCATGGTTATCAACAACGCATTGAAGAACAGTGGATATACGGTAGAGGACATTGATCATATTTTTACGAACCAGGTGAAGAGGAGTATAACAGACAATCTTATGGGGGAACTTGAGTTGCAGGAAATCCAGACCCTGAGAACAATGAAAGAGTATGGACATATGGGCCCGGTTGATACTCTCTTCTGCCTGGCACTAGCGCAAGAGGAAGGCAGGATTAAACCGGGGGATCTTGTTGTACTTGCAGGAAGCGCAATAGGATTTACCTGGGCTGCAACCGTGTTAAAATACCGGTGAGCAAGAAAAATAACCGGGTTTTTATCGAACCCTCAATGAATATTTTATCGGATTTTTTTGTTACTGCGAAAAAAACATGCCTCTTGAGGGCGACAGCCCCGATTATGCCGGATGATCCATTGTCCCTTTTAAAGATTCTTTGAATCGTATAATGTCGGATATACAGGCATTATAGGGAGTGGCAATGCCCAGTCTTTTTCCTGCGGTGACAACTGCACCATTGAGATAATCGATCTCAGTCTTACGTCCGTGTAAAATATCCTGCAACATGGAAGAACTATGCCCGGCCATCACCGGAATAAGGGCACCATTCAGGTACCCGAGATATGCATCCGGATCCCCCCACTGGAGTGTGATGCCTTCGGCTTGGATAACCGCAAAAATCTCCCTGACAATCTGATCAATAATATGCCAGCTGTCCGGTTCCTTAAGTTTCCCATAGGTCACACCTGTGATGGCACTGAGTGGATTTAATGAGCAGTTAATCAGGTTCTTTGACCAGAGCTTCCCCTTAATATGATCTGACGTTTCAACAGGAATTCCTGCCCGGGTCATGAGATCAGCAAGACCTTTTACCTTTGCATCAAGTCCTTCGGGAAACCTGCCGAGTTGCATCGGACCCGCATTGGCTGTGACACGAACTTCGCGTTCTCCTGACCTCACAAATCCGGTCATAACAACGCCACCTATGACATGATCAGAATACCGGGAGATTATTTCAACGTTACCAATACCATTCTGGAGACTTGCAACTTCACTGGTACCAATCAATCCTTTGTATTGCCGGCAGATACTCTCGGTATCCTGTGATTTTGAAGTGATCAGGACGTAATCAAATTCCCTGTCACCCGTTATCTCGCTGACACAGGTGAACCTGCCGGTTTCATCACCCCATGCACCACTGATCAAAAGCCCCTGGCTGGATACCGCACGGGCATAGGGTTCCCGTGTTACTGCAACAACATCTGCGACCCGGGATAGCTTTGCTGCAAGCGGAAGTCCCACCGCTCCAGCACCAAGAATAAGTATCCTATCCGAGCGCCCCATACTCTGAAATATCGTATCTCATTGGTAATCAACCTTCATGGGTAATGATTCAGGGCGCACACCAGACAAGAAGAATACAATGATAACTCAAATTCCGGGAGGAGGTTATACCCCATTCACTCTCACATCATACACCGCGTGCCACTGCCCCGGTGAGTACGACCGCACCACCCGTTCAGTAATAACCTCGCCACCGAGTCCCTGGATGCAGGAAAGGTGCTCACCTTCAGCAGAGACCAGTGAATAGAAGTGAATCATTCCGCCGGCCATGCAGAGCTGGAACGCTTCTGGTAAAAATTCCGTGCCGGAGAGCGGGAGATTCATTACAATACGGTCGAACCGCCACGGGAAGATCCCGGCAAGTCTCTTGGCATCTGCAAGCACAGGGAGCACATTCCTTGTCCGGTTCTGATCAATGTTTTCCAGCATCAGTTCAACCGCTTGCGGATTGAGGTCACACGCAACAACACATGATGCCTGCGGTGCGAGCGTAATTGCAAACGGCCCGACACCAGCGAACATATCAAGTACGGTCTCGTTCCTGCCAGTCTGATTAAGAATGCGTTGCCGCTCAGAGGAGAGCCGGGCGGAGAAGTAGGCGGCTGCAAGGTCCACATGAAAGCGGTGCCCGTACTCGATCACTTCAGTGCGGGTTGTTGGAACACCGGCGAGCACCTCAAACTCGCGGGTGCGGTACTCGCCCGAGACCTCACCTTTTGCATATACGATTGTGTGGAGTGATGGGCGCGAGTCCAGAATCTTCTGTGCCCCCTCAACATCACGCTCCTGAATGATTGCAATCCCGCCAACCAGTTCGTGCCGGGGCAGGACAACCCTCTCCGGGTTCTGTTGGAACTGGCACTGCTCTGCACCCTCGCGCCAATCGATGAGTGGGAGCAGAAGCGAATCGCCATCGCGCCGTACCTTGAGTGAGAGATCGAGCGCGCCATCGTCAATCAGCGCCCGTCGCGTAGTCTCTCCCTCGCGTGCAGGCACCCTGATGCCCCATTGTTCGACCGTGATTGCAACCACGTGTATCATTAATTTATACGTGCTACCATTATTCATGGCTGATGATGGCGGGCGCCCAACAGGGACCGGAAACAGTGCAGGATCCGGTCACAATGGGGAGAGGGACAATCTTATTCTTAATAGATTGAAAAGCGGGGGACTCAAACTCTACGAACTGGAAAAAGAGCTCGAGCCCATGGATGCAATCCGGGTGCGCCGGGAATATATCGAACAGGAGACCAGCACGAAGACGGAGAATATCGGTATCTTTTCGATCGATATCGAGCGCGTAGTAAAACGGAACTGCGAGAATATGATCGGCACGGTCCAGGTACCCCTTGGCGTGGCCGGGCCAGTTGCGATAAAAGGGGGGTACGCGCAGGGCAATTTCTGGCTGCCGCTCGCGACTACGGAAGGTGCGCTCGTCGCATCCGTCAATCGCGGGTGCAGTGCAATCACCAAAGCCGGCGGTGCTGATGTTCGCATACTCCATGATGGCATGACCCGGGCACCGGTCTTTGCTGCGGAGAGTATAGTGCAAGCAGCAGAAGTATGTGACTGGGTTGCCGCTCACCGCGATGAACTCCGCGCTGCGGCAGAGAGTACCACATCGCACGGGAAACTGATCGATGTCGTCACTTTTGTTGCCGGCACGAGCGTCTTTGTCCGACTTGAGTTTGATACCAAGGATGCGATGGGAATGAACATGGTCACCATCGCGAGCGCAAAAGTGGCAGACTTGGTGGCGCAGGCTACGGGCGCCCGGCTCATTGCCCTCTCAGGCAACATGTGTACCGACAAGAAACCCGCAGCAATCAATGCGATTATGGGACGGGGCAGGAGCTCGGTCGCCGGTGTTGCACTCTCCCACGAGCTTATCGCTCAGGTATTCAAGACTGATGCGAAGACAATCCATGAAGTAAATTACCGTAAGAATCTCGTGGGGTCTGCCAGAGCCGGGGCAATGGGATTCAACGCCCATGCAGCCAATGTTGTCGCGGCCATGTTCATTGCCTGTGGGCAGGATGCAGCCCATGCCATCGATGGCAGCACCTGTATCACAACGGTAGATCTCACCGATACCGGAGTTTATGTCGCCGTTACCCTGCCCTCCCTCCCTGTCGGGACTGTCGGTGGGGGAACCGGCGTGGATACGCAACAGGAATGCCTTAGGATTCTCGGGGTTGCCGGAGGCGGAGAACCTGCGGGCACCAACGCAAGGAAACTCGCAGAGATTATCGCTACTGGGGTTCTTGCAGGGGAACTCTCCCTGCTGGGTGCCCTTGCATCACAGCACCTTGCTAGGGCACACCAGAAGCTCGGGCGTGGATAATTTTTTTTTGTTTTTTGTGCACATTATTGCACAGCTCAAAATTGCAGCGATTGCCAAAAAAAAGATTACGGATCCTTGCATTGGTCGGACAGGAAATCCCCCGTACTCTCTTACACATAACGTCTGAAGTCCTGCCGTATCCTAAAACCTTTTGTGTCCGGACACCTACTCCCTCACTACCAAAGGAGTGTGAAAGAACATGACACCATCAAAAATGTATTCCCTTCCCGCACTGCCATATGACTACGCGGCCCTTGCACCTGCGATATCCGAAGAGCAGCTGCAGCTGCACCACAGCAAGCACCACCAGGCATATGTCAATGGTGCAAATGCCGTCTTGGAAAAACTTGACAAAGCGCGAAAAGAGAATCTCGATCTTGATATGAAGGCAATGCTCAAGGAACTCGCGTTTCATCTCGGGGGTAACCGTATGCACACGATGTTCTGGGAGAACATGGCGCCAGCAGGTAAAGGCGGGGGTGGCGCACCTGCAGGAAAACTCGGCGAGATGATTGCCGCAGAATTCGGATCGTTCGAGCGGTTCAAAAAAGAATTTACCCAGGCTGCAAACAGCACTGAAGGATCGGGCTGGGCTGCATTGACTCTCTGTCTTGGTACCATGCGTCCCCTGATTATGCAGGTCGAGAAGCACGGCGTTAATACGTATCCCTTCAGGATTATCATGGTGCTTGATGTCTGGGAGCACGCCCACTATGTAGATTACCGGAATGATCGGGCAAAGTATGTTGAGAATTTCTGGAATATTGTAAACTGGGATGTCGTAAACAAGCGGCTTGTTGAAGCCTTAAAAAAATAACCCTTTTTAAAACCGGAACCACTTCATCATCACAAACGCATCCTCGCCGTTCGCATAGTACTGGTCAATCCCGAATACATGCCGGTAACCGAGCCGTTTGTAGAATCTTTGGGCTGCTGTGTTAGATATCCGCACTTCGAGCTGGACAGCGGTCGCAAGTTCAAGAGCAAACTGGTGTTCAACCCTGCGCACAAGAAGCTTCCCTATCCCCCGGTGCCGGTATATCGGGTTCACCCCGATATTGCAGATATGGCCGTAGATATTCTCCCCGTTATCTTCAAGCGCCCCCACCACAAAACCTGCTACCTGACCATCACAGACCGCGACAAAATAGGTTGTCGGATAGTAGGTGAGCGCTTCTAAGAAGACCGGCATCTCCCACGGGTCAATAAAAGAGTCTTTCTCTATTGCGACAATTGCTGCGAGGTCGGAAGGCGTAGCCCGCCGGATCTGCGGAAGGGGGAAGGTCACAAGATCGTGGGGTCGGATCATATCAGGGTTCCCCGCTATGGGGATATCGCAGTACTGCTGGGTTCCCGCGGGTCAAAAGTATTTTCCTACAAAACCGGTTGTTGTGGTGTGCGGAAATATAAGGGATCACACCCAACTTTTAGAGCAACTGTGTCTCCCTGTCCGGTGCTGGTGTTGGTATGGTAAGGATCTATCGTTTTTCCGGGGTACGCCCCACCCGTGAATGTGCTCAGGCTATTGCTGCTGTCCCGTATGATGTCGTGACGGCAGACGAAGCCCGCAAAATAATTGAGAAAAATCCTGGGAGTTTCCTGCGCGTGAGCAGACCGGATGCTGAACTGCCCGGTATTGATCCTCACGATGACCGGGTATACAAACGGGCGCATGAGAACTTTGAAGCACTTGAGACAACGGGTAAGATACGAAAGGATCCCGAGCCGGGCATGTATGCCTATAGGGTGAAACAGGGTGGGGAAACATTCCTCGGCCTCTGCTGTTGTCTCGATGTGGAAGATTACCGGCAGAACAATATCCGCAGGCACGAGCAGACCCGGTACGATAAGGAAGAGGACCGGACCCGGCATATCGAAGCAGTAAAAGCACACAACGGACCCGTTGTACTCCTTTTCCGGAACAGTGGGGATATCTATTCGCTCATTAATGCGCAGGTTTCAGGAGGTGCGGTCCCCGATGCAGAAGTTCGCACCGATGATGGAGGAATCCACCAGATTTTCCGGATTACCGATCCCACTATCCTCGCCCGGTTCGAGCAGCATTTCGCAAACCTTCCCTCGCTCTATATCGCTGACGGGCACCACCGGGCAAAGGCCGCCGTAAATGTTGCGGACCGCAGGATTGCGAAAAATATCCCCTGCGATGTGGAGACCTTCAGGTTCATGGGAGTTCTGTTTGCCCACAACAAGGTGAAGATCCACGGATACAGCCGGTTGCTCACGGATATTGGCACCTATACGCAGGATACCTTCATTGATGCCCTGAAAAAATATTTTGATGTCGAACCTTACGGTAGAGTGGACGGGCGCGGATACAACATTAAACCGAAATGCAAGAAGCCGGAACGCTACCATGTTGTGCATATGTATCTCGGGGGCCAGTGGTACGAGTGTACACGCCTGCTGGAGAAGAATGCGGCACCGTTGGACGCGCTCGATGTGGCCGTACTCCAGCAGTGGGTTTTGAAAGGCATGCTGGGGATAACCGATCCCCGGGGCGATGCCCGGCTCCAGTACCTGGGAGGTGCACGCCCGGTAGCAGATCTTGAGAGACTGGTTGACAATGGGCAATACCGGCTCGCGTTTGCCATGCAGCCGGTCCAAGTCGAGACCGTCCTATCCATTGCTGATGCCGGGGGGATCATGCCCCCGAAGTCGACATGGTTCGAACCCAAGCTCTTAAGCGGTCTTGTTGTTCACACGTTCGAGTGATTTCTGCCATCAGACACCCCTTATCTTTATTCTTTTTACCGCGAACAGTGTATGGTATGATTACCATCGCACTCCCTAAAGGCAGCCTCGAAGCGCAGACACTCCAGCTTTTCAAGGAGGCAGACCTTGAGGTTAAACGTACGGATCGCGACTATAACCCTCGCATTGCTGACGAGCGGATCGGCAAGATCAAGATCTTGCGTCCACAGGAGATCCCGACCTATGTGGAGAAAGGTTATTTTGATATCGGAATCTCCGGCCTTGACTGGGTGAACGAGACAAACTCCGATGTCGTTGAGGTAGCGAACCTCTCGTACAGCAAGACCGGGGAAGGCAACGTGAAGATCGTGATCGCGGTCCACCGCGACGAACCAATTGAGAATGTCTCCCAGATCCGGCCGAACAGCCGGGTGACTACAGAATACCCCGAGCTTACCCGGAAGTTTTTCGAAGACCTGAAGATCCCCGTCCAGCTCTTCCATTCCTATGGTGCATCCGAAGCAAAAGTACCCGATCTCATGGATGTCGTTGTCGACCTGACCGAGACCGGAACAACGCTGCGCAAGAACGGCCTGAAGATCATCGGGCAGATTATGGAATCTCACACGGTTATATGCGCAAATAAAGCAAGCTGGGCAGACCCGGTAAAACGAAGGGAGATCGAAGAGATCAGGACGCTGCTCTTTGGAGTGATCGAAGCGAGGAACAAGGTACTCTTGACAATGAATGTACCCTCTGCATCCATGGAGCGGATCGTAGCTGCTCTGCCAGCGATGAAAAAACCGACCGTGAGCCAGCTTCACGGTATTGACTACTATAGTATCCAGACAGTCGTGCAGAAGAACATGGTCAACCAGCTAATTCCAAGGCTCAAGGCCTGTGGGGCAGAAGACATTTTAGAGATCCCGATAACAAAGATTGTGCCATAAAAACGAAAAATTATTCGAGTTTAATAAAAATTGTACCGCCGGGTAATGCTTTGCATTTTGTGATCGGGTTCGTTATCGCCGCATTCGCATCCTCTGCTCCTGCCACTATCTGTATATCAAAGCATTTTCCCGGGGGCCATAACGTTTTATCCGATGTGGATATCGTATGCTGTTTTGTTTCTCCGGATACCTTTGTGGATATGAATACCAATCCACCGGGGATAGTTTTCCATTGCGTTTCTCCCGTTACCCGGTACAGTATCGCTTCCTGGACGGTCTTATCACCATCATAGGTAGTATCCCATTTTATTGTCCAGACATTCGGATCAGGTCCTGCTCCTTCAACGAATGCGAGATGCTCTAACAGAAGCGTTTTGCTGCCAAAACCGGTATTCACAATACTCTCCTTAACCCTGCACTGCATTGCAGGAATGAATCCCGTCTGCGTAACACCGGTAGCGGCATCCGTAAATGATATGGTTGAGCTGCCGGGACCGAACAGATCGATCTTCCCTGCATGTGTCAGGTTAAGGCGGAATGTTGCACTCCATGTTTCATTAAGCTTGATTGTACCGACATCAAAAGCCATAGTATTGTCATGCCAGGCCTGGGTATCGTTGCGGGTCTCACTTAATAGCGGGTAATAGACACCATACCTGGTGATGTTGGATTTGTTGATATACGTCGAGTAACCTGACTGATATTCATAATCCATATAATCGGTGATAAGACCCGGGTTGTCATTGATCTTCACGGTTCCGAAATTCAGATTTATCTCAGTCTCGCCGCCTGCCGTCTCCTGCAGGTCACCGGCAATATTTGTATAAATCTGGGCGAGTTCACTGGGATCATTTGCATTTGAATACTTACCTCCGGTATCATCTGCGTACCTTTGTAATATCGTCTGATATGCGCTCGATACGCTGAGACCTACGGGGTAAATTTTAATATTCTTGTTTTTTGCATAGGTAATTACGCTGTCAGTTTGTGCGAGATCGGCAGCAGAAAATCTTGGTGTATTACTGGTGAGCGCTTCGGGATCGTTCCCTGTATTGTATTCGCCATCAGTCAGCAGAATGATCGCTCTGACCCTTCCGGAAGTTGAGGCGGGCAGCATATTGGCTGCACGATAAATCCCTTCACGCGTTGGAGTGTTCCCTGCCGGTACAATGGTATTCAATGCAGCATCCACCTCAGCTTGAGTATGAGTTCCAAAGGAGAGATCTTCATGGTATTTCGCATCAACACCGTAATCCTGCGGAACGCCCCCGTTGTAATTTAATACAACGTACTGATGATGCGGGGAAGTGAGGGAGTAGTATGTAAAAGAATTTAACCAGGGGTAAGACGATCTACGAACACAACCGTGGCAATCACCACCAGTAGCAGTATTCCATCCGGTATCATCCGTCATTGCCCAATATCCGTAACTGTATACATTCTCCCAGTTCCACTGATTCGTCGCCGACACGTACAGAGGTACTAACTGTGCCCAACGAGTGTCTCCAAACGAAATTTCACCGATCTTATCACTGGAAGCCAGTTTTGAAAAAAATAACGAGCCAGCAGCTTTAGCGCTAACCATTCGATCGGGGTTTCCACCTTGAAGCATGCTCCCGGAACGGTCATTTAAGAGTACGACATCAATAGGTTTGGGCAAGAGCGCTGTGCCGTCCCCAGATAATCGTATTGTGATGTTAATCTTGTCCCCCACCTGGGAGTTCCCGCAGTCACCTAACGATGAAGTGCTGATGTAGGGATAATTTTTCCAGACCAGCGTCACATTCCGCGTGATCGGGATACCAGACATGTTCGTCCACGTTGCGGTTGCAACAACTTGCCCGGTCGCTGTCGCATTGTATCCCGTATCACCTGCTTTGATAAATGCTCCCGGAGAAAAATAAACGCTGGCATATTTATCGGTACTATCCACAGGTACTGATAAGGAAGAAAGACCGGGAAATGTTGTATTAACATAGGGCCAAGGCCCCGGATACGTGGCATCAGCGAGGGAGAAGTGGACAACCTCGCCGATTACCGGGTTGCCCTTGATATCAATCACCCGTGCCTGAAGAACAGACCGGGTTGAGGAATTCACATCAAGACTTGTCATAGACTGCGGATTTCCGGTAAGTGTCAGGTCAACAGGATCGGTGTTATAATATTCAACGTCCTGACTGCAATACCCGATAGAACCAGCATTTATACCGGTACAAACGGCACTCGTATTTCCTAGAGGGGCCGCCTTGAGACTATAAATATCGATCTTTTCTTTTGGACCGAAGGAGATTCGTAATCGTCCCCAGGTATTGGTAGGTGCAGTCACGCTCATTCCATCTGATGAACTGCAGTACACTGATGTCCCGGTTATCGGGTTGTTGTATTTATCGGTCACCGTGTAATAAATTTCCACGGCGTTTTCCGGGAGCCCATTTGCGGGAAGGGTTGATCCGGGACTTGCTGGAGTCTGCGCAATATAATAGGGTTCACTTTGAGCAACGCCCTGAATATATGCACCCGGTGGAACCACGATATTTCCAATGGGATCCATCTGGATGTAATTATTTCTGACAGCAGTAGAGATTCTAAGAACGGCTGATACGTTACCTTCTGCATCTGTTGAATATGATTTCTGGGTAACGTAATTCGGACCATCCTGCAATCCAGCTTCGCCATCATCTGCCATGGTGAGACGGATAGTTTCTGCAGTATTTTTATCGTCTATGCGATTGCCCCAGCGATCGACTAGGGTGACTTTTACTTGCGTTATTGAACCGACCGGTAACTCTGCCGGGTTTTCAAAAGTCGCCCCTTGAGGTGTATCATGATCGATCCGCTGGTAGGTAACAACCTGAACAGGGGATGTTGTACCATCGTAAGAGATAGTTGCTGTTATGGTTGCATTGCCACTTTTTTTGCTTGTAGAAAATACTGCTGTTGCTTTTCCATCAGAACCGGTGAGAATAAATGCCGGAGATACAGGAGAGAGCGTTCCCAAATCCTGATAAGCGGGATCAAGGGAGAATATAACTTTTGCACCAGTGACGGGTGTTGCAGGGGTTCCCGCTGCTCGTGCATAAACGGTAATCGTGGATTGGTCATTCCCATCATTTGCGATGAGCCAGCCTGAATTGCTGCTGCTGATAGTTGACGGGGAAAGGTCTATTGCAGCTACAGAATTTATGAGCAGGACCAGACCGAAAATTGCCAAAACCCTTCGTTCCACTATCATACCAATCAAATTGAAGAGAGAGATAGCGCCCGATACAATATATAATTTTCTATTTTTAAATTCGCTCAGAAATCACTAAAAAACGTAAAATAACAATTATTTGCTCTATAATTATGAAATTACATCTTTTCTATGAGAACCCATAGGTCGGGAATTATCACCAAGTCTGATCAAACAAAAGATTCCATGGGGGGGTAAAGCACGCTTAAGTCTTTTCACACGGTTGATTTCGGTGACTGATATGTCGTTTACTGCAGAGTTCGCCCCGCCGACTATTGATTGATTACACAACAATGATTTTTTTTCATAATCCAATGAGTTTTTATTCCACAAATCCTGTTCTTTTTTCCGATTCGATTTTTAAGAAGAATTTTAAACGCTCCTGATAAACGAATATTTATATTCACCCTCAATCCTATAAACCACAAGGCAAATCCATGAGAAAAGTGGCATATGTATTTTTTTTCATACTGTTGGTTTTAGCCATCGTTGTCATGATTGGGGGGAATCCACTCTCATTTTTTTATTCGTCACAACAAGCCACACACTCAAAAGTTAATACCGGTTTTGTTGTTCTCAACCAGTCCAATGAATTTAAGATAGTCAATTTTGAAGATATCATATCAAACATTCCGTATGTCGGGATAAACCGGGAAGAAAGTACATCTGTTAATAGTACGAAAACAACGCACATCCAGCTGATCCGAGGATATAATGTGGATGCAACAGGAAATGCAAGTAGTTGGATCTTCGTTATTCGGCAACCAGAGCAGGTATCACTGGTCACTTACGATCGCTCTGGTGAGAATGTAAATACCTGGCTGGGGCGGTACCCGGAAAAAGAGATAATCATCAGTCAGATAATTACACCACGGAAGCTCTTTGAGAAGAACCGGGAGCAGATTTTCAAAACACCACAGGCAATCACTACCGAATCAAGAGAACTTGCCCTGGCAGAAGGGAGCTATTATCTCACAATAACAGGCCAGGGAAAAACAAGATCTCTCGTATTCGATGCAAAGACAGGGGCGTTGACATCATCAAATGACTGACGATTCCGGGATAATGTCAATAGACTTTCTGGTAGGTTTCACTATCTTTATGATTACTTTTATCTGGGTGGCAACCCTGATACCAAGCCTGTTTATCGGCCTTCAGTCACATACGATAGATTTCGATGCCGTTGCATACCGCACAGGGGTAATTCTTGTGGAGGATCCGGGGGCTGTCGGACCACTGGTAACCGGTAACCAGCCGTGGGAGATTCAGAATGACAAGCGCGATGTTGCACGATTCGGCCTTGCAGTCTCAAAAGAAACCCCCCGTATCCTCGATGAAAACAAAGTGAACCGGTTTTTCTGCCTCACGACGTTTTCTTATCCGGAAGATTATCAGAAACGAGTGATTTTCGGCGACTATCCCTACCGGTTCAACATTTCCCTCAGGGTTGCTGGAGAGAACTCACCCCGATCTGTAGGCGATGCTGTTCCGGATAATTACCCGTACGGATATATTCGCAGGGATGTAAAAATCAAGGGTTCGAGCAACACAACGATCGGTAAAACGATAATCAGGGCGCATGGCTACAACAATACCGAGAACGTGACATTTAACGAATTTCGGATTGCGATCAATTCATCGTATCTCCTTACCGGTAATGTAGGTGAAATTGACAATCCAAACGGGGATGCAGCGTACCGGATCAACCCGAACGGGGATAGAATTGTTCTCAATATCACTGATCTGGATGCGACGCGAAATACGGTTGCACATCCCCTGTCCGAACCTTACACCGTCTCTTTGAAAGAAGTAAAATTCTACCAGAAACACACCGGGGATTCGAACCTCTATGCCTTTTCACCGGTTGTGGCATTCGAGAATTATCTATATGTCAATTGGGGTACGACTGCACAAAAACCTCCTGTCAATCTCGGAACCGACAGAAATATCTCGATGATTTTTGAGCCGGGTTTTTTCTCAAGTACGGATAAGTACGGTGCGATCTACATCAACCTGACCTTTGAACTGGATCCGAAGCAGCAGTTCCTCAACAATACCCACACACGGCCATTTGATTACAATTACAATCCGGTGAACGTCACACAACCCTCCCTGACGGATGCAGTCCTGGAGGTGGCAGTGTGGTAAATACGGATGGGCAACTGTATACCATCGAGGGCATAGCCGCTGGCCTGATCATGCTCATGACAGCATACATTGTAGTCAATAGCACATCGGTGTATACCTTGGGAGATACCCATCTCAGCGATATGCAGCTCGAAGTCCTGGGTAGCGATGCCCTGAACCTGATGAATACTGCACCCAACAGCACCCCCGGTAAGAGCCCGCTCCAGACAATCGTGGAAACCGATGATGCCGAAGCATTCCGGTCAATGTTTCTCACATTAGTGAACAACAAAGCGGGATCTGATCGGGATCATATTCAGTTTGTAGCAAATGTAACATACGTGGAATTGGGAGGTTCTGTCAGAAGTACAGTTATGAGTGATTCCCTGCGTCCGTTCGTTCGCGGGGAACATGCGGTGCGTGTTTCTGACTGGGTAATTGTTGAAAAACGATTTCCTGACTGTTCTGCCCAGTCCTGTTCGGGCAAACATGCCGTTCTCGTGGAGGTACTCTTATGGCGGGATTAAATGATGATGCCCAGTGGATTGTGCTCATGGGATTTGTCGTGAGTTTCAGCCTGTTCTTTATCGCGATCGTTCTCAATCAGTCAACAGTAGTTGGACAAACTACTGCAGAAGCAGTATTGGAGTTCCCAAAAAACGATATCCGTGATGTACGAGATGTGATCATCCAGTCAGAATTTCTGGATGACGGGGGGATTTTTTTTAATAAAACAAATGTGCAGAGGGACATTCGCACCCTGTCATTGAGCAGACAGAATTCCGTAGTGAACATCTCATCCACACCATCAACAGCTCAAAATCCCTATACCACAGTTGATATTCATTACAACAACGGGGTGACCATATACAATGAGATCTGGAGATCAAAATAGAGGGCACCTGCTGTGTAAGGAAGCCGGCGTGGCAACATTGATAGAGTATATCATAATATCCGGAGTCCTCATGGCCCTCTTTATTGTCATGCTCCTCCTCGTAAATGCGAATTTCATGGAGGGACCGGCAAACACCCTCACGTATTCAGCATTTACCGATATCAGTAACGGTATCTCTACCCGGATCGTTGACACCTATGCTATTGCACCCGACACCGGGAATATTACTTCAAAATTCGACATCCCGGATGACATCGCGGGACGGGGATATTTTGTTGAGATCGGCAATACTATCAGTGATGATGCAACAGCCCAGACCGTAACGGTATCGAGAGGTTCAATTATTACCAATGTGGCAATCGCCGGTATCGGTTCTACACGAAGGGCCGGCGGGAATACCACAGGTTCAGGTATGAACAGGATAAGTTATGATTCTGGAGGATTTTAATGACGGGCAATTATAACCGGATAGCACGCACTGCAGGAGTGTCTGAATCAATCGGATTCTTACTCATCTTCACCATTGTGATCGCAGGGATAGGACTTGTTACCCTGTACGGTTACCCGATGCTTCTCCAGCAACAGACAAGCGCTGATGAACAGATCATGCAAAAGAACATGATCGTATTGCAAAACGATGTGAAAAGTCTTGCGTATAAGACCGTACCCTACAAAGAGACATCTTTAAAGATCGGGGGCGGGACACTAACGGTGTACAATTCAAGTTATACCCCTGCATCCTCAACAATAAAAATCTATGATCAAAATAATATCGTATACGAGAACTCATTCCAATCCGGGGATTTGCGATATTCCTCTGACAGTGCCGGGACTGATATCTCGCTTCAGAACGGAGCGGTTGTCCTGCGCCGGCACGCGGTACCAGGTTCGGTGATGCTCGCTGAGCCCCGGTGGTTCTATGACAGTCAGACGAATACCATGGTCATTAATCTCGTAAATATCACCAGCACCGGGCGAATTTCGCGGACGGGTGTCGGAACGGTACAGATGACATTGGGAGAGACCCGGTTCCAGAAAACTGATACTCCTCCCCTTGTCCCCCCTGTATACCTTGAATACATACCTGATCCGGCACAGGATTACTCGATTGCCTGGGACAAGTACTTTAAAAATCCTTCTTTAGGGATGACACTTGTAAGTGGAACTCCGGGAACGGGAACGATGCTGAAATATCAACTGCCACCAACTACCACGTTGGTTATCAAACAATACGAAGTGAACATCAGATCTCTCTGATCTTTTTTCAAGCGGACAGGTCTGGAAAAATATGGAATAAATTTCTTCCAGAAAAAAATTGTTTTAAGAAGCTTTTTTAAAATTACGATCTTGTCGTTTTCTTTGTTGAAATGGGTGAACATCCACTCCTGAGCGATGCACAATAAGAGCAGGACACTACAGTTTATGATAGGTTCTAAAAAAGCGATCCGATACGGGTTCGCCACACACGAAAAGCAGCCTTATCCAAATCCCTTCAGATAAGGAATTGCCAGCAGGATTAAAAATCCCGCACCGAAGCACACAATCATTATCCCGGATATCCGGTTAATCAGCCTCAGGTGTTCGGCACTGATACGGGAACGTACGGACCCAATGGCACCACAGAGAATAATCCACCAGAGCGTAGAGCCTAAAAAAACACCGCCAACAAACTCCGATGCGGAAAGAACGGAATTTTCATGAAACACAACGCCAAAACCGGGCAGGATGGCAATAAAGAAGATGAGTGTTAATGGGTTTGCAATCGCGATGGCGACCATCGACAGGTAATCTTTCAGGTATGTCTCGTGCTCGGTTTTCGCGCTCATCGGTGCGGGGATTGATAAGAAGATTCGTATTCCGACTACGATAAGAACTAAACCCGCTGCAAGCCGGAGCGGGAACTGATAGGCAAGGATCAGTCCGGATATGGCTGTAAGCCCGAAGAAAGTGACGGCCGCGTAAAATGAATCTGCGGTTGCCACCCCGATACCCGATACGATCCCGTGGAGCCTGCCATTAGTAACCGCTCGCTGGATACACATGAGGGCAATCGGACCAACCGGTACAGCAAGCGTGAGGCCGATGATTATTCCCTGGATGAATAAACTGGTGTCCATGTATTCACCTGCCCGGGTATTCTCCAACACGATTGATCTGAACGTCGAATCTGTCGATCTGCCACATTGTTGGCCCACCGATTTGCAGTAGTGAGCGGTAAGATCGCGGGTGCCGATTCTTATCATACATTCCGTTTTACCGATGTTGAGGGTTTCGGTACAAGTTGAACATATGACGAACCATGGGACTTCTTCAGGAATAGATCCTCATGTCGCATTTTTATCAGGGAATGGACTTCTGAACCAGGAAAATGAAAACAATATGCGGGGGGATAGATCGTCGCTGACACAACAGCACCGTTTTCTTACCCGATCTGTTAAACACCCCGGTAATATTTTTTTCGAATAATTGTGCGTAATTCTTGTGGGAAACAAACAAGGTACCATCGCAGGCTGCCTTATGAATTACGGGAGAGCAAGACAAACGCGATACACGGGATTGCATAGAGAATAGTATCAGGAATAAGACCGAATGACACAACCCAACTGTCAAGAAATAGGCCTGCTGCAGCTGTTACCGGGAAAAGAAGAAGCCGTAGTGAAATATTTTTGACAAGCGCCGGGTCGGTTCCCGTGTAGAGGAGGTTCTGGTCCCGTGAGGCATGTCTCCAGAGGACAAACATGATCAGACCGGAGAGGAGGGTATTGGCATGGAACGAAATCCCGTACGGTATGGGCATGTCGGAGATCATGTAGAGGAGCGAAGTCAGCGGCATGAAGATGAGAGAGAGGGCAAAACAAAAGGAGATGTAGACGAAATATCGGTCAAGCGTCCTTATGTTCCGGAGCATTTCGAAGAACAAGATGTAGAAGACGGCGAAGATGACAAAGACAAAGAAAAACCCCACGAGGTCTCCGGACACCATTCCAATATATTCCCTGAGGAATTCCAGGTCATCGCTGGCAGAAAGCGGGGGTAACGGGATATTGTTCCTGACGATAAGGGTCATGACAAAGGCAAAGACCCCGTTCATCAGGATCTCGAACATATCGTGCGGGACTATCCCCTTGCATATGCGGTCCGGATCGGTATTCCCACACCAATTACCCTTATCTGATGCGCCGTCAGTCATACAGCTCCCTCCATGCCCTTCTTAAGGTTCTTTGAGGAATACAGCGACATTAAGAAAAACGCTGCCATTGCTCCAAAGTAAATGTACTGCGTGGAACGCAGGTCACACGCTGCCAGGAGTATGCCGGCAAGTGCGGTCACCGGGATGATGAGCATCTTAATAGTAATGCACCGCCTCCGCCATCCGGCGATCCCTGCCCTAAGAATAGATTGTTTGCAGGAAATGTGGTACCACTCAAAAAAAAGGAGGGTCCCAAGCACGAGCATCAGGCAGTGAAACAAGACAGGAAATAGGGATTTATTCGAAAAAACCGCAGTATAATGACTTGAAACCGGTATCAGGACCAGCATCATCAGCATTGCAAGATGGAGGTAGAGGTAAGTCCGGTCAATCCGTGCTACCATATGAAACGTATGAAAGGTGATGATCCAGATCATCGCAATGATGATAAATGCAACGAGGAAATTCGTGATATCTGGTATCTGCATTATCCCGAACTCATGGGGTGACGCTTCGTCTATCAGATCGCTAAATGCCGGGGTCCTGATATTTTGAAACAGAAGGAGGAGTGTGAAAACGAAGATGGTATTTGTCAGCCTGCCGATATTTACCTTCGTCACCGGTCCTTCTGCACGTATACTCTGGGGCATTCGGGTACCTATTATCATCGGAATGATGGAAGATAAGGTGAACGGATATTCTCGACTAAGGAACGGGTCAAGCGGGCAAAGAGCCCGGCTGAGGAATAATCGCGGCCAGGTCTATGGTAAGTACGGAGTGGCAGTCCGGGCTCCGGTATAACACTATATCCTTTATTTTATCGCGATAAAACCACGGGCGTGCGGATTGGATTCACGGTTCTGGATACCTAAGCACTTTTGGGAAGATATAATAGTGGCTGTCGCAGAATTCAGGTACAGGTGATTCAGATTCCATTCTGTCCTAGTTGTGGAAGTAATGTTGAAGCAGGGAAACGATTCTGTGAAAATTGTGGGGCCTCTCTTGCTACCACACCGGCTACTGCACCCCCGCCAGCTCCAGCCTTTGCCCCACAACAGGTGCCTGCCCAGCAGAAGAGTGCTGGTCTCGCTGCAGTAGCTTCTTTCCTCTGTCCCGGTCTCGGACAGACCTATAACGGCAGTTTTGGCAAAGGTCTTCTCTTCCTGATAGGGACGCTTATCGGATCGATGATCTTCACGATACCCGGGATTATCATCTGGCTTTATGGGGCCTATGATGCCTATTCCACAGCCAAAAAGATGAATGAAGGCCAGCTCCCGTTCGTTCCGCACAGCACCATGCACATGATCGGGTTCATCGTTATCGTCATTGTGATCTTCATCATCTACTTCCTCATCATAATGGCGGCAATGGTAGCCATGATGGGCGCATATACGCCATATGGCGCATACACACCCTATTAATTTTTTTTTTGGCAAGGCTCGTTAATTTTGATACTAAAACGGTTAGTACGTGATCGATCATGCCGTTCTGTCCTGAATGCGGGAAAAGTGTAGTGCCAACGGCAAAGTTCTGCCGGAACTGCGGGGCTCTACATGATACTTACGGGAATGGTACACTCATCGCGTTGCTCTATCGTCGTCTGCTGCTCATGCACACATCTCAAATACCGCTTGGCGGAATGTTCGTCGCTATTGTACTGTCATGTGTCTGTCGCACCCTTGATGTTGACACATAAAGACCGCTGACTCCCGTTGGATCCCATGAATGGAAGGAATTTATTTCCTGCCGGGTTCTTTCCAGAAGAGGAAGGCCATGATGAATGGGACGAGGATATAGATGCTGAGGGTGAACGGAACGTGACAGAGGGCTAGGATAATTCCAATGAACGAGAGTGTGGGAAAAACAGCGGACCATAGGATCTCGCGGGAGATCTGTGAAAGGCTCATGTCAGGAACAAGATTCCGGCACCTGTTACGGATATAGACCCACTGGATAAGGGCAATCACCCCGATGATGAAGATATTGAACTCAAAGAGGATCGCCCCGACGTGATCGAAAGGATAGTCGCCAGCAACATTTGTTGAGAACGGGAGAAGACAGACGAACGCGAGGCTGGCTATGTTGAGGCAGAGGAGCGGGCGATCAAGACCGATGAGAGATCGGAACCGCTCATGCTCGAAATACCAGAGGATGGCAAGGAGGATGAAGGCGATGAAGTAATGGATCAGGTCCGGAAGGTCTGCCATAATGATTGCTAAAACCGGAGCGGCTTCTTTGGCATGCTCGTACTTTGAGGGTATATTGATCGTAATGACGAGCAGGGTCATGGCGAACGCGTAAATTGAATCGATCAGGACACTGATGCGGTCGAGCGGAATGCGGCATTGGGAGATTGCAGGATCATCTGTCATGGATCTTCCTTGAATAGGGAAAAATAGGTCGTGACAGGGAAAAAGGTGACGGATTTGATCGGGAGGACTCAATCAGCGGGTGTCTCTTTACCGTATGATGACTGTCCCGATTCCCAGTGCCGTGATGATGATAAGCACCACTACAGGAATACCGGGAGAAGACCCGAACGGAGTGGAGTTATTGCTGTATAGGTATCAGCGCAATATGCATGCAAATACGATCACTCCTACACCCTATGCCATAGTAGAGATCACAATTTGCCAGGGTGCAGGGAGATGTGAGGAAGAGTCAGAATTGCAAATTCAAATGGACATTCAGTAAAAACGTTCCTCGGAAAAATTTGTTCTATAAAATTTTCAGTCAATACTCCATCTAAAAACATTTTTAGGGACGAGAGCGACGTTTTCCTGTAAACGGTCCTGGTCTGATATCGTGGGATATCGCAAGAGGCAGATTACCTCATTTCAAAAAGAAGATGGAGAGGCGAAGATCATCATTGGTATACGGTTTCACGATATAACCCTCCGGGTGAACGTCCCGTGCCCGAACAAGAATTTCCTGATCGGAATAAGCGGTAAGAAAAATAATTTTTGAGTTCATGTGTGCTTTAATCTCACGTGCCGCCGCGATTCCATCCATTTTTCCGGGCATATTGATATCCATGAACACAAGATCGGGTTTCGTTGTGTGAGCGAGTTTCACCGCTTCTTCACCGGATCCTGCCATGACGAACTTGTCATACCCGAGGGTTTTGAGTCGTATCTGTAACAGACTCCGGAGGATCTCATCGTCATCAACAATCATAATTTTCATCAATGTATTGACGTTATCAAGGGGTCCAGACACTGGAGACGTGTTGCATTCCTGGATTTCCGGTGCGCTGACCTGACCCGGTTCCCCGTTATTCAGGGGAATAACTTTCAAGGGTTCCTCTTGATCCGCGCCCTTCTGGCTATCCAGTTCCAACTTCACAGTTTTAATGGGTCCCCCATCTGCATTATTTTCAGCAGGATCCTTGCCATCTGTTTTCCGGCCTTTGGGCCCCGGGCGTCTTAATGCCGGGGCAATCTCGGAAAATACTTCAAGACCATTCCTTCCCATCCTATTTTCGACCATGACTTTACGGAGTTCCTCTTTTGAAAACACATTTTCTATCGCGTCAATGTCATTTGCACAGAGAGAACTCAGTCCGAAGATCAGAAAAAGTACCGGCAGTCCCGTGTGGTCATAGACATTCGAAAGCAGTTTTTTTCCTGCTTTCCTAATCAATGCCGGTCTTATACCTTTGTCGCATGCCTTGGCAAGCATATGAAGCGCAGTAGTATTATCCTGATAAACGCCGGCTAGGTCTTCGAGATTCGCGATCATAATGAGTGCTGAACGGTCGATCATCCCCCCTTTTTCTATCACGTTTATTACGAATGTGCCCCCGCCAGCACAGTCTAACCTGATGAATTCACGTAGCATCTGCTCTTTGTCCCCGTCAAGCTGGTGCATGTCACCATGCATGTCTTTCTCGAGATCAAGATGGGACAGATACAGGTGAGAGAACAGTATCCCCCATGAAGTGCAAAGCTTATT
Source organism: uncultured Methanoregula sp. (assembly GCA_963676675.2). Classification (GTDB taxonomy): domain Archaea; phylum Halobacteriota; class Methanomicrobia; order Methanomicrobiales; family Methanospirillaceae; genus Methanoregula. The sequence continues at coordinate 312,160 of OY781161.1, read as the reverse complement.
ATAATCACGTTTTGTTAATTTTGATTTCAGGGGGGATTCGAATAATCCCAGCAGCTGCTCTGGTTTTAAGTTCTCAAGCTCGTAGAGTTCAGAATTCGGACTGGGAAGGCGAATCATCTTTGTGTTACGAGTTCTCTTCTCTTATTATTAGATATTGCCTCATGTCAATGACTATATTTCGTCTTCTAAACAGTTTAAGAAAAGATATCACTTTGCTGGAAGAATGCGGGGAGCCGGATTCGAACCGACGAACTCCTTCGAGAATAGATCTTGAGTCTATCGCCGTTGGCCAGGCTTGGCTATCCCCGCGTGATGTGGAATAATGTTAGTGACGGGAATAAATAAGCTCACCTGATCACATGAAGTCGGCAAGACCGAGCTGCTGCTGCTTCTCCTCACCGAATGTGGACTGGATCGCAAGGTCGATCACCTCGACCCGCTGCTTGGTGTATTCCGAAACCTTGTATTTCCGGCAGATCTCGCGGGACATCTCGAGATACTTCTTTACCGAACCTTCGTGCACCGTGGGAATGATATTGCCGTTGCACGGGTGCTTTCCCTTGAACTTCGTGCACTTGCCGGCAAGTGGCATCCGACGGTAGCTCGTGTTGCACTTCGTGCACCGGAACTTCTGCTTCGAAAACGCCGACAGGTTGCCCATCAGATCCCGGATGAAATGCGTGTTAAGAACCCGCTCTGCCACATCGTCGGCATCCACAGCCCGGATCTTTTCTGCCAGCACCAGTTCGGCCTCGAGCTTGTCGGTCATCGTCTTGAGCTGGGTGTACATTGATTCGATTGGCCCTGCCGAGATATCCGAGGTGTCATGGGTGAACTGGAACCCTTCCAGCTGGGCGGGAGTGCCGATCCGGTTCTCGACCCGGTCAATGAGTTTGACAATCGTTTTGGGCTCGATATAGTTGAGTGCACCGGTGTACACCTCGAGGGGGTAATGATCGCAGACATCGACGTTTAAGGCTTCTTTGTCGATCTGGGCAGGATCGATCCTGCTCGTCAGTACGAGCGGGGCGTCCATGGATCCGCCCCGGTTCTGGGGCAGGAACGAGCGCGAGAAATTGATCAGGCCGTCTAAGAGGAGCATAATGCAGTCTTCATCCCCATCGCACTGGCCGGTGAAGATTCCGTTTGCCACCAGTGTATGGTCGTCGGCAACAGTCAGGCAGTAGACCCGTTCTTCTGGTGCCGGCACGATGTCTATGGCGCGGATACGGTCCGAGATCACGTTCATACCCTCCAGCACCGGCACCGCATCCCCGACTTTGAGCTCAAGTGCCCGGATCTTTCTGAGATACGCAGTATCCCAGACGAGCATCGCATGATCGGGAGTTACTGCAATATCCTTCCCAAGCGCAGTCGTGATCCGGAGCAGGGTGTCCGGTGAGCGGTGGATAGAGACCGTAGTGACCTTCCGGATATGCATTACACCGTTCGTATCGATGGTGCGGGTATAATACGGACGGGCCGGGTCAGAGTAATAGGTGCCGAGCTGATCAATGCCCGGGCGGCTCACGTCGAAATTTTCCAGAACGAATTTCCGTATAGGGTACCGGGTCCAGGACCTGCCATCGTACACCTCGATCGTGGTATCGCCAAAGAAGCAGTTCCTGCGCTTGGCGGCATGGAAGAACGGGTGGGCATACCCTACATCTGCCCGGGTGAACCCGATGATCCGGGCGAGCACGCCCGCGCTCGTATGCGGAGCGAGACCAATAACAAGATGACCTACAAGATCCTGAGGTTTCTCCACATTGTAAAACGGGGGAAGGTCATAGACTTTCACGAGCAGATCGTCCATGAACTTTGCTACGCTCACCATGTACTCGGCGCAGGAATCAGAAACCAGGAGATCCTGTGCATGGAGTTCAACCACCTGCTTGCCGTTCTGGAGATCGTACCCGTGCGTATCTGTGGTATATCCCAGCGAGCGGAGTTTCTCGACCGGCACCCGCACTTCATCGGGACGGATGTGAGTAAGCGGCAGGTCGATCATGTCAAACCGCGTGGTACCGTCTTTAAAGACCCAGATGTTCCGTATCCCCCGTAATACTCCCTTCTCCATTGCCTCGACAGACTTCTCCTTCGAGATCATGCCCTTGACACCCTTGACAAGCGCGACCGCATCGGTTTTCATCCCGAGGCGTGCCATCACCTTGGCGTATTCCCCTTTGACATCCAGTTTGAGTCGCTGGGAGCAGATTGCCTGTCCATCACATGCGGGACACCGGGGCAGACTGGTTTCCCGTCCGCACTTGATGCAGATGAAGACCGCGACCGTATGCCCGCCGCACTTGTCGCACCGGTTGAGATACGTAATTTCCCCGCATTGGGAACAGCGCCGGCGCCCAACTTCGATCTCGATGATCCCGCACTCCTTCTGGATACCGATCTCGGTATCGTTCTGGTCCTCCTGCTCAATATGAGAAGATGCAGACTGGAATGACCGCCGGGCACCCCCGGTATCGCCGAGCGGGAAAAGGACATGCGGAGGAGGATTCATCTTACGGGGCTTGGATTTCCCCGGTCTTCCCATACGCCCACCGATCCGTGTCCCCGAGCGGGATCTCATCTTAAAGCCGGAAAGGTGCTGGACGAGATCCAGCTGGTTATTATCCGGAGCATTGACCCAGACCCCGCGTTTTTTCAGGGTGTCATCCAGCCCGAGGCAGGTGATGAATGCCCGGTACAGGTGGATCTTAACGCACCCATCCCGCACGATATGCGGAAGAAGCAGTGTTTCGAGAATGTCCTTGATGACCGGATCAAGAGGGAGCAGGAGATGATCGTCGACAATCTTTCCCATGCCCGCAACCGCATCAGCGAGAATGCGGATCTGGTCCATCGTGATATCGTCCCAGAACCACGTATATGCAGGATGGAGATACCCACCTGCTTTGGCAAATGCGATCGCCTCCCCTTCGTCTTTCGGCGACTTTGTGCCCAGTTCGCTGTCGAGCAGCCACCATTCATCGCAGTATCCGGAAGGTACCAGCGGGTGGTTGTTTTCCAGGAATTCTCCGTACGAGATGAGAATTTCGCCTACGTCAAGGATCCGCTCGATCACGGGCTGGAGCCGCTTAGCCTGGGCTTCGTCATCGATCCGGAGCACATCGCCACTGGTGAGGCGAACGGTCGGCCCTTCGATCGAGTCTACCGGCACGACTCCGCAGGCCTTGCCCGGCCGCTCGGTCTTCATCTGGGTGCCGGTGGCAAGGAACTCCCCCAGCACGTACAGGGTAGACGGGTGAAAGCCGGCGGCGGCAAACCCGGTGTTGCGCGAACGACCGTACCGGAGCCGGAAGCCGCCTTTTCTCATAGGGTAGGCAAAGACCGGTCTCCCGCCGATCAGGTCACGGAGGTACTTGTCCAGCGGTTTGATACCAACGGTTTTTTCCTCATCGCCGGATTTTGAGGCGCCGGCAATGAGTTTGTCAAGCCAGTCCCAGCCCTCCATCTTCATCTTCTCGACCCGGCTTTTGAGCTTGCGGGCCTTGCCTGCGATACCTTCCCCGATAACGAGCGCCATGCCGCCCCGCACGGTATTGGTCTCTACCCGTTCGAGGTTCCGGTGCCCGGACACTTCTTCCTGTTCGGTTGCTTCGCCATCGATGCAGACCGGACAATTCTCGATAATGAGCCGTATCTCCGCTTCACTCGGCAGGTACTGGAGGTTCATGATCGAGTTGTACTGCCGGATCTCCTCGATGTACCGCTCTACCTCATCCTGCCGGGGGATGTAGCGGTTGATATTCAGTTTCTGGCGCACATAGTCCCCGACAAGCACCGAAAGTGCCTGTGCAGTCCCACCGGCACTCCGGATCGGACCGGCATAGAAGATCATCAGGTACTGGCTGCCATCGTCGTTCTTGCCAAGTTCGATCTTTGCAATCCCTTCAGTGGGGGCCGCCACGACACCCTCAGTGAGCAGGGCCATCGCGGTCCGTATGGCATGGTCGAGTACCTCAAGAACAGAGGTCTCCCCGAACTTCCGGGCAACAAAGTCATCACCGATACGAAGCGCAATCTCTTCACGCGACATCTGGGCTTCGAGTTCACGAATCCGCACAGCAACCCCTTTGATCCCAAGGAGCGCTTCTACACGATCCGCCAGATCGCTTGCAATAGGGATCTCAACATCGGTGGAAGGGTCAAGACCACGGGAGCGGGCTTCCTTTGCTATCGCTATCGCACGATGAAGATCATCAAGGAGGGATTTTTCATATGCCTCCATCGCGGGCGAGAGCACTAGCATACCGGTACGATGGTCCGGGAGGGAATTTATCCCTTCGGTTTACCGCAGTGAAAAGCTCATTGTTATTTCGTGGGATGATATATGGTATCGAACCGCTACAGGGCCCTAAGCCGGGGGTGGGGGCGTCCATCGCATTCTGGGATTTGGGAACATAAGCCCCCATATTTGTAATCCACTAAAAAAGAACAAGACTCAAAATATCCAAATCAGCTCTTATCCTCATCACCCTGAATCTTCTCCACCATCGAGGGAATGCCCGTTTCTCCCATCTGCCAGAGTGTCAAAGACGCACAGGTGCGGAGTATTGAATCGGGATCGTCAAGGCGCCGGGTGAGTGGTTCCACCGCAGGTTTTCCGATCCGGCAGAGAGCCCGGGAGAGATAGCCACGCAGATCCGCATCATCGCTTCCCATGGCATCGATCAGGAATTCGACAGCAGGTGCACCCATGCTCCCGAGCGCTGCGGCACCATAACGCCGGAAATCTTTTTCACGGTTCACCCGCATTGCAGCAATCAGGGGGTTTATCGCAGGTATTCCAATGCGTGATAGAGATACTGCCGCATACCAGCGGTGATCATTGTCCGTTGAATCCGCAAGTTCCGTGATCAGGAACGGTACCGCCCGCCCCCCATACTCCCCGAGCGCCTGTACCGCCTCATGTCGTACATCAATAGACGGATCTCCCAATGCAGCAATGATTGAATTGATCTTCTGCTCATCGGAAAGATTTGAATCGTTTCGGGGATTCTGCGGCGCCACTATGACCTCATATTCTTATCTTTGCATTCTTTTTGGGGAGCCCCATCACGTATCCTGCGCACCAGCGGCTCGACAGCAGGGATCAGGATGGCATCGATTGCATCGGCTATTGCCCTTCGCTCATCGTCATCTGCATTCTCGAGGAGCTGGACAAGGGGCTCGATCGCATCTGCATTCTTGAGTTCCCCGAGTGCAGTCATCACTTCGATACGGGTCTCCCCTCGTGCTCCTTTTAAAAAACCCAGCAGGGGAAGAAGAGCAGGAGTACCGATTGATGCAAGCGCAGCTGCGGATTCTGCCCTTACCATCGCTTCCTTGTCAGCAAGTGCGAGGATCAGCTGTTCAACAGCAAGGGGGTTTTTTATTTTTCCCAAGGCAAGCGCTGCTCCCCACCGAACACTGGTATCACCTTTTTTGAGGGCGTTGATAAGAGGAAAAATTGCCGGTTCGCCAATCATGCTGATTGCATGCGCAGCCCGGCTTCTCACAAACCTATCGTCGTCGGAAAGAAGGTGGATAAGGGGGTCAATGGCATCCGGGTTTCCAATCTCACCAAGGGCAATTGCTGCTTTCCAGCGGACATCGTCATCCGGGTACTGCAACACGGCAATGAGTGACTCAACTGCGGGATTCCCAATCTTTGAGAGTGCTTCTGCCGCTTTCCACCGCACACCACTGAACTCATCCCGCTTCAATGCCGTGATGAGCGGCCCGACCGCGTTTTCGTCCCCGAGATTTCCCAGTGCTTCTGCTGCCTCGTACTGGACCTGGGGATCCTTATGTTCCAGCAGGTGGCAAAGACCGGCAATATCCCACCGGCTTTTCAGTTTTTTCACATCCGGCCCGAGGAGTCCGGCGGCACTGAAACGTTCAAAAAAAGCCAGTTCCACCACAATAGGTACCATAAGGTAAAGGAGACGTTTGTACCTGAAAACCGGCGGGATGAATTCCATCTGATGATACGTTGGCAAGAGACAGATAAATGGATTGTGTGTTGTTTGCCAGGAGAGGGGGATACATCGAAGATAAATGAGTGAACATTTAGATGAGGTTCAATACCACCAGTGAACATTTTATCGAAACGAAATTTGTTGTTTTAAAAAAAAAAGAGGAGTCAAATGAGATTTCTCACCGTGGAAATTTCTCTTATAGGAGAGAGGGGGATCCTGGAAAAAATAACAGGTAATATTCCGCCGGCTGATACCCGAAGGGTGACGCATCAATTCGGGCGGGATCACTCTTTTGTAATCGGCAGCTGAATACATATCATCCACAGCGCAATGCACAGGATTGTAATACCATGGAACAGCTCATGATCGTCAACATCCTGCTCGTCTGCATATTTATCGCCGTGCTACTGCTTCCGTTCAAGGTCAAAAAGGTGGAAGAGAACCTTGAGGTGTTTCTCTTTGTTTGCGGAATAGCCGCACTAAGTGTTGCCAGTTTTGCGATCCTGCACGGAGAAACATTCGGGTGGACGTATGCCATAGTGGTTGAGGCGCTTTCCGCACCGGTTATGATCACAACCGTAGCCGGGATACCGGTTGGCATTGTCCAGATCGTCCTCGTAATGGGTTTGATTATTTATTTTGCCCACACGCAGATCCAGGTGGCCATCCAGACGATGGTAGACCGGATACCAATTTCTGTCATCGTTTTCTTCCTGATCTGTGGTCTCGGGATTGTCTCCAGTATTATCTCTGCGATTCTTGCTGCCATTATTCTGGTTGAGATCATATGCGCCCTCCCACTCGGACGGCAGGAGAAGATTGGCGTCACCGTGATCTCCTGTTTTTCCATTGGTCTTGGGGCTGCCCTCACGCCGCTCGGTGAGCCACTCTCCACGATCGCTATCTCAAAGCTTTCCGGAGATCCTTACCATGCAGGATTTACGTTCCTTTTCGATCTGTTGGGGATCTATGTCATCCCCGGTATTCTTGCCCTGGGTATTCTCGGGGTAGTTTTCTTACAGCGGAAGGGGACCGGCACAGAGGGACTTGAATGTAAACTCGTTCGTGAAAACATCCGCGATGTCGTGATCCGCGCAGGCAAAGTATACCTGTTCATCATGGCGCTGGTCTTTTTAGGAGAGGGGTTCAAGCCGCTCATTCTCGAGTATATTATCCAGATACCATCAGAGGGCCTCTTCTGGGTAAATATTGTGTCTGCGGTGCTCGACAATGCAACCCTTGCAGCAGCAGAGATCGGGCCGCAACTCAGCATGATCCAGATAAAAAGCGCATTAATGGGACTGTTGATTGCCGGGGGTATGCTGATTCCCGGCAATATTCCCAATATTATTGCTGCAGGCAGGATGGAGATCACCAGCAAGGAATGGGCAAGATACGGACTGCCCCTTGGATTTGTCCTGATGCTGATCTATTTTGCGATCCTGTTCGCGCCCGCGTATCTTGGCATCCACTAAAAATCTCTTTTTTGAATCTACACGGAGTCCATTACCTGGTAAATACCATACGCAGAAATCTGGCACTGTACCGGAAAGAATTGCGGAGAACCAAAGGGAAGAATCGGGCAGTCGTCTTCCAGCCGGATTATCTCATCCCTGTTTATTGTATACCGCTTCGTTGAGAGAAACCCGGACAAAACCACGTTTTTCTTTCCCTGCCGGGTTACAGGAAGCTATTTATTCACCTTCGATGGTATAGACCAATTGAATATATCTGGGGATGTCTCAGCGAAATGGTCCAGGATATCATAAAAGCCATTGATGCTCTGAAAACCACGGCGGTGGCTAGGTGCCGGGAGCGAATAGAAGAGGCAGCCCAGAAAGCGCGTGGATTGCGGGGAGGCAGTCCGGCTGAAGAAGAAGAGAAAAAACCCGGTTCCAAGGAACCTCAGTGCGGGGTTACATCGATCCTGAAACGCAGGCACGGGCTGTAAAGAGGGGAGTATGGACACGGAAAAGACACTACTGCAACAAATTCGGGAAAAAGAACAGGATGTGGCAAAGAAGATTGAGGGGGTAAGAACCGGCACAGAAGCAACAATTGCCGCAGCAAAAACTGATGCTGAGAACCTGCTGTGTACCGCAAACGCTGAAGGAAAAACTGCAGCTGAAGAGCTATACTGGCGAGAAAAAGGAAAAACTGAGGCCAATATAGAACAGTTAAAAAAGGAAGCGGGACGTGAAGCAGAAGCTGCAGCAGAAAAAGGCAAGAGAAATATACCCGTTGCTGCTGCTGCCATTGTTCGCTTTGTGACGATGGAGTAGTCCGGCATTTCCCGGAAAGGTACCGTATGCTCCAGCAGATGAAAAGAATCCAGGTAATCGGGCCAAAACCGTCATTCAATCGTGTAGTTGACCTGTTGTACCAGGAAGGAACTCTTCATCTCGAAGACGTATCAAAGTCAGTCTCTCCGGATGAGATCCCCTTAGACAAAGTAGTACTGGATACTGCAAACGATGTCACTGAAACATTGGGAAAGATCAATGGGATCTTTTCTACGCTTCCTCATGTCAGTGATGACCCGGCACGCATGGATGAAATCCGAAAAACCCTCCAGAACCAGAGCCATGAACAGGTTCTGTTGCGGGCGCAGGAGATAATCCGGAATCTTGAGACCACAACCCGGGATCTTGCGTTAAGAAAGAGTGAACTCACCTTAACCATCACCGCTTTAAACCGGTACTCAAAAGTCCTTGTCATCCTCCAGCCTCTCGAGCGCGAGCTGCCGATGCTGGAAGGGTTTGAAGTCACGATCCTCTTAATCCAGAAAGAACACGGTGAGGTTGTTGAACTGATAAAAAAAGAATTAGACATCATCACCAGCAACCAGTTCGAGATGACATCGACAAGCGTTGACGCCGAAACTCTCGCTGCCATCATGGTCTTTAACAAACGGCATTCCGAACAGGTCCATTCCTTCATCTACTCAGTAAATGTGAACGAGGTGCGCCTGCCCCGGGAATACATGGGAAAACCGTTTTACGAGATGTTTGCCTTAATCGAGGAGAACAAGCTCCGGGCCAATAACGAGATTGAAAAGATCGAGAAGGAACTTCTTGCACTTGCATCTGCCTGGCACCAGGAACTCGCCCTGCTGAAAAAAAACCTTGAGGACATGAATGATGAGCTGGGTGCATTTTCAAACTTCGCGTTGTCTGAATATACCTTTGTCATCATGGGATGGATCCCCAAAAAAAAGTTACAAAAGGTAAAAAAATCCATAGCAGATGCATTTGAGGACCGGGTTGTAGTAAAAGAACTGGAAACTACGGAAAAAGATATGGAAGGAGCCCCGGTCTTTTATGATAATCCCCGTTGGGTAAAACCGTTTGAGACGATCATGCAGCTCGTCGCTCCCCCGCGATACCGGGAGATCGATCCATCACCGGTTCTTGCGTTCTTTTTCCCGCTCTTTTTTGGGATCATGGTGGGGGATATCGGGTACGGGATCGTTATTTTTTTAATCGCGCTCCTCATCAAAAAGATGTATGGAACCATTGCATTTGCCGCAAGCGTAGCCGATATCCTCCTCATCTCGTCAATCCCGACCATCATCTTCGGCTATTTATACGGAGAATTTTTCGGGGATTTTGGTGAGATGATGGGTTGGCTGCACCCGGTACATTTCCTTGGCATCACATGGAACCGGGTGGAGGCGATGATCCCCATGCTGATCCTTGCGATCGGTATTGGTGCTATTCATGTTATTCTGGGGCTCATCATCGGGATGCGCAATGCAATGATCATGAAAAGCAGGAAACATCTCTCTGAAAAGACCGGGATGCTCCTTATGCTGATCGGGATTATTATTCTCATGGGAATGCTTGCAGGAGTGGTTCCTGAAATGGGAATCTATCCTACGGTCATACTTATGGTGATCGCCCTGCCCCTGATCCTCTACGGTGCAGGGGTATTTGGTGCAATCGAGGTTATGAGTACGGTAGGAAACATTCTCTCCTATGCCCGGCTTATGGCAATTGGCATGGCATCGGTGATCCTCGCCATGGTCGCAAACAAGCTTGGTGAGTCCTTTGAAATCCTGATCATCGGCATTATTGTGGCATTACTGCTGCACGCACTGAATATTGCGCTTGCCATGTTCAGCCCCTCTATCCACGCGATGCGTCTGCATATCGTGGAGTTCTTCTCGAAGTTCTATACGGGAGGCGGCGTAGTGTATAAACCGTTCAAAAAGGCGGTTGTGGATGATGGGGGGAGGTAGGAAAAATCTCTTATTTTAAAAAGGGCCGGGTTGGGCAAACGGGCGGCCTCCCTGTCAGAAACATTCTGGCAGACTAATAACTCACTCAGGCTGCAACAGTAAGATACTATCTTTCTGTTCAAAACGAAGGATACCGGACGAAATTTTCAATCAAAGTCCGGTTTACTTTTTTCATGCAGGGTCTGGTTGAAATTATTAAATCAAAATCTGATTAGAAATTTGAAATCAAGGTTTGATTGATCTGGATCAGGTTTTCAATCACCATCATGATCGCGATGAAAAATTTTCATTCAGGGTTTGATTAAAATTCTTCAATCAGAGTCCAAATAGAAAAATTACCTGGATGAATACTCAACACATCTCATACGCACAGGATCTCTTCCAGGTCCGGATTACGTCATTCAGGAGCCTTAACAAGAGTTCTCATGTTACGTTTTTTGCAGGAACTCCTCAATATTTATTCTATTGGACGAAAAACAAAAGAGTATAAGAAACGTTCCCGGAGAAAAAGCAAACCATGACGTTGTGCGAAGTACGAACCAAAGGGGACATTACCATTGTCGTAATGCCCCTCCAGATTGACCATGTCGCTGCATTGGCGCTGGACCATGAGCTCCACGAATTCGCTATCCGGGAACCAAAAGCCCTGTTTTGCGACTTTTCGCAGACAAAATATATCTCAAGTTCCGGACTCCGGATCATCCTCAAGACCGCAAAGACCGTAAAGGCGGATAATGGCAACTTCGGGGTCTTCTCCCTCACCCCTTTTGTTGACCATATCTTCTCCATGTCCGGGTTCTCACAAGTAGTCTCTATCTATGATACCGAAGAGGCGGCAGTCCGGGCTGTTTCACGCTAATACTATCTTTTTTTAAATCAAAAAAATGTTCAATCAAAGTCCGGAATGAAAAAATAGATTCGGGAGCCCGTCAACGTATATCATAGCACAACTCACTTTGTGCCCAACATTTTTTCCTTCGCTTTCTTCTTCTTCCGCTCCAGAATGCTCTTGACCTTCTTCAACCGGAACAGGTCTTCTCTCTCCCGCTCTTCAATTGCATTCTTGATGTACTTCGCCTGGCTCTTTAACTCAGGGATCAGGATCTGTTCCAGCGCATTTACCCGGCGGCGGTTCATCTGGATTTCTGCCCCCAGTCGCCGCATGGCAGTCTCGGTCTCAGCGAGTTGTATAAGAAGATCCAGTTCAGCTTCAAACCGCTCCGCGGTCTCATCGATCCTCCCGCTCGTGGAGATAATGCCATAACCCCGTTCGAGCATGCTCTTGGATATCCGTTTTTTCTCAATTACAGGTACAGGAACACCCATGATGTTTTTCCCGGTAATATCGACGGTGATTGATTTCCGGGTAGCAAACGATGCGGATTTGAGCGTGACCGGATCATCGACTGCCTGTGCGATCATGAGGGCGAGGTCTGCTTCTTTAGATACCACTTCCAGCTCGTCGCGTGAGTTCGAGACCGTGTTTAAGATCTTGAAAAATTCCTGGATGAGTGCATCCATCTTTTCCCGCAGGAGGTCCCTGCCCTGCTCCGCAAGCTTGATCTGGGCCTTTTTCCGCATCAGCTCCATTCGCGTGGGCTTGACCTGCTCCATACCTCATCCTCCGCACTGTTCCTTAAACAGGGGATGATATTTTTTAATGTACTCCCGTTTTATCCGTTTAAGCTCGTCTTCGGGAAGCATGGCAAAAAGATCCCACGCAATCTTAAACGTAGCTTCTATCGACCGGTCGTCATCTCCCTGCGAGATGAACTCCTTTTCAAACCCGTCTGCTAGTTTCAGATATTTTTTATCCAGTTCTGTCAGAGCTTCTTCCCCGACGATCGCCACCAGCCTGCGCAGGTCCCGGCCGTATGCGTACGATGCGTAGAGCTGGTCGGCAACCCCCCGGTGATCTTCCCGGGTCTTTCCCGGGCCGATCCCTAAGTTCATGAGCCGGGACAGGCAGGGTAGGGCATCGACCGGCGGATCTGCACCCCGGCGGAAGAGGTCCCGGGACAGGACTATCTGCCCTTCGGTGATATACCCGGTGAGGTCAGGGACCGGGTGGGTGATATCATCGTCCGGCATTGTCAGGATAGGGATTTGGGTAATCGACCCGCTCTTGCCTTTCAGCCGGCCGGCCCGCTCGTAGATTGAGGAGAGGTCCGTATACATGTAGCCGGGATACCCCCTTCGGCCGGGCACTTCCTCCCGGGCAGTCGAGATCTCCCGGAGGGCTTCGCAGTAGTTGATCATGTCCGTTAAGATCACCAGCACGTGCAGGTTGTGGGTGAATGCAAGGAACTCTGCAACTGTCAGTCCACATCGCGGGGCTGCGAGCCGCTCAACGGTAGGATCGTCTGCGAGGTTCATAAAAAAGACCACCCGTTCGAGTGCCCCGGTTCGCTCAAAGTCCCGCATGAAGAAAGACGCTTCCTTGTGGGTGATACCCATGGCAACAAAGACCACGGCAAACTTCTCACCCTCACCCCGGACTTTTGCCTGCCGGGCAATCTGGGCAGCAAGTTTGCTTGCAGGAAGACCTGAACCGGAAAAGATCGGGAGTTTTTGTCCCCGTACCAAGGTGTTAAGCCCATCTATTGCCGACATACCGGTCTGGATAAAATCTGCCGGTTTGTCCCGGGCTGATGGGTTGATGGGCGTCCCGGCGATATCGAGAATCGCCTCCGGTATGATCTCCGGGCCACCGTCACGGGCTTTTCCCACACCGCTGAAGACCCGGCCCAGCATATCCAGCGACACATTGATCCGGGCGGGTTCACCGGTGAACCTGACGGATGTATCGGTTGTATCAATGCCCCTCGTGCCTTCATACACCTGGATGACTGCATGTTCTTCGGAGATGTCGAGTACCTGCCCGGTCCGTACCTCACCGTCCCGCAGGGTAATCCGGACAATCTCGCCAAAGGAGGCGCCTTTGACATTTTTAACAAAGATTAACGGGCCTGACACATAATCGATCGTCTTATACTCTTTTGTTACCAGCGAGACGGGCTTCATCGTTCCACCTCCAGAGACATCAGCTGCCGATCAATTTCACCAATCATGTCCTGGATCTGGTTGATCTCCTGGATCTCTTTCATCCGCCCGATCTCTGCCTTTAAACAGAGGCCCTGCACCTGTTTGAGCGTTATGCCCCGGTTCATCCCTTCGATCACGCTGGTATAGTAGGTCATGATCACCTTGAGCATCAGGTACTGTTTTTCAATAGGACAGAAGGAATCCGTGTCACTGTACGCGCTCTGCTGGAGGAAATCCTCGCGGATCATCCTCGTCACATCGAGAATCACCTTCTCGCTCTCCGGCAGGGCATCCGGGCCCACCAGCTGGACAATTTCCTGCAGCTCGACTTCCTTTTGCAACAGGTACATGGTTTTTTCCCGTAGCTCCCTCCAGTCAGGTGCGACATTTGTTGTATACCATTCCCCGATGCTGTCCAGGTACAGCGAGTAACTCTTGATCCAGTTCACTGAAGGAAAATGCCGGCGGTATGCTAAGTTGGTATCCAGTGCCCAGAACGTCCCGACAACCCTCAGCGTGTTTTGCGTGATCGGCTCAGAGAAGTCCCCCCCGGGGGGTGATACTGCACCAACAACGGTGATGGAGCCGTTCCGTTCTCCCGTACCAAGGCAGATGACCCTGCCCGCCCGCTCGTAGAACGCAGAAAGCCGGGTGGCAAGATACGCAGGATACCCCTCTTCGCCGGGCATCTCTTCGAGTCGTCCCGACACTTCCCGTAATGCCTCACCCCACCGGGAGGTCGAATCTGCCATCAGGGCAACATCGTATCCCATGTCCCGGAAATATTCTGCAATGGTGATCCCGGTGTAAATCGATGCCTCCCGTGCAGCAACCGGCATGTTGGATGTGTTTGCAATGAGGATTGTCCTCTGGATTAAGGGAAGATTGGTTCGCGGGTCAACCAGTTCGGGGAACTCTTCAAGCACATCGGTCATTTCATTGCCCCGTTCACCGCACCCGATGTACACCACAATCTGTGTATCGGACCATTTGGCAAGGGTCTGCTCAGATACGGTCTTTCCCGTCCCGAAACCTCCCGGGATCATTGCCGTCCCGCCTTTGGTGACCGGGAAGATACAGTCAAAGACACGCTGGCCGGTGATGAGAGGAAGGACCGGATCGAGTTTTTTCATGTGCGGCCGCGGAATCCTGACCGGCCAGACCTGCATCATAGGGAGATGGATTGTCGTATTGAGCTTGCATATTGTTTCTTCAACAGTAAACTGCCCGCTCCGGATATCGGTGACGGTACCGGAAACATGGTGCGGTACAAGGATCCGGTGCTCGAAATGAAATTCCTTCACAGTTCCTAAAATATCACCCGTAGTGACTGTGTCACCTATCTTAACGGAAGGAACAAACTCCCACTTTTTCTCGCGATTGAGCCCCGGTGCCGAGATACCCCGGGCAATAAAATCCCCACAGAGTTCCAGAAGCACCGGAAGGGGGCGCTGCACCCCATCATAGATGGAGGCGAGGAGCCCGGGTCCGAGTTCGACCGAGAGGGGTTGCTCGGTATTTTCAACAGGTTCACCGGTCATAAGACCGGTAGTGTCTTCATAGACCTGAATAACCGCATCTTCTCCTTCAAGACGGATGATCTCGCCCCGGAGCGCCTCCTCTCCCACCTTGACCACATCATACATCTTTGACCCTTTCATACCGTGGGCAATGATGACGGGTCCCGAAATTCGTAAAATGGTTCCTGTAATCATACCATCACCTCTTCAAAACGATATTGTACCCGATTGCTTTTCTTAAAAGCCGCTCTATGTACGTCCTCCGGTCAACCTCTTTGGATTTCGAGGGTATCGGTATGATGAGCGGGCGGTGCATCTTCTCAATCCGGTCCATCAGTTTCTCATCTAAGGAGAGCATGAACTCCTCATTCACCGCCACAATACCTATGTCATCCTTGTACAGCAGCGGTGGGATCACTTTTCGGGCTTCATCCATCGTACCCGCTTCAAGGACCTCGACTCCGGCAAGGCGGAACCCTGATGCACGATCCCGGTCAGTAACAACTACGAATTTATACATACACGAGTTCCTCTTTCAGCTGATCCAAGGGAAAATCTGCAGTTTTACACCGGGAGATGATACGGATATTGGTGATCTCGTTATATTTTGCCCAGAAATACCCGATAACAGAAGCTACGCTTAAGGGGTCTCCTAAAAATGCGCTCACACCTTGCTGTACCAGGAACTTTTCTAATTGTTTTTCGATAACCGAGATCTTC
The DNA here is from genome assembly GCA_963676675.2 of uncultured Methanoregula sp. Classification (GTDB taxonomy): domain Archaea; phylum Halobacteriota; class Methanomicrobia; order Methanomicrobiales; family Methanospirillaceae; genus Methanoregula. The sequence continues at coordinate 296,654 of OY781161.1, read as the reverse complement.
TGGGTTCTTAAGGCAGCAGGCGGCAGAGCGGCTAGGAAACGGTAGGGTGTTTTTTTCAGTTCTTCAACAACATCTTCAATCGAATGCAGGGATAGCAGGTAGTCAAGCTTGCGTTCATCAAATTCCTTGCCACCGCTGATGAGAAATTTTTTAGCCTCCTTCGGATCGATATGATCCCGTATCATCCGAAGGATTGTCCTGAGGTTCACGACATCAATCTCTAACGAGATTATGTTCCTTATGAGTCCGTTGTTGTAGCCGGGAATCTTAACCTGTTCAAGCGCGTCAGCATAATAGTATTCATCCAGTGCGCACTCAAGCAGGGCAAGATCCCCGGTCTTTGCAAACTCCGGGTATTCCCCGGTTAAGGGTTTGGAATACCCGATATTCCAGGTAGCAAGCATATCGATAACCGCCCTGACATCCGGTTGCCGGACGAGTTCGATTACGGTAGCTTCATCCAGTTCCCCGGCCGGCACAAGACAGTCGAGGATCTCTTCATTCGTTATATGGATATTTTTGCCGCGGAGGATCGTTTTGATGTTCTGGACATCCCAGCGGTGCAGGAATATAGAGATGTACTTTTCCGCTTCTTCCTCCTTGACAAACTGGAGAATTTTTCTAAAGGTTCTTGTAAAATTTTTTCGCAGGGCGTATTCAATGCAGAGCACCCCGGAATACTGGACTTTTGCTTCGATGATATCAGATTTGTAAGGAGTTTTTTCGAGCTCAGCAATGAGAGACTCAAGATCCGGCTGCAATACCAGGTTGTCGAGGGCGCGCCGGTCCAGCAGGCGACTTTTCATCCCCCGCATCCGTGCGTTGATGTACCCCCAGTCCATCTCAATCACCAGAAAGAATAGAATAAATCTCCAGTTTTTTTCGTTCTTTTGCCCGCTCCAGCCGGGATTCCACAGTATTTGAGATGATTACCGACCCATCGGGAAGGCTTGCCACAAGTCCACCGGCAGAAGTGAGATCCGGGATAATATCTGCATGGATGTTTAGAGACGCGAGCGTCTTCCTGCAGAGCTCTTCATCCCGTTTGTCCACCTGGATACAAAACGTATCCACACAAAGAGCCCCTGCTGCATCCATGAGAAATTTTTTGAAAATTTCCGGGTATTCCGGGTCATTTCTCAATTTCGACAGCCTAAGGCTGGCGTCATTAAATGCTGATGCAAAAAGTTGTTCCCTGATCTTTATCAGGTGTGCCTTATTCTCGGCTTTTGCAAGGTACATGAGTTTATTCTTCTCAAATCCCGCTGCCATTTCTGCTTCAGAGATCTGCGATTGCCGTATCAGTTCTGCCTGCTCGCGTGCCTTTTTTTTAACACTCTCTACAGTAACGCGTGCATTGTCTAAGAGTTCCTTCTCCTTCTCCTGTGCACTTTCGTCAACTGACTTCAACAGGTTTTCATAGGCCACAAAACAACACCCGCCTTTTTTCCGTTACCGGAAAAAACCGGAATGATTGTCGGAGTGTTCCCGGCTTTTCCGTAATCTTCGATGTTACTTAACCATCAGGATAATCATTGCAGCAACGACAAAACCTAAGATTACCAGTGTTTCGGGAATTGCTTCAAGAATAATGATCGTTCCAGCAGTTTCCGGGCGTTCAGCTACGGCACCTGCCCCGGCTGCACCGATCCGCGACTGTGCCCAACCCGTCCCGATAGCGCCGGCAGCAAACGCAATTGCTGCGCCAATGGGTACTTCCCAACCAACCATTCTTTGATACCTCCCAATGATACAACCTATCAGGTTAACCTATATTAATGTATGGGGGAATGGCAGGCAATAAAAAAGCAAATTTCGTCGGTAGCTAGCTTCCACCGCGACACTACCCAAGGATTTCATCCAACCGGGCGAGTGTTTCCTGGGTCATACACTTTTGGCAACGTCCCTCTTTTGCAATGGCGATGATGGATACAAGATCTGCGTGTGATAGCGTGGAAAAACAGTAATCGTTCCAGCAGTCCCGGTCAGCACTGATCCAGATTTCCCCTAAAACATCACGGAGCAAGGAACAATCCTCCGCAGAAAAGCATTGCCAGTCCTCACCAAAGCTGCGACGGATCTTTTCATACGCATCTTCAACGGCTTTTTCCTTCTGGAGCTGGAATCGCCGTCTGCCAAGACTTTCTTCAGTGCTGCGGGACATGGATTAGTACTGGTGGGAATTATACTCGTACCTGGATATAATGTTTTCTTTTACCCCGAATTGTGGATATCTACCAGAAGTCTGCTATGCTATTATTACAATAGGCCTTTTTGCATAGTCAACATTGGTTTGAACCATTCTCAAGAAGTAGACAGGTACTGCTTACATCAGATTTTTGCCGGTCTGGTTGCCGGAAAAAGATACCGTGGGACCTAATGACTCGTGGAACTGGGAGGATATTCTGGCTGGAGCCCGCCGAACGATTATTGGTGTTAAGAAAAACATCGACGACCCCGGTTCACCCTTTATAGCGGTGGTATTTCATCTGGGGTAATCCACTCATATACATTGAATCATCAAACGAATCGTACACCCAATCCGTTGTTTCACCGGTAACTGAAGATATTGAATAAAGACCTGGTTCTTTTTTTGTCCAGTTGCCTGTGTCAGTTATTTCCCTGCTGTTCAAAAAATAATTCATGGAAAAAAAGGTCCGGTTTTCATAAAAGATGATATGCCGGTCCGACGCTGGAGGTTCGCCCCCAATCCACTGGCCTATAACAGGATCGGGTGTGTTACTGATGATATGCATGCCTGGCAGCTGAATGCACCCCGCTATGAACATTGAACAGATGACAATCATGAAAATGATGCCTTCTGATTGCATAATTGAGATTGACTCATTCTGACACGTTTAATCTTTCCCTTAAAGTGAGCAAATCGTACAGGAATTTTTCTGTTTGCCGAAGGTTTTCAAGGATCTTTCTGTTGAATAATAAAGGGGGGGTTTTACTGAGGATTATCGGTTTATAAAATATGTATTGACCTCTCCACAAAGTATATCGTGAGGGAATGGGATTCATTCATCATCCCCATATGTGTGTGGATAAGGAGACATGAATGCCAGATGTAACGCAGGCTGAGGTGGGACGGCGGCTGTACCATGTTCACCGTGAGAAACTTGTAGAAACAGCAATCAAAATGATCCAGCAGGGTCTGGGAAATGAGTGGAAGTCATATTCAGAGGATGAGATTCTCCTCCTCGGGCACCTTCTGCAGTGTACGTGGAACACGATCGATCAAAAAATCTGGGAAAAAATATTGTTTGCCAACGTAACAAATAGCGATGTCCAGAAGATTCTTGCCTTTGGCAAAGGAGTTGGCCCGGGAAAGAACCCCGACCAGGCTGCAGTTGCAGAAATTAAGAAGATCCTGCTTGCAGTGCGGTAAGTACCCTTTTTTTCAATAACCCGGATTACGGAAGGACTTCCCTTATTTTCAATCGGGTCTGACGGCACAAGGAATGGCTAAAAACATTACTCCGTCGCGACATTCACGCATTCTTCAATTGTCCCGATACGCGCCACCGCCCCGCACATATCCGGCACATACGCAAGCGCCTTGCCGCTGTTTACCATGATAGCGGAGTACCGCTCCATCACCGGCGACACTACCATGCAGGTGTCGGCAAAGACCCGGGCACCACTCTTCTCAATTGAATCAACCGTCTTCCGGTTCAGATCAATGACACCCTGCGCAGCAAATACATACAGGGGCTTTGTTACCTTTTTGCCGTTAAGCAACCCGGCAATCGTAGTGAGTTCTGCAGGAGAGCAGTGCGGGCAGCCAACCGCAACTGCATCGACCGGCAGATCCTTAAACAAGGCCTCTACCTCACTGGATTCAACTGCAATAACTTCGAAACCAGAGAACTCGAATGGAACCTTCAATGCCTCCGGTGTGATACCCTCAACGTGATACAAGGCAACGGCACCGGTTGCCGCCATCGCAGCCCCGAGTGCCTTGAGCCGGTCGCTGTCCGGATTGAGTCCCGAGAAGAACGGGATGCGGTTGCCCACCAGTTTGCCGGTATGATAGCCAAGCGCTCCGTAGTGTGCGATGCTCCAATCGCGGGTGTCGGCCTGCACACGGACGATCACCTGTGGTTTCCGGTTCTCCGCAAGGTGCAGACCATAGCAGGGTGTTTTTCCGATCAAGGCAGCAGCAAGGGCGCCGGGCCCGCCTTCGCGGTTCGTCCGGGCACCGATCACCGAGTTTGCATAGCTGACCGCGGATGATTCAGACCATGCAAGATGATCCCCGTACGAGGTTTCGCGCAGGTAATACGGGGTGCAGGTACATTCGAGGCCAATACCGAGCCGCTCATAGGCCGCAACCACGGCCTGCTGTTTCCTGGCAAAGTCCTCGTTGACTCCCATCTCCTGCCAGCGTTCCCGGGGCATACCAATGGGATTTAATACCGACGGGACTACAGCCTTTGCATCGAGAGAGGAGAGCCACTGGAGGCCGTATTCCCCAATCGTCTTGTAGGATGCCCCACTTACCTGTGCACTCCGGATCGGTACGAGCCGCTCGGCACCAAACACCTTCCCGAGTGCAACGAGAAGCTCGAGCATCTTCTGACGGGTCTCGCCCTGCTCTCCTGCAAGGATTCGTTTATCATCAGGATCGAGATACATCACCGTCACCAGGTTGCACGCGAGAAATCGGCCTCGCGACCGAGCACCATCGTTGCATCAACACCGACTTTCACATTCGTGCCGTCTTCGAGCTGGCAGGGATCAAGTGATGAGCCCCGGACACCGGTGATCACCATGATATCCCGGTCACCACTTACCCTCGTTGCAACCGCGTACTCCACGTCATGGGGATCGTTAGGATCGATATCCTCATCAACAACCACAACATGCTTGAGCGAGGTATGGGCGGCAAATGCAGCCATGATCGCATTCTTGCCATCACCCTGCGTGCTCTTCTTGATCTGGATCACCGCATGGAGATACCCGCACCCACCCTTGGTGAGCACAACGTTGCGCACTTCAGTCACACCTGCCACTGCCTTGTAGATCTTGGGTTCATACGGTGCGCCCATCAGCATCTTATGTTCATCACCGCCGGGCAGGATGCCATGATAGATACAATCCGGCTTGGTGTACATTCCGGTAAACTCGATGATATGCTGCATCCGGATCGGATCGTAGGTCCCGGTGATGTCAACGAATGGTCCTTCCTCAGTCAGATCCCCCGTGATAAACCCTTCCAGCACGATCTCCGCCTCCGGTACCAGCACCCCGTTGCTGCACCGGTGCACCTTCATCTCCCCGCCCATCAGCTCTGCAGCAAACGGGAGTTCCATCGCCGTCGGCACACGTGTGCAGCTCGCAAAAGTAACTGCCGGGTGAGTTCCGATTGTAATGGCGATAGGGAGTTTCTCCCCCTTCGCAAGCGCTTTTTTGAGCATCACATGCGTATGCCGGCCTTCCACCAGCCGGGCAGCTACCCGGTGATCATCAAGAACCTGCATCCGGTGGATCGAAGCATTCTCTACACCATCCCAGCGTGAGAAGACGATTGCAGACGTGAGATATTTTCCTGCATCCTTGGGGAAGTGATGCATGATGGGGATGCGGGTAAGATCAGGCTTTTCCATCTTCAGCGGGCCGGCTTCGATAACCTTACCATCGAATTTTGCATCGGCAAGTGTTTTGACAATCTTCTTTTCATCAATGCCAAGGGCAAGGGAGAGCGAAGTCCGGCTGGCGGTGAGATTCATTACCGCACGTTTGCCGTCAATATTATGAAAGAAGAGGAGCTTGTCGGTGGTACTCGCCATCTTTGCTGCCTGCATATCGGTAGAGACCGGCTCCTTTACATCGATAACGAGTCCCTTATTTCGCATTTTTTCAATAAATTCACGCATCGTAACCACTCCAGCGTTGTGCAAGTGTATGTTCCACCTCAAGATGATCGAGTACGCGGGCAACGACCATGTCCACAAGATCATCAATGGTTTTGGGGCGGTGGTAGAAGGCAGGACATGCGGGCATAATCAGTGCCCCGGCATCCTCAGCTGCAAGCATGTTCTTTAAATGAATTTTCGACAACGGGGTTTCCCGGGTGACAAGAATACATTTCCGGCCCTCTTTTAAGCAGACATCCGCAGTCCGGGTGATCAGGTTGTCGGCATACCCGGTTGCAATCGCCGAAAGTGTCTTGGCACTGCAGGGAATCACCACCATCCCATCGATTTTGTGGGAACCGCTTGCAATCGATGCTCCCATCTTGTCGATGGGGTGGACGGTTGCATTGAACCCTTCAAAAGAGACACCCTCGTGGGTGGCGATCTGCTGTGCAATATCCGAGACAATAAGATGGACGTTTGCATCCTTACACAGCACCTCAAGCAAGCGGCGGGCATAGCAGGCCCCGCTTGCTCCTGTCACTCCGACAACATACTCTTTTTTCATGGATATCCTGCCCACTCCTGTGATAGCAATGTCGGAGTGAAGACAAAAAGAGTTTATGCCGGGATCGGTCCGACCGGGCAAAACGGTTATTTGCTTTTTGGCGGAGTAAAATGCAGTGCCTTGCCTGCGTCCCTCCTCAACCTTACGGGCATAAGACGGGTTTGTGATCGCAGCGCGCTTCAATCCACCAGCATATTGAGGATGTTATAGAGCCGCAGAAGATCATAATCCATTCTTGGAAAATCCCCGTTCAGGTAAAAATTACGGACTAGCGTTTACCCGCAGTAACATCCACTTTGACTCTGTTTCCTTTCATCTCAAGCTTGTATGGCCCGGTGGTATACATGGGGACCTGGTTTTTAAGATCAAACCCTTTATCCCTTCCATAGCCATACGTCTCTGACTTGCCATTGTCTACGTTTGTCACCTTCATCTCAAACCAGCAGTAGTTGATGTCATCGTTGAGCGGCAGGACATCAAAGTTGATACCCCATGCCGGGTTATCCACCCGGAACTGCTCGGTAACTACGTCTTTTTCGCTCTGAAACGAATAGGACTTCTGGAGATAATGATCTCCCAGGGTAAACGATGGTTTGGCTTGAGCAGTCGTTGCCACTGGAGTTGCCACAGATGTTACCACCGCATTTGAAGTGGGAGTTGTTACGGGAACTGCAGGGCTCTGGGTGCATCCTGCAACCATAACTCCTGCAATGACCAGCGCAAGGATAACGAATACACGGTACTTCAACATGGTGAGTCTTTGGACACCGGGACTTATTATTGTTTATTTATGATACACAGAAGACCGGTCATTTATCACATTACTAAAACAACGTGTCCTGCCGGGTCGGTTTTTTAATGTGCAGAATCTCGCATGCTGCATCGGCAACGCGTTCCTGCTGACCGGAAATTGTGTATACCCCGAGACGCCACTGCTCGCGCCGGGTGGCATTGAGCGTCCGTACACGTGGAGAGAACTCTTCAAAATCCACTACGGTATTGCGGTTCTTCACCCGGACCCCAAGCGACATCTCGCTGGGGACAGACGGGATGTCTACCAGTACCTCATGCGGTTGGATACAGGCCAGTTCAGCGATCCGCGTAGCAAAATCCCGGCATTTTTCGATCGGCATGCCGTTCTGGAATGCCATTACATTTACCTGATCGCCACCGACAGAGAGTGCCCGTTTGTAGAGCCTGCGCTCGTATAACCGTGCTGCAAGATCCCGGGCCACGGGATTTTTTGAATTTTGTAATGCATGCATGCACCCCGGATCATCCATACTCAGTATTTTTTGTGCCTCTGCAACCGGAGCATCCCGGAGGTGCTCAAGAACTGCGAGCTGGAACATTGTCTCTCCAATCCTGCTTACATGATGGTAATACACTGACGGACGCATCAGCGTGCGTGCTATAAGCAATGATTCCGCTGCATTCACCCCGTTCTCGTCGAGCACGGTCCCATCAGGTGTCTGGATCAGGTGCCGGATGAGACGCTGGGCATCCACACTGCCATATGGGGCACCAGTGTAGTACGCATCCCTCAGCAGGTAATCCATCCGGTCCACATCGAGATCGCCGTGGATAATTTCGGACAAGGGATGATTTCCTTTCACTATAGCGCAGAGTTCATCGGGATCAATATCCAGGGACCGGAGCTGGCTTCCCACCTTATCCTCAACAATTATTTCAATATCATCATGAGTGCGATGCAGGAACTCTTCCATTAAGGGTTCGCTCGCGTGGGAGAACGGGCCGTGCCCGATATCATGAAGGAGCGCGGCAGCAACTACCAGCGTGCGCTCGGGCTCAGATAATCCGAACCTTCGACAAACAACATCGGCAAGGAACATGGTACCAAGCGAGTGCTCGAACCGTGTATGGTTGGCACCCGGGTACACCAGGTAGGAAAAACCGAGCTGTTTGATATAGCGGAGGCGCTGGAGGGCAGGGGAATCGAGCAGGGCAAGGGCAAACTCCTCAACTTCCACATAGCCATGGACCGGGTCCTTGATTATTTTCAAGTTCACTAAAGAATCTTCATATACATCGCATAAAAGTATTGAGTAATGATTACTTTCCTTTCGGGCGGGACTGGCACCCCGAAACTGCTGCGGGGGATGCAGAAAGTGATGGACCGGCACGAGATATCGGTCATCGTCAACACGGCTGAAGACATCTGGATCTCAGGAAACCACATCTCACCGGATGTTGATACCGTCATGTACCTGTTTGCCGGCATCCTCAACACGGATACGTGGTGGGGAGTCAGAAACGATACGTATACCACCCACGAAGAGATCACCCGGCTTGGAATCGATGAGTTCATCGCGATCGGGGACATGGACCGGGCTGTGCATATTGCCCGGGGCGATATGATGCGAAACGGGATGCGCCTGACCAATGCTACAAAAATCCTCTGCGATCGCTTCGGCGTCCGGGAAAATGTGCTCCCCATGACTGATACTGAAGTGACAACACAGGTCGAGACCGAGCTTGGTCTCATTCACTTCCAGGAGTACTGGATTCGGGCAAAGGGAAAGATCGAGATCCAGAAAGTTACGCGGAGTTTTAATGAGCCCCCGGTTGCAACCGATGAAGGTCTGGCTGCGATCGAAGCGAGCGATGCTATAGTGATCGGCCCTTCAAACCCAATCACCAGCATCCTGCCCATACTCTCCTGTGATGGAATGAAAAACGCCCTTAAGGATAAATTCGTGATCGCGGTGAGCCCGTTCATTGGAAATGAGCCGATCAGCGGTCCCGCGGGAGCTCTCATGAAGGCGTCGGGATTCGAACCGAGCTCTATGGGCACGTTCAACTGTTATGACGGTTTGATCGATCTCTTTGTGCAGGATATCCGCGACCCAGTAGATGTGAGCAATTCGGTCAGGTTCGACACCCTGATGACCGATGAAGACAAGAGTGTCGCACTGGCACGTGAGATCCTGGATCTCGCAAAAAAGCATTGATGGCCACATTCTGCTGCCAAACGATCATGCTTCCTTTTTTCACTCCAGCCCTGAAGATACGGCACTAAAGAGTGGCAAACCTATTTAACGCTGGGGAATAACGGTTATCGTGAGAGGCATGAAACGAATATTGAATTGTAAGACGGGCATATTCATTGTAATTATTTTTGTATTCTTATCCGGGTGTTTATCAGGTCCGGATTCGCAAAAAAGTACCATCAATCTTACATCATCTCCTTCCGGCTCAGAGGTATATATCGACAACCAGTACAAGGGGACCACGCCGGTTACCATTCCAGATGTGGCATTGGGATCTCACATGCTTGAATACCGTCATTTAGGATATCAGAGCTGGTCAAATACCATCACCGTCTCTCCGGGGTTTTCAAATTATTATGCAGCATTAGCCCCTCTGTCAACCACTCAGGTATCCCAGCAGAACGGTCAGACAATCGCGCCGACACAAACCCAGGCACAAACGACATTAACGATCCAGGCCGGGAAAAAGACGATGATCATAGGAGACTCGAATCAATTTTCCGGAACCGCATCCGGAACAAACAGTGTATTATTGACATTATACGGGCCAGGAAAATATAAAAACGGGGTATCTCTGGTTCAACAAAACGTCAACGAACTCGGAAATTGGAATTATATCTGGAATCCAGGCTCTGCTGTTGAGTCAGGGTCATTCATTATGATCGTATCTGACCCATGGAAAACCACATCGGAAAGGATAGAATTTACGGTGAATGGTGGCGGAGTGGTCTCCATTGCACCAAGTACTTTTTCAGCCCTGGCAGGAACTACGATAACTTTTTCCGGTCAATGCACTACGGGCGCCCAGAATGTATTACTGGCATTATACGGCCCCGGACTCTATACTAACGGGAAGGAACTGGGGCCCTTCTCCGTTTCAGCAGACAAAACATGGAGTTTTAATTATCCTCTTGATTCTACCATGCCGACAGGTGTCTATACCATGTATGTGTATGATGTCCCCAAAACCAGCTCGGGGAACACCCAGTTCACGATTGGTTATTCGTAATCACCTTTTTATATCAACAGACTTTCCCCCTTTTTCCCGGAGATCTATGATTTGACAGATGCCCAATTACCAGAACATGATAATCAGAATTCCAAACCGTTGTTGTGGAATTTGCCAAAATCAAATTTTTTTAAAAAAGGCGGGAAATGCACAATTCGACCGATTGTGTATCCGATACCTATTTGAAGGATTTTATACTAATATTCGTTCGGAGAATTCGCATGAGTATTACAAAGAAATTTCTCAATTTATTCAAATCAGGAAAGGGTGAGGAGGAGGAACAGGCGCGTCTCCTTGCACAAAAAGAGCGCTATGATAATTTCCTCAAGGCCCTAACAGAAGGGGACCTTGACACCCGGTGGAATGCCGTACGATCCGTAGGGGATCTCGGTGAGCCATTCATCGAACCGCTCATCCGCGGGTTAAAAGACGAGTACTGGATCATCAGGCGTGGATCGGCAGATACCCTCGGAAAAATTGGGGTTCCGGCAGTAGCGCCCCTGATCGGTGCGCTGGATGCGTCGTCTGACGATGTACGCCAGGAAACCATCCGGGCACTCCAGCTTGTAGGAGAACCATCGGTCGGTCCTCTTATCCAGGCAGTAAAGCACGCCCACCCACTCATCCGTCGCGGGGCAGTACAGGCATTGGGCATCATGGGTGAAACCCGGGCTGTCGGCCATCTTATCGAATCGTTAAAAGATGCAGATCCTTATGTCCGGCACGAGAGTGCGGTTGCACTCGGCCGTATTGGGGATCCCCGTGCAGTCGCACCGTTGATCGAGAGTCTCAACGATGCACGGGAACATGTCCGCATGGCGGCGATGGCGACACTCTGCTCCCTGGGCGAGCCTGCCATTGAACCCCTCATACGGGCACTCGTTGATCCGAATGATGATGTCCAGCGCCGGGCTTCACTCGCCCTTGTGACCATTGGGGAACCCTCCGTTGAACCGTTGATCAAAGCGCTCGGTGATCAGAATCCCGGTATACGCAAAGGTGCAGTGGATGTACTCGGCCAGATCGGCAATACCCGGGCGATCTCTCCCATTATCCAAGCACTCGATGATCCGGACCGGTCGGTTCGCATCGATGTCGTCAAGTCGCTGGCAGCACTTGGCGTTCCCGCTATTGCACCGCTCATGCAGGTCTTCCGCGAAGGAGATGTCAGGATGAGGACTGGTGCTATGGAAGCACTCTGGATGCTCGGCCAGCCGGCAACAACCCCCCTTATCATGGTCTTAAAAGACGACCAGAGCGATGTAAGAAGGCGTGCAGTACTCCTTCTCGGCGAGATCGGTGACCAGAAAGCAGTCGATCACATCACCGGCCTCCTGTCCGATGATAACGTATCCGTGCGCCGTGAAGCCTTCGAAGCGCTTGAGATGATCAAGAAACGAACTGCCCAATAAAATACAAAACAGTCCATCTTTTTTACAATGAAAATGGCACCGGCATTTTCTTGTGCCCGTATGCCTTTGGTCACCGGAATCAAATGGTTGGTGCAACCGGGTAGCAGCTTTTAAAAAACATGTCAACTGCGATGGCTTGATATGATAAGCCCGACAGAGCATGCAGGTAGGAAATGGAGTTGAGAGACCTTGCGCTTTGTGGTGACAAAACGGAACCGTGACACGATACTGTCGAGAGCAAAAGGCAGTTTGAACGAGGACGTGCCGAATGATTCCTACCGGGAGCGATTGATCAAATATGTTCCCGTAGAGACCATCGCCCTGTTCATTGTTCTCTACGGGATTACGTATTACCTGTACGGCACCGAGTCCTGGTATCCCGTCGTGGCACGCTGGATCCTTATCCTCGGGTTTTTAGGTACGGGGCTGTATCTCTGGAAAGTGGAGAATATCACCGATGTAGTACAGCTGGGAATATCGGCAATCGGTTTTCTCATCTGGGTGTGCGCACTTGGGGTGATCACGGTTGCTGCCCTGCCGTTTTACAATGCCATTGTTGCCGGGCTGCTCCTGTTCGCCTATGTCTTTCTGGCGCCACTTATTGACGGTGTGCCAGAGGTCTGGTAACGACGCTGTTAATAAAAAGTGGAAAAACCATGCAATGAGAGAGGTGATGAGATATGGATCTATTCATGCAAGAGGCCATTGAAGAAGCAAGAAAAGGGCGCAGTGAGGGGGGTATTCCCATCGGGTCAGTGCTTGTCCGGAACAACGTCATTCTCGGCAGGGGACATAACCGCCGGGTGCAGGAAGGAGATCCTGTCATCCACGCGGAGATCGACTGCCTGCGCAATGCCGGACGGATTGGAACATACCGGGATGCAGTACTCTATTCCACGCTCATGCCCTGCTATCTCTGCGCAGGTGCAGCGGTCCAGTTCGGGATCAAAAAAGTCATTGCAGGTGAATCCCGGAATTTTGCCGGGGCACGGGCATTTATGGAAGAACATGGCATCGAAGTGATCGATCTGGATCTTGACGAGTGCGTTACCATGATGCAGAAGTTCATTGCACAGAACCCCCGGCTCTGGAACGAGGATATTGGGGAACTCTGAATCCTTTTTTATAACAACGCGGGCTGATGCAGAACATCAGGACATTTGATAAAAATCGCGATTTTCATTCGGGCATGCATTGTTTCTAAAGCGGCATGAAAAGAAAAAAGGTTCTCCGCTGTTTCATGTGAGTGAGATTGTGAATAGAATTTGTTGGGGATGTTTCCCGCCTCAGGGCCTCTCTTTAGGCACGGCGGGGCTAGATGGTTTCAATATTTTAGTCACCGAAACCGCCGCGGGGGCGTCCCATCGGGGGCGGCGGCGTTCATCGTATTTTGAAGTAAGATGGCATCAGTCACCATCTTTGTATTTACTCAATTAATGAGATACACTTTCAAAACAGCAATGAGCCATAAAAAAAGGATTAGTTCAGTTCCCCTAACCCTTTCCAGTAATCGTACTCGTTTGTCCAGGTATCCTTGTTGAACGATACGAGCCGCTTGAAATATTCCTTACGCTCGTGCAGATTTTTCTCCTGAACCGGGTCTGTCCACTTCGTCTTGATCGCATCAGTAAGTTTTCGTCCGAGCTCCTTTGCCTGCTTCTCGGCGCCAACGATCGCATCCGGGTCCCTACCAACAAGGACACCGACTTTCCCAACCGTGGTCATGCCGAAGTTACTGAGCGTAAAGTTCATGTAATCAGCGACTTCGTCCACGTGGGATCCTCCCGCGGTGCAGACTGCACATCCATATTTTCCATAAAAGGACTGGCAGTGGATCACATCTGCCATCCGGTCGAGCATCGTCTTTAACTGGGCGGTGACCTGGTTGATGTAATTCGGCGAGCCGAGCACGATACCGTCAGCGGCCTGCATCTTCTCAAGCAGTGCCGGGAAATCATCGTCATGGATGCATTCACCCGTTGCATAGCAGGCACAGCATGCGGTACAGTACTTGATCTCAAGGCCGCAGATGTCCACGAACGTAACATCCGCCCCTGTCTGCCGTGCTCCTTCAAGAACTGCCATGACCAGCCGGCGGGTCTGGCTTTTCTCCCCTTTCGGGCTGCTGTTGATGCCGATTATCTTCATGATTTCTCTCCATGTAAGGATCATTGCTGATCGATAAAAAAGTATGTGATAACAAAAAATTCCCTGTTTAAGGGTTGAACAGGTATACCTGAGGGAATATGCTCTTTACCCATAATTGCACACCATTTACCGAGAGATTTTTTCATGATCATCCGCGACGTTACCGATTCCCCCCATGAGCGTGTCCTCGACCGCTCGCTGCTCTGCGAATTGTTGCATCCCGATAAGGTAGCCGGGGCACAGGAACTGGGCTGCAGTATTGCCCATGCCATCATCCCACCGGGGGAGTCTACGCTCCCTCACCTGCTGAAAAAATCAACGGAACTCTACTATATTCTCAAAGGATTGGGAGAGATGCATATCGATAATGAATCCGCCCACGTATCACCGGGCCAGATCATCCTGATCCCCCCACAAGCCCGCCAGTGGATACGGAATGCCGGCAAAGAGGATCTTGTCTTTCTCTGTATCGTCTCGCCAAAGTGGCAGGCGGAAGATGAGATACTCTGCTGACCTGACCGATCACTAACAGAGTACCGGCAAGAGGCAGGCATAATCATTGAAAGATTTTACAAACGAAACGTTCTATTATACACTATGAGCGGATTTGAAAAGGATAACCAATACCGTATCTCCAAAGGGCGGCTGGAAACAATGGTGGACACGATCTTTGCGTTCGCCATGACCCTGCTCGTGCTCGGGTTGGTTATGCCACAGTTTTCCGAGGCCCAGGCTGCTTCTGAGCTCCCTCCCTATCTTGGAAAACTATTACCGCAGTTTATCCTTTTTATCGTTGCATTCCTGGTCCTTGCCTTCTTTTGGATCGAACACCACCGCCAGTTCCTTTATCTCCGGATTGTTAATCCAGTCATCCTCAGGTTCAATGTCGCCATCCTCATCTTTATCGTCCTGATCCCGTTTACCACAGATGTATCCGGGATGTATGACGGAATAATGATCGCTGTGATCCTCTTCCATGTAAATCTCCTGATCGTTGGTGCGCTGTTTCTTGGCCAGTGGATGTATATATGCCGGCGCAACCATCTCTGTGATACTGAATTTGACATCGCCAAGGAGAGATACCGGTTCTGGATCCTTGTAACGGTCCCATCCGTAGCGTTCCTCGGTATTGTAGTGGCGTTTTTTTCACCCTCGTTCTCACTGCTGGTCTATCTTCTCATCCCCGTCATAATTGCAATCTACGGAAAACCCCCCGAGGAACATGAACAAAAAAGCATCTAAATGATTTTAGAGAGCCAAAAAGTTTGGCAGGGATTCGATCTGCCTAATCCCAATAATACTTCACAAAGAGTTTTGATCTCTGGACCTTTGGCGTAAAGTGCCGGAGGGCGAGCGGTACGATAATGATCGTTACGATGACGTTGCCAATAAGCCAGGCCATAAAGGTGCTCCCGATCTGGCTGGACTGAATGACATTTCCGAGCGCGAGTGAGTATGCACCCCAGGCAGCACCCACAATATTGTTGATCAATACACCAAAGAGCAGCAGCAGTGTCCAGTCCCGGCGGTTCTCTAAATTGAGATCCACTTCAAAGGTTCGCAGGGCAACGAGTGGGATGAGCACCTGCAGGAGACCGGCGATCGAATAGTAGATTGCTACGCCGGCAGGAATGGCCGGGTTGGTAGTGAGCAGCCCGGCGCCAATAAGGGTGCCGGCATAGGCTGCGATCGCACCATAAGCACCAAACCAGAGCGTAAAGAGGATCATAAACGCTACAGCAAAATAAAGGGTGGATACCCCGCCAACACTTCCGGGCAGGGCAAATACACAGAGCCAGGCGATGAGGGAATTAACCACTATAAGGACCAGGGTAAGGATGACAAAGGAATACGTTGGTTCACGAACGTTTTTCATATATTCTCCTGTATTCCATATTGCGTGCACATATAAATAGTATTTATTGTCCTGCGGATACGGCCGAATCGGAATCCACGGCATTTTTAATCAGTCCCTGTGCTTTTTCACCCTTCACAATTTTTATGACCAGACCACCGTATGTATACATACAGGAGTGTTGACGGACTATATGACCACATCACAGGATTCTGCGCTCGATTCTGCATCTGTACAGGAAAAAATCCTCGTTGAGAATGCCGCTGTGGCTCTGGACGAACGCAGGGACGCCGGGCTTGAAGGACTCGTTGGAGGGCTTGATTCGGTTATCATCGCAACTGAGACCGACCATCTCGTGCCTGCGGTCTATGAGCTGCTCCGGTATACCGGACTCGCATGCACAGAAGCCTTCTTCGATGCTGATTCACAAAGCTACGTCCTCTCCGTTCACGGCTCGGCATCGCTGATCGTCCGGTCGCGGGGGAGTGCTCAGAACCCGTTTGCCGGAACAAATAAAGGGCAACTGACAGGGCCTCTTCCCAACACCCGGCTCGAAAGTTTCATTTTTTCCTCACCGGATATCAGTGAGTATGTGGCCATCCAGAAAGCGCGTGGGATACCGTTCCTGACTCCCGAACCAATTGTATCCGACTACTTCTCCTTTATCCAGACCGTCCCTTCGCCCTACACCGGAAATTCTGTAGGGCTGATTGAATGGCAGGACGACATGCGGACCTATGCCCCAACAGGTACTACTACCATCTCTCCAGACATCGTGAAGCCTGAATACAAGCACCTGAAAAATATTTCAAAGCTCGATCATGCTGCAACACGGGTCAGGGCGCAGGACAGGACTGCCGCTATCTTAGAGTTCCTCTCCTTAACCAACTATCACTACGATTTCGGTGTGCACGTCAAATCTCAAAACTCGATCACGAGTGTTGCCCGGCGCGAGAAGGATGATTTTGCCATGGTCTTCACTTCCGGAATCACCCCCTATACCAGTGATGAGGAATCCGGGCCAACCGAGAGGTTCATCCGGAATTATGGGACACGGGTGCACCACATGGCATTCCAGACCGAAAAGATCGAAGAGACTGTTGCCCTGCTCAAAAAAGAGGGAATGGAGTTCCTGCTCGAACTCGTGGGTTCGGAAACCGAAGGGCTCAAACAGATCTTCTCCGAACCCTCGCAGCACACGCAGATCGTCAATGAATACATTCACCGCTACGGGAATTTTGACGGGTTTTTTACCCGGAGCAATGTGGAAAAACTGACCGAAGCAACCGCAAAGCAGTGACCCGCCAGCCATGAATTATTTTTCTATACCAGATGAAGTTCAATTAAGGAAAATCCGTCCAGTCCGGTATCTGCCATGATAGTCATTGGAATTGATCCCGGCGTTGCCCGGCTCGGATATGGCGTGATACAGGTGGACAAAAGAGTGGTAACACCGCTCTGCTATGGGTGCATCCAGACACGGGCGGGCAAGCGACAGGCAGAGCGGCTGCTCACCATTTATACGGAGATTACGGCACTCTTTGCAAAGTATCCACCCAATTTTCTGGCAATAGAAAAACTATTTTTCACAAAAAATGTCACATCCGCGATGAGCGTGAGCGAGGTGCGTGGTGTGATACTCCTTGCCGCAGAGCAGCATAATATTCCGGTCGAAGAGTATACGCCAAACCAGATTAAACAGGCAATCACCGGATCCGGGCGGGCGGACAAGGTGCAGATGCAGGAGATGATCAAGCGCCTGCTTCATCTCGATGAGATTCCCAAACCGGATGATGCTGCCGATGGTCTTTCGATTGCCTTATGTCATATCCACATCATGAGATAGTACAATGATCGCGCATCTGTACGGTGAACCGGTCCAGACGGGGGACCGGTGGGTGGTACTGGACGTCAACGGCATCGGGTACCGCGTCTTCGTTCCCCAGCCCTCGGTGCAGGAGATCGCAGGCAGTAAGGGGAAGGTAAAACTCTTCACCCACATGGCGGTGCGGGAGGATGCTATCACCCTGTACGGGTTCCTCCACGGCAGCGAGCGGGAAATATTTTCCATCCTCATCGGGGTCTCGGGGATCGGCCCCCAGACAGCCCTCAATATCCTCTCCCAGATTACGATCGAGGATCTGATCATGGCCATCCTCTCCGAGGATGAAAAGAGCCTGACTCGCATTTCCGGGATTGGGAGCAAGGGCGCAAAGCGGCTCATCCTTGAACTCCGGGACAAGATCAAAAAAGTCCGCGATTCCATGCCACCGGCAGGGTCAGGCAAAGCAGATCACCTGATCCACGATGCAGCCAGTGCACTCATCTCGCTCGGGTTTGCCGAGAAAGACTCGTACGATGCGGTCAGGATCTCTGCCGCAGGATTGAAAGAACCGTCCATCCAGACCTTAATCAAAGCGGCGCTGGTAACCCTCAAAGAGCACTGACAACCATGAGCGAGCGGATTATTTCTCCCGAACCTCTGGCAGATGACGGCGAAGAGCTCACGCTGCGGCCGGCCTCGCTCGATACGTTCATCGGCCAGGATCAGGTAAAAGAAACATTGAAGATCGCCATCCAGGCAGCGAAGATCCGGTCCGAACCGCTCGATCATATCCTGTTCTCAGGACCCCCGGGACTGGGCAAGACCACCCTTGCCTATATCATTGCAAACGAGATGGGGGCGACCATCCGGACGACGACGGGGCCAGTGCTCGAAAAACCCGGGGATGTTGCAGCACTGGTCACTGCTCTCAAAGAAGGGGATGTGCTCTTCATCGATGAGATTCATCGCATGAACCCGGTAGTCGAGGAGATCCTCTATCCCGCAATGGAAGATTTCTTCATCGATGTAATGATCGGTGAAGGCCCGAGCGCCCGCTCGATAAAACTCGAGCTCGAACACTTCACCCTGATAGGGGCAACCACCCGGCAGGGCCTGCTGAGTTCGCCGTTCCGTGACCGGTTCGGCATCATCATCCGCTTAAACCTCTATTCCCCTGCAGAACTTGTCGAGATCATTACCCGGAGCGCCGGTATCTTAAAAATTCCCATCACTCCTGATGGTGCCGAAGCGATTGCCCAGCGGAGCAGGGGTACGCCGCGGATTGGCAACCGGCTCTTACGCAGGGTGCGGGACTTTGCGGTGGTGAAAGGAGATGGCACAATCACCGCAGAGATCGCAAGAGACGCCCTTTCCCTCATGCAGATCGATGAGCTGGGCTTAGATGAACTCGACCGCCGCATCCTGTCGGTCATTGCGGAAGATTTCGGGGGCGGACCGGTCGGGGCAAAGACCATTGCCATATCCGTAGGAGAAGAGACACGGACAATCGAAGAGGTGTACGAACCGTACCTCATCCAGATCGGTTTTCTCAAGCGAACTCCGCAGGGCAGGCAGACAACTCCTGCAGCGCAACGGCACCTGAAAAATCCCCAGAAGACATTGTTCTGATAGCAGGAGTCCCTGCCGGGAAAAGCCCGGGGGCTGCACAAGGGAGGATTCACTTCCAATTCTTACATCACTTCCATTTTTTTAGAAGTCAACGCCAGATTCATCATCTTTTCCTGTGTATTGAATCCTGATCAACTATGTCACACAGGAAACACACCCTGATCGTGCTTACCGCGCTCGTTCTCATTCTCGCCGCTGTCATTGCCAGCGGATGCATGAGCACAACGGCACCGGCACCAGCATCGGCAGGGGATATCAAAAAATTCAGCTCATCGGATGAGATCCGCAATTACATCAAGAACAATACTCAGCTCGCAGAGGGGGCTGGTTACAATACAGACGGGACGTGGTCA
Source organism: uncultured Methanoregula sp. (assembly GCA_963676675.2). Lineage (GTDB taxonomy): Archaea > Halobacteriota > Methanomicrobia > Methanomicrobiales > Methanospirillaceae > Methanoregula. Next base: position 276,980 of record OY781161.1, on the reverse strand, counting down.
ACGGATCGCATGGTTGCTGTCCCGGCCATGGCAATGGCCGAGTCATCGGCAAAGGGTGCTTCGGTGTCGGGTGCGGTTCCTTCTTCCGGTAGCATCAGTTCGCCCGGTTATTCAGAGACCAATGTGCAGGTAGCCGGTGTCGATGAACCGGACTTTGTCAAGAACGATGCCCGTTACATCTACGTAATCTCGGGTAGCACACTCACGATCGTGGATGCGTACCCGGCATCATCAGCATCCATCCTTTCAAAAACCGAACTGGAAGATACACCCAAGGAGATTTTCATCAACGGTGACCGGCTCATACTTTTAAAGACCGGCACGTCAGAAATTTCTGGAAGTGAAACGCCGCAGGGCACAGATGTTGCTTCGAAGGTTGCGATGATGCCGCGGTACCCGTATTACCGCACTGCACCGGTGACCCATGCGGTCTTCTACGATATCAGTGACCGGGCCCACCCGAAGCTGCTCAAAGATTACACTATTGACGGCGATTACGTGAATGCCCGGATGATTGGAAGCACAGTATACCTGCTCTCCCGCGAATCGGTGTACCCGTACAATGACCGGATCATCGTCCCTGCAGTACGGGAGAATACGAAATTAGTCATTACACCGGATGTGTACTACTTCGATAACCCAGAACGCCAGTACGACTTTACCACCGTCACTTCGTTTGATGCCGGCAACGGGGCAACAAAAGATGCAAAGACGTACCTTGTCGGCAGCGGCAACATCGTCTACGTTTCGCCCGATGCAATGTACGTGAGCTACCAGAAGTACCACAACGTCTACCGCACGATGCGGGGCGGGGCGGAACCGGCCATTGGCATGGTGCAGGGTTCGGGGGTATCGTCTGGCAGTGCAGCACCGGTATCAGTGTCCTCAATTGTCCAGGATTTCAACACCATGAACGAGGCGGACAAACAGGCAGCCATCGCAGAGTTAAAGAGCGGTGAGCAGGAAGCGATCCGCAAGAAAGAGATCGACCAGACAACCACGGTAATCCACAAGATCGGGATCAACAACGGTGCGATCAACTACATAGCAAAAGGTGAAGTACCGGGATACCTCAAGAACCAGTTTGCCATGGACGAATATAACGGCAACCTCCGGGCTGCAACCACGTCCAGTGTCTATACGACAAAGGGGCAGTACGAGTACAACAACGTGTTTGTGCTGGACAGTGCGATGAAGACAATAGGGTCACTCACGCACATCGCAGAACAGGAGAAGATCTACTCGACCCGGTTTATCGGTGACCGGCTCTACATGGTCACGTTCAAACGCGTAGACCCGTTCTTTGTAATCGACCTCTCGACGCCAACAAACCCGAAGATCCTTGGCAAGCTCAAGATCCCCGGCTACTCCGATTACCTCCACCCGTATGACAAGAACCTCATCATCGGTATTGGGAAGGAGACCGCAGCCAATGACTGGGGCGGTGTCTCCACCCAGGGCCTGAAACTTGCTCTCTTCGATGTCTCGGATGTCGAGCACCCCCGGCAGGTAGGGAAAGTCGAGATCGGGGATGCCGGTTCGGACTCCGCAGCCCTGTCGGACCACAAGGCATTCCTTTTTGACAAGGCAAAGAACCTGCTCGTGATCCCGGCCCGGGTTGTGAAGCAGGACGCGGTGCAGAACCAGAAGCTCAGCGGCGATCAGCCACAGGTCTGGTACGGTGCATACGTCTTTGGGGTAAATCCTGATACCGGGTTTGTCCTCAGGGGCACGGTCGAGCACGGCACAGGAGGCAGCGGATATTATTACTATGGCAGCTCGCGGAATGAAGTGAAACGCTCGCTCTATATCGGGGACACACTCTACACGCTCTCGTCAGCGAAGATCCTTGCAAACCCGTTAAGCCAGATCAATACAACCGTTGCGACGATTAAGCTGGACGGGAAGGATGATGTGCTGTATCCGCCCATGCGGATGGTGGAGTGAGAGAGAAATTTTTTTTACGAAATACTCGAAAAATTCCGTTCAATTTTATAATTTAGGCCGGGATTGTCCGCATCCATTTTTTCCCTCATCGCTGGCGCTATATCCTGAAGATTTTTTCAAATCGGCAACTGCGGCCCGGTCAGCACCCGGCATGGGTGAAAAAATTGACAATCCCGGTACCTCCGGAGGAAAGCACCCAATGTCCAGATAGGGGATGAGGACGGCATAACAGTTGTCACGCAGGCATAAGGTTCCCTGACATTTTTGTTCTGTAAGGATACCGGGAAAGTCCTGACATTTTTTTAAGGTATGGAAAAAAAACGCTGGAAATTTTCCAACAACCTTTTCTTTATAATATCTCTGATGAATGGTAAATTATGCAGACAAAACAACCCTGCTCCCAGGGTTTCAGGTTTTCCTGCAGCAACTGCGTCTTTCGCAGCTGGTGCAGGAAGGTAAGCGGCCCATAAGATGGCACCGTGAACAGCACTCAGAACACCTTCGACCGGTGACGGGAGGTAAATTCCCGGCACCAGGTCGGGCAACACCCATCTCATTCCAAAAAATTTTCAAATTTCCGTGATAACCGCACCAATTTTTTCACTCATCGCCAGCGTTATCATTCCACATCGCGTTTTTTTACCAATGATGGTGAGCCCGGTAATGCTCCCTTCCCCGGTGTAATGCCGGGCCCGGCAGATGTGTAGAGGTTTTGCTCATAAATCGTTTATTACCGGGTATCATCACGAATGAGTGAGATTCACATGATTGCAAAAAATACGGGTATATTTACAAGGAGCGGACTCATCACCGGCGTCCTGATCGCATGCCTGCTGATGGCTGCAATTCCCCTCTGTTCAGCACAGGTCGCCGGATCCGAGACGGTTCTGGAAAATTACGGTTCAACTGCCGGTCTTTCATCTTCCGGGAATGGAGAAACAGCCTGGAATTTCGAAATTGATACGAAATCATTCAAACCTGATGAATATATAATACAGGTTTCCGCGGTTAACGAGGATGTGACCAAGACTGCACTTTTCAATGTCTATGAAACCTCCGCACCTGGCCAGACAAGAAAAAACCTGCAGCAGACTCAAAATGAAGCAGCACAAACTACTTCCCCAAAATATTATATCACGATTGACCCGGTCGACGACCATCATGTTGGGGATACGTTCACCATAACCGGCCGTACCAACCTGCCGGAAGGTGCGGACCTGCTGATCCAGGTCTACTCCTCTACCTTCAAACCCACCCAGAAGAGCCAGAGCGGTGAATTCTCCGGGGCTACCGGGACCGTCAAGGCTTCCTCGGTTGGATGGTGGGCCACTTCCTCTCAGATCTCGGCAGGTTCCCATGACAACCAGCCCCCGATGATCAACACGAATCAGGAAAAACTCTCTGCTGATTCACCTCCCGCACCCCTTGCCCCCCTGAGTAGGGATAATGACGCGGTCGGTGCCGATACGAAGATCATCAAGACCGCCTCCGTCACCCTTGAGGTGGACGATGTCCCCCGGACGGTCGGGCTGTTCCAAGAGATGGTCACTGCACAGGGAGGCTATCTCTCCTCGTCTACGGTCCAGATGAGCGGCAGCCGCAAGAGCGGTACGGTGGTGCTCCGCATCCCGCAGGCCCGGTTCGAGCAAACCATGACCGGAATAAAATCGACAGGCACCGTGAAATATGTCACAACAAAAGGGGAGGACGTTACGGAGGAGTATGTCGATCTCATGGCCAAGAAGAGATCCTACGAAGTCCAGCTGGAACAATACTATGTCCTCATGAAGAAGGCGACCAAGATCAGCGACATCCTCGCTATCCAGCAGCGTATCGACCAGGTCCAGACGGAACTGAACCGGCTCGAAGGCCGGTTGAAGTACCTGGACAGCCGGATCAACTTCTCCACCATAACCGTCACGCTCCAGGAGCCGGAACCCCTCCAGGTCCATGCGGATACCGGGCACAGTTTCATGACGGCCATCAACAAGGGTATTAACAGCCTCTATGGAATTATCGACATGCTGATCATCTTGACCATCTCCCTGCTCCCATTCCTCGTCATCGGGGGATTGGGATTCGGCATTTACCTGCGATGGAAACGGAACCCGCCGGTTACTCCGGCAGCAGAAAAGGACCTCCCGGAATAATCATACGAAAACTTTTTTTTCTGATAAGGGGAATCCGAGTCCCAGGTATGATATGGCAGTTACCGGGAAGAAATCCCCCTATGGATTGTGCGATACATCACTTCACCCGGGATAACCGCACCAATTTTTTCACTCATCGCTGGCATTAATGCCTGCCATAAGTAACGTTACCTGAACAGGTTCCGGACGAAACAGGATCATGAAGTCCAATAAATTCTCAATAAATTCCTCATTGGGCCGGCTGGAAATTGCGGGCAATCCCGGATCCGGGACGCAGACAGGATCTGATCCCGGATCCCGGGGTGAAGGACGATGGGATCTCTTCTTTAATCCCGACAGGTTCTTCTCCCGGGTCTTCCAGGACAAGAAATTATCTCTCGGGCTTCCCCTGATTATTCTCCTGGTATCCATACTCCCCACCATTATCTTCTGGCGTATCGTGGCTGCATTTTACGACACGTACGTACCGTATGGGCAGCGGCTGAATTCCGGCATGGAGTTTATGATTGCCCTGGCCCTGATCCTTGTACTGCTATTCGCGATCGCCTTCTTCCCCCTCATGACGGATTTCCCGGAGAGCATGAACTATTGTTACATCTGCACCCGCCGGTGGAGAGAGTATAAGTACCGGGCGATGGCTGCCTTCGGGTACGCAATCGTACCGCTTATCGTGTGCCAGTTCATCGGGGTTATCGCTCTTGGAATCATTCTTCCCGGGGTCGCCATCATCCCTCCGCCTACTGATGCATATGCAGTATACCATCAGGCCGATACAGAGTATCATTCTGTCTTCCTGACCCTTTCATCCACGGGAAACGGTTATGGAGAGAGCGACGCTGTAGTAGCAAAACACCGTCAAGCCGCACATACTATGATGATCAGTATGAATTCTGCTGGAAATGAAGCACGATCCGGGACGAAGCAGGTCACTTCAGAACTCATCCGGGACCCGGTGATCTGCACATTTTGTGCGATTATGATAATCCTTGCCATCCTCGCCACGCTCTGGACGGGGGTCCTGCTTTCATTTGGTATGCGTTATGCAATGAATATCACACTCAGCTCAGCGGCAGGTGAGGCTGGAATTTTGTTGTGCGGCCTTCCGTTCATGATATATTACCTTGCAATGCTCATTTTCAGACCCTTCTTTTGATCTTCATTTTCAGAGAACTGGGAGTTGGTGCTCCTTTCAGTGCCACAGCACCAATTTTTCACTCTTCAGCGTTGCCTGCAAAATTGTATCTGATGATTTCCCCGACACCACTTTTCCTGTTCACCCTGATTGCCCCAACCGTAAGTCCCCTCTTTTTTTTGTGTCACAACCTGCCCTCAATACCCTGAGGAATTGCCAGCTGCCCGAATCCTGGATGGCGGGGGATGTGAGTTCGATCAGGGGGATGCTGCGATCCCGGTTGCGGAGTAATCACCGACCACTTCAAGGGATGATGAATCCTCATTATGGGCAGGGAAGAGCATTTCCCGGTATTGCAAAAATCCGCTGCGGGAGGTATAATGAAAATAGTATTGGCTGACTGAACAATTACCAGCCAGTCCCGGTTAATCAAAGCGAGGTTTGGCAACAACTGTGTACGATCAATCCTTGCTGCAGAACATCACAAAATACACCGTAAAGTGAGTGTATTAAAAAAAATATTTTTTATACCGGCTGGGCATTCATGCTTGACGGAATCAAGCGCCGCAGAACCAGTTCCGGAACCTGTTTTGAGGTCTTGACCGTCATATCGAAATTCGCATTGCTTCCGGTTGATCCAAGATACACAAGGGTAATCTGGAAATCCGTATCGATAACAGGCAAACCCATAACCGTGATTTTAGCATGCTTGGGATTGATGACCCGCGGATTGCCCACGACCAGTTTTTCCCTGGTCCCGTCGACATCGGCAATCAGTTCGTTGTTAAAAGAAGTAACGAGGATGCGACTGCTGCCTATGTTGATGGGCTGGCCATCCGGCAGGGTGACACGATAGGTTGTGATGTAGGGGAAAGAAGTCCCGGTCTGTGATTCGACTACCGCTACGGTCAACGTGACAACAGCAAGGACACATATGACTGCGATCAGAGCCAGGATTCCCACCAGGACCTTCGTTCCGGTGCTCCATCCCTTCGTGCTGTTTTGTTCAGCGTGTGCAGGAATATTCGACATGATTGTCTCCTAGTGTACAGGAGAGAGAGAACTATTTACGGGTTTTGGATGATTTGCGGGCAAACAATCGCGCCGGTCCTTTTGTAAAATAGGTACTTCCCATAAAGTCCATAATATCCTGCACCCCAATATTATAGGATTTTAAATGCGCATACCCATAAAGTCAGTCACACCGGAAACCGGGCACGCGGAAGTCTGCGGCTTTGTCCATGAGGTCAGGGATCTCGGCGGCCTTTCCTTCTTTTTGATACGCGACCGTACCGGCATCCTCCAGGTGACCATCCCCAAGAAGAAAGTAAGTGAAGCGGTCCTTGCCGCGGCAAAAGCCGTCTCCCGCGAATCCGTTGTGCGAATCAGCGGACCGGTCAAGGCCGTTGACAAAGCACCCGGCGGGCGCGAGCTCGTACCGGAGACCTTTGAGATCATCAGCCTTGCAGAGACCCCACTCCCGCTCGATGTATCGGAGAAAGTATCCGTAGAACTCGACACCCGGCTCGATGGCCGGTTCCTCGATGTGCGGAGACCCCGTGTTGCCGCAGTCTTTGCAATCCGCAGCGCCGCGATGCACGCACTCAATAATTATTTCCACCACGAAGGATTCATCTCGATCACCACCCCCAAGATCGTGGCCGCCGCAACCGAAGGCGGCACCGAACTTTTCCCAATCGCGTACTTCGACAAGGAAGCTTACCTCAACCAGAGCCCGCAGCTCTTCAAGCAGATGATGATGGCAGCCGGTCTTGAGAAAGTGTACGAAATCGGACCTATCTTCCGGGCAGAGGAGCACAACACCACCAAGCACCTCAACGAAGCAACGAGCATCGATATCGAAGTCTCGTACGCGGACCACATCGAAGTGATGCGTATTTTGGAAGATGTTTTAATAAAAACCTACGAATACGTAGACAAGACCTGCTCCGACCACCTCGCGAACATGGATATCACCGACTTTGCAGTGCCCAAGGGCCCGTTCCCCCGGCTTCCCTACAGCGAAGCAATCGAGATCGCAGCAAAGAAGATTGAAGATCCGATCAAGTATGGTGACGACATCGGCAGTGCTGCCGAGCGGGCAATTGGTGCTGAGATGGGGGGCCACTACTTTATCGTGGACTGGCCCACCGAGATCCGGCCCTACTACGCGATGCCCTACGAGAACGATCCTACGATCTGCAAGGCGTTCGATCTCATGCACCCGAGGATGGAACTCTCCAGCGGTGCCCAGCGTGTCCACAACCACGACCAGCTCGTGCAGCAGATTGCAAAGAAGGGGCTTAACCCCGAGAGCTTCGACTTCTACTTAAAGCCATTCCGGTACGGCATGCCCCCCCACGCCGGCTGGGGACTCGGCGCAGATCGTCTCATAATGACAATGCTGGGGTTGTCAAACGTCCGCGAGGCGGTCCTCTTCCCCCGTGATATGCACCGGCTCGTGCCGTAATACCCTGACCAATTACCTTTTTTACATCCGGATCAAAAGGGAGTACCAAAAAAAGAGATGTGGACCGGTTATGGCAAAGGAATATTTCATCAATAAAGTGCTGGCGACAACCGTGGTGGGCAGTTACCCGGTAGTCAAAGGCGGGGGCTTGAAAAGCCTCTTTGATCCGCTCCACTCTGCAGTCGAGACTGCGGTTGCCGACCAGATCAAAGCCGGTGTCGATATCATATCGGATGGCCAGGTGCGGGGCGATATGATCGGGGCATTCACCGCAAAACTTCCCGGCATCCGGGAGCAGCAGGTTATCGGCAAGGTGCAGCCTGCCGATGGCCCGATAACCGTGGCAGATTCGAAATATGCCCTGACCAAATCCCCGAAAGTAAAAGGCATCATCACCGGACCATCCTCGCTCGCACACGGCCTGCACATCAGCACACCGATGTACCGGAACAAGGAGGAACTCGCACTCGATCTTGCCGCAGCCCTCATTGTCGAAGCCCGCAGTCTTGAAGCAGCAGGAGTCACCCTGCTCCAGATCGATGAACCAATCTTCTCGACCGGCATCGCAGACTTGAACGTGGGAAAACAGGCGGTAGAAGCGATCACTGCCGCAGTCCATATCCCGACCTGCATGCATGTCTGCGGGGGCCTGGGCAATGTGATCGATGAGATCCTGAAGTTCAACGTGAACGTGTTCGACTTTGAGTTTGCCAACAATACGGCCAACATCGACCTCCTCTCCCGGCGGGATCTTGGCGGGCGGATGATCGGATTCGGCTGCGTGGACTCATCGATCGATCAGGTTGAGACCGTTCCCGAGATACGGAAACGGATCGAAAAAGGCGTTGAGATCTTCGGGCCCAAGACCATGCTCATCGATCCTGACTGCGGCATGAGGATGCGGAGCCGCGAGTCTGCCTACTGGAAACTCAAGAACATGTGCGAAGCTGCAAAAGAAGTAAGGATTGCACTATAATTTTTTTATCTTTTTTACACGATTGGTTACGAAACATTATTTTTAAAGGTCTGTCCTATAGAGTGACAACCATTCGATACGGATTCATCGATTACGAGGATTTTGTCATGATTAAGAAATTAATGTTTACCCTGGCAATTGCGCTCATCATCTGCCTTCTTGCCACGGCAGGGTGTACAAGTACGTCCGGCACGGTCCAACCCGCCACATGTCAGGTCACTCCGGCAGTGCAGCCACACGCGGCCGTATCGTTCAATGCGACACCCGTCAAGTACGCCCATGTCAACGGGGTTTCGCTGGGGTACCGGGAATTCGGTTCCGGTGAGCCTCTCCTGATGGTTGAAGGATTTGGCGCAAACATCGATATGTGGAACCAGACTTTCATCGGCATCCTTGCCACAAAATACCATGTCTACACCTACGACCACCGGGGGATGGGCTACAGTGGTGACAATAATGCCACACCAACGATCGCCCAATACGCAGACGATGCTGCCGGGCTGATGACAGCGCTCGGCTATGACAGTATGCATGTCTACGGGGTCTCGCTGGGGTCATCGATCTCCCAGCAGTTAGTCATCGATCATCCTGAACGCGTACGAAAGCTGGTCCTGGACTCCAGTGTATACAGCATCCGGATTCCCGAGACAAAAACACTGCTCAGGGGTATTGAAGCAGCGGGAATCGATCCCAAACAGACCGAAGGTGTCCGCAGGGAAGCACAGGCAGATCTCGCGTGGAATGGGTCCTGGGACAGCCTTTTAGGGATCCATAAGGATGTCATGCTCGTTTCTGGTACCGCAGACTACCTCTCGCCCGATGCGATCTCGGTCCGTATGGCAGGGCAGATCAATGGATCATGGCTCGTGCGGTTTAAGGGACTTCCGCATGCCGGATCCAGTTTTGCTCCCGTAGAGTATGGGAATAACGCACTCGCGTTCCTCGGCACGAATGAGTCGGCGCCGTGGAGTGTGTAATTTTTTTATTTAAGAACGATGATGAAAAATTATTTTTAAAGATCAATCCTATAGAGTGACAACCCGGTTTTTCTTCCTGATCGATCGGTTTTAAGAGGATCTTCCATGAATAACAAATTCATAGCAATTCTGGCGATTGTCTTTACTATCTGCCTTCTCGCGATGGCAGGGTGTACGAGTACATCCAGTACAGCCCAGCCCGCAACATGTCAGGTAATACCACAACCGAGTCCTGTTTCGATCAATGCAACACCTGTCCAGTACAAAGAGGTCAACGGCGTCAGGCTGGCATACTGGGAATTTGGATCATCCGGTGAACCGATCCTGCTTATAGAGGGATTCGGCGGAACAGCGGCTAATGCAACACCCCTGAAAGATTCGTGGAACCAGACCTTCCTCGGCATCCTTTCCTCGAAATACCATGTCTACGCCTACGACCACCGGGGGATGGGATACAGCAGTGACAATAACGTAACGCACACGATTCCCCTGTATGCAGACGATGCAGCCGGGCTGATCAAGGCCCTCGGTTATGACAGCATGCATGTCTACGGGGCATCCATGGGATCCTCAACTGCCCAGCAGCTGGTCATCGATCACCCGGAACGCGTACGAAAACTGATCCTGGACTCCAACACCTACGATGCACGGGTTCCTGAATGCAAGAACCTGCTTGCCATCCTTAAAGCTGATGCTTACGATCCCAACCAGACTGCGGGCGTCCGAAACGAGGCTCAGGCAAATCTTGCCTGGAACGGGAGCTGGGATGGCCTTTCCGGAATCCACAAGGATGTCATGCTCGTGGTAGGTACTAGTGACGTGCTGACTCCCGACCCGGTCTCGGTCCGGATGGCCGGGCAGATCAACGGCTCTTGGCTCGTGCGGTTCAAGGGTCTCCCGCATGTCGGCTCCCATTACGCACCTGTCCAGTACGGGGAGAACGCTCTCTATTTCCTCGGCATGAATGAGTCGCCGCTTGGTAACCAGTAAATCCTTTTTTTGAACTATTCACCTGTATACCACCCCGCAGGGTTTTATCCTGAGCCCGAATTTTTACCATCCGACCTGACGTTCTGATTTTTAGGTACGGTCCCCATCAGTAACCGCATATTCCCTGTCACTTACAACGAATCGTACCATCTTAAAAGGGAGTCATTAGATCCAAGACCACAAGCCCGAAATATCCCGGGTAAACAATAGTGATCCAGATAAAGCTATGACGGGAGAACAGGAACATCCGATCCGGGTCAGGGCATTCCAGCACACCCCCTCAGAACCGCTCGGTTATTTTGAACAAATCTTTTCTGAAAAGGAGATCCCGTTTGAATACTCCCATCTCTGGGACGGGGACCCGGTCAGCATGGGTGACGCCACACATCTTGTATTCCTTGGCGGGCCGATGAGCGTGAACGATGAGGCTGTACTCCCGTGGCTCAAAGAGGAGAAGGAATTAATCCGGAGGGCCGTAAAGAAGAAGGTGCCCGTGCTCGGCCTCTGTCTTGGCGCCCAGCTGATCGCCTCGGCACACGGGGCAACAGTGTACCGGTTCGTGAACGAAACCGGCTGGTACCCGGTCCGCACGACACCCGATTCTACCGGCGTTTTTGCATCATTCCCGGATACTTTCCACGTCTTCCAGATGCACGGCGAGACATTTCACCTGCCGGTTGGCGGGAGGCTCCAGTGCAGGGGCAATAATGTACCACACCAGGGTTTCAGGCTCGGGTCGGCACTCGGGCTCCAGTTCCACCTTGAGATGACCGATGTTCTGATACGGGACTGGATAAAAGGTGAAAGAAAATTCTTAAAAGAGAAGATCGGGCGGGATACGGAACGGTACCTTGCGGAGAGCAACCGGCTGTGCCGGCAGGTGGCGATGGAATTTTTGTACGGAAATGTACGGAATACCCGCTGACACGGATCTATGAAAATTGCATCACCAGATCCTTCAGGGCCGGCGCTGCAAAAAATCCATGAACTCCTTTTTTATCTCCATCGGTGACCGGTCGGGTCGTCCGAGATTTTCCCGCGATCCGGTGCATATTCGGATCTCAAGAAATACCGGCCCGTCACGATTGCGCAGGGTTTCCAGCTGGCATTTGAGTTCCCCGTCTGATGCAGCCCGGGCCACGTGGGCATAGCCCGAAGATTTTGCGATATCGGCAAGCCCGATGAAGAAGCCTACGGTCGGCTGCCCGCCAACCGATTCATGGGCCCCGTTGTTCATAACGATATGGACAAAATTTTTCGGGGAGGCATGGCCGATGATTCCTAAGGATCCCATATGCATGATTACCGATCCGTCCCCGTCAATGCAAAAAACGGTCCGGTCCTCGTGTTCAAGGGCGATTCCAAGAGCAATCGATGATGTGTGTCCCATGGAGCCGACAACCGGTAAAAAACCGGGCCGTTTTCCCGGCAGGGACTCTGCATACTCGTATAATTCCCGCGAGGCTTTTCCCGTTGTCGACACGACGACATCTTCCGGGCCCAGCTGATCCACGATGATCTTTATTGCTTCCTCGCGGGTGAACCCGGGTACATCACGGTCTTTATCCGGGACTGTCCGGGACACACAGCGTGTGAATGTGTTCTTCCGGGCAACCAGGGCAAAGGGGCCCCGGTGCGTTCTCATATATTCGCAGGCATTGTCGATGCATTCCCGCATGCCGGCAGGATCGGGGGAAAGGATCCGATACGGGATCCCGAGGGTTTGTAAAAGATCGAGGGTGATCCGCCCCTGGGCGGCATGCTGGGGCTCATCAGCCGTACCGGGTTCGCCTCTCCACCCGATCAATAACAACACGGAGATCCCGTACACGCCGGCATCTGCCAGGGACATAAGCGGATTGATGGCATTGCCAAGGCCGGAGTTCTGCATGTACACCAGTCCGGGGTGACCGGTTGCCAGGTAATGCCCGGATGCCAGTGCAACCGCGTTTCCTTCATTTGCGGTGATGATATGACGGTCCTTATTGCAGGACTCTGCAAGGCATGCACAAAAATCCTGCAGCAGTGAATCCGGGACCCCGCAGAAGAAATCGATCCCATGCTGTGCGAGAACGCCGATGAAATCTTTGCTCTCAATCATAGCGCATTCCCGGGATCAGCTGCAGGATTTCTTTAACAGGAATGCAGCCCGGCTCGGACTCTTCAGCCCGTTCATGCTCCAGGATCGATTCCGCAGTCCGGACCATGGCAGGATACGCGCTCCGGATGAGCTGGTTTGCGTAAATGACAATCGTAATTCCGCAGGCCCTCAGGTCTTTCTCATAGGTACGGGTATACGTTGATGGTACCGCGACCAGGGGCACTTTTTTGGGAAACGACTGGTACCGGGTGCAGAAGGCAATAATTTCATCCGGTTCAGGTTTATTGCTGTGGATCATGATGCCGTCAGCACCGGCATCGATATAGGCCTGCGCCCGGGTCAGGGCATCTTCGAGGCCCGCCCCGCAGATGAAACTCTCGATCCGGGCAATGATCATGAAATCCTCAGTAATCTGGCACTTCTTTCCCATCGTGATCTTGTGGCAGAAATTTTCCGTTGTTTCCCGGTGCTGGTGAACAGGATCCACGTGCAATGAATTCTGTTTCAGGCCGGTCTTATCCTCGATGATGATAGCGGAAACACCGAGGCGCTCCAGGGTCCGGGTTGCGTACACAAAATGTTCCGCAAGTCCTCCCGTGCCCCCGTCAAAGATGATCGGCTTTGTGGTCACTTCCAGGATCTCGTTTAAGGACGCGACACGGGAAGTCAGGTCGATACACTCGATATCCGGTTTTCCTTTTGCCGTGGAATCGGAAAGGCTGCTCAGCCAGATGGCATCGAACTCCTTAGGTCCCCCCTCAGACTCGATCGTTGTCCGTTCAACAATAAGGCCGGTCAGGCCGTTATGGGCTTCCATGACGCGGACAAATTTTTTCGCGTCAATGATGCGCTTAAGCTGCCGTATTCTCATTTGGGGGGTTGTGCCGATGCTCCTCAAATGTTCGTGCAGCATGGTTGAGGATATCCCCGGGGTATACGGTATCTCGATCAGTTCCCCGCCCCATCTCTTCAGCACCGCAATCACATCCTCCCGGGTCTGTGACTGGACACCGGTCTTCCAGTCATCACCGTGGACAACGTAATCCGGCCGGAGCGCTTCTAAGTTTTCCGTGTAATCAAGAGTCTTCTGGGGAATTACCTCAGAAACACCTTTGATATTTTCAACGATAATCCGCCGCTGTTCATAGGACAGGAAAGGTATGCGCTTATATCCCGCAATCGCTTCATCGGTCAGGAGGCCGACGATGACCGTGCCGCGTTTGCGGGCCTCATTGATGATATTCATGTGACCCGGATGAACCAGGTCCGTGCTCATCGCGACATATACCTTTTTGTCCATGTTCGTTCGCACGTCCGTATCTGACTTTATCGGTATGGTATTTGAAAGCTTTTCCGGCAGGAGATAGAGGAATCCTGGTACATCACGAAATAACAACGAGAGATTATTCCTCGCATCTCATCGCGGATGAGTGCCACCGGGATACCCGGTCACCGGCTCTTCACCCGTATCCCCGTCTTCCAGAGCATGCAGCATGATGGTCCTGTCCATCCGTTTTGCAACATTCGGCGAATGCGTGATGCAGACAATAGTCTGGTGTTTCATCAGGCCAAGGAGATCGTCGAGGATCTGTTCTTCTGTTACCCGGTCAAGCCCGGAGGTGAATTCATCGACAACGAGGACCTGGGGATCGCGGATGAGTGCCCGTGCCAGGGCAATACGCTGCTGCTGCCCTTTCGAGAGGGATAGACCTTCGACATTGAGGACCGTGTCAGCCTTCTCCGGTAACGCATCGATGATGGCCCGGATATGGAGCTGATCGATTAAGGTGTTGAAGGAGAGATCATCGTGCATATGCCATCCCATCTCGATATTGTCCTGCACACTGAGCCGGAAGAGGTAGGAGTCCTGGCTCACATAGGAGAAGAACGAGAGATAAAAATGGTGGGGAATGCTGTGGATCTCTTTTCCCCCGAAAAAAATCTCCCCTGAATCGGGATCGCTCAGGCCGAGAAGCAGGCGGGCAAACGTTGTCTTCCCAAAGCCGCTGGGGGCCATGATGGCAACCTTCTCCCCGCTCCGGATCGAAAGGTCCAGGTGGTTAAATATCTTTTTTCCGGAAGGATAGGTAAACGTGATATCCCGGAATTCGATGTCTGCGGAATCAGGAGTTTCATCAACCGTTACGGGCGGCAGCTCCTTCTGGGGATAGGCCGTAAGCAGTTCATTGACGCGTTCGATCGAGGCCATGGTAAAGAGACCCCGGAGGGAGGAGTACGCAATGAACGAGACGTACCGGGAGCAGTAATACATGATCTGGATGAAGGCAACCATCACCCCGACCGTGATCCCCGCTACCGCGTAACAGATGAAAACCGATCCCAGAATGATGGGCATCACGTTGGTGATCCGGGAAAGGCGATCGAGCGTTGACCATGAAGCCTCCCGCACCCACATTGCCCGGATCTGGGAGTCACAGAACTCCTTTCCCTTCTGTTTGTACCGGTCAAAAAACGCTGATTCCTGCTGGTACACCTTTATCTCGGTCTCGCCGTGCAGGATATCCAGGATAAGTTCATTCTGGCTGGAGTTCTTCACCTGGGCTTCCCTGGCATTCCTTATGATCGGGCGGTACATGACATACGCCACGAGAACATGGATTGCTAAAAATACGCAGATGCATGCGGCAAGGATCCAGTTCAGGTAATACAACCATGTGATGAACAGTACCGAGATTATGAAGTAAAATACGGAGAAGAGCACGTAATCGTAAAAGAAATCCCCGATACGGGAGAGATCGTTGGCAAACCTCGTAAGGATGTCGGCCGAATTATACTGGTAGAAGAACGCCGGGTCCTTTGCAAGGATCTGCCGGATCAGTTTTTTGCTGACGCCATAGACCGCTTTTTCCTTGAGGATTACGGCATACCGTATCACCGCAAGGTTCAGGCCGTAGGCAACCAGCAGCGATCCGATGATGATAGCAGAATACCACAGGACGAGGGACAGGTCTTTTGAAGGTACTGCAATATCGATCAGCTGCTCGGTTAAGAGCGGGCAGATGAAATCAACGAGGGAAACCGCTACGCACAGCACGAGGAAAAAGGCAACGGACCGTTTCTGGCAGGCCAGTTCGCTTTTAAAGAAGAGAGCAACCTGTACCAGGGAGCGGAGAAATTTATCCGGGTTTTTATCAGGTTTATCGTTTGGTTCCATTGCTCTGGTTCCTCACTTCGGTGCCGGCAGGAGATATCAGGAGGCCGGGTCCGGTATTTCTTAACGGTTTTGTCCGCTCAGGTGACACACCATTTGTCTGTGTGGTACGTATTTCCCGTTCATGTCTTGAAATTCATTTCGCTTCCGCAATCGGATGGCCGGTTTACTTCATTCCTGTGAAAACTCAATCCCGAACGTATCTCTACCAGATTATGACGTGGACTGGCAATGGTCGTCTTCATATCGTACTACAATCAATACACCCGCTTCCACGGTACAACCCCACGCAACCCACCGCGAGGATCAACCACATCCCCGACATACCGCGGGATCACATGACAATGGCAGTGCATAACCGTTTGCCCTGCTACCTCGCCGACATTGAATCCGCTATTTTAACCTCCCGGAGAGAATTTTTTCTCAAGTAAACCCTTGCACTCAGAAACCAGGGCAATCACCGCCTCCTTCTCTTCCGGAGTCATTGAAAAAAATCCGGCATGTGACGGAACGGAATTACAAGAAGGTGGCCCCTGCCAGACCTGAAAAGCAGCGGTTCACTACCATTTAATGCCAATATGGCATAGTGACTATGAAGAACGCGGGCCGGGGTCTTTGCGGTTTTTAGTAGGCGAATATTGGATTTTTACCAGCGCATCAAAAAACAATGGGAGATTATTACCGAGTTCTACCCCTGGTATTTTATCGGTTTTTTGATCCTCGCTAATTTCATCCCCCAGTCCTACACGCTCTCAAACCTGTACTGGATAGGGCGCATCAGCACGGATGCCCTTGTAATTACCGAACAATATGAATTCATGCAGACTGCGCTCGAGGTCCTCTTAAGTACGATCCCGGTCGGGGTCCTCGCACTCGTAGCCCAGAACTATCACAACCGGGAAAAAATTGTGGAGATCGTAAAAGCCGGGGTGATCCTCCAGGTTGCACTCTCACTCATCGTTACTATTATCTTTGTCTTTTTTAACCGGGAGGGTGTCGCAATGATTGGTACTCCCCTGGGGATAGTGGACCCGACCAGGGAGTACCTTATGCTGCGATCGATCGCATTCCCCTTTGACGGAATTGCCTATATCCTTCTCGTAGCGCTCAAATCCTTAAAAAGAGGAAGGGAAGTATTCATCCTCGTCATGGTCGCTGTTATCACGAATGTTGTCCTCGATCTGTTCCTGATATCCAATACTCCCGTATCCCTGCACATGGGTGTCCCGGGAGTGGCGATCGGGTTTCTCTTTACAAAGATCTTACTGATGGTCATCTCTTTAGCCTATCTTATCCATATCCTTAAGTTCAATATCACGTCACTCATAAAAACAACCTGGCATCACCAGGTAGTCCCGCTTTTCAGGATCGGCAGCTGGGCCGGCCTTGAAACGGTAATCCGGATGATAGCGTATATGTGGATTCTGGCTGCCCTGAATTTGTTGGGAAAAGACGAATATGGTGGATTCGGTCTTGCTTTATGGATAATGTGGATACTTTTTATGCCGATCTTTGCCCTGGGAACGGGAACCAGCGTCCTTGTCGGCAATTTCATCAGCGAGAAACGGTACGGGGATCTTCGGAACATTTTAAAGACCTCCCTTGTGCTGGTGACCGCATTCTCGCTCACGATTGCCATAACCGGGTTCCTGTGGTGGCACCACGTATCGCTGTTCTTAAACCCAAATCCCGCTATTGTCGCCTTTTCTGACACAACATTCGCATTACTTTTCATTGCCTTCATTGGTTATTGCCTCGGGATCGTTCTCCGCAGTGTCTTTTACGGGACCGGCAAGACGCGGTACATGCTCTATATCACCTGTATCACCAACCTCGGGATCATACTTCCTTTCTGTGCCCTTATCTGGACGGGGATCATCACACCCACGTTCACAATGGTGGTCGGGGTGTACCTGGTCGTCTACATTATTGATCCCATCCTCGCCTATCTCTGGGCACGAAAAGTTATGTCAGAATTTCCCACCGTTAACTGCGATGCCGCATCACCGGCATAATTTTTTCTTTTTTGGAGTATTGTTTCAGGAAATGAATCTTTTAAAAAAATTACAATCCCAAAGGGAGGCCCATCTTATGAGAAAAACGGGAGGCTGTAAGTTTCTCTGCCTAAAACTTCCGCTAACGGAAAACCGGATGCCCGGTTTATAAAAAAAGGGAGATGAGCCCCGGTCAGTTGATCCTCTGGATCCTGCCGTCGACCGTGATATTCAGCGGTTGCGGTAATGACTGCACGTATGTAACCAGTGCATCGACATCAACCGGCCCGTAGGAAATGTTCTGTCCTTCCTTGAACGTCGTATAACCATCGCCGCCCCCGGCAAGGAAATCAAGCAAAGAAACGGTGTAGATCGCTTTTGGGTCCAGCGGAAGGCCGTGTATTTTTACGTCCGTTACTTTACTGCCTGCCGGTCGGGCTGCATCATAGGTATACACGAGCCCGGAAACCGCCAGGTTGTGCGGGGGGAGTGGCTCCTGCCACTGTTGTTCAAGAACCCGTTTGATCTGTTCACCGGTCATGGTCATCGAACAGACCGTGTTGGCAAACGGCTGGATAGAATACAGGTCTCCCCAGGTAATATTGCCCTTCGCATGATCTGCCCGTACACCGCCATTGGTCATGAATGCCACATCGGTTTTCATTGATGCCCGTTGACTATCCACAACCAGGTCTCCGAGCGCAGATTCCCCGGCCGGTGTCTTCTCCCGGGTAAGATCCTGTGCTGCAACACCAATCAATCGGTTAACCTCCGGCGCAACGACTTTCTCATCCTTAGCAAGGAATGCGGCGGCAGCGGAGTCCGGGCTGGTGCCGGGGGACTGGTCTGCGTACGCCGGAATAATCTGTGCAGATTTATGTACTATCTCCCCGGTTGCCCGGTCAATTATGAGATCAACATCTGCGTACCCCTTGCTGTACATATACGCCTGCGTAATAAGTACCGGTCTTCCGCCGGAATTGGTCAGGTAAGCGTTGGTAAATGCATGGGTATGGCCGGACAGCACAACATCAACATCGCCATTAAGCCGGGGAATAATCGTAGTCACCCTTCCGGTTACATTCCCGTTCACCTGCGTAGGGCCGTCATAGGGGGTCTGACTTCCCCCTTCATGAAGGAGGACAACGATCGCATGTACACCCCGTGCCTGGATTTCCGGGATATACCGGTTTATGGACTCGGCTTCATCCAGAAAGATCACATCTTCGACATTGGCAGATTTCTGGATACGGGGTGTGTTCATTGTATCCGCACCAATGAACGCTACCTGTACGCCGCTGATATTTCGCAGGGTGTAGGGGGGAAGTATGGGGGTATTGTTGGCTTTCCAGACCACGTTTGCGCAGACATACGTGGTTCCAGAAGCCGGATATGGATCAACAAGGTGAGTAATATTCGTTGCACCATCCCCGCCATTGATCTTCCTCATCAGTTCCGGTATCCCTTTGTCGAACTCGTGGTTACCCAGCGTTGCAACCATATTACAGGAAGCATCACGGGAATTTGATGGGCGGGCACAGTACGAATTTGCATAGGTATCGAAAAACAACATGGTCGGCTCATCAAGAAGCAGGCCGGATTCCGGAGGAGATGCCCCGACAACATCCCCCGGCAGGGCAATGATGACACCATCCGTATTTCCTGATGCCATCGCAGCATTAAGGTATGATGCCATTACCGGGGAGCCGCCGACAGGGCGTTTGTTAAGGGTCTGTCCCGGAATTATCTGTCCATGGAAATCGTTAATCGCGAGAATTTTTACATGAATAGTTGAATCCGGTTGGGATGCGAGGACAGGTCCGGACACGTACCATGAGAATACGATGGGTGCCAGTATGAGAAGAGCAAGAATGAAGATCCCGATAAAAATATGCAGATGAATCGGGATCCGTTCCTGCCGGGGATCGGGTGTCATGATACCAGATAGTTGAGTATCCGATCAATTAATGGTTGAGTTGTGGGAACCGGTTCAGGTATTGTATCAAGGTTATGACAGGATAATTTCCCGCAGGCACTGTGCCAGTTTTTTATTCTCTTCCGGGAGACGGACTGCCAGCCGGAAATACTGTTTTCCATTGTTAAAACGGCCTGAAATATCCTTAATAAATATTGCATTTTGCGAGAGAAGATCCGGAACAATTTTTTCCGGATGAGAGTAGGTATCAGCAAGCTCAATGACCACGAAATTTGCCTCTGACGGATAAACCCGGTGAACACAAGGAAGCTGCGATAACAGCGTAATAAATTCTGCCCGGTCTTCAATGGTTGCATTGAAAGACGCTTCTAATTCATTGCGGTGTTTGAGAATTATCTCTAAGAAGAATTCAGCGATACTGTTGCTGTTCCAGATCGGGATTCTGCTGAAAATAAATTCATTGATTTCCTGGTTACAGGAATAGATACAACCAAGCCGGAGCCCGGGAACACCCAGGACTTTGCTCAAACTTTTAAGGACTATGATATTTTGCAACGGATTTTTCTCCAGCAGGGGAATCATACCCGGGTCTGCGGCAAAATCGATGAATGATTCATCGATTACTATCGTCTTTTGCGGATTTCCGGCTGCGAAGGTAAAAATCTTTTCTGACGCAATGAACGAGCCGGTGGGGTTGTTTGGGTTGACAAAAATTACTACATCGCAGCAATCAGACTCTTTTTCAATTTCATCCATTGACAGGCTGAAAGAATCGGAATAATAGCTGCAGTTTTTAAACCAGCGGTTATATTCGCCAAACGTGGGCTTTGGCACCAGGCAGCGTTTTTCACCAAAGAGCTGAGCCAGGATGGGAAATGCCTGGGCCGCCCCATTGAGGAGGTTGATGTTCTTCTTATTGCATACCATAAAGAAAGCCAGTTTCTCGTTCAGGATGTTCTGTGATGAGCCATAATTGACAAGGAGGTGGGGCAGGCTGGCACGTATCTCTGCAATAAGAGAAGGAGTGGGAAAATGCATATTCCGGATAAAACCAAAATCAAGAATAGCATAATTCCAATACCCCCCGTAGCTGGTCTCTAATATTTCTTTTTGCTTTTTTTCATGGAAGATGAATTCCGTAACCCGCAGATCATTGGGGTCATCAACCTCAGACCAGCGTTCACCATCAAGAACTTCAGCGTAAATGTTCTCACGCTGCATGTAGATCAGGATGCCAAGGATCAACTCGTAATAACAATTATTGTCGATAACATTTGAGTAAAAAGACAAAAGTTTGAAAAAAGTATTTTTACAGAACTCCTTTGAGAACCGGTAGATATTGAGAGTTTTGTACTTATCGGAGAAATTGAAATCCCCTTTCTGAAGATGCGGGGGGATGATGCTCGTGATTACCCCGTTATCGACCGTGACAACGGTCCCGTCCATGCCGCTCCGGTACCTCTCAACCAGCGCAACGTTGTCGTGTCGCGATGCCAGTATCTTCTCAAGGACTGCATCTTCATAGATAAGATCGGACTCGATCAGCAATATGTCGTCATCGATGTTCACGGAACTTATGGCAAGGTGCAGCGAGTGAATATTATTCGTTGTAGCATAGTGCTCGTTGTGAACGAAAGTAAACTGCACATCTTTGTAGCGTGAGAGAAGGAACGCGGTAAGTTGTTCCGACAGGTAGCCGGTGACGACAATGATATCGGTTATGGCATGGTAGCGGAGACTGTCGACAATCCTCTCGATTATGGTCGTTTCGCCTATCCGGAGAAGTGTCTTATGGCAGTCGTTGGTGAGAGGCCGCATTCTCCGGCCATATCCTGCTGCTAAGATGATCGCTATCATGAGTGTTCACAAACCGCGGTAACTCCCATTATCCCACACGCCCGATAATGCTTTGGGCAGGGAATGCGGTTCGTGCACGGTTCTTAAGGAAAATATTAGCCCAAGGATGGCGTCAGGAATATACCATTGTCAGCCAGGTACGCCCGCAATGCGTCGAGGAATGCGGCGATATCTTCCGGGTAGAGGTCGCCAAGAATGCTCAGCCTGAACGATTTCTGCCGGATTTTTCCCGGGTATACGGTGAAACCCCGCTCGTACAGGTAATCGTGCATCCGGTCAAAATCGAACTTCACATCCTCCGGTTCCAAAACCGTCAGCAGGATGTGCGACTCAAGATATTCCGGAAGAAGAAGCTGAAATCCCATCCCCTGCAACCCGGAACGGAGTAGTCTCCAGTTCTCCGTATACCGGGCATACCGGTTGCTGCCGCCTTCGGCACCATATTCTAAAAGGGCCTGGCGCAGGGCATAGGCCACCTGGACGGGAGGGGTGAACTGCATCTGCCCGGTCTTCTCGAAATACGCGTACTGGTTGTAGAGATCCAGGTAGTAAGATCGCTTTCTCTGGTGTTTCAGAAGGTCAAGAGCCTCTTTCCTGCAGATGACAAACGAGAGCCCGGCCATTCCCTGGATGCATTTGTTGGAAGACGAGAGCAGGAAGTCCGCATGGCATTGCCGGATATCGATCGGGATGCCGGCAAAACTCGAGATGGCATCGACAATGAACGTGCACCCGTACTTTTCTGCAAGCAGTCCTATCTCATCCAGAGGGTTGAGTATCCCGGTGGTTGTCTCATGGTGAACCATGGCGATGCAGGAGATGGCCGGATCATTTTTCAGCACAGCCTCAACCCTGCCTGTGTCGATCGCAGTTCCCCATTCAAACAGAACCGGTTCATGTAAGATACCATAGGATTGTGCAATCTGCACAAACCGCTCCCCATAAGCCCCATTCACCAGGATGGCGATTTTTTTGTTGTCAGGAACAACGGAATTGATCACGGAGTCCATCACCGCAGTCCCGGATCCGGAAAAAAGTACGGCAGTATAGGCATCATCGCCTTTCACTATCGAGACAAGATCCTTACAGATACCCCGAAGGATCGTAGAAAATTCCCGTTCCCGCGGGCAGATATCCGGTACAACCAGTGCCTGCTTCACCGAATCTGTCGTTGTGGCCGGACCCGGGCTTAAGAGAATAGTGCGTTTCATAAAAACCTGCTCCTCTTACATTTTCATAACCACATTGAACCTGAACCTTCCGTTCGCGTAATGAGGGATATGCTGATCCGACACGCTGATCTCAAGACCAGATGCATCTGCAATTTCATGAAACCATGATCTCGCGAAATAAAGGTGGTCAAGACCCCGGTATCGTTCCTCGTACTCTCCCGGGGGCAGCGATGCATGCCGGAATTTTTCCGTTATTTCCCGCTGTGCCATGTCGGGGATGTCCAGTATTGCAATAGTTTTTTGGGATTTACTGATCATCTTTTCGACAACCGTCCTCGCATAGTGGTGATCAGGGAAATACAGAAAAACACCGCTGGACAGGACAATATCATATTTTTTACCGGTATCCATATGCGATGCATCACAGACAACAAACTTTTTTGTGGCTTCCGGCATTATCCGCCGGGCAAGAGAAATGAGCGGTGCAGAATAATCCAGACCCCCGACCGGATGTCCGTCCTGGTACCATGGGAACAAAAAGGCTCCGGCCCCCATTCCCACATCAAACAGGGACTCTCCCGGTTGTATCCCGCAGGTTTGGGAAATCGAGTGGATGTATTTTTGAAAATCTGGTACGCTGACCCTCCCGGTATCGGTATCATATCCGTCGGCCAGAAGAAGATCGTCAAGAGTAAGGCAATGGCTTGGATCTTCAAACGTGAAAGAGCGGTTTTTCCAGATTTCAGACCAGCCAGTCATGGAACAAACCTGTGTTGCGGGAAGAATCTATTATCAGCGACAACCCGTTCCGTTCACCTTTTTGAGGAGGATAATTCATGGTAAGAGTGTCGTTTTTATACATTTACCTTTTTCACCGACAACCGTGTGATATTAAAAAAAATCCGGCATGACTTCCTGCCGGCAAGGCATTACACGACCCTTGAGGTCGTCGATGCTTCAATACCCCTGTCGGTGATAATGAACGGCAACAACCGCTGGGGTGCAGCTGCATCCTTGATTTTATGCACGGCCAGAGTCCGCTCGATCTCGGCCTGGTGAATATCGGTCTTGAACTCGATAACAAGATCTGCCGCCCGCATAATCCGCGTCATCTCCATGGGCGTATGAATGCCGGTATACACAATGAACAGCATATTCGCACCACGGTTCCTCATCTCTTCGCGGGTTTTTTTCAAAAACTTGAGGGCTTCATCGATACCGTACTTGATGATGATGGTTGAAAGTGAATCCACCACGATCCTGCCTCCCGCCATCTGGGGGATGTACATCTCGGGATGGAGATCGTTAACATCCGTCATCCCGACTTCGACATCCCCTTCGTTTATCAGGTACGTGCCCTCTTCTCCCCCTTCTGCCCGCCAGAACTGCTTTGCCGAAAGGTCAACACCGGCAACCGGCGTTCCGTAGATCATAATGAGGGTCCCCTCAGGAAAACCACCGTCTAAGAGCAGGTTGAGCCCCACAATACCCGTGGTCCGCTTCCTTATCTTCCCGCTGACGGAAGTGTTATGGTCGCGGCTTTTTACATCCATCGGAGATACACCGGCTAATATTATTTACAGCCTGCTTAAAAGGTTTTTGGAGATCGGACGATTTTGTCGCAGAATCTTCCGCTAAATGGCATTACGAGCCAGATCCACCGAACTTTTCCCGGAGATCCCTGCGCAACAACTTCCAGCCATGGACCCGGGGCAGCGAATCCATGACCATGAGTTTTCGCGGGATCTTGTAACCGGCAAGATGATCCCGGCAGTATGTTTCGAGCTGGGATTCCGTGAGAGTCATTCCCGGTTTGAACACCACAGCCGCAATCGGGACTTCGCCTTTTCGCTCATCGGGAACACCGAATACCGCAACATCGGCAATTGCCGGGTGCTGGATGATCGTATTCTCAACTTCTGTCGGGTAGATCTTCCAGCCCGACATGATGATCATATCCTTTTTCCGGTCCGTGATGTACAGGATGCCATCCTCATCGAGATGCCCGATATCCCCGGTAAGGAACCACCCGTCATCTAAGAATACTTCGGATGTCGCTTCCGGCATCTGCCAGTAGCCGTGTGCAACGGAGGGACCACGGAGCGCAATCTCGCCGGTTTCCAAAACAGCCATCTCAGTTGCCGGGTTTGCGGCATCGACAATCTTTACTTCCGTGTACCCAACTGCAACCCCCACGCTCTGGTAATTCTTCGTCAGGTGCGGGTACCCGGGCAGCGTTGTCGTTCCTGAACCAATCACAATGGTCTCGGAGAGCCCGTACGAATTCGCAACCGGGATGTGATACCGCTGGTCAAACGCTTTCCAGACGACCGGGAGGAGCTGGCCACCACCCGAGATTACCACCCGGGCCTGGCCGAGACGCTGTTCCGTCCCGGGCGGAGCGGTATTGAGCGAGTGGATAACCGGAGGCATACCGGCCAGCACGGTGACCTTGTACTGCTCGGCAAGCGCAAGATACCGCTCGAGCTCGAAGCGTTCCATCATCACGTACGTGCCACCGGAACGGAGCATCGCGAGCCCCCATGAGAGCCCGACGTGGCCCATCGGGTAGATACCGAGATACACATCGTCCGGGCACATCCGCAGGGCTTCGCGTTCGGCATCGAGTGCAGTCATCCAGTTGCCATGGGAGAGCATCGCTCCTTTGGGTTTGCCGGTTGTGCCGGCCGTGTACTGGATATGGCAGAGATCGTCCGGAGCACAATTGGTTGCCCGCATGGATGACGGTGCTCGGGGAAACGATGCCCATGCAACAGATCCCGGGCAGGATCCTGCCGTGCAGATGATGTGCACAAGTGTCCCGGCTTGTGATCGTATCTTATCGACAACAGCTACCCCTTGCGCATCGGTGATCACCGCTACGGCACCGGCATTATTGATCGCATGCAGGAGTTCTTCGCCCCGGTATACGATATTGGTCGGGACTGCTACTGCACCGATCCGCCAGATGGCAAAATAACTGATGAGGTACTCGGGCGAGCTGTCAAGGTAGATGCAGACCCGGTCACCTTTTTTCACACCAAGATTTACCAGCCCCTGCCCGATGCGATTCATCTCGTCCCGGAGTTTGCCGTAACTGTACGTCTCGTTGCGGGTGGGGCAGATGAGTGCGGTTTTCGCCTCAGGAACGCTTTTTGCATCGAGCAGGGTAGTGACGTTGGACATGGCAGGACCGGAGATTTTCTGGTGATAAAAATAAGACGTTGGGGTATTTAGGTGTGCATTATTCTGGGTCCGGGAATACCGTTCGCTGATTGCGATTCTTGTGACTGGGTTGTGCTTTTTTATTTCCTGCTTTTTTTGATATGAGAGGTATCGATGCGGTGTACAGGGAACCCTGCATGATACCGGAATACAGGGGCAAGCTATTTCTGTAACAACCCCCGAATTATCTGTCCTGACACTTATGGCAGAAGATACCCCCAATCAGCAACCAGCGCAAACACAGCCTGCGCAAAATTCTCAAAACCCCCAGAGCACCCGGAGAGATGCTCCCCGGCACCACGACAACCGGCGTCGTAATAATAATTATCGGGGACAGGCCCCCCGGCCTGCAGAAAGACCGGCTGAAAAACCGCTGGAACCAAAAGAGGCCAGTTCAGATGACGAAGAGACGGAGCAGGACCGGAGCGCTGCCCCGTCCCGGCAATCCCGGGGTGGCGGCCGGGGAAAGCCACCGAAACGGATCATCGAGGAATGGGCCAACGATATCTACTGCGAGTAAGGGGCTCTGCTTTTAGTCCGGGCTGTGATGATGCCCGGGAATTCCCGATCCTTTTTTTTTTAAATTTTTAAGTGAACTCCTACATTTTGTAAAGGAACGGAACTTATCGTTAGCTGATCAAAAGAGAATTGACGAAAAAAATCACACCTATTTGACCCGATAATTCGTAATAATCAATTCGTTGATATTCCCACGACCAGCACCATTGCTGTTGATCATCCGCTTTGCAGGAACCCGCTCAATGAAATAATCTGAATAGAGATCATCAAAGAATGAATCATTAAGATTTTTATTCTTCGGATCGGAATTACTCAGCATAATTTTTGCACCCTTGTCGTCAAGTTCTCGAAAAAACGTAACAAGACATTCCTGATCCTTATCGGAAAATCCATTCTTTGAATAGGACGTGAATGAGGAGGTCTTGTTCAGCGGACGGTAGGGTGGATCAAAATACACGAACGTGTGATTGTCAACAAATTTCCGGCACTGGGTAAAATCACCCGGAATAATTTTTGTTTTTTTCAGCAACGCAGCAACAGATTTCAGATTATCTTCGTTCAGAATATCCGGATTCTTGTATCGCCCGAAAGGAACATTGAATCCTCCTTTTTTATTTACCCGGAACAAGCCATTGTAACAGGTGTGGTTGAGAAAAATAATCTGGGCTGCACGTTCAATCCATTCAGGGGTTTTCTTCCTGAAATCGATTTCAGGTAACTTCTCATTGAATGCATCCCTGACTTCGTAATAAAAAACTTCTTTTTTCTTTTCACTTTTGGAAAAAAAATCTGATTCGAGCGTTTCCAGTTCAGAGATTAATTTTTTTACGGAACGCTGGACAACGCGATACGTCAGAACCAGTTCTTCATTTACATCGCAGATATAGCACTGTTCAAAAGAAAATCTCTGGTTAAGGTTAAAAAAAACCGCTCCCCCGCCAATGAACGGTTCGATATATTTTGTGATTTTTCCTTTCGTTAATTCTTCCGGCAAACGTTTGTTAAACTCACTGAGTAACTGGGTTTTACCCCCGGCCCATTTGAGAAATGGCCGGGCTGAGGATTTGGGTTTCGTTTGTTGTGCCATGTCCAGAAGAACATCCGTCAATATGAATTTCCTTTCTATAATGTTATCTTCCCGGCATTATAGGATATTGAAACGGTCTAACGAGCCAAAATAATTGTTGGACTGCCACTACATACCTTCCAGCAGACCGGCCACATCCCCCGACTTAACGATCTTAACCCCGATATTCTGCATATCCCGGATATTTGCCAGGTGCACCTCACCTGACGCAGCCCCGGTTGCATCCCCGACCAGCACCACCGGGTAATTATACGCAATGCCATCGAAGACGGTTGTCCGGATGCAGTTCGGGGTCTGGATACCGCAGACAACAAGGGTCGTCACTTTAAGGGTCCGAAGCATCAGGTCGAGTTCCGTACCGATGAACGCACTCATCCGGGTCTTGGTGAGTACATACTCTCCTGCCCGTGGAGCCAGTTCATCGATGACCGCAGCTCCATGCGAACCGGCAACGGCAAAGGGCTGTTTCCGGAAAAGATCCTGCCGGATGATCTCCACGTCCGAACCGTCCGGCCTGTGCACCCGCAGGATATGAAAGACCGGCAGGTTTCGTTTCCGGAATTCTGCCAGCACCGACTGGATTTTTGGAATTACGGCAGAGGCCCCGGCAACTCTCAGCGGTTTGTCCTCCAGTACGAAATCGTTTTGCATATCGATAATGAGGAGAGCAGCTCGTCCCATGGTTGTTTCCCGTTAGACTATTGATACCCGGAATATAATAAGTCTGTAGAAGTTTTACGGAGCCTTGAAAATGGATCCCCTCATCCAGTACGTCTGCCTCTTTTTCACCGGGATTGTTTCCGGTACTGTATCCGGGCTCTTTGGGGTTGGGGGAGGATCCTTAATGACCCCGGTCCAGTTCTGGCTGTATACCTCCGGCGGAATGGACAGCACACTTGCCACCCGTCTTGCGTTCGGCACATCACTTGCCGTGATCATCCCGACGATGATTAGCGGGGCATACGGACATCACCGGCATGGAGCTGTAGACTGGAAGGCTGCCATTCCGCTGGGTCTTGCCGCCATTTTCGGTGGACTTATCGGGGGGATGATTGCTTCCCACATCTCAGGCAGCATGCTCCGGCTGTTCTTTGCGGTATTTATTCTCATCATGGCTGCCCGCATGGTCTGGCAGATACGGGAATGCCCGGTCTGCGAGCCCCATGGATCAGCTGCGCAGTATCTTTTCATCGGGTTCTTCATCGGCATCTTATCAGGATTGACCGGGCTCGGCGGGGGTGCCCTGCTCGTACCCATCCTCGTCATCCTGCTTGGCTACCCGATCCACCGGGCGGTCGGGACATCTTCAGCCTGTCTCATCTTCTCCGCAGCAGGGGCTGTGATCGCGTATGTCATCAACGGCATAGGGGTTGCCGGGCTGCCGCCGTACTCGCTCGGGTACGTGGATCTCGTAACCTTTGCAATCCTCGCTGTCACGACCATTCCCCTTGCCCGGCTTGGCGTGCGGTTCGCTCACAGCTGCTCAGGGAAGAAACTCCAGATTATATTTGCCGGGCTTTTAGTGCTGATCGGTATCATGATGCTCGTGAGCGGATAAAAAAAAATACGGGAATTCCCGTGGCAGCACAATCATCGCTGAATTTCAATCGCTGACATTCAATTCATCCATACATTGAAAAAATTATCCGGGTCTCACAGCATTCCCATGCCGGCTGCTGCTTCTGTACAGGATGGCTCCTTGCATTTCGCTTCACGGATCAGGAGCGAGAGCACGAGCACCAGTCCGCCCAGCACGGTCCCGAAGATAAAGACTGAGTGGAACCCCGTAATGAGCATGGACATCGTAATGCCGCTCGTTCCTGCAGAGACCTGGATCCCGGCGAATGCCGTGATGATGAAAAACGTCCCGTACATCGCTACAGCGATCACCGACCCTATGTTGCGGGCGGTCATGGCAACACTCGACACAACACCCTCGCTTCCCCGTGGCGAGAGCCCGAGGATAAGATTGAAATTCGGCGGGATGAAGAGACCGGCAGCTGCCCCGTTCAGGGCGAGCGCCACGATGATGTACCAGAACGCGGTGTCCTGGGTCATCTGCATGAACAGGATATTTGCCGTGATGTAGCAGAGTGCTGCTGCTATGCAGATCCGACGTGATCCCACCCGGTCCGAGAGACGCCCGGCGAGTGGGCCCATCACCATCAGGGCAACCGCCGGGACCATCAGGAAAAGCCCGGCGATATCGGTCTTGAGTCCTTTGGCAATCTCAAGGTAAAATGGCATGATGAAACTTGTACCCGAGACCAGCATCATGCCAGCCATTGCTGCGATGTTCGCGAGCGTATAGTTGTGGTTCTTAAAAAACGAGAGATCGATCAGCGGGACAGGGCAGCGGGACTCCCAGACGATAAATATCACCCAGAAGATTGCAGAGCCAAGCACACTCGCAATAATTACCGGTGACGTCCAGCCCAAGGTCGTACCCATGTTCATCGCAAATACCAGGGTACCAAGCGCTGCAAAAAGAATGCCGGCGCCGGTTGCATCAAACTGCTGGCGGACACCTTCTGCTATGGTATCTTTCGGCAGTACACGGATCCCGAGGATGATCGCGATAATGCCGACCGGGACATTGATTAAGAAGATCCAGTGCCAGCTTAGGTAAGTAGTGAGAAGACCGCCGAGTACCGGCCCGGCTGCTACCCCTACAGATACAAAGGTGGTCATTATCCCGAGTGCTTTGCCCCGGGTCGCTGCTGGCAGGTACATCGTGATCATTGCACCACCGATTGCCTGGAGCATCGCCGCCCCTACTGCCTGGAGGATCCGGAAGCCGACCAGCTCGCCAATGGTCATGGAGAGCATTCCGCAGGCCAGCGAACCGATGGCAAAGATCGCAAAACCCCAGAGGTAGACTTTCCGGTATCCCCGGATATCGGCAAATTTCCCAAACGCGATGAGCGTGGCTGACAGGGTCAGCAGGTAGGCCATCGCCACCCACGATACGATCGTGATCGACGTATTGAAGTACGTGGCCATTGTCGGGAGCGAGATGTTGACAATCGTGGTATCGAGTGCCCCCATGAACCCCGCTACCGAGACGAGGATCAGGAGGAGTTTTTGCTGGAGGGGATCTTGTATGACTGTGTGGCCGACCAGGGGATTCTTCATGGACAGAAATATGGTAAAAGGAGCTGATGAAGGATGCGGATTTGAATCCGGTTGTGTGACTGGGAAACGTTTCGGGGAAATTGTGGTTGAAAATTATTTGTCGCGAATTTTGATCGTGATGGGGAAATTTATCCGGAACGATTGAGTCTTAATAAAAAAATAGTTCGGATTTTTTTACCGGATATCTTCATGGAGAGGTTACTGCCGGTGTTACACGCGGGGTGGGAGTGACATTCCCTGTCTGGCGATAAATTTCCGGCCCGGGTCCCATCTGGGGGATTTTCGGGACCGGTGCGATGGAGACTGCCCAGCCCCCGGGATTATTCCGGCCAAGGACGCTCAGGTAATAGGTGCCGCTCTCCGGGATGGTAACAAAAACAAACGGGTGTGGCGAGAGTGCGCCAAAGCCCGGCTGGATGTACGTGTTGTTCGCATCCATGAGGGCACTGCCGTTCGCGTACTGGAGGAAATAGTAGGGGGAGTTTATGCCGGTTATGTTCCGTTCGAAGAAATATTCACCGCGTTCTAAGTAGAAGACGGGCGTTGCCTGCGTTCCCGAACCCGAGAGGTTCACCGGTACTTTTAAGGGATTGGTGGTGACCAGCGGGGCAACTTCCGCAGTCCAGTTGTTTCTGCAGGTTATGTTGAGCTGGTAGGTATCTTTCTGGGGAGCCTGGAATGCTACCGATCCTGCAAACGGGCCGCTTGTTGAGAACGTTGTTTCTGCCAGGTATGCCTGCGTCATGTTGGCAAAGTCCAGTTCCATCCTGCCTGCACCATCGGTCCGGAATGACACGACAATGACACCGGCATCAAGAGGGAACGTGGCGTTCGGCTTCTCGGACGAGAGGGTAAGTGCGGTAGTCCCGGTGGGAGTGATCACCGGTACGACCGCTGGTGCTGGGGCCTGCGTGCATCCGCAGGCAGAAAGGCAGAGGAGGATAAGGATAAACAGGATAACAAAAGACTTCATCATAAGTCAAACGATCGGATAAAATTTCTAGCTTTTCTATTGCGTGCGGGGTGCGGGGAAGCCGATGGATCCGTGCGGATGATCGACACGATAACTGCACCAGTTTTTTCACTCATCGCCGTGCTTATGTGATTTCTCACCAATATTGACGTTACAGATTATGCGTCGGGCTGATGATGAATAAAACAATGTGCAGTTATTTTGCAATAGGAACGATAATTCTCATTTTTTGCATTACGATTTCATTTTGCGTGAATGTGAATCCACGTGATTCCGAGAGACCGGGAAATCCACAACCAGTACTGTCAACATCGTCAGCTCAACCCATTCAAAGCCTCGATAGTTCAGATCTGACTATCGACCAGGCAAAAAAAATTGTTCTGACTTTTTTAGGTAGCAACGAATCCTCGCTAAAATTCAACAGAACACTACCTGATTCCTCTTTTGGAGACATATACGAATTTACCTCAGATGGTGGAGAATTCCAGGTAAATTCTGTTTCCCATCAGATTCAGAATGTCCATTTCAATAATCCAGCATCTCCGTCAATCAAGAAGGTTGATCGGGAAAAAGCGTATCTTATTGCCAGTTCCTATGCAAGAGAGAAATATCCCCAACTATGGGAAATTGCCGATAATAATGGGATAAAAAGCAATCTATTCTCCTCGACACAGGGCTATAATATTATATGGCGCAATGAGATCTACTATCCAGATAAAACCGTTCCGGTTCACTACAATATCACCGGATTAAATCATGTAAGTGTTATCGTTACAATATCAGGATCGATCTTATCATGTGAAGGGGCTTTCACCGATATTGATCCAGCACTTGACTTGGAACCAAATATCACTGAAAATAAAGCATGGGATATCGCACAAGAGGTCTACCGAAAGAATGGTGTAAATGAACTGAAAAAAATTACAAAAAATGGATTATGGGTAGTTACACCACAAAAAAATGATCAACATCTTGTATGGTATTTCGAAGCATATGGTTCTGCTAACCGTGGCGGGATCGTCTGGGTTGATGCACATGATGGGCAGACTTTTGAATGGGTGGGATAACCGCACCATTTTTTTTTCACTTATAGCCGTATTTATCTCCCGCCCATCCGAGCTCTTCTCTGATGATCGTCTCCGAAAACTCGTGTCTCCTGTTATTTTTTGAGGTTAAAAAATGAACATTGGGCAGTTACCCCAATCCGGAGATGATCTATTTCGAGCATTTTACGGGCTCCGATTGCCCATTTCCCGATCCTTTTTTCGGGATCAAAGGAGGTTTGTGTCCACCACTCTTGAAAATACGGATTTATAGGGTTATTTCAAGAAAATAACTGATTTGCGGGCATTTTGATCCTGCAATTTGGCGGGCTCCGGTTGGTCGCGTTTTCTGCCACCCCATTTCAGGTCATAGGGGGTGAGAAAGGCGATGGAAAGACCCGCTGTTGCCCGAAGATGCGATCACGTCGGAGAAACCCGGTTTTTAACGGGCAATAATCTAGGGCAATTGGGTGGACTATCGGATTATAGGACGGAATTCAGACCGGAACCGGGATGGAATGAGTAAGGGATCCGGGGCCCGGAGAATCCTGGCGGATGATCGCACCCGAATAACTGCAAATTTTTTTTCACTCATCGCAGCAGTTATCGGACTCCAGAGAAAAACGGTGGAGCAGGAATCGCATGAACAAGACGAATTTTTCCCAATCAGAGAATATGTTCCGGTTGGTTATGGGCGTGTTCCTTGCTCTCATCCTGGTCGCGGCCGGTGCCATTGCCGTTGTGAGTGCCCGGGACACTGTTTTGGACCTGTCCCTTACCGGCCCGCTCTCCCCGGGAGAACCGGTTCTCTGCAAGGAGGCAGCGGATATCATATTTTATGAAGGTTCGACCGTTGTGTATTCCGGTGACTACCGCATGCAGGTATTTGGGCCGGATGGCACCGAACAGTTCTCTGCCCGCGATAAGAACGCCACCCGGATGAATGTACCCGGGGGAAGAACCCTCCCGGTAACCCGGATTTTCAACGTCTCTTCCGTATCCATCATTGAACCGATTGATTCGCAGGACCTGGTCATATCCGATAGCAGCCGTCAGAAAACGATCCTGAGGATCCGTGATGAAACAGGAGTAGCGGTACGGCCGGTCCGCCTGAGTGGTGCCTATTACCTTGGTGAAGGCGCTCATGTGGCGGCTGTTGCCGGAGATATTATGGTCCTGACCCCCGCGATGAAAAAACCTGCCAACCAGTCTGTCGTGAAGTTCCTGCGCCACGATTCCGGGCCCGGCAAAGAAATGGGAATCCTGTGTACCCGATATGCCGGGGATATAACCTGTGACGGTCTGGGATTCGTGAACGGGACAGAGGAATATCCTGAGAACCAGGCCCTGGATATTTTTATCCTGCCGGCTGCGGGGGAGGATCGCCCCTCTGCCCGGGTATCAGCAGATGCACATGCGATCATGTCCTCGGGAATCCTCTATTCCCTCGTGAGCGCCGTTTCCACGCCAATAACACCGCAGATTGATGTCTGGTATTCGGTATATCCCATAAACGGGGCGATTCCCGTGCATTCTCCCGGTCGCAAAGTAATCTGTGAACATGCCCCGTTCTGCTTTGCATTCGGATCATACGTTCCCGAGAGTTCAGGAACGTACTATGTCCGCGGCTTTGTGAATTTCACCTTGCCGCATGCTATCGTTGGCGATGATAATCCGCAGAATTACTATCTCCTGCCAACCAGTGCCCCGGTTAACAAAACAGCAGCCGGGCAAAATACCGGTAGTATGAAGATATACCGTTCTGGTGAACCGGGCACGGCAGGGCCGGACAGTTCTTTCAGCATCCCTGGCGGTCTGGACTCCGGAAGTCTTGCAACGTGGGCAGAAACAAACGGTATGTTCATGGGAGAACCACAAGAGACCTGCACCGGAAAGGCCTGCGGGGAGCTGACCGCAACCGATACACTGGATGCTTTCCGGTAAAGATCCCTTTTTTGCCACGGACACGTCTGGGCAACCGCCCGGTTGAACCCCTTTTTTGCTACTGCAGATATTTTTTCACTCATCGCCGTGCTTATCACCCTATGAACAGAGAAAGTCTGCTTAGATAGGCATGAAACCCAGGCACATCTTTGTAAAAACCGGAATTTTTTTCTTGATTCTCGCCGTGTTCATCATCATCCCGGCCTCGGCCGGGGGCCACTGGCAGTGCTGGACCGTGGAGGACAAGAGCCAGGCCCCGAACGGCGACGGACTCTACACCTCCATTGTTGTTGGCAGGAACAATGTCACGCATGTCAGCTGGATCAACCCGTCGACATGGGAAGTGAAATATGGCCGGTTCGAGAACAACGAGTGGTCGGTCGAGATAGTCGGCCCGACCGCCTCCAGCGGGTATTTCTCGTACACAACCTCCATCGATCTCGACCGCGACGGCAACCCGTCCATCAGCTACACCAATCCAGACGGCCACCTGATCTTTGCGCACCGGACAAGGGTCGGCACCTGGTTCAGGGAAGATATTGCCGGCGATGCTGAATACAAGATCCAGCTGTCCTCGCTCAAATATGATCCCGACGGCTACCCGGCGGTCGCCTATACGAAACGTAAGGGCGCAGCCTTTGTCCCGGGACCGACCGAGCTGGGCCTGACACGGAAGATGTCTGCAGGGAACTGGATTCCCATGCTCGTCGCCGGGGGCGGGATTACCGATACCGGGTATGCACCCTCTCTTGGATACACCAAGGGCGGGAAATGGTGGATCGCATTCCGGACTGGTGAACGCCACGGGGTAGGGTTATTGCGAATCCCGCCACGACTGGTCATTGCCCGCGAGCAGGATACCAACGGCTGGTGGGATATTCTGGATGACCATTGGGATTTCAGCGGAGTGCACCCGTCCCTTGCGGTGGATTCAGCGGGCGGGGCCCATATCATCCACACGGTTCTTCATGTCACTATACGTCGGGCCGAACTTGCGTACGACACCGTCTCACGGAGTTCGCCATGGACAACGTCCCACGAAGAAGTTGTGTACAGATATGACAACACCTGGGAGGAGGATACCTGGAAATCCCTGGCGCTCGACTCCTCAGATACTCCGCATATCTCCTACTACAACAAGGAAACAGCTCACCTTACGTATGCCACAAAAGACAAGACCTCCGGGTCCTGGGTCCACAGTACCGTTGACGATACCGGTACCGTTGGCCGGTGCAATGCCATTGCCCTCGACCCTGCCGGCAACCCGTGGATCAGCTACCAGGATCTCTCGAAGAGCGCTGTCAAGGTTGCCCGCTGGGTGCCGGAATAATTTCCACTCTTTTTCCTGTTGAACAGGACCGGCCCGATCCTGCCGGATAACTGCAACAATTTTTTCACACATCGCTGGAGTTATCATAACTCTTCGCGTTTTTTTACCAATGAGGGTGTGCCCGGTAATGCTCCCTACCCCCGGTATAGTGCCGGGCCCGGCAGATGTGTAGATGATTTGTTCATAAATCGTTTGTTACCGGGTATCATCACGAATGAGTGATTCACATGATTGCAAAAAATACAGGAATATTGTTAATCGCCGGCATTATCATCGGCGTTATTACCTGCCTCGGCATCCTGATGCTGACCCAGACAGGACCGTTCGGCGACTGCCCTGCGGTACTTCCCCGGGTCTCCATCGGCCCGACCGGTATCGGATCCGATATGGGGAACATCCCGGAATTTTCCTCCGAGGAACAGGCACAGAAGTTCCTTATCTCGCACACGGATACCGGGGGAAGCTACTCCAGTACCAGTGCCAGGACGCCCGCACCAAAAACAACCGCTGTCTTCACGACAATGGGAGGAGACCGTACCTGGAGTTTTGATGTTGACACCTCGACATTCAAACCGGATGAATATATCATTACGGCAAATGCTGTTAAACAGACGGCATCCAGCTCTGCACTCTTCAACGTCCTCGACCGGTCTTCCGGGCCGCTCCCCCGGGTTGCAGGTTCCCGATCTTCCCCGGGATCTTCGACCGGGTATTATATTACCATTGATCCGGTAGGCGACCATTACGTCGGGGACCGGTTCACGATCACCGGGCTCACCAACATTCCAGCGGACGATGAGATGCTCGTCCAGGTATATACCTCTTCATTCAAGCCTACCCAGAAGAGCCAGAGCGGGGAGTTCAGCGGGGCGACCGGGACGGTAAAAGCCTCGGATGTTCCCCGGGCTGCAGTGCCGGTTGTAACAGCCGCACCGGTCCCATTACCCACTTCTGCAGAAGAACGGAAGCACTCGACCACCAACGTCCAGGTCAAAGAGGTCGATGAGGCCGACATTGTCAAGACCAATGGTACCTATATTTACACGGTTACCGGCAACACGCTCCGCATCATCAATGCATATCCCGCGGACCATGCGAAGATCGTTGCCACCATGAAATTCTCGGGATCTCCCCGGTCCCTGTACCTCCGCAATGACCGGCTGGTCGTGATCAGCGAGGAGAGCGATACCCGGGAGTTCTGGAAATGCGAGAAGATCGGCTGTACGGATGCTTCGTGGTCCCGTCCAAAGACCATGATCTTTACCTATGGGATCTCCGATCCCGCCCACCCGGCGCTTCTCCGTCAGATCGCCATAGATGGCTCCCTGTCGGATTCCCGGATGATCGACTCGAACCTCTACTTCGTCACCACAAGTTCGGCCGGCACTTCCGCAGACGGGAGCTCGTTCCCGCAGATCCTCGATTATGCCAAAGGAACCGCAACCCCGAATGTTTACTACTTCGACCGGACAGACAAGGAATTCACGTACTCAATGATCGGGGCAGTGGACGTGGATGCAAAAGCGCCGGTTAAGGCCAAAACATTCCTGATCGGGTCCGCAGGCACGGTCTATGTCTCCCCGTCGCGCATGTATATCGGGATCGCTACTCCTGCCGATGACAGCGGGGCAATGCAGACCGATATTTACGCGTTCACGCTCGACAACGGGAGGATCGCCTACGCTGCACAGGGAACCGTGAACGGAGTACTCCTCAACCAGTACTCTCTCGACGAATCGGGAGGAAACCTCCGGCTTGCCACAAACGGGATTGAGGGGGCCGGCAAGTACAAGGGATATTTCAACACCGTGTATGTCCTTGACAGCAGCATGAAGGAGATCGGGAGCCTGAAAAAGATCGCACCGGGGGAGAAGATCTCTGCAGCCCGGTTCGTGGGCAGCCGGCTCTACCTGGCCACTCACCGCGAATCAGATCCGCTCCTGGTCATCGATCTCTCCGACCCGGCGAACCTGCACATACTCGGGGAACTCCGGCTCCCCGGTTATGCCGGTTACCTGCATCCCTATGACGAGTCCTACATGATCAGCATCGGCAGGGAATCGAACAACGGGGGTGTCAGGCTTGCCCTGTTCAATGTCACGAACGTGAGCGCCCCGTCAATAACCGATACCCTTGAACTCGGGGGTCGCGGGAGCGATTCGGAAGTCCTGCGGGATCCCAAGGCGTTCCTCTTCGACAAGGACATGAACCTGCTTGTCATGCCGGTACACCTGTACGGGCAGTCCGGAACGATCGCCTACAAGAAGTACCAGCCGCCAGAAGATGCCGGGATCTGGGGTGGCGCCTATGTCTTCAGCGTGAACCCGTCGCAGGGATTCCACCTGAAAGGAGCCGTTGAGCATTACGACTCGGCATCAGGTTCCGCGTCCCCGGTGAGACGATCCCTGTACATTGAGGATACCCTCTACACCCTGTCGTCGGATATGATTGTCATGAGCGACCTCAAGAACGGGCTTGGCCTGATCAATTCCCTTGCGTTGTGAGCTATGGCGGAAAACTACGATCCTCATTTTTTCACCGGGGGATACCGGTGAAAACCACACAATTTGCTGGACTGGATGTTGATGTCTCGGGTCAACCTTCAACTATTGTACTAAAAACCGGGAAATCGTAATTAAGAGATGGTTCAATGATGAAAAACGTAAAAACAAGGTTTGTCTGGGGGTTACTGGGAATCATGGTGATTCTCTTGGTATGTGCGGGCTGTTTTATGAATGCCCAGGCTGCAAACACTTTAGGAAATCCGGTTGACAATGAGTCGCAAAATCCCATTCCCGAAATCTACACTGCGCCAATAGGTGGGTTCAATGAAAATACTATCGCAATGAACCCCAATAGTACCTACACGACAAATTATACACTGTATACCCGGAACTGGGCCGGTGGAAATGTCACTTATATGTTCTATGATGATACCGGACATCAATTTGTCGGGGACGACCAGCTTAAGGTGTCGATTGACCCTTCCCGGTTTACTGCAAAACCTGGCCAGAAATACATTTCACAACTTACACTTACGACCGGTCCGAAGTTCGATAAACATTATGATCTTACCTTTGGCGCCAACTTACAGGGAAATCCAAAACACTATGCGAACGACACCCTCTGGATCTGGCAGGGACCTGCACCGGGTCTCGGTATTATGTCGATTGACTATATGATTATTGAAAACCAGACCCTTACAATGGAAAGGGGGAAAACACAAAAAGTCAATGTCACTTTCAGGAAAGGACTGCACGGCATTGAGGAAGTTTCGTACTGGATATCTGACACACCGCTCAATGCCACTGTCACACCCGCTTCCTTTATCACCAGCAAAGGAACGACACTATACCCGGCAGTTCTTATGATATCAGCCGATCCCGCAATCCGCCCGGGACTGTACAATATCTCTCTTACCACTAACAGGACAGAGAGCATCTTCTTAACCAGTTGGGGTCGGGATAATGACGGGGTTCTGGGAATTGGCCACGGTTATGGTTCCTTTCCCACCAAATGGTACAATTTCACCGTGAATGTAACGGATAAATGAAAAACAAATAATAACTGAACCTTGGTGGAGCCTCTTACCATGACCTCAATGAAACAAAATATGCAATTCATCTTACTGGGCGTTGCCATTGTCATTGCCACAGTTTCAGCCAGTTATCTCTTGCTCAACACCCGGCAACAACCAGAAACCTGCACCATGAACCAGACTCCGGGAGAAGTGATTATTATTGATGATACTATGGACAACGCGGTCATCTGTACAAAACCCGACAACAGCGTAACACTCAGGCTCAGACTCTGGGATAGAGTCGGAGGTGAGTGGGCCGTAAGAAATAGTTCCGGGCTTCTTGTGTCAGATGGAATACGGAATATGCCGGATCGAAACATGCCAGGATTTGGTACTATTACGTGGAATGTAACCACGATGGCCCCGGGAGTACAAAACCTCAAAGCAGAGTGTAAACGGGGTGGCGATGATAAGCTCATCTCATCACAGAACCTGACGTTCGTAGTACGCTAGGGCCTGGGGAATCCAGTAACAACGATCCCGATGATTCGCCAGTAAAAATTCAATGGGTTTAACGGTGGGTCCAGATCATGTCAGACACGGAGGGACTCCGGGCGATTGTCCAGGTCCGGAGATGATCTATTCCGGGCCCGTTACGGGCTCCGTTTGCCCATTTTTCGATCCGGTTTTCGGGATCAAGTGAGTGTGGTGTCCACCACTATTGAAAATACTGTTTTAATGGGTTATTTCTCCAAAACAACAGTTTTTAGAGCAATTTGATCCTGCAATTTGGCGGGCTCCGGTTGGTCGCGTTTTCTGCCACCCCATTTCAGGTCATATAGGGTGAGAAAGGCGATGGAAAAGGCCACTGTTGCCCGAAGGTGCGGTCACGTCGGAGAAATCCGGTTTTTAACGGGCAATAATCAAGGGCAACCGGGGGAACAATTGGGTTCTTGGGATCCGGGACCCGGTAAATCGGGACGATTACTCGATCCGATAACTGCAAAAAATTTTCACTCATCGCCGTGTTTATCATAATTTCACCCAATTACCGAAATAGAATTTTATGATAACCCTATCCACACTTAAAATTCATGGAAGAATTTCTTTCGGAACCACGCCGGTATTGCCAAAGATTCTCCCGGTTCTTGCCCTGCTTCTGATCGCTCTGATATGCATAGCAATCCCTGTCGGTGCAATCGACGCGCAGAACAGTACGGCCAATACAACCACACACTCAGTTCCGGTCGGGAACCTGACCGCGAACGAGACCATCGCTAACAGTACCCCGACCGTGTGTATCACGTCCGTAGCGACGGCCACACCGACAAGTGTGTCTTTGGCTATCATTGACAATACAACCCCGGTGGTTCAGCAGCAAGCCCCAGGGAATAGGAGTGCTGAAAGTCCGAGGGTCAGCCCGGTTGTTACAAGTACTCCTCAAGCTACAATCTCGCTGCAGGCGGGTCCCACCATATCCGGTATTACGCCGGCATCGGGTAGCAACACCACATCAGTTTCCATCACAAATCTTGCCGGTTCGAACTTTGTGACCGGTGCAACCGTCAGTCTGACGCCAATAAATCCCACGCCTTTTCTTGCAGGTGGTATCATGAATGGTACCAACGGCGCATTGCTCAAGGGAGCAACCGGCACCTATAAGGTGGGAAATTACGTCTATGTGGCAAGTTATGCCAGCAATGCGCTGGAAATTGTGGACGTGTCGAACCCGGCCAATCCAGTACATGCGGGAAGCTTACAGAATGGTCAAGGCGGTGCGATACTGAATGGAGCGAACAGTGTCTTTGTGTCGGGCAATTATGCTTATGTGCCAGGTTATACCAGCAACGCGCTGGAGATTGTGAATGTAGCGAACCCGGCCAAACCGGTACATGCGGGAAGCTTGCAGAATGGTGTCGGTGGGGCGAACCTTAATAGTCCAACCAGTGTCTTTGTGTCGGGCAATTATGCTTATGTGGCGGACGATTTCGCGCTGGAGATTGTGAATGTAACGAACCCGGCCAAGCCGGTACATGCGGGAAGCTTACAGAATGGTGCCGGAGGGGCAATACTGAATGGGGCAAACAGTGTCTTTGTGTCGGGCAATTATGCTTATTTGGCGAATTATTTTAACGGCGGCAACGCGCTGGAGATTGTGGACGTGTCGAACCCCGCCAAGCCGGTACATGCGGGAAGCTTACAGAATGGTGCCAGCGGGGCGATGCTGAATGGGGCAAACAGTGTCTTTGTGTCTGGCCACTACGCATATGTGGCAAGTTTCAGAAGCAACGCGCTGGAGATTGTCGACGTGTCGAACCCGGCCAATCCAGTACATGCGGGAAGCTTACAGAATGGTACCGGCGGGGCGATACTGAATGGGGCGAACAGTGTCTTTGTTTCGGGCAATTATGCTTATGTGACAGATAATTCCGCATTTGGGGGTTCCGGCAACAACACTCTGGAGATTGTGGACGTGTCAAACCCTGCGAAACCGATGCACAAGGGCAGTATTGCTGGTGTTGCTGGCAATGCACCCGCGAATGGACCAAACGCTGTCTACGTGTCTGGTCGCTACGCATATGTGGCAGGTCAGTATGCCAATGCACTGGAGGTTGTGGACATCGGAGCGATCGGCGGAACCAACGTTGTGGTACAATCACCCACGCAAATTACCTGTTCGTTTAATTTAACTCACTCGATTGCCGGCAAGTACAATGTAGTTGTCACCAACCCGGACGGACAGATGGCCGTCCTGCAGAATGGGTTTACCGTAACGGCATCGCCGGTTAATCCCTCCAATGTAATCGCGTTCGGCAACACTGCCAGGATTACGAAACAACCAACTCACACGGATTACAGCAGACTCGGTGGGGCATCCGCAATCCGGCGCGATGGATCCCTTGAAACATTTATCGGCGGCCGCGATCTGCCGGGTAACGATTGGATAAAGGTAACGAACGGGGCCGCTATCACCAGTAACGGTGAACTGGTTACCTGGACCCCGAGCCTTATCACATCCAAAGGAGTTGCAGCCAACTCGGTTCATGCAACAGCGTCCAGCAAAAAATATGTTGATATCTCTCAGTTCAGTGACGGTGACTGGCTGCTTGCAATCTACGAAGATTCAAACGGGCAGACCCATCTTGAAGCACTGGGGAACTATGCTGACCATCCGGAAGTCCTGGGGAAGGTTCCCACCGGCACGGGCTGGATGAAAATATCCGCGGGCAACAACCACGCCCTCGCGTTAAAGAGCGACGGCACGCTGGTGACATGGGGCAAGAACGATTTCGGGCAGTTGAACCTGCCGGCCAACATAACCTATGGACATGTCAAGACCGGTAAAGAT
Source organism: uncultured Methanoregula sp. (assembly GCA_963676675.2). Classification (GTDB taxonomy): domain Archaea; phylum Halobacteriota; class Methanomicrobia; order Methanomicrobiales; family Methanospirillaceae; genus Methanoregula. The sequence goes on along the minus strand of OY781161.1, from coordinate 233,981 downwards.
TTCAGTATTGGGGTGTCCGGCAATGGCACGATCTACACCAGCGGTATTGATACCGATAACCAGGTCAGTGGGAAACCGGCGGGTACCGGATTCATCGCGGTAGCTGCCGGTTCCGGCACGGCCGCCGCACTGACAAGGAATGGTACGGTAGTAACGTGGGGTCGCACACTTCCGGGCATTGCTCCTCCGACTGGAGCCGGGTATACGGACCTCACCCTGGGCCCGGACTACGGGTTTGCCCTGCGGGAGAATGTTAAGGAAGTGCAGGTTACCGCCCCGCTCAGTCCCAGCACAACGGTCCGGGCCGTGGATGGATCTGAAATAAACATTCCCGCAGGCTCGTACTTTGAGCACACGCATAATGACGTGACCCGGGTTTTCGGTCCGGATGGTACCCAGATTCTCTGGGCAAATGATGAGAATGCAACCCAGGTCCGGTTCCCCACGGGGATTGCAGTCCCGGTTTCAGTTCTGCATTACGTGCCCTCCGGCTCGAATGTTGATGGTACCGTGGACTACCGGGCTACCGTGACCAATAAGAACGGGGTTGGCGGCTACGGGGTTGTCATGAGCGTGAAGGAGGATAACTGGTATGATGAACGGAATTCCTCATTGCCCCAGACCTTCCCCCGCGCTATGTGTTTTGCCAATAGTTGCAGCGCTGGCATTACCTCCAAACAGCAACTGTTCCTCAGTACTCCCCGGACACAGTCTGCCGGAGATATACCGGTCTTGTCGGTTCACCAGCTCTCTGACAAATCATGGGTTGGGACTATGAGCAAGCTTGGCTCTACGAATCCGGGTGACGCCACGTCTATCCAGATGGAGAAGAACAACGTGGACCTGGACCAGCCGGTCTATTTCAGTATTGTCAGCAGTAATTGGGGCTCGGATCCGGGTGCGAACCTGCTCCTAGCGGCTAAGGCGAACCTGACGAGACTCGATTCGAATTTGCATTACACCATTACCGGCACGGCTTCGGTCCCGGTACCGGGCATGAGCATCACCCCCAAGATCTGGCAGAAGAATGAGACCGGTGACGTGCTGGTGTTTACCGGTACTCCCAAGACCTGTTCCGGGTCTACGACTTGTATTGCTTCCGGGAATTTCACACCTATTGGGAATGCGACGTACTTCGCTAACGCGACGGTGTTGTATAGCTCCGGGTCGACCTCGACCGGGCGGCTCGGCAATGGGGGTTATTATGCGGCTGCGATAGCGCCGGTGAGTGCGACAAGCGAGCCGCTGATCACAGCATTGAATGTATTAGCCCTTACTGCGGCAGATTTTGAGTATTTATCTGATGCTGTTCTAACCGATTCCACCGCTGGTGAAAAAGCAATGAATTATAATTCAAAAAATATCGATGGTGACGCTTCATGGGTTCGTGCAACAATTAACCCCCTGCTTGTAACAGACAAAATTCTTATCATTAATGGTCATGGAAAACCTGGCAAGGTGCAGGTAAATGAAGTACATGATGAATGGTATTATGCGAAGAACGCACCATGGCTTGGATATGACTTCAACAGCATTTCTTCATATGAAAATATGAATCTGGCAATATTCTACGCATGCAATTCCGGAACAACAGATACCTCGGGTGACGGGTATGGAAATCTTGTTGATGTCATTGGGGATAAACAGGGGCATTGTGTTATGGGCTGGACGGATGTCATTGAAGCATGGGAAACCATTGATTATAATGCCGAGTTTTGGAAGCAAATTCAGAACTCGAAGACTATCGTAGAGGCACATAATGCGGCAAAAGAGATAGTGAAAAGTGACGATCACTGTATCAAACAGCATGGAGATTTACCAAGCATCTATAACGAGTATTGCAACTACGATAAACTCTATAAACGAGAGAAAAATCAGGGGTGTGATCTCGCATTGCCTAAGGGAGATGGCTCACAAAGTATTGTTCAAGTAAACAAAAACGATGTTCAATTACCATTTACCCTGAATGAAAAAGCCATGAACGCTATCCATCAATTTGCACCCATTCCGGTAACTGATTTACAATATACCGGAATGAGTCACACATCTTATGCGGACCTTTATATGTTTGATGCGGTTCATGCTTTTTACCTTGTGAATAATATTACCAACCGGGTTCAGTCGGTATACTGGTACGAACCCGTAGAAAAAGATCAGAAAGAGAATTTTGATCTCGATCAGGGATATGCTATTGCAGAGTCTTTTGCCCGGGTGAAATATCCGGAGTTTTGGAAGACATCAGACATTCGAGGTACCAAAGTCATGACAAGAAACATACTTGATACCGGAATTGAACGAGATCTGCAATTCGAATGGTGGGAGGTCTATTCCGCACCGGATACGAATTCATCCTATTCCAAGATCCCGGGTCTTAATACCGTTTCTGTCACTGTCAGTCCTTATACTGGACATATCATAGGATATTCCGAATTCTATACCCCCTCGGTTGTATCGGGCGAACCCCCAGCAAACCTGACTCCCACATTGACAGAAAATAAAGCGGGAATAATTTCAGAGACTGAATTCCGGAAGATGAGCGGATATTCTAATTTAACTAAACCCGAATTCTTGAATTTGAGATTTACGAGTGATCACAATAATACTCCTCACCTCACCTGGAATTTTGGGATGACGCGAACGCAAAAAATGGGGCCGAAAGGTGATGAGTTTGAGTTCATCGAACGGGCGAGTGTCTCTGTCGATGCGCATGACGGGACCATTGTCGAATCGATACCCTTTGTTTAATCAGGAGGTACCTCAATGAAATCACGGTGGATAATATACCTGTTAGCCGGTGTACTTATAGCCGGGCTCCTCATTTTTTCGACATACGTGATGTATAATGTGGTTGTTTATAAGGTCCCCGTTTTGGGACCAAAAATCCCCAACCCCTATCCGAGTCCTCTCAATCATTATCAGCTCGTTCCAGTAAATCATACCGGAATTTCAGCTGATGACCCGATAAGGAAGGATCTGCTTACGGAAAATGAAGCTTGGGAATATGCGTGGGTTATTTCACAGCAACATTGCAAGTATAAAATATTTTTACCCTTGGAAGAAAAGACCCCTAAAGGTTTATCTAGGGTAACCGATAATAAAGGAAATAGCTACGTGACGTGGGAATTTTATCTGCGTCAGAATGAATTTCCTTTCCTTCAGAGTTATACGCATTCGGACACAATATATGTAGATGCCCATGATGGGCGTGTTCTCTGGTGTGAGCCCGTGATCTGGTAAGGGATCCATAATGCAAACACACAACGAGGCTCCCAATTGACAAGGAAACTCTGAAGAGAATACTCATTTAGTAATAACCGCTACAATTTTTTCACTCATCGCCAGCATTATCGCCACAGCATTCGACTTTCAATTATGAAATCTCCCGGCCCCGACCACGCCCTCGCCCTCCACAGCGATAACACGCTAGTCGCATGGGGAAATAACGATTTCGGGCAGTTGAACCACCCAGCCGCCATAACCTATACCGATTTCTCCAGTGCAGGTCTTGTAAGTTCTACAAAAAGTAACGTAGCGCTCTCGAATACAGCTGGAGGTTCCACGGATGGGATAGCATATATCCTGACATCTACCTGGTGATAAAAATTTGAAGGATCGACTTTCCGAGAATAAAGTGGAAGTCGTATAAATTGTTGATTGGGTGAGAAACGGTTACAAGTGAAAAGAAGAGATCTGTCATAATTATTTCAGCATGAGGATACCTGAATGAATAATACAATACACATGAGTCGAAAGTTCATGGCGGTGTTAATACCGACTGTCATGATCCTCATTATCCTCACCGCCGGATGTGGGGATGCCGTGGTACCCCCAAAAGATATCGTGGTTTTTAAAACTGATTCGAATGGTACTGTCGAATGGGTAACCAACCTTGACAACGGCATGCAGGAATCTGCAGGAACTATACTTGAGACCTCAGATGGAGGATATTTTTTTGCAGGAGGTGTTTGCAATAATCCCCATGGATATAATTACTGTCAGATCTTTCCCAGATTTGTCAAGCTTGACAGATCCGGAGCAATTCTGTGGGATACGATCCTGAATTCCACTTCGGGTGCAATTAATTATACGGGTTCGGGGGGAGCGACGACTGCTCTCGAACAAACACACGGAGATTTTCTTGTGGGATTAAATAACGGGATGGTCCTTACCCTCGGCAATAAAGGGATGGTAAAAAACATAACCGTATTAAATAATTCCCGGCTGCAAGTCATTGCAACACATGATGGGGGAACACTTCTCGTGGGAGAAAAAGCCATGAAATTCGATATCTCAGGGAATCTCCAATGGGAAAAATCCCTTGATGGATCCACTATGGCAATTCAGACAAGTGACGGCAGATACCTGCTTGATGCCTATGTTAAGAGAAATAATACTCTTATCAAGGGTGTGACCTGTCTGTCTCCGAACGGAACAATCCTCTGGACGCATGAACTTGGAACCGGGTCTGCGCAGACAACTTCATTCTATGAATCCTCTCCCGGGGTTGTGGATTATACCGCTTCCATTGTCCATTATGAGGGCGAGAATGATTTTACACATCTCGTAACAACGGAACAATTAACGTTCGATCAAGTAGGGACGGTGATTGCGGTCAAAAATCTTTCTGCAGCAGGACCGGTGGCCCGTACTCCGGATAATGGATATGTATTCGTTGCCCATCCTTTCTCTGACAGTGGGAAATTCACCACGGATTATGCGAAAAATACCCCCCTGCATATCGTTAGACTCTCGGCAGACGGGAGTACTGTCTGGGATCGGCCGTTAACTTCTGCCAAATATTGCTATCCTCTATCAATAATAACGACAAGGGATGGAGGATATATTGCACTCGTTGGAGTAGATTTTCATTATAAGGCCTGATCACTGAACATACCTAAACCGGGATTGAGGACAAATAACCGCAATATTTTTTTCACTCATCGCCGTGACTATTTCCTATCGTATACCACCATTGAGTAACAGTCATGAAATGCAAGGCTTCATTCAAGAACCCCGGTCTCCCCATGCTCTTCCTGCTCCTCATATTGACAGCACTATTAAGCGGTTGTGTCAAGCAGGGTATCGGGCCGGAAGAAGCAACTCGGGTTGCTCTTAATGATTCCCGGGTTCAGAACATGCTCAATTCGAGCTCATTTGAGGTCCATACGCCATCTCGGGAAACAGTCAAGGAAGGAGAAAAACCACCGGAGATCATTCTTCCTGTTCCGCCATCAGACCCGGCAGTGGCAATGTCTGAAATTCATCCTGATGAATCTGCGGGAAGGTTAACACATACTATCGTTATGAACACATCACAACCCCCGCCGGTAGATTCGATAATGGTCTACAAAGTTGTTCAGCCGCATTATACCCGTCAGGACATTATTTCCCTTGGTGAAAAATTCAACATGAGCCCGAATGATCGTATAAAACAGGGTGATGTGGGGTTTGGAATTATGAAAACGGATCATAGCAGGCATGTCTATCTCAAGAATACAGGGTCGGTCGAATTCGTAGATACTACCCGGGCTCACAATCCCAACCCTCTTGATGTGCCGGGAAACCTGCCATCGGACGAGGAGGCAATAGCAATTGCTACAAAATTCCTCAAGGATCGCGATCTTCTGCCGGAAGGAGCGGTCTCAAACGGTGTGACTCATGGAAAAATTTATCGTCTGATGGATGGCGGACCAGATATTGTGACTTGGGAAGATATCGAAGTCTGGTTTGATCGTAAATTAAATGGCTATCCGGTTGAAGGAACTCAATTGGAGCTCGCGATAGGCGGCCGGGGGGATGTACTCGAATATTTCACGAACTGGAGAACGTTCGAACCATACAAGAAATTCGCGGTCAAAGCGCCGGAGCAGGCTTTGGAAGAATTGAAAACATCCGGTGTGCCAGCGGGTATGAATACGCCGGACAACTTTACGGTCAACAAAATGTACCTTGGATATCACACCAAAGCAGGAGCATACACAGAGAATTATCTTGAACCGGTCTGGGTATTCAAAGGCAACGTTATCGTAAATGGATCTCCTGCAATGTATATGGAGCAGTATATTCCTGCACTCAAGGAAGTCCCGCCGGAATTCATCAATTCCTAATTTTTTTAACAATGACTCTTTTCAAGATATATTTATTCAAATCAATTTCTGTCCACCAGCTTGCCAACAAATCATGGGTCGGCACACTCCGTAAACTCACCGCTGACGGTTCATTCGCATCGGGGGAATCGGGATCACTTGTGATGGAGAATACACTATCAAGTGGACCAATTTCAAATGTAAAAGTCAGTAAATGGTGATTAAAATGAAAAAAACTGTAATAATCGGAATATCGGTAGTGATTCTTGTAATCGCTGCAACGCTGGTCTGTATTTCGGGTCAGACGACTGCCATCCCCGTAATGCAAAAGGATGTGGCGGAACAAACCTCCTCATCACAGATACCCCAATCAAGTGATGTTGCCGGTCGGTTGTCGTCAAAAATAATCCTGAACACATCGGTACCAGAGGGGATAGAAAAGATCCTTCTCTATAAAACGGTACAACCCAATGTGACAAAGGAACTCACATTACAGTACGCGAAAAAATTTGGAGTCGAGGGGGATTTACGAGGGAATTCAACAGTCCAATCGAAAAATCTGACATATTATGTCCTCGTTTCAAAAAATTCCGGGTCAATAGAATATGAAAATCAGGACCGTCCGACCACAGAGCTGGACTATCCGGCAGTTCTTCCCTCAGATGATGAGGCAATTCAGATTGCCACCACCTACATTAAAGAACGCGATCTCCTGCCGGAAGGTGCCAATCTTATCACTCCCCCTGATCGTGAATATTTCTATCTACTCGGTGAAAAGGAAAATACAATCACTCATGGACAAGTATGTGTCGTGTTCGGCCGTACCCTCAATGGACTGCACGTTGAAGGAAGTTATCTGGTTGTCGATATCGGAGGCCACGGGGATGTTATCGGGTTCAGGAGTCATTGGAGAAGTTATGAACCGGATAAAGAATATCCCCTCATCTCTGCCAATGAGGCATTTGAAACACTCCGGTTACAGGGTGTCCCGGTAGGCATGAGTGATGTGGATCGCGTATCTATTGACCGGGTCTATCTCGCGTACCAAACGGAAGCCAATGCGTTCAAGGAATCCTATCTCAAACCGGTCTGGGTATTCCGAGGGCAGATTATTCAGAACGGTCAATCGGTCAGGCCGGTATTCCAGACCATTCCGGCATTGAAGGAAGTGCCAGCGGAATTGGTCTCATCTTGATTTTTAACCGCAATAATTTTTTCACTCATCGCCGTGACTATTTGCTATCGTATACCACCATTGAGTAACAGTCATGAAATGCAAGGCTTCATTCAAGAACCCCGGTCTCCCGATGCTCTTCCTGCTCCTTCTGGCAGTTTTTACAATCCCTCCGGTTATGGCGGGGGATGCTGCGAATACCGGCCAGAATCCTGGCTATTGGATCCATCTCGATCCGGTATCGGACAAACATGTGAACGATTCGTTTGTTATTTCTGGGACAACGAATATCCCGGCGGGAAAACCCATGAAGATTCTCATTTATAACACAGTGATCGGGAGCATGAAAAATCCCCCTCCCCGATGGCAGCGAGAATCTAGTATCGCGATCCTGAAGGGGACGGGAGAGAATAACACCTTTTCCACACCCCTCGTCAAGATGACCCGCTCCCGGGTCGTTGATGGACGACTTGAAGAATTGTTTGTAGGTGAAGAATATTGTGTTTTGGCAGGGGGAGAGAATGCTTCAGACTCCACAATATTCAATATAATCGCTCCCGAGACTTCGCAGAATGTCACACCCACACCGGTTGTATCAAGCAGCGTGCATCCGTCAGCCGAAGTTCCCGCAACAACTCCCAAAAAATCTCCGGTTTCCCCTGTTATTGCGATATTATCACTGCTCCTAACCGGGTTCTTTTTCGTTCTCCTAAAAGAAACATAAAAAAAATTCCGGTAAGACAACCGTACCTTTTTTTTCACTTATGGCCATGTTTATCTCCCGCTCATCCGAGCTCTTCTCTGATGACCGTCTCCGAAAACTCCGGTCTCCCGTTATTTTTTGAGGTTAAAAAATGAACATTGGGCAGTTACCCCAATCCGGAGATGATCTATTCCGGGCCCGTTGCGGGCTCCGTTAGCCTATTTCCGGATCCGGGTTTTAGATTTTTTTAACAGTGGTGTCAACATCTTTGGAAAATATCGTTTAAATCGCTTATTTTCGAAAAAGAAGCGATTTAATCCCAATAAAACATGTCGAAATAGCGGGCTCCGGTTGATCGCGTTTTCTGCCACCCCATTTCAGGTCATATAGGGTGAGAAAGGCGATGGAAAAGGCTACTGTTGCCTGCTGATGAAGTCACGTCGGAGAACTTTCCAACAGCAGCTGTCAATGATCCGACGCTGATAGTGAGCGGTGTATGAATTATTGTCTATGCGGTCTGTCGGATTATGCAGCTGAAGGAAAAAACAGGGCAGATATGAGTGACAAACAAAAAGAATCATTTTTCATGCTTAAATCTAAAATTCAACCATAGGAAAAATAAAAAACCGGTTAAAGAGGATCCCGTTATGAACAAAAACCATATTTTCATCCTGGCAATTGCTCTCACCATCTGCTTCATCGCCATGGCGGGCTGTACAAGTGCTCCCAGCTCCCCTGCTCAGCCACAGGTAAAACCAGCGCACAACTATCCGACCGTCTCGTTCAATGAAACCCCCGTCAAGCACGTTCAGGTCAACGGGGTTTCACTGGGATACCGGGAATTCGGTGCCGGTGAACCGGTCCTGATGATCGCAGGATTCGGTGAGACTATCGATTCCTGGAACCAGACGTTCATCGGCATCCTTGCTACGAAATACCATGTCTACACGTACGACAACCGGGGGATGGGATACAGCAGCGACAATAACGTGACCCATACGGTTGCCCTGTACGCGGATGACGCTGCCGCGATCATGCCCGCTCTCGGGTATGACAGCATGCATGTGTACGGCGTGTCCATGGGATCCTCGATCGCCCAGCAGCTGGTCATCGACCACCCGGAACGCGTCCGTAAACTGGTTCTCGATTCCGTTTCCTACAGCGTCCATATCCCGGAAACAAAAACTCTGCTTGGCATTCTCCAATCGGTTGCCGCCCCCAATTCAACCTATCCGGAGGGGGTACGGCATGAAGCTGAAGCTGACCTCGCCTGGAACGGGTCGTGGGACAAGCTGTCCGGCATCCAGAAGGATGTCATGATGGTCGAAGGTACGGCCGATGTCATTACGCCCGATGCGGTTGCAAAGCAGATGATCACGCAGATCAATGGTTCGTGGCTGGTGGAGTTCAAGGGACTTCCGCATATCGGATCCCAGAAGGCACCGGTCGAGTACGGGTTGAACGCGCTCGACTTCCTTGGTATGAATGAGTCCGCACCGTACGCGTCGCCATAATTTTTTTTTGAAACGGGAATATTTTCCAGGAGATTTGCTGGAAAATGTTCCTGGAAAATAATTTTAAAAAATCCGAGAAAACTTTGATTAAAAAGTTTAACCGACGTTACAAAAAATTTGCCGCGATCGCGATTACGTTTGAAAAAATTATCCGGGACAACCGATCCGCTCTGATAACGTAGCGAGTGTGACCCCCTCTCTCCCCCAGAGGGGGAGGCAGCCCAAAGGGAGCGCCCCCTTGACCCCATTTGTAAGATCACGGTCAACCTTCTGAGGTCATCGTTCCGTTGGGGGATGCCCGAGCGGCGGGGGCGAAAGCACGAAGTGTTGGAGCCCCCAAGAGCGATCCTAGTACACTCAAAATTCGATCATTTTCCCCTCCCAAAAAACGAGTTATCTCGGATTGAAAAAACCCCTAATCCAGGCATTTTGCGGGCTTTGATTTCTGTATCTCGCCAAAATGGGCTCCGATTTAGTGAAAATGAGGCCCTGTTCGATCGAAAACTCCTGGAGTATTTGCATGGACAGGGGGTCCGTTTCATGCTTGACAAAACGATACTCCGGGCAATTATCCAGACCCGGATATGATCTATTCCGGGCCCTTTACAGGCTCCGTTTGCCCATTTTTCGATCCGGTTTTTAGATTTTTTAACGGGGGTGTCAACATCTTTGGGAAATATCGTTTAAATCGCTTATTTTCGAAAAAGAAGCGATTTAATCCCAATAAAACCTGTCGAAATAGCGGGCTCCGGTTGATCGCATTTTCTGCCACCCCATTTCAGGTCATAGGGGGTGAGAAAGGCGATGGAAAAGGCCACTGTTGCCTGAAGATGTGGTCACGTCGGAGAAATCCGGTTTTGAGCGGGCAATAACCCGGCGCAACCATGGCGACGAGCGGGTTGTGGGGAGGGATCCAGACCCGTGATGGGGGATATGCAGTTCTTCTCCTTGTCGAGAAGTAATCTCTCTTTTTGGCAATAGGGACAGCGGAGGTTTCACCTCCCCACGAATCAAGATAATCTCGCTTGTGATTCAATCACTGACAGATAACCACAGTATTTTTTTCACTCATCGCAGGCTATTTCATGGTCATGCACCCATCTCATCCTACATGACGAGCAAAGCGCAGGTGCCGGTTGCGGAATCGAAAATACCGGGAAAGAAGAACGGGATCCCGGGCCTGGTTCTTGTTCTGCTTATCACCCTGTCTCTCACGTTATCGGCCGGCTGTTCCGAAATGAGAAAGTCGCCCGATTTTCAGGTTTACCGGACCGATGCGGACGGCATCATTCTCTGGAATGCCACCATCGTTACGGGATATAACCAGTTCGCCGGGGACATTGCCGAAACAGCTCAGCATGATCTGGTCATCGGAACCCCCCGGAGCGTTATTGCCCGGATCGATTGCGGGGGCAATGTCTCCAACAAATCCGTTCGGGGTGATGACCAGCTGTTCTCTTCCATCCGGACTCGTGACGGCGGGAGGCTCACCACCATGGATACCGTTTCGAAATACTCCTCCTTGGGGTTGTGGAAGGAATGGGAAGCCCCGATCAGTTCGCCAGCGATAGGGATCCAGCTGATGAACGGGAATTATATCGTGGGCGGGCATCGGAATCCGAACACCGTGTACACACGGGTGTTCTGTCTTGCGCCGGATGGTTCGATCCTCTGGGACCACGATGCAACCCTTATCGATGAGAACGCCACCGTGTTTGATTATTCTCCCATCACCTCTCTTTATGAATCGCGGGACCATGTGATCGAGGTCACCTCGGCAACCATTCCCGGAGAACGACCCCGTATTACGGGCACAACCGAGCTGGACTTCTTACCGGATGGGACCCTCCTCCGGGTACGAAACATCAGCGTATTCGACCCCCTGACCCGAACATCGGAGGGAGAGTATGTCTTCATTGCCTGGCCCCTGATGAGTGGGCGGGGATATACCGGCGAAGCCCCCGGTATCAGCATCGCGCACATAGTCAAGCTCTCCCATGACGGAACGCTGCTGTGGGACCGGGAACTCCCCGGTTCTGACAACGATCGCCCGTTCTCCATCATTCAGACCAGCGATGGCGGGTATGCAGTTCTGGCGAGCAGGGGGAGGTAGTTCCCCGATCTGAATTTTTTTTAATAACGGTCCGGGAGAACGAAAAAACAGGGGGTTTGCCGGGATGTCCCCGAGAGTTGCGTGTTTATCACAACACAAGTTTCCGTGAGTCCCGGGAACATAACCGCAGCAATTTTTTCACTCATCGCCAGCGTTATCTTCGCATATCCCATTATTTTTCGGAGTTGAAAATTTTCCGGGAAAATTGTTGCAAAAATTTCCAGCAGACTTTGATTTTATTTTTTTTTAATCGGATCTCGTTTGAAAAATTCCGGGCAGACTTTGACCAGAAAAATTTAACCGGACCTTGCATGAAAATTTTTCAACGTAAACGCGATTGTGTTTAAAAAAATTATCCGGACCAATCGATCCTCTCTGCGAAATAAGCGAGCGTGACCCCCTCTCTCCCCCGGAGGGGAAGGCAACCCAAGGCGTGCATCCCCTTGATCCCCGTTTTGGAGATTCTCATCAACCAAATCCTCCCGGATAGGGTCATTTTCCCCTCCCAAAAAACGAGTTAACTCCGATCGAAAAACTCCCTATTCCGGGCATTTTGCGGGCTTTGATTTCTGTATCTCGCCAAAATGGGCTCAGATTAGATGAAAATGAGGCCCTGTTCGATCGAAAACTCCTGGAGTATTTGCCCTAACAGGGGGTCCATTTCATGTCAGACAAGGGGGGACTCCGGGCGATTGTTCAGGTCCGGAGATGATCTATTCCGGGCCCATTGCGGGCTCCGTTTGCCTATTTTTGGATCCGTTTTTCGGGATCAAATGAGGCTTGTGTCCACCACTTGGGAAAATACTGTTTTAATTGATTATTTCTCCAAAATAACAGTTTTTAGAGCGTTTTGATCCTGCAATTTGGCGGGCTCCGGTTGGTCGCGTTTTCTGCCACCTCATTTCAGGTCATATTGGGTGAGAAAGGCGATGGAAAAGGTCACTGTTGCCAGATGATGGGGTCACGTCGGAGAATGTGCGAATAAATAGAGGGGTTGTTCAAATCTTCTGGCAGTGAAATCATTTCTTTTTTATGGAGTAAGTGTCCGGATTTTACATCAGAATGTTGTCAAAAAATTTCGAACGCCATGTAGGTAACCTTTGACATTTCAAGGTTAAAAAAAATCTAGAAATTTTTCTCGTGCTGAAAGAAATTAGAATTTTACTTTCAATATGTGAAAAATTTAAAAAAAATTAGAGCAAAAGTGTGCAAATAATCATAACAATTGCCGCAACAATTGCCAAGATAACAAATTGGATGCTGACAACAATCATAAACACAATCATCGAAATAATTAACAAGATTTTGATATACAAATTATATTCTTTAACCCAAGGTAATTTTTCGACTACTGCTAATCTAAATCGAGTCTCTGATTCGATTTTTGTTTCCATCTGTAAAATATTACCTTTAGGGAGACATTTCCAGCAATTTCTTTCAAATTTTTCAAAATAAACATAATCATCATCGACAATTAAAACTGAAGGGAATTTTTCAGTAATTTGATTTCCCTCATTATGATAGGTTACGTATACAAAATTAAAACTAAAATATCTCATGTACAAACCAATTATTGTAGCAACCAACCAACCTACTACATAGAACATCGCCAATGCAAATAATATCGTCAAAAAATTTAATGTATTAGTGTCAGATTGAATTTCGGGGATTCTACTCACGATAGGAAATATGAATCCAATAACTACCGATAATGCAAGGACTGATATTGCACAATAATGGAAAATTACCTCCAACGAACTTTTTTTAGTATTTGGAATCTCTAAATATTTTCCGGCGTTGTAAGCATCCTTTAATAAAAAACCAATAAATGCTAAAATAGCAAAAGCAAATCCAACATCAGTTAATTGCTCTAACATGATAATTCGTTAAACAATCTGAACTTAAATATACTGTTAATCTATACAAATTCAATAAAATTTTTTATGAATTTCACAATCAACAATTAAAAAAAAATTACTGATACTCCGGCGGTTGCACCTGTTTCGGTAACCCGCCTTTGAAGTGCTGCTGGATCTTGCTGTAATAGTTCCGAAGATTCTCGTTCATCGTGGGGTGCACTTTCTTTTGTGCTGCCTCAAAATGCTTCATTGTGACACGTGAAGGAATCTTTTCATTTTTGATTAAAGATTTAACAATTTCTTCCAAATCAATTTTGGACATTTTTGCCGAGTCACGACTTGTAATTTTTAGATATCTGTTAAGATTTTTAAATACGGATTTGTGGTGTAGAATGGAATTCCTTGTCTCGTTTTCTTCCAGTTTCAGAGGATTAATAATATTAACTATTTTTTCTAAATCTGAGTTTGCGACTGATTTTATATCGATATGTTCTTTGTCCAAATATGTCTCTAAAGATTTTATTGCCTGATCTCTACAGTTGGCTTCTCGCAATGATAACATACCGGCTTCGCGGCAGAGAGATTCAAGGTCCGAACCCACGAACCCTTCCGTAATACCGGCAAGCGTTGTTGCGAGGGCATCGCGGGCGGGATCGGAAAAAATCCGGTTTTTCTCCTGCATCAGTTCGATGAGTTGTCTGCGCCGGGCCCCGGTGGAAATACCGATGGCATCTTCTGGTACCGGGGTGATCGCTGCTTTCATCTCATCGACAGTGACCACTTTATCCTTGCCAAGCTTCTCAACCAGTTCAGTAAGATTGTCTTCAGAATATTTTCCGCAGAGCTCGACAATTTCTTCGAGCGCTGAACCTTCGAGCGGCATGAACCGCGTGTGGATGCTGATGATCTTCTTCCGGTCCTCGAGTGTAGGTTCACCGATATAAACGAGCCGATCAAACCTTCCTGCACGCAGCAAGGCCTCATCGACATAATCTGGTTTATTTGTCGCACCCATTATAACAACATCTTTTAATTCAACGAGCCCGTCCATCTCGGTTAAAATTTGATTAAGAACATTATCGAGATACTTTGAATTGCTAGAAGAACTCCGAATAGGAGCGATTGAATCTATTTCATCAAAGAATATAATGGAAGGAGCTACTTGCCGAGCTTTCTTAAATATATCCCGTACTGCCCGCTCACTTTCTCCAACATATTTGGATAACATTTCAGGACCGCGAACCGGGATGAAGTTCACTCCGCTCTCGCTTGCAACCGCCTTTGCGATCAGGGTCTTTCCCGTTCCCGGCGGACCGTAGAGCAGGATCCCCCGCGGGGGCTGGATGCCAAGGTCTTCGAATTTCTGCCGGTTGGTGAGCGGGAGCTCAACTGCTTCACGGACTTCAGTCTTGGCAGCCTCAAGACCTCCAACGTTCTGCCACTTCACATGCGAAACCTCGAGCATCACTTCCCGCATAGCACTCGGAGTAACATCACGTTGTGCGCTCCGGAAGTCACTTGCGTATACTCTTAGCGTGTCCAGTATTTCAGCTGGAATCTCCTCGGCATCGAGATCGAGGTCCGGTAAATACCGGCGAAGGGCACGGATGGCCGCCTCACGGGCAAGCGCTGCCAGGTCTGCGCCTACAAACCCGTGCGTCTGCTGGGCGAGCATCTCGATACTTACATCCTCAGACAACGGCATGCCCCGGCAGTGGATCTTTAAGATATCGATCCGATCCGTCTCAATCGGTACCCCGATCTCAATCTCCCGGTCAAACCGCCCGGGCCGGCGGAGCGCTGCATCGATTGCATCGACACGGTTCGTTGCGCCGATCACTACAACCTGTCCGCGTTCCTCAAGACCGTCCATCATGGTTAAGAGCTGGGCCACGACCCTTCGCTCAACTTCGCCTGTCACTTCCTCGCGCCGGGGTGCAATGGAATCCAGTTCGTCGATAAAGATGATCGAAGGAGCGTTCTCCCGCGCCTCTTCAAAGACTTCACGGAGCCGCTGCTCACTCTCGCCGTAATATTTCGATATGACCTCAGGGCCGGCAATCGAGATGAAGTGCGCTCCGCTTTCGCTTGCTACTGCTTTTGCAATCAGGGTCTTTCCTGTGCCCGGAGGACCGTAGAGGAGAACACCCTTGGGGGGTTCGATGCCCAGCTTCTGGAAGAGTTCGGGATGCCGGAGCGGGAGCTCGATTGTCTCCCTCAGTCGCTGGAGCTCGTCTTTCAGGCCGCCGATATCTTCGTACGAGAACCGCTTGATCCCTTCAAAGCCGGCTGCGGGTTTATCCGAGAACTCAATCGACGTATTCTTGGTGATGATGACTGCTTCTTCCGGCTCGATCTCTACTATTTTGAACGCAACGATCTGGGGCTGGATGAACGGGAGTCCCAGCATGATCGGTACGGAATCGTTTATTGATACGGGAAAATCAATCAGCCCGTTGATCACATGCGGATTATTTGCTACCGGTATTTTTTTCGGGAGGTCTTCGGGAGGTGCAAGCACTACCCGTTTGGCTTCCACTTCCTCAGAAATTTTAATAATCGTAACCGAATCGCCGATTGCGACACCGGCATTCTGCCGGGTAAAATTATCGATACGGACCTTGCGCTGGTTCCAGTCCTCGACCAGTGCCCGCCAGACCTTGGCCACGGTCCGGCGTTTCCCCTCGATTGCGACCAGATCCCCGGGCGAGATCTTTAACAGCAGCATCGTCTCGGGATCGAGACGGGCTTTTCCGCCACCCTGATCGCCGGGATACGCGGAATCCACTCTCAATTGCACTTCAGGCATTACCTTAAAGGTCATATACGCAGGGATTTATAGGTACTGTAAATGCGTATCCTCATTTTCGATCCCTTCCACGGCGCGGCAGGCGATATGATCACAGCAGCCCTGCTCGACTGCGGGGCTGACCAGCAAATCGTCATGCGGGCGATGCAGGCAGTGGTAGCGGAGCCGGAAATCTCAACGGTGACCCGGGCCGGTATCCGGGCTTTAAAAGTTGACACCCATGCCACCCCGGCCCACCGGACGTTTGCCGAGGTAATGCAGCGAATCGATTCCGCTGCAGGCGATGTCCCGGCCCCGGCACTTGCAATGGCACGCCGGGTCTTTGAACGGATCCGTTCCGCCGAAGAAGAAGTCCACGGAACCCAAACCCATTTCCACGAAGTCGGTGCCGATGACGCGATCGCCGATATAATCGGCGCCTGTACTGCCCTGCACTCGCTGTCCGTTGACGGAGTCAGAGTCCTCCCTATCACGGTAGGTCATGGAACCGCTACCGGCTCGCACGGCACCTTCCCCATCCCGGCACCCGCAACGGCCCTGATCCTCAAAGACGCCGGGCTCGCTGCTGTTGCCGGTAACCACATGGGTGAGCTCTGCACGCCTACAGGTGCAGCACTTCTCGCAGAATTCGCCACCATGACGGTTCCCGATCCGGGTGCATATACCATCCTCGCGGTAGGCTACGGGGCGGGAACCCGGGATCCGCATCATGCTCCCAATGTCCTGCGGGCCATGGTCGTCGAATCTGCTGCCGCAGCAGGAAATCTTGAGCAGGACACCGTCGACATTCTCGAAACCAATGTGGATGATGTAAGTGGCGAAGTGATTGCCCATGCGATCACCCGCTTCATGGCGGCCGGCGCCCGGGATGCGAGTGCCATACCGGTGATCATGAAGAAGGGCAGACCCGGGTACCTGGTCCGGGTCATCTGTCTCAAAGAAACAAGTGCCGCTCTTGCCGGGCTGATGGCACGCGAACTCGGGACGCTGGGTATCCGCTGCATCCCCAGTGTCCACCGGTTCATCGCCGAGCGCACCATAGAAGAAATTGATGTCACTATCGCAGGACAGCTGCGGAAGATGCCGGTGAAATGCGGATGGATGCACGGTGCCATCTACACGCTCAAGGCAGAGTTCGATCCTGCCCGCGACTGGGCGTGCGAACTGGACATCCCGGTTAAAGAGGTAATCCGGGCGATCGAAGAAGCAGGCTGGAGAGCCGTAACGGGCAAACACGCAGGCACGGGTGCACCATGAAGACGGACAAACGAAGCAGCGGGAATGCAGCCTTTGATAAGCTGCTTGGCGGGGGGTTCGAAGTGCGGACCATCACCCAACTCTACGGGGAGCCGGCGAGCGGGAAGAGCACGCTGTGCATCATCGCCGCAGTCTCCTGCCTCCGGGCCGGGAACGCGGTTGCCTATATCGATTCCGAAGGTTTCTCGATCGAGCGGTTCCGGCAGATCGCCGGTGACGACACCGAGAAGCTTGCCGACAAACTCTTCCTCTTCGAACCCATCGATTTCGAACACCAGGGTCAGGTTATCGGCGAAGTCGAGAAGGTGTTAAAGACGCACAAGCCGCAACTTCTCATAATGGACTCTGCCACGGCACTCTACCGCACCGATCTTGACAAGGGCAGGGATGCGATCCAGGTGCTCACCCGGCAGATGATCTATCTTTTAGGATATGCCAAACGCTACGAGATTCCGGTGATAATCACCAACCAGGTGTACATGGATACGGGTAAGAACACCTGGTACGGCCTTGGCGGTTTTGCACTCGAACATATCTCGAAAGTGATCGTCAGGATCGAAAAGACCGGTACTACCGGATACCGCCGGGCCCGGCTGGTCAAACACCGCTCCCAGCCGGAAGGAGCATCGTTCGAATTCGAGATTGTTAACGATGGTATAGCGGTAAAAGAGTAACGGGCTTGGGCACCAGACCGGATTTTTTTCTTTTTTTATCAGACACCCCCATTGTCAGGAAAATTGTAATTTTTATATCAAAAGAGCCCGAATAATAACAAACCAATGGTACTGAACAAGGAGATTACGGTCCAGATTACCGATCTTTTAAGACTACACCCGCAGGGCCTCAGTATAACAGATATTGTAAAAAAGATCGGACTCAACCGGAACACCGCCGGGCGGTACCTCGAAAATCTGTTGGTCTCCGGGCAGGTTGAGATGCGCCATTTCGGTATGGCAAAGATCTATGCCATTTCAAACCGGATACCGCAGCTCTCGATGCTCTCGATCTCTTCAGATCTGGTCATGCAGCTGGACCCTGGCCTCCGGATTGTTTTTGTCAACGAACCTTTCTTAAACATACTGCGGGTGACCGCTTCGGATCTTCTGGGAAAGAATATTGAATACTCAGCTGCGGTCCAGGTTTTTGGGGATGCGCTTGAAGATTTTGTTACAATTTTAAAGACCGGTGTCTCAGGAAAAGAATGGCATGGGACACTGGCACTGAATAAAGGAGACCTGTTTTTTTCCTGTCACATCACTCCCATGGTCTTTAATGACGGGCGCAAAGGGGTTTCTGTCCGGCTAGAAGATCTCACTGAGCTTCGGCATCGTGAGATCGCACTGCAGGAAAGCGAAGCACGGCTGCGCAGCATCATCAGTGCAGCTCCTGTTGGAATCGGCGTGGTTTCAGATCGGGTAATTCTTGAAGTCAATAATCGCCTCTGCCAGATGACCGGCTATAGCACCAGTGAACTTATTGGCCACTCAGCCCGGGTGTTATACCCGACAGACGAAGACTTTGAGAGGGTTGGCAGGGAAAAATACTCGATGATAGCCCGGACCGGAACGGGTACTGTCCAGACGCAATGGAAGAAAAAAGATGGAAGTCTCATTGATATTTTACTCAGTTCTTCACCCATCAGCCCGGCCGATCTCACCCGTGGCGTTACCTTTACCGCTCTTGATATTACCGAACGGACACGGGCAGAACAGGCTCTGTACGAGAGTGAAGAGCGGTACCGCAAACTCGTAGAGATATTGCCGGATGCGGTTATTCTTCATCGCGAAGGAAAAATTTTCTATGTCAACCCTGCAGCGCAAAAACTTGTAGGCGCCCAACATCCTGAAGAAATGGTTGGTAAACCCGTCCTTGATTTTGTCGAACCCCGTTTCCGTGAAGTCGTGAGTGAAAATATCAAAAAAGATATTGACGGGGAATTATCACCCTACACCGAATTACAGATGCTCCGGCTCGACGGGAAATCAATGAGCGTTGAAGGTCGGGGTGTCAGAACACATATCGATGGCAAACCTGCAGTACTGGTTGCAATACGGGACATCACTGAATACAAACGGGCCGAGCTGGCAATCAGGGACAGCGAGGAGAAATTCCGGTCGCTGTTTAACAATACCAATGACATGATCCTTGTCCACAGATTAAGCTCAGACGGACACTCCGGGCACTATATTGAAGTCAATGATGTGGCCTGTCGATCTCTTAAGTATACCCGTGAGGAGTTCCTCCGCATGCTGCCACAGGACCTTGTAGCACCGGAGGTACTCAGCACAGCCCGCAAGAACGGCAGACTGTTGCTGACAAACGGGGACGTCACGATTGAAAGTGTTCTGCGGTCAAAAGACAACCGGATAATCCCGGTCGAGATCAATGCACATCTCTTTGAGTTCCGGGGTCAGACACTGGTGCTCGCGATTATCCGGGATATCACCGAGCGCCAGCAGGCCAAGGAAAAACTTCAGGAGAGCGAACGGAAGTACCGGTTCCTTGCAGAAAATTCGCTCGATATTATCAACCGCCAGACACCCGAGTGTATCCTTACGTATGTCTCTCCGGTCGTTACTCCGGTTCTTGGATATTCAGAAGAAGAGGTACTGGGTAGATCCCTGCTTGAGATGATCCACCCTGACGACATTGCCCGGGTCCGGCAGGACCTGGTACGAATCGGTGCCTCTGGGATCAACAAGGCAACCTCAACCTTTCGCTTCCGTCACCGGGATGGTCATTATATCTGGTTTGAATCGATAACGAACGTAATCCGGGATCCGCAGTCCGGAAAAATACGGGAATTTTTCAGCATATCGAGAGATATCACCGAACGTAAAATGCTCGAAGGCGAGCTGAACAAAAATACTGAATGCTAAAAAAATCAGAACCGGATGGTGCCGGAAAAGACCGTCTCCGCCGGGCCTTCCATCTTTGTGCCGCCCAGTAAGTAAATAACCAGCGGTCCACCCTCGGTCTCGACTTTGACTGTATCTCCCATCTGGCCGAGATGGTGGATAACTGCTGCTGATGCCGTTGCCCCGGTACCGCAGGAGAGTGTCTCTCCTTCAACCCCGCGCTCGAACGTGCGGATCCGGATGCTGTCCTCACCGTTCTTCTGGACGAAGTTCACATTCGCTCCTTTGAGAAACGATTCGTGGTGGCGGATAGGTGGTGCAAGCGCTTCTACGTTTACCGTCTCGACATCATCCACCAGCACTACTGCGTGCGGGACACCGGTGTTGGCTGCATAGACATCAAAGACGCCGATACGTTCCTTGTATTCTCCCTCTCCCTGTGCAGGGATTTCCGACCGGATAAATTTCGGGGTGGGCATGCTGATGGTCGCAACGAAAGTGTCGTCACGGTATGCCATGTCGACACCGACAGGTCCTGCAAGAGTATCGACGTTGCAAGTGCCTTTGACATAGCCGGCATCAAAAGCATATTTTGCAAGACAGCGGATACCATTGCCGCACATCTCGGCTTCACTCTCATCGGGCTGGAGGATTCGCATGCGTAAGTTGCCGGTTGCAGATTTCATCAGGTACAGGATCCCGTCGGCACCTATCCCGAACCTGCGGTCACAGTAGGTTGCGGCAAACCGGGCCTTCATGTCGTCAGGAATGATCGTCTTTTCGTATTCGTCAATCAGTACAAAATCATTGCCATTGCCCTGTAATTTGGTGAATGGTATCTCCATATTTTCACGTTCCCCTTCTTTGTGCGATTATCAGAAGTCGCTCTATTCGCTGTGTCCGGTATTCATCTCAAAGGTTTTATTGAATTCCCCGATATCCCAGCCGAGATACTCTTTGATGATCACGTACGCCATCTGCGGCGGGATTGCACCCTGCTCGGTTACGATCATATCGATGTACTCAGCGGGAGTAACATCGAACGCCGGGTTGCGGACCGTCACATGAGGAAGGGTACGCGCGATCTCGTCTGGCAGCACCTCTCCGGCAGCCCGTTCCTCAATCTGGATCATTTCTCCAATGATCGTGCGGGGCGCAAACTTGTATGTCTCGGCAGCCACGAGCACGTTTACCCGCGCTTCATGTGCCGAGTGGGCTACCATCGAGGTGCCAATCTTGTTCACCACGGCACCGTTCACCGTCACCGCGTCAGCCCCGACAATGACCAGGTCAATGTCATTGATGAACGATCGTACCGCGGAGTCAACGATGAAATTTGTTTTGATACCCGCATCGTTGAGGGTACGGATGGTGATGAGTCCCTGGTTTCTCGGGCGTACCTCGGTGGCAAAGACCTCTATCTCTTTTCCGCTCCTGTGCGCTTCGATGATACATCCAAGCGCTACTTCGGAGTTGCAGTGCGTAAGAATCGTGTCGCCATCCCGGATATGCCGGGCCCCGAACTCAGCGATCTTTTCTACCGCATGCTGCGAGGATACGATGAAATTATCAGCCCGACTTACAACTCCGGACCGGGCCTCATCTATGGTTTTTGCCCGGCCAATGCCAGCCATAACCATATGAACCGCAGTCGGTAACGAGACTGCTGTCGGGCGCGTAGAGACCAGCAGTGCAGCTGCCCGTTCCATCTCGTCAACAAATTTTGCGGGGATCGATGCTTTTGAATCAAGAGCCTGGGTCCGGAGGGCTTCAGCTGCTGCACGCGCAATCCTGCCCGCACCCCGGATCTCCATATTCTTTATCTTCTCTGCAGTTTCAGTAGGAAACATTGAGCTTCATTGATTCAATGGAGACGAGTAGTACATATAAGTTATTTACGGGTGCTTGATGTCGGTTGCCGTAGTTTTTGACAGTGCAGGAACGCTCCTGAACACCTACCGGGTGGCAAAAGATATCCGCAACAAAAAACTGCTGCCGGGTATCGAGACCACTACGCTTACCTTCAGTTCACCGGATCGGGTCCTTGTCGTGCTGCCCGTTCACTCGAAGGATATGATCAACACACCCGCTGAAACACTCCTCTCGGAATATCTCATACAGCATGATACGGGTTTTGGTGTGAGCTGCACGCGCAAGATCACAACAGCAGAAGAAATCGGCGATGTGCTGTATAACGACAAGATGACGCGGGTCGGCGACTTACAGGAATGTATCCGCAATGTCTGGACGGTCTGCAAAGCCGAATCAATTGTTACGTTAAACAGCGGGGCAATCATCAACATGGCATACGGGGCAATCGAGTTTGCCATCACCGCCGGGGGTTGGCCGTTTGACGGGGCAAAAGAAACGATCACCAAGCTTCACAGGATGGGGGTCCCGACCTTCATTGCCTCGGGCGACAGGGTTACCAAACTGGAGAAGATGGCAGACCATCTGGGCATCCCCCGGGACCGGGTGTACGGGGTTGCCACGCCAACGGTAAAAGCGCAGATCGTCAGTGATCTGCAAGCGGAGTATGACAAAGTGCTGATGGTGGGCGACGGGATCAACGATCTCGGTGCCATGAAGAATGCCGATATCGCCATCCTCACCATCCAGCAGGAAGGAGATCGTCCTGAAGAACTCTATGCTGTGGCAGATTACGTTGTAAAAGATGTCAGCGCCGTTCTCCCGATTGTAAAGGAACTGCTCGCATCGCAGAACCATTCAGGATAATTTGCGATCGTGACGGTTGAAGTGCAGCATATAAAAGGTAATATGATACCAGTACCACATTAGATAAAAGGGAATTATGAAGGCTCCATTGATCACGGTCGACAACCTCTGCATGGATTTCGATGGCCAGAGGGTACTCAAGAATATTTCTTTTGAGATCGCAGAAGGGGAAATCCTCGGGATTATCGGCAGGAGCGGGGCCGGTAAGACCGTGCTGATGCACCTGATGCGCGGCGTGGAACAGCCCCCCACGAGCGGCACTATTGTTTATCACGTGGCGGCTTGCGGCACCTGCGACTACATGGATGTGGGAAGCTCAGCAGGAAAACCCTGTCCCCGTTGCGGTGCGAAACTTGCGGCGCTGAATGTGGATCTCTGGAACGAGAAAGATGAGGAACTGCGAAGAAGGCTCATGCGCCGTACCGCAATCATGTTCCAGCGCACATTCGCCCTGTATGGCGACGACCGCGTTATCGAAAATGTCCTTCATGCACTTGACGATATCAGTTACCCGCAGGAACTGGCAATCAACCGTGCCGCCGACCTAATCGACCAGGTCCGGCTCTCGCACCGTATGATGCATATCGCCCGCGACCTTTCCGGAGGAGAAAAGCAGCGGGTAGTTCTGGCCCGCCAGCTGGCAAAGGAGCCATTCCTGCTCTTTGCCGATGAACCCACCGGCACGCTCGACCCGGGCACCGCAAAGATCGTGCACGCGATGCTCATTGAAGCCGCAAAAACCAATAATATGGGTATCATCGTCACTTCGCACTTCTCGCAGGTGATCGAGGATGTGGCAAACCGCGCCATCCTTCTCATTGACGGGAGCATTGCAAAACTCGGATCGCCTAAAGAGGTCATCGCCGAGTTCATGAAAGGGTGTGACGATACCGAGCAGTTCGAAGCAGCAGAGATGGGCGAACATGTCATGGTGGCCCGGGATCTCGTGAAGCGCTATATCTCGGTTGACCGGGGAGTGGTCAAGGCAGTCAACGGTGTCACGTTTGATGTCTCAACCAAGGAGATCTTCGGCATTATCGGGAAGAGTGGCGCAGGAAAGACAACGCTCTCCGGTATCATCGCCGGCCTTATCGAACCTACCAGCGGGGAGATAAACATCCGCATCGGTGAAGAATGGATCGACATGACCAAGCCGGGAATCGATCAGCGGGGACGGGCAACACCTTACATCGGCCTCCTGCACCAGGAGTACGATCTCTTCCCGCACCGCACGGTTCTCGATAACCTGACCGATGCCATCGGCCTTGAATTTCCCAAAGAACTGGCCATGCGAAAGGCGTTAGTCACGCTCAAGATGGCCGGGTTCACGGATGAAAAGAGCAAGGAGATCCTCAACCGTATGCCGGCCCAGCTCTCCGAGGGCGAACGGCATCGCGTGGCACTCGCACAGGTGCTTATCCGGGAACCGCGTATCGTGATCCTCGACGAGCCTACAGGCACCATGGACCCCATCACCAAGATCGATGTGAAGCATTCAATCCTCCATGCACGCGAAGAGATGGACGAGACCTTCATTGTGGTCTCCCACGATATGGAGTTCGTGCGGGATATCTGCGACCGGCTCGCCCTGATGCGGGGCGGCAAGATCGTACAGATCGGAAAGACTGCGGACGTGCTTGCGATCCTGACCGAAGAGGAACGCAAGGTCATGACCCAGCCAGCCGCGTGAGGCGTTGATGATCACCATCCACCTCGATGGAAAGAGGCTGGAGACCGATAACGGCAGTACGCTTGCATCGATCCTGTCCGGCCACGAACCCGACTGCTGTGTGGCAATCATCCGCCCGGCGGTCAAAGAGCAGGCAAAAACCAGCAGTCTTGCGATAACCACGACCGCAGGCGAAGTCACCATTGAAGTGAAGGGTCAGGCCGCGGCGTTTCTGGAATCCCCGAGTATCACCGAGCAGCTCAGGCTTCACTGGACGGACCGGTACGCGACCGCGTTCGGCCCCTTTCCTTCAGGGATTCGACCCCAGCGAAAGCCTTTCCTCTATGATCGGGGGGATGTGATCCTCGGGTGTGGAGGGTATGAACCGGCCCGGTCCTACCTCATCTTCTCCCGGGTCCGGCATTCCGCAGACCACGGAGCCGATGAGAGCGGCGGAATCGTGGGAACGATTGTGAGCGGAAGGGCGGTGCTCGATCGTTTTACATCCGGTGACCGTATCATAAAGATCGAGCCAGTCATCAGCTGGGCGGATACGAGCCGCTCATTCACCACCAATGACATGAGTCTTGTCTTGGAAGACGGAATGCAGGTCGTCACCCGCGTGAAGATCATGGCGCAGGGATACACTCCTGATAAGATCACCACCGAAGCTGCCGGCAGCGTGGAGCATATGTTGCTTGCACTCCAGTCCGGAAAATATACCGTAGGACGGGCCACGAGCACCCATATCCTCGACCAGCGGATGGCAGGAACCGAGGATGTACCCAAAGAGTTCCGGCGACCTCGTCGTGAGGGTACCGTGACCGTGCGGGCCACGGGAAAGACCGCGGGCGGGGTCTATATCTACCGGGCTGATGTCCCTTCAAGCCTTGTGCACAGCGTAGTTGGCCAGGTTGTGCAGGGCATCGAACTGGTAAAACTTGCCAAAGAACACGATGTCTTTGCCGTCAGCGTGGAGCCGGCACGCATCGACCTGCTGGGCCTGCCCCTGGTAAAAGCTCAGGAGATCTCCAGCGCCCGGGGTGTGACTTTTACTTCAGACAAACAGGATGCCGGGCGGATCGTTGTATCGCAGGAACCGGGCACTACTCTTGATGTGCTTGCGGAAAAGGCAGTCAAGGTAACCACGGCACCGCTCGAGAAAGTGATAGATATCACGCTCGATGATGTGGCAGCCCCACTCAGCTGCGATGTCTTCCGCCGGGTCACCGGGCTCATCCAGCACGACGCCGGTATGATGCCGGTTTTTTTCAAGTTCGATGACGTAGTCCTCTTCAAGCCCATCATTCCCCCGGGCTTAAAACTCATCCCGGAAAATACACCGAAAGATGAAGCACCAGCAGCTGCTCTCGCCATCACCAACGATTCCCGCAATGGGACGGGGCTTGTCGGTGTGCGCCTGTCGGCCAACAGGGAATTCGGTCCTACCTCCGAACCGTTTGAAGGGACCAATATCATCGGGCGCGTGATCGATACGGATAAACTCAAAAAAGTGCGGGAGAAAGAGAACGTGTATATCCGTGAGGTGAAGCAGTGACTGCCTATACGCCCACCCATGTAGGCAACGTAACGAAATACGTGATGGTGGAGTCATTCGAGATCACGCCGGCTGACCTTGCGGCCCGTGGTTATGAGATCTCGAAAGGGGTGATGATTAAGGAGACCTGTTTTGGCCTGGTCATCAACGGGAAAGAGGAGGAGGTCGATCGGATTGTCACCGAACTGCGGAAGATTGATCCCGACCACATTTTCGTAAAAGACCGGGGATTTCCTCCTGGCGATGCCCGTCGCTGCCGGGCAAATCTCGGTGGGGCCCGGCCCGGGTACAATGGCCTGGAGTTCGAGATGTCGATCCTCCCCTATGTCTCGCACGGGCTTGAAGTCCTTGACAAAAAGGATGCAAAAGACATTCCTCTACCGGAAGATCCGCTGGAGCACCCGTTACTCGACATCTATAAACTCAAAAAACTGATCGATGCACAGGAGTCCTGAAATGGTAAAAGTATTCATCTACCCGGCAACGAGCCTGATCCTCTCTGACATGGTGGCACGCTTCGGGCACACGCCCCTTTCATCTGCCATAGCAATCCGCGAACGCATCCAGACCGCAGGACTCGAATCCCCGCCACTCCAGATCACTCCTGAAGAGCCCAAGAAGGGCTTAAAATGGGCAGCAGTTGAAGTGCCCGCCGGGGTAAGGGGTCGCATGTCACTCTACGGGCCGATGATCGAGGCGTGCGAGGCGGCGATCATCATCAACGATGCTGATCTCGCGTTCGGGTGCATGGGATGTGCCCGCACGAACGAGCTGATCAAGTTCCTCGTGCACCAGAAGGATATCCCCCGCCTCGAGCTGAATTACCCTAAAAATGAAGATGAGGGTGTGAAGTTCGTGGCTGCAATCAAACGGTTCTTAACCGGACTGGGAGGATCGAAATGACGCAACCGGTACGGATTGCCCAGCTCTCCTGTGGGCCGGAGTATTCGGGTATCCAGCACGAGATTGATGAGGCGGCCCGGGAAGTTGGCGGCGAGATCTTCTACCCGGATGTTGCCTTAAAAGATATCCGCAGGGACTTTACAAAATTCGGGCTGGATGTCAAGAGCCCGGACTTAAAACTCGCGATTGCCCGGGCCATGGCACTCGTTGAGGGACGGGTGGAAGCTGATGCGGTATTCATTGCCACCTGCTTCCGGTGCGCTGAAGCGGCCATTGTCCGGAACGAACTCCGTCGTTATATCAATGAACATTCCCGGCTTCCGGTGGTCAGTTACTCGTTTACCGAACGTACAACATCAGGAACCCTCCTTACCCGGATGGAAGCACTCACGACCATCGCAAAGCGCCGTGCCCTGCTTGCCCGGGAGACACAGAAAGGTCTCACCCTCGGTCTGGACTCGGGTTCTGCAACGACAAAAGCGGTTGTCATGCGGGACAACAAGATCATCGGCACGGGTTGGCAACCCACAACTGAAGTCTTAAAAAGTGCCCAGGAAGTTATCGCCCACGCTCTTACCGAAGCAGGGGTCACCCGCGAAGAGATACAAGCCGTCGGGACAACGGGGTACGGCCGGTTCCTTGTAGGAAAAGAGATCAACGCGGATCTCATCCAGGAAGAACTGACAGTCAACTCGAAAGGGGCAGTCTATCTAGCGGGACGCCAGCATGGCCCGGCAACGGTAATCGATATCGGGGGTATGGACAACAAGGCGATCTCGGTGATGGACGGTATCCCCGGCGTATTCACGATGGGTGGAATCTGTGCCGGGGCCAGCGGCCGGTTCCTCGAGATGACCGCAAAACGGCTCGGTGTTGAGATCACTGAGCTCGGTCCGCTCTCCATGAAGGGCTTTGGCGGGCGCGTACCGATGAATAGTTACTGTATCGTTTTTGGTACACAGAGCCTGGTCAATGCCCTTGCCGCCGGCAGTACCCGCGAGGATGTTGCTGCTGCCGCCTGCCATAGTGTTGCCGAGCAGGTATACGAACAGCAGTTGCAGGAGGTCGATATCAAGGAGCCGGTGATCATGGTCGGGGGCACGTCCCTGATCGAAGGGCTCGTATTTGCCATGGGCGAACTCCTCCAGACAAAGATTGTCGTACCACCATACTCGCAGTATATCGGCGCCGTGGGATCTGCACTCCTTGCATCAGGATTCATAAAGGACGATTAGATGCTCGCCGTTGAGTACTTTGAAGTGGAATGCCCCGAGCCGGTGGGTGCGGAGTACTACAAGCAGATAACAAACGATGTCCTGCTCGACCACAACCTCCTCAAGGTTATCGAGAAAATCCACGTCTACATCGACCCGAAAATCCCGGTCTTTATCGCAGTCGGCATACTCAAACCAATCACCACCGTTGTCCGCGTGGGAGATATTGCCAACATCAACCCGCTGGAGGGCAAGATGACGCTCGTCATCACCGATGAGACCTATCTCGCATCGATGCTCAAGATCTTCTGGGAGCGTTTCGGGAAGGACAAAGTCGAGCAACCGGACCGGTTCACCGTAGTCCTCTACAATGTCCAGGCAGATCCCAAGGAACTCGAACAGATTGTTATCGGGCATCCCGGCGAATCGGTAAACCGGGATCTCATCTACGCCCTTCGGTGCGTGGCACCGGAAGGCTTCCGGCTCCGGAGCGAGCACTTCGAGCCGGGGAAGTTTACGTTTGTTGCCAGCGAGAACACACTGGCCGAAGACATCGATGCCCTCGTGAAAGAGAAGTTTGCGCTCATGGGAGAAGTGCCATGACGCTCGTACCGGTCACCTACAAGGGCGGCATCTACCAGCACGATATCGTGACCGATCTCATCGAAGACCTCGGGGGCTACGTAGTCCAGAAACATGTGCTCGCGCAGGAAGTGGTGCTCCAGTGCTTTGTGCCTAAGGACGATATCGAGTTGATCCGGGAGATCTCGCGCCCGATCTTTGGCGAAGTGACCGATTCCCCGCTGGTTGGGACCGAGATCGCGGTTGTCAGTATGAGCTTAGAGATCCATCACCTCCCCCACCCGTCATGCGACATTGCCGAGTACGTCCGCCGTATCGGGGCCAAGAGCAACATGGTGAGCCTTGCCCGGGGACCCGGCAAGCGGATCACCGGGCTTAATGACGAAGAGCGGGACGTGATCAACGAGCACGATATCGCCGTTTACCTCATGGGCAACTTCGAGACCTGCATCGAGCACAAGATGCCCATTCTCCTGCGGGGAATCGAGGTACCGGTTGTTGTCTGCGGCGGCCCGGATAAGGAGACGCTGATAAGAATCATTGATCCGCCCGTCGAGGGATACGTGGGCGGAGTCGGGCGCTTCATGCGCAGGACCAAGGAAGCTGACCAGCTGGACAAACTCGATGAGATCATCGCGGAGATCACCCGGGTGCTGGAGAAGAAACGCGAAGACATAGCAAAAGATCCGCTTTCGGTCTCCCCGGCCAGGCTCATGAACCTGATCCGGGAGCGGGTGCCGGCGATCCTTGAGGTGACCTCCCCCACCCCGCTCACGGTTCAGATGGCCGGGCTCCGGGTGAAGCTGCCCTACGATACGTTCGCTCCCGAACTGCGGAGGATGGAGATCGAGGACGGGATCACGCTTGGGGATGTGGCAGAGATTGTGCCCTCCCGGATGCGGGACTATATCCTTGTCAAAGTCCTTCCCTTTTCAGAGACAAATACGGTGATATAACAGGAGATATAATGGCAAAAAAAGTATCAGCACAATCAACAAAGGACCAGTTCGAGGACAAACTTGCGCTCATCGTGAAGCAGGGAGCCGACGTCACTGCGGATGAATGGCTGAAAGCAATCGAGGTGGAATACGGGAAAGTGCCCCTTGTATTCAAGCGGATGGGTGAGCGTCCCGAAGTGCTCATCTCCCACCTCCTCTACAAGGGGACAGTGGCCCAGACGAGCCCGCTCGATCCCAAGTACGTGGAACTGATCAGTATGGCGGTAGGAGCCGCCCTCAAGTGCCCGCACTGTACCGGCTATCACATGCAGGCAGCAATTAAGATGGGGGCCACCCGCGAAGAGGTGCTCGAGGTTATTCTCCTGTCAGGCATGATCTCGAACTCATCGGTGCTTGCCAATGCTTACCGGATCATCGATGATAAACTGGAGAAGTGCATCCCATGCGAGACGAAGGGTGTGACTCGGGGTGCTGCGAAGAAAGCGGTGGCCGGGAAGAGTCCTGCAAAGAAGAAACCGGTGGGAAAAGCGGCGTCGGCGAAACGGAAGTAAAGGAATTTCTTTTTGCTCCAGTGATGATGGAGCCTTCCATCACTGCAACTTTTTTCGAAGTCAAAGGTATGTATAAACCGATCCGATCACCATCATAGATCATGACATCATCACCACGTCACACCGGGCGATTCCTGCCCGGGATCATCGGACTGGGGATTATGCTGGTACTGGTGCTGCTCGTCAGCGGGTGCACCCAGCCTGCAGCTAAACTCCCGGCCACAGCACAGGTAACGGCAGCGACCCCGGCACCCACAGACATGACAACAACTCTGGCAGCAGGAGCAAAGAAGATGGTCACCTTTACTGAAGCAGATAATGGAAAAACCCAGGAAATGGCACAAACTACGCGGTTTGCAATCCAGCTTGCAGAAAATCCCACCACCGGATACCAGTGGAATGCAACCCTGTCACCCGGCCTTGAACTCCAGTCAACGGACTACCGCGTGAATGACGCGGCCCCGGGTATGGTTGGCGTGGGCGGGACCCGCACCTGGATTATCATAGCAAAAGATCTTGGTGCCCAGAAATTCTCCGCATCATACCGTCGTTCATGGGAGCCGGTAACCGGTAACGAGACGGCCTATAGCGTGAACATCAACGTTGTGAAGATCTAAAGCAGCCGAAAAAACCGGCTCTTCTTTTTTTTTAACGTCTTGTTGCTTCAGAATCCGGTCCGTTTCAATCCCGCGTAGGATCTCATGCACTCGTCACCATGCATCCTTATCTTCGGGATAAGATTCGGCTTTAGGTGCACTCACCGGGTAATCATCCGGGAGTGGGGGAGATGTCATCTCATTCCCTGTTACGGAATGTGTAATGTTTCTGCCCGTGATAATTCCAGAAAAACGCACAGAGAGTGGCAATGATCTTTCCTGCCAGGTAATTGAGAGCGAAAAGTTCCACGGCCAGCCAGATTACGCAGAGGTTGACAAGCAGACAACTAAACGAGATCGCGGTAAACGTGGAAAACTGTGTAAGATAGTGCCGGTCCTTATCATGGAAATTGAGGTATTTGTTCAGGACATAACTGGTTACGATTCCGCAGAAGTACGACACAACTGATGCCGTGATGTACCAGACGCCAAAATATGTACAAAAAACATACAGCAGGCTGATATCAATAAGGGAAGAGACAACCCCAATCAGGAAGAACCCGATCATCTTTTCGTTGCGGATCCAGTTCCGTATCCGGTACTGGACCGGGACGGGACTGGAAAACATTGATGGTGTCATGCACTGGTCTGCCCGCGGTACCCGGCGCAGTCATACAAAGTGTTCTGGTTCCCGGGACCAGAAGCCTCCAAGCCCGGCATGTTGTTAAAACCTGGGGATACCGTCGAAGTCATATTTCCAAAACCCGCTGAACGCTCCTGAGCAGCGACAGCACTGCCACCCCAGTCAGCAGCAGGGACCTCGGTACAGTTACCACTGATCCAGGTAAAAAGCCCGGAGTTCCCGGAACCCATTCCTCCCATGCCTCCTGATGAGGAGCCAAGGAAATACCGGATCCTGCCGGTATCAATGAGACCTTTCAGGGAATCCACCGTGAGGATCTGGTCGCTTCCCGAAAACCCACCCATCGACATGACCGGCATACCGGTATTGATGATGAGACCGGCCCCTTCACTGTTTGCGGAAGGTACACCAACAAGCCAGGTCTCGGTCTTCTTGTGAGAGACCAGGTACTCTGCGAGCAGGGAAACCCCGTCTGCGTTCCCCCTAAATCCACTTCCAATACCGGCACCTCCCCGGTCGAGCTGCGGGCCGGCCACCGGCAGGATTCCCCCGTTCCCGTACATCAACGGAGTGCATGCCCATACCAAGGGGGCAATGAACAGGATTGCGAGAGCAGCACACGCCACGGTTTTTCGCAGGTTCCCCATCATGACCATATCACGCATTTTTAAGAAGAACAGCAGGATACTCACCACAATTATTCCTGCAAGGAGAATGGGGATAAGGACACCAGACCATTCTGCATCGTAATACAGGAATAAAACCTCAATAAGTCCGGTTACCGGTACTGCAGCGACAAAGATCCATCCTTTGAAACCATTGGACTGGTATGCTTCGTACATCCCTACGGCACCAATTCCCACGAGCGCTGCGAGTGGGGGGGCAATGGTGGCAATGTAGTAGGTGTGCCAGAACCCGGTCGTGAAACTGAAATAGATGAGTCCCGGGAGCAGCCAAAGTCCCATCGCGAGAAGAGTGAGTCCCCGATCAGTAAAGAGACCCGCATCTTCAAAACCCTTACAGGATAACGACGTTGGACGCCGCCACCACGCAAGCAACCCGATTAACGCAAACGGGAGAAGCCAGCTGATCTGACCCGCGAGACCCTCGCCAAAGAGCCGGAAGAGACCGGGGGTACCACTGTTATCCATCATGCCCCCACCTTTGGCATCACCCGTCATTGATGTCCCGGGTGGAGCCCCGGTTGGTCCACCTTCCGGGAATTGTCCCTGCCCCGGACCGGGGGGTACCATACTCTTTCCGGAAATATCGTCGTTCATGCGACGATCTGCTGTACGGTTCTGGGGTATATCACCAGTAAACGCTGCTCCCTGCGGGCCGCCAGGCTGGATACCGTTTCTCGTAAGTGTACCATCCGGGCCGTTGCCACCCATCTGCCCGTTCTCGAGCCGGTGCAGACCATTGTAATTGACAATGAGGCCGAGCACCGTGTTGTCGCCGCTCCCACCGATATACGGGCGCTGGCTGGCCGGGACCAGGTCAACGGCAACCGCCCATGAAAGAGAGGTTGCCACAAGAACCAGCAGGGCAAGACCGATATGGAGCACCTGTTTTTTCCGGGGACTGTCCCGCACCCCAAGCAGGTATATGACAAAGACTGCAGGGACTATGATAAAGGCCTGGATCATCTTGATGTTGAAACCAACGCCGATGAGAAAGACAGAAGTGAGAAGAAGGGGCAGTGATTGTTCCCGTGCTGCTTTCAGTGCCACCCAGAGTGCAAGGAGGAGGACGAAGATCAACAGCCCATCCATGGTCCCGTTGCGGGAGACCGCAACGAAGATTGGTGTCACCGCAAGGGCAAAGGCGGATACCAGACCGGCAGGTTTCCCAAAGGGCCGGGATACAATCGCATAGACCAACGCCACCGACCCGACACCCGCGAGTGCCTGCGGCAATTCCAGGGCCCATCCGGAATATCCCAGCAGGGCAGCACTCGCACACTGGACCCAGAGCCCGACCGGGGGTTTGTCAACCGTAACAAACCCGACTGCATCGAATGAGTTGAAGAATGCAATGCCGGGATTTTCAAGCATGCTCCTGACTGCTGCCGCATAGTAGGTATTTGAAAAACCCGTATTCCAGAGATTCCAGAAGTTCAGGAACCCTGACAGGAGAATGATTGCACAAAGCAGGATCTCCACTTTGTATTTCGTGACCATTTCTTTTATGGTCATGGCTGCCGGTCCCGCACTTCATGGAGAATGACGGTAATCTCTCCTACATTGTGACGGCTTGTTCCCGGTATTTCCCCTTCAAGAGAGTGTAACCGTTTCTGTATCTCTTCTATTTCATGATGCGTAATAAGGAACCACGGGTTATCAGACGCCATAATGGCAACACCTCCGGAGAACCGGATGGGCCAATATCCCTTGCTGCCTTGCACAATTCCTGATCGTCATCTGCCTGTGTCTCCCGTATGGTAATATCGGAGCCCTGTTGCTGGTCCGGTCGGATATATTGATGATACGGGATTGGTGAGATGATGATACCAGGAGGGTGAATTATTGAACCGCCATGGATCATATATCATGTAAAAATCGTCGGAGAACACGATGTGGATGAGATCGGAGACCAGGGTGGGAATTATCCAGTCACAGGAAAATACCAACCATTTTTATCAGGGAGGGTGACATTATGATAAAGCGCACGTTCACGGCATCGTGATCGCATTTTAAATAACCGGGAGTTTTTCAAAAATGTCAGAGAAAGAAACGATTTCTATCTCATCGGATCCTGCTTTTTTGCAGGAACTTTCAGAATATTTAGAAGTACTCTCCAATCCGACCCGCTTGAAAATTCTCAAGGTGATCGAGAAAGATCCAAAAGAGATCAGCGAGATCGCATCCCGCATTGATACCAGTTACGCCAATACCAAAAAACACATCGACCAACTTGTCCATATCGGCCTTGTGAAAAAAGAGGCCGGTTTTGGGCGGGAAACGGTCAAAGGCATTCATCCGGTCTGGAAGTTTTCCCTTGCCGAGGGAGGTCTCGGGATGCTGATCAAAAACCTCGGTGTTTTCTCACGGATAAATATCCCCATGGGGTATGGCGAGATCCAGGGGACTCTCGAATCAGTGCGACTGGCAGTCCTCAAGGAATCCGGTACAGATTATCCGGCGCTCCATCTTATGGCAGGGAAAGGGGAAGGCCGGACGTACGTTCTCAAACAAGACCGGGTGCTCATGGGAAGGATTGACCCGGACTTTCCGTCAAAACTCACTGAAGGGGACATTGCCCTGCCCGTGGAATACGTAGGCGTAACAAGGATTACAAAACCCCATGCCATTGTAACACGGATAGCAACCGGGTGGCAGATCGAGGACCGGGGCAGTTCCGGGGGAACATACGTAAACTCAGCACTTATCGGACCGATGCACAAAACTGCCTTAAAAAATGGGGACATCGTCGATCTTGCCATGGGGGAAGATGCTGCACGGTTCCTGTTCATAATAAATGAGTGAGAACTGATGGTGGATTGGACAGGTCAGGGTCTGTGGATGAGCGGAATGCCGGCAACAGGCAGGATCCGTTTAATTGTTGTAATCACACTCCTGCTTTTTTTAATCTCATCGGTTTCTGCAAACGTTCTCACCTATGACGGGAAAGGAAATGCCAGTTCGATCCAGGACCTGATCAACACGACAAGCAGCGGGGACAGCATCTATCTTGCGGGAGGGACCTATCACGAGAATCTCCTCATCAACCGGCCTATTGTGTTCGGAGCTTTGGATTCAAACAATCCCCCGGAGATCGTATCTACAGGAAAATCCGATGCCGGGATTACCCTTGCATCTGACGGGATAACGTTAAACGGCATTGTCATATCAGGGACTGCCCCACGTGGACTTCTTGTACAATCGAATAATAACCGGATCAGCGCGATTACCGTTAAGGGACTTGGGACGGGAATTGGCCTGAAATCAGCAATAGGTAACATTTTTTCCAGCAATACCATAGTGAATAATACTATTGGTATCGATGTGGATCGCAACTCACGATCCAATATATTTTACCTGAACTATCTTGACAATCCCAAGGAAGTTGTCACCCTGTCTGCTGACAATCTCTGGTCATCAGGACGGCAGACCTACCGGTATTCAGGAAGCGATTTCTCGGGGCCTGTGGGAAATTTCTGGAAAGGGTATCAAAGCACTGACAGTAATAGCGATGGGATATGGGATACTCCGTATATCATAGAGAACACCGTTTTCCGGCAAAACACCGCAACGGAGATCATTGACCTCGCCCCCCTGGTCAGCACTCCCGCGTCGTATACGCTGGTCAGTAGTGCAGGTCTTTCCAACATATCTCCGTTACAGAGAGGATTACAACCCCCTGAATTTTCAACGTCCCAGCAACAAGGGAACATGGCAAACATTCCGGGCCCGTCCGGGGCGGTAGGGGGAATTCCGTCCGGGCCGTTAAACCCGTTTCTCCCCTTTTTGGTACAGTACTGGTGGGTAATCCCAATTGCCATCGTCATTTCTGTAGTTGCCGGTATCTGGTTTGAGAGAAAATGGAAACTAAGGGGACCGGTTACGAATGAAACTGACATTCCTGGATTCTCCTTACGAAACATAACCATTGTTAAAAAAACCGTTCCCCCAGTGACTTCCTCGGGTCAGGACACGTTCCATTATGCTGCCCACCTGCCACCGGCACTGGAAAAGAAATACCCCACAGCAGAGTATGTTGCCGAAGGTGGTGTATCCCGGGTGTTCCGGGCATGGGACGAGAGGGAGGGACGTGATGTTGCGGTAAAGATCCCTATCCGCTTCGATGAAGTGACCGGGACACAGTTTACCAAGGAACTCCATGTATGGGAAGGGCTCCATCACAAAAACATCGTCGAGATCTATGCGGCTAATATCTTCCCGGTACCCTATATCGAGATGGAGTATGTAGCATCGTCCCTCGCAGCCCTGAAGTTCCCGCTTGAGACAAAAAAAGCCTTAACGATTGTCAAAGGGGTAGCTGAGGGACTCCGTTATGCTCATGAACAGGGGATCGTCCACCGGGACATCAAGCCCGAGAATATCATGATTGCTCCTGATGGCACACCCAAGATTTCGGACTGGGGACTCTCAAAAGCTGAGGGCACAAAACAATCCGGCCTGATCGGGTTTTCCCTTGAATATGCTGCCCCTGAACAGCTGGCACCGAATCTCTACGGGGAACCCGGGCCACGGACAGATATCTACCAGCTGGGGGTACTGTTCTATGAGATGCTTGCCGGAGATGTTCCCTTCCGGGGCGGGGGGATGGGAGAGGTGACGCATGCGATCCTGCATGACGAACCATTACCGCTGTCTCTTGAAGGGCAGGACGCTGCGTTGATCAGGGACATCATCTTAAAATGCATGGCAAAAAAGCCACAGGACCGGTACAGTTCGGTTTCACAGTTACTCGATGATCTGAAAAGAATCACCGTTTGAGAGGGGGGATCTTTTGATCCCAAAAAAAGGTACTCATGGGTACTGGCATGTAACTACAGGCGCGTATACCATGATATTCCTGTGCCATCCTCCGGCACAAGTTCAGCTGGCATCAGGAGCCGGTCGGTGGGGTTCCCGAGGGGGGTGTCCCGGATGGCTGAGTTCCTGACGGAGGTGTGCCTGATGGTGGGGTTCCGGATGGGCGGGTCCCATTCATCTGCATACCTGCAGGGGGTGTTCCCGGCTGCCCGGCTGATTGGTTGAACTGTGGCTTGTCACCGGTGCTGGCTTGACCGGGTGTCACTGATGACGAGATTGCACCGGAATTCCCTGCCGCTGCTGTTCCAACTGCTTGTGCTTGTCCTGTGGAGGGAGAGGCTGTGGTGCTGGTCTGGCCGGATGCACTCCCGGTATCCTGGGTACAACCTGCAACCAGCATTCCCGCGACGAGGATTGCTGACGCAATCAACATAATGATACTGCTTCTTTTCATCTGATTGATCTCCTAAATTTTCTTTTTATGATCTCCTGTTGAGGTGATCATCCTGCATCCCAATAACCGCCAGCCATTATATATTCACAATATGAGATGAGTGAAATACTCCATCCGGAGTGCCAATGATTGAACTTTTATGGATCTATTATATTTCATGGGATACCCGGTACACCCGGGCAAGCATTTTTACAATAAGATCCCAAAAAACGAGAGGGTGACAGGATGTAGAATTATGTCCTGTCTGCCTGATACAAGAGGTGATCGACTGGTGTTGTGGGTTCCGCCGGGATCATACCTCTGCTTTATGCAATTGGTGTGGTGAACCGGATCTGCAGAGAGACGGGATTCTTCTTTGTGTACCTTGCCCTACTACGTCCCCCAGCGTGGGTCCGGTTCAACACGGCTTTTTAGGGATTTTTGTGCTTCTCCTTATCTTACTCTTCGTGCCTGCTGTACTATTTTTCTATTCCGGGCCTGATATCAGGTTACCAATACCTACCCACAATGTAATGCCGGAGACATTGGGTGCACCGGTGTGCATGTATAAGGTGCCAACGGTTGTTATCCGGCTCATATGTTGTTTCTGTGTTCATTCTTTTCACCTATTCGGGCAATCACCCCCCTTCCTGATGGCCGCCATAGGGGGCAGTCATCCTGCATCATCATACTCACTTGGCTTATTATATTCAGAATATGACAGGAGTGATACAATGTCACAGGATTGGAAATAATTGAACCCGCGGGTGTACATAATCCGCCATGCACCGAATCAAAAAAGAGGGGGCTTGTACCCGGTTCGATCACCCGTGAGTGAAACCTGATAATCCAGATCTTATCCTCCTGCTCATATGTCCGTTGTTCATTCACTCCTCAGAGCGTCAATGGGATCCATATTCGAAGCCCGCCACGCCGGGTAGACACCGGAGAGTATGCAGACCATAAGACCGAACGCCATACCCACAGGAATATACATGATACTCTCGGGAAGGAAGAAGTACTTCGTCGTGCCGATCATGTAGCTCACTACCGAATACCCGATGATAAGACTCCCTACCCCACCTATACCCGCACCCAGTATTCCCAGGATGACCGCTTCATACAGGAACATCCGGCGCACCTCACCTTTCTCGGTACCGATGGAGAGAAGGATCCCTATCTCCTGGACCCGCTCATTCACTGACATCATCATCACGTTGAAGATGCTCGTGGCAGCAACCAGAAGTGATATCCCGCCAATTGCAAGGATGAACATAGTTATCGATGACAAGGATGATGTGATACTGGAAATCCGGGAGCTTGCATCCGAAATCCTCACTGCAGGGGTTTTCTTATCGGTGTTCAATTTCGTGTCGATAACAGTTTCCACATCAGTGATTGTACTGATATCCTTGACAATGACGTTTACCTGACTGTAAGTATCCTTCCCGCCATACTGGTTCGTATACCAGTCATTGGAAACAATGATTGCATTATCAGTATTCACATTATCCGATGACATACCCCGCGCAGCGAGGATCCCGACAACCTTGACCACCGGGCGGGACTCATCGGTATCCTTACCGATCTTGATCCGGCTGCCAATCTTCAAATTGAAATTGGTAGCGATGGTGGATCCCACTAATGCATCATTTATGCCTTCAATATTTGTCCCGTTTGATATCGTGAGGAACTTTGTGATGTCATCCGGATTGATCCCGTAGACCGAGCTCCTGCCAGGAGTCGATAACAATGTGAATTCAGTATTTGTGGAATATATCGGCACTATCTTACTCGTCGAGCCCGCAGCAAGTTTGATTTTAGAAAGCTGCGTTTTCGTTATCCCTGTTGCGGATGACGATGAGGATGTTGAACTGGATCCTGGGGGTCCCATCCTGACCGCATCTGCTGTGATGACGATGGTGTCTGCACCTGATGAGAGCTGATCTTTTACCTGGAGCTGCATATTGGTCCCCAGCATTCCCATTGAAGAGATTGCCACAACGCCGATTACGATACCGATCGAGGCAAGGAGAGAGCGCAGGAAATTCAGCCGAACGCTCCTTACAGAGAGATCGAAGAAAATATCTTTCATGCTGCTATCCTCCCGTCTTCAAGGGTGATTGTCCGGTTCGCGTACTCCGCGATCTTCGGATCATGGGTCACAATGATGACTGTCTTTCCTTCACTTTGAAGGCCACAGAGAATATCCATTATCTGGTGCCCGGTCTTTCGGTCGAGATTGCCGGTCGGTTCATCGCAGAGCAGGATCTTCGGGTCATTGACCAGTGCCCGGGCAATCGCCACGCGTTGCTGCTGGCCTCCGGAGAGCTGGGTGGGGCGGTGGGCACTCATGGCTTCATCAAATCCCACAGCTCTGAGCATGGCAGTAGCTTTTCCGGACTCATCCCGTTTCTTGTGCTTCAGGATGAGCGGGTATTCCACGTTCTCATACGCAGAGAGAAGGGGAATTAAGTAGAATTTCTGGAAGATATATCCGATCGTGTCCCTGCGCATATGCGTTCGCTCAAGTGCGGTCAGACTGGCCACGTTTCTCTCAGATATAAATAACTCTCCCGATGTAGGGACATCAAGGATACCCAGCTGGTTCATCATCGTCGATTTCCCGGAACCTGAGGGCCCCATGATTGCGACGAATTCGTTATCCTGTATCTCTAGGGAGATATGATCGAGCGCTGTAAAGTCGCCACTTTCCAAGTGGTATACCTTGCTGACATCCGCAAACCGGATAAGTGGGGTATTGATCATAGTTGATCCCCCTTACTGTTTCCTGAATTTTGCAATGAGCCACTTGCGTTTGGTATACAGAACGATACCGACAACTACGAGAATTCCTGCTGCAATAACAGGGTAGAACGAACTGATACCGCTGCTTCCACTGCCGGAGAAGAGGCTGGTGCTGCCCATACCCGGAGGTGCGCCACCCATGCCCCCAGGTCCATTTGCTCCCATACTTGTACTTCCCGTCTTCAATGCCGAGCTATTTCCACCAGTGCCCGACGCAGATCCGAGATTGAGAATCTTAGTGACACGGTAATCATTCCCCTCTGCATCTTTCCAGAGTATAACAAGGGGAACCGATGATAGATCCTGACTAGTGAAGGTCACTTCAAAACTTCCGGAATCATCGGACGCGAGGCTGCCGATCGCATATTCAGCATATGTTCCTGTTGCCTGTGCCGGGGATCCAACCGTGACCGTAAGACCTTTTGCTGCAGTGATTCCCGTATTAGTGATATCTCCGGTAATGTCGTAGTACGAATTTTTTGTGGTCAGGGCAACATTGTTGACAACAGGTAATGCTGCAGTTTTATCGTTCCCGATGGTAATGGGGAGGAATACATCCGTTGAATGATAGGTGTCCCCGCTCTGGTAACTGATATGAAAGGTCAGGTTTGAGTTCTGGCTGGGTGTCACCGTAAAAGGAACTTCGACTGAACTTTGTGCGGCAAGCGAACTGACATATTTTTCTGAAGGACTGACTTTTGTACCATTGCCGTATGCTGTAACATGGATATTATCAATCACTCCATCACGGGGATTGATGATACTCAGGTTGACTGTTTTTTCTATAGCAAGGGGAAATACTTTGGGAGCATCGGAGATGCTCGCCATAATATCCGTTGAATCCACTGGAATAAGGAGTGGATAATGGAAAAGATCGCCATCTTTCGTTTCTACCGAGAAAATACCGAAATGACTGCCTTCGGGGGGATTCGCAGAAATAAGGAACGAATAGGTTATCGTGGAGCCGGATGAGATATAGCTCATCGTCCTCCAGGTATCCTTACCGACAACATTGACACTTTCGCTGAAAATGTTTGGATTTGAAAGTCCGATTGACTGATTGCCGGAGTTCCCCAGCGTTATTGAAATTGTACCCTGCTCATATGGATAGAGAACTCCCGGGTCCATAGTGACTGATGATACATACAACATCGATGCTGTAGTCGTGGCTGCGCTTGCAACGGGTATTACTGATACCATCAGCAACACGAGAAATATACTGATTATTGCGGATTTTTTTTTCATGGTTTCTCCATTGTTCGAGGGCAAAGAACACGCGGCATTATGCACTTTTTGGCATTTGCCTTGGTCTCTTTACCAAATTTCCCCTATCGGGTGTATTCTCCATGACGATGTTTGCCGAGCCACTTATATTCGCATCATGGAGGCAGGAGTATTATTGACAAAAAACAGGATTCATTTCACTTCGGAGTTCACTATATGTTAAAAGGTAGTGTCCGTTAAAGAAGACCGCATTATCTTCATCAACTCTCCCTT
Source organism: uncultured Methanoregula sp. (assembly GCA_963676675.2). Taxonomy (GTDB): domain Archaea; phylum Halobacteriota; class Methanomicrobia; order Methanomicrobiales; family Methanospirillaceae; genus Methanoregula. The sequence continues at coordinate 191,958 of OY781161.1, read as the reverse complement.
TCAAAAGGAATATTTCCCCTCCCACGGGGGGATTTGTCCTGAGAGAGAACATAAACCTGACAATCGGGTTTAAACTATCATATCGGTGCGACCTTTCCACGTTATCTCCAGTCATTTACACTGTTTTTTACATGAAGATGCACTTCACTCATGAGGGTTCAGAAAAAATCCGGAACCCTCACATCTTTTTAATCCCATACCACCCACCTTTACCATAATGTGCGGTATTGCAGGCCAGTACTCTCTTGACGGAAAAGAGCCGGACAAAAAGCTCCTCTCTGTTATGTCCGAACGGCTCGTCCACCGGGGACCAGATGGGGAAGGCACCCATATTCGGGGTCCGATCGCCTTTGCCCACCGCAGGCTCGCGATCATCGATTTGTCAGATGAGGGTCTCCAGCCGATGACCAACGAAGATGGCACACTCTGGCTGGTCTTCAATGGAGAGATCTATAATTTTGTCGAGCTCCGCGAGGAGTTGATCGAAAAAGGTCACCATTTCCATTCAAAATCAGACACGGAAGTGATCCTCCATGCCTATGAGGAGTGGGGGCACGAGTGCCTCAACAAATTCAACGGGATGTGGGCCTTTGCACTCTGGGATGAACACCGAAAGGAGCTTTTCTGCGCCCGGGATCGCTTTGGCATTAAACCATTCTATTACGCTCTTGCCGGGGATTCGTTCCTGTTTGCTTCAGAGATCAAAGCGCTGCTCGCTCACCCGGCAATCGGCACTAAACCGGACAATGGGACACTGGGTACATATCTTGCATGGGGGGTGCTCGACCATTCCGAAATGACGATGTTTGATGGTATCCTCCAGTTGAGACCAGCCCATGCGATGGTCGTAACAAAGGATGGGGCACAGCAATCGTTCCGGTACTGGGATATTAAGGTGAATGCAGAGAGCCATTCGACTGTGCCAGACGCAGAAGTGGCATCGAAGCTCCGCTCCCTGTTGCACGACGCAACAAGTATCCATCTCCGGAGCGATGTCGCGGTCGGCACCTGCCTGTCCGGGGGTATTGATTCCTCGACACTCACGGTGCTCATCAATGGGCTTATTCGGGAAGAGGCGCCGTCAAGTGTCGGCACCCGGCAGAAGACGTTCTCTGTTGTGTTCTCCGATGAAAGATTCGATGAGAGCCGGTATATCGATGAAGTTGTTGCTGTGACCAGAGTGGATGCCCATCGCACCGAACCCTCTCCCGAAAAACTCTGGGATGATATTGACCGGCTGGTCTACATGCAGGACGAACCGTTCGGTTCGCTTTCGATCTATGCCCAGTATTGCGTGATGCGACTTGCCCGTGAAAATGTAAAGGTCGTGCTCGATGGTCAGGGCGCTGATGAGCTGTTGGCAGGGTACCTTGCGTACCAGGGCAGTTATATCAGGGGACTGCTCCGCTCGTTCCATCTGTTGACCGGATTCCGGGAGATCATCGGAAGCCTCAGGCACCATCGTGGTTTTTTCAGTTCAGCGTTGCACCAGCTGTTCGTTCGCAAAGATCGCAGGGGATTCCTGAAGTGCAGAGTGCTCCCAGTAGATCGATATGGTGGCAGGCTTGACGAGGTGCTGCTCCGCGAGCTGACAAGCACGAATCTGCCGGCACTTCTCCACTACGAGGACCGGAACTCCATGGCGTTTTCAATTGAATCACGGGTACCCTATCTCGATGTGCGATTCGTGGAGTATGTAACATCACTCCCGCTCAACCAGAAAATCCGTAATGGCGTAACAAAGATCGCTCTCCGTAATGCCATTTCAGGAATCGTTCCTGAATCTATCCGCTGCAGGATGGACAAGATGGGGTTTGTCACACCGGAAGAAATCTGGATGAAAGAGTCCCTCCGCCCGTTTGTACTCGAAGTACTCAGCTCTGAGAAATTCCATGCACGCCCCTACTGGGATGCGGATGCGGTTATCCGGAACTATCTTTCGTTTCTTGAGGGCAAATCTGCCTATTCACAGGAGATCTGGAGAATTGTCTGTACTGAACTATGGCTCAGGAAATTTTTTGACGTCCCTGCCATCGCATCCTCCGTTCCTGATATTCAGACCAAGCGGGATCGAATCCTATAAATGGTGATTCCGGAAAGATCTATGTGATATAACCCCTTCCGGAGGGATAGTTGTCCCTTCGTCCGGGATCAGGAACATACATGAAATCCATCATTCTTGCCGGGGGTGTCGGGACACGGCTCTGGCCACTCTCCCGTGAGTACTATCCCAAGCAGTTCATCCAGCTGGACGGGCGTTCTCTTTTCCAAAGAACCTGTGAGCGGGCTGCCAGGCTTTCAGGATATGATGGAATCTATGTCGTAACAAACGAGATCCACCACTATTTGGTCCGGAACCAGATCGAAGAACTGGGCTATTCCCTGCCCGATGAACACCTGCTCGCTGAACCCGCGGGGAAAAATACCCTGCCTGCCATTGCGTGGGCGATGCAGCGTATCCGGGCAGACGACCCATCGGCATCAGCCGTGGTCTTTCCCAGCGATCACCAACTGGGCGATGCAGCACTCGACCAGATACAGGCGGCAGAACCACTTGCCATGCAGTATCTGGTTACCTTTGGTGTCAGGCCCACAGCACCACAAACCGGATACGGTTACATCAAACCGGGTAAACCCTTATCGATGGGCAGTATTGTTGATGAGTTCAAGGAGAAACCCGATGAGAAGACCGCAGGAGAATATGTCAAGAGCGGGTATCTCTGGAACAGCGGGATTTTTCTCCTTTCAACAGACTGCTTTTTTGGGGAACTGAAACGATACAACCCGGTACTTTTCAAAGCGTTCTCTGACGGGAACAATCCTGATTATGCGAACCTTGAGTCTATATCGATCGATTACGGGCTGCTTGAGCATTCACAGCGTGTGGCGGTGGTCCCGCTTGATGCTCCTTGGAGCGATCTTGGAACGTTCAAGGCGCTCTACGATATCGAAGAGCACGACGGTCAGGGCAACGTGGGAAAAGCAGAATACCTCTCGGCAAAAAACAACTATGTTTACGCTTCAGGAAAACATGTCGGACTCATCGGAGTGCACGATCTGGTTGTGGTAGATACAACGGATGCACTCCTCATCTGCGACAACAAACATACCGAACAGGTAAAAAAACTTGTCAATCTGTACAATAAAGCAAAAGATCCGATAACCCGTTTCCACCGGCAGGTACATCGCCCCTGGGGTTCCTATACGGTGCTCGAAGAGTCCGGAATCTATAAAATAAAACGGGTAACGGTAAGACCTGATCAGAAGCTCTCACTCCAACTTCATCATCACCGGAGCGAGCACTGGGTGGTAGTGAGTGGTACGGCAGAAGTCGAGCTCGATGGCGAGACCCGGCTTCTCCGGAAAGGCGAGAGTACATTTGTCCGTAGTGGAATGAAGCACCGCTTGAGAAATCCCGGTGTGATACCTCTTGAGGTAATAGAGGTACAGCTCGGGGAATATCTCGAAGAGGATGATATCGTCCGGTTCGAGGATGATTATGGTAGGAAATGATTTTTCTGCCCAGTTCGTCAGCCTTTTATCAGGATAAATCCAATACAAGTGAAAGACATATTAAAAGAAAACCGGGAGTACTTTTCCTGCAGAGCACGGGTCATTTCCAGACCTTGATTTAAAAAAGCCCTGAAAACCGGTATTTTGTGCTATAAACCACATATTGCTATACGCAAGAGCGCGTTTTTCAATCGGGAAAGAAACGACAAATCCGGGTTATTTTTTTGTTCCGGGATATTTTTTCATGAATTGGCGGTTGGCCCGATCCTCCGGAGGAACGAGTGATTCGTTTCCGGTACCGATGAGATCTGCTCTACCCGCGGCCCGGAGCCCTTCGGTCACCAATCCTTTGTTACGTGGATCGCGATATTGCATCAGTGCCCGCTGGATCTTCTTTTCCTGACCTTTGGGCACATGTACCGGCTCGAGTGTGAATGGGTTGAGCCCCGTATAATACATGCAGGTGGAGACACTCATGGGTGTGGGTGTAAAGTCCTGCACCTGTTCCGTGTAGAGCCGGTTATCGCGGATGTAGAGAGCGAGTTCGATCATGTCTGCCATTGTGCAACCGGGATGTCCTGACATGAAGTAGGGCAGGAGATACTGCCTGCTCTTTTTTCCTTTCTGAAGTGCCTCGAACTGCTCACGGAACTGATCAAAGATTGCCCGGTTCGGCTTGTTCATGATTCCGGTCACTTTTTTCGCAATATGTTCCGGTGCAACCTTAAGATGCCCGGATACGTGATGATCACAGATCGTGCGGAGATAATCTGCATCATCGGCAAGAGCAAGATCGTAACGGATACCCGAGCCAATAAAAATCCTCTTCACTCCCGGAATTTCACAGAGTTTTTCTAAAAGAACGCACTGTTCCCTATGACTCGTCTTGAGAGATTTACAGGATGGGTCGCAGTGCTTGTTTCGACATGCGCCATAGGTTTCCCACTGTTCGCACGAGAGGCCGTACATGTTGGCTGTAGGGCCGCCAACATCGTGCACAATACCTTTGAACTCCGGCATCTTCGTCATCCGGACCACTTCGTGGATGATTGATGCGCTGCTCCGGCTCTGGATGATCCTGCCCTGGTGATGAGTGAGAGCACAGAATGAGCAGGCGCCAAAACAGCCACGATGACTCGTTACCGAGAACTGCACTGGTTCCAGGGCGGGTACTGGTTGTTTGTATGAAGGATGTGCCCGCCTGCTGAATGGGAGTTCATAGATGTGATCCAGCTCTGCGATTTTGAGCGGGAGTGCAGGGGGGTTCTGGATGACGACCGTCTTTGGGTGCGGCTGGGCTACGGGTTTTCCCCGAACCGGATCCTGCTCGTAATAGTGCTGGGCAAATGCACGGGCGTATGCAGGTTTGTCCTGTGAGACTTCAGAAAACCCGGGGAGCTCAACTATCCCTTCAGGACGCTTGTTGCGCCATTCGGCGATCTCCATAGCATACGCGGTTCCCCGGATATCCCGCAGGGTAGTAACCGTTTCTCCGGCGGCAAGCCTCCGCGCAATCTCTGATACCTGACGCTCCCCCATGCCAAAGACAAGGAGATCGGCCGGAGCGTCAGCTAGAAGCGCCTGCCGCACGCGATCCTGCCAGTAATCGTAGTGGGCAAATCTCCGAAGGCTGGCTTCAATACCCCCGATGACAATAGGCGTGTCCGGGAAAAGACCGTGCACCTTGTTGGTGTAGACTATCGTTGCACGATCCGGGCGCCGGGGGATCCCTCCCGGTGAATAGACATCATCACTTCGCCGTTTCAGATTGGGGGTGAAGTTGTTCACCATCGAATCGACGTTGCCCGATGATATGCCAAAGAACAGGCGGGGTTTTCCTAGAGCAATAAAATCGGTATCGGTCTTCCAGTCCGGCTGGGCAATGATCCCAACGGAATATCCGGCATCCCAGAGAAATCTGCCAATCAGGGCTGTGCCGAACGAGGGATGATCCACGTAGGCATCACCGGTGACAAGGATGACGTCGAATTGCCGGATTCCCTGTTTTTCCCCTTCTTTGAGGGACATGGGAAGGAACACAGGTTGGCGGGTCATGGCAAAAACGGTCGGGGATGTAGGTTCATGATAAGGGTTGTTATGAACATTATTGGGGGGGGCGCCGGGTCAGATCCCGGATAATCTCGGCAAGTCCGCCCGGAAGATCGTCCTTCTCTTCCTTTTTTTCAATCGGGCGGGCTTCCTCTTTTTTCTCAACGGGTTTTTCAAAATCCGTAAGCTTTACCGCATCTCCCCCCCTCTCACCCAGAACCGGAAGATGGAGCTGTGTTTTCTGATCGAATTCCCGGCGGGCTTTGAGACCGGTGAACTCCATGATGACTGCTTCGATGATAAGATAGGTTATGGCTTTTTCTCTGAGGCAGCCGGTGAGAGCGTGCCCTGAACGGCCGACCGAAGCATGGTAATGAATATGGGGGCCACCTTCGCCCGGGTAGATGGTGCCAACACCAAATATCTCCCAGCCACCTTCAAACATCACAAAGTGCGGGACAGGAGGTATGACCGGCTCTTCCGGGCCGGTCACCATTCTCCCGTTCATCAGTGCCCCAAGGAAGGTGATAGAGCCCGACTGGATATTTTTATCGAGGATGAACTGGCGCAACGAGACGAGCATGTCTTCGCCGTCATCGATCCTCACGACAAAAACCCTGCCGAGCTGACCTTCCGTATATTGCATAGGATCAAATTCCTTTTTGATATTCAAATGGTTTGTGAGGGTTTATATCTTGTATGCCGTCCACGGACTATCGTTTGGTTTGTGTGATAACATCCGACCTTTTCAATAATAAAAGAAGATTATCGTCCCCCGGCTCCACCGCCACCAAAACCCCCGCCTCCGCCAAACCCTCCACCGCCACCAAAACCTCCGCCAGAACCGCCATGACTCGGGGGACTGAAGTGCATGAGTGGGACAAACGCCGCGTTCATACCCATTACTCCTAAAGGTACGCCGGTTTCGGGTAAATTGATCTTGAGCGTCTTCATGGCATGCTCTACTTTATCACCGACACCGAGCGCTGTACCATATACCAGCCACTCTCCCCACATAGAGAGATCTGCGGGTGCATATTTCTGGATCATGGCCATGTCCGAGAGGAAATGGGTGAAGGCATCCCATTCCAGTTTTTCCTTGTAATGGTCATCCTTCCAGTGCCCGAACAACGTCGACGGGGCAATAATTGCTACAACAACCTGTACAAGCACAATCGCCCAGAGTATGACTGCCGGAAACAGGATGTACGACTGCATCGGTGCAATTAAAGCAAAGATCACGGTTACCGCAAACAGAACAATTGTCACGAGCAGCAATGGAACGAGATGATCTCTCCCGTCCACAATGTACTGGTTTGATAGTGAAGTATCCACCCGACTGGTAACATCAGTAAGCGATCGCTGGTACTGCAATGCTTTCTCTTCTGCACTGCTGATTGTACTGGCACGTTTTGCGAGCTCTGCAATCGAATCAGTGTCCAGCACACCATTCTCAGAAACGAGCCCGACAAATCCGAGCACCCGCAACTCATACGGATCGGTTGTAGCTGCTGATAGCACCCGGATTTCGATACCTTTGCCTTCACCCTTCTCAATAATGGAGATGATCTTTCTCCGGTGTAGGTCGAGAAGCGTGGCGTAATATCCGTCTTCATCGAAATCGAGCGCGTCGCCTTTGAAGAGCAGATTCACCTGCCAGGGTTTGAGTGCGGTTGACGGGAGAGTGCTGAGGTACGCAGGAACGGTGAATTCCTTTTCCCGGCCGTACCGGTAATAGATTACTATGAAAAGAAGCGGTACCAGAATCACGGCCACTTTCGCAACCAGGCTTAGCAGAATCGACAGGAAATAAGGTACATTATACCAGAAACTTGCTGAGGAGGCCTTACCCTGGATGTCCTTCGCTTCGGTTCGGAACCCGTTGATCTGGGAAAAACCCTGTGCATCTCCCACCATCTCCACTGCAATGATCTCATTTGCTTCTGCATTACCGGTAATGATGTATCGATCTCCGGATTTTTGCGCTGTTAGTGAGAGGGGGTATGCATATACTTGTTCAATGTTTTTTGCAGGCACCGTGATCCTTATCGACTGGTATGGGACATGGTTATTTCCTGCAAGTTTAAGATTCAGGTGTGTTGCAACCGCATCATATTCGATGGGGGGGTGAAGGGTATACGTGTAATCAACGGAGTATTTCCCTGCTGAATAATAGTTGGGATTGAACACACCCACTTCATCAGATTGTGCAAGTTTTCCAATACGGGATTTCGATTCGTTGGCTCCGGCACCACCGGTGAGGAGGACCGTCCCGGAATCATCTTTTGCATACCCTATTGAACCCTCGGGGGGAATCATCGAAATGAACCGGACGGAGGGTTGGGTGGGTTTGCCGTCAAATACAAGCGGGGCTTCCCATACCCGATAGAGCATGCGGTATTGTCCCGAAGACCCGACATCATAGGTAAAGTGTTCCTGCAGACCCCCGTCTTCTGCAAAGGTCGCTTCATATGAATTGACCACGAGATTCCCGCCAAAAAGAGGGGGGATCACGGTGACTGCGATCAGCCCGATTATCCCAAGCACCAGAGCACCGATGACAAGTGCTGCCAGCTGACTCTTTTCACTCACAACAATAGCCTCATCAGAATTCTATCTTCGGAGGTGTCGCGATCGCTTCTTCGAATTGCAGGTACTCGAGTTTGATAAGGCCCATCAGCTTGGCTACGAAATTCGATGGGATCGTATCCATCATTGTGTTGAATTCCTGCGAGATGTTGTTGAACGTGTAACGCTGCCTACCGATCTCGTCTTCGAGACCTTTGATGGAATCCATCATGCTCATGACCGTGCCGGAAGTCTTCAGGTCAGGATAGTTCTCTGCAACGGCAAGAAGCCTGCCGAAAATTGAGCGCGATTCGGCCTCAACCTTGTTTAAGTCACCCGGATTGGCAGTAGCAACACTCGCACGCATGGCGGTGACCCGTTCAAAGGTCTCTTTTTCAAACTTGGCATAGCTCTTCACAGAACCGAGAAGCTGCTCGATCATATCGAGCCGCTTCTTCATAGCGACCCGGATTTGACCGAGAGTTGCCTCGGATGAGTTTCTCAGCGTGACGAAACGGTTGTAAATACCAATTATCCAGAAAACCAATCCTATGATCACAAGGACGATAATTCCGGGAACAATCCATCCAATAATACTCTCAAACATTGTTACTCAGAATAATGATGATCGTTCCTAAAGATAAGATCATGGGGAAAATATGATGAGAATCATGAGAAAACGTAGAAAAAAGGAAAGTTTACATTATTGGATAATGAGCGAACCAACCACGCGGAGTTTGCCACCTTCAAGATAGTGCAGCACTACCCTTGCACCCGGTGGATATACCAGCGCTTTTTCCATAGTCAAGGTAATGGTCGGCATCCTCCAGTCATCTTCAACGGTGATTTTTTCCAGTCTGGTGGGAAGGAACTGCATCCAATGGCCGGCATACAGGACCATCCCTTCCTTAAGTGGAGCGGGCCAGTATTTCACGATCTGGGCTTTTCCGGAAATGGTGGTAGCGAATTTTATTGCGGGATCATTGGTCAGGACAAACCCCCGGTCAAGATCTTCAGTTTCGATATTTTTCAGGGCAAGTCCAACCCGTTCTCCGGCAATCGCATTATCGGCATCATCATCGTGTTTCTGGATGGAACGTATCTGGGTTGTTTTTTCCGTGGGGAGGACTTTTAACGTGTCGTGTTTTCTAATAATTCCTTGGGCCACAAAGCCAAGTACAACTACACCGACACCTTTCACATTGAAATGGGAGTCAACTGGTACAGATCCTTTTCCTGAGGCATCGTGTGTTTTCTGGTGAGCGGACTGTTTTACGGATATCTCGAGCATCCTCTCACGGAGTCCAACGATATCTTCCTCAATGACTTCATAATGCTCGAGGATCGTGCCTTTGATGAGCGGGGCGATCTGATCCGGTGTGATATAATTTTTCAGAATAAGATATCCGCTGGATTTGCCGGCACACTGGAGCATCAGCACACATTCCCCAAAGGTGGCGTTGATCTCATCAACTACAAGGACTACCCGTTCAGATACGGATACGGTGTAAAACAGTGAGGATAACTTCTCCGGGTATCGTGTTGGTTCAATGAAGGTGACGGTTGCATCACCCTTTTTAAGGTTATAAAAGGTGATATCGCTTACGGTGCCCTTCTTCCCCAGATCTTTGGCATAATCCGGTGGAGCGATAATTGCGACAGTGAGATTGGACATAATGGATATGATTTGTTGTACAAGGGATATGAGGATATATGTCGTAAATTTCCTATTTCACGGAGATTCCACAAAAGATCATGGGATTTTTATTAAAACTGGAATTGGATCCTTTTTCTATTACAGGTTTCCCATTTTTTCAAATTTTTATTTATACAGTCAACTATCGATTGTCCATTTTTTTATGATGACTTTAAATTCATTTTTGCGTGATTCGGATTTTTGCGTACAGATCCATTGGATTAACAACAACCCAAATGCATGCAAAGATTGCGAGATATTCCAACGTGAACATCGTCAATGTCAGCATCCATCCAAAAGATGACACTGGTTCGGTGTACTTAAGAGCGGTATAAAATGCTCCGAACATCAGGGGAAATTCAATATAGGCTAATGCCTGAACAGCATATAACAGTACTATCTTTTTGATATCATCCACAGCAAGGATACAGATCAGTGGGGTAAACCAGACGATATACTGGGGACTCCGGACTTTTGAGCAGACAATGACGAGGATCAGTGAGCATAAGATTAATTTAATTAATAACTTCGGATCTTTTTTCGGAATGATGTAGGCAATATACAAAAGAGCGAGTATTCCGATTGCCAAGAGAATATACATAACAGCTGAAATTGCTTCAATTGAAACACCCAATCTGAAAACGTCGTTTATCCATGAGTAAATTGTAAAGGTTGCCGTATTTGAGTAATAACCCAGTTCAGATCGTATGGGAATGTAAATTTTGAGAGATTCCGGATTCAGGAAAAACAAAGGTAAGAACAAAATGGCAGATATCGGGATGACTGCCTTTGCTGCACTGATGATCTCTCGTCTGAGAGAGGTTTCCTTAGCATTGTATAAAGCAAAAAAGGGGAGTGCAAGAACCGGGAAGACTTTTGTGAAGAAGCCAATAATCGAAACAGCGTAACCCTTGAACTCTTTACCATAAAGGGTAAAAGTTATTGCAAGCATCAGCAGGCAGGTGGGAAAGGCGTCATACTTCGTGATGACAAAATATGCAGACGAAAATGCTGTTGCATACAACAGGCCGGCATAAAAAGCGGTCCTTTCATTCCATAATTTGAGCCCTACCAGGTATACACATAGGATCGTGATGATATCACAAAGCACCATAAGGATCTGGAAGGTATACACAAATGCCATGGCATTCTGTAACAACAATGCCGGGGCAATCGCAATCATCATGGGAATAAAAATGAGGATTGGGTATTGGAAATCTCCCGCTCCATAAGGGTACTGTCCTTGTAATGGCATAACGGCATGCTGAAGGTACACTCCAATATCAAAAAGGTCCACGAATGAATGGAACACGAATGTTGTAAAAAAAACTATCAATACCTTTGATATTATTGAAGCAAGAACCAGAAATAAAATATGGCGTTTTACGGTTATTGTATCAATAGTATCAAAATGATTGTCAAGAAAGGAAAACGGAACCCTACCCTTTTTCCCCTTTTTTCCAGAAGATTCTCCATCATCTTTGGTTTTCTTTCCCATATAAGATCGCCTTGCTTTTTGGTTTTTTTGTTATATTGGGTGCGTGTCTATTCAAGAAATACTCTCGGAAATCGTTTTAGACCTTCCCCCAATTATAAATTGAAGATCATTACACCAATAGAAATTATGATTATACCGATTATCTTATTTTTGGTAAAAGACTCCCTAAGAACCAGATATGCCAGTATGGGGATACAGATGTATGTCAATGAGTTCAGAGCAAAAAAAACCTTCATATCGAGTCCTTTCATCGCATAAATCGAGACAAACGCAACAAGTGCAAAAATCAGATACCCTGCGATCGATACCGGATTTGTGTAGACTTTTCCCCCGGAATTTGAAGCACGGGTTGCCCCGATTTTTAATAACAGATGCCCAATACTTGTAAATAAAATTACTACCAGGGTTAACAGGTAATAGATCATCACGATAAAATCTCCTTGTCCCTTGCGAGGTAAAAAACACCGATAGTAATTACTGACAACCCAATGAAATTGAGGAGCGAAATTGATTCATGAAATAAAAGATATGCAGATAACAGGACAATAAAATTGACAAGACTTCTAAACGGATAGGCAAACGAGAGTGAATAGTATTTCAATGCGTATTGCCATACGAGCACCTGCAGTCCCATCCCCCCTAAGATTACGACATAAATGAGAAATTCAAACGGGATCCCAAAAAAAACCTGGGTGGGGTTACTCTCCGCTGCGTATTTTGTACAAATTGCGCCGAATGCCTGAATTAATATTGAGAGAATAAGAAGATGCAGATGAATTTTTGGATGGATCAGTTCTTTTAATGATACCCCATTTTTTGTAAGCATAAAAAATCCAGAGAATACGAATTAAATTATTCCAATTTCATCGTATTTCAATATTATTTTAGCAGATTTAACAAAAGCAGGTTCGATCATAATGCGATTAAATCAACGTTCATTTCAGCCACAACAAAGAGTTTTTCTACATTAAATCTGAAAATTTCTTTTCTTATGGAATTTACAAGAATAGTAAAAAGAACCTTTGCATTCGAATTTTTTCACAATCAACCGAATCATTAATAAATATTTAATCGAATGTGTAATGCAAATTCCTTGGTGATGAATGCAAGAATGGGATGAATATTGGGCAAAAGACCAACAAGCACATAACCGTATTTACGACAAAATTGCAGTTTTTTATCGAAGATATATCATAAAACCTTATCTCAAACGATATTTTTCAAAATATTTCCTTAATAACCTAAAAATATTGCATGCCGGTTGTGGAGGAGGACAGGTCGAAGAAGGGATTATTGATTCACAATCCGTTATTGGACTGGATATCTCAGTAAATGCATTAACACTTTACAGAAAAAACCATCCCGATTCTAATCTGATTCTTGGAGATATCACAAAAATTGGTATCAGGATGGAATCCCTAGACGGAATCTATAACCTTGGTGTGATGGAACATTTTTCTGAAGATCAAATCAACCATATACTCCTTGAATTTCATCGGATTCTGAAAAAAAAGGGTAGAATCATTTTATTTTGGCCTCCAAAGTACGGAGCAACAGTAATTTTTCTCAAAGGTATACATTACTTTTTTAACACAGTACTGGGAAAAAATATGCAGTTACACCCCCCGGAACCCAGCCTTATTCAATCAAAAAACCATGTTGAAAAAATTGTTCAACTGGCGGGATTCAAACTCAAAGAGTATAATTTTTCTCTGGCTGATTTCTACACGTACGCTGTGATCGTTTTGGAAAAAGCAGACTGATTGATTATTTTTCAAAAAAAACCGCTTGAAGTCAAAAGACTTCTGTTAAAACAATAAAACTTTTTATCCATCCAATCGGATTTCAGAGGTGTAATCCATTATAGAAAAGTTCTTTTTTATAACAAAATGATGGTTAGAGATTAAATATTCACGAGATTTTTATTCCGTTTCCCCCGATTTAACTAAAAATTTTTGTTTATTAAATCGAATATTCCAGAACATAGAGAACATAAAAAAAAGACATTGAACCATATCACTAAATCTCAATTTTGAATGACCATAGGTTCTTGGGGGAAGCGCAATAGGTACTTCCTTAATCTTGTATTTGTTCAGATTCAGAACAGCGAGACTTTCAAAAAAGAATGAGTACCCCTTACTGCTAACGAGCCCAAAAATACCGCTGGGAATACGATCAAGCCGGTACAACCTGAATGCACCTGTGGCATCGTAGGGCATCCGCAACAGGACTGTTGTGAGGATGTGTCCTGTACGGGTTAAAAATTTACGCCACAAATTCCATCCGTTCAGGCTGTTCTCAAGGATATGTCGTGAACCGACAACAACATCATATTCGTCAGCACATGCCAGAAGATCCCTGATATTTTCCGGGGAATGAGTAAAATCACAGTCCATAGTCACGAGATACGAATACCCTTGGGAATAGACCCAAGCAATGCCATCCTGGTGGGCACTTCCGATACCCAGTTTTCCCGGCCGGTGGATTACATGGATTCGTGGTGTATTTTTCGCCAGCTCATCTAAGATAACACCGGTACCATCGGGGGAATTATCATCCACAAACAGTACATCCGCCGCTATTCCGGTCATGGAAATTTCATGACACATTTTTTTAACATTATCTTTCTCATTATAGGTTGGTATCATGACCAGAATTTTTTTATGGTTCATCGTGTTCTCCTGTCTTTCTGACCAGTAATTGGACCATATCAGAAAAGGTAACGGATCTCTTCCAACCAGTTTTTCTTATTAATTTTGTCGGATTCCCAGTAAGTGCAACCGTTTCCCTGGTGATAATTTCCTTTCGTTCTTCAACAAAATCCCGCCAGTCCAATCCAACGGTATCAAAAGCAATCCTCACAAAGTCCTCGACCGTATGCTTTTCCCCGGTTGCGATAATAAAATCATCGGCCACATCGTGGAGTAGTATCCTGTGTATTGCATCAACATAATCCGGTGCAAACCCCCAGTCAACCACTACGGCCAGATCACCCAGAATTACCCGGTCTTGTGGATTTTTTTTGCAATTAATTGCTCCATTAACAATTTTTTGTGAAACAAATTGTTTACCCCGCAACCAGGATTCGTGATTATAGAGAATTCCCACAGATGCAAAAACATGGTGAACAGAACGATACATCCTGCAGAGATATAATCCGGATGCCTTAGTTACTCCATAGATACCCAGAGGATTGATTACCGTATTCTCGTCCTGAGGCTCATCTGTGGGCTTTCCAAAAATATGTGATGATGCTGCATAGAAGAGTTTTGTATGGGGAGAGAATTGTCTGATTGCCTCTAAGAAATTAAATAAGGATAAGACATTCACGTCGTAACTTTGATGGAACAAATTTACCGGTTCTGCCACAGGGTCCTGGGATGAATGATGTACTGCCGCGAGATGGTAAACCTCATCCGGTTGTACCTTCTTAACAATTTGGGCGACTTCTTCAAAATTACAAATATCAATTGTTTTTTGCCCATCCCAATCCTTAATATTTGTAATTACACGTTGTCTCCCAATTCCCAGAAGAGAGTATTTTTTTCCTTCAAGAAGGTGGTAGAGAAAGGTACCATCCTGTCCAGTTGCTCCCACAATAATTGCGCTTGGCATTGTATCTGGATCCTGTCTCATAGATAATTATATAATCTCAACTTCCGGCAATGGAAAAATAAACTTACCGCCGTCTTTCAAAAATTCAGATTCCCTTTTTATAAATTCGGCTTTGAAATGCCAGGGAAGCACTAAAAAGAAGTCAGGTTTTAATTCCCTTGCCTCTTCCTCGGAAATGATCGGAATATTGTTACCCGGGGTCCGGCTTCCCCATTTTTCAGGATTCCGTTCTGCAGCTGCGGTGATTACCGAAGTATCAATATCGAAATACTGGAGAAGCACATTTCCTTTTGTCGAGGCCCCATAGACAAATATTTTTTTCTCTCTAGCTTTTTCTGTTTTTAATATTGTATTGAGTTTTATTTTGATTTTTTCAACCCTGTTGCAGAAATCTATATAGGGTTTTTCAATATCCAGTTTCAGAGTTTTTTCTTCAGAAATGACCTTATTCAGTGTAGTTGCATTCGGTATATAGTCTGAATCTGCATGGGCGACATATACTTTGAAACTTCCACCATTTATCAGATTAAACTCAACATCTATGACCTTGAGATTATTTCTTGTAAGCATCCATTCAATCTGGTGAAACGCATAATATTCCAGATGCTCATGACAGATAGTATCGAATGAATTCATCTCGAGCATTGTTGGTAAATAACTCTGTTCAAGAATCCATATCCCATCCTTATGTAAAATCTGTTGAATATTTTCAACAAATTCCATGGGTTTTTCAAGGTCGTAGAACATTGCAATGGATGTGATAATTTTTGCTTTTTTATTGGGAAATACCGAATGGAAATTAGACGCAGTAAAAAAATCGCTTACAAGACGGATATCCTCAGGATAATATTTTTTGTATTGTTCCCCGCCCGGATCAATTCCAATTCTCTGGAGATCTTTTTGGGTATAACTCTTCAGCAGTGTTCCATCGTTACATCCGATATCCAGCACGATATCATTGTTTTCCAGATGAACAGTTTTCTGGGCCTTATCGACGATATCACAAAGGTGGTCACTCATTGTCTTGTTAATCCCGGAGCGATATCCATAATCACACCGGTACATCTGATCTGGAGGCACGGAATGTTTTAACTGGACAAGTCCACATGCATCAGTTTTTTTTGAGTTATCGCACTTGATTAAAATTAGTGGGGCGGATGGAGGATCAGGATCATTCTTTTTTGGGAATCTCCCAGATAATGCCTGATTCCCCAGATCAATAACGGTAATGAATTGATCGTTTCCGCAAATTCGACATTTTTTTATTTCACTGATCTGCATTATTTCACCAAAATTTTTTTCAATTGTTTAACATTATTCAATGTTGGACGTAATAAACCAAAGCCAGTTCAGTTATTTATCGCTGGTAAAAGAGAATTATCACGAGGAGGGATGAACATAAAACGGAAACAATCCGCAAAACCATTACCAAAATTATATCTTTTTTTAAAAGAATCATTTTTGGGTATTTTTAAAGGAAATTTGCTTATGCTCAATAAGAATACTCTCAACTTGTCTGGAAGAAAATCTGGTTACATACTATCGTATATTAAGAGGGGCAGTTGTGTCAATTAAAAAAGCATTGATTACAGGTATTACTGGTCAGGATGGGTCATATCTTGCCGATTTTTTGTTAAGTGAAGGTTATGAAGTGCACGGGATCATAAGGAGATCCTCATCGTTTAATCGTCAGAGACTTGAGCACTTATATGTCGATCCAAGGGATCCCCATGCACGTTTGTTTCTTCATTATGGGGATCTTTCCGATTCTGAAGCGATGTCACATATATTATACAACATTAAGCCCGATGAAGTGTATAATCTGGGTGCCCAGAGCCATGTCAGAGTCAGTTTTGATATGCCTGAATATACCGCGAACACAACTGCACTGGGGACAACCCGCCTTTTAGAGATTGCACGAAGAAGCAACCCGGATATAAGGATTTACCAGGCATCCTCGAGTGAAATGTTTGGGTCAACACCACCACCCCAAGACGAAAACACAACATTCAGTCCGAGGAGCCCCTATGCCTGCGCCAAACTTTACGCATACTGGATGGTAAAAAACTACCGGGAGGGTTATAACCTGTTCGCTTCCAATGGAATTTTATTTAATCATGAGTCTCCGAGAAGAGGGGAGACCTTTGTCACCCGGAAAATAACATATAGCATATCAAGAATTCTCACTAAAAAAGACCAGTTTTTGTATCTGGGAAATCTTGATGCGAAACGAGACTGGGGATATGCACCGGAATATGTTGAGGCAATGTGGCGGATACTCCAGCAAGACTGTGCTGACGACTATGTGATTGGAACCGGCGAGTCGCATTCGGTAAGGGAATTTCTCGAACAGGCATTCGCGTATACCGATCTAAATGTCGATGAATATGTGAAAATTGATCCTGCATATTTCCGACCAACAGAAGTTGAAGTTCTCATTGCAGACCCGAAAAAAGCCGAAAAGAAACTTAATTGGAAGCCGAAAATCAAATTCAATGACCTAGTAAAAATCATGGTGGATGCGGATATGCGAGCTGCAGGACTGGAACCTTTCGGCGAGGGAGATCAATTATTACATAAAAAATTCCCGAACAGGTATTGGGCTGCAGATTAATTTTTTTGGTTTTAGCCCTACAATTAAATTACTGGTCTTTTTTGCATTTTCATTCATGCCATTTCGAAAAAAGATTGGGAAGCAGTTAAAAATTACTCTCAAATAATGTGAATCATTTCTTTACTTAAAATTCCGGGGATCCCTTTCACAGGAAAACCTTATAGGATCGGATGAGGATCTATTTCCTTGTCCAGGTCATACGTCGATTCAGAAAAAAATTCCAGGTAAATCCAACCACAATTCCAAGAATATTTGCAATTCTGTAATCAATTCCCATCATATATGCAAAGAAATTAAGGATTGCAAAATTTATGACTGCCCCCCCAGCAGACACTACCTGGAAGGAGATGAGCCTGTGCCACCTGCTGGACATCTTCTGCTGTTGCCCATCTATTTTGAACGTCCAGAGATCATTCCAAAGAAAATTATTCAGAATCGCAATCTCGATTGCAAATACACTGGCAACGGGAAGAGGAAATCCAGCAAATTCCTTAAGAGAGATAAGTATACCCTGGTTAACAAGGATACCAGAAATCCCCACCAGACCGAACTTGAATACTTTTTTCCATTCCCTCCATGCTGCACTCTGATGATGCAAAAATGAAAACAGTGTGATATCGATAACCTGCTCTGCGTACTCAATAATGGTTTTAAGTTTTAATTTGCTCGAACCTATTTCCCGGTCAACGAATTCGAAGGGGATTTCCTTATCTTTTTCCCAAATTCCCTTACCAAGCACCTCAAGCAGGATTTTATAACCACGGGGTTTTAACGCGGCTTTAGCCACAACACTTTTTCTGACTGCAAAAAACCCGCTAACCGGATCCGAAATATCAGGAAAGAGCAGGCGCCCTAAAAACGTAGCCCCGAGAGAGATTATTCTGCGTTTTAGCGGCCATTTTTTTATTCCACCCCCTTCCATGTACCTGCTTCCAATAACAACGTCATTGCCATCCAATATCTCGGCATACATGACAGGAATAAGAGACGGGGGGTGAGAGAGATCTGCATCAATTACCACAAGGATGTCCGAAGACGCGTGAGTAAATCCTTCAGCCACGGATTGTGAAAGTCCATGATCTGCAAGACGGACGATAATATTTACATTCGGTTTTGTTTTTTTAATTTCATTAACAATCGAGATAGTCCCATCGGGTGAATTGTCATCGACAATAAGGATCTCCCCATTGAGATTATTTCGCTTGAAAACCGCATCCACTTCGGTGACAATATTCCGGATATTTGCTTCTTCTTTAAAGGTTGGGATGATCACCGTAAGGTCGTACATGGTGGTTCACAAGGGATACGGCTAAGCTGAGACGAAGAGATATATTCCGGTCTTCTGCCCGAGAGATTTTGTGTTCGCATTTAACCATGCAATTGCATCACCGTTGGGATTTG
The DNA here is from genome assembly GCA_963676675.2 of uncultured Methanoregula sp. Classification (GTDB taxonomy): domain Archaea; phylum Halobacteriota; class Methanomicrobia; order Methanomicrobiales; family Methanospirillaceae; genus Methanoregula. The sequence goes on along the minus strand of OY781161.1, from coordinate 173,004 downwards.
CAGCACTGATATCTCCGGTGACAATGAAGTACGCAGAATTATTTCCTTTACTTGTATTGATCGCTTCAAGTTGTTTTCCGGTGTTTGCACCAAATTCGAATGTCTGATCAGATGCATTCGCATAGTAATAATTGAGCGGTTGGGAGATATATCCCGGTACAACAACGACAATATCCCCGGGTTTCGTCATCTGCTGGATCTGGCCGGAAAAACCTCTCCAGTCCTCCTTCGAATACCCCGAATAATAGTTCACAAGCATGGGAACACTGATGATAAGGAGGATTGCGATAAAGCCATAGACAATGCCCCGGTTGTTGATGAGACTATAGAATAACTTATACGAGATTGCAATACCTATGAAAAAAACAGTGTTGAAAAAGATCAGGTAGCGGGGAACCATTGGCATTTTGTAGGAAAGAATGAAACTGATGACAAATGTAAGAAAGGTGAGTGTCACTAAGAAGATTCCTTTGTTTTTATCAATAAGAAATGCCTGGATAACACCAATTATAAAGAGAATGAGTAACAGGAACATAGAGATGTCAGAAAAACCGGAGAGTTCCCTGAATGTTTCACTGATGATTCCCAATCCCTGAATACCGAAGGCCGGTGCGGAGGATGTCCGGGTTGCGAAGAGCTGAATCGCCAGCAGAATGAGGGGAAAACAGAGGATTACAAACAAAACGATTGATAATGCTATCATTTTGAGGTTTTGAATGTTTTTCTTGAAATTTCTGATCTGAAGGAAAAGTGCATAGAGAATAAGAGAGGCAATAATGACAAACGCATAGAAGTGGGACCAGAACGCGAGTGCTGAGAGCACGCCAAACAGGGCCCAGTTTTTCAGGTCATTGTTTTTGAGGGCTTTGAAGTAGAAGACCAGTGCAAATGCCACAAAAAAGAGCATCATCGAGTATGACCGGGCTTCCTGCGAATAAAAGATCAGGAATGGTGAAAATGCAAACGCTGCTGCTGCAATAATCCCGACATTGCGATCCATGAACTCTTTTCCCGCAAAATAGATCAACGGAATGGTCAGAACGCCGAGAAGTGCCGGAACAAACCTGAGAACTACTTCATTGTTTCCCAATATGAGCATCAGGTGTTCGATCCAGTAGAATAGAGGGGGGTTGAATTCCCCCCCCGCTGTTGCTTTCCAGATGTCGGGAATTGACATAACCGCAAACGTATTTGTAGAGGCTTCATCAAGCCAGAGCGAATTGAACCCGAGATTATAAAACCGAAGGAAAAAACCAATGACGGTTAACACGATAAGGGACTGGATATAGCGGCTGTAAATTACCACAGATTTGATATTATTAACATTGATATCCTGAAACGACTGGATTGGGGATGTGTAATCCCCATCAAGATTACATTCGGTACCTCCTCCTGTTTTTCTTTCTTTTCCCCGATCCTCGCGTTTTTTCGCCATTGCAATCATCTACTATTTCGTAAATATTCGGATATAGATTGTTGCATTCCTGTTCTCTTCAGAGAGATTTTCGCCAATGACAGGCTTGGGATATAGGTAACAATGTGACCTGATATCAGGAAATATCAGATATCACTTTTACCTATAAGCGGGGAGTTGACTGATTCCAGTAACTCTAAGGTACTGGAAACGACTTTTGACGATTCTTCAAGCATCAGGTTTACCTGCTCATGCATACCAACCCTGCGGAAATCTGTACGAACCGCAATCACTGGTTTGTTGTGTGCATACGCATATCCCATCTCCCATGCAGTGCCGGAATCCGCATCTGCACCATCGATAACTGCAACAACAATATCGGCTCGGTCAAGATCGTCTTTGTTTTTAGAGAAAATCCGCACCTGTTCTGCATTCGCCCTCGTGTCTGTGTCGTCACCCGCTTCCTGGGGAAGGAAGACTTCAAACAGGTGTTGCTTCAGCAGATCGGACAATGTTGCATTATAGGTGCGCTCGGCTTTAGAGAAAAGAGGAGCTGCAAGATATATCCGGTAACATGCAAAAGTTGCAACATCCATTGCGTGAATATCAGGAAACCGGGCAAGAAACACCCCCCGCCCCGTCCGTTTTGGAGGCTGTTCATCTTCACTCCCATAATAGGTGCTGGTTACACCGCATGTAGGTGAGGAGTTTACACCAAGGATGCAAAGGGGTTGACCCCGCTCCTTGATGATATTCTGCACCTGAAGTTCAAGTGTATCCGTCAGGCTCACAAATGCCGGGGTATTCAGCCGTTCAAGAAATGTCCCGGGTTCCCTGTCAGGACCAAGGTACAACGTCTCGGGGCAGGGAAGTGGCACCATTTCAATACCGAAACATTTGCAGCGTGCAATCGCTCGTTCGAACAGTGCGAGATCCGAGGATTTTGTAATTCCTGTAGCCCGGAGTTCCGGGTGGAGGATGCAGGGGCTGCAGAGCACGTACATTATTACAGTGTGTGCACGCATGGATGATCAATGATACCCCTGTACGCCTACCGGGACAACAGCTGTGACCCCCGGAAGTGCACGGTTAAAAAACTTGAAAAAGCGGGTTTTTTAAAAATATTTACCAAAATATCCCAGATCCCGCGAAACACTCTCCTGCTCGATCCCACTGCTGAACAGGCACTCTCTCCAGCAGACAGGTTTGTGAGATCGGTAACCGCGCTCGACTGCTCTTGGGTGGTACTAGATACAGGTGCAGTCCGTTCATGGCGAATCCGCAGGGCGCTCCCTTTCCTGATGGCGGCAAACCCGGTCAACTTCGGCAAACCCTGCATGCTCTCCTCAATTGAAGCACTCGCTGCTGCGTTGTACATTCTGGGTGAAAAAGAACGGGCTGCTGCTGTTCTCTCAAAGGTCAACTGGGGGATCCGTTTTTTGGAAGTAAACCAGGAGCCGCTTGATCTTTATGCAAATGCCAAAGATAGCACTGAAGTAGTCAAAATTCAGGCGCTCTATATTGACTAAAACAGGAGAGAGATTCCAAAACGGGGATTTTAAGAATTTCCGACGTTGTGAAGCTGCTCAATTGATATCCCATACATTGTTCCTTACCCCAACATGAGCAACAAAGGCAAATATTGTGATGAGATTTGACAGAGCCTGTTTTTGTATTATCGTAAAGACAGATGAGAGCTGTGTTTTTATTTTTTTAGGTTGGCCGTAAAAACATTCCGCATAGTTTTTCTGTACCAGCGACAAGTAGGATTGTATGATCAAAGTTGCCATCAACGGGTATGGTACAATCGGCAAGCGCGTTGCCGATGCGGTCGCTGCCCAGAAGGATATGAAAGTAATTGGAGTCTCAAAGACCCGCCCAAATGCCGAGGCCTTTGTTGCTAAACAGCGGGGGTACCCACTCTATATTGCTGATATTTCAAAGAAACCGGCTTTTGAAAAAGTTGGTCTTTCTGTTGCCGGTTCAGTAGAGGATATGTGCAAAGCTGCTGACATCATTGTTGATGCAACGCCCGGTGATGTCGGGGCTACGAACAAGCCACTCTATGAGAAACTCGGAAAAAAGGCGCTTTGGCAGGGTGGGGAAGATCATGAAATTGCCGGGTTTTCGTTTAATTCATCCTGCAACTATAAGGATGCAATTGGCAGGCAGTTCGTCAGGGTGGTGTCCTGTAACACAACGGGGCTCTGCCGGATAATCCATGCAATCGATAAAGAATACGGTGTTGCCCATGTGCATGCTATCATGGTACGCCGCGGTTCCGATCCGGGTGAAATCAAAAAAGGACCAATCGATGCGATTGTTCTGGATCCCGTAAGTGTTCCCAGTCATCACGGTCCGGATGTCCTGTCGGTACTTCCCCATATTTCCATCGTTACCATGGCGATGATCGTGCCAACGACGATGATGCACATGCATGCTATCCGAATCACAACAAAAAAAGAGGTATCGAGAGAACGGGTCATAGAACTGGTAAAAAATCATCCCAGAATGGGCCTTATAAAAAAGACTGCAGGTATCAAAAGTACAGCAGAGCTCAAGGAGTTCGCCATGGACCTAGGAAGGCCGCGATCTGACTTATACGAGAACTGCATCTTTGAAGATTCAATTTATGCCAACAAAACAGATCTCTGCTTCTTCCAGGCAATCCACCAGGAAGCAGATGTAGTGGTTGAAAATATTGATGCGATCCGCGCGATGATGGGCGGACAAAAAGATGGAGCAGCGTCCATAAAAACCACTAATGATGCGCTCGGGTTTACACCGATCCAGAACAACCATTAACACCCATCATCACCTATTATTTTCAATGGATGCGTACGAACGGGTTACCCGCAACACAGTCGAGATTGTTACAGAAGACGATCTCCGTTCGCTACTTAATAAACCTACAAAAAAGGTCTATGCAGGATACGAACCCAGTGGTGAGATCCATCTTGGCCACTTAGTCACGGTAAATAAATTAGTGGACCTCCAAGCTGCAGGATTCGAAGTCGTTGTCCTCTTAGCAGATGTGCACGCTTTCTTAAACCGCAAAGGAACCATGGAGAAAGTGAAGGAGCTTGCTGATTATAACCGCCGCTGTTTCGAGGGGCTTGGATTAAAAAATGTCCAGTATGTGCTGGGATCCGATCTCCAGCTCAACCGGGACTACGAGCTGCTCGTACTCCAGCTCTCGCAGCAGATAACCCTCAACCGTGCAACACGCAGCATGGACGAAGTGGGACGACAAATGGATCATCCCACCGTCTCCCAGATGATCTACCCCATCATGCAAATGGCCGATATCGCAATGCTCGGCGCGGATGCGGCCGTAGGAGGTATTGATCAGCGCAAGATCCATATGCTTGCCCGGGAGCACCTGGTTAACTTCGGATATACAGCACCTGTCTGTATTCACACACCCATCCTGAACGGTATTGACGGAAAGAAGATGTCCTCATCACAGGGGAATTACATCTCTGTTGCGGACACAGAAGAGGAGATAAAAAAGAAGTGCCAGAAGGCTTTCTGCCCTCCGGAAATACCCGAGAACCCGATACTCCAGATCTTCCAGTACCATATCTTCCCGCGACTTCCGGAGATCACCATCAGACGGCCTGAGAAATTTGGCGGAGACCGAACGTTTTCAAGTTACACTGATTTGGAAACTGCCTATGGAAAGAGCGAGGTGCACGCAATGGATCTCAAGAAATCATGTGGTGAATCACTTATAGAGATCCTTGCACCGGTGAGAGAATACATCCAGTGATAATCTCGAAAATATTTGGATTGTGAATCCCTGTGAGTCTTGAAAAAAAAGAAGATCGATTTGATCAACTTATTGAGGAGATGGGTATCCGTATCAAGGATGCTGATCAGTTCAAGGTGCGGGAAGATGTCTTTGATGAAGTCACCCTTCTCGCACTCTATAAACTGGTGCATAAAAAATGGTTATCCTTAATCGGTGGTTCGATAAGCACCGGGAAAGAAGCCAACGTATTTTATGGTGAACGGGACGGGGCGTCAATCGCCATCAAGATTTACCGGATCCGCACAGCAAATTTTACCACAATGAGCTCCTATGTCACAGGTGACCGCAGGTTTTCGCATGTAAAAAAGGCCAAAAAGGATCTTATCTTTGCATGGACCAGAAAGGAGTTCTCGAACCTTGTACGGGCGCGGGATGCTGGTATTGCCGTCCCTGAGCCAATTGTCTGGGACAGGAACATCCTGATCATGTCATTTATAGGAGAAGGTGAGATCGCCTACCCGCAACTCCGTAATGTCATCATGGAGGATCCTGCAGCGATTTATGAAACGATCACCAACACCATTGATATCCTGTACAACAAAGCGGAGCTGGTGCATGCTGACCTGAGCGAGTTTAATATTTTATACGGTGACCAACCCTATTTCATAGATATGGGGCAGTCTGTCACCCGCGATCACCCCCGGGCACTCCAGTTCCTGATGCGGGATATCCGTAATATCAACCGGTATTTTAAAAACCGATGTGAAATCCGTAAAGATTTTGATCTGTTCAATGCAGTTACCGGACTGAATGTTGCCGAACCATGATAACCGTTGACTGCCAATGGATGAGTGTCGCAAGGTTATGCAATTGAAATATAATCATATCAAAAACAAGGTGAAAAAAACATGATGCAGGAAGTCAAGATTGCCGGAAGCAGGGTGGGAGTCCTTATAGGAAAAGGCGGCGCTACCAAGAGAGAGCTCGAGGCCAAAACCCACGCCACCATAACCATTGACAGCAAAGAAGGGATTGTAAAAGTTGAAGGTACTGAAGAGCACACAATCTCTCTTCTCAGGGCTGTCGAAATCATCAACGCCATCAATTGCGGATTCTCTCCTGAACGTGCGTTCGAAATGATCGAGGATGAGGATCTGTTGCTTGAAGTTATCGATCTTTCGGGAATGGCAGATGGTCCGCGCCAGTTGGACCGGCTCAGAGGCCGGATAATTGGCAAAGATGGCAGGGCACGGGAACAGATCGAAGATATGACCGATGTGGAGATCTCAGTATTTGGGAAAACAGTCGCCGTTATAGGATATCCCGAACAGCTCAAAACCGCCCGGGCTGCCATCGATATGTTGATCGAAGGCGTCCCTCACGAAAATGTCTTTGCCTTCCTTGACCGGAAGAAGAAAGAGGCAAAACAGGATATGATCAGTTATTATTATTGATCGCTGGGACTATTGAACATCCTGCAATTATATTTATGTTTTTGCTGCGTTTCCACTGGAAAATAACTAGGAATAAAATGGCTGATTTAATAAACAGCCATGATAACAGGGGAATTTCAGTGGAATCCATGGGGTATTAAGTACAAGGGTTTGACATGCTGATCTGTGAGCTTCCGATTCCTGCTGAATTGGTACATCAGTACACCCAGGCAGGCATTTCTGAACTCTACCCACCTCAGGCAGACTGCGTTGAGCGGGGCATGTTCAAGGGAAAAAACCTGCTTGTTTCCATACCCACAGCAAGTGGAAAGACACTGGTTGCCGAAATGGCGATGCACAGCCACATCGCAGCAGGAGGGAAGTGCCTCTATATCGTTCCCTTAAAAGCACTTGCCAGCGAAAAATACGATGAGTTTGGCAACAAAGGTGTTCGTGTCGGTATTGCGACCGGGGATCTTGACCGGCGCGATGATATGCTGGGAAGAAATGATATTATCGTTGCTACGAGCGAGAAGGTTGACTCTCTCCTGCGTAACAATGCACGATGGATCAGCGATATTACCCTGATTGTCATCGATGAAGTCCACCTTATTGACTCCGATAATCGCGGACCGACACTTGAAGTGGTGATCGCGAAAATGCGGTACCGCAATCCCACAATGCAGGTGATTGGACTTTCTGCAACAATCGGCAATCCAAAAACACTTGCCGGATGGCTTGACGCTGAACTGGTCACCAGCAGCTGGCGCCCGGTTGATCTGCGACAGGGGGTGTTCTACAACAACCGCATCCATTTCCGTAACGGAGAACGCCAGGTAAAGCAGGTATCAAAGAGTTTTGATGACCTCAACCTATGTCTCGACACCATCGCAGAGGGGGGACAGTGTCTTGTTTTTGTTTCATCCCGACGCAATGCCGAGGCATTCGCAAAACGAGCTGCATCTGCCATCAAATGCGAAGATGCCACGCTTACTGCTTATTCAGAGCAGCTGAGCGGTATTGCAGAGACAGAAATGGTTAAAACGCTGGCTGCCTGCGTTGCTAAAGGTGCTGCATTTCACCATGCAGGACTCAGCCGCCCCGAACGTGCAATTATCGAAGAGGGCTTCCGAAAAGGTCTGATCAAATGTATATCGTCAACACCTACACTCGCTGCCGGGCTGAACCTGCCTGCCCGAAGAGTTATCATAAGGGATTACTTGCGGTTTTCCTCTGGTGAGGGAATGCAGCCAATTCCAGCGAGTGAGTATCACCAGATGGCGGGGAGGGCGGGACGCCCCCGGCTCGATCCGTACGGTGAGGCGGTGTTAATTGCAAAGGATGAGGGGCAGATAGAAGATCTCTTCGAATGGTATATCGAAGCACCTGCAGAAGACATCCATTCAAAAATTGCCGAGCCGGCTGCACTCTACACCCACGTCCTCTCGCTAATTGCATCCGGTTTTGCCAAAACCAGAACGGAGCTCACAGAATTTATGGACCGGACATTCTATGTCCATGAACACCGTCAGGGTCGTATGATGAAGAAAGCAGTGGATGCCGCGCTCGCATTCCTTGTCTCATCGGAGATGGTTGTTGAGGTGGGTGAACACCTGGGATCCACAGAGTTTGGCATTATGGTATCCCGGCTATATATCGATCCCCGCAGTGCAGAAATTATCGTCCGGACACTTCGCGAACAGAAGGAGTATTCGGATCTTGGCATCCTGCAGGTGATCTGCAGTACGCCAGATATGCCCAATCTCTATGCGAGGAATGCTGATTTGCCCGCACTTGACCGCATGCGGGAAGCACATGACGGTGAACTCTGGTTTACCCCCCCTCTGGATGAGGAGGAGGCAGAGACCTATTATCGTGCATTGAAAACCACTATGCTTCTGTCCGACTGGGCTGATGAGCTCCCCGATGCGAAGATCTGTGAGAGGTACTCAGTAGGTCCTGGTGATGTGCACGGTATGGTAGAGAGTGTCAACTGGCTGCTGCATGCAACTGTTGAATTGTCCCGTATGTTTGCAGCATCCATCCACCCGAAGGTGCGGGAATTCGAGATCTGCATGAAGAACGGGATTCGTCGTGAACTTCTCCCCCTGGTGAAACTGCGGGGTATCGGACGGGTAAGGGCACGACGTCTTTTTAACAATAACATTACTTCACCGGACGCAATACGTGCGGCAGGAATTGAGACCGTTACACAGATTCTGGGTCAGGGGATTGCAGAACAGATCTTTTCCCAGCTGCACAGGAATGCAAGCCCGGCTCCATCCATTGATGATAACATTGTTGTAACCGGACAGTCACAGCTGTCCAGATTCGGGTGATTGAATGCAAGACAATCAAAAACCGGTCGATTCGTCAGGAACCGACAATGCAAAGTCATATTCACATCTGCAGGATTGCATACCTGCGGGGGAGATTGCCTGCGATGTGCTGGCAGCAACCTGTTTCATTGAGGACCGGGTTACATTTCTCCACAAGATCCGTACGATAGCAGAATCATTCGATACCCGCATCATCTGCTTTAATGCCGATATGCTTGCCGGTAAACGGCACGCAAGAACCGCATTACATCATGCTGTACGGTCTTTTCGCAGCGGTTCAATGGTGTCAAACACCCTTGAAATGGAGGCGCTCTTATTTGCAGCCGGTTCACGCCAGTGCTCAGTTGCAGCTTCGTTTGGTGTTCACAACGGAGATAACTCCTTATTGGTTTGCTGCTATCCCATCCGTATAGGGATCTGGAATGCACTTATACCCCCACTGAATATCACTAATCAGGATGAGGATGTCATAAGTCCCCAGAAGCGAGCTTATCTCATGGAACTTTTTGGAATTACAGAGGAGGAGGTTGTCACATGCTCTGGGGATTGTATCATCGATCTGGTTCTTGAACGCATCGCGCTCCTGGAAGTATACCGTTAGGGAAACTCGTGTTGGAAGGAGCGGAGCTAACCCGACAAAAAAGAGCAATAATTGTTTGGCATTGTTGAGGAAAGTTACAGAATTGCCATTTTTTTCATGGTGTATAGGATAAATTTCCTCAATATCGGCAACACATGTTGTTGATGCATGAATATTTTTGATTGTACGGATGTACCAGTTCTGATTGGAGATATTCCGGTATTTCGAGATCAAAAATTCTAGACTGGTATCCCAAAATTTATCTCAGTGTTATGTCAGAGTGTCTCCTCTCAAATACAAGTTATGCAAATGGATTTTTTTTACTGCGGAAAAACTGCAAAATGGAAGATTGAAAGGTTTTTAACAGAGTGAAAATTATCGGTTTGCATGGGATAGAATATGGGTAATCTCCGGAAGAATGAGCTCTTTTGTTGCAAGCATAACCGCTGGTGTTGATCCTGGAATACAGAATATGGCTTTTCCTCGAATTATACCAGCAATCGCCCGTGACAACATAGAGGATGTTCCTATTTCCTGAAGACTTTTCATACGAAATAGCTCTCCAAATCCATCCATTTTTTTCTCGAGCAAAGGTAAGATGGCTTCAATTGTACAGTCATCGTGAGTGAGGCCCGTACCACCGTTGAAAATAATGCAATTTGCAGTCTTCATTGCAACGTAGAGCTCGTTGCGGATTGCATCTATCTGATCCGGTACAATGGCATAATGTTGTATGGAAATTCCGTGATCCTTGAAAAGTGTGGTGATTGTTGCTCCACTGGAATCGCTTTCCCTGTTTCTTGAACTGGACACTGTTATGACCGCTACCAGAATTTCAATATTTTTTACGTGATTCTTATTCATGTTAATAAAAGTACTGTGAATTAAACATTAATAAGACTCTCAAGAGCACGTTGTTTTCTTTATTTTTATTTGCAATGGATCCCCCCCTTTGTTTCCAGTGGAGTGTATTGAGAGTGTATCCTTGCTATCAATTCATCATCTAATTCAACTTTTTTAAAAAACAAGAAAGCATTTCGATCATTATATATATAAACAAATTTAAAATGTAAAATGGCTGTTTTTATTGAATTAAAAATAATACCATAAGGTGTTTCTTTTTATTTCCACACGAAACAAAGGGGTGTCTCCCTAATATTTATTTTTATTTATTTTTCTGGTTTTAAATGAGAAATCACTTGAAAAATTGTGCAAAACGAAAAATAAACGGTATTATAACTGATAAAAATATTAAAAATGAAATCAGGAGTTTTTGTCATATTTTTTGTTTTTAAGTGAATTTTAAATGATTTCCAATGGAAGTAAAGGGGTTTATAAATTAACCAAACCGATCGTTTTTTAGAGTATTCGCACCAATTCTGAACACCACAGTGTAACCATGCCCGAAACAGAAGATCAATCAACCGGACTATTCAAAAAATATCTCACCAACAATAGGATATTTAAGGATAGGGAAGTGCTCCGCCACTCCTATCGCCCCCAGATTCTCCCTCACCGCAAACCACAGATTGAAGAAGTAGCATCAATCTTAGCCCCCTCCCTCAGAAATGAAACCCCCTCAAACATCCTCATCTATGGAAAGACCGGTACTGGTAAGACTGCTTGCGTCAGGTACGTTGGATCAGAACTCGAAAAAGCAAGCAGCAAGATGGGCCCAGTCTGCCGTCTCGTTCACCTCAATTGCGAAGTAATCGATACCCAGTACCGGGTGCTTGCCCAGATTGCCAAGAGTCTTGATGTTTCTGAGGAACTGGGAAGTGACAAAACACGCACACATATACCCATGACCGGGTGGCCTACGGATCAGGTTTACGCGGAGCTCAAAAACCAGCTTGAAGCCAGTGGCGGAGTTTTGGTTATTGTGCTTGATGAGATCGATAAACTGGTAAAAAAGAGCGGTGATGATACCCTCTATAACCTCACTCGTATCAACTCGGATCTGAAAAATTCCAAAGTCAGTATCATCGGGATCTCAAACGATTTGAGTTTCAAGGATTTCTTAGATCCCCGCGTGTTGTCGTCACTCTCGGAAGAAGAGATAGTGTTCCCCCCTTACAATGCACCACAACTTGTGGACATCCTTGCACAGCGCGCTGATGGGGCTTTTATTGCCGGCGCTCTTGCAGAGGGTGTTATTCCCCTGTGTTCTGCACTGGCAGCGCAGGAACATGGGGACGCTCGGCGTGCGCTTGACCTGTTCAGGATCTCTGGCGAGCTCGCCGATCGCGATGAATCCTCGCAGGTTACTGAAGCACACGTTAAGCAGGCCCAGGCGAAAATTGAGACTGACAGCATGATCGAATGTATCGCGACTCTGCCTACCCAGAGCAAGCTGATCCTCTTTTCAATGTTAATCTTAGAAAAACTGGGCCAGAATATTTTTACGAGTGGAGAGGTTTCACGTATATACCAGGATATCGCCCCAACGATCCAACTCGATGTTCTCACTCACCGCAGGATTACGGATCTGATCTCGGAGTTGAACATGCTCGGGGTGATCAACACCCGGGTTGTGAGTCGCGGACGATATGGCAGGACAAAAGAGATGTGGTTTGATTCCAACACGGACAAGATCCGTGAGGTTGTCTTAAAGGATACCCGACTCAACGGGCTTAAGGATCTGGATGTGTCCCAGATGGAAGCGAAGTGGTTGAAGACGTGGTTCAGGTGATTTAAGGATGGATGAAAAAGATCTCGAACTCCTCCGTATTCTCGAGGAGAACAGCCGGCTATCAGCGGATGAAATTGCGATTATGACGAGCCTTTCAACAGCAGATGTTGAAAATCGTGTTCATGCACTTGAAGCAGCACAGGTCATCAAGCGCTATTCCACCGTGATCAACTGGGAACGGGCAGGAAATGGCGAGGTCTCAGCCATCATCGAACTAAAAGTCAGTCCCGAACGTGACTATGGCTATGACAGGATCGCAGAACGACTCTCGCGGTTCAGGCAGGTAAAGACCCTCCGGCTCATGACCGGTACCTATGATCTCCAGCTTGTTGTAACAGGTAAGAATATGCAGGAAGTCTCGCGATTTGTATCTGAGCACGTAGCTCCAATGGACCGGATACGCGAGACTGCCACGCATATCATCATGAAGTCGTACAAAGAAAATGGCCACACGCTCTTTGAGCAACAGGAAGCAGAACGCCTCCCCTATTCTTTCTGAGGTAGAGATATGCGCAATTTTGTATCAGAGCGTGCCCAAACGATCCCTCCATCCGGGATCAGAAAATTTTTTGACCTGGCTCTCACGATGGACAACGTTATCTCACTGGGTGTGGGTGAACCGGATTTCCGCACCCCATGGAACATCTGTGAATCGAGCATCTACTCAATCGAGCAGGGAACTACTTCGTACACCTCCAACAAAGGCCTCCAGTCTCTCAGGGATGCGTTGTCCCGGTATCTCGGGCAGCACTACAACCTCCCGTACACCAGCAACGATGAGATCATCATCACCAGCGGTGTCTCCGAGGCACTTGACATAGCGATACGATCAATTGTCGATCCGGGTGATGAGGTTGCTATAGCCCAGCCCAGCTACGTCTCGTATGCCCCCTGCGTAACTCTTTCGGGAGGAAAGCCGGTCCCGGTCAGGTGCACAGAAAAGGATCATTTTAAGCTCAATCCCGAAGCCCTCCTGGAACAGATCACACCAAAGACTAAGGCATTGATCATCAATTTCCCCAACAACCCTACCGGTGCGGTGATGAACGGAAGCGATCTGAAAGCTATCGCCGATATTGTGATCGATAAGGACATTCTGCTGATCAGCGACGAGGTCTATGCAGAGCTGACGTATGAGAGTACCCATGTTGCCGCGGCCACGGTCAGCGATCTGTGGGAGAGGACAATCACGCTGAACGGCTTTTCCAAGGCGTATGCAATGACCGGATGGCGTGTCGGGTACCTCTGCGCTCCCAAGGAGCTCTGTGACGCGGCCCTCAAGATCCACCAGTATATCATGCTCTGTGCCCCGGTGATGGGACAGGTCGGGGCACTCGAAGCCCTCCGGTCCGCTGAGGAGGATAAGAACAGTATGGTCAACGAATACCGCCTACGGCGCAACATGTTCGTTGCCGGGTTAAATCGCATCGGCCTGACCTGTCATGTGCCTGAAGGTGCATTCTATGCCTTCCCCTCTGTGAAAGGAACTGGTCTGTCAGATGTGGAGTTTGCGGAGCGGCTACTCAAAGAGCAAAAGATTGCTGTTGTTCCGGGTAGTGTTTTTGGTGATGGTGGAGAGGATCATCTCAGGTGTGCCTATGCAGTCTCAAGAAAAGATCTCTCAGAGGCGCTCGGCCGGATGGAGACTTTTATCAGCGGACTGTGATCCGCGAATCTCTTCCCACGTTTCTATCCCATTCTCTCTGCTCTTAACAGGGTACAAGGAGATAAGGGATAGTTTATTTTGCACTTCAACCTATACTACATGAAACTAATATGAGCTGCACAATCATCGTTGGTGGATTTTTTGGGGATGAAGGTAAGGGCAAAATCGTTGCTCATATCGCTTTTAAGGATAAACCCACAATCATTTCCCGCGGCGGTGTGGGTCCGAATGCCGGACACACTGTCCAAGTCGGAGACCGCGAATATGGTGTCCGCATGGTCCCATCCGGATTTGTCTATAAGGATGCGAAACTCTGTATCGGGAGCGGCGTGCTCGTTGACCCCAGAGTCCTGAAATTCGAAGTTGATACCCTTGGTGTAAAAGGCCGGGTCTTTGTAGACAAGCGTTGCGGGATCATTACAGAAGATCACATTGCACGGGATAAAGGAAGCAACCATCTGGCAAAGACGATCGGGAGCACAGGTTCCGGTTGCGGGCCTGCAAACTCCGATCGTGTTATGCGGGTCTCCCCGCAGGCAAAGGACGTACCCGAGCTCGCCGAATACCTGCTCGATGTCCCCATGGCTATTGATGCAGAATTGAAAAAAGGCAGCAATGTCCTGCTGGAAGGCACGCAGGGTTTTGGCATATCCCTTTACTACGGAACATATCCGTTTGTGACCAGCAAGGATACATCCGCCTCCCAGATTGCAGCAGATAACGGTGTTGGACCGACAAAGATCGACAATGTGGTCGTCGTGTTCAAGGCTTATCCCACCCGTGTCGGGGAAGGTCCGTTCAGCACCGAGATGTCGTTTGAGAAATCCGATGCAATGGGAATCAAGGAGTTCGGAACCGTCACCCACCGGAAGCGCCGTATTGGCGGTTGGGACGGGGAGATGGCTAAGTACTCTGCAATGATCAACGGATGCACACAGGCTGCTATCACCGGCATTGACCGTGTGGACAAAGACTGCTTTGGTGTCAGGGATTATGCAAAGTTATCCAAGAAGGCAAAAGACTTCATAAAGCAGGCAGAAGAGGATATTGGCTGCTCTGTTGCCCTGATATCCACCGGTCCCGAAGTCACCCAGATTATTGATCTGAGGAATGAGTTGTAATGAGACGCTCCCTGATGGATATTCTCTGTTGTCCCGTCTGCAAGGGGGACCTTGTCCTTTCGGTTATTAAAGAGGATGACAAAGAGATTCTGGAAGGCGGACTTCATTGTGCAGCATGCAGGGTGGACTATCCAATAAATGAAGGAATCCCCAATCTTCTGCCCCAGACTCACCAGAAATAAAAGGTGAAGGCATGAATTTCCCGTTGCCCTTTTTTATGTTGATCTCTGCTGGCACCGGGACTAATATTTCATGTTTTGAAATCGATCTTAATCGCAGTGGGATCAACTCGATTGATCTGCCACGGGAGAAAATCCAGGCAGTAACCGGTAACAACCTGCGGGTAAAATTCGTGAACCGCGGGGCCCCAATTCACATCACCGTCACGTCTGCAAATGCCAGCATGTTCACCGATTTTTTTCACGAGAACATGTATGTAGTCGACGAATCGGAACTGACCATTCCCCTATACTCTGATATTCAGGAAGGATTCTTTGATTTGGAAATTATCGCAGGATACGGCGTAATGAAAACCACAACACGTGTGGAAGTGATCCATCCCCCACAAAAGATACCAATTATCTTGGAAGAATCGCCGGTCCAACCGGTTTCCCGTGGCCGCCCCCATCTCCTGATGGTTATGATGGGAATCGCACTTATTCTCTATACGGCTTGGCTCTATACTTCAATTGGACTGTTAAATATTGCCTCGTTTCTTATACTCATCGTTGGCGCTCTCTACATATGGTATCGTCAGCGATAGCGCTTGTCGCCCTAGTCCTTTTTGCCGCTCTTCTGGTTGACCGGCTGATAGGCGATCCCCATTCAGCGTGGCACCCGGTTGCTCTTATCGGCAGGTTTATTGGATGGTGGGGAAAGCCCGAATACTACTCACCCAAAATCCAGCGATTTATTGGAGTTGTACTCTGGCTGGTGACCATCGTCCTTTTTGCTGCCCCGTTTTACTGCTTTGCAGCTCTCGCCCCGTGGTACATTTACCTGGTCATTGCCCCGTTTCTTCTGAAGTGCTGTTTTGCGTGGCGATCCTTGGAAGAACATACTCTCGCTGTCGTGGATGCTCTCAAGGATGGTATAGATACCGGGCGTGAAAAGGTCAAAGTGCTGGTCTCCCGCAACACAGCGGATCTTGATCGTGAACACATCCTCTCTGCCGGTTACGAATCTATGACAGAGAATCTTACAGATAGCATCATCTCACCGCTCTTCTTCTTCTGCCTGTTTGGGCTTACCGGCGCTGCAATCTTTCGGGCGGCCAATACCATGGACGCGATGTTGGGATACCGGGACGAGCGGGAGCGTATCGGATGGTGCGCGGCCCGGATGGATGATATCCTCAACTACATCCCGGCACGTATCACCGTTCTTCTGCTCCTGATACACTTTTTCCAGAGAGGGCGTCTTTCCCCCGCACTCAAGGTAATGCGGCGGGATGGAAAGAACCGGCCCGGTTTCAATGGGGGAATTGTAATGGCGACAATGGCAGGAGGGGTTGGTATCCGTTTTGAAAAACCGGGGGTTTATACGATTGGGGATGGTGAACGGACGCTTGACGAGGGTGGAGCAGACATTCTGGAAGCAACACGAATGGCTACTTTCATATTTGTACTCATTGCCGTTGGTACTCTGTTTTTATTGGGATCGTTGATCAATAGTACCGGCATATGAAACTCGAGGAACTGAGATTCGGTACCGAGCTCCTCAAGCGCGGCTTTGCATCCATGCAAAAAGGGGGCGTTATCATGGATGTGGTGAATGCAGAGCAAGCCAGGATTGCAGAGGAAGCCGGGGCCGTCGCAGTCATGTCGCTGGAGCGGGTGCCTTCAGATATCCGGAAGATGGGCGGCGTTGCCCGTATGGCAGATCCCCAGAAGGTTACTGAGATTATAGAAGCGGTATCTATTCCGGTAATGGGAAAGGTGCGAATCGGTCACTTTGTTGAAGCACAGGTGCTCGAAACGCTCGGTGTCGATATGATTGACGAGAGCGAAGTCCTGACACCGGCAGACGAACAATACCATATCGACAAGAAAAAATTCAAGGTCCCCTTCGTTTGCGGTGCCCGTGATCTCGGTGAAGCGTTGCGCCGAATTAATGAAGGTGCAGCTATGATCCGGACCAAAGGCGAGGCAGGTACCGGTAACGTTGTAGAAGCTGTGCGCCACATGCGAAACATCATGGGGGAGATTCGCATGCTTAAGGGAATGGATAAACAGGAGATGACCGACTATGCCCGGGACATTGAAGCCCCGGCGGAACTGGTCATTGAATGTGCCGAGCGTGGCAGGTTACCCGTAGTAAACTTCTCAGCCGGTGGTATTGCCACCCCCTCGGATGCTGCAATGATGATGCAGCTGGGCGCAGATGGTGTGTTCGTTGGATCGGGAATCTTTAAGTCCACCAATCCCGAGTTGATGGCAAAAGCGATTGTCGAAGCCGTCAACCACTTCAATGAACCCGAGGTTATCGCAAGGGTAAGCAGAGGACTTGGCGATGCGATGCCCGGCCTCGATATTCACACCCTCAGGGATGATGAGGTGCTGCAGACCCGTGGACGTTAAGGTCGGAGTCCTCGCGCTGCAAGGTAACGTGAGCGAGCACATTGATGCGTTTGTGCTTGCACTCGACCACCTTGACTGCGGGAGATCTTCAGATGTGGTCACCGTACGCCACCCCGCTGATCTGGAAGGTTGTCAGGCCCTGGCACTTCCGGGTGGGGAATCTACTACAATCTCCCGACTTATGGACAAGAATCATCTCTATGAGCCAATCCGAAATTTCTCTGGTGGCATTTTTGCAACCTG
This sequence comes from uncultured Methanoregula sp., assembly GCA_963676675.2. Taxonomy (GTDB): domain Archaea; phylum Halobacteriota; class Methanomicrobia; order Methanomicrobiales; family Methanospirillaceae; genus Methanoregula. The sequence goes on along the minus strand of OY781161.1, from coordinate 155,183 downwards.
CGCTGGTATGGTGTTGGTAGCGACTCATGTCGATGATGCCCGCATCAATACTCTGAATCTTATCGACATGACTGTGGACAGGAACGCATTCGGTCGCCAGAGGGAATCATTCGAAACCGATCTCCCCATCGATAGCCTTGATGGGGGGCCATTTCATGCTATCTTCATAAGAGCACCGGTTGTGACCAACGTCGGGTCTGGTGTAACGGTGCTCTCACGGTTGGATCAAGGGATCGTTGCTGTTGAGCAGGGAAAGCACATGGCCTTGTCGTTCCACCCGGAACTTGGCGGCGATATCCGGTTGCACGAGCGGTTTTTGAAAAAAAATGGCATTTATCTGCCTACCACCGGTTCACATTCCCTTTTTGGAAGGTAACCATCGATTTTATATGAATATTTATTATCCCGCGCGTAGCACGTACCATAATGACTATCAGAAAAACGCGCCGGAAAAACGATGAAAAACCGTTTCATGAAGCCGTGACCGATCTGCTTTTCTCATCAATGGCAAATCACGAGGATTTTATCCTGACCTATGAGGTCAACCCTTCCTCCAACAAAAAGGAAATTCATGTGATGTCCGGGAAATTAATTTCCCCCGATCTGCTTGGGAAACTTAAGGAACATGTCGCACAGCAGCTTGACGAGGGGAGCGGACACCATATCCGGCAGATGGAATAAGGAAAAAATCTTTTTTACCGATTATTTTTTTTGGACAATACCTGTGAGCCCCCCCATCTGCACAGCCGAAGGGGAGTTATCTTTCTTGTCAGGTTACCAGTCTTTTTTCATGGCTTCTGCCTTGAGATCTTTTGGCATCAGCTCGATTGCATACCGCAACGCTGTCCGGGGCATCGTCTTCTTGTTTTTCATCACGTAATCGAACACCTCCTTCTGGTGCTTCCGGCTCGCCTCTTTAAGCAGCCAACCGTATCCTTTCTGCACCATATCGTCCCCATCAGTTAATAAAAGGTCGGCAATTTCGATGGACTCTTTGAGAAATTTCCCGTGTTTGGCCGGAACGATCAACGAGACAGCCGCCGCCCTCCGCATCCAGCGGTTCTCCGATTGTGTCCAGCGCTTGAATTCGTCTATATATTCCGGATATTGTTCGATGAAATTTCCCATCGTGTGGTTACAGAACCCATCGCAGGAGGCCCAGTTGGTTATGTACGTATCAATCCAGTGCCTGAACACCAGGAGGTCTTCCCGCTCATACCGGCCCGAGTGGGCGTAGGCCCAGTTCGAGACGATGAACGACTCTTCTATGTAACCGGATTGGTACAGCTCCTCGCAGATAGCAAAGATCTCTGATTTCGACTGCCCTTTTACTGTTTTCCAGTATTTTTTTGCAATCGCGATTACGGTTGCCGTCTTTATTCCGTAGCAATGGATCTCTTCTTTGAAGAACCGTTGAGAAGTCTTCTGGATCTCAGGGTCTGCATGATTTTTTAATTCCTTCCGGATTTGGGAAATTACCGGGTCCATGCAGAGAAATGAGTGAGAATGAGTGATAAGGGATGTGGCATGAGGGAGGTGAAAGTGATATACGGTGAATCCCGCTGATATTTAGATATGATACTTAAGCTCACGGATATCCCCCAAAAAAGGATTATTAATGGGGTGATCGCCCGGGCCCATCATCTCTTCTTCTTTACGTTTTTTGTTGTGCACTGACTTGCAGATGCTACATCAATATCGAGATAATGCGCCCCCCAGTTACAGAGAGCCTGCAATATCGGGATTAAGGTCTTTCCAAAATCGGTAATAGCGTATTCCACCCGTGGTGGCACCTCGGGAAAGACGGTCCGTGTAATTACACCATCCGCTTCGAGTTCGCGGAGCTGTTTCGTGAGCATCTTGGCATTGACTCCCGGTAGTCCTTTCTGAAGCTCACCGAACCGCATCACATTGTTCCCGAGAGCCCAGAGAATAAGTGGTTTCCATTTCCCACCAATCACTTCAAGTGCCGCTTCGACCGGGCAGTGGTAAGTCTTCCCATTCTTACTGTAGGTCATGGTTACTCCTTTGAAAGTAAGTTACCAGATTAACTGTATTTCCTATATATTCACTTAAGGCAGATTTTATCATAATGGTTCAGATTGCCCTTGCAGAAGAATAGTATGCATGCTACCTGCTTATGGCTTTCTGTCAGGAACCTCCGCATACGGCGGGGAGTGAGGAAAAACCTATGGATAAGATACAGATCGGACAGAACTTTTTCATCCCGATGCCGGTGGTCCTTGTAGGAACACAGGTGAACGGCAAAGACAACTTCATGACCGTGGGGTGGTGTGCCCGGGCTAATGCGAACCCTCCGATGATCCTCTGCGGGATCGGGAACTACCACTACACTGCCAAAGGTATTGCAGAAACGAAAACATTCTCGGTGAACATACCATCATCGGCTCTCCTTGAGAAGACAGATTACTGTGGGCTCGTATCCGGTGAGAAGACCGACAAGTCCCATATTTTTGACGTTTTCTACGGTTCATTGAAGACCGCACCGATGATCCGCGAATGCCCGGTCTCGCTCGAATGCCGGCTTGTCCAAACCGTTCCCCTGCCCACAAACACGCTTTTCATCGGAGAGATTTCCGGAGTGTATGTGGATGGCCGCGTGGTAAAAGACGGGAAACCGGACTTCCCGGCGATTGATCCGCTTCTCCTCACCATGCCCGACAACCGCTATTGGAAACTCGGAGAGTTCGCCGGGGATGCCTGGAGTGCCGGAAAGAATCTGATACAGAAGTCCCAAAAAAGTATACCAAAGGATGGTGAGTAATGGCAACTATACTCGTTGATCAGGATCTTTGCACCCGGTGTGGGATATGCTCCTCAGTCTGCCCGATGGCGATCGTCTCTCCTGCGGATGAGAACACCCTGCCGGCCGTGAAAGACACTGCTGCCGGCAGGTGTATCGAATGCGGGCACTGTGAAATCTCATGCCCGTCACAGGCAATTCTCTTAAATGTCCGCCCGGACGAGAAAGTGCCCCTGCCGGTTGGTGCGGGAACCATCTCTCCCGATGACATGGCCTTCTACCTGAAGAAACGCCGATCTGTGCGTCATTTTACGAAGGATCCTGTTCCAAAGAAGAAGATTGAACAGGTGCTCGACATAGCCCGGTATGCGGCTTCCGGAGGTAATGGTCAGCCGGTACAGTGGATTGTTGTCCACGATCCAAAAAAGGTGAATAAGATCGCTGGTCTCACCGTCGAATGGATGAAAACCTTGGTGAATTCCGTCCATCCGATGAGCGGCTATGTACCGATGTTTATCGGTGCCTGGGTAAGTGGAAATGATGTTATCTGCCGGGGCGCACCGCACCTGCTCTTTGCCCATATCCCGGAAGGCAATCCTATCAATTCGGTCGATGCCATAATTGCATTAACACATTTCGACGTCGCTGCCCCTGCATATGGAATAGGAACCTGCTGGGCAGGCTTTGTAGCTGCTGCCAGCCGGGAGTACACCCCTCTCAAGGATATTCTGGATTTACCGGAAGGAAGGAGTGTGGCGTATGCGATGATGTTTGGCCACCCGCAATACAAGATTTATGGGATCCCCCGGCGAAATCCCCTTGAAGTGATGTGGCAATAACCTGCGAATTTACGAACACGGGAAAAAGAAATACGATCATGAAAAAAGTAACCATACTCACTGGGAGCCCCCGGAAGAACGGCAACACCAGCATCCTTGCAGCAGAAGCTGAGCGGGGACTGAAGGAACAGGGCATTGCAACGGAGACCATCTTCTTAAATGATCTGAAGATCAAGGGCTGTCAGGCCTGCTACTGGTGCAAGAAAAACGATGTGGCGGAATGTGCGGTCAAGGACGACATGCAGAAGGTTCACCAGCTGATACAGGAGTCGGATGGCCTGATCATTGCGTCGCCCATCTACTTCTCCACCGTTACGGCACAGACCAAGGCGTGGCTTGACCGAATGTTCCCGTATGTCAGCATGAACCTGGTCCCGAAACTGCCGCGGTCCAAGAAAGTCTCGTTCATCTTCACACAGAACCAGCCGGATGCCCGGTTGTTCGAGAGCGGGATTGGATCATTTATGTACGCAGTGGGATTGTCGGGCCTGACAGTAAAGGATCATATGATTGCCTGCGATCTCGACACCGGCGTCAAGCCGCCCGTGACGGAGAAGAAGGAACTGATGCATAAGGCGTACCGGATGGGGAAGGACCTGCTTGAATGAGGAACAATATATTAATCCCGGTCTGCGTGTAAGAAACAAAAGAGAGGAGTATACCATGGAAGCCATCGATGCTATTATGACACGCCGCAGTGTCAGGAAATTTGAAAATCGGCAGATACCCGATGCCATTCTTGAGAAGATCATAAAGGCCGGGACGTATGCCCCGTCAGCCCTCGCCCTCCAGCCGTGGGGTTTTGTAGTTGTGCAGGATCAGGCATTTTTAAACCGGGTCTCGGATTACTGCAAGCCCATCATGATCTCGCACATGAAAGATGCCCACGACGGGATGTCGGATGCGTTCCGGGCGTTACTGGAAAGTAAGGATTATTCGATCTATTACCACGCCTCGACTGTAATCATGATCATCGGTAAAACGGGCAGTCGATTCAGGGAGATCGACTGTTCCCTCTGTGCAGAGAATATGATGCTTGCCGCTCATGCACTCGGTATTGGCAGTTGTTGGATAGGATCGACGGAAGTTGCGTACGGTAACAAGGAACTCATGGCAGGATTTCTGATTCCCGGAGGTTATAGCCCGGTGGGTACCATCGTCTTTGGCTATCCGGAAGAGAAACCAGAGGCTCACGACAAGCAAGCCCCGCTGGTGACTTGGGTCCGGTGACCCACTCCAGATTACATCTTTGTGAACCGATATGCTCCTTTTGGGACAACCATCTCGAACCGCGCCCCTTTCCCTGGCTTCCTGGTCTCTTTGATTGTGATATTGGTAATAGCGAGAATCTCCCGGGAGAGGAAGAGGCCGAGCCCGGTGTTTTTCCCATAGCCCCGCTCGAACAGGCGGGTTTTGTCCCAATCCCTTATCCCTGCGCCATCATCTTCGCAAATAAGGGTAAGTCCTGCATCCATTTCACTGCACGAAATCCTGATTGACGTCATGGTATCCCCACCATATTTCAGGGCATTGTCAATCAGGTTGTAAAACACTTTGCTTAAGAGTGGATCAGCATAAATCTCAAGATCGGGCCTGTCAACACTTATCCGGATGTGATTTGCCGGCAACGCAGCAACCGCCTGGCGGACAATTCTCTCTACATTCTGCCATACACCGGTGCAGTCATCCCCATCTCTTCGTAATCCCTCATAAAATGGATTTGGTGGGCGATAGTATCGGTGATCTTCTCTTCCTTTGTGATGAGTTCAGACAACCGGGCCTTATCCTCCAGGTTTTGTCGGGATAGTTCGAGAAACCCCGACAGGGCAAGGAGTTGGTTTCCGATATCGTGCCGGGTAATGCTTGAGAGTAGGTTGAGTTTATCGTTTGTCTGCCGGAGCTCCTTTTGGGAGCGGACCATATTCAGCATCAGGAAAAACCCGGTAGCAAGGATATCTGCGATTATCGCAATAACGAAAAATGCGGTATTGAACATATCCACGCTGAAAAGAGTGTACTCTTCCGGTACAATCATCCAGTATGCGAGGCGGACTATCAGTACTAAGGACGGGATAATGAGACTCGTTGCAAACAGGTACCGGATGATCCGATTCTCCCGATCGCGAGATGAGAGTGCGAGCAGACCTGCAATTATGAGACAGGGGGAGAGGAACACGGTGGAGATAAGTGCCCGTAAAACGATTGAATCTACGACATACGTAAAATAAGCGTATGTAAAAAAGATCGGGATGAGCAGGGAATAAAACCAGACAGGCATTGGTTTTAACCAGATGAACCTCCTGATTGCATCAATACGCATTATAATGGAAAGCATGCTCAGCATGTTGGCGATCGGGATGGAGAGGAGATCAGGGACCGATCCCCGCAACATGAATAGCAGGTACGCGGAAGACTGGAAGAGCAGACTTACTGCCCATATCGCAAACCCATCATAAGTTTTCTGGGTTTTCCAGTATGCAATAATCATCAGGGTGAGGAAAGCATTGATCAGGAATATCATTAAAAAAATTGTCCTGATATCCGGTGTCCACATGGTTTCGTACTCCACCTGACGTTTACTTGCCAGACATTTGTGCTGTATTGGCAGAGGGTTTTTTTTCGGATGATAAGAATTTTTGTATTAAATAAATCGAGCTTACTCTAACAATATATAAACAAGAATGTGTATACTATCTTTTTACTCTCCTCTTTTTTCCATGGGGTGTTGTCTCTTTTTCATCCCAAGCATTTTCCGGATCTTTCCCCATAACGATCTTTTCGGTCGCTTACAGAATGGCAGCATGCCTTTTGCCACGCGATTGGCCTCGCACTCATCGCACAGCGTATGCCGTTTGCACGTTATGTTCGGGCAGGGGCAGTCTTTGCGGATTGTCGGGGACATATCAATAAAACACTGATTTGTTCAGTGGTTTAATGGTTTTGTAAAAGCTGTATGCAGCATCGGACTAGACCCTAAGATTCATGTTATATCGTGATCTTGTCATCTGTATGGAAATACCGGTTGTTTATCCTTTTATCAGCCTGTGCGGGGCAGCTCTTGGTATTATTGGAGCCGCCCTCATCATCTACGGAGGATTCAAGGCTGTAATAAAGATCGTATTACTTGAATTAACAAAACCGGGGTTTACGTATAACCAAATCCGTCGCGAATTCACAGACAAAATCGTCTTTGGGCTCGAATTCCTCATTGCAGCTGATATTCTTGCTACCCTGCTCTCTCCCAGCCAGCAGGATCTCATCAACCTTGCTGTGGTTGTCGTGATCAGGACGATACTAGGGTATTTCCTCTCAAAAGAAGCAGCGGAATTTAATCTCCAGTAACCTTTGGACACCCAGTTTTTTTTATTGACCCGACGAGTGTAAAGGAACAGATTAGAGCTTTAGCAAACTCGGAAGCTCCCGTGCCCATGCGGCAATCACGTCCCAGTCACGGAAGTCACCGGCTGGGATCTTTGCCATCTCCAAAAACTTCCGCATCACAAAGTTTACTTTTGCAGGATCAAGCTTTCCGGCAAACAGGACTGATGCCACAGGTTTGACTGGTTCGAGTGACTTTTTCAGGGATGCCATGGCCATCCCAACAGCGGAGGGATCCGGATTTTTCGGTGCAAGTCCGACAACAAATGCGGCGACTGGCAGTTTCATGAGCTGCTCACGGTTTTTCCCGACAAATTTTCCGATCATGCCATCAACACTTCCCATATAGAGCGGCCCACCAATAACGATTGCATTGTAGCTTGCGAGGTTTGATACTGTTTTGATCTCAGCGATATCAGCAGCGAGTCCTGTATTGGTCAGTTCCCTGCCAATGGCTTGAGCAATTTCGGCAGTTGACCCGTTCCGTGTTGCATAGGCAACGAGTATTCGTGCACTCATGATGATTTCTAAAAAAACTATTACCCGTTGCCCTATTAAATTCAGGGGGATTCAGTGGTTCCAGGTTAGCGTAACCCATAAGGTCATGCAAAGAAACGGGAGAAGGATCAGAACCGGGCATCTCTCTAAACGGAATTCTCCCCGTTCAAAAGCGAGAGCATTTTATGAAATCCGCACAAAGGGTGTGTAGAGTGTTTTACCATGGCAACCGATCCCGTCTGTCTGATGATAGTTGATGAAGAAGGTGCGAAAATTACCAGCACCTATAAAAATGAGAAATATTACTTCTGCTGCAACTGGTGCAAAAAGCAGTTCGATGAGAACCCGAAGCGCTATTCCCGGATATCCAATGATGTCTCGGTGAACTTAAAAGAAGTGAGATAAACGATAGTAATCGGGCAATATTTTTCACAGATGTGATATTCGGTCTTCCGAATTCTAGCGATAATCAGCATCGGGGAAAATCCGGGGATGGATATCATTTTAAAGCCACGCGTGCAGATACAGATAAAATAGTCCATAGGCTAAAACGTTCGAGATTTTTTATGAAACCCGAAGATGATCCCTGGCTTAAAAACGCCCATAAAAATGCAGAACACCTGGATCAGGAAATTAAAAACCTGGTATCGCTAACCATTCCGATCCGGGAGAACCGTCCGCTCATTACAAAATACCAGGATTTCTGGAACAAGGTAAAACAGATCACCGCGTTGTTCAAAGATCTAAAACCGCTCGCCCAGAGTGACCGGGATCTGCTCTGGAAGCAATTCAATACCATCTGCTGGGAAGTCAAGGAGAAACAAAAAACTGAATATGGGTCACTGGAATCCCTGTCGCAGGGTCATTTTGATGAAATCATGAAGCTTGTGGAACTGGCACAACTTCCCGAAAATACCGCTGCATTGGAGATCCATGAGATGGTGGAACACGGGCAGGCTCTCAAAAATGCCGGTGACCTGCTGGGGAAATTCAAGCACGAAATGATTGCAAAACACAAGAAGACCTGTTTTGACCACATCCAGAAGATTCGCAAAACCCATGACGCTGCATGGGGCTCGGTCAAAGCGGGTAAGCCCCGTCAGCAGTCGGAAACAGAATCCCGTGTCCGGAAGAATCTCGAGGCCAATTATGAGCGTTACCGGAAAGCAGCGAGTGCGTTAGAAAACTTCCAGATTGGCAGGGGTCATATACAGGTATTTCTTGCAACCTGTGAAATCCCTGAGAAGGTTGCTCTGGCAAAAACTCAACTCGCGGAAACCGAAGCTCGTATCAAGGATATTGAGGAAGGTATCCTGAAACTAAAAAAATGGATTGCAGAAGACGAGCGAACACTGAAGGGGCAGTAGACGCTCGTTTCAGCCAGACTATTGACAGTCATCCGATCGAATGACCGTTTTTCATGGTCAATATTGCTTTTATTTTGTCCGGTCCTCATAATTCAGGGAATTATGCGAGACCCGGTGTACTTGCGACACCCCGTTTTTTCATCCGGGCTGAATAGACATATAATGCCAGCTCGCCATCCGGGGTGATACTGTACAGTTTTTCCTGATCTTTGTCCGGATCGGTCTCCTCCCGGATCAGGTTCCATCTGATCAGGGTAGTAATTAGCCGGGAAAAGGCTGCCGGAGACAGATCCTGTCCAGCAGCCCCCTCATTCCCATCCCGGACTGGTATCTGCCAGATTTTTGTCTCGTTGAACAGCGTCTCTTTCGGTACCAGGGTAATCGCTCTTTTCCCGTGTTCCTGTCCCCGGAAGAGAATGGTGAGGATCACGAGATAGTGCGGATTTGCCGGCAGGTTCTTTGCAGGAAGTGTCGGAACCGGTACTCTTCGTGTAGGGGAATTTCCAAATGCGTAATACGAGTCGCCCTCCACCCAGAGCGACATCGAAAACAGACCAAGCGAGAGACGTTTGGATCCTGCGGAGATATCAAACGAATACCGGGCATCCGGATGATCGCCAAATATCCCCAGTATCGGATCACGAATGGCATTGAACGTCGCTGCATCGATACAGACCAGTGCACAGGAAATATTCCGGGAGAGGGAGATGGTATTTACCGCATCGATTGCGTCACGGATTGTTACCTTCCACATTCTTTTCTGGTTGTCATCCCGGGCCGAGTTGGTGTAGACTTCTTTTTCAGCAAAGATGAACGTGTGCGTAACGGTCCGGAGATCTTTAAGAACAGCAGGATAGGTTTTATGGATACTGTCACCCGCACTGATGATGAGGATGTGTTCCTGCGAATCCATGAGTAGTATCCGGATTTGGAAGATAAATGGCTGTCCAGTCCCCAGACACCATCTAGTTCGGTTACTAAAAGGCAGTTCTATTGCCAGGGCGACGTCATGAAAAAATCAATAAATGATCCTCAGTAAAAGAAAATCAAATCGATTAATTAAATTAATCAAAATAGTACATCTACAATACCAGTTGAGAAATTTTTATGTCAAACGTGCTTTATGTCGATGATGAGCCAGCTCTTCTTGATCTCGGTAAAGCATTCCTTGAAAAGTCAGGACTCCTTCGCGTCGATACGGCAGCAACGGTTGAAGATGCACTTCACCAGATTAAATCCAAAAAATTCGATGCGATCATCTCTGATTACCAGATGCCCGATATGTCGGGTATCGAGTTTCTCCGCCATATTCGTTCGAAGCACAACGACATACCGTTTATTCTGTTTACCGGCAGGGGCCGGGAAGAAATTGTTATTGAAGCTTTAAACAGTGGTGCCGATTTCTATCTGCAAAAGGGTGGAGAGCAGAAATCCCAGTTTGCTGAACTTGAACATAAAGTAAAAAATGCCATTGATCGGAAGCGGACGCACGACGCATTGAAGGAATCCGAGCAGCGCATGTTAGATATCATCAATTTTCTTCCCGATGCGACTTTTGCAGTCAACCTTGAGAACCAGGTTATTTCCTGGAACAGGACAATGGAGGAGATGACCGGTATTCCCAAGGACGCGATCCTTGGAACCGGGGATTATTCCTATGCAGTTCCGTTTTATGGGAAAAAACGCCCGATTCTGATTGATCTGGTCCTGAAAAAAGATAAAGGCCTTGAAAAAAAGTATCCGTATCTGAAAAGAAACGGGGATAAAATCCTCTCAGAAATATGGAGTCCGGCTCTGTATGGCGGTAAGGGAGCTCATGTCGGGCTCATTGCTTCCCCCCTCTATGATACCTGCGGTAATGTGATTGGTGCGATTGAATCTATCCGTGATATTACCGAAAAGAAAGAAGCTGAAGAGAAACTAAGGAATACAAACGATGCTCTGAAGGCCGCCTACGAGCAACTGACAGCAACCGAGGAAGAGCTGCGGTCAAACTATGAAAAGCTCGGTAAAAACCAGCAGGAACTGAATGCCTCGTATGAACAACTGACAGCAACAGAAGAAGAACTGCGTTCAAACTATGAAGAGCTCAGTCGGAGCGAGCAAGAGCTTAGGCTCAGTCAGGAACGGTACCGGAACGTAGTGGAGGACCAGACCGAATTCATCTGTCGGTTCACTCCTGATGGCAGGCTCACGTTCGTAAACGATGCGTATTGTCGCTACTTTAGCCTGGAAAAGAGCACCTGTATAGGACAACGGCACACGGTAGTAATCCCTCAGGAGGACCTGCCCCAGATGAAACAGCATCTGTCAGCGTTCTCTGCCGAAAACCCGGTTAGTATAATTGAACATCGGATCATTATGCCGTCCGGGGAAGTACGATGGCAGCGCTGGAGCGATCGGGCAATCTTTGACCAGAATGGCCGTATTGCTGAATACCAGTCTGTGGGAAGGGATACGACTGACAAGGTCCTCGCTGAAGATAAACTAAAGAGCACAAACGAGGAATTGAATGCAGCATATGAACAACTGACAGCAACAGAAGAGGAACTGCGTTCAAACTATGAAGAGCTCAGCCGAAACGAGCAGGAACTCCGGCTCAGTGAAGAGCGGTACCGGAATGTAGTGGAGGACCAGACCGAATTCATCTGCCGGTTTACACCTGATGGCAAGCTCAAGTTCGTAAACGATGCGTATTGTCGCTACTTTAGCCTGGAAAAGAGCACCTGCATAGGACAGCGGCATACCGTAGTTGTTCCCCCGGAGGACCTGTCCCAGATGAAACAGCATCTGTCAGCGTTCTCTGCCGAAAACCCGGTTAGCATAATCGAACATCGAATAATTATGCCGTCCGGGGAAGTACGATGGCAGCGCTGGAGCGATCGGGCAATCTTTGACCAGAATGGCCGTATTGCTGAATACCAGTCGGTGGGAAGGGATACGACTGACAAGGTCATCGCGGAAGAAAAACTAAGGAGCACAAATGAGGAGCTCTATGCCGCCTACGAGCAGCTGACAGCAACCGAAGAAGAACTCCGCAAAAACTATGACGAACTCGATAAAAGCCAACAGAAGCTGAATGCCGCTTATGAACAACTGACAGCAACTGAAGAAGAACTACGGTCAAACTATGAAGAGCTCAGCCGAAACGAGCAGGAGCTTCGGCTCAGTGAAGAGCGGTACCGGAATGTGGTGGAGGATCAGACCGAATTTATCTGTCGGTTTACTCCGGATGGCAAACTCACATTTGTAAACGATGCGTATTGCCGCTATTTTGGTCTGGATAAAAGCACCTGCATAGGACAACGGCATACAGTAGTTGTTCCCCCGGAGGATCTTCCCCAGATGAAACAGCATCTGTCAGCGTTCTCTCCCGAAAACCCGGTTAGTATAATTGAACATCGGATCATTATGCCATCCGGGGAAGAGCGGTGGCAGCGCTGGAGCGATCGGGCAATCTTTGACAAGAATGGCCATGTTGTTGAATACCAGTCTGTGGGAAGGGATACGACAAGCAAGATTCTGGCTGAAGATAAACTTAGGCGCACAAACGAGGAACTGAATGCCGCCTATGAGCAGTTAACCGCAACCGAAGAAGAACTACGCCAGAATTATGACGAGCTCGCTAAGAGTCAGCAGGAATTGAATGCTGCCTACGAACAACTGACAGCAACTGAAGAAGAACTTCGGTCAAACTATGAAGACCTTAGCCGAAACGAGCAGGAACTTCGGCTCAGTGAAGAGCGGTACCGGAACGTGGTGGAAGATCAGACCGAATTCATCTGCCGGTTTAAACCGGATGGAACCCATCTCTTTGTCAATGATGCGTACTGTCGCTATTTCGGGAAAAACCGCGAAGATATTATCAACCATTATTTTACGCCGGATGTTCCAGAGGAAGAGCGTTCTCTCTTAAAGGCCCATTTTGCATCATTCAGCCCGGACCACCCGGCGCATACTATTGAACACCGGATCATTATGCCGTCCGGGGAAGTCCGCTGGCAACAATGGTCAGACCGGGCTATCTTTAATGAAAAGGGTGTAGTGACTGAGTACCAATCTGTGGGAAGGGATATCACCGACCGTAAACGCACAGAATACGCATTGAATGAGGTGAATATAAAACTCAACCTGCTGTCCAGTATAACCCGGCATGACATCCTCAATCAGCTGACGGTACTTCAGGGATACTGCGGGTTGATCGAAGGAAAATCAACGGATCCAATGACCAAAGAGTGGATTTCAAAGGCAGCACAGGCAAGTGACGTGATTCGCAGCCAGATCTCATTCACTCAACATTATCAGGATCTAGGTATGCAGAAACCCCTGTGGCAGGATCTCTCTCTGACTACTATGATAGTCTGTCAGAATAACGGTTTTTCCCAGGTTTCAATTGACGAAAAACTTGCCGGTATTGAAATATTTGCAGACCCCCTGCTCAAAACAGTTTTTTACCACCTTTTTGAAAATGCAGTCATGCACGGGGGTAAAATGACCTGGATAAAAGTATATGGAAAAGGCACTCCTGAACATTTCACCCTTATTGTTGAAGATAACGGAAACGGAATCAGTCTTAATGATAAAAAAAGTATTTTCCGGAAAGGACATGGTCAACATACAGGTCTCGGATTGTATCTCGTCCGTGAGGTGCTGTCAATTACTGGTCTTACGATCGAGGAAACAGGTGAACCAGGCAAAGGGGCACGTTTCGAGATCCATATTCCTGCGGGAATGCACCGGAAATCCTAAAAACATATCCTGATCTTGGGAAACCATAAACCGGGTAAAGTCTGTCAGCCCCATCCGGTTAGAAGGAAATTTTTTTTGTCATAAACCTATTTTCGCGTCATCCAACGAGGAGCACATACGTTGTGCCCATATCACTCATCAGCGCAAATCTCAATCAATGCGGAGTCCGGGCTTTTTAGGAGATGAGTAAAACACTCGAAAAAAAAGGTTTTTTTAAATGAAGAGCGGTGCAAGCACGAGCGTCAAGGTCGCAAGGAGCTTGATGAGCACGTGGAGTGAGGGGCCGGCGGTGTCCTTGAACGGGTCGCCGACCGTATCACCAATGACGGCTGCCTTGTGAGCCTCGCTCTTCTTGCCGCCATGGACACCGGTCTCGATGTATTTCTTGGCATTGTCCCATGCACCACCGCTGTTGTTGAGGATGAGTGCCATCAGGATACCGGTGATAGTTGCTACCATGAGGAAGCCGGCGAGGGCTTCGTACTTCATGGTGACACCGATGATGATCGGGAACAAGATCACAAGAGCGCCAGGAAGGACCATGTTCTTCAGTGCACCCTGGGTCGTGATATCGATGACAGCTGCATAGTCTGGCTTCTTGGTGCCCGCCATGATTGCCGGGTCCTTGAACTGGATGCGGACTGCATCGATAACCGACTGTGCGGTCTTGGAGACTGCACGGATGGCGAGGCTTGCAAAGAGGAAGACGAGCATTGCGCCGATGAGTGCCCCGACAAAGACGTTTACGTTTGCCAGGTTGACAACATCGAATGCCTTGCCGGTGAGCTTGGAAATGTCGGCCATGTAGGCATTGAAAAGCAGGAACACAGCGAGGGATGCACTGCCGATGGCATACCCTTTGGTAAGTGCCTTTGTGGTGTTGCCGGCTGCATCGAGTTTGTCCATGCGGTGCCTGACTGCGTCAGGGGCCTGGCTCATCTCGACGATACCGCCGGCGTTATCGGCAATAGGGCCGAAGGTGTCCATCGTAAGGACGTAGGCGCAGACCATCAGCATACCGATGGTTGCAACGGCAGTGCCGTAGAGACCGCCTTGGGGGATACCGGTCTGGGTCCCGCACCAGTACGAAGCGAGGAGGGATACGCCGATAAGTACTGCCGGAATCGCGGTGGTCTCGAGACCAACCGAGAATCCCATGATGACGTTGGTTCCCGCGCCGGTCTCAGAAGCGTCAGCGATATCCTGCACCGGCCGGTAGTGGTGGTCGGTATAGTAGAGGGTGACCCGGAGGAAGGCTACGGAAAGGGCAATACCAATGAAACCTGCAAGGACGAAGTATATCCAGCCGGGCGTTGCTCCGAGAAGGTAATAGACTCCGCCGGCGAGGAAGACCGCTGAGATGAGGGCGGTAATATAGTATCCGCGGTTCATGGCGTCCATCGGGTCGGCACCATCGACACCCTTGACGGAAAGGATACCAATTATGCTCGCGAGGAGACCGAGCGAACACATGACGATGGGGAAAAGGATCCCGTTGACACCGAAGATCGGGAAGAGCGCGACACCGAGGATCATTGCACCGATGTTCTCGGCTGCAGTGGACTCGAAGAGGTCAGCGCCACGGCCTGCACAATCACCGACATTGTCTCCGACAAGGTCTGCAATGGTGGCCGGGTTCCGGACATCGTCCTCAGGGATACCGGCCTCGATTTTGCCGACAATGTCTGCACCGACATCAGCGGCTTTCGTGTAGATACCGCCACCGAGCTGGGCGAAGAGTGCCACGAACGAGGCACCAAACGCGAACCCGATGATGACGAATGGGGTGGTGAGCGGATTTGCACCGAGCGCAATGTAGGTGAGCGAGACACCG
The DNA here is from genome assembly GCA_963676675.2 of uncultured Methanoregula sp. GTDB lineage: Archaea > Halobacteriota > Methanomicrobia > Methanomicrobiales > Methanospirillaceae > Methanoregula. The sequence goes on along the minus strand of OY781161.1, from coordinate 139,754 downwards.
AGGAGTGACATCGAGGTGATGATCAGGCCTGAGATGGCCCCACCGCGGAACGAGAAATCAAGTGCCTTCCCGTCGCTGGTCTGGGCTGCTGCTGCCGTGCGGATGTTGGTCCTTACGGCAATCCACATGGCAACGACGCCGGCAACTGCGCTGCAGGCAGCACCGACGATGAATGCGGCCGCCGTAGCGAGGGCAATCGCCTGCTGTCCGGTGAGATAATAAATAGCAAAGATCACAACGGCAGCCACGACGGCAAGCACGGCGATAGTCGAATACTGGCGCTTGATGAATGCTTCTGCACCCACCCGGATCGCATCGGCAACCTCGCGCATCTTGGGCGTTCCCTCATCCTGTGAGAGGAGGTTACGCGTCAGGATTGCTGCGAGTCCCAGTGCGATGATACATATCGCAATTACGATGAGTAATACAAAGTCGATCATTCAATGACCTCCCTGCTGTTGCAGGAATCATCCCCTATGAACCCGTGCTGCTGTACCGCACAGCAACAAAGATGAGAGGATGTTCCCCGCAACATCAGGTATGATATACTGGTGTCGAGCAGTAACCTGCTCTTTTTTGGAACCAAAGGATGGCGCAACGGTTCCCGGGACATCCCGTTTTTTCCCACAACCCATCCTAAGAGAGTATTAGTGCTTTTTTGAGACATTAAACTTTTATCATTAATTCCGCCCTGCACCACCACCCGATCTCATGTCAGCAGATGAAAAGTCAGCTGGTTTTACTATTTTGTGACAACTTTCACCCGGTTTTTTGGTTTTCCCATCACTTTCCGGCATTTTTTCGTGAATTTTAGATCTTTTTACCTGTTTTTTTCGCATTATACCGGCCATGCACAATTCAATATGATTAATAATGCTAAATTCCCATATTCAGAAAGGGAGGGTATCTGGTGCAACCTGCGCAGCTGTTAATATTTCTCATCCTGTTTCCGCTCATAAGCGCGTTCTTTTTGTTTCTGGCAAAAAAAGACTTCGAACGCGGCTGGATTGTGAAACTGTCCGCACTGGCCATTGCGATTGTCAGTGTTTTCCTGTTGATATCGACCTATAATAAGGGGGCCCTGCTGGTCTCATTCATCCCGGCAGAACCGACTGGCATTCTCATGTTTATCCTCGAGATGCTGATTGCCATCTTCATTCTGTATCTCGGTATCGTGCACAAGAAATGGCTCGTTGTGGCGCTCATCCTTGTACAGTCCGTAGTGATGCTCTACTTCGAACTGGTGTATGCTCACTCCATCCATGTGCAGTCGAACCTGTTCATCGATGAATTCTCGAATATCATGGCACTCATCATAGGCATCATCGGTTGTCTCATCTGCGTGTACTCGCTGGGGTACATGAAGTTCTTCCATGAGCACCACCCCGAGATGCCGGATCGGCGACCATGGTTCTTTGCAATCCTGTTCCTCTTCATTGCCGCGATGTTCGGGCTGGTCTTCTCCAATAACATCCTCTGGGTCTACTTCTTCTGGGAAGTCACGACACTTTGTTCATTCCTGCTGATCGGGTATACAAAGACCGAGGAAGCCACCAATAACGCGTTTTCTGCCCTGTGGATGAACCTGCTTGGCGGGGTTGCATTTGCTGGCGCTATCATCTATCTCGCCATGTTCGGCAACGGCATCATGGGACTTGATGCACTGCTCGCTTCCGGCAAAGTCATTGCGCTCATCCCGGCAGCCCTCATTGGGTTTGCCGGTCTCACCAAGGCAGCCCAGCTGCCATTCTCTTCATGGCTTGTCGGAGCGATGGTGGCACCGACCCCGGTCTCGGCACTCCTGCATTCCAGCACCATGGTCAAAGCCGGTGTCTATATTCTGGTCAGGCTCGCTCCCATCTTCCAGTCCACCTTTACTGGATATATGATAGCAATGGTAGGAGCGCTCACCTTCCTTATCGCATCCGGTATTGCCATATCGCAGAGCAATGCAAAACGGGTACTTGCCTATTCCACGATCGCAAACCTCGGTCTCATCGTTGCCTGCGCCGGTATTGGGACCTACGAGGCGATCTGGGCTGCAATCCTCTTGATTGTCTTCCATGCCGTTTCCAAGTCCCTGCTCTTCCTCTCGGTCGGGACAGTGGAGCACCGGATCAAGAGCCGTGAGGTCGATGACATGAGCGGGCTTATTGTCCGCATGCCAAAGATCACCGCCATGATGGTGATCGGTATTGCCGGTATGTTCCTTGCACCGTTTGGTATGCTGATCTCGAAATGGGCAGCCATAAGGGCGTTCATCGATGCACCCTATGGTTTCGTGTTCGTCATCATCTTAGCCTTTGGCAGCGCCATGACGGTCTTCTTCTGGGCCAAATGGATGGGCAAGATCATTTCAGTAACCTCAGACAGCAAGAACATCGAAGGAGAGGTTGATCACAGCGAATGGGCGGCCCTGGTCTCGCTTGCCGGGCTCTCATTTATCACAACGCTGATCTTCCCGCTGCTCTCGACAAAACTTCTCGAGCCATTCCTCATGCAGAACTATGGCCACGTAGCCCAGCTGTCGCAGGACAATATCATCATCATGATCCTGATGCTCCTTCTGCTTGTTATCCTGCCGTTAAGCATCCTGATACCCAAGAGTAAGCACAAGCATGTTGCTCCTTACATGGGCGGCAGGACAACGACGCACGATATGCGGTTCTCAGGATCCCTGGGCGTCCAGAAAAAGACCGTGCTCTCAAACTACTATCTCCACGAGTTTTTCGGTGAAACCAAACTAAGGACTGCAGGGATATGGATCTGTTCAGCCATCATCGGGATCATGTTTGTTGCAACCGCGTTGCGGGGGGTGATCCTGTGATTAATATTGTCTGGGCGATTGTGTTTGTCCTTGTAGCGCCTGTTGTCGGCGGGCTGGTTGCGGGTATTGACCGGAAGATTACTGCCCATATGCAGGGCAGGGTCGGCCCTTCAATCCTGCAGCCATTCTATGATGTAGGCAAGCTCTTCGAAAAAGAGCAGACGGTAGTGAACGAAACACAGATTTTCTATGCGATATGCTACGTCATCTTCATGATCTTCACCGGGGCGCTCTTCTTTGCAGGAGGCGATCTGCTGCTTGTCATATTTGCGCTCACGCTCGCACAAATCTTCCTTGTACTGGGTGCGTTTGCCGCAAACTCCCCCTACAGTTACGTAGGTGCGGAGCGGGAACTGCTCCAGATCATGGCCTATGAACCGATGGTTATCCTGACTGCGGTAGGTATGTTTGTTGCAACGAAGAGCTTCAATGTGAGCGATATTGCATCGACCACGATACCGGTTGTCCTTCTCATCCCCGGTATCTTCCTTGGTTTCCTCTACGTGCTGACCATCAAGCTGCGCAAATCACCATTCGATATCTCGACATCCCATCACGCCCACCAGGAGATTGTAAAGGGTGTGACCACTGAATTCTCCGGCCCGTCACTCGGCCTCATCGAGATCACCCACTGGTACGAAACCGTCTTTTTACTGGGATTCGTTTACCTCTTCTTCGGGTTTAACCCGCTGATTGGTGTAGCTGCGGTGATAATTGTCTACCTGTTGGAGATCCTGATCGACAACACGAATGCCCGTGTCAGGTGGCAGTTTGTGGTGAAGAGCTCGTGGCTGATTGCCGCAATCGTGGGTGTGGTCAACCTCGCTGCCCTTTACTTCCTGTTTGGAGGTGTACGATGACCTACCTTGCAAAATCCCCATGGATCATCCACTACGATGCCTCCAGCTGTAATGGCTGCGATATCGAGATCCTTGCCTGTCTCACCCCCATGTATGATGTCGAGAGGTTTGGTATCATCAACACCGGTAACCCGAAACATGCGGACATTTTTGTCGTGACCGGTTCGATTAATGAAGCGAATCGAGAGGTCATCCAGAACATCTACAACCAGATGCCGGATCCGAAGGTAGTTGTTGCAGTCGGTATCTGTGCCTGCTCGGGAGGAGTATTCCGGGAATGTTACAACATTGCAGGTGGTATCGACAAACTCATACCGGTCGATGTCTATGTGCCCGGTTGTGCAGCACGCCCTGAATCCATCATCGACGGGATTGTGACAGCCCTTGGGGTTCTTGAGGAGAAACGGAAGAACCGGGTCAGTTCTCCCATGGTCACTGACCACGATCATAAAGCACATCACAAGCATGCTCAAGGAGGTGCACAATGATGGAACCACAACAAATCACTCCGATCAGTGTCGGGGACGTTGTTACGAAGGCTGAACAGGCAAACAAAGATGGCAACCGGCTGGTCCAGATCGGGTGCACGAAGATCGGCGATGATTTCGAGATCATCTATGTCTACGACAAGAACTACCAGATGACCATCTACCGTATCACGGTGAAACAGGATGATGAAATCCCCAGCATCAGCGGGGTTTACTTTGGTGCGTTTGTGTACGAGAACGAGATCCACGACCTGTACGGCATTCATGTGAAGGGGATCAATATCGATTTCAAGGGCACATTCTACAAGACAGCAATCAAGCATCCTTTCAGCGTGACCATTGTGAAGGAGGACGACTCATGTCAAAACAAATAACTGTCCCGTTCGGACCCCAGCATCCGGTGCTTCCCGAACCCCTTCACCTTGACCTGGTGCTTGAGGATGAGAAGGTCGTTGATGTCATCCCGACTATCGGGTACGTCCACCGGGGTCTTGAGAAACTCGTTGAAAAACGGGAATATACCGAGTACGTCTTTATCGCAGAGCGAATCTGCGGTATCTGCAGTCATATCCATGCCCAGACCTATGTACAGTGTATCGAGCAGATTATGGGGCTAGAAATTCCTGACCGGGCCCAGTATCTCAGGACCATCTGGTCGGAATATTCAAGGTTGCACTCGCACCTGCTCTGGCTCGGACTTTTTGCTGACAGCATGGGCTTTGAGAGCGTCTTCATGAATGCCTGGAGGCTCCGCGAACATATCCTCAATGATCTTGAGGCGACAACCGGGGGCAGGGTTATCCAGGGTGTCTGTAAGGTTGGCGGGGTCCGGCGGGATATATCTCCCGAGAAACTCGATGAGATGGTAAAAGGGCTCAAAGGAATGGAACACGAGCTTCAGGATCTCACGAATGTGTTCCTGCATGACAGTTCAATGAAGCACCGCCTGAAAGGGGTGGGAGTGCTCAAGAAAGAGGATGCCTATCATCTGGGTGCCGTCGGGCCTTCAGCTCGGGGCAGCGGTGTTGCGATTGATATCCGTGAGACCGGATATGCGGCTTACGGAAAGATCAATTTCAAACCGGTTGTCGAGTATGATGGCGACTGCTATGCCCGCTGTGCGGTGCGGGCAAAAGAGATGTTCACGTCGATCGATATCATTGAGCAGTGCGCAAAGAAGATCCCTGACGGGCCGGTTGACATGAAAGTGACCGGTGCACCGGATGGCGAATTCTTCGCCCGGGCTGAGCAGCCACGGGGCGAAGTCATTCACTACATCAAGGGCAATGGCAAAAAGAACCTTGTCCGGCACCGGGTCCGAACACCGACGTTCACCAACATCCCGCCGCTCGTCACGCTCTTAAAAGGCTGCGAACTTGCAGATGTGCCGGTGATTGTCCTGTCTATTGATCCCTGTATCGGCTGTGCGGAGAGGTGATTTGGCGATGACATTTTTTGAAATGACAAAAACCGTGTTAAAGAGCGTGTTCTCCCGCCCGGCCACCCTGATGTACCCGGTAAAACCGGCAAATAAGACCCCCCTTACCCGTGGGCACGTGAAGATCAACCCGGCAGGGTGCATCACGTGCCGTTCCTGCCAGCGCAAGTGTCCAACACAGGCTATCTGTGTTGAGGTCAAGGAAAAGACTTGGCAGATCGATCAGATGCGCTGCGTGGTCTGCTCTGTGTGTGTGGATGTGTGCCCGACCAAGTGCCTCACCATGGACAACCAGTACCGCCCGGCAATGACTGCCCGGGGCGGTCTTGAGAAGTTTACCGTGGCAGGGCCAAAGAAGAAGGAACCGGTGGCTGCTGATGCAGTCAAACCGGCAACCGAATAGTTTTAAAATCCTTTTTTGATTACTGAATAGAATACACCAGACTCCTTGTTATGAGTCCGTATCTGCTTCAAGCTGTACTGATGGTCCCTCCTCTAGCTACCCCTGTGATTAGATTGGAGTCGGATCTCGTTTCATCGGACGGACATTTGCCCCTTCCATCTCTCCTCCCGCCCATGCAAACCGTTCCCGTATGGTAGGCGGTAGTTCTTTCTCGTCAATCGGGACAAATCCGAAATTACCGTAGAATTTCGTGAGGTCCCAGACCGAATGCATGTAGAGTGTATCCTCCCCACACGCCTCGACCAGCCCCCAGACAGCGGCATTTGCATACCCGTGACCCCGCTGGCTGACCGGGGTGAATACGCCATCTACCTCAAATCCATCCACATGTCGTTTACACCGGGCGATTGAGACGGCCTCTCCGTTATAAAACGCTGCAAATATCCGGTCCGTTTTCGCGTCGCCCTTTGTGTTGTGGTAATCGATCCAGAGGGTCTCTGCAAGGGAAAACTCCGACGCAACCAGTTCTCTTACAACAACACCGGTGCTGTGTTTTGCGGGATGCCGTGCCGGCACAGACGATACCGGGAGCGGAGGTGCCTCCTCGCTGGCCCCCTCGATCCGGTAACCATCGAACGGAACATGGATCACGAATCGTGCTCCCTTTCCTTCTATCCCGGTCTCCTGTATCGTCATATCGGTTACTTCGACAATCTGGCGGCAGATGAAGAGCCCGATTCCTGCGCTCCCCCCTGCATCATACTCAAAGATCTGCTGTTTCTTCTCCTTAGGGATCCCGGCGCCATCGTCGCTGAAGCTAAGGTCAAGCCCATTGGCTGTCTCGCGATACGTGACAACGATATTTTTTATCCTGCCGCCACTATGCCGCAGTGAATTCTCCAGAAGGTGGGTGAGGACATCGGCAAAGAGCGGATCTGCGTAGATCTCAAGGCGTCCGGTCCAGCACCGGATCGAGACCGTCCCGTCATCTGAAGGAAGGCGGGCGGTTTCAAGCGTTCGCTGCACACTCATCCAGACCGGTGGAAGGGTCCCGAGATCCTTGTAGGATTCGGTGAGGAAGAGCTGGCGGGCGACATTCCATGCCAGCGTCCGGATCCGTTCGATATACGTGCGTATTCCAGTATCTTTGCAGTGAGTATCTGCCTCATCAACGGTCTCGATGATCTGGTCGACCGACCGATGGAGGTGATCTGCTGAAAAATGTGATAGGATGCTGAGTTTGTCATTTGCCATCTTCAACGCATGTTCGGCATGAACACGGCTGGTGATATCGAAGAAGGTAAGGATTGCCCGCTCACCGGGAAGCGAGGCTGCAGAGACCAGCACGATAAACGTGTTCTCATCTGGAAGGGAAAATCTCGTCTCAGTAGCATATACCGCCCCCTCGCGGGAGAGCCGGTTGAAAAACTCCTGTTCCTCCTCTCCTTTCCAGACGGTCGTAATTGAAGTCCCTTTGAGGTCACTGGCTTTACGTCGGAGGAGGACCGCAGCTTTCCAGTTAATCTCTTCTATTGTCCGTTTGTTGCCGGTATTTGCAATAAGGATGCTGCCACCTTCCGAATGGTCAAAGAGACCTTTGTAGAGATCTTCCTGTTCACGGAGCCGGATGGTAAGGGTAGCGATTAACCCCCCGATCACAATAATGACAATCGTGCGCAGCAGCGCTTCGATAAGAATTATCTGCGAGCCTCCGGCAAAGAGGATTACAAGGAGGAGGTAAATCGCCCCGATGCACCCGGCAATGATGGTTCCCCGGCGCGGGTACTGGTACGCGGCAATCACAACAGGAATGTACAGGAGATGGGGAGTACCCGACGATATTCCGAAAAGGAGTCCGGTAAGGTTTGCGAGAAGTGCTGCCGCTGCCGTTCCAAGGATTGCTGCATTCCAGAGGAGATCGCGATTCTCAAACCGGGTCGTAATGTTCATCGGTCTGCCCCTATTTTTCCTGCTCCGGTTTCCATTCACGGATATTGCGAATCAAAATACTTGAGGGTTGTGATTTCTCATGCAAACGTGAACGTCTCTGGTAACAGCGTCTGCAGGTCGACCACAATTGCAAGTGCCGGTGTCGGGTTCACGTTCATCTGTTTCTGGAATTTGGTCTGGGATTGCCAGGTACCGGCATTAATGCCGAGCACACCCCGGTAGCTCGTGATCCCCTTGATATGGACATGGCCGGTATGGAGAATCTCGGGCAGCGGATCGATGATCATCCTGTCGATCTTTCCCGCAGCAATCGGGGTTCTTCGCCCGTAAGCCGGTGCAAGATGGCGGCGCTGGAGCATCTCCTGCATCATAAGCCCGCTCTGTTCGTAGGATGCCCCGGGGATCAGCCCTATCATATCATCGATTGATCGCCCGTGATACATCAGCACCCGCACGCCTTGCAGGTTGACAAGGGCCGGATTCTCGACGAGGACACAATTGTCCGGGAATTTTTTGATGAATGCATCCGGTAACACCGGCTGTGGCTCTGCACCACGAACCACGTCGTGGTTGCCCGGAGATATTATGATCTTCATCCGCGAGGGAAGATCGCGCATCATAACGCCGAAAGCCTCGTACTGTTCGTAGATGTTTTTTATGGTCAGTTCGTTTTCATGCCCGGGATAAATACCAATACCGTCCACAAGGTCACCGGCAATCAACAGGTAAGAGAAATCCGAATCCGCAAGCCAGTCAGAAAACCGGTGCCAGCTGTCTGTCAGGAAGGTGTCACTCCCAACATGGACATCTGAGATGAAGACCGCTTTTCCCGGAGTCTCACTCTTAAACGGGGTGTTGTCGATGCGGATATCCGGACGATAGAGCAGCTCGGCAAAGAATAGTTTCCCATCGCTGGAGAGCTTTCCCTTCACGCCAATTACTTCGTCGTGGATAATCCGCTCGGCATCGGAAAAGACGGGGGTGCCCTTCTTAAAAAGTACAGGAATATTAGCAGAGGTATCCTCAAGTTCAGCGATCCGGTGCCCGTTTGTCGTGGTTTTGACGTCTGTCACCATACCAATGATGGTGCACTCTTCCTGCCGGTACCGGTTGGAGCGTGTCAGTGCCTCAATGGGCATGGTGCTGCACCGGCTCCGGATCATTCCTCCCAGCCTGGCATAACGGTCGCGGAAATAATGGAGATAATCACCGGTACCGTTTATGGGCCCGGAGGTTCCGGCAGAGCCGCTGACCACCTCAACGCTGGGATCGGTGAGAAACCGGGTCCCGTCCCGGGTAACGTTCATACCGGGGATGTGCTGTGCCGAGACCACGATCGTATGGTCCGGAACCCCGGCAATGATACGTTCGATCAGGTCGGGTTCACCTTGTTCCAGGATATACCGCACTACATCGGGATGTACCTGCAGCCGTGCCTCTAAAAAAGCGAGTGTGATCTGCTGTACATCAAGCATGAATACAATATCGTCAACTGAGAAAATATAAGGTACCATTGCACTTCATCGTGCCCGGAATTTCCCCTTATTTTCGGGAGATTTATAGACCTTTCCCGCACACATGATCACATCGTTACAATCGAGGAAAAGCCCCCATGCCTGAAATAATCCAGACATTTCTTCTCGGACTTATGATCGGTCTTACCGGCGCCCTTGCACCCGGGCCAACTCTGGTTGCTACGATCAATGCCTCGATTACCGGTGACTGGAAAATCGGCCCGAAAGTGATGGCGGGTCATATGATTGTTGAGAGTGTACTCTTTCTCTTAATTGTCCTGGGGCTTGCAACACTCGCCCTCCCCTATACTACTGCCATTGCGGTGATTGGAGGGATAGCCCTGATGGTATTTGGAGCGCTCACTATCGTAGGAAGTCGGGGTGCATCCTTAAACAGCCCGGTAAAGGGCACGATCAGCAACCCTTATGTTGCCGGACTGGTCACCAGTGCAACAAATCCCTATTTCTGGATATGGTGGCTCACTATCGGCAGTGCCATGGTGATTGCCGGGCTTGCTGGCGGGATTGTCCTTGCAGCTGTTTTCATGATAGGGCACTGGTGTGCGGATCTCGGGTGGTACACGCTCGTGTCTGCGGGTGTTTCACAGGGAAGATCAATCCTTTCCGATACCTCGTACCGCAGGATCATGGCGGTATGCGGCATATTTCTCATCCTGTTCGGGGCATACTACCTCTCGATCCTTTATGTCCGGTAATCCGTAGTTAAGACCGATGCGCTATATTAACAAAAAATCCCATACAGTGTAGCAAGAGATGGCAGACAAGGAAAAATCCCGGGACATCCGTACGCTGATCAACCAGTTCCGGACAAGTGATCATTGGGCGGTATCCCTTGCCCGCGATCTGATCTGGGTAGTAGCGGTTGTCGGGTGCATCGCGCTCGCTCTCTTTTTGATCTGTGGTACCTGGCCCGCGGTGGTCACGATTGAATCGGAGAGTATGGTACCCAACATGAACGTGGGTGACCTTGTAGTCGTAGTCCAGAAAGACCGGTTCGGTGATCTCCAGACATGGGATGACGGGAAGAAGTCCGGGTACAAGAAGTTCGGTGATTACGGGGATGTGATCATTTACCGCCCGAACGGCGCTACTGATATGTGGGCTTCAATAGGTCTCCTCCCACTTTCACGGGCGCAGCACCCGATCATCCACCGGGCAATGACCTGGACCGAAGCCGGGCAACCGGTCCCCTCGTATATCAATGTCTATCGTGGAAAGATCACACCTACGGGGTATCTCCCGCTCACGGTTAGCGGTGAAACGGCAAACGGGTACCAGATCCTTTCAACCGGTGCAGGAACTCCTCCTGCTGCAAATTTCACGCCCGGGACAAAGGATCTTATCATGAGAATCCCGCAGGGAAACTATGTCCTTCCCGCAAATGAGGTAATCCCGAACGTCGGCTATGTCAGGAATACTAATACAACTGCCACCCATGGCGGGTACATCACCAAGGGTGACAACAATAACTTCAGCGACCAGGGATACCTCACGATCCCCGGGATAGGGACGGTTGAGCCCGTAGCAAAGGAGTGGGTTATCGGCAAGGCGCTCTTCACGGTGCCCTATGTTGGTCTTCTCCCGCTCCACATCGTGGAAGTGATCATCGTTGTCATCATCATCATGGTGCTCCATGAACTCTACCTCCGCAGGAAAGAGGAAGGAAATAATGCAAAAATGCAGAAAAAAAGCGGAAAGAAACAGCGGTGAGGGGAGATGACGAAGAAAAACGTATCAACCCTGCTGTCCGATGTGCTTGGCGGCCACCGGCTTACCGGAAAGGAAGCGGAACTTCTCCTGAATACAAAGGGGCACGATGTCCTTGCGATTACTGCGGCTGCCGACGAGATGCGGGAACACCGTGTCGGGGATACTGTTACCTATGTGCGGAACCAGAACCTGCACGTGACCAACATCTGCAAGAACCTCTGCGGGTTCTGCGGGTTTGGGAGGAAAGTAACAGACGAAGGGGCATACTGCCACGACAAGGCGGGGATCCAGGAACAGGCGAGGCTGGCATACGAGCGGAAGGTGACCGAGATCTGCCTGCTGTCGGGAGTGCACCCCGGCTTTACGCTTGACACCTTTGTCGACCTGATCCACTGGGTGCATGAAGCGGCGCCCGGTGTCCATGTCCATGCTTTCAGCCCGGATGAAGTTGCCCATGCAGCCCACCGGGGCGGGTTATCAACCCCGGAAGTGCTCGCCCGGCTCAAAAAAGAGGGTCTTGGAACAATTCAGGGAACTGCAGCAGAGATCCTTGTCGATTCTGTCCGGCAGGTAATCTGCCCCCGCAAGGTGCCCACTGCAGACTGGGTCCGGATCATCAAAGAGGCGCATGGGATCGGCCTGCGATCAACGGCGACTATCATGTACGGGTCGTACGAAACCGCAGCGGACCAGATTGAGCATCTCGGCATCCTGCGGGATATACAGGAAGAGACGCATGGGTTTACCGAACTTGTCACCCTCCCCTTTGTCCACACCAATACGCCGCTGTACCAGCAGGGTATCGCCCGGGCCGGGCCTACCGGCCGCGAAGATCTCCTGATGATCGCAGTATCCCGGCTCTTCCTTGATAATTTTACCAATATCCAGGTTGCCTGGGGAAAGGTTGGTCTCAAGATGACCCAGCTTGCCCTTCTGTCCGGTGCCAATGATCTTGCGGGCACCATGTTCACCGATGATGTGACAGGTGATGCCGGGGCCTCCGGCTCGGATTACCTGGATCCAAAGGACATGGAACGGATCGTCACCGATATCGGACGGAAACTCCGGCAGCGGACAACGCTCTATGAACTCGTGTGAAATGAGCGATTAAAACCGGTAGAACCGGTGGAAAAATTGTTTTTAATTTTTGATCGTACGATCAGAGCAGTTCGAGCGCAGCACGCCCGGTCATCCCGTTCTTGATCCCCCGGCCCATTGCAGAGCGGTTTGCCTCCTTGACAATCCCTTTTAAGAGATCGTCAGTGTCGACGATCGCCGGGCCGATGGATGGTCTGACTTTTACTGCCGGATAACTGAATGAATCGAGTGCTGCAACATCGAACGCGCCACATCCGATCATTCCTACATCCGTCTTGATCGCGACAAGGTTCGCCGGGCCGAGGGGAATGATAAACCCCTTGGCCACTTTTCTTGTCAGTTGAATGTTTACCTGCTGCATATCTCTCCTGTTATCATGGTTGTCGCAAGGGAATAATAATCATGTGGCATGGGAATACGATACAATCACAACTATACGATCGTTCCGGACCGGAAATTTCGTGGAGTAAATCATGGATCAATACCTGCGGACCCTGCTCAAAGATGTGAAAAGCGGTCATAGGCTGAGTGAAGATGAATGTCTCTCGCTGTTTTCTGTTCGCGACCGGCAGGTATGGGAGATTGCTGCTGCGGCTGATGAGATGCGGGAGCAGCATGCGGGTCCGGCAGTAACCTATGTTCTGAACCAGAACATCAACGTGACCAATCTCTGTGTCAATTCCTGCGGGTTCTGCGGGTATTCAAAAAAACCCGGCGATGAGGGGATCTACTTCCATGAAAAGGCGGAGATCCAGAAGAAAGCGGCGCTGGCAAAGACACGCGGAGTATCTGAGATCTGTACGGTCAGCGGTCTTCACCCGGCCTTCACTGCACAATCCTATATCGATGTCTACCGGTGGATCCATGAAGCAGCGCCGGGGGTCCATCTCCACGCAAGCAACCCGATGGAAGTTGCGTATGCAGCAAAAAAGAGTAAGATCAGCCCCAGGGAGGTACTGGTTGCCATGAAAGGAGCAGGGCTGGGATCGCTGTGCGGGACGGCAGCCGAGATCCTGGTGGATTCCGTGCGGGATACTATCTGCCGCGAGAAGATCCCGACTGCCGAATGGGTTCGGATTATCAAAGAGGCACACCAGCTCGGCATCCGCTCGACTGCGACTATCATGTACGGCCACTGCGAGAAAGACGCCGATCGGGTGCGTCACCTCGCTATTCTGCGGGAGATTCAGGATGCCACGCAGGGGTTTACCGAGTTTGTACCGCTCTCGTTCATCCACATGAACACGCCCATTTACCGTGCCGGCATTGCCCGGGCAGGAGCAACCGGGAGAGAGGATCTCCTGATGGTGGCCGTGGCACGCCTATTCCTTGACAATTTTAAGAATATCCAGGTCTCGTGGGTGAAAGAGGGGATCAAGATGGCCCAGCTGGGACTCATTGCCGGAGCCAATGATCTCGGGGGGACGATGTTTGAAGAGAGCATTTCGAAAGGAGCAGGAGCGGTCAATACCGATTATCTCGATCCCAAAGAGATGCAGCGCGTGGCAGAAGATGTGGGCAGACCCCTCCGGCGCCGTACAACGCTGTATGAGCTTCTGTAGCGTGCGGGGCATGAACTGATACAACACGGGTTCACCATGCGAAGACACGACCGTGAGATAACCGATCGCACCGAGATGGAATCAATTCTTGGCAAAGCAACCGTTTGCAGGCTTGGGTGTGATGATCACGGCAAACCCTACGTTGTGCCGCTCTCGTTTGGTTACCGTGAAGGCGTGATCTACATTCATTCCGCCCATGAAGGCCGGAAGATCACCTTGTTACAGAAGAACCCGGAATGCTGTATCGAGGTCGATGAATGCAGTGAAGTTGTCTGCGATGAAAAACCCTGCAACTGGGGGATGCACTACCGGAGTGTGATCTGCACGGGAAAAGCACACATCGTTACTGACATCGAAGAAAAGCGGGACGGGCTGAATTGCATTATGCATCATTATGGTGCAGAATCACACCTCTTCTCGGAAAAAGAACTCGGGAGTGTCTGTGTGATCAGGATTGATATTACTGAAATGACCGGTAAAAAGTGCGGGTGCTGATTTCGTCAGCGATGATCGCGCTTTACCAGACGAACTATTTTATCCCCGATCTTCTGTGCTTTTTCCATTGCTTCCTTATCGTTGAGTACCTCGCCGTCGTGATACCCTTTCCCCGTGACCGAGCCCAGTGAAGAAAACTCATGGGTGCTTAAGAACCCTTCAAGCGTCTGGATCGTCCGGCTTGCGCCTTTATTCGCATGAACGGCGACCGCGATGCCCTTCCTGCCCGCCAGCTTATGGTCGTGGTACAGGGAATACGTTCTGTCGATGAAATTCTTGAGATGGCCGCACACATCGAAGTAATACGTGGGAGAGCCAATCACGAGAACATCGCAGTCGAGTATCTTTTTTGCGATGGCATCCCAGTCATCGTTCTCGATCACGCACCACTTCTTCTCTTTGCATTTCTCACAACCCAGACACGGGAGTATCTTCTTTCCTGCAAGCGAGACGAACTCTGTTTTGATCCCCGCGACATGACAGCGTTCGAGAATGACATTGACCAGATCAGCGGTGTTGCCATCCTTACGCATGCTCCCAGAAATCCCCAGCACTTTCATATGGTATCCTTCACGCCCGGGTTCATGATTGTTTTGGTGGCTGGTGTGAGCCGGAGGTGCCGGAATGCAGAGATGATCTCTTCCTGCGGATCGTTCACCCGGTAAAAAAGGTGGGATGTGCAATCGCAGTCGCTGCTCCCGAATTTCGGAATACCGCCAGTGTCCAGCTCGTGAGCAAGCCGGCATTCAAGACGCTCGCTGGTGATTGCATAGACTGCGTATACGAGAGAAAAGTAAGATGAGGTGTGGAGATAGTCTACATGCCATTTCGGACGTTTGTCGCGCTGTGCTGCAAGGCTGATGTGGCGTTCAAGACGCTTTAAACCCCCGCTGCCCAGCGCGGAACCGACATAGCAGTGCCAGCCGGCCTGGAACGCGATCTCACCGAGTGCACCGACCCGGACCGTGCAGCCGGGATTTTTAAAAACGAGACAATAGATTCCCTTATCCATAACCGCTCTTGATCAGGCTGAGTGCAGCGGCAATATGCCGCCTCCCGTTCTCTTCTACCGGCGACCCGTGGCCCGGGAAGAGCCCTTCGACATCGAGCGGTGCGAGGCGTTCAAGTGACCGCTGGAGTTCTGCCCGGCTCCCGCCCGGGAAATCGTAGCGCCCGAACGCCCCGTCAGTAAATACGGTATCGCCGCTGAAGAGCAGCTGCTCTTTTTCGCAGAACAGGCAGATGCATCCCGGTGTATGGCCCGGGGTGTGGATGACGACAAAGTCCCCGATGGTGTCACCCTCTTTGAGCGTTATGTCCGGCAGTATGCCGGGCGAGCGGGCACCAAAGTGCATCGAGAGGCTCTGCGCATCGTCAATAAGTCCCCGGACATCGTTCTTGTGGATCGCAACTTTGGCATTGCACATGTGCGCGATCTCTTTTACCCGGGCCGTGTGGTCGAAGTGGCAGTGGGTGAGGACAATGGTCTCTATCTGCTCCTTGTACGGTGCTACTGCCATGGGCAGGACCCCGGCATCCACGAGGATATTTCCCACGACAAAGGAATTTCCCCACCTGTCTCCATTCGTTATCCACTCGACCTGCATGCTAAATAATAAGGACTCCGCACAGATGTGTCTTATGGATTTGCTGGTCCGCAGGTGTTCCTGCGGTGTTCCGGAAGAAGTGGCAGCGGCAGCCCGGATTGAGGGTATGGATCCCGCCCGCATGGCACGGCTGGTTGCGGCGGGCAGGATTGTCATCCCTACAAACCCCGCCCGCAAGCACCCATTGTGTGCGATCGGTCAGGGATGCACGGTCAAGATCAACGTTAATGTCGGTACATCGGGCTCCCGTTGCGATATTGCGATGGAAGAGCAGAAGGCAAAGGCAGCGCTCGATAATGGTGCCGATGCCATCATGGATCTCTCGACCGGCGGCGATCTTGTAGCGATACGGAAGAAGATGCTGGCGCTCCCTACCACGGTCGGGACCGTGCCGGTCTATGAAGCAGTGCGCCGGGCCGGGAATGCGGCGGATGTGGATGCCGACCTGCTCTTTAAGGTCATCCGCGAGCACTGCCAGCAGGGTGTGGATTTTTTAACCCTCCACTGCGGCGTGAACCGTCAGGCACTAGCAGCGCTCCGGAGCGATCCGCGCCTGATGGGCGTAGTGAGCCGGGGCGGTTCGTTCCACTGTGCGATGATGATGCAGCGTGATGAGGAGAACCCGCTGTATGCAGAATACGATTACCTGTTAGAGATCCTCGCAGAGTACGATGTAACGGTCAGCCTGGGGGACGGGATGCGACCCGGTTGTTTACAGGATGCCGAGAAGCTCGCAAAGTCAGTCGAGTATATCACGCTCGGAACGCTGGCAAAACAGGCGCAGGCAAAGGGGGTCCAGCGGATGATCGAGGGACCGGGCCATATGCCGCTCGACCAGGTGGGCTACAATGTGAAGATGATCAAGGAGATCACCGACCATGCCCCGCTCTACCTACTCGGACCGCTCGTCACCGATATTGCGCCGGGCTACGACCACGTAGTCGCGGCCATCGGCGGGGCGACTGCCTGCCTCAACGGGGCCGACTTCCTCTGCATGGTTTCGCCAAGCGAGCACCTTGCCCTGCCGGATGTTGCCGATATCATTGAGGGAACCCGGGTGGCAAAGATCGCTGCACACGTAGGAGATACCGTCCGGAAACACGAGGGCTGGCGGATGGACCGCGAGGTGCAGATGGCCGAGGCCCGGCATGAGCTTGACTGGGACGAGCAGTTCCGTCTTTCGCTCTATGGGGATCATGCCCGGAAGATCCATGAGCGGGACGGTGAGACGGAGACCTGCTCGATGTGTGGGGATCTGTGTGCGGTTAAGATGGTGAATGAGCTGTTCGGGACTGCACCTAAGGGGAAAGGGAAGAAGGGGAAGTAAGCGACTACCCCCATTCTCTCAGTTTGCACATCTCTTTTTTATTCAAATCCCGCGTGACCGTTGAGCATAATTGTACGATCAAGAGGGGTACCCTCTCAATGATAATCGGATCCGTCCGGAAGTAAAAAAAAGGTAAGGGATACCGGTTCAATCAGGTTTTTGTCCGGCAACAGCATCCACAACTTCCGCCATCGTCACCGGCAGGGTTTTAGAAAATGGGATTGACCAGCCGAACAAGAGGCAGTCGATGGTTGCCTTACCCTGAATTGTTACCTGTATGCCACCCTTGGTGACAAAGGTCGCAAGCGCCCCGATAAGAGCGGCATTCTGCGAGGTGGTTGGGATACGGAGAACCGTGATGCCCTGTGCGGGGATCTTTACCCGCCCGGTATTGCCGGCAGCGATCTCCTGGTCGCGATTGCCGGAACTGCACATCACGGTAAATGGCAGTTGCTGCAGGGTGATGCCAATGGGGTTGGGGTTCTCCACCCGGATCATCACATCAAGGTCAAGGGACGTGAGCGAGATTTTCCGTACCCTGGCATCCTCAAGCGTGACAACCGGGTCGTGCAGGACGGGCATAATAAGTAAGTACGACCGTCGTTCCTATAAGCATGCCCGTCAAAAGCCGGGCTATTTCCTCGCCCGGAGTTCCTTTTCCATCGCGATAAGGCCGGCTGCCACCTCTGCATCACTCATGTCAGGGTCTTTGAACCGGGTAAACCGTTCGCACATCAGGTCCGGGCATTTCCCGCAGTGAGGGAGCTTCTGTTCCGTAGTGCAGCAGGAATAGATCTGGCACTGATCGATACCCGCGTATGCAGTCCAGAACGGTTTTCCCTTCGTCGCTTCGCACCCGGGGCACTCCTTTGTGTGATGGTCACAGCCGCTGCACGAATAACCGCAGACGGTTTCCATTTTCTTTTTTGCCATAGTAACCGGTTTGAAAATGACATTAAAAAACCGGGGGTGGACTCCGCGAAAGTATCGGGTATGGTACCCGGTTGCTGGATACTGAATATGCTCGGTAATTCAGCGGTCTTCCCGTACCGTTCCCCGTGCATAGGATGCGGCGATACCAACGAGACCGAGTATGAAAAAGACCGCAAACGCGATATTGACACTCTGTTGCAGTTCGGGATAGACTGCCGGGGAGATCCGGACCGTCCCGATGACCGCAGAGAATACGAGCATCGCAATCGCTAGGCTGAGCATCTGGCCTATGGCTCTCATCGTAGAGACCATGGCGGAAGCAAGACCGAGGTACCGCATCTCAACCGAACTCATGATGGCGTTGGTGTTCGGCGAAGAAAAGAGGCCATACCCAAGACCGAGAATGGCAAGCCCTGCAATAATAACAACAAGGGGTGTTGTGGGGGACATGAGCATCAGGATGCCGAGACCGGCCGTCGTGATCGCCATACCGGCAGTTGCAAGGATCCGGGGTTCGATCCTGTCCGAGAGGTGGCCCGCATAGGGAGAGACGATCATCTGGACAACCGGCTGGGCGATGAGGATCAGCCCTGCTGTCTGGGGATCGATCCCGCGGTTGTACTGCAGGTACAGGCTGATGAGGAACCCGACGGCAAAGACCACGGCATAATTGATCAGCGCTGCGAGGTTTGAGAAGAGGAAGACCGGGCTCTTCTTGAATAACGCGATCTCGACCATCGGTGTCGGCACGCGCTGCTCCCACCAGAGAAACACGGCAAGGACCACAAGACCGAGCACCATCCAGGAGATTCCCGATAGGGATGGCAGCAGGGTGAGACCATAGATGCAGCCGAACAGCATTACGCCGTACAGGGCTGCACCCGTCAGATCAAAGCGCCGTTTGTCTGAATCTGCCCATTCCCCGGGGATGTACAGTAAGGTGAGTACGATAACGAGGAGTGCGAGAGGGATATTGACCAGGAAAATACTGGGCCAGCCAATATTTTGCGTAAGCACACCCCCGATGAATGGCCCAAGGGAGAGCCCGGCATACACTGTTGCCGTGATGATCCCGATCGCCCGTCCCCGTTCCCCGGGCGGGAAGACCGACGTGACGATGGCAATCGATGTCGAGAAGACCATTGCCCCCCCCAGTGCCTGGATGACCCGGGCGGTGATGATGACGGGACCCGACCACGAGATGGCTGCGAGGAGGGAACCAAGTGCAAAAAGGATATTTCCTATGATGAAAAATTTCTTCCGCCCATACATATCGGCAAGCTTGCCAAACGGGACAATGCAGATCGCGGCCGTGAGCAGGTACGCCGATGTAACCCAGCCCAACGTCACCGCGTCGATATCAAACGACGCACTGATGGCCGGCAGTGCAACATTCAGGGAAGAGACGGTATACGGGACAAGGAAGGATGCAAGTGAGACTACTACAAGAAGGACCCGCTTCTCCTTTTGCCCGCTCATGGAAGAAATGGTTGGATCTGCCGGGAGATGAGGATTATTGTCAGCTGCCCCTTCTGACAACAAAGGATAACCGCATGCTATTTATGTACCCTGTCCTACTCTTGACTGCATGAAACCCGGCATAATGCTTCTTTGCTGTGTGATACTCATGTTCACCCTTGCGGCGTGCGGGTGCACCTCTCCTCCCCTAAAGAAAGATCTGAACAATTCCATAAACAACACTCCGACACCAGGCATCCCGCTGGGAAGAGGACAATTTGTGTTCAGTGATTCGCTCGGAAATGCGGATCGCCCGATAACGGTCTACTCATATCGCCCGGTCGCATGGAACACGTCGGGTCCGGTACTGATTGTCATGCCCGGAGCAGGTCGTGACGGCCAGTCTCCCCGGGAAACCTGGATACCCTATGCTGAACAGTATTCCAGTCTTGTGATTGTCCCGGAGTTTTCCCCGGCGAATTATCCCGGGGACCTCTGGTATAATGCCGGTAATACCTATGATGCCGGGAACTGGCAGCCGAAAGCGAACTGGACATATACGGCAGTTGAACACCTTTTCGATTATGTCCGGGGAAAGAGCGGTTCAACACGGAACACCTATCTTCTGTTCGGGCACAGTGCAGGAGGCCAGTTTGTCCACCGGATGGCAACCGTCCTCCCCGAAGCCAGGTACAGCCGTGCAATTGCAGCGAACTCAGGATTCTATCTGCTGCCGGTATATACGGTCCCGTATCCGTTCGGTCTCAAAGACTCGCCACTGTATGAGAGCGAGCTCCCGAACGTTTTTGCCCGGAAACTTATCGTCATGTCCGGTGGAAGTGATACGAACCCGAACGACAGTGGTCTCGCAAATTTTCCTGAGGCAAATGCTCAGGGGAGCACGCGGTTTGAGCGGGCACGGTTCTATTTTACGACAGCCCAGTCAGAAGCATCGCGACTCAGCGTCCCGTTAAACTGGGAATACCACACTGTCCCCGGTGTCGGACATGATGAATCAGGAATGGCCGGGCCATCCGCAGAGTTGCTCTTTACGTGAACTACAGCGGGCAACTGGCCGATACCAAGCATCGATAAACCCGGCGTGGAGCAGGGTCCTCCTTTATTCCTGAATATCGTGCTCCCTCTTCCGACCACAAAGCACTCAAAACCCTCAGTCCAATTTTGAGAGTATCATGTCATTACCACCGTTTTTTTACACGGTATTCGAATCCCTCCCCCGGCAGGGCCCGGGGTGTTCGGGTGCAACAAGGAAAGCATTTTCCTATCTTCCCCCCCTCCCCCCGGGGGCACGGGTCCTTGATATCGGGTGCGGCAGCGGAACCCAGACCCGGGACCTTGCCGCACTGACTTCCAGTCCCATCACTGCGGTTGACAACCACCAGCCATTTCTCGATGCTGTCAGCAAAAAAGCAAAGGAGGATGGTACTGCGGGACGAATCAAAACCGTTTGCGCTTCGATGGATTCCCTCCCCTTTGATCCGGGACAGTTCGACCTCATCTGGTCGGAGGGAGCTATCTTCATTGTCGGCTTTGAGGAGGGCCTCAACCTCTGGAAACCGCTCCTGAAAAAAGGCGGCTACATGGTCGTATCAGATGCCAACTGGTTCGAGCCCAATCCCCCGGAAGAGCTCATGAAATGGTGGGAGAGTGAGGGATACGTCCCCGTGCCTGAAGAGGAGATGAAGGAGCGGATCAAGCGGGCCGGGCTCCGCCTTGTTGCAACGTACCGGCTGCCGGAATCCGGGTGGTGGGAGAACTACCATGTCCCGATGCTTGCCCGGATTGCAGAATTCCGAAAGACACACGGGCAGGATCCCGGCAATGCTGTTCTCCTCGATGCTTTGGAGCACGAAGCGGACATGTACCGGAAGTACAAGCGGTACTACGGGTACACGTTCTTTGTTATGGAGAACCCTTGACCGGAAAAGCCAGTGGCTTATAGGATACTCTCCCTGTGCAGGACCGGCATCTCACTTTTTTCATGTCATCACCAGATTCTAAAAAAACCCGCTTTGACCATAATCCTGATGTTTCCCCCTGTCAGCCCTTTACAGGAATGTAAGTGGATGAAGCTCGGGAACCGGCTCCGAGCGGGATTTCATCCGCTTGATCAAGGCCAGTTCGGTCTTCAACCCGAGTTCCTTACTGAGCCGCTCGGCATGCTCAAGCTTGTCGGCGGTGATCGCATACTTATCCGGAAATGCTTCAGGTGAGGAATTGTACAGGAGTGCCTCTGAGATAAACGTCTGGACAATGCCCCACCGGGACGAGATCTGGCAGTAAATCTCGAAGGCATTTGCGTACTTTGTATCGAGTTCCCGGGGGAGCGGTGTGTTGCATTTCAGAAGAGCAATCCGGGCGAGCTCACACTCCCCGATCAGACTGTGGGCAAACCAGTTGATGTTCCGTATCCTCTGGGACAGCACCTTGGCCTCATCATATCGTGCTGAGGCTGCCGCTAGGTGCTCCCCGGCAACCGTGCCTTTAGAACCGAAAGCCCGGGCCCGTAAAAGCTCAGCCTGCTCGGGCAGGAGACAGACGAGACCGCGGATCATCCCGTTGCGGTAGATACCCTCTGCCTCTAAATAGCAGGTTTGGGCATCATCCAGTTGTCCCAGGAGACGGTGGACCGTTCCGGTCCTCCGCAGGATATCTGCCCTGAGCTCCTGCACGTCCGTGTCCTCCCGGGCCGGGTCTGCTATACTGCAAAGTGCCAGTGCATCGGTGAACCGTTTGGGAGCATAGGGTGTAGCGATATCCCCACAGAACAGCTCAGCCTCACCGGCACCAAAGAGACTCTTTGCCTGTGCAAAAGGGCTGCTGTTTTTATCCCGGCAGACTTCGAAAAAGGCCTCCTTTGCCCCCGCGAAGTCATTGAGATGGAGCAGGATGTGACCTTTGGAGATCCGGGTTCTTGCAAGTATGGCGGGAAGATTGAGCCCCTCCAGTACGGCCTGGTCCACCCCGTGAATGAACGCGTCGTACGCTTCCAGGTACCGGTCGAGGATATGGAAAAAGTCGGCATACCACAGGAAGAAGCGGACCTCCCGCTCCTCATCCGGGGCAGTAGCAACAAAACGCAGGAAGTCCCGGGCAATGAGTCCGTCGATATCACTCTCGGGCACTTTCCCTTTATAGATATCCTCATAGATCCCTTCAAGATAGTCGCCGATTGCAGTCTTGTTACCGAGTATCTTCTGGAACGCCCCATACGCTGCTTCGATCTGGTGGCCCCGTTCCGTCCGTTCACCCGACGCCGAGATATATCTCGGGTGGGGAATGGCAGAATCACCCTCCGCTGCCATATGTGAGAGCTGGTGGAGGAGGATAGTGAGATCGAGAAGCCCGCTGGATGGACCATCCCGGCACTTGATGAGGATATACTGGTTGAAGATCCACGTGCGGCGGAGATAATAGTACGGATTCGTACGTTCGCTGCCTGCCCGGGCGATCATACCGCGGGCGATCAGTACATCCAGCCGTTTCCGGAGAGCCGACTCGGAAATATTCTGGTCTTTTACCTTGTCATCGGTTGCTGATTGTCCCGGTGTATTGACGATGTCCAGAATCTGCCGGAGGTGAAGCGGGCCGTCATACAGGGCGAGCAGGGTCTCCCTGCCGGCACCGGAAAGATTCGGTTCGTCTTTTACCATTCGCTGGAACATTGCCCGGTCTGGATACATAGGTGATACTTATAGATCAAGTGGGAACTATAAAAATCCCGACACCCCGTATCCGTTACTCTGTCAGTTGAGTCTGGCGTTATGTGGAAAAATACCCCGTCTTTTTTTCCAAGCTCCTCCCCTTTTTATGACCCTGATTGAAACAATCATGAGACAACAAACCAACCCTCTGGCGGGCGAAATCGGGGATTTTTCAGGGAGTATCCTGCAATGAATGCCCGTCCGATCTTTACTGATGGGGAATCTCTCGCTGGACAGCAGACGTATCGACATACAGGACCAGAAAAAACCAACATAAACGGAGGATACATTATGGAAATTCACCAGAGCACATCACAGGGTGTGACAATCGTTGCCCTGATCGGCAGGCTGGATACAAGCAGCACTTCGGCATTCGAAGAGAATTGCAGGACGTGGACGGCCAGATCGATCATTCTTGACCTGAGCAGACTCGAATATATCAGCAGTTCCGGTCTCCGTGTATTTCTCCAGATGAAACGGGATTGTGCAAATAAGAACATCCCGATTGTCTTTGCCGGGAGTTATGGGAGTGTCGACAGGGTCATCAGGGTTAGCGGGTTTGAAAATATCTTCCCGCGGTACCCCTCAGTGGAGGACGCACTTCAGGCAGTTGAAGCGGGGAGTGCATGATCATGGCGAGCGTGCATCAGGATACCCCCGGGATAGCAGAAAATTTACGGGTTATGACGGCAGATATGACCCCCGGGGGTCATACTCCGGCATGCAGACCGGCATCGCACAATGCCTATCCTGCCATAGATATCCATTGCTTACGACCGGAAGAAGCAGACGGGGTTGCACTGCTTATGCATGAAGTGTACCGGGATACCTATCCCAAGAAATATGTGTATGATCCAGACCAGATCCGCAGGAAAATCGCGATGGGAGAGATAGTCCCGGTCGTAGCGACCAGCAAGGAAGGAAGGGTCACCGGGTACGCATCGATGACCGTCTATCCCGGCTATCCCGGGATTGGCCTTATAGGCACTCTGGCTGTATCGCCCGATTACCGTAGTCACGGTCTTGGGGGATTGATCCTCAAGTATCTGGTGAGCTGCAGTGAAGGCAGAGGATTCCGGAGTCTCACTGGGGGAGCTTTCACTGCACATCCCTACTCCCAGCGTGCGATGATACCGCTGGGGTTTCATGCCAGTGCAATACTGCTTGGATCGCAGCCACAGGATATCTCGTTTAATGGGATATCAGAAACACTCACTCAACGGGAGAGTGTGGTGCTTCTCACCAGGCTTCTCCTCTCTGAAGATTACGGGATTCAGTACCTCCCGCACAACCACCGAAAGATCCTGCACGAAATTGCCAGAGAACTCGGGATCCGGATAATTACAGGTTCTCAAGGGAGTGTCGGAATGGATTCGACAATTATGGAACACGAACTCAATGCGGTGACCGGAGCCGGACTAGTACGAATCTGGAGAGTGGGACCCGATCATCAGAAGCTTCTGTCCGGCGCTGTCCAACAGCTCCGTGACCGTGGTGCAAATAGTGTAGAGCTACATCTGGATCTGAGCGATCCGGGATCACCTGCAGCAGTCTCTGCGGCTGAAGAGGCCGGGTTTGTTTTCGCTGGAACACTCCCCGGGAAGAACGGGCTTATCCTCCTCCTCCAGCAGATTCAGGGAATCCCAATCTCCTGTGAACAGGTACATATGGGCAGTCCTTTTGGAGAGCACCTTCTCTCTTATATCCAGTCCCAGATGCGGCAGAAAAGGGAAGATGACAGACCGGTCATTGACAACGTAATGATGGGAGATGTGAAATGACACACGTCGGTACAGGCAAAAAAGTTGCAGTAATTGTGGATGGGCTATCATCAGGAGCGTTTCTTGAACCTGTGTTCCGGGCGAGGGGAATTCCCTGTATCCATGTTCTGAGTCATGTGGAATTTCCGGATGGTATGAAATCGATGATACCCGAAGACATGAACAAACCAGATTCACCCTATATCAGGACCTTAGTCTTTGACGGGGACTGGGATGCAATCATCCATGCACTCCGGGATTACATGGTCATCGGGGTCATTGCCGGCAATGAATTCGCAGTCCCTTACGCTGATACCCTGAGTGAGCGTATGGGTCTTGATTCGAACGGGACTTCAGGTTCCCCGGCACGGCGGAACAAATACCTGATGCAGTGCGCTCTCAGAAACGCCGGGGTCCCGACGAAACGTTTCCTCTGCACAAAGAACGAAGAGGAACTTCTCGCATGGGTCAGTTCAGAGGGTATCAGGGAATTGGTCATAAAACCGATGAACAGTGCCGGAACAGAAGGAGTAAGGTTCTGCATTTCCGAAGATGAGATGCTGGAGGCGTTCCGGGCGCTGAAAGGAACGATTAATTGTATTGGAGAGGTGAATACCGAGGTCCTGGCAGAGGAACGTCTCATTGGGACTGAATACGGTGTCAATACCGTTTCATGGGATGGGAAGCACCGGTTGGCGGAACTCTGGCAATACCGCAAGGTTCGGGTTGAAGGGGCGGGTAACGTGTATGACTGCACCCGGCTGCATGACTGGCCCGATGAGAAGCTGATGCCGCTTATCAGGTATGCGTTCAGGGTTCTCGATGCCCTTGGGATCCGCTACGGCCCAGCCCATACCGAGATCATCCTCACTGAAACCGGCCCCCTCCTTGTCGAGTCTGGTGCAAGGGTTATGGGAGGTACGATTCCCCCGGAACTTATCCGGCAGTGCGCCGGCCAGTGCCAAGTCGATATGGTAGTCTCGGCATATAGCAATCCTCAGAAGTTCCTTGATGAGATCGATACACCTTACCACCTGCACCATCACATGATGAGGAAACACCTAATTGCAGGTAATGAAGGAGTGCCTGTGGGCGAGATTTCAGCGATTGACCGGCTGGCCGGGCTCAGGAGCTGTGTCAGGGGGGATTTTGTCCACCTTCTCGATGACTGGTATGTCCACCGGACCGTGGACATGGACACCAGTCCTGCAAAAGTCTTCCTCCTCCATAACGATCCGAAAGTGATCCTGGAGGATTACCGCGCCATACGTGACCTTGAGATCAATCACGAAAGCGAGCTCTTCAGCGTGGGAAGTAACTGAACGAAAGAAAAAGAACCGGGATGATCATGACGATGGAAGGATTCAGCGGAGCAGCGGGTACAATACTGGACCCGGCCAAAAAACGGACCATTTTCCTGATCCTCTGTTTCGCATCATTCACTACAATGCTCGGGATCGGGATCATCACCCCGGCACTACCTCTCTACGCGCAGCTCATGGGAGCTACGGGTTTCTGGATTGGGATCATCTTCTCCTCCTTTGCCCTGTCACGGACGATCTTCCTTCCGATCTTTGGCAAACTGTCCGATCTTCATGGACGGAGAATGCCCCTCCTCATCGGGCTCTCCGGCTATGCGATCTTCTCGGCGCTGTATGTAATGGCCGACTCGGTCTTTGCCCTTATCCTGATAAGGTTCCTCCATGGTATTGCCGCGTCACTGGTCTTCCCGGTTGCGGTTGCGTACGTCGCAGATATCGCTGCAGCTGGTGAGGAAGGACAGCTGCTGGGTGGATTTAACAGCGCCGCGTTTCTCGGCATGAGTTTTGGCCCCCTAATCAGTGGAGTAATGATGGATTACCTTGGGATGTCTTCAGCATTCCTGGCTCTTGCCGTGATCTCGGTAATAACCGCAGGAATTTGTCTTAAGTATCTCCCTGACTATCGTGTCACTCCCCGTGAGCCTACCCCGTTCCTGGGTGTCTTCCGGCACCCTGCGCTCCGTATCCCGATATTCTTCTATCTGGTATATTCCGTCGCCTATGCGATATTCCTCGTATTCCTACCGATCATCACCCGAACTGTGGGACAATTCAGTGGGACAGAGGCCGGAATTTTGATCTTTGTCGGGACCGTGATCATGGCGGGTGTCCAGATTGTGTTCGGCAAAATTGCGGACACTTCAAACAAATACACCCTGCTCGCTGCCGGGATATCGATTATCGCTGTCGCCTGCTTCCTGATCGCGTTCGCGAGCAGCTTTCTCGCGTACCTTGGAGCAGTGATAGTACTCGGCTGCGGGTTTGGCATCTCCCTGACTACTGTTTCGGCTCTTGTGGCTATTGCCGGCCGTGAAACCGGTCAGGGCAGTGCAGCGGGAGTTGTCAATATGGCACAGGGTATAGGTCTCATCATAGTTCCTGCGATCTTTGGTATCGTGATGGACTATTCGGATATTAGGATGGTGTTTATTATCACGACAGTCATCACTCTCGCGTCAGTGCCATTCCTTCTATCAGCAGGAAGGAATGCAATCCTACCCCATCCCCGCAATATCCCGGTGCCCGCAGGCAAATAAAAGGCCACATCTTGAATTAACCTTTAACTCATCAGGAACCCAATGGCTGATACCCAGTGAGAATGTTCTTTCACCCGGCAAAAACCAGGCCGGTTGGAAAAAATCCTGTCTTTTTTTTCCAACTTCCTGCCCTTCTTATATTGCCGGGATAAACCTACTGATCAGGCCCGGGATCCCCGGGCAGGATCGAGTACCCATGACCAGACGAACGTCATATCATGAAGTTGAGCCCGATGAGGAGTTCTTCTTTAACTCTCTCGAAGGTCATGGCAGGGACCCGTCCCTGTTCTCGCTCTGGCAACTGCTCAACGCGACACCCCTCCCATCGCTGCAGGCAGTGACAGAAATGACCCCAGAAACAAACAGTTGAATGAAACCATCATACTTTTCCATAACCTCAAACTCCGTGCAATGCCAGCAAGGAAAAATGAGAGCAATATGAGAAGGGCAAATCCCCATAGGGTTCTTTGCCCCTCTTTCTCTCATTATTCAAAGTCTCTCTGAATTGTGATTGGCACCCTGCGACATAATGGCATTTTTAAAACCCTTGGTGTTCGCCCCCCGGATTCATCTCATGAACCCTCGGAAAACCCGCCCTGCGGGCTGATGCCTTCGGGAGAGTGTTGAATATGAGAGAAAAACCGGTCCGGTTGGAAAAGATCCCTGATCTTTTTTCCAACATCCTGCCCTTCATATCCCCCTGAGTCAAGTGTGTGATCAGGCCCGGAACTCCCGGGCAGGGCTTGAGTATCATGACTGAATTTTTGGAAATCACCAGAAGCGTATGTCTTCTCCCCATGCATGATTACCCAGGACTATCTGCTCATCCTCAATAATGCGGACGGGTGCATTACGTACACAGGAGATATACGATGACAAAGAGACGTTTAATCCTCAATCCCTTACTTGCAATCGCTGTAATATTCCTCCTTTCCATTTCGGTCGCACCGGTAATGGCAGCAGGGCACAACGGGAATATGGTAGTATTCACAGATGCAGATAACGGCAAGACCTTAAATATGACGCAAGGGAACTGGTTCGTAGTCAAACTCCAAGAGAATCCCACAACCGGTGCCGTGTTTATCCCCACGTTTTCGTCCGGCCTTAATCTCATCTCGGATACTTACAAGGAAGATCCGAACCCCGGAATGAAGATGGGCGTTGGCGGGACGCGTACCTGGATTGTCCATGCAAAGAATATCGGCGACCAGAAATTCTCGGCAGTTAATAAGAAACCATGGATACCGTTCATCTCAAAAGAGAACGTTTTTGTCATGAACCTGAATGTTGTAAAAGCATGACAACACATGCCATGACGAGGGAAACGCCGGTTCTCCCTGACGGTCCCGTTTTTTTATAAACCGGTGGACAGGGTATGAAGCCATTGAGGTGATTACCCGAAAGAATAGTTTCTCACTATCCTCACGCATGGAAGGAGAAGTTGGGTGTGCAGTGAGAGGAGAATGTCATATGGGAGACTTTCTCCCTCCTTTCAAACAACCACTATTCTGAAATGTCCGTACATCCTTCCGGTACATGACTGATACCCATGGATCTGGATACAGACCTCAGGACCCTTGCTCTTTCCCTTGGTGCGGACTATTTCGGTGTAGCCGATCTCTCATCTGCGCATGATTTTATTCTGGCGCAGGGAGGGGAACGGGTTGCCCGGTACCCGAGAGCGGTTACCATCGGTATAGTGTTGCAGGACAGCCTTGTGGACCTCCTCCCGGAAGACGACAAAGCGGCAGCAATTCTCTACAAACACAACAGTTACGATGTAGTCAACATTGCCCTTGACCAGATAGCGCTCCGGGTGGCAAATGTGTTGCAGCGGGCCGGATTCGATGCATTCCCGATCCCGGCCTCAAAGCGGACGGACGATGAGCACATCAGCGGAATATTCTCCCAGAAGCTCGCAGCACACCTTGCAGGACTGGGCTGGATCGGCAAGAGCTGCCTGCTGATAACGCCAGAACACGGCCCCCGGGTCCGGTGGGTCACTATTCTTACTGATGCACCACTCCTCCCGACCGGGTCCCCGATGGAGCAGCAGTGCGGTAAATGTACTGCATGCGTGGATATCTGCCCGCAGCATGCCTTTACCGGAAGATCATTTGACCGCAATGAACTCCGGGAAGCCCGGTACGATGCAGCAGCCTGTGACCGGTATTTCAAGGAGTTGGAAAAAACCCGGGGTGTGGCAGTCTGCGGCCTGTGCCTGTATATCTGCCCGCACGGAAGGAAATCCGGATCAGGGAACCGTCAATAAGTGCAAATCTTTTTTTCAGGTTAATCGGATTAAAAAAGAGATTGTGAAAATTACGTTTTTATTAATTTCAGGATCCTGACTGCCAGCCACGCCGCGTTATCGCCATTATCCACCCCAACGCAGGCAACCGGAACCCCTTTTGGCATCTGGGCAATTGAGAGGAGTGCATCCATCCCGTTTAACGTCCCGCTTACCGGGACACCAATCACCGGTTTGTCGGATTTGGATGCAATAACTCCGGGGAGCGCAGCGGAAAGGCCGGCGATCGCGATGAAGATTTTTGCATTACTGGTCTTGATGTACGCATCCAGCTTATCAGGATCGCGGTGAGCGGAGATAATCTGGGCGTCATACGACACCTTGTTCTCATCAAGGACCTTTCTGACCTTGTCTGTAATTTTTGCGTCCGATGCAGATCCCGATATGATAGCCACGTCAGCCATACTTGCCATCCAAACATATATTGTGCCTATATAGATATACTATGAGCAGATCCCCATGGAAAAAGAACTTCTCCTGATGATTCCGGGCCCGGTCCCTATGCCGGAACGGGTCAGGTATGCAATGATGCGTCAGGCAATGAACCACCGCAGCGCCGAGTTCGGTGCCGCGTATGCCGACTGTGTGCGGGTCCTTAAAACCGCCTTTGGAACGACAAACGATCTCATGGTAATCAGCGGGTCCGGCACGGCCGGTATGGAAGCCGCGATTTCCAATGTTGGAAAAGACAAGGAGATCGCCTGTCTTGTCAACGGAAAGTTCGGCGAGCGGATGCTGAAGATCAGCCAGCGCTACGGAAAAGCCCACGAGATAAAATCCGAATGGGGAACCCCGCTGGACCTTGCAGCCCTCGAAGCCCGGCTGGAGCAGGGTGCCCAGGTAGTCACGCTTGTGCACAACGAGACCTCCGTGGGTATAAAGAACCCGGCGCAGGAAGTAGGC
Organism: uncultured Methanoregula sp.; assembly: GCA_963676675.2. GTDB lineage: Archaea > Halobacteriota > Methanomicrobia > Methanomicrobiales > Methanospirillaceae > Methanoregula. Next base: position 108,786 of record OY781161.1, on the reverse strand, counting down.
AGGCTCGCAAAGAAGCACGATGCCCTGTTTATTATGGACGGCATCACCTCCATCGGTGGCGATACGGTTGAAGCCGACAAGTGGGGTGTCGATATCGCCATCACCGGCTCACAGAAATGTTTTGCAGCACCCCCCGGTCTTGCCATGGTCTCGGTGAGCAGCCGGGCATGGGAGCGGCTCTCCAAAAACCCGCCCTATTACCTCGACCTTGCTGCGTACAAAAAGAGTGCCGCAGGAAAACCGATGGAAACGCCGTATACCCCGGCAGTCCCGCTCTTTTTAGCACTCCGCGAAGCTTGCCTCATTATAGAAGAGGAAGGTCTTGCCGCCCGGATTGCCCGCCACCAGAAACTGTCGCAGGCAGTACAAGCCGCAGCAAAAGCGTGGGGACTCTCCCTCTTCCCAAAGATCGACGCGAAACATGCGTACTCCTCAACGGTAACTGCGGTTGAGTATCCTGCGGGCGTCAAGGATGACGAGATGCGGGCGATCGTCAAGAAGATGGGTATTATCATCGCCGGTGGACAGGATCATTTGAAAGGTAAGATCTTCCGTATCGGGAACATGGGTGCAGTCAGCGCACCGGAGATTCTTGCTACGCTTTCCGCAACGCAGCATGCACTCAAGAAGTCCGGTTTCAAGGTGCAGGGCGATGGCGTTGCTGCTGCCTGCGAGGTGTTGGGATGAAGGTGGGCGTGGCCGATACCACCTTCTCACGCGTCAACATGGGAGCGATCGCCATCGACGAGCTCAAGAAGCACGCGAGTGTGGCGATTGAGCGGACAACGGTGCCGGGGATCAAGGACCTCCCCGTTGCCTGCAAGAAATTGATCGAGGAACGCCGCTGCGATATCGTGATAGCACTCGGGATGCCGGGCGGAAAAGAGAAAGATCGGCTCTGTGCCCACGAGGCATCGCAGGGACTCATCACCTGCCAGCTCATGACCAACACCCACATCATCGAAGTGTTCGTGCACGAGGATGAGGCAAAGGATGGCAAAGAGCTTGCATGGCTTGCCGAGCAGCGAACCCGCGAACATGCAGTTAATGCAGTAAAACTCATTCTTCGCCCCCGGGATCTGGAGAATGAAGCCGGCACCGGCCAGCGGCAGGGATTTGAGGATGCCGGCCCGGCCCGGCGCTAGTAGAATACAAACACGTACGGGAACAGAAGCGTACGGATTTATGAAGTTCAATAAAAAAGAGATGATCAGCTATGTGTGACACACAACCAATAAAACTGGGATTTGTTGTTGCGGAATTCAACCGTGACATCACGTACATGATGGAGATCGAAGGAAGAGAACACGCCGCATTCCTCGGCGCAGAAGTAACGGACTGCATCTATGTTCCGGGCGCATACGACATGCCGCTTGCCATCAAGAAGATGCTCCAGGCCGGAAAAGTCGATGCGGTCATCACGATCGGGTGTGTTATTGAGGGCAACACGCAGCACGATGAGATCGTTGTGCAGCACGCAGCCCGGAAGATCATCGACCTTTCCTTAGAGTTTGGAAAGCCCGTAACTCTCGGTATATCCGGGCCCGGCATGACCCGGCTCGAGGCGAACGAGCGGATCGATTACGCAAAACGTGCCGTGGAATCTGCCGTCAAGCTTGTCAAGCGATTGAAATGAGACAACTCTCGGAAAAGATTGCCGGTGTTGTCGAGTCGGCAACGATCGCGATCTCCAACCGGGCCAAGAAGATGCAGGCGGAAGGGATCGATGTCATCAGCATGTCGATCGGTGAGCCCGACTTCGATACCCCCCGGCACATTACCGATGCCTGCATCGATGCCCTGAACCGGGGCCAGACGCATTATGCCCCGAGCAACGGCATCCCCGAGCTGACGAGTGCCATTGCCGAGAAGATCGTGCGGGAGAACAAATTCCCCTGCACGCCCCAGCAGGTGATCGTTGCCGGCGGGGCCAAGCAGGCCATCTACGAGGCTTGCGAAGCCGTCCTGAATCCCAGCGACGAGACGATCATCCTCACCCCGGCGTGGGTCTCGTACGAACCGTGTGTCCAGATTGCCGGTGGGAAGGTCGTGAAGCACGCGATCAATGCAAAGACCTTCCAGCTCGACGATTCGCTGCTGGAGCGGGTGAATGCAAAGACCAAGATGGTCGTTGTCAACTCCCCCTCCAACCCCACGGGCTCTGTCTTTAACATGAAGTCCATGAAACTTGTAGCGGACCTCTGCGAGGATCATGATATCTACGCAATGTCGGATGAGATCTACGAGAAGATGGTGTACGGGAAGGAACACGTCTCGCTTGCGGCCATTGGCGACATGGCCCAGCGTACCATCACCATCAACGGGTTCTCAAAGGCCTACGCCATGACCGGCTGGCGGCTCGGGTACGCCATTGCCCCCAAGGAGATCATCACCGAGATGTCCAAGGTGCAGCAGCACACCATCAGCCAGGCCACGACGTTTGCGATGTGGGGAGGGGTGGCGGCACTCAAAGGTGACCAGTCCTGTGTCGAGGAGATGCGGAAGGAGTTCGACCGCAGGCGGAAATATGTCATTGCCGAGCTGAACCTGATGGGATATGAGACGGCACCGGCAGACGGGGCGTTCTATGCCTTTGTCAAGGTTGCCGGCGACGATATGGAAGTTGCCTCACGCTGGCTGGAGAAGGGACATGTTGCTGCTACTCCGGGCAGTGCGTTCTATGCGCCGGGGTGGATACGACTTTCATATGCAACCTCGATGGACCGGCTCAAGGAAGCGATGGGTCGGATTAAGAGAGTTGGGTAAAAATTTGAATTTCTTTTAACAACTAATGTGTTGCAAGTGAAAAAGAAAGCCTATTATTAGTTTTATTAGTCAGATTTGATCTCCAAATCGCGTCGTTCTTTTGCAGGTTTGATATTTTTAGGTGATTAATCAATTGCGATCCATGACTTTGCGACAAGGACAAGACCACCCCTTCCCCACAGACCGGCTGTCTTTCTGAAAGGACTATCCGTGCTGCTTCGCTAGGATTTCCTGGCCCGGAATTGCGGCCCGGTTTCCAGGGAATTTTTTTAGTCTGGCTATTTATAAATTTTAAAAAATCCTCCGTACCCGCGTACGCAACCATCACAGATCCCCGCAACTCATTTCTAGGGTTCCGCTCCACCATTATCTATCGGAATATGAAACGGCGGTTTCCTCTTGCCACATCCCCCGCCGCCATTTCAGGAGATACCCATGAAGAAGAACGCTGACAAATCCCGGGAAGAGACCCTTGACCCGGAAGACTGGGATGCCATGCGGGCACTGGGCCACCGCATGGTTGACGACACGATGGACTATATCATGACGATCCGGGATCGGCCGATCTGGCAGCATGCCCCGCCGGAAGTAAAGTCCCGGTTTGAAGGCCCGCCCCCCGTCGGTCCCGAGCTGCCGGAAGAGGTGTACCGGGAGTACATCCAATCCATTCTCCCGTACCAGGTGGGCAACAGCCACCCGCGGTTCTGGGGCTGGGTTGCGGGGTGCGGCACCGTGATGGGGACGTATGCCGAGATGCTGGCAGCGTCAACGGACTCGGTCAGCGGGTCTTTCGCCTACATGAGCAACAACTACGTGGAGATGCAGGTTGTTGACTGGTGCCGGGAGCTCCTCGGTTTCCCTCACGGAACAAGCGGCCTCATCACGAGCGGCTGCTCGTCCTCGACATTGATCGGCCTTGCCGTGGCCCGGAACACCATGGCCGGGTACGATCTGCGGGCAGAGGGGATGCACGTGGCAGGAAAGCAGATGACCCTGTACTGCTCGGACGAAGCTCACTCGTCGGTCCAGAAAGCGGTCGAGCTGCTCGGGTTCGGGAACAACGCGCTCCGCCATGTCCCAGTGAACACTTCCCTGCAGATCGATATTACGGTCCTGCGGGAGATGATCGCAGCCGACCGGGCTAGGGGATGCCACCCGGTCTGTATTATCGGGGCTGCCGGCACCACGAATACCGGGGCGATCGACGATCTCAATACCCTGGCGGATATCTGCGCAGAGGAGCGGTGCTGGTTCCATGTCGATGGCGCATTTGGTGCATGGGCTGCCATTGCCCCAAAGTACCGGCATCTTGTGAGTGGCATGGAGCGGGCAGACTCGCTCGCGTTCGATCTGCACAAATGGATGTACCTCGCGTACCCCATCGCCTGCGTTCTGGTCCGGGACGCCGCCCATCACCGCAATGCTTTCTCCCTGACCCCCACCTACCTTGCCCACGGCGAGGGTGACCGGGGCCTGACCGGCGTGGACGTGCCTTGGCTCTCCGATTACGGGTTCGAGCTCTCGCGTGGGTTCCTTGCCCTCAAGGCTTGGATGACGATCAAAGAGCAGGGTACTGAAAAATACGGGCGACTGATCCAGCAGAACATCGACCAGGCGCATTATCTTGAAAACTTGGTGCAGGAAGCGCCGCAACTCGAACTCGCGCTCCCTGTGTCGCTGAATATCGTGAACTTCCGGTACATGCGGCCAGGACTTGTCGAGGCCCGGCTCAACGACCTGAATAAGCAGATCGAGACCGAACTCCAGGAGCAGGGGATCGCGGTTCCCTCGACCGTAAGTATCCGGGGCAGGAAGTACCTGCACGTGGCTGTCACCAACCACCGCAGCCGGAGGGAGGATTTCGAGCTGCTGGTGCAAGAAGTGATCCGGATCGGGAACTCTCTGGCCTGATGTTGCGTGAAAGCTAGCGGCAACAATGACCGGGACTGTCCGCCCTATACTTTTGCTCAAAAGCGCTTTTTTCAAAAATATATTTGAAACCGGAACCCGATGGGCTACGAGATGGCTCCGGCAGCAGTGATCGCTCACCGGATAAGTGCAGGTTTTTTTTCATTCATCGACGGAATTATCACCGCCACCTTCACACAATACCATACTAAAGGGAATGCCAACACCGGTTTTGTAACATTGTCTACAGCTTGGTTCCCCATACACGAATCGCAGAAGCTCAACGATTGCCGACAACCTGACAGAACCGGAACATGTGCATCAGATCCACGGAAGGGAACATAATATGACCGTTTCAAAAAAAAGTATCGGGATTGGGATGGGAGCGGACCCGGAGAAGGTCCTTGCCAGTGCCTGCAACGTAAACATCCCCTGCGATATTGTCTGTTATTGTCGACCGGGTACCGCATCCGTTCCCCCAGGAAATCCCCGGGTAAAACTGGCGGAGCGTGAGGACCCCGGCGGAGCACTCATTGCCGACCTGATGGCGGGAACGATCCAAGCTGCAGTCCGGGGAAACCTCCGGGGAGAGGTAACCTTAAAGGTGCTTGAGGCCGCTGCAGGGGTCTCCCGGCTGGAGAGGGTCGCGCTCCTGGAGACTGCCGGCGGGAAAAAGTTCATGTTCGCTCCCGTGGGGATTTCTGAAGGGTGGACCGTCTCCGACAAGCTTGCATTAATCCGGAAAGGGAGGGTGCTGGCCCGCAGGTTCGGCCTTCCGGAAAAGGTGGGCGTCATATCAGGGGGCAGTCTGAACGCTCCCGGCTGGCATCCTGCCAGTGACCGGAGCATGGCCGATGCCGAGCTCGTTGCAAAACTGGGCGATGCCGAACATTTCGGGCTCTATATCGAAGAAGCGATCAAATCCTGCGGGCTTATCATCGCTCCTGACGGGATCACGGGGAATTTTATCTTCCGGACGCTTGAATATCTTGGTGCGGGATACGGGCACGGGGCCCCGGTTGTCAACATCGATAAAATTTTTATCGACACTTCCCATGCCCATCAGAGTTATACCAATGCCCTCATGCTCGCAGCATCGTTGCTGGACGAATGAGGGTTTCCTTTTACCGCTTTTAGTTGTATTGGCAGTTGAAACCGGTCCGCCGGATTTTCGGTATCTGATCGGTTTTCTTCAGAATGATCTGATGGTGACATGCCGACAACCTGGCTGAACCATATCAGAAGTGGTCAGTACGATCCAGTCTTTCTCCTAGCAACAATCCTCTGCTTCATGTCTCTGGTCCGGCCTTCGTACAATTCCACATGAACAACGGGAATTTTCTACCGGTCGTCAATAAGTATCTGCTGCACCGGCAGGGCTTCTGAACTTCGCCGGATAATGAAGCAGGGAAAATCTCCGTACCGTGCAGAGCAGTTCCGGATTACGCCCCCGTCTTTGTTTTCTTCCACCAGATCTTTGCAAATGTGGAATCTCCTGATATGACAATCTCTGATCCTTCTGTCCGGATCAATGGTTTGAGATAATCATCCAGTATCCGTTCCTGTTCCGGTTTTGTGATATTAAACCGGCGCCGGAAAAAAGCGGTCATCTCATCCTTTGTTGCAAACCGGTATTCTTTTTTCAGCGGTAACATCTCTACGTTTGCATAGATCCCCATCTGATACAGGACCCCAAACAGGCAGTCTGCCTTTGGCCCGGAATGGTAGGGCAATCCATGGAGCGGTTCCCAGAGATCGGCATACATCCGCTCCCAGAATGGCATGTCCACGAACCAGAACAGGTACACGGAACCCCGTGAAACCGCATCCATCTTCCGGAGTGCCAGCCGGATGTCTTCCATAGTCAGGGAAAGTGAAGCCACTACAACATCATACTGCCCGGCAAGATCGCTGGCTGGAATAATATCCTCCCAGCGTTTGTGGATGATGGAAATATTGGAAATTCCATCCTTTTTCATCCGCTCGCTCAGGATTGCTGTCATTCCTTCCCCCGGCTCAATTGCCGTAATCTCCTTTACCCGTGCTGCAAGCGGAATTGCGAGCGTGCCCGGTCCCGCACCGATATCCAGCACCCGGGATTCTCTGGTAATATCCAGGCCATTGATGGTTGTCATTACCCGTTCATCATATTCGCTCCGTGACGTGGAATCGTACCGCTCGGCATTCTCCCGCTTGTTCCAGTTATGGGAAGGATCATCGGAATGCTTGGACGATTCGTGCAGGACCTGTCGTGCCTTCCAGATCTCGTTCCAGTCCGGATCAGTGAGTGGAGGGAGTGTCGGGCTCATCACATTGAGTATGAACGCAGCCGGTTAAAAAGTATCTGCCCCTATCAGATATGAAAAAAAAGAATTATTCGTGCCTGAGTGCTTCGATTGGGTTGAGATTGGCTGCACGCCATGCCGGATAAAAACCACAGGCAAGACAGATCACGATACCAAATCCCATTCCTTCCGCAACAGACAATGCATTTGCAATCGTGAACAGGTGCTTGGTTGTGTTCAGGACCAGAGCGCTGATGGCATAACCGGCCATGATACTCATGACCCCGCCAATAGTACTGCCAACGACTCCTATAATCGCAGCTTCATAGATGAACATACTCATCACTTCTTTTTTCTGCGTGCCGATGCTCCGCATGATACCGATCTCTTTTATCCGTTCAGTTACGGACATCATCATGACATTGAAGATCGAGACCCCGGCGACAATCATCGAGATACCCCCAATAGCAGTGACGAATGTCGTTACCATACCAAATGTTGAATAAATGGTCGCCAGTGTCGCCTTGCTGTCCATCACGTTGACGATTTTCTGGTCCTTTCGCTTGTTGAGTTGATTTTCTATGGCGATTTTCATACCCGCAGTGTCACCGTCTTTGACTTTCACGACAACTTGGTCGTAATCAGCATTCCGGTTATAGGTATTTTCAAACCACTCTTTGGTAACGACAAGGGCACTATCAGTGCTTATATCAAAACTCATTCCCCGCTCCTCAATAATACCGGTGACCCTCAGCGTGCCCTTGTCGCCATCGGTACCGATCGAGATCCGGGATCCCACTTTGAGATTGTGGTCTTTGGCAAAGGTGGGTCCTATAAGACAGCCGGAATTCCCGTTGTTGTAAACCCCTTCCTTAAGTTTAAGCAGGTCCGGGACATCATCCGGGGGTAGGCCATAGAGAACTGCTACAATGTCATCGCTGCCGACACCGATTTTCATATGTTCGGACGTCTGGTATACAGGTATTGCTACGTTTGGAGCTGCGACTCGTTTGATCTGCTGGAAATTCTGGTCGGTGATCTTTAAGTTCACTGCACTACCAGTAGAACCAAAGCCACGCATTCCCCCACCACTATACGGAGTAACAATTACACTATCCCCGACTGAACTTAAGCTGTCAGCAACTGATGCCACCAGGCTGTTGCCTAAAATTCCCATGGATGCAATGGCAACCACACCGATGACAATTCCCAGCATAGCAAGGGAAGATCGGAGCACGTTGATCCGTATATTCCGCTTTGCGATTTCCCAAAAAATCATAGGACAATTCTCCCGTCAGCAATACGGATAGTCCGCCGCGAGTATTCAGCGATATGCGGATCATGGGTGACCATGATGATCGTGGTACCATTTTTATTAAGGTCTGTCATCAGGTCCATGATACCGGCTCCGGTCTTTGAATCGAGGTTTCCGGTTGGTTCATCGCAAAGAAGAATATCAGGGTTATTAATGAGTGCCCGTGCGATCGCAACCCGCTGCTGCTGACCCCCGGAGAGCTCAGTGGGTGTATGGGTAAAGAGCGAATCCTCCAGCTGAACTGATCGGAGCACATCCTTTCCCTTTTCCGGGTCCACGGCTTTCTGGGATTTCAGCATCATGGGAAACGTGACGTTCTCTATGATATTGAGGAGGGGGAAGAGGTTGAAGTACTGGAAGATGAATCCAATGCGATCCCTTCGCAGGTTGGTCAGTTCGATATCCGACATATCGCCAATGCGGGTACCGCTGATGAAGATGTCACCGGTAGTTGGGATATCGAGACAACCCATCAGGTTCAGCAACGTGGATTTGCCTGAACCCGAAGGTCCCATGATTGATATGAATTCTCCCCGATCTACCTGAAAAGAAACACCATCGAGTGCAGTCACATCACCTGCGGGTAACGGGTATACCTTTGTTACGTCCTGAAACACCATGACCGGTTGTTCGTTCATGGAGGTTTCACTTCTTGGATTTTTTTAAGTATACAATCCATCCGCCAATGAATACTGCAAGGATCACGACAGCAGCAATGATCGGGATCAGGGGAAGTCCCGTGTTGTTGGCGGCTGCGGTTCCTGTCAATGAGGCTGATAACTTTACATCCTGTTGCGAGGTATACACATTCCCATCGGCATCCCTGTAGGACAACTGGAGGGGAACGCTATCAGCCTTCGCTGCAGAGAACGTTACTTCGAAGGCGCCGAAATCATCGGGTTTGAGGGCACCGACAACATACGTCTTGTAGGGATCCTGCGGAACTGCCGGTGCAAGGGAAGTGACCATCACGGTATTTGCAGTTTCCAGACCCGCGTTGTTGACATCGCCGGTGATATGGTAGGTACCGACATCATTTTTTACCTTAACGTTGCTGATGACAGGATTTGCCTGTTTCTTATCGACACCAAAGGTGATAGGGACATCCATAGTCACGGTGTGAGGGTTGTCGCCATTGTCATAGTTCAGGAGGAGATGAAGGTTAGTTGGCTGATCCGCAGTCACCGAAAAATTCACCGGAATTTTTGCACCGGAAGCCAGTTCTCCGACAAAAATTTTTGAGGGTGTTGCAGTAATTCCTGTTCCCGAAACTTCGAGTATAATATTCCTCACCGTATTCTCGCGGGGATTTGCCACCTGTGCATAAATGGTCTTTTTCTTGCCTTGGGAAAATGTATCCGGCTTATCGACAATTGTCAGTACAATCGGTGTATTTTCAATCTTGGCAAGTGTCCGGTAATAGAGGCTGTCCGCATCGCGGAAATCTAAGGAAAACGTTGGGTAGTACGTCCCATCCGGACCATCTGCAATGACCTGAAACGAGTATGTTTTTTTCTGGCCGGGTCCGAGATTGGATGAGGAATCATAAGGACGGCTGATTGGTAGTATTGTATCACTGGATAATGTGGCGTGGTTCACTGAAATCCCCGTATCGTTTGCATTCCCGTTGGTGACCTCTACCGTGAGGGTGCCCTTATCGCCCGGGAAAAAAACAGCAGGATCATAGGTTGCACTGGATATGTACACTTTGCCAGCGGCAACAATCGATTCGGGAGTGGAGTACCCGGCAACTACGCCGACCATGGCGCCTGCGAGCAGAACCAGGCATATGAGAGAAATTAATCGAATTGTTTTCACTTACATCACCGTTATTGAATAAACCATATAGAGAATATAGAGGACGACCGGTATACCAACGCTCAGTGCTGCATCACGGGGCGATAATTTACGAGCGTGCTGCATGCCGAAGATCCAGATGTTGGCGCTCCAGAGGAGAAAAACCATCGAGATGATCATGGCAATCTGGCTGAGTTCCATCATCGCCGGATCATGCATCAGGGCTTTTACTGCTTCTGCAATCAGATCGGGATTCTGGGAAGCTGCTGCAGAGAGCTGGGGAACGTGAATCCGGGGAATATAGTCAAGTGCAATAATAAAGGTAATGAGTGTTCCAAAGACCTGGGGCAGGTAGCCATAACCTATGAATTCAAGGGTTCGCCGGAATGATCCTGTGCCTTTGAAAATTAATGAGAACGCATACATCACGCCAGCCCAGATCGCCCAGAAGATGAACGTGCCGATAAGGGCACCGATAGCTGTTGAAAGTACGATAATCGTGCCCATGCCAGGAACGATTCCACCCAGCAGTTGTCCGGTCAATCCCCCGATAAGGTACCCGTACAATGCTCCGGCAATACCCCCGACAAGGACAATGAGTGCCGGAAATTTCAGGCTCTCCTTATCATTCATTGCATTCTGAAAGAATGCCCCCGGTCTGACGAGCAGATCAATAATAGAATGTTTCATCTGATGTTCTCCACATTAGGTCGAACCTATCTGTTGTTGTAGAAATAACAACTTCATAACAGGTAATCTCCTTAGCATATTAATGATATTGCTGAAAAATAAAAATCGTTGTTCTTATCAATAGATCCCAATTTGGTCCGGTTCATCAGCCAACCCTGTAAAAAAATTCATTGATCTTTGCTTTTATTGCAGCTCTATAAATCGGGGCAGGGAAGTGATGGATTTTTTAAAGAGGCACTTTAAAAAATCAAATTCGTACAACAATGTATATATTTGTACATAGCAATTACTATGTATGCAGACAAAAATCCTCCTCGATGAGGAGCAGATGCCAAAGAAGTGGTACAATGTCCAGGCAGACTTATCGTCCCCGCTTGCACCGCCGCTCCATCCCCAGACCCACAAACCGATAGGTCCGGCGGATCTGTCAGCCATCTTCCCGATGGAGCTGATACGGCAGGAAGTAACCACCGATCGTCATATCGACATTCCTGAAGAAGTCCAGGAAGTGCTACGCCTCTGGAGACCCAGCCCCTTGTACCGGGCTCACCGTCTCGAGAAATTCTTAAAGACCCCGGCAAAGATTTATTACAAATGGGAAGGCGTCAGTCCCGCAGGGAGTCACAAGACGAACACGTCGATCCCGCAGGCCTATTACAACATGAAGGCAGGGATCGAGAGGATCGCCACCGAGACGGGTGCAGGACAATGGGGATCTGCCATGTCCTTTGCAACCATGCTCTATGATCTGGAGTGTACCGTCTACATGGTCAGGTCGAGTTATACACAGAAACCCTACCGCAAGTCAATGATGCATGTCTGGGGAGCTGAATGTATCCCCAGCCCGAGCACAAAGACGAATGCTGGTCGCTCCATGCTGGAAAAAGATCCCGATACCCCGGGAAGCCTGGGAATGGCCATCTCTGAAGCGGTGGAGGATGCCGCGAGCCACAGCAATACCAACTACGCTCTTGGTTCGGTGCTGAATCATGTCTGTCTTCACCAGACGATCATCGGGCTTGAATGCCGCGAGCAGCTGGCAATGGTCGATGATTACCCGGATGTCGTGATCGGGTGTGTTGGCGGTGGATCCAACTTCGCCGGTATCGCATTCCCATTTGCCGGTGACAAACTGACCGGGAAGCATAAGGATGTAGATATCATCGGAGCCGAACCGGCCTCCTGCCCTACCCTGACAAAAGGACTGTTCACCTATGACCTTGCCGATGAAGCCGGCTACACCCCGCTCCTCAAGATGTTCACGCTCGGGCATGACTTTGTCCCGCCCTCCATGCATGCGGGAGGTCTCCGCTACCACGGCGATTCACCGATTGTCTCGCGCCTTGTGCATGATGGTGTGATGCGGGGAGTTGCCTACCACCAGAGCGAAGTCTTTGATGCAGCCCAGACCTTTGCCCGGACAGAAGGAATCATTGTTGCTCCCGAGACGTCCCATGCGGTAAAATCTGCAATTGACGAGGCACTCAAATGTAAAAAGAGCGGTGAGGCAAAGACGATCCTCTTCAACTGTTCCGGCCATGGCAATTTCGATATGTCGGCCTACGATGCGTATTATGCAGGGGAACTGGTGGATTATGAATACCCGGATGCACTGATCAAGGAATCCCTTGCCCGGATCCCAAAGATCTCCTGAAATCCTTTTTTTTATGAAACGCATCGGATTTCTCATCAACCCTGTTGCCGGTATGGGCGGTGCAGTGGGGCTGAAGGGAACCGATGGCAATGTAAACGAAGCCCGCCGTAGGGGGGCGTTGCCGCAGGCACCGGACCGGGCATTGATCACGCTCACGTATCTTTCACGAAAAGCGGGATTGAGTTTTGTTACCTGTTCGGGAGCAATGGGAGAAGAAACTCTCAAAAAAGCCGGTGTACCGGACTACAAGGTCCTCTATAGTTACACGAGCGAGAGCCGTGCGGAAGACACACGGCAGGCAGCACAGGCATTTCATAACGCCGGTGTCGACCTGATCCTTTTTTGTGGTGGAGATGGAACCGCCCGGGATATCTTTGATGCAGTGGGCCGGGATGTTCCGATCCTTGGGATCCCGGCCGGGGTGAAGATGTACTCTGCCGTTTTTGCCATCGATCCGGCAACTGCTGCAGAACTCGTGACCGGGTCCGATACTGCATCGCTTCGGGATTCTGAAGTGATGGATGTCGATGAAGACGCATACCGGGCAGGTGAATTAAGAACCCGGTTATACGGGATTGCCCGGACACCGGTCCTGGCAGGAAAGGTCCAGACATCCAAGCACGTTTTTGAGGAGATGGATGAGGAGCGAGCAAAAAAAGAGATTGCCCGTTTCATCCGCGAGATCATGATACCGGATGTGCTCTACATCCTCGGTGCAGGAACAACGACAGAATCCATTGCCCGCGAGATTGGGCTGAACAAGACCCTGCTCGGTGTTGATGCTGTGATGAATGGCCAGACCGTTGCCACAGATCTTGATGAAAAAACACTCCGAGCATTGCTTGAGCACGATCAGGAAGCAAAAATTCTGCTCAGCCCCATCGGGGCTCAGGGATTCATACTCGGGAGGGGGAACCAGCAGATCAGTGCCCGCATTGTAAGAAAGGTGGGAATTGCAAATCTCATCATAGTTGCAACGCCGCATAAACTTCGTGAAACTCCTCTCCTCTATGTAGACTCGGGAGATTCATCGCTTGATGCAGCATTTGGCGATACGGTCCAGGTTGTATCCGGGTACCGTATGGCCCAGCGAAAACACATCTACCAGCCGGAACGCGGATAAAAAAAAATTAATTCTTCTGGGGCGCCTGCGGCGGTTTCAGCATCGTAAATGCGATAAGCAGGCCGATCACTGCCAGTGCAAGTACAATGGGGAACACCCCGAGATACGATCCCGTTGATGTCTTGATGAAACCGGCAAGCTGGGGTCCTGCAATTGCCCCGGCACCATACGCGAGGAAGATGACCCCATAGCACCGGGGGTAATCGCCCGTGCCGAAAAAGTTTCCGGCAGTTGCCGGGGCGATGGCGAGCCAGCCCCCGAGACAACCCCAGAGTACAGCAAACGCAATAATGTACATCAGCACGGACTGGACCTGCCACATCAGCAGGGATGCCAGTGCAATGAGGACGAACGATACCATTGCTGCATTCCGGGGAGTGAACTTATCCGTCAGCGCACCAAAGACCGGCCGTCCAAAGCCGTTGAAAACTGCAAAGAACCCGACAAGCATCGTGGCAAGCCCGGTCTCAATGCCCACATCGGTGCCCACCGGTTTTGCAATTGAGATGGCCATCAAGCCCGCCAGGCAGCCGATGAAGTAGCAGGCCCAGAGGGCATAGAATGATGATGTTTTGAGCATCTGGTCGCGCCTGAACTCGCAGGTGACATGCTGACCCGCAACAGGTGCCGGAGGCGTCCATCCCACAGGTTTCCACCCGGCGGTCGGGAACTTCAGGGGCATGGCTAACAGTATCGTTAGGATGATCATCATAACCCCGAAGATACGGAACGTGTTCATCACGCCATAGGCGCCGATGAAATATCCTGCAAGGTTTGCGGTAATGAGCGCAGAGAACCCAAAGCCGAGAACCGTGAGGCCCACTGCAAGCCCCCGGCGGTCTGGGAACCAGCGGGCCGACACGGCGACCGGTACCCCGTACGCTATCCCGACCCCGACTCCCCCGATGATTCCATACACCACGTAGAGCATCGGGACGGAATTTGCAAACGATGCCAGCAGCCAGCCAAGGCCGGTCAGGATCCCGCCAACGATGGTCACATTCCGCGGCCCGTATTGTTCTATGTATTTCCCGGTGAGCGGCATGGCGATAGCAAAGAATGCCAGAAAAACCGAAAACGGCAACAGGATATCGTTTGCCGTAACCTGCTGGCCAAGGGTGCCGGTAAAATAATCGGTGAGCGGCTTGACAAAGACACTCCACGAATAGATTGAGCCTAAGCACAGGTTGATGACCATGCCGAGGATAACAAGTATCCAGCGCCCTTTCTCCGGTTCCATGCCGAATATTTTTTCCTGTACTGATTCGCTCATTTTTCCCTCAATGGTAAAAATTTTAAATTATTCCTCCAGCGTTGAAATATCGCCGGGGTCTATTCCCATCTCTTTGGCTTTTAACACGCGACGCATGATCTTGCCGCTCCGGGTCTTGGGGAGTTTGTCCACGAAATCGATCTCGTGGGGCATGGCGATCGGGCCAATGGTGGTCCGCACGTGATGGAGCAGATCCTGCTTGAGGTTATCGCTGGGGTTGTTTCCAACACGGAGGATGATAAAGGCCTTGATCGAATTGCCTTTCAACGTATCCGGCTTGCCGATGACTGCCGCTTCAGCAACAGCGTGATGGGAAACCAGTGCGCTTTCTACTTCTGCCGTTCCGATATTGTGGCCGGCAACAATAATTATGTCGTCTGACCGTCCGAGGATCATGATGTAGCCATCCTTGCCTTTGACTGCAAGGTCGCCAACTGTATAGACACCTTTTATCGTCTCCCAGTATTTCCGGTACCGCTCATCATCATTATAGACGGTACGGAGCATGGATGGCCACGGGGATTTGATCACGAGAAGGCCGCCAGTACCCGGCTTGACAGAGTTCCCATCCTTATCAACGACATCGGCTTCGATACCGGGGATAGGTCTTCCGGCAAAGCCGGGGCGCATGGGCTCCCCGATCATCGTTGTGATCATATGCATGCCGGTCTCGGTCTGCCACCAGGTATCAAGGATCGGGATCTTGTCCTTTCCAATAACATGGTAGTACCACTCAAATGCCTCGGGATTCAGTGGTTCTCCGACAGAACCGATTATCCGGAGGGAGTTTAAGTTGTACTTGTTGGGCCAGACCTCCCCCATCTTCATAAACATCCGGATCGCGGTTGGGGCAGTATAGAAGATCGTGACCTTCTGCTCCTCGATAAGTTTCCAGTAACTTCCTGCATCCGGGTAATCGGGGGTCAGCTCAGAGATAAAGACGGTTGCACCAACGGCAAGAGGACCGTACGTGATGTAACTGTGTCCCGTGATCCAACCGGGATCTGCAGTACACCAGAAAATGTCATTGTCCTTTATATCGAACACGTATTTACTGGTGTAATAGGTGCCGACCATGTATCCCCCGCAGGTATGCACGATACCCTTTGGTTTTCCGGTGGACCCGCTGGTATAGAGGATGAAGAATGGATCTTCTGCATCCATGACTTGTGGCGGACAGGTATCGGACATTCCCTTCATCATCTCATAGAAATCCAGCTCGCGCTCGTGGAGATCCACCGGAGGATCCCGCCTCCGCAGGACAACTACATGTTCCACGGTCGGAGAGTTGACGATCGCTTCGTCAACAATTCCCTTGAGCTGGATTGCCTTGCCGCGGCGAATCGAGATATCTGCGGTGATGACCGCCTTAGCCTTTGCATCCTGGATCCGCATGCTCAGGGCAGCAGCACCAAATCCTCCGAATACGACATTGTGGACTGCTCCGATTCGGGCGCAGGCAAGCATGGCAATGATCTGTTCGGGAACCAGCGGCATGTAAATGCAGACGCAGTCCCCTTTCTTTATACCGATATTCTTGAGCGCATTCGCAAAGCGTGAGACCTGTGAGAGGAGCTTCTGGTAGGTAAAGATACGTTCCCGTCCCTCTTCCCCCTGCCAGATAAGCGCCACCTTGTTGCGGCGGTTATCATTCACATGGCGGTCAAGACAGTTTGCGGTGATGTTGAGTTGTGCGTTAATGAACCACTTTGCATACGGGTAGTTCCACTCCTTAACCGCACTCCACGGCCGGATCCAGTCAAGCTCTGAGGCCATTTTCGCCCAGAATCCATCCGGGTCAGCCAGAAAATCCTTGTAGGCTTTCTGGTAGTCTCCCATCCATGCATTTTTTTTATACTGTGGGTCGGGTGTGTATGTTTTCACATCCTCGACGAGTCTGACGTTAAAATCCTCTGTCATGGTCCCACCTATTTTACATTATTAATCATGCTAAACATTCTATATATAATTGTCGAAGATCCATTCGACAAACATACCAGATGAGATTGTTTCCCGGCGTGGGAATAAAAACTGCGGGATCTTTTGTGTGGTCGGGATCCAACGCGCAGAAGAATTGCCCGTCCGGAGGCTGGATATAAAAAGGGTTATCTGTCCGGGTTTTTCAATATAGGATTAATGCTCGAGAAATTCAAGGGGTGCCTGCTGGGTGCAGCAATTGGCGATGCGCTGGGTATGCCCAACGAGAGCGGTGCTCCAAACTTGAACAAGATGAAGTACGGGTACCGCCGCCCCTACAAAGGCCATCCCAATGATGGCCTGAACCCCGGACAATTTACTGATGATACCCAGATGATGATCCTGGTTGCAACCCTTCTTGCGGATGGGAAATTCAACGAGGTGCGGTACCTGACCGCACTCAGGGAATTCTATACGAAAGGAAACCTGCGTTTTCCCGATGGGTCCGTATCCACGGTTTGTGAGCACCCGGTACACGAGAACGTTGCACAAAAAGGAGTGAAATCCACCACATCCGGCTGCCTCCCGATTGCGATCCCGTTCGCTCTTGCATTTCCCGATATGAGCGAGGGATGTGAACGGGCTGTGCGGGCGTGCAATGTCACCCACACGCACCCGGCAGCACACGCCGCTGCTTCCACCGTTGTCACCCTCATCTACCATGCTCTTCACGACAGTCCTGACCCTGTGGGAAAAGCACTGCATAAGGCACAGGCAGAAGATGAACAGCTTGGCGGAAAGATCCGGAATGCAATCCTCATGGAAAAGGAAGGCATGGAGACCGAGACTGCCTTGCTCAAGATTGGCAATGATGTGTCCGTGTTCCAGACCCTGCCCATCGCGTTTTTCTTAATCAGCAGGTATTCCCACCCGCCGGATCTCCTCACCGTCGCCGCCAACACCGGGGGAAATACCGATACCATCGCCTGCATCTGTGGGGCATATCTCGGTGCGGCAAAAGGAATCGGTGCCCTTCCTGCAGATCTGCTCGAAGGACTTGAAGACCGGCAGCGGATCGAACTGCTCGGCCAGCGGCTGCACAGCGTCTACGCCCGCAAACTGGACAAGGTATAAATTATTTTTTAAGGCACTCTTTCGTATTTTTTTCTCCGCTCCCCGCTTAACAAGCATTAAATTTTGACAATCGGATACTCTTTTATGAAAATTGCGATTATCGGGGCCTCCGGCTATGCCGGCGGTGAGCTTGTTCGCCTGCTCGTTCATCACTCCAAGGCAAAAGTCACGTGTGCCACTTCCCGCAAACTGGCAGGAACTCCTCTTGACCAGATTCATCCCCACTTAAAAGGATTTACCAGCCTCAAGTTTGAAAATCCCGGGATAGATGACATCGATGCCGATGTGGCGTTTCTTGCAGTTCCGCATACAGCAGCGATGACCTATGCCGGCAAGCTGCTGGAGCGGGGGATTAAAGTTGTGGATCTCAGCGCAGATTACCGGTTGCCAAAAGAGATCTACGAAAAGGTGTATGGCGTTGCACATACCGATTATTTCCCTGCACCGTATGGTATCCCCGAACTCCACCGCAAGGACTGTATCAATGCAAAGTTTGTTGCAAACCCCGGGTGTTTTCCCACGGGAGCGACCCTTGCTGCAGCCCCCCTGGCAAAATATGCCCACACGGTCATCTTTGATTCAAAGACCGGCGTGAGCGGGGCGGGCGATAACCCGTCTGCCACCACCCATTATCCCAATGTTGGTGACAATATCGGGCCATACAAATGGACGAGCCACCGCCATCTTGCCGAGATGAAGCAGGAGATCGCCGGGCTGGGTTCAAAGGCGAATGTTTACTTTACTCCTCACCTTGTCCCGGTGAACCGCGGTATCCTGACAACCGCCCATATCCTGCTCAACGAACCCCTTGAACAGAAAGCAGTCGAGAAACTCTACCAGGATTTCTATAAAGGAGAATATTTCGTCCGGTACCAGAAACCCTCGCTTGCAGCAGTCCGCGGGAGCAACTTCTGCGACCTGATGGTGGAGAGCGAAGGAATGCGTGTCGTTGTATGTTCTGCGATCGACAACCTGGTGAAAGGGGCAAGCGGACAGGCTATCCAGAACATGAACCTGATGTGCGGGCTTCCAGAACAAGACGGGCTCGTGAGTGCAGGCATGTTACCATAGGTTTTACCATGCTGGCAAAAGACGTAATGACAAAAAACCCGGTGGTCTGCTCTGCCGACACCCCTCTCCGCGACGCGGTGGGGCTGTTCCGGAAGCATCATATCGGCGGCCTTCCGGTAATGGAAGGCGGGCAGCTTGTCGGGATGCTTACCGAATCGGATCTTATCTCGCTCCTGGAATCAGAACGTATCTCTGATGATCTCTGGCTTCCCTCGCCCTTTGAGATAATCGAGATCCCGATCCGCGAATATGTGAACTGGGAAAAGACCAAGCATGCCTTAAGAAACATCGGCGATATGCCGGCAAAGAAAGTAATGACACGCCACGTGATCACCGCAAACGAGGATATGGAAATAGAGGCAGCGGCATCCTTAATGTTAAAAGAAGGCATCACCCGCCTTCCGGTGATGCAGGGGAAAAAACTCACCGGGATTCTCACCCGGGCAGATATCATCAATGCAATCGGTGCATCACATTCCGATACAAAAGAGGCAGGAGCGTAAATGTCAGTCAGGAGTATCTGTGCAGTCAAAGGAGTAACTGCGTTTGGCATGAAAGAGGGAAAGTTCGGTCTTGCCCTTATCCGTGCACATGGTACTGCCGCCGGGGTCTTTACCGAAAACCTTGTCAAGGCAGCGCCGATCGAACTCATGCGCAAACAGATAAAGAAAGGAACACTGGAAGCCGTTATTGCAAACAGCGGCTGTGCCAATGCCTATACCGGTAAACGCGGGTATGAAGATGCGGTTGCAATGACCGGGTATGCCGGGGCAGCCCTCGGGGTCGATGCGAAGCAGGTCGGAATTGCAAGCACGGGCGTGATCGGGCGGTATGTTGATCTTCCGCTCATCGAGCGCCAGTGCAAAGCGGTTGCGCAAAAACTCGATCGCACGGTGGAGGCAGAAACCCTTACCGCACAGGCCATCATGACTACCGATCTCTACCCAAAGCATGCACTGGTGGAGAAAGAGTCGTTCTGTATCGGGGGAATAACGAAGGGAAGCGGCATGATCGCCCCCAACATGGGCACGATGCTTGCGTTCATCTACACGGATGCCGAGATCGGTGCAAAACCGCTCTCTGACGCCCTGAAACTTGCAACAAAGCGATCGTTCAACCGCGTGGTTGTCGATGGCGACACGAGCACCAACGACATTGCGCTCTGCACGGCAACAGGAGCCGCCGGCAAAGTGAACGTGAAGGAATTTTCCGCTGCATTGGAGGAGTGCTGCCGCTCCCTTGCCATACAGATTGCCGCTGACGGGGAGGGGGCATCGAAACTGCTCGAAGTGACCGTTACCGGTGCACCCAAAGAAGATGCGGCAGAAAAAGTAGCCCGCACAATTATCGAATCCCCGCTCGTCAAGACTGCGGTGTATGGCGAGGATCCCAACTGGGGACGCGTTGTTGCCGCAGCGGGCCGGGCCGGTGTAAAATTCGACCCCAATGCCGTCTCGCTCTGGATCAGCGACGGCAACGTAAAGTACCCGCTCGTAAAAACCGGCGAGATCATTGCCGATCTCAAGAATGCCAAGGCGGCTATGCATGGGAAGAAGGTGATTTTTATTCTCGATCTTGCAGCAGGAAAAGCAGAAGCAACAGCCTGGGGTTGTGACTTGACAGAGAAATATGTAGAGATTAATGGGAGGTACACCACGTGATGAAGCGCGAAGACGTACTTATGGAAGCCCTGCCGTATATCCAGCAGTTCCACGGAAAGACCATCGTGATCAAGCTCGGCGGCCATGCGATGGTGGACCCGGTCGTGCTGGAGAACGCGATCCGGGATGTTGTGCTCCTGCACTATGTAGGGATTCGCGTAGTTCTCGTGCATGGCGGTGGCCCGGAGATCTCCGAGAAGATGAAGGCAATGGGCAAGGAATCCGTCTTTATCGGGGGCCTCCGGGTTACCGACCCCGAAACCCTTGAAATTGCCCAAATGGTGCTTGTCGGCAAGATCAACAAAGGGATTGTCTCTCTCATTGCAAAATGCGGTGCCCGTGGTGTCGGGCTCTCGGGCAGTGATGGAAACATCATCCTTGCAAAGAAGATGGAGCTCCAGAAAATCGATGTCGGAGGTGTGCAGAAAGAAGTTGATCTCGGGCATGTCGGTGAGATCGAATGGATCGATCCTTCACTCTTAAATACACTGCTCGATACGGGCTATATCCCGGTTGTCTCACCGATAGCGATTGACCGGTTCGGTGGGAGCCTGAACATCAACGCCGATACGGCAGCGGGCGATATTGCCGTTGCACTCAAGGCCTACAAACTCGTGAACATGACGGATGTGGACGGTGTCATGGATGCAAAACGTACCACCGTGTACCGTAAACTTACCGTTAATGAAGCGAGTGCCATGCGGAAATCCGGGGCGATCGGCGAAGGGATGATCCCAAAAGTGAGCTCGGTTATCAAAGCCGTAGAAAACGGGGTGAGTTTTGCGCATATCATCAATGGCAACACCGAACACAATCTTATCTTAGAACTCTTCACCCGCGACGGTGTCGGGACAATGATCTCCATAAAATAATTTTTAAAAGCTACCTCAACAGGTTTTTTTATTACCCGTCAATTCACTGTACAGGTACAAGGTTTTTAAAAAATGGATACAACAATAAAAATTGCTGCCGGACTTTTCATTGCCGTCATTTTTGTATCTGCGATTTTTTTTGTCACGTACCAGCCTGTCACGGCTCCAGGAAATTCCGTGCAGGGAAATGTTACCGTGTATTTCTTCTATGGGGAAGAATGCCCGCATTGCCATAACGTGATGCCGTTCATGGAGTCACTGAAGCAAAAATATCCCACAGTGGATTTCCAGATCCTCGAAACATGGCATAACGCGAAAAACTACGCACTTTCCGCATCGTTAAACCGGAAGCTCGGCATCCAAAATCCCAGTGTTCCTGAAGTGATCCTGGGAAATGTCGTCCTGATCGGCGAACGGGATATTCCCGCAAACCTGGAATCTGCTATTATCGAGGCATTAAAAAACCGGTAACCGGCGGACAGGACACTTTTAAAAAGCAATTTCTCCGGGCTTTTTAGATCCTTTGCTACATCCCCCCTTCTCAGCACCGAAAGAACAGGTTTTACCGCCTTAAACATCCAAATGTTTATCGCCCGCCAAACGAATGACTGCGTACTATACGGCGGTGGGTGAATGAGTGCATCTCGTTTGACAACATACCGGCTCCTGTTGGCGGCCGGTTTTATCTTTCTTCTCCTTGCGATTATACCTCCGGTGACTGCGTATGACAGCAGCAGTTGCAGTGAGGGATACTATATCTTCTCCACGAGCGACGGCCATTGCTGTCGCGAAAGCTTTCCCTATTATTATAATGGAGGCTGTTATGAATGCCAAGATGGGTATCGGAAGTTTTCGACAACCGGTGGCCAGTGCTGCCCGGACGGCTACCCGTATGTTTATAACGGCAAGTGCAACCAGTGCCGTGAGACCAGCGTGTACGACAGTTATTCCGGCAAATGTTGTCCGGAGAACTCTCCCTATTATTATAATGGAGGCTGTAATGCATGCCAGAATGGGTATCGGATGTTGTCGACAACTGGCGGCCATTGCTGCCCGGAAGGCTTCCCGTATTATTATAATGGCAAGTGCAGCCAGTGCCGTGAGACCAGCGTGTACGACAGTTATTCCGGCACCTGTTGTCCGTGGGATACTCCCCAGTATTACAATGGAGCCTGCCATGCATGCCGTGAGGGGTTTAAACAATTCTCGACAAGCGAAGGCCAGTGCTGTCCCGATGGCTATCCGTATTATTATAACGGCCAATGCCATGCACAGGCAGAGTCCACGAGCCCAAGTACCGGCGTAACGATCCCCTCCGTGGATACCCCGGCCGTATTCTCGACCGCCCCGACCCCCGCCCCGGTGGTTGTTATCGTCAATGTCCCCGTCTCGCCAACAAAGGCTCCGGTTGCGCCGTTCTTACCCGTTCTCGGGATCGGTATACTCTGCGTTATCTGGGGCATTGCCAGAAAGAACAAATAATCTCTTTGGCATATTTAAGAATCCTTTTTTCCCGTATCCCCGGCTGCCGGCAATGACTTTTCATTACTTTCACCTCGTTTAAAGGAAAAAACGCTGGTATTCCGGGCACACATCAAAGCCATTTTTTTATAAGCACACATACCCTTAAGCCAGGTATCCTTTGTCGGCACATTCTTCTCTAACGTTCAATACGCATTCTCTTTAAAAAAAAAGTCTGAACCACATATTCTTTTATCGCCTTTTACAATAGTTACTGGGATTCGTATCCATGGAAAAAACACACAAGATTTTCCTGGTGTTGTTAGCAATCGTCATCATCAGCGCTGCGTTTTTTTTTGCAGCCCCGTACTCAAACTCCCTCAATCAAAAAATCCCCCTGCCCCCATCAGTCAACAGCTCTGCTCCCGTAACCGCATTTTATTTTTACGGTGACGGCTGCAGCCACTGTGAAAAAGTAAAACCCGTTATCGCCGCACTCGAAACAAAATATCCCGAACTCAATCTCACCCGGTTTGAGACCTATTATAATGCTGAAAACCGGCAGTTTTTTTCTGATGTGAGGCAGAAGTACGGGGCCCCAAATCTCGGAGTTCCGGTTATTTTTATCGGTCGCAGCACATTGCTTGGCGATATTGAGATTACCAACCGTTTTGAATATGAGATCCTTCTTGAGAAGCAGCGGCTCGCGTCCCTTAATGGTACTGCCCAACCGGGCACTCCCAAGACTCCCCTCGTTACACAGGAATCCCTGCAACTCAGCCTGCCGATGGTTATCTTTGCCGCGTTTGTTGACAGTGCCAATCCCTGCGGTCTCTCGGTGCTGGTCTTTTTGTTGATCCCGATGGCTGCTGCAGGGAGCAAGAGGCGCATCCTGCTTGCCGGGGGTGCCTATATCACCGCGATGTTCCTGTTCCACCTCCTGGTGGGAATCGGGCTGTTCTCGATGATCTCGTTTTCGGGGCTCTCGCGGGAGTTTGCGATTATCGGCGGTGCCGTTGCCCTCATTCTGGGGATCATAACCATTGCCGATGTACTCCGGAACAAGGAGACTTTTATCCTCTCCATACCGGCATCGCAGAAGGGGATGCTCGGGAACTATATCCGCATGGCATCGCTTCCCGCGGCATTTGTGCTGGGGATCCTTGCCGGCATTCTCGGCTTTTCCTGTACCGGGGGCATCTACATCAGCATCCTCGGTCTCATGGGCAGGGAGATGACGGTACTGTCCGGGCTGCCATGGCTTATCCTGTACAACCTTGTCTATGTGCTCCCCTTAATCCTGGTAACCCTTCTCGTTGCGTACGGCATATCCCCGGAGCGGGCTGACAGCATGAGGGCAGAATACAAGCGGACGCTCAGGATGGTTATCGGTGTGATACTGGTTGCGCTTGGGGCGGTTATCCTTCTTGGGTGGATGGGGTAACTTCGTACTATTTTTTAGTCGTGTCACCCGGATATCTGCGGGCTTTTTGCTGGTGCCAGCATACGGATTATCCGGGAAAATGTATCCTCTCCTTTTAAAAAATGATTATCGCCATGGCATCTGTACACAATTTTGTTTTATGGTAAGAAAACAAAATTAATAGCGTGAAAACATCGTTAATTTCATTCCTGTGTATATTTTTTATCAGCCTGTTTCTGATAACGGCAGGCTGTACACAGGACCAGACCGGCGTTTCTTCACCGGCACGTCCGGGTCCATCCCCGCAGGTGACCTACACCTCCAATGAAACGCTCGTTGCCTTTGTCGAGAGTGCAGTTGCCTATGAAAAAGCACATGGCAGGGAGAAAGCCCTTGCCGAATTCAATAACAAGAATGGTTCGTTTATCCAGGGAGAACTCTACATCTACGCCTACGCCTTCAATGGCACGACCCTTGCCCACCCGGTCAACCCGGAGTCGGTCGGGAAATTACGTGAAGGGGCCAATGGGGTGTTTGTTAAGGAAATGGGTGCGGTGATCAAAAATGGCAGTGGTTATTACCGGTTCGTGTACATCAATCCCCTCCACAACAACACGCTCGAATCAAAACTCGGGTATGGTGCACCGATAGATGGGGACTGGTGGCTTGGATCCGGTGTATATCAAGGGCCGATGAATCCGGCAACAACCGTCGCGGGAACGACCCGGTAATCGTTACGTTTTCCCGGGTCGTGGTTCGGCAAAAAAATCTTTTAAAAAAATCCAGAAAAAAAGGGTTACGTTATCTTCGCTGCTGCAGCACGTGCCATTTGTTTGGCGGTTTCATAATCGGCAGCAGTCCCGTTCGTCAGGAAATCCTGGTACACGTCCTTTTTCACAAACGAGATCAGGTAAATCCGGGTATTATCGCTTTTATCGGAAAAAACCAGTGCATTGCTGGAATCCCCGATGTCAGGAGCGGGTAATACATCGAGCGTGAGGTTTGCATTGTTTTCCGCGATTATCCCGTTTTTGTAGGCTTCGATGGTATTTGGGATGATGAGCGTGATATTTTCAGCAGGATATACGGAGATAACCTGTTCAAAGACCGTACCGGAAGGCGAATTTGGATCATTTTTCCGGAACATCGCGTAATATCCTTTCTTCCACCCGTGATCTACAGCCCAGGAACGCATTTCAGAGAGATTTCTCTCGGATTTTTTCACAATGGTCAATGTTGACGGAATTTCAGAGGGCTGTAATACCATTTGCGAGGGTTCGATTGTCGAGAGCCTGGTGCCGGTTGTCGGCAATGGGGTTTGTGTTGCCGGTGATACAGGAGGGGCTTGCGATGTACATCCTGCAAAAAAGACCGAGAGGATGATAAAAACCAGGATGAACACCGGGGCAATGGACTGCTTATTCATGGATAGTATACACCCCGTGCCACGAAAAACATTTGTTGTTTTTGCTTCTGATTGGCATTTTGTTAAAACAAAAATTCTCATGGAGTGACGTGTGCCCAGGTACCCGGACTCATCTGGCCCGGGTTCACTTCCGGGATACTCCAGAACAGGAAGTGTGCATTTAAAAATAAATCCCAATTAATAAGGTATTAAAAAAATGAGCGAAGCCGTTTCAGCGCTTCACTTGAGCTTTTTCTCGAGCTTCTTGAGTTTCTTCTTGGCCTCTTGGCTTCCTGAAGCCGCCTGCTTCGAGAGTTCTTCTGCCTTGGCCTTCTTTACCTGGTTCAGCTTTACTAGTTGTTTCTTACTCGTTGGCATATAGTCACCTCGCTTTTTAGTCTTTGGTTGATGCTAATTAGCTTTTTTCCTTCTTAAAATATCCCTGTATCGTTGGTATCAGCCGGTAAAAATTTCAAAATAAACGAAACCCTGACCGGTGATTCGTGTAAAACTCCTGACCGTTGTGATGTTTCGTTCACCTGAGGATGCCTCCACCCCCGCCGCTCGGGTATCCCCCACACAGGAATAGGCCCATAGAAGGTTAGTGAAAATTCCGGGGGTCAAGGGGACGCTCCCCTTGCGTTGCCTCCCCCTCTGGGGGAGAGAGGGGGTCACTCTCATAATTATCGAAGAATATAACCAGATCTCCGGATTAAAATAGGATTTCTCCAGAGCCAAAAAAAGAATTTACTACGGACTGTTCCTGAACTGGTACTCCGGCGCTTTCCGGTTCTGTTCAAAATAATTCCCTATGAGATCATTTTCAAGTTCCCTGAGCTGGTGCGGGAGAACCGTTTTCTCTACGCTATGGAAAGAGAACTGCAGCTCTTTTTCATCCCAGGATTTCTTACTGAGGTCTGACAACCGGTTCGCACAATTCCCAGCCTGGCCGATGGAGATAATTTCCTGCGAACCGGCATCGGCGAGGATGTAGAGGCCCGGGCCGGCAGGAGCGGTCAGGGTTTTTTCCGGTGCCAGCTTTTCATAGCTGCTCCACGCAAGTCCCATCCAGCCGGGTTGCCCGGGCGTCCCGGTCGCAGGCAGTGGCGGCTGGCCGGGGTTGCCGGCCGGGTTATCTTTCTGGTCCGCTTTCAGGTTCCCGCCCCGGAGGCTTTCTTTCCGGGTAGTGGACTTCCGGTATCGCGGGTGGAAGCGGCCGAAGTTGCATAATGTTGATTCCCTGCGTTCCTGCCGGTAGCGGTACAGGAGATAACTTTCCATCCCGCGCCTGCTGTTATTGGATGCATCGAGGGGGGTGGCGGAGCATTCATACTCGAATCCTTCTGCGTCATGCCAGGCCCACAGGGCCGGAGCTTCAGCGTGGGGATCGGTCCACGGCATCAGCTTCGTGTTCCGGAGCTCTACGCGAAGATCGGAGAGCCGCTGGTGCAAAGTCCTTCTCGTTTCCCCGATATACATGAGGAAATCTTTTCCTGCCGGTCGTATCCGGTAGAGGCCGGGCTCTTTTTGGATCTGGTGGAATTCCTCTTTTGATGCGGTGAACGGGACCCACGGGGTCCAGGGGAGGTTCTGCCAGTTTTCTGAGAAGTACTCTTTCTCGGGTAATTCTGCGATGAGTTGGTCGGGATCGGACGACATGGATGATCAGGGATTGGGCGGGGAGCGGGATTAAGCGTTGCGGGGCTGTTGGGGTAGGAAGATAAATGATGTTTTTTCGGCAACTACCCTAATTCATCGGGATTGATATTGGCATCTTTGCAGATCTGTTTCACGATTTTCGGGTGCAGTATTTTTCCGGCATGATCCGGTACCGTTACTCTGATACCCGCATCATTTTTAAAAATTTTATGACTCCCGCTCTGGCGTACACAGGTAAACCCCTCTCTTTTTAGCAGGGTAATGATCCTGCTTGCGGGGATACGGGGGAGTTTTTCACTCATACCGAGACGTCCACAGTCGTCAGGTTGATGAGCTGTGCCTGGGGTATTTTCTCTCCTGCTTCGATGCGGTCATCGAGATGGAGGCGGATGGCATCCCGGATATTGTCAAGAACTTCTTCATAGGTATCTCCTTGTGCATAACATCCCTGAAGTTCCGGGCAGAATGCTGTGTAGCCATCTTCATCTTTTTCAATTACTACAGAAAAACGGAAATTGTTCATACTAACTTCCCCTATGCATTCTATAGTGAATATATCGTATCAGCCAGTGCAATAACTTTTTGATTGCCGAGCGGTCGGTTACCCGAACTCTCAATTAGCATCCAGCCCGGTCCGGTGCGAGGGTGAGGCCGTGCGGGAGTGATGTGGCATACGATCTGAAATATAAGTCCACCTGAAGTACGGCTCTTGAATGATAAAACCCAATGAAAAATTTCAAAAAAGATTATTCTCTTTCCACAAGGAAAGCAATTTTCACATCAGCACGATATTCGACAATCTTGTTGTTCTTTACTTTTGCCGTACAGTGCTGCACATCCACGCCCGTGATATTCCTGATGCTCTGGGATGCTGCCTCAACAGCATTTGCGGTTGCTTCTTCCCAGCTCTTGGGTGAGCTGCCAATTAATTCAACGACTTTGGCTACAGCGACATGTTCGTTTTTATGCGTATCTTTCATGTGTCTTCTCCTTAAACGCCCTGTTGCGGGTTGCTGTGAGATAGAGGTTTGGTGTGATATGCTTTTTGTTGAAAAGCAAAAATACGATGCAAAAGCCCTTTTATAAAATTCCAGGCGGGTTGTTGTGTCACTAACTCTGTGGGCGGGGAGTTTAGTGATGGACCACAGGGATTGGGCGGAGAATCCGGAGCGCTCTCCTAATCCGCAAGATTCCCGAAAAAACCGCACGCTATCAGCAGGTACAATCCCCATGCCACAACCCGGCAGGATTCTTTATAGAAATCAACGAAAAAAAAGTAAAAATAATTGTCCGTAGAAACACTTCAGAAGCGGGGCTTCCGGTGTTTCGGGAGGCAGTCTCTGCAGTAGACGGGCCTACCCTCAGTTGGCTTGAACGGGACTTCGCATTCTTTTCCGCAGTCTGAACAGACTACTTTTGTCATTTCACGGGGACCGAAGTCGCGGGGACCGCGGTTTCCACCAAAATTTGATTCTCCATACATAATGTTTACTCAAACAGTCTTATTGATAAGCTGCGGTTTTTATTGGTCTTATGAGTATAAGAGGATGTTAGTGGGGGCATGGGGGATTTGATTTTACGCTCAATGGGGCTGATGCCCGGGTGTGGGGGCATGGCCCCATGAAAGTTTTGTCACGTAAGGGGAAAGAAGGTCGAGGATATCAGATCCTAGTGGAAGATTTTTCCTTTTAGTATCGCCACATCCTCCGGTAAATTCAGCACATGCATCTTCCGGTGGCAGTTCGGGCAGAGGAAAACGGTATTTTCCATCACATCCTCTCCTCCGGTGGAGAGCCCGTGGATGTGATGGGTTTCGAGGTAAGGTTCCCCATTGCTGGTACTGAAGGGAGCGGGCTGGTTGCAGAGCTGGCAGATCCCGCGGGTTTGTTGGTGTGCAGGTGCCGGAACGAGCGGTTCCTGGTTCCGTACCGGCAACGTTTGCTCGTGCATCCTGCGCCCCTTTAAGGTGTATGGTGCCGGGGATCCGGGTGCTGCTGACGTAGATGTTTTTCTCCGGGCGAGTTCTTCTTTTGTCTCCTGCAGGTTACGGTGGTGGAGAGGAGGGCGCTTGTGCCCGATGAGTTTTAACGGGAAGATATAGACCTCCCGGATATTCTTTTCACTGTCCGTCTGTCGCGAGAGGAAGGGCTTGTCCGAGGATTCAACTTCTCCCATGTAGACATAGTGCCCTTCTTCAAACACCTCAAAGAGGCAGAGACGGACCCCGTGGGTTTTTGATTCCACGAGCTGCTTATTCTCCGGAAGCGATATGCCCTGTTTGCCCCCCAGTCCCCTCCCGGTATAGTGGAAGAAATTGTTCACCCATGCGTCCTCATAGGGGGACCGGGTGTGATCCGACACGATCACGAGACTGCCGGTCTTTGGCGACTGCCGCATGATTCCCTCAGGACCGCAGTGGAAGATTGCCCGGAGGGTGTCGTTGTCTATGGTGTCGCCGGGTTTGAGCGGCACGTGGAACTCTGAAGGGACGGTGCCGGGGGCAGGTGCGTCTTCAAACGCGACATCATAATGGAGGGGGGTCGCCCTGCGGGTAAAGTACAGGGAGGGCGTTTCACCGGATTCCCCCCGGCTTTTTTTGAAAAACTCCAGCCACTTGGGATATGCCGTGTGGAGAACTGCTGCGAAGTCCGCTTTCCACATCATCCTTGTTCGGGGGGAAGTGTGGCTGGTCTTTTCGATGAAGGCATCAAAGCGATTATTCTCACGCCATAGCACGATTCCCCGTTTGTGACCCGGTTGTAAATCCCCGGCATCGAAGAATTCCCGGATCTTTTCGGGGATTATGGTTTCGCGGAACAGGAAAACCGGCCGGTCGGTCTTTTTTATTACAACGGGGCCGGGTTCGACCGACCAGGAGAGGGAGTGGAAGTCTTCGTTGTAAGAATCTTCATTAAGAGACGGTGGAACCGGTTTATGTTCGTGCATGTTTTCGCTTGAAGGAGTTTTGGGAGAATGAGGGATAAGGGTTATTGGTGAGGATGGGGATTTGACGCTCCTGGGGGTGAGCCCCCGCCGCGTGGGTTTGGGCCGAAAGTTGTTTGTTCAGATTGCAAGACTTCCAGCGCAAGGATGAATTTAACACTTTTCTTCGATTTCGATTAATTCTTATTCGTACACCGATAACTAAAGTCCAATTCTTATTAGATCGAATTGAATAACAATCATAAGAAATGGGTAGTAATGAACGGAAGTGGATCAGATAGTTTGTTGTTAAGTTCGCGTTCTATCCAATTATCGACAGTTACTTCCGTAGTATACAAAGGGTTTTTGAAAAAAATTAGGGTTATGCCCGACAATCAAATATTGACTCTTCCGTCTTCCGCATGTGTTTCAAAAGGAGACACAATCCTATTAGGTACCGAACAAGCTTCTATAAAATGTAAAAATGGCGAAATTAAAATTTCTCCTTCGTATAGTGAGGTAGAAAAATTCCAAATCGGAAATCTGAATTTCGATTTTCTGATTAAAGAAATATCAACCCAAGAAGAATATGATGGCTATCGTTCTCTTGCGGATTTACACTATCGGGGACATGCACTTCACGGAAGAACTGCACGTCTCATAGTACGGTCGTTCGATCAAGAATGTCCTCAAGTTATTGGGTATATCGAACTAACTTCACCATTTTATATGAATAAGGCGAGAGCGAAGGTAATCGATGCACCGTTCAAATGTGGAGATATTGAATGGAATAAATGGGATATTCCTACTCAGAAAAAATTCATCAATCTTTTTGTTCGTATAGCCAGAGTTGTTGTTTGCCCTGAATTTCGAGCTTGGGAATAAGTCAATTATTAGTTAAGCACGCAACGGAATTTGCAAAAACCCGGTGGCAGGTAGCCGGATATAAACCATATTTTCTTGAAATTTCTGCAGATATGCTGAAATTTGTTCCTTTTGCAGAAAAAGCATCTATGAAGTATGTGGGAGAAACTGAGGGTAATATTGGAAGAGTTGCCGAAGACATGGAATATTTAATCAAGCGTTTTGGAGCATCTGAAAACTCTTCAACTAATTTTGAGGATTCATGTGGAATTTGTGATCAGCAAATAACCAGAATGAGGAATGCGGTTCAAGTTATGAAAAATACGGGAATGAGTATTGAAGACTTGATAAAAAAACTATCAGATCTGTCAAAACAAGATTCACTTCGCGATTATTCTCTTCTTCACAATATTCTATCATTTCCGAAACCGCATTATATGTTAGGCCTTAACGAAGAATCATCACAATTTTTATTGAAAAGATTGGAAATATTAGTACCCAAAAATCATTTTTTTCAGCCAAAAATTACACTTTCGCCAATTAGTTCGCCAATTTACTTTAAATCGTTTTCAGTATCTTATCACACTAAAGTTCGCAGAACAAGATCAACTCATGCTATACAACAAGCCTTCGGGATATCTCCAGATACAATTCGCTCGGACGTTATTCGGAAGTTATCAATTGAATTAAATCCTGGCGAAATTTTACTTGTTGTAGGTCCATCCGGCTCCGGTAAAACGTCGGTACTTGAATCTTTAACAAGAAATTCTAAAATGAACACCGACATTCGAATTGAAGGATCCATTGAAATTCCGAAAGATGCGAAAATCGGAACATTTCAACCAATCAAATCTGACAAACCATTAATTGAATATCTCAGTGGAAAAGATACTTCGATGGGATTGTATCTGATGAGCGTTGCGGGGCTTTCTGAAGCATTTCTTTTTCTTAAACGTTTTAAGGAGTTGAGCAAAGGGCAACAGTACCGGGCAATGTTAGCACGATTAATCGCATCAAAAAATAATATATGGGTCGCGGATGAATTTTGTTCAAATTTGGATAAAGTTACTGCAAATATAGTTGCAAACAATCTCCAGAAAATTTCCCGCAGCCTTGGCGCATCAGTGATTCTTGCGACCCCGAATTGTTCTGGTTTTGTTCATGCTTTGAGACCTGACAAGGTTCTTTTTTTATCTAATGTCGGCACATATTCTGTTTTTTCTGGAGAGGAATATTGTAAGAAATTGATCGAAACGAAAAAATAGGATTCGTATAACTTAATATATTCGTATAATTTTGTTCGATATTTTGACCGTATTAAAAGTTTAACGACTTTCGGACATTTTTGAGAGTATCACAAACGATATTTTACGGCGATTCAGTTAAATATCGGACAAAATAATAGACAATCATGACATTTGAGAGCTTATCTTTTAGATACATGTTTCGGGTGGATGAAATCCCTGAACGATGGCTGCCACTTATACATTTATACGATCCCGATCTCCCTCTTTTTCCGATTTATTACTTCCATATCCTTCACCCGGATTTACACTCTGGTGAAAGACCCTCCCAAGAACAAAGAATATACGGGTATGTTGAAAAAATCAATTTTTTAGATAATAACCGCGCAGAAATTTCGATAATAACAAATAAAAATCTCGAAAATTTGCAGGATTTAAGGATCACCACTGCCGTCCAAAACGAAATAAAAGAAAGATTGGGATTAATTAATCCAGTGATCCGGACCGATGTTGAAAATGCATTCACCGGATCATTGCAACAATCCAATGAGGTTCTTACTGAGTTGTGGTACAGAGTGGTCTCGTTTGCCTACGGAGATAAACTCCCATTCGGCAGATTATGGGATGAAGTATTCGGCTTCGTACGTTTTGTAGCAAGTTTCAACCCTCCAGCAGGGCGTAAAAGTGAACTCATAATGACACATTATTTTTTGTCGAGATTTGGTGTCAGAATTCATTGTTCTGCAAATGTTCCAAAAAATGATTTCTTCCTACTTCCCACAATGCATGAATTATCAGAAATGGGAATCCCCCTTTCAGATTTTCCAGCATTTTCCCAATTAACTGAAATTGCCAAAATATTTCACCAGCAGTATTGCGACGAGATATCGATTGATGATATGCGTATCTCCAAATTTAAGAATCCCGAGGGAGGAAAATTTAATACAGCAAAATTCATGCGAATGATTAATGGATCGATCTTTTCTCATTTGATCCGGCCTTATGCTTTGGAATGTTATAATGCATTCAACAAAGGACCCGCAAGGACTGTACTTTTTCTTATGATGCTTGATGATCTCAGAAATAAAAGACTCGATCCAAGCGACCTCACAAAGGAACAATGTGGTTCGATATACACGTCACTAAAAAGATCATATCAATCTCCCAAGGTTATTCAGATTTACTCTCAGCAGAGTTTTGGAAATTCTGCAGCGATGCCAATTGATACATGGATTGATACTTTTTTCAAATGGCCGTTAGTGGTCTATGATGCTGGACGAAAACAAAAGAATTACCGTAAGATATTTTCAAATTCACAAAATCTTGGTAAAGTTGAAAGATTATTGTGGGTCACAGCGCAGGCTAGAAAAGTCCATTCATCAGCGTGTGATGATGCAGTCTGGTGCATTAAAAGAAGTTCAAATGGTCAGCCGCGAGGCGCCAATCCATTTAGCTGCAACATCTGTCTCGATTCAGTTAGACTCAAATGTCCAGCTTATCAAAAAATTAAAAATCTTTTGATATCTTTCAATTCGGCACCAATACCCGATGTTACTTTTCAAGTTATAACAAGTAAAAATGATAATGCAACAAATAATCAGAAATTTAAGTCTTGTAATGGCAAAAGTATCTATAATTTGATAGAAGACGATTTCTCTCCCAACGACAAACCTGATGGTTTTGCACCATATCCCGGACAAGGTCACGATGGTTCGATAATAACTGTTGACGAGTTTGTGAGAATTTATTAAATTAAAAAAACACTTTCACAGCCCCCGGTCCGAAGTATATTAAACTACAGTATGCGAAAATAATACAACCCTCTTGGTGAGAATTTGTCTGCCCGAAAGAAAAAAACCGGAGAAACAAAGATTCGATTTATTGATCTGTTCGCCGGTATCGGTGGCATCAGGATTGCCTTTGAGAAAGCCGGTGGACAATGCGTTTTTTCTTCCGAGTGGAACAAATTTGCCCAACAGACATATGAGAAGAATTTCGGAGATGTTCCCGTGGGGGATATCCGGGAGATCGAAGCCGCAGATATTCCGGATTTTGATATCCTGTGTGCGGGTTTTCCTTGCCAGCCTTTCTCTATTGCTGGTGTCTCGAAAAAGCAGAGCTTGAACAAGCCTCACGGTTTCGATGATGAAACCCAAGGTACTCTGTTCTACGAAATTCTCCGCATCCTGAAAGAGAAGAAACCGGCGGCATTTTTCCTAGAAAATGTGAAACATCTGGAGAGACATGACAAAGGGAAAACCTTTAGCGTTATCAGAGATTCACTGACAGAAGCCGGATATTCTTTCACTTATAGGGTTGTCAACGCCAAATCGCTCGTCCCCCAGAACCGCGAGAGGATTTTCATGGTTGGGTTCCGGGACCCGGAAATAGGGTTTACCTTCCCGGAAATACCGGATCTGAAACCCCGCATTCTGGATATTCTCGAAGATGATGTTCCGGAAAAATATACCCTGACTGATCACCTCTGGGAATATCTTAAAGGCCATGCTGAGAAACACCGGCTCAGAGGCAATGGTTTTGGGTTTGGTCTTGTAAACGTCAATAATCACTGCCGGACACTGTCCGCCCGGTACTACAAAGATGGTAGTGAGATCCTGATCCCCCAGGAAGGAAAAAATCCACGGAGACTCACTCCAAGAGAATGCGCCCGGCTCCAAGGATACCCGGAATCATTTATTATCCCGGTCTCCGATACCCAAGCATACAAACAGTTTGGCAATTCGGTCGCAGTCCCCCTCGTTGAGAGATTGGCAGAAGAAGTTGTCCGGACGGTAAAAGAAAAACCGCCAAATCTGCTCGCGTATCCCATCAGGACGAAAACGCGGCTGGTCTGCGTCTCATAAGAGAGTAATAATTTTTTTTACTACGTCTTCAGGTTCTTTTTTTATCTCATGTTCCCATATACGGAATACGGTCCATCCTTCATTTTTTAACAGTTCATTTACTTTTTTATCCCGGTCGATATTGGATTGTATCTTTTTCATCCAGAACTCTTTCCGGGTATCCGGCTCCTGAAAATCCACCGGACATCTGTGCCAGAAGCAGCCATCTACGAAGATTGCAATTTTCTTTTTTACAAAAACGATATCCGGTTTACCGGGAAGTTCATAATGAATGCGATAACCCCGGATACCAGAAGCGAAGAGCATTTTTCTTAGTTTTATTTCCGGGACCGTGTTTTTCCCCCGGATTCGTGACATATTGTATGTTCGCTGTTTGGGAGTGAGAACATCAGTCATGGAAAGAATCTGTTTCAGGCTGTTGTCTTCTGGACATATTCAACAAATGATCCAAGAGTAAGGAGTTTATTTCTCCAAGGTTCGGGGAAACTTTTCAGATTACTGTGTGGAATTACCAGTTGCACGTCTGCCCGTTCCATTTCACTTAATTGGTTTGAAGATATTCCCTGTTGGAGAGTAAAAAGATGTTTTTTATCTATCCTGTCCGCCTCATTGAGAATCTGGCGCCACCGGTCTTTGCAGGTTGTTTTTGAACCAAGAAAAACCAGCTCGTCCTCGCAGTATTTTAGATTGTGATATTCCGTAATCCCCGGAAAAATAAAATCCGGCCGGCTCTTACCTTCTGTGACTCCCCCGTGAGAATAAGGAATTTTTTTCTCATCAAAAATTGCTGCTAGGTGATGTTCAAGGGATCTTCCAGCCCGGCTTTTTCTTCGATTTAATACACTCCCGGCAAATTCAATAATTTCATCAAGAGTATGATCACCCTGATCGATATACGGC
Organism: uncultured Methanoregula sp.; assembly: GCA_963676675.2. Classification (GTDB taxonomy): domain Archaea; phylum Halobacteriota; class Methanomicrobia; order Methanomicrobiales; family Methanospirillaceae; genus Methanoregula. Next base: position 72,578 of record OY781161.1, on the reverse strand, counting down.
CGGTATATCTTATTCTCAATGAGCCGGAACAATTCGTATTCGGTATCGAGCCATTTTACGAGACGTTCATCAGGACCCGGAGGAAGACCGGTCACATCACAGATTTTTCTTGCAATATCTGATAATTCTGCAGTTTCGGGAAACGCAGTCCCGAGTTTGCCAACGAAATCGGCAAATAACTGAATTTTATCGGTTTTTGGAATAACCGCGATTGGACCGGCTTTGTCAACATTTTTTATTCCGCCGGTGTCCATATGAGAAATATCAAATTCGGCGAGGAAAGTTTCAATGTCATAATCGGAATCAAGAACCCAGCCACTGAATTCGTCCTTCCCGGTTTTTATCAGAATAACCAGTGAACCGATATGTGCATCTTTCAGGTAGGGAAATCCGCGTCCGAATCTGGTAAGACGATATTCCCGTCGTGTTCCTTCTCCATACCAGATACACCGGCTTTTTGTTTCGAGATCGTCAGATTCCCATTGAATCGTGACCGGCAGATCTTTGTTCTGTCCTTTGACTCCAGGAGAATCGAAGAAGATTGGCCATGAAGAATTTGAAAGATAGAATCCGCTCTGATGAGATCCCGTAGAACCTGCATCATTTGCTGATATAAATTTGTATAAAAACGGATTTTTTTTACAGGATGTTATTACAGCTTGGATGTTTGATATGTTTGAATCGGAGACCATCCAGTTATCAAGAGGCTGTTGGTCTTCGAAGGAATATTGGGAATCTTTACTCATGGGAACTTCTTCGGCATCACTTGCCACTTATTATCTAAAGAACCTTTTATCGTAATTGCCGATATTTGTTTGGTTTTCCGAGAAACATTTCTCAATTTTTATCTATTTTCCATCCCTTCGATTTCAAAAATTTTCAATAAATTTTCAAGCACATCATTCCCACCAACTTTCAACTCGACAATTCCTTTAATTTTTAACTGAACTTCTGAATTCTTCAAGAGTAATGGATTATTAACAAAATTTGGAATTCGGCGATTTTGAATTTCTGATGTCAGTATCAAAACATCTTCTCGAAGTAATCTTTTCGATTCATCCATTTTCATTAATTTCATTGGTAAGATTTGATTTGTTCCAAACCATACATTTTTTGACAAGTTAAATAATTGTTTTTCGTGCTCATCTGCATCCGGAAGATCTAGCAAGTGAACCCATTTGCTCATCGCCGATAAGCCCCATGCTGCGAAGCCATTTAGATTACCGTCAACATCAGAAAGAGCTTCAAGGATATCGCCTTGGTTGCTTCCTTCTGGGGTGTAACATTTTTTTGCAATTACTTCGATTCGTGTCCCTTTTGCCCACAAATCTAGAGCCCAAAGACCCCGTTTGAATGTTTTTTGGTATCTCTCTCCCTGAATTACTTGGCCTTCAGGTGAGGTCATGATAATCGTCATTAATTCGATCCAAATCTTATAAAACTCAGAACGGTTTAGATCATATTCGATAAGATACATTTCTTTCAACAAACGAATCTCTGATTTTAACCATTTCACCGACTTTAACGAAGTCGATGGAGAAAATCCTGACTGATAGATAATTCGACCTGTGGGAGTTATTTTTAATTTCTCACCATCTCTAGTGACAATTTTATAATCATCAACAAATCGATTTTCTATTTCAATTAACAAAGACCGAACGAATTCAAGGAATTCTTCGTTTTTACTCCCGATAGCAATTGCGTTTAACAATGCCTCTTCTTTTAGGTTGTCAAAAATATCTTCCGCAATAGTTGCGAGAAGCATCGCTTCCAAAACTCCTAAAAGTACTTGATACTCTGCGATCAAATGTTCTTCTAACTCAGTTGGATCGGTTTCCCGAAATTTTTTAATAAATTTTACTGGGCTAAGGTTCTCGGAAATATCATTTGACTTAGCTGTAAGAAATTTATCGAGGACGACTTTCGGAAAATCTGGATATCCTTTCTTTTGCTTTTTTGAAGTCAGAAGGACGACTTGCCCTTCCTCTGTCTTTCCAGGTCTACCGGCTCTTCCAATCAAATTTAAGAACAAGCCCATCTCCATCAATTCTTTTCTCGATTGGGGCTTTGGGATCACAATGGATTTTATTGGAAGATTTACGCCCTGTGCAAGAGTACTTGTTGAACAAACAACTGGTACCGCTTTGTTACTAATTGCATTTTCAATGATATTTCGGATTGCTAATGGCAAATGACCATGATGAACCGCAACTCCTTTTTCGAAAAGGGAGACAAACTGGTGATTCGGCCCTATTATTTTCTTAATTTTTTTGAGAGCTTCCTGCTTCTTTTCTTGATCGATATAGGTTATGTCAAATTTTTCGAGATATTTAGCCACATCTTCCGCTCTATCCAATATCCCCATTCGGTATGAAGAATAGAGGTAAACTTGATCATCTTGAGAGAGTTGTGCAGCAATATAAGCAGCGGCCTTATTGATCCAATTCAACTGAATTTTCTTGTGCGGAGCTGGAATTCTTAAAGTTCTCCCATCATTGAATTGAATATTCCATTGAGAATTTTTCGATTCTTCAAGAAAATCAAAATACCCTCTTCGTGTGAATGTTGGCTGCCAATCTGTTTGAAAAATTACACTGAACGCATTTTCTTCGGGATAAAGCCATCGTGAAATATTCTCTTGATCAATTATTGGAAGTATCGCACTTATCAAGAACAATTTCGTTTCTTTATTTGGGGTTTTTCTCTTGAAACGTTCCAAACTTAATTGAAGTCTAATCCCCCGATAGTCAAGATATACGTTATGGAACTCATCTGAAATTATCGAGTCAATAGGAAAACCGAAGAAATTTTCCTCTCTCATCAGGATATCGAATTTTTCCTGCGTCATGATGAGGATATCATTCTTCTCAAGAACCTCTTCGGATTCAATTAAAATTTCGCCAGTAATCTTACAAACCCGGTAATCCATTCCTTTTTTAGAGAAAAAATCCTCAAATTCTGAAAGTTTTTCGTGAGCTAATGCCCTCGTTGGAACGAGATAAATTATCTTTGATTGAGGAGAGGGGCGCAGTAATAATTGTTTCAAAATAAGGAGATGAGCAAGAAGTGTTTTCCCTGCGCCAGTAGGCATGGACAGAATTTGATGGTTTTCCTTTTGGAGAATTTTATCTTCAAATATTGCCTTGTATTGTGAATTAAACAAAAAATATTGCCCAATGCCGGTTTTTTGGCGAATGAATGTCTCTACTTTTATTTGATGCTCCTTTGTTTCATAGGGTAAAACTTCCTTAAGACGCCAAAGAGAAAAGTCATTAAGATGATTGATTGCAAACGAAATTTTAAAGAGAATGAATGAAATCTCAGTAAAACCCAACTTGTCAAAAATTATGGCTTGATCTTTAATTTTCTGCACTGTCTTGCGAGCAACGGTAAGATTACCTTCTTGTATGGACTCAACAAATTTTTTTATTTCCTGTATTGCTACACCGAGGAATGGTAGGGGCACAAAATCTTTGGAACTAAGATCTCGAGATGTTGAAATTTTTTGTTTTATTCCCGATATTGCAATGTGGCATTTTTTAACGCAATTTTTGTAGTATTTGGGCTGCATTAAATCAATGATAATTTCATAGAACCAAAATATTGGTTCGGAATCTATCGTAAGATCCTTGAGATCCGCTTCCAATTTTTGGCAGATCGCGGTAGATATCGCGTGTCTTCTACTTGCATAAAAATTAATTGCAGAATATAGTCGGTACCTGAAAATTTGTTCAGAAGGGAAGTCTAAACCCTTCTCTTTGGCATCAGAAATGATTTCTAGAGATTTTTGATACAAACGTGCAGATATTACTAAAAAATCGTCTTGAGTAATTCCTGAAATCTCTGTTATGTTATTATTTTTTAGATATTCGGAATAAATACAAAGGGCCTCAGCATTTCGTTCGATTTCCCCTAGGTATTCAAAAAAATTGGGTATTCCAATTTTCGAACGTTCAGCATCGGTTTTTCCCTCTAATGCAAACAACGCAGAATCTAAATCCTTGACAATATCCGAATAAATGTAATTTTGATATTTTTCCGGAACAATGTATTTCGACATTTAGCCTCTAATCTGGCATAGAACATCAACCGTCAATAACCAGTGATCAAAATTTTCTTGAATTTTCAAATTTTTAATATCAATAATCCGAGTGGGAAAACATTCAACTTCTGAAAATTCAGGATGCTCTATTTTAAACTTCAGTTCTTCCACATTCAACTTTTTAAGATTCTTTGAATGATCACGGTTCTTAGCTTTATGAATAATCGCACCGATTCGCATGAATCGATCGCGATAAAGTGTATCAATTGTTTCTTTTGGATCGTCGGATGTTTGGGCTTTTGAAATTTTATTGTGATATGCTTTTGAGATTGCTTGAATTGTAGTTACCCCTCTTTTTGTGAATGGATAAATTCGTTCAAGATGCAATTGGTCTGTTACTAGCTGACTAATCAAAGTTGGAATAGACGAGTCGGCGAGTGCAGCTTTTGCTTCTATGTATGCAACATATTTCCGCGAAGGATCAATCCCATAACAATCGATAGATGTATGCCCTGCAAATGGATTGTCTGACCATCCATAACGAGTGAAAATGAAATCCTCTTTCTTCTCTAAGTAATACGATGTTTGAGATTCCCCAAAATTGCCTTTAGCATTGCTAAAAGATCCACTTTGTTTAAGGTCTTCTTTTATTTTTGAAATATTAATTTGAATGATTTTCTCGTCAATTCCAAGTTCTCTCATCGCATTTTCAAAATCAGCTATTGGTACACCAAATGCATCAACATTGTATTGAATAAATTCCGCCGAATCTTCATCGTTTATTTGGTAGTGAGTGAAAGAATAGTCGGTTGATAAATTTTTACAAGGAAAATGTTTTGGCATATTTATAGACAACATTCTTTATAAAGATCATTCGATTTTAATTCTCTGGTTGAAAAATAACCCCTAGGGCTAAGCCCACGCGGCAAGGGGCGGAGCCCCGATGAGCATCAAACCCTGATTATCTCAGCTTGCTTAAGGCAAGATAATTCCTGATTTTCATCCAGTCTTCTATCTGCACCGGCCCTTTCCGGTTGATGATTGCATCAATTGGAAATCAATAATGCGGTTTATTTTCTGATATCAGCCAATCATTGACAATATCTTTTGTTTCTTGGATGAGAACCTTCAAACTCTCTGCTACAATTTCAGGAGCAGTATCCTCATTAAAATGATATTGTAAACGGCGCCATCCAAGATTTTTTTTATCAATGTAAGGTTGGCTTTTCAGATGAGGGGGCATTTTTTGGCCAATATTATCCATTCTACGTTCGATAATATCACAAATTTCATTATACTCTTTCCAGAACTGGATATCAATGCGTATTTCTTGTGCTTTATTGCGATTCCAGTCATTTATCTCGTAAAAAATGATATCATTTGTTCTGGTGCTTGTATTTTTCCAAGCCTCGTAATAATACCTGAATTGTTTCGGGTTCTGACCGTTGTTGAAATTTCGTTGTTTCAGGCCGTTAAATAATACCATTTTAGGTTCAAAAGCATCTTTAACCGGGCTGGTGATGTCTTTGAAGTGAACTGCTGGAGGGGTCATTTTTTATCACGATGTTTGATTCGGCTTTCTGATACTATCAATTTTTTTAATGACGGAGAAGATATCAACGATATTTTTTCCAAAATTGGAGCCCCGATGAGGTCCTCCTCACTTCACTCTGGCATCCCCGCTCGCAATCATTTTCTCCACAAATTCATTCTCCTTCGAATTTGTCACAATCAGCACATCCGATGCCCGGGTCAGCGCCACGTACAGCCGGCATTGCTCTTGCTCCATATCATCTTTGGAAAATGGCGAGAAGAGATCCGTCCACATGAGGATTACTGCCCGGTACTGAAGCCCCTTCACCGAATCAACCGTCTGGACCTTGATGGTCGGTTCGTGGACCTTCGTCCGCGATTCACCTTTAAGCCATGTAACCGTTGAAACTTCATTAAGATCGTTCAAGAAATCCTTGAAAATCTTGTCATCCTTTTTCAGTTTCATGCGATACAGTACCCCGATCTCGTGAGGAAGGATCTTCACCGGTTTGTTCTTGTACGTGACCTTCCCGTCAAGGATCAGCCGGGCGACATTGACAACTCTGCGGCATTCGTCATCATGGTCCTTGCACCGGAAGAGAATCGGCTTAGGCCCGTTCCGCTGAGCCTGACTGGGATCAACCGGCACGATAGAAATGGAATCCTCATTATACTTAGGATTCCTGACCGTGAAATGTGCCGCAAGTTTGAGAATCTCCCTGGTATTCCGGTAATTCCGGTCGAGATCGAATATCTGGTGAATAGATCTTCCCTGAGCTTTGATCCCCAATGCCTTCCAGCTCACCGAATCGATGAGCCGGATTCCCTGGTTCCCGTCACATACGATCAGCAGGTCGCCCTCAAGAGGATCTTTCAGGGCATCAAGAATGCAGGAGAACCAGATCGAAGGAAAGTCCTGGGCCTCATCGACAAGGATTGCATCGTAGTTCCGATAATCCCCCATCCTCTGCAAAAAATGCTCATGCAACCGCTTCCCGAGATCCACATCACTCTCGATTTTCCTAGAGGACGGGTCTTTTTTCTGTCGGGTGACACCGTTGTATTTTGCCCAACCATCGAAATGAAAGACATTTATCCGGGAATACTCCTTGAGTTTATATCTTAGATCCGCACTCAGTACAACATTGTAACAGAGCAGGAGGATCTTTGAATCAGGATTACGCTCGTTGAGCCATTTCGCCCGGGCAATTAAGAGAGCCGTTTTTCCAGAACCTGCAACCCCGTAAATGATACGATGTCCCTCTCCAATTTTCCGGGAATTATTCTCTTGCTTCCGGTCAAGGACAACAAGATCAAAACACTCATCGGCTTCTTTAGCTGTCAGTGATCGCGTGGGAACATAACTCAGGATGATCTCCGGGTGTATGATGGCACGGATTACATCGATCTGTTCAGAAGTGAAGGGAGAAATGTTCCAGAACGGATTAAAAAATCTCTTTAATGTTTTTTGCAATTCTTCCGGTGTTGCATCTTCAAGTGCAACCAGTTCGTCCCGGTACAAGGTATTCTCCGGGCGGAAAACTTCGTAAAGGTTATGTTCTTTCCGGCGTTCGATATTGTCCCGTGAGATATTGGAGAGTACTACGAAATGACAGAATGGAAAGATGAATTTATCTTTGTACTTGCCATCCTGATGAAGAAGCAGCGATCGCTTATGACTCTTCACGCAGGTTCTCGCAAGTCGCCACTGATATCCCCATGCCTGTGCGAGGGGGTGGACCTCTGTTCTCTCACGATTATCGAAATATGTAACTACCTCAGTATCGCTTGCCCTGAGGATATCATCATAATACCACCCCTTGACTTCAATGACTATTACACCGAGATCTGGTGCGATCACAATAAAATCCGGATGCCGGTTATCGATATTGGGTTCATAATAGACGAGATAATCATCCGGAAGCTTTTTCAAAAGAGCGAAGGTCCGTTCTTCACCCCTGCTTGCTCGTGAAGGAAGACGATCCGGAATAAATTCTGCCACTGTTTGTGCCTCAAAATTAAATCTGCAATTGATTAACTGTCAAATTATCTTTTTCGTTAGATTAATGTATCTAAATTGAAATTCCGGGTAAGCCCACGCGGCAAGGGGCATCAGCCCCTTTTGAGCGTCAAATCCCCCACCCACATTTCACCAAAACCGTTTTCCCCATCCCCAACAAACAACCCGATAGAGCACGTTATGGATGTCCAGCTACTCTATGTCACCTTCACCAACAAAAAAGTCGTAACCAGTATGATCCTCCTGGGGATTGTCCTCGGGCTCGTCCTCTCGTCCCTGCTGCGTTTCTTAGCGGGGAAGTGGTACATGCCAACGGTCTTTGTCGGTATCTGCCTGTTTGTCGCCATTGTGTACATGTACTGGCTTGATGGCCAGGACTGGAGGAATATGTAATACGATCGGCCGGGTTCTTAACGCCCGGTCACCCCCCCGTTTTTTTCACGATCCCCCAGACTTCCCGTTCAGCACAAAGATGCGGCACCTATCCACCCATTTTCCCGAGAAAAAAAAGTGTAACCTTTTTTGGGTAAAATAACATTGGGGAAAATCAGAGAGAATATTTTTTGGAATAATTCAGGTATTTTCAGGTACCATTTTTTGCTAATGAATCCGATTAGTTTTCAATCTCATCCAGATCTATTCCCTGTTTGTACCAAATACTAAAACTATCTTTGAAATGGTTAATGTTTTCATCAGAGTACAAAACTCCGACATAAGCTCCATCCGTATTCTTTTCATTTGTTGGCGAGAGGATTTTTATCATGTCTGCTGCAAAAACATCGTCGAGAATTATTCTCCGGCTCGTTCCTTTTAATTCTTCTTTGGTATATTTTACTTCAAAAAATTTCGGATAATTATTCTTTAATTCCCTTGCTCGTTTGATCTGGTCATTTCCTCGCTGATCCAGAAGAGCAATAATTTTTGTCTCTTTATTTAGCAATTTCTCCAAAAAATCGTTTGGATCATTCTTATCTGATTTAATATTGCTAAGTTGCATCGATATTACTGAGTCCTTTTTTTCATGGGTCAATAACATATAAATAAACCACTTGGTATTAAAGTTCAAAATGTTGTAATTTCCTTTTAATAATTCGCTTGTTTTTCCAAATTTTTTCTGGTATAATAATTGATCAAAAGTGTTCATGATTTTATCATAGTGGGAATGATTTCCTCGAATCGAGGCGGGGATAGTATTCCAGAGAGTAACAGGATTAATGGGAAAAAAGCGTTCGAATCTGTTTTCATAGGGTTTATTGTTTTTTGTAAACAGGATTCTGGCAACAATTCCCTTTTCAAGGAATTGGTTTTGGACACTTTCTAATGTAGCCCTGGTAATAAATTTGTTATTGAACAATTTTGTTGATATATCTTCAAATTTTTTTAATGAGGGACTGATTTTTACTTCCTTGTCGTGATGTCTTGAATTATCTAAAAATTTGAACTTCTGGTTTTCAAAAACAATTGTTAAAAAATAGTAAGCAGCGGCAGATTCCCGGTGCCTGATCTGAAATGATCCAAACATTTCAACAAAAGCATGAATGACCTCTTGATGATTTGTATGAATGCTCTGGAGCATTTCATTTATCTGTGTACAAATTGCTGTATCAGAAGGATTTTTCGAACGGTATTGTCTCTTTTTTGGAATATTGTTTGGATTCCCTGGAGATTTTGGGAATTCAGTATAATCCATATAAAAATGTTCGCCTTTAACATTATATAATTTTATATTTTAACTTGTTGAGATCTTATGGAATTTTTTATTTGATATTTTGATTGAACGATTTTAAAAACAATCGGAAATACACACGTTATTTCTTTAAAACTGTAAGAATTTTGATTTTTTGCTAGACACATTAATGAATTTCCGCAACATAGGACTCTTTGTAACGAGGTGCAGTGGGTGTTTTATGAAAAGAGAGATTATGCAGCTCTTAGAAAATATATCCGGGTTGCTACTCAAGCTGACCGAACACATCATTATCGTTAGCTTGTACTATGTTGCATTAAAGGTCCTTCTCATCCTTAGCACGTTAGTTTTTAATACTCCTGATTTATGGAGCGATCTTTTTGTTGTACTGATAAAGGGGTGGTTCCTTACGGTTTTTGGGATATATGCCCTAGACGATATTATCAAATATTATAAAGAAAAATTTTATCGGGGGACATAATTTTTATGGAAAAGGATTTGATTTTTTTCAATATTGATTTTGATTTTATTATTGAAGAAATTTCCACCAATATTTTAGTAGTTTTGACTTTATTCTTTGTATTTATCCTGATTTCAATAATATATCCATTCCATAAACTTGTAACGAATTTGTATCCTTTGTTATTGATACCGGTTTTGGGTATTCCCTTATACTTTTTTTATCAACAATTCATAAAAAAGTTGTATGCCGCTCTCAAATTTTTTTTAAATTCCTTTTTTCATCGGAAGTTGTATTAACAAATGGATGAGTGAAACATTAGTTTGAGTAAAAGAAGGCGGTATTGTTTTCGGTATTCCTACATTCACCCAAAACTTCCCGCACAAAGATGCGGCACCTTCCTCCCATTCCAGTCATTTTCTTACAAAATTCGCCCGCAAACCCCATCTTTTAAAAAGCCCGCGCCGCGTTTTTTCCCGGTCAGACAACCGGCACAAAAAGAATCCCAATGCAGGCCCCGATTTCTTTAAAAATCCATTATGGCTGCGGAATTTCCCGCAGCGAACAATAACCTTATAATCTCGATTTCTCAACAGGAGAATATACAATGTCAAACGAATTCTGCAAACGGACAGCGAGGAAGATCCGGAAGCTCGGGTACGCACCAAAGGCTGCGGCTTTCTACTCCCGGTTCTTTTACCTCTCGATGCTGTCTGTCAGCGGAATTATCATCACCGGCATGCACCGCCGGAGGGGAGTCAAAATCATCGGGGATGAAACCCCTGCCTCCCTCCGGCACACGCTCGCCGGCCTTATCGCATTGATCCGCAGTACAACCGGCGCAGGCATCATCGGTCAGGGCCCTGCAGCCGAAGACCTCATGCCCGCCTCTTCTCGTATACGTAGTAATTGACCGCCGGTCCCGGTTATTAATGCCCTGGTACAGAGTCGTACGGTTCAGCCTGCCGTCTCTCAATCGTGACAGGGATAAGAGTTGCAACAGAAGAGCTGCGGCTCTGGCCGGAACCGGCGCTTAAGAAGGCAATTGACCCGGGTGCAAAAAGTTCCCGGAAAAAAATGAGAGGAGAACAAACAAGGAAAAAAAGGTGATGTGTATGGAAATTGCTCTGATTAACCTTCAGGATGTGGCCGAGCCGGACCAGGCAGCGTCCGGTGTGGCCGGGACCGGACAAAAAAACGATAAGAAGACGGGAATTGTTGAACACGAAATGATTAAGGATGCCGCAAAGAAGAACCGGATCGTGCTCGGAATGGGGGTACTCTATAATGGCGGGACAACGCCGGTAGCACCGGAAGCAATTCCGGCCTCATGCCCGGGAGCAGGTGTCAGCCGGGACAGTACCATAGCACCCGAAGATCCCTGCACAGATGCGAGCGAAAGATTAGGGGACCTGTTCTTCTCCATCTACGAACGGCAGGAGCGGATCTATGACCGGATGAACCGGAAGATCACCCGGCTCAGCCAGAAGCTGAACAAGCTCGAAGAACGCAGGATGCACAAGCGCGATGAGAAGAGGGAGTCGGAATGAAGAAGAGCCTGTCCTGCAAAGAGACGACCGTCCCGCTGTATCTCCTGCCCTTGGCGATCGCGTACCAGATCAACCAGGCAGGCGACAGCGTGTACCGCATCAGCGTAAAGCGGACGCACTGGCACCATTACAATATCTCGGTCCGGGTAAAGGCATTGCCAAAGGAACTTGCACCCGGCAACAGTATGACGGCATCCGCACCGGCCTGGAGATTTCCGGGAGATGACTCCGGGCACAATGCTCCCTCCGTGGGGTGTGAAGCATGACCCACGGGCCAAAACCGAAGAAGGCAATTGAGGAAGCATGGAGAATCGCATCAGGACGGGGACCGGTGCTGGATATCTCCCGGGTGCGGGGATTTCCCGGCGATCTTCTCCTTCTTGATGGATCGCGACTCGTCTTCATCCGGGTCCGGAGGAGCCGTACCCACGCGTGCGAGCCCCGGGATATCGAGATGCTGTTCAAAGAAACGATCCTGGAACTCCGCACCGTACCGCAGAACCCCGCGATCGTTAGGGAGATCCATGCCCTCGCGTCATGGGGAGTGTGGCAGTATTTCCGCATCGATATTGACCGGGTCACCGAGATCCACCGTGACGGGATGCCCTTCCTGCCGGCAGGAGCTGCTCCGGTGCCGGGAACACCGGTCCATGACAAGGTACCGGGGACCGGGGGAGCCGGGATGAGTATTTCCTGACCGGTACCGGGAGTATCCCCCGGGACAAAATCCCCTTTTTGGATCCCCCTGCAATAGACAGGGATACGCTAATCCGGGTTCAATACGGGGTTATTTTCCGAGGTTCAGCTACCCCGACCGGCCAGTTGAGCGGGTTTTCCGGCCGGTTCTTTCGGGATTCCTGATAATTCAGCCCGGATTGGCAAACCAACTGTTTTCATGCGAGTGAAACCGGCCAGTACCGTGCAGTTTGGATTGAGGTTAGGACAGGGCCTGGCCCAATCCATTGTTCCGGAAATTATCGGTCATATTTTCATGGTACTCCCGGACTTCACTATACCTTCAACCCGGATATGCTAATCCGGGCTCAATGCGGGGTTATTTCTCCCCGGTCAGCTACCCCAACCGGCCAGTTGAGCGGGTTTTCCGGCCAGTTCTTTTCGGATTCATCATAAGACAGCCCGGATTGACAGATCAACCGTTTTCATGCGAGTGAAACCGGCCAGTACCGTGCAGTTTGGCTTGAGGTTCGGACAGGGCCTGGCCCAATCCATTGCTCCGGAAATTATCGGTCATATTTTCATGGCACTCCCGGACTTTACTATACCTTCAACCCGGATATGCTAATCCGGGCTCGATGCGGGGTTATTTTCCGAGTATCAGCTACCCCAACCTGCCAGTCCAGCGGTTTTTCCGGCCTGTTCTTTCTGGATTCATCATAATACCGCCCGGATTGGCAAATCAACCATTTTCATGCGAGTGAAACCGGCCAGTACCGTGCAGTTTGGCTTGAGGATCGGACATGGCCTGGCCCAATCCATTGTTCCGGAAATTATCGGTCATATCTTCAGGGTCCCCCGGACTTCACTATACCCTCAACCCGGATATGCTAATCCGGGCTCACTGCGGGGTTATTTTCCCCCGGTCAGCTACCCCAACCGGCCAGTTCAGCGGGTTTTCCGGCCGGTTCTTTCGGGATTCCTGATAAGACGGCCCGGATTGGCAAATCAACCGTTTACATGCGAGTGAAACCTGCCAGTACCGTGCAGTTTGGCTTGAGGATCGCCAGCCTAGTGGCCTGTTGATGGGACCCGCAGGAAGACGATCGCCAAACACTGGAAAACCCGTACCTGCCAGTTCCCGTTTTTGCGAAATGCACCCAACCCGAAAATGCCCCGGAATCCGCCAAACTCGAAGAAAACCCGTCCAAATCCTCATACCTGATTGTTATTCGGCCAGACCCATCCCCTCATACGTCGTATACTGGTATGTCAAAGGGGCCTCCGAGACACAAGGGAAAAGAAGTCCGGATAAAAAAGGGAAACGATTGCACACCACGTCGTCTCCCACCAAAATCCGGGATGAACGAAAACAGCCATAGCCGGGAAAATGCCCTCGTCTGCCCCGCTGTCAAAAGATCCGGAGGATCTTTTAGCGGGTTTGAGAAGTCGGCAAAGAAACCCCCGGCCTGGCCATCGCGATTCCCGGACAAGGGAAAGAGAACAAGGAGTGATAGATTATGGCAGATTTCGTACAGAAAACAACCGTAAAAACAGCGGTTCGCATCCTCGCAACCCCGATCGAAGATGTGGCAGCGTTCAACACGATCGTCCAGTCGGTCATCACCGGCAACCCGTTTGCCTGTGTAGCATACATGACCGCAGGAGTAACCCACGACCCGGTTGAAAAGACCAGGGAAAACTACACGGTGAAGATCATCTACCAGGACAGCGATGCAAAAACCGTTGGCATTGATTCTGTCAGGTTCAACTCAATCGCCGGGTTCAATGCCGGGGCAACCGCACTTCTCGCGAGTGCAGCGCTCACTACAGCCCACACCGGTACACCGGTCCGTGACATGGACAACGAGACCTACTCGGCAACGGTCAAGTGCCACGATCCAAACGGGGAGCTCTACATGGTAACCTTCAGCCGGGAAAGCGTGAGCCTCACGTCCTACTCGGACGACAGCATCCGGACAAAAGTCGAGACCTGGGCCGACACCGTATCGGCACTTGCTTAAAGGTGATGATGATGGATAACGAACTCATCCTCACCGGGGCATTCCTCGGCACCGGGCTGCTCGCTTACGTGATCATCCCCGGGCTCCTCGTGGTCTGGGACCGGGTCCTCGACCACATGGAAGAAAAGAAGTGAGAACAAAAAGGGCAGGGGAATTTCCCTGCCCAGATTTTTTTATTTGCCCGCCTCCGGTTCACGTTAAGGAAGAAGCCTCGTTTGAGCGCCAAATCCCCCCATTTCCCCTCAGGAGTATTCTCATTATAACGCGGGATAAAAACAATAGCACCGCACCATCCCCCGGCCATCACCATTACCCAAAAAAATATTATCTACGTCAGACCCGCGAAAACGAGCCGAGAGCATCGGAAGCCATACCGGTAACAGATCCCGAGGGCCCGGCGGTGAATGTCACAAGATCGTTCGGGTCGTCCGGGTTGGAAAAAGAGAGAAGCCAGGTGTTGTTCGTCCAGTGCGAAAGATTCCCCGGGTACCTGCCCGGACCGATAACAAACGTCATGTTCCCGGCATCCGTACCCGGGTTCACCTGCAGGGTACCGTACAGGTCGCTCCGGTAGGTTCCCGCCATGGCGGAGGGGGCGATCGTTGCCGGGCCGGGGTTTTTAGGGCGCTCGGGAGGAGCAACCATCTCGTTGATCATTGCCTGGGCGGATTTTACCCGGGCCTGCAGGTCGACGTCGCTCTTCCCGATATACCGCTCGAGAAATTCTGCCTGGACCGCTTCGGGGAATTCGGTCAAATGCTTGTTTGCAATGACCACGATCCCGATGTTCCTGCCGGGGACCAGGACCACAAGGGAACGGACGCCGTCAAGTCCCCCGTTCTTCTCGACGACCCGCTCGCCAAGGTAGGTGAACGAGTCGCAGCCAAAGCCGTTCGCTTTTAAGGTATACGGATCCGCCGGATTATCCGGCTGGCCGGTGACAAAGCTCGCGGCGTTGATGGCATCTACGGTCTTTGGTGCAAGGATCTGCTTCCCGTCGATCGAGCCGTGGTTTAACATCATCCGCATGAACCGTGTCATGTCCCGGCCGGTCGAGACCACCTGCCCGGCCGCCGGCAGGGGATCGATCTCGTGGGGGATCATTTCCGTTCCATTTGCCGTTTCCCTGTAGCCGGTATACCGGTTGTCATCGAGGTACAGGGTCTCGTAGTGCGCCCCCGAGCGGGTCATGTTCAGGGGACGGATGATGCGTGCGTCGGTCAAATCCTCCCAGCTCCGGTTGTCCGCTTTTGCCGCAACTTCACCGGCTATGAAGAACCCTGCATTGGAGTACTGGTTCTTTTCCCGGAAGCTTGCGCCGGGCTGGAGATACCGCATCCTCTCCAGCATCTCCTTATTCGAGTACCCCACCCTGCCCAGCAGGCCGCCTTCGTATGGCTTGAGCCCGGTCCGGTGGGTGAGCAGGTCGCGTAGGGTCGTGTGCTGACCGGCATAGGTATCATTCAGCGCAAAACCCGGCAGGTACGTGATAACGGGGGTGTCCCAGTCAAGTTTTCCCTCCTCAACAAGTGTCCCGATCCCGGCCGCGTTGAAATACTTGGATATCGAGGCGACCTGGAAGCGGGTGTCCGGGTCGACCTTCTCTGGCTTTCCGATTTCCCTCACTCCAAAACCTTTCAGGTACACCACGGTGTCGTTCTCAACAATCCCGACAACGGCACCCGGTACGTTGTATTCCGCCATTTTCGCGGCAACAACATCATCAAAGCCGTCGAGTTTCTGGGTTTTCTGCGGTGCACTTGCACAACCGGCACAAAAGATCATGCCGGCCACAAGGAAAGCTGCAAGGAAAAGGAATGCGTAACGCAGGGAAGATTTGCTCATGAAACAGGAGATGGTGATTCCTCAATGAAAAGTCTTATGATTTTACTACCTTTGACCGGGACTAAAGCCACTTTGTGTTCATCCCCCACCGATACCCTCAATACTCCCGGCCCTCCAGTGATCTCTATGGCTACTCTCCGTTCAGCCGCACTCGCGGTAACCTGTATCCTGGGCCCCCTGGTCGCCGGTACCGTTGTGGGCCTCCTCACGATGGGCGGGGTCCTCACCTGGTATGCCACGCTCAACAAACCCTGGTTCACGCCACCGAATTACGTCTTCGGCCCGGTCTGGACCGTCCTCTACATCCTGATGGGAATCTCCCTGTACCTTGTCATTTCCCAGGGATGGGAAAAGAAACCCGTGAAAACCGGGGTGCTTCTCTTTGGCCTCCAGCTGGTGGTAAACCTGGTATGGTCGTTCCTGTTCTTCGGGATGCAATTACCCCTCGCCGGCCTTGCAGATATTTTCCTGCTGCTTGTACTTATCGTCGCAACTATCGTGGCATTCCACCGGGTGTCAAAACCTGCTGCCATCCTGCTCGTTCCCTATCTTGCCTGGGTCTGCATCGCCACGGCCCTGAATGCCGGAGTCGTGCTCCTGAACTAACATCACCCCCCGGTTAAAAACCAAGGAGATCACCGGCATTGCATCTCCTTATTAGCCGCCCGGCCGCGTTACCGTCATTGAACCTCCCGATACCCAACCCGTCATGTATATCTGGATATCCCGCTTTCCCATAGATATGAAGATCGCGATCTCCATTCTTCTCGTAATTCTTGCCGTAATCGCCTGCGGGTGCACAACCCAGGCTCCGGCCCCGGTAGCAGTGCCAGTCGCAACTCCCGCTGTAATAACCACAACCGCCACCCCCGTCCTCACCGGTATCTGGACCGGAACAGGAATCGGGCATTCAAAGGCCGAGGGCTTCCGCGAACAAAACACCCTGGTCTTTAACATCTCGGAACAGAAAGGGCAGGCCTTTGTCGGTGCCAAGGAGTTCACCCGGCCCGACGGCAAGTTCTATGCCGAGAAGTTCTCCGGGGTCATAACCCGGAACGGGGAGATCTATTTCGCTGACCATGATCGGAGTGGCATCAGCCTCGGGAAATTAACCGGCCCGGATTCCATGGAAATCTATTATATCGAGGACGGGGCCGATGCAAAGGTCTTCATTGACCTGCTCAACCGGAAGAAGATCTAAAAAAAATTCCGCTTTTTTTTGTCAAATCCCACCTTCAATACCCGTTCTTCCCCATCACAACCCCGCGTATCCCGCCCCGGGGCTCTTTGACGTCCCCGACATACCGGGGGATCATGTGACAATGGCAGTGCATCACCGTCTGGCCGGCCGCCACCCCGGTATTGAACCCGATATTATACCCGGCTGGTGTGAAGTTCTCTTCGATCACTTGTTTGCATTCATCGATCAGGGCAAACATGGCGAGCTTCTCCTCAACCGTCATCGAAAAAAGAGTTGGCGTATGCCGGTAGGGCATCAGGAGCAGGTGGCCCTTGCTTGCGGGAAACCGGTCCCAGCGGGCATAACAGAGCTCATTTTTTGCTACAATATCATCGGCAAAGGGTTTGCAGAACGGGCATTTCACAGGTTCCATGTTCTGATACATTTTAGACATTGATCGCGTATGAATTTTTTTTATTTGCCGTGCCGGCCCGGGACCCGGGCTGTGAGGGCGATGAATTCCTTTTGAGCGTCAAATCTCCGATTTATACATCCATTCCCTGCACTTTCACTCCGCCTGCCGGGTTCCTTATCCTCACGAATCCCGACACTCCGTAATACAGGAAAGCGATTCACAAAATGAAACATAAGACATCAATAGCGAAACTACCCAAAGATCCCCTCTCCCCTCTCGTTAAAGAAATACGGGATCTGGTTCAAAGCGCTCGCAGGTCCGCAAGCCAGAACATCAATACCCTGCAGGTCTTCACCAACTTTAAGATCGGTCGGAGGATTGTTGAGTATGAACAACAGGGAAACAAACGGGCTGAATACGGGGAACGAATAGTACAGGAACTATCACACAGATTAACCGAAGAGTTCGGACGCGGATTTTCAAAGAGAAACCTTGAGTATATGCGTCGGTTTTATCTCGATTATTATGAAAAGGTACCGCAAATTCCCCAGACGGTGTCTGGGAAATTGCCCGCTAAACTCCAGACCGAAACACCAATTGCGCAAACACTGTCTGCGCAATTACCGGCCAAAACACAGACAGAAACTCCAATTCGGCAGACACTGTCTGCCCAATTCACCCCCCGGTTCACCCTCAGCTGGTCGCACTATATCTTTCTCATGAATATTGACAACCGGGACGAAAGACGGTTTTATGAAATAGAATCCGGACAAAACCAATGGTCGCTTTCCGAGCTTAAGAGACAGTTCAACTCCGGGATCTATGAACGGCTCGCGCTCAGCCGGGATAAAAAAGGAGTCATGGCTCTTGCACAGAAAGGTCACTTACTTGAAAAGCCCGAAGATGTGCTCAAGAATCCCATGGTTCTCGAATTCCTCGGGCTCGATGAGAAGACGGACTACTCCGAGAGCGATCTGGAATCCGCCATTATTGATAAACTGGAAACCTTTTTGCTGGAACTTGGTAAAGGATTCCTCTTCGAATCCCGGCAGAAACGGTTCACCTTCGACACTGACAATTTTTCTGTGGACCTCGTCTTCTATAATCGCATTCTCCGGTGCTATGTCTTAATCGACCTTAAGATCGGAAAACTGACTCATGAAAATCTTGGCCAGATGCAGATGTACGTCAATTATTACAATCGCGAAGTAAAACTTACTGATGAGAACCCGACTATCGGAATGATTCTCTGCAGGACGAAGAACGATGCCCTCGTCAAACTCACCCTGCCCGAAAATGCGAACATCTACGCACCCCGGTATCAGCTTTACCTCCCCTCAAAAGAGGAACTGAAGAGGAAACTGATCGAATGGTCTGAAAGTTCAGGAGAATACCCGGAGGCCGGGTAACGTATCATGAAGGTCCTATTGCGAACATGAACGTTCGCTACATTTTATTAGTCCCCTTCCACTCCAGTAATTGTCTCACAGGCTGTGGGACAAAAGCCCCTTTTGAGTAAAAATCTCTAAAAAAAATTTAGTCCCTCATGAGGACAATGAATACATTTCACTTCAAATTTACGTTCGGGCGAAATAATTTTAAAAAAAAACCATCACGGGAGGTTCCCATCCCCGGAACATTCCCTCTGCCTTTCCTCACTCATCGCAATGAGCTGCTCGAATATTTTCTGCGTGGCCACAGGATCGATCCGGGCTTCAACCGCCTGGTCAAAAACCGTATTCAGGACTTCAGAAGCCCGGTGCTCATCATGGACCGGCATACCTGCATGGATCTTTATTTTTGCAATCTTTCCTGCAAGATCCTGCCGGTGTGCAATGAGCCGGATGATCTCTTTATCGGTCTTTGTGATCTCTGCCCGTACGGCTTCGAGCGACATATGATATACATATCTTCAGCATTCACATAAACGTGTTTATCCCCGCCATAACACCAAAGAAGATATCGCAAGAGCACCCTATCTGATCCAGTGATTACATGCTCGAACGAATATCCCGCCGGGAAGAATTTGATCTTTTTATATCGTGGATAGCGATATCCATATCGTTTGCGATCATCAAGATCGCTCCCTATGGAATAACCGGGCCCATGAGATCGATCGATCCCGTTCTCGCACTGATCTCGTTTGGTATTGCCCTTCTCACCGTAGGTATTGGTTTTATCCTGCACGAGATGGCCCACAAGTTTACCGCGATTAAATTCGGGTACTGGGCGGAATTCAGAAAAGACAACATCATGCTGCTCTTTGCTGTGCTCCTTGCAGCCCTTGTCGGCTTTGTCTTTGCAGCCCCGGGAGCAACGGTCATCTACAGCAATTCCGCAACCGGGCAGGGTCTGACTAAGAGGGAGAACGGTATCATCTCGGCATCGGGACCGATTGTTAACCTCCTGCTCTGCATTCCCTTTGGTGTGCTGGTCCTGCTCAGTGCCTCTCTTACCGGTTTTTCCAGTATCCTGCTTGCCCAGATCGGTATCTTCGGCATCCAGATCAATGCCATGATCGCGGCATTCAATATGATCCCGGTCAGTATCCTTGACGGCAGAAAAGTGATGGCATGGAACATCCCGGTCTTTACCCTGCTGATCATCGCCTCGTTCGGGACGCTCGTGGCATCGTTCTATCTTCTTTAATCCCGCACAATTTTTTTCATGCGGGTAAAACGCCCGGTTTATCCCGTCTTTAATTTTTCAGCTCTGCAGAAATCCTTTTTTCTTCTGCGATCTGGCTATATTCCTCGATAATTATGAGAGGGACTCCCATACCCCAGATATGATGAACCCCGCCGCCCCCGAAGGGACGCCCCCGCGGCGGTTCAATTGCCTAAGAAAGAAAACGGTAATCTGTCCCGCCGCGCCTCGGAGAGGCCCTGAGGCGGGGAACATCCCAAAACTATTTTTATCGTTCGGGTGCGAACACCCGTTCATGTGCGTTTCTACAGAGCCAATTTTTCAATAACCCCGACAACTTTCTGTCCTTTCTCAAATGCATCCTTAAGAGCAGTCGGGTGATTTTTGATTCCCTTGAATTCATCCATATTATTGGCAATGATATTGTCGTAGTATTCGAACCCGGTGCCATTGAAGATGGCAGTGATCGCAGGAAACGCCCCGTCAAAGACATGGTCCCAGTTCTGGCCGGCGGTTGAGATAAAGAGCCCCTTGTGCCGTTTGATATGTTCATCCGGGAAAAAGAGCGTTTTTAAAACAAATTTCCGGGCCCAGAGATACTGCCCCCGGTCGATCAACCCTTTGAGTTCCGCGGTGATCCCCATCGTGTAGATGGGAGAGGCAACGGCGATACAATCGGCTGCCAGTATTTTATCAAAGAGAAGGATTGCATCATCCATCACCACGCACTCGCCATTCTTATGGCAGGCATTGCATCCCCGGCAGGGTGTGTAAGTAAGATCCTTGAGCACCACTTTCTCAACCGTTGCACCGGCTGCACGGGCACCCTCTAAGAAACTGTCGAGCAGGGTTTCTGTATTCCCGTGCCGGTGCGGGCTTCCGGATATGCCAAGGACGGTTACGGTCATGGCACTCACGCAGCGAGCCGCTTTTTGATCTCGGCAAGCACGGATTTTCCGAGTTTTTCCGCATCGGTCCGGGCGGTAGGATGCAGGTCGATTGCTCCTTTCTCATCCACGTTATTTACCATCAGGTAGGAGATGTCGGCATCCTTTATGTCAATCACGTGGTAGAAGCATTTCACTGACGGGATGGCAGCATCAAAAACATGGCCCCAGTCCTGCCCGGCAGATGCGAGAAAGACCCCGAGCCTCTTGCCCTTGCGCTCTACGGGAACAACCGGGAGTTTGAGCACATATTTCCGGGAACGGAATACCTGTGCCCGGTCGATCAGGGCCTTTGGCTGCGACGCGATTCCCATACAATATATCGGCGATGAGAGCAGGATAACGTCAGCAGCGACGATCTTGTCATGGTAGATGTCCATGCCATCGCGCTGCACGCATTTATTGAGTTTCTCGCAGGCATTGCATCCCTTGCACGGATTGATGTTGGCATCGGTTAAGGCAACCTTCTCAATCACCACGTCCGGGTCTGCGATCATCCCGCCCAGTACCCAGTCCAGCAGTGTCTCGGAATTGCCATGCCTGCGGGGACTTCCGGCAAAGGCGAGGACTTTGATCGGCATACCCGTATCTTTGTCATGCGTCATAAAAAAGGATTGGATGGTTGCTGAAAAGGAGCAGGCCTCGCTGAGCGGAATGGCGTGCAGACCATTCGTCCAACAATTGTCATGGCTCGTTGGATAGGCTCATTGTGTACCTGAACAGATACACTAAGTATAATAAAAAGCGTCAGAGTATGCGTATCATAATGGTTCAAGGGTGAAGGAGCGAGCCGACCACATGCAACATAAAAAAAACTGCACGAATAGCGAATCCGGTGTTTCGGAAGTAATTGGCGCCGTATTGCTCATTGCTCTCGTAGTTGCTGCTGTTGCAATCGTAGGTGTCGGGTTGTTATCACAGCCACTGCCAAAACAAATTCCTGCACTCGAAGCGATTATCTCCAGTTTCGGAGATACGATACAAATCTTCCATAATGGTGGAGATCCGCTGCAAAAGGAAGACGTAATGATCCTTGTCGATGATCAGGATAAAACAGAGAACTTTTTTAAAGGGGCGGATTTGTGGTCCCTGGGGGACTTGCTGACATACACGTCCCCTGATTCTCGAAATCCTGAAAATGTGAAGATTGTTTATACGGGTGCTGGTGCGTCTGCGATTTTGTCCTCTGCGAATTTCGGGAAAATCGGCATAGTTCCTACGATACCACCCACTCCCCCGGCACCTGTTGCCGCAGGATTTACCGGTACACCCACTTCGGGAGTAAAACCCCTGGAAGTCCGGTTTACTGATGCCTCGACCGGGCCGGTGACTTCACGGTCCTGGACATTTGGTGATGGTAACACGTCCACCGTTCAGAGCCCGCAGCATACCTATCCGAATGCAGGCACGTATTCTGTGAGCCTTACCGTAAGTAACGGTACGGGGACCAATACCCTGGCACGGACGAATTATATCACCGTGACTGTTCCGGGACCCGCTCCGGTAACTGCAGGATTTACCGGTACACCCACTTCAGGAGTAAAACCCCTGGGAGTCCGGTTTACCGATGCCTCAACCGGGCCGGTGACTTCACGGTCCTGGACGTTTGGTGATGGTAACACGTCCACTGTTCAGAGCCCGCTGCATACCTATCCGAATGCAGGCACGTATTCTGTGAGCCTTACCGTAAGCAACGGTACCGGGACCAATACCCTTACACGGACGAATTACATTCAGGTAACAAAAAAGTCGTTTGTCGATTTCATCATTAATGAGAATGTCTTTGTCTATGGAAGTCAGTTGAGCTTCGCCGGTGATTATGTATCCGGGCCAGGTTCCACGGTTGTCATTACCGGGCCCCTGACCACAAGCGACCTGAATGGAGGTACCTCTATAGATGTCACAACCATTTACATCGATGGTAATGTGAATCTGAACGGGGGGAGTGCTGGGCTCGGATCTCTCAGCAAACCTGGAGCCATCTATGTCAATGGCGACATGACATTAGGGAACGGAGCCCGGAACATCTATGGTGATGTGTATATTACGGGTAATTTCAAATTAAAAGACGCCCGGATCCATGGAAATGTGTATGTTGACGGCGATCTTAACGTGGACTGGACACCAACGCTTGACAGTAATGCACGTATTTACTATAAAGGTACATTCACTCATCCCCCAACCATGGGTACAGACATTCTATCCCGGTGTATCCATCAGGCACCAGTACCGGGATTTACTATGCCTGACCAGGAGATACCTCCGGTAAAATCCTCTGACTGGTATACTGCACGAGGCTATGTATCAGGGGGAGCATTGACCAGCAATATGAAAATAGTTGCAGACCGTTATTCCTCCTCATCGTTTCGACCTACTGCAAATAATGTGATAATTGTAGCGCGCAATGGCGACATCACCTTGACGGGATTGGGTAGTAGTGGAGTAACCGGTGTACTATTTGCCCCCAATGGAAAGGTGACATTTAATGGCGGGTTCTTTGAGGGACTTGTAATCGCCCGCAATGGCTTTGAGGTCACCAGTGGCGGGACTCAGGTAACTTTCAGGAATCTTGATGTGTATATCAGTAATCCTGACGATTATCCATTTTAAAAAATTACTATCAGCCCCCACCAATATGTTACAAGAAACCGGGTAAGGAATACGCACCGGTAGTGCATTCCTCAAGGAATTATCTTTTGATGGTCAATTTTCTCGAATTTCGCTCAACAAAACAATTACAGCAGATTTTTGCATGGTCGTTTTTAGAGGGGAAGTCACCCGGACACATTGTTAGTAACGATATTACCTGCATGTAACAGCGATGAGCCTTGTCACTCCAAATTTATCGTTTCTTATGCATGCAAATTTCACAAAAAAAAAAGATTTTATCACCGATTCATACTTTCTTAAAGCAGAGGTACCAGTCCTTGCATTCGTACCCTTCGCTCGGGCGCTTGTCCATCTCTGCAGTTGTCTTTGGCGGAGGCACAACCACTTTCTCGCCCGGCTGCCAGTTTGCTGGTGTCGAAACTTTGAACTTGTCTGTTGTCTGGAGTGCCTTGACCAGCCGGATGATCTCGGGCATGAACCGTCCGTTCTGGAGCGGGTAATAGATCATTGCCCGCATGATCCCTTTGTCATCGATGAAAAAGACGCAGCGGACCGCAGCAGTCGAGGACTGCCCCGGGTGGATCATGCCGTACTTCTTTGCTACCTTCATGGTGAGGTCAGCGATGATGGGAAACGGGATGGCGACTCCCATCTTCTCCTTAATTGCGTGCACCCATGCCAGATGTGCCGAGATGCTGTCAACGGACAGGCCGATCAGCTGGACATTGAGTGCCTTGAGTTCGTCATAAATCTGTGCAAAAGCTAAAAACTCCGTGGTGCACACCGGTGTGAAGTCCGCCGGGTGCGAAAAGAGCACCACCCATTTCCCCTTAAGAGATGAGAGCGTGATTGGCCCCTGGGTAGTCTCCGCATCGAAGTCCGGCGCCGGTTCCCCGATTACGGGGAACGTGATACAGGTATCGTCTTCCATGATGTCTCACCGCAGAGATCGGTTATGGCATGACCTCATCGAGCTGGGCTTTGCCGTAGACATATGCGGGCATACCCGAGAGCAGGAAGGTAACGCGGAGCGCCTCTTCGACTTCTCCTTTCGTGACGCCGATGCTCTTTGCACCGGCCAGCTGGGCACGGACTGCGTGCTGGTCACGCATGGCGGCGGCAATTGCAATCGCGATAAGTTTTTTTGTCTTACACGAGATCTTGCCATCATCCCAGATGTGTTGCTCAAATCTCATAACGAGGTTGAACATCTCGGGCTCTTTCGTTGTCAGCTCCTTGAAAAACTTCGGCACTTTGCCGATCTTCTTCTCAAGAGTGTTGAGTTTCTTTGCCGATCCTTTCATCGCAACCGGCTTTTTTGCCGGAGCCTTCTTTGCTACTGCTTTTTTTACAACCATAGTTACTCACTCTCCAATTGCATGGGTTCGCCGCAGCAGACCAGTTCGCCGCCGCCGCTCTCTTTTACCACAACTACATTACCGCAGATCTCACACTTAAAGACCTGCCCTTCTTTTGAAACGTTTACCATCAGGAGATCCTCCATGTACGCCAGATAAACCGGGAGCAGGAATCCTGTCTTTGACCTGCAGGAACCCCCGGGAGTCACACCGCTGTGCTTGTGCTTTAAAAAGAAAAATAATAATTTACTGCAAGCTTTTGCCGCGTTTTGGCGGGTTCTTTGCATCTTCCGGTGTCTTTACGTCCGGGCGGATGTGTGTCATCGGGAAGCACTGGTACTCTTCGCAGGAACAGGACGGACATTTCCTGAGGTCCTGTTCGCTCTTGTCGAGTGTGAGTTCCTTTCCGCAATCAATGCACACATATTTGCCCGCGCCAACTTTCTGTCCGGCTGTATATGTCTTCTGTTCGGTCAAACTATTCACCAAAAGTCTCATGCACGTCAAAGATATATATGGGTTGTGTTAGTACTATCGGCCCTTCATTTTTCTCCGCCGTAATATTGCAGGTGGGGGAACCAATGCGAAAGCTATATCCTCGTTTTTCACATCTTATGTTCTATGGGAAAAAAGGTGATTGGCCTTCTGGGGAGTCCGCTGTCTGAGGGCAACACGGCACAACTCCTGGACCGTGCACTCAAAGGTGCCGAGGATGCCGGCTGCACGGTTGAAAAGATAGAAATTGCCAGCCTTGATTTCCAGGCCTGCATGGAGATGTTCTTCTGCAAAGACCATGACACCTGCATCATGGACGACGACATGCAGCAGCTGTACCCGAAATTTAAAGAAATGGACGGCCTCATCATCGCCACGCCAATCATGACGATGGGAATTCCCGGCAAACTCAAATCGATGATGGACCGGTTCCAGGTTTTTTTCATGGCCAAGTACATGCGGAAAAAGCCTTTCATAGCAAAGGAACGCAGAGCAGAACGAAAGGGATTGTTCATCTGCATCTCGGGAATGAAGATCCCCGAAGTTTTTGTTGGCGCAAAACTGACGATAAAGGCATTTTTTGATATCATCGACTGCCAGTTCACCGATGAGTTACTGATCAGCGATATGGATACGATCCGTGACATTGCAGCACACCCGGATCTGCTTGAGGCAGCCTACCAGAAGGGGTATGCACTCGGAAAATCGCTTATTGTGTAATTTTTGCAATATCCCATTTTAAAAAATATGTAAATGTGGGCTCTGTAGAAATTCTATTTTGTATCCTGCGATCTGGTTATATTCTTCGATAATTATGAGAGTGACCCCCTCTCTCCCCCAGAGGGGGAGGCAACGCAAGGGGAGCGTCCCCTTGACCCCCCGGCGGAATTTTCACTAACCTTCTGTGGCCCTATCCCCGTGCGGGGGATGCCCGATCGGCGGGAGCGGTCTATCATAAAAACCGATGATTTCCCATGAAAATAGTGTTCTTTACTATAATGATGGGGGTTGAGACCTCCATACCCCGGAAACGATGAACGCCGCCGCCCCCGAAGGGACGCCCCCGCGGCGGTTCAATTGCCTAATAAAGAAAACGGTAATCTGCCCCGCCGTGCCTCGGAGAGGCCCTGAGGCGGGGAACATCCCAAAACTATTTTTATGGTTCGGGTGTGAACGTCCGTTCATCTGCGTTTCTACAGGGCCAAAATGTGTTATTTGATTTTTCATTTTCATCAATAATTTGCAGGAATTGTGGCACGCAATAGAACGCTTCTGATATTACAAAAATATCCCGGATAGATTTCCCGTCTTCCGCTAGAGTAGTCCCCGCTCCTTCATGCTCAGGTAGCCGCTCTTTGTCACAATGACATGGTCGAGCAGCTGGATGCCCAGCAATAGTCCCGCATCCCGGAGCTGTGTGGTGATGGCAATATCCTGCGGGCTTGGTTCGAGTGAACCCGATGGATGGTTATGCACGCAGATGATCGATGCAGCCCGGTCAGTGATCGCATCTGCATAGACTTCTCTGGGGTGGACAAGGCTGTGGTTGAGCAACCCTACGGTGATGATCCTG
Organism: uncultured Methanoregula sp.; assembly: GCA_963676675.2. Taxonomy (GTDB): domain Archaea; phylum Halobacteriota; class Methanomicrobia; order Methanomicrobiales; family Methanospirillaceae; genus Methanoregula. The sequence goes on along the minus strand of OY781161.1, from coordinate 45,518 downwards.
CTGTCAAGGACTTCTCCAGCGCCATTGAGGGTGATACAGATGAAATGCTCCTGCCGTTTGTGCCGCATTTCAACGATAATGGGGAGCGGGAGGATGTCCTGCGGTTTTGTCACTTTGAAACTGCCGTCAGCGGGTGCACAGTAGCGCCTTCCTATCTCAAAGCATGCCATGATCTGGGCTGCCTTTGACGGGCCAATCCCTGTTATGGAGATGAGATCATCGTACTGGATCGTGCCCTGATGGTTCTTTTTAATCCCGCAGATCTCCTTTGCAATCTCACGGACATCCTTGTTCCGGGTGCCCCTCCCAAGGATCGACTCGAACAGTTCCTGATCGGAAAGCGATGTCACTCCTTTCTTTGCAATCTTCTCGCGTGGCCTGTCCAGCATCGGGACGTCTTTCATCTTTTTCATGGTAAAAACCAGTTTTATGCAGGAAACGGCCCTATCCGGTGGTCCTGTGATGTGACAGGGATTCTTGTTTTTAAAGGGAAATCCTTTCTTATTTGTAACAAAAAAACCCGTCTTTAGATTCTGCCGCATGAAGAATCTTTAAGTCAGATTCCCGCAGTACCCTATGCTCATGGCAACCATTGAGAATGCAAAAGAGGCATTTGCCGGTGAGTCACAGGCAAACCGAAAGTACCAGGCTTTTTCCGAAAAAGCTGCAGAAGAGGGTTTCAAAAACATTGCAACACTCTACAAAGCCGCTTCGGAAGCAGAGGCAATTCATGCAAAAAAGCTCTTGAAAGTGCTTGCTGCAATCGAACCGACTGCAAAGAACCTTGAAGCCAGCATTGCCGGTGAGACGCATGAGTTCACCCACATGTACCCGGGCTTTGTCAAGGCGGCAGAAGCGGAAGGAAGAAGCGATGCAGTGCTTGCGTTTACCCACGCGATGAAAGCCGAACAGGTACATGCAAACCTGTACAAGAAGGCACTCGATGCGGTAAAGGCAGGAAATGATCTTGGACGGGAAAAAATCTTCCTCTGCCCGGTCTGTGGGAACATCGAGATCGGCAAGGCGCCCGACAAGTGTCCGATCTGCGGTGTTTTTGGGAAACAGTTCCGGGAAATCACTCTATAACTTTTTCCTCGTCTTTCTCATTTTCAGTATTGTTCTCTTCTTTTCTTTCTTTCCTGCGCTTGTGAAGCCATATAACAACGATAATCAGGGCGATCAGGGTGGCCCATGATGCGGAGTAGATGATGATGATCGGGTTGGCAAAAACATTCTGCGGAATAAATACCGGGGGCCGTGTTGGCGGTCTGATGCTCTCAAACTGGACTGCAACCCTTGCCGGGAACCGCTCTTTCCCATCAAAGTATCGGATGGTAACGTTGGCATTCCCTGAGGGAACCACTCCTTCTGAAGGTGCGTTGTTGGTGTTGGGGAATGCGATGGTCCGGGAAATTCTGCCGTGTTCATCGTCAATCTCGATATACCATGCATCCGGGTTTGCTTTTGCATAAAAATCCCGGGCACTCACAACCAGTTTTGAACCCGCCGGCAAGGTCACATTCCAGATTCCGTTATCGGTTTTATTGGAAAAGGACATGATCCGAACAACCGGTTCTCCGTCCCTCAGCTGCAGAGCACCGGATGCCCGGTAGCAGATCGCAGCCGGTTCTTCAGATTTTCCTATAACTGGGGGTGGCACCAGTTCCTGTGAGCAGCGGAACCGGTCGTCCATTACCTGGCCATAGGTAAGAGCCCGCGGGTAAATTCTCACTTCGTCGAGACCCCCTTTGAGGTAATCCGAACATCCCGCATCCGGCTGTGTGCCGGTTCCTGCGTTTGCACCGAGTATCACGTAATTGGGATACTGGTAATGGATCAACCCCGATGCGTTCTGCTGGTTTCTCAGCACACCATCGAGATAGATCTTTGAGATCTGTCCGTCATAGGTTCCCGTGACCTGGTGCCACTGGTTCAAAGAGATGCTTTCGTGTTGCACCGGGATATCCAGATCTCCATAGCCTTCGAGATTTACTGTCCACCACAGGTCTCCCCCGTCTCCAATGCCCAGCTGGTATCCCCCCTCGTTATAGGATGAGATCAATGTCTGCGGGCGGAACGAATCTGTATAGATCCAAGTAGAAACGGTGATTGCCTTATTCGGGTGGTTGAGGGATGTATACGGAATGGCTGCGTAGCTGTTAATCCCGTTAAAAAGGAGTGCACCTCCACACCCGCCGTTGTTTATCCGCGATGCGTTTTGAAGGGTCCCGCCATTCCCGTGCCCTGAACTATCGAGAATATTTGAGCCGCTTCCTTCATTGAAACTGAGGTACAATGAAGGATCTGTTGTGGGATCCGTCTGCCCCGATGCGGCTGATGCAATTCCTGCCATCAGCAGAAAGAACAAACAAAAAAGTGCCGGTATGTATTGTCCTTTTCTGATCCACATGGTGCTCATGGTATGCTATCAGAGGATTATGGGGCTCATGGAAAAAGAATATTGCTATCGGCAGGTAAAAGACGGGCTTACCCGCTTCCATATCTTTATATGAAGCCAGCACGTTTCTAAAAAACGATGACAAAAGTCACCGTCTACTCCACGCAAAACTGCCCCTACTGCCGGATGGCCAAGGCTTTTTTAGAAAAGCACGGTGTCCCGTACGAGAGCATCGATGTGGGTTCGGATTCCGATGCTGCACAGAAGATGATCGATCTCTCCGGCCAGCGTGGTGTGCCGGTGATCGTGGTCGATGACGAGGTGATTGTCGGTTTTGATTCAGAGCGCCTCAATGATCTCTTCGGAGAACCTCAGACCGGTGACAGTTACGATGTGGTTATTGTCGGCGCCGGTCCGGCAGGACTCACTGCGGGTGTCTACTGTTCCAGAAAAATGTTAAACTCGATCATTATCAGTGAAAATATTGGCGGGCAGGCACTGGAATCGTGGGCAATCGAGAACTACATGGGTTACCGGATGATTACCGGTGAAGACTTAATGAAAAAGTTTGAAGAGCAGGTCAGGACGCTCCATACCCGGTTAGAACTTGATAAAGTAACTGCAATCACTAAAGATGACGGACTTTTTACCATCAGCACCGTTTCAGGAAACACAATAAAAGCAAAGGCTGTTATCCTCACGCAGGGCAACCGGCCAAGAAAATTAGGTGTGGCAAACGAAGAGCAGTATCTCGGGCGCGGGCTCTCGATCTGTTCTACCTGTGATGGGCCGCTCTATAAAGGAAAGCGGATTGCCGTTGTTGGCGGGGGCAACTCTGCGTTGCAGACCGCTGTCGAGATGAGCGATATCGCCCAATCCGTCATCCTGATTGTACGCAGTACAATACGGGCCGATCCCGTGTACACGGAGAAACTCAAAGAGAAAAAGAACATCACGGTATACACGGGCTCTCATGTCTCTTCCCTGCAGGGTGAAAAGTTCCTCTTGGGCATCACGATTAAGGATGAGCAGGGGAAGGAGCAGACGATCAGTCTAGACGGGGTTTTTATTGAAATCGGCTGGCTGCCCAACACTGATATGGTGGAGAACCTGGTACAGCTCAATGAGAAGAAGGAGATCATCGTAGATATCAATGGCCACACCAGCATCCCTGGCATCTATGCAGCAGGAGATGTGACTTCAGTGAAGAGCAAACAGATCGTCATTGCGGCAGGCGACGGGGCAAAGGCGGCACTCGAAGCGTTTGAGTATATCCTGAAATCCCCCTCTGCGTAAAAAAGTTCTAAAAATCCTTAGACTTTTTTACTATATCTTGGGGGATTTTCTCAATTCTCGATTTTTTCATCACTTCCACGAAGGGTTTTAAATCATGCAACATGGTCTATTGCAGATATTTTTTCCCATATTCACTGTTCAAAATTCTCCTTTGAACGTGCTGGTCGAGAATCATGGCAATCCAGGATATGAATAGTACCAGACTTATGGCGATGATATAATAAACCGTAAGCTGCATATCCGACTGACCCGATACTATCTGGTTTGTTATCTGGAAAAGGCTCGCATTTGTTGTCATAACGGCCAGCAGGGGTCCCAGTACAACCGTGTGGAACAAGAAGACATAGAAACTTAAATCTGATACTTGACGAATGAACGAGGAAGTGTTTACTGATTTAGGAAACCAGTTCTTTTGGATAATATAGATTCCCAGACAGAACTCAAAAAGATTGCATACTGGAAACCATCGCACGAAGGATTCCGGCACCCCTCCAGAGTAAGTGAACAATATTGATCTCGAAACAAAACTTATAACTAAAAATGCTAATAGTGCTGTCAGTTGACATTCCCTGATTATTTTTGTGAGATAGGGATAGAGAATATAGAGACATACAATGGTGGTGATGAACCATCCCATATTGTTAATAAACCCTGGTCCTTTCCCAAGAATAATAAAGAACCCTGTATATTCAAAAATAATTAAAAATAAATTATTGGTAATAATTTCTTTTGCAACTGAAAGTGTCAGGATTATATTCAAAAGTAAACCAAAAAGAAGGCTCATCCAGAATGCTGGATATAATCGTATAAAGCGCCTGAATAAAAACGTGGAATAATTCCAGAACCGTTCGATTCCCTGGTAATTATATTCCAGTACGGCCCCACTGATAAAAATCATACCGAAGACCGCCCACCCCTGCAAACCCCGGGAATAAATATCCAGGGGGAGGTTCCCACTTGCAAAAACCAGATTGTTGAACCAAGGAATTAGCGTATACTGGGAATGATCATACACTATTGCTGCTACGAAAACGATTCGTAATATATCAAAAAAGAGGATTCGTTCTCTCTTGATTTTGGCAGGTTCAGTGGCTGGTTGTTTTTTCATTGCTGGAGATTTCTGTTAGGTACCCTTCAACCGGTCCTTCTCCTTATACCCATCGAGCAGCACGGTTGAAATGTTCTTGACCGGTTTATCAGTATGCCCGGCGATATGGAACTCGCAGAACGGGCAGGAGGTGATGACAACATCTGCTCCGGTCTTTTTGATCTCTTCTCCCCTTCGGCTGCCAAGCGCTGCCGCCTCCTCCGGGTTCCCGGAGCGGACTCCTCCTCCCGAACCGCAACAGATGGACGGCATCTCAACGATGTCGACAACCTGTTTGATTAAGTTCCGGGGCAGATCCTTTATTCCCTGCCCTCTCATGAGGTGGCAGGGATCGTGATACGTAGCCTTGATGGAAAGGTGTGCAGGAGGCTCGATGCCATACTTCGTGAGGACCTCTGATATGTCCATAACCTTAAACGGTGTTTTGTAATCGTTTTTCAGCGTTGAACCACATCCGGCACACATGGTCATGACCGTGTCGATGCCCCGGAACCGGAACGCGTCCATATTTCGTTTTTTCAGCGTGTCGAGAAATGCCAGCTGCCCCGTCCGTATAAGCGGGGAACCGCAACAGACCTGTTCCCGGGGGATGATGACCTTGATTCCATTTCGTTTCAGTACCTCGATGGCATCCATTGCTGTTCGGGGCAGGCGCACGCTATACATACAGCCGACAAAGAACCCGACGGTCGCTCGAACCGGGCCCTCCGGTTCGACCATATTTGCGCCAAGGATTTCCGCTAACGTCGGCCCCGTCCGGGCTACTGATCGCCCGGTATCCCTGACAAGAACTGCGACCTCCTGGTGCCGGGGCAGCGTGAAGCCCCGCTGGTTTGCCTGCGCCCGGAGTTTCTCGATCGCTTTAGAGGGGATTTCGATCTCTTTCGGGCAGACCTTCCAGCAGGCCTGGCAGGTGGTGCAAGTGAACAGTCCGTCCCTGATGGCATCTGCGATCCGGTCCCCGCTGTCACGCGGGTCAAGGGCAAGACGCATCTGCTGCCGCATTGCCGTGGGACCGAGGAACTTTGTCACGTCCACGGCAGGACATACTGAAACGCAGGCAAGGCATTCGATGCAGTCCTTTAACGGCTTCATCGCATCGATCTCGGATTTTTTCGGGAGCTTCGCATGTTCGACCGGTTGCAGGAATGCGATCGCTTCCAATGTGGGCAGGAGATCGATGACGAGATCCTTTTTCACCGGGAGGTGAATAGGTTCTATCGTGATACCGTCCTTTGCCTCTTCCATGCAGGCGAGCACTGGTTCCCCGTTGACACGGACTGCACAGCTCCCGCACTGGCCTGAAGCGCAGGAGTAGCGGAACGACAGGGATGGATCGAGAGTATCGTGAACAGCGTGGAGCACGTTCAGGACGCGGGCACCGTCATTGAGTTTTACGGTGTATGTCTCAAGATGAGCAGTCTCGTCCTTTTCCGGATTGAACCTGCTGATCCGGACAGTCAGTTCCTTCATGCGCCTGCCCCCTTTCGCTCGATACCTTCGTGGAATTGCGAGATATACGTGTGGCCAAATGGCGAATTCTGGGCATCGAACGGTTGTTGTACATCCCTGCGTACATGGGCGCCCCGGGATTCCTCCCGGATAAGTGCGCTGCGGCAGATCAGCGATGCGGTCAGGCACATGTTCTGCAGGATACAGCACTCCGCAAGGTTCTGGGCAGACCCTGCCTTAATCTTTGTTGCAGAGAGTTGAGTGATGGTCTTTAAGGTATTCTGCAGGTCGGGAGCAGTGCGGAATATGCCTGCTCCTTTCCACATCGCCTTCTGGAGCTGCACCCGCACTTTTGCCGGGTTCACGTCTCCTTCTAAGAACGCCTCAAGCCGGTCCTGCTGCTGCTCAACCTGCATCAGGTCAATGGTCTTCTCACGTTTCTTAGCCTTGCCTGCTGCCTGTCCGGCACGTCTCCCGAATACCTGCGTCTCGGCCAGGGCATTACCCCCAAGCCGGTTTGCCCCATGCACTCCTCCCGAGACCTCGCCGCAGGCAAAGAGCCCGGGTAGTGTGGTCTGGCACTCGGGAGTAATCCGCAGGCCTCCCATAATGTGGTGCGCGGTTGGTGCAACTTCCATAGGCTGGGTCCGTATGTCAACACCGAATTTGAGGAACTGTTCAAGCATCACGGGCAGGCGGCTCTCGATCTGTTCTTTCGGGAGATGAGTGACATCGAGAAAAACCCCGCCCGTTTTCGTTCCACGGCCGCTTAAGATCTCGGTCGCAATCGCCCGTGCAACAACATCCCGGGTGGAAAGTTCCATGCGCTCGGGATCGTACTGCTGCATGAACCGCTCACCAATGCTGTTTATGAGCACGCCGCCTTCTCCGCGGACTGCTTCAGTCACGAGCCTCCCGCGGGCATCGTACGGGAAGACTGCGCCGGTCGGGTGGAACTGGACCATCTCCATATCGATCAGTTCGGCGCCAGCCCGGTACCCGACTGCATACCCGTCACCGGTACCACTCGATGAATTGGTGGAAATATCATAGACTTTTGTACCACCCCCCGTGGCAAGGATGGTGCTGTCTGCAGTCAGCAGGATGAACCTGCCCTTCTCATCAAGTGCCATTGCCCCACAGACCTCGTCGCCGTCTTTGAGCAGGTCAATGACGGTATATTCCTGCATCAGCGAAACCTTCGTCCCGTCAAGCCGCTCGACAAGAGTGGTCATCATCTCATGACCGGTCCGGTCGCCGGCATAGCAGGTGCGCGGGAACCGCTGGCCCCCAAATGGTCGCTGCGCGATCTCGTCAGTATCGGTCACATCGAATACCGCGCCCCATTTTATGAGATCTCCCATCCTTAACGGGGCCTCGTGCGCAAGGATTCGTACGAGTTCAGGATCGTTGAGATATGCCCCGCCCTTGAGGGTGTCTTCCATATGGACCCCACAGGAATCTGCCTCCCGCATGACCGCGTTATACCCGCCTTCTGCCATCGTGGTGCAACCGCCTTTCCCCACGATGGTCTTTGACACCAGCACTGTATCGCCGTACTGCGAAGCTTCTATGGCAGCCCGAACGCCTGCTCCGCCGCTCCCGATAACCAGCACATGGCAGTCCACCACGTCATCTGCAAGCATCTTATTATTCTGTGCGTCGTATAGTTACATAAATAGCATAGCAAAAGCGTGAGAGAACAATGAGATTTTTAATGAAATTTGGCGGGACATCCGTTGCCGATGCCCAGTGCATCAAACGCGTTGTTGACATCCTCGAGCAGCACCATAAAGCCGGCGACGAACTGGCAGTTGTCGTATCCGCACAGCGCGGGGTTACTGACCAGCTCATTGAGATTGCCACAAAACTTCCTGTTGCAAAGGATGATACCGCAATCGCTCCGCTGATCCAGGCACTCAGCACGCGGCACATGACCACGCTTGAAGGGGCAGCACCCGAACATATCGCTGAAGTGGGGGCAGCAATTGAAGACCAGCTGATCAAGCTCCAGAATATTCTCTTTGCCATCTATAACCTGCGGGAACTCACTCCCCGTTCACGGGATTACATCATATCCTTCGGCGAGCGACTGCTCGCGCCCATTGTCGCTGCCGCAATCTGCGAACGCGGCATTCCCTCCCCGGTATTGGACGGTTGTGAAGCGGGAATCCTCACCACGCCCCAGCACGGGGAGTCCACTGCACTGCACGAGAGTGATGACCGGATAAAAGCAAAGATCGGACCGATGCTGGGAAAACAGATCCCGGTGATCATGGGATTCATGGGCTGCACCCGTGAAGGAATTCTCACCACCCTCGGTAGGAGCGGTTCGGACTATTCCGCGTCAATCCTCGGCGCAGGTATCGATGCAGACGAGATCTGGATCTGGACTGACGTGGATGGTATCATGACCTGCGATCCCCGCGTGATCAATGATGCACGGGTGATGCATTCCCTTTCGTACCTTGAGGTGATGGAGCTCTCCTACTTTGGTGCGAAAGTGATGCACCCGCGTTCGATCGAACCGGCGATGCGCAAGAATATTCTCGTGCGGGTAAAAAATACGTTCAACCCCACGCATCCCGGCACCGTGATCGTAAGAAACGGCCAGCGGGACAACCGCGTTGTCAAGGCACTTACGTATATTGACAAAGTCGCGGCCATCAACATCAACGGGGCCCAGATGATCGGCAGGCCGGGTGTGGCAAAAGCGATCTTTACCATATTAGCGGATCACGAAGTGAACGTGATGATGATCTCGCAGGGCTCATCGGAAGCAAACATCTCATTGATCGTCGATGAGTCCCATCTTTCAGCAGCAGTCAATGCCCTTTCTGTCCTGGTGAAGCAGGGCATAGTACGCGAAGTTTCCCATAACCACGACGTCTGTGCTGTGGCTGTTGTCGGTGCCGGTATGGCCGGGGCACCAGGAACGGGAGGCAGGATCTTCACATCCCTCGGTGCTGCGGGTGTCAACGTGATGATGATCTCACAGGGTTCATCGGAGGCAAACATCTCGTTTGTCGTGAGCCAGAATGACGGACCCCGTGCGGTGCGGGTGCTTCACGATGAATTCAGGCTTTCGGAGGAATCGGATGAGTAATAATGCCTATAAGGATGCGGGAGTGGACATCGATCTGGAAGCAACGGCCATCAAATCCTTGATCAAGAATCTCACGTACCGGAGAAAAGGAGCCTGTACCATGATGGGCGGGGTCGGACATTTTGCCGGCCTGATAGATTTCGGTGAACATGCGCTCGCCCTGACCACGGATGGCGTTGGCACGAAAATGCTCGTTGCTGACCAGATGGAAGACTGGAGCACGGTTGGTATTGATTGCGTGGCAATGAACGTCAACGATCTTTATGTCATGAACGTTGAGCCCATAGCATTCGTTGACTATATTGCGACCGACAAACTCTCGATGGAAAAGATGGCCCAGATCGGGATCGGGCTTAATGAAGGTGCGAAGCTGGCAAACATCGATATCGTGGGCGGGGAAACCGCTTCACTCCGTGGTCTGGTGAACGGGCTTGACCTTGCCGGCACCTGTCTTGGGATGCAGAAGAAGGACAAAATAATCTCGGGCGAAAAAATCCGGCCCGGTGACGTGATCATCGGTGTCCCGTCTACCGGTGTCCACAGTAACGGACTCTCGCTCGCCCGCAGTGTGGTAGAGAAGCATGCCGGTTACCACGAGAAGAGGAAGAGTGGTAAAACCTTCGGTGAGGAACTGCTCATCCCGACCCGGATCTACCACGAGAGCCTGAACGTCACCGCATCCTGCACTGTGCATGGCATGTGCCACGTTACCGGGGGAGGACTGCTCAACTTCAACCGGCTCAGCGATTACGGGTTCCGGTTCGATACCCCGATTGCGCCCCCGCAGATCTTCTCGTGGATACAGAAGGCCGGGGATATCACGTCAGCCGAGATGTACCGCACCTTCAACATGGGCATGGGATTTGCCTATGTAGTGCCGGAAACGAGTGTTGCCTGCGTGCAGAAGATGGTGAAAGGTGCACAGGTTGTCGGGAAAGTCGTCAAAGAACCCGGCGCGTGGCTGGGCGATCTGGAGATCGTTTAAAACAGTATAAACGAAAATTACTTTTTTCAGGCTCTGTAGAAATCCTATTTTTATCCTGATATCTGGTTATATTCTTCGATAATTATGAGAGTGACCCCCTCTCTCCCCCAGAGGGGGAGGCAACGCAAGGGGAGCGTCCCCTTGACCCCCGCGGAATTTTCACTAACCTTCTGCGAGCCTATCTCTGTGTGGGGGATGCCCAAGCGGCGGGGGCGGAGGCATCAGATGCCGTAGCCCCCAAGAGCGGTCTATCATAAAAACCGATGATTTCTACAGAGCCCTTTTTCACCCTATTTTTTCTCTCTCAATTATTACATACAATTTTTATTCTCCCGTACAGACTCTCCCTATCAAATGTCCCGCCGCTGCCATCGCTGCAAAACACACTATCCAAAAAGCGAAACCGATTGTCCGTTCTGCAGGGAACATTTTCCCCCGTTGATGAACCAGCTGGCAAAAAAAGATAAAAAAGAGGAAGCCCCGCAATCCCCAGACACCCAGGTCAAAGAGATTGGATATGTCGGATTCTTTAAGAGACTGGGGGCAGCCATTCCTGACCTGTTCATTGCAGGTATTGTTGCATTCTTTGCAAATATCGTTCTTGAACAAGGAAAATTCCCGTATCCGGTTCTTGGTACACTGTTCATAACGGGTGCATTCTTCCTGCTTCTCTATTCACCGCTCTGTATCTGTTCGCGCTACCGGGCAACGATAGGAAAAATACTCTTTGGGATTATTGTCGTGTATGGCAATGGGAGACAATGTTCTTTTTCACGCGCTTTGATACGGGAACTCGGCAAGTATGTCTCTTTGATTACCCTTGGTATCGGGTTTTTAATCATCGGGTTTACCAAAAAGAAACAGGGTCTCCATGATCTTCTGGCAGACACTGTGGTGATCGACAGATCGGATGGACTTATCTATCAGCGCACGAACGTGTCCGATCCTGCAATCGTAACAAAAAAATTCAGGATCGCTGCCCTCATCATCAGTGTCTGTATTGTCTGTTCGGTAATCCCGCTCATCTATTTTGGAACAATGTCTTCAAAGAATATCTCCACTAAAACCATTGCTGCGTATGGTCTTTCCTCTGCTGCCGATACCATAGCCGAGTCAAAATACCCGGAATATTCGCTCGATATGTATGATACAGCAAAAGCACTCGAGCCTGATAATACAAAAATTCAGATGAAAAGACTCTATGTGCTGGGCAGTCTTGGGAGGGTGGACGAAGCACGGGTTTATCTTGACCAGATGGTTGTCATGTACCCCAATGAAACAACCCCGATGATCTATAAAGGGGATCTTCTTCTCCAGGAAGGAAAGTATCAGGATGCAGTAACCTGCTATGAAAAGGCGCTGTCAGCAGATCCAAAAAATGCCAAAATCTGGGTAAAAAAAGGAGATGCGTATCTTATCATGGCAATGACTGACATGACAGATATCCGGGACAGGTACAAGAATCTGACAGCCAATTCAGGAAAATCCGGGTCTGCAGATAGTTCTTCCCAGTTCGATGCATTCCAATCAAGTCAATCTTATCAGGATGCGGTAAAGTCGTACAACAAGGCAATAGAACTCGACCCCATGACAAGCATCGCAATCAGCGGGCGGATTCTGACTTCAACAAACGATCTGGTAAAGACATATGACGGAATTTTGAAAGATATGAACCACAGGGCTTGATATTTTCCAAAATGAACCGTGGCGATTTTTCTTTCTAAGCTGCTTTTACTTTCTGAAAAAAGGAGTCCGGTTCAACCGTGCGGTTCCGACTCAACGATGTATGTGCTCTTCTCTGCCTTATCAGAAACAATCACACTGTTGCCCGTGGGATCTTCAAGAATTAACGTTACCGATTGTTCCCCGCTTTTCACACGTGCGATCTTTTCCAGCAGCAGGCGGGCGTTCTCACGTTCTTCTGCATCCCCTCCGATTATAGCCGATCCCACTGCCTGCACAATGCGATCCAGTACTCCCTCGATATTGGACACAAACCCCTGGCAGGTGGGGCCGGGATCGATTCGCACCCCAAGCTCCGGAATCTCGATCGAGGCGCTCATACTCCGCATCACCCGGACCGCGAGATCCTCTTCTGTGGCAGTCCGGTACACGTACCGCACCGGCTCACCGTGTTTGAGCATCTGGGTATCTACAAACTTGTAGCCGCACGACGGACAGATTGCAGAAATGATGAGAATATCAGAAAAATAGGGAATATTTTCTGTGGTATACAGGTATTCTATTTCAGTATTGCACGTTGGGCACGGACCCGGAACGACCTTACGCAATGTTTAAGCCCCACCGATCTTGTCACGCGAGATCTTCACGGACATTGGTGTGAGTACAACATAGCGCTGGTCTCCAAGACCGATGATGTCGCCATTGACGTCCTTTGCCACTTCTTTTAAGTCCTTTAATACGCGCTCGTAGGAGATCTTGTCCATCTTGAGACGGGAGATGTCAACGATGACGATATTGCCGCTGTAGACCTCGTCCTTGATTCGCGGGGTGTCTTTTAAGTCGGTGATGGTGGCAATTTTTACTAAAAGTGCGGGAGAACCAGCACCATGTTCTTCGTATGATGCCAAGTCGAGTTCCATATAATCGTCATCTGTACTGCCGGAACTCTTTCCAAGGAGCGTGTCTATGATCTTAACCATAAAAAAACTGTATGGTGAAAATTATTTAATAGTATCTATTTTGAACCCGATAATCACGGTTTTACCCGGAAAAAAAGAGAAAAACGGCCGTTTCCCGCACTATCGGTTTTTCCGTTCTCCAGTCAGATCTCCATGTTCCAGATCTCATCTCCGACGTGATGGAACATTTTTACCATTTTTCCTGCTGTACTGGCACGCATAGCGGGCGCATCGAACAGGGCAATTCCGATGGCAAGCGGCTTACCGTGCCGCTCATCCACGATCTGGACCGGGGCATTTGCCTTTACGTCGTCAGTGACCGCAACAATCCCCGGTCGCATGATGTCTGCCCCGTTCACTACATACGGAATTGCGCCAGTATCGACAGTAACCCTGCGCTCCGGAAACGGGCACTGTACCGCCCCTTTAAGCGTGGGAAAAGTCCAGTTGCCGGTATCCATCAGGAGAGGTTTTTTATGAACCATGTACAGGGACACATCTGCATTGGTCTCCAGCACCTCGATCATATCTGCCCGGAAAAGATCGGCTGAAGTCCCGATCTGTTCTGCGAGGCGGATGAGAAGCTCCTGTCCCTGGCTTTTCCGTATGGAATGGCGTTTTTTTACGACAATCTTTTTCATTGTTCTGCTCGTACATTCAACTCTCCCGCTAAAAAATAATATGCATGAGTAATGTATGGGGAAAATGTGGGAATTTCAACCGGGTCTGCAATGCGTTCTCTTCCTCAGGACCGGCAGAAAAAAGACAAATACCCTGCCGGTTTACGGTATGTTTAAGTAACCTGCTTGCACATTTATATTACTCCAGAGCGATGGTAACAAGGTATTGTTATGACCAAAAGGCCGTTGGATATTTTAGATCTGGTGCTGAACCGTCAGCCCGTTATCGTGTCTCTCAAAGGCGGGAGAGAAATCCGTGGAGTACTCCAGGGATATGATGTTCACATGAATCTCGTGCTTGACAAAGCCGAAGAGACAGAGAACGGACAAATCCAGAAATTGGGTACGCTTATCGTCCGTGGCGATAATGTGATCTATATATCCCCATCATTGGAACAATAAGGTGAAGTAACATGTCAAAAGGCACTCCATCAATGGGAAAGATGAACAAGAAGACCCACGTCACCTGCCGGCGATGTGGTAAAGTCTCGTTCCACGCCCAGAAGAAAGAATGCTCTGCCTGTGGTTTTGGCAGAAGCACAAGAATTCTCAGCTACAAGTGGCATACCAAGAGACCAAAAATCCCAACGCATTAGGGTTGTACTATGTGTGGTATCGTTGGCATCGTTGATGCTGGCGGTGCAGCCATCCAGCTCTATTATGCCCTGTATGCTCTCCAGCACCGTGGGCAGGAAAGCGCCGGGATTTCTACGTTTGATGGCCTGAACCTCCAGAAATTTAAGGGGCAGGGCCTTGTCGCCGACGTTTTTTCCCCATCTGTTTTATCTGACCTGAAAGGTTCGGCCGGAATCGGCCATGTACGGTACCCGACAACCGGTGCAAATCTTCCTGAAAATATCCAGCCGCTCAACTTCCAGTTCAAGGACCATTTCATCTCGATCGCTCACAATGGCAACCTTGTTAATACCACAGAACTCCGGGCAGAGTTTGAGCAGACCGGCCAGATCTTCATCACCACTACCGATACCGAGATCATAGCCAAGATTTTGATCAACGAGATCAGCAATACTGGTTGTGTGGAGGATGCCGTTCACATCTGCATGCGTAAACTCCGTGGTTCATATTCGATTGTCGTGATGATCGACGGGATCATCTATGCTTTCAGGGATCCATTGGGCATCAAGCCGTTCTGCATAGGAAAGACCGAGAACGGCTACATGGTCGCATCAGAAAGCGTGGCAGTCGATGCCCTGAGTGCAAAGTTCATCCGGGATGTGAAGCCGGGAGAACTCGTCAGGATCGATGCAGAAGGTGTAAAATGTACCCAGATTGCAACAGCCGGCAAAAGGGCGCACTGCATTTTTGAATACATTTACTTTGCCCGTGCGGATTCGATCATTGATGGTGTGCTGGTGTATACCGTGCGGAGACAGATCGGCCAGAAGCTCTTTGAAGAAGATCCCGTAAAAGCCGATTCTGTCTGTTCGGTTCCCGACTCCGGGACTGCGTACGCGATTGGGTACGCAGAAGCATCAAAGATCCCGTTCGTTGAGTCATTGATGAAGAACCGGTATATGGGACGCACGTTCATCATGCCCACCCAGAAGGAACGGGAGAAGGCTGTGCGGATCAAGCTCAATCCTATTCCAGCGCATTTAACAGACAAATCGATCGTGCTTATCGATGACAGCATCGTGCGGGGTACCACTTCCAAGCGTATCATCGAGATGATGAGGGAAGCTGGGGCCCGGGAGATTCACATGCGCATCGGTTCTCCTGCGATCAAGGCCCCCTGCTATCTCGGTGTGGATATGCCCACCCGGGAGGAGCTGATCGCGAGTAACCGGATTGAAGAAGAGGTCCGGCACAGCATTACCGCAACATCGCTTCACCATGTCTCTTTGGATGCGCTGGTGGAGGCAATTGGGATTGAGCAGGCGAACCTCTGTACTGGTTGTCTCACGGGCTGTTACCCGGTTCAGATCGATGGCGAGCATGCAAAGGCCCGGCAAATTGATTTTATTGACGGAACCTACCAGTCCAAGCTCGGTACGTTTGAAGCCGAGCTGTAAAACGGCTCACCATCTTTTTAATGTCGGGGACAGCCCGGTTCCTGTTTTTTTCAAGTAAGGATAACTGTCTGGTTGAGATAAAGTCCGTAAGAGACAAAAACTTTTTTTGTTTGGAAATATTATTGTCTGTTATTTCTCATCAAAATCGTGATAGGATGTGACGACGAATGGGGAAAAGCTATCGCTACCCTCGGGAGCATGGAAAACGGAGCAGAAATGATGAATACTCGGATTCTATGTACCAGGACAATGATGCATACGATGATGTGATGGACATTTATGCCGACCAGTTGAACACCAGCAGTAAAAACTATGGTTTTAATGATGAGGATGAAGATGATATTTGAAAAATGAATGCCATCATCTGATATTCATTTTTTATACTATCCAAAAACCTTGTTTTTGTTTTTTAAATTCCTGTTTTTCTGTTTTCATATTAGAAACAACAACCTTGTCACCACGGTGCGAGTAGTATCCCCTGAGTGAAAAACAGCATCCACAAATACCGACAAAAAAATATTCTTTTAAGGATCCCGAAATGAAAAAAATACTCTTCCTCGTCTGTATTCTGTTGTGCCTCATCGTCCCTGTCGTTACAGGAGATGTCATTACAGCAAAACTTTCCACAGGTACCGGTTCTTTAGAAACCCCCCCGCAGAATGTCTCGGTATATATCAATGAGGCAAAAGCGGCGGTAGCCGAGCGGAACTGGACAGAGGTCCTTCTTATCACAACGAGAGGGGTCACATGGTACCCGGACGATTCAGATCTCCTTTGTATCCAGGGTTACAGCTACCGGAAGATGGGGCAGTACGAAAAATCGGTTGAAGTCGTGTCAAAAGCCATACCGCTGGACCCAAAACCGGTCCGGTATGCCAACCGCGGATACGGGTATCTCGCGCTCGGCAACTCTACTGCAGCTCTTACCGATGCGGAAACCGGCATCTCCTTGAACGCAAACTACACGACAACCTATGGGGTAAAAGCACTGGCACTTAAGGGCATGGGCAGGAATGCTGAGGCGCTCGCTGCAATTGATAAGGCACTCACTCTTGAACCGGAAAATGCCCATTACTGGCACGTGAAGGGAAATCTCCTTGCTGCGAATGGGAGCTGCACTGGTGCCCGGGAATCCTTAGAACTGTCTCTTAAGCTCGATCCCGATTACACCCTTCCCTACCCGGGCTTTACCAGTGCGCGTGAGAATCTTGCAACACTGAATGCGACCTGCATGCCTGCTGCAACACCGGCACATGCAAGCCCCTCCCCTACGAAATCGTCAGCTGGCGGGATTGCAGTTGTTGGTTGCATGGTTGCTCTTCTTGTAGTGGGTACAAGAAAGTAACCCCGTTTTTACATAAGAAACACAAATCCGGCCCAGCGGCGCGTCCAATGATGGATTATCATCACGACAAAACATCCCAAAAAGAGCCCTTCGGCTTTACACATAAAGATTACAAAACAGTAGCGAGGGATGGATTTGAACCATCGGTCTACGGGTTATGAGCCCGTCGGGATATCCTGACTACCCTACCTCGCTTCCTATAATCAGGGTTATAATGTAGGCAGGATGCGCTGATATACTTAACCTTCGGGGCGGTCCTTTGCCGGGACCGATCAGCTTTATTTTCTCGTTTACCCAGACAACCTTATGGATGACGAGATCATAAAGATACGGGAGAAGCGCAAACAGGAGCTGACTGAAAAAATGAAACATCCAGCAAAAGTACCCGTTGTAACCGATGTCGAAGAGACACATTTTGTGGAATTCATCCGCACCAACCAGTATGCAGTGATCGACTTCTGGGCAGAATGGTGCGGGCCATGCCGGAGAATCGCGCCGATTATGGAAGAACTTTCCATGGAATTTTCCGACAAAGTTGCGTTTGGCAAGTGTGACACCGACAAGAACCAGAGGCTTGCGCGGGAGTTCAATATCGATGCCATTCCTGCCATCATGCTCTTTGCCAATGGCCAGCTGGTTGACCGGATCATCGGGGCATATCCTAAAGATGCAATTCGGGAAAAGATCGTGAGCAAATTCAGAATCCGATAAACCTTTTTTAAAAACTGTGGATTGAATACATTGTCGGGCAGTGCAACCTGCAGTGCCAGAAAAGACAAATAAAAAATAAAATTTATTGGGTCTTACCCTTCGCATTGAGTTTTGCTGCCATGATGAAATCGTTCAGGGTCAGCCCTCCTGCGGGGTAAGTATAGAACTGGACTTCAAAAAACCGTGACTCTTTGATGGAGATATCCGGGAAATGGCCTTCCTGGGTTGCAAGATCCATAACTTCTGAGAAAAAAGTGATACATGCATCGGCGCTCTCAAGTTCGTACGTCCGCGCCAGGTGACCGTTATCAAGTGACCAGCCGGGTACCTGTGCCAGGAGATCCATGGTCTCCTTTCTGGTTACTGGAGGTGATCCCGCCCGGTAGGTTGTGCATTTATTCTGCGCGAGTTCCATGGTTATCAGTCGTCTCGCTGGACAAAAAAAGTTTCTCCTGATAAGAAGAGACAAATCTCTCCTTTTTAGGTTTTTATGCGGGAACGGCCGCAGGCTGCTGCTTACCGGACTGCCACTGCATGAGGATCATGACCACGAGTGAGATGGGGAGTGCAATGACGATCGGGTCTACTGCAGTCCACGGGGATCCGAGCAAGGTGACCTTCCCAAAGATAGCCTGGCAGAGGCCCAGGGGTTTTGCTTCTGCTGCATGGAAGAACGCGGTCCAGAGGAACCAGATTACTGCACCGGTCACCATACTGTAGAGCGCTGCTTTCGTGGATGGTATTTTTGCATAGACTCCGATAGCGAATGCCGGGAGGAAAGCGCAGGCGCAGAGGCCCATGAACATCGCGGTTGCCCGGGCGATGATGCTTATCGGCAACATGAAAGCGAGAATGGTGGAGACGACCATCATCAGTACGATACCATACTGGTGTGCCCGCATAGAGAGTGCACATGCTTTACCCCGTCCCCAGAGATCGCAGACGAGAGCCGTGCCCATCGCGTGGTAGAGAGCGCTGAGTGTAGACATTGCAGCTGCGAGCAGGGTGAGCATGAAGACCACGACAAAAATATCCGGCATTGAACCGTTGATGAAGAGTGGCATGATTGCATCGACATTTCCGCCCGCTGCGTCAAGGGCAATCTTTCCTGACGTCTGGTAGAAGTATACATTGGATAATGCACCGACCGTAAACGCAACACCGGTCATCATAAGGATGAACGGGCCCCCGACGAGAACCGCCCGGTTCAAGGCCTTGTTGTCCTTTGCCGTCATGAACCGCACGACCAGCTGGGGTTGGGCGAGCACACCGATACCCACGCCCATGACAAGCGTAGTGATGAGGGTGAACCACATCGGGGATCCGAGCACGGGCATGGATGTCCAGCCGGTCATACCCTGTTCAGCGAGAGCTTTTGGGACGAGGTGTGCCATGTTGGTGAGCGCAGTAGTTCCAGCGGTAAATCCGCCCACGATTATGAGGGTGAGTGCGAGGAGGACGGTCATACCGATTAACATGATCGTTCCCTGGAAGGCATCCGTGTACATCACGGCAATGAGCCCGCCGAATACTACGTAAACTGCAGTTATCAGGGCAAAAAGGATCAGCGATGATGTGTAAGGAATACCAAGCGTTGGCTCAATGAACCGTGCCCCCCCGATAAGGATTGCGGCAGTATAGAGCGGCATGGAAACGACGATGATGAACCCTGCTATGTACTGCAGGATTGGGGACTTGTAGAGTTTGCACATCAGGTCCGGAAAGGTGACGGCAGAAAGCCGCTGGCCAATTTCCCGGGTCTTCTTGCCGAACAGGACGAAAGCAAGGAGGATGCCAAGGCCGATGTTTAAGACCGTAAGCCAGATAAGTCCCATCCCCATGCTTGCCGCGGATCCGCCAAATCCGATGATGGCGGATGTGGAAATGAATGTGGCTCCGTACGAGAGCGCAATGATAACCGGGTGACTGTCGCGGCCGGCAACAAGGTAATCCTCGGCGTTCTTTGTCTTTTTGTACCCAATGTAGCCAATGATGAGCGTAGCTGCAAGGTAGATCAGGACCAGTGCCGCCATCGTGATCGGGTTAACTGCCATCTTCGCTGCCCTCTTTATTCCAGTTCAGTAATCCGTATACAATACAAGCCAAGGCTAAACCGATGGCCAATCCATAGCCGATCAATATCTGCGGGTCAGGGATTCCAAAAAGCATACAAAACCTCTGGTAAACTCTTCATCACGACAATACAATGGGAACCGGGAAACTGCCAGGTTCCCTATCTAAAGGAGAATGCGTAGCATGGGCTCGATGAAAAACACATTTGACAAACCCATGGTGATATCATTGCTTACCGGATAATTATCTGGAAAGCGTGGTATTTATGTGTTGTTTTTTGGCTTCAGGCGCTTAAATTCCGGTCATTGGCAAATGTATCGGGCGGAAAAGACCATATTGCGCGAAGCAAAACGCTGTAACGAACAATGTCTTCGGCTTTTTCCTCCCTGCATGAATCCCTCCAGCAGGTGCTCGCCCAGCGGCTGGACTGGACGGAGCTCCGCGAAGTGCAGGAGCGGGCGTATACCGCAGTCGCCTCAGGAAAGGATGTGCTGGTTATTGCACCGACCGCCGGTGGCAAGTCGGAAGCAGCACTTATCCCGGTTATGGATGATATTTTAAAACACGGCCGTATGGGGGTGGCATGCCTCTATATCTCGCCTCTTAAAGCGCTGATCAATGATCAGGAGGACCGTTTCAGGGAATTCTGTATCCCTACATCGCTCACGGTGATGAAATGGCATGGGGATGTACCAAAAGGGGATCGTGGCTGGAAGGATGGCGAGCCTCCTCATTTCCTGATGATAACGCCGGAATCTCTTGAGGTGCTCTTGCAGGAGAAAAAACTTTCATCAGATCTCCGGCGCGTACGCACGGTCATCATTGATGAACTGCATGCATTTGTGGAATCGGAACGCGGGGTGCAGCTCAAGGTGCTGCTCAGCCAGCTTGACCGGATCACGAAACATCCCATTCAGCGTGTAGGTCTTTCGGCAACCACCGGTAACCCGGAGGAGGTGCTGCGCTGGATGTCTGATGACCGGCATGGGAGCGAACTTGTTGCCATCCCTGCGCCACCCCGGGATAAGCAGTTCCGGTTTATTATTGAAGAGGACGAGGAGAAGAGGATCGATGCACTTGTTGGAATTGTAAGAGGGAGAAAAGCGCTGGTGTTTGTCAACAGCCGGAGCATTGCAGAGAAACTGATGAGATCAGCCTCCGGCAGGATCCGGAATCTCCACATCCACCATTCATCCTTATCGCTCGCCACCCGGAAAGAGTCCGAAGAGGCCTTCTCATCGCAGGATGGCGCCTGCATCATCTGCACGAGCACGCTGGAGCTGGGCATCGATATTGGGGATCTCGATGTAGTGGTGCAGGTCGGCCCCCCGAATTCGGTCTCATCGTTTCTCCAGCGGCTGGGGCGGAGCGGGAGGCGTGACAAAGCGGCATATGTGGCGTGGCTCTTAAAAGATCCCTGTGAACTCCTCTGCAGTGTGGCGATCATCGAATGCGCAATGAAAAAGGAAGTTGAACCTTTAACCCCATTAAAAAAACCGTATAATGTCCTTGTCCAGCAACTCTTCCTCTACCTCTTCCGGCACGCCCGGGCCAGCCGGCGGCAGCTGGTGACATCAGTGCTCTCGCATTCAGCCTTTGCCAACATCCGGCCGGAGATGCTGGACCGCATTATTACGTATCTTATTGAACGGGGATACCTGACACCCGATGGTGAGATGGTGATGCTGGGTGAGACTGCGGAACGGGAGTTCGGTCGTTCGAACTGGAAAGATCTCTATTCGGTGATCAGCGGTGGGGGTGAGTACCGGGCTGTCACCCCGGATGGCGAAGTTGTGGGTAAGCTTGATGCCCGGTTCGTCAACAGCCGGAATGATGGTGAGATCTCGCTGGGGGGACAGGGCTGGTCGATGGTCAAGTGCGATGAGGGGCATAATCTCGTAGTCGTGGTGCCTTCAAGTTCCGTAACCTCGGGAATATTCTGGACCGGGAGCGAGAGCGGATACTCTTCGCTCATCTGCCGGCAGGTGCAGGAGATGCGTGCCCGGGGAGAGTCCCTGTTACCGCTCACGGATGATGACAAAGAGACGCTCCAGACTGCTCTCTCTCGCATTCCAGAAGGTGTCGGTCGAACCGGATTGTATGTCCGTGAACATAAGGGTGAGAGGGGCGTTATGGTAACCATCTATTCCTTAAATGGCATACGGTTTAACCGCCTCTTAACCCTGTTACTCCAGAAGCAGCTGGGGAGTAAGGCACAGGTCCGGTACAATGATTTTGTAATCAGGATCCTTCACCTGGGAAAAGAAGGAGCTGGAGAACGGGTGGCAACTGCGGTGCGGGAGGTCCAGGGAATGGGACTCGAAGAGATTGGTTCTAATCTCCCCCTTCCTTCCGCAGAGGGGTGGAAATTTGCCAGGGCTCTTCCGGAATCGCATTTTCGCGAGATGGCCCTTTTCGATCACTATCTTGTGGAGGAGTTCAGGGAATTATTTTTAGAGATGACCGTCACGGTCCTGCCGGTTCCTCTGTTATCGCCCCTGCAGGAACCCTGATCCATCAGTTGGTCTCTTTCACCTGAGAACCCCAACGTCATCTTGTGGGGTGCAAAGCATGATTTTATTACAAGAAGACTGTGAGATCTCATTATGAACAAATGTGTAGTACTTTTCATCGTTGCTATCCTCCTGATGCTCGTCTGTGGTTGTACCCAGCCAGCACCAGAACCCTCTGCACCACCTGCCGTGACAACCGTACCGATGCCTGCACCAACCGCTTCGCAAGCACCGATTGTGACCCCTCAGGCAATTCTCACAACCGGATCTGTGTCGCCGACCGTCCAGAACTCGGTATCCGATAATACCATCCGTATTAACAAAAAAGGATTTGATCCGTCAAGTATTACGGTAAAAGCAAATTCAACGGTACGATGGGTGAATGACGACTCCACCGCTGATCCGAGGTTATATAATCCAACACACAGGATTACGCTGGTAACTATCAAGGACTCGCCACTTCTGTCCCCGGGACAGGGCTGGAGCTGGATTTTTACTGAGCCGGGCTCCTATGATTATAATGATATGATCCATGATATCCCGAAGGGCACGGTTACTGTGGTGTGACCATGTTCCAGGATATCAGTTATGCCCTTTTTTTCGGAAAACCCCTCATCATGTACCTGGGGGCGCTCACTCTCTTTGCATTCCTGTTCACTGCAACGATCGCCATCTTGAATTTCAAAGGGATACGCACAATACCGTTCGCATGGCACCCACGTTGTGCGGCGATAGCCATCTGCCTTGCACTGGTTCATGGAGCTCTCGGGATACTGGCGTACTGGTAACAACTTTTTTAAAATGCAGTAAAAAAAAGGAAAAATATGCAGGGAATTACAACCCGACAACGCGGAGCATCGCACCCACAAGAATGCCAAACATGGATGTTGATGCGGACAACATCCCTAACAGGATGTATCCGACGATTGCCCCGATCTTTAACGGGGTATATGTCCGGTTGAGGTTTAACCTGCGGATAGTACGAAAGGATTTCGTTTCGGGCGATATCTGCGGTTTGTTCTGTTTGATCCGGATCATGATGGTTCACCTGATTGCCTGTGCTGGCGATTCTCTTAATCTGTTCTTCGGGCCTGTATTTATACTCGTACGGGGCCCTGTATACATCCTATTGGGAATATCTGGTATTAAATAATTCCTAAATTGTCGTACGTACAAATATGGGGAAACCCCGGGTTTTTTTCAAAATAAGCCCCAAATTACTGTTAATTTTAAATTTTTTCGAGTAGGCAATTTCCCTGGGTCAAAACGTGGCAAAATTTTCGTACGTACGGCCCATTTTTTCGTCCCAATCAGATTCACAATGGGAGAATCTGGAGGTTATCGGAAAAATCCTGTTTAGGAATTTTAATTGGAAGAGAGGGGACCTCATCTCCATTCAAACGCCGAGGGGGAGATTTGAACTCCCGAGGCGCAGGGCGCCAGTAGCTTTCGAGGCTACCGCCTTCCCGGGCTAGACTACCTCGGCACACGGTTCTCTTATTTTTTTCATCAATGGTTCTAATAGTTATCTGAAAACCAGCGGTTGGTTCTATTACCGCTTCAGCAACAAGTGGGGAGCAGTGCACTTCAAAAAGATCGCAATGGGATGCTCGCGAACCGTACAATATGTGCTGGGAATAAAAGTGCAGGAAAAAGTATTGAGGAAAATGGGAAATTACATCATGCCGGGTGGCATGCCGCCCGGTCTTGACTGGGTGATCATCATGTCATCCACACGGATGAGCATGACGGCAGTCTCAGATGCACTCTGGATTGACTGACGCTTTGACCTGAGTGGCTCAATAACGCCATCTGCGAGCATGTCCACAATCTTACCGTTGTAGACATTAAGCCCTGCATTCTTCTTGCCCTTGGAATGGACATTCTTGAGCTCTACTAATTTGTCAATCGGGTTGAATCCCGAGTTTTCGGCAAGCGCGCGGGGAATGCATTCGAATGCCCCTGCATAGGCTTCGATCGCAATCTGGACCCTGCCGCCCATGGTTGCTGCATAGTCCCGAACCTTCATGAGCAGTTCAGTCTCGACTGCACCGCCACCGACAACGTACGTGCCATCTTCCATAGCGTCCATGACTACGCGGGTTCCGTCTACTACAGCGCGCTCAAGCTCGTCAAGGATGTAATCGCTTGTACCCCTGAGTAAGATTGTGATTGTCTTGGGGTTCTTGCACCCGGAGATTCTGGTGAGGTTTACATCATTGTCTTCTTCAACAGTCTCTGCAATCCCGAGATCTTTTGAGGTTAAGGATTCGGCCTTGTTGAGTATGGTTGCATGCAGTGCCCGTGCTGCGTATTTCATGTCGGCTTCAGGGATGTCTTCGATTGCGAGGATCCCGTTCTTTGCAAGGTAGAACTGTACCGCGTCTGCAATGCCCTTCTGGCAGAGGAGAACGTTTGCACCGCTGTCGACAACAGAATCTGCAAGTTTCTTGAGCGTCTCTCTCTCCTGCTCGTCGAATGCAGCGATCTGGTCGGCACTCGAGATCTTGATCTTTGCCTTGACCTGTGTCTTGGTGATCTCTAATGGCGTGGCGAGCATGGCGACCTTGGCCTTTGTGATCTTGCGGGGCATACCGTCGTGGGCACGGGTCTTGTCAATGACAACGCCGCGGATCAGTTCAGCATCGTCCATTGACTTGCCTTTCTGCTTCTTGATCATCACGTCATCTTCATCTACGATATATTTCGTGCCGGTCTTTTCGGCTACTGCCATGACGGCATCAACAATGATGGCATCGAGTTTCTCTTTCACGCACTCGATCGATTTGCCGGTGATTGCAGTATCTGCAATCTTTAAAAGGGTCTTCCGGTCAGTCGGCTCTATCTTATGGGAGAGGCTGTTGAGAATTTCGAGCGATTTGTTCATCCCAAGGCGGTATCCCTCTGCAATGACGGTCGGGTGAATACCCTGTTCGAGCATGACTTCTGCCTGCTCCATCAGTGCGCCAACAAGGATGACTGCGGTGGTTGTACCATCGCCGACTTCATCATCCTGGGTCCGCGCTACTTCAATGACCATCTTTGCACCGGGGTGCTGAACGGCAATCTCGCTTAAGATTGTCGCGCCATCATTGGTAATCACGATATCGCCAGTGGAACCGACAAGCATCTTGTCCATTCCCCGTGGGCCAAGGGTTGTCTTTACAGCTCCGGCTATTGCCTTTGCTGCGGTAATATTCGAGCGCTGGGCTTCTTTGCCGCGATTACGCTCTACATTTTCTTTTAGAATGATAATTGGCTGTCCAGATAGCATAATGGATACTCCGATGTTGTAAAAGGTGGAATTGAACTTCTATATATACCTGTTGAGAATGTATCTGAAAAAAGAGAGGAATCAGTCAATGCGGGATATTTTGAAGAGCGAATAGACAGGTACACCCTCTACATCCTTGATGCCGCGCTTATCAAAGATCACCCAGATGGCGACCGGCACCGCATTGTGCTTTTTTAAGTATTTCACCACTTCATGCATGGTTTTTCCTGAAGTGATCACATCATCGATGATGATACACCGCTTACCACTGACAGGAGCAAAGTTCCCGCTGATGGATCCCATGGGTTTTTCGCTCTGGTTCTGCTTAGCCGGGTGGTAGATAGAGAGCTGTGCAGCTTCCTGGACCGCAATGAGGGTTGCAAGCGGGATGCCGGAGAGGGCAATACCCACAACAACCTCAGCGGCAGGAGATGCGGAGCTCTCTGAGCCCTGATCCTGGTAATACCGGTTGAGCAGCATCATTGCGGTCTCTTCGAGAAGAGGTGCCTGGCTGGAGACTGCTGACCAGTCAATATGTACATCTTTTGGGGCGGTTGTTCCTTTTGCCTGGGTGAGAAGCCATGTCACGGTTTCCATGGACAGTGAAAGTTCATCTGCAATCTGACCCGGACTGTGCCCCTCACCAAGAAGCATCTTGGCCCTGCCAATCAGATCGTCAAGGGAAGACATACCAGAGAGGTTCGCCGGAATCTATTTAAGTTTTCTTTTTATCGCTGAGCCACAGATAAGGCACTCCCCATCATGATCAAAGTACCTGCCGCAACCGGTACACCGGTATTTCCAGTGAATTCGCTTTGCTTTTCGCTGGAGGATAGGGTGAATCTGCACGTTAAGAACACTGGCAACATTCTGGATGGCAAAGTCATCCGTGTAGAGGACTGCGCCTGTTTCAAGTGCAAGGGCCAGCAGCTCACAGTCGGTATCAGAGATTACTCCGGCGTCCCGGGTTTTTTTTGCAGCAATCTTCACTTTTTCCACGCTCTCCGGACCCGGGGACATCACCCGGAGCCCTTCAGCGCATAACTTCTCATATTTTCCTTTTGAGCGGATGTCCCGCAGTTCTTCACACACTGATGGTGTGGTGAATAATTCCCCTTCCACAGGACATTCTGAGAAAAAAATACTGGCATCGAGAATGGATTTCATAGGGTTACCAAAATGAAGAAAAGAGAAAGAATGCAGTCCATCATCTGCGTCTGATTACCGTTGTCTGCGTGTTAACAGTTCATGAGCGATGTGTTCTGAAGCAGATACCTTACTGCATCCGCGCTCTATCGTATCGCTGCAGATAACATCCCGTACCCCCGCTTCCACCAGTCGGACATATGCACCACCTGTAAGCACCCCGTGCACGCAGGCGGCATATACATCAGTTGCACCCTGCGCAGAGAGCATACCGGCTGCAGTAGCGATCGTACCACCGGTTGAAATGATATCATCCACGATCACTACAGGACGCGATGCCGCAGATAATGCTTTGGGGGCCATGGTTACCTGCTCTCCACTCAGCCGGGTTTTTTCCAGGTGATCGTACTCCCATCCCCCTGCTGACGCCACCTGCCCGGCAAATGCTAAAGCGCCATCGTCAGGAGCAAGAATGAGCGGGTTTTTAAGATTGAGCGTTTTGATGTATGCGCCGATACTACGAGCAAGAGAGATGTTACGGGTCGGTGCTCCAAAAAATCTCAGCACATCAGGCTCATGGATATTGACCGTGATACATTCAGAAACGTCACGACTGATTGCCCGGGCAACCGCGCGGGCACTTAAGGGCTCACCCTGCCGGAACTGCCGGTCCTGCCGTGCATATCCCATATAGGGTATAACCAGCCGGAGGTCTGAACCATCGCAGGCATCGATTAAAAGGAGCAACTGGACAAACGCATCGTTGTCTACAATACTGCTGACAATAATGGTCTCATCGTCAAGTTCTCCGGCAACAAGATACAGCTCGCCGTCAGGAAAACGGGAATATTTTACATTAACAACTGTAGTCTTTAACTCCCGCGCAATGCGTGTGGCAAGTATCTGGGATTTTTCAGTGCAGATAACTTTCATGATATCGTTTCCTGATCGAAGACGAACAGCATTTCCTTATTCATTGTATGCTGTATGGGTGATAATATACTGCATAAGGTATTGTATTTTTTTCGCAAAGGAGATATCTGCGGCATGCAGAATGAAGGCCTCCGCCGTCACCGGTGTGATCAGCTGAAAGTACTTAAACTATCATAGGACAAATTATATGAAAATCTTAAGGTTAAAAGAGGTCAAAACCGCAATGGAAATATCTGAGCAACCCCCCCCGCAGCAGAACGAAATAACACCCGCATCGCCCGAAGCGGTATCTACGGAAAGCGCGGGAGCCATATCATCAACAGTTGAAGTACCTGCAAAACTGATCGATCAGGTCATCGGCCAGGAACATGCAGTAGAAGTTATAAAAAAGGCGGCTATCCAGCGACGGCACGTCATGATGATTGGCAGCCCCGGTACCGGAAAATCGATGCTGGCAAAGGCGATGGCTGAGCTGTTGCCTAAAGAAGAGTTAATCGATATCATGGTCTACCCGAACTCTGACGACAACAACAATCCTGTAATCAGGACGGTTGCTGCAGGACGGGGAAAACAGATCGTGGCCGCTCACAAAGCAGAAGCTAAGAAAAAGATCCAGTTCCGGAATATGCTCCTTTTCCTTGCCATCATCGGTATTGGGGGATATGCGATTATCACCGGGCAGATCATCATGGGGCTTATCGCGGTTGCCTTTATTTTCATAGCATTCCGCACCAGCATGCCAAGAGAAGAGGCAATGGTGCCCAAACTTCTTGTCTCGAATGATACCAAGAGCGTTGCTCCCTTTATCGATGGCACAGGTACGCATGCCGGTGCCCTCTTAGGTGATGTGCGCCACGACCCCTTCCAGAGCGGCGGGCTCGAAACCCCGTCGCATGATCGGGTTGAGGCAGGAGCTATTCACCGCTCGAATGGCGGTGTCCTCTTCATCGATGAGATCAACACATTGGACCCGCACTCCCAGCAGAACCTGCTCACCGCACTGCAGGAAGGAGAGTTCCCTATCACCGGCCAGAGCGAACGGTCGAGTGGTGCGATGGTCCGGACGGAACCCGTCCCCTGCAAATTCGTGATGGTTGCGGCAGGGAACCTTGATGCAATCCAGGGAATGCACCCGGCGCTCCGTTCCCGTATCCGGGGATATGGGTACGAAGTGTACATGGCAGAGAGCATGGAAGACACTCCTGAAAACCGGCAGAAATATGTCCGGTTCATTGCACAGGAAGTAAAGAACGATGGGAAGATCCCGCATTGCGACCAGAGCGCGATTGATGAAATTATCCGGGAATCCAAGCGTCGGTCAAACCGCAAGGGACATCTCACCCTCAAGCTGCGTGATATGGGAGGCCTCATCCGTGTTGCTGGAGACATCGCCCGTGAGGAAGGTTCAACGATAACCACTGCAGCCCATGTCATCAAGGCAAAGAAAACAGCTCGTTCCATTGAAGATCAGGTATCAGAGGAAGTAACCCGCCACCTCCGTGAGTACGAGATGACGGTGGTTACCGGAACCCGCATTGGTCGCGTGAACGGACTTGCGGTTACAGGGAGTGATGCGGGATCTGTTCTGCCTATCATGGCAGAAGTGACGCATACTCAGGGGGAAGGCGGACAGATTATTGCCACGGGTATCTCCGGCAGGCGCCAGGAATCCTGGTTAAAAGAAGAGGAATCGATAGCACAGCAGTCCCTCAAGAATGTCAGTGCGCTCATCAAAAAGTTCACCGGTAAGGATATCAAGAACATGGATATCCACATCCAGTTTATCGGGACATATGGAGCTGAAGGAGATTCGGCTTCTATCACTATCGCAACTGCTGTTATCAGTGCGATCGAGGGCATACCTGTCCGCCAGGATGTTGCAATGACCGGTTCTCTCTCAGTACGTGGAGATGTCCTCCCTATTGGCGGGGTGACCTATAAAATTGAAGCCGCAGCAAAAGCTGGAATCACGACGATACTTATCCCAAGGATGAATCTTGATGATGTGCTGATTGAAGAGCGGTATAAACCCCTGGTAACCTTGATTCCGGTGGACACTATAGAAGAGGTTCTTAAGATTGCATTGGTTCCAGAAAACTCTGAGGGTTTCTTAACCAAACTTAGAAAGATGGCGCTACGTTCGACAGCACTGATTCCAGAGACAACGTGTGTCAATAATCCGGTGGCATGAACGAACATGCCCGGTATCACTTATTTTGATCTGCGCCATGTTACCGGCCAGATAACCCATATAGACATAGACAACGGTGTTTTTGAGTCAGCAGGAACCACGTTTTTCAATAAAGCAGTCCTGCGGGTTATCAGTAATGCCGGCTGGGGCATTCTCCAGATAGACAATTACAATCCCTGTACTGGCAGAAAATTCGATGAACTGTTACAGAAAGCCTGTGCACTCTCTTCAATAACGCAGGAACAGGTAAATCTCGGGGATGTTCCCCGGGGTGTGCTTGCCGTTCCCCCTATGAAAGAGGATCCCCGTTCGGTCAGTATTGAGGAAAAGTCTGCAATTCTCTCAGAGATCGAAAAGAGTGCGATCCACCCCTCAGTAGTGAATCGCCGGGCGAATTACATTGAGCGGGTCGAGCAGGTGGAGTTTTCTGACAGTTCCGGAAACGAATATGCGTACGAAATGTGCCGTTCAGGATTCAATGTACTGGCGGTCGCTTCCCGGAATGACAACACCCAGATGGGATATGAACGGGAGCATTCTATCCATGGGTTCAACCTACGGCACAACCAGGATCGCGGGAAGAAGGCAGCCGATATTGCGGTGGCATTGCTCGATGCCAAAGCTGCCCATGGGGGAAAGATGAAAGCGATATTAGACCCGGAACTGGCAGGAGTATTTGCCCATGAAGCAGTTGGTCATGCCAGTGAGGGTGATCTGATCCAGGAAGGCAACTCGGTCCTGAAAGGTAAAACCGGGCTGAAGATTGGAAATGATTTGCTTACTATTGTAGATGATCCTGGTATCCCTGAGTTCGGGTTCGATCCCGTTGATTCTGAAGGGGTCGCGGTACACAGAACCGAGATTATTAACAAGGGGATTGTCAATGCGTTTCTCCACAACCGCGAATCACTGGCTGCAGTGGGTAACGGCGTGGCTGGTCATGCAAGGGGCATGGCCGGAGAACCCCCGCTTGTCCGGATGAGCAATACCTTCATTGAAGCTGGTGATGCAACTGACCACGAGATCTTTGAAGAATGCAAAAATGGTATTTTTCTCAAAGGTTCCCGCGGGGGTCAGGTTGATCCGGGCCGGGGTGTGTTCCAGTTCAATGCAGAGTACGGGTATATCGTAAAGAACGGGGAGTGCACCGGTATGGTCCGGGATGTCTCCATATCAGGGGATATCTTAACAACCCTGCACAATATTGCACTCTGCGGGAAGAACCGGAAGATGAGCCCGGGATACTGCGGGAAAGGCGGGCAGAGTGTACCGGTGAGTGACGGGGCTCCAACAATTCTCCTGTGTGATGCGGTGGTGGGCGGCAGTGGAATGGATTGACCAGTTAATTCAAAATGGTTTAAAGAGTGTTGACGAAGTTGAGGTCTATTACATTGAGGGCAGGAGTATATCTGCTGACCTGAAACAAAAAAAGATCAACCTTGCTTCCGCTTCAGAAGACTGCGGGTTGGGCATCCGTACTATCCATAAGGGCAGGATAGGATCATCAAGTACAAACAATCCCCGTAAATGGAGTGAATGCCTGGATGCGGCTATTGCCAGCGGCCATCTCGCAACTTCATTGCCGTGGGAAGGACTGCCCGGTGCCCAGGACATTTCCCACACACCGCTCACGTTTGACCCTTCAATGGAGATTGAGCCAGCTTCTGCTCTTGCCCTGCTCGAACAGATGCTTGCAGGGGCAGAGGAACATGCGGCAGAAGTGACTGCCGGCACAGCCGGGCTCTCAACGGCAACCGTAACCCTTGCCAACAGCAGGGGGGTGAACTACACGGACAGCCACACGGGAGTCTCGCTTTCGCTTGAAGCTATTCATAAACAGTCCACCGGCTCAGAATTCGATCAATCCAGTTTCATGAACAAGGTAGATCCCTTCCATGTTGGGGAACGAGCAAGCTTCTTTGCCCATGAATCTGCGGGAGGAAAAGAGATACCCACAGGAAATTATGAGATCCTGCTCTCCCCGATTGCCTATGCAGAACTCCTTGGCAGCGTTTTTATCCCGGCTCTGAACGGGCGGAATGTACATGCAGGAAGGTCCAAGTTTGCCAATTCACTGCAAGAACCTGTTGCGGATCCCCTGATCTCGATGTATGACGACCCGTTTCTCCCGGGAGCAAGTGGCAGCGTGACCTGGGATGCAGAAGGCGTGCCTACACGCAGGATAGATTTCATACGGGATGGTGTGCTGGAAGCCTTTGCCTATGATCTCAAAACTGCCTACCGGTACGGAAAGACCAGTACGGCAAGTGCGATTCGGGGAGGATATGGTGGTTCTCCGGGAATCGGCCATCATAATTTCATCGTTGACGGAAAGCGCAGCAGCATAACAGATGAACGCGTGGTATATGTGCACAGCGTGGTTGGCGCTCATACGGCAAACCCGATGAGCGGGGAATTCTCTGTTGAACTCTCTAATGCGTTCTGGATGGTGGGCGGTGAGTTCCAGGAACCTATCCGAAGTGCCATGCTGTCAGGAAATGTGTTTTCACTGCATAACGAGATTATAGGTTTAAGCCACGAATCCCGTTCACTCGGTTCGCTGATTCTGCCTTCAGTAAAGATAAATAAGCAGCGTATCATTGGTAAATAAAGGAAAACCGGGATAATCATGAGCGCAGTACTCATTGCAATTCTTCTTGTCATAGCGATCGTTGCGATCGTTTACTATCTGGTAAAAAAGTTCACGGTGCTTGTTGTCAACGCTATCCTTGGGATCATTCTGCTGTTTATTCTCAATTTCCTGCATGTCATGCAGTGGATGGGAAAACCAGATCTCGGGTACAACTTCACAACCGTGCTCATCTCCGCATTAGGAGGACTTCCGGGAGTCTGTATTCTCGTGTTACTGGATATTTTCGGCGTTACGCTGTAAATCCAATAACGTTTTTAGATTTCCTGTGGCCGATGAGTTCGCATCAGCCCCCTCAAAATCGCAGATTCTCGGAATTTTTGGTTTTGCAATAATAAAAGGAATTCTTCAGGTTTGAGCCCATTTTTAGAATACATTTGCTTCTGAATAAACCATGACCTGATCCTGCTCTATCTCGTACGGCTTGATCTCACGGGAATGGGCAGACATGCGCATCTTAACTACTTCAAGTGCAAGGTGCACATCAGTCAAATCAGAGGGGCGGACATACCTGAGCAGGATAACGGTATCGGCAAGGTACTCGATTAGTCCGTGACGGCTCGAAAACACGTTGTCCCGGTGGGTTTCAGAAGTCATCATGATCGTGCAATCACGGTCCCGAAGCCCTTCGATAAACCGGTACATTTCTTCTCTTCGTACAGAGTCGGTATCGAACAGGTCTTCAAAGAGGGAGATTGGATCGATCACCACCCTGCTGGCTTTCACTTCTTCGATAAGTTTTGGGAGTTCGTTTTTGATGCGGTTGTTGGCAACATTGAAATCCGTGGGATCGAGCTTGATGACATAGAGTGCCTTATTCAAAAATGGTGTGATATCCCATCCCTTCTGTCTCATGTAGGTGTAGATTCTTTCCTCGCGTTCCTCAAGGCTGATGTAGATGACACGCTCCCCTCTTGTAAGTCCGTCCCAGATAAACTGAAGGGAGAATGTTGTTTTACCCGTACCATAGGTGCCAATAATTGCAGAGATACTGCCCGGAATCAACCCACCACCCAACATGTCGTCAAGACCAAGGATTCCCACCTTAACCCGTTCGGCAGTCATATAACCATCCGGATATTGCTTACTTCAAAACCACTTGTTGTTGAAATGCGGACTGCAAATTTCACCAGATCGCGCTCCTCCAGGTGGGACATAACCCCCCTGAACTTTTCAAAATACATCACTCGCTGCCTGCGTGAACCAGTGCTCTCTTCCCATTTGAAGAGCATCACAGCATCTGCAATGTCTGAGAGTTCTTTCTCCTGAACGGAATTCAAGATGCCCTGGGTGAGCAGCAGGTAACAGGTAAGACCCCGCTGTTTTGATACCCGTTGCAAACCCCGTAAAACACCAGTAAGGTTTGACCAGTTGTTTGGAGTATTGGATTGTGTTGCAATATCGGTGATGGAATCCATTACGATAAGACTTTGCGGTTGTGTTGTATTGATCACATTTGAGAGCTGGACAAAGACATTTTCATGACCCGACCGCTTTTGCATTCTAGTAAGGATATCACTGTGGCTGTACCACTCATCAGGAACAACACTTCTGTCAAAATAGAGTTCCGAGAGATCATCGAACTGGATTGAATCCACGAGATGGCTTACATTGTCAACATGCAGCGAATTGATGATCTCCTGCCTCACATCGTCCTTTAGCCGTGTGAAGGTGATATACCGGAGCTCTTTTGGAGTAATTTTATCCTTTAATTCATCACGATTTTTTGTATCCAACAGTTTTATCATCGAACTGTACGCAAACTCGTAGTTGCCCGCCCCGAGATCCCCTAGTAAAAGGATGACAGAACCCGGTGGAACTCCCCCGTCAAGAATCGGGTCGAGTGATGAGATCCCGGTAGGCATCTTTTTACTGGTAAATTCCTGCATAAACCCCCATTATTAATAAAAATCTTACCTTCACAGAAACTCTCATGGGTAGTATTATAAATATATCTGATCGTAAAAGCATTATCATCTGATCTGTGGGAAAAACGACAAAAACGCCTGAATTTCATGGAATGACACATAATTATATAGAATGATCTCCCGAATTATATCTCGGGAGTAGAGTAATTTTACAGATGGGGAGTTTGTGCAGTATGCAGATCTCTGGATTCTTTAACTCGCGAAAAAAACATCAGTCGGAAAATGGGGAACAGGGACCTGCGGATCCACCTGCAGAACCAGAAAAAACAGGTGCCGGTGGTGATGAAAAGAAAACACCCGTACCTATATCCAAAAAACCTGATGCAGGATTATTCCACTATTTTCATCTGTTGAAAGGGATTAAAAATCCGGTTATCGAAGAATATGACTTTGAGCGGGATGGTACGCTTGTAGAAGCGAATGTGGATGATACATATGAGCAGATCGATCAATATTGGATCGAAAACGGATGTTCACTTATCATTATTGCCCTGAATAAAAAAACCAACCAGCAGGAGTATCTCCTCTTCGAACCATCCCTGTCCGATTTTGAATATGAGCTTCTGGAACGACTGTATGAGGATCTGCGGTGTGTGCTGATCCTGTCGTCAAAAGAGATCAAAAAAGATCGGAAACATATCCTACTCGAAAAGATGAATGAACTTTTTGACGATTATGGTGTAACGCTTACCTCATCCGCCCGCTATAAGATCCAGTATTTTTTAATCCGTAATTTTTTAGGCTGGTCGCGTATTGACCCCCTGATGAAGGATCCCAATCTTGAGGATATCTCCTGCGATGGCATTAATGTCCCGCTCTTTCTCTATCACCGTCACTATCGGAATATCAAAACAAACATTATGTTTGAATCCGATGCTCTCAATTCGCTTGCCATCACCCTTGCACAGCGTTCGGGCAAACATATCTCTACCGGGTCCCCGATTATCGATGCAACCCTCCCCGATGGCTCGCGACTCCAACTGACGTTCGGTTCTGAAGTAACGACGCGGGGAACATCATTTACCATACGAAAATTCAGGGAAGAACCGTTCTCTCCTGTCGAACTTATAGAGATTGGTACATTCAGTGCAGATGTACTGGCCTATTTCTGGATGGCTATTGAGAACAATAAAAGCATGCTTTTTATCGGTGGAACAGCATCGGGAAAGACCACATCGTTAAATGCCGTTTCTCTCTTCATCCCTCCGATTGCTAAAGTCGTTAGTATTGAAGACACGCGTGAGATTACCCTGTATCATGATAACTGGATTGCCAGCGTTACCCGTGAAGCACTTTCTGAAGGTAGCAATGCCATCACAATGTTTGATCTGTTAAGAGCAGCAATGCGACAACGACCCGAGTACATCCTCGTCGGGGAAGTGCGGGGTGCAGAAGCCCAGACACTTTTCCAGGCAATGAATACCGGGCACACCACGTTTTCTACTATGCATGCAGGCAGTGTCGATGCAGCAATTCACCGTCTTGAGAGTGAGCCATTGAATGTACCCAGAAACATGGTGCAGGCACTCAATATTATCAGCGTACAGGGATTGATCTTCCATGGAACAGAGCGTGTTCGCCGTGTCCAGGAAGTTGTCGAGATTGCTGGCATAGATCCTTCAACAGGGAACATGCGAGTCAACAACGTCTTTGTCTATGATCCCATACATGACAAGATCAGTTTTACCGGGCGTTCCCAGATCTATTCAGAGATCGCAGAAAAACGAGGGTGGACTCGTGAACAGCTTGAGGCTGAGATTGGAATCCGGAAAAATCTCCTTGAAGAGATGAGAAAGCAGGGGCTTAAAGATTACATATCGGTTGCATCCCTCTTCCATGCATATAATATCGATGCCAAAGAAGTGCTAGCCAATATCTCGGATCTTCGTACGGTAATTCAATGATTGTCAGGAACTACTTCCGGAAATGGATTAGTCGTGACCCCCTGCGGTATGACGACCTGCGTTCAGATCTGATATCCGCCAGAATCGGGATGACCCTTGAACAGTATCTCTGGCGTTCAGCTAAGGTTACATTAGTTATTGGTCTCGTTTTTGCCCTTCTGGGTTACTTAATAAGTCCCTTGTTGAGCCTGCAGGTCCCGACCGGAAAAATAGGCATATATAATGTCTTTAATGTTCAGTTACCGGTCTTTTTCAATGCCATTTATCCACCACAGTATATTACAGCCCTTCTGGTCATTATTGCGCTTTGTATCGGTGCGTACATTGGTTATACTCTCATGGTTCGCCTCCCCTCCATGGAGAAGAGAAACCGCTCGATTAAGATTAATCTGACTCTGCACAATGCAGTGGCCTATATGTATGCGATGAGACGTGGGGGTGCCCAGCTCATGACAATTTTTCGATCGTTGTCTGATCGAGCAAATATTTATGGGGAAGTTGCGCTGGAGTTTCGCCAGATCGTTAGAGATGCAGATTTTTTTGGGTACGATGTTGTTACTGCAATCCGTCATCTGTCTGAGACCACTCCCTCGGAAAAGCTAAAAAATTTTCTTGAGGATCTCCTGTCTGTTATTGAAAGCGGAGGGGACATGTCAGATTTTCTCTCCATGCGGGTCAAGATTTACCAGGAAGAAGCAAAATTAGAACAAAAACAGTTTCTCAATGTCCTGTCCCTTGTAGCAGAAGGTTATGTTACCCTTTTTGTGGCAGGCCCGCTTTTTCTGATAATCATTATGGTTGTTATGGGGATGATGGGCGGGAGTGCGGTTCTCCAGCTGGCAATTTTAACCTATGCGATTATTCCCATCGGGTCAGTGGTGTTCATTCTTATTCTCGATCTAATCTCACTAAAGGCGGAGAAGTCTGAGCGATATACGAAAGTAAAGTGGCTTCATACTTTTTCGGAAGTAACCATTGTTAAAAAGAAAGATGATGAGCAACTGTATTCACAAATAAAAAAATACGACCAGCTAAAAGATCTGATCTACTATCTCAAGCACCCTTTTGAGAATTTTGTGACGAATGTGGATCATACCCTCTATGTGACGGTGCCCCTTGCGCTCATATATATCGGGGTCGTGCTGTTAAACATTCCCCGTTATAGAAATCAGGAACTTTATATTTCTGTAATTGATGATCACATCATTATTGCTCTCCTCATAGTACTCATTCCTTTTGCGATTTTTTATGAGCTCTGGTCCCGGAAAGTGCTGGGGATCCAGTCGCTCATACCCGACTTCCTTGAACGTATGGCGGGCATCAACCAGGTAGGCCTCACCATCGCACAGGCGATTGCCATCATGGTGAATACCAACCTTGGGCTCCTGAGTTATGAAATCCGGAGAATCAAACGGGATATGGAATGGGGAGCCAATTTCACTGAAGCCCTGATGCGGTTTGAGGAACGGGTCAGCACCCCCTCGATTGCACGTACCGTGACACTCATCACCAAAGCAAGCGAGATGAGTGGACAGATATCTGTAGTGTTATCGATTGCCGCAAGTGATGCAAAGATGACTGAAGTGCTCAAAAAAGAGCGACTCATCGAGATGTTTATCTACACGGCAATTGTGTACCTCTCGTTCTTTGTCTTTCTCTTTGTCGTAGGTGTAATGGCCACCCAGTTTCTCCCGGTGCTCGCAAATATCACGACCACGGGGATTCCCGCAGTCGGGGCATTGTCGGGTATTGGTACGATTCCGATCCAGACTATTAATCGAATTCTATACCATGCATGTCTTATTCAGGCACTCTTCTCCGGAATTATTGCCGGCCAGATGGGAGAGGTGTCTCTTGAAGCGGGGATAAAACACTCATGTGTCCTCCTCATAATCACCTTGGTTATATTCAATTTTGTCCTCGTTATATGATACGAGACAATGATAACAAAAAGGTCCTTTTTAGATAGTGTTAAATAATGCAGGAGAGATCTCGTAGTGAGGTGAACTGGATATGTGTAGTGTTGGCGGACCTATGGATATTGATATTCCCCCGGATCGTTTAAAACCGAAAGATTACCGCTGCAATGAATGCAGTGAACGATTCAAGGGGATAGGGAAAAACCCCATCTGTCCGAGCTGCCAGTCAGAAGACGTGACTGAAATATGAATTTCTCCCTTAATGATGAGCTCCTGCTCATTTCCGGGACGCACTCTTTTTTATTGGTTGCAAAAATAAGAACCCGGTTTGCCCTGTGTATTGAAACCCAGGTCGATGAATATGTCCAGAGTGTTAAACCCGGGGATCTGGTTGTGGTCTCAGCTCCTGAAGGCGGGGTAGTTGAGCCGGCAATGATGCTCATCGAACTCGTAAGAGCGTATCATATGCCACTTCTCGTACTTAAAAAAGGTCATCCGGGATCAAAACGAATCTCCTACGTCGTGTCGGTTGCCCCCGAAATCTCTGCCAATTGTTCAATTCAGCGGGGGACACACCCGGAACAGCACCTGATCTGTTCGAGTGATGAGCTCGCTGGCATAACTCTCAAAGGTACAGAGCATGGAGTAGAGATATCCCCGGTTCCTGTAGGGGTATCTCTCCAAAGAATAAAATGCCAGATTAAAACAGAATTTCCCTGATATTCCGGTTTATTTTGGTTTTTAAGGGGGGTATTTTTACGGGCAGTACAATCCTGATCGTAAATAACAATACATATATTCCTTTTTTCACCAATTATTGTACTGCCGTGAGAGGAGGGTTGGATGAAGACTGAGGTCCTACGAGACATCAAGAAAGCTGAAGAAGAGTACCAATCGATGATCAGCAAGGCCCAGGAAGAGAAGAAGCATTCGCATTCCCAAGCTGAGCTTGAATCTGATAATCTGGTCGTAAAAGCGCAAAGCAATGCTGAACAATACAAAAAGCTGAAACTGGAAGAAGCACGGCACCAGGCGGCACTTAAGCACGCTGAAATCATAAAAAATGGCAATCAGCGCGCAGCGACATTGAAAGAGAAAGGCGAGAAGAACCTTTCAAAAGCAGTGCAGCTGCTGGTTGTGAGGTTTAAGGAGCAGCTGCATGTTAGCGCCTAAGCGGATGAGCCGGCTGCTCATCGCCGCTTCCCGGGACCAGATGGCCCCGATTGTTGCGGAACTCTATCGCCATAACCTGTTTCATATCGAAGAATTCGTTGAAACAGGGGCAGAGGGTTATGAGGGCTTTAAGATCGGCACGCCTCTTTCAGGAGCAAGTGAAGCCTCTGTTGATCTCGTCAAGATACGAGCAATAGAAAATGCCACCTCTATCCATGGAGATGACATAGATTCAGCAAAGACCTGCACCCGGATTGAATTGAAATCCAGAATTGAACGCGAACTCCCGGTTCTTGAAAAAGAAGTTGAAGTTCTGACAGTAAGACGTTCACAGCTGGATACCCGGGTAAAAGAGAACGAACAGAAAATCGCTGAGATCACACCGTTTCTTAACTTACCGGTGGATTTGGATCTGTACCGCGGATATTCAGGTTTTACCGTGTTCGCGGGCTATGTAGCACATGAAGTTACCCTTTCTGTACCCTGTGAAATTTCATATTCCCCTGGTAAAGAGAAAAATTTCATCATCATTGTCGCTCCTGTCGGACAGCGTAATGAGGTTGAACGGGTGTTGCAGGATGCTGCGTTCCAGTCAGTGCAGATTCCCGAAGAGTCGGGATCTCCGCAGGCACGAATCGATTATTATACCGCTGAGATCTCCGCTATGAAGGCAGAGGTTGAGGAAATCACTCGTAAACTGGATGATGTCCGGACAAAGCACAGCGGGTTTCTGGTTGCCTGCGAGGAGTTTTTACGGGCTGAAGTGGAGCAGACCGAAGCACCGCTGCGGTTTGCAACAACAAAACAGACGTTCGTTGCAGAAGGATGGGTTCCCTCTGAACGCGTTGATGCGGTAACCGATGCTCTTGTCAAAGCGACCGGTGGAAAGATCTATGTCACCGTGTTGCCGATCGACTTTGAACATGACAACGTCCCGGTCGAGTATAACAATCCGTCGTTTGCCAAACCAACGCAGGTGCTCATTGATGTATTCAACCGGCCCCGGTACTCCGAGATCGATCCCACTCTGATGGTCTCTATCGTCTTTCCCATCTTCTTTGGGTTGATTCTCGGGGATGTCGGGTACGGGTTGATTCTCCTTGCGATGGCACTGGGACTCAGGAAATTTTTCAAGGGTGACGAAGGCCAGCAGTTGCTTGCCGTGCTCAGGAATGCAAGCATATCGACTATCATCTTTGGTCTGCTCTACAGTGAGTTCCTTGGGTTTCCCATTCCGGGATTGAAGCCGATCATGTTCTCCCGCCACCTGATGGCAGAAGCTGCCGAGGAAGGCGGTGCAGCAGCGAGTCATGGTCCGATGATTCCCGAATTGATGGTCCTGTCCATCTGGATAGGTATTTTGCATATCACTCTCGGGCGTATCCTCGGTATGATCAACCATGCACGCCAGGACCATGGAGAGCACCGGACTAAAGCAGTGATGGCTAATTTCGGATGGCTTGCGGTTATGTGGGGTATCCTTATCGCAATCTGGTCAATTGCCGCATTGCCCCTTATGCCCAATCTGACCACGCTTCCTTCGGTAGTATCCGTGGTAAATATCGGAGGAGTAATCGGGGCTGTGCTCATTGTTATGGGTGTAGTATTCATTGCCCGCGATTCAATGCTTGAGGTTGTCGAAATACCAACGATCATCTCACATGTTTTATCCTATGCCCGTATCGTTGCGGTCGGGCTCTCGTCGGTTGCTATCGCAATGGTAGTAAATTTCATTGCAATCGGCATGTTCATTGAACCCCAGTTGAAAAATTTTACCATCTTTAGTATTTTCATCATCCTTGCCGGGCTGGTCATATTCCTTTTAGGACATGCCCTGAACACGGCACTGGGTATCCTGGGTGGAGGACTCCACTCAATCAGGTTGCATTATGTTGAATTCTTCACCAAATTCTACAAAGGTGGAGGCGTTAAGTACATTCCGTTCGGAATGAAAAGAAGATTTACGGAGGACTAAATTATGGCAGCAGAAGTAGTAGCAACAGTAGGTGGAATGACAATTGCACAGATCAATGCATCGCAGATGGGAATGAAGGCACTTGGTGCAGGTATCGCAGTCGGTCTGACGGGTATCGGCACTGGTATTGCTGAAATGGGTATCGGTTCAGCCGCTGTCGGTGCAGTCGCCGAGAACAAGGATATGTTCGGTCTGGCACTGCTCTTTACCGTTATTCCAGAAACCATCGTTATCTTCGGTCTTGTCGTCGGTCTCCTTGTGTTGTTCTTATAAGCGGGAGCAGACAATGGGACTGGAAGCCGTTGTAGAAGAGATCAGGGAAAAAGGCAAGAGCGAAGCAGCACGGATCCAGACGGAGTCAAAAAATGACGTTGAAAAGATCCTTTCGGCTGCACAAAAGCGGGTTGAAGAGATAAAACTTGCCGCAGAGGCTGAGTCTCAAAAAAAGACTGTCCATATCGTTGGACAGGATGTCTCTGCAGCAAATCTACTCGTCAAACGCGAAATTTTGAATTCGCAAAAAGCGCTTTTAGATGAGGTCTACGAAGCGACAAGAAAGGAGATTGCCGGACTCCCTGAAAGCTTCCATCGAGAAGCCATTAAAAAACTCCTCACCGAGGCAAAAAAAGAGATTCCGAAAGGGAAGATCTACTGCAATGCCCGGGATGTGGCTGCAGTAAAGACAATTATTGCTGAAAATTCCCAACTTGCGGGATTTACACTGGGTGATCCGGTCAATATCGATGGCGGGGTCCTCATCGAAGGTGAAGGAGCAGCGTTGCAGATTGATTACAGCTATCGTACATTCCTCGCACGGGTCTGGGAATCCGGGTTGAAAGATGCATCTGACATCCTGTTCGCATAAAGGAGGTAAAGTATGGTTGGGGTGAAGAATATCTCAGCACCGTACATTTACGTATGTACAAGGATGAGGGTGAGAAAAGCAAAACTTCTCCCAAAAGAGGAGTATATGCGCATGCTCAATATGAGCCTCCCCGAGATTACCCGTCTCATCGGGGAAACCGAATACAAGCAGGAGATCGATGAGCTGGCTACAACCTTTAACGGGATTGACCTTATTGAAGTCGCCCTTTCCTGGAACTTAGCCAAGGAATACCAGAAGATTCAGGAGATTACCCCGGGCAACTTAAAGCAGT
This sequence comes from uncultured Methanoregula sp., assembly GCA_963676675.2. GTDB lineage: Archaea > Halobacteriota > Methanomicrobia > Methanomicrobiales > Methanospirillaceae > Methanoregula. Next base: position 2,926 of record OY781161.1, on the reverse strand, counting down.
TCACCCAGGCATATCTCCGTCGCTGGGATATCCAGAATGTTCTTACAATCCTCCGTGGCAAGATGCAGGGTGTCAAAACCGGGAAGATCAAAGAGATTCTGGTTCCTGCAGGGAGTCTCGATGCCAACGTACTCGACCGTCTCCTACCGGAAGATAATATCGAGCGGATTATCGATGCGCTCAAGGGCCACCGGATGTATCCGGTATTAGCCCGCGAGTACCCGCACGCAAAGGAAAGCGGATCCTTCTCACGCATGGAAAATGAGCTTTACAAGCAGTTCTATGCAGAGATTCTCGCTGAAGGTGAGGGAGGAATCAAAGGGGGCAATCTCTTCCTGGATTTCATCAAGCTCGATATCGATATCAAGAACATCAAGACTTTGTTCCGGCTCCGTGCCGATACCATTGAGGAAGATGCTCGGGATATGCATATCATAGGCGGAGCTCTCTCGGCTACGGATTTTGCAAATTTAAATGCAATTCGTGATCAGAGCGAATTCATCGACCAGCTCAAAGCGAAGATCCGCCAGAAGCTGCTGCTCTCCCTTCTTGAAGATATGAGAACTGAAAAAACGATCCGTGATGTTGAAGTAAGACTCACCCGGGTGCAGCTGGAACAGATGGAGCGGATGTCAAAGCGCAATCCCATCTCAATTCATCCAATTCTCGTCTATCTCGAGAAGAAGAAGTACGAGGTGTTCAATCTCCGGGCGCTTGCCAGAGGAAAAGAGTCAAAGCTGCCGTCTGAAAAGATCGCGGAATACCTGGTGGTGTAAATGGAGATTGCAGTTATAGGCAACAGTGAGTTCATTCTCGGCTTCAGGCTTGCGGGTATCCGTAAGACCTATGCTGCCGAGAATGATGAACAACTCAATGAATACATCACCAGGGTGCTGCAGGATGGCGAGGTTGCTATTCTCGTACTCAACAGCAGCGACATGGAAAAAGTACCCCGCAGGCTTCGTGCAACTCTGGAAAATTCCGTAAAGCCGACCGTGATTGCGATCGGTGCCGAGGAAGAAGGGGGTCTGACCATGAGAGAGAGAATCAAGAGATCGGTGGGTGTTGATCTGTGGAAGTAACAACCAAACAATCTAAAGAAAAGAAACAAGGGGTTCTGAAAAGAATCGCCGGCCCTGTCGTGACGGCAGTCAACCTTGACGCCCACATGTACGATGTGGTGAAGGTCGGCAAAGAAGAGCTGATGGGTGAGGTCATCAAGATCCAGGGTGACAGTGTCATCATCCAGGTCTACGAAGATACTGCCGGTATCAGACCTGGCGAACCGGTTTCAAACACCGGTCTTTCGCTCGCAGTTGAACTCGGCCCGGGTCTGCTGACCAGTATCTACGATGGTATCCAGCGTCCTCTTGCAGTCCTTGTGGACAAGATGGGCAACTTTATCGAGCGTGGTGTATCAGCACCCGGTCTTTCCCACGAGAAGAAATGGACGTTCAAGCCACTGGTAAAATCCGGTGACAAGATCGAGGCCGGCGCAATTCTTGGCGAAGTTCAGGAAACTAACATCGTTCATAAGGTCATGCTGCCCCCGAACGTAAAAGCTGGGGTAGTCAAGACGATAAAGAGCGGAGACTACACAATCGACGAGATCATCTGTGTTCTCGAAGACGGTCGTGAGTACCCGATGCTCCAGCGCTGGCCGGTCCGTGTTCCCCGACCTGTGAAAGAGAAGATGAACCCGACTATCCCGCTGATCACTGGTCAGCGTATCCTCGACGGCCTCTTCCCGATTGCAAAGGGTGGTACCGCCGCAATTCCCGGACCCTTCGGGAGCGGCAAGACCGTTACCCAGCAGCAGCTCGCAAAGTGGTCGGATGCCGAGATCGTGGTCTATATCGGCTGCGGAGAACGCGGCAACGAGATGACGGAAGTTCTTACAGAATTCCCGCACCTTGAAGACCCGAAGAGCGGCAAGCCCCTCATGGAAAGGACTGTGCTCATCGCAAACACGTCCAACATGCCCGTGGCAGCCCGTGAAGCATCGGTTTATACCGGTATCACCATCGCGGAATACTTCCGTGATATGGGCTATGACGTTTCTCTGATGGCAGACTCGACCTCCCGTTGGGCAGAAGCAATGCGTGAGATCTCCTCGCGTCTCGAAGAGATGCCAGGTGAAGAAGGATACCCGGCATACCTTGCAGCCCGGCTCTCGGAGTTCTACGAGCGTGCCGGTCTTGTCAAGACCCTCAACGGGGCCCGTGGTTCCGTCTCGGTTATCGGTGCAGTGTCCCCGCCCGGTGGAGATTTCTCAGAACCCGTCACCCAGAACACCCTGCGTATCGTCAAGGTATTCTGGGCACTGGACGCAAAGCTCTCCCAGCGCAGGCACTTCCCGGCTATCAACTGGTTAAACTCGTACTCCCTGTATCTTGAAGCCCTCCATGATTACTATGATAAGGAAGTCTCCCCCGAGTGGAACACCATCCGGTCATGGGCCATGGAAATCCTCCAGAAAGAGGCAGAACTTCAGGAGATTGTGCAGCTTGTCGGTTCCGATGCTCTGCCCGAATCAGAGCAGGTGACGATTGAAGTCGCTCGTATGATCCGTGAGATCTTCCTCCAGCAGAATGCATACGACTCCGTCGACACATTCTGTGACATGAAGAAACAGTACGCCATGATGAAGGCGATCAAGACGTACGCCGAACTGTCGTACTCCGCCCAGCTTGTTGGTGTCAGCCCTGCCCAGATCAATGCGGTCAAGGCCAAGAACGAACTGGCCCAGATCAAGTTCATCAAGGACTACACTCCTGAACTAGCGAAGATTATGAAACAGATGGACGATGAGTTCAACACACTGAGGTCGGCAGCATGAAGGAATACAGGACGATAAGCAAGATTGCCGGGCCGCTTGTCTTTGTCGAAAAGACCGAGCCGGTTGCCTACGGCGAACTCGTTAATA